>CAVTQP010000001.1:0-441650 GCA_963736925.1 uncultured Actinomycetes bacterium
TTTCCCAGACGATGCCCACGCGGCGACACCCGCAGCCTGGAGCTGCTCATCCACAGAGTCCAGCAGGACACATTCGTAGGCTCGCATCGTGCTGTTTCTACACGCCGACACGTCGCGCGTGCCCGTTGATCGCAGCCACAAGCATTTGCACTGTGGGCCTGAAGGTCAGGCATGGGATCGTAGCCTGGCACCCTTCATGGTGGCCGCGGACGGGACGGTCATCGGGCCGGCATCGCCTTTGGGCCCCGTACTAGCCGGCCGGGAGTCTCGCCGGTCGACTCGCCGCCGGTCGTCACCTCGACCCCGCTCACCAAGGTATGCAGGTACCCGAACGAGGCCTGCAGGAGGCGCTTCCCCCCGGCGGGGAGATCGAACACCAGCCGCGGCTTGGCCAAGCCGAGGCGTTCAAAGTCGATGACGTTGAGGTCGGCCTTGAAGCCCGGCGCCACGATGCCGCGGTCGAGCAGCCCGACTGCCTCGGCCGTCGCCCGGCACTGACGCGAAACGATCCACTCTGGCGCGAAGCGCGTGCCCTTGGTGCGGTCCCGGCCCCAGTACGAAAGGAAGGTCGTGGGGAAGCTGGCGTCGCAGATCGTGCCCGCGTGGGCGCCGCCGTCGCTGAGACCCGGGACGGTGTAGGGATCGGCGAGCAGTTCGGCGGCGGCGTCGAGGTTGCCGTCGAAGTAATTGAGGATGGGCCAGTAAAGCAGCGCCTTCCCACCGTCGGCGAGGAGGAGCTCGAAGAACAGTTCCTCGGCGGAGGTGCCGGCACGCGACGCCCTGGCGGCGATGCTGTCCGCAGGCGCGGGCTCGTAGTCGGGCGGATCGCCCAGCTCGAAGACACGGTCGAGGATGTCGATGCCCCGGGGCAACTCTCCCAGGATCCTGGTGCGCAGCGCCGCATCCGACAGGGTCGCCACCAGATCGGGCAAGGGCAGCCCCTCCAAGGCCCGGTAGCTCTCCGAGCCTCGCAGCGGATTCACTGAGCCTTCTAGACCGATGAGCACGCCGATGCCGCGGGCCGGTACCTGAGCCCGCATATTGAGGCCCTCGTCGTTGGCCGCCGCGATTGCGGCGAGAATGTGGCGGTGGCCGACGCCCGTGCGGCCCTGCGACAGCGACACCGACAACGGGCGGTTTGATACCCGCATCATCTCGAGCAGCGTTTCCATCTCGGTGTCGAAATCGGGGAAGTCCGAGACCACCTGCAGCACGCCGGCGCCGACGTTGCCCAAGGCGCGGGCGATGCCGACGAGTTCCTCCCGGGCGGCGGTCAAGGTGGGCGTCGGTGCGCCCCGGCTGGTGCGGTGGTTGAGCGTCCGTGAGGTCGTGAACCCCAGGGCGCCGGCACGCACCCCTTCGGCGGCAAGCCGGCCCATCGCGGTGATCTCGTCGGCCGTCGCCAGTTCACGATCTGCGCCGCGCTGGCCCATGGCGAAAAGCCGCAGTGGGCCATGGCAGACCTGGGCGGCGACGTCGATGTCGTACGGGCGCCGTTCGATAGCGTCGAGGTACTCGGGGATGCTCGTCCAATCCCAGGGCAGCCCCTCGTGGAGCGCGGCGCCGGGGATGTCCTCGACGCCTTCCATGAGCTCGATCAACTGGGCGTGGTCGGTGGGACGGACGGGCGCGAAGCCCACGCCGCAGTTCCCCATCACGACCGTGGTGACGCCGTGACCCGATGACGGCTGGATAAGGGAGTCCCACGTGACCTGGCCGTCGTAGTGGGTGTGGATGTCCACAAAGCCTGGGGTTACCAGCGCGCCGTCGGCGTCGATGACGCGCCCGGCCCGTTCGGTGACCCGGCCCACCTCCACCACCCGCCCGTCTCGCACCCCCACATCCGAGGTCCGGGGCTTCTCCCCGGTCCCGTCGACCAGGGTGCCGGCACGGATGACAAGGTCGAGCATGTTCCCTATCTTGCCCCACGTAGCGCCGGAAGGACACTGTTCGACGAGCAGGGCTGCGATTCGTGCGGGCGTCGCGGTCGAACCCAAAGCCTGTGGGTGCCGATAAGCGGGTTGTACACGTTTGAGTGGGGAGAGCGCATCCGGATCCTCGGTGGCTTCTGATGGGTCGGCGAGGTGACGCCGCCGGTCTGCAGCAACACGCGCAGGCGGTAGTTGTCGAAGCTGGTAAAGCCGTGCCGCAGCGCTCCGCCTTCTTGACGAGAAGGTTTAGCCCCTCGGTCGGTCCATTCGAGGCGCCGGTGCGGAGATGAGCGAGGATCTCGGTCCTCCAGCGTCGAAGGGTGTTCCCGAGGGCTTTGACCTCGGGGACTTCATCCTCCAAGCAGCTCGCCTTGTCGAGGAGCACCGCTGCCTCACCAGGGTCGTCGGTCAGGTAGATCCTCACCGACTCCTTCGCCAACCACGCAGCCGATTGAGCGCGACCCTCTCTTCGTCCTTAGCTGATCTGAGCCTTGACCTCACCGCGAGCCAAGTCCTTGCTAGAAGCGTTGCCGGACTCGACAAGCCCGTCTTCACATTGAGACGCCAGGCACCTGGAAGAGGGGCGCCGCGATTTCGAACGTCGACACCAGTGCTCGGCCGAACCCGCCAACCACATACTGAGGGCCTCACCCATCAGTGAGCTGGTCGAGTTTTCCGACGGCACGAGACCCAGGGTCACCGAGTATGTGCGGGTCAGCCCACCGCTAATGAACTGAGCTGCACCAACGCCTATCGAGGGGACTTTCTCATCCGCCTCGCCTGCGATGGCTTGGTCGTCGTTGACTTGGCTTGCTTGGAAGCCTTCGCTGCTCGCCTCGACGACGAGTTGGTGGCCTTGACGCTCTTCACCCGAGCCGAAGCGCTCTCTACTCTCTTCTTGTCCGTATCAGCCTTCCTGCGCCCCGAAGGCACCGACTCCAGAGCGAAGCCGCCTTGACCTTGCCGATGATCGTGAACGAACCGACGGCCGGGGGCGTTCGCGTCGACCAGTAGCTCCAGCACCTCACCAATCGACCGTTCTCGGCCGATGGTTTCTCTCAGGGGCAGGTGAGCTTGGACCTGGTAACGATTGCGACGGCCGTCCTTGTCCTTGACAAGGTAACCGGCTGCGGCCAGGTCGGTGACGATGCCATAGGCACCGCGCTCGGTGATACCCAGCGTCGTGGCGATGTCGCGCAACCGCATCCCGGGGTCGTGGGCGATGCATACCAGGACCCGGGCGTGCTTGGTGAGAAAGCTCCAGTCCGCCATCACCGATAAGCCTAGCCTAACTTTTCTAGAAATAATTTGCTAGTTTCATCCAACTGGAATATTATGTGATCCAGACATCGAGGCCCGACTGTCGCCGACGCCGAGTAGCTCGAGGGTCAGCGAAAGGAGTCCAGTCATGTTGATGAGATTCGAGCCGTTCAGGGAGTTCGACCGGATCACGGAGGAACTGCTAAGGGAAAGCCGTGCTCGGCAGGTCCCTGTGGACGCGTACCGTCGGGGCAACGAGTTCAAGGTTCACCTCGACCTGCCAGGTGCAGATCCCGACTCTATCGAGCTCACGGTCGAGAGGGACGTCCTGAGCGTGCGGGCGACACGCTCCTGGACCCGAGGCGAGGACGATCAGATCCAGATCACGGAGCGTCCCCAGGGCGAGTTCGGGCGCCAGCTGTTCCTCGGGGAGAGCCTTGATCGCGACCACATCACGGCCACGTACCAAGACGGTGTGCTTACGGTCACCATCCCCGTGACCGAGCAGGCCAAGCCTCGCAAGGTCGAGGTCGCTCACGCACCAGGCATGGTGCAGGCCGTCGAGGCAGCCGCGGTCGGCTGAACAACCGGCCCCTGGCCTAACAAAACGGCTCCTCTCGGGAGCCGTTTTGTTGACTCCAGCCTTGCTGTGGCGGCTCTATCGGACCCTGAAGGAGGAGTGCGTCTGGATCAACGAGTTCAGAATCTCCCCTGGCCTGGGAGGACGCGTGGAGATCCGTGACCGAGCGAGTCGCCCGCGTCTTGCGGAAGCGCGGTGCACCACCGGCAACGATCGATGACGCTGTCCAGACGGCCGCTCTGCGAGCCTTGTGCCGCACTGACGGTTTCGACAGCTTCGCGGGCTTGATCAATTGGGTGACCGTCGTTGCATGGCACGAGGTCCAAGCCGAATGGCGCCAGCGTGCACGCATCGAGCTGGGTGCTGTACCCGAACAGCCAACGGAGCCTGATCCAGCCGACGTGGTGGAGACCCACCTCGTGGTGGACGCCGTTGTCGACGGTCTCTCAGCTCTTACACCCGACGAGCGCGAAGCGATTCTTGCACCACTGGCCGAGGACGCAGGGTCCCCGAACGGTCCCGACGACGCTCGCACCAGAATGCGCCGACATCGGGCTCGTCAACGGCTGGCCGAGCTGATCGAGCAGGTTGAAGAGGTGAGGTGACCAAGTTCCCGTCCGGCGGCTGCCAGAGAGGCCATGCGAACGAGCTATCACCCATTCCGCCACTACCCCAACCCCGACAGCGTGAGAACCGCGAGGGCGCAGGCCATAGATAGCGGCACCGCCACGAGCCCAAGTCGGGATGCTCTGGCAACCGACGGCTGCGCTCCGGCCGACCTGGCCGCCCGCAGCCACAGGAACCAGGCGAGATCCGCTGACGAACAGGCTCGGACCGAGATTGAGCCCGATGAGAAGCGAAAAGGGGTGCTCCGGCCGCCGGGCCGCCAGGAGTGATGCGGCGGGAAGGTTGTTGACCAGAACCGACGACACCGCAACCGCAGCCGTTCCCCAACGGTCGAGGTGGGCCAGCAGATCCGCCGGACCGGACCACACCCGACCGAGCGTGCCGAGGGCCACCGCCACCCCGAACAGACCGACGAGCACCGGGACACCGAGCACGTCGGCAGCGTGCGGCACGTTCTCCTTGCGAGTTGCGACCCGCACACCTACGACGGCGATGCCCACTGCGGCAACGGGGATCGCCGGGTTGTGCAGGAACACCACCAGCATTGTGGCAGCGAGCACCCCGAGCAGCCCGAGGCCGAGCACAGGGCGACCTGCGGAGGTGGTGTCGTCGGTCCGCACCCGCAGCGAACGGTGCTCGAAACAGGCGATGACCGCCGCGGTCACGACCAGCGCCACCAGCGCGGGGGCCCACATGTGAGCGAGGAACTGGCCACCGCTTAGGTGCAGATGACCGAGGACGATCAAGTTGGTGAGGTTCGAACCAGGCAGGAAGAGCGAGCCGGCATTGGAAAGCAGCAAGCAGCCGTAGAGAAGCGGGGCCTCGCCCTCGCCACGGCTGCGCGCCGTATAGATAAGGACAGGGGTGAGAAATGCCGCCGAAGTATCGAGGTTCAATAGCGCAGTCACCGATCATTACGACGGCACCACAGAACAGGACGATCCCGCTTGGAGCTGTTCGCGCCAGTCGATGGCCAACGGCCGCAACCAGGCCGTCCTCGTCGGCAACCAGGCCGATGAGCAACAACCCGCCAACGAGAACGAACGGTGGCCAGTCCTGGGCGGCCGCCGACCGGGCGGCCGTTGGGTGAAGCACCGAAGCAGCAACCAGTCCTGCGAGGCCGACACCCGCCAAGATCCAGCCGAGACCTCGACGACCATGTGTCGGCTCTTCGAGCTCCGACTCAGGTCTGACCGCACCGCGATTCTCGACGTATTGACCGTCAGCCACGCACATCAGCATGGCCGCAGTAACCGAATTGTGGTCAGAGACGTCACGAGCGCGGCGGGCTCACCATTGAGAAGGGCAACGCATAGCGCACGCTCTATGCAGCACGATGCACCGCGACCTCTATCAAAGAGATCAACACGAACCTGCTGCTCACTCGCCGCACCGGTCGTGCCACCCTGCACAGGGCATGCGTACACGAAGTTGATAAGGCCCCGAGAAATCGCCCCGATAAACCTGTGGATATCGACGAGGCCCGAACGCGAAACCGCTGGTAAGCGGCCTGTGCCCATGCACAAAGGGCGCGCGCGCGACCAGCGGAACTAGTGGCGGGGGGAGGATTTGAACCCGCGACCTTCGGGTTATGAGCCCGACGAGCTACCAGACTGCTCCACCCCGCGGTGAGTTAACAAGCATAACAGCTGGCCAATCGGATCCCACCTCCCTCAGCTGGCCCGAGCCTCGACGACGGCGGAGCCGCTCATCCCGACGTCGTCCTTCGCCAGGATCAACAGGTTGCTCACCACCGCGTCAGCGACAGCGGAGCCGGCCGTTAGGTGCTGCCTTTCCCATCTCGGAAGGCGGAGCTCGGTGCGCACGGCCAGTTGGAGGCCCACCTCGATCTCTTCCGGACCCCACTCGTTGATCTCCAGCACCACCTTCGACACCTTCCCTCGCTCCGAATGGAGGTCACCCAAGACGGAGCGGATCAGAGGTTGGTCGGGCCCGTGGAAGGGCAGGGCCATCGCCTGGAGCGGATCGAACACCATCCTTGCTGGAACTCGGAACCCCCAGGAGCCCGGGCGAAGTCTGCAGTGCCGAGCTGCCTCTAGACGCCGACCCATCTGGCGCCCGCCACTCGGGCGACGCCGGGAATCCCAAGGACGCAGCCGCCGACGCCCGCGCCACCCTCACCATCGCCGGCCCCGCGCGTATCTCCGACGTTCCCCGGCCGCCCACTCGCAACCCTGAGATGAACCTGTCAAAGAGCGCTCCAACCCGGCGAGGACTGATGTTGGCGCGGCGGGATATGTACACGGTCGTGTGGCTGGCGAGTGTCACTGGGTCTCTCCTTGCGACGGTTTCCCTTCGCAAGGCAACTCCGAGCTGTTTCTTCCGGGTCACCCATTCGATTCGATACGGCGACCATTCGGTTAACGGCGCGTTTCCGGGCCACGAGGGCTTTATAGGCACCGGCCAGGGAGCAGGACGGCGCGTTCCCGAGCCTGACTGCTTCGCCGGCACGGACGGTGGGAGCGAGACGGCACACTTCCGGGCGCCAGCCCTTTGGCGGCTCACGCGCCCCGCAAACGGGACGACGCTACGACGCATTTCCGGGCGCCAGGCTTTGGGCGGATCGCCCGCCGTGCAGCCCGACGGCGCGACGGCACGTTCCGCGCGCCAGCCCTTTGGGGGTCGCTCGCCCTAGAGGCGCGATGCCGCCACGGCGCGATTCCCGGGACGATCACTTGACCGGCACCGCCCGTGCAAACGCGACGAGCGCGCGCCAGCGCGCAGGAACTCAGGCGGAGTTGTTGGGGGTCGTGGTGGGGCTCAACCCCGCCGCCCCGCTCGTCCCCGTCGCCCCGTTCGTTCCCGTGCTCGGCGTCGTTGTCGAGCTGGAGCTGCCGCCTTGGGCCGCCTGGAAGGCCTGGTTCAAAAGGCTGTCCATCTGGTTGACGTCAGCCTGGTACTGGCCCAAGTTGCCCGACCCGAGCGCGGCTTGAGCCTGGTTGTACGCGTTCTGGGCCTGGCTGAGTAGGTTGCGGACGTTCGCATTCGAGGCGGCCCCACCGGAGGACGGCGCGGGTGCACCCGTGGAGCTTGGGGCTGATGGCGCGCCTCCAAAACCTGGCACCGCGGTGCCGAACACCTTCGCGATCGCGTTAGGCAGGTTCGTATCCATCGCCGCATTGTTGCCGTACACGACGATCACGTACTTGAACTGCGGGAGGTTGGTTCGGCTCGAGGACACATACAGCGGCCTGATGTAGAGGATCCCGTTCTCGACCGGCACCATCAACACGTTGCCCAGCACGACGCTCGAGCCCTGCTGGTTCAACAGGCTTATCGTCTGCGAGATCTGAGGCACCGCGCTGATCCGGGCGTCTATCAGGGCAGGCCCGTCGACCTGCGTGCCTCTTGGGGTGACGAACACCTTCATTCGCCCGTAGTGGCCCGGGTCGCTCTCGGCGACCATGAAAGCCGAGAGGATCTGGTTCTGGTCGTTCTGGGAGACCGGTACGAAAGCCTCGAGGATGTTGAACGTCGGGTTGGACTCACTCGGGATCGTCATCACTTGGTAGATGGGGCTCATTCGTGTAGTGCGGGTCGGTCCCACCTGGTTGCCCTGCGCGTTGGTGGACGCCGTGGTGGACAGGGCGGCGGACGGCGACCCCTCGCCGGGGCTCTGGGAGATGTTCCACGCGTCGCTGGCGCCGTAGAAGTTGGCGGCGTTGGTGATGTGGTAACGGCCGTACATCGCCGCCTGCACCGCGAAGATGTCCTCCGGATACCGCAGGTGCGCCCGCAGCTCTGCGTCCATGCTCGACGCCGGTACGAACATCCCGGGGAACGCCTTCGAGTACGCCCTGATGATCGGGTCGTGGGGATCCATCTGATAGAAGGTCATGTTGCCGTTGTAGGCGTCGATCAGGATCTTCACCGAGTTGCGCACGTAGTTGAAGCTGGCGTTGAGACCGCTCCCGCTGTTGACGGCGCTGATGTCTCCGGTCTGACCGTACGGGTAGCGATCCGTGGTGGTGTAGGCGTCCTGCATCCAGTAGATGCGGCCGTGCAAGAGGATCGGGTACGGGTCCGCGTCGAACTGAAGGAACGGCGCCGCCTTCGCCACCCGGTCTCTGATGTCCCGGACGAACAACACCCTCGACTGGCTGGTGACCTGACCCGAGATCAGCGGGTTGATGTCCCCGAACCGGAGCGCGAACGCCGCGCGCCGAACGAGGGAGCCAGCAGCCACGTCGCCCGCTCCCGTGTAGTGGGTCGACTGCGTGTTTCCGTTGGGGAGCTGGAAGTCGATCTCGGACTGCTTGGTGTTGGCTATCACGTAGCCGTTGGCGTTCAGCCCGAAGTAGACCGAGGGCTGGGTGATCTTGGGGACGCCCTGGCTCGAGGCCGGAGGCAGGTTGCCCACCGCGAACTGCGGGTTGCCGTCGCCTGTTGCGGTGTTGGCAGGGGACAGCACCGCGCCGTAGCCGTGCGTGTACTGGAGGTGCGAGTTGACCCACGACTGGGCCGGTAGCTGGTCGGTGTTGAGTTGGCGCACCGCGACTATGGCGGGGGTCAGCTGACCGTTGACCAGATAGCGGTCGAGGGCCAGCTCGTTGAACCGGTAGTAGGAACGGATGTCTTGAAGCCTCTCGAAGGTCGGTTCTGCAAAATTCGGCTCCCACAACCGCACAGAGTTCAAACTGGGAATGTCGGTGGTCAGCTGGTTGGCGGTGAGCGACGTGTTGGCGGCGAAGCCCGAAGGCTGGACGTTGTTGATTCCCATCGCCGTCCGGGTCGCGGTGATGTTCCTCGCGATATAGGGACGCTCCAGGGTGTTCTGTGACGGCTGGACCTTGAACGTCTGGATGAACCACGGGTAGATGGCCCCGACGACCAGCGAGAGGAACAGCCACAGCCCCACTCCCACAATTGGGAGGACCCAGCCGCGCAGCCAAATGTTCACCACCAGGATCACGAACGCGGCGATGGAGATCCACATTAGAAGGGTGAGCGCAGGCAACTGGGCGTGCACGTCGGTGTAGGTGGCGCCCTGGACGAAACCCCTCGTGGAGGTGTCCAGCGAGAAGCGCTGGAACCAGTAGCCAAAGGCCTTGTCCAGGGCCATGAGACCCAGGAGAACCGAGAGGTGGGCCTTCACCTGGGGGCTGACCCGCTGGCCGGGCCCCTGGAAACGGATGCCGCCGTTCAGGTAGTGGGCGATCGTCGTCATGATGGCGATCACGAGCAGGGCTATGAACAGCCAGCTCACGAGGAACGACAGGAAGGGCAGCCTGAAGACGAAGAAGCTGACGTCGGTGTGGAACTGCGGGTCCTTCACCCCGAAGGGCACCGAGTTGGAGAAGAGTATCCAGTCCTTCCAGTGGGCCGACGCCTGCACCCCGATCAGGATGGCGAGCACGACCGACGCGACTATGCGAACGGCGCGGGCATGCTTGCCGACCGCGTCCTGGTAGCGCTGCACCAGCTCGTCCTCGGGGCCGAGGGGACGGAACTTGGGCGCCAGCCGGTCGGCGATCGTGAGACTCACCAGCATGGCCACGAAGAACAGCGCCATGAACACCAGCGCCAGGCCGACCTTGGCGCCCAGCGTCCCTTTCCACACGTTGCTGAGGTTGACCGAGTCGAACCACAGGTAGTCGGTGTAGAAGACCGCGATGCCCCGCAGTGACAGGATCAGGATCACGACGACGAGTACACCGACGATCAGCCAAATGCGCCGGCGCGACAGCCGCGGTCGGCGGCGGGGCATGTCAGTCGGCGCGCGCATAGGCGCAGCCTAGGCTGAGTCGGGAGTCAAGAGGCAGCGACACCCGGGGTGTGCCGGCGGATGTGACTGGCCGGTAGGGTAGCTCTCACCTGCCGAAAGGGGCCCTGCAAGGCCGTTGTCGTCACAATCCGGGCAAGGGGTACCGTCGTCGTCCACCACCCATCGCAGCGTGGCCTCCTTGGGCACCGCCTTGAGCACGCCCCGGGACATCGCGCCGGACACGTGATCGGTGGCGATGCTCTCTATCCGCTGGCCCTTCAACTCCCTGTAAGCCGCGCCGAGATGATCGGCGACGCTTGACTCGTCGCCCGTCGCCACCTCTTCAAAACCCTCCTCGACGCGCTTCCTGAGCGGGCCGGCCACCGCGGCCGCCAGCGCGTACGCCTCCTCCGCCGCCACAGACCGAGCGTCACGGACCGAACGGTCGCCGGCGCCCGTGAGCGACGCGCCGGCGAGCACCCCCTCCTCGAGCAGCATCATGCTGATCCTTCTGTAGCGGTCCCCTTGCGAGTTGGCCGGGCCCATGATGGCGTCGACCGATGATCGGTCGTTCTGGCTTCGGATCCGGTCCAAGGCGTCGTTCTGCTCGTCCTGGAGGGCTCGCTTTAGCCGGCGTGCCAGCCCCGCGGCGATGGGCTCCATCAGCGCGTCGCGTCTCTGCAGCAGCGACTCGTCGGCGGAGAAGACCTCGCTGGCGTCATCGCCCGCATCGGCGACCTTCGTGCCAGGCGGCGGAGAGTCTCGCTCCGGCTGTGCCTCCTCGCCCGGCTGCCCATGGTCTTCGGGAGAAGACGCCAGGGATTCCGCGGCGCTCCTGCGCCTGAGAGCCTCGGGCCCCGACTTGCGCTCGGCGGCTCCCGACCCTTCCTTCAAGACCTCCCCGGCTTGGGAAGCCCGGATGCGGGCAAAGAGCGCGTGCACTGCTCCCTCGTTGGGTGCGCCCTCCCGATCTCCTGTCGACGTACGCCCGGAAGGCCCCGAGCCCTCGTTGTCCCTCGCCTCGTTCTCCTTCCCCTCGTTCTCCTTTGCCTCCGCGGCGGGGACGTCCTTTCGCTGCAGCGAGGGGTTGGGAGCCGTAGGAGGAGCGTCGGTGCCTTGCAGCGCGGGGGTGGGAGCCGTGTCGGCGAGCTGAGGGGAGGAAGGGGAGGATTTTGCGGCCTCTTGGGGAGCCTTCTCCGCCCGGTCGTCCTTGCCCGACCCCAGGACGCGGATCCCCTGGTCCTCCTGGGCGGGTTTCGCCGGTTCGGTCTCGGTGGTCGCCTCCGCGTTTTCCCCGCCCTTGGGACGAGCGCCCGAGCGGCCTCGCCGGATGATCCTGACCGTCGGCGGAAACCTCGCCGCGCCGCTGCCTTCGTCCTCGGGCTCCCGGAGGGTCGATTCGTGCGGGCGGCCGCCGCCAGGCGTCGAGGCGCGCCCACTTGGACCCGCGGGTGTCGACGTGGGCCGACCCGGAGCCCCCGAAGCGGGCGCAGGAGCCTCGCCGGAAGCGGTCGGGCGGGCTGAGCCGGCGGGAGGAGAGGGCCGCCCAACAGGGCGCGTCTCACCGGCCTCCGCGGGCGACCGCGCGACCGGGCGAAGCCGGCCTCGCCGAGGGGGCGGCGGTCAGGTGGGCGGGGGGCATGGACTCCTCACCCGGCCCGGGATCGGAGCCTGGGTCAGCGGGCGACCTCAGCTCGTTCGGCTGGTCCTGGGCGGCGACCCGGGCTGGCGACACGCCCGTGCGGCTCGGGTGATCGGGGCTACCGGGGGGCCCGCCCTGCTTGGGTTGGGTCGCCTGGCCCTCGGGCTCGCGGTCGGGCTTCTTGAACCCGGCGTTCCAAAGCTCGGCTCGCTTGCCCCGGGAGGGATGGGCCATCGACCTGGCCAGGTCCTCTCCGGTCTGCTCCGGCTCGGCGGCGGCCTTCTTGGCCGCGTTCTCCGCGGCGGTCCTGGCGTCGTTCTCCGCCTTGCGCAGCTCGTCGTGGATTCGGTCGATCTGGTGGCGGGCCGCGTCGATGGCCTCTGTCAGGCTCACCCGGCCGGCGCGCAGCTGCTCGACTTGGGTGTGGAGGATTCGCCTCCGCCTGGCCAGGTCGCTCAACGTCCGCGCCCGGAGCTCTTGCGCCTCGCGAACCATGTCCCGGCACTCCTCGCGGGCACCGCCCACCATGGCGTCGGACGACTGCCTGGCCCCGCCCAGCTCTGAGGCAGCCTCGGCCCTGGCGGTCCGGCGGATCTCGGCCGCCTCGGTCTCGGCCTCCTCGGCGCGATCGGCCAGAACGGTGGAGGCTTGCTCGCGGATCCTGGAAGCCTCCGCCTCCGCCTCGCGCAGGATGCGTCCCGCTTCGTCTTCGGCGCGCGTCGTCACGTCCGCCGCGGCGTCGTGCGCGCTCTTGAGCACGCGGGCGGTCTCCTGCCCGAGGGCAGCGGTCAAGGTGGCCTCGTCCAGCTCGGGATTCGAAGCCTTCGTCTCGGCCAGGTCGAGACGGCGGAGCAGCTCCGCCTCCCGTTGCTCGAATGCGGTGAGCGCGGCCCCAACCTGGTCCAAGAAAGCGCGGACGTCCGCCGGATCGAACCCGCGGCGAACCAGCGCGAAGCCGCGATGCGCCACCTGCTGAGGGCTCATCGTCACGACGGGCAAGAGGGGGAGATGGCGTCCGTCTGCCATGCCGGAAGCCTAAGGCTCCATGCCGGTCACCCGGCGTGCCGTTCCATCCACGGTCGTAGCTGCCCTCCCCGGCATCGCTACGGACACCCACTTCCCGAAGTCGAAGGGTTGCCGGCCGCGCCGGATCCGTTGAGAGGAGACACCGGCGGCACGCCCGCAAGGTTGCCGCCCAGGCGGCCTATGTCGGCGATGGCCTGGTCGAGGTTCGAGACCGAGTACACGTGTAGATGCGGTCCCGCCTTGGACTGAGCGACCTGTCTCTCCTGGGGCGGCACGAAGAACACCGCGGCGCCTGCGTCGCGCACTGCAACCGTCTTCTGCGCGACACCCCCGACGTCGCACACGTTGCCCTCCGGGTCCATGGTGCCCGTGGCTGCCACCTTCATACCCCCCGTCAGGTCACCAGAGGCAAGCTTGTCGACGATCCCGAGGGTGAAGGCCAAGCCTGCCGAGGGGCCGCCGATACCTTCGGAATTTACCTTGACGGGGAAGGGGAGGTCGAAGTGAGCCGCCGTCTCCACTGCCACCCCCAGGCGAGCCCCTCCCCCGTGGGGGTCCTTTCCCAGGACGACGCTCGTCGTCTGTACGCCCGACCCGTCGCCGCGCTGGAGGGTGACCGCGGCGGTGTCCCCGGGCTTGAGGGCATGGATCGCCGCGGTGAGCTGCTCGGCGCGTGAGACGGTCCTGCCGTCGAAGGCCGTGATGTCGTCGCCCAGCTGAATATGTCCCGACGCGGCCGAGCCGGGCGCCACCTGGACGACCGCCGCCCCCCCGTCGTGCTCGGGCACCCGGTAGCCGAGGCGGCGGAGCGCGGCGACCGTGGCGGCCTGTTTTGAATCGGTCATCTCGAGGAGGTTCAACTGCTGGAACTCGTTGGAGGGGACGCCGCCCAGCACCTCGTTGGAGTTGACCAGGGACGTGTTGGACTCGAGGTTGTCGGGGACCCAGTCGACAAGGCGGACCTGGCTGACGTCGACGTCGGTGAGCAGGATCTCGCCACTCACCGCATGGCCCTTCCCGGGCGGCACCGAGATGAGGCCGTCAACCGCCTCCGCCGACCCTGGGGAGAAGGCGAAATAGGGGAGCTGTATCGAGAAGCCCGCCACGCCCAGCCCCACCAGCGCCACGACGATCGAACCGAGAATCCAGAGGAGCCTCCGCCTCCTGGGCGGTCTTCGGCGCCGCCCCGGATCGCCCAGCGCTACCATCTGGTCGGTCGTGCTCAAGGATGCGGTTTGCCCCTTCCGGTGCCCTCCCGGCCGTCACCGGAACGGCGGGGAGGCCGGTTTCCAGCCTGCCACGGATGGCTGACCCTAGCCTCGACGCGGCCAGGCGCCGTGGGCGGGTGGCGGCAGCAGGTCATCGGGGTGGGCAAGGCGACCCGACCGGTCGTGAGGCAGGCGCGAGGACTGCGCGGGCCCACCTGGACGACCCCGATCCCAAGGTGAGAGCGAGCGCGCTCGGCGCCTTGTCGCGCCTCCGAAAGCTCACCTCCGCCGACCTCGACGCAGCATTGGGTGATCCTCACCCGCTGACGCGCCGCCGTGCGTGCGAGCTGTCCCAGAAGCTGCACGCCTGCGACCCGTCGCCCTGTCTTTCCGATCCGGATCCGGCCGTCGTCGAGGCGGCGGCGTGGGCCCTAGGCGAAAGACGGGAGGAGAGCGCCGTGCAAGCGTTGAAGCGCGTGGCGGGCGGGCATCCCGACCCGCTCTGCCGGGAGAGCGCGGTGGCCGCCCTCGGGTGCATCGGCGACCGACGAGGGCTGCCCGCCCTGCTCTCGGCGCTCGAAGACCGCCCACCCATCAGGCGGCGCGCCGTGATCGCTCTCGCGTCCTTCGACGGTCCCTCTGTCGAGGAAGCGCTGCGGCGTGCGCTGGAAGACAGGGACTGGCAGGTTCGTCAGGCTGCCGAGGACCTGCTTCGAGAATGAGGGCCTGCACCCGCCGCGCTGCGGTGACCACAGCCCGCAGGTCCGCCGAGGACCTCCTGAGCTAGCGCTCTGCTCCCATGAACATCGACTTCACCGAGTCGAACGCTTCGAGGCACTTCCCCGCGCCCAGCACTACGCATTCCAAAGGGCCGTCGACCAGATGGACCGGTAGCGCCGTCTCCTCGGAGATGCGTCGGTCCAGTCCGCGAAGCATCCCCCCGCCGCCGACCAGGTGCACCCCTTGGATGATGAGGTCCTGTGCCAGCTCGGGCGGGGCCTGGCCGAGGCACTGGACCACTGCGTCGACGATGGCGCCTACCTGTTCGGAGATGGCCTGCCTCACCTCCGAGGGAGCGAGGATCACGGTCTTGGGCAACCCCGACATCAGGTCGCGTCCTCGCACCTCGGCCTTGACCTCGTCCGCCACGGGGAACCCGGAGCCGATCGCCACCTTGATCTCCTCCGCGGTCCTTTCGCCGATGGCGATGCCGTAGTCGCGTCTCACGTAGGACTGGATCGTCGCGTCAATGTCGAAACCGCCCATGCGGATCGCCTGCAGGGACACCACCCCCCCGAGGGAGATGACCGCTGTCTCGGTCGTCCCGCCACCGACGTCCACCACCATGTTGCCGAGCGGCTCGTTGATCGGAAGGCCTGCTCCGATCGCTGCCGCCATGGGTTGCTCGATCAGATAGGCACCGGTCGCACCAGCGCGCCTGGCGGCCTCCTCGACGGCTCTCCGCTCGACCTCGGTGATGGCCGACGGGACGCAAATCAACACTCGCGGGCGGTTGAAGCGTGAGACCCCCACGCGCTGCAAAAGGATGCGGATCATTCTCTGGGTTATGTCGAAATCGGTGATCGCACCCTGTCGCAGCGGTCGAACGGCGACTATGTAGCCGGGCGTTCGGCCGATCATCTGCCACGCCTCACGACCCATGGCCAGCACGTCCTGTGTGCGCGAGTTGAGGGCGATCACCGTGGGCTCGTTCAACACGATGCCCCTCCCGCGGGCATAGACCAGAGTGTTGGCCGTCCCCAGGTCGATGGCGAGGTCTCTAGCCAGGCGGCGCTCCCCTGGTGCGTCGCGTCCTGCGGGCCGGTCGGCTGCCGGGCGCAAGTGCGCCGAGCTCCTGGGAGAACTCCCTCACGTCCTGTTCCATCGATCTGGGCCGGCGAGCTTGCGCCATCCACAAAAGCGAGCCCACGACGACGAGCGCCACCGGGGTTGCGAAATACAGAAGGTTGGTCACCGACCGGCGCCCTCGGACAGGTGGCCATCGGGCAGGTCGCTGGCGCAGACACTCCAGCCGGCGCCACCGGACCAGGTCTCGCGCTTCCAGATCGGAACGCTGGTCTTGAGCGCGTCTATGCAAAATCGGGCCGCTTCGAATGCCTCGGCCCTGTGCGGCGCGGAGACCACGACAACGACCGACACCTCGGTCACGCCGAGCTCTCCGACACGATGCAACATCGCCACCCTCCCGAGCTCGGGCCATTTGGCCCTGGCCTCACCGGCGATGGCATGAAGCCTCGGGTCGACCTGTTCGGTGTAGGCCTCGTATTCGAGGCTGGTCACACCGGGACGGTCCTCGGCATGGTCCCGTACCGTTCCGAGGAAAGAGACCAACCCGCCGCACCCGGGCAACACCGCCCACGAGACGGCCCTGTCCACCGGGAGCTGGGTGTGAAACAGACCTGTCCAGGTATCTCCCTCGGGGTTTCCGGACACGACCTACATCGTACTTGCGCCCGCAAAATAAGCGTCTTGCGCCCCTTCGCCCCGCGCACACTCCCGCCCGCAGCCGCCCTACCCGACCTTTAACTCGCTCCGACCCTAGATATTCTCGACTCATATGGCCCCAGAAGACGGTGACTTCGTCGACGGCGAAGACGAGCCGCTGGACGACGACGCCGAAGATCAAGATAGGCCGCTTTCCGCCTGGCTGCCCCCCGACGACCGCCTCTGGCGCCATCCGTCGGAGATGGCCGCGCTTTCCGGTGGCGCGCGGGGCGCCAAGGAGCAGGCGTCGCTCTCGGCCTCGGGTGGGGGCCACCGCTGGGCCATCGCCCTCTCGGCGGGTGTCACAGGAGCGTTGATAGCAACGGGAGTCGTGTTCGCGGTGCACGGCGGTCACCCGACGGCGGCGACCGACCTCTCGGCATCAACCCCGCTCTCCACGCCCAGGGCTCAGACCCTCCCAGCCTCCACCGATCCCACCATAAAGGCCGGCAGGAGCGTGATGTCGATGGCGAACTCGGTGAGCCCGGCCTTGGTTGCGATCGAGGTTGACGACGCGGACGGGGGCCACCGTGGAACGGGCGTCGTGTACAGGAGCGACGGCGTGATCATCACGACCAGCTCACTTGTGCAAGGAGCGAGCGATATGAGTGCGGTGATGACCGGTGGACAAGAGGTGGCCGCCAGCCTGGTCGGAGTCGATCCGGCCGCCGACATCGCGGTCCTCAAGGTCGATTACAACAAGCTTCCCACCGCGACACTCGCCTCTTCCCAGGGCCTGAAGGTGGGTCAGCTGGCGGTGGCGGTGATGCTCGGCAACCGGCCCGACAACGCGGGGCCAGGCGTGTACTTGGCGACTGTGAGCGGGGTGGACCAGCAGGTGTCCAGCAGGTCGCAACCTCCTCTGACCGACGCCATCGAGACGGACGCCCCGGTCGGTGACGACACGGGTGGCGGGGTCCTTTTGAACGAGTTGGGCCAGGTGGTGGGCATCACGGTCGGCGGCACCAATACCTCCGCCGGCATGCGGTGCCTGGCCATCCCCGCCGACGTCGTCTCCCAGGTGGCGACTCAACTTCTCGGCGCCGCCCAGCCGGTCCGCGGTTGGCTCGGCATCGAGGGGACCAACCTGAGCCACAAGACGGCCCAGTCCGACGGTGTGCACAGCGGCGTGCAGATCACCCGCGTCGATGCGGCGAGCCCCGCCGCCGCTTCGGGGATGCAACAGGGGGACGCCATAACCTCGGTGAACGGCCAGCCTGTCGTGTCGATGCTCCAGCTGCAGGGAACGATCAACCTTTTGAAGCCTGGAGCCGTGGTGAGCTTCGGAGTGGAGCACGAGGGTCAGCAGCACCCGGTCCAGACGACGCTCGGCTCCCGGACAGGATGAGCGCAGACCCCAAGTAGCGTTACTCCCGGACAGGATGAGCGCAGACCCCAAGTAGCATCGATTTTGTGACCAACCCCTTGGGTGGCGGCAACTTCTTCGAAGGCTTCCTGGGCGACCTGCTCCGGATGATCAGCACGCAAGAGCCGGTGAACTGGGAGCTGACCCGCCAGTTCGCCCACAGCGTGGCAACCGAGGGTCAGCCCGAGGCCAACGTCGATCCCCTCGAGAGGATCCGCCTCGAGGAGCTGATGAGGGTGGCCGACCTTCAGGTCTCCAACGCGACCGGCATGACCACCTCGGCCACCGGAAGGTCGCTCTCCGTGCTGGCGGTAAGCCCCTCGCAGTGGGCCTGGCACACCTTGGAGGCCTGGCGACCGTTGATGGAGTGCCTCGCCAAGGCCCTTTCGCGGGGTCCGCAGGACGAGCAGGAGCCACCCCTTCCCGATCTGCGCGACGAGGAAGGGGCAGGGGACCTGACGGCGATGCTGGAGAAGTGGGCGGCGGCGATGGGACCCACCTTGTTGGGGCTCCAGTTCGGGTCGACGGTCGGCCACCTCGCGAGGCGGACAATGGGCCAGTACGACCTTCCGATCCCCCGTCCGGCATCGGACGAGCTGTTGATCGTCCCCGACAACAGCAGGGTCTTCGCCAGGGACTGGAGCCTCCCTCTCGACGAGGTCCGGCTGTGGCTGTGCGTGAGCGAGGTCACCCATCACGCTTTGGTCTCCAAGCCCCACATGCGCGCCCGTCTGGAGGAGCTGCTCCAGGGATACTGCGGCGGGTTCCATCCCGACCCGGGTGCTCTCGAGGAGCGACTGTCGGGCCTCGACCCCGGTGACCCGGCGGCCCTTCAAGCAGCTCTGGGGGACCCCAGCGCGTTGCTCGGCGACATGCAGACCGAGGACCAGCGAGCCATCCTCCGACAGCTGAGCGCCCTCACCTCGGTCATGGAGGGCTACGTGGACTGGGTCGTGGACACGGTGGGCCAGAAACTGATCCAGTCGTTCGGCTCCATAGCCGAGGCGCTGAGACGCCATCGGGTCGAGCGGGGAGAGGGTGAGCGCTTCGTCGAGAGGCTCTTCGGCTTCGAGCTGGGCCAGGACCAGTTCGACCGCGGCAGCGCCTTCATTCGCGGCGTCATCGAGCGTGCCGGTATCGAGGCGCTCGATCGCCTGTGGGCATCGGCGCGCAACCTCCCGACACCCGCGGAGCTCGACGCTCCGGGGCTCTGGCTCGAACGCATCGACCTTCCGACCGAAGCCGACTGAGCGCGAGGCTCCGGGGCTCTAGCTCTTCGCCTGAACCCTCAGTCCTCGAGCGGCTCCTCGCCGAGCTCCTCCTCGGGCATGCCTAGGTCCCACTCGAGTATCAGGTTCTCCCGCTCGGCGTCGCGCACGACCCGCTCGCGGTTGCGCCTGAACTGCGGGTCGTGGGGTGGCAGGAGCACCAGGCGGGCCAAGGCTCGCTGGCGGAACTCCTCGATCAGCGCGCGGTCGCCGAACTCGGCGTGCACCTCCCAGTGGGGCGCCACCGGACCGAGATAGACGATCTTCACGTGCCCGCGCGGCGGCTGTGGCTCTTCGAACTCTTCCGACGGATCTGGCATTGGACTCCTTCCCTGGGGTGCGGGGTGTCCTCTAGGACTGGGTTGGTTTGGTGCCGAGGGTCACGGGGACGCTCAGCTGCCTGCTTCCGCGGACGACGGTCAAGGTCACCTTGTCACCGGGCTTGTGGGCACCGACGGCGTTGACCAGGTCGTCCGCCGAGTTGACCTGGGTGCCGTCGACCGCCGTGATCACGTCGCCCACCTGGAGGCCGGCTTGTTTTGCGGGGTTTCCGGTCACGCTGCCCACCACCGCGCCCTGGGTGGGAGTGAGGTGGTAGGTCTGGCGAAGCGACGGCGTCACCGTCACCGCCTCGACCCCCAAGAAGGCCAGGCTCTGCTGGACCGTCCCTCCCTTTGCCAGCTGCCCGACGAGCGGCCTCACCTGGTTGATCGAAAGGGCGAAGCCGATGCTTTGAACCTGGGCGTTCTGGCTGGAGCCCCCGATGCCACCGCTTCCGCCGCCGGTGCCGTCTGCGACCGCCGTGTTCATCCCGATGACCTGGCCCTGGGCGTTGACCAGGGGACCGCCGGAGTTGCCCGGGTTGATGGCGGCGTCGGTCTGGATGAGCCTGGTAAGGCTCTCGCTCGCGTTGGTCCCGGGGTCCTGGGCCGACAGCGTGCGGTTCTTGGCCGACACGATCCCCTGGGTCACCGTCGGGCCGCCGGCCAGCGCGAGGGCGTTACCGATCGCCAGCACGCTGTCTCCGATCTGGGCGGCGTCGGAGTCGCCGAGGCTGACAACCGGCAAGCTGGTCACCCCGTCGATCTTCACTAGGGCGACGTCGTTGCCGGGATCCGTGCCGAGCACGTGCGCGTTGTCCTGAGTCGTCTGGCCCAACAGGCTCACCTTCAGCGCGGAGGCGCCGGCGACCACGTGGTTGTTGGTCAGCACCTCCCCGTCGGGGGTCACGAGCATGCCGCTCCCCGCGCCCTGGACCTCGCTTCCTCCTCCGAGGATGTTGCTGCCCGACTGGAACGAGGTTGTCTGGATCGACACCACCGCCGGCATGACCTTGGCCAGCACCTCTTGGACATCCTTCGGCTTGGCCAGAACGCTCGCGTTCGGGAAGAACTCCCGCACGACCGTCTGCTGGCTGCGGGTGGCGACGGTGGCTCCCACCGCCGCACCCGCACCCGCGCCGATGAGGGCGGCGACCAGGGCGACAACCAGCCATCCCCTCCCTCGAAGCGGCTCCCGGGGTGCTCGCCGGGGCTCGGGGCTCCATCCCGGTGGGGCCGCCGTCCCCCAAGCGGGAGGAGGCGCGTTCGGAGGGAACCATGGATTGCCCAGAGCCGGGTCGTGCCCGATTCCCGCAGGCGGCCACGGGGTGGCTCGGACAGGGGCCGGGGTCGGGGTGGGATCGACGATCCACGGCGGGGCCGTCCCGTCCGCAGGCGGGGCCGGTCCGCCCGGACCCGGGCCTTCTCCGGGAGGGACCGGGGCGTTGGGGACGGTGGGGTCAATGGGCTGAAAGGGACCTTCACCAGCCTTCTCGTGCCGCGCTCCCGTGAGGTCTTCGTCCGATATATCCTCGTTGCCGGACTCGCTGTCACCGCTCACGGTAGGTTCACCTCTAGTGGCTTCCTCGGTAAGAAGCCATCCGCCAAGGTAACCCAGACCGTAGAACAAGGTGTCAGGAGCAGGTTCGCCAGCGGAGGTCAAATGGACACGAGTCAAATGGACACTGAGTCAAATGAACACTGAATGGATGGCCAAGGGGAAGTGCAATGACCTCGACCCCGCCATCTTCTTCCCCAACGACGGTGTAGGCGTGGAGATAGCTCGCAAGATCTGCGCAGACTGCCCGGTGAAAACCCCCTGCCTCGAGTACGCCTTGGTCAACCGCATCGACCACGGCGTGTGGGGCGGGGCCTCCGAGCGAGAACGCCGTCGCATCGCTCGCAGGCGGAGGATGGCAGGCGTATAGGGCGGATGCGCGCAGGTCGGGCACTGTGCACGCGCCCGCAAAATCGGCCAGGCGCTCGACTCAGGTCCCGGCCAACTTGTCCACGAGGGGGGCCATCGTCTCCCAGCTGTCTCCGTCGAAGCCCACGTACGAGAAGCCCCATCGCTCGCGCCGGCGCCTCAGCTCGTCGGCCATCGAGCCGATCGTCCCGATCAAACACACGGGGACTTGCAAGCACTCCTCCGCCGGTATGCCGAAGGTGGGCGCCATGGCTTCTGCGATCTGGCCCGCCTTCTCGGTGACGAGGCAAAATCCGACCAGCGCGCTCAGCTCGATCCTCTCCAAGCGCTCGCCGGCCGCCGCCTTGACCCAGTCGAGCTTCAGATCCGTCCGCTGGGGGGAGGAGTCCGGTGCGGTCTCGGCGCCCCCGAGGCCCTCGCGCAGGTTGGGGTTGACGCTGACTATGTCCGCTTGGCGGGCCGCAAGCGACAGCACGCGCTTGCCGCCTCCTCCGATCGCGATCGGTGGATGGGGGCGCTGCACCGGCTTGGGGAAGCCATCGTGGTCGCTTATCCGGTAGTGCTTTCCTCGGTGTGAGAAGGCGCCCTCTCCCATCAACCCCTTGATCACCCCGACAGCCTCCTCGAAGCGCTCCACCCGGACCGCCGGAGGGTCGTAGGCCAGGCCCGCCTGCTCGTAGTCGGACCTCATCCACCCCGCACCCAGCCCCAGCTCCAACCGCCCCTCGGAGAGAAGGTCGAGGGTCGCCGCCTCCTTGGCGAGGACCAGCGGGTGCTTGTAGTCGTTGCCGAACACCAGCGTCCCGATGCGGAGCTCGTTGGTGGCGTCGGCGGCGGCCATCATCGCCGGCACGGGCGCCAGCTGCTCACCGAAGTGGTCGGGCATGGTCAGGCAGGAGTAGCCCAGATCCTCGGCCTTCCTGGCCTTCTCGACCCAGGCTGAGCGGGAGGGGGCGGTGGGTATCTGCGCGGCGAAGCGGAACTTCCTGTCGGCGCGAGCACGGCTTGCGCGACCGGCACCTCCCGCCTGGCTCGCCGGTCCGGTCACGTCCCTACCCGTCGCCATGACCACCTCCGGCCCGCATCATTGCCGAAGCTCGGCTCTGTGTCAGCCTGGAGACGTGCTCGAGTGCGTCGTCAACGTGAGTGAAGGGAACCGCCGCGAAGTGATAGAGCGGCTGGCGAAAGGCGCAGGCGCCAGCTTGATCGACCTCCACAGCGACCGGCTTCATAACCGCACGGTGCTCACCCTGGCCGGCCCGTTGGTGAAGGACTCGGTCCGCATCATTGCCGAGAGAGCGGTAGCGGAGATCGACATCGGCTCCCATGGCGGAGCCCATCCCCGTATGGGAGCGATCGACGTGGTTCCCTTCGTGCCGCTGGCGGCGGCCTCTGACGGCGATGCCCTACGGGCCCGTGACGACTTCGCGACTTGGGCAGGCAGCCACCTGGGCGTCCCGTGCTTTCGCTACGGACCGGAGCTCTCGCTTCCCGAGGTACGCAGGAGGGCGTTCGCCGGCCTGTCCCCGGACACCGGCCCCGACCGTCCGCACCCGACCGCGGGGGCCTGTGCCGTCGGAGCCCGTCCGCCCCTGGTCGCATACAACCTGTGGCTGGAAGGAGGCGACCGGCGCGCCGCGGCGGGGATCGCCTCGGCTCTTCGGGGCCCGGATGTTCGGGCCTTGGCCTTGGACCTCGGGGGATCGGTGCAGCTGTCGTTCAACCTGGTAGCCCCGAACCGGTTGGGGCCGGCGGACGTCTACGACGCCGTCTCCGCCAGGGCCCAGGTCGCCCGTGCCGAGCTGGTCGGACTGGTGCCACAGGAAGTCCTGGCGAGGATCCCCGAGTCCCGCTGGGCCAGCTTGGGACTCGATCCTTCGGCCACGATCGAGGCCCGCTTGGCAGCAGCCGGTCTGGCGGGGTGAACCTCTGCAGGTGCTCGGGGGCGAGGCGGCCGCTCCAAGCCCAGGGGGCGGGTGCGCGGGCTGCGGGCAGGTGCTCAGGCCCGAGCGCGGATGGTCAAGAGGCCGAGGCGGCGCTGCCCTCCCGGCTCTGGCGGCTGCTCAGCGCCCTGGCCCGGCGGACCCGCCGGCGCTCCCGTTCGCTCATGCCGCCCCAGATGCCGAACTTCTCGCCGTTGGCGATCGCGTACTCCAGGCAGTCCTCACGGACGATGCAGCCCCTGCACACCTCCTTGGCCTCCCGGGTCGACGCCCCCCTCTCGGGGAAGAAGAGATCGGGGTCGACCCCCAAGCAGTTGGCCTGTGACTGCCAGTCGTTCTCGGAAGGGCTCAACAGCCACGACAGCTGCTCCAGACGCTCCATCGGTACGCCTCCCCTCATGTGGCACCGATGTAATTACGTTCGTGTCATCATTCACCGGTTGCAGGGGAAATGCAAGAAGAACCTGGGATTCTCAGGCTGTGCGGCTACCGCGACCACGCAGAGCGCGCTTTTGCTCGATGAAATCCACCAGCACGTAGTCACCCAGGGTCTCCGGCGTGGTGAAGAAGGCCCTGCCCTGGTTGAGCCTGGTCATCTGCTCGACGAACGACTTGAGGTATCCGGTGGCGTCGAGCATGAAGGTGTTGATCCTGATGCCCTCGCGGGTACAGCGGGCCACCTCGGTGAGGGTTGCCTCGATCGTCTCGCTGACCGGGGGGTAGCTGAAGAAGACCTCGCCGTTGTCCATTATGTGCGCTGTCGGCTCGCCGTCCGTGATCATGATTATCTGCTTGGTCCCACTGCGGCGGGCCAGCATCTTCCTGCTCAACACCAGCGCGTGCTGCATGTTCGTGCCGTAGACGAAGTCCCAGGACACCTCGGGCAGCTGTTCGGCCTTGAGCTCCCTCGCCACCTCGCTGAATCCCACCAGGCCCAGGAAGTCCCTGGGGAACTTCGTCGAGATGAGTGAGTGAAGGGCCATCCCCACCTTCTTGGCGGCGAGGAAGTTGTCCCGCATGGGCATCGACAGCGACAGGTCGATCATGAGCACCGTCGAGGACCTGGTGAGGTTCTCCATCCGCTCGACCTCGAAGTCGTCGGGTGTCAGGCCGACCGGGGTCCCCCCACCCGAGCGCTGCAGGGCGTTTCGAACCGTTCTCTCTATGTTCAGGTTGAACGGGTCGCCGAACTCGTAGGGTTTGGTCTGGTAGGCGCGTTCGTGACCGGCACCCATCTCCTCCAGCTGGTGCTGGCCCATTCGGTCCTTGGCGAGCTTGGTGAACAGATCGGACAGCGCGTTCTGCCCGATCCGGCGCATTCCCCGCGGGGTCAGCTCGTAGCGGCCCTCCCGCTGTTCGATCAAGCCGGCCTCCTCGAGCATCCGGGCCAGCTCGGCTAGCCGATCGAGGGAGCGGGCCCCGTCGTCGCCGAGGATGTCCCGGGCCTTGTCTATGTCGACCTCGGCGAGGGCCCCCGGGCTCGACGCCGACCTGAGCAGGTTCTCCAGCTGGTCCATGTCACCGAGCTGGTCCATGAGGGAGGCCGCCTCGGCAAAACCCAAGGGATCGCTCCCGCTGAAGTTGTAGCGGCGGTCCCAGCCCGCCCCGGGGAACGCCGACTGAAGGTTGTTGGCCAGGCGGTCCACCTGCCACCGCAGGTCGAGGTCCTCGAGCAGCTGGTTGGCCAGGCCCTGGAGCTGGGACCTCTGCTCGGGGGTCATCGAGTTGAGCATGGCCTGCACTCCGGCCAGCTGCTCCGCCATCTGCTCCAGCAGCTCGTCGAGCGACTGGGGATTGCCGGGGAACATGTCGCCGTAGCGGTTCATGAACTCTTCGAAGGTGGGGTCGTTCGGCTCTCCCTGCTCACGTTGCTCGAGCATCCGGTTCAAGTCGTTGAGCATGTCCTTGGTGCGCTGCAGCTGCTCGGGGGTGGCGCTTTGCAAGGCACCTGCCATCTGGTTGAAGTAGCTCTGCATGAGCTCCGAGCGCAGCTTGTCCATCAGCTCGTCGAAGCGTTCCCGGGCCTCAGAGGAGGTGAACTCGTACTCCTGGAGCGCCTTGACCTGTCCTGCCAGATCGGGCGGGACCATGTCGAGTTGAAGGCGGCGCTCGTCCGCCACCTGCTCGGTTATCTCCTGGCGACGCTCGTCGCCGGATTCCCGCGCCTCTTGAACCAGTTCGTCGAGGCCCGAGCGCTCCATGTCCATCACCTCGCGGAGCTGCTGGGCGACGTCGTCGTAGACCCCGCCGAGGTCGTAGCGCTCCAGCTCGTCCCTGCGTCTCCGCCGCAGCTTCTCCATCAGGTCGCGAAGTCCCGTCACCCGCTCGTCGTTGCGGTCGCGAAACCCGGTCTGGAGCATCCGTCGCAAGGCCGCGTTCAAATCGCCGTGGTACAACAGGTCGTCGGTGATCTCCGAGAGGACATCCTCCGCG
Organism: uncultured Actinomycetes bacterium; assembly: GCA_963736925.1. Classification (GTDB taxonomy): domain Bacteria; phylum Actinomycetota; class Acidimicrobiia; order Acidimicrobiales; family CAVTQP01; genus CAVTQP01. Next base: position 25,762 of record CAVTQP010000001.1, read on the forward strand.
TCCATCTCGAAGCCGACCTGGGTGCCGTCCCAGCGCGAGTAGGTGTAGCGATTCGGCATGGCGGCGCGGCCCGACCGGGGACCTACCCCCGTCCCCTGTAGGTGGCCCTGCCGGCGGCGGACTCCTTGTTGAGCCGCTTCGAGAGGTGGAGGCCTTCCAGTACGAACTCCACGGCGCTCGCCACCGCGGCCGGGGTCTCGCTCTCGGCAAGCTCCATCACAGGAGCCTTCAAACCCGGCATGCGCGTGAGGGTGTCCACGTAGGTGGCCGAGATCACGTCGTCGCCGGCGTGCACGACCGTCCCCTCCTCGAAGGCCGAGACGACGCCCCCGAAGGTCTCGATCGGGCAGCGCTCCTTGAACTCGGTGAGTACCGCCGCCTTCATGAGCTGCTCCACGACGTGCTGGTCCCGACCCTCCTCCAAGGTCTCGATCTCCACCTTCCCGCTCGTTGACGAGACCAGGGCCTCCAAGTCGCTGATCCGCGGGACCACGTCGCGCTCCCCGCACCGAAGCGAGCGTCTGGCCGCGTTCGCCACGAGCGTCTCGTAGTTGGAGATGGACAGGCGCACCGACACACCCGAGCGTTGGTTGATGCTCGAGCTCGAGCGGGCCAGCTGGCTGATCCCCGCGACTATCCCCATCATGAAGTCCGGAACCTGGACCCGCATCCCGTCGGACGTCAGTGGGCGCGACTCCTGGCCGACCACCGCCAGCTCGGTGTCCGCGTCGAGGGGGTAATGGGTCCTGATCTGGGCCCCGAAGCGGTCCTTCAGCGGGGTGATGATCCGCCCTCGGTTCGTGTAGTCCTCGGGGTTGGCAGAGGCGACCAGCATCACGTCGAGCGGCAGGCGAACCTTGTAGCCGCGTATCTGCACGTCGCGCTCCTCCAACACGTTGAGCAGCCCCACCTGGATGCGCTCGGCCAGGTCGGGGAGCTCGTTGATCGCGAACACCCCCCTGTTGGTGCGAGGGACGAGGCCGTAGTGAAGGGTCAGCTCGTCGGAGAGGTACCGACCCTCCGCGACCCGGATCGGGTCGACCTCCCCGATGAGGTCGGCGATCGAGGTGTCCGGGGTCGCCAGCTTCTCGCCGAAACGGTCATGGCGATGCACCCAGTGGACGGGGGTGTCCTCTCCCCCCTCGGCCACCAGGTCACGCGCGTGACGCGAGACGGGGTGGTAGGGGTCGTCGTTGATCTCCGAGCCGGCGATGATCGGCATCCACTCGTCCAAGAGGTTGGTGAGCGACCGGATCATCCTCGTCTTCGCCTGGCCCCTCTCGCCCAGGAAGATGACGTCGTGCCCGGCGAGAAGCGCGTTCTCGAGCTGGGGCAGCACGGTGTCGTCGAAACCGAGGACGCCGTCGACGAGGGACTGGCCTGCCGCTATGCGCTCGATGGCATTGCGCCGGACCTCCTCCTTGACCGGAAGCGAGGTCCAGCCCGATTCGCGCAGCTGTCCGAGGGTGGCAGGTCGAGAGCTCATGTCCGCCAGCCTAGGCGCCCGGACCAGGGCGGAAAGCCCGCCTGCGTCGCCACCGTTCGTGAGCGGACTGCACCCCATGGCGCCGGACGGGTTCCCTCGGTGGGATCGGTGCCAAGTTTTCGAAAGGTGGTCTCCGGTGCGATCATGACTGATCGTGAGCGCGACACCCGTCAGCATCCGGGAGCTCCGAGGAGGACCTGACGTTCCCACCCTCCGGAGGGACAGGTGGTGGGTCGCTCCTGCTGTCACGTTCACGGTTCTCGTCGCATTCGTCGCCTACAGCACCTGGGCCGTCTTCCAGAACGCCAACTACTACGTGGGCGCCGCCCAGGGCCGCGAGCTGATCTCTCCGTTCTACTCGCCCTGCATCACCAACCAGTGCGTGGCGGGAAGCCACGGGAGCCTGGTCTTCCACTGGTGGAACGTGTCTCCCGCATTGCTGATCGTGCTGATCCCCCTGGGCTTCAGGGTCACCTGCTACTACTACCGCCGGGCCTACTACCGCTCCTTCTGGCTGGCTCCTCCGGCGTGTGCGGTAGCCGACGCGAAGCCCGGCTACACCGGAGAGACCCGCTTCCCCCTGGTGCTCCAGAACATCCACCGCTACTTCCTCTACCTGGCCCTCGTCCTCGCGGTGATCCTCACGATCGACGCGGTCGACGCGTTCAACTTCCCCGGGAGTGGCATCGGGGTGAGCATCGGTACGCTGGTCCTGGTGGTAAACGCCGTCTTGCTGTGGCTCTACACCCTGTCGTGCCACTCGTGCCGGCACTTGTGCGGCGGCCAGGTGGACCAGTTCTCCAAGCACCCGCTGCGCTACCGGCTCTGGAAGGTCCTCTCGCCCCTCAACGCCAACCACATGCGATTCGCCTGGGCCAGCTTGGTCGTCGTCGCGCTGGCCGATCTCTACGTGCGGCTGGTCGCCTCAGGCGTCTTCCACGACCCGAGGATCTTCTAGATGCCCGAGACCCACGACCTCGACGTGATCGTCGTAGGCGCCGGGGGTGCGGGCATACGGGCGGCGATAGCGGCCTCCGCCTCCGGTGCCAGGACGGGGCTGATCTGCAAGTCCCTCCTGGGCAAGGCCCACACGGTGATGGCCGAGGGTGGTATCGCGGCCTCGCTCGGGAACGTCTACCCCGAGGACAACTGGAGGGTCCACTTCCGCGACACCATGCGCGGGGGCAAGATGCTCAACAACTGGCGCATGGCCGAGCTGCACGCCCAGGAGGCCCCGGACCGGGTGCTGGAGCTCGAGGACTGGGGGGCTCTCTTCGACAGGACACCGGACGGTCGGATCCTGCAGCGCGATTTCGGCGGTCACCGCTACGCGAGACTGGCCCACGTAGGTGACCGCACCGGCTTGGAGATGATCCGCACCCTCCAGCAGCATGCCGTGCACAGGGGCATCGATGTGTTCATGGAGTGCACGATCATGCGCCTCTTGAAGGACGGGGACCGCATCGCGGGGGCCCTCGGCTACTGGCGGGAGTCGGGGCGGTTCGTCGTCTTCCGGGCCAAGGCGGTCGTGCTGGCGACCGGAGGGATCGGGAAGGCTTTCAAGGTCACGTCGAACTCCTGGGAGTACACGGGGGACGGGCACTCGCTAGCGCTGTGGGCCGGAGCCGAGCTGATCGACATGGAGTGCGTCCAGTTCCACCCCACCGGCATGGTGTGGCCGCCCTCGGTTCGGGGCATCCTCGTGACCGAGGGGGTTCGCGGCGACGGCGGGGTGCTTCGCAACAGCGACAGCCGCCGGTTCATGTTCGATTACATCCCCGACATGTTCAAAGCCGAGACGGCCGACACCGAAGAGGAGGCCGACCGCTGGTACGGGGACAGGAAGGGCGCCCGGCGCACTCCGGACCTGTTGCCGCGGGACGAGGTGGCACGTGCCATCAACACCGAGGTGAAGGCCGGGAGGGGAAGCCCGCACGGAGGGGTGTTCTTGGACATCGCCTCCCGCCGCGACCCTTCTTATATCAAGAGACGGTTGCCTTCGATGTACCACCAGTTCAAGGAGCTCGCCGACGTGGACATCACGGCCGAGGCCATGGAGGTGGGACCGACCTGTCACTACGTCATGGGAGGGGTCAGGGTTGACGCCGACACGGAGGCTGCGTCGGTCCCCGGGCTGTTCGCGGTGGGCGAGTGCGCGGGGGGAATGCACGGCGCCAACCGCTTGGGAGGGAACTCGCTGGGCGACCTGCTGGTCTTCGGCAAGCGGGCCGGGGAGGCAGCTGCGGAGGCGGCAGGCTCCACGGCCTCGATGCCCGCGCTCGACGAGGGTCAGGTCGACTCGGCTTGCGCCGAAGCACTCGCCCCCTTCGAAGGGGAGGGCGGCGAGAACCCCTACTCGGTACAGTCCGACCTGCAAGAGGTGATGCAGTCCCTGGTGGGCATCATCCGCACCGAGTCGGAGCTGAACGAGGCGCTGGAGAAGCTGGAGGTCCTGAAGGAGCGCGCCGGGCGGGTGAGCGTGCAAGGCCATCGCCAGTTCAACCCGGGCTGGCACCTGGCCATCGACCTCAGGGCGCTGTTGACGGTGGCCCAGTCCGTCACCATGGCGGCCATCGAGCGGAAAGAGAGCCGGGGTGCTCATACCAGGGAGGACTACCCCACCACCGACCCGGAGCTGGGGTTGGTGAACTTCGTGGTGAGGCAGAAGAACGGGGAGGTAGCAGTCACCCCCGAGCCCCTTCCCCAGATGCCGTCCACGCTGGCCGAGCTGCTCGAGGACCCGGTGTGAGATGACTGACGTGACGATGAGCCTCTGGCGGGGAGACGACTCCGGAGGGGGCCTCGAGGAGTACACGGTGCCCGCCGAGGAGGGCGAGGTCGTTCTCGACGTGGTTCACCGCATCCAGGCCACACAGGCGACCGACCTCGCCGTGCGCTGGAACTGCAAGGCCGGAAAGTGCGGGTCCTGCAGCGCGGAGGTCAACGGCGAGCCGCGGCTCATGTGCATGACCCGGATGAACCTCTTCGAGCCGGGCGAGACCGTCACGGTGGCACCCATGAGGACCTTCCCCCTCGTTCGCGACCTGGTCACCGACGTGTCGTTCAACTACGAGATGGCCAAGAGGGTGCCCGCCTTCATGCCCCGGCCCAAGGAGGCCGACGGTACGCGTCGGATGGCCCAGATCGACATCGACCGGGTCCAGGAGTTCCACAAGTGCATCGAGTGCTTCCTCTGCCAGAACGTCTGCCACGTAATCCGCGACCACGAGCGGAACAAGGAGAGCTACGCAGGACCGCGCCTGTTCGTGCGCTACGCCGCCCTGGAGATGCATCCGCTCGACACGAACGACCGTCGCCAGCTCTTGAGAGAGAAGATGGGCCTCGGGCTGTGCAACATCACCAAGTGCTGCACAGAGGTCTGCCCCGAGAGCATTCACATCACCGACAACGCGATAATCCCGCTCAAGGAGAGGGTCGTGGACCGCCACTACGATCCGATCGCGTTCCTCGGCCGCAAGATCCGCAGAAAGTCCCGAGCCGAGAGGAGCGGCGCCTGAGCTCGCCGTCCGCCGGGTGATGCCGGGCGCCTCGGCCGGGTCGGCGACGTAGGGCTGCGGGACCACGGCACGGCTGCGCTCACCAGCAGAACGATGGCGCGGTTCCTCTCACATGAATGGTTCGAGGAGGTGAACCTGGCCGCGGCCGGGGCCAGACCCGAGGAAGGGCCCGCGGAGGCCATCACGATCCGACAGGTGATCACCGACTCGCCGGAGGGAAGCCTCGAGTACACGGTGGTCGTGTCCGCGAGTGGCCTGGAGCTGCGACGCGGTGAGGTGCCCGACCCCGACGTCACCATCACCGAGGACTATCGCACGGCCGTGGCCCTGGCCAAGGGACAGGTCACGGCTGGTGAGGCCTTGGCCGCGGGACGCATCCGGGTAAGTGGAGACACCTCGTCCCTGCTGGCCGGACAGCGGCGCCTGGAAGCGCTGGGCGGGGCACTGGCGGACGTGAGCGGGAGAACCACCTACTGAGTGCATCCACCCTGGGATCGCGGGCAGGGTTCGAGCTACATTCGAAGCAAGGAGTCCCTAACTGAACAGGGGGTGCGAGTGCTCACCGCTTTGATCGACGAGCATGTCCTGCAGCGCTACCGAGCCCTCCTCGACGCCGAAGGATGCGCCTTCGACGAGTTAGAGCACGCATTCGAGGAGGGCGACCGCGACCGTTTCGAGGCCGACCTCGACGCGTGGGGACGCGCTGTCGAGGCGAGGATGTCCTTCTTGCGCCGCATGGGCATCGACCTGCCGAGCGGCTAGGTAACCCGAGCAACCGAGCACCTCTCCTCGCTCAGACGACGAGAGACGCCACCTCATCGTGCTCCGCGACCAGCTCCTCGGCAGTGATGCGGATGCGCTCCTTGGCGAACTCGTCGTGGGTCAGCCCCTCCACCACTTCCCAGCTCTTGCCATCCGAGCGCACCGGGTAGCCGAACTGCAGACCCTCGGGTACGCCGTACTGGCCGGAGCCGGCGACCGCCAGCGACACCCAGTCTCCCGCTGGGGTGGGGGTGGCGATGCTCCGGACAGAGTCGACGACCGCGTTTGCGGCCGACGCGGCGGACGACGCACCCCGGGCCTTGATCACCTCGGCGCCGCGTTGTTGCACGGTAGACATGAACTCGCCCTCCAACCATGCCCTGTCCTCGATCACCCCGGGCAGAGGTCTGCCGTCGATCCTGGCGTTGGCGAAGTCGGGGAACTGGGTTGTGGAGTGGTTTCCCCAGATGGCCAGGTTGGTCACCTCGTCCACCGCCACGCCAGCCCTGCGGGCCAGCTGTGATCGGGCCCTGTTCTCGTCCAGTCGGGTCATCGCGAACCAGCGGTCGGCGGGGACCTCGCGGGCATTGGAGCGGGCGATCAGGCAGTTGGTGTTGCAGGGGTTCCCGACGACGAGGATCCTCACGTCAGATGCCGCGTTCTCCGCGATGGCACGACCCTGGGGCTTGAAGATCGATCCGTTCACCGATAGCAGGTCGGAGCGCTCCATCCCCGCCTTCCTGGGTATCGACCCTACGAGCAGGGCCCAGTTGACGCCGTCGAAAGCCTTCTTCAGATCGGAGGTGGCCTCGACTCCGGTGAGCAAGGGGAACGAACAGTCCTCCAGCTCCATCACCACGCCCTCGAGCGCTCCCATGGCCGGCTCGATCTCGAGGAGCCGAAGGACGATGGGTTGTTCCGCTCCCAGCAACTGACCCGAGGCGACCCGAAAGACCAGCGCGTAGCCGATCTGGCCGGCCGCGCCCGTAACGGTCACCTGCACCGGCACGCTGTCGTGAGTCTTCGACATGCAGCCGGACCTTAGGCGGTAGCGTTCGGGCCATGGGCATCGCAGTCCTCGCTTCGGGTAGCGGGACGATCCTGGCAGCACTCCTGGCAGAGGATCTTCCCGTCGAGGTGGTGGTCGTGGACCGACCCTGCCAGGCGACGCAGGTCGCCTCGGGGTCGGGAGTGGCGGTCGAGGTCGTGGGGCGGGAGAGCTTCAAGAAGGATTTCGACCGTCCCGCCTACACCCGCCGGGTGGTGGATGCCCTCGATCCCTACGCGGTCGATCTGGTCGCCATGGCGGGATTCGGGACCGTCCTGGCCCAGCCCATCCATGACGCCTATCCCGGACGCATCCTCAACACCCATCCCGCCCTGCTCCCGGCGTTCAAGGGGTGGCACGCGGTCGAGGACGCGTTGGCAGCCGGCGTGAAGCTCACCGGATGCACCGTCCATGTCGCCTCTCTTGAGGCCGACTCTGGCCCGATCCTCGCCCAAGAGGCGGTGCCCGTCCTGTCGGACGACACCGTGGAGTCGCTCCACGAGCGAATCAAGGCTGTCGAGAGGCGCCTGTACCCTGAGACGATCCGCCAGCTCATCCGATCGGAGGCGCTCACCCGTTGACCCGGAGGGCCCTCTTCTCGCTCTACGACAAGACGGGTCTTGTGGCGTTCGCACGCGGCCTCGCCTCCCTCGACTGGGAGCTGATAGCAAGCGGAGGTACGTCCAGGGCTCTCTCGGAGGCCGGCGTGGACCACATGCCGGTGGAGGAGCTGACCGGCGCGCCCGAGATGCTCGGAGGCCGCGTCAAGACCCTCCATCCCCGCCTCCACGGCGGCATCCTCGCCGACCGCTCGAAGCGCGAGCACCTCTCGGACCTGGCCGCTCAGTCGATCGAGCCCATCGACCTGGTGGTGTGCAACCTGTACCCGTTCCTGTCCGACCCGGGCGTCGAGATGATCGACGTGGGCGGCCTGACCATGGTCCGCGCTGCCGCCAAGAACCACGCCCACGTGGGCGTGGTCGTGGACCCCGCCGACTACGGCGCGGTCCTCGACGAACTGAGGACGGACCACGCCCTTTCGGACCGCACGCGCCGGCGTCTCGCGAGAGCCGCGTTCGCCCACACCGCGGCGTACGACGCGGCGATCGTGGGGTGGATGGACGACAAGGACCCTCCGGCCGACGGGCTCCCCCCCACCTTGCACCTGGCCCTCGAACGAGCCGAGGAGCTCCGCTACGGGGAGAACCCCCACCAGCACGGAGCCCGCTACCGGGAGGTGGGGCGGAGCGGATGGTGGGACCGGGTGACCCAGCACGGGGGGATCGCCCTCTCGTATCTCAACCTCTTCGACGCCGAGGCGGCATGGCAGCTGGTCCACGGGCTGGGAGGGGGGTCGGCCGCCGTGATCGTCAAGCACGCGAACCCATGCGGGGCCGCGCTGGCCGACAGCATCGAGGGGGCATACCACCGCGCCTTCGAGTGCGACCCCATGTCGGCCTTCGGCGGGATCGTCGCGCTGAACCGCCCTGTGGGAGAGGAGCTGGCGGCCGAGATGGTCTCCAACCCCAAGGCCGACGTCATCGTCGCCCCGGGCTACGAACAGGCCGCGTTGGAGGGCTTCGCCGCCAAGCGCAAGAACATGCGCGTGCTGGAGGCGCCCCCGCCATGTCGAGACCCCTTGGAGCTGCGGCGGGTGGACGGCGGCTTCTTGGTGCAGGAGACCGACCGGTTCGTCGTCGGCCGCGACGACTGGCGGGTGGTGACCAAGGTGGCGCCTACCGAGGGCCAGTGGCGGGACCTGGACCTGGCCTGGAGGATCTGCGCCGCCACCACCTCGAACGCGATCGTGCTGGTGGCCGACGGCCAAGCCGTGGGTGTGGGGGCGGGACAGCAGAACCGGGTGGAGCCGGCCGAGATCGCCACCCGCAAGGCCGCCGGCCGGGCCGAGGGGGGAGCGGCGGCGAGCGACGCATTCTTCCCATTTCGGGACGGGTTGGACGCGGTGGCCGCTTCCGACGTCGCCGCGGTGGTGCAACCGGGGGGTTCCCTCCGCGACGACGAGGTGATCGCGGCCGCTGACGAGCACGGCCTCGCCATGGTCCTCACCGGCGAGCGCCACTTCCACCACTGAGATGGGTGCTGTTCAGATGGGTGCTGTTCAGATGGCTGCTGGTCAGATGGGTGCCGATCAGATGGGTGCGCCGCGATGACTGCGCGGATGCTCGACGGCGAGGCGCTGGCCTCGAGCATCAGGGAAGAGATCTCCGCGCGGGTCACCGAGCTGGCCAAGCTCGGCGTACGGCCGGGCTTGGGCACCATCCTGGTCGGCGACGACGGCCCGAGCGCCCGCTACGTGGAGATGAAGCACCAGGACTGTGCTCAGGTGGGGATGGCTTCGTTCCACAGGCACCTCCCCGCCAGGGTCTCCCAGGAAGACCTCGAGGCCAACATCGCCCAGTTCAACGCCGAGGCCGAGATCGACGCCTACCTGGTGCAGCTCCCGCTCCCCGGCGACCTCGACGAGGAGGCCGCCCTCCTGGCGGTGGAGCCGGACAAGGACGTCGACGGCCTGCACCCGGTCAACCTGGGGCGGCTGGTCATGGGCGCCGAAGGCCCGATCCCCTGCACCCCGGCCGGCATACAGGAGCTGCTCGTCGCCAACGGGGTGCAGATCGAAGGCCGTCATGTCGTGATAATCGGCCGCGGCCTCACGATCGGCAGGCCCCTGTCGCTTCTTCTCGCCCTCAAACGACCGAACTGCAACGCGGCGGTGACCGTGGTCCATACGGGTGTCCCCGATCTCGCAGACCACGTGAGGAGGGGCGACATCGTGGTGGCGGCCGCCGGCCACGCGGGTCTCGTCACCGCCGACATGGTCAAGCCGGGGGCGGCGGTGGTGGGGGCGGGCACGTCGTGGTCCGGCAGGCGCATACTGTCGGACGTGGACGAAGGGGTGGCAGACGTGGCCGGCTGGGTGACCCCGAGGCTGGGGGGCGTGGGACCGATGACCCGGGCGATGCTGCTGGTCAACGCCGTGCGGGCCTCCGAGCGGAGGGCTGCGGCAAGGGGTCGTTGACATGACCAGGATCTCGGACCTCCTAGACGAGGGAAGGTCGTTCTCCATCGAGCTGTGGCCCCCGAGGACGGAGACGGCCGAGCGAAGGCTCGAGGAGGTGCTGGTCGAGCTGGAGCCGCTCGCGCCCACCTTCACCTCCATCACATACGGGGCCGGAGGTTCCACCCGGGAGCGCACCCATGACCTGGTCGTGCGGCTTCAGCACCACAGCTCGATGACCCCGATGGCGCATCTGACCTGCGCCGAGCACGGCCGGGCCGAGCTCGAGCAGATACTCGCCCGTTACCGCAACGCGGGGGTGGAGAACATACTCGCCCTTCACGGGGACCCTCCCCTCGATTCCGGCGCTGAGCTCTTCGAAGGGGAGCTGAACCACGCTCTGGATCTGGTGGAGCTGGTGCGCGAGGTCGGCGATTTTTGCGTAGCGGTGGCCGCCCACCCCGAGGGCCACCCTCGCTCACCTGACCTCGTGACCGACCGTCGCTTCCTCGCCGCCAAGCTCGAAGCGGCGGACTTCGCGATCACGCAGTTCTTCTTCAGGGTGGAGGACTACCTCAACATGGTCGACCAGCTGTCCGCCCTGGGTGTGGACAAACGGATCCTTCCGGGCATCATGCCGATAACCAGCTTCAAGACGGTGGCGAAGATGGCCCAGATGTCGGGGACCGAAGTCCCTCCAGCGCTCGTGAAGCGCCTGGAGCCGGTGGCCGACCAACCCGACGAGGTGAGGCGCATCGGCGTGGAGGTGGCCACCGAGCTCGCCGACAAGCTGCTCGCCGAAGGCGTACCCGGCTTGCACGTCTACACCATGAACCAGTCGCGGGCCACGCGAGAGATCTACGACAACCTCGGCCTCGGAGGGTCGTAGGGTGTCTCGAATGCAGGGCGACTTCTAGCAAGGTCGGGGCTCCAGCCGGGTCTGGCGGCCCATGCAAAGCCTGACAGTAGGCTTCGGGCATGCCGGGAAGGATCAGCTTCGGTGCCGACCGCGTCCTTCACGTCCCTCCTGAGCCGATCATCCCCTTCATCGAGGGCGACGGCACCGGCATCGACATCTGGCCCGCCGCCCGACACGTGCTCGACGCCGCCGCCGCCAAGCACGGGCGAAGGGTGGCCTGGAAACAGGTCCTGGCAGGAGAAAGGGCCTTCGACGAGACAGGCGACTGGCTGCCCGAAGCCACCGTTGAGGCCTTTCGCGACTACCTGATCGGCATAAAAGGACCGCTCACCACACCTGTGGGAGGCGGGATCCGCTCCCTCAACGTCGCGTTACGTCAGATCCTCGACCTCTACGTCTGCTTGAGACCCGTTCGCTGGTTCAGGGGTGTTCCGTCCCCCGTGCGCCACCCTGAGAATGTCGACATCGTGATCTTCAGGGAGAACACCGAAGATGTCTACGCGGGTATGGAGGTGCAGGAGGGTTCGACCGAAGCGAAGAAGCTCATCGAGTTCCTTCGCGACGAGATGGGATGGAAGATCCGCCCCGACTCGGGTATAGGGATCAAGCCGGTATCCGAGACCGCTAGCAAGCGCTTGATACGAGCCGCCATCGTGTACGCGGCGAGGCGCGGCCGCCGCAGCGTCACCCTGGTCCATAAGGGAAACATCCAGAAGTTCACCGAGGGTGCCTTCCGAAACTGGGGATACGAACTGGTGCGTGAGGAGTTTTCCGACATAGCGGTCGGGTGGGAGGACTGTGGGGGCAATCCGGGAGACAGAATCCTGGTGAAGGACAACATCGCGGACATCACCCTCCAGCAGGTCCTCACCCGGCCAGACGAGTTCGACGTCGTGGCCACCACCAACCTAAACGGCGACTACCTTTCGGACGCTCTGGCGGCCCAGGTGGGGGGAATCGGACTAGCCCCTGGTGGGAACATCAACTACGTGACCGGCCACGGAGTGTTCGAAGCCACTCACGGCACCGCACCGAAGTACGCGGGCCAGGACAAGGTGAACCCCGGTTCGCTCCTTCTATCTGGCGTCCTCATGTACGAGCATCTCGGGTGGACCGACGCCGCCGAGGACATAGTCAGGGCTCTCGAGTCCACGATCTCTGAAAAGATCGTCACCTACGACTTCGCCCGGCTGATGGAAGGGGCTACCGAGGTCAAGTGCTCCGAGTTCGCTCAGGCGGTGGTCGACCGGCTGTAGCGCAGCCACCGAACGGTGAGCCGGCCGCAACCGTTGCCTGGTTAGAGAGTTGGCGGGGGCAGGAGTACAAGAAGTAGTGAAGTGCCCATGGCCCCCGAAGACGAGCGACAGCCGCTGGCAGGCGTGGGAAAGACGGCGCTTGGGATGGCGTTGGTGCGCACGGAGGAGACCAAGCGGCCCGACCGGCTATTCGCCGACCCTTACGCTGAGGCGTTCGTAGCCGCGATTCCCGACCCCTTCGGCGAGGAGGAGGCGATATCCCCCGAACAAGCCCAGGTCGGGATCGTGTTCTTCTTCCACGCGACGATCCGCACGCGCTTCTTCGATGACTTCCTGGTCGACGCCACCCGGGAAGGCTGCAAGCAGGTCGTGTTGCTGGCGGCCGGACTGGACACGAGGGCGTTCCGGATGGAGTGGCCGCCTGACACTCACCTTTTCGAACTTGACCTGCCCGAAGTCTTGGCCTTCAAAGAACAAGTGATGACCAAAGAGCAAGCCTCCCCGCGGTGCTCAGAGCGACGCGTCGTGACGGGCGATCTGCGCCACGGGTGGTCGGAAGCACTCCGCGGCGCCGGGTTCGAACCGAGGGCGCGCACCGCCTGGCTCGTCGAGGGTGTCATGACCTACCTCGGTCCAGAGGAGGCGGAGCACCTCCTCGAAGTGATCGGCGAGTTGTCGGCTGACGAGAGCCGGCTGGCCTTCGAGGAGGGTGTCGGCGCCGATGACTCCCTGCTCGCCGAGGCTCGATCGATCGCGGACATGCAAGAGTTCACGTCCCTCTGGAAGGGCGGCCTCGCCCAAGATGCTTCCCGATGGCTTGAAGGTCGCGGATGGACGACCGCACCCCACGATGTCGCCAGCCTCGCCTCCGACTACGGCCGGCCTCTCCCCACCGGGGCCGGGGGACGATTGGTCACAGCCCGGAGGCAGGGACGGCACAAGCCACCATCATCAGGCTGAGATCGGCGGCGGTCCCGTGGATGGCGGGCCCCCGACCCCCTGGTCGGGCGGGCCATCGATCCCCCTGGGCGAGCCATCAGGCGGCCAGGCTCGGTGGGTCATCCGAGGGCTGCCCTGACGGCGAACACCAAGGTCAATATCACGAGGACCGCTGCGGTTATTCGGCGTGTGGTCCGGATTGACACCACCTCCAGGAGGCCTCTGCCGGCACCAACGGCGAGGGCCGCGACGGTCCACAGCGCCAGTGCCGAGCCAGTGGCCACACTGATTGAAGAGTGGTACTTCGCTGCAAGGTTGAAGATGAGGATCTGGGTGAGGTCTCCAAACTCGGCCACGAAGATCACCACGAAGGCGATGCCAACTGCCTGTTTTGCGCTGGACGCTTGAGGTGGGACTTCCAGCTCCTGGCTTCCCACTTTGAGACTTGACAGGTATGCGTAGACCGCGCTGGCGGCGAAGACGAAGGCCACGAGCACGTTTACCCCTCGCTCCGGCAGGAGCCGGCCCAAGGTAGCGCCGACGGTGACCCCGAGGGCGGCATGGACGGCGAATGCCCCAGCAGCACCAGTCCATACGGCGAGGGGCCGACCTCGTGTAGCCAGCACGAGAGACGCGAACATGGTCTTGTCCGGCAGTTCGCCGAGGAAGATCAACGGAAAGACGCTAGCCACGACGGCAAAATCCACGCCTTCCTCCTCTTTGTGATCGACGGACAGCTCGACAGGCGCTGACTACGAATCTAAGGCCCGGGTAGGCAATCCCCTTCCGCTCGCCACGAGTATCTCTTGAAAGAGACAAGGCACAACGGGGAGGAGCGATGCGACGTGGCTCTGCACACGGTGCTGGAGAGTGACCCGGCTGGGCTCGCTGGCTCTGGTGAGGAGGCCAGTACCTCCCCGACCTCATAGGGTCAGCGGCAGTCGCTCCTTTCCGACCTTCTTTGCAATCCTTACGGTCACCGCGGCGATTTCTGGATGCATGGCCAGGCCATCCCCACCGTCCACACCCGTGGAACGCTCCCTTGCCCAGACCAGTGATGTCGGAGCTCACTACCTGGTGATCGCCCGAGCAGGAAATAGGCGCCTCGAGATCGATTTCGACCAGCTCCAAGAACGCGACCGCAACGGTCTGGCCGCCTCCATGGCGGACCTGCGTGACGCTGGGGCGACGGAACGGTTGTTTGACAGGCGTCTGCTGACGATCGCTCTTAAACCTCCAACGGAGGCAATCGCGTACAAGTTGTTCTACGCCAACGATGCCAGGGCAAGTTTGACGACTCTGGCCGCCAGATCAACCTCCCTTCAGCAACTACGTGGGTACGAGTTGCAGCTGGCGGCTGCCAACAGACCCGTTGAGCAGTGGGTCAGAGAGATCCGACGCCAGCTTGGACTTCCGCCACCCGAGTCGAGCTGAGTCGAGCCAACGGCCGAGCATTCGCTGGACCCCTTGGACGGTTGACGGAGGGTTGAAACCGCCCCGTTCCCCCGGATTCTCGGCCAACCACACTGAACGCAGTCAAAGGAGGAAGTCGACCGTCGATTACGCTCCTCCACATTCAATAGAAGGAGAAGGACGTGCTGATCTCGACGACGAACCAGCTACCCGGTTACAGGATCAAGGAGATCTTCGGGGAAGTGTTTGGCTTGACGGTCCGTTCCCGCAATGTGGGGTCACAGCTCGGGGCGGGCTTCAAAGCGATGGTCGGAGGGGAACTGAAGGGCATGACGAAAAACCTCGCGAACAGCCGCAAGGAGGCGATCGATCGGCTTGTGGAAGAGGCCGAGGCAAAGGGCGGGAACGCCATCGTCGCAATGCGCTTCGACTCCTCGGAGCTTGGAAACGCTTGGAGCGAGATCGTTGCATACGGCACGGCCGTTCAGGCTGAAAGAGAAGCCGGCCTGTAAGCACGGCGCCAGGGTGACTGCCTTGCCCGCGCCCTTCAGCTGGCCGGCGACCTTCCAGCGATGGCCATCAGGGTCGAACAGGTCGTGGAGCACGAACGCCACGCGCTCGGCAACTCCAACTAGGAGGCCGGTGCCGGACCAGATCTTCCAAGGTATCGTCGCGCCGGGAGATGACGATGGGCTTGTTGGACAGGCAGCGGGCGATCGTGACGGGCGGTGGCTCGGGCATGGGCGCTGCGACCTGCCGACGGATGGCAGCCGAGGGTGCGCTGGTGGCTGTTTTCGACATGGACGGTGATCGCGCCAACGCAGTCGCCCGAGAGATCGGAGGTCGCTCCTATGTGGTCGACGTCGCCGACTGGGAACAGATGCGTGACACAGTCGACCGTGCCGCGGACGATATGGGAGGCCTATCGGTCTTGCACAACAACGCCGGCGTAGGGATGTGCACCGGTCTGCACGAGATCGAACCCGAAGACTGGACCCGCGTCCTCGCCGTGAATCTCACCGGTACTTTCCACGGTATGAAGGCCGCCATCCCGATCATGCTCGACGGTGGCGACGGTAGGATCGTCAGCACGGCGTCGATCAGCGGAGTTAGACCCGCCGATGGCGAGGGTGCTTATGCCGCCGCAAAAGCTGGAATCATCGCGCTGACTGCTACGGCTGCGCTGGAGTACGGGCCTGCGATCCGCGTCAACGCTGTCTCGCCCGGGACGATCCACACCCCGATGAACCACCTGTTCCTCACCTCGATTCCCGGCATGCTCGACCACCAGGTGGCAAAGACCCCGCTCGCACGCATAGGGGTACCCGAGGAGGTGGCGGACGTCGTCGTGCTGTTGTGCTCTGACCTGATGTGTTACATCAACGGACAGAACATCGTTGTCGACGGCGGCATGTTGCTCCACGGCTCTGGTGCCGACGGCTCGCTGTTCCGGGTACGCGAGCTCATGGACCAGGTGCGCACCCGCTCCTCCGACGCGCCCTAGATCAGGCGTCGCTCCGCGGCCCACCTGGTGAGTTGGTGCCTGGTAGAAAGCTGGAGCTTGCGCAATACCGACGAGACGTGGCTTTCGACCGTCTTGGTCGAGATAGTGAGCTGTCGGGCAATCTCCTTGTATGTATACCCCCGGGCGATGAGCCGGAGCACCTCATGTTCGCGGGCCGAGAGCTGATCCAACTCAGGGTCGAAGCTTGTCGGGGAGGCATCACCCGGCATGGAGGCGAAGGCGTCTAGCACGAAGCCGGCAAGCCGGGGGGAAAAGACGGCATCTCCTCCTGCCACGCGCAGGACCGCCTCGACCAGCTCAGGACCCGAGATGGTCTTGGTGACATAGCCGCGTGCCCCCGCGCGAATGACGGCGATCACGTCTTCGGGCGCGTCAGACACAGAAAGAGCCAGGAACTTCACCTCCGAATGAGAGGACTTGACTGCTTCGATCACCGCTTGGCCGCCACCACCAGGCATGTGAACGTCGAGGAGGACCACATCGGGCAATCGCTCCTCGATGAGCTCGACGGCGGCCGGGACCTCGTCGGCTTCACCGACGATCTGCACGGCTTGGCCCAGTTCACTCCGCACGCCGGCTCGGAACAGGTGATGGTCGTCGACCACAAGAACGGTCGGCATCGTTCCCATCTTCACGCACGAACTCCCCGCCGCGGCAGGGTGAGCTCGACCTCGGTGCCCTGGCCTGCGGCTGAACGGATGGCAGCAGTGCCTCCGTGGCGGATCATTCTTCCCCGAACCGACTCGGCGATGCCTCGGCGGTCGCCAGCCACGCCAGCCGGGTCAAAACCCACCCCCCGGTCGCGCACGAACAGCGACACCTGCTTGGATTCCACTTCGACGAATATCGAGACAGTCGGTGCTCCCGACCACTTGGCTGCGTTCACGGTTGCTTCCTTACCCGCGGCCAAGAGCGCCCGTATGTCGTCGTCCAGCGGGCAGTCACCAACGGTGACGGCGTCGACGGCCACACCATGGGCCGTCTCTACCTCGGCCTCGATCTGCTGAACCCCCCTGAGCATGGTGGTCGGACCATCCGCGCCGATCGACGCGGGCGGCCCTCCTTCGAAGAGCCACGATCGCAGCTCCCGTTCCTGTGTGCGGGCCAGCTGTGCTACTTGCTGGGGCTGGTCGGCAGCCCGTTGGATCATGGCGAGGGTCTGGAGCACCGAATCATGGACCCGAGCCGCCATATCGGCCCGCTCCTCGGCCCGGACGCGTGCCTGGCGCTCGGATACGAGGTCCCGAGCCAATCGGAGCCACCACGGTCCGAAGAGAACGACGATGGCGGCTATCACCAGCGCCGCCCCGCCGAGCGGCCGCAGGGCAGCCCCAGAGGAGTGTCCCAACACCAAGAAGAAGAGACCACCCGCCGCCAGGAGCACGCCGGCGGCTACGCGCAGGGCGAAAGAACGGCGCCGCCGAGTGGAGGCCGAACCGAGCTGGATGAACGGTTCCGCGGCATTGCGCAGCCACACCCGCTCATCGTCCTCCGCGTTGCGGTAGACGAGCACCAACCCGGCAGCACTCAAGAAGAGCGCCCAGGTGATGGACGATAGATAGCCGGCGCCAAGGGCCGAGGCCAATACAAGGGAGGCGACCAGGGCTGGCACCAAGGCGACGGTTAGAGCGATGCCACGCACGTCGGAAGTCACCCGAGCGCCGATGTTGCTTTTGCTTCCCTCGGCGGGGACTAACAGCCACCCCAGCACGTAGCCGGCCACCCCGAATCCACTCGCCAGGGCCGACAGCACCAGGAGGACTCGGATGAGAGTGACATCGATACCCAGACGCTTCGACAAGCCGGCGGCGAGGCCGGCCACGAGGCGATCAGTCCGGCTGCGCCGAAGAGGTCCCCGATCGGCTCGCCAGTGGCGGCGGATGGCGCCAGGGCCGGGGCGTCGATTCCAGGCGCGCCACCCGAGGTCTCCCCCGGACCCTCGGGCCCATGCTCCGGGCCGGCCTGGGCGCACGCGCCACCGCAGCTCGGTCTCCGGACCCGGTCCGCCAGGTGACGGTTGTCTGGATTCGATCGGCTCAGCGATGCCCACATGATCGCGCCCGCGAAGTCTGTCGACCATCAGGGGAATCCCTGATCGCTGAGACATGCCCTGGGGGGTCGACCCGGGTCATTCCGGGTACCATCCGGGCTCCGTATGGTTGACGATCGACCCATGGACACCGAAGAGACCCAAACGAGCGAGCCCGTGACCCAGCCCCTCCGCCGCCCCGTCGGGGGACGAATGCTCTCTGGGGTTGCGGCTGGCCTCGCCAAGCACTTTTAACATCGACGTCACGACTGTTCGGATTGCCTTCGTTGCCCTCTCGCTCCTGGGCGGGGCCGGCATCCCCTTGTACCTCGCTGGATGGTTGCTTATTCCGGAGGAGGACTCGGAGGCAGCACTGATCGAAGATCTCGTTGGCCGTGCCCGCTCTCGTTGAGCGAGCCTGTATGGACGTGTCTGCGCTTGCCGGGCGCACGAATAGAACAGGGGAAGTTGGATGAAGTCGCCATGGGATTACTCGAGGTGGGATTCGCCCTGGTCGGTCCCCCGTCGCTCGGAGGCAGACTCGGCTCTACGGGTGTCCGATGCCGAGCGCAACGAGGTAGCCGAAGCACTCTCCCGGCACTACGCGGACGGGCGTCTGGACGCGTCCGAGTTCAATGAACGGGTTGGTCGTGCGATGGCGGCCAAAACCCACGCTGACCTGTCTGGGCTGCTCAGCGACCTTCCACGGTCCGAACCTGAACCTGTCCCGCCCGCACCGATCCGGCACCGGTCACGACTCCTCGCCCTGGTGATTCTCGGACTTCTCGTCGTTGCTGCCGTGTCCGTGTCGCCAGCGCCACACGTGCCCTGGCTGCTGATAGCCCTCTTTGCCGTGTGGGCATGGCGCCGCGGACACATCCACCAGGCCCGTCACCGTCACCCGACCCCCCAGGGATGGCGGTGACGGGCACTGTCGTCGCCAGATCGGGATGGCCTGACGTCCGTCACCACACGGGGTGGCGCAGGATCGCTGCGTTACCTCAAACACTGGCCGGTGTGAGCTAGCCAGTTGCTGGATGTGTCACGAGGGATTCGCTCACCTGCCACAACCGCTCCGCCATCGCCTCGTCGTGCGTCTTTGTCCCAGTCTCGGTCCGCTGACGACGTTTGAGGTAGGCACCGCTCACATCGCTCAGCTCGGGGCTCGACGCTGCCCAAACCGCCGTTTCTGCACCCTTCTCGGGTCGTGCCATAAAGGGCCACATGGCGGCTCCGATGAGCCGGTAGCCAAGGGGCATCGTCGCCCCCAGGCCCGTTTTGACGAATCCGGGATCTACGCAATTGGCGGTGACGCCGGTGCCTCTTAGACGGCGGCAAGCTCGTAGGTGAATAGCACGAGAGCCAACTTGGAATTGTTGTAAGTCCGCTGACCGAAGCGCTTCTCGCTCTGAAGGTTTCCGAAGTCAATCTGTCCCGCGCGATGAGCACCTGACGCCACGTTGATGATTCTGGCCGGTGCTGATTTCTCGAGCATTTCCAGGAGGAGGGTGGTGAGCAGGAAGGGTGCCAGGTAGTTGACTGCGAAGGTGAGCTCCAGACCGTCGGGGGTGACAGTGCGCCTACCCACGTCTACTCCGGCGTTGTTGATCAACACGTCCAGGCGTTCGAAGCGCCCCCGGACCTGCCCGCGAGGGACCGGACACCTTGCTGTGAGGCAAGATCGGCGGAAAGAAGCTGAACCCGGTCGCTGTCTGCAGCCGTTGCGATGCGCATCCGGGCTTCCTTGCCCCGGCTCTCGTCACGACCTACCACGGCGATCGTGGCCCCCATGACAGCCAGGCCACGGGCAGTTGCCTCGCCAATACCCGAGGTTGCGCCCGTGACGAGCACAACCTTCCCCGACATTGCCTGGCTGGACATGACCTACCTCTACTCGCGTCCGCGAGCGAGCGGCGGGTACGAATGCGTCAGCCGCCGCCTTCATACTTGAAGGACACCTTGACCTTGGCTCGATACGCCATCACTCGCCCGTCTTCGATCTGGAGATCGAGTTCGGCAACCTCCGCAACACGAAGGTCGCGCAACGACCGACCTGCCTGGGCCACGGCCGCGCCGGCTGCCTTCTCCCAGGATTCCTCGCTGGTGCCCACCAGTTCGATGACCTTGTACACGCTCTCAGCCATGCTCGACTCCCGTCTCAGATGTTACCCAGAGATTAGCGGCTCCGATTTGAAGCGGGGAACGTCCTACGCGGTGATCCAGCATGCCTTGTGACGAGTACCGGTGCTGGTTACATTGCGCTTGTGCTCCGCTTCGTGCCCTTAGGCGTCCTACTTGGCGTCCTTGTTACTGGATGTGGCGGTGCGGCTGAGGCCGGTCACGCCAGCATTCCTAAGCGGCCTCTGACCACGGTGCCGACCACGACCACGCCCACGACGATCGATGTCTACGAGAACGCGAGGGCAGGCAATTTCAGCCCGGCCGTTCGGGGCGTGCCCTCGCGTGTCTATGTGCCCAACAGCGAATCCAACACTGTCTCGGTGATCGACCCCTCGACCCTTCGCGTCGTCTCCACGTTCGCCGTTCCAAGGCGCCCCGAACACGTCGTGCCGTCATGGGACATGCGGACGCTTTACGTCAACAGCGATCTCGGGAACGCGCTGACTCCTATAGATCCGAAGACCGGGCTTCCCGGGACTCCCATAGCCGTCGACGACCCATACAACCTTTACTTCACGCCTGATGGAACCAAGGCGATCGTGGTGGCCGAAGCTTTGCGAACGCTCGATTTTCGGGATCCTCACACTTTCCAGCTCATAAGACGAGTGCCGATGCCCTGTCGGGGACCCAACCACTTGGACTTCACCGGAGACGGGAAATCGCTGGTCGTGAGCTGTGAAGGCACGGGTCAGTTGGTCCGGGTCGATGTGGCGACCATGGCTCCGACCGGAGTCTTGAACATAGGCGGCTCACCGCAGGACGTACGGCTGTCTCCGGACGGATCGGTGTTCTACGTGGCCGACCTGTTCCGGGGAGGCGTCTATGTGATCGATGCCAACAGCTTCAGCGAGATCGGGTTTATCCGGACCGGTGGCGGCGCTCACGGCCTATATCCCAGTCGAGACGCCACCGAACTCTACGTGTCCAATCGCCAAGGGGGCAGCATCTCGGTGATCAGCTTTGCCACGCGCCAAGTCGTCGCCAACTGGCCGGTTCCCGGCGGTAGTCCGGACATGGGCGGCGTTTCGGGTGACGGAACCCAGTTGTGGCTCTCAGGTCGCTACAACTCCGAGGTCTATGTGATCGACACCAGGACCGGAGCGGTACAACGCATCCCGGTGGGAAACGGACCGCACGGAGTCTGCTTGTTTCCCCTGCCCGGTCACGTCAGCCTCGGTCACACCGACAACTACCGGTAGGTCGTCGAGCCGCCTCGATGAGCGCTGAGCGACGGGAGCTAGGGCCACCCCGGACTTGGATGTCCCGTAGCGGTCCGGTCAATGCTTGCGGCGAATCTGGTGCCGTCGGAGCAAGAGCGCGCTGATGGCTGCGGCGAGGGCCGCCGAGATGGCGACAACCCCTATGAGAGGTCCCTTGGCGGTGGTCACCCAGAAATGAATGTCAACTGTTTGTGTATTGTCCACTGCAAACCAGATCAGGAGAACAGCGAAGACGGCCATCGCAACTAGACGCAGATCGCGAGACCGGCTCCTGGGTGGCGCGGTGGCGCGGGATCTGTCGGAGGGAACGGAGGTCCTCGTCGTCTGATCTGGTCTATCTTGACTCATCCCACCTCATCCCTCTCACTTCCCAACTTCCTCACAACCCGATCCGAGGGTGTCATCCAGGTCTACTTACCGCCTGATCGAGACACTAAGCCCTCATGCAACACCTACGCCGGGCCGCCGGGACCTGAGGGTGCGAGCGCCCGCGTCCCGAGCGAGCCCCCGACTAGTGACAGGAGGGCTCCCGCCAGACACAGCCACGCTCCTACACCCGGACTGAGAGAGAGCGGTGCTCTGTATACCTGGACTGCGAACAGAACGAACCCCGCGACACCCAAACCCCCAACCACTCTCGTCAGCCACCCCGACCGGGGTCCCAGGCCCATCAGACCAACAACTCCTAACACAACCATCGGAAAGCCGACTGTCTGAACGAAGTTAGAGGTGTTCGTCGAAAAAGCAGTCTCGTAGTAAGCGCGAATCGTAAGATTTACGCCACTGGCTGTACCTACCCAATCGAGAAACGCCCCAATGATCAACAGGGCAGCTCCGACGATGCTCATCGTCAATCGCGCAATCAGCGCCGGCTCCATGGCCGGAGCTCTCGCGTAACCGGACTTCGAGGTTGCCCGTCTATACATCGGGACCTCCGATCATCTCCTCGCCACCTGTTCAGTGGCAGCTACAGCTCTTCCACGAGCCGAACGTCAAGGTTATAGAACTTGGGAAGCCCGTCGAGCAGCGCGCCCATCTGCTGGGCAAACTCAGAACGGTTGCCTACCCGAGCTCTCCCACGGCTTCGACGATCATCTCCCCCGCCTGGGTGGGGTTCTGGGCAACCCGGGCGCCTGCAGCCTCGAGAGCCTCCATCTTCGCCTGCGCCGTGCCCTTGGAGCCCGAAATGATCGCCCCTGCGTGGCCCATCTTCTTGCCCGGCGGTGCGGTGACGCCCGCTATGTAGGCGACCACCGGCTTGTGCATCTCCTTGGCGATGAACTCGGCGGCCCTCTCCTCCTCGGCACCGCCGATCTCACCGATCATCATCACCGCCTTGGTTTCGGGATCGGACTCGAACGAGGCGAGGCAGTCGATGAATCCGGTGCCGGGCACCGGGTCGCCGCCGATTCCCACGCAGGTGGTCTGGCCCACGCCCTGCTGGGACAGCTCGTGGAGAGCCTGATAGGTGAGGGTTCCCGAACGGCTCACGATTCCCACGGGCCCCCCCGGTCGAGCGATGTCGCCGGAGGTGATGCCGATGTTGCACTTGCCCGGCGAGATGATCCCGGGGCAGTTCGGCCCCAAAAGGCGCGTGCCCACGTAGTCGCGCCGGAGCTGGTTGAAGAACAGAGCCTCGTCCTGGGCGGGGATGAACTCGGTGATACAGACGACGAACGGTATGCCCGCCTCGGCGGCTTCTATGACGGCAGCCGGAGCCGACTTGGGAGGGACCGAGACGAAGGAAGCATTCGCACCGGTGGCGGCGACGGCGTCGGCGACGGTGTCGAACACGGGCACCCCCTCGACGTCTTGTCCTCCCTTCCCCGGAGTGACGCCCGCCACGACCTTCGTCCCGTAGTCCCTGTTGCGCAGACCATGAAAGCGGCCCTGGCCGCCGGTCAGGCCCTGGACCAATACCTTGGTGTTCTCGTCGACGAAGATGCTCACTACTTCCCCCCGCTCCCCGCGGCAGCCAGCTTCACGGCCATCCGCGCCGGCCTCGAGCATGGTGGGCTGCACGATGAGGCGCTCAGAGGTGTGATCGGCGAGGATGGCCCTACCCTGCTCTGCGTTGGTGCCGTCAAGCCGCAGGACGATCGGCGCCCGGAGATCGACGCGTCCCAGCGCCTCTACGATGCCGTTGGCAACCTCGTCGCATCTGGTGATCCCACCGAAGACGTTGATGAGTATCGACCTTACGTTCTCGTCGGTGTTGATGACCTCCAAGGCGGCCGCCATGACGTCGGCGTTGGCGCCCCCACCGATGTCGAGGAAGTTCGCCGCCGAGCCCCCTGCCTGCGTTACGACGTCGAGAGTGCTCATCGCCAGACCCGCGCCGTTGGCGATTATGCCGACGGTTCCCGACAGGCCTATGTAGTTGAGGCCCTTGTCCCGGGCCAGCCTCTCCCTGTCGTCCAGCTCCTCCATCCCGCGAAACTCGTCCCACTCCGGATGCCTGAACGCCGCGTTGTCGTCGAGGGTGACCTTGGCGTCCAGCGCGTGCACCCTTCCGTCGGACGTGACGATCAAAGGGTTGATCTCGACCAGATCCGCGTCACCTTCGACATAGCAGCGGTATAGGTCGCACAAAATATGCGCCGTTTGTTCCCTCGCCTCCGTCTCCAGACCCGCTTCTTGGACGACCTGGAAGGCGTCTTCGTAGGCCAGCCCGTCAACAGGGTCCACGTGGAGCCTGGCGATCGCTCCCGGGTCTTGGTCTGCGACCTGCTCGATCTCGACTCCGCCCTTGGCTGACACCATGCAAAGGTGAAGCTTCGCGGTTCGGTCCAAGGTGAAGCTTGCGTAGTACTCCTTGGCGATGTCAGAGGCATGTTCGATCCAGACCCTGCGCACCTGATGTCCCTTGATATCCATCCCGAGGATGGCGCCGGCGTGAGCACGCAGCTCGTCGGGGTCGGAGGCGAGCTTGATGCCCCCGGCCTTGCCGCGTCCCCCGACTTGGACCTGGGCCTTGACCACCACGGGGTAACCCGCGCTGTCGGCTTCGAGCACCGCTTTGTCGACTGTGCCCGCGAGCCCGCCCGGTGAGACCGGTATGCCGTAGCGGGCGAAGTACTGCTTGCCTTGGTATTCGAACAAGTCCAATTTTGCGATCTCCGTTGTCGAGGATTTCAGCTCTCGCGCGCCGCCGTCTGGCGGCGGTCCAACTCCTGCTCGAGCCACTGGGCGATGGCCGGAAGCGGGGCTCCGGGTGTGAACACCTCGGCCACCCCCATCTCCTTGAGTTTGGGGATGTCCGCGTCGGGGATGATCCCCCCGCAAACGACCAGGACGTCGTCCCGGCCCTCGTCGGCAAGGGACTCGAGGACCCGGGGAACGAGGGTTAGGTGTGCTCCCGACAGAAGAGACAGCCCTACGGCGTCGGCGTCCTCTTGGATGACGGCTTGAACGACCTGCTCCGGCGTCTGGTGCAAGCCCGTGTAGATGACCTCGAAGCCGGCATCGCGCAACGCACGGGCAATGACCTTGGCGCCGCGGTCGTGCCCGTCCAAGCCCGGCTTGGCGACGACCACCCTGTAGGGTCGCTCCATCGGCCCGCAATACTAAAGGGCCGGGAGCTGGGCGCCCACTTGGGGCGATCAAGCCCTCTTGATCGGTGCCCACGCCAGGTAGAGGTTCTTCTCCCCGACGTCGGGGAACCTGACCGTGGCCTCAGCCTCGTCCCCTTCGCCTCGGACCGCTATCACGACGCCCTCACCCCATTTTGCGTGGACTACGTCTTCGCCGACCTTGAGACCGAGGCGCTCGGCCCCTCGTGTGCGGGCCGGCGACCTGCGCCCACGGTCGGATGCGGCGACGGCATGCAGGGCTCCGACCTCTGCACCGCGTCCCGCGGCTTCACCGTCGCTGCTTGCGAGCGCTTGCACCAGTGGCTCGGGGAGCTCTCTCAGGAAGCGGCTCGGCACGTTGTACTGGGTGGTTCCCCATATGTAGCGGCGCCACGCGTTGGAGAGGTAAAGGTGGGCCTTGGCGCGGGTTAATCCCACGTAGCACAGCCTCCGCTCCTCCTCCAGCTCGTCGGGCTCCCCCAGCGAGCGCGTGTGAGGGAACACGCCGTCTTCCATCCCCACCATGAACACCACCGGGAACTCCAGCCCCTTGGCCGTGTGCAGCGTCATCAGGGCAACCTTCGAGTCGTCGTCGTCCATATCGTCTACGTCGGAGATCAGGGCGACGTCTTCGAGGAACGGGGCCACGTCGTCGTAGTCGGCCGCCACACCCACCAGCTCTGCGAGGTTCTCCAGCCGTCCCGCCGCCTCGAGGGTGCCTTGGGATTCCAGCTCGGCTCTGTATCCGGTCCTTTCGAGGACCGCCTCGAGAACCTGTGCCGGGCCCGTCCCGCCGCTCGCCATTTTGCGAAGCTCCTCCACCAGAGCGAGGAACGACCGCACACCAGAGACCGCCTTCCCGGTGGCCCCCGTCGCTTCGGCTTGGTCGAGCCCGACCGCGAACGTCACGCCGTTCTTGGCCGCCCAAGCCCCGACGCGGGCGAGCGTCGTGTCCCCCACGCCTCGCTTGGGAACGTTGACGACCCTGCGTAGGGAAACCTCGTCTTCGAAGTTGATGAGAAGGCGGGCATAGGCCAGAACGTCTTTCACCTCGCGCCGGTCATAGAAGCTGGTTCCCCCCACCACCTGGTAGGAGACGCCACGGCGGGACAGCTCCTCCTCCAGGACGCGGCTTTGCGCGTTGGTCCGGTAGAAGACCGCGATGTCGCCCCACTGGACGCCCTCGGTCGTGTGGAGTCGCAGGATCTCGTCGGAGACCCAGGATCCTTCGTCCTGCTCGTCGTTGGCCTGGTAGTGCGTTATCAACGGTCCCGTGCCCCGGTCGGTCCAAAGCGCCTTGGGCTTTCGCATCATGTTCTGGCCTATGACGGCGTTTGCGGCGTCGAGGATGGTCTGGGTGGACCGGTAGTTCTGCTCGAGCAGGATCACCTCGGCGTCCGGGAAGGCCTTTTCGAACTCCAGCAGGTTTCGTATGTCGGCGCCCCGGAAGCGGTAAATGCTCTGATCCGAGTCGCCGACGACACAGACGTTGCCATGCTCGCCGGCCAGCAGCATCACGAGCTCGTTCTGGGCACGGTTGGTGTCTTGGTACTCGTCCACCAGAACGTGGCTGAAACGCCTCCTGTAGTGATCCAGCACCTCGCCGTCCGCCTGCAAGAGGTTGACGGTCACCATGACCAGGTCGTCGAAGTCCATCGCGTTGGCCGATAGAAGACGCGCCTGATACTCCGCATAGACGTCTCCGATACGTCTTTCGAAGACGTTTGCCGCTCCCGACTTGTAGGTCTCGAAATCGACCATGTCGTTCTTGGCGGCGCTGATGCTCGCATGCACCGCACGCGGCGGAAACCGCCTCGAGTCGATGTTCAAGTCGTTGAGGATGATGCCGGTCAGTCGGACGGAGTCGGACTGGTCGTAGATGGTGAACCCTGACCGATATCCCAGCTTGGGCGCGTCTCTCCTCAGCATTCGCACGCATGCAGAATGGAAGGTGGACACCCACATCCGCTTCGCCACGGGTCCGACGAGTGCTGCCACCCTCCGGCGCAGCTCGTCGGCGGCCTTGTTGGTGAAGGTGATGGCGAGGATCCGGAACGGGGAGACCTCGCGCTCTGCGATGAGGTAAGCCACCCGGTGGGTGAGGACCCTCGTCTTACCCGACCCGGCACCTGCCACTATGAGAAGGGGACCGTCCCCGTGGGTCACCGCCTCTCGCTGGACAGGATTGAGCCCTTCGAGCAGGTCCGGGGCGCTCACTCCCACTCGATGGTCCCCGGGGGCTTCGACGTGATGTCGAAGGCCACCCGGTTGACCCCGGCCACCTCGGCGATGATGCGGCTGGAGAGCCTCTCGAGAAGGTCATGCGGCAGCCGCGCCCAGTCCGCCGTCATGGCGTCGTCGCTGGTGACCGCCCTTATGATCACCGGATAAGCATAGGTTCGCTCGTCTCCCATCACCCCGACCGACCGGATGCTCGGCAGCACCGCGAAGCTCTGCCAGACGTCCCGGTAGAGCCCGGCCTTCTTGATCTCTTCGACGACTATGGCGTCCGCCGCGCGCAGTATGCCGACGCGCTCGGGCGTGACGGTGCCGACGATCCGCACCGCCAGGCCGGGCCCGGGGAACGGTTGGCGCCACACGATCTCCTCGGGGAGCCCCAGCTCCTCGCCGACCGCCCGGACCTCGTCCTTGAACAAGCCCCTCAGCGGCTCGATCAGCTCGAGGTTCATATCCTCGGGAAGCCCGCCCACGTTGTGGTGTGACTTGATCCTGGCGGCATCGATCGTCCCGGACTCGATGACGTCGGGGTAAAGCGTCCCCTGGACGAGGTAGCGAGCATCATCGACGTCGGCGGCGACCTCCTCGAACACCCTGATGAAGGTCCCGCCGATCACCTTGCGCTTTCGCTCGGGATCCGAGACGCCCTCCAAGGCTTCGAAGAACCGGTCGGCCGCCTTGGCGTGAACCAGGTCCATCCGAAACTGGCGGCGAAACGTCTGCTCCACCTGCTCGGCCTCTCCCACGCGCATCAGGCCGGTGTCCACGAACACACAGGTGAGCTGGTCCCCGATTGCCTTGTGGACCAGTGCCGCGGCAACTGACGAGTCGACTCCTCCGGAGAGCGCGCAGACCACCCGCTCGTCTCCCACCTGAGCGCGCACCCTCTCCGCGGTGGACTCGATGATCGACGTGTGAGTCCATCCGGGAAGGCATCCACACACGTCGTAGAGGAAGTGCTTCAGCATCTCCTGACCCCGCGACGTGTGGGCCACCTCGGGGTGGAACTGGACCGCGTACGTCGCGCGGTCGGCATCCTCGAACGCGGCGACGGGCGACTCCGGCGCCGAGGCTGTGATCCTGAAGCCCTCGGGGGGGCCGGTGATGGAGTCGTTGTGGCTCATCCACACCTCTTGGGAGGCGGGGAGGTCGTGGAAGAGCGGTGAGGAAGCCAGCACATGGAGGGGGGTGCGGCCATACTCTCCCCGCCCGGTCCGGGCCACCGTCCCGCCCAGCTGGATCGACAGCAGCTGTGCCCCGTAGCAGATCCCGAGAACGGGCACCCCTGCGCTGTAGATGCCCACGTCGAGGGTTGGGGCCGAGTCGGTGTGAACCGACTTGGGGCCCCCCGAAAGGATGATCCCCGCTGGACGGCGCCTCAGGATCTCCGCCGCCGTCACAGTGTGGGGGACGATCTCGGAGTAGACGTGCGCCTCGCGGACCCGCCTGGCTATCAGCTGGGCGTACTGGGCGCCGAAGTCGACGACGAGGACCGTATCGAACTCTGCGGCCCTCGGGACCGCCGTCAGTGACCCATCCCCACGCCCTGGGAGCGCTGGAGGGCCTTCCCCTCGGTCTGCATGGTCGGCGCCACCATCACCTCGGCCTTCTGGAACTCCTTCACCGACCCGTAGCCGCATGTCGCCATCGACGTGCGAAGTGCTCCGAAGAGGTTGAGCCGGCCGTCGTTCTCGTGCGCCGGCCCAAGCAGGATCTCCCTCAGTGTCCCCCGCGAGTCGGTCCGCACGCGCGTGCCACGGGGGAGGGTGGGATGGAAGGTGGCCATCCCCCAGTGGTATCCGCGGCCCGGAGCCTCGTGGGCGGAGGTGAGGGGAGACCCGAGCATCACCGCGTCGGCCCCACAGGCGATCGCCTTGGCGATGTCGCCGCCACGGCTCATCCCGCCGTCGGCGATGACCTGCGCGTAGACGCCCGTCTCGTCCAGATGCCTCATCCGGGCACCGGAGGCGTCTGCGATCGCTGTCGCCTGGGGCACTCCGACCCCGAGGACGCCTCTCGTGGTGCAGGCGTTGCCGGGGCCGACCCCGACCAGGATCCCGACAGCTCCCGTCCGCATCAGGTGGAGCGCCGCCTGATAGGAGGCGCATCCGCCCACGATCACCGGGAGATCCAGCTCTCGGATGAACCGCTTGAGGTTGAGAGGCTCGTCGGTCTTGGACACGTGCTCGGCCGAGACAACCGTGCCCTGGATGACCAGAAGGTCCAGCTCGGCCTCCATCACCGCCGAGGCGAGGCGCTCGGTCCTCTGGGGCGTCAGTGAACCGCAAGAGACCACGCCCGCGTCGTTTATCTCACGGATCCGCTCCACCACCAGCTCCCGCTTGACCGGCTCTGTGTAGAGCTGCTGCATCCGAGCGGTCGCCTTTTCCTGGTCCAGGCCGGCGATCTCCTCGAAGACCGGCTCGGGTTCCTCGTAGCGGGTCCAGAGGCCCTCGAGGTTGAGAACCCCGACCCCGCCCAGGCGACCTACTTCGATCGCCGTTGCCGGGCTGGTGACACCGTCCATCGCCGCGGCCATGAGCGGGAGCTCGAAGCGGAACGCGTCAATCTCCCAGGAGATGTCTACGTCCTGAGGGTCCCTGGTGCGCCGGCTGGGAACGATGGCCATGTCGTCCAGGCCGTACGCCCTGCGGGCTGACTTGCCTATCCCGATCTCGAGCTCAGCCACTCGCTGTCTCCTTTGCAGGCCGTCTTCCCGTTGCAGGCTGTCTTCGCCTCATCGACCTCGTCCCGATATCACCCCACGTTACTGTCCGACGACTACGGCGAGCAGCAGCTCGGTGAGGATGTGTGCGGTGGCGCCCCAGACGGTCTCACCCTCCAGGTCGAAGAAGTGGACCGGTCGCTCGTCACCACCGATCGCCCACAGCTCCTCGTGGTAGGCGCCGTCTGCCATCAGGTCGGCCAGCGCGGTGTCGAAGGCTCTGTCCACCTCCGCCGGGTTGGGGGTCAGGCGCGGCCTTTCCGACAGAGCCCCCACGAACGGAGTGATCAACGCGCGGCTCGACATGGTGACCAGAGAACCGAGCTCGCCCAGGATCTCCACCCCGGCGGGATCGATTCCTACCTCCTCCGCCGCTTCGCGCAGCGACGCGTCGACGGGGGCTTCTCCTGGGTCGACGCGCCCCCCGGGGAACGAGACCTGACCGGTGTGGGAACGAAGCTTCGATGAGCGTCTGGTCAGTATCACGCGGGTCTCGCCGCCCTCCTCGAATACGGGGACGAGCACGGCCGCCGGGACACTTCCCTCGAAGGAGGGAGGCACGGGCGCCGCCTGCCCGGGGTCCCGGGCCCGGAGCGATGCCCTGACCCGATCGAGGCTCACCCCCGTGCGCGCGGCGGCGCCGATGAACGACCACACTGGAGGGTCGCCCGGACGGTGCGACGAAGGACGGGGTATGTCCTGGTCGGGTATCTCCAGCTGGCCGGCCGCCCGTGACTTCTCCACCTGCGCGGCTAGTCGGATCGGGCTGCTGCTCGCACGAGGGCCTCCAACAGCTCGCGCAGGCCCGCCGTCTTGAGGTTGGCGATCACCCGCCCCGGGGGCGTCTCTGCCCGCTCCCACTCCATCCAGTATTCGAGGAGCTTGGCAGGGTCCGGCGCCGGGCGGGGAGCGGCGCCGGTTTCGGAAGGGGAGGTCAACTCCCTACATCATCCCCATTCCGCCCATGCCTCCGCCCATTCCGCCCATGCCTCCGCCTCCCATGGCGGCAGCAGCGGCAGCGGGGTCAGGCTTCTTCTCGGGCTTGTCCGCCACCAGGGCCTCGGTGGTCAGCAACATTCCGGCTATGGAAGCGGCGTTTTGCAGGGCGGAGCGCGTGACCTTGGCAGGATCGATGACGCCCGCCTTCAGGAGGTCCTCGAAGACGCCGGTGATCGCGTTCAAGCCGACGTTGCCGGACTTCTGCTCGGCCTCCCGGACCATGATCGAGCCCTCGTAGCCGGAGTTGAAGGCGATGAGCTTGAGGGGTTCCTCCAATGCCTTGCTCACCAGCCGGGCGCCGGTGGCCTCGTCGCCCGACAGCGACGACGCCAGCTTGTCGACCTTGGCCCGGGCCCGGAGGAGGGATATCCCTCCCCCCGCCACAACCCCTTCTTCCACCGCCGCCCTCGTGGCCGACAGCGCGTCCTCTATCCGGTGCTTCTTCTCCTTGAGCTCGATCTCGGTGGCCGCGCCGACCTTGACCACGGCGACACCGCCGGCCAGCTTGGCCAGGCGCTCCTGAAGCTTCTCCCGGTCCCAGTCGGAGTCCGTCTCGTCGATCTCCTTCTTTATCTGGCTCACCCTTCCCTGAACGTCCTGCTTGGAGCCGGCCCCTTCGATGATCGTGGTGTCATCCTTGGTGATGATCACCCGCCGAGCCCTACCGAGCAGGTCGAGGGTGGCGTTCTCGAGCTTCAACCCCACCTCCTCGGAGATCACCTGTGCCCCTGTCAGGGTGGACATGTCCTCGAGCATGGCCTTGCGGCGGTCGCCGAAACCGGGCGCTTTCACCGCGACCGAGTTGAAGGTTCCCCGGATCTTGTTGACCACGAGGGTGGCAAGGGCCTCGCCCTCGACGTCCTCTGCGATGATCAACAGAGGCTTGCCCCCTTGCATGACCTTCTCCAGCACGGGCAGCAGGTCGTGGACCGCGCTGATCTTGCCGTTGGTGATCAACAGATGGGGATCGTCGAGGATCGCCTCCTGGCGCTCGGCGTCGGTGACGAAATAGGGGGAGAGGAAGCCCTTGTCGAACTGCATACCCTCGGTGAAGTCGAGCTCGAGGCCGAAGGTGTTGGACTCTTCGACGGTGACCGTCCCGTCTTTGCCCACCCTGTCCAGGGCCTCGGCCAGGACGTCTCCGATGGAGCGGTCAGCGGCGGATATGGAGGCCACGTTGGCGATGTCGGACTTGTCGTCCACGTCCTTGGCCTGTTCCTTGACCGCTTCCACCACCGCGGCGACGGCCTTGTCGATGCCCCGCTTCAGGACCATGGGGTTGGCGCCGGCCGCGACGTTTCGCAGTCCGTCGCGCACGAGGGCCTGGGCCAGGACGGTGGCCGTGGTGGTGCCGTCGCCCGCCACGTCGTTGGTCTTGGTGGCCACCTCCTTGACGAGCTGCGCGCCCATGTTCTCGAAGGGGTCGTCCAGCTCGACCTCACGGGCGATGGTGACCCCGTCGTTGGTGATCGTGGGAGCCCCGAACTTCTTCTCCAACACGACGTTGCGACCCTTGGGCCCCAGCGTCACCTTTACCGAGTCGGCAAGCTTGTTGACTCCGGTCTCCAGGCCCCTGCGCGCCGTCTCGTCGAACTTGAGCATCTTCGGCATTACTTCTTGCCCTTTCCGCCGACCTTCGCCAGCACGTCCCGTCCGGTGAGGATCAGGAGGTCCTCGCTTTCGATGGTGATCTCGGTGCCGCCGTACTTGGAGTAGACGACGACGTCACCCACGGAGATGTCCAGGGGTATGACCTCTCCGGTGTTGTCGGCTCTCCTGCCCGGGCCTACGGCCAGGACCTCGCCCTGCTGGGGCTTCTCCTTGGCGGTGTCGGGAATGACCAGGCCAGAGGCGGTGGTCTCCTCGGACTCGCTGGGTCGTACGACGATCCGATCGTCGAGGGGCTTCAGGTTCATCGAAAGAGGCCTCCCTGTAGGCGCTTGTTAGCACTCTTACCTTCCGAGTGCTAACGATAGCAGAGCACGCTGGGCTGGCAAATGGCCCGCTCTGACGGCCCGCTCTGGCGGCCCGCTCTGACGCCAGCCCTGATGGCTCGAATGGCCCGCTCTGACGGCCCGCTCTGACGGCGCTCTGACGGCCAGCCCTCCGAGAGCCGCCTCAGCCGATCAGAGGAAGAGCCAGTCCGGGGTCGGCGCCCGCGCCGAGGTCGGTCGGCCCGTCCGAGGAGAGGCGCCACCAGCCGGCGGCCGCCACCATGGCGGCGTTGTCGGTGCACATCGCCCGCCTCGGCAGCAACGCCCTCATCCCCTCCGCCGAGCACGCCGCGACGGTCCGATCCCGCAGCATCGAGTTCGCCGCCACCCCGCCGGCCAGGCAGAGCCCCTTGGCCCCTAGCTCGACGGCTGCCCTTCGCGCCTTGGTCACCAGGACGTCGACCACAGCCTCTTGGAAGGAGGCAGCCACATGTCGAGTGTCCAAGTCGGGATGCGCCCGTACGTACCTGACGACCGAGGTCTTGAGCCCGCTGAAGGAGAAGTCGTAGCCCTCCGAGAGCATGGCCCTCGGAAACCCGACCGCCCGGGGATCTCCCTTTTTGGAAACCCTCTCTATTGCCGGGCCGCCCGGGTAGCCGAGGCCGAGGAACCTGGCGACTTTGTCGAAGGCCTCCCCCGCCGCGTCGTCGATCGTCTGGCCGAGCATCCGGTACCTGCCCCGCTCCTCGACCAGGATCAGCATGGTATGCCCACCAGAGACCAGCAGCACGACGAGCGGCGTCTCGAGCTCGGGCTGCTCCAACCAGCTGGCACAGATGTGCGCCTCCAGGTGGTTGACACCCACGAAGGGGACTCCCCACACGAGCGCCATGGCCTTCGCCGCGCTCACCCCGACGAGGAGGGACCCCACCAGGCCCGGCCCGACGGTCGCCGCGACCGCGGCAACATCGGGCGCCCGTGGCTCGAGCCCTCGAGGCCCGCCTCGGCGAGCGCCTCCGCCACCACAGGCGTGAGAAGCTCCACGTGGGCACGGCCGGCCACCTCCGGGACCACCCCGCCGAAGCGTGCATGGATGTCGACCTGGCTGCTCACCACCGAGGAAAGGACCGTGATCCCGCCTACAACCACCGCGGCCGCCGTCTCGTCGCAGGAGGTCTCGATCCCGAGCACCACCCCCGCGGGGCTCACCACCGGTTGTCCTCCACGACCGTGCCTCCACCCAGCCCCCCCTCGAGATGGGAGAGCCGCTCGTCGTAGTCCGGGGTGTCGATGTCATTCGCCCACATGACCACCGCGTCCTCGTTGGTCTCGGAGTAGTAGTTCTTCCGGATGCCCGCCGGGTAGAAGCCGAAGCGTTGGTACATCCCCTGAGCCTCGCGGTTGCCCACCCTGACCTCGAGCGTGAGGTTGCGCGCTCCCCGTCTCCGGGCCAACCGAGCCATGTGGAGCATCATGCGGCTGCCGATCTTCTGGCGGCGCCAGCCCGGATCCACCGCGACCGTCGTGATGTGGGCGTCTTCTCCGACCAGCATGAGGCCGCAGTAGCCCACCAACACGCTGCCGACACGCGCCACCGTGTAGGCGCGCGAGGCGCGCAACGCGAGCTCGCTCACGAAGAGGCTCGCCGACCACGGTCTTGGGTAGACGGCTGTCTCGATGCGCATCACCGCGCGGCAGGTGGCGCCGGCGCATGGGGATCAGGTGGACCTCCGGATCGGGATCGGTCCGGGGTCTCTCGGTACCGGTCAGCTTCGACACCATCACCGCCGTCCGCTCGTCGTCGCGGGGTGGCGGCGCTGCTCCCAGTTGATCGCCACATCTGGCTTTCGCAAGTACAAGGGCACAAGCTCGGCGGGTGCCACGTATTCTCCGAGAAGCGCCTTGGGATGGGCGAGCTCGGCCAGGGTGCTCGCTGTAGGAAACGCTGTGCCGGCGTTGCCCACCTCCACTTGGGTCTCCCTGAGCAGCCTTTCTTGATAACGCATCGCCCCGTCGCCCACCGCCAGCGATTGTTCCCCGCGAGCGCCGAGATCGGATGCAAGGTCGTCGGGCCCGCAAACCTGGTATCCGGACAGTCGCTGGACCCCTACCTGGCTGTGTCTGTATGGCGCCCAGAAGACCTCGTTTCTGCGGGCGTCCACGACCGCTGCTATCAGCTTGTGGCTGTGCCCCACCGCGAACGCGAGCAAATCGAGGCTGGACATGCCTATCAACCCCACCCCCAGCGCCTGGGCCATTGCCCTGGCGGTGGCCACCCCGACCCTCAACCCGGTGAAGAGACCGGGGCCGACGTCCACCGCCACGGCACCTATGTCACCCACTTCCACGGCCGCCTCGCCGCAGACCACGCGCACGGCCGGCACGAGGGCCTCGGCGTGACGACGGCCTCTCGCCGAATGCAGGCTGGCCATGATCCCGTCGTCATCAGCGATCGCCACACCCACCTGAGGGGTCGCCGTCTCGAGCGCCAGTACGATCACCGCCTCGCCGCCTCCGGTCGCCAAGGCTCGAGAGCCGACGCCAGCGCCGCCAGCCTGGGCTCCCAGCAGCCTCCGATCGCCATGAGGCCCAACCTACGCCCGTCCTCGTCGCCTCCGAGATCGAACGAGACCCTGAGGTACTCCGACGCCAGGCTGGCGACTGCAGCCTCTCCCCATTCGACCAGGGCGACCGCTCCTTCGTCGAGGAGCTCGGCCAGACCGAGGTCGGCGACCTCGACGGTGCGGTCGAGGCGGTAGATGTCGACGTGGACGATCGGGATGCGACCCGGATAGCTGCGCACGAGCGTGAAGGTGGGGCTCGTCACCGCGCCCTCCGCGCCCAGTGACCGGGCAAAGCCCTGCACGAAGGTGGTCTTCCCCGTGCCCAGGTCGC
Organism: uncultured Actinomycetes bacterium; assembly: GCA_963736925.1. Taxonomy (GTDB): domain Bacteria; phylum Actinomycetota; class Acidimicrobiia; order Acidimicrobiales; family CAVTQP01; genus CAVTQP01. The sequence goes on from CAVTQP010000001.1 coordinate 61,437, forward strand.
CCGAGAGCAAGATGACGTCGCCGCGTCTCGCCACTCCCGCCACGGCGCCTGCCAGGTCGCGGGTGTCGTCGGCCGACTTCGTCACGGCTTCGATCAAGGGCGCCCACCGAGGGGTTCCTTCGGCTCCACGAGTGCCTCCTTGGCCCGCACCAGATCAGCCCGCATCCTCGCCAGCACATCCCCTCCACTCCGGAGAGCGGCGGCGGGGTGGTAGGTCGGCACCACCATCCGGCCCTCGAGCGGGTAGGTCCTTCCACGCAAGCGGGTTATTCCCTCGGCCGTATCCAGTATCAGCCGGCTGGCGAAGTTGCCCAAGGTCACGATCACCGTGGGGTCTATCAGCGTTATCTGAGTGTCGAGGTAGGGGCGGCAGGTCTCCACCTCCTCCGGCCTCGGGTCCCGGTTGCCCGGAGGGCGGCACTTGACGACGTTCGCGATATAGCAGTCGCCGCGCCCGAGGCCCACCTCCTGCCAGACCAGTTGGTCGAGCAGCTGACCCGACCGGCCTACGAACGGCTCTCCGGCCAGATCCTCCTCCCGTCCCGGACCTTCCCCCACCAGCATCAGGGATGCGGCTGGGTTCCCCACGCCGAAGACGACGTTGGTGCGCCCGGAGGCCAACGGGCAGCGCACGCAAGTGCTGGTCTCGACCTCCAGCTCGGCCAGAGTGGCCACAGGGGCATCGTATAGCCGTCGACGCAGCGACCAACCCCGTGCGCGAGCGCGTCGATCACCTTCGCCTCGGGTCCGCGAGGCGCGTCGCGCCTTCTGTGCCCCTCCGAGTGCGAAACCTGAGGGAGGGCGGGAGGTCAGCCGTGGATCGACGCCGCCGCGACCGCGGTGACCCGCGCCGCCAGCAACCGCACCAGCTCCACCGGAGCGCTCTGCCCACCGACCGCCGCCGTCACCAGGGCGTCGCCGTCGAAGGAGGTGTGCACCGGTTCCAGCGCCCGCGCTAGCCCGTCGTGAGCCGACTGGGCCACCAGCAAGCACGCGGTCTTGTCCAGGTTGGCGTTGGTCGCGACCACGCCGATGCTCGTGGCCTCGAGGAGACTGGATCCGGGAAGTGGGTAGTCGTCGGGTATCTGCTGGTCCGAATCGGGCTCGCCGTAGGCGTTGACGGCGAGGAGGACCGACACCACGACGCCTCGATGTCGGGTGGTCGCCGTTGCCAGGCCTGCTGGCACACGCGCGCTCGGCCCCCTCCACTTGCCGACGGTGGCCCCGGTGCCCGCGCCGACTCGGCCGACCGGAACCGCTCCGCCGCTGGCACCCACGCAGGCTGAGTACCCCTCCTGCGGTCCGGGCCTCACCTTCGCGCTTCCTACGCCCAGGTCGTAGAGGACGGCGCCCACGACGATCGGCACCTTGGCGGCCGCGGTTGCAAAGCCGCGGTCGTGCTCCTCGCACCACCTCATGACCCCGTCGCACGCAGCTAGCCCGAAGGCGGAACCCCCGGCCAGCACGACGGCGTCTATCCGGGAGACCAACCTGCCCGGTGCCAGCAGGTCCCACTCGCGGGTGCCCGGAGCGCCGCCTCTGATCTCACCCGAGGCGACCGTTCCCTCGGGGAACAGCACCACGGTGCAACCAGTCTGGGCTTCGGTATCGGTCCAGTGACCCACCTGCACGCCCGCCACGTCGGTAATCACGGCCGTCGTCCCCAGGTCGCATCAGCGGCGTCCGCTCTCATGTCGGACTCCCCGGCCGGGCAGCCTGACAGATGTCGGCGAAGCGCTCCAGCGCGCCGTCCAGCTCCCATCGTCGCTCGAGCATGACCATGTGCCCGCAGCCCGCGAACGTGAGCAACTGGGCTCGGGGCAGGGCCCTCACGAGGTGAGCCGCGTTCCATGGGGGTGTGAGCCTGTCCCTTGAACCCACGACGACCAGGGTCGGCACGTCCACCTTCTCCAAGGACTTGGAGACGTTGAAGGAGAGTACGGGATTGACGAGCCCGCTTCGGACCTCGCGCGACGCGGAGCCTACGAGTGCCCGCGTGGCCTCGACGTGCGCCGGGGTCGCATTCGCTCCCAAGCCAAAACGCGTACCCATGTAGGCGGGGACCGCCGGCCAACCTCGCCGCAGCTCCTTTGATGGGGCGTCGATGCCTTTGGTCCGTTTCGCACCATCGGCGCGGTCATGCCCGTCGCCCCGGCTCGCAGCACCCACGGCGCGGACCAACCAAGGCCACCCGGGCAATCTTGACAGCGGGCCTCCGGAGGTGGCCACGAGTACCAGTCCGGCGACGCGATGGCCGATCTGGCCGCCGTGATCGATCATCATCGCCAGCGCCGCCATGCCCCCCATGGAGTGCCCGACGACCACCGCCCGCTCCAGATCCAACGACTCGAGCATCTCGGCAAGGTCGGTGCCCAGACGGTTGATGCTGTATGGCTCGGCTCCGCCTCGGGACTCGCCATGTCCCCGTTGATCAACCGCGAGTACCCGCCGCGAGTCTGCGAGATCGCGCAACTGGTACGACCAGATTGCGGACGACAGCATGAAGCCGTGCACCAGCACGACCGGTTGTCCCCGCCCTCCCTCGACCACGTGGATCTCGGCCCCGTCGTCGGTCGAGAGGGAACGATGGGCCGAGCTGGTAGGCACGGCCAACTCGGGATCGGACTCGAGCGCGGCCCTTCCCGCCTCCAACTGCCGTCGGGCCCGCCACAACCGAACCGCCAGGCCTGCGACGCCCAAGGCGGCTGCCCGGCGAAGGCTCGGCCCCGCCCCCGCCAGTTCGGGCCCCGGCCTCCCCGTTCTCACGGCATTCCCGCCTCGGCGTTCACGCCCCTCGGAATCCGCAGCCTCGCCATCCCGGTCCTCACGAGGTCGCCAGGCGAGGGACCCGCGGTCCGATGCCACACAGGACCTCGTAGCTGATCGTGCCGAGTCGCCGAGCCCAGTCGTCCGCGTCTATCTCCTCGCGGCCCTGCCTGCCGATCAGCACCACCTCGTCACCTACGCCGACCCGGGCCCGTGGACCGCAGTCGACCATCACCTGGTCCATGGTCACGGTCCCCGCCAGAGGGCACCGGCGGCCGCCCACCAGTACCTCGCCTCCCTGCTCGAAGAGGCGCCTGGGCAACCCGTCGGCGTATCCGATGGGCACGGTCGCGATCACGGAGTCCTCGGAGAGCTCGTACCTGCGCCCGTAGGAGACCCGCTCCCCCTTGCGCAGCTCTTGCACGTGTGCGACGCGGGCGCGTAGCGAGAGCGCCGGTCGCAGCAGCCCGACACCGCTTGACTCCAACCTCGATGCCACGGCCTGCGACGGTGCGTACCCGTACACCGCTATGCCGCAGCGGACCATGTCGTAGCGCGAGGACGGGTGCGCGATCGCAGCGGCCGAGTTGGCCGCATGGACCATCGAGGGGCTGAGCCCCGCGTCGGCGAGTCGGCGGCGGGCTGCTTCGAAACGGGAGAGCTGCTCGCTCGAGAACATGTCGTCGGGGTCCTCGGCGACGGCCAGGTGCGTCCAGAAGCCCTCGAGCCGGAGCGAAGGATACAACGACACGGCCGTCGCCACCTCGAGCACGTCTTCCGGTCTGGCGCCCACCCGGTGCATTCCGGTATCCACCTTCACGTGCACCGGAAGCGGCTGACGGCTCCCGCGCGCCTCTGCCGCCTCGGCGGCCGCCCGGGCTCCGGCCAGGGTGTATGCGGTTATGCGCAGATCGCTGGCGACCGCTTCGCGCATGGCGTCCGGCCGGGGCTCGGACAGAATGAGCACGGGGGCGCCGATCCCGGCCTCCCGGAGCTGGGTCCCCTCTTCCGCCATCGCGACCGCGAGCCAGCTCGCCCCACCGTCGAGAGCGGCGCGCGCCACCGCTGTCGCTCCGTGTCCGTAGGCATCGGCCTTTACCACGGCGCAGAGCGAAGAAGGGGCGACAGCCCGGCATAGCAACAAGGTGTTGTGGCGGACGGCGTCCAGGTCCAGCTCTGCCCAGACCGGGCGTAGCTGGGGCTCAGCCACCGCCGCCGTCCTTCGGCGGTTCGGACAGCCAGCTCGGGATCAGCTCCAACAGGTCGCCCGCAAGCAGCCCCTCGGGTTTACCGAGCATCGCGGATCTTCCGTGGGCATGCGCGGCGAACGCCGCCGCTTCCGGCGCGGGCAGACCGCGCGCCAGGAAGGCTCCGATCACACCGGACAGCACATCCCCCGTCCCCGCCGTCGCCAGGCGTGGCGACCCGGCCGACACCACGAAGGCAGATCCGTCAGGCCTCGCCACCACGGTCGTCGAGCCTTTCAACAGCACGTTCGCACCGCTGGATCGCGCCAGGTCCCGAGCGGCCCCGACGCGGTCGGGTCCCGGCTGGGAACCGCTCATCGTGGCGAACTCACCGTCGTGAGGCGTCACGATCAGCGGGTGGCGCCTGCGGTCGACGATCGACCTCACCTCGGCGGCAGTGCCGACGGCATTGATTCCGTCAGCATCTACGACCACGGGCAGGGGTGCTTCGGTGACCACGCGGCGCACCGACTGGGTCACGGAATCGCCGCGTCCGAGGCCGGGGCCCACGACTAGCGCCTTGCACCGGCCGAGCTCGGCAAGGACGCTGGCCTCCCAGGCTCGAAAAGGAAGAACGGTGGCCACCGTCTCGGTTGCCGGCAGGTCGAGAGGGTCCGCGCCGGGTACACCCAACCTGACCATCCCCGAACCGGCCCGCATCGCCGCGGTCGAACAGAGGCGGGCCGAACCCATCATCCCGTGCGATCCTGCTACGACGTAGACGGCAGCGTCCCACTTGTGGCCGCTCCGACGCCGGTGGGGAAGGGCGCTGCGCACGTCGTGGTCCTCTACGAGCCGGATGGCCGCCCGGCTCGGGTCGAGGCCGATGTCTGCAACCTCGACCTGGCCCGAGCGCTCAGGTCCCTCTCCGAGGAGGAGGCCCGGCTTCCAGGCGGCAAAGGACACGGTGCAGTCTGCTCTCACCGCCCCGCCCTCAACCTCGCCTGTGTCACCGTTGAGTCCCGAGGGGATGTCAACGGCCAGCACGCGGACACCCTCGGGCGGAGTCGGGGGGGAGTACCGGCCCTTGAAGCCGGTGCCGAAGGCGGCGTCGATCACCAGGTCGCAAGGGGGCAGCGGTTCGGTCGGGCTGGCGGCATCGACGATATGGACCCTCACGCCGCGTCGGCGGAGGTTGGCCCCGGCGACCCGTCCATCGTCCCCGTTGTGACCTTTGCCCGCCACGACGACGACGGTCCTGCCGTAGGAGCCGCCCAACCTGCGCAGGACGCTGCGGGCCACGGCGGAACCCGCACGTCTGATCAGCTCGTCCGTCGGGACGTGCGACTCGGCGTCGATGGCCCGCATCTCTTCGACGGTCACCACCGGCTTCAAGTGGTCAGTTCCTTGTCGACGCTCGCGCCGTCCCGACCGCCAGCACGATCGCCTCGGCCAGAGTGCCGGAGTGGGTCAGAGACACACGCCACGAGGAGAATCCCGCTTCGCGCGCCAACCTTGCCGCCGCCCCTTTCAGCGACAGCGAGGGCGGGCCCAAGCCCTCGCTCAGCACCTCGACGTCGCGGAGGGAGAACGCGCCGAGTCCCACGCCTAGAGCCTTCATCGCGGCCTCCTTGGCGGCAAAGCGGGCGGCGAGCCTGGGAACGGGATCTCGGTACCGGGCCGCATAAGTACTTTCCCCCGGCGTGAAGACCCTCGTCTCTATCCCCGGCGTGCGGGAGAGGGCGGTGCGGAACCGGTCCAGGTCGACGGCGTCGATGCCCAAGCCGACGGGGCTCGGGGATGCGAGCCCTTGGCCCTCGGCCGAACTCACTCCACGGTCACGGTCTTGGCCAGGTTGCGTGGCCGATCCACATCGGTGCCCAGAGCCTTGGCCACCGCATGTGCGAAGAGCTGAAGGGGGACGACGTCGACCACGGGCGCGAAGAGGGGATTGGAATGTGGGACCCAGAGCACATGGTCGGCCTGTGCCGCCGTCTCCTCGTCGCCGTCGTTGGCGACCAGAACCACCGAGGCGCCCCGCGCCTTCACCTCCGAGACGTTGGCCATCATCTTCTCCCACAGAAGCGTCCGCGTCGCTACACCTACCACGACGGTTCCCGGCTCGATCAGCGCGATGGGTCCGTGCTTGAGCTCGCCGGCCGGGTAGCCCTCGGCGCGCAGGTAGGAGATCTCCTTGAGCTTGAGGGCGCCCTCGAGGGCCACCGGGAACCCGACGTGGCGGCCCAGAAAGAAGAAGTCCCTGATCCCCACATATCGGCGGGCGACGCCCGCAACGTCTTCCGATCGCCGGAGGCACGTCTCGACCAGGTCCGGCAGCCGGCCGAGAGCGGAGAAGATCTCCCTGGCCTCCTCGGGGTATACGGTGCCCCGCAACTGCGCCAGGTAGAGCGCAAGAATCTCCATCGCCACGATCTGGGCCAGATGGGTCTTGGTCGAGGCGACGCAGACCTCGGGCCCGGCATGGGTGTAGAGGACCGCGTCGGCCTCCCTCGCCATGGACGAATCGACCACATTGCTGATGACCAGGACCTTGGCATCCCAGCGCTTGGCCTCCCTCATGGCCTGCAGCGTGTCCACGGTCTCGCCAGACTGGCTCACCCCCACGACCAGCGTCGACGAGTCGAGGATGGGATCGCGGTAGCGGAACTCGCTCGCGATATCCACCTCGACCGGCAGGCGCGCCCAGTGCTCGAGAGCGTGGCGAGCGACCAGTCCCGCGTGGTAGCTGCTGCCACACGCCACTACGAAAACCTTGTCGACCTGGCGCAGCTCGTCGTCGGAGAGACGCACCTCGTCCAGGTGAAGCGACCCGCCGGGAAGGACGCGGCCGAGCAAGGTGTCGGCGACAGCCCGGGGCTGCTCGTGCATCTCCTTGAGCATGAAGTCGTCATAGCCCGCCTTCTCGGCCGCCTCGAGGTCCCATTCGACCCTGACGGCGGTAGGTTCGACCGCCCTGCCGTCGGGCCCGGTGACGCGAACCTCGCCGGGTCGGATCTCCGCCAGCTGTTCGTCCTCGAGCGTTAGCAGGTCACGCGTCCTCCCGAGGATGGCGGGAATGTCGGACGCGACCAGGCTCTCGCCGTCGGCGCGGCCGACCACTAGCGGAGTCGTCCTCCTGGCCGCCACGATGAGGCCGGGCTCGTCGGCATGCAACACCGCCACCGAGAAAGCGCCTCTGACCCGTTTCAGACAGTTGCGTACAGCCTCGACCAGCGATCCGCCACGGTTGAGCTCTTCTTCGATCAGATGAGCCAGCACCTCGGTGTCGGTCTCGGTTACCAGCTCGTGGCCCTTTTCGGCCAGGCCCTCTCCGAGCTCGAGATAGTTCTCGATTATCCCGTTGTGAACGATGGCCAGGCGACCCGTGCAGTCCATGTGGGGATGCGCGTTCTGCTCACTGGGCCGACCGTGGGTCGCCCAGCGCGTATGACCTATGCCCGTGGTCGCGCCGCGGGGGACTCGTTGACCGCGGTGGTCAGCTCGACCAGCGACTTGGTGCCGACCGCCGCCCGCGCTCGCCACAGTCCGTCGGAATCCTCCAGGGCAACCCCGGCCGAGTCGTAACCCCTGTATTCCAGGCGGGCCAGGCCTTCCATCAGTGTCGGCACGACAGGCTGGCCTCCCGTCGCACCGATGATCCCGCACATACTCAAAGGGTAGGCCCGGCGGGGCCCCTAGCCCGGCACCGAACCCAGCTCGCCTTCGACCACCTCACCCAGGCGACGGGCCGCCGAGCGGGCCTCCGAGAGGCTCGTCGCCTCGACCATCACCCTTACCAGGGGCTCGGTGCCGCTGGCGCGCACCAGCACCCGCCCGTTCCCGCCCAGCTCGGCCTCCACCGCCTGGACCTCGTCCCACACGCGCCCCGCCGAGCCGAGCGCGGCCAGGTCGGGGACCCTCACGTTTACCAGCTCCTGAGGTAACCGGGTCATGGATGCTGCAGCCAGGTCCGCGAGAGCGCGGCCCTTCCGTCGAACAAGGTCCAACAGGACCAGACCCGTCAACATGCCATCGCCGGTCGTGGACAGCTGCCGGAAGATGACGTGGCCGGACTGCTCGCCCCCGAGGGCAAGGGACGATCCCTCCAGGGCCTCCAACACGTACCTGTCTCCCACCTTGGTCTCGATCACATGGATCCCCTGGGTGTTCATGGCGATCCTGAAGCCGAGGTTCGTCATGACGGTGACCACGACCGCCCCACCGGTCAGCGCTCCGCGCTCGTGCAGGTCCAGGGCGAACATCGCCAGTAGGTGGTCCCCGTCCACCAGGTCGCCTCGGTGGTCGACGGCAAGTACCCGGTCGGCGTCACCGTCGAAGGCCAGGCCGATGTCCGCGGCCCCCCCGACGACCTCCCGTTGGAGGCGCTCGGTGTGGGTGGATCCGCAGCCGTCGTTGATGTTGGTCCCGTCCGGCTCGTCTGCGATCACCGAGACCGAGGCGCCAAGCCGCCGAAATACGCTCGGTGCGATCGTGGCCGCCGCGCCACACGCACAGTCGAGCACCACCCGGAGGCCGTCCAATCGCCTCCCCTCAAGAACACCTGCTACGTGTTCCCCGTAGGCGAGCGACGCACTGGGATCCACGACGATCGGCCCCACCGGGGGGACCGAGCCCGGCCCGGCCGTCCCGGCACCCCCTTTCCCCGCTCTGTCGACAAGGAGGTCCAGCTCTGTTTCGATCTCCGCCTCGGTCTCGTCGGCGAGCTTGAGACCCCCGGCCGCGAAGAGCTTGATGCCGTTGTCCCGGTAGGGGTTGTGTGAGGCCGAGATCATCGCACCGGGCACTTCGCGGCTGGAAGACAGCCACGCCAGACCGGGCGTCGGGATCACCCCGACGTCGACCACCTCTACACCCTCACCCGACATTCCCGCGGCGAGAGCCGCTTGGAGCATTGGGCCCGAGAGCCTTGTGTCGCGCCCGATGAGGAACTGGCGGGCCTTGAGCACGCGTGCTGCGGCTCTGCCGAGCGCGAGAGCCAACTCTGGGGTAAGGGTGAAGTTGGCGATCCCCCTCAACCCGTCCGTGCCGAACTTGGCGGGCAACTCCGGCTACCGCTTGGAGTACTGAGGAGCCTTGCGTGCCTTCTTCAGGCCGTACTTCTTGCTCTCCTTCTCCCGGGCGTCCCGAGTGAGCAGGCCCGCGCGCTTGAGGGCGAGCCGGAACTCGGGATCGAGCTCTGCGAGCGCGCGGGCGATGCCCAGCCGCAGGGCTCCTGCCTGACCGGAGGTCCCGCCACCGTCGATCCGCGCGTCGACGTCGTAGGTCTCGGTGGTGGTGGTCAGCCTCAGCGGCTCCAACGCGACCATCCGGTGAGTGGCAGAGGGGAAGTAGCTCTCGAACGGGCGGCTGTTGATGGTGACAGTCCCTTGGCCGGAACGAAACCGCACCCGCGCCACCGCCTGCTTACGGCGGCCCGTGGACTGGACGAGAGGGTCGGGCATGGTCAGCTCCTGTGGTCGATCGTCTAAACGAGCCGGCGGGCCGCGCTCAGGTCCACCGGACCGGGCGACTGCGCGGCGTGTGGATGGGTCGGCCCCGAGTAGACCTTCAGCTTCTTGAGCATCTTCCGGCCCAGGGGGCCCCGAGGCATCATCCCTCTTACCGACCTGAACACCGCCTCTTCGGGCCGCGATGCGATGATCTCTCCGTAAGGCCGGCTCCGAAGGCCACCCGGGTACCCGCTGTGGCGATATACAAGCTTCTTCTCGGCCTTGTCGGATGTCAGAACCACCTTGGCGGCGTTGACGACGACCACGTGGTCGCCCATGTCGATGTGAGGGGAGAACGTCGGCTTGTGCTTGCCACGAAGAAGCCGCGCCACCTCTGTCGAGAGCCGTCCGAGGACGAGGCCGTCCGCGTCGATCACGTGCCAGGCGCGTTCGACGTCTGCAGGCTTTGGAGAAAAGGTGCGCACGCTGCTCCTCCGGCCCCCAGGTCGTCTAGGGGGGGCTAGGCTACGGTAGATGACCAGGTGGGGCAAGGCTGGATGCTGTCGTGGCCGGGCGAAGATGCTGTCGTGGCCGGGCGGAGCAGCCGGCGGACGGAGGATCGGCTGACCACTGGGGTCAGCTCGCATACCTCACCTCCCAGAGGCACAGGCCGTGGGGCGGCGCTGGTGAGCCAGCCCGCGAACGATCACCCATCGCGAGCAGAACCATCATGTCCGACGCCCGGCGCCGGCCCTTGCCGACCTCGACCAGCGTGCCCACCAGCGATCTCACCATCTGGTGGCAAAATGAGACCGCTTCGATCTCGAAGCGGAGCACTCCCTCGGCCCCCCTCGTCCACGAGGCTTCCGTTACCCGCCGCATCATCGGCTCGCCAGCAGGCTGTCTCGGGCCCCGGCGGCAGAAGGCTGCGAAGTCGTGCTCCCCGAGCAACGGATCGCAGGCCGCCTGCATGCCCCGTATGTCGAGCGGCCCCGGAACGTGCCAGGCGGTTGGTGCGAGGAAGGGGTCCGGGACGGGGGCATCCACCACGCTGTATCTGTAGCGCCGGGACAACGCCGAACGTCGCGCGTCGAAATGCTGGCTGACGACGGTGGCGGACCTCACCACGATGCGGGGAGCAAGCATGCGGTTGCAGGACCGCACCAGGGCATCCGTGTCCAGGGCATCCGTGTCCGGAGCGCTGCCCGTGTGCGGACCCCTGCACGTGTGCGGAAGCCTGCCCTTGGGCACCAGGTCGGCGTGGACCACCTGGCCCCGAGCGTGCACACCTGCGTCGGTCCTCCCGGCACAGGTGAGACGGACTGAGTGCCCGACCACCTTCTCCAAGGCCATGGCCAGCGTCCCGGCCACCGTCGGTTTGCCCGCTTGGGCCGCGAAGCCGCTGAACCCGGATCCGTCGTAGGCGACGGTCAGCTTGACGCGTACGCCGGCTGGATCCGTCTCCGTCAAACCAGCTCGATACGCGCCATCGGAGCGTTGTCACCGTGGCGCGGGCCCAGCTTGAGGATCCGGGTGTACCCGCCGGGCCTTTCGGCGTAACGGGGGCCGATCTCTTCGAAGAGCTTGTGAGCCATCTCCTTGTCCCTGATGAAGGCGACCACCTGCCTTCGATTGTGGATGCCACCCTTTCGGGCTTTGGTGATCAGCTTCTCCAGGACCGGTCGGAGGGCCTTGGCTTTGGACTCGGTGGTGACGAGGGCCTCGGCGGCTATCAACGAGGCGACCAGGTTGCCCATCATGGCCTTCTGGTGAGACGGGCTCCCGCCTAATCGACGACCTTTGGTAGGGGTGGCGGGCACGTCACCCCTCCTTGGTGCGAAGCGACAGGCCCCGCTCGTCCAAGCGCTGTATCACCTCGTCCAATGACTTCTGCCCGAAGTTGGTTATTCCCAAGAGGTCGTCGACGGTCTGGTCGACCAGTTCGCCGATCGTGTTGATCTGGGCGCGCTTGAGGCAGTTCCGGGGGCGCTCGGAGAGGTCGAGGTCCTCGATACGAAGGTCGAGGTCAGGCGATCCCGTGGCCACGGTTCCCACGTCTCCCAGCTCCAGGCCCTGGGGGTTGTCGCTCATGTCAGCCACCAGGGAGACCAGCGAACGGAGGGTCTCCCCGGCCGACGCCAGTGCCTCCCGGGATGAGATCGATCCGTCTGTCTCCACGTCGAGGATCAGCTGGTCGTAGCTGGTGGCCTGCTCGATCCGGGTGGGCTCCACCGTGAAGGCCACCCTGCGCACGGGCGAGAAGATCGAGTCGACCGGGATAACGCCGATGACCGACGAGCGCTTGTTGTTCTCGGCCGACACGTACCCACGCCCCCTCTCGACCGTCAGGTCGGCGGCGAGCCGGCCCTTGGGGTTGAGGGTGGCGACGTGCATCTCGGGGTTCAGGACCTCGACGCCGGTGGAAAGCTGGATGTCCCCTGCGGTGACCTGGGCGGGCCCTCTCACGTCCAGGCGCAACGTCACCGGCTCCTCGGGCTCCACCCGCAGCACAATGTCCTTCAAGTTCAAGATGATGTCGGTGACGTCCTCCTTCACCCCGGGAAGCGTGGTGAACTCGTGGAGGGCCTCGTCGAAGCGCACCTCGGTCACCGCGGCGCCCGGTATCGAGGACAGGAGCGTGCGCCTGAGGGTGTTCCCGAGGGTGTGGCCGAAGCCCGGCTCGAGAGGCCCTATCGAGAACCGCTGGCGGGTCGCCTCCTCCTCGTCGAGCGCTTCAACTGTAGGACGCTGGATCATGAGCATTTGGGGGTGCTGGCTCCTTAGGTTGCTTACTTCGAGTAGAGCTCGATGATGAGCTGCTCCCTGAGGGGCACGTCGATGTGCTCCCGCAGGGGCAGGCTGCGAACTGTCACTTGAAAACCGTCTCCATCTGGCTCCAGCCACGGCACCAGTTGGCGGTCGAGTGTGTCCATGTTGTGGCGGATGACGATCATGCCGCGGGCCCTTTCGGACAGGGTTATCACGTCGCCGACGCGGGTCCGGTAGCTGGGGATCGTGACGCGCCTTCCGTTCACGAGGACGTGCCCGTGGCGAACCACCTGGCGTGACTGGGCCCGGCTCGATCCCCAACCCGCCCGAAACGTGACGTTGTCCAGTCGCAGCTCCAGGATGCGCAGCAGGTTCTCGCCTGCGATGCCGGGCATGCGGGTCGCCTCGTCGTAGACGTTCACGAACTGGGCCTCCAAGACCCCGTAGATGCGCCGGGCCTTCTGCTTCTCCCGGAGCTGGGCCATGTACTCGGACCCCTGGCGCATGCGGTCGCGGCCATGCTCTCCCGGAGGATAGGGCCTACGCTCGATGGGACACTTCATGGAGTCGCACTTGGCGCCCTTGAGGAACAGCTTCATCTTCTCGCGACGGCACTGGCGGCAAACGGGTCCGGTGTAGCGAGCCATCCTCTCCTTGGTCTCCTCTTCCTCAGACTTCCATCAGACCCGGCGCCGCTTCTTCGGTCGGCAACCGTTGTGGGGTATGGGCGTCACGTCCTTGATACCGGCCACCTCGATCCCGGTGTTGGTGAGCGAGCGGATCGCCGTCTCCCTCCCTGACCCCGGCCCCCTGACCAGAACGTCGACCTTCCGGACGCCGTGCTCCATGGCCCGGCGCGCGCAGGCCTCCGCCGCCAGCTGCGCCGCGAAGGGGGTCGATTTCCGGGAGCCTTTGAAGCCGACGTTGCCGGCGGAGGCCCAAGCCAGGACGTTGCCCTCCGTGTCGGTTATGGAGATGATCGTGTTGTTGAACGAGCTCTTGATGTGAGCCACCCCGAACGCGACGTTCTTACGCTCACGCCGGCGGGGCCGCCGGCCCCCCGGCCTCGGCTTGGCCATCTACTTGCGCACCTTCTTCTTACCGGCAACCGTCTTCTTCGGGCCCTTTCGGGTGCGGGCGTTCGTATGGGTGCGCTGGCCCCGAACCGGTAAGCCCCGGCGGTGGCGGATCCCCTGGTACGAGCCGATCTCCATCTTCCGCTTCACCTCCTGGGCAACGTCCCGGCGCAGGTCCCCTTCCACCTTGATGTTGCTGTCGATCCAGTTGCGGAGGCGCAGGACCTCTTCGTCTGTAAGGTCCCGCACCCTGGTGTCGGGGTTCACCTCTGTCGCCGAGCAGACCTGCGACGAGGTGGTCTTGCCCACTCCGAAGATGTAGGTGAGGGCTATCTCCAGCCGCTTCTCCCTGGGTATGTCGACGCCTGCGATCCTTGCCATCTCGAAGACTCCCGTCCTACCCCTGGCGCTGCTTGTGCCGAGGGTTGGTGCAGATGACCATCACCCGGCGATGGCGCCGAATCACCTTGCACTTCTCGCACATGGGCTTGACACTCGGTCGTACTTTCATCGTTCCTTCGTTCCGCCCGTCATTTGTGCCCGTCATTTGTAGCGGTAGGTGATCCGTCCCCGACTCAAGTCGTAAGGCGTGATCTCCACTTGCACCCGATCGCCCGGCAGGATGCGGATCCTGTGCATCCTCATCTTCCCGGAGCTGTGGGCCAGCACCTTGTGCCCGTTCTCCAACTCGACTCGGAACATTGCGTTGGGGAGCGGCTCGACTACCGTTCCTTCCAGCACTATGGCGTCCTCTTTGGGCTTTGGCAGATGATCCTCCTACGGGCACAGCAACGGGCTCGCCCACGGCTTCTCGGGAGCCTGGCTCAGGGCGTCCCGGGCGCCGGTGCCACCGCTGCCCCGGGTCCCCTTGGGCCAACCTGGCTATTTTAGCCGGTCACGGAAGGGTAAGCACCTCCGGGCCGTCCTCTGTCACGGCGATGGTGTGCTCGAAGTGGGCGGACAGGCTCCCGTCGGCGGTCACCACCGACCATCCGTCGTCCAGCTGACGGGTAGCGGCCCCACCCGCGTTCACCATCGGCTCCACCGCGAACACGTTGCCAACCTTGAGCTTGGGGCCCGGAGTCCCCGGCCAGTAGTTGGGAACCTGGGGCTCCTCGTGCATCGCTGTACCGATGGCATGGCCCACGTACTCCCTGACGACCGAGAAGCCGGCGGACTCGGCCACCTTCTGGACCGCCTTGCCGATGTCGTTGAGCCGGTTTCCCTCCCTGATCTGGTCGATCCCCGCCCACAGGCTGGCTTCTGTCGCCTCGATCAGCTTCTTCGCCTCCGAGCTGACCGACCCGATCGGCATGGTGAAGGCGGCGTCTCCGTGGTAGCCCTCGATGATCGCCCCGCAATCGATCGAGAGAATGTCACCGTCGCAGAGCCGGTACGGGCCGGGTATCCCGTGGACGATCATGTCGTTGGGAGACGTGCATATGACCGCAGGGAACCCGTGGTAGTTGAGGAAGTTCGAACGGGCACCTCGTCCGTCCAGGACCTCTCTGGCGACTTGATCCACCTCCGCCGTCGTGACGCCCGGTTTTGCCGCCAGACGGCACTTCTCGTGCATCTCGGCCACCACCGCGCCCGCCCGGCGCATCTTGGAGATCTCCTCCTTGCTACGACGCAAGCCGTCCCCCCACGCCGGATCGCTCGCCGAGTCGGACGATCACGCCCTCCTCCGCCGGTCGACCTCCCGGATGAGCCGGGCCCCTACGACGTCGGCATGACCCATCCCGTTGATCTTCACCAGCTTGTCCCGTGACTGGTACCAGTCGATCAGGGGGGCGGTCTGGCGCTCGTACAGGTCCAGGCGCCGGCGAATGGCCGCCTCGGTGTCGTCCTCCCGGTGGATCACCTCGCCACCACAGACGTCACAGGTCCAGTCGACCTTGGGACGGGCGCGGACGCTGTAGTTGGTGCCGCAGTCGTGGCACACCCTCCGACCGGCCAGGCGGCGTAGCACGATCTCGGTGGGCACCTCGAGGTCGATGACGAGGTCGAGGTCGTCCGGCAGAAGGAGCGCTGACAGCCCCTCGGCTTGTTGGATGGTCCTCGGAAACCCGTCCAGGACGAAACCCCTCGCCGTCGTGTCGTCCTCCCGCAGGCGCTCAGCCACCAGCCCGAGGACCAGGTCGTCGGGAATGAGCTCGCCTTCTTCCATGTACTTGTCCGCCTGCTTGCCCAGAGGCGACCCTGACCGTACGGCCGCCCGGAACATGTCGCCGGTGGAGATGTGGGGGATCACGTAGTGATGAGACAGACGCAAGCACTGCGTCCCCTTTCCCGCACCCTGCTTACCGAGCATTACCAGCCTCGTGCCGGGTACCACCTACTTCAGGAAGCCCTCGTAGTTGCGCATCATCAGCTGGCTGTCGATCTGTTTCATGGTTTCCAGGGCGACCCCGACGGCTATCAGCAAGGTCGTCCCGGCGAACGGGTACCTGTTGATGTGAGAGAAGGACAGGAACAACGAGGGCAGCAGGGCTACGAAGGCCAGAAAGAGTGACCCGGGCAGGGTGATCCTGTTGAGAATCATCGACAGGTGCTTCTCGGTAGGCGGTCCCGGACGGATCCCCGGTATATAGCCGCCCTGTTTGCGAATTATGTCCGCTTGCTGGTGGGGATCAAAGGTGATGGTCACGTAGAAGTACGTGAAAAGGATGATCAACAACCCGTAGAAGGTTATGTAGTAAAGGCTCGTTGCCTGGGCGAGGTGGTTGTTGACGAAGTTCCGGAAGCTTGTCCAAGGGACCACGTTGGACAACAGCACCGGCAGGTACAGGACCGAGCTGGCGAAGATGATCGGGATGACACCTGCCTGGTTCACCTTGAGCGGTATGTAGGTGCTCTGCCCTCCGTACATGCGCCTTCCCATGACCCGCTTGGCGAAGGTGACCGGTATCCGCCTTTGGCCCTGCTCGACGAAAACGATGGCAACGAGCAGCAGAACCGTGAGCAGCATGATGATGGCGAACTTGAATCCGCCTCCTTGCGCCAGGATGGCCGAGCCTCCCGAGGGCATACCCGCCACCACGTTCGAGAAGATGAGTATCGACATTCCCTGCCCGATCCCGCGCTGGGTTATCAGCTCGCCCAACCACATGACGAAAGCGGTCCCCACGGTCAGGGTCAGCACGATGAACAGCACCCTCGGAATGCTGAACTTGGGGATCAGGTCGATCTTCTGGCTGAGTCCGAAGAAGCTCTGCGCGTTGCTGTGGAAGACGAACGCCAGGCCCGTCGACTGCATGATGGCCAATGAGACCGTCAGGTAGCGAGTGGCCTGGGTGATCTTCTTCTGGCCGACCGCCCCCTGCTCACGCCACTCCTCGAGCTTGGGGATGACCGTTGTGAGCAGCTGGATGATGATCGAGCTGGTGATGTAGGGCATGATCCCCAGCCCGAACACCGCCACCCTGGCCAGGGCGCCGCCGGAGAACAGGTTCAAGAAGCCGAGGACCCCTCCCGCCTTGGCCTGGGCCTGGGCTTGTTGAACCGCCTGATAGCTGATGCCGGGAACGGGAACGTTCGCACCCAGCTGGTAGAGCGCGATCACCGTGAGGGTGAACACGATCTTGTTTCGAAGGTCGGGGACCTTGAACATGTTCATCAAGCTGGAAAGCATGCTCTGTCCTCGTCCTCTCCAGCTCTCCTACCGGTTGGTAAGGGCGTTGCCTCTGGGCGCCCGCCTTCCCGCGGGTCGTGGAATGACGGTCACCGTACCGCCTGCGGCGGTTATGGCACGCTCGGCGGCAGCTGAGAAGGCATGCGCCTCCACGCGTACCGCACGGGTGAGCTCTCCCCGGGCGAGCACCTTCACGGGACCCTTGGCGTGGACCAGACCTCGGGAGCGCAGGACACCAGGATCGACCTCCTGTTCGGCCAGTCTGTCGATGGCGTCGAGGTTGACGACCTTGTACTCCACTCGGAACGGGTTCTTGAAACCCTTCAGCTTGGGAACCCGCTGGGTGAGCGGGAGTTGACCCCCTTCGAAGCCCACCTTGACGGTGTCGCGCGCCCTCTGGCCCTTCATTCCCCGACCGGCGGTCTTCCCCCTCCTGCCTGCGATCCCGCGACCCACCCTGCGCCTGGGACGAGTGGACCCCGGCGCAGGCCTCAAGTCATGCACCTTCATCAGGACTCCTTGGACTTCTTCTCGCCGCGCGGCTGGGCTTTCTTCGGCGCGCCGGCTGCCTTCTTAGCAGCGCCGGCGGCTTCCTTGCGGGCGGGCGTCTCACCTGCGCCCACGGCGGACCTCCTTGCGGCGCCGGCCTTCTTGGCCCCCTTCTTCGCGGCACCGGCGGTCTTCTCCCTGGCGCCGGCCGCCTGCTTGGCGGTGTCCGGAGCCTCGGCCCGCTTCTTCGTGACACCGGCGGGCTTCTCGGCGGTGTCCGGAGCCTCGGCCGCCGGGGAGACCTGTTCGGCCCTGTCCGCCACCGGCTCGGGCGTTTCGCGCTGGACCTCGTCGGCAAGCTTCACCGGTCTCACCGATACCAGGTGGGGAACCCGGGCGATCATCCCCCGGATCTCCGGGCGGTCGGGCAGGATGTTGGTCCTTCCGACCCGGCGCAGGCCGAGGGCTCGGAGGGTCCCTCGGTGCTTGGGCTTCGACCCGATCGAGGACCTCACCTGGGTCACCTCGAGCAGCTCGGTCATCTCTCCGGCCATCACCCGACCTCCGTGGGCACATGAGGCCCTCGCTGTCGCTCCCGATAGGAACGCAGGACGCCGGTGGGGGTGACCTCCTCGGGCGACTTCCCCCTCGCCCGCGCGACCTCGTCGGGCCGCTTGAGGGACTTCAGGCCGGCGATGGTCGCATGCGCCACGTTGATCCCGTTGGAGGAGCCGAGCGACTTGGCAAGGATGTCCTGAATGCCGGCCATCTCCAGGATCGCTCGTGCCGCCCCTCCGGCGATCACCCCCGTGCCTGGGGCCGCCGGCTTGAGGAGTACCCGTCCGGCACCGCTGCGGCCGGTCACGGGATGGGTGATGGTGGATCCGGCCAAGGGCACCTCGAAGAGGTTCTTGCGCGCCTCGTCGATTCCCTTCTGCACGGCCAGGCCGGCCTCCTTGGCCTTCCCGTAGCCCAGCCCCACCCTCCCGTTGCCGTCGCCCAGGACCATGAGGGCGGTGAAGGAGAACCGACGGCCTCCTTTGACCACCTTGGCCACGCGGTTGACCTTGATGGTCCTTTCCTCGTACTGAGCATCAGCCATGTCTCAAAGCTCCAGTCCCTCCTCGCGGGCGGCGTCCGCCAGGGCGGCCACCCGGCCGTGATACAGAAAGCCCCCGCGGTCGAACACGACGGCGGTCACTCCCGCCTCCCGGGCGCGGGCGGCGACCAAACGCCCGACCGCCGCGGCGGCTCGGACGTTGGCAGTGCGTTCTCCCCTCAAGTCCGCTTCGAGGGTGGAGGCGGCAGCCACCGTGTGCCCGCTCAGGTCGTCGATGACCTGGGCGGAGATGTGGCGACTCGATCGGAACACGTTCAAACGAGGCCGCTCGGGCGTGCCCGACACCTTGCGCCGAACCCGATGGTGGCGGCGGGCACGGAGGCGGCGGACGTCGCGCTCGCTCATCGCCGGGGCACCTCCATCAAGCCTTGGCCGCCTTTCCCGCCTTGCGCAGCACCCGCTCGCCGGCGTAGCGCACGCCCTTGCCCTTGTACGGCTCGGGCTTGCGAATGCTCCTTATGTCCGCCGCCACCTGGCCGACCAGCTGCTTGTCGATCCCCTTGACCAGGATCCTGGTCGGGCTGGCCACCTCGAAGGAGATTCCCTCGGGTGCGCGCACCCGTACCGGTTGGCTGAAGCCGAGGGCCAGCTCGAGCTGGTCGGGCCCTTGAGAGTTCGCACGGTAGCCGACTCCGAGGATCTCCAACTCCTTGGTGAAGCCGTCGGTCACCCCCACGACCATGTTGTGTATGAGGGAGCGGGTCAGACCGTGGAGCGCCCTGTTTTGCCGCTCGTCGTCGGGGCGTTCCACCAAGAGCGTGGAGTCCTCTCGACGGACCGTTATCTCGCCGGGCACGTCCCGCTCTAGCGTCCCTTGAGGTCCCGTCACCTTGACGTTGCGCCCCTCGAGGTCCACCAACACCTCGGGAGGGACCATGATCGGAGTCCTGCCTACGCGTGACACGACATCACCGCCACCGTCCGGGGGGTCGTTTTGGGAAAGCCTGTCACCATACGTAGCAAAGGACCTCACCGCCCATGCGTCGCTTTCGCGCCTCGGTGTCGGTCATGAGGCCCTGGCTGGTGGACACGACCGCCACCCCCAGGCCCCCAAGCACGCGGGGGAGCCTGTCTGCTCGGCTGTAGACCCGAAGTCCCGGCTTGGACACCCTCTTGAGGCCCGAGATCGTCCGAGCTCTTTCCGGGGTGTACTTCATGGTGATCTCCAGAACCCGACCCGGTCGAGATGGGTCCTCCCCGGCCGAGAAGCCCGAGATGTAGCCCTCCCTCTCCAGGATCTGGGCCAGCGCCTCCTTCAGCTTCGAGCCCGGCATCCGAACGGTCTCGTGCATGGCGACGTTGGCATTGCGGATGCGGGTGAGCATGTCGGCGATCGGGTCCGTCATCGTCACAGCGGCAGTCCTCCTCTCACCAGCTCGCCTTGGTGACGCCGGGCACTTCCCCGTTGTGAATCATGTCCCGCAGGCAGATCCTGCAGAGCCCGAACTTGCGGAAGACGGCTCTGGGCCGCCCACATCTGCGACAACGGGAGTAGGCCCTCACCTTGAACTTGGGCTTGCGCGCCTGCTTTTGAATCAGTGCCTTCTTGGCCATGGCTTGCTCAGCCCCCCTCTCGCCTGAACGGGAAGCCGAAGGACGCGAGCAGCGCTCGCCCTCCGGCATCGTTTCCGGCCGTAGTCACGATCGTGATATCCATCCCTCTTGGGGCATCGACCCGGTCGTAGTCGATCTCCGGAAAGATGAGCTGCTCGGAGACACCGAAGGTGTAGTTCCCCCGGCCATCGAACGAGCCGGGGTCGAGACCCCGAAAGTCCCGGATCCGCGGAATGGCCAGACTGATGAGACGGTCGAAGAACTCCCACATCCGATCGCCGCGCAGGGTCACCTTGGCACCTATCGACATCCCCTCTCTCAGCTTGAAGCCGGCGATGGACTTCTTGGCCTTCGTGACCAGGGGCTTCTGGCCCGTGATCGTCTCGAGGTCGCGTACCGCCCCCTCCAGCAGCGACTGCTGGGCCACCGCTCGCCCCACGCCCATGTTGACCACGATCTTCGACAGGCGAGGTACCTCCATGACGTTGCGGAGACCCAGCTCGCCAAGCAGGCGCGAGCGGACCTCGGCCTGGTAACGCTCCCTCAGCCTGGGACGGCCCCGAGCCGCGGTCGACCCTTGGACGGTCACAGGTCACCTCCGCATTTCTTGCAAACTCGCAGCTTGCGCCCCTGCTCGTCGAACCGGACACCGATCCGGGTGGGCCCGCAGTCCCGGCAGATCAGGGCCACCGAAGAGATGGAGACTGGCATGTCCTTGTCGATGATCCCGCCCTGCATGGTGGCCCTGGTGGGCTTGGTGTGGCGCTTCACGACGTTCACCCCGTCCACGATCACCTTGCCACCGGTGGGAAGCACCCGCATGACCTCCCCCTCCCTGCCCCGGTCCTTCCCCGACAGGACCCGGACCCGGTCACCCTTCTTGATTCGCGGCACTCAGATCACCTCCGGAGCCAGAGAGACGATTCTCATGAACCGCTTGTCCCGGAGCTCGCGCCCCACGGGCCCGAAGATGCGCGTGCCCCGAGGTTGTTGGGCTTCGTTGATCAGCACCGCGGCGTTCTCGTCGAAGCGGATGTAGCTGCCGTCCGGTCGGCGCTTCTCCTTCTTGGTTCGCACCACCACGCAGCGCACCACCTCGCCCTTCTTGACGGCTGCGCCCGGTATCGCATCCTTGACGGTGGCCACGAAGATGTCGCCTATGGCCGCGTAGCGACGCTTCGAGCCTCCCAGGACCTTGATGCAAAGCACCTCTTTGGCGCCCGAATTGTCGGCCACCCTGAGGCGGGACTCCTGCTGGATCATCGAGCGCGCTCCACGATCTCCATGACGCGCCAGCGCTTGTGCTTGGAGAGTGGACGGGTCTCGGACACCTTGACCCGGTCGCCCACCTTGACGTCGTTGGTCTCGTCGTGGACATGAAGGCGGGTGGTCCGCTGGACGGTCTTGTTGTAACGCGGGTGGCGCACCCGCTCGACCACGGCGACGACCACCGTCTTGTCCATGCCATCGGACACGACCGTCCCCTCCCTGACCTTGCGGCGGTTCGGGCGTCGGTCGGCGTTGACGGCCTGATCGGGCATCAGGCCTCCTTCGCATCGGAGCCCGGATCTTTGGCTCCTTGGTCCGGGGCTCCGTCTCCGACCCTCTCAGGCGGTCCTTCTGGGCGAGAGGGCTGCCCCGACCAGTACGCTTCGGCGGCTTCGATCTCTCGCTGGCGTAACACCGTGAGCATCCGGGCGACGTCCCTTCGCAGCTGGCCGATCCGCGCCACGTTGTCCAGGCGGCCAGTCGCCAGTTGGAAGCGGAGGTTGAACAGCTCCTGTTTGGTCTCGTTGAGGCGCGATTCCAGCTCCTCGACGTCGAGCTCTACGAGCTCAGCGGCCCTGGCCATTCAGAACCCCACCTCATGAGCGTCGCCGACGCCGGGTCGTACGACGAACTTGGCCTTCATGGGCAGCTTCTGTATGGCTCGCTCCATGGCTTGGCGGGCGAGCGTCTCGTGGACCCCCGCCAGCTCGAACAGGATGCGACCGGGCTTGACAACCGCGACCCAGAGCTCGGGGTTGCCCTTTCCGGACCCCATCCGCGTCTCGGCCGGCTTCTGGGTGACCGGCTTGTCGGGGAACACCCGGATCCAGACCTTCCCGCCGCGTCTCACGTGACGGGTCATGGCGATCCGGGCTGCCTCGATCTGGCGGGCCGACAGCCAACCCGGCTCGAGCGCTTGGATCCCGAAGTCACCGAAGCTCACCGAGTTGCCGCCTTTGCTCATCCCGCCGAGCCGGCCCCGCTGCTGCTTGCGGTGCTTGACCTTCCGAGGCATCAGCACGGTCAGTCGCTCTCCTTGCGGAAGTGGGGAGCCTCGTGGTGGGTTTCGGAGGTCCGGCGCTCGATCTCCTCCTCCTCGGCGAGAAGCCTCTCGAGGTCGTCCATCTCGGGCGCTCCCTCGGCATCCGGGCCGACCAGCTCGAGCGGCTCGCCCCCCTCCGCCCTCGAGGCGGCCGCGCCGGGCTGACCCTGCTCAGGCCGGCGGCGGCCTCCACCCGCCGAGATGACCCGGCGGGGACGGGCCTCTCCGGCCGTGTCTCCAACCGCCATCGCTGCTTCCTTGCTGATCTTGTCCTCGGCCGAGGTCCGGTAGGGGAGGATGTCGCCCTTGTAGATCCACACCTTCACCCCGATGCGCCCGAAGGTGGTCCGCGCCTCCCGAAATCCGTAGTCGATGTCGGCCCTGAGGGTGTGCAGCGGCACCCGGCCCTCCCGGTAGGCCTCCTTTCGGGCCATCTCCGACCCGCCCAGACGTCCCGAGCACTGGACCCGGATCCCCTGGCCGCCGGCCTTCTGGACCGTTTGCAGAGCCCGCTTCATGGCTCGGCGGAAGCTGATGCGACGCGCCAGCTGATCGGCGATCCCCTGGGCGATGAGCGCGGCGTCGAGCTCGGGCTGCTTTATCTCCTGGATGTTGAGCTGGATCTTGGCGTTGCTCGTGATCCTGGCCAGGTCCGTGCGCAGTCGGTCGGCCTCGGCACCTTTGCGCCCGATGACGATCCCCGGACGCGCCGTATGGACATCGACCCTCAGACGGTCACGCGTGCGTTCCACCTCGATGCGGCTGACCGCCGCAGCCTCCAGCTGGGTCGTCAGGTAGTCGCGGATACGCCAGTCCTCGACCACGCAGTCTTGATAGTCACGGTCGTCGAACCACCTGGACTTCCAGTCGGTGGTCACGCCGAGGCGGAACCCGTAGGGGTTGACCTTCTGGCCCATCTAGTCGCCCTTCTCCTCTGAGGAGTTCGTCCCCTCGTCACTGTCCCGTTCGTCCGGTTGGTCTTGTGTTCCGGCGGTGTCCTCTTCCGTTGCGGCGGCGTCCTCTACCTCGGCTACCCCCGCGAGCTCGTCACCTCTGTCCTCTTGCGTTCCGGCGGTGTCTTCTTCCTCCGACCCGGCCCCTTCAGCGGTTGCTTGCGCCGTCGCCGTCGCCGCCGCAGCCGCCCGGCGGGTGCCGGCCACCCTGCGAGCTCTCCGAGCTCCGGCGCCGGCTGCTTCGCGAGCGTGGCGCCGCGCCAGTTGCTCCTCGGGGAGGCGGCTGACGATCACCGTGACGTGACACGTCCGCTTTCGGATCCGGGTCGCCCTGCCCCTCGCCCTGGGTCGCCAGCGCTTCAGGGTCGTCCCCTCGTCTGCGTAGCATGCCGACACGTAGAGCTCCTCGGGATCGAGATGCTCGTTGTGCTCGGCGTTGGCCAGGGCCGAGCCCAGGACCTTTCCGACCACCTTTGCAGCATCCCTGTCGGAGAACTGAAGGACCTCCAGGGCCCTGTCGGCCTCGACCCCCCGGATGAGGTCGAGTACCTGCCGCGCCTTGTAAGCAGACATCCGGCAATGCCGGAGCACCGCCCTGGTCCCCTCACGCTCGTTCGTCTTGAGGCCGGGCATGCCTCAGCGCCTCCCCCCGCGTTCCTGGCCGGCGTGATAACGAAACGTGCGGGTGGGCGCGAACTCACCCAGCTTGTGTCCGACCATGGCCTCCGTTATGTAAACGGGCACGTGCTTTCGACCGTCGTGCACCACGATCGTGTGGCCCACCATGTCGGGGATGATGGTCGAGCGGCGGGACCAGGTCTTGATGACCCTCTTGTCGTTGCTCGAGTTCAAGGCGTCCACCTTCTTGAGAAGATGATCGTCGACGAAAGGGCCCTTCTTCAGGCTGCGGGGCATCTCGGAGCGCCTATCGCCTCGCGCCACGCTTGCGGCGCCTACGAACGATCATCTTGTCCGACTCCTTGTGCCGGGCCCGGGTCCTGCCCTCGGCCTTGCCCCACGGAGAGACCGGGTGCCGCCCTCCGGAGGACTTCCCCTCGCCTCCGCCAAGAGGGTGGTCCACGGGATTCATGGCGACTCCTCGGGTCTGCGGACGCACGCCCTTCCACCGGTTTCGTCCAGCCTTGCCGGCCGAGATCAACTCGGCCTCCGGGTTGCCGACCTCCCCGAGGGTCCCCCGGCAGTCGATCGGTACCCGCCGCATCTCGGTGGAAGGAAGCCTCAACGTCGCAAAATTGCCCTCTTTGGCGACAAGTTGGATGCCCATGCCCGCTCCCCGCGCCAACTTGCCTCCGCCGCCGGGCTTCAGCTCCACGTTGTGCACGACCGAGCCGACAGGTATGTAGCGGAGGGGCAGTGCGTTACCGGCTCGGATATCGGCGCCCTGGCCGCTCTGCAACAGGTCGCCAACGGTCACCGTCGCCGGAGCGAGGATGTACCGCTTCTCGCCGTCCAGGTAGTGGAGGAGAGCGATCCGGGCATTGCGGTTGGGGTCGTACTCGATGGCGGCCACCTTGGCGGGCACTCCGTCCTTGTCACGCTTGAAGTCGATGATCCGGTACCGGCGCTTGTGTCCGCCACCGCGATGGCGCGCTGTCTTGCGACCGTAGGCGTTGCGGCCGCCGGTGCCCGGCTTGGAGGCGACCAGGGATCGCTCCGGGCGGCCCTTGGTCACCTCCTTGAAGTCCGACGCCGATTGGAACCGCCGGCCGGGACTCGTGGGCTTGCGCTTGCGTAAGGGCATGCTCCGTCCTAACTCTCGAACAAGTCGATCTTGTCGCCAGAGGCCAGCGTCACGATCGCCCGCTTGGTGTCGGCCCTCCGGCCGAAGGTGGCCGTCCTGCGGTTCCGCTTGCTCTTGCCCTTCCGGTTGAGAGTGTTCACCTTGGTCACGTGGACGTTGAAGATGCTCTCCACCGCCTGGCGGATGTCGATCTTGGTCGCATCGGGGTGTACCAAGAACGTGTAGACGTCGGCGTCCATGAGGGCATAGGACCTCTCGGATACCACCGGCTTGACGAGCACGTCGCGAGGGTCCTTCATCGGGACCTCAACCCCCCGCCTCTGAACCGCCGCCGTCAGAGGCTCTCGAGCCCGGGAGCGTGGCCTCGGTGAAGACGACCCAGTCGTGTCGCAGCACGTCGTAGACGTTGAGCTCGCCCACCAGGACCGGCGTGACGCCGGGCAGGTTGGCAAATGACCGCCAAGCCGCCCAGTCGACGGGATCGAGCACAACGAGCACCTTGCGCTCCAGGCCGAGTGCTTCCAAGGCCGCCACTGCATCCTTCGTGCGGGGCGCCTCGAAGCCCCACTTGTCCACAACGGCCACCTTTGCGTCCGCGGCCCTGTCTGAGAGGGCCGAGCAAAGAGCCAGGTGAACCATCTTCTTGGGAGTGCGCTGGCGATGGTCGCGGGGCTTGGGTCCCAGCGCCACGCCGCCCCCGACGAAGTGCGGCACCCGGATGGACCCTTGGCGGGCCCGCCCCGTTCCCTTCTGGCGGTAGGGCTTGGCCCCACCACCCCTGGCCTCCGACCGCGTCAGGGTGCTCTGGGTGCCCGAGCGCGCCGCGGCCAGTTGGGACGTGACGACCTGGTGCATCAAGGCGACGTTGGGGACGATCCCGAAGGTGGCAGGGTCCAGGTCCACCTGGCCGCGCGAGCCTCCGTCGACGCCTCGCTTCTCGACGGTCACAGTCGAGGGGTCCCCGGCGGCCTTGCCGGGGCTCACGATCGCACCGCTCCGGCTGACTTCACGGTGTCTCGAATCAGCACGAGCCCTCCGCGGGGTCCGGGGATCGCTCCTTTGACCAGGACGAGCTCCCGCTCGACATCGGCTCGGACGACTTCGAGGTTGGTGGTGGTGACCCGCTGGGCGCCCATCCGACCCGGGAGCCGCGTGCCTTTGAAGACCCTGGCCGGAGTGGCACAGGCCCCGATCGCGCCGGGCGAGCGGTGCTTCTTGTGGTTTCCGTGGGAGGCACCCTGGCCCTTGAAGTTGTGCCTCTTCATACCGCCGGCAAAGCCCTTGCCCTTGCTGACCGCCGTGACGTCGACGCGCTCTCCGGCTTCGAGGATCGTCGCGTCTAGCTCCTGGCCCACCGAGTAGGCGCTGGAGTCGTCCAACCTGAGCTCCACGAGGCGCTTGCCGGGGTCCATGCCGGCCCTGGCGAAATGGCCGCTTTCGGGCTTGGAGACCGCCCGGCGGATCCCGTAGGTGACCTGCAGGGCTGAGTAGCCGTCGCTCTCCGGGGTCTTGACCTGTACCACGCGCACCGGCGCGACCTTGACGACGGTAACCGGGACGGCACGATGTTCTGCGTCCCACACCTGTGTCATGCCGACCTTCTCGCCGACAATCGCCTTGGTTGCCATTGCTCCTCTTGGTAGGGGCCGCACGCTCGGCCCCCTTTGCCGGCTCGCCACCCGGGCAGAGCCTCTAGCTCACGTCCGACGCGCCTACCCGCCCGGCACGGAGACGTCCGCCCGGGTAACCCTGGCGGAGCGCTTGTCATCTTTGCCCCAAGGTCCCCCGGCCGCGACCAGGGCTCTCGAGGACATCGAATGCGGGCGGCCCAAGCCGCCCCAAGCCAGGCGAGTTTAGCCCCTGTAAATCAACCCGTCACGCTGTCTGGATCTTTATCTCAATGTCCACCCCGGCGGGAAGGTCCAATCTCTGAAGAGAGTCGACAGTTTTTGGACCATGTTCCACGATGTCGAGCAGGCGCTTATGGATGCGCATTTCGAAGTGCTCGCGGCTGTCCTTGTATTTGTGAGGCGAGCGGATGACCGTATAACGTCGCTTTTCGGTTGGGAGGGGGACCGGGCCCCTGATCCGGGCCTGGGTTCGAAGCACCGTTTCGACGATCTTCTTCGTGGACTGGTCGATGACCTCGTGGTCATAGGCCTTGAGACGGATCCGGATCTTTTGGCGGGGGCCGTCCGGCACGCTCGCTCCTCCGTCCTACTTGAGGATCTTTGTGACCCGGCCGGCACCCACCGTCCGGCCACCCTCGCGGACGGCGAAGCGGAGGCCCTCGTCCATGGCGATCGGTTTCCCCAGCTCGACGGTCATGGTCGTGTTGTCCCCGGGCATCACCATCTCGGTTCCCTCGGGGAGGGTTATGGAGCCCGTGACGTCGGTTGTCCGGAAGTAGAACTGGGGGCGGTAGTTGCTGAAGAAGGGCTTGTGGCGTCCGCCCTCCTCCTTGGTCAGCACGTATACGCTCGCCTCGAAGTTGGTATGTGGGGTGATCGAGCCCGGCTTGCAGAGAACCTGGCCCCTCTCGACATCCTCTTTCTTGATGCCTCGCAGGAGAGCGCCGATGTTGTCGCCCGCACGGCCCTCGTCGAGAAGCTTGCGGAACATTTCCACACCCGTGCATACGGTCTTCTGCGTGGGCCGCAGCCCGACGATCTCGACCTCCTCGCCCACCTTCACGATCCCCTGCTCGACCCTCCCGGTGACGACGGTTCCGCGACCGGTGATCGTGAGCACGTCTTCGACCGACATGAGGAATGGCTTGTCGATGTCTCTCTCAGGCTCGGGTATGTAGGTGTCGACGGCGTTCATCAGCTCCATGACCTGATCCTTGGCCGCGGGGTCCCCTTCGAGAGCCTTGAGAGCGCTTATCCGGATTATCGGCGTGTCGTCGCCGGGGAACTCGTACTCGTTGAGAAGCTCTCTCACCTCTAGCTCGACGAGATCCAACAGCTCCTCGTCGTCCACCATGTCGGCCTTGTTGAGGGCCACCACGATGTAGGGAACACCCACCTGGCGGGCGAGCAGCACGTGCTCTCTCGTCTGGGGCATGGGTCCGTCCGCCGCCGACACGACGAGGATGGCCCCGTCGACCTGGGCCGCGCCCGTGATCATGTTCTTGATGTAGTCGGCGTGCCCCGGCATGTCGACGTGTGCGTAGTGTCTCGCGTCCGTCTCGTACTCGACATGGGCGATGGAGATCGTGATCCCCCTCGCCTTCTCCTCGGGAGCCTTGTCGATCGCCTCGAACGGGGTGAAGGACACATTAGGGTTCTTCTCGGCCAGTGTCTTGGTGATGGCCGCGGTGAGCGTGGTCTTGCCGTGGTCGATATGTCCCATCGTGCCCACGTTCAAGTGGGGCTTAGACCGCTCGAACTTCTTCTTCGCCATGATGGCAATGGCTCCGTATTCCTCTGGCGGCACCCCGCGGATACCGCGTCTTCCTATGTGGCACCCTGAGGGCGCCGGTCCCGGGTGGCTACTCGCCGCGCACCCGGGCCACGATCTCGCGGGCGATGGCGTCGGGCACTTCTTGGTACGAGCTGAACTGCATGGTGTACGTAGCACGACCCTGCGTGCGAGACCGCAGGTCGGTAGCGTAGCCGAACATATCGGACAACGGGACAAGCCCGTGAATGACGTGACTGGTGCCCCTTTGCTCCATACCCTCTACCTTGCCTCTTCGGGAGGAGAGGTCCCCGATGACGTCGCCCATGTACTCCTCGGGGGTGACCACCTCCACGGCCATTATCGGCTCCAACAGGACGGGCCTTGCGGCTCTGGCCGCCTTCTTGACAGCCATGGATCCGGCGATCCTGAAGGCCATCTCGGAGGAGTCGACCTCGTGGTATGAGCCGTCGACGAGTGTCGCACGGACGTCGACCACCGGGTATCCGGCCAGGACCCCCGAGGTCAGGGCCTCCTGGATCCCTGCGTCCACCGAGGGGATGTACTCCTTGGGGACGACCCCCCCGCTGATCTTGTCCACGAACTCGTAGCCGCCGCCGGGCCCGGTGGGCTCCAGGTTGATCACCACGTGCCCGTACTGGCCCCGGCCGCCGGTCTGGCGGACGTAGCGCTCCTCGACCTTCTGCGCGGCACGCTTGATGGTCTCCCGGTACGCCACCTGGGGCCGGCCCACGTGAGCGTCGACGTTGAACTCGCGAAGCATGCGGTCGATCAGCACCTCCAGGTGGAGCTCACCCATTCCCGAGATCACCGTCTGGCCGGTGTCCTCGTCGGTGTGAACCTGGAAGGTGGGATCCTCCTCGGAGAGGGAGAAGAGGGCCTTGCCCAGCTTGTCCTGGTCCGCCTTGGTCTTGGGCTCGACCGCGACATGGATGACGGGCTCTGGGAACTCGAGCGACTCCAAGACGATGGCAGCGGACGGATCGCACAGGGTGTCACCGGTGGAGGTCACCTTGAGTCCGACCGCTGCGACTATGTCGCCCGCGAAGATCACGTCCTTGTCCTCTCGGTGATTGGCGTGCATCTGGAGGATGCGGCCCACTCTCTCCTTTCGATCCTTGGTGGAGTTGAGCACGGACGAGCCCTTCTCGAGGGTGCCGCTGTAAACCCGGAAATAGGTGAGCTTGCCCACGTAGGGATCGCTCATGATCTTGAACGCCAGGGCCGCGAACGGTTCGGAGTCCTCGGGCGCGCGCTCCAGCTCCTCGATCCCCTTGGTGTCCATTCCCTTGGTCGGCGGGACGTCGAGCGGGCTGGGCAGGTAGTCGGCGATGGCGTCCAGCATCGGCTGCACGCCCTTGTTCTTGAACGCCGACCCGCACAGGACCGGCACGACGTGGTTGGCTACGGTGCCCCTACGCAGGGCCTTACGAAGGTCGTCTGCGCGCAGGTCCTCGTCGCTCAGGTACTTCTCGGTGACGTCGTCGTCGAACTCCGAGAGCACGTCTATGAGCCGGTGCCGGCCAGCCTCGGCCGCGTCGGACAGCTCGGCGGGAATCTCCTCGACCGACCAGCTCTCGCCCATCCCTTCGGGCCAGACCAGCGCCTTCATGTTCAACAGGTCTATGCAGCCACGGAAGTGCCCCTCGGCACCCATCGGCAGCTGGACCACCGCCGGGACCGCGTCGAGGCGATCGCGGATCATCGACACCGCGCCGGGGAAGTCCGCTCCGATGCGGTCCATCTTGTTGATGAAGCAGATCCTCGGCACGTGGTACTTGTCCGCCTGGCGCCACACGGTCTCGGTCTGGGGCTCCACCCCGGCTACCGCGTCGAATATGGCGACGGCCCCGTCGAGGACCCGAAGCGACCTTTCGACCTCCACGGTGAAGTCGACGTGGCCCGGTGTGTCGA
This sequence comes from uncultured Actinomycetes bacterium, assembly GCA_963736925.1. GTDB lineage: Bacteria > Actinomycetota > Acidimicrobiia > Acidimicrobiales > CAVTQP01 > CAVTQP01. Next base: position 91,845 of record CAVTQP010000001.1, read on the forward strand.
TGATGTTGATCCAGGTGTTCTTCCACTTGCACGTGGTGGCGGCGGAGGTGATGGTGATGCCCCGCTCCTGCTCCTGGACCATCCAGTCCATGGTCGCGGCGCCCTCGTGGACCTCTCCGATCTTGTAGTTCTTGCCCGTGTAATAGAGGATCCGCTCGGTCGTGGTGGTCTTGCCCGCGTCGATATGGGCCATGATCCCGATGTTGCGGGTCCTGGCTAGGGGAAACTCTCTGATCGGCTTGGTTGCGGCCATCTCGTCTTCTCTTCTTCAGTTTCTTCTGTCTGAGCTCTTCTTCTGCTCTTCTGGTCTTTTGATGCGTTTGCGTTGCCCGTTTGAGCCGTCCGGAGGCCTTGGTGGACCGGGGACCTGGGCGAGTGGGGGAACCTCGCGCCGACCTCGAGCTTGGGCCGCGAGCCCCTACCAGCGGTAGTGGGCGAAGGCCTTGTTGGACTCGGCCATCTTGTGCAGGTCCTCCCTGCGCTTCACCGCCGCCCCCACGTTGTTGGAGGCGTCGAGCAGCTCATTGGCCAAGCGCTGGGCCATGCTCTTCTCCCGGCGCTGGTGTGCGTACCCGACCAGCCACCTGATCGAGAGCGTCGTCGCCCGTCTGGGGCGCACCTCGACCGGGACCTGGTATGTGGCACCGCCCACCCGCCGGCTGCGCACCTCGAGCTCGGGTCGTGCGTTGTCGACGGCTCGCTTGAGCGTCGACAGCGGCTCGGCCCCGGCCCGATCCCGTACGTGGTCGAGGGCGTCGTACACGATCCGCTCGGCGAGGGTTCGCTTTCCCTCGGACAAGACCTTGTTCACCACCTGGGTGACCAGGATCGACTTGTAGACGGGGTCGGGCATCAGCTCCCGCCGGGGAGACGGCCCTCTGCGAGGCATTAGGACTCCCTCTTTACCCCGTAGCGGCTGCGGGCCTGGTTGCGTTCACGCACCCCCGAGGTGTCCAGGCTGCCCCGCACGACCTTGTACCTCACGCCGGGGAGGTCCTTGACCCGGCCCCCCCTCACCAGCACGATCGAGTGTTCCTGGAGGTTGTGGCCCACCCCTGGGATGTAGGCGGTGATCTCCACCCCGCTCGTGAGACGCACGCGCGCCACCTTGCGCAGAGCCGAGTTGGGCTTCTTCGGGGTCATTGTGTAGACGCGCGTGCACACCCCGCGGCGCTGTGGCGCGGCGCGCAGGGCAGGGGTCTTGGTCTTCGACTGCTTCGAAGACCTGCCCTTGCGGACCAGCTGGGAGATGGTGGGCACGCGTTGGCCTCTCGCAGGCTTCCTTGGTTCCGGCAGGCGCGCGCTACGCGCCGACCCGACCGGGCATTGTACGGTTCACGGGCGTCTGGCGGCAAGGCACGCCCGCCGCACAGACGCCGACCAGTTTAGCCGCGCCAAGGCCAGGGCCAAGTGCCAGCTGCCGACTAGGGCCTGACTGACCCTATCGCCACAGCGAGACCGGCCATGGCGTGCCTAGGACGCTGGCTCGGCGGTCTCCCCTTCCTGGTACCCCGCTTCGGCGGGCTCCTCAGGCGAGTCGCCCGAGAGCCAGGCCGCCTCGACACGAGACTCTTCGGCAGGCTCCTCGGTCGAGCCTCCACGGAACCACGCCGCAAGGCCCTCTGTCTCGCCTTGGATGTCCGAAGACCAAAATTGGAGCTGTTCGTGGTCGGGGGTGTCGATCGCGATCGACCGGTAGCGGCCCATCCCCGTGCCCGCCGGTATGAGCTTGCCGATGATGATGTTCTCCTTGAGGCCGAACAGCAGGTCCGACCGGCTCTCGATGGCCGCCTCGGTGAGAACCCTGGTGGTCTCCTGGAAGGAGGCCGCGGACAGCCAAGAGTCGGTGGCGAGCGAGGCCTTGGTTATCCCCATCAGCTCGGGCCTTCCCTCCGCGGGCTGGCTTCCCTCCTGGACCAGGTTGCGGTTGACATCCGCGTAGGTACGGTTGTCCACCCGTTCGCCGGGAAGGAACGGGGAGTCGCCCGGTTCGGCCACCGACACCCTGCGCAGCATCTGCCGCACGATCAGCTCTATGTGCTTGTCGTGGATCGACACCCCCTGGTCCCTGTAGACCTTTTGAACCTCTTCGACCAGGTACTGCTGGGTCTCCCGGATTCCTTTGATCTCCAACAGCTCCTTGGGGTCCTTGGGACCCTCGACGAGGGGATCCCCCGCGGTGACCTCGGACCCGTCGGTGACCTCGAGGTGGGCGCGAGGCGACACGCTGTAGGAGTCCTCCGATCCGTCGTCGCTCACGATCGTGATGCGGCGGCCGTTCTCCTCCTCCGCGATCCGGACCACCCCCGATGTGCGAGCCAGCACCGCCGCCCCCTTGGGGGTGCGTGCCTCGAACAGCTCGACGACCCTGGGCAGCCCGTGGGTGATGTCCTCGCCGGCGATCCCGCCCGTGTGGAACGTGCGCATGGTGAGCTGGGTCCCGGGCTCGCCGATGGACTGGGCCGCAATGACCCCCACACCCTCGCCCTGTTCGATCATGCGGCCTGTTGCCAGCGACTGGCCGTAGCAGGTGGCGCACACGCCGTGCTCGGCCTCGCAGGTGAGCACGGACCTCACCCGAACCCGGGTGACCGCGGGATCGTCGCGCAGCTTCCGGACGTCGTCATCGCCCAAGAGCGTGCTGGCCTCCAACTTGCTGCCTTCGGAAAGCTCCACGTCTTCTGTCAGAGCCCTGCCGTAGGCCCTCGTCTCCAGATAGTTGCGCCGGCCCGGCTCGTCGGGCGTGAAATCCTCTATCCAGACGCCGCGCCCGGTGCCGCAATCCTCCTCGCGCACGATGAGCTCCTGGGCCACGTCGACCAGGCGGCGCGTCAGGTACCCCGAGTCGGCGGTCCTCAAGGCGGTGTCGGCAAGTCCCTTGCGGGCACCGTGGGTGGAGATGAAGTACTCGAGAACCGACAGTCCCTCCCTGAAGGAGGACTTGATCGGCCGGGGGATCATCTCTCCACGTGGGTTGGAGACCAGGCCCTTCATGCCGGCGATCTGGCGGACCTGCTGGGAGTTACCCCTGGCTCCGGAGTCGACCATCATGTCCAAGGGGTTGAACGGCATGGTCGAAAGGGTCTTCTCCATGGCCCGACCTACCTCGGAGTTGGCCGAGGTCCAGATCTCGATCTCCTTCTGACGCCGCTCGTCATCGGTGATGATGCCGCGATTGAACTGGGTCTCGGCCTTCTCGGCCTCCTTCTCGTAACGGTCGAGGATGCTCGCCTTCTCGGGCGGGTTCCGCACGTCGTCGATGGAGATCGTCAAGCCCGAGCGCGCCGCGTACCTGAAACCGAGGTCCTTTATCTTGTCCAGGCTCTGGGCAACGTCGGCTTTGGGGAAGTTCGAGGAGATCTCCTCCACGATCGAGCCCACGCTGGTGTTTCGCCTCCCCACCACCTCGTTGACGAAACGGAACCCATTTGGAAGCGCTGTGTTGAAGATGATGCGTCCGGGTGTCGTCTCGACCTCGAAGGGGCTCACACCCTCCTCGTCGTCCACCGCCGGGGCTGATCCGTTCCCCCCGAGGTCACCGGTCAGGTGCCCGTTCAAGTCGGCGGGATCCAGGCCGCGCAGCCTCACCTTCGCGTGGACCGAGACCGCGCCGGAGTCGTACGCGGCTTCCACCTCGTGAAGATGGCGGAAGACCCGTCCTTCGCCCCGCGCTCCGTCCACGGCGAGGGTCAGGTAGTAGATACCGAACACCATGTCCTGGGTGGGGACTGTGATGGGCCGTCCGGTGGCAGGCGACAGGATGTTATTGGCCGACAGCATCAGGACCCGAGCCTCGGCCTGCGCCTCGGCCGACAGAGGCACGTGCACCGCCATCTGGTCACCGTCGAAGTCGGCGTTGAAGGCTGTGCAGACCAGAGGGTGGATCTGGATGGCCTTGCCCTCCACCAGGACCGGCTCGAAGGCCTGGATCCCCAGCCTGTGAAGGGTGGGAGCCCGGTTCAAAAGGACGGGGTGCTCCTTGATGACGTCTTCCAGAACGTCCCATACCTGGGGCCGTCGCCGCTCGACCATGCGCTTGGCGGACTTGATGTTCTGGGCGATCTCGGAGTCGACGAGCCGCTTCATCACGAAGGGCTTGAACAGCTCCAGGGCCATCTGCTTGGGGAGGCCGCACTGGTGGAGCTTCAGCGTCGGGCCGATGACGATGACCGACCGTCCCGAGTAGTCGACACGCTTACCGAGCAGATTCTGGCGGAACCGTCCCTGCTTGCCCTTGAGCATGTCCGACAGGCTCTTCAGTGGGCGGTTCCCGGGTCCCGTCACCGGCCGCCCGCGCCTGCCGTTGTCGAACAGGGCGTCCACCGCCTCCTGGAGCATCCTCTTCTCGTTGTTGACGATGATCTCGGGGGCGCCGAGATCGAGCAGCCTCTTGAGGCGGTTGTTGCGGTTGATGACCCTGCGGTAGAGGTCGTTCAGGTCGGAGGTGGCGAAGCGCCCTCCGTCGAGCTGGACCATGGGGCGCAAGTCCGGCGGGATCACCGGCACCGCGTCGAGGATCATCGCCCTCGGATCGTTGATGCGCCGACCGTTGTCATCCATGCGATTGAAGGCCGAGACGATCTTGAGGCGCTTGATTGCCTTCTGCTTGCGCTGGGCCGAGAGCGGACGCCGGCCGTCAGATGGATCGATCGCCTCGCGGAGCTTGATCTCCTCCTCCGCCAGGTCGATCCGGTCGATCAGCCGGGCGATGGCCTCCGCACCCATGCCCCCCTCGAAGTAGTCGGCGTAGCGCTCCCATATCTCCCGCCACAGCAGCTCGTCCTCGATGATCTTGCGGGGGTACAGGTCGCGGAACTCGTCGAAGGCCTGCTGTGCCAGCTCCTTCTCGGCGTCGGCGCGCTCCCTCATCGCCGCGATGTCTCTCTCGACGGCCTTCTGGCGGGACTTGATCTCGGAGTCTTTTGCGCCTTCCTTCTCCAGACCTGCCAGATCCTGTTCGAGGGCCTTGTAGCGCCGGTCGATGTCGAGGTCCCGCTTGCGCTCGATGTCGGAGAGCTCCTGGGCCAGATCGGCCTCGAGCGTGGGCAGGTCGGTATGGCGGCGCTCCTCGTCCACCCAGGTGACGAGATTGGCTGCGAAGTAGATCACCTTCTCGAGCTGCTTGGCCTTCAGCTCCTCCCGCACCTCGGTGCCCATCAGCAGGTAGGCAAGCCACGACCTCGTCCCGCGCAGGTACCAGATATGCACCACCGGGGCGGCCAGCTCGATGTGGCCCATGCGCTCACGGCGAACCTTCGAACGGGTGACCTCGACCCCGCAGCGCTCACAGATGATCCCTCGAAAGCGGACCCTCTTGTACTTGCCGCAGTAGCACTCCCAGTCCTTGGTGGGGCCGAAGATCTTCTCGCAGAACAACCCATCCTTCTCCGGCCGCAGGGTCCGGTAGTTGATGGTCTCGGGCTTCTTGACCTCCCCGTTGGACCAGTGCCGAATGGAGTCGGCGGTGGCCAGCCCTATACGAAGCTGGTCGAAGTTGTTGACATCGAGCACCTAAAAGCTCCTCTCGCCGGCGCGCCGCTCGTCTTCCTCGTCGGACCCCCGCTCGGGACGGCTGATGTCGATCCCCAGCTCCTCGGCCGTCCGGAACACGTCCTCGTCCAGCTCCCGCATCTCGATCTCCTCGCCGGTGACCGAGAGCACCTCGACGTTGAGACACAGAGACTGCATCTCCTTGATGAGCACCTTGAAGCTCTCTGGGATACCCGGCTCGGGGATGTTCTCGCCCTTGACTATCGCCTCGTATACCTTCACCCGTCCCAGCACGTCGTCGGACTTGATCGTCAACAGCTCCTGGAGGGCGTAAGCGGCGCCATAGGCCTCCAGAGCCCAGACCTCCATCTCTCCGAACCGCTGCCCACCGAACTGGGCCTTTCCGCCCAGCGGTTGCTGGGTGATCATCGAGTACGGCCCCGTCGATCGGGCATGGATCTTGTCGTCGACGAGGTGGGCCAGCTTGAGGATGTAGACGTAGCCCACACTCACGGCGTTGTCGTAGGGCTCTCCTGTCCGCCCGTTGTAGAGCACGGCCTTCCCGTCGGTGCCGATCATGCGCGTCCCGTCCACCGAGTCCGGCTGCAGATCCTCGAAGATGCCCTTGATCGTGAGGTGCTTGCCCGCGTCGTCAGCCTCGTCCCAGTGGGCCCCGTCGAACACCGGCGTGGACACCCACAGGGCGGGCTGGGTGATGGGCCGTGTCTTTCCGTTCGTCGTCGGGCTCGGCTCTGCGCGCTGACCGTCGTCATGCCAACCCCAGCGGGCCGCGTACCCGAGGTGGGACTCCAGCACCTGTCCCACGTTCATCCGGCTGGGAACCCCGAGCGGGTTGAGGATGATGTCTACCGGTGTTCCGTCCGCCAGGTACGGCATGTCCTCCACAGCGAGCACCTTGGAGATGACGCCCTTGTTGCCGTGACGTCCCGCCAGCTTGTCCCCTTCGGAGATCTTGCGCTTCTGTGCCACATACACCCGGACGAGCTGGTTGACGCCCGGCGGCAGCTCGTGGGCGTCGTCCCTGGAAAAGACCCGGACGTCGATCACCTTGCCCGACTCCCCGTGGGGCACCTTGAGGCTGGTGTCCCTGACCTCGCGCGCCTTCTCACCGAATATGGCTCTCAGCAGACGCTCCTCGGGGGTCAGCTCGGTCTCGCCCTTGGGGGTCACCTTTCCGACCAGCACGTCCCCGGCGTCGACCTCGGCCCCGATGCGGATGATTCCCCGCTCGTCGAGGTCCTTCAGGATCTCCTCTGACAGGTTGGGGATGTCCCGGGTTATCTCCTCCGCACCCAGCTTGGTGTCCCTGGCATCCACCTCATGCTCTTCGATGTGGATCGAGGTGAGCACGTCGTCGCGCACGAGGCGCTCCGAGACGATGATCGCGTCCTCGAAGTTGTAGCCCTCCCAGGGCATGAAGGCCACGAGGAGGTTCTTTCCGAGAGCCAGCTCCCCGTTGTGGGTTGAGGGACCGTCGGCCAGGACGTCGCCGGCCGAGACCTTCTGGCCCTCATGGACCATGGATTTGTGGTTGATGCACGTGTTCTGGTTTGAACGGCGGAACTTGGCCAGCGGGTAGGTCTTCTTGGCCAGCGCGTTGCCCAGGTGGTCACGGCTGCCCGGCTGGTAGTCGAGCACCACTCTCTCCCCGGTCACCTCCGTGACGGTTCCCGGGCCCTCGGCCAGTATGACGTCGCCCGCATCACGTGCCGCGCGGCCCTCCACACCGGTGCCTATGAACGGGGCCTCGGGCACCAGAAGCGGAACGGCTTGCTTTTGCATGTTCGCACCCATCAAGGCCCGGTTCGCGTCGTCGTGCTCAATGAAGGGGATGAGGGCGGTGGATACCGACACGATCTGCTTCGGCGACACGTCCATGAGGTCGACCTCGTCGGGTGGCACGTAGTCGATCTCGCTCGTGGTTCCGTACTGGGTGGTAGTTGCGCCGACCCTGACCTCCGCGCCCTGCGGGCCGCGGCGCACCAGCACCCTCTCCTCGGCGAAGTGACCGCTCGGGTCCAAGCTGGCGTTCGCCTGGGCGATGACGTGCTCTTCCTCCTCGTCGGCAGCCAGGTAGACGATGTCGTCGCTGACCTCGCCGTCGATGACCCTTCGATATGGGGTCTCGATGAAACCGTGCTCGTTGACCCTCGCATAGGTGGCCAGGGCGCCCATCAGGCCGATGTTGGGACCCTCGGGCGTCTCTATGGGGCACATCCGCCCGTAGTGCGAGGTGTGCACGTCCCGAACCTCGAAACCCGCCCTCTCTCGCGAGAGCCCGCCCGGTCCCAGGGCGGACAGCCGGCGCTTGTGAGCCAGTCCCGACAAGGGGTTGTGCTGGTCCATGAACTGGCTCAGCTGGCTGGTTCCGAAGAACTCCTTGATGGCCGCCACGACGGGACGGATGTTGATGAGGGTCTGAGGGGTGATCGCCTCGACGTCTTGGGTGGTCATGCGCTCGCGGACCACACGCTCCATGCGCGACAGTCCCACGCGTACCTGGTTCTGGATCAGCTCCCCTACCGAACGGATTCGGCGGTTGGCGAAGTGATCCTGGTCGTCGAGGCGGTAACCCGGCTCTCCGTTGGCCAGCTGCAGCATGTATGTGGCGGCCGCCACGATCTCGCTGGCGCTCAGCACGCCCTGGCCGTCCTTGGGTCGTTCGAGGTCGATCCCCAACAGCTTGGAGATCCTTTCGATCTCGGGACCCAGCTTCCTGTTCAGCTTGTACCGGCCGACCCTGGTGAGGTCGTAACGCTTCGGATTGAAAAAAGCGTTCTCGAAATATGCCCGCGCCGACTCCAGGGCCGGCGGCTCCCCGGGGCGGGCCCTCTTGTAGATCTCGAGCAGGGCCTCGTCGCGGCTCGGCGCCAGATCACGCTCCTTCTCCCACTGGCCCTCCAGGAAATCGAAATGCCGGACGAACCGCGAGAGGAACGCCTCGTCCTCGTACCCCAACGCGCGCAGCAGGACGAAGAGCGACAGCCGGCGCTTGCGAGCCACCCTCGTCCCCGCCGTTATGTCCTTGCCCGGCTTGGCCTCGACATCGAGCTCTATCCACTCGCCCCTGTACGGGTGGATCGTGCCCGTCACGATCGTCTTGGCGTCCCGCCCTGGCTGGAATATCACGCCTGGGGAACGAACCAGCTGGCTCACCACCACGCGCTCGGTCCCGTTGACGATGAAGGTCCCCTTGTCCGTCATCATCGGGAAGTCCCCCATGAAGACGGTCTGCTCCTTTATCTCTCCGGTGGTCGCGTTCATGAACCTCGCCCTCACGAAGATGGGGGCGGCATAGGTCATGTCCTTTTCCTTGCACTCCTCCATGGAGAACTTGGGAGGCGGTCTCAGGTCCTGGTCGAGGGGATCGAACTCCAGCTCGAGGCGCAGCTGCCCCGTGAAGTCCTCGATGGGGCTGATGTCACGGAATGTCTCCGCGAGGCCCTTCTCCAAGAACCACCTGAAGGAGTCCCGTTGTATCGCAACCAGGTCCGGCAGGGGTAGGACCTCGTCGAGGTTTGCAAAGGAGAAGCGTTCCGGGCTGAGGGAACGAGCGGTCAAGGGCTGCTCCTCGCTAAGAAAAGGGAGACCGACGGGCGACCGGGACGCGCGGGGTCAAGCGGCTAGAGGTGAAGACGCGTGAAAGGCGGGCACGGCAACCCGAAATCATAACGCGGAACGCCAGGCCCCGCAACCCCCTACGGTCGGGAATCCGGGGGAAGGCTAGGTTGGGGACCGCGCCAGGTCAAGGGATTCGGGTGAGCTGCCTCCTTACTTGAGTTCGACGGTCGCTCCCGCCCCCTCCAGCTGGCTCTTGGCCTTCTCGGCGTCGTCCTTCGATGCCTTTTCCAACACAGGCTTGGGCGCGGCGTCGACCAGGTCCTTGGCCTCCTTGAGGCCCAAGCTGGTGAGGGCACGGACCTCCTTGATGACCTGGATCTTCTTGTCACCGGCAGATGAGAGGACCACGTCGAACTCGTCCTTTTCCTCGGCCTCGGCCGCCTCTGGGGGAGCTCCGCCCGCCGGGGCCGCCGCTACGGCCACAGGCGCTGCGGCGGTCACGCCGAAGCGCTCCTCGAACTCCTTGAGAAGCTCGCTCAGCTCGAGAACCGTCATGTTGGCGATCCCGTCGAGGATCTCTTCCTTGGTTGCCATCTGCTTCGTCTCTCCTATGTCTGTCCTCTTGGTGTCTGTCCCGTTGGTCTGTCCTCTTCGCGGTCCACCAGCGCCCTGAGACCGTAGGCGAGGTCCCGTGGTGGCGCCTGCAAGAGACCGGCCATTCGCTGGAGCGGCGCGGCAAGCGCCCCGGCCATGGTAGAGAGGAGCACCTCTCGCGAGGGGAGCTCGGCCAGTGCCGTCGCATCCGACGCCGACAGGAACCCCCTGTCCAGCAGGCCTCCCTTTATGACCAGGCTCGGATTTGTCCTGGAGAAGTCCCTCAGCGCCTTGGCGACCCGCGCGGCGTCACCCCGGACGAACGCGATGGCCGTCGGACCCTCCAAAAGGGGCTCCAGCTCGGAGAGCTCGTCACCCCGGACGGCCAGGCGTACCAAGGTGTTCTTGTACACCTTGTAGTCGCCACCCACCTGGCGAATGGAACGACGCAGCGCCGCCAGGGCGGGCACCGAAAGCCCTCGGTACTCGGTGAGGAGGGCCGCGTCAGCCGAGGAGAGGCGCCGACGCACCTCTTCCACCGTCGCCACCTTCTCGGGCCTCGGGCCCTCCATCTTCTTTCCTCCCTCGAGAGACCGCTCGGACCACCCGACCATGGGCCGGCACGAACCCTCAAACAGCTCTCGAGGTTCGCCTCGTCAGGCGGGCCTGGGCCCTTTGAGCGCGGAGCGCACCGGATTTCTACGGCGGTGGGTTGCCGAAGTTTCGACGAAAGGATACTACGCGGATACCGCGAGCTCCTCATCGGTGATCTTCACCCGATTGGGATCCACCCGGATTCCGGGCCCCATCGTCGAGGCCAGGGTGACCGACCTCAAGTAGCGGCCCTTGGAGGCGGCCGGCTTCGCCCGCTGGAGCTCCTCGATCACCGCCCGGATGTTCTCGAGCAGCTTGGCCCTGTCGAAGGTGGCCTTCCCGATGGGTACGTGCACGTTGCCCACCTTGTCGGTGCGGTACTCCACCCTGCCCCCCTTGAACTCGACCACCGCCTTCGCAACGTCAGCGGTCACGGTGCCTGTCTTGGGGTTGGGCATCAGGCCGCGCGGCCCGAGGATGCGACCGAGGCGTCCCACCTGTCCCATCAGGTCGGGCGAGGCGATGGCCACGTCGAAATCCAAGAATCCCTGGTCGGAGACCCGGGCGACCAGGTCGTCGGCGCCGACCACGTCCGCACCGGCCTCTCGGGCCTGGGTGGCGTCCTGCCCCGACGCGAAGACTGCTACGCGTGCGGTCTTGCCCGTGCCCGCGGGAAGGACAACAGTGCCTCGCACGATCTGGTCCGCCCGCCTGGGATCGACGCCCAGTCGCACGTCGAGCTCCACGGTCTCGTCGAACTTGGCCGTGGCCAAGCTCTTGACCAGCTCGACGGCCTCGTTGACGGGGTAGAGCCGCTGTCCCTCGAGACGCTGGAGAGCGTCGGAGTACCTCTTGCCTTTGGCTGGCAATCTCTCGTCTCCTGGTTCGTGTGTGTGTGTGTGTGTCCGGTCACCGCCTGACGGCAGTGTCTGTCACCGCCTGACGGCAATGTCTGTCACCGCCTGACGGCAATGCCCATGGAGCGGGCAGTTCCCTCGATCTGGCGCTTGGCCGAGTCCGCGTCGTTCGCGTTCAGGTCGCGCATCTTTGTCTCGGCGATCTCGCCCAGCTGGGTCTCGGTGATCGTACCGACCACCTCCCGGCCGCTGGTCTGAGCCCCCTTCTCCACACCTGCCGCCTGTCGGAGCAGAACGGTCGTCGGGGGCGTCTTGAGCACGAAGGAGAACGAGCGGTCCTCGAAGATCGTGATCTCGGCGGGGATGATCGAGCCTCGCTGGTTCTCAGTCGCCTCGTTGTACTGCCTGCAGAACTCCATCGTCTGCACGCCGTGAGGACCGAGGACCGTGCCCACGGGCGGAGCCGGCGTGGCCTGGCCGGCCGGCAGCTGGATCTTCACGAGCGCCGCGACGCGCTTTTTCGCCATCAGAGCTTCCTTCTCGTCGACATTGACGTGGCTCCTTGCGAGCTACAGCTTGGCCACTTGGCTGAATTCGAGCTCGACAGGAGTCTCCCGGCCGAAGATGTTCACCAGCACCTTGAGCTTCAGCTGGTCCTCGTTGATCTCGGCGATCTGGCCGGAGAAGTCGGCAAAGGGTCCTTCCCTGACGCGGACCGTCTCGCCCACCTCGTGCTCCAAGCGGGGCCGGGTCTTCTTGACGACCTCCGCCCCCTCGATCTTGACCTGGAGGATGCCCTCGACCTCCCGCCGGGAGAGAGGGGTCGGCTTGGTCCCGGGCCCGACGAAGCCGGTGACCCCCGGCGTGTTGCGGATCACCGTCCAGGAGTCGTCGTCCAGCTCGCACCTGGTGAGCAGGTAGCCCGGAAACACCTTCTTGGAGACCACGACCTTGCGGCCCCCCTTGAACTCGACGACGTCCTCCATGGGGATGACCACCTCGTAGATGCGGTCCTCCATGTTCATGGACGAGATACGGCTCTCCAGATTGGACTTGACCTTGTTCTCGTAGCCGGCGTACGTGTGCACGACGAACCACCTGCCAGGCCGGTCGTATGGGCTGTCGACGTCGGGACCAGGCACCTCCTCGTCCGCGGAAGGCTCCTCGGCGAGTCCCTCCGACTCGGCCAGGAGCTCCTCGGCGCTTATCGCATCGCCCGAATCGACCGGCTCCTCCTCACCGTGGGCCTCTTCGGCCTCGCTCGGCTCTCCGGCCTCGAACACGACGCTCTCCTCCTCGCCCTGGGCGTCGGCCTCACCGGCGTCGTCGGCGTCACCCGCGTCGTCGGCCCGGGGTTCGCTGTGGTCGGTGGACACTGAATCACTCATTTGACACTGAATCACTCACTTGTTGAAAAGGAACTGCACGGCATGTCCGAAGGCGTAGTTGAGAAGGAAGATCAGGGAGATCAATATCACGAGGGTGACGAGCACCACGGTTGAGTAGTTGACAACCTCTTCCCTCGTAGGCCACGCCACCTTTCGAAGCTCGACCCTGACCTCTCGCAGGAACTGTGCCGGCGTGGTCCTCTGGGTCCGTGGGCGTGCGCCGGGAGGCGCCTGCTCCCGTCGGACCGCGGGGGAGCCATCGGGCTCCACCTGGCCCTGACGCTGCATGATTCGCTTGGTCTGACGGTTCAAGGCGTACCTCGGCGATGCACGTGAGCAGGGCAGGAGGGACTCGAACCCCCAACCGCCGGTTTTGGAGACCGGAGCTCTGCCAGTTGAGCTACTGCCCTCCGATGCCCCGGGCAGAATATCATCGGAGGCTGCTGGCTCCTACCTGCACCCCTCGGCCTGGGGCGGTTGGAAACCTCTCGGGGACGACGGTGGGGATGGCGCCACGTCAGCCCGCCAACCCCATCTTGCGGCTCCTGCTCCGGTTGGCAAGCACTATCACCGCTCCCGCGGCTCCGGCTGTCGCTACCAGACCACCGACATAGGCGGCGGGGCGGCCTGTGAGGGCGGATCGGATCGCACCCCTCTCCACCGATTCCTCGAGCATGGCAATGATGTCTCCCACCGCGCCCGGAGGCGGCTCTGGGCCCTGGGTCTTCAGCTGGTGGAGGAGGCGCAGCAACCTGCGGTAGTGCGCCAGCTCGGCCTGGCATCGCAAGCAGGTCTCCACATGGCCGACAACGCTACGGTCGGCCGTGCCCGGCCGATCCATGATCATGGGGAGCTGGTCGGCGATCTCCTCACACCGCATGGGCCTGCCCCTCGTCGGGAAGCGGGAAGAGCCGCTCGCGCAGCTTCTTCCGTGCACGGTGGAGCCTTACCTTGGCCGCCGCCTCGGTGATCCCCAGCTCGGCGGCGATCGCCTCGTGGGGGAGGTCATAGACGTCGCGCAGTACCACGACGGCTCGCAGACGAGGGGCCAGGTCCTGGACTGCCGTCCTCACCCGGTACCTGTCCACCCCGGCGTTCGCCATCGCCTGAGGATCACGATCCGCCCTCTCGTCCACGAGGGGAGTGTCAACGTCGAGCTCCTCGTGCCGGCAGCGACCCCTCTTGGCGAGGTGGGTGGACGCGCAGTTGGCCGTGATCCGGTAGAGCCAGGTGCTGAACGCCGCGTCCTCCCTGAACTTGCGGATGCTCTTATACGCCCTCAGGTAGGCGTCCTGCAGAACGTCGCAGGCATCGTCCTCGTTTCCGGTCAACCGGAAGGCCAGGGCATAGGTGTCCGAGTAGGTCAACCTCACCAACTCGTCGAATGCCCGTCGATCACCCTCCTTGGACCAGGAGACGAGTTCGCCGACCAGCCCCTCTCGGTCCCCCCCCACCAGGGCCATGAGCTGGCAGGTGCTGAGCCCGGTTCCTCCACGAGGCGGTATCGGAGCCGGCTTCAGCGTGTTTCCTTGTGGAGTGTGTGCTGGCGATCCCATCGGCAGTACTTGCGCATCTCGATGCGGTCTCGATCGTTCTGCTTGTTCTTGATGGTTATGTAGTTGCGGCGCTTGCACATCTCACAGGCAAGCGTGACCTTGACCCTCTTTTCGTTCTTGGCCATGTCGTCCCTTCCGGCTGGGTAGTAGCGGCGGCCGGACTCGAACCGGCGACCCCACGATTATGAGCCGTGTGCTCTTACCAACTGAGCTACGCCGCCATGTCTCTAGGCACAAAACTACCTGCGCCGGCGACCGTAGTGTCCCCTCGGGGCCACGGCAGGCCGATTCGCGCCCCTATCGCCCGGTAGCGGGTGGCCCAGGGCCGCTGCCGGGAGGAGCCCCCTGTCGGAATCGAACCGACGACACCAGCCTTACCATGGCTGCGCTCTGCCGACTGAGCTAAGGGGGCCACGGGCGATCGCGGCCGCCAGCAGCCCGATGATAGCGACGCTTGCTAAGTATCGTCTGGGGATGCTCGTGAGGGGAGCGGGCGAAGGCGACGCCGACGCGATACGGAGCATCTACAACGGGGAGGTGGGACACACCACCACCTTCGACATGGTCCCCCGGAGCCTGTCCGCCCAGCTTGCATGGATCGCAGAGCATGCAGGTGCCCATCCTGCCGTCGTTGCCGAAGACAGAGGCGGCGTCATCGGCTTCGGGTCTCTCTCCCGGTACCAGGCCCGCCCCGCATACTCGACAACGGTCGAGGACTCGGTCTATGTGAGCCCCGAGCGACGGGGGGATGGTGTCGGAAGGGCTCTGCTCGAAGAGCTGTTGCGTCTGGCCAACGCTCACGGCTTCCACGCCGTGATCGCCCGGGTCGTGGCGGGCAACGACCCCTCGATAGCTCTCCATCGCGGCTGTGGGTTCGACCTCGTGGGCACCGAGCGGGAGGTGGGCCGCAAGCTGGGGCGCTGGCTGGACGTCGTGGTGATGCAACGCTTGCTCTGATGCGTACCTTCCTGCTTCGGGCGGCTCTAGCCGGCAGGCAGGTTGGGCCGTAGACGATCGATCATCCTGCGCAAGGCGCTCGCCACCGGGGTGAAGGGGATGGCCACCACGATCAGCAAGGCCACCACCACCGATCCGGGACTCGCATGTCCCAGCTCGTCGAGGAGGATCCGGGCTCCGGGAAGGCCGATAAAAGAGGCGAGTATCGAAAGCCAGAGCAGCACCACCCGTAGCCGGCCGGTGGTGCACACGATCGCCAACACGGTGATGCCCCAAGCCAGGTACCACGGCTGCACGACCGGCCCCAGGACGACGAACGCCAAGAGCGTCAAGCCGAGCGCCTTCACACTTCCGATCCGGTCGCTGTACCACAGCAGCCCGCCCGCCAGGACTCCGGCAACCAGAAGCCCGGCGCCCCGAGCCAACGTCAGGACGGTGGCCTGGCTCGGCCCCACCCCGATCATGTGGAAGATGTTGCCGCCCAGCACACCCAGCGCCGTCGCCGGCGCGAAGAGCGAGCGCACGGTCCCCGGGGTCCCCAGCGCCCACAGCCAACCCCAGCCCAGGCCCGTGAGCTGAGACAGCCCACCCATGACCAAGCCGGCCACCAGGCACGCGGTCACCACCGGCCTCACCCGCTCCTTCCATGTCGCCTGGCTGCCAACCCAGTCCCAGCCGATGTAGACCACTCCGATCAGCGCGGGCACCTTCACCGATGCAGCCAGGGCGCAGGCGACTATGCCGATGACCGGCCTCCCGCGCTTGGCGAGGGTGATGCCGGCTACGAGCAAGCCGATCATGAGGGCGTCATTGTGAGCACCCCCGATCAGGTGCAACAAGGTGATGGGGTTGAGGATGGCGAGCACCAGCGCCTGGCCTGGGTCCTTGCCGTAGCTACGGGCCAGCTTGGGGATGAAGATCGCCATCAACGCCACCCCGGCGAGTGCCATGAGCCGCATCCCTATGACCGTCGCCAGCTCGTGGTGGCCGGTCAGGTCGGTGATCCCGCCGGCCGCCCCGAGGAACAGCGGCCCGTAAGGCGCCGGGGCGTTGCCCCAGAGTTGGTCCACCGGCCAGACGTAGGAGTTCGCACCGAGCACGGACGGCCCGTACTGGTAGGGGCTGATGTGATGGCTCGCCATCTCCCCCTGGGCCGCGTAGCTGTAGGCGTCCTGGCTGAAGAGTGGCGGCGCGACCAGCAATGGGACCACCCACAGCGCGAACACCGCGACCAGGCTCCACGCAGGGGCGCCACGGTGGCGCGACAGCGTACGGGCGAGCCCGTACCAGACCTTGAATAGGAGGAGCATCCCCCCGTAGACGGCCACCAAGCCGAGGAGCAACCCCTGGCCGGGACGGTAGGTCGGCCCGGGTATCCCGAAGAACCAGGCTCCTGTCTTCTTCAGGGTGAATGGCGAGCTCGGCTGGGAGGCGCCCACGGTGATGGCCAGCGTGGCCAGGGCGCCGAGAAGGGCCGGGCGCGCCAGCAGTTTGCGAAGGCCCGCGCCGTCGGTCGGAGCCGGCTCTCGAGCCTCGTCGCTCACCTCCTGGATCCACAACGCGCGCAGCCAACTGCGCACCGACGCGGCTGGCGCAGCGATCAACTCACCCACTCAACACCTCTATGTCGTCATGCCGACCCACACAGCAGGTGGCCTTGGAGCACGATGGTTGCTCCGCCGGATCGCCCGGACACGGTCGGCGACCCACCGCCTTGATGATACATCGACGGTTACCTCCTCAGCGGTCGAGCCATGTACGGCCCAGGTGGCGGAGCTCACGGTCCCCCGGGACCTTGGAATGCGCTGGTGGGCGACTCCGACAGACCGGGCTGGGAGTGGTTCCGGAAACGAGGGGCTGGAAGCCTGGGGCGGAAAACGCGTGGCACCGAAAATGTGGGCCAGGAAGATGTGGGCCGGGAAGGATTCGAACCTTCGAAGGCAACGCCGGCAGATTTACAGTCTGCTCCCTTTGTCCGCTCGGGCACCGACCCAGGGGCTGCCAAGGATAGACCGCGGCCGGACTAGCGTTCTCGCATGCCCACCTTCGACGTTGTCTCCGAGGTCGACATGCAAGAGGTACGCAACGCCGTCGACCAGGCCGCTCGGGAAGCCGGCACCCGCTTCGACTTCAAAGGAACCGGGTCAACCGTCGAGTTGTCGGGACACGAGCTCCACCTGCACTCCGCCACCGAGGACCGGCTCAAAGCACTGGTACAGGTGCTCGAGGAGAAACTGGTCAGGCGTAAGGTCTCCCTCAAAGCCCTATCGCACGGCAGGGTCGAGGAGGCCTCCAAGGGAACCGTGCGTCAAGCTATCGGCATCAACGCCGGCATCTCCACGGAGAAGGCTAAGGCCATAAACAAGTTCGTCAAGGACCTCGGGAGGAAGTCGGTCTCCTCGCAGACCCAGGGCGACCAGCTCCGAGTAGCCGGCAAGAAGCGCGACGACCTCCAAGACGTCATCGCAGCCCTCAAGGGGCAGGACTTCGGGATCCCGTTGCAGTTCACCAACTTCAGGGACTGAGCGGGGACCGGTCGTTCAGTCGTAATAGCCGGAGTGCACATATATGCAGGGAACCCCCTCGTCCCTGAACATCTCCAGGTTCCGCCGGTCGTCCTCGAACGCCAGCCTCAGCTCGAAGCCATACGAGCGCAGCTCCGGCAGGGTGTACTGCTTGAACTGGGCTGCCATCGAGTAGTCGCCAAAATCCCTCATGATCAACAAGTCCCATCGGAGACGGTAACGCGCCAGCCAGGCCAGGGTCTGGGGCTGGACCCTGATCGGACGTCCGGTGAGAAGTATCACCGTCAGGCCGGGCTCGAGTAGTTCCAGCAGCCTGGCGACCTCTTCGATGAGCGGGTCGTCACCGCAGGCGTCGAAAAATGCGTTCCAGTTCCTCCTGCCCGACTCGATGTAGTGCTGGCGGCTGGCGGCATCAGAGAGCACCCCGTCGAGATCGAAGACCACCGCGCCGCCTGCGAGAACCGGCCCCCGGTGCCAGCGCCAGTTGTCTGGGACCCGGGCGGTGTCTGTGGCCGCCAACTGTCAGTCCTCGGTGGGCGACGTGCTGGCTCTGCGCTTGATCTCCTCGACCACCTCCGGATCGGCGAGGGTGGTTGTGTCTCCGAGGCTCCTGCCTTCTGCCACATCCTTGAGCAAGCGGCGCATGATCTTTCCGCTGCGGGTCTTGGGAAGGTCGTCGGTGAACACGACGGCCTTGGGCCGAGCGACCGGACCTATGCGGGCCGCGACGTGGCGGCGAAGCTCCTGGCCGTGGGCGTCGCTCGGCTTATTGGCTCCCTTCAAGCTCACAAAGGCGACTATCGCCTGACCGGTCGTTTCGTCCGTGGCACCCACGACGGCCGCCTCGGCAACGGTGTCGTGGTCCACGAGAGCGGACTCGACCTCGGTGGTGGACACCCGGTGGCCGGACACGTTCATGACGTCGTCGACCCTTCCCAGCAACCACAGGTAACCGTCGGAGTCAACCTTCGCACCGTCGCCAGCGAAGTAGCGGCCCTCGAAACGGCGCCAGTACGCCTCGAAGTACCTCTCCGGGTCTCCGTAGATGCCTCGGAGCATCCCCGGCCAGGGGCGAGTGATGGTCAAGTAGCCGCCGCCTCGTTCGACTCCCCGGCCTGTGTCATCGACCACCTCGACGGCGATACCCGGCAACGGGAGGGTGGCCGAGCCCGGCTTCAGCGTGGTCAAGCCGGGCAGCGGCGATATCAGGATCGCGCCGGTCTCGGTCTGCCACCACGTGTCGACCACCGGGCAGCGCCCCCCGCCGACGTTCGTCCAGTACCACATCCAGGCCTCGGGATTGATGGGTTCGCCGACCGAGCCGAGCAGCCGGAGGCTCGCCAGATCATGGTCTTGGAGGTGCTCGGCCCCCCACTTCATGAAGGTTCGGATGGCAGTGGGAGCGGTGTAGAGTATCGACACCCGGTATCTCTCGACGATGGACCACCAGCGGTCCCTGTCGGGGAAGTCGGGAGCCCCCTCGTACATCACGCTTGTCGCCCCGTTGGCCAGCGGGCCGTAGAGGATGTAGCTATGGCCGGTGACCCATCCGATGTCGGCTGCGCACCAGTAGACGTCGGTGTCCGCTCGCAGATCGAAGACTTGCTTGTGCGTGAACGCCACCTGGGTGAGGTATCCACCGGTGGTGTGCATTATCCCTTTGGGTTTTGCCGTCGTGCCGGAGGTGTACAAGAGGTAAAGGAGGTCCTCCGAACCCATGTGCTCCGGAGGGCACTCGGAAGAGGCGTCTTCCATGAGGTCGTGCCACCAGCGGTCACGGCCTTCGGTCATGGGCGCATCACCTTCGCTCGTCGGCGCGTGGCCGTCTGTCGCCCCGACACGCCTCACCACGACCACGTCCCGGACGGGTGTTGGAGGCGACAGCGCTCTGTCGGCGTTGGCCTTAACGGCACGACCGTGCCTTTCCTCCACCCTCCGTCGGCCGTGACCAGCACTTCGGCCTTGGCGTCCTCGATGCGGTCTCGCAAAGCGTCGGAGGAGAAGCCACCGAACACCACCGAGTGGACCGCGCCGATGCGGGTGCACGCCAGCATGGCGGTGCACAGCTCAGGGATCATCGGCATGTAGATGGCCACCCGGTCGCCTCGCTTGACGCCCAATGACTTGAGCACGTTCGCAAAGCGCCCCACCTCCTCCAACAGCTCGGAGTAGGTGATCGTCCGGGTGTCTCCGGGCTCGCCTTCCCAATGGAAGGCGACTCGCTCGCCCAGACCCGATTTCACGTGGCGATCGATGCAGTTGTAGGAGACGTTCAGCGTTCCGCCGCCGAACCACTTGGCGTAGGGGAGGTCCCACTCGCACACCCGGTCCCACGGCCTGAACCACTCGAGCTCCTTTGCCCGGGCCGCCCAGAACCCCTGCCAATCTCTCCCGGCTTCTTCATAGATCGAAGGCTCGACGATCGTCTCCTGGCCTGCGAACCCCGCCGGAGGCGGGAAGGCTCGCTCCTCCGAGTAAAGGTCCGCGATGGCTCCCGAGCCGGGGCCCGGACCACCCCCTTGAACTCGGTTCGGTCGGTCTGATTCGGCCATCGCTCTCCTATCCAACGACGCGATCTCAGAACAAAAGTGTTGCCTTGTGGGCGAGGTCGATGACGGGTCCCGGCCATAAGCCGAACAGGACGGTGAACACCGCGCAAAGCCCGATGCCCAACGCGGCTCCCGGCGGAACCCGGATCGCCTCTGTCGGGCTCGCAGGGGAGCCCGGGTGATCGACCACGGCTGCCTCGCCACCTCGAGCGCCTCCTGGCGCGACCCCTGGCGCACCCCCCCCCGAGAGACCGGCACCGGACGCTCTCCCTACAGAGGATCCCACGACCTCTACGTGGGCTCCCGTGGCCACCGGCACCGCATCCAGTCCCCCCCGCGGGTCGGCGGCGGCGAATGGGACATCCTCAGGCGAGCTGTACATGTAGAAGACGAGCCGCAGGTAGAAGAAGGCGGCAACCACCGCCGAGACCATGGCGATGACAGCGAGCGCATAAGAGCGGGACTGGACGACCGCCGCGATCACGTAGAACTTGGCCAAGAACCCGGTGGTGAACGGGATGCCGGCCTGGCCGAGCAAGAACAGCGTGAATGCTCCGGCCAGCCAGGGATGACGTCTGGCCAGGCCCCGGTAGACGCCGAGGTCGTGAGCGGCGTCACCCTTTCGCCCGACAAGGGTCACGACGGTGAAGCTCCCCATCACCAAGAACGTGTACGCGAACAGGTAATAGAGCGACCCCGAGATCCCGGTCATGGTGGCGGCCTGGAGCCCTACCAGCACGAAGCCTGCGTGGTTTATGGATGAGTAGGCCAGCATCCGCTTTGTGTCCCTTTGCACCACCGCAAGGGTGGCTCCGAGGACAAGGGTCAGGACCGCCAGCACCCAAACGATGGGCTGCCAGTCGAGCCTCAAGCTCGAGAAGCTGGAGAAGAAGACGCGCAGCAACCCGGCGAAGCCGCCCGCTTTGGCAACCGAAGCCATCAGGCCCGTCACTGGTGTGGGGGAGCCCTGGTAGACGTCAGGAGTCCACGTGTGAAACGGGACGGCGGCCACCTTGAAACCGAAGCCGACCAGCAACAGGGCCAGTCCTGCCAGGAGTACCCCGTTGGAGGTGATGACGTTGGTGGAGAGGTACCGGGCTATCTGGGGAAGGTTGGTCGTCCCGGTCGCCCCGTAGGTGAGCGCGATCCCGTACAGGAACAGTGCCGAGGAGAAGGCGCCGAGGATGAAGTACTTCATGGCCGCCTCCCCGGACTCGACCCGGCGGCTGTTGAGACCGGCAAGGACGTACAGGGCTATCGACATGATCTCCAGACCCAAGAAGATGACGATGAGATCGTTGCCGGCGGCCATGAACATGGCTCCGGAGACCGAGAGCATGGCGAGCACGTGGAACTCGGTTGCCTCGAAGCGCTCCCTTGTCAAGAAGGCGTCCCCCGCGAGTGAGGCCAGCACCAAGGCCGAGCCCAACAACATCAAGAAGAGGACGCTGAAGCCGTCGACGGCGATGGCTCCTTTAATCGCCGTATAGCTCCCCCTGTCCTCGACGTGCAGCCAGAGCCAGACCGAAGCGCCGACCGAAGCGAGCCCGATCCCTGCCGTGAACCATGCGCTCATCCAGTTGGCCAGGCGCCTCCTGGTGAGCGAGGAGGCGGTGAGCAGCACCAGGGCTCCACCTATCAGGATCAGCTCGGGGAGTATCGCCGTGTAGGCCACTGGAACCGAGATGGTGCCTGCCGCCAGCACCATCACCTGCCCCCTACCGCCACGGCCGGCTCTGTGGTCCCGCTGGCCTGGTTCACTTGGGCGACGAGGCGATTGACCGATGGGTTGATCCGGTCCAGAACCGGACGGGGGTACACGCCGATGAACACGATCAAAATGACCAGCGGGGCGATTGCCAGCCCCTCTTTCCAGCTCAGCTCTTTGAATCTGGAGTTGTCGCGTCTGGGCACCCCGTGAAAGACCTGCTGGTAGGCCCATAGGAAGTACACGGCACCGAGGACGCCCAGCACCGTTGCCACCACCGCCCACCACCGGTGGGTGATGAAGGTCCCGACCAGGATCAAGAACTCGCCCACGAAACCGTTGAGCCCGGGCAGACCGATGGTTGCCAGCATCACCAGGGTGAACACGGCGGCCATGACCGGGGCCGGCTTCTGCAGGCCGCGAAGCTCGTCGGTCTGCCAGCTACGACGCCTCTCGTATATCCAACCCACGAGCAAGAAGATGGCCGCCGTGTAGAGCCCGTGGTTCACCATCTGCAGGACGCCCCCAGAAAGGCCCTGCCTGGTGAAGGCGAACACTCCGAGGACGATGAGGCCCAGGTGGGCAAGCGACGAGTAGGCCACGAGCCTCTTGAGGTCCCGTTGGACCGCTGCTACCACACCCCCGTACACGACCCCGACGACTCCCAAGGTCAACAGGAGTGGTCCGAGGGTCACCGAGGCCCTGGGAAACAGGGCGAGGTCGAAACGGACGATCCCGTAGGTCCCCATCTTGGCCATGACCCCGGCGAGGACAACCGCGCCTGCGGCTGGCGCGGCCGAGTAAGCGTCGGGAGACCACGTATGGAACGGGAACACCGGCGCCTTCACCGCGAAGGCGGCCGTAAAGGCGAGAAACAAGAGGATCCCGGTCGAGGATGCGAAGTGCGTGGAGGACAGTCGCACCAGATCGAAGGTGGTCACGCCGCTCTGGCTTTGGTGGATGAACACCGTGGCAAGGATCCCGACGAGCAGGAACGCCGAGCCGAGGAACGTATAGATGAAGAACTTCACAGCCGCGTACTGACGCTGTCCGTGGCCCCACCCTCCGATGATGAAGTAGGTCGGGACCAGGGTCAGCTCGAAGAAGAGGAAGAACACCAGCAGGTCAAGGCTGAGGAAGCTTCCCAGGCACGCAGCTTCCAAGAGGAGCATCCAGGCGACGAAGGACTTCGGGTCCGACTTGACCCTCGCCCCGGCCAGGGCCACCGGGAAGAGCACCGCGGAGAGAAGGACGAGGAACAGCGAGATACCGTCCACTCCGAGGTTCCAGGAGATGCCGAAGACCCGGATCCAGTCGTGCCTGGACACCATCTGGTAGCCGGGCTGGCCCACGTCGAAGTAGACCGCCATGGCGACGGCGAGACCGGTGACGCAGAGCGAGCCCGCCATGCCCGCCATCTGGACCAGCTCAGTCCTGGCGCGGGGGATGAGCGCCACGACGAGCGCCGCCGCGGCCGGTAGGAGGACGATCGTGGTGAGGAAGGGGAAGCTCGGGCCACCGGAGCTCACCGCCGAGGCCCCTCCAGGTGTGAAACCAGATGGAGCGTCGTCTGAGGATGCAGGCTCATGAGCCGGCCCGGGTCAGTAAGTAGGCGAGTATGGCCACGGCTCCGAGGCTGAGCCCGAGGGCGTAGTTGCGTAGGTAGCCGGTCTGAAGCTTGCGCAGCTGGGATCCTCCGCTCCTCACCAAGGTGGCCACCCCGTTGACCGCTCCGTCTATGACCCCGCCCTCTATGTCGGCGGCCGAGAAGGTTGCCAGCTTCTCGCTCGGCCTGGATATGAACGCGTCGATGCCGGCGTCGATCCACCAGCCCCGCCTGAGAAAGAGCGGCTCGAGGCCGGGCCGCTCCCACACCCGTCCCCACAGACGGCCTGCCATGAAGACACCGGCGAAGGCCAGTACCGCGTCTGTGACCTCCAGTGCCCACTGGCCTCCGGTGGTGACGTTGGGGTGCAAGAGGTTCGCCCCCACCACCGGGTCCAACCAGCGCTCGAGGAAGTCCCAGTCGGGGTGGAACGGCAGGTTCAACATCCCACCCAGCGCCGAGGCCACGCCGAGGACGAGCAGCGGAGCCGTCATCACCCAGCGCGACTCCCGAGGCGCCGGAATGCCGGCGGAGATCCAGCGATCCCTTCCATAAAAGGCGAGGAAGAACTCACGGCCCATGTAGTAAGCGGTGAGGACCGCCGTCAGCGCTGCGAGAGCCCACAGGGCGGGACTCTTCGAGAACGCGTTGACCAAGACATCACCCTTGGACCAGAAACCCGAGAACGGTGGCACTCCGGCGATCGCAAGCCAGCCAACGAGGAAGGCGGCGTAAGTCACCGGCATCAAGGGACGCAGGGCGCCCATCCGTTTGAGGTCCTGCTCGTCGTGCAAGCCGTGTATCACCGAACCCGCGGAGAGGAAGAGCAACCCCTTGTAGAACGCGTGGCAGACCATCAAGAAGACTGCTGCCACGTAGGCCCTGCAGCCGATCGCGAGGAACATGTATCCGAGCTGGGACACGGTCGAGTAGGCGAGGACCTTCTTGATGTCGTCTTGGGCACAGGCGATGGTGGCGGCCACGAAGGCCGTGATGACTCCTATGACCGCTATGACGTTCAGGGCGTCCTGGCTGTGGGCGAGGATCGGGTTGACCCGGGCCATCAGGTACACGCCCGCCGTCACCATGGTGGCTGCGTGTATGAGGGCCGAGACCGGCGTGGGACCCTCCATGGCGTCGGGGAGCCAGGTGAAGAGGGGGATCTGGGCGGACTTGCCGGTGGCTCCCATGAACAACAGAAGGCAGATGGCGGTGGCCGTGCTTCCTGCCAGGCCGCCGAGGTGGGCGAACACCCCGCTATAGGTGAACGTGCCGGTCGTGGCGAAGATGAGGAATAGGGCCAGCAGGAACCCCACGTCCCCCACCCGGTTGAAGACGAAGGCCTTCTTGCCAGCGCTAGCGGCGCTGTCACGGTCGAACCAGAAGGCGACCAGCAGGTACGAGCACAAGCCCACCCCCTCCCAGCCGAGGAAGCTGAGGAGGAAGTTGTCGGCCAGCACTAGCATCAGCATGGAGAAGACGAACAGGTTCAAGTAGACGAAGAACTTCGGGTACTGCTCGTCGTGCTCCATGTAGCCGATCGAGTAGAGATGGATGACCGCGCTTACCCCGGTGACGAAGAGGGCCATGGTCATCGAGAGAGGGTCGACGAGGAACGACACGTTCACATGCAGCCCCCCGACCGGCACCCAGGTGAAGATCTCCTGGGTGAAGGACCTGGAGCCGGTCGGCTTGGCCAGCAGTCCGGCGTAGACGACGATCGAGGCCACGAACGAGGCGACGACGGCCATGGTGCCCAGCCACCCGGCCAGCGGGTTGCCGAGCCTGTGCCCGGCCGCGGCGAGCACGACGAACCCGGCCAGGGGCAGCAGAGGTATCAGGTACGCGGCATGGAGCATGGGTTGGGTCAGCCCTTGAGCACGTGCAGATCGTCAGCGGTCGTGTCGGCACGGCGGCGAAATATGGCCACGATGATCCCGAGTCCCACGACCACCTCGGCCGCCGCCACTACGAGGACGAAGAACACCAGTGACTGTCCCCCTATGTCGTTGAGCATGCGGGCGAAGGTGACGAAGGTCAGGCTGGCGGCGTTCAGCATGAGCTCGACGCACATGAACATGACGAGGACGTTGCGCCGTATCAAGAGGCCTATTGCTCCGACGCTGAACAGCGCGGCCGCCAGCACCAGGTACCAGTAGCCCGGGACGCTCACTCCTCCACCCTCTCCCCGGCGTGCGCGACGGCGGATGCACTTTGACCGGCTTCGTCTGCTTCGCCTCGGTCTCCTCCGACTTCCTCGCCGGAGCGCCCCGCCGGGGGCACGCCGGGAGGGGCTTGGCCACCCTCACCCGCGCTGGCCGCGCGGCGGGACATCATCACCGCCCCCACGACGGCGATCACCAGCAGGGCGCCGGTGACCTCGAAGGGCAGCAGGTAGGTGGTGAACAGCGAATGCGCCAGGGTGGCCACGTTCGATCCCTTCGACCCTGTCCCCCGGGCCGGGCCCCCGACCGAGCGCGCACCGGTCGCCCACTGGACCCTCGCCAGCAGCAGGACCTCGGCCAGGGTCAGCAGGCCGAGGAGGATCGCCAGGGGACGCTGGCCCCGCAGAGGATCCGAGGTGATTCTCTCCCGCCGGTCGACACCCAGCAACATGATGACGAACAGGAACAGCACGACGATGGCCCCGGCGTAGACGATCACCTGGACCGCCGCCAGGAATTGGGCGTCCTGGGCGACGAAGAGCACGGCCACGCCGAAGAGGGTCATGACCAACATGAGCGCCGAGTGCACGGGGTTCCGGGAGATCACCACCCCGATGGCCCCAAGCATCACCGCTATGCCCGCCACGACGAACACCAGAGCGTCGACGGTCGACACCATGGCGAAGAGAGGACGGATCATCGGCGGAGTCCACCGTGCCTCGGGGGAATGTGGTTGGCGTCGATCTCGCGAATCGAGACGTTCCCGGTCGCCTCGTCGTCGCGTTTCCCGGACTGGCCGCCCTCCGGCTGCCGGACGCCGTAGCCCAGCTCTCCGGACCACTGCACCGTGCCCTCGTAGCCTGCGACGCCAGAGGGCGAGGTTGCTCTCATCCACCCGGATGTGTGGGCATCGTCTCCCTCCCGCCAGTCCTCCCAGGCCAGCCGGCGGGGGCGCCCCTCGTCGTCCACCAGCAGCTCGTCTCTCGTGTAGATGGCGTCGGACCTGGTGGTGAAGGAGAACTCGAAAACCTTGGTCTCGGTGATGGCCTCGGTGGGACAGGCCTCCACGCACAGGTCGCAGTGGATGCACCTTAGGTAGTTGATCTCGTAGACGAACCCGTAACGCTCGCCCGGCGACACCGGGCTGTCCGCGGGGTTGTCGGCGCCACGGACGTAGATGCAGTCAGCGGGGCACACACCGGCGCAGAGCTCGCATCCGATGCACTTCTCCATTCCGTCCTCGTAACGGTTGAGGACGTGCCGGCCATGGAAGCGGGGTGGCTTCGGCCGCTTCTCCTTCGGGTACTGCGAGGTGACCCGCGGCCGGACGAGCTGCTCGAAGGTGACCCGAAACCCCTTGAAGAAGTCCAGAGCGCCCATCAGGGGTCGGTCCCCCCAGGGACCTTGGCTGCCGGGAGGCTCGGGCCGAACTCGTCGCCCTCCCGCTTGCCGACGCGGACCGCCTGCCACAACAGGCTCGCCAGGACCATCCCGCCAGCGAACACCGCCAGTCCCCACTGCCATTCGATGCGCATCGCGGCCACGACGAGGAGCCAGAAGAGGGAACCGGGAATCAGCCATCTCCAACCGAGGTTCATCAGCTGGTCGTAGCGCAGCCTGGGGAGGCTCGCCCTGATCCAGACGTAGATGAAAAGGAACACGAACGTCTTGCCGAGGAACCAGAGGATGGGCCACAACCACCTGACGAAATGGAACGAGGGGCCGTCGGGTCCACCGAAGAAGAGGGTCACGACTATGGCCGACATGGTGATGACGTTCATGAACTCGGCCAGGTAGAAGAGGGCGAAAGGTATCGAGGAGTACTCGGTCATGTAGCCGCCAACCAACTCCTGCTCCGCCTCGGTGAGGTCGAAGGGTGGCCGGTTCATCTCGGCTGTCACCGCCATGAGGAATATGGCGAAGGGTACGAAGCCGAGCCTGATGAGGTTCCAGTCCCAGAAGTGCGGGGCCTGGTTGGTGACGATGTCGTGAGTCGAGAGGGAGGCGCTGATCAAGACGACCGTCGCCACCGACAGGCCCATGGCGGCCTCGTAGGAGACCATCTGTGCAGACGCTCGCACGGATCCCAGGAGGGGGTACTTGGAACCCGAGGACCACCCGGCGAGCATCACCCCGTATACCGCCACCGCCGACATCGCCAGCAGGAAGAGGATCCCGACCGGCGGGTCGGCCACCTGCAGGTAGGTGGTGTTGTGGGCGATCGTTATCGTGCCTCCTACCGGGACGATCACGAAGATCAAGAAAGCGGGGACGACCGATAGGTAGGGAGCCAGGCGGTAGACACCCTTGTCCGCCAGCTCGGGAAGGAGGTGCTCCTTGAAGAACAGCTTGATACCGTCCGCCATGCTCTGGAGGACCCCGAACGGGCCGGCGCGGTTGGGCCCCACGCGGTTTTGCATGTCGGAGATCAGCTTGCGCTCGAACCAGATCATCATCAGCACCGACACCAAGAGCACGGCGAAGGCCACCGCAACCTTGAGCAGGACGATCAAGAACGCGGCAAGGGTCACGCCGTGGGAGAACAGCGGATCACCTTGCATCGGCTGCCTCCAGGCTGACCTCGGTGAAGTCCGCCGCAGCGTCTATCAGCTCGGCTGCCGCGCCTCCCGCTGCATTGAACGGGACCGCCACGACCCCTTGGGGCACACGGTCGTCGGCGACCGTCTCCAGCACGAGCTCCCCGGCAAGCGAGCGCACCCGCACCCGGTTCCCGGGACTCGCCCCCAGGCGGACCAGCTCGAGCGGATTGACCCGAATGAGGGCGCCTTCGGCGAGAGGAGCCAGCGAAGGAGAGGCGCCGAGCATCGTTCCTGCGTCGTAGAGGCGCCGGGCGCTGACCAACCGCATGGCGCCGCCCGCACCGGCATCCGAGGGGACCACCGGATGTGCGGTCGGTCCGGCCTGGGCTGGCACGGTCATGGAGCCGGCGAAGTCGAGGAGCGGGGGACGCCTGGCGGATGTGGCCGTCCCGTGGGTTCTTCTGGAGTCCGGCGTGCTGGCGCCGGCGAGGCTGGCGAGCCCCTGCCTGTTCACCGCATCGATTCCGGGCGTCGCCATGGGGTCGATCCGAGCCACGCCGCCGTCCGGACCCTCCTCGGTGCGCACCGCGACCGGAGTCGCCTTGATGGGCACGACCACCCCGTCTCTCGCCCAACTGGCGTCCAGGACGTCGGCTGAAAGCCCCCGGTGGCTGGGTGCCACCCGCTCTATCTCCTTCCAGATGTCCTCGAGGCTCTCGAGACCCAGGTCGCAGCCGAGGCCGGCCGCCAGCTCGGCCGCGATCATCCAGTCAGGCCGAGCCACCCCCGGCGCCACGAGCATCTTGCCCAACCGGGTCACCCTGCCCTCGACGTTGGTCGTCGTCCCCGATCTCTCGGAATACATCGCCGCGGGAAGCACGACGTCAGCCTGCGACACCGAGGCGTTCATGAAGCTGTCCACAGCCACCAGGAGGTTCACCCGCTCGATCGCCGCCCTGGCCAGATGGCGGTCTGGGAAATCCGAGAGCGGGTCGCAACCGACGAGAACCAGGACCGAAATCCTCCCCTCTGCCGCCGCCGCCAGCATCCCAGCCGAGTCCAGGCCCCTGGCGCTGGGAAGGTCTCCCCAAGCTTGGGCGAACCAAGCCCGGCCCGCTTCGAGGCTCACCCGGCCCGGCAGCACACCGGGCGCCATCCCCATGTCCATCGCCCCGTGGACGTTTGCCCTTCGCAGTGCCGGAAGGAACCGCACGTCGGGAAGAGCCGATCTGAGCACCGCCGCGGCCTCGACGATGGCCGCTCCCGACTCGGCGAGCGAGGGTCGCCCAAGTACCACCACCACGTCCCCTCCCCGGCCGCGGCCTATCGCCTGGCGGGCGGAGGCGATCGACCCGGCCTGGACCCCACCGGCCTCCCGGTCGGGGTCCGCCGAACCAGTTAGTGCCCTGACCAGGTCTGCGACCTCGCCCGGGCGGTATCGCAGACGCGTGGCGAAGGGGGCGAGACAAGTCGCGGTGGGTGCGACCTCGATCAGCTCCGGCCCCCTTTCGAGCGCCGCTTGTCTGAGGCGGAGGAAGAGCACCGGGAGCTCCTCCCGGATGTCGGGAGCGAGGACCACGACGGCGCGGGCATTGCAGGCTTGGTCGATGGTGGCACGCGGCAGTCCCAAGACAACCTCAGCCGGGATCCCATCGCCGAGCTGGGCGTCCACCGAGTCGGTTCCGATCA
Source organism: uncultured Actinomycetes bacterium (assembly GCA_963736925.1). Taxonomy (GTDB): domain Bacteria; phylum Actinomycetota; class Acidimicrobiia; order Acidimicrobiales; family CAVTQP01; genus CAVTQP01. The sequence continues at coordinate 121,645 of CAVTQP010000001.1, forward strand.
CCGACTTGGCCAGCTTCGCCCAGGCGTAGGCGTCCTCGTTGGCGAGCCTCGCCCCGCCGATCACCCCGACTGTGCCCGAGCCCCTTGCGGACGTGGCCTCCTGGACACCGTTGGCCGCTGCTTCGAGGGCCTTGGCCCACGACACGGGCGCAAGATCGCTTCCCTTCCGAACCATGGGCTCCGTCAGGCGTTCATCGCTGTTCACCGCTTCGAAGTCGAAGCGACCCTTGTCGCACATCCAGCTCTGGTTGACCGGGTCCGAATCGACGCCCAGGTAGCGGGTCAGCCGGTTGGAGGACGACTGGACTACGACCCGGCACCCGAAAGAGCACGTCGTGCATGTGCTCTCCACCTGCTCCAGGTCCCACGGCCGGGCGCGGAAGCGGTAAGGAGTGGCGGTCAGCGCGCCCACAGGGCATATCTGGACCGTGTTCCCGCTGAAATACGAGGCGAAAGGCTCGTCGGGGAAGGTGTTCACCTCGAGGTGGTCCCCCCGGTCCAGGAAATCGATCAAGGGCTCGCCGGCAATCTCCAGGGCGAAGCGCGTGCAGCGCCCGCATTGGATGCAGCGCTCGCGGTCCAGATCCACCAGGTCGCTGATGGGGATGGGCTTCTCGAAGTGCCGCTTCTCCTCTATGAAACGGCTCTCACCAGGGCCGTACGCGAGCGTCTGGTCCTGAAGCGGGCACTCACCGCCCTTGTCGCACACCGGGCAGTCGAGGGGATGGTTGACGAGGAGGAACTCGAGCACCCCGTCCTGAGCCTTCTTCACCTGGGGGGAGTCGGTCACCACCTCCTGGCCGTCTTCCACCGCGACGAAGCACGCCGGCTGGAGGCTGGAGCCCCGCCGGCCCTTGAACTCGACCAGGCACATCCGACACATGCCCACCGGCTTCATGCGCGGGTGGTAGCAAAAGCGCGGGATGAACGTGCCGGCTCGTTCGGCGGCCGCGATGATCATCTCGCCGGGAACGGCCTCCACCTGGCGCCCGTCGATGCTGACGCGCACCGTGGCGGACGCCGTGTCAGTCATACGGGCACCCACCCTCTTTGATGTGAACCAGGAAATCGTCGCGGTACATGGCGAGCGCCGACACTATGGACGGCGGGATCGACGGGCCGAGCACACAGATCGTGGTCTGCTGAGGCGGCCAAGACAAACCCGGCGAGATGTTGTCCGACACGTCGAGCAGCAGCTCGAGGTCCTCCTCCCTCCCCGCCCCGTTCTCGATTCGCCACATGATCTTCTCCAACCACCCGCTGCCCTCCCGGCACGGCGTGCACTGCCCGCACGACTCACGGCGGAAGAATCGGGTGATCCGCCAGGAGGCGCGCACCACACAGGTGTGATCGTCCATTACCACCACCGATCCCGAACCGAGCATGGACTCCGCGGCGGCGACCGCGTCCTGGCTGAGCGGCAGGTCGAGGCGGTCAGGCCCGAACCACGGCGACGAGGCGCCCCCGGGGATGAAGGCCTTGACTTCTCGGTCGTGCCTCACGCCCCCTCCCAGGGAGGGGTCGTAGACGAGGTCACCGAAGGTAGTCTTGGCCATCTCCACCTCGTAGTTACCCGGACGTCTGACATGCCCGGAGAGAGCGAAGAGGCGGGTCCCCGTCGAGGATCCCTCCCCCAGCGCGGCAAACGCCTCCCCGCCGTGGGTGACGATCCAGGGCAGGTTCGAGACGGTCTCGACGTTGTTGACCAGCGTGGGTTGGCCGTAGATACCGATCGCCGCGGGGAAGTACGGAGGCTTGATCCGCGGAAAGCCGCGCTTTCCCTCCAGGCTCTCCAGAAGTGCCGTCTCCTCCCCACAGATGTACGCGCCTGCCCCCGGGTGCACCACCACGTCGACCGAGAAGCCCGACCCGAAGATGTCCAGCCCCACCGCCCCGTGGTCGTAGGCTTCGTCGAGGGCTGACTGCATGCGCTCGAGGCCCAGCGCGAACTCGCCCCGCACGTAGATGAACGCCTGGGTCGCCTGGATCGCGTAGGCGGCGATCAGGGTGCCTTCGATGATCTGGTGGGGATCTCTCTCTATGAGCATGTGGTCCTTGAAGGTGGCGGGCTCGCTCTCGTCGCCGTTGACGACCAGGTAGCGGACCGGGTTCGGCCGCAGCATCGACCATTTTCGGCCTGCCGGGAACCCGGCCCCGCCGCGACCGAGGAGGCTCGCCGAGCTCACCTCTCGCGCCACCGCCTCGGGGGTCATCCTCAGGGCCTTCCGGAGGCCGCCGTAGCCACCCGTCGCCAGGTAGCGCTCGATGGTGTGTGAGTCATCGTGCCCGAGGCGCGCGGTGACGATCAGGGGCGGGCGGCCGACGTTCACCTCAGGGCCCCGCCGATGCCGATTGCGAGCGGGCGGCCCGTTCGGCCCGGGCCCTGTCCGAGGCCGCCCGCTCCCGGGTCACGCGCTCGGGCGCGACCTCGAGCCCGCGCCTTCTGGAGACGCGGCTGAGCACCCCGTGCGCGGGCACCTCGTCGGCCAATTTTCCCGATCTCAGGTCCTCCAGGAGCGTGTCGAAGTCTTGATGTGTGACCTTGCCGAAGAAGCGGTAGTTGACCTGGATGCAAGGGGCCCGGTCGCAGTCGGCGATGCATTCGGCCTCCTCCAGGGTGAACTCCCCGTCGGCAGTGGTGCCTCCGGCCTTGACGCCGAGGCGCTCCTCGGCGTGCTCGATCAGCTCGTACCCCCCGTCGAGGAGGCAGGCGATGTTGGTGCAGACCGAGATCATGTGCCTCCCGACCGGGCGTGTCCGCAGCATCTCGTAGAAGCTGGCGGTGCCGAGCACCTCTGCCGCCGACATCTCCAACAGGTCGGCGATGGCCTCCATGGCCTCGGGTGTGAGCCAGCCGTCCTGGGCCTGGGCGAGGTGGCAGATGGGTATCAACGCCGATCGCCGGTGGGGGTAGAGCGCGACAAGCGCCGCCGCCCGCTCTGCCGTCTCGGGGTTCAGCCCGGCCATCAGCGGTCGACCTCGCCCATGACGGGGTCCGCAGACGAGATCACTGCGACGGCGTCGGCCACCACGCCGCCTCTCAGCATCGCGGGGAGGCTCTGGAGATTGACGAACGACGGCCCCCTGATGTGCATCCGGTAGGGCTTGGTGGAGCCGTCGGAAACCATGTAGCAACCCAGCTCCCCGCGTGGTGACTCCACCGCGACGTAGACCTCGCCCTCGGGGACCTTGAACCCGTCCGTGAAGATCTTGAAGTGGTGGATCAAGGCCTCCATGGACTCGTCTATGCGGGCCCTGGGCGGCGGGGTGACCTTCTTGTCCTGGATGCGGTAGTCACCCTTGGGCATGCGATCAAGGATCTGGTAGAGGATGCGAACCGACTCCCGCATCTCGTTGAGGCGCACCGCGTAGCGATCGAAGGTGTCGCCATAAGTGCCCACCACCACGTCGAAGGAGACCTGGTCGTAGAACATGTAGGGCATGTCGCGCCGCAGGTCCCAAGGCAGCCCCGTGGCCCGGAGGATCGGGCCGCTCGCCGACAGGGCCAGCGCCGCCTCCGTGGAGATCGCGCCGACGCCCTCGCTCCGCTCGCGGAAGATGGGCTGGCCTGTGAAAAGGGAGTCGTACTCGTCTAGCCGAGGCGGGACCATCTCGAGGATGGCCTCGACATCGTCCTCCCAACCGTCGGGAAGATCGGCGGCCACGCCGCCGGGGCGGATGTAGTTGTGGTTCATGCGGAGACCGGTCGCCTTCTCGAAGAAGTCGAGGATCGTCTCTCGCTCACGAAAGCCGTAGATCATCATCGAGGTCGCACCCAGGTCCATCCCGTTGGTGGCCATCCACATCAGGTGGGAGGACAGCCGGTTCAGCTCGCACATGAGCATCCGGATCCAGGTGGATCGCTCCGGAACCTCTATCTCGAGCAGCTTCTCGGTCGCCAACGAGAACACGAGCTCGTTGTGAAGGGGCGAGAGGTAGTCCATGCGGGTCGTGTTGGTACACCCCTGCAGGAAGGTGAGCTCTTCGGCCGTTCTCTCCATGCCGGTGTGCAGGTAGCCGATGATGGGCTTGATGCGAAGCACGGTCTCGCCCTCGAGCTCCATCATGAGCCGGAGCACCCCGTGGGTCGACGGGTGCTGGGGCCCCATGTTGATGATCATGGTCTCGTCCTCTGAGACCTCGACGTCGATGTCCCCTGGATCGAGGCTCACACCCTCTGGGAGGCGCAGAACCGCACCCTCCTCGAACATCAGCTCGCCGGGGAGGGTGTCGTGTCGAGCGGCCATCTCTTGGAGGCCCTCGGATGTCTCGGCCACCAAGCGCCTGCCGTCAACCAGGCGGCTCTCGCGGTCCTCGCTCACGTCCTCACCTAGGCCCGGGCGCAGCCTTGAACTGGATCGGGACCCTCCCGGCCGAATAGTCCTTGCGCAGCGGATGCCCCTCCCAATCCTCGGGCATGAGGATGCGGGTCATGTCTGGGTGGCCTTCGAAGCGTATGCCGAACAGGTCGAAGGCCTCCCGTTCCATCGCCTCAGAGCCGGGGTAGAGCCAGAACAGGGTGGGCACGGCTGGGTCGGCTTGGGGAACCTGGACCCTGATCCGGAGGCGCTGTCGCGACGACATGGACAACAGGTTGACCACGATCTCGAAGCGACCGGGTTGCAGCCCTGGCGGCAGCGCCCGACGACCGCCGTGGGTGAGGTAGTCGACCGCGCACAGGTCCGCCAGGTAGTTGAAGCCGTCCTCTCTCAGAGAGCGGGCCAGGTCCAGGTACTGGGAACGGTCGGGATGGACGACCTTGTCGCCTTGGGACCAAGTCACGGGGACGCCGTGGATTCTCTCGTCATCCGCGACCCGCCGGGTTCCCTCCGCGCTCAACGGGGAGTTCCCACGTTCACCCGCTGGGCTGCGTCGATGGAGTCGTCCAAGGAGATGTGGGCCCCTGCGCCGGTCTCCTCGCGGCGTCGGGTGATCTCGCCGGTGCGGATCTTTTCGTGCAGGGTAAGGATCGAATGCAACAGGGTCTCCGGGCCTGGCGGGCAGCCGGGGGCGTACACGTCCACGGGCACCACCTGGTCCACTCCCTGGACTATGGCGTAGTTGTTGAACATGCCTCCGGTGGACGCGCACACGCCCATTGAGATGACCCATTTGGGCTCCATCATCTGGTCGTACACCTGACGCAGGACCGGCGCCATCTTCTGAGCGACCCGGCCCGCCACGATCATGAGATCTGCTTGGCGGGGCGAGGCCCTGAACACCTCCATCCCGAAGCGGCTGAGGTCGAAGTCCGCCGCCCCGGTGGCCATCATCTCGATGGCACAGCATGCCAACCCGAAGGTTGCAGGCCACACGCTGTTGCGGCGAGCCCACTTCACGAGGTTCTCGAGGTTGCCCGTCAGGAAGTTGTGGTTGAGGTTCTCCAACCCCACGGGCGATGCCTCCCTCCTGTCAGTTCCAAAGCCGCTCTTCAGCCGGCCCCAAGAGCCGCTCCTCGGTCCGCCCGGCGGCCCTATGCCGCTTCGTCGGTCGAGGCTCCATAGCGGCGCACCGTGCTCTGGGTGGTCCTACCCGTGACGAACTCCGTGCTAGGGCGGAAGCGCTTCGCCGGTCCCCAATCCAGAGCCCCATTTCGGATCAGATAGATGAAAGCCACGAAGACGACGACGGCGAACACGATCATCTCGACGAGGCCGAAGACCTGCAGCTGGTCGAACAGCACCGCCCACGGATACAGGAAGATGATCTCGATGTCGAAGATGATGAAGATCATCGCGACGAGGTAGAAGCGCACGGGGAACCGCTGAGTGGGCTCTTTGTCGGGAACGATCCCGCACTCGTATGGTGCCTCCTTGGCCGCCGTCGACCTGGCGGGGGCCATGATCTTGGAAGCGACGTAGGACAGTGCCGCGAACGCGCCGGCCAAGGCGACCATCACGAAGATCGGCAGGTAGTTGTCCAGCGGCATACTCGACCGGTTTTACCACGGGGTCCTGGTCAGGGGCACATCAAGGGCCGGCCGGCCGCGACCGGGCGTGAAGGACGCCTACTCTTCTTCTGACTACGGAGGTGGCATTGGGCAAAGCGCCCTCGCACGAGGTGGTGGTGGTGGGATCCGGGCCGTCGGGGGCGTCATGCGCCTACTGGTTGGCCCGGGCGGGGCATGACGTCGCGGTGGTGGAGAAGAAGCGCTTCCCTCGGGAGAAGACCTGCGGTGACGGTCTCACCCCTCGAGCCGTGGCCCAGCTGGAGAGCATGGGCCTCGGAGACGAGCTGGACCGCTATCACCGCTACGTCGGACTCCGTTCCATGGCCTTCGGCCGGGTGATGGAGCTCGAGTGGCCGGACCATCCCGACCTCCCCAGGCACGGCTACGTGGTGACCCGACATGACCTCGATCAGCTCGTGGCCGAAAGGGCGGTCAAGGCCGGCGCCGTCCTCATCGAGGGTGCAGAGGCGACCGAGCCGCTCCTGGAGGGGGAAAGGTGCCGGGGCGCGCTCGTCAAGAGGTCTGCGGGCGGGCCTCCCGAGGAGATCCGGTGCAGCTTCTTGGTGGTCGCCGACGGGGCCAACTCCCGTTTTGGACGGTCCCTCGGCACCGAGAGGAACAGGTCCTGGCCTCAGGGAATGGCGATACGCGGGTACTTCCGCTCGCCCCGGGACCGGGATCCCTGGATCGAGTCGCACCTCGACATCCGGGACGCCAAGGGAAAGGTGGTGCCAGGCTACGGGTGGATCTTTCCCCTGGGCGACGGCAGGGTGAACGTGGGCGTCGGTCTCCTTTCGACGTTTCACAGGTGGAAAGAGGTGAACACCTCGGTCCTCATGGACGCCTTCGTCGACTGGGCTCCCCGGTCATGGGAACTGTCGCCTGGCGGGGCTTGCGGCCCGCCCACCGGAGGCCGCCTGCCGATGGGCTTTTCGGTCCGACCCAGGGTGGGGCCCTCGCACCTGGTCGTGGGCGACGCAGGATCCTCGATCAACCCGTTCAACGGCGAGGGCATCGCCTATGCATACGAGACCGGACGCCTCGCCGCATCCGTCCTCGCCGAGGCCATGGCCGCCTCCGACGCCTCGGTGCTCCAGAGCTACGAGTCCCGCCTGATCGAGGAGTACGGGCTCTACTACAAGGTTGCGCGCGCCTTTGTGAGGGTGATCGGAAAGCCCAACCTCATGAAGGCTCTGGTTGGTACCGGCATGCACAGCCGCAGCTTGATGGAGTGGGCGATGCGCATCATGGCCAATGTCTTGCGACCCGAAGAGCTGGGTCCCGCCGAGGCCGCGTACCGGGCCCTCGCGGGAATCGCCCGGCTGGCACCCGAGGGTTGAGCGAGCCTTCACCGATGCCGCGCCGCCCGGCGCCCGGCCCTTCCGCTCACCTCAACCCTGTGCAACCCGCAAAAGGGGCGCAGGACCTCTGGGACCACGAAGGCCCCCTCCTCCTGGTAGTGCTCGAAGAGGAAGACCAGGGTCCTGCCTACGGCACATGCCGTGCCGTTGAGAGTGTGGACGAGGCGGGTTCCGCCCTCGTACCGAAATCGCGTCCGTAGCCGCCGCGCCGAATAGTCCGTGTAGTTGGAACAAGAGGTCAGCTCCCTGTAACGACCCTCTGACGGCAGCCACACCTCGATGTCGAGCTTCTTGGCGGCAGGTGCACCCAGTTCGGCCGCGGCGATGTTGACCACCCGATACGGCAATCCGAGATCGGCAACCAGTGATTCCTCGATCGCCAGCAGATGCTCGTGCTCTTGGACCGATCCGTCGGGGTGCGCATAGGAGAACATCTCCACCTTGTCGAACTGGTGGACGCGAAATATGCCCCGCGTGTCCCTGCCGTAGGTTCCCGCCTCACGCCGGAAGCACGTCGAGAACCCGGCATAACGGACAGGAAGCTCCTCTTCTTCCAGGATCTCCTCCGATTGGAGGCTTGACAGGGGCACCTCGCTCGTCCCGACGAGGTAGAGGTCTTCGCCGGGTTCGCCTGCAGCTTCCCCCTCCGCTCTGCCCACCGCGTAGACCTGGTTGCGGTCGGTGGGGAAGAAGCCGGCTTCCTCCATCGTCCTGCTCCGCACCAGAACCGGAGGAACGACCGGGGCGAACCCCTCGTCCGCCAACCGGGCCATCGCCCACTGGACCAGGGCCAGCTCTACCAAGACCGCCTCGTTGGTGAGGAAAGCGAAACGTGAGCCGCTCACGCGCCGCCCGGCGGGTGTCCACGAAGCCCATTGCCTCCCCGAAGTCGGCGTGGTCCAGGGGAGGCGGCTCGGGAAGCTCCCCGGACGCCTTGAGCACCTCGCTTTGGTCCTCGCCTCCTTCGGGGACCGAGGCGTCAGCGGGGTTGGGAACCGAGAGGGCCAGCTCTTCGAGCCGGGCGTCGAGCGCGGCCAGGTCGGGCTCCAGGCGCGAGAGCTCCTGTTTCAATGCGCCGGCCGCTTGGATCTTCGCCGGTCGCTCCTCCGGGCCGGCTCTACCGATCTCCTTGGAGGTCGAGTTGCGCCGGGAGCGAACCTCCTCTACCCGCGAGACCAAGGTGCGGCGCGCTTCGTCCAGCCTGGCGAGCTCGTCGAGGAGGGAACGGTCGATCCCCTTCTTGAGGATCCCTTGGCGGTAGCTCTCGTCCCCCAGGCTGCGAAGGTCTATCAACGACCGTCCCCGGCGAGCGCCGCAGCGGCGGCGGACGCCGCCTCCACCGTCGTCTCGATGTCGCCCTCGGTATGGGACAGGCTGGGGAACAGGGCCTCGAAGGGACCGGGGGGAAGCGCCACACCACCTTCGAGCATGGCGTGGAAGAACCCTGGGTAGATCCCGTTGGCGACTCCGGCGCGGGCACCGTCGTAGTCGATCACCGGTTCGGGCCCGAAGGACAAGCCCATCAAAGACCCGACCACAGGCGCCTGCACGGCCAGCCCCGACCCGCCCACGGCCTTTCGCAACCGATCAGCCAGGTCTTGGACCAAGGCGGCCAGATCTGCGTACGCGGCGGCGTCGAGGCGTTCGAGGACCGCCAGCCCTGCGGCCGTCGCCAACGGGTTACCCGACAGCGTGCCCGCCTGGTAAACGGTGCCGACCGGCGCCAGCACCTCCATCACCTCGCGGGCGCCACCGAAGGCCCCCACCGGTAGGCCTCCTCCGATCACCTTTCCAAAGCACCATAGGTCCGGCACGACGCCGAACATCTCGGTCGCTCCGCCCCGTCGCAACCTGAAGCCGGTGATCACCTCGTCGAAGATCAACAGCGCGCCGACTGAGTCGCACGCCTGGCGCAGACCCTCCAAGAAGCCGGGGAGGGGCGGGACCAGGCCCATGTTCGCCGCCACCGGCTCGACGATGACACAGGCGACCTCCTCGTCGATGTCTGGAACCCGGTTGTAGGGAACCACGACCGTATCGGCCACCGCCGAGGCGGGTACCCCCGCCGAGTCCGGCAGTCCGAGAGTGGCCACCCCGCTTCCCCCTCCCGCCAGTAATCCATCGCTGTGCCCGTGATAGCAACCCGCGAACTTCACCAATCGGTCACGGCCTGTGCAGCCGCGAGCCACCCGTATCGCGCTTCATCGCGGCCTCCGTGCCGCTCGAGGTGAGCCTCACCTCCTCGCACCCGGGCACCGAGTCGCAGATCGCCTCGGCCAGGAGCACCTCAGACTCGGTGGGCGCTCCATAGGTGGTGCCCTTGCCCGCAGCCTGGCGCACCGCCTCGACGACGGACGGATGTGCGTGACCCAGGATCGACGCGCCGTATGACTGCACGTAGTCGATCAGCTCGCGGCCCTCGGAATCCCACACCCGCGACCCCTTTGCTCGGCTCACGAAGTAGGGCTCCCCCCCGACCGCGTTGAAGGCGCGCACAGGGGAGTTGACCCCGCCCGGAATCACGATGCGGGCCCGATCGAACAGGCCGGGGCGGGCGGGTTCTTCGCCCTCACCCATTGAGGACCTCGGCCAGCTCCCCGGCGAAGTAGGAAACTACGAGGTCGGCCCCGGCCCGTTTGATGGCGATGGTGTGTTCGAGAGCTACGGCCGAGCCGTCGATCCAACCCCGCTCCGACGCGGCCTTGACCATGGCGTACTCGCCACTCACGTTGTAGGCGGCCACCGGCTGGTCCACTGCCTCGCGCACCGCGGCGATCACGTCCAGATAGGACAGCGCGGGCTTGACCATCACGACGTCGGCGCCCTCGGCTGCGTCGAGGCGGACCTCGGCCAGGGCCTCGCGCGCGTTCCTCGGATCCTGCTGGTAGCCGCGGCGGTCGCCACCTCCAAGGATCGCGACGTCTACCGCTTCACGGAAGGGCCCGTAAAGCGCCGAGGCGTACTTGGCGGCATAGGCCAGGATGCCCACGTCGGAGAAGCCCGAACCGTCCAGTGCCCTCCGTATGGCGGCCACCTGGCCGTCCATCATCCCGCTCGGCGCCACCAGGTCGGCGCCGGCCTGTGCTTGGGCCACCGCCACCTTGGCGTAGAGGTCGAGGGTAGCGTCGTTGTCGACCTGGCCGTAGCGGTCCAGCACTCCGCAGTGCCCGTGGTCCGTGTACTCGTCGAGGCACAGGTCGGGGATGAGCACCATCTCCTCGGCCAACTCCTCGCGAAGCTCTCGCATCGCCGCCTGGACCACTCCCTGGGGAGCCCAAGCCTGGGAGCCCTGCACATCCTTCGTGGCCGGGACGCCGAACAACAACACGGCCGGCACACCGAGCGACGACAGCCGGCGAGCCTCCTTGACCAAAGAAGCCCGCGTGTGCTGGACCACGCCCGGAAGCGACTCCACCGGCCGCGGCTGGGGGATTCCGTCGGCGACGAACAACGGTGCGACCAGGTCGTCGACCGACACGCGGGCCTCGGCGACCATTCGCCGTAGGACCGGGGTCCGACGCAACCTGCGCAGGCGCCGAGCCGGAAAGCTCATCCCCACCAGCCTACGGCGCCTCGGCTGTGGCCAAGCCGATCAGTGCTTCAACAAGCCCGGCCATCGTGTGATCGCGTGCGACGACGTCGACCGAGAGACCGGCCTCTTCGGCAGCCTGCGCGGTCACCGGCCCGATACACGCCACTCTCGGTGGAACCGAATCGACGCCCGCGGTCTCGACAAAGCTCCTGACCGTCGACGCGGAGGTGAAGGTGATGGCCTGCGCCCGGCGGATGTCTTCCAAGCGATCGGCTGGGGGCTTGACGCGAGAGGTGGCATAAGCCTCCACCTCGTCGACCTGCCACCCCCGCCTGCGCAGCCCGGCGGGAAGCACGTCGCGGGCTCCCTCGGGACGGGGCACGAGAACCCGGCGCGATCCGCCCGGGGCGGGGAAGGCCTCGAGCACCGCCTCCGCGACAAAGCTCTCAGGGACCAGATCAGCCGCCAACGCGTGCCTCGCCAGTACGTTCGCGGTAACGAAGCCGACGGCGGCGATGCGGGCCGCTCCGAAGGCCCTCGCGTCGCGGACCTGGCCCATCACGGCCTCCACCCCGTTCCCTGATCCGAACACCACCCATTCGTACGAACCCAGGCGCCCGGCCGCTTCGCGGAGGGCGAGACCTCCGTCGCTCGGCTCGCCGACCTCGATGAGGGGGACCTCGACGGGCACCGCGCCAACCGAGGAAAGCATGCCCGCCAGCTCCGACGCCTGGGCCGCCGACCTGGTCACGACCACCCGCCATCCCCGAAGCGGCCGCCTCTCGAACCATGACAGGTTCAGACCGGCCACCGCGCCGACGACTATGGTCGCCGGGGGGTCCATCGGCGTGGCGCCGAGGTCCCGCAGGGTGGTGCGCACGCTCGTCTGCTCAGGCCGCGTCCCCCAGGTAACCGCGATGACCGGCGTCTCCGCGGCCAGCCCGCCTTCCATCAGCCGTGCTGCTATTTCGCGCCGGTGGGCCACGCCCATGAGCACGACGATCGTCCCACCCACCCTGGCGAGGCTCTTCCAGTCGACATCTCTCTCCAAGGACTGACGGCTGTGACCCGTGACCACCGAGAAGCACGCCGAAAGGCCCCGGTGGGTGAGCGGTACCCCCGCGTAGGCCGGCACGGCCGCGGCCGACGTCACGCCGGGAACCATCTCGAAGTCGATCCCCTCGTCCAGGAGGGCTTGAGCCTCCTCGCCCCCTCTGCCGAACACGAAGGGGTCCCCTCCCTTCAGCCGCACCACGTTCAGCCCACGCCGGGCCCTCTCGATCAGGAGCCGGTTGATCCGGTCCTGGTCGACCGGACCGCCGGGACGCTTTCCGACGTCGATGCGCTCGGCGCGCTCCGGGGCCATGTCCAAGAGTGTCGGGTCGGCCAGCCGGTCGTGTACAACGACGTCGGCTCCTTCCAGGACCCGACAGCCCCGCACCGTGAGCAGACCGGGGTCTCCGGGTCCGGCCCCGACCAGGAAGACCGTCAAGGCGTTCCCCCCGGGCTCGCCGCGCCCGAAGACAAGTCGCCCAACAGGAAGGAGCCTCCACAGCCGTCGACGAGCTCTCGCGCCAGCTCTCGCCCCAGCCTCTCGGGATCATCGCCGACATGGCTGCGCCTCAGCACCACCCGGCCGTCGAGACTGGCCAGCAGGCCGTCCAGACGCAAGGTCCGTCCGGCGAGCGAACGAGCGAGGGCCCCGACGGGGAGCTCGCAACCACCGCCCATCTCGGATAAGAAGGCCCGTTCGGCATCCACCTCCGAGCGACTGGGCGCGTGCTCTATCGCAGCGACGGCCGAGCGGGTGACCTCGTCGTCCCGACGGCACTCGATCGCGAGGGCCCCCTGTCCGACCTGGGGAACCATCGCCGAGACATCCAGCAGCTGTGCGACCGAGCTTTGCCTACCGAGGCGGCGGAGGGCGGCCATCGCCACCACCACGGCACCGTACGAGGCTGCCTTCTCCAGCCGGGTGCCGATGTTGCCCCGAAGATCGGCAAAGGTCAGGTCCGGTCTCGCCCACGCCAGCTGTGCCCGCCGCCGCACTGAGCCGGTCGCCACCACGGACCCCGGAGAAAGCCCGTCCAGGTCCGACCCCACCAACGCGTCGCGGGGGTCCTCTCGCTCAGGGACCGCGGCCAGCACCAGACCCGGGGAGGTAAGCGAAGGCAGGTCCTTGGCCGAGTGGACCGCCAGATCGGCCCGGCCCTCCAGCACGGCCTGCTGGACCTCCTTGACGAAGACACCCTGACCCCCCATCGCGGCGATGGCCGTGTCCCTCCGCATGTCGCCCGACGTCTCCACCGCGACCAGCTCGGTCTGCGCATCGATGAGGCGGGCTACATGGAGAGCTTGCCACCGGGCGAGTGGACTGCGCCGGGTCGCTACCCGAAGCACGATCCTCAGTCCAGATCGAAGAGCGCGCGTAGTGCCTCTGCCAGGCGCTCCCCCCGCGGAGAGCCCGCCGCCTCCTTCAGCCGCACCGTCGGCTCGTGCATCAGCTTGCCGATGATGCCCTTGGTCAACGCCTCGACCGCGTGGCGCTGGCGCGGCTCGAGGCCTTCCAAGCGGGAGTCAAAGCGGGACAGCTCGGCCTGGCGGACGGATTCGGCCTGATTTCGCAACGCGGCCACCAACGGTGCTGCTTCACGTGCGGCAGTCGCCTCCAGATACTGCTGCACCTCCTCGGCGATGATCGCTCTCACCTTGGAGATCTCGCGCCGCCGCCCCTCCATGCCAGCTTCGGCGAAAGCCCGGATGTCGTCCATGTCCAGGAGCGTCACACCCCCGATCTTCGCCACCCCGGGATCTACGTTTCTCGGGACCGCGACGTCCACCATCAGCAACGGCCGCTCGGCGCGCGATCTCATCACCGGCTCCATATCGTCCGTGCCGAGTAGCGCCGCCGAACCACCGGCCGACGTGAGTACCACATCGGCCTTCATCATGGCAGGGCCGAGTGACCCGATCTCCACCGGCTTGGCGCCGATGCGCGATGCCAGATCTACGGCGCGGTTCCACGTCCTGCTCGACACCACCAGCTCACCGCTGGCCCTCGATCCGGCGAGGGCTGCGAGCATTCCCTCACCCACCTCGCCGGCGCCGAGGAGCACGACGCAACGGCCCTCCAGCGAGCCTCCGAGGCGGTCGGCGACCAGGGCAACGGCCGCATGCGAGACCGACGTGATCCCCCGGGCTATGGCGGTGTCCGAACGCGTACGCTTCCCGACCTCGACCGCGTGCCTGAACAGTGCCGAGAGGTTGAAGCCTGCGAGCTTCTCCTCCCTGGCCCGGTCCCAGGCCCTGCGAACCTGCGAGAGGACTTCGTTCTCACCGAGAACGGCCGAGTCGATACCGGCGGCCACCTCGAACAGGTGCGTCACCGCGGCATCCTCGTAATAGCAGTAGACGTGGTCCTCGAGCTCTTCGAGCGCAACGCCGCTCAGCTCGGCAAGGAAGTCCTGCACGTCGGCCACCGCTCCGTGGAACCGCTCGGCCTGCACATACACCTCGGTGCGCATGCAAGTCGACAGAATCAACGCCTCCGAGAGGTTCGGCCGGTCCCCTAGCTCGGCGAGGGCTTTGGGAAGGTCGAGGTCGGCAACGGTCGTGCGCTCGAGCAGGTCGAGCGAGGCGGTCCGCTGGTTGATGCCTAGGACGACGACAGACACTCTCGCAACCGCTCCCTCGCTAGGTCTATCCGGCCCGCCCGCAACAGGGCGAGCATGTCCGACTGCAGGGCCTTTTGCCAGTCACGCTCCTCTGTCGAACCGCCGGCTGCCTTTATCGCGTCGCGCTCGGTGGAGAGGAGCTCCGCCAGAGCCTGGTACTCGGGGCCGAACTGCTCGGCCAAGAGAGACCTGAGCCAGGAAGCCAGCGCGGGGCTTTGCCCTCCCGTCGACACGGTGATCATCACGGGCCCCCGGCGCAGCACCGAGGGCAGGGTGAAGGAGCTCGAACGGACGTCATCCGCGCTGTTGACCCATACGCCAAGCGCATCTCCGTCCTCGTAGACCCTCCGGTTGACCCCAGGGTCATCGGTGGCCGCCACGGCCAGCCGGTAGCCCTGGATCTCGCCGGGTACGTAGGCGCGCTCCTCCCATGTCAGGGAAGTGCCCAGATCCTCGGCCAGCCGGAGGATCTCTTGGCCCACGTCCTCGGCCACCACGTGCACTCGTGCCCCGCACTCGACAAGCGAGCGAGCCTTGCGCGCCGCCACGGTTCCCCCGCCGACCACCAGGCAACGCCGGCCTGCCACCACGAGGTTCACCGGGTACTGGGGGGTCTCAACCGGCACGGGACTTGGACCCGGCCGGGAGCTTCTCCCGGTGATCAGGTGGGGTCTCACCCACCCGGCTAGGGCAGGGAGAGCCGATCCCATGGCTCTGGTAGAAGCTCATGACTCTCAGCTCTATGGAAAGGTCAACTTGGCGCACTCTCACGTGCTCGGGAACGTTCAACACGGCTGGCGCGAAGTTGAGAATAGAGGTGATGCCGCCGCTCACGAGAGCCTGGGCCACCTCCTGGGCGACGACGGCCGGAGTGGTTATGACGGCTATGGCCAGCCGCCGCTCGGCCACCAGCAGGGGCAAGTCCTCCATACGGCTCACGGGGACGCCTCCGATGAGCTGGCCGACCTTTCCCGCATCGGAGTCCACCAGGGCTGCCACCCGGAAGCCGCCGGAGGAGAAGCCCTGGGAGTTGGCGAGCGCCCGCCCCAGGTTCCCTACCCCTACGATCACCACCGGCCAGTCGCGGTCGAGCCCCAACTCCCGACCTATCTGACTCAGGAGGAAGTCCACGTCGTAGCCGGCGCCTCTCGTTCCGTAGGAGCCGAGGAAGGAAAGGTCCTTTCGTACCTTTGCGGCGTTCACGCCCGCCGCCTCGGCCAACCCCTCGGATGAGACCGTGGGCGTCCGTAACTGTGCCATCTCCGTCAGCACCCTCTGATAGAGAGGCAGGCGGGCGACCGTCGCCTCCGGTATCCGCCGGTGCTCGGCCATACGCCGCATCGTACCGACCTCGTGACGATGATCACAAAGGGCGGGGACCCTTCAGGCGTGCCTCCCTCAGGGTGATCTGGACCGGCGCCGATACCTGGCGACGGCATCGGCCGAGGGCCCCTTCAGCCCGCCTCGATGTAGCGGTCTGCCAGGTACTTGTCCAGGTCCTCCTCCCGCAGCCGGTAAGACTTGCCAACCCGAACCGCCGGGAGCTGGCCGGCGTTGATGAGCCGGTACACGGTCATGTTGGACACCCGCAGGGAGCTGGCCACCTCCCCGACCGTGAGGAAACGGGCCCTAGCGTGCTGTTGCAGTGAATCCTCCTCTCCACCCTGGGGCGACTGTACGCCAGTGTTGCTCCTGGGGGAAGAGGGGTCACCGTCGACCCAGCTCTCTGGCCCGCCCCGTCGCGGCTGTCACGGCGGCGACCAGCGCCTCCTCGAAGCCGGCTGCTCTCAGGGCGGACAATCCGGCCTCGGTCGTCCCTCCCTTCGATGCGACCCCCGCGAGTAACTCCCTCGGTGAGCTGCCCGCTTCGAGCATCAGGCGGGCCGAGCCGAGGACTGTCTCCAGGACGAGCAGGTGGCTCACCTCACGAGGAAGTCCGTTTCGCACGCCGGCCTCTATGAGGGACTCGGCTACGGAGAATACGTAGGCCGGTCCCGACCCCGAGAGCCCGGTCACTGCGTCCAACAGCTCCTCGCTCACCCGGGTCACCTTCCCCACGGAACCGAGGATCGATTCCGCCCAGTCCATGTCGGCATCGCCTGCTGTGCCTCCCCCGGCGATTGCGGCCACGCCGGCACCGATCAGCGCGGGCTGGTTGGGCATTGCGCGAACGACAGCGGATTCGGTTCCGAGCCATGACTCCAAGGACCGGAGTGTCACGCCCGCCATGACCGACAGCACCCGTCTCTGAAGACCGGCGACGGAGTGGCAAGCGGTTTCGGCATCCTCGGGCTTGACAGACAACACCGCGCCCTCGCTCCCATCCGGTGTCGCGGAGACGGGCACGCCCGGGAACTGCTCGGCAAGGCGTGCCCGCGCCTGCCGGCTGCTGTCGACAACGAGGATCTCGCTCGGTGCGGCCCAATTCGACCCGATGACGCCCCCTATGAGCGCCCAGCCCATATGGCCTCCTCCGACGACTACGAGTCGCGGCCTCATGGCTCGGAGGCTACCGGGTTGGCCGGCCCGAGGAACCTCCTAACGCAGTCCGCACTTCCCCGAACGGACTACGCCACTCTGCCCCTCGGGCCTAGCCGGTGTGAACGTATCTCCAGCGCGCGCGATCGAGCAAGGAAAAGTTTTGGGAAATTCGCGACTCGTGGCACGTCGCGCGCAGTTGTAACGACATCACACGCGACGAGCTACGCGCTTGTACTTGCCCGCGTATCCGATGGCCATTGCCGTTGGAAAGCACTCTTCGGTGTACGCATACGATGCCCCGACGATGCGATCCAGTTCTGCTTGATCTAGAGCCAAAATCGGGATCTGGCCGACCAAGTACACCGCGTCCTCCGGACCAAGGCTGAAGCGCACCCCATACATCGAGGCGTTCCGTCGGAGCAGGTACTCGTAACACGCTTCGATGTTCTCCTCCGGTGCCGGCATGACTTGTGTCTCGTAGCTGAGAGTGCGCTCGCCGAGAGTCATCCAAATGGTGATGACCGACTTCTCGTCACCATGCATCCGGATGTACCAACGACTGAGGCGGGGATCGTGATCAACGGCGGATACAGCGGTGCCGTTGTTGAGTTGCTGACGGGCCCAAGCGTCGATCATCGCGCGCTACGGCCTCTCGATCCTCCCCCGACGCCGCGCCGGTGTCCGGAAGATCGCTCAGTGGCACTCCACCAGGACTCGATCGGTGAGCTCCTGGTAGAGGCGGCGCAGGATCGCGCCTGCCTTCGGCCAGGTGTAGTTACGAGCACGAGCCGCGGCCATCTCGCTCATGCGCGCACGACGGACCGGGTCGCAAAGCAGAGTCGTCATGTGCTCGGCGAAGGCCTGGGGGGCGCGCTCTTCGACCAGGAAGCCAGTCCGGCCCTGGTCGACGATCGTCCTCAATCCGCCGACGGCCGAAGCCACAACCGGCGTTCCGCAGGCAGCGCTCTCGAGAGCCACCAACCCAAAGGACTCCGATCGGCTGGGAACGAGGCAGGCATCCGCCGCCCGGTAGTAGGTGGAAAGGAGCTCATGAGCCTGGGGGGCGACGAAGTGGACCCTCTCCTCCACTCCCAGCTCCTTCACCATCAGGTGGAGCCGCCTCATCTCGTCGTTCCCCTGCGGGCCGCTGGGACCGCCCACCACGACCAAGAAGGCGCCGAGGGAGGGGTCGAGCCGGGCCAGGGCGGCCACCGCCACGTCTGCACCCTTCAGGGGCTGTATGCGCCCGACGAAGACCAGCATCGAACCCCGGTCGGGTAGTCCAAGGGCGCGCCTGGCCTGACTCCGGTTCCCTGGAGCGAAGAAGGCGCGATCCACGCCGGGCGGCACGATGCAGATCCTCGAGGGGTCCGCGCCGTAGAGCTGCGCCAGCTGCACCGCCTCCACCGAGCAGGTGGCCAGCACGGCGTCGGAGCAGCCGATGATCCGAGCTTCGGCCTCCGCCCGCTTGGCCGGCTCCGAAGCGGCCAACTCGGCGGGGCTGGCCTCGGCCTTCACCCTTGCCAGGGTGTGGAAGGTGGAGACAAGCGGCAGGTTCAGCTCATGCTTGACCGTGTCTCCGGCGATCCCCGACAACCAGTAGTTGGCATGTATGGCATCGACGGAGCCGGCGACGCCCTCCTCCCTTCGGCCCGTGCCTCCCGTCAGCCGGCAAAGCACCCCCTCGGAGAACTCTTCGATCACCTCCGGGAGACCTTCTTTGGGGATGGGGGCCAGCGGACCGGCCGGTACGTGGTGGACCCGCAGGCCGGGTTCCACCGCGACGGTGGCCGGGAGGTCCTCGGACCATGCCCGGGTGAAGACCTCGCACGCCACGCCCGCCCTGGCCAGGGCCGTGGAGAGCTCGCGCACGTGGACGTTCATCCCGCCCCCGTCGCCGGTACCGGGCTGGGCCAACGGGGAGGTGTGCATCGACAGGACCGCCAGGCTGCGCATCTTGGCCGTACCCTACCGCCGGGTTGTCCTGAGAGAGGCGCTCGCGTCCTGTGAGCTTGCCTCCCTGGGCCGCGGACTATCGCTGTCAGCCGAGCAGATGGTCCACGCTCGCCTCGCCGCGCTTGTAGCGCCCGACGATCTCCTCTTGAAGCTGGTCGATACGAGCATGGAGGGCACGGCGGCGGTTGGACAGGTACGTCTCGCGCTCCTCCAGGAGGTGGGCGACCTCCCTCACTTCGGACCCCGACAGCTCAGGGAGGCGGGCGAGCCGCTCCGCGCCCGCCATCGCGTCCGGCCCCTCGGACAGGTCGTCCAGCCCGGGAGCCAGGTACACGGGGAGGTGTCCGGTACCCGGCGAACTCACCCGCTCAGCCAGGATCTCGGGAAGCCTCTCCACGAGTGCCTGCAGGTCCGCCTGCCCACCGCCCGCCCTCCGGTCCAGGTCGGCCAGCACGATGTCGAGCCGCGCCTGGGCCAGCCGGCGCACGTAGGACACGGCTACCTCCAGCTCCTGGCACTCGGTCCTCTTGGCGCGCACCTCCGCGGTCGGCAGGTCGCTGAGGCCCCGAACGTATTGCGCGCTCAGGACCCGCTCGAGAGCCGATTCGTCGAGGGCCATGTCCATACGATGCTACCCGGGCCCTCTCGAGGCGAGGTTCTAAGCTCCCGACCGCCTAGCTCGCCAAGACGACCGCCAGGACCAGATTCGATGCCGGCATCACCGCTGGGATTGGCGAGTCAACCGCCCCGCCCTGTCGTGGGGGGAATAGCGATAGAGGACTCGACCCTGGATCGAGGAGCGCGGAACCGGGCCGAACGTGCGGCTGTCGGTGCTCACCCGCGGGTTGTCCCCACGGAGGACCACCAGGTCCCCCGTCGCGTCGGCAACCCGCTTGACCAACCTTCGGCCGCCGCCTCTCGGATCTAGCACCGCCACCAGGTCACCGGGGCGGACCGCCGGCGTCACCCAGATCATCAGGCGGTCGCCGGGCTCGAGGGTGGGGGACATGCTCGAGCCGACCACCTCTAGTCGCTTCAGCCTCGAGGCGGATGCCAAGAGGGCCAGGGCCACTAGCAGCCCGGTTAGCCAGACTCGGGCTCGGGTAGGGTGAGGACGCAATCGACCGTCTCGCTTTGGAGCAAGGAGCCTCGGCATGCGCATAGCCAACCGCCTTCTTACACTCGCCGACCGCCTGAGCGCCCCCGGAGCGGTCCACGCGCACTGCGACCTCCCGTGCGGGGTCTACGACCCTGCGCAGGCCCGCATCGAGGCGGAGTCGGTGAGGGCGATCATGGAGAAGTTCAACGCGTCCAACGACAACGAGTTCAAGACCCGTGCGATCGACATCAAAGAGCAGCGGGCCGAGCTCGTAAAGCATCATCTGTGGGTGCTGTGGACCGACTACTTCAAGCCCGACCACTTGTCCAAGTACCCCCAGCTGCACGAGCTGTTCTGGAATGCCACCAAAGCGGCGGGCGAGGCGAAGAAGACCACCGACGAGGCGGTCGGCCAGAGTCTCCTAGACCAGATCGGCGAGATCGACAAGATCTTCTGGGAGACCAAGAAGTCCTGAGCGGCGCCCCGGGCCCTCGCAACCCCCTGACACAGGAGGGAGGACGGCCACCTCGTCGGTATCGGTAAGAGACGTGTCCTCGTCGGCCGGCATCCCGTTCACCCACACACGGCTGCCGAGCAGCACACGAGCGAACTCCTCCCCGAATCGAGCTCGGGCTTCCCTCAACACGGCGCCGACCGTGCGCCCAGGCAGGTCGGTTCTTCCGACACCGGCAGCTTCGCGGGCCGACGCGAAGAGTCTCAACACCGCCATAAAGCTCACCCGTAGCCTCCTACGCATCGGGCGTCAACCTGGCTTTGAACCAGCCCCCTTCGACAGACAGGTTGTAGGGTCGCTCGCCGTGAAGGTGGAAGTGGTGAGAAGCCCCCGACGGCGAAAGACCGTCGAGGCGCGGCAGGTGGGCGAGGTCTTGCGGGTGTCGATCCCCGCCACCATGACACAGGGCGAAGAAGATCACTGGGTGTCGGAGATGATCCGGAGGGCAAACCGCTGGAGCACCACCGAATCCATAGACCTGCAGTCCAAAGGCAGGGCGCTGGCTGAGCGGTTCGGGCTGCCTATGGCGTCGGGCGTTGCCTGGTCCTACAACCAGAACTCTCGCTGGGGTTCCTGCACCCCTACGGAGGGCTCGATACGCATCTCGTCTCATCTTGCCGGCATGCCCGACTGGGTACTCGACTACGTGATCGTCCACGAGCTATCCCACCTGGTCGTGCCCACACATGGCCCGGACTTCTGGGAGCTGGCCAACCGGTACCCACGGACAGAGCGCGCTCGCGGCTACCTGATGGCCAAGAGCATCGAGCCCATGGAGAGTTGACCCTTTCGCCCGAGAATCCTGTGGGGCACCCGTCGATCGCCCTACCCGCCCTGACCATGGACCTCTTGTTCTGCGACCGCCTGGTCACGCAGACAGAAGCGGGCCTCGGGACGCGCTTCCAACCTCGAGTCATCGATGGCCTGCCCGCAAGCCTCGCACGTGCCATAGGTGCCTTGGTCGAGACGGCGAAGCGCATGCTCGACGTCCTGCAGCTCGGCCTCGATCTGCTCGAGTATCGAAAGATCCTTCTCATGGTCGAAGGCCGCGCTGCCGACGTCGGCCTGGTGCTGGCTGAAAGATGACAGCTCGGAAAAGCTCGCCTCCTCTGATTGGGAGGTCAGGCCGGAGTCGAGAAACCCCTCCTTGAGCGACACCAGACGTGCCCGTTCATGATCCAACTCTTCCCTGGCTCGGTCTGGATCCATGCTTCGCGGATGCTAACGCCAACCCCGGGACTCACCTAGGCTCCTCGAGGAACTCAACTAGGCCGATCGAGGGACGGACCTAGGCCGCCCGAGGCTGGTCCCGCTCCTCCGCCCTGTTCCGGCTGTTGCGGAGACCTTCCAGGCGTCGCTCCCAGCGGAGCTGTCGGAGGAGCCAGGCCAAGGCCTGGGCCGACTCCGCCTTCGTGGGTCGCTCGGCCGGCGAGAACCTCTGGAGCGAGCCAGTCCCGGCTTCTGTTGTTGATACGAACATGCACTTAGTATACGTCCTCGTATCAGGGAGTCAAGCGCGAATAATGGCAGGATGGGAGGGTGCCCTCTGAGAAATGGACTCCCGAGCGCAGGAGGGCCCTCACCCGCGAGGCCCTACTCGACTCGGCTGCACGCCTGTTCGCCCAGCGTGGCTTCCATGCGGCCTCACTCGACGAGATAGCCGAAGCGGCCGGGTTCACTCGGGGAGCCATCTATTCCAACTTCGGGGGCAAGGAGGAGCTGTTCTTCGCCGTCTTGGAGCGCCACAACCAGTCAACCCTGGACGCCTTCTCGAAGGCGTTCCAGAGAGCGGGAGGAGCCGGCGCACTCGGCCCCTCTGAGACCGCGGCGGCATGGCGCGAGATCATGATCGGCGATCGGGAGTGGCTTGCGCTCACCTTGGAGTTCCGGCTCTACGCCCTCCGCAATCCCGAGGTGAAGGAGCGCTTTGCCGCGTGGACGCGCCGGGATGAAGAAGCAGTGGTCCGCTTCACGAAGGAGACCATGGAGGCCGCCGGACTCGACCTCAAGATCCCGGTGGAGGACCTGGCAGCTATCGCCCTGGCGGCTTCGGGCGGGCTCCAGGAACTGGCCTTCCTCGACCCGTCCAAGATCGACGTGTTCGAATCTTTCATCCAGATGCTGATGGATGCCTACCGGCCGGTCGGCGTCCTGACGAACAAGCAGTCCGGAAAGTAGCCCTAGCCGTTCTCATCAACAGGGCTTGCTCGACTGACTACCTAGACTTCACGCCGCGGGGGCCGCTAGCTCATCGGGTAGAGCAGGGGACTTTTAATCCCAAGGTGCTGGGTTCGAGACCCAGGCGGCCCACCCCTTGTAGGTCCACTGGCTCACCCCTTGTAGGGGCCCTTTGGGTTGCCCTCCCTTGGGTTGCCCACCGTTGGGTGCGTCGTTTCGAAGTGCCTTCCTGTGGGGGGCCGGTCTCATGGCCAACTCCCGCGCCAGAACGTTGGAGCATCCTGGCCTTGGTTCCTGTCCTTGTCAGACGAGCATCTCGTCGAGGCGTTGCTCGAGCGAGGCTGGCCGATCGCGCCAGGCTGCTCGGTAGGGCGCGAGCCACTCGGCGATCTCGCGAAGTGGTTCTGGACACAGTCGGTAGACACGCCGTTGCGCGTCTACCCGCACATCCACCACGCCAGCGTCGCGGAGGACCCTCAGGTGCTTCGACACAGCGGGCTGGCTGATGTCGAGCGCACCGACAAGCTCGCCGACCGTCCGCTCTTGCTTACGGAGGAGATCGAGGATCCGCCGCCTGTTCGCCACGGCGATTACCTCGAACACGGTGAAAGTATGAACTAATAGCTATATAACTGTCAAGAGATACAACATCCGGGCAGAAGAGGCCGCATCGCATGCGACCTCCGTGCTGTTGAAAGATCCTCGGAGGACCGATGACTCTCGTTCCCCGGCACGGTCGAAGCAACCGACAGATCCACCGGACCAAAAGGAGCAATCATGCCCACCCGTGACAGCGCCCCCATCGGATCGCCGTGCTGGGCCGATCTGTGGACCTCCGACGTGGAAGGCAGCCGCAGCTTCTACAGCGAGCTCTTCGGGTGGGAGGCCCAGGAGCCGAGCCCGGAGTTCGGCGGCTACTTCATGTTCACCCGCAACGGCATCCCCACGGCCGGCGGCATGGGGGACATGGGGGACATGCCGGCAAACGACAGCTGGACCGTCTACCTGTCCACCAACGACATCGCCAAGACCGTCGAGGCGGCCGATTCCAGGGGAGGCGAGGTCATCGGCCCTCCGATGGCCGTGGCCGACCTCGGCATCCAGGCGATGCTCACCGACCCTACCGGCGCCCACCTCGGCGCCTGGCAGCCGGGGACCTTCCCCGGGTTCACCGTTTTGAACGAGCGCGGCGCCCCGAGCTGGTTTGAGCTGCACACCCCGGACCATGCGGCGGCCGTTGCCTTCTATCGTGACGTGTTTCGTTGGGATACCAACGTGGTCGGCGACAGCGACGAGTTCCGCTACACGACAATGGCCGACCCGAGTGGCGAGGGCGACTTGGCGGGCATCATGGACGCTTCGGCCTTCCTCCCCGAGGGGGTGCCCGCTCACTGGTCGATCTACTGGGAGGTCGACAAGGCCGACGCCATCGTCACCAGGGTCAAGGCCCTCGGCGGCTCGGTCGTGATGGGCCCCGAGGACACCCCCTATGGCCGCCTCGCCACGTGCAGGGATCCTGCGGGCGCCGAGTTCAAGCTTCGCACCCCCAACCAGTAGGCACGCCGGGCGGCGCGAGGCGTGGGGGATCTACGACGCCACACGATCTTGGAATGCTCGTGCGCTCGCGCATCGGGTCCACGGGGGATAGCGGCCCACGCGCCGCATTACGTAGAGATGGAGAAAGAGCATATTGCGAGCTTCGTAGTAGTACTTCCACGTGGGAGCCCCTCACGACGAACGGCATCGTGGTGAACGATGGCGTCATCGCCGATGTGGCGCGGAAAGCCCGGCCTGAGGAATCCTCTAGTGGCAGTACTCGGTGTCCTCAGCCCACCAGAACAGATCTTCCATGGGCGGCCGACTCTCTCGACGATTCCTCTCGCAATCAGAAAGCCGCACCAAGAGCCCCACGTCCCAATGGATCCGTCGGGCTGCACGGCCTTGGGGAATACGAAGGTCGGCTGAGGACGTCGTCTCGCCAAGTTGCCAAGCGCCGCCAGACCCGGTTCCGCCACCATGTCGTCGTCAATGACCCACGCGTGGTCGAAGCCTGTCGACAAGAACTCGCGGAGCGCGAACGCGTACCGCCAGCAGGACCGTTGTTGGTGTGGCAACGAAGTACGCGAACTGGCAGCGAGCCGGACGGAAGGTGCTCGGGCCGGCACGGGGGGATCACTCGCGTTGTCCACCGCCAGGATGGCTTCCGGTCTAACAGCCTGTGCGGCAATGCCTTCGATGCAGCGTGATAGCCAACGGGGCGCGTTGTGAGTCAAGACCACGGCCAGGATTCCCCGAGTCGTCCCGTTGCGCATGCCACCCCCTCGTCGACGAACACGACGCTTCCCGGCTCGAATGGCACGTCGGGCGCATCTTTCCAGCTAGTAGTAGTACGATCCCAGCTTTGGCGATGAAGGCTTAGGTTGGGGTGGTGGAGGGCGGGTCGGACCGTCGATCCGAGGAAGGGCACCGTCACATCGGGAATGGTCCACGCGAAGGCCCCCTTGGTATCGGTGACAGCTACCCGCACCTGGGACGAGATAGTGAACGAAATGACTGATGGCGATCCAACGACCATGAACCACCAGTCTCTCGATCGGGTGCCGCCCATGGCTGAACCGGACATAGGCGAGATGGCGCCGCGCACATTCGACCCGCCACGACTTCGAGTCGCTTTGAGAGGACGACCCTGGTGGAGTTCAGTGGACCGCGCCTATCGCTTCATCACCGCCGATCTGCGGGCTCTGCCCCATTTCGTCATCGTGGGGGCTCAACGCGCCGGTACAACGTCGCTTTACATGTGGCTCAGCTCACATCCGTCCGTCGCACCGCCGCTCAACAAGGAGGTCCACTATTTCGACGTCCATTACCAAAAGGGCCGAAGATGGTACAAAGCCCACTTCCCGCTCGCGAAGACCGGGCGTGTGACGGGGGAGGCTAGCCCGTACCTGCTCTTCCACCCACTTGCTCCCGAACGCGCCGCGCACGATTTACCGATGAGTACTCGCTTCATCGTATTGCTGCGCGAACCTGTTCAGCGCGCCATCTCGCACTACTGGTACTCACGTCAGTTCGAACGCTGGGAGACAGAGTCCCTCGAGAGGGCCATCGAGCTCGAACCCTACCGACTCCGAGCAGTAGATCAAAGAGTGCGGGAAGGTGAACGAAGCTTCGGACATGCCACCTTCTCGTACCTGTCGCGAGGAGAGTACGCGACCCAGCTCCGCTCATGGTTCAAGGCGGTGGGGCGAGAGCGGATCTTGGTGCTCGAGAGCGAGAAGCTCTTCAGCGACGCCGCCGCTCGACGGGCTGTCCTCGATTGGCTGTGCCTCTCCGAATATGATCAGCCATTCCCGAACTCGAACCAGTTCGAGCGGCTCCACCCGGCGAGCCCAGACCTCGTCCGCCGCCTACAAGAGCACTTCGAGCCTCACAATAGGGAGTTGTTCGAGCTGCTGGGATATGAACTGTGGACCAGATGAGCCAGAGTGCACCGACGGCCGGCTGCTCGATCCTTTGGAAACGGTGACCGGTGAGCTTCCGCGATCTGGCCGCTGGGGTATTGAGAAGGCTGCCTTTCGGTGTTCACAGGGCGGTCCCACCCGGGATACGTCGGCGTCTTCGACACGGCCTCCGGCAGTATTACGTATGGGAGGCCCACTTCGACCACCACAACGCGCGGGAGCTGGAACCTGGCGAGGCGGACGGGCCCCCTGACTTCGTTGGAATAGGTGTCCAGAAGGCCGGCACGACTTGGTGGTATCGCCTGATTATCAACCATCGGGGTGTCTCAGTTCGATTCTCCTTCTGATCTTGCGAGACCCGGTCGAACGATTCCGCTCCGCACTTGCTCATCAGATACGCAACGGTAGCAATCACACGGGCGCGGTAGCCGAGGCGGTACGGCGAAGCCTGTACGCTGACGCTCTCCGAAGGTGGTTTGACCACTTTCCGGCTGAACAGCTTCTGGTCTTGCAGTACGAGCGGTGTGTAGCTCAACCGGAAGGAAGAGCTGGTCGCGACCTACCGGTTCCTCGGTCTCGAAGCAGGCCATCGGCCGGACCGCCTCACGGGTCCGGTGAACAGGACTGCCGAAGGCAAAACCGCGCTCTCCCCTGACGTCCCTCGTCGCCTCGAGGACTCTTCGCTCCCGACATCACGGAGCTGTCAAGCTGCTGCCGGCGATCGACCTCTCGCTGTGGTCCACAGCGATCGACGCCTAGGTCAGCTCACCGAGAGCTTGGGTTGAGCCGGCGGCTGAGGCTGTGTGGGGGCAAGGTAGCCTCCTCGGCACACCCCGTCCACGGGCGGGTCTGATCGGGCCCTGGTGTTTCCGCAGGAGTACCCGACGGTAGGGCTGCCACCTGACAGTGGGACGACGCCTCCGGTCGCGAGAAGATAATTGTCCCGCACAGCGACGAGTGAGCTATTCGCTCCCGCATAGACAAACGGATGTCCGCTTGTGCTGTAGGGAATGATGTTATTCATCACCTCAACGTTTCGCGTGGTCGACCTGCTGGTGCCGTGGGGACCGGAGTCGAGGGAGATAGAGGGGAATAGCCACGTTGAACCCTTCTGCCCCGTGTTATGGGAGATGCTGATATTGGATGAAGCCGCAGTTATCTGCACCTTCATCTCCGCTCCGTTTATCAGGTGGTTATCGACAAATGCAAAGTTTGTGAGAGAGGCGCCCGACAACGAAGCCAGCAAGTATGGGAAGCCTCCCGAGATGGTGTTGTCCGTGACCTCGATGTTGCAAGAACAGCCACCCGCTACGTCGGACTCCATGTCGAACATCGTGGCGCCCACTCTTGTCAAGAAGTTGTGGCTGATGAGAACACGGTCCACATAGATCGGAGTTATTCCCTGACGCCCGCTCGTGTTGAAGTTGTTGCTGTTGATCGTGATGTCAGTGGAGGGAAATTGCGATCCACTTCCGGTCGCCTCATGTAGCCCCGAGATGGTCACGAAGTCACCGTCGACACCCTGGATCTTGGTGCCCCCGACCAGAGCTCGCTGAACTCCATTCAGCTGGATCGCTGAGTCCACCTCCTTACCGCCGCCGCTGTTCGGTCCGGCGCCCCCGCCGGTGTTCGGGCCCTCGATCGTCAGATTCTCGACAACGAGATCACAGCCTCCTTCGAACCACCACATGATCGGAGAGATGCGACTGTGCTTTACCAATCCCTTGGTTCCATTGCTGTAGACAGACCCGCAATAAGGCATCGATGCCGGATCGAACCCCTGGATCGTGTCAGCGCTGAGGGATCTCTGGCGAAAGATGGCCCCGTTGCCGTCGAAGACGTAGTCCCTGAAATTGCGGAGATACAGCGAGCCGTCCACCTGGTAGCAGCCGTTTTCGGTGAACTGGACGACGACCGGTCTAGAGGGGGTGCCAACGGGAAGCGAGTAGAGCCAGTCGCGCAACGAGTCAGTCACGTTCATTGAGCAATCATGGGCAACTGGCGGTCTCTCGACGAGCGCACCGTTTGGATACGCGACCACGGCGCTCGGAGCATGGACGGCGACCGACGGATTCGGGGCGGCGACACGCGGATTCGCGGCATCGCCACGGGGAGACACTTGGCCGCCGATCCGACGGGCGGACGGTGCACCAGGGACGAGGATCAGACCGAGTAACACACCGGCCGCGAACAGAGCAACGGCTCCGACGCCAATGGCCGGCTTGCGGCTTCGAAGCACTCCGGTATTTATAGCCTCGCCTAGCTGCCAGCAGAACGCGGGCTGCCCAAGCGGCGGCGGGCAGGATCATACCCCCACGGCGGCTGCGCTATCGGCCGGTGGGATCGGATACGCACTCGTTCACCAGCTCTCCGATGCCCTCGATGCTGCTGCGCAGTATCTGGCCCTCCTTCAGGTAGCAAGGCGGCGAACGACCGTCTCCGACGCCTGCAGGGGTGCCGGTCGAGATGAGGTCTCCGGGATCCAGCGTCAAGACCGAGCTGACATATGAAACGACCTCCTCCGGCTTGAACACCAGGTTGCTGGTGCGTCCCTCTTGAACAACCTCACCGTCCACTTCGCAGCGAAGCGCCAAGTCCGCGGCTCCGTCGAGCTCGTCAGGAGACACCAACCAGGGGCCCACGGGCGTACTGCCTTCGAAAGCCTTGCCTTGAAGCCACTGGGAGGTGCGGCGCTGCCAATCGCGCATGGAGATGTCATTGACGACTGTGAAGCCGGCGATGGCGTCCGCAGCCTCCTCCCGATCGGCGCGCCGAACGGTCCGGCCGATGACGAAAGCGAGCTCCACCTCCCAGTCGACCCGGCTCGACTCCGTCGGCAACAAGATCTGGTCCCTCGGTCCAACCAGGGTGCGGGCGAACTTGGCGAAGAGCGTCGGGTAAGTGGGGATCTCCGCACCGAGCTCTCGGATGTGGTCCATGTAGTTGAGCCCCAGACAGATGATCTTGGAGGGGTTGGGCACCAAAGGAGCAAGATGGTTCGGGAACAGTTCCAGACGCTCTGCGGTCCCCGTCTGTCCCGCGATCGATGCCGGGTCAACCCGGCCGAGCAAGTCTCCGACGTCCGCTGCGTCCAGCAGCACCAGCTCCTCCCCGACCACACGGGCTGCTCTAGTGCTGCCCTCGTGACGGACGGTTGCCAGCCGCATACCCTCATCTCCTCCCGGTTCCGCAGGGGACGCCAGGGCACCGAACACACGCCTTGCTACGGTAAGTGGACCGATGCAGGGTATCCGACCTGAGGGTCCACGTACTGCGGGGGATCAAGCATTCCCCGACGCTCAAAGCCGCGACACCATGGGTTCCAGGGAGGGGCGCGCGAAGAAGAGGCGGACACGCAAGCGTCGCGTGCGCTTGATCGTCACCTCCCTGGCCGTCATCGCCGTCGTCGTGGTGGTAGCGAGCGTCGTGGCCGTCGAGGCCCTCCGAGGGCGCGTCGACTCAGCGCGACATCGAGATGTTCTGTGCTCCGATCACGGGTTCCCCGGCCCGGCCGCGAATCCTGTCTCAATCCCCGGGCCGCCTCTGGGTCGGCGTCCATTCCCACCTCGACCACCCAAGTACCGCTTGTCACCGACCCTGGCGCCCCTGCCCAGATCGTCACGCCGGGCCAGGATGCACCGAACCCCTTCGTTCTCTGGGACAATGGGCACTACTACCTGTACTCGAGCCAGTGGGGCTTCTTCGACCCCAACCTTCCCGTACGGGAATCGGACGTCAGGAACCGATGGGGCGCCCCGACTGACAGCATGCCCAAGCTCGCCGCTTGGGTGCAGCCTGGCTACACATGGGCTCCGGACGTCCACAAGATCAACAACGTGTACGTGATGTGGTACACGGCCTGGCTGGTCGGCCGGACGCCCATTACCGAATGCATCGGAGTCGCGTCATCTCCTAGCCCCACCGGCCCGTTCACCGGCGCGCCCCAACCCAGCATCTGTCAGTTGAACCGCAACGGCTCAATCGACCCGCGTACGTTCATCGACTCATCGGGCACCATGTGGCTTTACTGGAAGTCCGACGACAACGCGGACGTCAACGGGACCAGCAAGTCAAGCATCTACGTCCAGCAGCTGAGCCAGGACGGCATGCACCTGATCGGGAAAGTGACCGACATACTGGATGCTGACCAGCCCTGGGAAGGAAGGATCGTGGAAGCGCCGGACATGGTTCAAGCCGCCGGCCGCTACTGGCTCTTCTACTCGGCCAACTGGTTCAACCAGCCGTACTACGGAATTGGCGTAGCCGAATCCGCGAGCCCCACTGGCCCGTGTACCAAGCCCTACGACCATGCCTGGTTGGGATCCAACAAGCAGGGCCAGGGCCCGGGCGAGGAGTCCCTGTTCACCGACCCCCAGGGAACCTGGATCGTGTACTCACCCTGGAGGGTCGTATATCCGGCGACCAACACGCCGCGTCCCGTAGCAATGGCCAGGGTCGGCTTCAATCTTTCGGGCCCCTACCTGGCGGCTTGGTGAGGTGGGCGCCTGGTAGAGCGCGGCCTGGTAGAAAGAGCGTTACCAATGGACATCGAGGAGTTCTACGACGCGGACCCTCGCCGCCGGGAGTCGGCGGAGATCGAGTTCGGCGCAGACTGGCATGATGCTGCGGGTGTGCGATACGAGCTGAACTGGATCGAGGACACCGGAGAGCTCTACGTGATGCGTGAGCCCACGGAACAGGTAGCAGAAGATCCCTTCGGCGATTTCTTCCTGACTCGCGTGCCGGCGAGCGGCCTGGTGGTCAGGGTTCTCACCCGGCTATCCGATCGTGCTCATGTCGAACAGATCCTCGACGGTTGGAGGAAGGCCATAGCCGGGCCCGACAGCACCTCATGGGTCGTCGGTCGTCTCAAGGCTGCCGGTGTGGGTCCGGACGAGGGCTCCGACCCTGATGGTGCTTAGCCGACTGTAAGGCTGAGAGACTTGAGCCCTCGTAAAACGAGGTTCTCCTTGTAGGCAGGCTCATCCACTGTCAGCGAGAGACGGCATGACCTCTCAGCGATCGAGCCGATGACGATCTGAGCCTCCAGGCGAGCGAGCGGCGCTCCCAAGCAGAAGTGCGACCCGAGCCCGAAGGCCAGATGCCGATTGTCGTGGCGCGTCAGATCCAGCCTGTCTGGGTCGTCGAACATCGCCGCGTCGTGGTTGGCTGACGCAAGAAGCAGGACCACGTTCTCGCCTCCGCTCACGGTCAGGTCCCCGAGCTTGAAGTCCTCGAGCGCCACTCGGACCGTCAACTGTACGGGTGAATCCCAGCGGAGCAGCTCCTCCACGGCGTTTCGGATCATGCCTGGCTCCTCGCGGAGCCTGGCGAACTCCCGAGGGTTGTGCAGCAAGGCCAAGAGGCCGTTTCCGATCAAGTTGACGGTGGTCTCGTGTCCAGCCACCAGCAGGAGAACCGACGTCGCCAGCAACTCGTCCTCGCTGAGCATGTCGCCTTCCTCCTCAACCGCAACGAGGCGGCTGAGCAGATCGTCTCGTGGCTGCCGTCTTCGCTCAGCTATGAGCACCGAGAAATACTCGGCGTAAGCAGCGATCGCGTCGTCCCGTTGCCTGATCTCTTGGGGGGATAACAGGAACTCCGGGTCCAGGCCCCTTGCAAGGGCCGAGGACCATGACTTGAACGTCTCACGGTCCTCGGCCGGCACCCCGAGCAGGTCACTGATCACCCGCACCGGTATCGGGTAGGCAAGATCGGCGATCAGCTCGAATCCGCCCCGTCCGATCACCTCGTCCAGCTGGTTGTCGACCAGTTCCTGGACTCGGGGCCTCAGCTCCTCGACCACGCGAGCAGTGAACGCCTTGGCCACGAGGCCCCGCAACCTGGTGTGGTCGGGAGGATCCATGAACAGGAACGGCCGGGCTGGGATCACCTGCCGTGGAGGTCCCTGAGTCGCGACGACCTGTTGGTACAGGTTCGATTTTGTCTCATCGCTGCTCATGCGCCGGTCTCGGAGCGCGGCGACGCAATCGGCGTGGCGGCTCAACACCCAACCGCCCATGGCTGTCGGCTGCCTTGGGTCTTCCTCTCGCAATCGTTTGTAGAGAGGGTACGGATCGGCTCGGAACGCCGGGTCCAACGGGTTCCATACGGGCTTGTCCGAAAAGATCGCAGGTTCGGCCGTCACGGATCGACGCTAGCACCCATGCCTGGTTGGCGATCCTCCACCGAGGGTGCAGGAGGGCTCGCACATGCACGCCGGCACAGCTCCCGGTCCGCGAACCACGGTCGCAGCGTCAGCCGGGCAGGCGGCAGGTGCCCGTATATCAAGACTCCCTCGCCGGGGCGCATGCGCCTGAGCAGGTCCGCTGGAGCCAACCGCCGTGAGGCGAGGGACTCGGTGGTGGAGCGACCCCCGTGGATATCGGTCGTTGTCGAAGCAACAGGCAGCTCCTCCTCACCCACCAGCGCGCTCACATGGTCGAGCGTGATGGGATCCGAGATGCCGGAGAGAACCACCTTGGAACGGTGGTTGTTCACGACAGTCGCCGACCGCGTGCCGTATCGGGCCGATATCTGCGCCATGTCCTGCCAGACGGTAACCAGCTGAACACCGTGGCCAGCAGCCGTGGCCGCGATGCTGTCCAGATCACCAAGGGGGGCGATGTTGGCCGCTTCGTCAAGCACCACGAGCAAGGGCGGCCTCAGTGGATGACCGTCGCGGGTCACACGTGCATAGGCGGCGCTCATCACTTCCGAGACGAGAGCCGAGAACACAGATTGCAGGCGCCGTTGCTCATGTGAGGGAGCGCACAAGTACAGCGTGTTCGGTCCGCCGTCCAGCAGAGTCTCCGCATTGATCTCGCTCCTGGATGAAGCGGCCACACTAGGGTCCGCGAAGGCTTCTAGAACGGTCTCGGCCGTCGTGTACACCGAGCTTCGTTGTCTCTCCTCCCGACGCCAGGTCGCAACCGCTGCCTGAAGCGCCTCGGTGACCCCGAGGTGCTCCAGGATCGTCGACACCTCGCCGACCTCTTGTGTGTCGACCCACGCGACAACGTCAGACATCTCCCGCCCGGTGGACGCAGCCGCGAACAGGAGCGGCGCGAGGAGCTTTGCGGCAGTGGCGTGCCAGAAGTCGCCGTCCGCCAAACCATCCTGGTTGGCCCTGGTCGTCCCGCACAGCGCTGAGGCCACCCGCCGAGCCCCGGCCCAGGTACCAGCGTCCTCCAGGGGAGACCATCCCGACGACGGGAGACCGGTGCAGGCGGTGGGGTCGTACAACCACGTCTCGCCACCAGTCCTTCGCCAGTCGATGGTGCTGCGGAGCAGATCACCCTTCACGCTCGCCGCAAGGACGGGACCGGTCCATTCGAGTATGGCGGGAACGGCGAACCCGGTGGTCTTGTGACTCTGCGTCGGCCCCATGACTATCACCGACTGGCTGACCTCGCCGGCCAGCAACAGACGTCCAGACCTTCCGAGGGTCAGCCGGCCGCTACAGGGCCGGGCAACCAAGAGTGGCTTGAGCTCAGCTTTCTCGGCCCACT
The DNA here is from genome assembly GCA_963736925.1 of uncultured Actinomycetes bacterium. Taxonomy (GTDB): domain Bacteria; phylum Actinomycetota; class Acidimicrobiia; order Acidimicrobiales; family CAVTQP01; genus CAVTQP01. The sequence continues at coordinate 155,362 of CAVTQP010000001.1, forward strand.
GGGCGCCTCTCGTGGCAGAACGACTCCTTTTCAGCCCGATCCCGCTCCGGCGCCAATCCCTCCTGCGCAGGGAGGCCCCAGACAACCGCCGGCCGCGCCAGCCGAGGCTTGGCGTCCGCGGCCTCGAGGTCATAAGCCCCAAGGCGCCTGCCAAGACGATGAGCCCGTAGGCGAACAGGAGCTCCGCGACCAGGGTGGCTGCGAGCAGCAAATAGAAATACGCGGGACCGGGCACCAGTGCCTGGCTCGGACGGGGAAACGCCAGTCGAGGCGCTTCCGGGTGCTGCACCAGCTTGACCACGACGAGTCCGGCTTGGCTTGGCGACAACCGAAGCCATCTTGAATGCTCCAGCCGGCTGCCGACCTGAGCGGTCAACCACAGGGTCAATGCGATGCCGATGAACAAGATCCCGGCCAACTCTCCGGCCCCAATGCCATTCTTCATCCGATCTTGACCGAGCGAACGCGACGAGTGTCCCGCAGCGTTTCTCACCCGGGCACCGAGGCCGGTGACCCGCGGCCCCGAGAGGCCATTCGGGAATCGGTGTCGACCATCGCCCGCTCGGTCGAGGCGAGCCGGTGCTCCACGAGAAACGAGCGCTGGCCCACCTTCCACAGGGCGACGCCACGTGACAGGAGGGGCAAGAGGCGGGCTTCGGTGTCGGTCAGCCCCAAACACTCCCGTGCAGCCTCCACCTCTCCGTGAGGCTGTCCATAGATCACGCGGGTCTCGGAGTCCGACAGCAGTCCCTGAGCCAGGCTGACCTGCTCGGAACCGGCGCCACCCGCAGACGCAAGATCGCTCAGGCGGTGCAGCACGGCCACATTCGCCACGCCGTAGGAGCGTGAGAGCTTCCAGGACGCCCGAAGCCATCTGGCGACGCCAAGGTTGGCCAGGATCGCCCACGCCTCGTCCACCACCAAGATGCGCCGGTGACTCCCTCCGCGCTCGAGAGCGGCCTGGAGCCATGCCGTGGCACACGCCATCAGCACTCCGAGAGCTTGAGACCCGTACACCGAGGACAGGTCGAGAACGACAAGCGATGCGTCGAGATCCAGCCCCGGCGTGGTACGCCCGTCGAACATCCCTCGCAGGTCTCCTGCGACAAGGCGTCGGAGCTCGAGAGCGACATCCCTGCCGTCAGCCAGGAGCGATTCGGGGTCGGTGCGAACTTCTCGTGCCGCCTCCTCTGAGGGCTCCAACATGGCCTCCACCACGTCGGGGATCGTGGGGACTGCGTCCAAGTGTTCGCCGGCCCGCTTCGCCAGGCTGGCTACGGCTAATTCCGCCGCTGTCCGCTCTCTTGGAAGTAATGGACGTCCGAGGCAGGCAGTGGCAAGAGCTGCAAGCAGCTCCGCCTGGCGACGGGCTGCTTCCTCGCCATGGAGCTTCCCCGGGTCGAGAGGATTGAGCTTGACGCTCCCACCCGGTCGGAGGCACACAGGGTCGACTCCCCATGCAGAGGCCAGCGACGCGTACTCGCCCTTGGGGTCGACCACCCATGCCTGCTTGCCGAAGGCGGACTGTCGCCAGAGGTAGGTCTTGACGAATGAGCTCTTTCCCCTGCCGATCTGGCCGAGCACCACCATGTTCGGGGGCCAAGAGGAAAGAGGGGTGCAGAAATGCGGGTCTACCGTCTAAAACCCCTGCTCACGGCCCATTTCCGCCCACGCCGACCTGACGCCCCGTCAGATCCGCTGTCGGAAGGGCCCCCGCAGGGACTACGCCCCACCCTACCAGCCAAAACCCCCCTCTCCGCTCCCAGCTGGCCCCCTCAGGCTGGCTCAGGCCCCCCATGTCGTCCTGTCGTCCCTCAGGGGCTCCCGTAGCGCCCCGTGGAGGCCGGTGGTAGGCCAGCTCCCCTCAGGCCCTCTGACGGCCCCTGAGCCGCCCCTCGGGAGGCCGTCTAGGCCAGGAGGGAGCCTGGCGGAGGTGCCGTCCACCGCCAGGTCGTCAGTCGGCCTCGATGTGTTCCCGGGTCAGGCGTTCGCCGCCCGTCGAAGGATGAGCCTTCAGTCAGCTGTTCGAGGCCGGGGTGCCGTCGGAGCGGTAGCCGGCCCAATACCGCCCTGCTTGGGCGAAAATCGAGGTGCCGAACTTCCGCCAGCTCGCCTTGCAGCCCGGCGGCGTCGTCGTCCGAGTCCTTGCGCAGGGTGGCAAGGATCAGGTTTACGTCGGGCCTGTGACGGCCGGGGATGCGCTAGCTAGTGCTGGGACGGCCGGCGGCGCAGCGACTCGGCGACCTCCCGGCCTCGCTCCGCCTGCTCTTCCCGGGCACGCCGGCGAGAGGCTTTTTCCTCTGGCGTCTCCGGATAGACGACCACGGTGGGCTTGCCGTGGCTGTCCTTGTCGAGCACTTGTCTGGTCATCCATCCTCCCTTGGCATCATCCATTCTACGGCTTGGGGTATCAGCCAAGCCAGACCATCGGCTAGCTGGGCTAAGACCTCGACACCGCCGTCGTCGAAGAACCCGTCATCTTCCCGCCCGATGGCCGTGAGGACGCCGATCGGTGTACCCCTTGCGCCCCGAATAACCGTGGCGGCAACAGTTGCGAACATGCGATAACGCCGCTGTTGGATGGCGGTGAGACCGTGCTCAGAGCTAGAAACGCCTTCCCCGGTGACTACAAAGGTGCCATCGGGGCTTTCCCACGCCTTGCCGGTAGCGCCAGCTCCCGAGGGAAAGATGGCCGGGTCCTCGAAGCTCAGGGCAGGAGGGAATACCGGAATGAGAAACCTCTGATCGGGGGTCGGCCCGTAGACCGTTAGGTGGTACTGCTCGGGAAGGCCGCCGATCCAAGGGACCAGCAGGCTTCGGAACTGATCGCTGATAGCGGCTCGTTGCACAGCGAGTACCGCAGAGCGCGAGTCTTGCTCGACTGCCTCGTGAAGCAAACGGTCAGCCCTAGACGTGAGCCACACGGCACCGACAGCGATGCCTAGCCAGCCGATGAGCACGAGCGATCGGCTCCAGGCAGGCCAGTCGGCCCACGACGGAAAGACTGCGAACACGGTGGGGACCACGACTAGCAGGACGCCGAGGAAGACGGGGATGAGGAGGCGTTGCCGACGAGGCTGGCGCCTCGGCAGGTGCGGCCTAATCACTGCCCTCCGTAGGTCCCTCCCCAGCGGTACTCCTTGGCCTCGGCTCCAGTGATGGCGCCCGCCTGCATGGCTTCTTCGTGCTCGATCACTGACCGCTGCTGGTCTTGGCGGCGTTACAGCCTGGGACGCTTGTTGAATCTCCGAGCCGCCGTTGGTGATCTCCTCGGTTGCCCGCTGCACCTGAGACACGTTGTTGTTGTCGATCCCCTGCACGCAATCCTCGGCGCCCTGCTGCCAGTCCGAGAGGCCGGTGTGCCAGTGCTCGGCCGTGGTCGGGTCGGGGATGGCCGGCAAAGCGAGGGCGGTCTGTAGGTCGTCCTGGAACTTTTGGCAATCCGAGGCAACGGCCGATACGTTTCCGCCCTGCCCGTCGGTGCTGATCTTTTGGGCGTCAGCCACGACGGTTGCGAAGATCGGCGCATTCGTCTGTGCCCATGCGCGCATGGCGTCGTAGGAGCTGGTAGTGCTCGTCGTGGGTGCCGTCGTGGTCGTCGTTGTGCGGGCGGTGGTGGGTGTGGAGCTGCCACAGGCCGCCATGGCTAGGGCCGCGAGCCCCGCTGCTGCCACTGCTGCTCTCCTCATGGGTGTCCTCCCGTTTGGTGCCCGCTGCGAGGGGTTGCTGGGAATGTCGTCAGGGCTCGGCCTTTTCTTGATGCCCAGCAGGGCAGTTTCCTAGCCATCGGCCGGGCTCGATGGCGAACACCTCGGCGTAGTGAGGCATGGCCCGGTTCTAGGCCAATCTGTGACGGGGGCAATCCCAAGAACCACAACCCGAAGGGTTAGACCTGCAGTTTTGGCAAAAGCGACTACGGCTGAAACTTATTGACGCTTCAGTGCCGATTGCAATCGACCGATATATGGGAGCGTGACAGCTCAGCGCATGGGGCAAAGGGTGCTTTACGCCGGCACGGTCGTGTTGGCCGTTGTCCTCGGTGCGTGCACTACCTCTCCGAAGGCTACCCCCGCGTCGACGACGCCCTCCAGTGCCCCCGCTACGGCAGCTCCAGCAGCGACGAGCAAGGCGCCATCGACAACTGCTGCGCCAAAGGTCTTGCTCTCTCAGCAAGGATCGGGCACAGCGACTACTGCTGACTTCGTTGCACCGACCGATTGGAATCTGGCTTGGACCTATGACTGTTCAAACTTTGGACAGTCAGGCAACTTCACCGTGACTGTTATGAATAAGACAGGAGCCAACGCGGAGCTTTCAGACCAGCCCGTAAATCAGTTGGGAATGAGTGGTAACTCGGTCGAGCACTATCATGCCGGAGGCGACGTGTACCTGACTGTCTCCTCCGAATGCAACTGGACGATCAAGGCGACCGCCGCCTAACAAAGGATCAACGGAGCGCGGCCGGTTCTTTAGCACCGTAGCTCCTGTGTGTGATCCTGTCCCCATGTGCGGCCGCTTCACAAACACCCAGTCCCGCTATGACCTGGAGAAGTATTTCCAGAACGTCGTCGAGACCGCCGGCAGGGAGCTAAAGCCGAAGTGGAACGTGGCTCCCACCCAAGACGTTTACGCGGTGACGAGCACAGAAGATGGAGAGTCGAGACGGTTAGGCACGTTCCGGTGGGGCTTGGTGCCGAGCTGGGCCAAAGACGCCGCGGTCGGCAACAAGATGATCAACGCCCGAGCCGAGACCGTCTCCACCAAGCCGGCGTATCGCAGGGCGATTGTCACGAGGCGCTGTCTCATCCCCGCCGATGGGTTCTACGAATGGAAGCGGGCAGCAGGCGCCAGGAAGACAAAGCAGCCCTTCTATATCCACACTGCCGATGGCTCTCCGCTGGCGTTCGCCGGGCTGTGGGAGGTGTGGCAGGACCCGGAGGGTGATCCGCTCTACTCGTGCTCAATCGTCACAACCGGAGCCAACAAGGCCATGAGCAAGGTCCACAACCGCATGCCCGTCATCGTCCAACCTGACGACTGGGACGAATGGCTGGCTCCCGAGAAGTTGCGCGACAAGGAGCTGAAGCGACTCCTCTCAGCGGCTCCCGAGGACCTGTTGGTGCTCGACCCGATCAGCAACAGGGTGAACAACCCGAGGAATGACGGACCCGAGTTGGTCGAGGTGGAGCGCTAGCGGAAAGTTGCCCGTGAGGCGACGTTGTCGGCGATTTCGCTTACGAGCTCATTGGGTATGCCTGCGGTCGAGAACACACCGATTCCGACCTCCATTGGGCCATTGATGAAATCCACGTAGTCAGAGAAGTACGTGGTGCCATCGTTACACACGATGTTGGAACGAAGACCGAACGTCGGGTTGCCTTCAGCTGAATCAGAGAAGCGTGAGAAGTCGATGTGGCCGCCTTGGGCGCAGTTGCTCACGATAGCCGGCCCCCAGTTTGCCTTCTGGCAATCCTCGTACCGTGGTGCGAGATAGCCAGCAAAGTCTTGGCGGGCGAAGGATTCGGACGACCACACGGAAGTTATTGAAGAAGCGAACATCTTGTTGTTGCCTTGAGCCTGGTAGGTCGGTGAGGTGACCGATGCCAACGGATTCGGAATGGTTATGCCGAGGCATTGGTTGACGTTTGGTCCGGGCGCCACCGGCGGGTTCGATGCCGTTTGGATTTGCCATGGCCCGGGCAGATCCGAGAGTCGCAGGCTGACCTGACGAGCTGCCTTATATGCCTTCGGCTCACTCGAAGTGATGCTGCTCCTCTTTACAGATGTCAAGGTCGTTCCAGACGATCCGGATGAGCTGGTCACCCCACATGCCGCGAGCGCCAAGGACAAGAGCATTAGCAGGAGCGCCGATTTCCTTCCCATTCCTCGTCATGTCGGCAGGATGCGAGTGGAACATAAGAGGCCGAAGAGGCCGCTGGTCGCGTTATCTAGCTGCCGGCTTCGTCGTAGGCCGGATCGCGGGCGTGGGCGATCCTGTCGAACTCGGTGTTCGACAACCTCCTCCTTGGGGGGGTCCCAGGCGAACAGGTGGGCGTGCTCGACCGCCTCCCACCTCGCATCGTCCACGTCGAGCGCCCAGGCACGACCGGTCAGCCGATGCAGTGTCTCGGCGAGGCCCGCTGGCGAGGCCGCTTCACGTCACCGGGCAGCGCGACTCCCTTCGGAGCAGCCTCAGCGCTCCGAGCGGTGAGTTACCACGTCGACTGGTGGTAGCCGGCTAGGACGCGTCAGCGTCCAGCGAGTGGGAGCGGGCAATCTGATTGCCTCTGGGCGGGACGCAGATATCTTCGAGTACGGACCGGGGCTCGTACTGCGCAAAACTCGTGATGGGCGGTCCATCGAGACTGAGGCCCGTGTCATCGACTACGCCGAGCGCGCGGCTACCCGGTTCCCGCGATACACGAAGTGCGCGCTGGTGGTGCTGAGATCGTGATGGAACAGGTCGATGGCGCCGTGATGATGGAGCCGATGGCGAAGCAGCCATGGACAATGCCGCGGTATGTTTCGATGCTCGCGGACTTGCACGACCAGCTACACGACATCGCCGCGCCTGACTCGGCTCCCACAGTTGCCAGGCGGCGGCGACCGACTCGTCCACCTCGACCTTCATCCATTGAATGTTTTACTGTCGTCACGGGGACCGTCGTCATCGACTGGACCAACGCGGCACGCGGTGCGGGGCTGACCGACGTCGCTCTCACCTACGTCTTGCTCACCTGTCCAGGATGCCAGCGTCGCCGATCGTGCAGGTACTCGCGAAACCCGGCCGATGGTACCTCGCACGAGCGTTCGCCAGCCGCTACCGCGGTACGGCCTTCGACGCTCACCTGGCTGAGGCAGCCGAGCTCAAAGCGCTCGACTCCAACATGGACGCCGAGGAGGTGAGAGCCTGCCATCGGCTGGCAGCGCACGCTCGGCAACAGGCGTCAAGGAAAAAGGACGTGCCAGCCTGAACCTTGCCCGGGCGAGGTGCGCTGGCGTGGCCGGTTCACGTCGCCGGGCAGGACGTGGCGGGTTGACGCTTGCGAGGAGCACGCCGTGGAGCTGCGCAACGTGCGGCGGCTAGCGCCAACGAGAGCGGACCCTTAGGGGCGTCACCTTGGGTGCTGCTTGGCGAGCGGCCGAGGCTTTGGGCGAGCACGTCGATGCAGTAGGCGTCTCACTCCACCAGCGCTGTAAGGCCCTGGATCTGCCATAGATGCGCCGGAGCCCGTTTTGTCGTCGCTATAAGCCCGCGCAACCCTCCTCCCCGTTTAGGTTGACCTTGAGCCTATACCCCCATAGGGTATTCCTTCGTGACCGTTGAGACGGTCGAGCGGACGTTCTGCTTCGTGGACTTGGCGGGCTTCACCGCTCTGACCGAAGCACACGGCGACCTCGACGCGGTGGATGTCATCGAGCGCTTCGTCGGCCTAACTCGCGAGTTACTCTCCACCGGCGACGAGCTGGTCAAGTCCATCGGCGACGCCGTGATGCTGACGAGTCCATGCCCTGAAGCCGCCCTTGCCGTTCTGGCCCGGCTGTGGGAGCGCTGCGCTGCGCTGAGCGGCTTCCCTCTGGCACGTGCTGGAGCGCACCACGGCCCGGCGGTCAGCCGAGACGGCGACTACCTTGGAGGCGCGGTCAACCTGGCTGCCCGGGTGGCGGGCCATGCCGGGGGTGCCCAAGCCCTCGCCACCTCCGCGGTGGCTGTCACCGCCAGGGCGAGCGGCATCGAGGTGGCCGAGCTGGGTCCCCACAAGCTCCGTAACTTGGCCGAGCCGGTTGAGCTGTTCGAGATCTGCCTAGGAAGCGGCAATCCGCCCGACACGATCGACCCGGTGTGCCGGATGCGGGTCGAGCGGGAGTACACAGCGGGATCGCTGTGCCACGTAGGGCAGCGATTCTGGTTTTGTTCGATGTCCTGCGTGGCCGCCTTCGCCACGGACCCTGATCGCTACCTCGGCGCCGGGGGGCGCGAGGAGGTCTGACGCGTGGCCATGTTTTTGGGTCGAGCGGGGCCTTCACGTAATGGCATCACGATGGGCTAACAATCTGTGAAGGTGAGGAAACGATCACCTCGGCGGAACCGCTGTATTCCTGCACTGTCCCGGTAACGCAGATGGTCTTTCCGCTGTATTGCTGTTCAGGTGGCTGTGGGAACTTAGACCGATTCTCGCTCCAAATCACAACTTGAAAGCGGCTCGGATCCGGGTAAACCGCTCCCATGTCCAGAAACGTGGGCTGACCGCTACTTTCGACGGCGTACTTCGTGTCCACCACTGGCCCCTCATGGTGGCGGACTGCCCTATCTGTGTCTGCGCGGAGGACCACTGCACCGCGCCGGCACATGCAACCGGGTGAGGCGGGGCGCTCGTTGTCGTGGTCGAACTCGTTGTGGTGGTCGAACTCGATGTGGTAGTCGTTCCATCTCTCCCATCGTGGTGATCCGCGCACCCTGCCAACAGACCGGCACTGACGCTCAAGGCGGCGATGATCGCCGATCGCTTCATGACCACTTCCCCTGCTGCTCTTGCTTGATAGATCGGAGTCGCGCCTACGAAGCTTTAGGCTCGAACCCCTGTCCGAAAGAATCAGGCGTGATGCAACCTGGGGCTGCGAGCGTTAGTTCCACCCCCATCGGTAGCGAACAATCGGCTCGGTACCCTTGTGTGGCGTGCGACGGCTGGGGATGCTGTTCGGAACGGTTGGCCTGCTAGCGGCCGCTGGTTGTGGTGGTGCACAACTAACTCATGCCGCCAGTCGATTCGAAGCCCCGAGCGACGGCAGCATTGGGACTACGACTATCAGTGGCTCTAACGGAGCCTTACTACGGGGCAGCTTCGATCAGCGACTACAACCAGATGGTTGCTACCTTTGACTCCGAGGCGGCGGCAACAAATGAAGCGGGTCCGGATGAAAGCCAGGTACCGTCCTGGCGCTCGTGATCCGCTGTTAGCCCCGGGCTAGTCGCCGGCGACAACCCCCCGGAACCCCACCAGCTTTGCTAACGCCTCCCAGTGCCGAGGGTGCGGCGCCTTACCGCGTCGAATCTCCGACGCCGTGTGGGTGCTCAGCCCCGTAGCGGCTGCAATCTCAGCGCACTTGAACCGCTGAAGCCCGGGCCAGATCGACGCCTCCCAGTCGGACGGATCGAAGCCAAGCGCCCGCGCCTGAGCGGCCTTGGTTGCGGCCAGGGCAGCCGAGATTGACGCCGCCCAACGCGCCGCGTGGATGGATCTTGTCCGGCCTTCTTCGCCCGTTCCCGCCCCTTTGCGGCAGCTAGGCGACGCTGCTCGCGAAAACAGTCGGGGCACCATGTCCGCGTGTGGTGGGCCAGCTCGACGCCACAGCCCGCGCACTGCGGCGTGAGGGGCAGCCGCGCTTGTGAACCGTTGGTTCCTCGTGCCTCGCGGGTATCGACAGGGGATTGCGGGCTCGCCTGGTAGCCCGGTCAGCGGAGTGCGCTTCGCAATGGGCCTCCTGCTGGAGTCGGCAAAAGCGTGTGCCACTGCTTCGGCATGCGGCGCCACGGCCTTGCCCCACCGGGGCATGAGGCTGGTGAGGTGGTGGGTCAGGGGAGCGAGCACGCGGACGGACCAGTCAGGCCGCTCCACAAAGGCCCGCTTCGAGAAAACGTGTCCACCCACCAGCTCGATGACGAAGGCGTCAATCTCGGGCCGGATGGGCTCCATTAGGTCAAGGGCAAGAGCCGCCTGGTCCCGGTCGTCTACGTGCATGATCCCGATTCCCGGGTACAAACGGAGGGCCAACGCCGCCTGTCGGCATTCAACCTCGCGCAGCCGGTAGCAGTAGTTGAGCAGGGCGTTTATCGGGTCAGCCGCAAGGCGGGGGCTGTTGTTGCCCGCCAAGGGGGACCGTCGGCCGCTAAAGCGTGTGAACCGCTCCGGGACCCGGCTTCGGGTCGGAAACGCCATCGCCACCCGCCCCGGCCATGCTCCCCAGTACGCGGCCGACGCCGCGGCTTCGATCTGGCGTAGGTCCTCGATCGTCTCCGCTGTCCGCGCCACTTGTTCGAGGTCGGTCAGCGTGGGCACCAGATCCGGCACTTCCAGCAGCTCACCAGCCACCCGGGCTTGCCCGGCGATCTTCTCCCCGATCAACTGGTGGGCGATAGAGGTGGCCAGCTCGGGCGGTGCCATGGCCTGGGTGCGGCGGAGTCGACCGTCGTCCACCCAGGGGGTGGCGGAGGAAACCAGCGTGTGGCCTTCCCGGTCGATCGCCACCATGGCGATTCCGGCCGCCTCGCACCACTTGAGGGCATCGAAGCTGACGACCCCCGCCCCGCCGGTTTGAAGGATGAGTCGGCGCAGCTCATGGCCTACCCGCGGGTATCGCCGGTGGCGCCGAGTGAGCCCGATCCCATCGGCAAGCTCCAGGTGGCCCCCGTCAACGCGGACGGAGCACCCATACCCCTCGACTGTGGCCACCCCGCCAGCCGCACCCATGGAGTACGTCTCCGTTAGAGCGTTTTGAACCTCTGCCCGGTCTTGCGCGCTCAGCGCCACAGCCAACCCCTTTGGTCCGAACCAGAGGGGGAGCCGGCTCAGGTATTTGCTCAGGTTACCGGGAAGGGGCGAAAAAATCTCGGCTCAGGCCGGCGGTTACCACGGCCCACGATTTTGCTCATATGCCCCCCACCAGACCGACTAACACGGGATTTGGCCAAAGTGGGGGACTTGATGTCTCTCAGATGGGTGGGCGTCATTTCAAGCTGGCTGAAAGCTTAGAAAGGGCCTCATCTGGGCTACATGGGGGCCATAACGTTTGATAGCCTGAGTAGGCAATGACACCGCTAACCAGACACAGCGAAAATCGCAAAAAGGCTCTGCTGGTTCGTCTGTCCGAGGCAGAGCACAAGCTGGCCTTTCGGGCAGCTCACGCCAGGGGGTTGTCTCGGTCGGGACTCCTCAGGATGCTTCTTCACCGGCAGGAGCCAGAGATTTCTCAGCAGGAGAAGGAACGCTTAGAAGGAGAAAGGAATTATAATTGTTTGCTTTTTAGGGACGAGGACTAGGAGAACGAGGATATAAACAGCAATGGATCATTATACTATAACATCTAGGGGGGCTAGATGACTGAGATTCAACTATGGGAACAGGTTTGTCTATAGGCGATTTCGATGAGTAGAGCTCGTGCGAGGTACTGATGGCATTGTGGGTATGGCTTTCTGCGATATAGTGTATAACACGGAGCGATTGCTACGTTCACGTACGACGCACACTGCAGATCAGCGGAGATTGGACGCTGAGTGGCGAGTACACGGGCTGTGTTGAAAAGACGAGAAGTGTGGCTAGATGTTCCTCATCTCATAACAGCTGGTGCTGTCGTCCTACGCTGCTCGGCTCGCTTTATGCGGCGTGCGCGATCAACTCTCTCAGGAGCGACGCTGACCTCCACCACTGGGGGTGACGACTCACCACTAACTGATCTCGGCCACGGCCACTGCCCCTAGGGCGAGCGCTCGATGGCGTGCGAACGCGCTAGCCGCGATACAGCAGCGCTGCAATGAACGTGCGTGTGCAGAGGGCTTTGCAAGTTATGCACAGAAACGACGACTAGGCGTTTCACGAGCCAAGCTGACACAACTTAGAACGCCTCTCACACGGATACAGAGAGTCTGACAACGGGATATCTCTGCCGCTGGGGAGCTACGTCGAAGATAGCCTCGGAGTCTTCGCGAAGTAGATGGCGCTAGGCACTCAGCGAAGATGATGACGCGTACGGGCGAGGCTTATGTTCTCGCGTAGACGGATGGTAGGAGAGCTGCGCGCAGCAGCGACGACTCCGCATCTACATGAACATTATCTCGCTGCTAGAGTGGAGAGATTGACTGTCTGTCGATCTAGAGACGGTAGACGATGGGCGCTTACATGGCGACGATACGAGCTTACGTCGCTTGCGACTTCTTTGACTAGTCGGCGTTGGAAGCTTTTGCTGGTGTGTAGATAGAGGGCTTAGAGCTTGAGACAGACTTGCTACGTTGGACGACATGGCTCGATATGAGGACTTGGACGATTTTGTGCTGTACTTAGAAGCTGAGGAAGAGAGATTAGCTTTGTCGTGTGGCTTGCGAGGCTTTGAGCGTGGACTTTCATCACGTGGGCTGTAGGTGCATCGACGCTCTCGGTGTACGTGTGAAAGGGCTGCCACTACCAGCTCACGCGTTGGCACATGGACGCTGGCATCTAGGGGAACGTGGATGAGCTGACTTGGTGGACGCAAGAGAGCTGTTCTACTCGGGGCTGCTGATGTGTTGGCGTTGACGCTATGAGGCTCGGTTTTCTGGAGTTTGCATCCTCAATACGCGGCTCGCGGCGCGGACTCGAACGCCTCGCATGGAAGATGAGGAGCTGAGTCGTTGGGGGCTAGACTTGGGAGGTGCTAGGGTGCGAGAGATGGCCTCCTGATGAACTAGGCTCTATTGCTGTCGCTCTCGCTCATCGGGGTGGAGAGATTCGAAGGACTAACGCCACGAATCCTCGACGGCTGACGACTTTGTACAGTGACTGTTCGAGCTTTCACCAGCGAGTTGATGCTCAGGAGCAAACGCGAGCAAGCGTCGCTAACAGATTCGATCAAACAACTCCTCGTTGTCGACACCGAAACCACCACGGACGAAACTCAACGTCTTCTGTACGAGTCGTCTAGGGCGTGCGATCTTACGAGACAGGATAGGCGCAGTGTTGGCAGGAAGATTTTCTTACGCTGACGACTGCTTGAGTACTACTTTGAGGGGTTCGCTGTATTGAAGCAGTATGTCGAGAGTCGCAAGGCTGAGGCTGAGACATCTGACGCTCGCACGACGATCGGACTCCTTCTATTGTCGGCGTGGCTGGAAAAGGTCTTTTGGCGCTACGCTGACTGCAGATGCGAGCTACGATTGTCGGCTTCAACTTCTCTTAGACCTTTCTCGTCTGGCTCTGTGTCGGCGATGCGATGGATAGTGGCGATGGCGCTTTCAGCGACGAGTTCACTTCCAGCTGTGGGAGGGATGTTCTGGTCGCTGCTATGGATGGAGGCTAGACGTACGCGTCAAGAACATCGACTCTAAGAAGGCGCTCAAGCAACTGACTAACTCACAGCACGTCAACTCGGTCAGGACAGATCTTTTCGAGGGAGCTTCCTCGATTGCGAACTCTGGTGTTCACTCTCACCAGCTCGTCACATTCGCTCCGTTCAGCTGGCGAGGCTCTCGAGGCTAAGAGGCTGAAGGTCGACGCTTCAGACACGAGAAGATCACGCCGGAGCACGTGGACTACGCTGAGCTGACGTGGCGACTGCGACGTCGCTCGCGAAGGACTCTCAGCGAGTTTGCGATGCACTTCTCGACATGTCTCCGGTTCACGCATTTTCTCCGGCTTCTTTGCGAAGGGGTACCTCGATGCAATGGGCGTCGTTCTCATGTTGGAGCGCTAACTGGACTTCTCAAAGGACATTCTCGGATGGTAGATGTCTGCCTTCTATGGCGGATGCTCGGAGTGCTGCATTCGACGAGTTCTGATTCTCGTCGTGCTGGTCGACTGTACGAGCATGTATCTCACGGTCGACGCTTTGATGGAGTTGTGGAAGCTGCTCACTCAGCTGAGATAGAAATCCAGGCGACGAGAGACGTTCAGAAGTAATTGAGGACGTGACGCTGGACGACTGCTTCGACAAGTCAACTGGCTGAAGCTGGTGGGGATCGCTAAGATTGTGCTCGAGGCTGACTGTCTACTTGTCCGCTCGCAGTACGAGGACGACGCCGCTTACAACATCGGCCTCAACTTCCTAACGGCGTCGACTCGATAAGGGAAGACGCTGCCTTCTGGTACACGCTGCTCGACTGGTGGCGTCTAAGCCACCGACCGGCAAGGCTCTCAAAGTGGAGCGAGCTATCTGGTTCGAGGGCAGAGGAAGATTGCGCGATCTTCGATCGCTACATTTTCGCGGCGAGGTCAAGGTGGACTCTCGGCGAGACGACTTTTTCAGGACGATGGTAGAGCAACGTCAGCAGCTGGAGGACAATCGTTCGCTCGGAAACTTCCTCAAGATCTTTGCTAACGCTGGAAGCTACGGAATCTTTGCCGAACAGGTCCGCTATGAGCTGGCGAAGGGCGAGCGTGAAACGACGACGATCTACGATCGGCATGAGGAGCGTGGGAAAAGCAAGTTAACAGCTCTCGAAGATCTCGGCCGCTTCTGTTTTCCACGGTTGCGGCGTGCATCACGGCGCTGCCCGCTTGATGTTGACTATGCTCGAACGATGCGTTACCGATCTGGGCGAGGCATGAGTGTTCTGCGACACCGACAGCATGGCGCTCGTCGCAACCGAGGAGCAAGGACTCATCCCCTGTCCGAGTGGGCTCTACAGACTCGATGACGGCGCGAGGCCGTTCAGGCTCTTTCATTTGCTCGAGTAGAGGCCATCCGTGAACGATTTGCAGCGCTGAACACAGACGGCACCGAAGCGGTGCCGGGGACGATCCTCAAGCTGGAAACGACGAGTCTCTGCTACGCCGTCTCGGCGAAGAGGTACGCGATCTTCGACCTTGGCGATGACGGGCTGCCGAAGGTTCAGCCTGGCTACTTCAGCGAACACGGTCTCGGCTACCTGCTCAACCCGGAAACACTCGACGAGCCTTCTACAGAGGAGGACGAAGAGGCCGAGCAACAACCTACGTGGGCGCCGGAAAGAAGGAATGGATCCGTCAGGCGTGGGAGTGGATCATCGCCAAGCACGCTTACGGGCTCGAAGCTCCCGAGCCGGCGTGGTTCGCTCGGCCGGCGTTGACGCAGCTTCGTGTATCCACGCCAACGGTGGCCCGACCCTTCGAGACGTTCAACCGGGGGAAGCCGTACCCGGAGCAAATAAAGCCGTTCAACTTCATTTTGGCGGCGACGCCGGTTATGTCGCTATCCGGTAGGTGTCGCCTTGTTGCTCCGTACGAAACCGACCCTTCCAAATGGGTGCACCAACCGTGGAAGAACGTGTACCAACCTGACTCGCCCGAAAGTTACATCGTTGCGGAGGATCAAGCCGTTGACTGTGGGATGGAGACGTTTGCCAACGAAGTGATCGTCAAGTCGTACGGGAGCATCGTTCGCCGGTTCCCCCGCCACCCCGAGCCAAAGTGTGTGGGACCCGATGGGGGCGTGTGCGGGGCCGAGGGTGGGTCTGTTGCAACGTCGTCACGTGCGGCCGCTGGAAGTCAGGCACATCGGGAAAGAAACCAACAAGCTAGAGGAGGTTCAACGGGGTCTCGCCTCCGCCGGAGACACATACGCCGACTATGGCGACCCCGAAGCCACTAGCCGATTGGATCTTGTGCTGCACGTGCTCGACGGTTTGTCTGCGGCTGCCATAGCCGAACAAACCGGCATCAGCGTGAGCGAGGTTGAGCGTGTGCGGGCCGGAACCAAGCCTCACCGGAAAAAGTTCGCCGTGTTAGTTCGGATAGCGTGCCAGCTTGCCAGCATCCGCATACTCCCCAGAGGACCTAGGGCTGGGGAGCCGGTGCGCGGGTGGGAACTGAGGCTCGCCTCCTGGCTGCGAGATAACGACCGAGTATGCGCGCTTGGAGAGTGCACCAGAGCAGTTGAACGCGGCGAACGGTACTGCTGTACCCACTCCCACACAGCCGCTCGAAATCGGAAACGAGATTGGGCTCGTAATAGAAAACGCACTTCACATGTCTAACGAGCTTGAGTGGTCAGACAAGCTACGGCACGCCGAGTGGAAGGCGCCGGCGTGACCCCTCTTCACCCCCACCAGCGCCAGGCCATCCAAGCAGTGGAACGGGCCCATCAAGCCGGCGAGCGGCGTGTACACGTCGAGCTGCCCACGGGATGCGGTAAAACCCGCGTCGCCGCTGGCTCTGTTCGAACCCGAAGGGGCGGCTCGTGCTGCCGGGTAGACCCGTCTTTGAATCGGCCCTAGCCGACCTTCGCCGCGCCCTCGACGCCCACCACGCCACGTTGCAAGCCATCGTCGAAGCCGGCGGCTGGAAGCCGGCCGACGAGAGCTAATAGGGCACTTCGGATATGAACGGGGTGCGGGGTCGGTTGCATGAGCACCTGTCTCTGGGTTTGAGCTGCCACGGGGTGCCTCTGATCCGGCGATAAGGGACCACTTAGGCCGCGCTCGGTAACGGCACATACAGGACACCTCAGATTTGTCGCAGCCGTCCAGTCGTTCGAGTGCGTGCTCGACTTGCAATGGGGTCGGGGTGCCTACGCGGATCGCCGGTACACCTCGCGATGGTGGCTGAAGTACGCCACGCTAGGACCGAGTGACTTCAACCGACGAATCGACGTGACAGCTGCCTCTCGGAGGTCATCAGCGTCAACGTTCGCCGGGCTGGCTTCCTCGCTGGTGAACTCGTCAATGTCCCAGCGCACTGCGCCGCGATCACGACGACCACGTCGTTAGCGTCGACGACTACCGACTGGTGGCCCCGCGTGTGGCTCGGTGTCGAAAGCAGACGAACGTCTTCCGCTATGACCTCGTCACCTCGAACACCCCGCAACTGCGGGTCGGGCACCTTCGCCCACTCGGAAACAGTGTAGGTGGAGTCTCGTACAGCCTCGACCTCTTCGGCCTGGACGAAGACCGGAACGTTGGTTCCGTAGTACATCGGATTCTGTCCGCAGTGGTCGCAGTGTACATGGCGATTTACAACCGCGACGATGCTCGTAGGTTCGATCCCGACTCTTCAGAGCAATGATGAAGATGAACAACTGTTGGCGCATACATCTCGTAGATGAAGGTGTGGGTACGGTTGACGCTGGTATAGATGACTATCGCTTTATCTGGGTGGTAGATGACGAAGCTGAATAAGACGGCGCATGGATCTCGATGCGCTTTTGGATGACTCTCGGGGAGTAAGAGGTAGGTGAGGTGTAAGCGTTAGATTAGAGGTATGTTGGAAGCGCTATGTTCTCTACCTAACACAATGGAGGCGCTTGCAAATGTTGGTTACTGAGTGCACTTAGTGCGGCTAAGATTATCTAGATGTGCGGGTAGACGATGGCCAACAAGCGCAAGTGCGGCTGCGAGACGCCGTGGGCGCAGACCCGACCCCGCTGATTTCCGAAGAGCCCTAATCGGGGCCGAGCGGCGAGACGCGTGCGGCCGTGGACGAAACCGACGTGGTGGTGGTTGCTATCAACCTCGTCCTCAGTCTCGCCCTCAAAGCGACACACGAGACGCTCACCTTTACGACCAGCTGGACGGGACCGAGATGGTGCTACGTAGGACGCCCGTTCGGCCGGGAAGGCCCACGGCACGTCGTCTCCGCACCATGTGTCGCCCGGGTTCAACCCGGCCGCCCTCCCGCCGGCAGTTGGGTGGCATGGGTGGCTCTGTTGGGCGTGGCGGTTCTAGTCGTGGTGTGCGTGAAGAGGGATAGAACGGAGCGGACGGAATGAACGAGAAAGAACCCAACCCTCAGCACGTCGACGGCCCCCTAATCGAGGACCTGGTCCGGGCCATAACCGGCACCCTCCGGGAGTCCCCCCACGTCGTGGCAGACGACCTGGAAGCTGGCACGTTGGACCTGGTGCGGGGTGTCATGCCCGCTTTGGAACAGCACGACCGGCGGCCCCGCCAGGAAGAGGACGAAGCCAAGCGGGAGCGGTTCCACCGGGCCCAAGCGGCCTACCGAAACCGGCGGCAAGGGTGAACGGGGACCAGGCGCTGCCAGACCCCCCGTGGCGCCCCCGAAACCCATCTTGCGGCCGATTCCCCCCTCCCCGACGAGGTATCGCCCAACCAACCTACCGAAAAATGGGTTTGACCAGCCCTAACGCCGGCGACCCCAGCAGGATCGCTAGGCGTAGAGGCCAGATCGCCAGACGTGGCGGCCAGATCGCCAGGTAGAATCGCTAGACGTATGACCAGCACTTTTGCCGAAAGAGCCGAGATGGGCAGGGCGAATGAGAAAGCCGTCCTCACCGTACTTGTCCACGCTGGAGGAGCCGGCCTAGCCCCCGCCCAGCTGGCCGAACAAGCGGGCCTCCCGGCCTCCACCCTGAGAGCTGCCGTGGCCCGCCTAGAGGGGCGCCACCTGGTCGGCCGAGAGGGAAAACGCCGAATCTTCGCCACCGCCGCTGGACGGGCTGAAGCCGCCTCCCACCTCCCCGGAACGTCCCTGGAGGGCGGGATCGAGGCCTCTATCAATCTCCTCCCCTCCGAGGCTCTTAGGGCCTGGGTGCGCCTCGTCCTGTCCGCCGCCATAGCCCGCCACCACCTCCGATCCATTCGGCCCTATGGGTGGCCGTCCGGCATAGCCGTAGGGCCGACAAAAACCGGGAAATCGACCGCCGCTCTGGTCGTTATTCACGCCTTGGGGCTGGATCCCGCAGGCGCCATAAGGCCTGTTTCCGGCGAGACGGAGCGCTCGCTTTTGGGCCGGCGGGAACAGCTGCCGGGCGGGCGGTGGCGCCTTATCCCGGCGGAGCCCCTGACCCTGCCAGCCTTGGTGCTGGAGGAGTGGGATCACAACAAGACGGACACGGCGGTACGCCGCGCGGTCCTCAAGCTTGCTCAAGGGGACGCCCGTGTCGCCGGGGAGGGGCTCGACACGTTCGACGTGGTGCCGACCGCCGTCCTCTTAGCCAACGGGAGCCCGGCGCAGGTCCCGGAGGAATATCGCCGACGAGCGTTTGTAGTCGACACCACGCCCCTACGGCCGCTGCTCGTGGACACGATCGGGCCAGCCGCCCGTGCCCTGGCACGGACCGGGGCCGTCCCCGCCCTTCCCCTTGGCACCCTGCGCCCACCGTGCGAACGGCTACCGGACGGCATTCTCGACGAGGCAATGTCCTATCTAAGGGACGGGCTAACCGATCGAGGGTGGGAGCTGGCCGACGCGCAGTCCATCGAAGCGGCCGCCTTGGGCAGGGCTGCACTGGCCGGGGTGGACCTCCGACAGGCCGTCCTCGCCTCAGTGGCCGACTACCTGACAACTGCGGCAACCGTGGGGGAGGCGGCGCCCGGGCGAATGCCGGCGGCCTTGCTCGATGCGCTCGGGGGACGGCTGGCGCCGGACCCCACCGAGGCTCAGGCTGAAGCGGCCGACGTGCAGCAGCGGCGCACGCAACGGGACCAGGAAGAACGCCGAGAGACCCATCAGCTCACGGCTGCACGAGCCGCACTCGCCCAACGCCTAGAAGACGCCGGAAGGCGTATTCGTTCGGGCGTGCCGGAGGACCTGCGGGACATAGCGGCGGGCGTGCGCGCATGGCTGTCTGCTCTTCGACGTGAGGCGCTCGACAGCCGAAGCAGGGAAGCCCTCGAACACGTTGCGGAGGAAGCGGAAGAGCCGCTGGCACACGCTCAGCGGATCTTGACGGAGCGGGCCGCACGTAAGGAGCAGATGAGGCTGCCGTTACCCGGCAAGCCCCTCACTGTGTCAACGGGTTCCGAACGGTCCCCCGTCGACACGTTGCTGTCGCTCGGATTGGTGAAGCCCGACGCACCTCCCGGGGTCGGGTACCGTGCCACCGACCCCTCCTTCCGCGGTGGCCTCGTCGTCTTCCCCAACGACGGGTGGGACGATCCCGGTGTGGCGGCCGTCATGCAGCGGTACCGCTCCGACGGCACCCCGGCCTCGAACAGCTGACTGAAGGCTCATCCTTCGACGGGCGGCGAACGCCTGACCCGGGAACACATCGAGGCCGACTGACGACCTGGCGGTGGACGGCACCTCCGCCAGGCTCCCTCCTGGCCTAGACGGCCTCCCGAGGGGCGGCTCAGGGGCCGTCAGAGGGCCTGAGGGGAGCTGGCCTACCACCGGCCTCCACGGGGCGCTACGGGAGCCCCTGAGGGACGACAGGACGACATGGGGGGCCTGAGCCAGCCTGAGGGGGCCAGCTGGGAGCGGAGAGGGGGGTTTTGGCTGGTAGGGTGGGGCGTAGTCCCTGCGGGGGGCCCTTCCGACAGCGGATCTGACGGGGCGTCAGGTCGGCGTGGGCGGAAATGGGCCGTGAGCAGGGGTTTTAGACGGTAGACCCGCATTTCTGACCCATCTTTCCTCTTGGCCCACCACCATGTTCGGGTTGGTGAGCACCCCTCTCAGATACAGCTCGAAAGGGTCGTAGCTGAACGATCCGCCCAGGAGGTCGCGCCCGATCAGTACCCCGCGGCTTCCCAACCCTCCGTCGGACATGCACGGATACGCCGCGCCGAGGTGGGCGGTCGTGGCGCGGTGAGCCGGCAGACTCACGCCAGGCCCCGCCCGAGCGGGAGGGTCCATGTGAACGCCTCATCCTGTTGGCCGTACAGGCGCCTGAGCTCGAGGCGCGACTGAGCCGCGACTTGCTCGACCCGAGTGCACTCCTTCTCAAGTGACTCCTCTGACGCCGAGGTCACGGTCACATACCCGGTGAAGCGAAATTGGGCGTGACCATCCGCGAGCTCCACCTCCCGCCTCACTACTCCTTCCTCCTCACGACGCCGGCGAGCCGTAGCCATGAAGCCTCCTCTACGCCGTAGCTCGGAGTCCGCCGTGTCGGCTGTACGAGCCTGTTCGGCCTCCCGTGCCGCCTTGGCCGGGCTGACGGGTTCCATCGTCATGGAGACTGTTCTGCGGGCCTCGACTTGCAATAGGAGGGGGCCGAGAAAGTCCGGGCCGACGTCGACCCTGGGCCACTCGGCGATCCAGTAGGTGGCATGCCACGTGGATTCGGTGCGATAGCACGACCAGGACACTTCCGCCGCGTGGGGCCATGCTGCTGGCGACTCGGGCGAGGGCGGCCGTTCGCCGGCCGGCGCCGGCCTGTGCTCGACAGCCGATCTGAAGGCGCGACACAGCGACCTCGGCGACAGGCAGCCCTCGACGGTGAGCTCGGCCGAGGCCAGCTGAGCACTCACAGAGCGCACCTCCTGTTCCAGCAGGGTGCACGATTCGAGATCGGCAGCCGCCTCGGGTCTGGATCTCTCTCGTCGGCGCGACCGCACGGAGATCGCCAGCATGACCTCGTGCCGCTTGCTCACCGGCTTCGCCTCTGCAAGAAGGGCTGAATACGAGCGCACACATTCCGACCACGGGGTCTGCTTCATCTCCTCGTCGAGGTAGTTGAGAACAGCAGCGCCGTTGTCGGGCAGCCCCCGCTCCACCCACTGAAGCCTGTGGATGGCCGAGCTCTCTCGCGCCAACCCGGCCAGCATGGCGGCCCAGCATGCAATCCGATGATGCTTCTCCTCTTCACCCAGGAGGGCGAAGCTGTGGCCCCTCGAGCGCGACAACGGCCGTATAGGTACGTGCCCTGGCGTCTTTGACGACTCCCATCCGCAGCGAGCCCTGCGCGACGGGTGGACTGATGACGCGACAGCCCCGGAGCACCTCGGGAGAGTCGCACTCGGACGGGACCGGCTGGGCTGCGTCAAGCCCAACCCCCCAAACCGACCCATACACAGCTGCCGAGGCCAGGTACCGGCGCCTGCCGCGCGCCTGCCTGATGAACCAGACGACCACCAACGGCAGCCATTGCTCGGCTGTGCGCCCCCGTATCGGCCAGCAGGCGATGACGATTCCGGCGCACACGGACAGAACCGCCACCGACAATCCGGTCAGGCTCGCCCGGCCCCGCAGCACGGCGACACCGACCACGAGCCCTACGCTGACCGCAGCGATCTGGCCGCCGCGCCACCCGGCTATCAATCCCCTTCGCTCCAGTGGTCCGAAGCGGTAGCGAGTCTGGTCGACGGCCACTTCTCTGCCTCAACCACGACCTCGATCGGAACCGTGCCCGTCGCCAGGAACCTGGCGGCTCGTGGCCCGCGATTCGGTGTCGGTCTCGATGCGGCCCGGGCCCGGTGAAACCGGGCCAGGGCCCGGGCGGTGCGGTGTCTCGGAGCCAGGATCTCGCCATTCGTCGTGGGAAGCGGTGGGCAGCGCCAGGCTCGGGGGCTCGGGCTTGCCCACGGCCATCGGGATGTCGTCTCCGAGGCCGGCGGGCGAGCCCGATGAGGCGAGCGCGACTTGAAGCACGGACGAGGGGGCGGGCAGCGCATCCCTCGCCCGGCGTGACACCCCTTCCAGATGCGTGATCGCCCCCGCCTCGACCGCGGGGATGAGCCGCAGCAGTGTGAATGGGACGAACGCGGCGAGCAACAAGAGGGCTGCGCCCC
Source organism: uncultured Actinomycetes bacterium (assembly GCA_963736925.1). Taxonomy (GTDB): domain Bacteria; phylum Actinomycetota; class Acidimicrobiia; order Acidimicrobiales; family CAVTQP01; genus CAVTQP01. The sequence continues at coordinate 177,497 of CAVTQP010000001.1, forward strand.
CGATGACTCCTGCGAACCCGGATGACCCGCCCTCTCCGGAAAGGGCGCCCGCGGCCAGGCTCATCACTGCGACGACCACCAGCTTGGAGAGGATCAGGGCACCGAGGATCTCTCCGAGACGTCGGCACCAAGATGCTGTTACCGGCCACACCAGACCGGCCAGTGCGAGCGGCAGGAAGAGCACCGCGACGTAGATGGCTGCCGCCCTGATGACCAGCTCTAGCCAGAGTGCCAACGCCGCCCCGGAGACCACCAGAGCGCCGAGAAAAGCCACGAAGGCTGGGGTGCCGGGCGAGCCGCTAGCGAGGGCGGGTCCGGCCAGGGCCCGGCTGACACCCTGCATGAAGTTCTGGGAATCGATACCCGCCCCTGAGGAGACGGTGGTGGTCATGGCGTCCACAGCCGAGAGAGCCAGCTGCACTAGTTGAACCGCCACGGCGACGAACAGCAGAGCCAACGGGAGCCTGACCAAAGCGGACCGGGCCAGCAAGGACAGGTCCTGGCGGGCGATCGCTTGAATGAGGGATACGAGCAGCAACGGCAGGACCAAGAAGGCGGCAAGGCCCGCCATGACCTTGAAGTGCCGGGAGAACCACGTCCCGCCGAGATCTGGCCGGGTGCTTGCGGACATCGCGCCTCCCACCTGGCTCAGAAGCCATGCGGCTCCCGCAGCCACCCACTGGCTCAGCGCGCTCAGGACGCTGTCGGCGCCGACGCCGATGACCGCGCCGGCCGCCCCTCCCACACCGGATCCGACCCCTCCCACCGAGGAGCCGACCGCTCCGGTCCCGGCCTGCCCGGGCTGACATGCTTGCTGCACGCCTGCGGAGTCTCCCTGACAGGCTTGAGGCTGCGAGCCGGGAGCGCCCTCCGTCGACGGCTGCAGTGCCGGTGGAGGTTGTGTCGGCGGAGCAGGTGAAGCAAGGGCTGGGGGAGACTGCGGTGACGCAACGGCTGCGGGTGACAATGCGATCGTTCCGACCAGAACTCCGGCTGCGACGAGCACCGTGCGCCCACGGCTCACTTGATTCCCACGCCGGTGTTGAAGAAGAAGTTCACCACCCCGGGAGCCGCCCCGATTATGAGGGCGGCCAGGCCCGAGATCAGGACCGTTCGCCGACCCAGATATGACTGCTGGTAGTTGTTGGAGTGAGCACCTAGGGCCCACGCGGCCGCACCGACCAGCAATCCCACCAGGGCGAGCACCAATGCCCACCAGCCGATGCCGTTGGTGAGGCTTTGCAGGGCGGAGCCGCCGGGAAGGTTGCCGGAGTTCGGTTGGAGGCTGACCCCTGCCGCTGACAGCAACATTTCGAGACCTCCTTCGAGCGAGACGATGGATCGGAGCCAACGCCAGGGTAACCGCTATTTGATAGATTCTCAATATATTTCATGTATTTTTCTGGCCGCGAGGAGCCAAATGCCTGACCGAGCAACGCGGCTCACGGGGGCGAGCGGTGCGGGCGCGTGAGTGGCCGGCCTGATTGTCGCCCGCCTGGCCGAGTTAAGCCTGCGTTCACCCCATAGCCATGACGGCGTCTCTTGGCCCTCGTAGGGTTGGCGCTTGCGGCGCGCCGTCATACTGACCACGGCGCCAGCCGCCCTTGGCGGGTGGACCTGCTGTCGAGGAGGACCATGTCGAAGCGAGTCGAAGTGGAGAACCTGAGCGCTTACTTCGGCGAGCACCAGGCCGTGGCCGACATCTCCCTCGATATCGAGCCCAAGCAGGTCACCGCCTTGATCGGGCCGTCGGGATGTGGAAAATCGACCTTCATCCGCACGCTCAACCGGCTTCACGAGCTGGTACAGGGGGCTCATATGGAGGGTCGAGTGCTCTTGGACAGCGAAGACGTCTACGGGCCGCATGTGGACCCAATCGAGGTGCGGCGCAACATCGGCATGGTCTTCCAGCGACCCAACCCGTTCCCCACCATGTCGGTGAGGGACAACGTCAGCGCCGGGCTCCGCCTCACCAGACGCCGGCGCCGCCACGAGCTCGACGAAGCGGTGGAGAGCTCCCTCAAGATGGTGGGCCTGTGGGAGGAGGTGAACCGCCGGCTGGACAAGCCCGCGGCGGGATTGTCCGGCGGTCAGCAGCAACGCCTGTGCATCGCCCGGGCGGTCGCCGTGGAACCCGCCGTGTTGTTGATGGACGAGCCGTGCTCCTCGCTCGACCCGGTCTCGACCCTCACCATCGAGGACCTCGTCTTCGAGTTGAAGGACCGTTACACGATCCTGATAGTCACCCACAACATGCAGCAGGCTGCGAGGGTGAGCGACATAACCGCCTTCTTCACCGTCGGAGGGCCCGGTGAACCGGGGCGCCTGGTGGAGGTCGGGCCCACCCCGACGATCTTCACCACCCCCTCCGACAGCCGAACCGAGGCCTACATAACGGGCAGATTCGGGTGAGCCCGCCGGTCATCGGGCTGATCGTGGGGGTGGCGGCGGTGTCGCTCGTCCTCCTGGTGACGGTCTTCCGGGGGACATCCCGGCGCAGGGGGCTCCGGCAACGCCTGACCGCCATCGCCGCCCGTCTCGGAGACGACCCGGAGGCCGCCGACAGAGCCAGGACGGAGGAAGCTCTAGGCCGCCTCGAGCGGGCTTCAGACGCAGCTGCCGAGGCCGTGGCCGAGGCCAGCTCGGATGCCATACGTCTTCGCAAGGCCCTGGACTCCCTTCCCCTTGCGGTTGTCGTGTGCACCGAGGGCGGACACGTCGTGTTTCGCAACTCGGGGGCCGAGGCCCTGATGGGCGGGAGGCACTCCGACGCCCTGGCCGCCAAGGTCGTCGACGAGATGATCACATCGACGTGGGCGGGCGAACCGGCTTCCCAGAGAACGCTCGAGCTCTACGGCCCTCCAAGAAGAACCCTCAACGTCCATACACACACGGTCGACGACGGGCAGCGGTCGTTGGGCGTCATCGCGGTCATCGAGGACGTCAGTGACAAGAGGAGGCTCGAGGCGGTGAGGCGCGACTTCGTGGCCAATGTGAGCCACGAGCTGAAGACGCCGGCCGCCGCCCTTGGCCTCCTGGCCGAGACGCTGATGTCAGAGACCGACCCGACCGTCACGACACGGTTGGCGTCACGGATCCAGACCGAGGCGTTTCGGGTCAGCGGTATCATCGACGAGCTGCTCGACCTCTCCCGAATCGAGGCCGAGGAGTCACCACCACGTGAGCTGGTGCTGACCGACCTGGTGATGGCCGAGTCGATCGAAAGAGCGCGCCACGCAGCCGAGACGCACGGCGTGGAGCTCGTGCTGAAGGAGGCAGCCGCGCCCGTGGCTGTCATGGGGGACCGCCGCCAGTTGATCTCGGCGATAGGCAACCTGCTCGACAACGCAGTGAAGTACTCGGATCCGGGAACCACGGTCGAGGTGAGCACGACCAACAGAAACGGGCACGTCGACATGATCGTCGCTGATCAGGGCATCGGCATACCCGCACCGGACCTGGAACGCATCTTCGAGCGCTTCTACCGGGTGGACCGGGGGCGAAGCCGCAACACCGGTGGAACGGGACTTGGCCTGTCCATCGTGCGCCATATCGCCAGCAACCATAACGGAACCGTCCTGGTCGAGTCCCGGGAAGGCGAAGGTTCCCGGTTCACCTTGAGGCTGCCCCTCAGACGGGATCGAGACCAGTGACCGAGGCCCAGGCCACCGTGCTGCTGGCCGAAGACGAGGACTCCTTCGTGGACGCCCTCGTGGTCGGTCTGGAGAGGGAGGGCTTTCGCATGAGGGTTGCTAAGGACGGCGTCGAGGCTCTGCGCCTGTTCGAGACCGTCGAGCCCGACCTGGTCCTCCTCGACATCATGTTGCCCAAGCTGTCGGGCATCGACGTGTGTCGAGACATCCGAGCGCGCTCACAGGTCCCGATCATCATGGTGACTGCCAAGGGCACCGAGATCGACACCGTGGTGGGCTTGGAGATGGGTGCAGACGACTATGTGTCGAAGCCCTACCGGTTGCGGGAACTGGTGGCCCGCATGAGGGCCGCCTTGCGTCGCGCCCCCGTCGAAGCCGAGCTCGACCAACCCTCGGGCGAGGCCCTCGAAGTCGGCCAGGTCAGGCTGGACCCTCACCGGCACGAGGTCCGCGTCAGGGGCGACGAGGTCAAGCTTCCTTTGAAGGAGTTCGAGCTGCTCGAACTGCTGCTCGAGAACGCCGGAAGGGTCCTCACGCGGGACACCTTGATAGACCGAGTCTGGGGACCCAACTACTACGGGGACACCAAGACACTCGACGTTCACATCAAGCGGCTGAGGGCACGGATCGAAGCGGACCCGTCGCGACCTTCCCTCATCACGACCATCAGGGGGCTGGGATACCGGTACGAGCTCGGACGTCGACGTCGATGACAGAGACGAGGAGGGCATTTCACGAGGAGCTCGCCGAGGTGAGCACCGACGTGATTCGACTGGGTGCCATGGTTTTGGAGGCCATACAGGCCTCGACCGCAGCCCTGTTGAACACCGACCTCGAAGCTGTGGAGGCCGTCATCGAGAGCGGCGTCCACCCAGACCTTCTCAACAAGGCCATCGAAGACCGCTGCTACCAGTTGCTGGCCCGCCAGCAACCCATGGCGATCGATCTACGGACGATCGTGGCCGTCCTCCGGGTCAATCACGAACTGGAGCTGACGGCCCATCTCATGATCAGCATCGCCAAGGCCGCGAGACGCCTCTACCCCAACCAGCTGGAGCCCCGTCTCCGAGGGATCATCGACAGGATGCGGGAGCAGGCCAGCGAGGAGCTCCGCCTCGCCATGGACGCCTTCGCCGACCAGGACCAGGCCAAGGCATCCGCGTTGGTCGACATGGACGACGCGATGGGAGAGCTCCAACAGGTCTTGTTTCGGGCCATCTTCGCGGTGAGCAGCTTCGACGACTCCGGTATTCAGAGGGCCGTCCAGATCGCCCTGGTAGCCCGCTACTTCGAGCGGGCCGCCGATCATGCCGTCAACATCGGGGAACGAGTGTTCTACATGCTGACAGGGACGCTTCCGTCCTCCACCGGCTGAACAACGACTCTGCCAGCCTTCAAGCGACGCTGGCTTAGGCTCGGCCACCGTGGACCAGGCGCGCCTCGATCGGATTCTGTCCGTGGTGCGAAAAGAGTCTGGGCGGCTGACGACCGCTCGCCGGGCGGTCGTGACCGCCCTTGTAGAGGGTCGGGGCCATCTGACCGCCGAGGACCTCACAGGTCTGGTTCGCCGGGACCATCCAGACGTGCACCGGTCCACCGTCTACCGAACCCTCGACTCCCTCGAGGCGATTGGGCTCGTCGACCATGTCCATCTGGGCCACGGCCGTGCCATCTATCACCTGACGGACGAACCTCACCAGCACCTGGTGTGTGAGTCCTGCGGTGCCGTCGTCGAGGTACCGGATTCGGTGTTCGAAGGTCTGGGGACCGACCTACGCCGATGGTACGGGTTCAGGATTCGACCCAACCACTTCGCGGTGCTCGGACGTTGCGAGCTGTGTGACACGTCAGCCGGCCATTAGCGTCGGTGTCAGCACCATGGGACCGATGCAGAGCCGTGCCCGCGATTGAGGTTGGCGAACTCGTGGTTCGCTACGGACAGCAAACAGCGGTGAATGGTCTTTCGTTCACGGCTGAAGCGGGTCAGGTGACAGCGCTTCTCGGACCCAACGGTGCCGGCAAGACGACGACCGTCGAGACGCTCGAAGGCTACCGGCGTCCCGACTCGGGCCGGGTGAGCGTGCTGGGCCTGGATCCGGTGAACCAGCACGGGGCCCTTGTCGGGCAGATCGGCGTGATGCTCCAGTCGGGTGGGATCTACCCGAGCATGCGCCGCGGCGGAGGCTCTCAGGCTCTTCTCCAGCTACTACCCGAGTCCACGCGGCTGGAAGGAGCTTCTCGACCGGGTAGGCCTTGGCGAGGTGGCCTCCGCCCCCTGGAGGGAGCTCTCGGGCGGCGAGAGGCAACGCCTGTCGCTCGCGCTGGCCTTGGTCGGCAAACCCAGGATCGCCTTCCTGGACGAACCGACCTCGGGAGTGGATCCGGCCGGACGCTTGGTCATCCGCAGGGTCGTCGCCGAGTTGAGCGAGGCGGGGGTGTGCGTCCTGCTCACCACCCACGAGCTCGAGGAGGCCGAACGAGTCGCGGACCGGGTGGTGATCATCGACCGTGGAAGAGTGGTAGCCGCAGGAAGCCCGTCGGAGCTGATGGCTTCGGGGAGCGGCAGGGAGATCCTCTTCGGGGCCCCCCGAGGGCTTGCGATCGAGGAGCTCTCAACAGCCCTCGGTGCCCCGGTACGGGAAGACGAGCCCGGCGAGTATCGGGTGGAGGCAGCGGCCACGCCCGCAATGGTGGCGGCTCTGACTGCGTGGTTGGCCGAGCACGACCTGCCACTCGCCGATCTCAGGGCAGGACGCCACACCCTGGAGGACGTGTTCCTACGACTCACCGGCAGTACGGGCTCCTGAAATGTCGGGAGCGCTGAAGGCCCAGGCGGGCGCCGAGGTGAGGATGACCCTTAGAAGGGGCGACTCCCTTTTGCTCACCCTCGGCATCCCGGTGGTCATCCTCGTCTTCTTCTCGCTGGTCCACGCCTTGCCGACAGGGACACAGGATCCGGTGTCATTTCTCAGCCCGGGGGTGCTCGCCCTGGCCGCAATGTCCACGGCGATGGTCAGCCTCGGCATCGCGACGGGCTTCGAGCGGGGTTACGGCGTGCTGAAGAGGCTGGGCTCGACTCCCTTGGGACGGCCCAAGCTGCTCGGTGCCAAGGTGATCTCGATCCTGGTCGTGGAACTGATACAGGTCGCCGTCATCGTGCCGGTGGCCCTGGGCCTGGGTTGGCATCCCCACGGGAACGCCGCGTCGGGCATCGGGGCGCTTCTCCTGGCCACCGTGGCTTTCGCCGGCTTGGGACTGTTGATGGCGGGCACGCTTCGAGCCGACGTGACCCTCGCCGCGGCCAATGGCATCTGGGTCGTGCTGCTGCTTCTGGGAGGCATGCTGTTCCCCCTCTCCAAGCTCCCCGGAGCCCTCGAGGGGTTGGCGAAGGCGCTCCCGGCCGCCGCTCTTTCCCAGGCTCTCGGGTCGGCGTTCACGTCGGGACGGCCCGTCCCCGGGCAGGCGTGGTTGGTGCTCGCCATCTGGGCGGTGGCCGCGCCGGCGGCGGCTGCCGTCAGCTTCCGTTGGGAGTGACACACGAGCCCGCAACCGGGCTCGGCTACCGGGCTCCTGCCCCGGAGGCGAGCCCCCGAGGCGACTGAAGGCCAGGGCGTTGCCCGCCAACGAGCTCGGGTCAGGTTCGCTCCAGGCGATGCACCCATGACTGAAGTTGGGGAGCGGTGACGGGTCCGTTCACGCGAGCAACCACCTTTCCCTCACGGGTCAAGAACACGGTGGACGGCAACCCCACGAGGTGGAAGACGTCCCCTGACACCCTGTAGTCCGGGTCGACGCCAACGGGAAACGCGACTTTGCTGGCCCCGACAAGGGACCTTGCAGAGCCCGGGTTGTCGCTGACGTCAACACCGACGAAGGCCACAGACCTGACGGCGGAACGAGCAACGTCTGCGATCGCGGGGAGCTCCTGGTGACAAGGCACGCACCAGGAGGCGAAGAACGTCAAGACGACAGGTCGGCCCTTGAAGTCCGAGAGCTGCACCTTTCCCCCCGCCGGTGCCAGGCGTGGGAGTGCCAAGTCAGAAGGCGGGTGCCCCGAGGACAGGTTGTTCGCCACGACCACGGCTACCACCGCGGCCAGGACCGCCCCGGCGGTGGCCAGAACCGCAGCGCGCAGCATGCGGCGGTCAGGTCCTGGGAACCAGCTGGTCCAAGGCCATCGCTAAGAACAGCAGGCTGAGGTAGGTGATCGAGTACCCGAACAGACGCATTGCCGCCTCGGCGCCGGGATGGCTGCGCAAACGGAGCGCGTAGGCGATGAAGACCGCTCCGAGTGCCAGAGCCGAGCCCAGGTAGACCAAGCCCATGTGAGCCGCCGGAGCGAGAGCCAGCGACACCGCCCATAGCGCCACGCTGTAGAGGAGGATCTGTCGAGCGGTCCTGGCAATCGAGGTCACGGCCGGGAGCATGGGGACCCCCGCCTTCGAGTACTCGTCCCTGTAGCGCACCGCCAGCGACCAGAAATGCGGGGGCGTCCAAACGAAGATGATGGCGAACATCACCAACGGGGCTAATCCAAGCGTGCCAGTCACGGCGGACCACCCGACCAGCACGGGGACAGCGCCCGCGGCTCCTCCGATCACGATGTTCTGAGTCGAGGTCCGCTTGAGCCAGAGGGTGTAGACGAAGACGTAGAAGAGTGTCGCCGCCACGGCGAGCGTAGCGCTCAGCAGGTTGACGAATGCCCACAGCTCGCCGAATGCCAAGACCTCCAGGCTGACCGCAAAGGCCAGCGCCCCACTTGGGCCAATCTCGCCGGTGACGAGGGGGCGGCGCGAGGTCCTCTTCATCAGTCGATCGATGTCGCGGTCCACATACATGTTGATCGCGTTCGCCCCGCCGGCGGCCATGGCACCGCCGACCAGGGTGGCGACTATCAACCCCGGGTCGGGGAACCCGCGCTTGGCCACGACCATGCTCGGCAGGGTGGTCACTAGCAAGAGCTCGACGATCCGCGGCTTGGTTAGGGCGAGGTAGGCCCTTGCTGTGGCCAGTCGGTGTCGGTGTCTGCGCTGTTCTTCCCGCTGGGCTGAGGCGAACGTCGCCATCGAAATCCGAGACTACGACCAAGCCGAGGTGGCGGACAAAGCGGCGCCGCACCCCGACCCGACCCGGCCGGCGCCGTGACCGATTAAGCCCCGACCACCCCCCGAGATCCCAGCCGGCTCCCTACCCAAGCTTCCAGACCGCTCCCGACCAAGAGGCCGCTTCGCCCCCCCACATCACCCCAAATAGCATTGCCGTCGTTGGGAACGTTGCAGCTCCGATCGATTCGAGTGAGCCCGGTCGCCTTCCGGCGGCTGGCGCTGGTGTCTGTAGTCGCGTTGTCCGCCATCATCGTCACCGGAGGTGCGGTGCGACTGACCGACTCGGGACTCGGCTGTCCCGACTGGCCCACCTGCGCAAATCACCACATCGTGGCCGCCTGGCAGTACCACGCCGTGGTCGAGTTCACCAACCGGGTGTTCACCGTGGTCGTAAGCGTGGCGGTCGCGCTTGTGGTGCTCGGTGCGCTGGTTCGCGTGCCACGACGCCGCGACCTGGTCGGGTTGTCGCTGGGCCTGGTCCTGGGGATGGTCGCCCAGATCGTGCTCGGCGGTCTCGTGGTGCTGTTCAAGCTTTCCCCCGCGCTGGTGATGTGCCATTTCATGCTCTCGCTGGCAGTTCTTTGGAACTCCTTAGTGCTCTACCGGCGCGCCGACCAAGTGGCCCTTCCCCCGGTACCTACCGTGGGCCGCGACCTGATCTGGCTGGGCCGACTCGTCTTCGGCACGGTCGCTGCGGTCATAGCTCTCGGCACGGCGGTGACCGGCAGCGGGCCCCACAGCGGCGGGACGGACGCCTCGAGGCTGCCGATCCCGTTCCACAGCATGGCCGAGCTCCACGCCAGCGTGGTCATGCTGCTCATCGGAATCACGCTCGCCACGCTCTTCGGCCTCCATCAAGCCCGGGCGCCGGTAGCGGTCCAGCGGCGGGCACGGGTGGTCTTCGGGGTGATGCTGGCCCAGGGAGCAATCGGGTACACGCAGTACTTCACGCGTGTGCCGGTCCTTCTCGTGGGATTTCACATTGCCGGGGCGACCCTACTTTGGATTGCAACGGTGTGGTTCTACTTGGGTCTCTTCAGTCGGTACCAGGTCGGCGAAGCCCCCTCACCGGCCGACGTGGAAGCAGTAAGGACCCTCGAGAGGGTCTGAGGCAGCGACTGTCCGCACCCCGTCTCGGAAGCGGGCACAATCGGTACATGACCACGACCACCCCCTCGCCGACGGAGGCGCCGAGCAGGCTCGACGAACCGGGAGGGGCCGAGCTCGTAACACCCGACCGCCCTTGGATCGTGATCGTCTGGAACGACCCCATCAACCTGATGTCGTATGTGACCTACGTGTTCCAGAAGCTGTTCGGCTACAGCCGGGAGAAGGCCACCAAGCTCATGCTGGACGTCCATCACAAAGGCCGGGCCGTGGTATCAAGCGGCAGCCGGGAGCGGGTGGAGATGGACGTGTTCCGCCTGCACGCCCACGGCCTTTGGGCAACCATGGAACACGACCGGTGAGCATTCAAAGGAGATACCGGTGAGCAAGCGGGTCCGCCGCACCCGCAGGGGAACGCTCCGGTTGCACCTCCCCTCAGAAGAGCGGCTCCTGCTGCAAAGCCTCCCCTCCCAGGTGCTGGAGCTCTTGGAGACGGCGGATCCGGTAGCCCATCGCATCTTCCCTCCTGCATACGAGCAACAGCCGGAGCTCGAAACCGAGTACCGGGACCTGATGCACGACGAGCTGTTGGAGCAGCATCGCCGCGCCCTGTCCACCTTGGAGCAAACCGCGAACGCCGACGAGTTGAACGAGGAAGAAGCGGGTGCCTGGCTCGGAGCCCTCAACGACATGCGGCTCGTGCTGGGAACCCGCCTGGACGTGACCGAGGAGATGGAGCCCCTTCCCGACGATCACCCCGACGCCCCGGTCATGGCCATCTACACCTACCTGAGCTATTTGGAGGAACAGGTGGTGGAAGCTCTGGGGCCATGAGTCCTCGAATCCTGGCCATCATGGGATCGGGTGAAACCAGCCCGACAATGGCCAAGACTCATCGACAGCTGCTGTCGCGTCTGGGCGAACCGCCGGTGCCGGCCGTACTCTTGGACACCGCCTTCGGCTTCCAGGAGAACGCCGGCGAGATCTCGTCGAAGGCCGTCAGGTACTTCGCCGAGAGCGTTGGGGCCGGCTTGGAGGTGGCCAGCTTTCGATCGGCGTCAGCCCAACACGACCCTTTGGAGCGGGAGCTCGCTCTGGGACGGATCAGAGCGGCCCGGTACGTCTTCGCGGGGCCAGGCAGCCCCTCCTACGCCCTGCGGCAGTGGGAAGGCACCGCGATCCCACAACTTCTCGCCGAGAAGCTGCGTTCGGGTGGGGCAATCTGCTTTGCGAGCGCCGCCGCGCTGACCCTGGGCACGGTCACCGTACCGGTTTACGAGGTGTACAAGGTCGGCGAGGACCCTCACTGGCTAAAAGGGCTGGATCTCATGTCACAGACCGGTCTGGAGGTCGCGGTCATCCCTCATTTCAACAACTCGGAGGGAGGGACGCACGACACACGCTTTTGCTATCTGGGGGAGCGGAGGCTGGCGGTGCTGGAGAAGAGCCTCCCTGAAGGGAACTTCGTGCTCGGTGTCGACGAGCACACCGCCTGCATATTCGACCTCGACGAGAAGTCCGTGTCGGTCGTGGGGCACGGGGCTGTGACGGTGCGCTCAGGAGGGGTCTCCGCACCAATTACCGCAGGTACCACACTCGAGATCGAAGAGCTGGGGCGGCGGGCTGCGGACGCCGTCCGTGGGAGCGGGACGCCCTGGCGGGCCCCCCCGCCGGACCGGTCCGACGCCGAGGCTTCGGGCGCCCACACCGCGTCGAGCCAGACGGTCTTCGCCCACACGAGTCCGTTGCTCACCGCCATTCACTCGCACCGAGACTCTTTCGAGCGCGCCCTCGAGCGCCACGACGCGTCCGGTGCCGCTCGCTCGATACTCGAGTTGGACGACGAGCTCGCGGCCTGGTCAGCCGACACATTGCAATCGGACGAGCTGGACCAGGGCAGAGCCGCGTTGAGATCCATGATCGCGAGGCTCGGCGAGCTGGCACAGGACGGCTTGCGTGACCCGCGGGATGTCCTGGGCGGTTTCGTGGACGCGTTGCTCGAGACAAGGTCCCGGGCCCGACAAGCCCGAAGGTGGGACGAGGCGGACTTGATCAGAGACGGCTTGACGTCGCTCGGAGTGGAGGTCAGGGACACCACGGACGGCACGGAATGGGTTGTCGGCCCCAAGGGTGGGCGAATAAGGGCCTGCTAGGCTCCGTTAGCCCCTCCTGGGACGAGCCCCCATCGTCTAGTGGCCGAGGACGCCGCCCTTTCAAGGCGGTAACACGGGTTCGAATCCCGTTGGGGGTGCGATCCTGGGCCACCAGGGACCTGTGGTGCAGTCTGGAGTGCACGCCGGCCTGTCAAGCCGGAGGTCGCGGGTTCAAATCCCGTCAGGTCCGCGGTCGGGTAGCTCAGTTGGAAGAGCGCGCGCCTGAAAAGCGTGAGGTCACCGGATCGAAACCGGTCCCGACCACCGGTCAAGCCACAGGGGGCGAGAGTGCCGGCGGCACCCGCGCCAGCTCAGTGCTGGACCCGTTCGCGATCACGGATCACGCCCTCGTTTCGGGCCGCTTGTACGACCGCGGCGGCCACGGAGGGCACGATCGACCTGTTGAATACCGAGGGGACTATGTAGCTGGGCGAAAGCTCGTCGTCTGTCACAGTCGACGATATGGCCTCGGCGGCGGCCAGCTTCATGGATTCTGTGATCGCGGTCGCTCCGGCATCCAGCGCCCCCCTGAAGATCCCGGGAAAGCAGAGCACGTTGTTGATCTGGTTCGGGTAGTCGCTGCGGCCCGTGGCCACGACCGATGCGATGTCGGCAGCCTCCTCTGGATCCACCTCAGGCGTGGGGTTGGCCAGGGCGAAGACCACGGGGTCGGGGGCCATCGCCTTCAGGTCGTCCCTTGTGATCAGGCCGGGCCCGCTCACCCCTATCAGGACATCGGAGCCTGCCAGCACCTCGGAGACCTTGCCCTGGCGACGCTCCGGGTTGGTGTGCTCACCCATCCAGATCTTGGAGGCATCGACGTCTTGGCGTCCTGCGTAGATGGCGCCCCTGCGGTCCACCGCCACGATGTTGGAAACCCCAGCCTCGCTCAGGATTCTGGCCACCGCCACACCGGCCGCGCCCGCGCCCACGATCACGACGGTGACCCCCGAGATCTTCTTGCCTGCGACCTTCAAGGCATTCCGGAGGGCTGCCAGGACCACCACGGCGGTCCCGTGCTGGTCGTCGTGAAAGACGGGTATGTCGAGTGATTCCTTGAGTCGTTCCTCGACCTCGAAGCACCGGGGTGCGGCCACGTCTTCCAGGTTGATGCCCCCGAAAGCCGGCTCAAGGCACGCCGTCGCATCGACCAGCTGGTCTGAGGACGACACGTTCAAGCAGATGGGAAAGGCGTCGATTCCGGCGAACTCCTTGAACAGCATCGCCTTGCCCTCCATCACCGGCATCGCGGCATAGGGCCCGATGTCGCCGAGCCCGAGTACCGCGGTGCCGTCGGTGACGACAGCCACCGAGTTCGCCTTGATGGTGTAGTTGTGCACCTCCGTCGGCTCCTCGGCGATGGCCATGCTGACGCGGGCCACCCCCGGGGTGTACGCCATCGACAGGTCGTCCCGGGTCGACAGGGGAGCCTTGGAAGCGATCTCGATCTTCCCAGCCAGATGCATCCGGAATGTCCGGTCGTAAAGGCTCAACACCCTCACCCGGTCGAGAGTCTCGATCGATTTGCGAATCCGGCTGACGTGCTCCTCGTCGGCGGCGAGAACGGTGATGTCTCGAACGATCAGGTGGTCATACGAATCGACGATGTCCAGGCCCAGAATGTTCCCCCCGGCCTCGCCTATCGCGGTGGTCAGACGGCCGAGCTTTCCGGGATGGTTCTCCAGCTCGACGCGGATAGAGACCGAGTAGGAAACATTAGGAGCCGCCATGCAGGGCGAACGCTACACCGGCCGGTCTAAGAGCTGCTAGAGGACTCTCGATCCCAGGTCCGAGCTCCTACACCCGGCAGACGCGGTCACCTTTCAGGTCGCCGCCTCCTTGCGCTCCAAGCACAGGCGTACCTCTTCGGCCCGAAAACGACGGTGCCCCCCCAATGTCCTGAGCGCGTTGAGCTTGCCGGCCCTGGCCCACCTGGTCACCGTCTTAGGGTTCACGCGAAACATCGCAGCCACCTCTGATGGGGTGAGCAGCGCGTCGGGCGGGATCTCGAATGCCATTGCGTTCCTCCCAGGGAACGTCCGCTCCTACCCGGACGTCAGATTGCTGCAGGGAAGGTACGACTCAAGCTCGTGGATAGCGATAGCCCCTGTGAGCCATCCTCACAGTTCCAAGTAGCTATCACACCCGCCTGCGCGTCGCGACCAAACACGCTTCGTGGCGAATGCATCGACCGCTATGTCAGGAAAGTGAATTGCTGATCGACGCGTTACGCCGTTGCCTGCGGACCGGACAAGTTTCTCAGGTCTCAGCCTTCCATGCGCACCCGACCAGAACCCGAAACGACTTTGCCGACGACGTCGGAAGGCTGGCCGATGTCCACAAGGAGCTCGACTGTTCGATTGGCTTCGGCGTCGGGCACCACGAGAATCATCCCCACACCCAGGTTGAAAACTCTCTCCATCTCGTTCCTTGCAATTCCACCCTTGGTCTCCACAACTTCGAAGATCGGTGGAACCGGCCAGGCTCCGCGGCGGACCGTCGCGTCGCAAACGCCGGGAAGCGCGCGCGACAGGTTGCCGGGGATGCCGCCGCCTGTGATGTGGGCCGCCGCGTGTACCTCGATCGTCCCCATCGCCGCGAGCACCGAGGGGGAATAGATGACAGACGGAGCGAGCAGCTCGTCGGCGAGGCTGGAATGGGCACCCGGCCAGGCCGGGCCCTCCAAGGCGGCACGGACTGCTAGCGGATCCGTTTCGCCCAAGAGAACCTTGCGGACGAGCGAGTACCCGTTGCAGCGAAGACCCGGCGAGCGCAAGCCGACAAGGGCGTCGCCCGGACTCACCACAGCCGGACCGATGAGCTTGTCCCCCTCGACCACGCCGACGGCGAAGCCGGCCAGGTCGAAATGATCCGGCCCCAGCAAGTCGGGGTGCTCGGCCGTCTCCCCGCCGACGAGCGCGCACCCCGCTCTCCTGCAACCTTCGGCCACCCCCTCGACGACCGCCTCCACTCTCATGGGGCGAACCCGGCCCATGGCCAGGTAGTCGAGCATGAAGAGCGGCTCAGCCCCCTGGCAGACCAGGTCGTCGACGCACATGGCGACCAAGTCGATTCCGATCGTGGAGAGCCGGCCCATCGCCGCCGCGATCAAGGACTTTGTGCCCACTCCGTCGGTGCTCGAGACCAGGATCGGGTTGTCGTAACGACCTAAGGCGAAGAGTGCCCCGAACCCCCCGAACCCTGACACGACCTCGGCCCTGCGCGTCGACTCGACTTTGGACTTGATGGCCTCCACGGCGAGGTCTCCAGCGTCGAGGTCGACACCGGAATCCGCGTATGTCGTGGCCTTGGGTACGGATCTGTCGGGGCCTCCGCCAGGAGAGCGGCCCCCGTCACCCACCCCTTGACGCCCCCTCCAGGGCCCTCTCCGGGCGCGCCCGCACGTCCACCGGGTAGTCGCCCGTGAGGCAGGCGTCGCAAAACCCTTCCCCCTCCGCGCCGATCGCCCTGCTCAGGTTCTCGAGGCTCAGGTAGGCAATCGAATCGGCGCCCATCATCTCCCTTATGGACTCCACGGAATGCTTGGCGGCCGCCAGCTCCGATCGATCGGGCAGATCGATCCCGTAGTAGCAAGGCCACTTGAGCGGCGGCGAGGAGAGGCGCAGGTGTACCGCGGTAGCACCCGCCTCTCTGAGCATCCGGACCACCGACCTCTGGGTGGTCCCACGCACCAGCGAGTCGTCGACCACGACGAGCCGTTTGCCAGCGATGTTCTCCTTGAGCGGGTTCAGCTTTCTGCGGACCCCGACGGCCCGCGCCTCGGGAGTGGGAGCGATGAACGTCCGGCCGATGTAGCGATTCTTGACAAGGCCCTGCCCGTAGGGGATCCCGCTTCGCCTTGCGTAGCCTTCGGCGGCCGGGACCCCGGACTCGGGCACGCCCATGACCATGTCCGCCTCCACCGGCGCCTGCTCGGCCAGCAACTCGCCCATCCGCCGCCGGGCCCCGTGCACCTCCTTGCCGTAGAGGCGACTGTCCGGCCTGGCAAAATAGACGAACTCCAGTATGCAAAGCCGCGGGTCCACGATCTCGGGCGCGAAAGGTCGCAGCGATCTGGGGCCGTGAGCGTCGATGACGACCATCTCCCCCGGATCGAGCTCGCGGACGAACTTCGAGCCGATGACCTCTAGCGCAGGGCTCTCGGAGGCCACCACCCACCCGCTCCCCAGCTCCCCCAAGCACAGCGGGCGAAATCCGTTCGGGTCCCTCACCGCGATCAGACGGTCGACGTCCATCAAGACGAGAGAGAAGGCGCCCTCCAGGCTGGGAAGGATGTCCAGCAACGTGTGCTCCAAGCCGGACCTCTCGTCGGGGGGGTAGCGAGCGGAGATCATCTCGGCCACGAGGTCGCTGTCGCTTGCGATCATCCCGGGGAGCATCCCGATGCCGTCCGCCAGCTCGCCTGTGTTGGTGAGATTCCCGTTATGTCCAAGGGCGAAGCCGGCGTCTCCCACCGACCGATACACCGGCTGGGCGCAGTGCCAGGTGCTCGGGCCTGCGGTCGAGTAGCGCGTATGGCCGATGGCGAGATGCCCGGGCAAGCACGCCAGCGTGGCCTCGTCGAAGACATTGCTCACGAGGCCCATGTCCTTGACCACCGTGATGGTGTCTCCGTCGCTCACGGCCATCCCGGCCGATTCCTGACCGCGATGCTGGAGCGAGTAGAGCCCGTCGAAGGTGAGCTGGGCTACGGGTGCGCCAGGGGCGTACACACCGAACACCCCGCAGGCTTCCTTCACTGATCCATTGTCGCACAGCGGGGTGTCAGCCTGGTAAGCCTGCAGGTGAAGTGATCGACCTGCACGTCCATTCATCGGTCTCGGACGGCACCGACGCGCCCGATGAGATCGCCAGGTTGGCAGCCGAAGCGGGTTGCACGGCGATCGCCCTTACCGACCACGACAGCCTCGAGGGGGTGTGGCCGGCTCAGCGGTCTTGCGAATCGAGAGGGGTTGATTTTGCGCCGGGGTGCGAGATCTCCTGCGAGTGGTCGAGGGGATCGCTCCACGTGCTGGTCTACTTCGTGGAGCCAGGTGAAGGACCCCTGCAGGATGCTCTCGTCGACCTGCAGCGGGCGCGGCTCGAGCGCAACGAGGCAATGGCACGACGGCTGGCCTCGATGGGACTGCCGGTCTCCTATGACGAGATTCTGGCCGAGGCGGGAGGTAGAGGGGTCGGTCGTCCTCACGCAGCAGCGGTCCTGGTGCGAAAGGGCCTGGTTGGGTCCGTCCAGGAGGCCTTTGACAAGTGGCTCGCAAAGGGCAAGCCCGCTCACGTGGACAAGGCCCGACTTGCGCCCGACACCGCGATCCGCCTGGCGCGTGACTCCGGCGGGGTGCCGGTCATGGCCCATCCCCATACTCTCCATGTGGAACCCTCGGAGCTGGAATCAGCAGTCTCGGAGCTCGCGAGTACAGGCCTAGGTGGGCTGGAGGCCGCCTACTCGGAATACTCGCCCGATGAGCGTGAGAGGCTCAGCCGTGTCGCGCGGCGTCAAAACCTGGCGATCACGGGAGGCTCCGACTACCACGGCCGCTACAAGCCCGGTCTCTCCATAGGTACCGGTCGCGGCGACCTGTCCGTTCCCGACGAGTACCTAGACCGGCTTCGCGATGCCGTCAAGTAGGCGGGCCTGCTCCCACCAGGCTCGGCAGCGCCTGCCGCCATCGCTCAGAAGCGTCGGTCACGGCCAGGTCGAACAGCCCGTCGGCGACCATGCTCCGGCCGCCCGATTCGCCGAGAAGGGAGGCCTGCAGGCCTGCTGCCCGCGCGTGGTCAATCACGTGCCCGGGCTCCCGGGTACAGATCACCACCCGCGATGCCGACTCGGAGAACAGCTCGGCGCGACCAGAGATGTTCGAGACTCGGAACCCGGTCCCGGACGCGACGGCCATCTCCGCCAGGGACAACCCAAGCCCGCCGTCCGAGACGTCGTGGATCCCCTCGACCGGGCCGTTCCGGGCAAGCGCCGCAACGTGGCCCACGAGACGTGAATGGGCGGCAAGGTCGAGCAACGGGAGAGTCCCCTCCCGGTGGCCTGCCACCTCTGCGGCCCACCGGGAGCCGCCGAGGTTCGGATCACACCGGCCCAGCAGCACCAAGGACGCACCGGGGGCCAAGGCGGCGACTGGCGGCCTGGCGGATAGCTCCTTTATGAGACCGAGGACGCCGATCACCGGCGTTGGATCGATGTCCTTACCGTCGCTCTCGTTGTAGAGGCTGACGTTTCCGCCGACGACGGCGAGACCGAGCGCCGTGCAGGCATCGGCTATCCCGTCCACCGCTTCCGACAGCTGCCACATCACCTGCGGGTGCTCCGGGTTCCCGAAGTTGAGGCAATTGACGACCGCAACGGGGTCTGCTCCCGAGCAGGCTACGTTCAGCGCTCCTTCGGCCACCGCCATTGCAGCGCCCCGGCGGGGATCCAGAGCGCACCACCGGGCGCAGCCGTCTGTGGAAACCGCGAGCCCCTTGCCCGTGCGAGGAACTCCGGGCGCCTCGAGACGCAACACCGTCGCGTCGCCGCCCGGGCCGATCACCGTGTTCAGAAAGAGCTGGTGGTCGTACTGCCGGTAGACCCACGAGGGGTCCCCGAGCATGGCAAGGATGTCGGAGCCGCAGTCCGACGGTCCGGTCGCGACAGCCGGATCCTGGCCCCGGCGCCGATGCACGTCGACCGGCACCACCGCCGGTCGCTCGCAGAGGGGAGCGCCCTCGGCGAGAGAGGCGGCGGGAACGTGTGCCAGGACGGGGCCGTCCCAGGCGTCAAGGACCCGCAGCTCACCTACCGCGTTCGGCGCGGTCACCCTTGCCACCACCGATGCATCCACCTCCCAGCGATCACAAACCTCGCGCAGGCTCTCGAGGTCCTCGGGCGCGACGATGGCGAGCATCCTCTCTTGGCTCTCGCTGGTCATGATCTCGAAGGGCTCCATCGCAGGCTCGCGCAGCGGGACGGCCGCCAAGTTGACGTCCATGCCCAGTCCAGCTCTGGCAGCGGTCTCACTGGTGGCACACGTGAGGCCGCCACCACCGAGGTCCTGAATGCCGACGATCACTCTCAGCTCCAGCAGCTCTAGGCAGGCCTCGATGAGGCGCTTCTCCTCGAAGGGGTCACCGACCTGAACGCTCGGTCTCTTGTCTCCCACCGAGGCCTGTCCGCCCCCGAAGCCCGCAGAAGCCAGTACGCTCACTCCTCCGATCCCGTCCCTGCCGGTGCTGGCGCCGAGCAAGACCCCCAGGTTCCCGACCCCCGAGGCCCGCCCGAGCACCAGGCGGTCCTTTGGCATGACCCCTATGGACATCACGTTGACCAGCGGGTTTGCGCTGAAGCAGTCGTCGAATGCGGTCTCTCCCCCGACCGTGGGAACCCCCACCGAGTTGCCGTAGCCGGCGATCCCGCTGACTACCCCCTCCATGAGCCATCGGTTGCGGGAGTCGTGGAGCGGCCCGAACCGCAAGGAGTCCATGGTCGCGATCGGCCTCGCGCCCATGGCGAAGATGTCCCTCAGGATCCCGCCAACCCCGGTTGCCGCGCCTTGGTAGGGCTCGACCGCCGAGGGATGGTTATGGCTCTCTATGCGAACGGCGACGGCCACCCCGTCGCCGGCGTCGATCACCCCGGCGTTCTCTCCCGGGCCCACAAGAACAGATCGCCCTTCTGTTGGCAGGCGCCGCAGATGGACCCTCGACGACTTGTACGAGCAGTGCTCGCTCCACATCACGGCGTACATGGCCAGCTCCAGGTGATTGGGCCTGCGCCCGAGCACCGCGTCGATAGAGGCCGCTTCGTCGTCGGTCAATCCCAGCTCGCGGTGCACTGTTTCGATCACGAAACCGAACCTAGTTGAATCGCTCGATAACGCTGGTGAATACTGCCGATATGGCGAAGACCCCCAAACGCGAAAAGGCGCCGATGACCGCCGCGCACAAGGCAGCTCTCGCTGCTGGCCGAGAGGAGGGCCGCGCCGTACGTCGATATCTCGAGGCTTTGGACCGGAGCAAGCCCCGGCGTGGGCGCAAACGCACGGCTGAATCGGTGAGGCGCCAGCTTGTCGCGGTGACCGAGAAGCTCGATCACGCAGATCCCCTTACGAGGCTCCACCTTCTCCAGTCGAGACGGGATCTGGAGACCGAGCTGGCTCGAAAGGACAACCACATGGACCTCGCCGAGATGGAGGAGGCCTTCGTCACCGCCGCCAAGGCCTACGGAGAGCGAAAAGGCGTGAGCTATGCCGCCTGGAGGGAGGCCGGGGTGGACGCCGCCGTGCTGCAACGGGCCGGTATCCAGCGAGGATCCAGGTGACCGGCCCACCGGCCCGCGGCTCATCCCCTCCAAGCAGCTCTCAGGGCCGCCCAGCCGGCGCCCGCACCGCTTCGCAGCCTGATGAGGTCAACAGCTCCCCAAGCAGCAGCGCTCCGTCGGTCGAGCCCATCATCTCGTCGCAGGCTCGTTCGGGATGCGGCATCAGGCCCACGACGTTGCCCTCGGGGTTGCAGACTCCGGCGATGTCGTCAAGGGACCCGTTGGGGTTGTCACAGTAACGCAGCACGACTCTTTCCTCTGAGCGCAACCGCTCCAGCGTATTGCCGTCACACACGTAATTTCCCTCGAAGTGATTTATAGGGATCTCGAGGGTAAGACCCGGCGCCAGCCCTCGGGTTATTGCCGACAGCGAGGACTCAACACGCACGGTTGCCATCGTGCAAAGAAACCTGAGACCTTGGTTCTTCTGCAAGGCGCCCGGCAGCAAACCGTCCTCGGTCAGGACCTGGAAGCCGTTGCATATTCCGACCACCGCACCCCCGGCAGCGGCCATCTCGCGGACTCCCTCCATGATCGGCGAGAACCGGGCCAGGGCACCCGGGCGCAGGTAGTCGCCGTGAGCAAAGCCCCCGGGAATCACGATCGCGTCGACACCGTGCAAGGACCGGTCGCGATGCCAGAGAAGCTCGGCTTCCCCTCCGATCCGCTCGACGGCTCTGGCCACGTCGTGCTCGCAGTTGGAGCCCGGAAAGACCGACACACCTACCCGGACGCTCATCTCTCCCGTTCGCCGCTTCGGGACGGCAATGTGACCTCGGACAATGTGACCTCGGCCTCTTCGATCACCGGATTGGCCAGCAGGCGCCGGCACAACTCGTCCACCTGGGTCCGCGCGCCGGTCTCGTCCACCGCTTCGACGGTGAAGCGGATCGCCTTTCCGACGCGGACCGCCTCCACACCCTTGAAGCCCAGTGCGGGCAGGGACCTCTCGACCGTGTGCCCTTGGGGATCGGCCAGCCCGCGACGGGGTCTCACCTCCACGAGCACCGAAAATCTCAATGCGATGCTCCGGGCCAGTCCGCGATGCTGCGGCCGCTGATCAACTCGTAGGCCTCCGAGTACCTGCGGCTGGTGGCATCGACGACACCTGGTGTGAGCGCCGGAGGGGGAGGGGTCTTGTCCCATCCGCTCTTCTCGAGCCAGTCGCGCAAAGGCTGCTTGTCGAAAGACGGAGGAGTCGAACCAGGTACCACCTCCGCCGCCGGCCAGAACCGGGAGGAGTCCGGAGTCAGCACCTCGTCACAAAGGGCCAGCTCCCCGTCGATGAAGCCGAGCTCGAACTTCGTGTCGGCGATGACGATCCCGCGGGCCCCCGCGAAGGACACGCCGCGGGCGAACGCTGCGACCGAGATGTCGCGGGCAGCGTCGGCTGCCTTGCTCCCGACCATTCCGGCGGCGTCTTCGAAGCTGATGTTGACGTCGTGGCCGACCTGGGCCTTGGTCGATGGTGTGAAGCAGGGCTCCGGAAGGGGTGCCGACTCGAGAAGGCCCTCCGGAAGCCGCTCTCCGTGCATCGTTCCCGACGCCTCGTACTCCTTCCAAGCCGACCCCGAAAGGCGTCCACGGACTATGCACTCCAGCGGAAGCATCTCGGCACGGCGGACCAGCATGGCCTGGCCGTCGATCCCCTCGGGAGAGTCCTCGGGGAAATCGGCGGGATCCGTGCTGATCAGGTGGCTCGGTGCAAGGTCGGAGAGATGCTCCATCCAAAAGGTAGTCATCGCCGTGAGGACGCGGCCCTTGTGTGGGATCGTCTCTGTCATCACCACGTCGAAGGCAGAGATCCTGTCCGATGCGACCATCAGGAGGCGCCCTTCGCCCGCGTCGAAGATGTCGCGCACCTTGCCGCGGTGGACCAGAGGGAGGGTCACACTCGCACCTCGTCCAACGCCTCCAAGATGCGGCGGGTGTGCCTCAGGGCTATCGGCAAGCTGAAAGCCGCGTCCAGCTGCTCTGACGAGAGGGCAACTTCGGGATCGCCCTCGAGCACCAGGCGCAGCGGCTTGGACTGCTCCCACGCGACGCGGGAGTCACGCTGCACGACCCGGTAAGCCGCGTCCCGGTCCATGCCCGATTCGACCAGCGCCAGCAGCACCGGCTGGCTGAACACCAGACCGAGCGCCGAGTCGAGGTTCTCGCGCATCCGGTCCGGGTGCACCACCAAGCCTTCGATGATGGAGGTCATCCGCCTCAACAGGTAATAGGCGAGACAGCTGGCATCCGGGAGGACCAGTCGCTCGACCGAGCTGTGCGATATGTCGCGCTCGTGCCAGAGGGCAACGTCTTCGAGACCGGCGCCGAGGTATCCCCGAAGGACCCGTGCGAGCCCTGTCAGGCGCTCGGAGACCACCGGGTTCCGCTTGTGGGGCATGGCAGAGCTCCCCTTCTGCGCCTCTGCGAACGGCTCCTCGACCTCCGCCACCTCGCTCCGCTGGAGGTGGCGTACCTCGGTCGCGAAGCTCTCGATGCTCGCTCCCACCGACGCACAAGCCCACAGATACTCCGCGTGCCGGTCACGGGACACCACCTGGGTGGCAGGAACGGGTTCGAGGCCGAGCGCCCGGCAGACGTAGTCCTCTACGGCCGGATCGATGTTGGAGTAGGTGCCCACCGCCCCTGAGAGCTTCCCGACGCCGATCGCTCGCCTGGCCGCCGTCACCCGCCCGAGATCACGCTCTGCCTGGAGGCACCACAGCGCCAGCTTCACCCCCAGGGTCGTGGGCTCCGCGTGCATCCCATGGGTCCGTCCCACCATGACCACGTCGGCCAGCTCCGACGCACGCCGCTTCAGGGTCCCGACCAGGTCGCGGCCAGCTTCGATCAGCAGGTCGGCGGACCTCACCAAGGTCGCGCAGAGAGCGGTGTCGACGACGTCGGAGGAGGTGAGGCCGTAATGGACCCAAGAGGCCAGGGGCGCGCCGATGGCCCCTTGAATCACGTCGACGAACGCTGCGACGTCATGGTCGGTCGCTCGCTCGCGCTCGGCGATGGCCGACAGGGTCTCCGACGTGATCCCGGGCGCCCTTCTCCTGATCGCCGCGGCGTCGGCCTCGGGGATCGCCCCTGTGGCTGACCAGCCCTCGACCGCGAGAAGCTCCACCTCGAGCCACATCTCGTACTTGGCCGCGTCGGTCCAAAGGCGGGCCATCTCCGGCAGCGAGTAACGGGGGATCACCGGGCGCCACCTTTGCGGAACTCCTCCAGCTGGTCGGTGAGTGACTTATCGGTCACGGCGAGCATCTCCAACACCAGGACCGCGGCATTGGCTGATCCGTCTATGGCCACCGTAGCCACGGGTATTCCCTTCGGCATCTGGACGGTCGAGTACAAGGCATCCATACCCCCCAGTGAGCCTCCCGAAAGGGGCACGCCGACGACGGGAAGGGTGGTGTGTGCCGCCACGACGCCGGCCAGGTGAGCAGCCATCCCAGCTCCGCAGATGAGAGCCGCGTAGCCGTTGTCCCTGGCCGCGGACGCGAAGCCGGACACTTGCTCAGGGTTGCGATGGGCGGAGAGAACCATCTGCTCCGCTTGCACTCCGAACCTGCGGAGCATCTCGACGGCGGGCGTCATCTTGTCCTGGTCGGTAGCCGATCCCATGAGAACCGCCACCTTCACATCGGTCGCGTTCGACCGATCCGAGCCTCGGTCCGACCCACGGTTCACCGGTGTCATGCGGGTGCAGCCTCCTCGGAGCCGACGTTAGCCACTTCAGCTCGTGCGATATCGGTCCTGTGGTGGGCGCCCCTCCAGGTGATCGTCCCCACCGCCTCGTAGGCGCGCCGGCGAGCGGCGATCAGGTCGGGGCCGGTGGCCGTCACGTCGAGGACCCGCCCACCCGAGGTCACAAGCTCCCCGGCAGGGCCCAAGCGCGTGCCCGCGTGGAACACGACGACACCTTTCATGTTGCTTGCCTCCTCGACCCCCCTGATCATGTCACCGCCTCGGGGAGCTTCGGGGTACCCCTCCGCCGCCATGACCACGGTCACGCAAGCGTCGTCGCCGAACCTCGGCTCGCGCCGCAGCTGGCCAGCTGCCGCTTCGGCGAGGACGTCGACCAGGTCCGTTTCGGAGTCGCCGACCAGACGTGGGAGCACGACTTGGGCCTCGGGGTCACCGAAGCGAGCGTTGAACTCCACGACCTTGGGCCCGTCGGAGGTGATCATCAACCCGGCATAGAGGACCCCGCGATAGTCGATGCCTCGCGACCTGAGGGCCCACACCACCGGCTCTATCGCTGTTTCCATGACCACATCCACGACCCTCGCCGGCGCAGACGGGACAGGGGAGTAGGCGCCCATGCCGCCCGTGTTAGGGCCGGTGTCGCCGTCCATTGCCCGCTTGTAGTCCCGGGCCGGAGCGAGTGGCACGGCTCGCGCCCCGTCACACACGGCCAGAAGGGATAGCTCGGTGCCGACCAACGCCTCCTCGAGAACCACCCTTCTGCCCGCGGTTCCGAACGCCTCGCCGGAAAGCTTGGCCCCGACGTCTGCCAGGGCTTCGGAGAGAGAGTCGGTGACCAGCACCCCTTTGCCCGCCGCCAAGCCGTCCGTCTTCACCACGAAGGGGCCGGGGACCTTGACCAGCCAGTCTCTGGCCGCGTCCGGGTCATCGAAGGCGCCGTGGCGCGCGGTGGGCACGCCGGCATCTACCAGCAGCTCCTTCATCCAGGATTTCGATCCCTCGAGCATGGCCCCGTCCGCTCCGGGACCGAACACGAGGCGTCCCATGGACCGCAACCGGTCGCCGAGTCCCTCGACGAGAGGGCGCTCGGGACCGATGACGTAAAGGTCCGCGACCACCTCCTCGGGCGGGGAGCTGACGTTGGATACCGCATGTGGCACCTTCTGGTCATCCGCCGGACTGGCACAGCGAGCGGTGCCTGGATTGCCCGGCGTGACGACGACCTCCGCGCTTTGGGACAAGGCGTGGGCCAAAGCATGCTCCCGGCCGCCGGAGCCCACGACACAGACCCTCATGGTCCACCTCTGTAGCGATCCCCCGAAAAGCCCGCGGCGCTTCTCGATCGGATCACGCGGCGAAGTTCACGACCTGGTCGCGACCGGGGCCGACGCCGACCAGCCTCACGGGCACCCCGGCCTGGGCTGCAAGCAATCCCACGTAGTCACGGGCCTCGCTGGGCAGGTCCGCAAGGCTGGTGATCGTCGATATGTCCATCCGCCAACCCGGGAGCTCCTCGTACACCGGGACCGCTCGGTGCAGCTCGGACTGGTGATAGGGGAAATGGGCCCGGCGGACTCCGTCTATCTCGTAAGCCACACCGACCTTGATCGTCTCGAACGCGTCCAGGACGTCGAGCTTGGTGAGCGCGATCTCCGACAAGGAGTTGAGCCTGACCGCGTGACGGAGCATGACCGTGTCGAACCAACCGGTCCGTCTCTTGCGCCCAGTGTTGGTCCCGTACTCGTGTCCCCGCTCGACCAACCTGTCTGCCAGCTCCCCTTCCAGCTCCGTGGGGAACGGACCGGATCCGACACGGGTCACGTAGGCCTTGGCGATGCCGATGACCGCGTCGATGTCCCGGGGCCCGACCCCCGCTCCCGTGCAGGCCCCTCCGGCACAGGGATTGGATGAGGTGACGAAGGGATAGGTTCCATGGTCCAGGTCCAAGAAGGTTGCCTGGGCTCCCTCGAGGAGAACGTGCTGGCCGGCGTCCAGCGCCTCGTGTACAAGCGCCACAGCGTCGTCGATCATCGGCTCGATTCGGGGCGCGTACTCGTCCAGGTACCGGTGCGCGATGTCGTCGGGATCGAGAGCCAGGCGGTTGTAGACCTTGGCGAGGACCGCGTTCTTCTCCTTGAGGGCGACCTCGAGCTTCTGGCGGAAGATCTTCGGGTCCAGCAGGTCCTGGACCCTGAGGCCGACCCGGGTCGCCTTGTCGGCGTAGGCGGGGCCGATCCCCCGCCTGGTGGTGCCCAGCTTGTTCTTGCCCAGCCGTCTCTCTGCCAGGCGGTCGAGCTCGTGGTGGTAGGGCATGATCAGATGGGCATTGCCACTGACCCGCAGGCGCGAACAGTCGATGCCCCTGGCGGTCAACGCATCGACCTCTTCGATGAGGGCCGAGGGTTCCACGACCACGCCGTTTCCGATGACCGGGGAGGTGTACTCATAGAGGACCCCGCTCGGGACCAGCTGCAGCGCGAAGGTGTCTCCGTCCACGACGATGGTGTGCCCGGCGTTGTGCCCACCCTGGTAGCGGACGACCAGACTCGTCTCCTTGGCGAGCAGGTCGGTGAGCTTGCCCTTCCCCTCGTCGCCCCACTGGGTTCCTACGACCACGGTCGCGGGCACGCGCGCCCTCCACTGCGATTCGGACGGTCAGGCCAGCATACCCGAGCCACGGAGCCACCACCTGGCCGTTTTCCCCGGATCAGGGGCCTCAGCCCGGCACCGGCTCGCCGGCGGCTGCAAACGCCGGCGCCCTCAGTTGAGAAGCGCCAGCTCGTCTCCGTCGGCTGAAACGCCCACGTTGACCGTCGCACCCTCGCCGAACCGTCCCTCGAGCAGCGCCAGGGCCAGCTTGTCCCCCAGCTCCTTTTGGATGACCCTTCGTAGCGGCCTTGCGCCGTAGGCGGGGTCGTAACCCCGCTTTGCAAGCCAAGCCTCGGCTTGATCATCGACCTTCAGCTCCAAGCGCCTCTCGGACAGGCGCTTGCGCAGATGGTCGAGCTGGATGTCGACGATCCTCTCGATGTCGGACTCGGAGAGGCTCCGGAAACGCACTATCTCGTCGATGCGGTTGATGAACTCGGGCTTGAAGAAGTCCCTCGGATCTCCCGGCAGGTTGGAGGTCATTATCACCACCGCGTTGCTGAAATCCACGGTCCTGCCCTGCCCGTCGGTAAGCCGCCCGTCGTCCAGCACCTGGAGCAGCACGTTGAACACGTCCGGATGAGCCTTTTCGATCTCGTCAAGGAGCACGACCGCATACGGTCTGCGCCGTACCGCCTCTGTCAGCTGCCCACCCTCGTCATATCCGACATAGCCGGGAGGCGCTCCGATGAGCCTGGCAACGGTGTGCTTCTCCTGGTACTCGCCCATGTCGATGCGCACCATGGCCTTCTCGTCGTCGAAGAGGAAATCGGCCAGCGAGCGAGCCAGTTCGGTCTTGCCGACGCCTGTAGGCCCCAAGAAGAGGAAGGAGCCGATGGGCCGGTTGGGATCCGACAGCCCGGCACGGCTGCGCCGTATGGCGTTGGCCACCACCGACACCGCGTCGTCCTGGCCCACCATTCGGTGGCGCAGGACGTCTTCCATGCGGACCAGCTTCTGCACCTCGGCCTCCATCAAGCGGGAGACCGGTACCCCGGTCCACCTGCTCACCACCTCCGCGACATCCTCGGCGTCGACCTCTTCCTTGAGCATCCTCTGGTCTGCCTGCAGCTCCGAGAGCCTCCTGGTGGCCTCCTCGACGCTGGTCTCGAGCTGGGGAACCTCGCCGTAGCGAATCTCCGCCGCCTTTGTCAGGTCTCCCAGGCGCTCTTGTCGCTCGGCTTCGCCCCGGCTGTTCTCCAGCTCCTCCTTCAGGGCGCGTATGGCGGCGATCGCCTCTTTCTCCGACTCCCAGTGCGCCGACATGGCATCGGCCTGTTCTCGAAGATTCGCCAGCTCTTCGTCGATTCGGGCGAGCCTCTCTTTGGACGCCTCGTCGCTCTCCTTCTCGAGGGCCATCCGCTCGATCTCGAGCTGCCTCATTCGCCTGGTGACCACGTCGATTTCTGTCGGCATCGAGTCGATCTCGATCCGCAGACGGCTGGCCGCCTCGTCCACCAGGTCGATGGCCTTGTCGGGCAAGAAGCGGCCCGTGACGTAACGGTCCGACAGCACCGCCGCCGCAACGAGGGCGGCATCTTGGATGCGAACTCCGTGATGGACCTCGTAGCGCTCCTTCAGGCCCCGCAATATGCCCACGGTGTCCTCGACCGACGGAGGCCCTACATAGATCGGTTGAAAGCGCCGCTCGAGAGCAGCGTCGGGCTCCACGCGCTTGCGATACTCGTCAAGGGTGGTGGCACCGATCAGGCGCAGCTCCCCTCTCGCCAACATGGGCTTGATCATGTTGCCGGCGTCCATGGCGCCCTCGGCCGCCCCCGCCCCCACGATGGTGTGGAGCTCGTCGATGAAGGTGATCACCTCGCCCTCGGACTCTGATATCTCCGAGAGCACCGCCTTGAGACGCTCTTCGAACTCGCCCCTGTACTTGGAGCCGGCCACCATCGACCCGATGTCGAGGGCGACCACCCGCTTGCCCTTTAGGCCTTCGGGTACGTCGCCTTCGACTATCCGGCGCGCCAGCCCTTCGACTATGGCCGTCTTTCCCACGCCGGGCTCACCGATGAGAACCGGGTTGTTCTTGGTCCTTCGCGAAAGGACCTGTATGACCCGGCGGATCTCCTCGTCCCGCCCGATGACCGGGTCGAGCTTTCCCTGACGGGCTGCGTCGGTGAGGTCCCGCCCGTACCGTTCCAGGGCCTGGTAGGACTCCTCGGGATTGTTGGATGTCACCCGGTGGCTCCCGCGCACCTGCCTGAGCGCGTCCAGGAGCTGGTTGCGCTCGACCCCGATCTTGTCTGCCATCACCAGGAGGAGGTGCTCGACAGACAGGTACTCGTCGCCCACCTCCGCCCGAGTCCTGTCGGCGTCTTCGAGGACGTCGCGAAGCCCCTTGCCGAGCTCGGACTGGCCCCCGTAGGCACGCGGCAGCCTTGACAGCTCCTCGGCGAGGCGGTTCCGCAACGACAAGGGCGACACCCCCAGCCGGTTCAGCAACGGAAGAGCCAAACCGTCCTCTTGCGACAGCAGAGCCATGAGGAGGTGCTCCGGAGTCACTTCCGAATGGCTGGCGGCGCGGGCCGATTCGAGGGCCGAGTTGAACGCCTCCTGAGTCTTGAGTGTCCAGCGATTCGGGTCTAGAGCCAAGTCAGACCCCTTTCCTGTTCCCCGAGCTCCTGCCGGGCATTTCCATCGTTGTGAGCTTCACCGAATCGTTCACCGAATCCGCACCGGCCACTGCCGGAGGGGCACCAGCTCCCTCCGGTAGCTCCGGTGGATCGCCTCAATTGCCTCCTTGGCTTGCATGCGGGCCTCCTCGAGCTCCAGCCGCAGAGTCTCCACCTCGGCCTCGAGCTCGATCACCCGTCTCACCCCTTCCAGGTTCAGGCCGGAGTTCGTGAGGACCTGGATCCGGCGCAGTCGCTCGATGTCCTCCTCGGAGTACCGCCGGCTCCCCCCGACGGTCCTCGCCGGTTCGAGCAGGCCCTTGCGCTCGTAGATGCGCAGGGTCTGCGGATGGGCCCCCGCCAGCTCCGCGGCGACCGATATGACATAGACAGCCCTGAACCGGCCCTCGTCTCCGGTCTTCCTGGCAGCCATTGCTAGCTCACACTCCCAGATGCGCTCGTGGTGACTCGCTCGACGCCGACGCCAGGGCCTCGACGGCCGCCCTCTCGTCGTCGGAGAGCTCCTTCGGCACGGCCACCTCGATGCTGACCAGCAGGTCGCCCCGCCTCGATCCCTGGGGCACCCCGCGTCCTTTGACCCTGAAGGTCCTGCCCGTCTTGGTCCCGGGGGGTATGCGCAGGGTCACTGGGCGCTCGAGGGTCGGCACCGTGATGGTGGACCCCAGGGTGGCTTCGGGGAAGGTGACCGGGGCCACGAGGGTCAAGTCGCGGCCCCTGCGACCGAACAAAGGGTGGGGCGAGACGTGAACCGAGACATACAGGTCCCCGGGGGGGCCGTTGTTGCGTCCCGCGGCTCCGCGGCCCTTCAATCGGATCCTCTGTCCGTCGTCGACGCCGGAGGGGACCCGCACCCTCACCTGGCGGGGCCGCCTCTCCACGCCCGTCCCGTGACATGTGGGGCATGGATGTTCCACCTTGGTTCCCCTGCCTCCGCACTCGGGACACGGCTGGCTGAAGGAGAAGAAACCCTGGTTGTCGTCCAGGACGCCGCGACCATGGCATCGAGGACAGATGATCGGGGAGGTTCCCGGCGCGGCGCCTGTGCCCTTGCACGTGTGACAGGGGGCGTCGCTGGTCAGGTGGACCGTGGTCGTCACCCCTTCGATGGCCTCGACAAAAGAAAGATGAAGCTCCGCCTCCAGATCGGCCCCTCGCTGCGGGCCGCTTCGTCCCGCCCTGGATCTGCGGCCACCGGCACCTCCGAAGATGCCGCCGAGGAGATCGCTCAGGTCGTCGACCTTGAAGTTGAAGCCTCCCTGGTCACCTCCGAAGCCCGCCCCGACCGGCCCGAGACGACGCACCTCGTCGTACTCCTTGCGCTTGTCAGGATCACCGAGGACGTCGTACGCGGCCGAGATTTCCTTGAAACGTTCCTCCGCGCCGGGGTTCGCGTCGGGATGGAACTGCTTGGCGAGCTTGCGGTAGGCACGGGTGATCTCCTTGTCGGTCGCCGACTCGGATATCCCGAGCGTCTTGTAGTAGTCCTTCTCGAACCACTCACGTTGGGGAGCCATCCGAACTCCTGGCCGCCTAGCCCTGAACCTTCACCATGGCAGGACGCAGGACGCGGCCTCTCCAGCGATAGCCGGCTCGCAAAACGTCGCTCACGAGCGGACCGCCCTCGGCCTCCTCGTGCATCACCGCGTCGTGAGCGGTGGGGTCGAACGGCTCCCCCCGGGGATCGATACGCTCGAGCCCTCCCTTGACCAAGACGTCATTCAACATCCCGGCCACTTGGCGAAGCGCAACGGCATCTTCCGTCTCCTGGGTCTCACGACCTTCACCATCTGCGGTCCGTTGAACACCGTCGGCGTGAGCGACCGCGAGCTCCAGGGCGTCGAGCACCGGGAGCAGCTTCTCGACGAGACCCTCGGCCGCCCTTTCGAGGTGCTCGGTCTGTTGCTTGAGCATCCGCTTCTTGTAGTTCTCGAACTCGGCCTGGACCCTCCTCAGGGCGTCGAGGTACTCATCCCTCTGGGCCATCACCATCCCGAGCTCGGATGTGGTCGGGTCTCTGTCCGGAGCCTCGTCTGTCGTCGAGTCTCTGTCTGGAGCCTCGTCGGCCCGGCCGTAGCCGCCCGCCTCAGAACGAAATCCGGCCTCCCCGGCCCGGCCGTGCGCCTCTTCGACGGGTACGTCGTCACCGGGCCAACCCCGCTCGGAGGTCTCTGCGCCCCCGGGGGACTCGGCCGGCCCCTTTGTGCCTCGATCAGCCGCCGGTGGCCCGGCGCGCTCCCTGGAGGAGTCCGCTCCCTTCTGGCTCATGCCCCAGGCTCGTCGACGATCTCGGCGTCGACCACCTCGTCATCCGCCGGCTGGCTGGCACCACCGGGACCGGTTGGGGCGCCGGGACCGCCGCCCGCCGCCTGCCCGCCCTCGCTGCCCGCCTGCTCGTACAGCCGCTGGGCAAAGCTCTGGCTGGTGGTGACCAGACCTTCGGTGGCGGTCTTTATGGCCTCGACATCCGACCCCGGGAGGGACTCCTTGAGGGTCTTCAACGCGGCCTCCACCTTGTCCTTCTCGTCTCCGGTGATCTTGTCGCCTTGGTCCTTCAGCAGCTTCTCCGTCTGGTACACGAGGGTGTCGGCATTGTTCCTGACCTCTGCCTCTTCGCGGCGCCTCCGGTCCTCTTCGGCGTGCGCCTCCGCGTCACGAACCATGCGGTCGATGTCATTGCGTGCCAAGGATGACTGCCCGGTGATGGTCATCGACTGCTCCTTACCGGTCGCACGGTCCTTGGCGGAGACGTGCACGATGCCGTTGGCGTCGATGTCAAAAGTCACCTCTATCTGAGGCACGCCACGCGGCGCCGGAGGCAGATCCACCAGCTGGAACTTCCCGAGCGTCTTGTTGAACGAAGCCATCTCCCGCTCGCCTTGGAGGACGTGTATCTCCACCGACGGCTGAGCGTCCTCGGCGGTTGTGAACACCTCGGTCCGCTTGGTCGGGATGGTCGTGTTGCGCTCGATCAGCCTGGTCATGATCCCACCCTTGGTCTCGATGCCAAGCGACAACGGGGTCACGTCGAGAAGGAGAACGTCCTTCACGTCGCCCTTGAGCACCCCCGCTTGGATCGCGGCACCCACCGCGACCACCTCATCGGGGTTGACGCCCTTGTGGGGCTCCTTGCCGGTCAGCTCCCGTACCAGGTCCTGGATGGCGGGCATGCGGGTCGAACCTCCGACCAGGATCACATGCTGGATCTGGCTACTCGACAAGCCCGCGTCCTTGATCGCCTGCTCGAACGGCCCCCGGCAGGCGTCGACCAAGTCCGCGGTCAGCTCGGCGAACTTTGCCCGCGTCAGCTTCTCGTCGAGGTGCTTGGGTCCCTCGGACGTGGCGGTGATGAACGGCAGGTTGACCGTGGTCTCCTGGACGGAGGAGAGCTCGATCTTGGCCTTCTCCGCAGCCTCCTTGAGGCGCTGGAGCGCCATCTTGTCGACCGACAGGTCGACGCCCTCCTTGTCCTTGAAGGACTTGACGAGCCAGTCGATCACCCGCTGATCCCAGTCGTCTCCGCCCAGATGGGTGTTACCAGAGGTCGCCTTGACCTCGAAGACACCCTCGCCGATCTCCAGCACCGACACGTCGAAGGTGCCTCCGCCGAGGTCGAACACCAGAACGGTTTGCTCGGCGCCCTCCTTGTCCAACCCGTAGGCCAAGGCGGCAGCCGTGGGCTCGTTGATGATCCGCAGCACCTCGAGCCCGGCGATCTGGCCTGCCTCCTTGGTGGCGGTCCGTTGGGCGTCGTCGAAGTAGGCGGGGGTGGTGATGACCGCCTGGTTGACCGTGTCCCCCAGGTAGCTCTCCGCGTCCCGCTTCAGCTTCTGGAGGATGCGGGCGCTGATCTCCTGCGCTGTGTAGTCCTTGCCGTCGATTCCGATCGTCCAAGAGGTCCCCATATGGCGCTTGACCGACCTGACCGTGCGGTCCGGGTTCGTGATCGCCTGACGCTTGGCCACCTCTCCGACGAGCACCTCGCCGGATTTCGAGAACCCGACCACAGACGGGGTCGTGCGCCCGCCCTCGGCGTTGGGCACGACGGTGGGTTCGCCGGCCTCAAATACGCTTACGACTGAGTTGGTTGTGCCTAGGTCGATGCCGACGGCCTTGGGCATGAGATCGCCTCCAAACTTGCTCTATCTATCGGGTGTGTAGCTCGTCTTCGATGTGCTCTTCTTGTGCTTGTCTCTTCTCTTCTTCTGCTGCTGTCCTTCCCGGGGAGTCCGTCCGGGGCCAGGCGAGAGAAAGTATAGCAAAATTGAGTCTTCTCTTGTCAAGGTAGCTGCCATCTCGGGAGCCATCCTCCCTGGGTCAACCCGACCGCTAGTCTCCCCAGCGTGTACACGCTGGTCCTGCTGAGGCACGGCGAGAGCGCGTGGAACGCCGAGGACCGGTTCACCGGCTGGACCGACGTCGATCTGTCCCCGCGGGGGGAGGCCGAGGCCGAGGAAGCGGGCCGGAGCATGGTGGCGGCGGGGATCGATGTCGACGTGGTCCACACCTCGGTCCTCGTCCGGGCGGTCCGGACGGCCAACCTGGCCCTGGACGAGCTGGGCCTGGGATGGATCCCGACCGAGCGCCACTGGCGGCTCAATGAACGCCACTACGGGGCCCTCCAGGGCCTCAACAAAAAAGAGATCGAGGCGAAGCACGGGGCCGAGCAGTTCAAGGCCTGGAGGAGGAGCTACTCGACGCCGCCACCACCTCTGGATCCCGATGACCCGAGACACCCCCGTTTCGACCCCAGATACCGCCAGCTCCCTCCCGACGTCCTGCCTCCCACCGAGTGTCTCGCCGACGTGGTGGCCCGGATGCTCCCCTACTGGCACGATCGCATCTGTCGGGACCTCGTGCGAGGCCGGCGCGTGCTCGTGTCCGCTCACGGCAACAGCCTGCGGGCGCTCATCAAGCACCTCGAGGGGATCTCGGACACCGACATAGTGGACCTCGAGATCCCCACCGGGGCCCCCCGCGTCTACGAACTCGACGTGAACATGGCGCCGTCGAAGGCATACTACCTGGGCACCTGAGGCGCCATTATGGTTGCGCCATGGCGCGCGCCGACCAGAAGCTCGACTACCTGGCCAACAACTGGCTCTTCTCCAACTGCTCGGCCAAGGAGCTTCGGTCGCTCGCACGCGTCACCGACACCATCACCGTGCCGGAAGGCAAGGTCCTCTGCCAGGAAGGCAAGCCCGGGAGGGAGTTCTTCTCCATCGTCAAGGGACTGGCAGCCGTGAAGCGACGGGGTCGCAAGGTCGCCACCTTGGGACCCGGCCAGTACTTCGGCGAGCTGGCCCTGCTCGACCGGCTCCCCCGCTCTGCCAGCGTGGTATCGGAGACCGAGATGGAGCTGATCGTGTTGGGAGCGCCCGAGTTCAACGGCGTGGTTGAGACGGTGCCCCGCATCGCCCACAAGATCATGGCGGCCATGGCCACACGGCTGCGGGAGGCCGACGCAAAGGCCCTGAGCCTCGGCTAGAGGATCAGCACCAGCAGTCAGCCACCCCCGACCTCACCGTCCACATGCGCGACCGGCGCCTCGCGGTCGAGGGAAGACTCGAGGACCTGGGCCACGTCCAGCACCCGAACGTCTTCGGACGCGGCCCCCGAGGCTTGGCGCTCTCGCACCGCGTCATCGAGCATGATCATGCAATACGGACAGGCCGTGCTCACCACGTCTGCCCCCGTCTCCAGGGCCTCGTCGGTGCGTTCCAGGTTCACCCTCTTGCCGATCCGCTCCTCCAGCCACATCCGCGACCCGCCGGCCCCGCAGCAAAAGCCCTTCTGGCGGCACCTGTGCATCTCAACGGCCCTGACCCCGGGCACCGAGGAGAGAACGCTCCTGGGCTCGTCGTATACCTGGTTGTGGCGACCGAGGTAGCAAGGGTCGTGGTAGGTGACCGTCGCCTCCACCCGCTGGGTCGGGGCCAGCCGGCCCCCGGAGAGCAGGTGCTCGAGGAGCTGGGAGTGGTGGATCACCTCGTAGTTCCCACCGAGCGCCGGGTACTCGCGACCGACCGTGTTGAAGCAGTGTGGGCAGGACACGATCAACTTCTTCGCACCGGCCTGGTCGAGTGTGGCGATATTTTGCTCGGCTTGTGTCTGGAAGAGGTACTCGTTGCCCAGGCGCCGGGCCGGGTCTCCCGTGCACGACTCACCCGGTCCGAGGACGGCGAAGCTGATTCCAGCCCGTTTTAGCAGGCGGGCAATGGCACGGGAGACCTTTCGGGCCCGTTCGTCCAGTGCCCCTGCGCAGCCGACCCAGTAGAGGTACTCGATCTCGTCGGGGATCCTCCCGCTCACCACCGGGATCTCGAGGCCCTCTGCCCAGTCAAGACGCCGGGCGGATCCCAGACCCCAGGGGTCGCCTTGGTTCTCGATGTTGCGAAGCATCGAACCGGCCTCGGTGGGAAAGCGCGACTCCATGAGCACCTCGTAGCGGCGCATATCGACGATGGTGTCCACATGCTCTATGTCGACCGGACACTGTTCCACGCATGCTCCACAAGTCGTGCACGCCCACAGGACGTCCGGCTCGATCACTGATGGGACGAGCGAACGCCCCCACGGAACCGCAGCGGCACCGTCCTCGCCGGACGGCCTCGTCTCCCCCGCACCGTTCTCCCTCGCCAACAGCCCCGGGGCCGACGCGAACAGCTGGTCCCTCAAGTCCATGATCACGAGCTTGGGGGAAAGCGGCTTACCGGTGTTCCAAGCAGGGCACTGGTCCTGGCAGCGGCCGCATTCGGTGCAAGTGGCGAGGTCGAGCAGCTGCTTCCAGCTGAGCTGTTGTATGCGCCCCGCCCCGAAGACGCTGTCCTCGGTCAGCTGTTCGGGATCCATGTTCGGTGTGGTGTCCAGGGGCCCGAGGGCCACCGGGCGGCGGGAGAAGGCCACGTTGAGGGGTGCCAGAAAGATGTGGAGGTGCTTCGAGTAAGCGACGATGACGAGGAAGGCGAGGATGACACCCAGGTTGAGGAGTATGAAGGTGGTCTCCAGAGCCGAATTGACGGAATGGCCGAGCCCCGCGATCCAGCTGGCGACCGCGTGGGATGCGAAGGCCCAGTTCCCGTAGGGGAAGTTCCCGGTGTTGGCTTGGGCGCCCCGGTAGAGAAGCAAGGTGACCAGGACGCCGGCGATCATCGCCAACACCAGCCAGGCCGCCCCAGTGTGGGATCCAAAGAACCTTGACCGGCGTTGCTCTCTCACGGGTGAGCTGACCAGACGAATGACGGCGAACGCGACCAGGCTCACCAGAATCGACATGGCGAACAGGTCTTCGAGGAAGCCCAACCACGAGTCGTGTCCTATGAGAGGGACGGAGAAGTTCCGCTGGAACAGCGCTCCGTAGGCCTCGAGGATGGTGAACAGCAAGACGATGAATCCCCAGAATGTGAGGGCGTGGGCAAGGCCGGGGATCGGCCGCTTCAACAACTTGCGCTGGCCGACGACCTCGGTCGTCTCCGCCCACAGCTTCGAGCCCACCCCGTGCAGGCGTCCGGGAGCGCCGCGGCCCGAGCCGATCAGCCGGCCCAGCCACCAGAACCTTCTTCCTGCCACCGCGACCGCGACGACCGTCATGGCGACGCCGATTGCGATCCTCGTGGGCAAGAGCCTCTCCTCGACCGGACGGTCAAGCCCGGAATCCCGGTGACCGGTTACCGAGCCGTTACCTTAATCCACGTCCGCCCCTCCGGTCCCCGTAAGAGGCTGGTCGTCTATCGCAGGTCCCTTCGGAGGGAGCCCTCGTCGCACGTCAACGGCGAAAGTTCTCGAAGTAGCGACTCGGAGTCGGGCCCCTCTGGCTCTGGTACTTGGAGCCCAGTCCCGAGGATCCATATGGGCTCTCGGCCGGCGTGGTCATCCGGAGGAAGCTGATCTGGCCGATCTTCATCTGGGGGTAAAGGGTTATCGGCAGATTGGCCACGTTGGACAGTTCGAGGGTCAGGTGGCCCTCCCAGCCGGCGTCCACGAAGCCCGCCGTCGAGTGGATCAGGAGGCCCAACCGACCCAAGCTGGACTTCCCTTCCAGACGCGCCACCAGGTCGTCCGGTAGCCCAACCCTCTCGGCGGTGGAGCCCAACACGAACTCGCCCGGGTGCAGCACGAGCGCGTCACCTTCGGAGACCTCGACCAGCTCGGTGAGCTCTTCTTGGTCCTCCTTGACGTCGATGACGGTCATCGTGTGGTTCCGGAACAAGCGGAAGTACCTGTCCACGTGAAGGTCGACCGAGGACGGCTGGACGCACTGCTCACCCAGGGGGTCGATGACGATCCGGCCCGCAGAGATCTCGTCTCGGATGGAGCGGTCGGAGAGGATCACGATTACGGCACGATACAGTGACGCCCTGGTCGCGGGCGTAGTTCAGAGGCAGAACATCAGCTTCCCAAGCTGAGAACGGGGGTTCGATTCCCCTCGCCCGCTCACTTGCTCACACACTCGCCCGCTCTGGCAGGCCGGTCGGGTGGATGTGGTTCTAGCCAGCTTCCGCGATTCCAACGCATCGCGCGGATGTGGTTCGCGCATCAGGTTTGCTGCACTCTCTCAGACGTCGTCGAAGGACGGCATCGGGTGGTTGGCGCGCAGGTAGTCAGCGAACAGCGGCACCGTGAAGTCGACCTGACCACGGCGCGGACTCCAGATGAGGCCTTTGTCGATGAGGGCGTCCCGACGAACCGAGACCCCTCTCTGGTCCCTGGCGCCGTAGCGCTGGGCCACCTTCCCCACCCGGTACGGTCCTTCTCCCAGGTCCGCCATGGCAGCCAGGTAGCGCTGCTCGGTATCCGTGGCCATCTGGAACCGGGTGCCGAAGAAGTTGCGCGCCAAGGTGTCCTTCACGATGTCGTCAACCGCCTCGACGTCGTCGCTGCTTATAGGGGAGGACTCGGCGTAGTTCCAGAGCTCGAGGCCGTACTCCTGCAAAAAGTAGGGAAAGCCGGCGGAGTCTTCCACCACGCGCAGAGCCGCGGTCTCGTCGTAGTCGACGCCGAGAACGTTCGCCGGCCTGATCAGCGCACCGCGGGCATCGGCCCGCGACAGGCGGCCGAGTTCGCGGTAGTCGAACAGACGGTCGGCGTAGGGCTTGGCCGACATCAGCCGGACCTGAAGGTCGGGAAGCCCGGCGCCGACCATTGCGACCGGCAGGCCCTGACGGCTGATCGCCTGAAAGGCGATACAGATCGCAGCGAGCGAGGGGGTCGAGAGATTGTGCATCTCATCTATCAAGAACAGGGCCCCGGTGCTGTCCGCCCTGGCAACCCTGCCTATCTCCAGCAGCAGGTCGGTCAGGTCCTGTTCGGCATCCCCCGAGTCCGCAGTTCCCACCGCGGCGTCAACCTCGAGCTTCAACTGCGCTCCTGAGGGGACGACGATGCTGAATGCCTTCACGACCCTCATCGCCTCATGGACCCGCGCCCTAACCCGCTGGCGGCGACTCATCGCCTTGAGCAGGCGGACCGCCATGCGGGCGAAGGTCACCCGGAAGTCCGGTTGCGATCCCACCTCCTGGACATCGGTCGTGGCCCATCCCGCCTCGCTGGCAAGGACGTCGAACTCCATCAACAGGACCGTCTTTCCGACCCCCCGGAGCCCGGAGTAGATGACGCTTCGCTCGTAGTTGCCCCCACCGAGACGTTGAATCAGCGAGTCGAAGTTCTCGACGTCCCTGTCGCGCCCGGCGAGCGTGCTGGGCTTGCGACCGGCTCCCGGCGTATAGGGGTTGTTGCGCTTGTCCACCAGGCAGCCTCGTCTAAGTATTTCTAAACCCGGGGTTAGAAATGCTTAGAACTCCCCCGGGCGGCAAGGACGCTTTACCGGTCGTCCTCCCCGCCCGCCGCCCTCTCCCCCTCATGCATGTCGAGCGCCACAGAGTTGATGCAGTAACGCTGGCCGGTCGGCGCCGGGCCGTCATCGAAGACATGCCCCAGGTGACCCCCGCAATGACGGCAGAGGACCTCAGTGCGAACCATCCCGTGGCTCGAGTCCAGCAAGGTCTCGACGTTCTGGGCCACCGCCGGCTCGGTGAAGCTCGGCCAGCCGGTGCCCGACTCGAACTTCGTCTCCGAATCGAACAGCACGGCGCCACAACCCGCGCAGTGATAGGTCCCATCCGCCTTGTCATGGACATATTCGCCGCTGAAGGCCGGCTCGGTCCCCTTCTTTCGGAGAACCTCGTACTGGGCGGGGGTCAGGGTCTCCCGCCACTCGTGATCGGGCCTCGCATCTCGCATGGCACACAACCTACCCTGACTCGGGGCGCGGACCGTCCAAGCGGCCGGCGCACCGAATTGCTCCAAATAGGCGGACCTGCGCTGAGTCAGCTCGACTTGAAACCATCTGCGACTGAAGGGATGAGGGAGACCCAGCCCTTCGTCGTCCTGGCAATCGTCGTCACCGCGACGTTCATGCAGCTGGTCGACGTAAGCATCGTCAACGTCGCCATCCCGTCAATTCAGCGACAGCTTCATGCTTCCTACGCGGCAGTGCAGCTGGTCGTCGCCGGCTACCAGCTGGGCTTCGCCTGCACCTTGATCACGGGTGCACGTCTCGGTGACATATACGGCCGGAAACGCCTTTTCATCATCGGGATGATCGGCTTCACCTCCGCCTCGGTTCTATGTGGAGCGGCACCCAATCCCGGGACGCTCGTCCTCGCCAGGGTCCTGCTTGGAGTCATGAGCGGCTTGATGTTCCCCCAGGTCCTTTCCATCATCCAGGTGACCTTCGCGCCCGAGGATAGGGGTCGCGCCCTCGCCGTGGTCGGTGCGGTGATCGGTCTGGCCACGATCGTCGGGCCGCTTGCGGGCGGAGGTCTGATCGCATTGAACATCGCCAACCTGGACTGGCGATGGATCTTCTACGTCAACGTCCCCGTGGGCGTGATCGCCGGCACCGCGGCGTTCTTCCGCCTCCACGAGTCGCGGTCTCCCGACGCGCCCAGGCTCGACATCCCCGGTGCCCTGCTGGTCTCAGCCGGATTGTTCCTCCTCGTCTACCCCCTCACCGAGGGTCGCCAGATGGGATGGCCCGTCTGGGTCCTGGTGATGCTGGGTTGCGCCCTGCCGGCCTTCGCCCTCTATGCGGTCTACGAGGCCCGCCGGACGAAGCAGGGCCGATGGCCTCTCTTGCATGTCAGCCTGTTCAAGGACAAGGCCTTCCGGACCGGATCGGTGCTGCTCGTAGTGTTCTTCGCGGGAGTTGCACCGTTCTTC
Organism: uncultured Actinomycetes bacterium; assembly: GCA_963736925.1. GTDB lineage: Bacteria > Actinomycetota > Acidimicrobiia > Acidimicrobiales > CAVTQP01 > CAVTQP01. The sequence goes on from CAVTQP010000001.1 coordinate 218,060, forward strand.
TTCGTGATCACCCTCTACCTGCAGATAGGTTTTGGCTTCAGTGCCCTCCATGCCGGTCTCACGACTTTTCCCTTCGCGGTGGGATCGGCCTTGGGCTCGGCAGCCTCCGAGAAGCTGACGCTCAAGATCGGCAAGAGGATCTTGAACTGGGGCTCATTGGTGCTCGCCGCGGGGATGCTCGCGACCATCGCCGGGGCTCACGCAGCCGGGATCCACCTGAGCTCGTGGGAGCTGGTCCCGGCCCTGTTCGCGTCCGGAGTCGGCCTCGGGTTGTTCGTGGCACCCGTGCTCAACTTGATATTGGCGGGGATTCGCAGCGCTGCCGCAGGCTCGGCTTCAGGTGTTCTCTCCACGGCCCAGCAGGTGGGAGGGGTGCTCGGTATAGCGGTGATAGGCGTCATCTTCTTCGGGCTGCTGGGAAGCAACGCCAGGGCGGCGACAGATGCCGTGACTCCTGAGCTTCGCAACCAGCTTGCTGCCGCCCAGATACCGGCGGCGGCGGCCGATCAGGTAGTTGCAGGGTTCTCTACCTGCTTTTCCGACAGGGCTCACTCCAGCGACCCCACCTCGAACCCCCCGAGCTGTCAGCAGATACAGCGAAGACTCGCGGCCTCGCCGGCTCCGCCGGCCACCAAGCAGGCCGTATACAACGCAGTGGTCGGCCAGGCAGCCCCCGACGCCTTGCGACACGACTTCAGCCGCACGATCCAACAGACCCTCCTGTACGAGGTCGGTGTCTACGCGCTCGCGTTCGTCGTGGTGCTCTTCCTGCCCGATGTGCGACTGGGCAACCACCACGTGGCCTCAACCCGGGGCCGAGGTGGCGCTCACCGACGAGGTACGGGGGGGGTGGCCCCTAGGTCGACATAGCCGCGATCTCTCAGACCCGAGCCATGTTCGCAAAGCGGGTGTAATGGTCCACGAAGGCCAGATGAGTGGTTCCCGTGGGCCCATTGCGGTGCTTAGAGACGATGACCTCCGCCGTGCCGCGGTCGGGGGACTCGGGGTTGTACAGCTCATCCCGATAGATGAACATCACCACGTCGGCGTCCTGCTCGAGGCTCCCGGATTCGCGAAGATCGGCGAGAACCGGTCTCTTGTCCTGACGCTGCTCGAGGTTCCTGGAGAGCTGGGACAAAGCCACAACCGGGATCTCCAACTCGCGAGCGAGGATCTTCAACCCGCGGCTGATCTCGGACACCTCCACTTGGCGGTTCTCCGCAGACATCCGGCCCGACATCAGCTGCAGGTAGTCCACGACCACGAGACCTAGGCCCTCACGGCTCTTCAACCTCCGAGCCTTGGCACGGATGTCCATCACGGTCAGGTTCGGGTTGTCGTCGATGAAGATCGGGGCCTCGCCCAGCCTTCCGATTGCGTTGCTGATCTTCGGCCAGTCGGAGTCGAGCAGCCGGCCGTTCCGCATCCTGGTCGCATCGACGTGCGCTTCTGAGCAGAGCAGCCTCTGGGTCAGCTCGAGATGGCTCATCTCCAGCGAGAAGAAGAGAATCCCGGTGTTGGCCTCGATCGCTGCGTGGGCAGCCAGACCCAGGGCGAAGGACGTCTTGCCGGCTGCCGGCCTGGCGCCCACGATCACCAGGTTCGACGGCTGCAAGCCGGCCAGGCGTTCGTCGAGGTCGTGATAGCCGGTCGGGACGCCCGTGATGCTGTCGCCGCGTTCATAGAGCGCCTCGAGGTGATCGAGGCTCTTGTCGAGCAGCTCCCTCAGCGAGGCCATGCTGTCCACGACGCGCCTCTGGGCCACCTCGTAGACGATGGCCTCGGCCTGGTCGACCGCCCCGGTGACGTCCTCGGGCACCTGGTATCCGATCTCGGCTATCTCTGCCGCGACGGCGATCAAGCGGCGGAGAAGCGCGTGCTCCTCGACGATACGCGCATAGCGCTGAGCGTTGGAGATGGCCGGGGTGTTCGCCTGCAAGGAGATCAGTTGCGCCGCACCCCCGGCGGGGTCCAACAATCCGGCCCGACGAAGCTCGTCGGCCACGGTGACGGGGTCGGCCGGCTCCCCCTGGCCGTACAGCGAGACGATCGCGTCGAATATGTGTCCGTGTGCCGGCTTGTAGAAGTCCTCCGATGAGCAGGTCTCGACGGCGGTCGCTATTGCATCCCTCGAGAGGATCATGGCGCCGAGCAACGATTCCTCGGCCTCGAGATTGTGAGGAGGGACTCGCCCGGCGGCGCCGAGGCGCGCGCGCCTGGGCTCACTCAGCGCTTGGACCATTGCCACTCACCCTGCCGTAACCTGCCTGGGGGTCTCCAGGGGATGACCTGTTGATCTCGTCCCCTGCCTGGGGATTTCCGGTGGACGGCGAGGAGACGAAACGGCCTGGTTGCTGTCGCAGGCGAACACAGGTTCGATGTTAGAGCAAGATTGTCACACCACGGTTGCCCGCCGCTGGCCTTTTCGGCCCGGTCAGCTCCCGGAGGCAACCTCTACGGTCAACCTCAGCTCCACCTCGGGATGAAGCCGGAGCGGGACCTCGTGGACTCCTAGCGAACGGATCGGATCGGCGAGTTCGATCCTTCGCCGGTCTACCTGCACGCCGGTCTGATCGGCGATGGCCTCCGAAACGTCGGCCGGCGTCACCGAGCCGAACAACCTTCCTTCCCGTCCCGCGCGGGCCCTCACGCGAATGACGGTTGGAGCGAGCTCGGCGGCGAGGTTCTCGGCTCCCTCACGCTCCCGAGCATCCCTCAGTTCCCTCACCCTCCGCATCGACGCTGCCTGTGCATCGGTACCGGTGTTCGCCTTCATGGCATCGCCGCGGGGAATCAGGTAGTTGCGGGCGAAGCCGTCGGCAACATCCAGGATGTCACCCCTCTTTCCCACACCGAGCACCTCGGACCTGAGGACCACCCTCACCCGGCACTCCCGCGACCGTCCGAGGAAAGGTCCTGACCTGCTGCGATCTCCTCGGGCTCCCCGAGCTCCAACTCGGCCGTCTCGTCAATCGTCTCGTCAATGAGCCGTCCCTCATCAGCCGGCTCGTCCTCGATCGCACCGAAATCGGCGGTCTCCATCTCTCCCTCAAGAGCCCCTGGAGCCGCCTCCTCGGCTTCCGGCGCGCACGCTCGCGCCTGATCACGCCGGCACCTCGCTGACCACGACCACCGCCCCGCTCGCTCATCGTGCGTTGCGTGTAGGGGAGCAGGGCCAGCTCCCGAGCTGTCTTGATCGCCACCGCGACGTCCCGCTGGTGCTGAGCGCAGTTTCCGCTGACCCGGCGTGCCCGAATCTTTCCACGATCACTCATGTACCTCCGAAGCAGGCTGACATCCTTGTAGTCAACCCACTCGATGTGGTCCTTGCAGAACACACAGACTTTCTTCTTTCCCCGCCGGGAAATGTCCTTGGGGACCCGTTTGGATCCTCGATCCCTGTCGTTGCTGCGCGCCATTTTCCTCCTGCCTAGAAGGGCTCGTCGTCGTGGCCGTAGTCAGGTGTCGGCTGGCTGGCCACCGCGGCCGGGGGACGAGGGGGCCCGCCCCCGTCCCCACCCGGACCGCGTCGCTCGTTCTTGGTGACCTGCGCGGTTGCCCACCTGAGGCTGGGCCCTACCTCGTCGGCGACCACCTCCACCTTGGAGCGCTTATCTCCTTCGGAAGTCTCCCAGCTCCGCTGCTCGAGGCGACCGGTGACGATCACCCGGGATCCTCGAGCCAGGCTCTCGCTGGCGTTCTCGGCCATCTCCCGCCAGCAAACGATGTCGAAGAAGGAAGTTGCCTCTTCCCACTCTTGGGTCTGGCGGTTCTGCCAGCGCCTGTTGACGGCCAACCCAAAGCTGGCGGTTGCCTGACCGCTGGGCGTGAACCGCAGCTCGGGATCCCTCGTGATGTTCCCGACCAGAGTGATGCTGTTCCCATTCGCCATTGTCCTCTTGCTCCGTTCGTTAGTCAGCTCCGCGCGGGTCACCACGTCGGTCGGGCTGGTGGGAGACTGTGCCCCCTTGTCCGGTAGACGGATGACCTTGTGGCGAAGCACCTCATCTGCGAGGGAGAGCATCCGGTCGACGTCACCCAAGGTACCGGGCTCGGCATTCGCCCGGAGGAGGACGTAATAACCCTCCCACCGGTGGTGAAGCTCATACGCAAAGCGCCGCTTGCCCCACCGCTCCACCTCACCCGGTTCGCCACCTCTGGCCCTGATGGCCTCGATGGCTCGGTCGACAACCGCCCGAATGGCACCCTCCTCCAGGCCGGCGTCGAGGATGATCATGATCTCGTAACGCCGCATGGCGGCTCACCTTCCTGTGGACCGGGCTCCACTCAGCCCGGGCTCCGGTCGGTCCGAAGCAGGGTTGGGTTCTACGACTCCGATCGTACTCGACGTCTGCGATCCGCTCATCAGGCACCGAGTATGGCGCGCCGCTGTATCGCCAACCCGGTCGCCAAAAAAAGGCCCCTTGGCAAGCCGAGGGTCAACCCTCGGCCACGGTGGCTCCCAGCAATCTCGAGGCCACCTCGTCCCTCGTATGGTAGGTCTCGCCATCCGCCGGATACCGACCGTGTCGCACATCCGAGGCAAACGCCGCCACCGCGTCAACCGCTTGCGACCCTAAGTCGGCATAGCGTCTGACGAACTTTGGGGTCATCCGGTCCTCGAACCCCAGGAGGTCGTGGAATACCAAGACCTGACCGTCACACCAGCGCCCTGCGCCTATCCCGATCGTGGGAACGTCCACCGCGTCGGTTACCACACCCGCCACGACGTCCGGTACGCCCTCGAGCACGATCGCGAAGCACCCGGCTCCGGCGAGCGCCTGGGCGTCGGCAATTAGCCGCTGTGCCGCGTCGAGCGCCTTGGCTTGAACCCGATAGCCACCCATCACATGGGTCGACTGGGGTGTGAGCCCCAAATGCCCCATCACCGGGATCTCGGCTCCCACGATCGCTTCGATCATCGGCAGTCGAACCGCGCCGCCCTCCAGCTTCACCGCCTGGCCGCCGGCCCGTACCAAGGCGGCAGCGTTGCGAAGCGTGTCCTCGGTGCTCATGTGGTAGCTCATCCAGGGCATATCGGCCACTACCAAGGCACGCGGTCTTGCCCGGGACACCGCTGCAACATGATGAGCCATCTCCTCCACGGTCACCTGGAGGGTGTCTTCGTGTCCCAGCACCACCATTGACAAGGTGTCCCCGACCAAGATCACGTCGACCCCCCCACGGTCAGCGATCCGGGCACCGGGTGTGTCGTAAGCAGTCAGCATCACTACGGGCGGGCTGCCATTGCGTCGCTTGCGATCCCTGATCGCGGGAACCGTCACCTCCTCTGACACACCGTTTGCACCGCGCGAGCCGTAAACGGATGCCGCGCCAGAAGTACCGATATCGGCCACTTTCGGCCCCCTCTTCTCACGTCCGGCGCCCTCCGGCTGCCGGCGACGGACCAAGTGTACTGTCGGTCCGTGGAGAGGGTGTGCGAGAGCTGCGCCCGCGAGGACGACGACCTGATGCTCGTACACAGGGTCTATGTGGCCACGGATTCCTCGGGTGAGCCGGACGATGCCCGAATCAGCGACCAAGCGGAGCTGTGGTGCTTCTCGTGCAGGTCGCAGTACCCCCACGTACCCGGTGACGCCTGATCACTGATGACGCCGATCGACTGATGACGACGGGTCGGACCCGGATCAGGTCGGCTGCTGACCACCCACGACCAGCATCCGGGAAAGGTGGTTCCACGAGCACTCCGGGCATACCTCCACCACGTAGCACGCCACCTGCCGACTGCGGCGCGACAGCTTGGCCAGCTCTGCGCGGGAACTGAGGCAGCGACCGCCAGCGGGGAGGCGAGGCCCGAAGGCGAACCACACGTTCACCAGGTCACCCTCTTCGCAGATCGGACAGGGCTGGGCAGTACTTTCGCCTACGTTGCGAGCAACACGCAACAGCTCCGGCTGAGCGTCGCACACCTCGAGACGGGAAAGCCTCCCACTGCGATACTCCGTCACCAAACTGTTCCTGGCCAGCCGGTAGTCCACCTGTCCAGGTGGGCGTGTCACCCTGCTCGGTCCGGCGGACTCGGGTCTCGAAGCCACGAGAAGCCAGGGTAGTCGCCAGGAGCACCTGGTGACATGGTCGGCGCGATATATCTGCTAGATATATTTGCCGCTATAGTCTCCTATGTGCTGGAGCTGGCGATCTTGGGCACCCTGAAGGAGCAGGATCTCCACGGTTACGAGCTGAAGAGACGTCTGACCGCCACGCTAGGTGCGTGGTCGACGGTCTCCTTTGGTTCCCTTTATCCGGCACTTCGCCGGTTGGAGCGGGCCGGTGCCGTCGAGGTGGTGTCGCGGCCGGCCCCACGGGTCCCGATGACCGGTTCACTCGGCGGAGAGCGAGCGGCTTTCCGATCGGCTAGAGCCGGTGGAAGGGCCGGTCGCCGGAAGAAGGTGTACGCGATCACCGAATCCGGACAACGCCTCTTCGAGGACCTTCTCTCGGAGGAGGCCCGCTCCCCGGACGACGGACGAGGCTTCGATCTCAGGCTGATCTTCGCCCGTCACCTTTCCCCCGAAGCTCGGCTGCGCATGCTCGAGCGGCGGCGGGAGGAGCTGTTGCAACGACTCGCACGCCAAGGACCCCCGCCCGAGCGCCTGGACTCCTACGCGCGTTCCCTCGTCGAGCACACCGCTGAGACGACCGAACGTGACATCTCCTGGTTGGACCGCCTCATCGCCACCGAAAGGGGCGTCCAGAACGGAGCAAGCCCAGGAAGAGTCGACTCTATTTCGAAAGGTGAGCGATGACCGAGATCCGCCTGGCCATAGCCGGCGTGGGCAACTGCACTTCTTCTCTGGTACAGGGAATCGAGCACTACCGCACCGCACGTCCGGACGAGCGGGTGCCTGGCCTAATGCATGTGATCCTGGGCGGCTACCACGTCGGCGACATCAGACCCGTCGCCGCATTCGACGTGGACGCGACAAAGGTAGGCACCGACCTGGGAAAGGCAATCTTCGCAGGTCAGAACAACACCGTTCGTTTCGCCAACGTAGGCGAGACTGGAGTGGTGGTCCGCCGGGGGCCCACCCTCGACGGACTGGGCCAGTACTACCGAGATCTCGTCGAGGAGTCCCCGTTGGACCCCGTCACCGTAGCCAACGCCTTGAGGGAGACCCGCACCGACGTTCTCGTCGCCTATCTACCGGTGGGCTCGGAGCAGGCGCAACGTCACTACGCCCAGGCGTGCCTGGAAGCGAAGGTGGCCTTCGTCAATGCCATCCCGGTGTTCATCGCCAGTGACCCGTCATGGAGCCAGCGCTTCAGCGAGGCCGGTGTCCCGCTCGTAGGGGACGACATCAAGAGTCAGGTCGGCTCGACGATCGTGCACAGGGTCCTCGCGCGATTGGCCGAGGACCGGGGAATGGTGCTCGACAGGACCTACCAGTTGAACGTGGGTGGGAATATGGACTTCAAGAACATGCTCGAGCGCCAACGTCTGGAGTCCAAGAAGATCTCCAAGACGCAATCGGTCACCAGCCAGGTTGAACACGGGATGTCGGAGAACGACGTTCACATAGGACCTTCGGATCATATCCCCTGGCTGGAGGACCGTAAGTGGGCGTACATACGCCTCGAAGGTCGGAGCTTCGGTGATGTACCTCTGAACATGGAGATCAAGCTGGAGGTATGGGACTCCCCCAACTCCGCCGGGGTGATCATCGACGCTGTCCGCTGCGCCAAGATCGGGCTCGACAAAGGCATCGGCGGACCGTTGCTCGGGCCGTCCGCTTACTTTATGAAGTCTCCGCCGGTCCAACACCGTGACGAAGAGGCCCGTCAGATGGTCGAGGACTTCGCCGACTCCCACCATTGAGCGAGGCGTTTGCCCGCCTCCTCCTCGCCTAGAGGCCCCTCCTCCATTCTTAACTCCAAGAGGAACGCCAGCGCCTCGCCGACGTCAGGCCCGGGCGGGATGCCCAGTTGGTCCATGACCTGACTACCGTTCAGGTCCGGCCGGATCGAGTGAAGCTCTTCTTGTGCTGACAACTCTTCTATCCGCCGGTCCAACTCGTCCATGCGAAGAGAGAGGGTCGCCGCCTTGTTGACGTTTCTCGTCGTGCAATCGGCGCGAGTGAGCTCGTTCAGCTTCCCTAGGAGGGGACCGGCATCCCTCACGTAGCGGCGTACGGCCTTGTCCGTCCAACCCATCCGATATGTATGAAACCGAAGGTGCAACTCGACCAGCCTGGACGCCTCCTCGACATCATGGGTCGGAAAGCGGAGCGCCTTCAACCGTTCCCTGGTCAAGCGGGCGCCGACCACCTCGTGATGGTGAAACGAGACCCCCTGCGGTCCGATAGCTCGGGTGGCGGGCTTGCCCACGTCGTGAAACAACGCCGCCAACCTCAGGATCCGGTCAGGTCTGGTCTTGTCCACCACTGCGACGGTATGGGCAAGCACGTCCTTGTGCCGGTGTATCGGATCCTGTTCGAGAGCCATCGCAGGCAATTCCGGGATCACCTCCGTGGCGAGGCCTGTGTCGACGGCGAACCACAACCCGGGGCCGGGGTGCTCCACCGACAACAGCTTGTTCAGCTCGTCGCGCACCCGTTCAGGTGACACGATCCGCAGGCGGTCGTGCAGGCGCCCCACGGCCTCCACAAGTCCCGGATCGGGTCGAAGCGAGAACCCGGCGATGAACCGGCATGCCCGCAGCATTCGTAAGGGATCGTCCGTGAAGGAGACGTCGGGATCGAGCGGGGTGCGTAGGCGCTGCCTCGCCAAGTCAGACAAGCCTCCGAACGGATCGACGAGCTCGAGCTGGGGAAGTTTGAGCGCCATGGCGTTCACGGTGAAGTCCCGACGCGAGAGGTCACCCTCTATGGCCCCGGCGAACGAGACGGTCGGCTTGCGGGACTCGGGGCGATAGGCCTCCGAACGGTGAGTGGTGATCTCGTAGCGCCGGCCTTTCCGGCTGCAGCCGATCGTCCCGAACTGCCTTCCCTGGTCCCAGACCGACTCGGCCCACCCGGAGACGATCGCCTCGGTCTCCTCCGGCTTGGCGTCGGTGGTGAAGTCAAGGTCTGTCTCGTCGCCATTCGTCATGCCGACGTTTGCTATTGCGTCACGAAGCGTTCCCCCTACCAAGTACAGACTTCTACCCGCCCGGGAGAAGCGCTCCGCCAGCTCGGCTGACTCATCGACAAGCGGCCTCAACCGCTCGGGGATCACACTCGACGAGGGTAGTGCTGGCCGCTATGCGATCGGGCAGTCACGACAGCCTCGACGATGGCCCCTCCCGGTCCGCCCGATGTTGCCGGCTCGGGCCGGAAACTTGCGCCCGCCAAGGATGCGACACAGGCGCCCGCCGACCTGCCCAAGGCGTCCAGGTCGTAGCCACCCTCCAAGAACGCGACCCTGCGGCCTGGTGCCGCCAAGGTCATCACCCTGTCGGATAGATCGGCGAAGTCCCCAGCAGACAGCATCACGTCGGCAAGCGGGTCGTCCCGATGGGCGTCAAAACCGGCCGAGGCAAGCACCCACGCAGCCGCGAACGACTCGGCGGCCGGAACCAGCACCTCGTCAATCGCCCTGCGGTACGCGTCACCAGAGGATCCTGGAGGCATCGGAACGTTGATGGTGGTCCCCTCCCCGTCCCGGTCGCCGGTCTCGTCGAACCACCCGCTGCCCGGGTAGGCGGGAAACTGGTGGAAGGACACGTACATGACCCGGCCGTCTGAGTAGAAGCATTCCTGGGTCCCGTTCCCATGGTGGACGTCCCAATCCACGATCAAGACCCGCTCGCCGCGCTCCGCAAGAGCGGCAGCGGCAATGGCGACGTTGTTGAGAAGGCAGAAGCCCATGCCCGACCGCGGAAGCGCGTGATGACCCGGCGGCCTCACCGCGAGGAAGGCGGCCTCGGCCTCGCCCGAGCTCAGGCGGTCCACGGCATCGACGCCGGCGCCTGCGGCCAGGAGGGCCGCGTCCCACGATGACTCCACGACCGAGGTGTCCGGGTCGATGCGTCCGCCGCCCTCACGGCAGAACCGCTCCATCCGAGCGAGATAGGCCGGATCGTGAACTTGCTCCAGTTCCTCTCGGGTGGCGCGCCGCGGCTCGAATCCCACGATGGCTTCCGAAATCCCCGCCGACCCGATTCCTGCCATTACCGCGCTCAACCGGGCGGGCGCCTCAGGATGACCGGCTCCGGTGAGATGTTCCAGATAGGCGGGATGTGTGCCCAAGAGCACGCTCATCCCCCGGACGCTACCCGGGCCCGACCATCCCTTAGGCTCGGACACGAGGTGAGCCATTCTGACCGGCAGGTGATCGACTGGAAGGGGCAAAGGGCCCGAACGGGACCCTGGAGAGGTGACGAACGAGTGGCCTTCCTCAACCCCCTCGAAGGAGGGCGCACGCTCTCGGTGGAGTTCATCCACCGTTGCCTGGAGAGTTTGGCGTCACAGGGTTTCGGCCAGGTGATCACCGGTGTGCTGGCCCCCCTCGAGCAAGTGGGCTTCCTTGGAGCAGGATTCGAGGTGGAGGAGCGCCTATGTGTCCTGTCGTGCGATCTAGGAGCTGCGGAAAGGGCGCTCGGCCGGGAGCAGATCCCGTCAGGGATCGCATTGCGCAAGCTTCGCGACAACGACATCACAGACGTGCTGGCCATCGACCGATTGGCGTTCGCGCCCTTTTGGCAGATCGACCAGTCAGGACTGGCCGAAGCCCGCGAGGCAACGCCTCGCTCGCGGTTTCGCCTGGCGCTAGAAGTCGGGCAATCGCCGGTCGGATACGCCATCACCGGCATCGTCGGCCACCAGGGATTCCTCCAGAGGCTGGCGGTCCACCCCCACCATCAAGCCAACGGCATCGGAAAGTTGCTCGTCGCCGACGGCATGCGCTGGCTGCGCCGCTGGCGGGTCGGGACGGCGCTCGTGAACACCCAGCATGACAACATCTCGGCACTGAAGCTCTACCAGAGCTTGGGATTCCGGCCGGAACCTCATGGGCTTTCCGTCCTCAGTGCCGGAATCCAACGGTGAGGGCGCCGGCGAGCAGCGTATGTCACGTCCCACGTCGGGCGGCCAGGGCCTGGGTTCATCTGCTCGTCGTCATTGTTGCCCTCTTCACCGGCCTCACTGCAGCGTTGCCCGGCACCGCATCGGCCGCTCCCCAGACGAATCCTCCAGCCTCGATAGCTCTCGCCTCCCAGAGCGCCTGGGTAAGTCGGGGCCAGCCGTTCGCCCTGCGGGTGACAATCGCATCGAACCTCCCCAGATCCGGCCTGGACGTCGGGGTCACCATTTACCAGAGGGTCACCAGCCGCAGCTCCTTTCGCCAGACCCTCCAGGGCAGGGCCGCGGGGGGAGTCCTGAGGTCGATGGCGCCGACCACGGTTTCCAGCCTGCCCACCGACGACGCTGGGGCCACCGTGCTCGACGTTCCAACGACGGGGCCGCCCGGTCCGAGCTTGATCTCATGTCCTGGCGGCTGCGACGGTGTCTACCCCGTCCGGGTCGATCTCACCGACGCCACCACGGGATCCCCGCTGGGCCACCTGATCACCTATCTGATCTTCACCAACCCGGGAACGACGAAACTCGACTTCGGTGCGGTGATCCCCTTTCACGCACCGCCGGCTCTCTCTCCGGGCGGTCAACGTCAGGCGCCGCCATCCGTCTCGGAGAGGCTGTCCACTCTGGTGGCCTCACTCGCTTCTTACCCAGCGGTCCCCGTGACCCTGAACACCACGCCCGAGACGGTTCAAACGCTGGCCTCGTCCGTTCGTCCCCGAGACATCTCAACCCTCGCCATCTTGAAGGTGCTGGCGCCCGAGACCCACCAGGAGGTAACCAGCCCATTCGTACCCGTAGACCTCCCTGCCCTGGCGGACACCGGGCTTGGAAGCGAGGCCGATCTACAGGTGCTCCGGGGAGACCAGGTCCTTGCCGGGATAGTCGGGCCCCACGTCGACACGAGTACCTGGGTGACCGACGGCGACATCAGCTCTACCGCCCTGGGCTACCTACAGAGCCGGGCGATCACCCGACTGGTCCTCCCTGAAGCCGACCTCACCCAGTACACAGGGAAGCTGACGCTCGCACAAAGCTTCACGCTGTCAGGGCGGAATGGATATCAACCTCAGGCAGTTTCGGCAGATCCGGAGCTCGGTTCGTACTTCACCGACTACGCGGACCCGGTGCTCAGCGCCCACCAGATGCTCGCAGACCTCGCTGTCATCTACTTCGAGCAACCGGGCGATCCGAGTTCCCGGTCCGTGGTGGCCCAGGCTCCTCTCAGCTGGATTCCGGACCCCCGATTCGTCAACACCCTTCTAAGCGGCCTTTCCACGAGCCCGATCGTCTCACCAGTGACCGTCGGCACCATATTCGGCCTTCGCCTCCCGCAGTCGGCACCACCACTCGTGCGCAAGCTGGCCGGAAACGGTCCACCGACGAGCATTCCCGCCGGGGCCATTCGCGTCACAAGACAGAAGCTGAACGCATTCACGTCCGTCGTCGACCAAGCCAACAGCCTGATCTCCTCATTCGGAGACGAGTTGCTAACAGCCGAGTCCAGTGACCTCCGATACCAGAACCAGGCCCGAAATCTTGCGGTGCTCAGGGGCAAGATTGACGCGCAGGTTTCGCATGTGACCCTCGTGCCGGACCGAACGGTGACCCTAACCGCGCGCAACGGCCGCATCCCCATAACGATCGTCTCGAATGCTCCCTACGTGGTCCACGCAGTCTTGAACGTCGCAAGTGACAAACTCACGTTTCCACACGGCGCATCACAGCAAGTGAGCCTCGAGCCGCGTGACAACGCCAGATACGTGGATGTCCGGTCACGGTCATCGGGCGATTTTCCGATGAGCGTCTCGCTCGTCTCACCGCACGGTGGGCTGGTATTACTCGAGGCCCGTTTCACCGTTCGTTCGACGACAGCCTCGGGAGTGGGTATCGCGCTGTCCGTCGGCGCCGGCATGATCCTCATCGGCTGGTGGGTGCGGACATTCATGCACGGCAGGCGGCAGCGACCGCGCGCCGCTCTCCACGACGGATGAGCCACGCCCTGAAACGAGGGCCCGCTCCACTCTCTCATGACACGAGAGTCATGGCAGCAGGGACCTTGCTGTCCCGCCTCACTGGGGTGGCTCGGTTGTTCGCCCTCGCCTACGCGCTGGGCATCGGTCCGCTGGCCGACGCCTACAACCTGGCCAACAACACTCCGAACATCATCTATGACCTGATACTCGGGGGCGTCGTCTCCGCAACCTTGATACCCGTCTTTGTGGACCGAGTCTCCACCAAGTCCGAAGATGATGCCTTCGAAGCGATCTCAGCTGTAGTGACGCTGGCCATCGTCGTTTTGATCGTGGCGACCGTCGTGTTCGCAATCGTCGCGCCATTCATCATCGGCCTCTACACGGTCGCCAACCACGCGAGCACAGCGTCCGACCAGAGAGCCGTGGCCACGTACTTGTTGAGGCTCTTCGCCCCCCAAGTGGCCTTCTATGGCTTGATCAGCCTCGCGACGGCCTTGCTCAACACGAGGCGGCGGTTCGCCGCGCCGATGTGGACGCCGATACTCAACAATCTGGTGGTCATGGGTATCGTGCTCGGTGTCACCATCGTTGCACGGCATCCCACCCTTGCAAGCATCAGAGGCAACCGTGCGTTGCTGTTGGTCCTCGGACTAGGCACCACGTTGGGCGTTGCCGTTCAAGCGCTTGCTCTGCTACCAAGCTTGCGCCGCGCCCAACTCACGTTGTACTGGCGGTGGGCTCCCCGCGATGAGGCCGTCAAGACCATCGTTCGGTTGTCCGGTTGGACATTTGGCTTCGTGGCTTCCAATCAGATCGCTTTCTTCATCGTTACCATCCTCGCGGACCACCTAGGTGTCGTGAGTGCTTACACCTACGCCTATATCTTCTTTCAGCTCCCGTACGGGATCATCGCAGTCTCCATCATGAGCGCCTTGCAGCCCGATCTTGCGGAGCGCTGGTCGACGGGCGACACAACAGGCTTCAGAAGGCAGGTCGGGGCGGGGCTCAGGGCTGTTCTGTCAACCATGATCCCAGCCGCAGTTGGATACATCGTGCTGTCCAAGTCCCTCGTCTCCTTGCTTCTTGGTCACGGGGCCGCCGGCTCCGCGGGCGTGCACGCCACCTCTCAAGCGCTCACGTACTTCGCGTTTGGCCTACCGGGCTTCGCCTCGTATCTCTTCCTCATGCGGGTGTACCAGGCCATGCAGGACACCCGCTCGGCCTTCTATCTGTATCTCCTCGAGAACGGCGTCAACGTGGTGCTAGCACTGGCCCTCGTGGGACCCCTTGGTGTTCGAGGCCTGAGTCTGTCGCTATCGATTGCCTATACTGCGGCAACCATCGCAGCCCTCTTGGACCTACGAAGGCGCTCACTCGAAGTGGCTGCCAGGTCGGTGGTGACGGTACTCCTCCGCTCCCTGTTGCTGAGCATCCTCATGGGGACGGTGGTCTTGCTCGTAGCCGCCGAGGTAGGAAGCGATCACGGGCCCGGATTGCTGGTCCGGGTCGTTGTTTCCATACTGGCCGGTGTTACGGTTTTCATCCTTGCCGCCGGCACTGCAGCCCAACTAACAGTGCACACCGGTGGTGATCGGCCCAAGAGCCAGCACTCGAGACGAGGGAGGCGACGTGGCGAGGGTTCTGGTGGTGACGGACAGCGCCTGCGATCTCCCACAAAAGGTCGCTGACGAGAACAACATCACCATCGTCCCGCTCAGCATTCGGTTCGGTGACGAGGAGCTCATGGATCGACGTGACCTGACTCCCGAGCTCTTCTGGCGCCGTCTCGAGGCTTCTCCCGTACTCCCCTCTACAGCCGCTCCGGCACCAGGGGCCTTTCAGAGCGTCTTCCAAGGGGCTGTGAGCGCAGGCTACGACGGGATCGTGTGTGTCAACCTCTCGGCCGCTCTCTCTGCCACCCTCCAAGCGGCCCAGACCGCGGCCACCGCCGTGTCAAAGACCATCCCAGTTCGGGTCGTCGACTCCCGCTCGGTTTCGATGGGGCAAGGGATGATCGTGCTGGGGGCGGCTCGGGCGGCTGCGCGAGGTGATGCCACCGATGCGGTCGCCTCGGCAGCGGAGGACCTCGTCACCCGCACCAGGGTCTTCGGAGCACTGGACAGCTTGGAGAACCTGAAAAAAGGCGGGCGCATCGGAGGGGCTGCCGTGCTCGTGGGCTCCTTGCTCTCGATCAAGCCGATCATCGAGGTCCGAAACGGGGTGGTCGAGGCGGAATCACGGCAACGTACACGCTCGCGATCTCTCCGCTACCTCGTGGACAAGGTCCTTCACGCCGGGACGGTCGACCAGGTGGCGGTTCTCCACGGCGATGCCCCGGACCTTACGGAGTTCCTGGTGATGATGGAAGGTGTCTACGAGAGGGACCGGATCGTGATCGGTGACATCGGGCCTGTCATCGGCACCCACGTCGGGCCCGGCGCCATAGGGGTCGTCTTCCAGGTGCCACCAAGGGCGTCTCACGCCGGCCCCGGACGGTAGTGTCGGGCCATGCCAAGCCCGGACCAAGGCTCCTCAGGAAGTCACACCTGGCCCGTCCAAGCCGCTGACACAATCGAATCGATCGTCACCGGGGTCGCAGACAAGACCGTCCGGCCGCTGACGTTGGCAGCCCGGGGCCTCGTCTTCGGGGTGATCGCGGGAGTGATGGCCCAACTCGCCTTGGTCTTCGTCGCCATCGGACTCATCCGGCTTCTCGACGTATATGCATTCCGGACACGAGTGTGGGCCTCATACGCGGTCGTGGGGGGAATCTTCGTGCTGCTCGGGTCGTTTCTCTGGTCAAGGAGGACGCGAAGGAGCGCTAGCTGAAATTGACCGACGTGAGAGAGGTTGCCGTCATCGGATCTGGCCCTGCGGGGCTAACCGCTGCCATCTACACGGCGCGTGCGGACTTGAGGCCGCTCGTCATCGAGGGAGAGCCATCATCGACGAGCGACCAGCCGGGCGGGCAACTGATGCTGACCACAGAGGTGGAGAACTACCCGGGGTTCGTGGACGGCGTGATGGGCCCAGACCTCATGAGCTCGTTTCGGGCCCAGGCTGGCCGTTTCGGTGCCGACTTCGTCACAGCCAAAGTGACACGAGTCGATCTCTCACAGAGACCCTTTGGAATCTGGACCAACGATGGGGTCGCGAGCAGACACCCTGACTCGCCCACGTACCGGTCCAAAGCGCTCATCGTGGCAAGCGGCGCGCGATCACTGATGCTGGGCGTCCCTAGCGAGGCTCGACTGCTCGGACATGGAGTTTCGACCTGCGCAACTTGCGATGGATTCTTCTTCCGCGATCAACCCATCGCCGTGATAGGAGGTGGGGACTCAGCCTTGGAGGAGGCGTCGTTCCTCACGAAGTTCGGGGACTCCGTGACCGTTGTTCACCGTAGAAAGGTACTCCGAGCCACCAAGATCATGCAGGACCGCGCGATGCGGAACCCGAAGATCGCGTTCCGCTGGAATTCGATCGTGACAGAGATACTGGGGAACGAGTCGGTTTCTGGCGTTCGGCTTCGCGACGTCGTGACCGGCGAGGAGGACACCCTGGCGGTAAAAGGGGTCTTCGTGGCCATCGGCCATGCCCCCAACACAGACCTGTTCGCCGAGCAGCTCGATCTCACCGAGGCCGGGTACATAGGGACGAGTCTGGGCACCCAGACAAGCGTCGAGGGTGTCTTTGCCTGCGGTGATGTGCAAGATCACGTCTACCGCCAGGCGGTGACCGCAGCCGGCTCGGGTTGCATGGCTGCCCTGGACGCTGAACGTTGGCTCGAGTCGCTAGGGGACGCTAGGTGACTTCTCTCGAATCGGTGAGATGCCCGGTGCGCGATATCAAGTCGTTTGTCGAGCACAAGCCCCGGAATGAAACAGCCGGTTCTCACGTTGCCCCTCTCTGGCTGGGGCGGACAGGCTCCCGCTCGTGCTCTGGGTTCACGGCCTGGAGCCCACGGCGCCTTGGATACTGGGCCTCAACCGGAAAGGGATTGAAGTGGTGACCGACGGCATGCTCACTCTACGTGACAGCGATTTTGATGAACAGATCAAGTCCTCCGACCAACCGGTTCTCGTAGACTTCTGGGCAGAGTGGTGTGGCCCGTGCAAGATGATCGCCCCCATCCTCGAGGAGATAGCCGACGAGGAGTCCAGCCGTCTCAAGGTGGGCAAGCTGAACATCGACGAGAACCTGGAAATCGCCCGTCGCTTCGAGGTGATGAGCATTCCGACGTTGATCCTGTTCAAGGATGGCGAGGTTCGCCACCGGATCATCGGCGCCAAGGGGAAGAGCCAGCTCCTCCAAGAGATTCAGGCTTTCCTGTAGGAGCCGCCTCGGCTCAAGCGGCCGCCCACCCCGCAGCGGCAGCGCTTCCGATCAGTACAGGAAGCGTGGGTGAGGCGGTGCGAGACGTCCAACTTCGCTTAGAGCGAGCCGGTTTCAGCACGGACGGCGACCAGCCAGGTACCTTCGGGCGCAGTACCGAAGACGCTTTGTTCGCGTTCCAGCGCTCACGCGGTCTTCGACCCGACGGCATCTGCGGGGAGCAGACCTGGTCGGGCCTGGTGGAAGCGGCTTACCGCTTGGGTGAACGACTCCTTTACCGCAAGGCACCCATGCTGAGAGGCGACGACGTAGCGGAACTCCAGCGTCGTCTCGGCGCTTTGGGCTTTGACGCCGGCCGGATCGACGGGATCTTCGGGGAGAACACGGCGCGGGCCATGGCCGACTTTCAACGAAACGCCGGCCTCACCACCGACGGGATCTTCGGGAGAAGGACCTTGGCGGAGCTGCTCAGGCTGGCGCCTAGGAAGGACGTTCCCGAAGTCGTCGCCGCCGTTCGGGAACGGGAGTTGCTTCGAAGAGCTCCGCGCACCCTGGAGGGGCGAAGGGTCGCCCTGGGCGAGGAGGGTGGGCTGGGGGCGGTCGTGGCAGCGATGTCACGGTCCTTGAGGGCGGCCGGTGCCGAGGTGCTTGCCCTTCATCACCCCGAGGGCTCCCGGGTTGCCGCTGAGGCCAACCAGGCTCGCACCGACGTGTACGTAGGTATCCGGCTCGACCCGGACTCGTCCGGCTGCACGACCTCGTACTACTCGGGTTACCGGTACCAGTCCGAGGGCGGAAAGCGTCTTGCGGAGCTGGTGCAGGAGATTCTTCCTGACGCGATGAACATCGACGACGGTGGGATCGTCGGCATGTCGGTACCCGTCCTGCGGGAGACCAGGATGCCTGCCGTCACGTGCGAGCTGGGCCCGCCATCCGCGGTGGTAGGGAGATCTCCCCTTCTTGCCAACACCTTTTGCGACATCCTCACAAAGTGGGCAGGCGAGTCCTGGGAGTGAGGAGAGGTCCAACCCTCGAGGGCCGGTGCACTTCTAAGGTCCACAACCTGTGCATGAGGTTGTGGACCGGGCCAACCTCCTCAAGCGCTCGAGCGTGTCCCGACCATCGCCCTATAGATGCGCTCAAGGTCCTCGAGCGACGCGAACTCGATAGTTATGCGGCCCTTCCTCGAGCCCATGTCAACCTTGACCCTGGTCTCCAGCTGATCGGAGAGCATCTCTTCCAGCTCGAGTAGGCCCGGCGAGCGCTGGGTCCGGCGCTGAGCCGCCGACCTCGCCCCGTCAGCGGGTAGCTCGGGGCTGTCGTTGCGAGCCCTCACCGCGTGCTCTACGGCTCGCACCGACAATCCCTCCATCGCCGCCTTCCTTGCCAGCGCCTCTTGAAATCCGCGGTCAGGCGTTCCCAGGAGGGCGCGGGCATGCCCTGCGCCCAACTCACCTTCGGACACCGACTTCTGCACGGCAGGGGGCAGCTGAAAGAGCCTGATGGTGTTGGTAACAGCAACGCGACTCTTCCCGACCCGCCTTGCCAGCTCGTCATGGGTAAGCCCGAAGTCCTCTATGAGCTGTTGATACGCCGCCGCCTCCTCGAGAGGGTTGAGGTCCTCGCGATGGAGGTTCTCCACCAGCGCCTGCTTTAGGCTCGACTCGTCTGTGGCGACCTGCACGATGGCAGGGACCGACTGAAGGCCCGCTCGACGGGCGGCTCGCCAGCGTCGCTCACCCGCTATGAGCTCGTACTCGTCCTCTCCGGCCGCGCGCACCAGCACCGGCTGAAGAATGCCGAGCTCCCTCACAGAGGCAGCCATCGAGGACAGGGCCTCCTCTTCGAAGCGAGCCCGAGGCTGCCGAGGGTTCGGGCGGATGTTGGAGAGAGGGATCTCGCGCAACGCCGAACCTCGATCCACCCCGGCCTCGGGGGGTATCAAGGCCCCGAGGCCCCTGCCGAGCCCGCTACGGCGTACCACCGGCCACCTCCTTCGCCAGCTCACGATAGGCGACTGCCCCGCGAGAACTTCCGTCAAAGACTGTGATAGGCTGACCAAAGGACGGAGCTTCGGAGAGCCTAACTGTTCGGGGCACCACCACCCGGCACACCTTGTCCCCGAAATGGGCCCGCACTTCGGCGGCGACCTGCTCGGCCAATTTGGTGCGGGCGTCATACATCGTCAGGACGATCGACCTCAAAGCCAGAGGCGGGTTCAGGTTCGTCTGAACCAGAGCGACGTTTCTCAATAGTTGGCTCAGGCCCTCGAGCGCGTAATACTCACATTGGATGGGGACCATTACCTCGGTGGCGGCAGCCAGGCCGTTGACGGTGATAAGACCCAACGACGGCGGACAGTCGATGATGATGAAATCGAAGTCCGCGACCACGGGTTGTAGAGCCCGGCGGAGCTTCAGTTCCCGACTGAAGGCTGGCACCAGCTCGATCTCGGCCCCCGCCAGGTCTATCGTGGCAGGGGCAACGAACAAATTCTTCACGCTTGTCGGCTCGATGCAGTCCTCCATCGGGACATCTCTGAGGATCACGTCGTATATTGAGCCGTCGAGATTTCTGGCGTCTATTCCGAGGCCGGTCGTGGCGTTGCCCTGGGGATCTAGATCGACTAGCAGAACCCGCCGGCCTCGTTCAGCCAGGCTGGCACCCAGGTTCACGGCCGTTGTCGTCTTGCCCACTCCCCCCTTCTGATTCGCCAGCGCGATGATCCGCGCTGTCGCACTTACGAGCTCGCCACGGGCTCCACCAACGCTAGAGGGTTGAGGATCGAGGGTTGCGCCAACGTCGGGAGCCTCGGGATGCCCCCCGCTCTCGTTCTTATGTCTCCCGTCCACCCAGGAGGACGCTTCCTCCCGGGCCTGCTCAAAGGGATCATCTGGCGACTGATGAGCAGACGACTCCTCTCGCACGGGCCGTGCGAATATGCGGGGCGTTCCCCGACCCATGTCTTCCCTGGAATTCTCCCCCAACCCGCCCTCCGCACCGCTCCGAGCCCGATAGCCAGCGCCCGCCAAAGCTTGGCTGGCATCACTCACCCCAGGTCATACTGTCCCTCGGTGGGCTGCGCAGTCAAGCAAGTGACCGCCGGCGAGCCCATAGCCTTCCACCAGCACTTTCTACCTAAACGCCCTGTTGACGTTCCACGTGAAACCCTGGTCTCCACCGAATGTGGAAGACCAGCCTTACAGACTGCCAGCGGGCTGTATAGCGGGTTCCACGTGAAACCCTTGCCGACGCCTAGAAGATGGGGCGCTTGCGAGGTATCCCCGTTCGTCGGGGAAAGCGCTCGGGGCACGGCCCGGACTGGACAAAGATGCGTATCGAGGCCGATCCGAATGTCTCCTCCTCCAGGCCAAGCCTGGCCAACCCTTCCGCATTCCATCGACCCGATTTCACCTCCTTCGGCTCCTCAGGAGGCGGAGGTTCAGAGACCAAGAGGTGGCCGCCCGTCTTCAAGAACGGTGCCCCGCACTCGGCGGTGACCCCGGGAAGCCCAAAGCTTCGAGCAACAACCATGTCGAAGCGAGCCCTCAACTCCGGTGATCGTCCCGCAATTTCGGCCCGCTCCCGGCAGACCGCCACCCTTCCCGCTAGCGACAACTCATCTATCGCCGATCGCAAAAACTCGATCCGGCGAGCGTTCGAGTCGAGTAGCAACACCCGGCAGCTCGGCCAGACGGTTGCCAAGACCAGTCCGGGGAGGCCGGCACCACTTCCCAGATCCAGGAGCTGCATAGGCGGATGCTGCCAAACCGCCTGGGAAAAAGCCACGCCGTTTTCAATATGACGATCCAAGGACCCGGGTCCCACGAGACCGATCTCCCGGCCGCGCCGGAGCACCAAGCACAGGCTTCCCCAATCGCTCAGCTTTCGCCCTTTCGGTAGGATTCAATCCTGGATCCTCTGAGCCTGCCGACTCACAAACCCTCAAGTACTGCTTGAGGGGCCGGTCAGCCCCCTCCTCCCTCAGTTTGCTTCGCCGCCCGGCACCACCACCACCGATCGACGAGGCTCCTCTCCCTCGGACCTGGTCACTACGCCCGGAATTGCGTTGATCGTGTCGTGAACCACCTTGCGGTCGGGGGGAATCATCGGTTCGAGGACCTCCTCGCGCCCCGTGGCGAGAACCTTGTCCGCGATCTGCCGGGTGAACCGCTCGAGCGCGGCCTTCCGTTTCTGACGATACCCGGCTACATCCAACATGATCCGAGCTGTGCGGCCTCCAGATCGTCTCTGCACCACGGTTCGAGTGAGGTCCTGCAGAGCGCCAAGGGTTGCGCCTCTCGGGCCGATCAACAAGCCCAAGTCTTCGCCTGTGACCCTGAGCTCCAGGGTCTGTTCGTCGAGCTGGACACAATCTACGACTGCACCGATGTCGAAGTGGCTCAGGAGACCCTCGACGAAATCACTCGCTAGCTGCTGTTGCTGCTCAAGTGGAACGTCGATCGTCATCTGCCTGCCTCCTCGTGCATCACCTTCGGGCTCCCCACCATTGTCCCTTGCCGAGGCTCGCCGAGCATCTTCTTCGTCGCCGGTCCTGCCTGGGTCACCTTCGGAGGCCCGCCGAGTCCCTGCCCGTGCCCCGCCCCTGGCTGAACGACGGCCAGCCGGCTGCCGGGGAGCCTCGCTCGCTGCCCTCGTCTTCGTGGCGGCCTCCCCCTCCCTCCGCTTGGGTCTGCGGCGACGATCCCTGCGCTCTTCCTTGGGACGAGGGACGGTTGGTCGTACACGGGCCCTGACTCGTGCCTCTGCCCTCACCAGCCCGAACAGCCCGCCCCTCGGCTCTGCGAGAACCTCGAACTCGGCGTCCGCCTCATCGACCCCCAGCTGGTCCAGAGCCGCCTCCTTGGCCTGATCGAGGGTCTTAGCGCTGGTCTCTACCCATTCCATTCTCGATTGCTCCGGTAACTCGATTGCTCCGGTAATAGACCGCACGACTCGATCGAAGTGCGCGCCGAGCTGACGAATCCGAGGAGGGTCAGCGTGGTCGGCGGGGTTTCTTGGCTTGCGAACGCGGGTGGGGCTTGGGCCTCCCGTTGCCACTCTGCCTGTCGGCCGACCCCCTCGGTGAACCTGTAGCTCTCTTGCCATTTCCCCGCCTGCCGTTGTCCCGCTTTCGCCCGTCCGAGACGGGGCCGAGGTCCCCCGACGCCAAGTCGTCCTTTCGTGGCTTGGTCCCCTGGCCGTCGTTCTCTGACACGCGGGGCCTCTCTCGAGCCTTCCCCTCGATTGTCGAGGGGCCTTCCGCTGCGCCCCCGCCCTCGGGCTGAATCGCCTTCGCCAGGCGTTCCCGCCAAGAGGGTCGGGGTGTCGGGCTGCCTGCCCGCCTCTTGTCCGGCTCCTCGGCCGGCAGCTCCCGGGCGGCGAGCCTGTTCTGCTCCGCCGCGTGCACGATCACAGGATCAAACCTGAACATGAGCTCCTGCTGTCCAATGCGGAACAGGCTCGAGATCACAAAGTACAGCGTCACACCCGCAGGAATGTTGATGTAGATAAACAGAAAAATCAGCGGCATGAATTTCTGGACCATCATCATTTGAGGATTGGCCTTGGCCGCCTGAGGGTTCCTGTTGTTTATCTGCGCCATCTGGAGGTATTGCAAGCCCGCTGCGATCAAGATCACAACGTAGTAAGGCAGCTTCGTGCCGATGCCTCCATGCACCGTGGTCGCCGATTTAGCGAGGTCCATCCCCAACCAGTACATATGGCCGTGGCTGGCAATCAGATTGTGATATAGCTCCGAAGAATGACTTATGTACTTCGGAGACAATACATTATGATGACCGACGACGATGGTATTTGTGAGCCCTCGGACGACTTGATAGAGGATCAAGAAGACAGGTAGTTGGAGCACCATTGGGAGACAACCGCCCAACGGGCTGACGTTGTGCTCCTTGTAGAGCTTCATCATCTCTTCGTTGAGCTTCTGCCGGTCTCCCTTGTATTTGGCCTGAAGCCTCTTCAGCTCGGGTGCGAGCCTTTGCATGGCGATCATCGACCGGGTGCTCTTGAGCGTGAGGGGGGACAGGACGATCATCACCGTCACGGTGAGCAGGATGATCGCGGCTCCGTAGCTCGGGATGATGCTGTAGAAGAACGCGAGGATCCCGGCGATCGCCTGAAACAGCCAATTGAACAGGGATCCAATCGACTGCTGCGCCGCAATCATCAATGACATGAGATCTCCTAGACCTGCGCCCCAGCCGGACCCTGATGAGCCGGACCGGAACAAATAGTGGCTCCGAGCAGCCTGGTTGTGCCAGCTCTCATTACGACCAGATCACCCCACGACAAAGAGACTACTCCGGTACGGGATCGGCTCCATGGCCTCCCCACGGGTGGCAGCGGGAGATGCGGCGCAATGCCATCCCAGAGCCCCGAACGACACCGAAACGCCGTATCGCCGCGTCCGCATAATCGGAGCAGGTCGGCCAGTAACGACAGGGTGACGGCCTTCCCGACCGGGCCAGCTGGTAGACACGGACGACGCCGAGTACGACTCGCTGTGGAAGGGTGGGCTCGGTCAGAGGCTGACCTCCCTAAGGGCTTCCCGCACCAGGCATTTCAGCGTACCAAACCGAACCTTCACCACTTCGGGTGAGACCGAGAGGAGGTAGGCGCCTGGAGCCAGCTCTCCGACAGACTCTTGCACCGCAGCCCTCAGCATGCGACGCAACCGGTTCCGGCTGACGGCGTTCCCAACTCGACGACCGACGGCATAAGCGACTCTCGGGGGGTTTGCCGCATCACCGAATACATAGGTTAGCGTGAGCGGCCCCTTCCTCACCCTCCCGGGGGATCGTCGTAGCGCCTCGAACGTCGCGCGATCACGAACAGTTCTGACCCGGCTCACTCAAGCGGACAACCGCTGCCGGCCCCTGCGCCGGCGCCTCTTGATGATGGTCCGCCCGGCGCGAGTCGACATGCGGCTCCGAAAGCCATGATTCCGCGCCCTCCGTCGACGGTTCGGTTGAAAGGTCCTCTTCACTTCGCTCCTCGGCGCTACCTCAGCTGGTCATGCGACCCGACCGGGTGGGATAGGGCGCCACCAGGCTAGAACGCGAACGGTGACCCGTCACACCGGTGGATCGTTCGTGACCGTGGGTGTACGGTTCGCACGCTGTCAGTTTCTTGACGGTGCAGGCCTTTCTTCCCCAGGGCCGTGGATGTAGTTCGGGAGGAGACGGACCTCCGTCAATCCGAGGTCCGACGTACATAGGTCCTAGGGGCTCCAATGTTTCCACAGTTGGGGATCAACCTGTGGACGATGGGGTGATCGGGGGGGTGAAAGGCCAGGTGACACGGGCAGAACAGTTGTGGACTCTTTGTTCCGCCGCACTCAAGGCTCATGTCCCAGAGGCGGCTTGGATGACCTGGTTCGAGGCCGTTAACCCAGTCGCAGTCGACGACGGGACATTGGTGCTAGCGGTTCCGAGCGTTCTGGCCAAAGAGCGGATCGAAGGCCGGTACATGCCCTTGGTTCGTGACGTCATGTCAGAGACAACGGGGGACGATGTGGCAATTCGCCTAGATGTCAGGACGGCGCCGGCTTTCCCCGCTGAAATGCAAGAACAGCAGCTCCCCGAGCAACTGAGTTGGGATGAGCCGGCTTTCACCCCTGCGATGGGTGTTCAGGATGCTCCTCTCGGGATAGAGGAGACGCCCCTCAATCCTCGCTACACCTTCGATGGTTTCGTTATCGGTGCCTCCAACAGGTTCGCCCACGCCGCGGCTCGCTCCGTCGCCGAAACACCGGCGATGTCCTATAACCCGCTGTTTATCTACGGGACGGCCGGCCTAGGAAAGACCCATCTCCTTCACGCCATCGGGAACTATGTGAGGGAAAACTTTCCGGCGCGCCATGTCCGCTACGTCTCCACCGAGACTTTTATGAACGAATTTGTAGATGCCATCAGGCGCAATGCCACAGCAGTATTCAAGCGCCGGTATCGGGAATGCGATGTCTTGTTGGTCGACGACATTCAGTTCATGGAGAACAAAGAACGTCTCCAAGAGGAGTTTTTCTACACTTTCAATCATCTCCATGGTGCGTCAAAACAAATTGTCATCACATCCGATCGTCCTCCCAAGTCGATAGCCACCCTGGAAGAACGTCTCCGGAGTCGTTTTCTCTCCGGATTGATCACTGACGTCCAGCCACCAGAGCTCGAGACTCGCTTGGCCATCCTTCGAAAAAAGGCGGAGGGTGAACGCATCTTCATACCTGACGAGATCCTGGAGTTCATTGCGACCAACGTGAAGGACAACACGAGGGAGCTCGAAGGTGCTCTCATACGCGTCTCCGCCTTTTCCAGCCTGAACGGCCATCCCCTCACCCTGGAACTGGCCGAGCGCATCCTTTCCGACCTGGTGTCAGTCGATCAACCCCGGCGAGTCACACCAAACGCGATCCTGAGCGCTACGGCCTCGACGTTCGGCTTCACCGTGGAGGAATTGTGTGGAACAAGTAGACGTCGGCCACTCGTCACCGCAAGACAGGTCGGTATGTACGTTTTCCGAGAACTCACGGACTTCAGCTACCCTGCCATCGCCAGAGAGTTCGGAGGACGGGACCACACGACAGTGATACACGCTGTTGACAAGATCTCGGCACTCATGAAAGAGAAACGTCAGATCTACGACCAGGTGACCGAGCTCATCCATCTGATCAAAGGAGGTGGATAACCCGTTGGAGACGTCCGGGTGGACCTGTGCGTCCAACCTAAGATATCCACATGGGCCACCTTTCGAGTATCGCCATGGGGACGCCTGTGGAAACCCGGTGGACAGCGTTGAGTATGTTCACCAGGCATCTTGAAGCCTCATCCACTATCCACAGCACCTACCCTTACTACAAGGATCTCCAAGACAAGTACGAAGAAGGGATCCCTCGGTGAAATTCCGTTGTGAACGAGACCTGCTTGTTGAAACCGTGGGAACCACATCCAGGGCGGTATCGACTCGCAGTGGGGGGATACAAGCTCTTGCTGGGCTCCGGTTCGAACTCAGCAGGGACCTGTTGCATATCACCGGGGCTGACTCCGACCTCGACCTCGTCATCGAGGCTGATACACGGGTAAACGGCTTGGAGGAGGGTCAGTTCGTGGTCGACGCCCGCTTGGTGTCCGACATCGTGCGGTCCTTCGATCCCGGAGCTGTCTCGGTCGATTCGGACGACGAAGAGGTGCGGATCGTCTCCGGTAGGTCTCAGTTCGGCGTGAAGACTTATCCCTCCGATGATTACCCGAAGCTCCCTCCGATTGAGGGAGCTGTCATGTCCATGCCGGGGGGCCAGCTCGCCGATGCCCTGCGTCAGGTTGTGAGGGCAGCTTCGAGAAACGACATGCGCCAGCAGTTCACCGGGGTGCTCTTCTCCGCCGAGGACAAAGGGTTGCGTCTTGTTGCCACCGACTCGTATCGCCTGGCTATGCGTGACCTGGGCAAGGTGGAGGGAATGGCCGGGGATTTTCGTTCCGTAGTGCCGGCTCGGGCTCTGGGAGAAGTACAGCGGTTGCTCGGTGTCGGGTCGGATGACGCGAGAGATATGACGTTTCGAAACGGCGACGTACACGTGGCTTTCGACGTGGGTCAGGTTCGCGTCAGAACACGTCTGATCAAGGCTGACTTTCCGGAGTACCGACAGTTGGTACCCCCGAACTATCCCAACAGGGCGACTCTACCGAAGGAGACCTTTCTCGACGCGTTGCGCCGAATGAGGTTGATGGTGAGAGACGATTCAAGCTCGGTGCGTGTGTCGCTGGGAGCCGACGGGTTACGGCTGATGGTCGTTCATCCGGACATGGGTCGGGCAGACGAGGACGTGGATGCCAAATACGAAGGAAACGAGATGACCGTGGCGTTCAATCCGAGCTTTCTGATCGATGGAGTCGAGCCTGTGGCAGGAGATGAGGTTGTCCTAGAGACCGTCGATGCCACCAAACCTGCGATGGTTCGTGGCATCGAGGGTGATGAGTACCGTTACTTGTTGATGCCTGTGCGAATTCCTTGACGATTTGTGCAGATATCGAGGCTGTGGGTACAGGATTTCCGTAACTACAATTTTGTCGAGTTGACCACTCCACCTGGAATCACGGCAGTTCTGGGTAATAATGGTCAGGGTAAGACGAATCTCCTCGAAGCGTTCGCATATCTGGCGACGCTGGAGTCCTTCCGTTGGGCGCCGAAAGAGGCTCTGGTGCGCGATGGGGCCCTAGTCGCCGTTTTGAGAGCTGAGGGCGATGAGGCCGGGCGTGGGCTTCTTGTGGAGGCCGAGCTGTCACCTTCCGGTCGCGATCGGGTGCAGGTCAATCGTCAACCTCTGAAGCGCTCAAAGGACATCCTTGGTCGGTTGAGGGTGACGGTCTTCTCACCCGACGACCTGGAACTCGTCAAAGGCCCTCCGTGGGCTAGGAGGCGTCTGATGGACGACATCCTGGCCTCCCTCCATTCCCGCCACGACCAGGCGAGGACCGAGTTGGAACGGGTGTTGCGACAGCGAGCGAGCCTCTTGAAGCAAGCCGGAGTCAAGACGACACCGGACATCCTGGGAACTCTCGATGTTTGGGATGGCAGGTTGGCGACGGTTGGAACGTCCGTGGCCGAGGCGCGTGAGGAGCTCGTGAAGGAGGTTGCGCCCTTGGTGGCCCGGGCATATGTCCGCCTGTCCGGGATGACCGGGCAGGTCGAGGTTGTGTACAGGCGCTCCTGGCAGGGGGATCTCGCGGCGGCGCTGATGGGGACAAGAGAGGAAGACCTGCGTCGCGGAAGCACGACGATAGGTCCACACCGGGACGAGCTGGTCATCCGCCTGGCGGGGCTCCCGGCTAGAGGATATGCGTCCCAAGGTGAGCACCGTAGCCTGGCCTTGGCCTTGCGCCTGGCCACCCACGAACTGGTTACACAGAAGACGGGTGTATGCCCGCTTCTTCTTCTAGATGACGTCTTCTCCGAACTCGATGGAGAAAGGGCCGCCTCTCTTCTCCAATCACTTCCCCATGGCCAGACGGTGATGACCACCGCGGGAACGCTGCCCCCGGGGGTCTGGCCAGAAAAGGTCGTCAGGGTTAGCGAAGGAAGGTTGGAATCATGAATTCAGGACGCTTCGGAGGAGAAGCCAGAGATCCCCAGCCCCTTGGTCCATCTCTGGATCGTGTCGCCAAGAGTTTGGGAGTTCCCCGGGCCTCGGTGCTGACGACTGTCTTCCAGAGGTGGGAAGAGCTCGTGGGCGCGGACCTCGCTGCTCACTGTCGTCCGATCTCTCTCAGCCGGGGGACTTTGGCGGTGGTAACCGACCACCCCGGTTGGGCCACGCAGCTACGCTTCTTGGAAGGAGAAATACTGAGAAATCTCCTTGTGAACGGCACCCCCGTTGCGGAGCGGATAGCGGTGCGTGTCTCCCGCAACTCCGCCAAGCCGTGACTGATAACTGGTAGAATAGATCGTGAAGGGCCGGGCTGCTGACCTGCTCGTTTAGATGCCTGAGCCATTCTGGAGACGCTCGCCTGTGGCATTGAACATCAAGGTCGAAGACAGCCCCAAACCCCTGTCCTATCGGGCCAAGGACATCACCGTCCTTGAGGGGCTGGAACCTGTCCGGAAACGGCCCGGCATGTACGTCGGCTCGACCGGGCCAACGGGCTTGCATCACCTGGTCTGGGAGGTTTTGGACAACTCCGTCGACGAGGCGATGGCGGGGTACTGCACACGTATAGACGTGACGCTTTTGGCAGACGGTGCGTGTCGGGTTACCGACAACGGCCGAGGGATCCCCGTGGACAGGCACCCGCAGTACAAGGACAAGTCCGCCGCCGAAGTCGTGCTCACGGTTCTGCATGCCGGAGCCAAGTTCGGCGGAGGTGGGTACAAGGTCTCCGGGGGTCTTCATGGAGTAGGGGTCTCGGTCGTCAACGCCTTATCGGAGAGACTGCTCCTCGAAGTGGACAGAGGTGGAGACCGTTATCGGCTGGAGTTCGCCGATGGGGGCCAGCCCCAAGGCAAGCTGAAGAAGGTGGCGGGGGGTGCCCCAAGGGGCCGGACCGGCACAACCGTTACTTTCTGGCCGGATCCGACCGTGTTCGAGGAGACCGAGTTTCGGGCCCAGACCGTCATCGAGCGCATGCAAATCATGGCGTTCCTCAACAAGGGCCTGGAGATGCGCTTCAAGGACGAGCGACCAGACCATGTCCAAGAAGTCACTTTCCGGTACACCGGCGGGATTTCCGACTACGTGAGGCACCTCAACGTTTCAAAGGAGGGTCTCTTCAAGAAGGTAGCGGCCTTCGACCAGGTCGAGCCTACCCAAGAGGTGGAGATCGCCCTTCAGTGGAACACCGGCTTCTACGAGAGCATCCACTCCTTTGCCAACGGAATCGCCACCGGGGAAGGGGGTATGCACGAAGAGGGCTTCAAGAAGGCCTTGACCAACGTGGTGAACAAGTACGCCCGCGGCAAGAACCAACTCAAGGACAAGGACGAGAACCTCCTGGGCGAAGACATCCGCGAGGGCCTTACAGCCATAATCGCCGTCCGGCTCCACGATCCCCAATTCGAGGGCCAGACAAAGGCCAAGCTCGGCAACGTGTCGATCAGATCACTCGTGGAACGGGCTACCAACGAAAAGCTTGCCGAGTGGTTGGAGGAGAACCCCCGCGAGGCTCATCAGATCGTGCAGAAATCCCTGCTGGCCGCGCGAGCTCGTTTGGCGGCAAGGCAAGCCAGGGACCTTACCCGGCGCAAATCGGCGCTCGAAGGGGCTGGACTCCCAGGCAAGCTCGTCGATTGCTCGTCCCGAGATCCGCGTGAGTCGGAATTGTTCATCGTGGAAGGAGACAGTGCCGGCGGTTCGGCAAAGGACGCCCGTGACCCGCGGACCCAAGCGATATTGCCCATTCGGGGCAAGATTTTGAATGTCGAGCGAGCCCGGCTGGACAAGATGCTAAGGAACGCCGAGATCCAGGCCCTCATCGCAGCGGTTGGGGCCGGCCTGGCCGATGAGTTCGATCTGGCCAAGATTCGCTACAACAAGGTGATCATCTTGGCCGATGCCGACGTGGACGGGTCTCACATACGGACGTTGCTCCTGACCTTCTTCTTCCGTCAGATGAAGGATCTCGTAGAGGGTGGCTACGTCTACGTGGCTCAACCTCCCCTTTACTCGACCCTAGTGGGGAAGGAGAAGGTCTATCTGAAGGACGATCTCGCCAAAGCAGCTTTCCTCGGCGAGAACCCCGGGCACAAGGCCGAGTTCCAGCGCCTCAAAGGCTTGGGAGAGATGGACTACAACGAGCTGCGGGACACGACGATGGACCCGGGCAAGCGCTCACTTCTTCGGGTTGGGGTGGAGCAGGCCGCCCTGGCCGATGAGGTGTGCTCCGTGCTCATGGGGGAAGACGTCGAGTTGCGCAGGCATTTCATACAGAGCAACGCGAAGGATGCCCGCTTCCTTGACATCTAGCTGGGTGGTGTCGCTTTGAGCGACGTCGTTACGGGGGGTCCGGGTGACGGCGACGTTCTGTTCGGAGCCATCGAGCCGATCGAGATCCAAGAGGAGATGGAGCGCTCCTTCCTTGAGTACTCCATGTCCGTCATCGTGGCCCGAGCGCTGCCAGATGCCCGGGACGGGCTGAAGCCTGTCCACCGACGGATCCTCTACGCGATGTACGACCAGGGGTTCCGTCCCGACCGTCCCCATGTGAAGTGCTCCAAGGTTGTTGGGGACGTGATGAGTCGGTTCCATCCCCACGGGGAAGGGGCCATATACGACGCGTTAGCGCGAATGGCGCAGGATTTCAGCCTGCGGAGCTTGTTGATCGACGGCCATGGGAACTTCGGCTCCCCCGACCCCGATACAGGACCCGCAGCCAGCCGATACACGGAGTGTCGGCTCGCGCCGTTAGCCCTCCAGTTGATGGCGGGAATCGATGAGAACACCGTGGACCGCGTCTCGAACTACGACGGCAGCGACAGCGAACCCCTCGTGCTGCCCTCGCGATTCCCGAACCTGTTGGTAAACGGCTCGCAGGGAATCGCCGTAGGAATGGCCACAAACATCCCGCCTCACAACCTGGGAGAGGTCATCGACGCCACCATTCATCTCATCGACAACCCCGAGGCCACATCCGACGAGCTCATGGCCCACGTCAAAGGCCCGGATTTCCCCACAGGAGCATTGATCCTGGGGAGGTCCGGGATCCTGGACGCATACCGGACGGGGCGAGGTTCGATCAAGCTGCGAGCTGTCGCCGAGGTCGAAGAGGTCAAGGGCGGAGGGTTCCGGATCGTGGTCAGTGAGCTTCCGTACCAGACGGCTGTGGAGGTGATCGAACGAAAAATCGCCGAACTTGTCAACGCGCGTGAGCTCGAAGGGATTCGAAGCATCCAGAACGACTCGGCTGGCCGGAAGTCGCGTTTGGTCATCGACTTGAAGCGGGATGCCAATCCCCAGGTGGTGCTCAACAACCTCTACAAACACACACCGCTTCAAACGAGCTTCGGCGTAAACATGTTGGCGCTCGTAGACAGCGTGCCTCGGACGGTGAACCTGGCTCAGGCCCTTACGGCTTACGTCGCCCACCAGGTCGAGGTCATTACCCGCCGCTCCCAGGAGCGACTGCGTAAGGCGCGAGCACGGGCACACATAGTAGAAGGCCTGCTAAAGGCGCTGGAGATGCTCGATGCTGTCATCGCTTTGATTCGCGGCTCCGAGGATCGCGGTGCCGCCCGGGAAGGCCTCATGGCCGCGCCCTTCGACTTCACCGAGGAGCAAGCCACCCAGATCCTCGACATGACCCTGGGCCGGCTGACCCGTCTTGGTCGAGCGGAGCTCGAAGAGGAGATGGCAAGGCTCCGCGAGGCGATCGCCGAGCTCGAGGCCATCCTCGGCGACCCCCGGTTGCTGAGGGAGGTGATCAAGGACGAGCTCAGCCGGATCCGTGACGACTACGCAGACGACCGCCGGTCGAAGATCGTGCTCGACCCTGGGGATTTGGGGCTCGAGGACCTAATAGAGGACGAGGAGCTCGTGGTCACCATGACCAGGGCCGGCTACATAAAGGCCATGTTGGGGGCGGCCTTCCGCACGCAGGGACGGGGTGGCCGTGGCGTGCAGGGCACCAACCTGAAAGAGGAGGATCTGGTCAGCCACATAGTCCATACGTCAGCCCACTCCTTCCTCCTCATGTTCTCCAACCGGGGGCGGGTCTACAGGCTCAAGGGTCACGAGATACCGCTCAAGGAGCGGACGGCCCGTGGAACCGCCATCGTCAACCTGCTCCCCCTGGCCCCAGGTGAGACCATCCAGGCAATCGTCGACACCCGGGACTTCGACGCCGGTCGATATCTGATGTTTGCCACCGGCCAGGGACAGGTGAAGAAGACAGCGTTTTCCGACTACGACAAGTCACGGCGGGAGGGCTTCATCGCGATCAGCCTTAGAGAGGGTGACGAGCTCGTCCGAGTCGTCCAGACCACCGGCGACGACGACATCTTCATCGTGAGTCGCAATGGCATGACCATTCGATTCTCAGAGCAGGACGTTCGTCCGATGGGTCGCGACACGGCGGGGGTTCGGGGCATGAAGCTGAGACCGGGGGATGAGGTCGTCTCCTGTGACGTCGCCCGGGACGACGTGGACATCTTGATGGTGACCGACGCAGGATTCGGCAAGAGGACCAAGTTGGAACGGTTCAACACTCAAACTCGTGGAGGCCAAGGGGTGAGGGGGATCCGCCTGACCGCCAGGAGGGGTTATGTGGCGGCGGCCTTCATGGCCGGACTGGAGGACGAGATCCTCCTCATCTCATCCGCCGGCGTGACGATCCGAACCGCGGTACGAGAGATCGCATCCCAGGGGCGAGACGCCACCGGAGTGCGGGTAATGAACCTGGATGCGGGTCAGAGCGTGGCGTCGGTGGCGCCGGTGGAGTCGGAGTAACAGAACATGGACGGGAGGCGGGCGTCCCAGGGGCCTGGGTCGCCGCCTGCAACGGGCCGTCCTTCTCGTGCGGGGGCTTCCACAGCGGCGATCAAGGCGAACCTCTCCCAGGCGGACCCTCACCTGGACGACTCCCAACTGGTGTCCGGTTCGCGACGGTCGAGTCAGTCCCGACGGACCGCTCAGGCCACCGGCCCAGAGCCGGCGAAACGGTCCAGGTCCGAGCGTGGGCGTGTGTCCAACCACACCGTCCGCAGGGTCGATCCGCGGACTGTCCTCAAAATATCGTTCCTCTTCTACCTGATGGTCCTCGTCGTGTTCCTGTTGGTGGGGGCCATTCTGTGGCTGGTGGCGTCGATCACCGGCGCCATACACGGCTTCGATCACTTCGTTGAACAGTTGTTCGGCTATCAATCGTTCACCTTCGCAGGACCACAGGTGGTCTTGGGCACCCTGCTGTCCGGGGTGATCCTGGTGGTGCTGGGCAGCCTGGTCAACTTCGTTCTCGCGATCGTCTACAACCTGGTGAGCGGGTGGATCGGGGGTGTGAGGATAGAGATCGTGGAGGAGGAGCCAGGATTGGACGGTGGTGTAGCTTCGCGGTCTCGGTCGGGGCTATAGCTCAGTCGGTTAGAGCGCAGCACTGATAATGCTGAGGCCGCTGGTTCGAGTCCAGCTAGCCCCACCATGAACTCAGAGACAGCTAGCCCCACCAGACAGCCCCACCAGACAGCTAGCTCCCCACGGCGTTCATGAAGGCGAGCGTTGTGCCCGGCCATCGGGCGCAAACGGGGCCGTGACTCGGCCGACCGATCTGTCTATGCGTCCGATCAAGTATGGCGGCTGATGTAGCCCCGGCGGCGAAATGTGGCCAGCATTCGGACCAGGAAGCACAAGCAGGCCACGAACAAGACCACTGATCCGACGGCGCCCAGTCCTAGTTGGCCCAGGGGAAGCTCGTGGGTCGAAAGGACAGTGTGGGCAGCCTCGAAGATGTGGGTGGTAGGCAGCGCCTGGGCCAGCGGTTGGAGGACACCCGGTAGTGCACTCACGGGGTAGAAGACGCCCGACAGGGGCATCACCATCGCGAGCAGGCCCCAAGCAAGGATCTCGGCGCCCTGTCCCACCCGGAGGATCAGGCCGATCACCAGCAAGCCCACTGACCAGCCCACGATCAGGAGCAGCGCCACCAGCGGAACCAGGGCTAGTCCCAGGTCAGTGATGCGGAAGGCGAACAAACCCAGAGCGACCAGCGCCACCGTCGTCACCCCCATGGTCAGTTTGACCAGGCCGAACAAGACGACGCCCGCGACGTATTCGATCTCTCGAAGCGGCGTGACCATCAGGTTGAGGAGATTTCGCGACCATGTCTCTTCCATGAAGCCCGTGGAAAGGCTTATCTCTGCCTGAAAGACCACGTGAAACAACAAGATGCCCGCCAGGAGAAAGCCCACCGCTGCGCTCCCTCTTCCCGACGCTCTTGCGAAATAGACCCCAAGGGAGCCGAACAGAACCGCGTCGACTACCGGCCAGAACACGACGTCGAACCATCTTTGCGGGGACCGCTGAAGGACGTAGGCGTGCCTTCGTGCGACCGTTTTGATCCTAAGCCAGCTCAAGGCATGTAAGCGCATCATCGCAGCTTCTCCCTGAGGTCCTCGGCCTCCCTCAAGTCGGACGACCAACGCCCGCTCCGGTCGGCGGCCAGTTGGAGAAAGACACCTTCCAGGTCCGGGTGACCGAATCCCGCCGCCACGTCGTCCGGCTTGCCGTCCGCCACCACGCGACCCGATGAGATAAAGACGACCCGTTCACAGAGCCTTTCGACCTCGACCATGTTGTGGCTGGTGATCAGCAAGGCCGTCCCTTGTTCCATCCGTAAGCTGTTGAGCCCGGTGCGCACCCTTTTGGCCACCTCGGGATCGAGTGATGCGGTGGGCTCGTCTAAGACGAGGAGGCATGGCCGGTGGAGCGTTGCCTTGACCACTCCCACGAGGGTTCGCTGACCCGATGACAGCTCGTTGCCCATCGCGTCTGCCAGATCCGAGATCTCGAAGCGGTCAAGACCCGCCTCCACCTGGGGCTCGGGGGTAGGAAGGCCGTACAGGCGTCCGAACATGCACAGGAACTCTCGGACCCGCAGCCGCTCGGGCAGGGGAAGGTACCCCGCCGCAAACCCGACGTGGCCGGCGGCTTGACTGCGCTCGCGGGGGAGACGATGACCGGCGATCTCAACTGATCCGGCGTTGGGGGTGACCACGCCCAGCAGCATCAGAAGGGTCGTTGTCTTTCCCGCGCCGTTGGGACCGAGGAGACCCACCCGCTCTCCGGGATGAACGGTCAGATCGACCCCGTCCACGGCACGCACGCGCTTGTAGACCTTCACCAGGCCGCGGGCACACAACACTGCCTCCTCGGCTGCCATCAGCCGAGTGTCCCAGAACGCCGGTGCGCGGTGAAACTCATTTCCGCAGGCAGCGGACCCGACAAGGGACGGCGTCCGATTGCGAGCTGACCGACAAATGATGGGAGACCGACGTGGCACAGGCGACGACTCCAGGATGAGACGCAGCTGTGGGCGAGGATCACCGCCGAAAGAACCATGTCCGTCGAGGCTGTCGCCGACTGAGGGCCACTGCCCCGGCCCGGCGCCTCGGCAGGGTCACTCCAAGCCAAACTTGACTGAACAGGTCGGAGTTTCTACTTTGCGGATACCGGCTGCTCCAGGGAAGGAAGATCGCCATGACTCCTCCGGACCCGACCTTCTACCGCACCCCGCAGGACGCCTCGAACGCAGCGCCTGAGGCACTTGCGTACGTCGCCGCCTTTCATCGCGGAGAGCCTTCCAAACCTGGAGCGCCTTCCAAACCTGACGCCTTGGCTGTCGTCGACGTAATGCCTCAATCGGCCGAGTTCGCAAATGTCGTCGGTTGGCTGGACATGCCGAACGTCGGGGACGAGCTTCACCACTTCGGTTGGAACGCCTGCAGCTCCGCCCTGTGTCACACCGGCCACGACGCTCGCGATCTCGAGCGGCGCTACCTAATAGTGCCTGGGCTTAGGTCCTCACGCATCCATATCATCGACACCAAGCCCGACCCCCGCCAGCCTCGGCTCGTTAAGGTGATCGAGCCCGAGCAGCTGGCCAAGAGCGCTGGCTACTCCCGGCCCCATACTCTTCATTGCGGGCCGGATGGTATTTATCTGAGTGCTCTCGGCGGAGCTGGGTCCGAGGGTCCGGGCGGCATCGCGATGCTCGATCACGGCTCGTTCGAGCCATTGGGGCAGTGGGAGGTGGACCGGGGACCGCAGTACCTGTCATATGACCTCTGGTGGCACCTGAACGGCAACGTATTGATTACCAGCGAGTGGGGGACTCCCGAGATGATTGAGAACGGCATCGTCCCGGAGCTCTTGCTCGGACGGGAGTACGGGCACGCCATTCATTTCTGGGATTTGTCCGAGAGGCGGCACCTACAGACCGTTGACATCGGCGACCAGCACCAGATGGCGCTGGAGCTCAGACCTGCCCACAATCCAGACAAGGAGTATGGCTTTGTTGGCGTGGTTGTCAACGTCGAGGACCTCTCCGCATCGGTCTGGGCTTGGCACCGGGACGACACGAAATGGACCTTGACCAAGGTCATCGACATTCCCGCAGAACCCGCTGATCCGAGTGGACTGCCGGCGCTCCTGGAGTCTTTCGGGGCGGTCCCTCCGCTTGTTACAGACATCGATCTGTCAGTGGACGACAAGTTCCTCTACGTCTCGTGCTGGGGAACCGGCGAGATGAGGCAGTACGACGTGAGCGATCCGTTTTCACCGAGACTGACGGGCTCGGTCAGGATCGGTGGAATCGTGCAGGGGAGACCTCACCCCTCGTCACCCGAGCGCCTGAGGGGCGGTCCTCAGATGGTTGAGGTGAGCCGGGATGGCCAGAGGGTCTATTTCACCAACTCGCTCTACGGCGCTTGGGACGATCAGTTCTACCCAGAGGGCGTGGGCTCTTGGCTCGCCAAAGTGGACGCGATCCCCGGCGGTGGGATCGAGTTCGATGAAGACTTCTTCGTGACCGACTTCCGAGGTCTGCGGCCTCATCAGGTGCGGCTTCAGGGCGGTGACGCCTCGTCCGACTCCTACTGCTTCTCTGGCTGAGAGAGGCTGCCGGCCCAGACGACACCGGGTAGGCCGGCAGGCCCATCTCGCTCGCTACCTATTTGGTCCCTTGGCTTCAGCCGTGGGCTGGTCCGCTCAGCCGCCTAGCTGGCCGACCAGCTGAGTCGTGGAGTTTCCGTTCTCAGCGTTGGCCTTGGCCGATGAGCTATTGGACTGGTCCACGTGGCCGTTGTTCGAGCCGAAGCTGAGCACCGACACCGGGACGTTGGCGTTGACCGGCGCTATCTGGGTCGAGGTGGCCTTGGCCGAAGCCTGCTGGTCGGTCTCGTTGCCCTGACCAGCCACCTGGTTCCCTCCGGTGCTCTTGGTCCGGCTCGCACCCTGGCCGTAGCCGTTGTCCTGCTGGCCCTGGCTCTGGCCGACCAGCTGAGTCGTGGAGTTTCCGTTCTCAGCGTTGGCCTTGGCCGATGAGCTATTGGACTGGTCCACGTGGCCGTTGTTCGAGCCCAAGCTGAGCACCGACACCGGGACGTTGGCGTTGACCGGGAACACCTGGGTCGAGGTGGCCTTGGCCGAAGCCTGCTGGTCAGTCTCGTTGCCCTGACCAGCCACCTGGTTCCCACTGGTGCTCTTGGTCCGGCTCGCACCCTGGCCGTAGCCGTTGTCCTGCTGGCCCTGGCTCTGGCCGACCAGCTGAGTCGTGGAGTTCCCGTTCTCAGCGTTGGCCTTGGCCGATGAGCTATTGGACTGGTCCACGTGGCCGTTGTTCGAGCCGAAGCCGAGCACCGACACCGGGACGTTGGCGTTGACCGGCGCTATCTGGGTCGAGGTGGCCTTGGCCGAAGCCTGCTGATCAGTCTCGTTGCCCTGAACAGCCACCTGGTTCCCACCGGTGGAGAGGGAGCCTTCGCTTGCGGGTGGCAAGACCGTCGTAGCGCCGCTCCTCACCCTTGAGCTGGGACATGCTGCATTGTTCGATGCTAGAGAGGCCGCAGCCGAGCCCTGGCCAATGTGGTCGAGCGAAGGCGATTCGCCTCCTCTGTGTTGTGAACCTGGCGGGTACGCCAGGTTGCCACCCAAGAGCACCAATGCCAACGAGGCGGCAACGGCAGAGGTTGTTAGAGCGCCGCCTAACGCGAGGAGCGAGGAACGCCTACGCCGATGACCAGATGAAGGCGATCCCCGAAGTGTGCGGTCGGCTGACAGGCGAGCATCATCCTCCTGCGCTCTCGCGGACGGCTTGGGAGTCCCGAGGACCGGGTCTCGATCGAGCGACTCTGCCCACGCAGTGCCGCTACCGTCGACCACAGGCTGTGGCTGGGAGGCCAGGCGCCGAAAAACCGGGCCCGGCCCGACCTGTTCCTCGAGTGGGTCCTCGCCCGATTTCATCCTCGCGATTACCGCATCGCGCAACCCGTTGGAGACCAGCGGGACGAGCGGGTACCTATCGGCCGCATCGGAGACTAGCTCTGGCGACGTCGACACCACATTGGGCGATTCCCGGCGTTTCCCGAGGACAGGTGCTTCGGCGAGCGCAGAACTGGCGTTCAACGCTTTTGAAGCGCGAGTTCCTATGCAGATCGTGACAATTCCGCCTATCCACAAGAGGCCGACGACGGCCAACAGCACTAGCCACGGCGTCATCTCGTGTACCCCCATTCGACCCCCGGCCGACCAGCCGCGTCGGCGACTAGCACCCCGGGAGTAACAGCCGCTGCGACTGTCGCGGCGGCGATTGGAATGAAATGTTTCATTGGGCAAACCTCTCCTTGTTCAAGGTTGGGTTCTGGGTGTCCCAGACGAACGGCTGGCCCGATGGACGGCCGCGGCGACGAATAGGAGCTTGAGAGAGGCTGCCGGCCAGCCGACATCGGGTAGGCCGGCAGGCCCATCTCACTCGCTACCTATTTGGTCCCTTGGCTTCAGCCGTGGGCTTGGTCCGCTCAGCCGGCTAGCTGGCCGATCTGCTGAGTTGTGGAGTTCCCGTTCTCAGCGTTTGGCCATGGCCGATGAGCTATTGGACTGGTCCACGTGGCCGTTGTTCGAGCCGAAGCTGAGCACCGACACCGGGACGTTGGCGTTGACCGGGAACACCTGGGTCGAGGTGACCTTGGCCGAAGCCTGTTGATCAGTCTCGTTGCCCTGACGGACGGACGGCTCCTCCGACGGACGTTTCCGGCTGCAATGCGCGGAACGCTTAGCCAGGTGCCTCTAGAGCGGAGAGGAATGGAGGTGGTGGCATCTGGGTGGCCCCCAGAAGCAGTCGTCGGCCTCCCAGAAGAGCGACAAGGCTCACCAGCGCGATGAAACCAGCTGCTGCGCCTAAGCCGCCCGAAGAAGATCCAATCGAGCCAGAGAACCCGGTTCCTGCGGGGGGTGGCAACGAAAAGGCCAGGGGCCCGTTCGTCTGAGGCTGTGTGGATCCGAGTGGTCCCTTCGCGGGCTCGAGGGTGAGGTGTGCGATTCCAGTTCCCCGCCCTGGCAACGTCGTCCAAGCGGCGGGCGAGGGGCCGGATTGTGACTGAGGCGGACTTGCGGCTTGCTGGCGCCCGCTAGGGGCCTGATAAGGGCCTGACGCAGTATTCGCCGGAGAGCCAGGTCCGCCACCTGCCGCACTTGCAGGCCTGAGGAAGTTGGTGAGCGTTGTCGTCAAGCCACCCGCCGGGCCGGAGGTACCGGGGCCACTGGGCGGCACCAAGCCGTTGTGCGCCGCGGGGGTCACCAGGTTGGTGACCGGGGTCACGAAGTTGGTGACAGGGGGCACGAAGTTGGTCACCGCCGTGGTCAAGCCACTGAGCGGACCAGACCCACCCGCCGGGCCGGAGGTACCGGGGCCACTGGGCGGCACCAAGCCGTTGTGCGTCACGGGGGTCACGAAGTTGGTGACCGGGGGCACGAAGTTGGTGACAGGGGGCACGAAGTTGGTCACCGCCGTGGTCAAGCCACTGAGCGGACCAGACCCACCCGCCGGGCCGGAGGTACCGGGGCCACTGGGCGGCACCAAGCCGTTGTGCGCCACGGGGGTCACCAGGTTGGTGACAGGGGGCACGAAGTTGGTGACAGGGGGCACGAAGTTGGTCACCGCCGTGGTCAAGCCACTGAGCGGACCAGACCCACCCGCCGGGCCGGAGGTACCGGGGCCGCTGGGCGGCACCAAGCCGTTGTGCGTCACGGGGGTCACCAGGTTGGTGACAGGGGGCACGAAGTTGGTGACAGGGGGCACGAAGTTGGTCACCGCCGTGGTCAAGCCACTGAGCGGACCAGACCCACCCGCCGGGCCGGAGGTACCGGGGCCGCTGGGCGGCACCAAGCCGTTGTGCGTCACGGGGGTCACGAAGTTGGTGACAGGGGGCACGAAGTTGGTCACCGCCGTGGTCAAGCCACTGAGCGGGCCAGACCCACCCACCGGGCCGGAGGTACCGGGGCCGCTGGGCGGCAGCAAGCCGTTGTGCACCACAGGGGTCACCAGCTTGGTGACTGGGCTTAAGACGCCGGCTGGCGTACTTCCGGTCTTGTTCGTTAGATCCCGAACCAAACTGCCACCGTTGGAACCGCCACCAGTCGGTGGACTCCCAAGTGGGTTGACTACGGAACCCAGAACCGACGACGAGTTAGGGACCGAAGGTTGGGTTCCACCGGCCAGCGTAGGCAGCTGACCCGAGAAACCACTAAGGCGATCGGGCTTACCCGTCGAAGGAGCTTGCCCACCTCCCCCGAGGTACTTGGCGGAGTTGGTGGGCGGGGATGACGAGGGAATAGGCGACGCCGCTGTAGGCGTCAACGGAATAGGCGACGTTGGGGTGTGCAGAGCAGACGAGGGCACCGAGCCCGTTGTTGTAGGAGAGGAAGGCTTCGTGGGGGTGGAAAGCTTTGGAGAGGGGATCGACTGTTTCGGCGTGCTGGCGGCGGCTGGCTTTGTAGC
This sequence comes from uncultured Actinomycetes bacterium, assembly GCA_963736925.1. GTDB lineage: Bacteria > Actinomycetota > Acidimicrobiia > Acidimicrobiales > CAVTQP01 > CAVTQP01. Next base: position 259,391 of record CAVTQP010000001.1, read on the forward strand.
AGGAAGCAGCTGGCCGGGAACCCCGGACGGTGCAGGTAGTGGCGGTGGTTTTATTGCATTGGGCGAAAGGGTGAGCGCGGCGGCCGGGCGCGCGAAGAGCAAGCCAAGTAGGACTGCAGCGACTATCCCACCCGCGATCAGAAGCAGCAGGTGCAGCCGGCGCCCAAGTTTTCCCCTGCCCGTATGATCGAAATCAACGGCTAGTTCCACCGCGAACCTGTCCAGCAACTAGAAGTGCTGCTTGCCTTCGTTTTGCAAGGCGGAGGCTGAATTCCGCCCCATACCTCGCACGCAACTTCTGTTTGACTGGGTGGTGCCGTCTTCCCCCCAACATCAGACGGCAGCCATAGTAACATTCAAGGTCCTTCGTTGGTGCAAATTTTGGGCCGCGGCGGCCCTTCACCGACTGCGGTTAAGTGGTCACTTATTGAGGGAGCCGGCGAAATTGGGACAAATCACCAGTTCAGAGGACATGAGGGGACGTAGCTCAGCTGGAAGAGCACCTGCTTTGCAAGCAGGGGGTCGGCGGTTCGAGTCCGCTCGTCTCCACCTGACGTGGATCTGCACTCCCCAGCTGAGACGCTAGGACTGCCTCAGGCTTGTGAAGCCAGCGATGCCGCTCAGCGGCATCGGGACAGCTACTAGTACGGCATACGCGACTTTGTTGTGCGCGACCCGATGGTCACCCCTTCACGCTTGGACGCGGCGGGAGGCTACGCGAGGCGGCCGACCCCTACGGCCTAGCATCCGTTGCGATTTCGGGCTTTTCGGCCAGGACTATCTCGGTGTCGCCCGGCCAATCCCAGAACAGCCCGACGGACGATCTCGCCGACAGAAGGCCCCTCATCTCCCCACTGAACTCCTCACGCCGCTCGGCGTAGAGGTGGGGCGCCGACGATGCCATCGAGAAGTACCCGGAGATCACGCTCTCGGCGCTACGGACAAGGTCTGGCTTCCCGGGTGCGAAGACAGTCCGGGGCGGCCCGAAGCGGGTCCGGACCAGGACGTCCTCGAAACGATGGTTGCGGACGGGCGTTGACCCCTGGCCAGCCCGCCGAGTGGAGCCGAGGTACTTCTCGACCAGAGCCTTGATCTCGTCGTGGGGGATCGGCGGCGGCCCGGGGCTGGTCGGGATGGGCCGTCCGGCGACGGTGTGGACGACCAGGGCCATGGCACCCCCCGGCTCCAGCATGTCGTAGACAGCCTCGGCCACCCGTTCCTCGTCGGTCCAGTGGAACGATTGGCCAAATGTCACCAGCCGGTAAGGTCCGGGGGCTGCGTCGGGCAGGTCCTCAGCCAAGGCCTCCACCCAGCGGATGTCGGTGGCGTTGAGATCAGGGGCCGCCTCGCGGCCCTGAGCGAGCATGTCGGGATCCGGATCTAGGCCGACGGCTTCCTGGAAGAGCGCAGCCAACCTGAGAACAAGGATGCCTGGCCCGCACCCGACATCCAGCAGCCGCCCGGATCCGTCCAATCGCAGCTCCTCGGTGAGGACAGTTTCCAGCTGGGGTGAGTATGGCGGGCGACCGGGACGGTAGTGCGCCGAAGAGCCTCGGTAGAGGGTGGGGTCGTAGGGCATCTCACCAGGATGGTGGCGGGACGAGCCTTGCCGCCGGGCGAGCCGCTCGAGTGTGGCGAGGGCTGATCCTCCCCGTCAATGCATTCCGGTCGACATGGATGAGCGCATGGAGCTCCATTGATACGGGGATTCGGTACCGGTCGTGGCGTTCGCTGCGGCAGCCGGGGGCCATGGCGGAGCGCCAGCCTTGCCCCCCCAAGGGAATCCCGGCGACGAAAGGACTGTTCAACGTGGGAGGACGATGTTGCCAGGTAGCAAAGGAGTACGTGATGCCCGCTGTCACCGTCGACGACCCGCTCGTGCTGGCGCGTATCCCGAGACTCGATGAGCCCTTCGGCCACGAACGGACTGTGCGTTCGGTCACAACGGCGCCGGCAGGGGTTGAGGGCGAGGGCTTTCCCGTCTTTCGGGCCTTCGCCGGTGTGAGCACCGCCGACCTCGACCCATTCGTGCACATGGACCAGATGGGCGAGGTCGACTATGCCCCGGGCGAGCCCAAAGGCACCCCTTGGCACCCCCACCGGGGCTTCGAGACTGTCACCTACATGATCGACGGGGTCTTTGACCACCAGGACTCCAATGGGGGCGGGGGCCGTATCACGAACGGCGACACGCAGTGGATGACCGCCGGCGCGGGGATCTTGCACATCGAGGCTCCTCCCGAGTTCCTGGTCACGGCGGGCGGGCTGTTCCACGGTATCCAGCTGTGGGTGAACTTGCCGGCTGCAGACAAGTGGAATCCGCCCCGGTACCAGGACCTGCGCGCGCGGGAGGCGGTGCTGCTCTCATCGCCCGATGGCGGCGCCCTGGTGCGAGTCATCGCCGGTGAAGTCGCCGGTCACCGTGGTCCCGGGTCTACCTTCACCCCGATGGCGATGGTCCATGCCACCTTGAGCCCGGGTGCTGAGCTGGTGCTGCCTTGGCGGACCGACTTCAACGCCCTGGCCTACGTTCTCGCGGGGCAAGGGACCGTTGGCGCTGAGCGCCGACCGATTCATAGCGCGCAACTGACAGTCTTTGGTCCTGGAGACGCCGTGCGGGTCGCGGCCGCTACCCAGCAGGAGAGCCGTTACCCGAATCTTGACGTATTGCTCCTCGGAGGCCAGCCGATCCGCGAGCCTGTTGTGCACTACGGCCCGTTCGTCATGAACACCAGGGCTGAGATCGTCCAGGCGCTCGAGGACTTCCAGGCCGGAAAGCTGGGACGAGTCCCGGCGTCCGAGGTACCCCACCGTCATCCCGGAGAGGTTGAGGTCGCAGGGACCGCTGAGGCCGAAAAGGAATAGGTAGGGAGGCGGCTAGGGACCCGGTGACAGCGAGCCGCCGGAGTCTGAGGGGGCAGTTCTGCAGGCTGTCACCAGCGCCGTGGGAGCGGGGAGCCGATGCCTGCACCTGCAGGGCTCGGAGTTTGTCGGGGGTGGACGCAATCCTGATTCCGGTGATCCGGGCAGCCACTATGTCCAGGACGGCGGCGTGGACATGAGGCCGTCCTGCTCCACGACCAGGCCAGGTTGTCCGTTGAGGCATACGGCCCTTACGCGTGCCTCCGAGCGGACCGTTTTGGCGGATTCCTGACAAGAAGCTGGCGGAGCGCCACGATCCGAACACCGGGCGTGGCAGCTGTCGCCACCGTCAGGCGCTGGAAACGCTACCCGGGAGCTCGCAGCGGTCCGCGAAGCCCTGGCTCTTGAGCCCGAGCCCGCCATTGAACCTCGATCGGAAGTTCTCCAAGGCGACCCAGCTCGCCAGCTCCACGATCTCCTCCTCGCTGAAGTGCGTGTGAAGGCGTTGGAGGAGATCCTCGGAGATGGTCACCGGTGTGCCGGTGGCAGCTTCGGAATATTCGAGGACGGTCCGTTCGCGCTCGTCGTAGACAGCGGTTTCCCGCCAATTGGGCACCTGGCGCACCTTCTGGGGGTCCAAGCCCTGTTGGACCCCCTCGTAGTAGCCGAAGTCTGTGCACCATGAGCAGCCGATCTGCCCGGCGGATGCCTGAACGGCAAGCCAACGGAGGTGGGGGTCCAGCTTGTTCCAGCCACGCTCAGCAGCGATCTCCAAGGCCGCCATGGCGACCAACACCCCAGAGTGGTGAGCCGCCGCCATGGCGGGCTCGACAACCTCGCCGAATCTGCGCCGGGAGTATTGGATCGCTGCCTTAGGAATGAGTCCTCGCGGGTGCTCCGCCAGGGATACATGAGCCATTTGTCTTCGACCCTTTCTTGGCACATGGACGGAGGGCTCTCCGTCCCACTCATACTTGTCTTGCCCAGTTCGGGCGAAATGGGACCCCACTGTGTGACAGCCCACCCGAACCGGCTGACCTGGAGAAAGCCAGGCCACGAATACCATCGCCCAGGAGCCTGGCAGACCGGCAACCGAAGAACCGCGCTGCCGGCGGACCCAGAGCGGAGAGGCGAGAGATGAGACCAGGTGGTGGAGCCGCTTGGGGAACGATGCGTTCCCTTCGCAGAGACGACTCGGTAGTCAAGGCGCAGGTGGCGCCGGGGACGGCCCGGCGCATGCTCCGATTCGCTCGTCCGTACCGACGAATCTTGGTCTTCTTCCTGGTCCTCATCGTGGCCGACGCAGTCATCGGGGCAGCCAACCCCTTGATCTACCGGGAGATAATCAACAAGGGGATCCTCGGACACCGGACGAGCCTGGTGGTGGCGCTGGCGCTGGTGGTCGCCGGCCTCGCCGTAGCCGACACCTTCCTATCCATTGGACAGCGATGGGTGTCCGCCAAGGTGGGCGAGGGCCTCATCTTTGACATGCGCTCGAAGGTGTTCGGCCATATCCAGCGGATGCCCATCGCGTTCTTCACGAGGACCCAGACGGGAGCTTTGATCAGCAGGCTCAACAACGACGTGCTGGGTGCTCAGCAGGCCTTCACCGACACCCTCTCTTCGGTGGTGTCCAACCTGGTAACCGTCGGCCTGGTACTAGGCGCCATGATTCTCCTCTCGTGGCAGATAACGCTCGTCGCCCTCGCAATACTGCCCGTCTTCGTGGTTCCGGCCCGCAGGGTGGGCAGGCGGCTCTCGTCGATAACCCGGGAGTTCTATGTGCTCAACGCCGAGATGAACACCACCATGACCGAACGCTTCAACGTGGCCGGTGCGCTGCTGGTGAAGCTGTTCGGTCGGCCGCGCCGGGAACTTGACCGTTTCGAGGACAAGGCTGGGCGGGTTCGGGACATCGGAGTCACCCAGGCGATGTACGCGAGATTCTTCATGGCCGCCCTGCTCTTGACGGCGTCGCTGGCCACGGCCCTGGTCTACGGATGGGGCGGGGTCCTCGCAGTCCGAGGTGCGCTCAGTGTCGGGACGGTCGTAGCGCTCACGGCGTACCTGAACCGGCTATACGGTCCGCTGACAGCGCTCTCCAATGTTCAGGTGGATGTCATGACCGCGCTGGTGTCTTTCGACCGCGTGTTCGAGGTTCTGGACCTTCCACCCATGCTGGCAGAAAAGCCCGATGCGAAGCCGGTTCCCCCCGGGCCCGGCCGTGTCGAGTTCGATCATGTGGACTTCAGCTATCCCACTGCGGACGAGGTGTCGCTGGCGTCCCTGGAGTCGGTGGCGGTTCTCGACACGATCCCGGCCCAGCAGGTTCTCTTCGACGTGACATTCACGGCCGAGCCGGGTCAGCTGGTGGCTCTGGTCGGACCGTCTGGGGCCGGCAAGACGACCATCAGCCACTTGGTGCCCCGGCTCTACGACGTCAGATCCGGCACTGTCAAGGTCAACGGTCTGGACGTACGCGACGCCACCCTGGAGTCGCTTGCGGCCACGGTGGGGGTGGTCACCCAGGAGGCGCACCTGTTTCACGAGACCATCAGGTACAACCTGGCTTACGCCAAACCGGGCACGACAGAAGAGGAGATGATCGACGCGCTTCGAGGTGCACAGATACTCGATCTGGTGCGTTCGCTGCCCGAAGGACTGGACACGGTGGTAGGTGATCGGGGTTACCGGCTCTCGGGCGGGGAGAAGCAGCGGCTGGCCATCGCCAGGCTGCTCTTGAAGGCGCCCCAGGTGGTTGTTCTGGACGAGGCCACGGCACACTTGGATTCCGAGTCGGAAGCGGCGGTGAAGGAGGCGCTCGGTGTAGCGCTCTCGGGGCGGACATCTCTCGTGATAGCGCATCGCCTGTCCACCGTCAGAGGGGCCGACCTCATCCTGGTCGTGGATCACGGTCGGATCGTGGAGAGCGGCCTGCATGACGAGCTGCTGGCCGCTGGCGGGCTTTATTCCGATCTGTACCGTATCCAGTTCGCTAGCCAGGCCGCCGGAGACGAACCCGGCGAGGAGCTTGCCACAGCCTGAGTTCGCCTACCCCGGACCCGACCAGGGACGCCTCCGCGTGCTGCGGGTAGCCTTTCTTATCGATGGAAGGAATCGCTCCTCCGGTTACCCAGCCACTGCTGTCTCGCTGGAAGGAGGTTCTCACCACCAGCAATCCTCCGGCGGGCCACCTCGACCCCGTGTCCAAGTGGCTGGTTCTGACCCGAGCGGCAGTGCTGCCGATGACCGTAACCGCCGGAGCCGTGGCGGGCCTGCTGGCGCTGAACCAGGTTGGGTTCCGCCCGGGCCTCTATCTCATCGCGCTGCTCGGGATCGTTCTCGCTCATCTGGCCAACAACCTCATGAACGACCTGTTCGATCTCGAGGTGGGTGCCGACACGTCGTCTTACCCCCGCGCTCTTTACGCGCCGCACCCCGTTCTCTCGGGGATGATCTCCCGCCGAGGGCTGGGCGTCGCCGCCCTGGTTGTGAACTCTGCCGACCTCGCCATCCTGTTGGTGCTGTTTGCCTATCGCGGATGGCCCATGCTGGCGTTCGGGGTGGGCGGGTTCTTGCTCAGCGTGGCCTACACCGCTCCACCCTTGCGGCTGAAGAAGCGAGGGCTGGGAGAGGTCGATGTGCTCGCCGTGTGGGGGCCCTTGATGGTCGGCGGTACGTACTTCTCGGCTGTCGGGTCGATCCCCTGGCACGTCGCGGTGGCGTCACTGCCCTACGGCCTCCTGTGCACCGCCGTGCTCATGGGCAAGCACATCGACAAGGCAAGGTGGGACGGTCCGGCCGGGACCCGCACGCTGCCTGTGATCTTGGGAGAGCGACTGGCCCGGACGCTGACGCAGTGGATGATGGCCGGCTTCTATCTCATCATCGCCGTGCTCGTCGGCCTGGGTTCCCTGCCCTGGACCACGCTTGCGGCCTTGGGAGGACTCACGGTCTTGGGGCGCGTGTGGAAGGTCTTCGACAATCCCCGCCCCGAGCGACCGCCCGCGGGTTTCCCCGTGTGGCCTTTGTGGTTCGCCGCCGTGGCCTTCTTGCACACCCGCCGCGCCGGTGCGCTCTTGGTGCTGGGGTTGGCGGTGGGCGCCGCGCTGGGATACTGACGACCGACGATGTCGTCGGTTCTTCGCAAGTTGGACCCATTCTCGGGCGGAGCCGCAAAACAGACTCAAACCTGTTTGAGAGTCTGATGCTCGAGACCCTGGCTCCGCAGAGACCTGCGCTTGGCGTAGCGTGAGGCAGTGAGCAGGACAGACGTCACGGGTGAGAGCCGTCCGTCGCGTGTCCTGGTTGGCCGCTATCGACTGGCGGGCTTGGTGGCCAGAGGTGGCATGGCCGAGGTGTGGGAGGGTCATGACGATCTGCTAGCCCGACCGGTGGCCGTGAAGATTCCCCTGCCTCATCTGGCGGGAGAGGAGGCCTTCGTGGCCCGGTTCCGCCGAGAGGCCATAGCCGCCGCACGGCTCAGTCATCCCAACGTTGTATCGATCTATGACACGGGAACCGACGGCGAGGACAGCTTCATTGTCATGGAGCTGGTCCGAGGACCCACCTTGCGGGAGATCCTGGCCAAGGAGGGTCCCAGGAGTCCGGGCGAGGCCGTGGCCATCGCCTCGCAGGTCGCATCCGCCCTTGACTTCGCCCATCGGGCCGGCATCGTTCACAGGGACATCAAGCCGGCGAACATTCTTGTGGCCGAGGACGGCACGGCCAAGGTCGCCGATTTCGGGATCGCCAAGGCAGGCCACGACACCACCGTCACCAGGGCGACTGTTGGAACTGCGCGCTACCTGTCGCCGGAGCAGGTGGAGGGGACCCGTCCAGACGGTCGCTCGGACGTCTACTCCCTCGGTGTGGTCCTCTACGAGATGCTCTGTGGGCGCCCCCCGTTCGAGGCCGACAACGAGCTGGCCCTGGCCTTGAAGCACGTGAGGGCGCAGGTGGTGCCTCCGTCAGCGCTGGTGCCCTCGGTGCCGGAGTGGCTCGAGGCGGTGGTCATGAGAGCGCTGTCCAAGGATCCGGCCGAACGCTTCCAGACCGCCGGAGAGATGAGGAAGGTGCTGATAGGAGGTCCGGGCTACGCCCCTGGCGCCGACCGGGGCTCAGCTCTCCCGTATCTACGCGGTGGCGAGACGGTCAGGCTCCCGGCGGCAGCAGGGGCGGCCGACTCGCCGACAGTGGCGGACCGCCGCTTCGTCGCCTCACCCTCAGGCTCAAACCCGGCAAGCCAGGTTCGGGGTGGAGGGACGGCGGACGGGGTCCTCCCGGTGGAGCGCGGGACCAGGCCGGAGGCCGGTCGCGGCGGACGGCGCGCCTTGCCTTGGGTGGCGGGGATCGTTGCACTCGCGGCGGTGGGGGTCGGGCTGTTTCTGGCGCTTCGTCTGAGCGGCTCCACGTCCTCCCGGCACTCTCCTACGGCCCCCACGACAGCGGCCACCTCTGCCGTTCCCATAACAGGGGCACAGCTGTTCGATCCCAATGGAGACGGCACGGAGGACCAGTCGCGCATACCCAACCTCATTGACAACCAGGCCAGCACGGCCTGGACATCCGAGCACTACAACAGTCAAACGTTCGGCAACCTCAAGCCAGGATTGGGCTTCATTTTGCAGCTCCAGGGGTCGGAGCAGCTGAACAGCCTCATCGCGATGTCCTCCACCACGGGATACAACGCGAGCGTCTATGTCTCCGATCGGACACATCCCAGCATCCAGGGATGGGGAGCGCCTGTAGCAAACCGCTCCGACGTCGGCCCGCTCACCACCTTCAACTTGGCTGGACACCGAGGGTCGGTAGTGCTCTTCTGGGTCAACCGACTCGGACCGGATCAGATGCTGAAGATCGGCGAGCTTCGCGTCACGGGCAGCGGCTGAGGCGTGGGTCTCAGACGCTGAAGCGGATGATGAGGATTCCTCCTACGGCCAGGCAGTAGATCCCGAAGGGGGTCAGCGTCCTGGTTTGGAACCAGCGCACGAGAAAGCGGACCGACAGATATGCGGCGATGGCGGCTGCCACGCTGCCGGCCAATATCTGACCCCGAACCCCGTTCCCGTTCGGCCCCGCCAAATCCGGAATCTTGTAGAGCCCCGCGAGGAAGATGATCGGGGTGGCCAGCAGGAAGGAGAACCGGGCTGCGTCGGCATGGCTGAGTCCCCTCAGCAGGCCTGCCACCATCGTGATGCCAGAGCGGCTGATGCCGGCGAACAGAGGAAAGATCTGAGCGACCCCGACGAAGCCCGCCTCACGGAACTCCAAGGTCGAGAGCCTTCTTTGGCCACCCCTACTTGCGGGATTGGCAACAGCCAGCTGGGTGACCTCCTCTCTGCGGCGTAGGCGCTCGCCGCCCAAGAGGATGAAGCCATTGATCAGGAGGAACACCGATGCCGCCAGCGGCTTGGCGAACACCGTACGCAGCTCGTGCTCGAATACGAGCCCCACCACGCCGGCGGGAATGGTGGCGACGACCAGCAACCAGGCGAGCCGCTCATCGGAGGTCTCGATGGTGCGGCGGCGCAGAGAGCGGAACAGTCCTTTGATGATTCGAACCCAGTCCTCCCGAAAGAAGAAGAGGAGCGCGAGCGCGGTCGCCATGTGGAGGGCTACCAGAAACGCCAGGAAGTACGACTCGTCGGCGCTTTGGGCCGCTACCAGCGAGTCCCAACCGAAGAGCTTGGGGATCACCACCGAGTGTCCCAGACTGGACACAGGAAACAACTCGGAGACCCCTTGAAGCAGACCCATGAAGATGGCCTGGAAGAAGCTCACCTTGCCTGCCCCGTCACCGAGGCTCAGCGCGGCGCCAGACACAGGCTGGTTCGGCCCGGGCATGCCGACAGGATAGAGGTGGGCCTCTAGCAGTGGGCAACACCCCTCCCGATGCCGCCTGCCCCCTCAGGCCGCCGCCCGGGCCGTGTGATCCCTCCCCGCGTGCCCCGACAGGCAGCAGCTTGCGAACTCGAACGGTTTCTGCGTCTGTGCTCGCCAGTAGTCACGGACATGAGGACCGTAGGAAGGATCGACGACTCGCGCGACGGTAAGGATCGCGAGGACGTGCGCCCCGGCCAGCTGGAGGGAGGAGGCCGCGGCCTGGGCTCTGGCCCCGCTAGTGTAGGTATCCTCCACCAGCACGATTCGAGAGCCCTCGACGCGACACTTGGTGATGAATCCGTCATCGGTGGCCACCCCGTGGGCCAGCTGCCCCGGTCCTCTGGCGAGGACGTGACGGTGCTGCGCGGCCAACCAGGGTACGAGCACCGCCGCGGTGGCCAAGGGGCGCGTCCTCGGACGGTCACCAGGGAACTTGGAGGACGGGACCGTGGTCAACAAGTCCCAACGACTCCCGAGCGCTTCGACTAGGCAGTCACCGTGGTCGAAGAGGAACCGGGCCAGCATCGAAACCACGAGCGCCGAGTATCTGAGACGCACAGCCGGTGTCGCGCCGTCCTTGTACTTGCGGAGGGCGTCGTGGAGAGGGCCCGGCACGCGACAGAGGCTGATGGGGACCACGCGAGGGCAGGGCCTGGCAATGTCGGTCATGACACGTGAGCAGCTCCAACAGTTGTCGAAGCCCAACCTTGCTGGCCCGTGGCAGACGGAGCAGACACCAGACCCGCCGTTAGGTACGGGGACGCACATAGCTGCCAGTGGCTCGGTAAGGGAATGGACGCTCGGCACCACACACCACCAGTTGTCGCGCTTGCCTGCGTGGTCGGATGGCGCCGGGCGCCTTACGCCTCTCGGTGCAGAAGGAAGGTACCCGTGGACCGGCTGATCAGTTGTCCCGCGTGGTCCCTCACCGTGGCCTCGGCGTAGGCCACCTGGCGGGCCAGTCGCGCCACCGAGCCACGTACCTCCAGCTTCTGACCGGCCCCAGCCGCCCGCATGGTCTCGGTCTTCATCTCGAGGGTGGCGCGGGTGCGGTCTCCTCCCTCCAGGGAGGAGTTGACGGCGAAGTTCATGGCAGCGTCCAGCACCACCGAATGGACGCCTGCTTGGACGACCCCGTGCGGGTTGCAGGCCAGGTCGGACGGGATCCACTCGGCCGCGGCCCAGCCGCCTTCCTCGTCCGCACCGTAGGAGGTGAAGGAAACCCCGATGGCACCTATCACCTTCATCCCACCATCGCCCAGCCAACGGTCCATGTCCTTCACGGCGCACACGGTAGCAATCGGCTGTGACGACGCCGGGTTGGCCGTTTCTCGCTCAACGACCGTACGGTTGACCTTCCTGCGGGAGGGATGCACACTCTTGACCTGCCCGGACCGGTGATCCCCACCGACGGGCGATCCCCCGAGGACCCGAGGAGTAGCCATGGCCAGCGCAGTGATCGTCGACGCCGTCCGCACGGCGGGGGGCAAGCGAAACGGCAAGCTGCGCGGCTGGCATCCGGTCGATCTGGCAGCGGAGGTGCTGGATGCCGTTGTCACCCGCAACGACCTCGATCCCTCCGTCGTGGAGGACGTGATCATGGGCTGTGTGATGCAGGTGGGCGAGCAGGCGGTGAACGTGGGGCGCAACGCGGTCCTGGCGGCGGGCTTCCCGGAGAGCGTGTGTTCGACGAGCATAGACAGACAGTGTGGGTCGTCCCAGCAGTCGGCACATTTTGCTGCCCAGGGTGTCATGGCGGACGCTTACGACGTGGTCATCGCGGCCGGGGTCGAGTGCATGACCCGGACCCCTATGGGGGCGTCCATGGTCTCCGGACTGGGTATGCCCTTCGGGCCCAGGATGATGGAGCGATACGCGCCGGTCGGAGGTTTGGTCCCCCAGGGGATCTCGGCCGAGCTGATCGCCGACAAATGGGGGTTGTCTCGCGAGGATCTGGACGCCTTCAGCATGACCAGCCACCGCAAGGCTGCGACGGCGCAAGCGGAGGGGCGCTTCGAGCATGAGATCGTGCCGGTGGCGGTCAAGGACGACGAGGGCAAGGAGACCACCGAGATCGTGGACTCCGACGAGGGCGTTCGGCCAGACACCGACCTCCTGGGCCTCGCCAAGCTGAAGCCGGCCTTCAAGCCCGACGGCAAGGTGACCGCCGGGAACTCCTCCCAGATCACGGACGGGGCTGCTGCCCTGTTGGTCATGTCGGAGGAACGGGCGTCCTCGCTCGGACTCACACCCAGAGCAAGGTTTCACTCCTTCGCCCTGGCAGGGGTCGACCCGGTCACGATGCTGACCGGTCCCATCCCCGCCACGTCCAGGGTGCTCGAGCGCTCGGGTCTATCGCTCGATCAGATTGACCTGATCGAGATCAACGAGGCGTTCGCCTCGGTCGTGCTGGCATGGGAGGCCGAGATGCATCCCGACATGGGCAAGGTGAACGTGAACGGCGGTGCCATCGCCTTGGGTCACCCGCTTGGTTGTTCGGGCGCCAAGCTCATGTCCACCCTGCTGAACGAGTTGGAGAGGACCGGCGGCCGCTACGGACTCCAGACCATGTGCGAGGGGGGTGGAATGGCCAACTCCATGATCATCGAGCGGCTTGGTTGAAGCTTTGGGCCGTTCTCCACAATCTGTGGATAAGCCTGGGGAGCATCACAAGCGTGTAACTAACGGTTCACCAAAGCTTTACCCCTTAGGTCCTGGTAGTTGGACGTCAGCGGTATCTGGTGGCGGTAAGGAACCCGGCGAAGATCAACGCCAATCCGGCCAGGAGGTACCAGTTGCTTGCCCCTCCGGGCAAGACGCCCAGATAGTTGAGAAGGACGCACAGCAGACCCCCGAGGAGGAGGACGAACATCAGCACCGGCACCCACCGAGGGCTGACCTTGTGCTCCCGAGGTACCGGAGGGGTGTAGCGACCGGACGCCTTAGGGGTCACCCTTCCCCCCGGTGCGCTCTTTCGCCGGCTCTGCCGCGATCTGGGCTTGCCGGTCCTCGGCGCCATGGACCACGAGGATAGGGCGCTTCGCCATCGGACGGTATCGTCCATGTCAATGGGCCAGCGGGTACTAGTCATCGACAACTACGACTCATTCGTCTACAACCTGGTCCAGTACCTGGGTGCGCTGGGGGCCGAGCCTGTGGTGTTCCGGAACGACGAGGTGACGGTTGAAGACGTGCAGGGGGTCGGGGCTGCGGGGCTGGTGATCTCACCCGGCCCCGGTCGACCCGAGAGCGCCGGGATCAGCATGGACCTGGTCAAGACGGCGGGACGCCGCCTCCCGACTCTGGGAGTCTGCCTCGGATATCAGTGCATCGCCGCGGCGCTTGGGGCCGAGGTCGTGGCGGCTCCAGAGCTGATGCACGGAAAGACCTCGATGGTCCATCACAGCGGGCTCGGTGTCCTGAGGGGCCTGCCGGATCCGTTCGAAGCCACCCGGTATCACTCTCTCGTCGTCGAAAGGACGTCGCTGCCGCGGGAGATCGAGGTGACTGCGGAGACCGATGAGCGGACCTTGATGGGCATCCGCCACAGTTCCTTGCCATTGGAAGGCGTTCAGTTCCATCCTGAGTCGATCCTGACCGGGGTCGGGCACCGACTGATCGAGAACTTCGTCGCTGGGCTGTGAGGTAACGCTCCGCCAACGATCCTCGGGGGGCGCGTTAGCCGAGCGGGGGCACAGGACGGTAGTGATGGGAGCGGGGGTTCTACCTGGCCGGTCCCCGCCCCTGTCCTCTCGGCACAGGCGGCGACGTGGCGGCTGTGCTGGAGCCGGTCGGCGACTGCCCCACGGTGATCGTCACGGTCGAGCCGGGGTCGACCTGGGCCCCCGATGCGGGATTCTGCGAGATGACCGTCCCCGCTCTGGTGGGGTCGCTGATGACCTGAGTCTGGACCTGGACCTGGAAGCCATCGTTGGACAGAACGCTCTGAGCGTCGTTCTGAGTGAAGCTCACCACGCCGGGCACCGACACCAGGTTGGGACCGCTCGAGATCACCAGGCTCACCGACGTGTTCTGGCTCACGACCGAGCCGGCGCCCGGATCTGAGCTGATGACGTCACCCTTGGCATACTGCGATGAGGGCTGTTGGGTCTCGATGCCCAGTCGGAGCCCGTTGCTGATTAGCGTGTTGGCGGCCTGCGCCTGAGATTGTCCCACGACGTCGGGGACCCTCACCTGGCTCGGTCCGCTGGCCACTTGGAGCGTGACCGTGGACCCCGCCGGCACGGAGGTACCAGCAGGCGGGTTGGTGCCGGTGACCGTTCCCGGAGCAAACGAGCTGTTGGTGTCCGAGACCGTCGTGTACTTGAGGCCGTAGGCCTGCAGCTGGGCCGTGGCACTGGTGAGACTCTGACCCACCAAGTTGGGGACCCCGACCGTGCCCGGCCCGTTGCTCACGTCCAGGGTGACAGTGTCGCCCCTACTCACCCTCGCCGGGGGGGTGGGCGTCTGGGCAAAGACCGTGTCCCTGGTCGCCGGGTTGTTGGCACGCACGATCTTGGGGTTCAGCCCCTCACGTGACAGGGTCTGGGTAGCAGCGCTCATGGACTGCCCGACCAGGGCGGGCACAGCAAAGTTCGGAGCCGAGGCCGATCCGAAGAGTCCCAGGTTCTTCCCCACGAAGTAGAGGACCAGCCCAAGGATGATCAGGAGCACCAAGAGCAAGATCGCGTATGTGCGAGTCCGGCGATGAATGGGCTCTCTTCTCTCGGCGTCACCCTGGGACAGGGCCTGGGTGCGATCGCCCGAGGGCACCACCTGGGTCTGATCCTCCGCGGCACCGGGATTCGCCAGAACGGTCGTTCCCCGCTGGTAGCGGAGGAGGTCGGCTCGGAGCTCCTGGGCGTTCTGGTAGCGGTCGGCCGGATCCTTGGCCATGGCCTGGAGGATGATCGCCTCGAAGGCAGCCGGGATGCTGGGATTGATCTGGCGGGGCGGGACAGGGGCCTCGCGTACGTGCTTGTAGGCCACCGACACCGGGTTCTCGGCGCTGAACGGCGGCTGCCGCGTGACGCTCTCATAGAGGACCACACCCAGCGAGTACACGTCGCTTCGTGCGTCGGTGGCCATTCCTTGTGCCTGCTCGGGGGAGAAGTACGTAGCGGTACCCATGACCGTGCCGGTCTGGGTAAGGCTCTCCGAGGCGTTTGCAGCCCTGGCGATACCGAAGTCGGTCACCTTCACCTGACCGTCATCGGTGATCAAGACGTTGCCGGGTTTCACGTCCCGGTGGATCACCCCGTGCGAGTGCGCAAAACCAAGAGCCATCGCGACATCAGATCCGATGGCTGCTGCTCGATCCGCAAGCAGAGCGCCCTCTGTCTGGAGGATGAGCGAGAGTGGACGGCCTTCCACCAGCTCCATCACGATGAAGTAGTTGTGGCCGTCCTGTCCCCAGTCGTAGACCGAGACGATGTTCGGATGGCTGAGGTTGGCCGCCGCCTGAGCCTCCCTCCGAAATCGTTCGACGAAGGAGTGGTCCACTGACAGCTCGGGGAACAGCGCCTTCAGAGCGACGGGCCGATCGAGCAGGAGGTCGTGGGCCAAGAACACCTCGGCCATTCCCCCCCGGGCGATGAGTCGATTGATCTCGTAGCGCCCGTTGTAGGTCTGGGGCGTCACCGAGGACATGACCCACCGAGCCTAATGGGAACGGGATTCGGGGAAGGGGTTGGCCGGCCGTACGGCCAGCGTGCCGGCGAGGGTCATCATCCAGTGCCCAAGGCGGCTTGCAATACGGCCTTGGCGACAGGCCCGGCAATCGTTGCACCCTGAGGATCTGCCCCGAGGCCGGGCTGGGCCGGCACCACGGCAGCTACCGCCACTCTGGGCGCCTGAGCAGGGGCGAAGGCGATCATCCAGTTGTTGGTGTTGCTCGCCGCGCCTGCCGTCTGAGCCGTACCGGTCTTGGCTGCCACCTGGATCCCGGGCAGTTGCATGCTGGTGGCTGTTCCTCTCGGATCCTGCACCACGCTGACCATCATCGACGTGACGTTTCCAGCTGTCTGAGGGGACGTAGCGGTGACCCAGGCCTTGGGGCTCCATGACCTCACAAGGTTGCCTTGGCTGTCGTGGATGTCGGCCATCACGTGCGGACCCATGACCACGCCGTGGTTGGCGATGGCCCCGGCGACCAGCGCCATCTGAAGAGCCGTAGCGGTTACGTCTTGCTGGCCGATGGCGGAGAACGCAAGGGCCGGTTTGTCCTCGGCGAAGGCGGCCGATGAGGGAAAGCTCGATATGGCGGCCGAAGGCAGGTCCAGTGGAGGCTTCTGGTCGAACCCGAAGGACTGAGCTTCGCCCGACAGGTTGTCCGGTCCCAGCTGCAGGCCGATCTGGGCGAAGCCGGTGTCACAGGACACGGTGAGCAGTTGCGGCAGCATCCCACCGCAGCTCTCTCCTCCGAAGTTGGACAGGGTATGGGTGGTGTTCGGTAGGGGGATAGAGCTCTGCTGTGGATACGTCACGCTCGCCAGGGCCGGGTCCCTGTCCAGCACCGCCGACGAGGTGATCACCTTGAAGGTCGACCCAGGTGCGTAGGCGCGCCGGTAGGCCCGAGGCAGCATGGGGTTCAAGGGGTTGCGCTGGTTGGCGTTCCAGGCCGCGTTGACAACCGCGGCGTCGTGGGACGCGAGTGGATTCGGGTCGAAGGTGGGGTTGCTGTACATGGCGAGAATTGCGCCCGTGGACGGGTTCAGGGCTACGACCGCCCCTGCGTACTTCCCCAGGGCAAACTGAGCCACCTGTTGTAGACGGTTGGAGGCGGTTAGCGTCACGGTCTCTGTTTCGTTCGGGTTCGTGAGCAGGTCGCTTATGTGTCGCAATGGGATGGTATGCCCGATGAGGTCCGAGTTGTACGAGCGCTCCACGCCGTCGCTGCCGTAGATGATCGACGTGAAGCCTGTTATGTGAGCGAACAATGGTCCCTCGGGGTATCGGCGGAGGTATTTGTAGTTGTCGTTCGAGGGCACCGATTGGGCGACGACCACGCCGTCAGAGGTCTGGACCACGCCCCGGTCGCGAGCGAACTGGGCGAACAGCTTGCGGGTGTTCCCGGGAGCATTGGCCAGCTTCGACGCTTGGAGCACCTGAATGTTGTTCAACTGAAGGAAGAGAAGCCCGAACGCCAGCAGTAACACGACGCCCAATCTTCGAATCTGACGGTCCATAGATGCTCAGATACCCCGCGCCCGGGTCATGTCACGGTGCTGCCGGAGCGGCGCCGGGGGCGGTACTCGCCGCGCTCGCTGTGCCTGCAGCGGGAAGCGAGCGGGCTTCGGCCTTGAGGTTCGAGACGTAGTGCTTGGCAGCGTCGAGCGACGACTCCTCCGTCCCATGGCGAAGATCGCTCAGACGCGAGGGCAAGACGTTCGAGGTGGTCACACCGGTTAGGACGGCGAGGCGAGGCTGGAACCACAGGAAGCCGCCGGGTCGCCCCTGATAGATGGCCAAGTGGTTGCCGGACAGGCTCACATAGTAAGAGCGGGTTGCAAACCAGCCCACGGCTGCCACGGCCCCACCGATGACTGCCAGCATCAAGATGCAAAAGACTACGACCCGGAGGGTTATACGACGGCCCGGGCGTCGGATCCGACCTTGCCTCCGCCCCGCCCTTCCGGCAACCGGCGGTTCGTCGTCGCCGGTCGCCCGCTGCTCGGCCTCGGCGGACCCTTGCGCCGGAATCAACCCGACCGCCGTGTGATCAGGCTCCTGGGACCTCGCTCGTGCGACCTCACCCGGACCGTCGGCCGCGGGGCCGTCGGCTTGGACGTCTATGACCACCACGGTGATGTTGTCGTTGCCACCGTGGTCTCTCGCCGCTTGGACCAGGTCTGCCGCGGCGGCCTGTGGATCCTTGAGCACGGCGAGGATCTCGGCTATCTCGGAGTCTCCCACCTCGTCGGTCAGGCCGTCGCTGCAGAGCATGACCCGATCACCCAGGGCGGGCGCCAACAGGATTGTGTCGACGTCCACCTCCGGTCCGGCGCCCAGAGCGCGGGTGACGATGTGCCGCTGCGGATGGAGCGTTGCCTCTTCGGGACTCAGCTCACCACTGCGGACCCACTCCTCTACCAGGCTGTGGTCCTCGGTCAACTGGGACAGCTCACCATCGTGGAGGAGGTAGGCACGAGAATCGCCCACGTTCACCAGGGCGAGACGGTCCCCGCCGTCAGCCCTCACCACGCCCAGGGCGGTGATGGTGGTGCCCATGCCGCGCAGCTCGGTGCTGGAGATACCCTTCTGCCACACGACCTCGTTGGCGCGGCGGACAGCCTCCTCAAGCCCGGCCGTCGTGGGGTCATTGGAGAAGGCGCCCAGCAAGGTGTCTATGGCCGTGCGGGAGGCCACCTCGCCGCCGGCGTGGCCACCCATGCCGTCGGCGACGGCCCAGAGAGAGTCGCCGACAAGAGCCAGATCTTCGTTGTTGGTTCTGACCATGCCCACGTCGGTAGCCGACCCAGCGCGGATAGAGGTCATTTGGCCACTTCGAGCACGGTCTGACCCACCTGTAAGCGATCTCCTCTGCGAACCCGTACGGGTGACGCGATGCGCTTTGCGTTCACGTATGTTCCATTGGTGGAGCCGAGGTCCTCGATCCAGAACTGGCCGTCCTGTCGGAACACCCGTGCGTGGACTTTCGAGGCAAACGAATCTCCGTCGATCGACACTCCGCAACCGGCCGCTCTTCCCACGGTCAGCTCGTTCGCTAGGTCGTATGTGCGTCCTCGGTCTTTCTCTGGCTCTATTACCTTAAGGTGCAGAGGCGAAGGGCCCCCGGCTTTGGGTCTCGTCTCTTTCAGCCCTTCCTCGACAGTGCTGAGCCGCGGTCTTCTCATCTCTGCCCACGCGGTCCTCAGGACTCTCAAGAAGAACAGCCATACGAGGGCCAGGAGGAGGAACTTGAGGATTGTAAGCAGTGACTCCGGCACTCAGGAGGCCTCGAAACGCATGGTCGTGGTTCCTATGGTGATCTCGTCACCGTCGGCAAGGCGGCGCTGACCGGCCGCGGTTCCGTTGACTCGCGTTCCGTTGGTCGAACCCAGATCCACCAGGACGATCTCGGGTCCCTGGCGTCTCACCTCGGCATGATGACGACTGACGTTGGGATCCGAGAGGACCACCCCACAGTCGGGAAGACGTCCGATTGTCAAGACTCCCTGGTGAAGCTCGATTCGCTTGCCGTCAGGAAGCACCAAAGACGCTGGCGTTCCGTCGGGGCCCTCGCGCATCGCCACACCCAAGCGCACCGTCCCCGGGCTGACTGATTCGTCCGGAAGGAGGCGTATCTCAACCGGACCCAGAAACCCGTATCTCTCGCGGCGCGCATGCTCTCGGGCCGCGTCGGCCAATTCTCGGGCCAGCGCGTCCGCGAAGGACTCGAAGCGGCGCAGGTCCATGGGCGAGAGGGCGACCTCGAACACGTTCGGAGCGATGAGGCCGTTGACGCCGACGGTTCGTTGAAGATCCATCTCGCGAGTTAGCCGTCGCCCGATCTCAACAGGCTGGAGGCCTCCGCGGAATGCCCTCGCAAAGGCCCCTTCGACGAGGCGCTCGAGTCGCCTCTCGAACTGCTGTAGTCCCATTTCAGGGCAAAGCCTACCCAGGCGGTTACGGTGCAGGTCGCCAGGGCAGGTCCGATAACCTGGCGGTTTGAGGCGGGCGAGTGGCGGAATTGGCAGACGCGCAGGATTCAGGTTCCTGTGTCCGCAAGGACGTGGGGGTTCAAGTCCCCCCTCGCCCACGTGCGGCATGAAGCTCGACCTTGCATCGAGTAGCGCGACTCAGCCGTAATTCTGTGCTAATGAGCATACGACGTCGCGCTTGATCTCGATGATCGCATCTTTGAAGTCAGAGACTTGCGCTGTTTAGTAGCGCGTTAGCGCCGAGAGGACGAAGATGGCTGCTGTGAGCCTCAGCATGGCTGGCGGGTCCACAGTTCGCAGTAGCTGGGCTGGTGACGGCGCTCACACTTTCGGTCAGTTGGACAGACTTCGGCAGTTCTGCCTGGCGTCATTGGCGGATCCCGACGAGGCAGACATCGTGACGACCGAGATCGTTGCGCGCTGTGGCACGAGGCGTCGGAGAACGCGCCGGCCCGCCGTTGCAGTGCTCGGGCGACTTGCGTCTATGGGTCCTCGCCCGCATGGTGACAGCGGAGCACCAAAGTGGCCCAGGCCTCCACAGGATCGGACCCCTTGCACAACTGGCGGGCCCTGGCCCCGGATCGCTCACACCATCCGGGCGAGGGAGCTCATCCGGCTCAGGCTCGGCGAGCAGCAGCCGCCGTCCAGTTATGGAGCTATCGGGGTCCGACGGGGGGGTGCTCAGTGGTCCGAGCCCGCTCTTCAGAAGTCTGAAGCGTGAGAGCCTCGAGACCTCTTCCGCGTCTAAAGAGGTCGGTGCGGGACCGGAACAGCTCGGCCTCCGACCTGCCTTGGGATCACTTCTGGCCGCGTTTGGAGAGCCCGCCCACCCGGAATCGTTCGGCATCAGAAAAGTCCTGGGAACTGCGACCCAGCGACCGCTGGCCCTTGTGGCCGCCCCGGCCCCGAGGGCCGCGGCCGGACAGCCGCCGGGTCGAGGGGTCCACCGACCAGTTCGGGGCACTCGTCTGGCATTTGGGGCGCTGCTCGCCGCCGCCCTTTCCGTGACAGTGGGCCGCCTTGTGACGGTGGGTCGCCTGAGGCGGCGAACCGTCCCCCCACGACGACGATCCAAGAAGAGGGTGAGCTTCCCTAGGCGGAGACCATCGGCCTTGATTAGCGAAGGGGCGGTGTCGAGACTCTAAGGCGTCGAGCCCATAGGAGTCACCCCTGGTGAGGGTAGAGGCTCACTGAAGGTGGTCGAGGCCAATCCACGACTGGTATGGCAAGGATTTCATATCCGGCTGCGGGCGGTTCGGGAGCCTGTGGCGAGGCTGGGGGCGTCTCCAGGAGCTTGTGGCGAGGCTGGGGGTGGAGCTCCCTGGCTTCGGCCAACCTCCGGTTGGGGCGTAGGGCTTGCGTCAGGTCGTATCTCTGTCAGGATGCCTTGGGGCCCCTACTCCGACGCTTGCTGCGAGCCTTGACCGCGGCATTCTCTCCTGACTCGGATCTGAGTCGGGCGAGGCTTCGCGCCAACAGCCTCGATACGTGCATCTGGCTGATGTCGAGCTCCTTGGCGATCTCGGATTGAGTCAGGCCCCTGAAGAATCGTAGGTGCAGGATGAGTCGTTCCCGATGTGGGAGCTCGGCGAGGAGCGGGACCAGGGTGGTCCGTGTCTCGGCCGCCAGGAACTGCTCGTCCTCGACTCCCAGGCGCTCGCTCAGATCGGTGGTCTCGTCGGGCCCCGGTGAATCGAGTGATGCGGAGCGGTAGCCCCGGCCCGCCTCGAGCGCCTCGATCACCTCTTCCTCGGAGGTCCGCGTTTGAGCAGCGAGCTCGGCAATGGTGGGAGACCTTCCAAGCTCCTGGGAGAGTGCCGAGATGACCTCGTTGAGCTCCAGGTAGAGCTCTTGAACCCGCCGCGGCGCCCTGATCGCCCAGGCACGGTCTCGAAAGTGACGCTTCAGCTCACCGGCGATGGTGTGGGTCGCAAAAGTCGAGAACTCGACATCCCGTCGCGGATCAAATCGATCGACAGCCTTGATCAGGGCCAGAGACCCGACCTGGAAGAGGTCCTCGTGGCTCTCCCCACGGTTCGCGAACCTTCTGGACAGGTACTCGGCCAGCCCGAGATGTGACCGGACCAGCTCCTCCCGGAGGGACGGGTCACGGGTCCGGGCAAACTCCGCGAACTTGACTCTGAGTTGCTGCTTGCTGTCGTTGAGGCTATCCATCGCGACCTTGACGATCATCGAGTCGGGTCTTCCGGAGCCAGGCCTTCAGCAGTTTGGGATCGGCGTCGCTTGTACCGTGATCGTCTACTAGAGCGTCCAATATCCGCTCGGAGTACTCGGTTGAAAAGAGGGAGAGGGGGCGCTGGCTGTCGGAAAGGGTGCCTTCGACCTCGAGACTCGCGTCGCTGAGCAGGTACTTGAGTACCATGGCTCCGGACCGTCCGCCTGCACCGACAAGCGAGAAGCACAACTCGTCAATGGCAAGGCGGAGGTCCTCCACCTCCTCGAAGCTGAACCCGCTGCGAGAGGCCAGACCGGCTGCCAGCATCCTCGCCAGGCTGACCAACTCTGGATTGGCAGGAAGCGTCAACACCACCTCGTCCGTCACGGCGCCCTCCCTCGGGGGATCACAAGAACCGATCAGGTCCTCTGGGCAGAAACCGCGCCGTCGACCGAATCATGGATCGAGAACACCGCAGTGAGCCCGGTTATCTCCAAAACCTTCAGGATCCGCGGATGGGTGCAAACCACGACCAGATCTCCGCCGGCGCTCCGGAAGCGCTTCAGTCCCCCCACCAAGACCCCCAGGCCGGCGGAGTCCAGAAAACCGAGCCTCTCCAGGTCGACGACGACGAAATTGGTCCCCGAATCGGACAGCTCGACGAACCTGTCTCGTAGGCGGGGGGACGTGTAGGCATCCATCTCGCCTCTGATCGCGACAATGGTGGTCCCCTCGCGCCGAGTCACATCGAAGCTGACGTCCATCCCTGCCAACCTCCCCTGGCCCTGAACCGGGCCGTCGTTGCCTCCATGCGCATCACCCGGAAGGAAGCAGCAACAAGCTTAGAAGCTTGCAATGCCGAGGGCGATGTGACCAGGTCAAAGACCATCCGAGGACTGGGATGCACAGCTCTCGGAACGGTCCAGAACGCGACGAGGAGGGCCATACGGCCCTCTCTCGTCGTGCATTCCCGGGGAGGAACACCCGAATTACTACCCCAGGCTCGCCCGACCGAAACCTCCGGGGTATCCAGCGCGCCGCTGTGTGAGGTTCGGTGGGTTACCAGGGGGCTTGTCCGAGCGCCCGCCGAAATACCGGGTCAGCCGACCCTCTAGGTAGACGGGGCCCGTAACCCGTCCCAAGGGGGCCCGCTCGGTCCCGGGCGGGCGGCGCCATCGGAGGGCGGTGTGGCCGCGACGGCCTGATTGCCCGTGATAGACCTCAAACGAGTAGTCGGGTAAGCGGGGAAAGTGGTTGAGTAAGCAGACAAATTTGACTCATCGGAGACGGCGACGATCGGAGACGGTGACGATAGGAGGCTTGGACGATCGGAGACGGTGCAGACCTAGTAGTGGTCGTCGAGATCCCAAAAGGCTCGCGCAACAAATACGAGCTGGACCATGTCACCGGTCACGTGTGGCTCGACCGCATGCTGTTCACCTCGACCCAGTACCCAACCGATTACGGGTTCATCACGGAAACCCTTGCCGAGGACGGCGATCCCCTTGACGCCCTCATTCTGCTCGACGAGCCGACGTTTCCCGGATGCCACGTCCGGGCCCGGCCGGTGGCGGCCTTTCGGATGCAGGACGAGGCCGGTGAGGATGCCAAGGTCCTCTGCGTCCCTTCGACTGATCCACGGCTCGGGGATGTAAAGGATGTCGCCGATGTGCCGACCTATGTTCTCAGTGAGATCACGCACTTCTTCGACGTCTACAAGGAGCTCGAGCCCGGGAAAGGGACGCGTGTGGGTGAATGGGCAGGTCGAGAGGGGGCCTGGGCCCTGATCGAGAAGGCCCAGCACCACTACCGGCCCCACTAGCTGGAGTTTCAGATCCGGGTTGGCCGGGTACCAATAACCCGGGCATTCATCGTCTAGTCGTTCATGGCTGCGAGGGCGCCAAAGAGGAGTTGAGTCGCAAAATGGCGGATGCGATGCGTACACCGAGCAATCCCGGAGAAGAGAGGCATGTGTCCGGGCCCTCCGAGGGCGAGACTCAGGAGGTACCTGTCGAGTCGCCCCCCAGTCGCGTCCCTGGACAGGGGACGGGGAGGAGGGGTTCCGGGCGGCCTGTCTCTGCATGGCCTACGGGGGGCGCGGTGGCCACGGATCCCGGCGTCGGAGCCCCGGTCGTGAGGGGTCCGGCAATAAGGCTGGGGACGCTCGGGCTGTTGACCCTGATCCTCGGAGCGTGGGGCGGGATCATCGCCTACGTCGGACCGACCTTCGGATACGGGGTGAACGGGTCGGGCTCGTGGCATTGGAGCCTGCAGCACACCTTGCTCTACCTGGTCCCGGGCGCAGCCGGGGTCATGGCTGGCGCGGCGATGGTGCTGACCGCACCGAGAGCCTATGTGGGACGCGGGCGGACGATCGTGGCTACGGCCGGCTTGCTTGCGGTGCTCGCCGGGGCTTGGTTCGTGGTGGGGCCGATCGCGTGGCCCATCTTCCACAGCGGTAGCCCGGTCTTCCTTCCTGCCTCCCCGAAGCGAAACTTCGCCAACCAGGTCGGTTACAACCTCGGTCCCGGGCTCCTCCTGGTCTTCTTCGGTGCGATGGCCGTCGGGCTGACCGGCCTCTACAGGAAGGTCCGTGCCAGGGGCCGTCCGATGTCGGGCGGGACAGGCGAGGCGCCCGAGGCCGCCTCCGCTCGCGGTTTCAGCTAGGGAGCTTCACCCGAAACGCAGGGAGCTTCAGCCGAAATAGGGCGGCTCTTTTCCTTTCATCCGAACGCCGGGCGCTCAAGTCGGACCCCCGTGAATCTGCTCTCGGCTTGAGCTAGGTAGCTCGCGGGAACCGCCCGGCGGAGGCCACAAAAAGGGGCAATCCCGGTAGCGGGCCACCGGGATTGCCTAGCCCTAGTGTCACTCCATGACAAGAGCTGTTGGGAGTGTACCCCGTCCCCGAAGCGGTCCAAACGCCCTGTGGGTCGTCGAGCCGAACGGACGTGTCCGGAAATAGGTCCGGAAGCATGCCGGTAGATTCCACCCGAAGACCTTGTGGCTCCTAAGCTGACCGGGAACCTCTCTGCGCCCGTTTCGCTCGACACGGCAGCGAGACATGGGCCTCGATCATTTGGAGCACTCATCAAGATGACCCCTGAGACTGGCCGTGCTGTGGAGGTCGAGCGCCTAGTCAAGACATTCGGGGATACGGTCAAGGCCCTCGACGGGCTCAGCTTCGCAGTGGAGTCCGGGACGATCTTCGGGCTTCTCGGGCCCAACGGGGCCGGCAAGACCACCGCCATCCGCATCCTCACCACGATCCTCACCCCGGATGCCGGCACGGCCCGAGTCCTGGATCACGACGTCACCACCGAACCCGATGTGGTCCGGGCGAGCATCGGGCTGGCCGGCCAGTACGCGGCGGTCGACGAGAACCTGACGGGCCGGGAGAACCTCCGACTAATAGGACAGCTCTGCCATCTTCCCCGTCGGCTCTCCTCCTCACGTGCGGGGGATCTACTCGAACGGTTCGACCTGGCCGACGCGGCCGGCCGTCCCGTGAAGACCTATTCGGGCGGGATGCGCCGGCGCTTGGATGTAGCGGCGGCGTTGGTGGACAAGCCGAGTGTCCTGTTCCTGGACGAGCCCACCACCGGGCTCGACCCCCACAGCAGGACCGAGCTGTGGCGGGTCATCGAGGAGCTGGTGGGAGAAGGGACCACCGTGCTCTTGACCACTCAATATCTCGAGGAGGTCGACAGGCTCGCCGAGAGACTCGTCGTAGTGGACCACGGCGTCGCGATAGCCGAAGGTACGCCGGCCCAGCTGAAGGCCGAGCTCGGTGCCACCGTGCTCGACGTCGGCATGGGGGACGACGACGCGGTGCGCGAGGCAATGCGGCTGCTCAGCTCCGTGTGGCCGAAGCCGCCCGTCTCGGAGGGTAGGACCATTGAACTGAGCGTCGACGAAGGCCCGCGGATGGTAGGCGAGGCCCTTCGCATACTCGAGGACCACGGGCTGGCCCCGTCTTCCCTAGCCCTTCGAGATCCCAGCCTTGACGACGTCTTCCTGGCCCTCACCGGGCACCGCACGGCCGCGGACGATGACACTGGGAAGGAACCCGTGAAATGACGACCGCTGCTCTCGCACCGTCTCTCCGATCCCGGAGGCGAATATCCAGGAGCCGAATGAGGTGGGCCTTGTGGGACGGTCTCGCCGTGACAGAGCGCAACCTCATCGCGTACACACGTATTCCGGAGGCTCTGTTCTTCTCCACAATCCAGCCGGTGATGTTCGTGCTGCTGTTCCGGTACGTGTTCGGAGGGGCCATCCACGTTCCCGGTGTCGACTACGTCAACTACCTGATGCCGGGAATATTCGTCCAAACCGTGGCATTCGGGTCGGTCAGCACCAGCGTCGGTCTGGCTGAGGACCTGCAAAAGGGGCTGATCGAGCGCTTTCGCTCGCTACCCATGGCACGTTCGGCCGTCCTCGCCGGCCGCACGACCGCAGACCTTTGCCGAAACGTGCTTGTAGTGGTCATCATCACAGGTGTCGGCTATGCGGTGGGATTCAGGATCCAGACGAACGGCCTTGCCTTCCTTGCCGGTATAGGCCTGCTGCTGTTGTTCGCCTACACGCTCTCTTGGGGGTTCGCGTTCGTGGGCTTGGCAGCCCCCAACAGCGAGACGGCTCAGGTCATGGCGTTTCCGGTGTTGTTTCCCCTCATCTTTGCCTCTTCTTCGTTCGTGCCGGTGACAACCATGCCGGGCTGGCTGCAGGCGTTCGCCAACCACCAGCCGGTCAGCGCCGTCGTCAACGCCTCGAGGGACCTCATGCTCGGCGGCCCCACCGCGACGAATGTGCTCCAGGCCTTGGCCTGGTGCCTCGGCTTGTCCGTGGTGCTGGCACCTCTCGCGGTCTGGCGTTACCGGACCAGGGTGTAGGGTCCGGCGTGCCCACGCAGACCTCGCACCCGCTCGAGGCCCTGTCCGGCGAAGAGATCACCAAAGCGGTGGCCATCTTGCGCTCCGACAGCCGAGTGCCCCCGGAGGCGCGTCTGGCACACGTGGTTCTGGCAGAGCCCACAAAGGACGAGCTGGAAGAGCTGGCCGAGGCGGCGAGCGCCGAGCGCCGGGTCCGGATCCAGGTCGTGCCGGGTCCCGAAACCGAGCTGATCGAGACGGTGGTGTCGCTCGGCTCAGGGGAGGTGGAGTCGTTCGAGAAGGTGGAGGGTGTGCGTCCGGCGTTGCTTTTCGAGGAGAGCCTCAACGCGATCATCGCCGTCCAGAACCACCCGGGTTGGCAAGAGGCGATACGCCGGCGAGGGATTACGGACTTCGACAAGGTCCAGATCGACCCCTGGCCTCCTGGAAGCTTCGGTCAGCATTTCGAAGAGGGTCGTCGGCTGAGCCGCTGCATCGCCTACCTGAGAGATGCACCCACCGACAATGGCTATGCACGGCCGATCGAAGGGGTGATCGCCATCGTCGACCTGGGGCGAGGTGAGGTCGTAGAGGTGCAGGACTTCGGTGTCGTGGCGGTACCGAGTGACAGGGGCGGGTACCTGGCGACCGAAACGGCAAGATTTCGTCAAGATCTGAAGCCCATAGACATAAGCCAGTCGCAGGGACCCAGCTGGAAGGTCGACGGCAACCTGGTGCGATGGCAGCGCTGGTCGATGAGGGTGAGCTTGGACCCGCACGAGGGGCTGGTGCTGCATACCGTGGGCTACGAAGACAAGGGTCGTGTGCGTCCGATCCTGCACCGGATGTCTGTGAGCGAGATGGTCGTCCCGTACGGCCATCCCGGCCCGATGCACGGTTGGAAGAACGCCTTTGACGCCGGGGAGTGGGGGCTGGGACGCATGACGCAACCGCTGAGCCTCGGTTGCGACTGCCTCGGATTGGTTCATTACTTCGACGGTGTTCTCGCGACCGAGAACGGTGACCCTTCCATCGTCGAGAACGCCATCTGCATGCACGAGGAGGACTACGGCATCGGATGGAAGCACGTGGACCTTCACAGCGGCACCAGTGAGGTGCGCAGATCCCGCCGCCTGGTGGTGAGCTCGATTGCCACCGTCGGCAACTACGAGTACGGCTTCTTTTGGTACTTCTACCTGGACGGAACCATACAGCTCGAGGTGAAGCTGACCGGCGTGGTTTCTTCTATGGCGGTGGAGGCCGGTCATCCCTTGAATCATGCGAGCATGCTGGCTCCCCAGCTCGCCGCGCCCCATCATCAGCACCTGTTCAACGTCCGGTTGGACTTTGACGTGGACGGGCGCCGGAACTCGGTCTACGAGGTCGACGTAGAGCCGGCCAGGCCCGGTCCCGACAATCCTCTCGGGAACGCCTTCGAGGCCAGGTCGACGCTGCTGGAGACCGAAGACGTTGCCAAGAGGGTTGTGAACCCTGAAACCAGCCGGGTGTGGAAGGTCGTGAACCCCGACGTGCTCAACGCGGTAGGTGAGCCCGTCGGTTACAAGCTGGTCCCCGGCTCCACACCCACGCTCCTCGCTCATCCCGAGTCGAGCGTGGGGAGGCGCGCAACCTTTGCCACAAAGAACCTTTGGGTGACTCCGTACTCACCGGGCGAACGCCACGCGGCGGGGGAGTATCCCAACCAGAGCGAAGGCGGGGCCGGACTGCCCGAATGGACGAGAGCGGACCGGCGCCTGGTCAACACCGACGTGGTCGTCTGGTACTCGTTCGGAGTCACCCACATAGTTCGGCCCGAGGACTGGCCGGTCATGCCCGTCGAGTACGCGGGATTCTCGTTGGTCCCCTTCGGCTTCTTCGACAGCAACCCCGCGCTCGATGTGCCACCGACTCCATGCCACGACGGGGACGACCCGGTAAGGGGTTGAGCCCCGAAGTCGCTCCGTACGGGACATGGGCCTCCCCGGTCTCCGCGGAGCTGGTGGTGCGGGCGGGAACCGGAGTCAGCTCCCCGCTGGTAAGTGGCGAAGCCGTCTACTGGCTCGAGTCGCGGCCCTCGGAGCGGGGCCGCGTCGTGGTTGTGAAACGGGGTCCCAACCGGCGAACGGCGGACGTGACGCCGCCGGGTTGGTCTGTCAGGACTCGTGTGCACGAGTACGGAGGCGGGGCTTACCTGGTTTGGGATGACACGGTGGTGTTCTCCAACTGGGCCGATCAGCGCCTGTGGCGACAAGACGGGGGCGGCGAGCCCCTGGCGCTCACCGGCGAGCCCGGCGACCAGATGTCGGTTCGCTATGCGGACGGGCAGATGATCGCCGGAGGCGAGCAAATCGTCTGCGTGAGGGAGACCCACCGTGAGAACGCTCATCGACCACAGGTGGTCAACGAGCTGGTGCTGGTCGATACCGACGGTGGCGGCGGGGAGACAATCGTTTCGACCGGTCGCGATTTCTACGCTTCGCCACGGCCCAATCCTGTCGGCCCGATGCTGGCATGGATCTCGTGGGACCACCCCAACATGCCTTGGGATGCCACCGAGCTGTGGCTGGCCCCGCTAGGCGCCGCTGGGTTGGAAGCCGAGCCGCGGAGGGTGGCGGGAGGCGCGGGAGAGTCGATTTTGCAGCCCTTATGGGGCTCGGACGGCGAGCTCTGGTACGTCTCGGACCGCACCGGATGGTGGAACCTCTACCGCCTTGAGGCCCGAGACGTCCGAACCGGGGCCGCCGGGGAGAACGTGCTCCCCATGGAAGCCGAGTTCGCCGGACCGCTCTGGTCGCTGGGTCAGTCGTGGGCAGCCCCGATGGCCGGCGGCCGGCTGATGTGCTCGTGGAGGTCGTCGGGGGCGGACCAACTGGGCACGCTCGACCCCTCCACCGGGAAGCTCCAGCCGATCGAGCTGCCCTACACGACGATCGAGTCGGTTGCCGGGTCCGGCTCGCGAGCGGTGATCCTCGCATCCTCAGCTACTTCCAACCGCTGTGTCGTGGCCGTCGACATCGACGGTGGCGGTCCAGAGGGTCCTCACTCCAAGATCACGGTTGTCAGGGAGCCGGAGGACCCGGGACTCGACGAGGGTTCCATATCCCTCGCAGTCCCGATCGAGTTCCGAAGCGGGGGCCAAGACACGGCCGACCAGAGCCGCGACGGCGCGCACGCCCTCTTCTACCGTCCTTCGAATGCCCGCTACATCGGCCCCGATGACCGGTTGCCCCCCTTGCTGGTGAGCTGTCACGGCGGTCCGACCGGCGCGGCGAGGTCCGGCCTCAGCCTGGCGCTGCAGTACTGGACGACCAGAGGCTTTGCCGTCGTTGACGTGGACTACGGCGGCAGCACCGGTTACGGGCGGGCCTACCGAGAGCGCTTGGCGGGCAGGTGGGGACGCGTCGACGTCGAGGACTGCATCGCCGCCGCAGCGCACCTGGTCTCGGCCGGAGAGGTCGACATTGCCAGGCTGGCGGTGCGAGGCGCCAGCTCGGGTGGCTTCACGGCGCTGTCGGTCCTCGCGAGCACGGATATCTTCGCCGCGGGCGCCATCCACTATGGCGTCGCCGACCTGGAAGCCCTCGCGAGGGAGACCCACAAGTTCGAATCTCATTACACCGAGCGCCTGGTCGGCCCGTATCCCGAGGCGAGACAGACGTACATCGATCGCTCGCCTGTCAGACGGGCCGGACGGATCTCGTGTCCTGTGATCCTTTTCCAGGGGCTGGAGGACGAGGTGGTGCCGCCCGCACAGGCCGAGGCCATGGTCGACTCACTTCGACGCCGGGGGGTTCGGGTGGTCTATGTGGCCTTTGAGGGAGAGCAGCACGGCTTTCGCATGGCTGAGACCATCGTCAGGACTCTCGAGGCCGAGCTCGGCTTCTATGGAGAGGTCATGGGTTTCGAGCCGAGCGACGAGCTCCCCCCTACGCGATTCGAGACACCCCTTACGCAGGATCCCGCGGGGGGTTGAGGGCAGTGCCTCTCGCCACCACAAGGACCCGCCCCGTGCCGGCCTCACAGCTAGCGTCGGCACCGATGGCCAGGTTCGGTCGGCGCAGGCGCCGGCGGGTCTGGCCGGCGATCGTGGTCGTGGTACTGGTCCTGCTGGCAGGGGCGGGCGTTCTGGTAGCGAGAGACGCCAAGCCCTCCCCGGAGAGCATTCGCCTGGCCCAGGCGAGCTGGCTAGACCTACTGAGGCCGTTCGTTGAGCAGTCCAACCAGTCGGCCGCGTTGCTGGATACCCTGCGCCACAAGCCTGGGGACGTCGGTCTCGTCGGAGTTCAGCTGGACCTGAGTCAGCTCGTGACAGGGACCGCGTCGGTGGACAAATGGGTGTCCCGGTTGTCTCCGCCGACCTCCCTTGCCCGAGCCGGCCGGCTCCTGGACGCAGCCATGGCGGGTAGGGCCAGGGCAGCCGCTAACTACAAGGCGGGCATGAACCAAGTCCTCACCGGCGGTCCGCACGCGCAGTCGGTGGCCTTGCTGTGGGCCGCGGGAGAGCGGCTCGTCGTCGCCGACCAGCGCTATCGCGCCTTTCAGCACGCGATCAGCCGTTCTCTGACCAGATCTGCTCGGTTACCGTCCTCGAAATGGATCAAGGACACCAAGGACTGGTCACTGGATGCCCTTGGCAGCTATGTGGACGCCGTCTCCGGGGACTCCAACCTGGCGACAAACCACGACGTGTCCATTCTCACGGTGTCGATGGACCCTCCTCCCGTGACCATCGGCAATGGAGTGGTGACGCTCGCCAGCACCCATAGCCTCATGCTCAGCCCGATCCTCCAGAACAAGGGCAATCAGATCGAAAGGGACATCTCGCTGGTCGCCACCTTGAGGTCCACCTCGAGCGGAGCAATGCAAGCGGTGCGCTCGACGGCCAACCTCTATTTCGGTCAACACATGGCCGTTTCGATGCCGCGGTTGTCGCTCACCCCCGGGTCGACCTACTCACTCGCGATCACCGCGAGTGTGGTTCCGGGCGAGATGTCCACCGGGGACAACCAGCAGTCGTTCACGGTTGCCGTCGGGAGCTGAGCCCTCCTAGCTGGCCGTTCCGGGACCGCCGGGACCGCCGGGGTCGCCCGGGTCGCCGCGCCAGCCGGGACCACCGGGACCACCGGATTCGTCATGTGTCGGACCGTCGTCGGCGTCGGCAGAGCCGCCGGTCCGGCGTCGCCACTTGGACTCGGCGATCCGGAGAACCTCCCGCAACGGAAGCCCGGTTCGCCGCGCGGCCCGTACGGCGTCGTCATGTTCTGCCTTCACCCTGCCCGGGCTCACCTTCACCCTCACCGGCATGCCTTCCACCTGCACCTCTTCCAGCGCGCGCGAGGCCGGCCACCTCTCCAAAATCTGACCGCGTGCACCGAGCGATCCCGTCTCCGACCGGAGTATCTCGACGAGGGCCGGAGCAAGGGCGGGATCGGCCAGGGCGCTGACCACCTGACCGGGCCGCCCCTTCTTCATCAGCACTGGCGTCACCCAGGCGTCGAGGGCTCCGGATTCCATGAGGGTCGAGATCGTGTCGCGCGAGCACCTCACCGGTGGCGTCGTCCACATTGGCTTCGACCAGCGCCACCGGCTGTCCGCGGCTGTCGTCGCGCTCTACCGGGATCCCGAGGACCACCTGGGTGCAGTTGGGAAGGCCTTGGACTTCGCGGGCGCCAGCTCCGAAGCCCGTCGCCTCGACTGTCATCGGGGGCATCGGGCCATATGAGGCCGCCGTAGCGGCGAGAAGAGCAGCTCCGGTAGGGGTGGTGAGCTCGGCGTTGGTCTCGCGACCCTGGAGCCGGGCGCCCCTCAATATCTCGAGCACTGCCGGCGTCGGGTTGGGCAGCAGCCCGTGGGCCGTCCGGACCATCCCCGTTCCGGTGCTCACCGGGCTCGCGGTGACCGTGTCCAGGTCCAGCACCTCCAGGGCGGCGCAAGTACCGACGATGTCCACGATGGCGTCATGGCCGCCGACCTCGTGGAAATGGACCTGGAGCGGTGGTCGCCGGTGCAGGTGGCCTTCAGCCTCGGCAAGAGACGCAAAGGTGTTCAAGGAGCGTCGGCGCACGCGCTCGGGCAGCCGCGCCTCTTCTACGAGCCCGATGATATGGGCATGCGTCCTTACCACGCTGTCGTCGGCAACCCTGACCACGGCCCGGGTGGCCGCCAAGCCGGCCCGAAGCACCAGTTCCGACTCGAGCGACCACCCGCCGATCGGCAGTCTGCGGACCAGCTTGACGACCTCCTCCAGGTCCGCCCCCGCGTCCAGGAGGCTGCCCAGTGCCATGTCGCCGGAGATGCCCGAGAAGCAATGGAACCAGGCCGCCCTCCCCCGCGCCCCCACGCCGGAAGGCTCGGCGGACGACCTCAAGGCAGCATCCGTATCACCGCGCTCGCCGCGCCGAATCCGTTGTCGATTCCCACCACCGTGATCCCCGCAGCGCAGGAAGCGAGCATGGCGAGCAGTGCAGTCACCCCCTCGAGCGCCGCACCGTAGCCAGCGCTCGTAGGCACGGCGACCACCGGGGCCGCCACGAGGCCGGCCACCAGGCTGGCCAGCGCGCCCTCCATTCCCGCGATTACGACCACCGCGTCCGCCGAGTGCAGATCCTCGACATTGGCCAGAACCCGGTGAACTCCCGCCACGCCGCAGTCGACCATCAAGTTGGGGTGGAAGCCATGGGCGACGAGCGTGGACTCGCACTCCGCGGCGACAGGGAGGTCGGAGGTTCCTGCCGTCACGACCAGTATCCGGCCCCGACGCTCAAGAGAATGCCTCCACGTGACGGTCGACAGCCGACCGGGGTCGATCTCCTTCGAGGAGTGCCCTCCGGGATTTGCCGCCAGCGCGGCGGAGGCCTGGAGCCCCTCGACCCTCGTCAGGACGACCGGTCCTCCGGATGGCTCTGCGAGCAGCTCGGAGACGATGGAAGCACACTGCTCGGGGGTCTTTCCGGGTCCGTACACGGCCTCGGGCATCCCGACCCGCAAGGCTCTGTGATGGTCGACTCTGGCAAAACCGAGATCTGTGAACGGCAGGCGCCGCAACCGCCTCACGGCTTCGTCGGGGTGCACCGTCCCGGAGCCCACCTCCTCGAGGAGCCGGCGTAGCGAGGTCTCGTCCATCGTCGGTCACTATCCTGCCTGGCTGTGGCGTCCCGTGTGTCCAGCGTCGGTTTTCTCGGCCCGCCCGGGACCTTCACCGAGGAGGCCCTGCTCAGCCAGCCCGACTGGTCCGAAGCCGCCCTGGTTCCGCTCGACTCCCAACAGGAGGTGCTCGCGGCGGCTCAGTCCGGCCAGGTCGAGCTCGGTTTTGTGGCCATCGAGAACTCGATCGAGGGAACCGTCAACGAGACCGTCGACGCTCTGATCTTCGACACCAACCTCAAGATACAGAGGGAGGTGGTGCTGGACGTCCGGCTGAACCTGCTGGCCTTGCCCGGCACCTCGCTGGCAGATGTATGCCGGGTGGTCTCCTACCCTCATGCCAGCGCCCAGTGTCGGGGGTTCCTCAGCCGGGACCTTCCGGGGGTCGAGATCGTCGCCGCCAACTCGACGGCCGATGCAGCCCGCCAGATAGGTGAGGAGAGGTTGCCGGGCTCTGCCGCCCTCGCCCCCGCTGTCGCGGCCAAGCTGTATGGTCTCGATGTGGTGGCGAGCGCCATCGAGGACCACCACAACGACCAGACCCGGTTCGTCGCGGTGGCCGGGAACGGGATCCCAGTTCCCACCGGGCACGACCGGACCAGCATCGTATGCTTTCAGGACGCCGATCGGCCGGGAAGCCTCCATGCGATCCTCGGTCAGTTCGCCGCCCGGAACATCAACCTCAGCAAGCTGGAGTCCCGCCCGACCAAGAAGGGCCTGGGCGAGTACTGCTTCATCATCGACCTCGAAGGCCACCTTGACGACGAGGTCGTGGCCGACTGCCTTCGGGATCTGCATGCCCAGCTGGCTGAGGTCAAGTTCCTCGGCTCCTATCCCGCCGCGGGTGAGCGCGGACCGACCATCCGGCGCGATGCCGAAGCGGCCTGGCGGTCTGCCGACCGGTGGGTATCTTCACTCAGGTCCGAGATCCCCCGGATACCCTGAGCGCTCGGAGGGATGGCAGAGCGGCCGATTGCGAGGCTCTTGAAAAGCCTTGGACGAGAGTCCCGTGGGTTCGAATCCCACTCCCTCCGCTCGGGCGCGCCGGTGCCCGGGCCAGAAGGTGCAGCCTCGTCCCGCCTTCGCATCGGGACGCTCGGCGCCGCCCGCATCACGCCGAACGCGCTCGTCAAGCCCGCTCGGCTTGTCGAAGCTGCCGAGGTAGTAGCCGTGTCTGCGCGAGACCCAGAACGCGCCAGAGGGTTCGCGGCCAGGCACCGGATACCGAACGTGGAGCCGACCTACCGGGACCTGATCGACAACCCCGGCATCGAGGCCCTCTACAACCCTCTGCCGAACGGATTGCACGCGAGATGGACGATCGAGGCGCTCGCCGCGGGCAAGCACGTCTTGTGCGAGAAGCCGTTCACCTCGAACGCTGCGGAGGCCGAAGATGTCGCTCAGGCAGCGGACGCCGCGGGCAAGGTGGTCATGGAGGCGTTTCACTACCGGTACCACCCGATGGCGGCTCGAATGGTCGAGGTCGTCCGTAGCGGCGAGCTCGGCGAGGTCCGCCACGTAGAGGCTTGGGTGTGCTTCCCCCTGCCTGTTCCCGGCAACATCAGGTATCGCTTCGACCTGGCGGGTGGGGCCACCATGGATGCCGGTTGCTACGCCATCCACATCCTGAGGACCCTCGGCGGCGACGAGCCCAGGGTTCTCAGCGCGCGGGCGCGGCTGGCGTCCGCCCAGGTGGACAGGGCGATGAACGCGGAGTTTCTGTTTCCCGGTGGACATACGGGCCGGATGACATGCTCGCTTCTCTCGTCGAACCTGCTCCGAGTGGCGGCTCGGGTGGTTGGCAGCTCGGGCCGGATGGACGTGTCCAACCCCCTCTCCCCCCAGCTTCTCGGCCGAATCGTCGTGCGAACCGGCGGTCAAGTCAGGCGGGAGACCTTCAAAGGGGAGTCAACCTACGCACACCAGCTGCGTGCGTTCGTAGCCGCGGTTCTCGAGGGCGGCCCGGTGCTGACTGCTCCGTCGGACTCCATAGCCAACATGGGGGTCATAGACGACGTCTACGAAGCAGCCGGGCTGAGGAGGAGGGGAGCCTGAGGCTGTGATACTCATGAGCGGTCCACCTAGGGAAGCGAGAGGGTCTCGATGAAAGATGTCATGAGCGGCGTGCGGGTTCTGGAGGTCGCCAGCTGGACCTTCGTGCCGTCGGCGGGCGCTGTGCTGGCTGACTGGGGAGCCGACGTCTTGAAGATCGAGCATCCCAGATCGGGTGACCCCCAACGGGGGCTGATCACCTCGGGCCTGGTGCCAGGGGGCGAGGGTGGGGTCAACTTCATGATGGAGTTCCCCAACCGGGGAAAGCGCAGCGTGGGGCTGGACATCTCAGCCCCTGGAGGCCAGGAGCTCCTCTACCGCTTGGCCGAGACCTCCGATGTGTTTCTGACCAACTTCCTCCCGCCGGCCCGGAAGCGGTTGAAGATGGACGTCGAGGACATCCGGGCACGAAATCCCCAGATCATCTACGTGCGGGGCTCGGGGCAGGGCGTCAAGGGGGCAGAAGCTACGCGCGGGGGGTACGACGGCGCCTCCTACTGGGCCCGGGGCGGCATCGCCGCATCGTTGACGCCGGCGGACCGGGAGTACCCGATCTCGCAGACGGCAGCTTTTGGCGACCTCAACGGGGGGATGACGATCGCCGGGGGGATATCGGCGGCGCTGTTCAAGCGCGAACGAACCGGCATGCCCTCGGTGGTGGACGTGTCCCTCCTGGGACTCGCCATGTGGACGCTTTCCCCGGGGGTCGTGGCGAGCAAGCTGCTGGAGAAGGCGGCCGTAACGCGCTCGGCGGGTATGTCGAAGTCGCCCAACCCGATCGTCGGCACCTACAAAACAAGGGACAACCGCTTCGTGAGCCTGGTGATGTTGGAGTCTGACCGCTACTGGCCGGACTTGTGCAAGCACGTCGGGAGGCCAGAGCTTGCTCAGGACCCTCGCTTCGTCGACGCCGCCAAGCGGTTCGAGAACAGTGACGAATGCGTAGCCTTGCTCAAGGAGATATTCGCCAGTCGGACGCTGGCTGAGTGGAGGAAGGCGCTCGCCACGGCGGAAGGCGTCTGGGCTCCGGTCCAAAACGCGAGGGAGCTGCATGACGACTCTCAGGCCATCGCCAATGGATACCTGCCGCAAGTCTCCTCCGACGGCAAGGCGTTCGCTCTGGTGGCCAGCCCGGTACAGTTCGACGAGACTCCGCCGCCGTTGGATCCGGCCCCCGAGCACGGCCAGCACACGGAGGAGGTGCTGCTGGAGTTGGGCATGACATGGGAAGAGATCATCGAGCAAAAAGAAGCCGGGGCGATCCTCTGAGGGCTCGAAAAGCTCGCCCTTGCTTCTGGCCTGATTTCGTCCATTGCCGTCCGGGAGGTGTCCCCTAAACTCTCGCCCGGAGAGGTGCGAGAGCGGCCGAATCGGACTCACTGCTAATGAGTTGACCTGGGAGACCGGGTCCGAGGGTTCAAATCCCTCCCTCTCCGCTCGTATCTGGCTGGGGTGAAATGCATCTTGTTCGGACGAACTCAGGATCGCGCGCTTTGCGAGGCGGTCGTCGGAAACGACGACGGGAGTTGGGGGGTGGGACTATGCCGCGGCTGGGGCTATACGGACCTCGAAGCCGAGATCCTCGATCCTCCGCTGGAGCCGCTTCGCCTCAACTGCAGGATCGTGGCGGAGTTCGAAGAATCGAGCACCGGGGTCGTCATAGAGGGCGCCGTTGGTGAGCAGATGCCAGGCGACGTCCAAGATGGAGTGGGCGACCGCGATGGTGGCCTTGTTGGAGCCTCTCCGTCGAGCGATCCGGGAGTACTGGGCGGATAGGTAGGTGCCCTTGGTCCGCGACGCCCCCCTAGCTGCTTCGACAAGCGCACGCTGCAGCCAGGTCGAGCCCTTTCGCGTTCCTGCGGGCTGACGCTTCCCGGCCGACTCATGACTAGCCGGAGCCACGCCTGCCCACGCACAGAGGTGCCCCGAGGTCGGGAAACAGGTCATGTCGACCCCCACCTCGGCGATTATCACCTCGGCGGTGGCCCTCGACACCCCGGGTATCGAGCACAAGATGGTGGCCGCCGACTCAAAAGGGCACGGGCGTTCGGCCACATCGGCCGTGAGTGTGGCGATGGAGTGATCCAAGAAGTCGATGTGCTCCATGACCTGGCGACAGACGAGGGCATGGTGGGAGCCGAAGCGACCGCTGAACGCCTCTTCGAGTTGGGGGATCTTGGCTCGCAGGCGCGACTTGGCCATCTGAGCCAGGACCTCGGGGTCCCGCTCTCCATCGATCATCGCCTCGATCATCGCTCGCGACGACTCGCTCCAGACTTTCGACGCCACCGAGGACAGCTTGATGCCGGCATCTTGGAGGGTCTTCTCCAGGCGCTGGATCTCCTTGGCCCGAGCCTCGACCTGGGGCTTTCGATAGCGGGTGACATCGCGGAGTTCCCGGATCTCCGGCGGGGGCACGAAGCTCGGGCGCACCATGCCGTGGGCTGCGACATCGGCCAGCCACTCGGCGTCGGTGAGGTCGGTCTTCCGTCCCGGCACGTTCTTCACGTGCTGTGCGTTGCAGAGCCACAACTCGTCGAACAACCCTTCGAGGCAGTAGTAGACCGGCTTCCAGTAGACACCGGTGGCCTCCATCGCCACCGTCTCGACACCAGCGTCGCTCAGCCAAGCTGCCAGCGCACCGAGACCCTTGGACGTCGTGGAGAAGGACTGTTTCGTCACCTCGATGGACCGGTCAGGTTGTTTCACCTGGCAACAGGCCACCACGGTGTCGCGATGCACGTCGAGGCCGGCGACCCGTTCGCGTATTCGTTTCACCTGCATCACCTCCCATGTATGGATTGGAGGCTGCCGGGGAGGACCGGGCGAAGCGGATGCTGGGGTTCGTGCTCGTGGCGACAGTCTTGGTCCCCCGGGGTCCTCGCGCCAGACTCTTCGACGCACTCGAGGTTGCAAGCCAAAACGGCGACCGCACCGGCAGCCACCGCGAGCATTTCATTCGTCCGGGGTGGCCGCAACGGTCATGCAAACTCTTCGGATTTAAGCGGGGTGCTACGCTCGCGAAGGCAAGCACTCGATCGCTACGAAGTCAGAATGTGTCCCACTGACCCGGCGTTTGGGGACACTCGACGGGCCAACCCGTAGGCGAGTCGGCGACTGCGTCTATGCCTCCGGGAGACGCCACACGCTGACATGCAAGGGGCTCTCACCAATGAACGGCGAGCGATCCCACCACGCCCATCGATGTTCCAGCGTCATGCCCGCGATCCGAGCCATCAGGTCCAACTCAGCCGGCCACACATATCGGAACGGTGCCGTGAATTCGCGGAAGCTGCCATCGCCACGTCGGTAGAAGTGCCGAGACCGGGAGATCTGCTTGTGCGTGCGGTCAATGAAGTCGTCGATGCCGATGTAGTCCTCCGTCACTGCGAACGGGACACCGGAGTTGCCTGGCGGTAACTGACGAAGACCGGGCACGCGGTTCTCGATTACAAAGCGGCCACCGGGGCGAAGGTGACGGGCAGCGTTCTCGAAGCACGCGACTTGTTCGTCCTGCGACGTCAGGTTCGTGATCGTGTTGAAGACCAGGTACACAAGGGAGAACTCGCCCTCCACGCATGTCACCGCCATGTCGCCTTCGACGGCCGTGATATCACTCGCTTCGGGCTTAGACCGCAGCACGGCCAGCATGTCCGCGGATAACTCGATCCCGGCGACCGGAACACCCCGTGCAGCCAAAGGGACCGCGACCCGGCCAGTACCAATAGCGAACTCCATCGCCGCTCCGCCGCCGGTCAACTCGACCAGGCAGTCGACGGTCGCTTCGAGAACGTCGCCAGCGAACATCCCCGTCCCAGGTTGGTCATAGGTTCTGGCGATCTCGCCGACGAATCGGTTTTCGGGCACGGTCCAACCTGGCCCGACCCGAGCCGGCCCGCAACCCATTTACGGACCACGCTCCGTTCCCGGCCGACGCACTCGTAGCCGGCGGTCAGGGAGGACCGTACGCCTGGCTTTGGCTGGCCCCTTACCCCCGCCCCATAGGTGCCGTTCATGGGCACGCAACTATCGCAAGCGCGGGACTGGGCAGGTGAGCGCACCCCGCTTAGATCCGGTGCGTCCAGCAGCTCGGGCGCTATGAACACAAAGGAGTGGTCATGACATAACCGAGCGGAAAGCTCACGATAGCCAGCCGGTGTAAGTCCGGTCCGGGGAGAAGCCAAGTTCCCTGGTAGTGAGGCCCCCGGCGTTGGTCGAGATGTCAGCGCCGAAGCGGGGTGAATCAACTTGTCGGTCCGCAACGTGAAGTGAAGCTTGCAGCGTCGTCAAGCGGATCTGCGGAAGCAGATATAGAGAGAGCCGAGCCCGTCGGATTGGGTGAAGGCCATGGAAGGCATCTTTGATCTTGGAGCGGATGCCGAAGAACTCTCCGGCGTATGGAGCGTGGAACGTCAAGAAGGTTGTCGTGGGAACTGGAGAGGCCCTCCTCGGCCCGTGTCCTGTGGGGGCATGGAGAGCATCTGTCTATAACCGGTGATCCCGGGAAATGGCAGGTGGCCGAGAGGGAGTCGGAGGGGGTCGTAGTAGTGATGACGGTTGGGACAACACAACCCACCCAGAGCGAAGGGCCCCTGCTTCATCGGTGCATGACGAAGGAGGTGAGGAACGCTGATGAGTGCCGAGCAATCGGCTAGGACCGTCAGACAGGCCGATGGCCTGGACCCCATTCGAGCCCTCCAACGCGTGCTCTACCGCAGTGCCAAGCAAGAACCAGAGCGTCGGTTCCATGCCCTCTACGACAAGCTCGCCCGCAGCGACGTGATGTGGCGGGCATGGGTCGACGTGGCCACCAACCAGGGTGCCCCTGGCATCGACGGCGAGTCCATCGCCGACATCGAAGCCGGCGGCGCAGAAGGGGTGCGCCAGTTCCTCGAAGGCCTCGCTGCACAACTCCGGGAGAAGTTGTATCGCCCGAAGCCCTTGCGGCGGGTCCATATCCCGAAACCGGGCAGGCCGGGCGAGACCCGGCCGCTCGGCATTCCCACGGTCACCGACCGGGTGGTGATGGCGGCGGCGAAGATCGTCCTCGAACCCGTCTTCGAGGCGGACTTCTCGTCCCGGAGCTTCGGCTTCCGGCCGAAGCGCTCCGCTCACCAGGCTCTCGACGCCGTCCGCCTGGCGGTCAACCGGGGCTCGGTGTGGGTGCTCGACGCCGATATCAAAGCATGCTTCGACGAGATCGACCACGACGCCCTCATGGGCGGGGTCGAGCGCCGGGTGGTTGACCGGCAGATGTTGAAGCTGCTGCGAAGCTGGCTTCGAGCAGGGGTGTTCGAGGGCGGGATCATCTCCGACACGGAGTCGGGAACCCCGCAGGGCTCACCCATCTCGCCGTTGCTCGCCAACATTGCTCTTCACGCCCTCGACCGAGCGTGGCGGGCAGCGGGGCCACGAGCGGGTGTCCTGGTCCGTTACTGCGACGACTTCGTCGTGCTGTGCCCCACCGAGGAACGGGCCGAAGCGGCCCGGGACCTGGCGGCGGCGACCCTGGCTCCGATTGGGCTGCGCCTGCATCCCGACAAGACCAGGATCGTCGGTCTCCGTCAGGGCAAGGAGGGGTTCGACTTCTTGGGCTTTCATCACCGCATAAGGGAGTCCCCGAAGCGAAAGGGCCGCTACTACCTACACAAGTGGCCTTCTCCTCGGGCCATGGCCTCCATCAGGGCCAAGGTTCGGGATCGGACCCCACGGGGCTACGCCGGGCGTGACTTGGCCATTGTTGTCGAAGAGCTCAACCCAGTGCTTCGGGGTTGGGGGGCGTACTACCGCTACGGCAACTCGTCGCGGAAGCTCAGCGCCGTCGACGGCTACGTCCACGAACGCCTGGCCAAGCTGGCGAGCGTCAAGCACGGCATCCCGGGACGGAACTGGACCACCCGTTTTACCTACGGGTGGCTCACGACGCTCGGGATCTACCGGCTGACGGGAACGGTGCGCTACTGGAGTGCGAATGCCTGGCGGTGAACGGTGTCGGAGAGCCGTGTGCGGGAGAACCGCATGCACGGTTCGATAGGGGGCTGCTGGGGAGGTTGACCAATCTTGCGGGGGCTGCTGGTCTCGGGCCGGTGCGCTGAGAAATGCCACCACGGCCTGGTCGGGACCTCAACCGCAGGAATGGGCTGCCGAACCAGCGGCCTACCTCACAAGAGCCTCGTATCTCCCTTGTCGGTTATTTGCCGGATGCTCTGGCGACACGGTTCGAGAGTCGAGGCGTGGAGTCGACGGTGGCCTTCGCGTTCGCACCCATGAGCGCTATGCGTACGTCGCGCCAGAGTGCCGAGGCCTGCAACCAGCGGATCGCTCCCGCGCACGCCAGCACGATCAACATCAACGCCGGGGCAGCCATGAACCGGGCAGCCTGGAAGAAGTAGGGCAAGTACAAGGCCCCAGTCAGGGCAGTGACGAACAAAGTGAACTGGGCCGCCGGCTCGCGCCACCAGCGAAACGCCACCACCATGCCGACCAGTGACACGAGGGGTGGTGCGAATATCCACAGGCCCCCCCCGAGGACCATGATGTAGAAAAGCCAGTTGGGGAGCGCTCCAGCCGGGCTCGCCCCATGACAGGACACCACCACGTGGCAGAGCCATTTCTCTGCCCTGTGGTTGAGCTGGTCGGTGAAGATGTGGTCACCCTGTAGGGGGTGCTGGGTGACGAACGACAGAGAGAACATCTTCAAATGCGGCAACCAATAGCCGTAGCCAGTGCGCCATGGCCGTCCGAACGTCACCCACTGGTAGGCAAGGAGGCCGACCACGGGAGGGGCGGCGGTAACGAGAGCGCGCAATCGGTCGCGGCCCCGCAGCACAATGAGCAGACTGGCGAGGATCACCAGTCCGCTGGCGCGGACCAGCAGTCCATAGCCGGCCAGAAACCCCCCGAGGTAGACCGCGAGCGGAGTGAGCCTCTTCACAAGCGCCAGCACGGCAACTGCCAGGGCGGCGGCGAACGCATCAGATAGCACGTAAAGGGCGCTCTCCTTCATGAAGGAGCCCGCCCCAAGCAGCGCCATCGCAAGTATCGCGGCCCATGGGCCACCAAGCTCGAGCGCCGCCCATGCCACCGCTACGACCATCAGGACCACAGTGAGCTTCGCCCCGAACTCGACGTTTCGCGGGAAGTGTCCGGCCAGGGCGAAGGGGACCAGAGCCAGTGAATAGCCCGGTGAGGAGCGAGGAGGGTTCTCGGCGTTGGCCCACCGAGCCGTCGAAGCGGTGTCACGGACCGGCGTTGTGTAGCCGCGCCCGTGAGCCAATTGATCAGCGCTGGTCACGTACTCCTGGGAATCGGGGAAGGGTTGGCTTCTGAGTGGGACCTCATGGCGAACGAGCAACAGGGTCCCAATTAGAGCCAGCACCACGACTAGCAAGAGAGATGGCCAAACCTGTGGAATCAGCCGACGAGCATCGGCTAGTGAGACCGACATCGCCCCCCTTAAAGCTTCCGTCCGTGGTCCGACCCAAATGGTATCCGCGCCCTGACCGATGCAGCCCGCCCTGACCGAGGCAGCCCTTGCTCGCGTGCAGACTGGGCTCGCGTGCAGACTGGGGTTGTGAGCAACTCGATCTCGTTCGACAGAGCGGTCGACTTCTACGACGCCTCGAGGGCCCTATCCCCGGCCGCCACGGAGGAGGTGACGCGCCTGCTCGGCCAGGAGCTGCGTGGACGCGGGCAATGCCTTGAGATCGGGGTGGGCACGGGAAGGGTGGCTCTCCACCTGGGTGCAGGCGGTGTTCATATGGCGGGGGTGGATCTGTCGGAGCGCATGCTTCGCCGTCTGGTCGAGAAAAGTGACACGTCCCGAGGCTCGGGAGACTCACCGCTCGGATCGACGTCGTTACCGCTCGCTGTGGCTGATGCCACCCAACTTCCTTTTCGGTCAGGCTCGTTTGGCGC
The DNA here is from genome assembly GCA_963736925.1 of uncultured Actinomycetes bacterium. GTDB lineage: Bacteria > Actinomycetota > Acidimicrobiia > Acidimicrobiales > CAVTQP01 > CAVTQP01. Next base: position 302,959 of record CAVTQP010000001.1, read on the forward strand.
CGGGTTGGCGTGCCACGTGCTCCACTTGATTCCGGGCTGGAGGGACGCCGTGACGGAGGTGATCCGGGTGGTCCGAAGTGGTGGGGTCTTCCTTCTGGACCCAGGGGGCGGCCCGGGCGGTGACTGGCGGGCTGTCTTTCGTCATACGAGCGAGGTGCTGGGAATCGAGCAGCCCAGGGTCGGACTCATCGACATCGCGGAGCTGGACGAGTTCATGCGAGAGCGGGGCTACAAGGCGCGCGTCCTCTCCTCCGTGGTCGATCGAGCCACGAGGCCTCTGGCAGACGCGTTGCTGGAGCTGCAGAGGAGGATCTACTCCTGGACATGGTCGATCCCGCCCGAGCGGATGGAACAAGCCGTCGCCGCGACGCGAGATTGGGCGGCAGCGCACTTGGGAGACCTCGACGAACCACGAATGGTCGAGAAGGTGATCACATGGCGCGCCTACGACCTCTAGCGCGCTCCGGGTCCTTCGTGTGCTTAGTGCGTGTTGATGTGAACGAGCTTGGAATGGGGTGAGACTCGCACCTCTTGACGTTCGTGCCGGCCCGAGACTTCCTGGGCTATGCGCAGCTCACTTGCGGCGGCTCGTTCTCGCGCCTCATTGAGCTCGCGATCGTTGGTGATGACGCGGACGGATGGGCTGCGAAGGTCTCCGGGCTTCTTGGACGAACGGTTGCTAGCCATGTCACCCAGTAGTACCAACGATCGGCTGAGATTTTGCCTTCGTACTCAAGTCTTCATCACCTCGACCGAGAACCGTTATCGGCGCCAGCGTCTGGCGTCGCTGCCAGGGCCCCGTGGGGCCGTCCCGCCCGGCCCGGCAAGGCCTCTTCCGCTACGACGGGGGCCGGGGCGAAGTGCCAGCTCTCCAGCGCTGGGGGACTGGGGTAGCTACGTCAGCCCCAGCCCGGTCCTCGCGAGACCAGGCTACAACCCGAGTCACCTCAACCGGGTCGCAACCGGTGGAAAGATTCGTCCCGGTCCCCTAGAGACCGTCAAGGGCCACAGATAGGATTGAGAGGCTGTTCGGAGGCGCTGTTCGGTCAGCTCCGTCAGCGACACCAACCAGGCGCTCGTAGCTCAACGGATTAGAGCATCTGACTACGGATCAGAAGGTTGGGGGTTCGAATCCCTCCGAGCGCGCACAGCTCCGAGACACGAGGGAAGGAACAGGGCCCGGAGGCGGCGCGAACCCGGACAAGGGCGAGGGACCGACGGACCGACCGAGCGGAAGCGAGGGAGGGAAGGAGGGAGCGAGCAGGAGGTTGGGGAAGGGAGCGTGCCTGAAGTCGCTCGCAACACCGAGCGGCAACCTCAGATCCACCTCGCTAGGACTCGCCGCTGTTCGGTGCACGAGCCGCGCGAGAATGGGGTTACCGCGACTGGCGGCTGGGGGTGGAGCACCACCAGGGAGCCGTTGGCTCGGGACCGACCGCCTGGGTCCCATGCCGGGAAGAGCGACGGTGCTCCATGTCGGTGTTCTCGCAGGTTGATGAGCTCGTCGAGAGTCCCGGGCGCTTGCTGAGGTTTCTCGACCACGCCGCAGACGCGGAGGCGGGGATGAAGCACTATGTGATGGCAGCCCACGCCATGCGCGTCCCGAGGGGGCCGATTCTCGACGTGGGCAGCGGAGCCGGGCACGATCTTGTGCTGCTCGGGTCGGTGGGCTTGCGACCCGTGGGAGTGGATCCGAGCGCCGTGATGGTGAGCGCGGCAGCAGCGCGGACGGCCAGCCTGCAGGCGGGCCTTGCCCGCGGGACCGGAGAGCTCTTGCCGTTCCGAGATGGCGCCTTTTCGGGTTGTCGCATCGAGAGAGTTCTCATGCACGTCGAGGCCCCCGAGGTGGTTCTCGCCGAGGCCGTGCGTTGCCTTGAGCCGGGTGGGCTCATAACCGTGTTTGAGCCTGACTGGGACTCCTTTCGAGTCACCAGCGAGATCTTCGACGAAACGGCCACCTGGCTCACGGGTGTGCGTCATCCAGGGATCGGAGGCCTGCTGTGGACACTGCTTGAGCGGGTGGGATGTGAGGTCCTTGACAGGGTCGAGGAACGCTCTGTCTGGCGCAGCCTAGACGTGCTCGACCGCATCGTTAGGTTGGCGCCTGCGGTCGAGCGGGCTGTGAAAAAAGGCGCGATCTCCAGAGCTGATGGGGCGCGGTGGGTAACCGAGCAGCGCAACCGCGAGGCCCGAGGCACGTTCCTCGCAGTGATGCCCAAGGTGCTCGTCGTTGCGAAAAAACCGCCTAGGACCGAACAGCATAGGGAGTCGTCAGGCGCATCCCAACGGAGGTAGGCCGGACGAGACCTTAGACGTAGCAATTACCTTGCCTGCTTGATCGAGCGCGCTGACCGTGACGTTCGATCCGCTGATTTCATCTGGACTTGGCTCACGTGAGAAGTGGTAGGCCAACGTAGCCACACCCACGACGGGCTCCATCTCATCGGTTCCGAGCTTGGCCCCAGCCTTGAAGTGTGCCACCACCTTGGCGGCACCTAGTCCCGTGGATACCACGACCTCTTCGGTGGTGCCTGCCCTAGGTCCTCCTCCTCCACCTCCGGTGCAAGGACGGTACCGAGTGGACTTCTTGGCCTGGCGATTAAGTTGCCGGAGGAGCCTGCACCTTCGGCGGGTGTCGAGGCTTCGTTTTGAACAAAATCCGCGGGGGGCACCTCGATGGAGAAATCGGATTCATTAACGGATTCGGAGTTGGTGCGCGGGGCAACCTCCCGAGAGAGCCGTGCTTGTCCAGCAAGGCAGCGTCGATGCAATGTCTTGCTTCCAAACCCAGACTCTGATGTCCTGCTTCGTTGTGCGCACGAACAGCAGTTGGCCAGCTCCCTCTGGGGTAGCTGGTTGCGAGGGCGGGTTCGGCAGAATTCCCGTGGCACCTGGTCCAGGTTGTCCCGTTGTCTTCAACACCGTCGACGAACCATCTTGGAGCGTTACAACCGGGACCGCGACTGCCAAGGAGAGAACGATCACGAGCGCAACTACCCGGGCCAAGGCGCCGTCTCATTCCCGCTGACGGGTTCTACCAATGGAAGCGGTCAGCAGGCGCCAGGAAGACGAAGCAGCCCTTCTATGTCCATTCTGGCGATGGCTCTCCGCTCGCGTTCGCCGGGCTGTGGGAGGTTTGGCAGCCGCCCCGTGGTGGCGTCGTTCAGAGGCAACAAGCAGATTCAGCATCCGCCCAGGCTCGTGTACAGCCCTCCTAACGTGGGCCTTGCCGGTCCAGATACCAATGCCGCAGGACGGTGCAAAACCACTCAGTTTCCGCTCCGGGGTATGGGGTGATCGCGAATCGGCTGATAGTTCGCTGACCACCCTCTTGATCCCCGTAGAGCAAATCCACGATCAGTGGGCACCGCCCGGCGACTGCCGCCTCTACCCGGGGCCGGTCAGGGTCATCGGGTGATCTAATGGCTGCGTGCCAAAAACTGATGTCGCCGGGAGGCGAGTACAGGTCTCTTGTCTGCAAGCGGAAGGTGGTCGGGTCGGGACGAACCATGACGTCAGTTGCCAGCATCTGCTCGACTGAAGCGTACGGGTCGAGTAACTGCGTAATGTCAACCCTCCAGCCGAGCAGGACACCAATGCCGGCTCCTACGTTCTGCAGCGACATAGCCATATAGACCACGCCGTCTTTCTCCTCCAGCACGGCCCGGCCGTTCCGCAAAACGGCCCAGTGATCGTCCCCCCACCGGATCTTCTGGAAGGGCTCGTCAGGGCGTGAGGAGAAAAGGACGGGACGCAGACCCACCTGGAGAGCCTGCTCAGCATTGCGTCCCGCCCGGTTAGCAGAACGGACCGAGGCGAAGGTGGCCACGGCCAGCACCAAGGTGCCCCCTGCCGTAGCCGCTGAAGCCCAGTCGGTCATGCTCCCAGGCTAGGGCCGGCCCGGAGGCGATCCTCTCTACTCCTGCTCGATCGTCACCACCCGAGCCAACAAGGCCACGAGCAAGGTTCACAACCGCATGCTCGTCATTGTTCAGCCCCGATGACTGGGACGAATGGCTGGCGCCCGAGCGGCTAAAGGACGATGAACTGAAACGGCTCCTGTCACGGGCCCCCGAGGACCTTCTAGTGCTCGATCCGCACCAAGGTGAATAACCCCAAGAACTAGGGGCCGGAGCTAATCAACACTCTCCACGCATAGGTAGCCCAGCCGACCAGACTGCGACCACTAACCGCCCAGCCTCACCCTCAACAGCCGGCCAGGCCGAGGGCTAGGGAGCCTCAGCCGCGCCGGTAGCGTCATCTTGCCATGGCCCATTACGCCAACACCTTTGCCACCGAACGTGGTCGATGCCGGCACTAGCACTCGAACAAGCGGCTAGAGACCCTCACGGTAGCCCGTATGAGTACAGCCGCTCTTGGTTCAAGTTAGCCTCGGCAGCGACAGCGAAATTGCAGAACCTACATAGCCGGCGCCGTTGGCAACTGCCGACGAGGAGCCTATCGTGCCACCGGTGTCGGCGCTCCACAGTGGAGTGCACGCCTTAGGCGTGCCTGAGCAGTTGGTCTTGCCCGCCGCATCGAAGGCATAGAGTTTGTTGTCTGCCGAGCCGATGTATACAACCCTTCTTTGCTATCGCTGGCGAGGACTCCACGACGGCTCCGGTGGCCCCCGTCCACAACGGTGCGCAGGTTTTGGGTGTGCCCGAGCAGCTAGTGTTGCCAGCTGCGTCAAAGGCGTAGAGCCTGTCATCGGTCGACCCGACATATACGACGCCTTTTGCTGTCGCTGGCGATGAAGCCACAATCCCGCCTGTTGCAGCGGTCCAAAGGGGAGAGCATGACTTGGGTGTACCCGAACAGTTGTTGCTGTTGCCAGTGGCATTGAAGGCGTAGAGCTTGTTGTCCTCGGAGGAGCCGATGTAAACAACGCCGCTCGCCACTGCTGGCGAGGAGGTAGTGGTGCGTGGGAGGTCCGTTCCTGCGATCGCATTGAAGCGCTGTGCAAGGCTGGATACGTTGGCCGCCGAGACCACGTGGGCCTAGTACATAGTGCGTTTGGGCAGATCAGCGACCCGTTATTGGTTGCTAACTCTCGCCAGTCTGGCCAACGCCGGCCAGTGCCGAAGGGCCGGAACGTGGCGCCCGGATCGGAACCCCGAAGCCGTGGACTGCGTTCGAGCAGACCTCCAGAAAGGGGAGCGAACCGTGGCAGACCGGAAGCACAGTCTCGGTCTGCAGGCCAGTGTCAGTTCTTTCGAATCATGGCCCTACCCGAATCTGAATGGACACGACGAATCTGCGTGTCCGTTGGCGATCGTCAACGTGGCGGGTTGGTCTCAGCCAGTCGTCGGGCGAGGAATTTCCTCTCTGCGTCCGTGGTCGCCAAGCCGATCGCCTCGCGGTATGCGGCCGCTGCTTCGGCGGGTCGCCCCAGCCGGCGGAGCAGGTCGGCACGTGTGGCTGGCAGGAGGTGGTAACCGGCCAAGGCCCCCGATGCGTCCAGAGCCTCCACCAACGGCAGGCCAGCGCCAGGCCCGTCGGCCATCCCCACCGCGACAGCCTTGTTCAAGTCCACCACCGCTGAGGGGACCATCCGGGCCAACTCACCGTAGAGCGCGGCGATCTGGACCCAGTCGGTGCCCGCCGCCTCTGTGGCAGAGGCGTGACATGCTGCTATAGCTGCCTGCACCTGGTAGGGGCCGGGCAGTCGCAGGTCTAGCGCTGCATCGAGCAAGCGGAGACCTTGATCGATTGCGGGTTTGTCCCAGCGACTGCGGTCCTGGTCTTCCAGCGGCATTAGCCGTCCTTCATCATCTTCGCGTGTCGTGCGGCGAGCGTTGTGAAGGATCATCAGGGAGAGCAGCCCCATCGCCTCCGGATTGCCGGGCATCAGCTGAGTGAGGATGCGAGCCAGGCGGATCGCCTCGACACAAAGGCCATGACGCACCAAGTCGGCCCCCGAGGTCGCGTAGTAACCCTCGTTGAACAGCAAGTACAGCACGGCCAAAACCCCAGCTGTGCGTTCGGGCAACGAACTGGCGGGTGGCACTTGGTACGGGATGCCCGCGTTTTGGATCTTACGCTTTGCCCTCACCAGTCGTTGTGCCATCGTGCGCTCGGACACCAGGAAGGCCCGGGCGATCTCGGCGGTCGTTAGGCCCGCCAACGTGCGCAGTGTAAGCGCGACCTGGGCCTCGAGCGCCAGGGCGGGATGGCAGCATGTGAAGATCAGCCGTAGCCGGTCGTCCTCGATGGTGCTGCGGTTGTGGTCCAGAGGCTCCTCGTCGGTGGGGTGCACCGTTGCCTCCTCTTCCTTTATTGCTCCCACCGCGGCGCGGCGGAGCCGATCGAGCGCGCGGTTTCGTGCGGTCGTGGTGAGCCAGGCACCCGGACTGCGGGGGACGCCGTCACGTGGCCAACGCTCCAGGGCTCGCGCGAAGGCGTCTTGGGTGCATTCCTCGGCAAGGTCCCAGTCTCCCGTCAGTCGGATGAGGATTGCGACAACCCGACCCCATTCCTCTCGGAAGGTTTGGGCGAGGGCTGCCTCGACAGAGCCGGTCACATCTCCCAGATCGGCCTCACCTCGATCGTTCCAAGGCGGGCAGCGGGTATCTTCGACGAGACCTCGATGGCCTCGTCAAGGTCTTTACAGTCGACGACGTAGTAACCGCCGATCTGCTCCTTTGTCTCAGCAAAGGGGCCATCCCCGGTCAGGACCTCACCCTTACGTACACGGACAGTCGTAGCGTCGGTCGTGGGCCTCAGTCGCTCGCCGCCCTGCAGGACGCCACGACGGCCCATCTCCTCGCCGAATGCACCGTACTCCGACAACATCGTCGCGGACTCCTCAGAGCTCAGTTGGCCGATGGCAGTCTCGTCGGCGCAGATCATCAGGACGTATCGCATGGATCTCCTCCTCGTTCTGTGGGTCTACCCACACGACGAATGGCAGTCTTCGGGATCGACAAGCAACTAGATCCTCCTTGCGGCCCCGGCGAACCGGGCATTAGGGTGGCGAACACGTGTTCGCAACACCCACCCGGAAACCAGTCCACCGGAAACCCAGGCCCCCCGAAACCCAAACCTGCGAAAACAATGACAGCAAGGAGAATCTCATGCCTGACGTCAAGCCCATCCCCGATAGCTATCCCCGGATCACGCCCTCGCTTGTCATCGACGGCGCCTCCGACGCGATCGACTTCTACCGCACCGTCTTGGGCGTCACCGTACGTATGCGTATGGACGGTCCGGGCGGCAAGGTCGGACATGCCGAGCTGCAACTCGGCGACTCGTTCATCATGGTGGCCGACGAGTTCCCCGACATGGGATTCCGGGGCCCCAAGTCCGTGGGTGGCACGCCCGTGGCGCTCCACGTGTACGTGGAGGACGTCGACACGGTCTTCGCACGAGCGCTCGGAGCCGGCGCGAAGCAGCTGCGTCCGGTCGAAGACCAGTTCTACGGCGATCGCTCCGGACAGTTCGAAGATCCTTTCGGGCACTGCTGGAGCGTCGCTACTCATGTTGAGGACGTACCAGAGGATGAGCTGAGAAAGCGAGCAGAACGGGCCATGAGCCAGGCTTGATCGAGCCGGCCTTGATCCTGCTGGCCCAACCTTGACCCGAGTAGGCCGCCGGTCAGCCTCGAGCTTTCACCCGGACGCGTGGGCTGTCCCAGACCAGAGGGACAAGTCCAGCGCCGGGACCATCCTGGCCAGCTCCGAGAATTCGCGCTGGAAGACCTCCAGAAGCCGCTGCGTGACATCGGCCGAGAGAGGAAAGCTCGCTTCGGTCGCGTCGGCTTCAACACGATCCAGGCGCGAGGGCGTGTGGTCGTCCACCAGTCCGAGGAATCGGTAGGTGAGCGCCAGCTGTCCGGCGGGATCTGCTGTGCACCTCTCGTACTGCAAGACCAACAGAGCCTCGGGCGGGAAGTTGTCGAGCCAGCGCCGGAGAGCTTCGGCGTAGAGGCTGCGATCCACAGCCTCGGCCAAGATCGACCCGACATGCGCGGCGCCGTCGCGGGCGACCTGAGACAGGCCCGAGCGAAATCTTTCGAGCGGATCGCGCAGGATCAGCAGGAGCCGGGCTTGTGGCGCCGCTTGCGCCAGCAGTGATGGTACCCACGGGTAGTAGAAGTAGTCAGGCGTCCACTCGCCCGTGAGTGCGCCGGCCGTTCGAGGGAACCATGCCCGGTAGTCGCCGATGTCACCCGGCCCGAACGTGTGGGTCCCAAATCGATCGAAGAAGTGGCGCTCGTGATGGATGGAGGGACGGACCGATACGCCGGGATGGTCGGTCAATAGCGAGTACCACCAGCTGGTTCCCGCCTTCTGGACTCCTATGCCGACGAAATCGGGCGGTCCGTTCACCTCTCCCGGTTCCGGCTTCGGTGTGTTGTGGTGGTCAAAACCGGTCTCCCACGGGTAATAGCGCCCGAGGCGATGCCGCAGGGCTTGCCGGAGGTCCGGCGGGACTGCCCTACGGATGCGAGACGGCGCGTTCTCCAGCACCTCAGCCAAGGTGTCACGCATCGCGATCGCCTAGTTGCATCCAAACGGAGCGGGCATGCGCCGCGCCACCCGGAAGACAGAGCGAAGCGTCTGGTCCGCCAGTCCTTGGCCAGCCGGCACGACGACCAAGGGCACCTCGGTCCCGTCGGGACGGGCGATGCGTCCAACCTTCGGAGGAGCGGCGAAGGCGACTACAGCCTCGTAGTCGGTCCCGGTAAGGGCCAGCATCTGGTCGAGCCCCTCGTCGCGAACATCTACTCCGGACTGCGCGAGTCGGTCCGATAGCCAGCGGCCACCGCGCTGGGCCGATTTAGAGTCGGCGGATACCAGAAAGGTGACAGCCCAGCCCGCTTCTCCGAGGGCCTCGACGGCGGCCAGGACGTGAGCGTCGCAGGGGGCGACCTCCGAGGCGGGAGCGTGATCGATCACGAGCAAGCGCGGAGGCGTGCCGCGAGCCCTTTGGACTGCCCGTTCAACAGCCACACGGTCGTCCACGCTCGGCGGGCTCTCGTGATGGTCGAGCTCGGCCGCCCACTTTGCGGCCAGGCGCTGCCGATTTCTCTCCATGAGGAACGCCTTGTAGGAACCGGACGTGCTCTGGCTCTCGAGATGGCGCAGCCGTGCGCGGGGCTCGTACATGACCCGGTACCCGTGCTTTCGCATTGCCATGCATAGATCCGTGTCCTCGTAGTAGGCGGGGTGGTAGTCCTCATCGAACCCTCCTACGGCTTCCCAAGCCTCCCGCCGGACCAACAGCCCGTTCGCCGAGCAGTAATCAACTTCTCTCACGTAGGAATAAGCCAGAGCACCGGTAGGGAGTCCGCGTCCGACATGGGTTGCCGATCCGTCTCTCCACAGAACCGCACCGGCCTCCTGCAGCGAGCCGTCCGAGTTGAGGATCCGGGATCCTACCGCTCCGATGGAAGGGTCGTCTTCCGCCAACGAAAGCAACGCCTCGATACATCGCTCCTCGACGATGCTGTCGTCGTTCAGGAACAACAGGTAGTCGCCACGTGCGATCTCTGCGGATAGGTTGCTGCCTCCGGCGAAGCCGAGGTTTGTTCTGCTGCGTATCAAGGTGATGTCCTGGCGAGATTCAAGGCGCTTGATCCCGGCAGGGGACGTTCCGTTGGCGACGACGACGACCTCCACCCCGAGCGTCTCGGCTCCTAGCACGTTCAGAGAGTCCAGGCATCCCTCGGCGAGACTCACCCTCTCCAGAACCAAGATGCTCGCCGAGACAATCGGCGACTGAGGGACCTTCGAGCCGACTTGGACGAACGGCGGAGCACCGAAACCGGTCATCGCCCGGTCACCCATGGCGAGGCATGCGCATCGGTTGATCCGTTGAGGATAGGTTGACCTGGGTGAAGAGCCTGGTTGTCGCTCAAGAGTTCCCATGGCCCAGTGACACGGGGGCCATGTACCGGCTGGCAAAAGTGGTCGAGACCATGACGCGGCTCGGGGAGGTCGACCTGTTCGCCTTCACCCACCCGAACCGGGATGGTCCGCGTCTTGTTCCCCCCGGGTTGCTGGTGCGACGTCTCAAGGTGGCCACAGCTCCTGTTCCCGACCCATCAGTATCCCGTCATATCCGGTGGGGGAGGAAATCCGGGCGTCCGCCGGATCTCAACAAGAGCGCCGCCGTGTCGATCAGGAGCGACTTCGATGCTTGGGTCGATGGTCGTTACGACTTCGTGTGGTTCAGCCGCATGGGCACCTTCGAGTGGCTCGGTCGACCACAGGTTGGACCCACCGTCGTTGATCTCGACGATCTCGAGGACAGCAAGATCCGCCTCCACCTGTCGAATGTGCTGGTCGGCGGCTCCCAGAACCCTAGGGAACGACTGCACCACCGGGTTACTTCTGTCAAAGAGCGCCTCCGTGCGTGGCGCTGGCAGGGGCGCCAAGCGTCCGTCGCGGCGCAGGTCGACAGGGTGATCGTGTGCAGCGAGCACGACCGGGCGCGGCTCGCGTTGACGAACGTGACGGTGATACCGAACGGTTTCGATGCCCCCAGTCGTCCCCGGGGACGGGACGAGGTGAGCAGCTCTCCGACCCTGCTCCTTCCTGGATTCTTCTGGTATGGGCCCAACTCCGACGCGGCCACATGGCTGGCCACGGCCATCGCCCCCAGAGTCCGGATGAAGGTTCCCGGCGCCCGGGTGCGGCTGGTCGGGCTGGTACCGCCTTGGCTCGCCCGGCTGGACGATCCTCCGGCCTTCACCGTGGTGGGCCATGTCGACTCGATGGAGCCCGAGCTGTGCTCGGCGGACCTTGTAGCGGTCCCGATTCGCTTCGGCAGTGGCACGAGGGTGAAGATCCTCGAGGCCTTCGCTCACCGCATCCCGGTCGTCTCCACCACGCTCGGTGCAGAGGGCCTCGGTGCCGAAGACGGAAGGCACCTCCTGCTGTCCGACGACGCCGACGGTTTCGCCGCGAATTGCGTGCGTCTGCTCGAAGAGCCCGATCTCCGCCGGGCCCTGGTGGAGGCCGCTCACAGTCTCTTCTTGGAGCGTCACCAATGGTCGTACGCTTGTGAGGACATTCGTGCTCTGGCTCTCGAAGTGGCGGGAACCGGGGGCGTACCCGAAGGTACACCGGTCTAGGGAAAGAACACCCTGTGACGGACCGAGCCCGCCAAGCGCCCGATGCGTACTCCCAGGGTCGATACCCAAAAGGAGCGGAATCCCCGACGCCTGAGGTGCGGAATGTTCAAGACGAGCCACGCCCAGGTCTTTGCCGGCAACAGGAACTCTCGTCCCGCGCCCGAGAGACGGTGCCGGCGGTACAGGTGTGGGGCCGACTCGCCATAGCGGACGAAGGTGCTGAATGTCTCTCTGAGCCGCTCCCGCCCACGTTTGAGGACGATTGCGTCGCGGCTGAGGGCAAAGCGGTAACCGGCGAGCTGAAGGCGCCAGCACAGGTCGACGTCCTCCCCGACGGACACATCTTCGGCGAAGCCACCGACGGAACCGAATGCAGGTCGGCGCACCGCCAGGTTGGCCGCCAGCCCCGCAGGGAGGAAGAGGTGGTGGTCCATGTTCGCCGGTTCGGGCGGGCGCGGCCGCATCGCACGATCGTTCAGCGTCGTGAAGTCGAAAATTCCCGCCACCACGTCCGCCCGGTCGAGCGCTTGGGCTAGGGCCGCCAGCCAGCCCGGCTGCACCACGTCGTCGGCGTCACAGAAGGCCAGGCGGTCCCCGTCGGCCTCGCACACACCGATGTTTCGGGCGGCCGCCGGTCCTCGTCGTTGTGAGGCGTCCACCAGCCGTAGCGCCGTCCATCGCCGGGCCCACTCCAGCACCAGCTCGATACTGCCGTCCGTCGAGCCGTTGTCGGCTACGACCACCTCCCAGGGCTCGTCGCAGTTCTGGTCGGCCAGGGCCTCGAGTTGCTCCGCGAGCCAAGGGATCCCGTCGAATACCGGTATGACGACGCTGATCAAGCGGGCGTCCTTGGAGGCCCTCCCCGACGGCTAGGGAGGGTGCACCTTCGCAGGGCGGGTAGCGTCTTGAACCTGCTGTGCCGGGGCCCTTTCAGCCGGCCGCTTCCCGCACGCTCGAGGCCTCACTCCACACCTCGTCGAGGAAGTCCCCGATCTGGGTGGACAATCGCCTGGGTCGTAGCCTTAGCTCGATCACCGAGTGAGCCCTGGCCAGGTGCCCGTCCGGCAGCTGATCGGCCAGCTTGGCAGCGTCGCTGAAAGGGTGGATGAGATCGAGCCGATGTCCCACCACCAGTGTGGGGATGTGCATCGAGGTGCGCTCTTCATACGTCGGTGCAATCGGGCCCATGAGGACGCCGTGGAGAATGGCGGCCATCTCTTCTGGATACAGCGAGAGAGCGTTCATGACGCTGTCCAGCGGGTCAAAGCCGCTTCGGGGCAGCGCCCTGACAGCCGCGGACGTGACCCGGGCAAGGGGTCGGGCGTACCGGAGCGCGGTGAGCAAGGGTATAAAGACGGCGGCGGTAGAGGGCACGGCGGACTCGAGGACCGGCATCTCGATGACCATTCCACGCACCCTCTCGGGCGCTGCCGCTGCTGCAAGGAGGCTGACGTTGGCCCCGAGTGACGGACCACCCAGGACAGCCTGCTCGGCTTCGAGCGCGTCTAGCAGAGCGACCAGCTGGCGCGCGTAGAGATCCATCCGGTATGCGGAGGCATGACGCGGCTTGTCACTACGGCCGTGACCCAGCAGATCGAGAAGGACGACCCGGTTGCCCTTTTCGGCGAGGGCATCGGCCAGGCGGCGGTTGATTCCGGTGTCCAGGAGCAGCCCGTTCATGTACACGAGGAGCCGGGGTCCGCGGCCGTGCACCTCGTAGCTGAGCGTGTGGCCTTCGTACTCGAAGCTCTTGACGAGGAGGGTCTTGCGCCTCCTTGGTCGCGAAATTCTGCTCGGCAGGCTGCCCTTCACCGCCTTTCCCTGCCTGCGCCCCGGAGGGTTGTCCGCCATCGCCTCCATGCTAAGCAACTGCCAGCAGAAATGCCGGATCGACCACGATCATCCTGCAATTCGGGCTATTCCTCAGCATCGATCCAGACAATCCGGAGCTTTGATCCAGACAAACTGCCGCGGTTTGCGCGCCTGGCGCGACACTGGGGACCACCCGATCATGGAGGGGATAGTCTTGGCCTTGCGCCGCTTCTGGGGCTGGGGTTACGAGGGCGAGGGGCCGTCGCAGGGCGCCCGGGAGCGACTCGCCTCGAACCTCTCGGAGGTCTTCGGTGTCTCCCTCAGGCTACGAGAACCTCCCAGGATCCAGGACATACAGCTGCGTCCGTCACGCATCGTGCCTCACAAGCATTTTGCGCATCTCGTATCGGACGACACCTACGAACGGGCATCGCATTCCTATGGCAAGTCCTACCGCGACATTGTCCGGGGATTTCATGCGGATTTCTCCAACCCGCCGGACTTGGTGGCGTTCCCAGAGAAGGAGGATGACATCGTTGGCCTTCTCGACTGGTGCGGCGACCACGAGGTAGCCGCTGTTCCCTACGGGGGTGGGTCGAGCGTTGTGGGTGGTGTTGAACCGAACGTGGGTGACGGCTACTCAGGCGTGGTCACCATAGACATGTCGCGCTTCGACAAGCTCGTCGACATCGACGCCGTTTCCGGCGCGGCGCTCATCCAAGCCGGCATCTACGGTCCCGCTCTTGAGGACAAGTTACGGGAGTCGGGGTTGACTCTCAGGCACTTTCCCCAAAGCTTCGAGTGTTCGACGCTCGGGGGTTGGATCGCCACGCGTTCGGGCGGCCACTTTGCCACGCTATACACCCACATCGACGAGCTGGTGGAAGCCCTGAGGATGGTTACCCCACGTGGCATCGTCGAGACCAGGCGTCTACCGGGATCCGGAGCGGGCCCCTCTCCCGACCGGCTCGTGATCGGATCCGAGGGCGTTCTAGGGATCATCACCGAGGCCTGGATGCGCCTCCACCGGCGTCCCGTCCACCGTGCAAGTGGCGCGGTGCGTTTCACAAGCTTCGAGGATGGTGTGCACGCAACCCGTGCGGTGGCTCAAGCCGGCTTGCATCCTTCCAACTGCCGGCTACTGGATCCAGCCGAGGCGCTGGCGAGCGGGACGGACGACGGATCGGCCGCGATCCTGTTGCTGGGCTTCGAGTCAGCAGACCATCCCGTTGATGCCTGGATGTCGCGGGCCGTGGAGCTCTGTCGAGACTTCGGTGGTGTCATGCCCTGGCCGGCTGCCGATGCGGCCGGGAGGCCCTCGGGTGTAGAGACCTGGCGCCGCTCCTTCATGCAAGCTCCCTATGTTCGGGACGCTTTGGTGTCGATGGGAGTGATATGCGAGACCTTCGAAACCGCCATCACCTGGGATCGCTTCGAGCACCTGCACGATGCCGTCCTCAGGGCGGTGAACGAGGCGTTGAACGACGTCGGGGCCGCATCCGGATGGGTGACGTGCAGGTTCACCCACGTCTATCCCGACGGACCGGCCCCCTACTTCAGCGTGCTGGCTCCGGCCCGCGTCGGCGCCGAGCTGGAGCAGTGGTCGGTGATCAAGGAGGCGGCTTCCCGTGCGGTCGTGGATGCCGGCGGGACCATCACGCACCATCACGCTATCGGGCGGGACCACATGCCCTGGTACCGTCGCGAGCGTCCGGAGCTCTTCGGGGACGCGCTCGTCGCAGCCAAACGGGAAATGGACCCCTCCTTCACTTTGAATCCGGGAGTGCTGATCGATCGGCGGAGCTTGTCCCAGCCTGGTTAGACCTTCCACTAGTAGTGCGAGGCGTGAAGACGTAGGCCACCAGCTCCGGCAGGAGGCGTGCGGTGACGATCGCCCCGGCGATGCACGCTAGGCCGCCTGAGACTGCGGAGATCGTAGGTGTGCTGATGCTGGCGACAGCACCTGACTCGACATCGCCGAGGCGAGGGCCGCTCGTGACCACCGCGATGTGTATCGACGAGAGCCGACCTCGCACCGAGTCGGGTATCGATAGCTGGAGGATCGTGTTCCGGAACACCGCCGAGATCGCATCTGCGGCACCGGCGACGGCGAGAAGCACCAGCGCTGCGGGAAGGTTGCCGACCACTCCGAAGCCGGTGATGGCAGCGCCCCAGATGATCACGGCTGCCACCACGGCTGCGCCTTGCCTCCTGACGCGCCCTACCCAGCCCATGAAGACGGCCCCGAGGAGCGCGCCCGCTCCCGGAGCGGCGTATAGCAGCCCTACTGTCCCGGCTCCACCGTTGAAAATCTGGGTCCCGAACGCAGGGAAGAGCGCCCGGGGCATCCCGAAGATCATCGCGTTGAGGTCGATCACGAAGGTCCCCACGAGGGCGCGCCTGCCCCGTAGGTAGGCGATGCCCTCGATCACCGAAGCCACCCCCGCGCGCCGGCCGCCTCCGTGAGGGGGTAGAGGTCTCACCGCGAGAAGAGTCAAGAACGAGAAGGCGGTCGCTCCGACGTCCACCCAGAAAGTCGTGGCCAGGCTCACCCGGTCGATGAGCAGTCCTGCTATGGCCGGCCCCGCTACCAGTCCCAGGTTCATGAGGACCTGGTTGAGGGCTGCGGCGGCAGGGAACGAGTCGTGGCCGACCAACGAAGGGACTGCCGCGTTTCGTGTGGGTAGGTCCAGCCCCTGAAAGCCGGCCCCGAGCGCGCTCATCAAGTAGACGATCCACAGCTGCGGACGATCCTGAACGGCGTTCAGGGCGAGGCCCACGCTCGTGGCCGCCATCAGCACTTGTGCGATCAGCAACACTCTGCGTCGATCGAAAGCGTCAGCTATGACGCCACCCAGCAGTGAGACCACGACCAGTGGGACTAGATCGGCCAGACCGACCAGGCCCACTGCCAACGAGGAGTGGTTGCTCAAAGAGAAGACCTGAAAGGGCACGGCCACCACGGTGAGCTGGTGGCCGAGGAAGGAGACGGCCTGGCCCTCGAAGAGGTGCCTGAAATCCTTGGACTCCTTGAGCGGGCTGATGTCGGCGATCAACCTTCGGGCCATCGCAGGCGACGCTACAGGCGGCTCCTCATCCCTTGCCTGGGCCCGTTTTGGGCGTCCGCGGCGTTCTGGGCGGCGTGGGCGGCATGGTCATCGTCGGAGTCGTTGGCACTGCCAGTGTGCGCGTTCAGCTCTCGGACCCGTCGCTCCAGGTGGATTAGCTCGGTTGAGAGCTGTGCCAGCCAGACGGAGAGCTCGAAGAGGTGGAGGACCTGTGTCGGCGCTGTCCGGCTCCTTGGTATGCCGGAGGGCGTCTCGACAGTCGGCCGCAGCTCTATGGAGCTCGCCGGCCGACGCGCCCCTGTCGGTTTGGGGGTGTCGAAGCCTTCTGAGCCTCAGGCTGGTAGCCAGGTCTTCGTAGCCGGTTGCCGCATCGTGTATGAGTGAGTCCATCGCCTTCACAAAGGCCGGGCAGAGGGTCCGGGAGCTCTCTCCGACCGGAGGGAACCTCCTTGCGATGTCTGCGCCGTACCAGAGGCGATGACCCCCGACTAGCAGGTCGGACCAGTCGGCGGGTGACCCGTCTGTACGCCTCGCCTCCGAGAGGAACTGCGCGAAGACATCTTCGGCGTGTACGCCGAGCTCGAAGGCTTGTGAACGACCGTCGTCACCTCTGGATGTGTCCGCCGGATCGGCGACGTCTTGCCTGGGGAGCAGCCTCTCCGCGGTTCGGGCGGCGTATGAGCTCGATGCTTCGATGAGGTCGGCCAGCGCCTTACGGAGCTGGCCGCCGGCGCCGCGGGGCCATATGACCGCCCCGATGACCAGGCCGGTAACAGCACCTACCGCAACGTCCTCGACCCTCACCAGACCCACCGACCATCCCGCGGGTTTGATGAGGTTGAACAGCACCACCACCACCAAGGTGAACAGCGCCTGAGCGGTCACGAAGTTCACCGCAGCGAGAAAGATGGCCCCCATTATGAGAAACGGGAGCAGGACCGGGTACACGACCGAGTTGGTACCGACTGTGACGATCAGTGCTGCGGAGGCCGCGAACCCAAAGCCCGTTCCGACTAGTGCTTGAATCGAGGTCGCCTCGGTGACCGTCGCGGTGGTTCGCAGGACGGTAAGCGTGGCGAAAACGACCCAGAAGCCGTGCTGCAGGTTGAGCCCACCCACGATCAGTCGGGCCACTGCGAGTCCCAGGGCCAGGCGAAGGCTGTTGCGGAAATGGACGGAATTCGGTCGAAGGTTGCTTCGCGCCCTTCGCCACCACTTCCCCAACGCGCTGACCTGACGCCCCCGGGGCGAGGCCACTACGGCTGGACCCACGAACTCACCCAGCTCTCCGGCCTTGGCTCGGACCGCGAGCCTCGTGTGGATCAGACAGAGAAGCACGCCCTTGCCGAGCTCGCGTACCAGAAAGGCGCGCTCGAGGCGTTCGGCAAAACCGACCACATCGGAGCCTGTCAGCGCCAGCTCCGTCGTCAGCTCGTCGTCCGCGCGGGCTCGGAAGGCTGACAGCGCCTCGTGCAACTCGTGTGCCTCGGGTGGAGCCGCCTCCCCTCGAAGACAGCCGGCACACTCCTCGAGCACCGCGCCAAGCCGGTCGAGCAGCGCCAGCTCGTGGGGGCCCAAGGGGTCCTCGGACCGGTCGAGCCCGGCTCGGGCGAGCTGGCCGATGATGGATTCGAGACGCTCGCTGGCCTGCATCAGGTACATCTGCGCTATGTGAGGGCGCGTGGGCCCGCTCGGGCGGTTGGGGGAGTTGGCGAGGAACGACTGGGCCGACGAGAGAGCCTCTGAGAACCACTCCTTGGAGGCTCGAAGCGCGTCTTCTCTCGGCGTGCCCTGACCGGGGGTCGACGAAAGGAGAGCGCGGAGCGTATCCAGCAAGCTGGCCAGTAGTTGACGGAAGTCCTCACCGTCCCGGCTGGGGAGGACCAGGAGGGAGGCCGACATCACCAGGCCGCCCCCGAAGAGCACCCCTTCCAGACGGGGCTCGATGCTGTGCACCGAGGTGGGAATCCCCGAGGCGACGACATAGAACAGGATCACTGCGGTGGTTCCAGTGGCGAAGTACCCGCTGTACACGGCGCTGAAGGCCACGATGAAGACGATCAGGAACATCGCGATCGTGGCTCCCCACAGGCTCTGGGACACCCAGGTGCCCACGGCGACCAGTGCCAGTCCGGTCACAACCGAGACGAGGTTTGCCCAGCTACGAGCCCACGCCGACCCGCTGAAGTCGGCGATGCCGCCCAAAGCGATGACCGTGAAGGTCGCCATGACCGCGAACTGGGTGTCGCCGACCGCATAGAGGCCGATGAAGAAGGCGGCGCAGGAGCCAAGCGTGACGCGGATGGCCCGGCGGAAAGCCTGCTGCCGGGTAGGGCTCATACGCAAGGCGGCGGTTAACACAGCGTTTATTTAACCGAAGCCGAGAGGAAACACCTCAACCTTAGTGTCCGGCGGTAGGCAGCCACAGTCCTTCCCAGGGCTGTCCAGGAGGAGCCAATGCCCAGTGCCAAACGAAGGCAGCCCGCTAAGCCTGCACCTGTCCGCGGATCGCAGGATGCGAGCCCGACTGCCAAAGGTGGGATCGCAGAAGAGGGGAACGACCCCAGGTGCGTGCCACGTCCCGGGCCTCTGTCCGTCCGGCTGAACGGCAACCAGCGGTTCATGAGCTACGGCGTCGCGGTCGGGGCGGCGGGTTCGTTCTTGGCGCTGTGGCTTCCAAACCTGCATCACAGGGTGGCGACGGGGGCGACCGGCATGAGCTATCTCATCATCGGTTTGTCGCTGGCGTCGATAATGGTCGCGGCGACAGCCTCGCGTAGGCGCATGTTGGCCGGTTTCGCCGCCCTGCTCCTCGCGGCCGCCCCGTGGGGACCGGAGCACTTCCTCCAGATCCTGGTCTTCGCCCTCGCACTCTGGCAGATGTTCCAGGTCGCGGCGCGAGCTCCGTGCGGTGAACGGACCGGGGGCCGCCAAGACAAGGACCAGACCTGAATCGTGGGTCGGCAGGGTCGGCAGGGTCGGCAGGGTCGGCACGTGGAACTCGATCGCCTCGACCATCCAACACAGGAGCATCCAGCACAGTTAGTCGCGACCGTCAGATCCGAAACGACGAAAGGAAGGAGGGGGCAGCGTGCTTGCGGCACTGCATCCCTATGCAGGCTGGTTGAACTCGGGGGACAACGCGTGGCAGATGACGGCCGCGACCCTAGTTGGCCTGATGAGCATCCCCGGGCTGGCCGTTCTGTATGGCGGGCTGGTCCAGAAGAAGTGGGCGGTCAACACGATCATGATGACCTTCGCGGGCTTCGGAGTGGTGCTGATTGCCTGGTCGCTCTGGTCCTTCGACATGGGCTTCGGGTCCCCGTGGGCGCACGGACCGGGGATACTCGGCAGCTTCATCGGCTCGCCGGGCGCCGTCGTGGGGCACCTGCAGGAGCAGGGGAGGGCCAACATCCCTCTGGTCAGCGGAGTCGGGGCTATGCCCCAGTTCCGCTTTCCCATGGCATCCCTCGTCTATTTCCAGTTCGTGTTCGCGGCCATTACGCCATTGCTGTTCCTCGGAAGCGTGCTGGGCCGCATGAATTTCAAGGCGTGGGTCCCTTTCGTCCTGCTGTGGAACACTTGCGTCTACACGGTCAATGCGTTCCTTCTGTGGGGAGGCGGCTACTGGGCGGCGAAGGGCGCCGTTGACTTCAGCGGTGGCTACGTCATCCATCTGGCTGCTGGCGTCTCGGGGTTCGTCGCCGCCGCCGTCGTCGGCCCGAGGCTGAAGCGAGACCGGGAGACCGCGGCCCCCAACAACCTGTTGCTGGTAGCCGTAGGTGCAGGAATCCTGTGGCTGGGTTGGAACGGGTTCAACGGCGGCGACCCGTACTTCGCCGGCGCCGACGCTTCGTCGGCGGTGATCAACACCAACATATGCACGGCGGCCGCGATGCTCAGCTGGGTGATATGGGACATGTTCAGTACGCGCAGGAAGGCATCCTTCGTGGGCGCCGTCAATGGCATGATCGTCGGCCTTGTCGCCATCACCCCAGCGGCTGGGTTCGTGAACGGCGCCGGGGCGATCTTCATCGGGATCATCGCGTCGAGCATCGTCTGGATGTCGATGAACCTGCTCGGGCATCGTGGCATCTTCAGAAGGGTGGACGACGCCATGGGAGTTGTCCACACGCACGGCGTGGCGGGCCTCTGCGGGGGGTTGCTGGTAGGCCTGTTCGCCGACCCCAACATGATCGAGTACCTGGGCGGTGCCAGCACCTCACCCTTTAGCGTCAAGGGACTGTTCTATGGTCACCCTTGGCAGTTCATGCTCCAGCTGTTTGCTGCCCTGACCGTGATCGTGTGGGACGCAGTGGTCACATTCATTCTCCTCAAGCTGATAGGGCTGTTCGTGCCCTTGCGCTACGACGACGCGGTCCTCGAGGTGGGGGACGCTGCGGTTCACGGGGAGATCCTCGGGGCGCCGGACGTACCTGAACCGGTACAACCTCTGCCGGAGGCCCCATTGGGCGACTACGCGCACATGCCCGTAGGCGCCGGGAGCTCTCGGGGCGGACCGTCGTCCCCGCTCGGCCCGTCCTCTCAGCCGGCCAGCAAGGTCGAGATGCCCACACCGGATCAGGGTTCGACGAGCGTCGGGCCCCATCCTCCTTTCGAAAGGCCTTAGCCAGGCTCGGCAGCCGTGAGTGCCGAGGATCGAGCCCGGCGTTCCAAGCGCCGTCTCTAGTATTGGGTGGTGGCGGGGACACGCTATGACGTCTCGAAGGTGCCGCTTCAGGGGGCGTACGTGGCCAGGCGCTGTCCGGTCCGGACCCACAACGATCACACATCGGGCATAGACGATCGGCGCCTCCAACCATCAGAGGCAGAGCTCCTATGGATGAGAGCAGGCTCCAGGTTCGAAGACGAGATCATGGCCCGGCTGCGCGAGCTTCACGGGGACGCGCTCGTGGACGTGAGCGGCTCGACCCGGGAGGACTCCTGCGATCTCACCGCCCGGGCCATGGCGGGGGGAAGCCCGGTCATCGTGGGTGCACGGTTGGCCGACGCCTCCTCCAAGCGTGTCGGCCGGCCCGATCTCCTCGTCCGCGTAGGAGGCAAAATGGAGCCCGGCGCTCCCTCGCGCTACGTCCCCATCGACATCAAGAGTCACCGTTGCCTCGAGCAGTCTCCACCTGGCGATTCACCGGCTCCTGTGGCTCTGGTGTCGGAGCTGGAGTGCCTTTGGCCCGAGGAGGCGGCAAGGAGGAGCGGCCGATCGTTACGCCCGAACAAGTCTGACGCCCTCCAGCTCGCTCACTATCAACGCCTACTCGAGGCCATCGGCGCCGCAACGGAGGGGCCGAGGTTGGCGGGTGTCATCGGGAGGGAGGGGCTGGTGGTCTGGTATGACCTCGCCGCCGCGATCTGGACCACCCCTTCGTCCGGCGGGCGCCGGAAGAAGCGAACCACCTTGGAGGCTTACGACTTCGAGTTTGATTTCCGACTCGACATAGCTGCTGTGGCGATGCGCGCCGACACCGACCCGTCGGTCGGTCCCCTCGTCGTGCCGGTGCGCATCTCGGAATGCCAGATCTGTCCGTGGCAGGCCTACTGCCGCGAGCAGATGGAAATCGCCGACGACGTGAGCCTCCTACCCCACGTCGGGTGGCGTCAGCGCAAGGTTCACCTCGACCACGGTGTCACGACACGTGCGGAGCTGGCCGCACTGGACTGGCTAACAGCGAGGCTCGTGGCCGATGGCGTCGACGTTGCCTCTTTCATGGCCGAGGCGAGCGGGTCGGAGCGACAGAAGGCGGCAAGAGAGGTCCTTCCTGCCGCCCGCCACCGCCAAGCGTCAAAGCTGGAGGCCGCCGGCATCACCAGCGTGGCCGACGCCGAGAGGCTGTGTGCCAGGACGGCGCTGTACTCCTCGACCCGCTCGTCTCCCCGTCCGGTGGCTCTCCCCGACCAGATCGACCTGGCGAGGGTGGCGCTGTCGCGCGAGCCGGTGTTCCGCCGCCGGGGGGTAGAGAGGCTCGAGGTTCCCCGAGCCTCCATCGAGATAGACATCGACATGGAGAACAACGCCGACAACGGCGTCTACCTGTGGGGCGCGCTCGTCACCGATCTGTCGGGCCGACGGCTGCTGTCCGAGGGCTACCACCCAGCCGTCTGCTGGGCAGAGCTCTCCCTCGAGAGGGAGGAGGATCTGCTCGTCGAGTTCTGGGGGTGGCTCTCGCGTCAGCGGTGCAGAGCCTCGGCGGCGGGAGCCTCGGTGCACGTCTACTGCTATAGCGAACCGGCGGAGAAGTCGAGGCTCCAGAAGTTGGCCCCCACGCCGAGCATCCGTCGAGAGGTGGACGAGCTGGTTGCCTCCCAACAGTGGGTGGACATGCGCAAGGTGTTCGAGCGCCAGCTCCTGACCGGCAAGGGGACTGGGTTGAAAGAGACGGCGTCGCTGGCTGGCTTCGCGTGGACCTCGGCGGACGCGGGCGGGGGACAGTCGATGGTCCGCTACGAACAAGCGGTGCGAGGCCGTTCGGATGCCGCGCGTGCCGAAGCCCGCCGGTGGCTGCTCCGCTACAACGGCGACGACGTAGAGGCCACGCTGGCGTTGCGCAACTGGATGGAGAGGGCAGCTCCGCCATCGGTGGCAGAGCTCGGGCCGTGAGGAGGTGACCTCTGGGTCGGAGTGAGTCCTTTCAGACCACAGCCGCCTTTCATGAGCTGCTCGAGGAGGTGTCAGGCCTCGACGCGCGCTTTCTCCGGGGCCCCAACGCGGTCGGTGACGACCAGTCGGTGCTCGAGGGATACAAGTGGATACCCTCGATCCTGCAGGTGGCCATGGATGCTTACGTGTGGGCCGACAAGGCAAGGCCGCGCTTCGTCGACATCGTGGGCCCCTACAAGAAATGGGGAGGCGACAACGCGGATGCTTACTACCAGTACGCGCCGATCGACCCGCGTCGTACCTATCGCGTCCGGGGCAGGGTGGGCGACGCGGTGTACCTGTCTCTCACCGTCTACGGCGGGCCGGATGACGGACGCTATTCGGAGCGAATCGTTGGGGCGGTCAACGGAGGAGATATGTTGATCTCTGAGGATGGCACCTTCGAGATCACCCTCAGCCCCGACGAGCACGGCAGACCTTGGGTCCAGCTCGAGCGGGACGCCGTGTGCGCAATCACGCGCGACTACCTGATCGATCCAGCGCGGGGCAGGAGGGTGGAATGGGAGATCGAGACCGAGGATGCTCCCGCTCGTTTCGGACAGGACGACGCGGACCTGGCACGGAGGTTTCGAGCGGCAGCTACTTGGGTGAGGGAGCAAGGCCAGATTGTTCCGGTCGCCCTGGGCGACGCCAACACGGTTCAAGACCCTTACCCAGTGAGCGCTGTCACCTTCGGCTGGGCAGCCGGCGACGCCGCTTACGCTCCCGGCAGCTTCGAGCTCGCCCCTGGCGAGGCGCTGGTTCTCGAGGGGATCTCACCACGATGCGCGTTCTGGAACATGTGCCTTTGGAACCCGTTCCTCCACACCTACAACTATGACTACGAACGGGTCACCATCAACGGGCGCCAGGTGAGGTACGAGCCGGACGGGTCCTGGGTGATAGTCGTCGCTCAAGAAGATCCGGGACACCCCAACTGGGTCTCAACGGCGGGACACCAGAGGGGACGCATCTGGTTTCGCTGGTTCCTGCCGGAGTCCACCCCCTCTCGTCCCACCACACGCGTCGCCCGGCTGTAGGACCGCTGCTGCAGGTTCCTCACCCCGAGCCCGGGGACTCCGTCTGGACCTTGAAACGGCTCACGTAGAAGTCGAGAGCGTTTCTCCGTTCCTGGTAGTCGAGCCCGAAGTCGACGAGATCGTACCTGACCCGTCCATGGCGTCCTCTCGGGTGCTCGCGTGCAAACCTTTCCATGGCCATGCGGGCGTCCGGCGACATCGGCTGCCCCGCGGCCGAATACACCGCCTCGACCGTGGCCATGTCCTCAGCCATGAAGTCGTGGAACAAGACGTCCGACGAGTGGCTTTCCGGCAGCAGATGGCGGTCCCTGACGCACGCCCTCAGCATGTCGACAATGCGATCAGCCCAGTAGTGACCGATCGTTGCCGGGTCGACGGACGCGACAGAAAGCCTGGCCGTGTAGGCACTCATCGTCGCCAGTGACGCGGTGATGGCCACGGGATCGCGATGGGTAACGACGACCGTGGCGTCTGGAAATGTTGACAGTAGGGCCGGGAACTGCTCGAGATGCTGGGGAGATTTGAGGACCCATCGGGTGCCGCCCCTGGACCACTGCAGCACCTTCAAGACCGTGGCGAGGTACTGGTAATAAGGGATCTGGTCTGTGACCTTGTACCAGTCGCGCCAGCTGGGCATGACAGCCATGGTCTCGAACAACATTGTCGAGAACCCGATCGCCAGCAGTTGGATCTCCTCGTGCACGTGCCATGTGGTCATCTCGTGCATCCGCTTGAAGTAGGGCATCGCCTCGTTGAGGAGGGCCAGTGCCCTTTCTGTCCGTTCCAGGCGGGGATCAGGCTCACCTGGTCGAGGCCGCTCGGCGTCTGCGAGCACGGGCTCGTTGCTCTCCCAGTATGGAAGGGAACGCAACGACGGGTCGGACGAGATCAGGTTGTGCAGGTGCGTGGTTCCGGTGCGCGGAAGTCCCGCGATGATGATCGGCCTTTGGATCTGGACATCGTGGATCTCCGGGTGCCTCCTCAGGACGTCCTGGATGAGGAGGCGGTTCTTGAGGAGCTGCACCAACCTCTGCTGAGCGCTCACCCGGCCCAGAGCGCTGAGGCCCGCCTCGCTTTTCAAGGCGGAGGTGAGCACCTCCAGCGGTTCGCGGAAGATGTCGTCGCCGAAATCAGAGAGTCGGGTCTCCGCCTCCGCCTGGGACATGAGCTCTGCGGGTGAGAGGCTCGCCTGGTCAGCGACCGCTTCACAGGCGACGGCCATCTCCTGGACGGCCGGAGGCAGATGTGGCCGACCGAGATCGTCGATGTGTATCGCCGGCTCGATTGGCACGCTCAACCTGGGCGGCTCATCCGCTCGCACCGCCTCACCCATTCTCCTTGGCTGTCACCTGCCTCGCTGTGTGCGTCGGCTCAGCCGGAACGGTGCAGCGAGTCGCCAAGGGTCCTGCACAAGACCTCGGCAAGCAGGCGCTCCCTGACCGTGAGCGGGCTTCCACGTCGTCCGAGCACGTACAGGCCCCGCGATCTGTCTTGTTGTCCGGTCGGCAACGACAGGCAGCCCATGCCCTCGGCTAGCGCTCGAGGGCCGTACATCTTCTTCTGGAAGAGACGCTCCACGGCCTCTGAGACCGAAAAGGCGTCCGCGGGGGCTCGGAGGAGGGCTTGGGAGACTCGCAGGTGGACCTGGAGGGGGTTGCCCTGCCTCTGGTACGCCAGAGCCGCAAGGTCTAGCTGGAAGGCGCGCTGCAGGACCTCCAAGCCCACGAAGGCCGACTCGTCTTGGCGCAGCCTTGGGCGCTCCGCCTCGTTCTCATCGGTGTGTCCGGCGCCGACGGGCTCCCTGCTGTCGGGGATCAGGGAGCGGAGGGCCGGGTTGGCCTCGGCCGGGGCCTCGGTGTCCTGGGGCGCCAGGAGGTTGGCCAGCCTCGTACCGAGTCCCCGCTGCCGTTGGACGGGTGTCCGCCGGGACTCTGCATTCACCTCGCCGGCGTCCCGTAGATGTTCAGCCGCACTGTCGTGCTCTCTCACCGGCGTACCCCCAAACTGGGACAAAAGCGGAACGAATGCAAAACGCTCCCCTCGATGACCAGCCAGCTTAGAGTGACCTGACCCTCAAGTTGAGGAGCAGCGGTCTACCCTCGTCGCGTGCGCATTCCAGCAGGGGAGGGGCTGGGTTGAACCTCCTCGACATCCTGCTCGTGGTCATCGCAGTCGCTTCGGCAGTTCAAGGGCTGCGTCTCGGAGCGGCCATACAGGTGATGTCCTTCGGGGGGTTCTGGCTGGGTCTGCTGATAGGGGTGCTCCTGGTTCCCCCCGCCGCTCGGCTGGTCTCCAGCCCGGTCGCCAAGACGGCCGTGTCGCTCGTGATCCTGTTCGGCACCGCCCTTTTGCTCGGCACCTTCGGAAGGCAGGTGGGAGTGCGGCTTTGGAGGATGATCCAGCGCGCACGGCTGGCCTCGGCCGACGCCGGCCTGGGCGCGTTGGTCGCCGTGGCGGCCAGCCTTCTGGCCGCGTGGATGGTGGCCAGCATTCTGGTCAACTCGTCGACTCAGACGATCAGCTCGCAGATACAAGGCTCGGCGATCCTGAAGACCCTCGACCGGCTCCTCCCTCCTGCACCTTCGGTCTTTTCTCGAATCCAGAGCTTCATCAACTCCCAGGGCTTCCCGCAGGTGTTCGCCCAGCTGGCCCCCGAGTCAGCGGGCCCGGTACCGCTGCCTGACTCCGCCCAGGTCCAGCAGGCTGCGGCGGCGGCCGCTGCATCCACGGTGAAGATCAGAGGTCAGGGGTGTGGGCAGATCCAAGAGGGATCCGGGTTCGTGGTGGGGCCGGGGCTGGTGGTCACCAACGCGCACGTGGTGGCAGGCATCGCCCAACCAGTCGTGATCGACCAGGCCGGGGACAGTGTCCGCGCGGTGGCCGTGCTGTTCGATCCCCAGTACGACCTGGCGGTTCTGAAGACACGGACTCTCAGCTTGCGAGCCTTGGCGCTCGACCCCAACCAGGAGTCGCGTGGCGTACAGGGTGCGGTGCTCGGCTATCCCGAGAACGGTACCTTCAGTGCCGTTCCCGCCGGTGTTACCGCCACATTCGAAGCCCAGGGCCGCGACATCTACGGACAGGGTCTCACCCTTCGTCCCGTGTACGAGCTGTTGGCCACCGTCCTTCCGGGCAACTCCGGTGGACCACTGGTGCTGCCCAACGGGCAGGTGATCGGTGTGGTCTTCTCGCGATCCTCGTCGAATCCCGACATCGGCTACGCCCTGGAGTCGCCCGACGTCCTCACCCGGGTCAGCCAGGCGCGAGCCGCCCAGGTTCCCAGCGGGACCGGCTCGTGCACGAGCTGATGTCGCTTGGCTCGGTGCTCCGCCCACAGAGTAAGCACCCACAGAGTAAGCACCCACAGAGTAAGCACCCACAGAGTAAGCACCCACAGAGTAAGCATTGAGACCTTGAACCTTCGCATCGAAGACTACGGTCTGATCGGGGACCTTCATACCTCGGCCCTGGTCGGGCTAGACGGCTCGATCGACTGGCTTTGCCTTCCACGCTTCGACTCGGCGGCCTGCTTCGCGAATCTTCTCGGGAACAAGCAAAACGGACGGTGGCGTATAGCGCCGAAGGGTGAGATCAAGAGCGTGCGTCGCCGCTACCGGGGTGACTCGCTGGTGCTCGAGACGGAGTTCCAAACCACCGAGGGTCGGGTTCGCGTGGTTGACTGCATGCCGGCCCGCGAGAAGTACCCCGAGGTCGCCCGGCTCGTCCAAGGTGTGAGCGGCAAGGTCACCATGCGGATGGAGCTGATAATCCGCTTTGACTACGGCTCGGTGCTTCCTTGGGGCCAGCGCAACGACGGTCTGCTGACCTTCACTGCCGGACCGGACACACTCCAGCTGTGGACCGAGCTCCCCACCCGCGGAGAGAACATGACCACCGTCGTCGACTTCACCGTGGGGCAAGGACAGTACAGGACATTCGCCCTTGGCTGGCACCCTTCACACGAAGAGATCTGCCGCCCCGTGGACGTTCGCTACATCGTGGACGAGACCGAGAGATGGTGGCAGGAATGGGCGGACAAGTGCACATACCACGGCGAGTTTCGAGATGCCGTCGTGCGGTCCCTTCTCACGCTGAAGGCCCTCACCTACGCGCCGACCGGCGGGATCGTGGCCGCCGCCACCACCTCCCTGCCTGAGCAGCTCGGGGGGGTTCGCAACTGGGACTACAGGTTCTGCTGGCTGCGCGACGCCACGCTGACGCTGAACGCGTTGATGGTCGCCGGCTACCACGAGGAAGCCAGCGCTTGGCGAGACTGGTTGCTACGCGCCGTCGCCGGGAACCCCGCCGACCTCCAGATCATGTACGGGCCCGCCGGGGAGCGACGCTTGGAGGAGATGAATCTCAACTGGCTCAACGGGTACGAAGGATCTTGTCCCGTTCGAGCGGGCAACGCCGCGGCAGACCAGTACCAGTTGGATGTTTACGGAGAGGTGATGAACGCGCTTCACCAAGCCCGCGCCGAGGGTATGGGCGATGCCGTGATCCAGGGGGACCCGGCCTGGTCCCTTCAGACGAAGCTGATCGACTTTCTCGAGACGGGCTGGAAGGAACCCGACGACGGGATCTGGGAGGTGCGGGGTCCCCGTCAGCACTTCACCCACTCCAAGGTCATGGCCTGGGTGGCGGTTGACCGGGCAGTAAAAGAGATCGAACAGTTCGGGCTCGAAGGTCCGCTGGACCGCTGGAAGGCATTACGGCAAGAAATTCACACGGAAGTGTGCTCGAAGGGATTTGACGCCGACAAGAACAGCTTCACGCAGTACTACGGATCTCCTGGCCTGGATGCGAGCCTGCTGATGATCCCTCTGGTCGACTTCCTGCCGGCCACCGACAAGCGGATGCAGGGGACGGTCGATGCCATAAGGCGTGAGCTGTTGAGCGGTGGATTCGTTCTCAGGTACGAGCCTCAGGGCCCCGACAACGTGGACGGCCTTCCGGGTACCGAGGGGGCGTTTCTGGCCTGCTCGTTCTGGCTGGCGGACAACTTGTCGCTGATGGGCCGTCACGACGAGGCGAGGGCGATGTTCGCCAAGCTGCTCAACATCCGTAACGATCTCGGCCTGCTCTCAGAGGAGTATGACGTGATCTCCAAGCGGCTCGTCGGCAACTTCCCACAGGCGTTCTCCCATGTTTCGCTGGTCAACGCGGCGCTGTTGATCTCCGGTACCCCCGACGAACCGCGGTCCAGGGCCGGTCGACACGGACGGGTCGCCAGGACACCTGGCAAGGGGCGTTCCAAGTAGGGTCGGTTCGATGGCCACGACGATCGGGCCCGGAGTGCGGGAGTTGGACACGCTGCTGGGCGGATGGGACCGCGTGACTGCCGGGTATCTCATCGAAGGGCGCTCGCCTGTCCTGGTGGAGACCGGGAGCCAGAGCTCCGCTCCGATTCTGCTGGCCGCTTTGCAGGAGCTGGGGGTAGGACCCGGCGACCTTTCGGCGGTAGTGGTCACCCACATCCATCTCGACCACGCCGGAGCGGTGGGTGACGTGGCGCGGGCGTTCCCTGAGGCCACCGTCTACGTGCACGAGAAGGGTGCCAGGCACCTGGCCGATCCCGCCCGGCTGGTCGACTCGGCCGCGCGGGTGTACGGCGATCTTCTCGACTCTCTCTACGGGCGACTCGACGCGACCCCGGCCGAGCGCATCTGTGTCCTTGGAGACGGAGAAAGGCTCGAGGTCGACGCTGGCCGCTCGTTGACCGCGATCGATTCGCCCGGACATGCCAAGCACCATCTCGGCCTCCACGATTCGACCAGCGGGATACTCTTCGCGGGTGATGCCGTCGGGGTGCGATTGCCTGACGCCGGCGTACTGAGGCCTTCCACCCCTCCTCCCGACTTCGACCTAGATCAGGCGCTGCAATCACTGAAGCGTTTTAGGGACCGGCGACCGGCCGGGATCGCGCTGGCCCACTACGGCCTCTTGAACGAGCCTCTTGGTTTGCTAGAGGAGGCAGAGGGCACGCTGCGGGCGTGGGCGCAAGAGGCCGAGCGGGCATGGAGGTCGGGACGTGACATCGCCGAGGCGTTGAGCCAGGCGTTTGCACACGATCTCGCCGGGGTCGAGTCGGCTCAGCGGGAGAAGCTGGAGACCCTGAACGGGGTCCATTCGAACGCGGCAGGCTTTCAGCGCTGGCTCGAGAAGAGGTCAGCCGCCGACCGCGTATCGCAGGCCTGATCTTCCGTACGAGGCGGTGGACCTGCCAGGATAAGGCCCATGGCGCGGACCCGGTTGCTGCTCGCCGCCGTCACGCTGGCGTTGTCGATGGACGCCGCTTGTGCCGGGCCAAACCTTCCCTACCAGCCCTCGTCAGCGCCGTCGGCGGATTCGTCCTCCGCACCGGTTGGCGCGGTGGTCACGCTCCAGAACGTCAGCTTCGTGCCGTCTGTCGTGAACATCGTGGCGGGTCAGGCGGTCGAGTGGAGGTGGGCGGACGGCGGGATTCCCCACAATGTCACTTTTGCGGCTTTCCACAGCGACACCCGCACGACCGGGAGGTTCTTCCATACCTTCGCAGTGCACGGGAGGTACGAGTACCGTTGCACGATCCACGGGACCATGTTCGGGACGGTGGTAGTTCGCTGAACGTCGGGTCGCATTCTCAGCCGGCCGTATGGGGACGGGCTTTGATTTCGTACGAGCACATGTGTGCCCCCGCAATCATGTGTGTGACGCGCTCGACCGTTGCTTCGGGGAGGGCCTCACGGAGAAAAGCGATCTCACTGGTGCAGGCCTGGCCGTACCGGGTGGCCACGCCGAGAATGGCGCAGTTGTGCTCGGTCACCCGCCAGAAGCCGTCCCCGACCCGTTCGGCCTCGGCAAGGTAGCCGTCCTCGTCGAGGATCCTTGTGAGTTCCTCCACCTTGCCGTCGAAGGATCTCCCTTCTAGTCGAGCCAGCGCAGCCGTCGCGCGTCGCTCCCTCCGCCTTTCGAATGCAGCCGGCACCAACTCGGGCCCACCCTCCTCCAGGTATCCGAGCAGCTCGTTGGTCAGGTCGCTGTATCGCTTCGGGAACAGGATCTCGGCGGCCGCGGTGAGGACGTATCGGTTGGTAGGTCTTCCTGGGCCCTCTGGTTGGGGTTGGTGCCTCACCAGGCCCTCAGACTCCAGCACGGTCAGGTGTCGTCTCACGGCCGGCGCCGTGATCCTCAAGTTCGTCGACAACTCGGCGACCGATGCCTCGCCTCTCCTCTTTAGGGTCTCGACGATCTGGCGCCTCGTCGTGGGAAGAGCGGCCAAGCTCACTTCTATGCCCGGGGTTTTCGCCAACGCAGACTCTCTCAGGGGAGGATGAGGTTCACATCGCCGAACTCGTGCCACAGATAGCCTTCTTCGAGCGCCGCCTGGTAGGAGCTCTCGAGAAGCGCACGGCCTCCGACTGCTTCGAGGACAGCAAGATGCGAGGCTCCGGGTTCGTGCCATCCCGTGAGAAGTCCGTCGACTAGGCGCACACCTCGTTCGGAGGTGATGATTGTCTCGGTCCATCCCTCGCCGGAATGGGCACGGGCCCTCTCGTCGGCAACAGTTTCCAGAGCGCGCACCACCGTGGTTCCCACTGCTACGACCCTTCCGCCCTGGGCCCGGGTGTCATTGACCCGATGGGCCGTGGTCGAGGGCACCCGGTAGTACTCGGCATAGGGAGCCTCTCCCTCCTCCAGCGACGAGACACCCGTATGAAGTATCACCGGTGCCACCCCAACACCATATGACACCAACCTTGTGATGACCTCGGGGGTGAAAGGACGACCGGCACTGGGCATCTCAGCACTGCCAGGCTCGTTTGCGTAGACGTTCTGGTAAGACGACAGGGGCCAGTCCCGGGCCACGTAGCCGTAGCGAATGGGCCGTCCATGGACAGCCAGATACGTGAGCAAGGGCTTGGGCAGGTCGATGGTGGCCACCCAGAGCCTTCCCGCCGACGGTCCGTAAGGAGCCAGCAACTCGGCTCCGGCGCCACCGGGGAGATCCAAGTGCCAGCCGGCTCTTGCACCCCCGAACGGCTCAGTTCCGTCGGAGTCGTGCCCCGGGCGGGCACGTCTGCGCATCTCGACGGACCACAGCCCCGCGGGAAGCCTCGTTGACAGATGTAGCACCACCGGCACGCCCCCGGGGGCTGTTGCGTCCACAGCGGCCGGCAGGGTGCCGGAGGTGTTCACCACCGTCAGGTCACCCGGCTGCAGGAACGACACGATCTCCCCGAAGGTCGTATGCACCAGGCGAAGGTCCGATCGGTACCCGACCAACATGCGGACGGCGTCGCGTGTGATGCCTCGTGCCTCTGGTGGGACACCCGCCTCGAGGTGGGTGGGAAGCGGGAACCGGAAGGCATGCGGGGCGACGAGATCGGACCCACCGGAGGCGGCGAGCGTGTCGGCCGCGGGGACCGGGGCCGTCATGACGACGACACCGCCGCCAGCGTCTGAGCGCGGTAGCGGCCGCTCGGGAGGGACCCCGTTATCAATTGCACCAAGCCGGGAACGGCCGCCTCGGGGGGTGGGCGGTCGGAAATGTCCTCGTCCGGGAAGGCTGCTTGGTGCATCTGCGTGTGCATGTCACCTGGATCGACGGTATAGACGCGGAGTTGGGGGTGCTCTGCAGCGAGAACCTTCGTAACCTGTTCCAACGCGGCTTTGGAAGAGCCGTAGCCCCCCCAGCCCTCGTAGGCCTCGACGGCCGCGTCTGAGGTGACGTTGACTATCCGTCCTACCGAGGCCTGGATGAGCGGCAGTGCCAACTGCACCAAGGCGATAGGAGCAAAGGTGTTTACCTTGAAGACTCCCTCGAGCACCTCTAAGGGATACGACGCCAGCTCTGGCTGGGGACTCGGACCCAGGAGGCTTGCATTGTTGACCAGCACGTCGAGACGTCCGGTCTCTGATGCTGCATCTATGAGTGCCTTGCGGTGCGCAGGGTCGGCTACGTCGCCGGCCAACGCCCGGACACCACCCGGTCCGCCCAGGCTGGCGCTGGCTGCGGCCAGGGCACGTGCGTCGCGGCCGTCGACGATCAGATCCCAGCCCTTTCCGGCGAGCTCCCTGGCCAGGGCCAAGCCCAGTCCCCTTGATCCACCCGTGATCAGCGCAGTTGCCATTACCGCCCTCCGATCCCATTGCCCCGGGGTCGCACTCGGCTCTTGCTGATAATAAGAAAGATATTCGTTTCTTTATTCCGATGGCAAGCGCTCACTCGCCGATGGATCGGAATCGGCAGCTCGAGCGCTGGCTGACCTCCCAGAATTTTCCGCTGACTTACGAGAGCGGCACAGGAGCGGCGAACGGAGTGGCGGAGGGAGTGGGATTCGAACCCACGGTGCCACGAGGACACAACGGTTTTCGAGACCGTCCGATTCGGCCGCTCTCGCATCCCTCCAAAATGGCAAGCTAGCAGGTCAGACACTCCCGACCCGGTTGGTGTCCCCAGTGCTTGATCGGTGTGTGTCCTACGCCTCTCTTGAACCCCTGGGCGAGGGTCAGCCGACCCTCTTTTCAGAGAAGAAGGCCTGCAACAGGCCTGTCGATTCGTCTGCCATGAGCCCGGAGGTCACCTCCAGCTCATGGTTGAGTCGCGGATCCGCGCACAGGTTGTAGAGCGATCCGCATGCGCCCCCTTTGAGATCGGCGGCTGCGAACACCACCCGGCTCACCCGCGCCGCCACCAGAGCCCCGGCGCACATGGGGCATGGCTCCAGCGTGACCACGAGAGTGGCGTGAGAAAGTCGCCAGGTCGCCAGGCTCTCTGCTGCGGCGCGGAGGGCGAGCATCTCGGCATGGGCGCTTGGGTCCTGTCTCAGCTCCCTTTCGTTATGAGCCTTCGAAATCAACGCTCCTTCCGCCGAAACCACCGCGCCAACGGGCACGTCGCCGTGCGCCGAGGCCGCCTCGGCCTCTTGGAGGGCCAGCTCCATAAGGCCTCTATCGCTGGGCAAACCCCGGGAACCCCCTGTTGGCGACCTGCTCATCCGGGGTCACGCTAAGCGAGAGAATTGCGAATCGCCCGCATATGAGTGGTGAACGGGCAGAGTGGGCAACACGCTACTAGGTGTGACCACGACTGCTATGGCCTCGATTTGCATTTGCCAGAGGTGGCTCCCGTCCAGTTGGGCCGCTCCGGTACGGTGCAGGGATTCGGCAGGAGGCGTCGAAGGGGGGACCGTGCCCGAGGACGATGCTCAGTTGCGGCTCGCCGGGGCATCGCCCACCCCGGTATCCGGGGATCACCGTCGTGCCAAGCGCTTGCTGACCGGGTTCCTAACCTGCCTTTCCGCCGCAGGCCTCTGCTCGACGGTGGGCGCGCCGGCGACGGCGGTTGCCAGTCCGGTCGCATCGTTGACCGTTACGCAAAGCGGTGGGCTCGTGGATGGCCAGACAGTGTCCCTTCTGATCACGGGCTCTGTCCCCGGGACGGTCTACGTGGCCGTGGAGTGCGACCCGACGGCCTTCACGCTTCTCGCCAACCACCAGCAGCCTCAGGACGCCTGCGATCAGCAGCACACGAATGTCCTCGCGGTGGACCAAGGAGGCGTAGCCGCGGGGACCTTGCAGGTCCGGGCGGTGATGACGACGTCGCTCGGCCCGGCCGACTGCCGTGCGCTTCAGTGCTTCGTTGCTGTCGAATCGATTCACGGTCCCGGGTCCGTGCTGGTGGAGAACCTCGGTTTTGCTCCAAAGGCCTGCAGCGAGCGGGGGAGCTGTCAGCCAGCTGCCGACGCGTGGGATACGTCGGTACCCGGCTCGACCACCAGCGCGCCGTCGCTTCCAGATGGGACCGGTTGGAGAGCCAGCCCCGGCCATGCCTTGGACCTTCGTGTGCCGGTGACCAAGGCCGGCGACCTCAGTGAGCCGAACGCGGTGAGCGGACCGTACGACCCCTCCACCTTCAGCCGATTCGAGGGGAGCCCTTCGCCCGGTCCGGTATCAGGGCCTGGCTTGCTCCGCCTGGCCCTCGCTGCACCGGGAACGTCATGGGGACCGGAGTCACCATCGTCGGTAGTCGTCGACGCGACGCTCACCGACACATCCACGCACTCGACCGTCGGAACTCAACAGTTCGTGCTCTTCTCTGGGAGAGAGCCCTTTGTGTACGCCGGTTTCAGCGGCTCTGTAAGCACCACCGATCAGTACCAGGTCATGGTCGCCGTCGAACCGCCCGTCTCGCAGGGCGGCCTTTCATGGCCTTCGAGCGGAAAGGCTCCCATGGTCGTGGCTGAGTACGCCTCGATCCAAGTCGTCGAGCACAGCAATCCCGATTACCTCGTCTACGCCTATGCCCCGGTGATGTACGGACGGTCCACGTCAGCTCTTCACGACACGCCCCTCTTGATGTACGGAACGGCAACTCCCGAGATGGGCGGGGCCACGTCACTCAGCTACACCGTGGTCTGGTCCCACGAGGATTCGGGAACCGGTTTCGTGCCGTTCCTCGAAGCCGGAGAGTGGGGCCGTCTCACCGACATCGAGAACGCGATTTCTTTCACCGTCGAGGCGAACGGGAGCGTTACTGACGCCTCCTACCTGTGGGGCGGGGAGCCACTGACCGGGTTTCCCGATTCGCAGGACGCCATCGTGGAGACCGACAAGCCGTTTACCGGAGCATGGCAGGGACTCCACCCGGTCTTGCGTGACGCCACCGGGAACAACGACTTCTCGGACCAAGGCACGACACCGTTCCGATTCCAGCTGGCTCCCGTTGCAGCCCCGTCGCCGGGACAGGTACGTGAGGCCGTCATGGACGCCCACCCGTGGACCTACAAGGTGATGAACGACGAGGTGCTGCGTTGGTACGGAAGGATCTCCAGCGATCCGGCGTCACCACAACCTGGTGACTTCCGGCAGTACGCGGTCGTCGACCTGGACTCTTCGGGAAACGGGGTGTCGTCCCTGGCAGTTGGACTAAGACTGGCGGGCGGCCAGACCTGGTACCGCAACGACATGGGGACGGGTTTCCCGCTCGTTGGTAGCGGCCACGTTCGCACCGTCGTGAAGTTGCCCGTCGGGTGGCAATCGAGGGAGGTCACCGGTGTGCGAGTGTCCGTCTTTCCCCCGTCGGCAGCGCCGTCGGTGCATGTCGAAGGGCTGTCTCTACAAGCCCTCAGCGACGGGGAAGGCCTCAGCCATGGAAAAGGCCTAAGCCACGGAGAAGGCCCTAGCGACGGTTGGGACATCGCCAGGGTCCAGACTCCTCCGGCGGCAGTCGTGGCTGGATCTCCAGACATCCCCGTTGCGTTGTCCCTTTCCGCCGAAGGCCGGCCGCCGAACGAGGTTGCCTCGCTCGCCACCACGCCGCCCTTTGCGGTTTCGGTGACCGACAGCCTCGGTGAGCCCGTGGCAGGCGTCCCAGTCACATTCGCTTCGTTCGGTGGGCCCCCGGGAATGACCTTTTCCAGCTGTGGTTGCGCGAGCGTGACGGTGACCTCGGACCAATCGGGGATCGCTTCCTCAGGTTCGGGCAGAACGGGCGCAGAGCCTGGCTTCATCGGGGTGCGCGCGCGACGGCGATCGATCCGGCCGCCTCACCGGTCGTGTTCCATCTCGCCGTCGTGCGCCGTGCAGGGCCCGGCGGCCATCGACCCAGCCGTTGGAGGGAAGGTTGAGAGGACAGACGGCGGGGCGCCGAGGCGGTCGTGCCGGCCGGCGATCTCTCATGCTCGTGCTGGTGAGCTTTCTCCTGGCAGCCTGTTCGTCGAGCGGATCGAGCGGATCGAGCGCTGGCTCTTCGGCGACGAACTCCTTGAGTGGTTCGTCGTCCGGGTCCTCGACAGGGGCGTCGCACACCGTGTGGTTGTGCCGGCCGGGCCTCGCCAACGACCCGTGCACGGCCGATCTCACGACCACGGTGACTTCCGTAACGGGCGCCTCCGGTACGGAGGATCTGAAGCCGGCGGAGTCCCCGCCC
The DNA here is from genome assembly GCA_963736925.1 of uncultured Actinomycetes bacterium. Lineage (GTDB taxonomy): Bacteria > Actinomycetota > Acidimicrobiia > Acidimicrobiales > CAVTQP01 > CAVTQP01. The sequence continues at coordinate 339,530 of CAVTQP010000001.1, forward strand.
ATCGACTGCTTCTACGTCTACCCGACGGTCAGCTCGCAGCCGACGGCCAACGCCAATCTTCATATCGATCCCGAGGAGATCGGAGTGGCTCAGCAGCAGGCGTCCCAGTTCTCACGTGTCTGTCGGGTGTTCGCACCTATGTATCGTCAACTCACCCTGAAAGCGATTACGAGCCCGAACGCGGGTTTGGTGGGAGCCGCAAAGATCGCTTACGACGGCGTCCTGTCTGCGTGGCGGGACTACCTGGCGCACGACAACGGGGGTCGTGGCGTTGTACTGATTGGGCACTCCCAGGGTGCCGGAATGCTCACCCAGCTGATCAGGAGTCAGATCGACACCAACGCTGGCCAGCGCCGCCTGCTCGTTTCAGCAATCCTGATGGGAGGCAACATCGTTGTTCCGGCCGGGCGGGACGTCGGTGGCGTCTTCCAACATGTGCCGGCGTGCCGTTCGAACAGACAGACCGGGTGCGTCGTCGCTTACTCGACCTTCGATCAGACTCCGCCCGCCAATTCATTGTTCGGTCGACCCAGGCAGGGTGCGAGCCTGTCAGGCACGCTCAACACGCCCAATCCCCAGATCCTGTGCACCAACCCCGCGGAGCTCAGTGGGGGCGGCGGATCTCTGCGGTCGATGTTCCGTCGCAGCGGAATGGCCGGAGTCCTCGGCACGCTCTCAGCTGCCATCTTCGGCGGTCACCCTCCCGTCGGCTCGACACCGTGGGTGGAGTGGGACGGCTGGTACACCGCGCGATGCGTGAACAGCGCCGGCGCGAACGTCTTGAGTGTGACACCCGAGGGAGGCGCTCCTGCGCTCACGCCGGAGCCGGATCCTACCTGGGGCCTTCATCTGATCGACGTGAACATCACCCTCGGCAACCTGGTCGACGTGGTGAGTGACCAGAGTTCCTCATTTCGCCCCTGAGCCGTAGCCAGGCGCGCCCGCGTCAGACGGGCAGACGAGCAGACGGCCCGAGCGGGACGCGGTGGGGTATTTGCGGAGAGGGTGGGATTCGAACCCACGGTCGGTTGCCCGACACACGATTTCCAGTCGTGCCGATTCGGCCGCTCTCGCACCCCTCCCCAGGCAAGGGTAACCTCGCTTCAGATGCCGAGACTTAGGGCGACGGCCGGGTCCTGCGCAACGGAACGCCGTGAACCGAGTCAGGGCCGGAAGGCAGCAGCTCTCAGCGGATAGTCCCGTGTGCCGCAGATCGCCTGGCTGTCGCCCCTAGCCTCGGCGTCGGCCCGTCTTGTCCGGCTTGGCCTCGAGCCGGCCCGGGCCGCAGCCGGAGGGCCTTGATCGAGGACATCAAAGCGCGCTCCCGCCGGTAGGCTGCGCTGTCGTGGCCAATCAGCCCTACCAGACCCTTTATCGCCGGTATCGACCTCAGCGATTCGGAGAGGTGCTGGGGCAGGACCACGTCACCTTGGCCCTGCGCAACTCGGTTCGGGAGGATCGCGTGGCGCACGCGTACCTCTTCAGCGGTCCCCGAGGGACCGGCAAGACCTCCACCGCACGGATACTTGCCAAGGCCCTCAACTGCCAGGATCTCTCGGACGGCGAACCGTGCGGGAAGTGCGGGTCCTGCCAGGCAATCACGAACGGCTCGTCCCTCGACGTGCACGAGATGGACGCCGCCTCCAACAACGGGGTGGAGGCCATGCGCGATCTGGTGGCGCGCTCGGCTCTGGGAACTCCTGGCCGATGGAAGGTCTACATCGTGGACGAGGTCCACATGCTTTCCACGGCGGCGTCGAATGCTCTTCTCAAGACCCTGGAAGAGCCCCCGGCCCATGTCGTGTTCGTGCTGGCGACGACCGATCCGCAGAAGGTGCTCCCGACGATTCGCTCGCGAGCCCACAGCTTCGAGTTCCGCCTGTTGGGGTCCGAGGTGCTGGGTGAGCTACTCGATCGGGTACGCGAGGATGCAGAGCTCGACGTGGGCCCTGAGGCGATAGACGCCGCCGTCCGCAAAGGGAACGGATCTGCCCGGGACGCGCTCTCGGTCCTGGACCAGGCGGTGGTCGTCGGAACGGTCCAAGAAGACGTCCCGGTTCTCGACGAGCTGGTGGAGGCTCTCATAGAGAAGGATACTGCCGGCGCGCTCGTCGCCGTGGCGCAGGCATCGGCGGCCGGCAGGGACGCCCAAAGGTTGGGTTTCGATCTACTCGAGCAATTGCGGCAGGGCTTCCTCGCCACCATGGCCCCGAAGCTGGTGTCGATCGCGGATGCCGACCGGATCACCGACCAAGCGCGTCGGCTGGGTCCAGCGGCCCTGGTACGGGCCATGGAGGTGATCGGCACCATGCTCGTGGAGATGCGCGACTCTTTGGAGCCCCGCTCAGCCCTCGAGGTGGCACTGGTTCGTTTGACCAATCCGGAGGCTGATGACGCGCTCGCCTCCTTGGCTGAGCGGGTCCAGAGGCTGGAGAGGCGATTAGCTGATCCGTCGGAGACCGGCGTCTCGCGACGGCAAGGAGAGGCCGGCGCCTCCCGCGCGCAGCACTCGCCTGGAGCGCCGGCGCGGTCGGCTGGAGCGCCGGCGCGGTCGCCTGGAGCGCCAGCGCAGTCGCATGGCACGCGTGAGCGTCCCCCGCCCGGCAAGCCCGATCCTCAGGACCCCGGCGCTCAGGCCACCGTGGGGGCGGTGAGACGAGCAAGGGCAGCCCCAGTCTCCTCAGGAGAGGTCCGGTCGCCTCCGTCGCGGCCGGAGCCACCGTCGCCGGAGCCAGCGGCGATGCCGGTCGTGCCCGGCGAGAGATCGGCGAACCTGGCCAGAGCGCCCAGCCGCGACGAGCTGGTGAAGGCGTGGGGGGACCACGTGTTGTCGAGTCTGACCGGGCGTGCCCGCGCTCTTTACCGGGCAGGGAGGTTCGTCGGAGTGGAGGATGGCGTGGCGGTCTTCGCGCTGCCGGACGATACCCATCGCTCCTACAGCGAGTCATGCCGCGGGGACGTGGAATCGGCGCTCAAATCGCACTTCGGCGCGGCTGTCTCGTTGAGGCTCGTCGTGGACGGCGAGGCAGTGAATGCTTATCCACCTGCCTGGCGACCCTCTGACTCGCCTGCAGCGCCGGACGCTCCCGCAAGTGGGCTCCGCAGCGCGGCCGACCCTCGCATCGCGGCCGACCCTCGCATCGCGGCCGACTCTCAGCCGACAAGGCGCGGAGCGCCCGATCCCGTGCCCCAGGCAGAAGACGACAGTCTCGATCCCGACAGCGTCCGTGAGCCGGTGTCGGGGCTAGCCTCCATCGAGGAGCGCCTACTCCAGGTGTTCCCGGGAGCCGAGGAGGTCTCCGAGAAGTGACACCCGACATGCTCGACCAGCCTCACCAGCCGGGCCAGCCTCACCAGCCGGGCCGGCCTGACAGACCCGACAGTGATCAATCCGACGAGCCCGCCTGGCCCGACATGGGCGGCCTGGTTCGTCAGGCGATGAAGATGCAGGGTCAACTGGCTGGTGCCCAAGCTGAGGCGGCCGGCAAGGTTGTGGAGGGTCAATCGGCAGGTGGCCTGGTCAAGGTCACCGTGACGGGCGGCATGGACTTCCGTTCGGTGTCGATCGATGCGTCCGTGGTCGATCCCCGAGATGTCGAGATGCTCGAGGACCTGGTGCTCGCAGCCCTCCACGACGCGATCGCAAAGGTCGACTCCCTGAACCAGTCCTCGCTCATCGGCGTGGGAATCGACCTCGGGCCAGAGGGGATCGCCGGGCTTCTCGGCTGAATCGAGCACGGCGCTCCTCGCTTCCATCCCGTGTACACCAGACCAGTCCAGGACCTGATCGACGAGCTGGGCCGCCTCCCCGGGGTGGGACCCAAGTCGGCGCAGCGAATAGCGTTCCACCTGCTCAAGCTCCCCGCCGATGACGCGATGCGACTGGCTCGTGCGATCAGCGAGGCCAAGGAGCGCACGGTGATGTGCGCGCGCTGCTTCAACGTCTCCGAGTCCGAGCTCTGTGAGATCTGCTCCGACGAGCGGCGCGACCCGACGCTGGTGTGCGTGGTGGAAGAGTCCAGGGACATCGTCGCTGTCGAGAAGACCCAGGAGTTCAACGGTCGCTACCACGTGCTCCAGGGGGCGCTCAATCCGATCGAGGGGATCGGGCCGGACCAGCTGCGTGTCAAGGAGCTGCTGGGCCGCATCGACACGGAGGGGGTGAGCGAGATCATCCTGTGCACGAACCCAAACCTCGAGGGGGAGGCCACCGCCATGTACCTCGCCAGGTTGCTCAAGCCGCTCGGCGTCAAGGTGACCCGGATCGCCAGCGGGCTCCCGGTGGGAGGGGACCTCGAGTACGCCGACGAGTTGACGCTCGGGCGCGCTCTCGAGGGGCGCAGGGAGGTCGAGGCCTAGCGCCTAGTTTTCGCGGGCCTGCACGAGCAAGGCGTCCCCCTGACCCCCGCCTCCGCACAGCGTGGCCACGCCCAGACCGCCGCCCCGCCGGTTGAGCTCGGTGAGGATCGTGAGGGCCAGACGGGCTCCCGACATCCCGATGGGGTGGCCCAGGGCGATCGCGCCCCCGTTCACGTTCGTGATGTCCTCATTGATCCCCAGGTCGTCCATCGACGCGATCGCCACCGCGGCAAAAGCCTCGTTTATCTCGAACAGGTCGACGTCCCCCACCGACCGGCCCGCTCTCTCCAGCGCCTGGCGGGTCGCTCCGGACGGTTGCGTGAGGAGCGAGGCGTCGGGTCCGGCCACCTGTCCGTAGCTGCACACCTCTCCGAGAGGCTTGACACCGAGCTGGTCCGCCCACGCCTTGGAGGTCACGATCAGTGCACAGGCACCGTCCGATATCTGGCTGGCATTGCCAGCGGTGATCGTGCCACCGGACTCGAAGGCCGGCTTCAGCTGGGCAAGGGACTCCGTGGTTGTCCCCGGCCTGACTCCTTCGTCGGTGTCAACGACGACAGGCTCCCCTTTGCGCTGTGGTACGGATACCGCCGTTATCTCCGAAGCGAACCGCCCGTCCTTCATGGCTGCGGCAGCCCGCTCGTGCGAGGAGGCGGCCAGAGCGTCCTGGCGGTCTCGGGGGATGTGGGCCGCCTTGCTGTAACGCTCGGTTCCGAGCCCCATGGCGCAGGACTCGAAGGCGCAAAAGAGCCCGTCGTACATCATCGAGTCGACCAGGGTCGCATCACCCGCCCGGTATCCGGCCCGGGCCCCCGGCAACAGGTACGGCGCGGCGGTCATCGACTCCATGCCTCCCGCCACCACGATCTCGGCCTCACCCGCCGAGATCATCTGGTCCGCCAGATAGATGCTGTTGAGCCCCGAAAGGCACACCTTGTTGATCGTGGTGGCGGGTACCGTCATCGGCACGCCGGCCTTCACGGCGGCCTGCCTGGCGGTGATCTGTCCCTGGCCCGCCTGGAGGACCTGGCCCATGACCACGTAGTCCACCTGGTCGGGCCTCAGGCCGGCACGCTCGAGCGCTGCGCCGATGGCGAAGCCGCCCAGGTCCATGGCGGTGAAGCCGCCGAGCGCGCCTGACAGCTTCCCAATTGGTGTGCGGGCCCCCGCGATGATGACCGAACCGGACATGTTGACCTCCAGGCCGCTTACCCCCCGGTAGTCTACGGCCCCCTCGACCGGGCGGGCCATCCGATCCGTGCCGGACTATCTTTCAGGCCCATGCGAGCCTTCCTCGATGCGATCCAGTCGGGCGCGCCAGGAGGCGAGCTGGCGGCCCTCCCGCTACCTGATTCGTTCCGCGCAGCGGTCGTCCGCAAGGACGAGGTGGCGATGTTCCAGGGCCTGACCTCGTCTGAGAAGGATCCGCGGCGATCCATCCATGTCGACGAGGTGCCCGTGCCCGAGCTGGCCCCGGACGAGGCTTACGTGGCCGTGATGGCCAGCGCGATCAACTTCAACACGGTGTGGACCTCGATCTTCGAGCCCCTCCCGACCTTCGGGTTCTTGGAGCGGTTGGGCAAGGAGAGTGCTTGGGGAGCCCGCCATGATCTCCCGTACCACGTGATGGGCTCCGACGCTGCAGGGGTCGTGCTACGTGTGGGATCGGCGGTGCGGCTGTGGAAGCCGGGAGACAGGGTCGTGGTCCACTGCAACTACATAGACGACCAAGACCCTTCCTCCCACGACGACGCCATGCTCGCCGCCAACCAGAGGATTTGGGGGTTCGAGTCGAATTTCGGTGGTCTGGCCGACCTGACCCTGGTGAAGGCCAACCAGCTGATGCCCAAACCCGCTCACCTCAGCTGGGAGGAGGCCGCGTGCAATGCTCTTTGCAACTCCACCTCCTACCGGATGCTGGTGAGCCACAACGGCGCCCACATGAAGCAGGGCGACGTCGTTCTCGTCTGGGGGGCCACGGGGGGTCTGGGGGGGTATGCGGTCCAGTACGTCTTGAACGGAGGGGGAATTCCCGTCGCCGTCGTCAGCTCCCCCGACAAGGTGAAGCTCCTCCATGATCTCGGTTGCGACGCGGTGATCGATCGCCGGGAGGCTGGCTACAGGTTCTGGTCGGACGAGAACACCCAGGACGAGAGGGAGTGGCGCAGGTTCGGGAAGGACGTGAGGACCCTCGCCGGTGAGGATCCGGACATCGTCTTCGAGCATCCCGGGCGCGCCACCATGGGAGCTTCGGTGTTCGCGGCCAAGCGGGGAGGAGTCATCGTCACCTGTGCCGCCACGACGGGATTCATGATCGAGTACGACAACCGTCACCTGTGGATGAAGCTCAAGAGCATCAAATCGAGTCACTTCGCCAACTACAAGGAGGCATGGGAAGCGAACCGTTTGATCTCGCGGGGAGTCATCCAGCCCATCCTGTCCACCGTTTACCCACTGGCTCAGACGGGAGAAGCTGCCTACCAGGTGCACCACAACCTCCACGAGGGAAAGATCGGCGTCCTGTGCCTGGCTCCCCAAGAGGGGTTGGGTATCGACGACCCCGCTCTTCGGGCCAGGGTGGGCGAGGACCGCATCACCTTGTTCAGGAGACACGGAGCATGAGCGGTTCAGGAGACACGGAGCATGAGCGATCGGACGACCTGTCGCGCCTGCCCGGTTTGCTGACCGCGATCGACCACGTGGCGATAGCCGTCGCTGACATCGAGGCGGCGATCGACTACTACGACAGGACCTTCGGTGCCCGGGTGGCGCATCGCGAGAGGGTGGAGTCCGACGGCGTGGAGGAGGCGCTGATCAAGGTGGCGGACTCCTACATCCAACTCATCACTCCTGTGGATGAGCGTTCCCCGGTGGCCAGGTTCCTCGAGCGGCGGGGAGAGGGCATTCACCACGTCGGTTACCGGGTCGACGACTGCGCCGCCGCGCTCGAGGCGGTGAAGGACGAGGGTGGCCAGGTCCTCGATGAGCGACCCCGGCCCGGCTCGCGCGGAACGACGGTCGCCTTTGTGCACCCGAAGTCGGTGTTCGGGACCCTGATCGAGCTGGTGCAGGAGCCCTAGAGGGTCCGGGGAGGCCCCGTCGGGCCGGGTGCCGAGGCTCTGGCAGACTGGGGGCGCGGGAGCTCGTGTGTTGCGGGCTGAGAGGGCGCCCGGAGGCGCCGACCGATTGACCTGATCCGGGTAATGCCGGCGGAGGGAGACAAGATGGCCAGGAGAGACTCGCAGGATTCGCACCCGCCCGGTTCGGACGCGGAGGCCCAAAGGCGCAAGGTCTATCTGGACGGAAGCAGGACTGGCATCCGGGTTCCGTTCACCGAGGTGCGACAGGCCCCGTCCACGGGTCGGGACGGTGGGTTGGTCGAGAACAGCCCGGTTCGACTCTACGACACCAGCGGCCCCGGCTCCGACCCCGCGTCAGGTCTGCCGCGGCTTCGCCTGAGCTGGATAACCGAGCGCGCCGACGTGGAGGACTACGCGGGCCGCCCGATCGAAGCGAGGGACGACGGGCGCTCGGCGGGAAGGGGGCGACCGGTCGAGCGGTTGGCGGTCCCGGACAGGAGACCGTTAAGGGCACGACCGGGCCGAGTCGTCACACAGCTCCATTATGCGCGCCGGGGGGAGGTGACTCCGGAGGTGGAGTTTGTGGCATTGCGCGAGGGTCTCGACGCCAAGGTCGTGCGCGACGAGGTGGCTCGAGGGCGCGCAATCGTCCCTTCGAACGTGAACCATCCCGAGTCCGAGCCCATGGTCATAGGCAGGCATTTCCTGGTGAAGGTCAACGCCAACATCGGGAACTCGGCGGTCACGTCGTCTGTTGCCGAAGAGGTGGAGAAGCTCAGCTGGGCTACCAGGTGGGGCGCCGACACGGTCATGGACCTCTCGACGGGCAGGGACATCCACGCGACACGGGAATGGATACTGAGGAACTCGCCGGTTCCCGTGGGGACGGTCCCGATTTACCAAGCCCTGGAGAAGGTGAACGGACGGGCGGAGGAGCTCAGCTGGGATGTGTACCGCGACACCCTGGTGGAGCAGTGCGAGCAAGGGGTGGACTACTTCACGGTGCACGCCGGCGTCCGGCTCGCCTACATCCCCCTCACCGCCAAGCGGGTCACGGGCATCGTGAGCAGGGGCGGCTCGATCATGGCGGCTTGGTGCCTGGCCCACCACGAGGAGAGCTTCCTCTACACCCATTTCGAAGAGATGTGTGAGCTTCTGTCGGCCTACGACGTCGCCTTCTCGCTGGGAGACGGGCTCCGCCCCGGCTCGATCGCAGACGCAAACGACGATGCACAGCTCTCCGAGCTGCGCACGCTCGGGGAGCTTACGGAGCTTGCCTGGCGCCATGACGTACAAGTCATGATCGAGGGACCCGGCCACGTTCCGATGCACAAGATCAAGGAGAACGTTGACCTACAGACCGAGCTGTGCCATGAAGCCCCCTTCTACACACTCGGTCCACTGACGACAGATGTCGCCCCGGGATACGACCACATAACCTCGGCGATCGGGGCGGCGATGATCGGATGGTTCGGCACGGCCATGCTCTGCTATGTGACGCCCAAGGAGCACCTCGGGCTTCCGGACCGCCAGGACGTGAAGGAGGGTGTGATCGCGTACAAGATCGCCGCCCACGCCGCCGACGTCGCCAAGGGGCACCCGGGCGCGAGGCAATGGGACGATGCTCTGAGCAAGGCCCGTTTCGAGTTCCGGTGGAATGACCAGTTCGAGCTCGCGATGGATCCCGACACGGCCCGGTCGTACCACGACGAGACCCTCCCGGCCGAGCCTGCCAAGACGGCTCATTTCTGCTCGATGTGCGGACCCAAGTTCTGCTCGATGAGGATCAGCCAGGACGTTCGGGAGTACGCAGAGCAGCACGGGATGGGCGCCGAGGAGGCAATCGAGCTGGGGCTCAAAGAGAAGGCGGCCGAGTTCGTCGCCGGCGGCTCCGAGCTCTATAGCTGAGGAGCTGGCGGAGGCTTGCAGAGGGTGATCGGCGTGCAGAGGGTGGTCGCCTGATTTGAAGGTGTTCCTGGTGGACGGGACCTACGAGCTGTTCCGTCATCACTACGGGCAACCTCCGCACGCCGGGTCCGACGGGATGGAGGTGGCGGCGACCAGGGGCGTGCTCTCTTCGATCCTCCAGATGATCCAGGACGGCGCCACCCACCTGGGGGTGGCTACTGACCACGTCATCGAGTCATTCCGCAACGACCTGTGGCCCGGCTACAAGACCGGCGAGGGCGTGGAGCCGGAGTTGAAGAGCCAGTTCCCTGTTCTCGAGGACGCCTTGACCGCCTTGGGGATCAAGTTGTGGCCCATGGTGGAGATGGAAGCCGACGACGCGTTGGCCTCGGCGGCCTCGGTGGCGTCGGCCAGCCCGCATGTGGATCAGGTGCTGCTGTGCACGCCTGACAAGGATCTCGCCCAGTGCGTGGTGGGCGACCGCGTGGTGCAGCTCCATCGCAGGCGCGAGAGCTTGAACCTGGTCGACGAGGACGGCGTCCGCAAACGCTTCGGGGTCGTACCGGCCTCGGTGCCCGACTACCTCGCGCTCGTGGGCGACTCGGCGGACGGGTACCCGGGTCTGCAAGGCTGGGGAGCGAAATCGGCCGCCGCGCTCCTCGCTCGTTACCAACACCTCGAGAGCATCCCAGACGACGCGGGAGACTGGGACGTGAATCTCAGGGGTGGTCGCAATCTTGCCGCCACCCTGGCCGCCCAGCGGGAGCTGGCCGCTCTGTTCAAGGACCTGGCCACCCTCCGCGTGGATCCCTCGTTGCTTGGCGGGCCCGATGAGCTGGCCTGGGCAGGGCCGACGTCGGACTTCGCGGCGACCTGCGCGCGACTGGACTCTCCAAGGATGTTCGCTCTGGCCGAGAACCTCGCCTCGTGAGCTACCACAGCGGTCCGAACTTGTAGCCTTCGCGGCATGCCCGACCATCCCATGAGCGAGCGGCTCGAGGACCTTCGCAACCGGAAGGAGGCCGCCCGTAACGCCGGTTCCCAGCGGCTGGTGGAGCGCCAGCACGCCCAAGGGAAGATGACGGCCAGAGAACGTCTCGACTACCTCCTCGACGACGGCTCATTCCAGGAGCTCGACATGCTTGCCCGGCATCGCGCGCATGGAATGGGGTTGGACGAGACCCGTCCTTACACCGACGGGGTGATAACGGGATTCGGGACCATCGACGGTCGCCGCGTGTGCGTCTTCAGCCAGGACTTCACGGTCTTCGGAGGCGCCCTCGGAGAGGTCTACGCGCAGAAGATCCACAAGATCATGGACCTTGCCTCGTCTCTGGGAGTGCCGATGATAGGCCTCAACGACGGCGGCGGGGCCCGTATCCAGGAGGGGGTCGTCTCCCTCGACTCCTACGGCGGGATCTTCTTACGGAACGTCGCAGCCTCGGGCGTGATACCTCAGATCAGCGTGATTCTCGGGCCCTGTGCCGGCGGAGCCGTCTACAGCCCGGCCATGACCGACTTCATCTTCATGGTGCGCGAGACCAGCCACATGTTCATCACGGGCCCCGACGTCGTGAAGACCGTGACCGGTGAAGACATCACCTTGGAGCAGCTGGGAGGAGCCGTGAGTCACGGGACTCGCTCGGGGGTGGCCACGTTCGTGACACCGGACGAAAAGGCATGTCTCGACGACGTGCGCTATCTGCTCAGTTTCCTCCCGGCCAACAACCTGGAAGAGGCTCCCTTCGTCGAGCCGGCCGACGATCCGAACAGGGCCACTCCCGAGCTGATCGACCTGATGCCGGCGAGCCCCAACCAGCCTTATGACATGAAGAAGGTGGTCACCGCCGTCGTCGATGACGGGGACTACTACGAATACGCTCCTCTTTGGGCCATGAGCCTGACGTGTGGCTTTGCCCGCGTGGGGGGCCACGTGGTGGGCGTGTTGGGCAACCAGCCGTCGGTCCTGGCAGGGGTGCTGGACATTGATTCTTCCGAGAAGGGTGCGAGGTTCGTCCGGACATGTGACGCCTTCAACATCCCGCTCGTGACCTTCGTCGACGTTCCCGGGTTCATGCCGGGAACGGACCAGGAGTACGGGGGGATCATCCGGCACGGAGCGAAGCTGCTCTACGCATACTGCGAGTCGACGGTTCCGCGCATCCAGGTGATCACCCGCAAGGCGTACGGCGGTGCCTATGTGGTCATGAACTCCAAATCCATCGGAGCCGACCTGGCCTTCGCATGGCCCTCGGCCGAGCTGGCGGTGATGGGCCCGCAGGGAGCCGTGGAGATCGTCAATCGCCGCGAGCTGGCCGAGGCGGCCGACCCGGGTGCCCGACGCAGCGAGCTGGTCGAGGAGTACACCGAGCGCTACGCGAACCCCTACGTCGCGGCCGAACGAGGCTTCGTGGACGACGTCATCGATCCGGCCGACACGCGCAAGGCGCTGTTCGACAGCTTGGAGATGCTGCGTAGCAAGCGCGAAGAGCTTCCCAAGCGCAAGCACGGCAACATGCCGCTGTGACGGACGACCCGATGGAGCCCGAAACCGTTCCGGTGGGGCTGGCGGTGGACCACGAGGATCCCGCTGTCGTGGCCATTGCTGCAGCGGTCGAGATGTGCTGGCCCCGCAGGCCGCCACCGGCTCTGCCCGCGCGGCAGGCGCCGCCCTGGCGGTTCTCGGCGAGATGGTGGAGCGCTCCGATACCGATGCGGCGAGATAGGCCCTGGACGGCGGGCGGATGACCGTGCTCACCGAGCTGGCGACCGTTTCCGACGACGAGGTGGTGGCCGTTCGTCATCGGGGCGGGTCCGGGCCCGGCGAGCCTGACCGCTCGATCGTGGAGGGCGACGAGCCGGAGGTCGTCGAGCTCGCCGGGCTGCGGCCGGACACCGCCTACGAGGTCGGTGGTGTCTCGGTGCGCACACTTCCAAGGCCACCCGGCCAGCTGCTGTGCAGGTTCGCCACGGTCAACGACGTCCATTTTGGGGAGCGAGAGTGTGGAGTGCTCGAGGGGTTCGAGAGTGGCCCAGTCCTCTCGGTGGGCCCCGAGGACGAGCCTTATCCCGAGACGATGAACCGGGCGGCGGCGAAGGAGATCGCGTCGATCGGCCCCGACACGGTGCTGGCCAAGGGAGACCTGACCACCGTCGGCAGCCAGGAGGAGTTCGACGCGTTCCTCGCCTGCTACGGGGACGCGTTCGGCGAAAGACTGCAGTACGTGCGGGGAAACCACGATGCCATGGCCGGTCTGGACCTCGCCACCGACGCGCCGAAGGAGGTCCTCTTGCCGGGTGCGCGCCTGGCGGTGCTGGACACCGTGATTCCCGGCAAGGAGAACGGCAGGATCGACCAGGAGCAGCTTGAGTGGCTCGACGAGCTGGCGTCGCGGGCCGACGTGCCGGTGCTCGTCTTCGGCCATCACCACCCCTGGAACCCGTCCTCCCGGTCGCGCCCCGAGCGCTATTTCGGGGTGAACCCCTCGGACTCGGAGAAGCTGGTGGAGGTCATGGCCCGCCGCCCGACCCTTGTGGGGTACTTCGCCGGCCACACCCACCGGAACCGGGTACGTCGCTTTGCGGGCACTGGCGACCGGCCGTGGGTGGAGGTGGCGTGCACCAAGGACTACCCGGGATCATGGGCGGAGTACCGGATCTTCGAGGGAGGCGTGCTGCAGGTGCACCGCCGGATCACGGCGCCGGCCGCCCTTGCGTGGTCCGAGAGGTGCCGTGTTCTCTTCGACGGGCTCTACCCCAAGTACGCATTGGGGTCCCTCGACGAGCGGTGCTTCGAGGTCTGGGCGGCGGGGGGCCGCTGAGGGGTCAGGCGCCTCCCTAGCCCGAGCGGGGGCGACCGGCTGGCTCCGGCGGGACAGCCGGGACCGTTAGGGGTCAGACGCCTTCCTAGCCCGAGCGGGCGACCGGCTGGCTTCGGCGGGCCTCGACCAAGTCCGCCATCCGGTCCAGGATTCGGCTGATCTCGAAGTCCTTCGGCGTGAAGATGGCGGCTATCCCTTCCCGCACCAGGGCCGCCTGATCCTCTTCGGGGATGATCCCGCCCACGACGACGGGGGCGTCGACGCCTTGGTTGCGCAACCTGTCCAAGAGCTCCGGCACCAGCTCCATGTGGCTCCCCGAGAGGATCGAGAGCCCGACGATGTCCACGTCCTCGTCCCTGGCGGCGACCGCGATCTGGGCGGGGCTCAGCCTTATCCCTTGGTAGACGACCTCGAACCCGGCGTCCCGTGCCGCCACGGCGATCTGCTCCGCCCCGTTCGAGTGCCCATCGAGGCCCGGTTTGGCGACCAGCAGCCTGGGCGGTCCACCCTTCATGGCCCCGACCCTCGCCAGGACGCCCGACATCTCCCTGCCGTGCTGTCCGAGCGCGCCTCCGACGCCCGTGGGTGCCCTGTATTCCCCCAGGACCTCCCGCAGAGCTCCCGCCCACTCCCCGGTGGTCCCTCCCGCGTGCGCGAGGGCGATGGTGGCCGGCATGACGTTCTCGCCGGACTCGACCACCCGGCGCAGCTCGTCCAAGGCCGCCTTGACCTTCGATGCGTCCCTCCTGTCTCGCCAAGCCCTCACGTCTTGCACCATGGCGGCCTCGACCGAAGGGTCGACCTTGAGGAAGTGCTCCTTGTCGGACTGAGGCCCGAGTGGGGAAGGAGCCGTCTCCGTGAAGCAGTTGACGCCGACGACCTTCAGCTCTCCGGTCTCGATGCGGCGCGACCTCTCGGCTTGGCTTCGCACCAGCCGTGACTTCAGCTCGTCGATCGCCTCGAACGCACCGCCAAGGGCGAGCACGTCGTCCAGCTCTGCCGAGGCCGACGTCACCAGCTCCGCCGTGCGCGCCTCCATGACCTTCGAACCCTCGACGATGTCCTCGTACTCCAACAGGTCCGTCTCCAGGGCCAGCACCTGCTGGATCCGGAGGGACCACTGCTGGTCCCAGGGGCGGGGGAGGCCGAGTGCCTCGTTCCAGGCGGGAAGCTGTATCGCACGCGCCCGGGAGTTGCGACTCAGGGTGACTCCCAGTGCTTCCAGCACGATTCGTTGCACATTGTTCTCGGGCTGGCTCTCGGTGAGCCCGAGCGAGTTCACCTGCACCCCGTACCGGAAGCGTCGCAGGCGCGGGTCTCCGACCCCGTAGCGGCGCTCGCAGATGCGGTCCCACATCTCGGTGAATGCCCGTACCTTGCAGGTCTCCTCGATGAAACGTATCCCCGAATTCAAGAAGAAGGAGATCCTTCCCACCACGTCGGGAAGGTCCGCGGTGTCCACCTGGCCCGATTCGCGCACGGCGTCGAGGACGCCGATGGCGGTCGCCAGGGCATAGGCCAGCTCCTGGGTGGGGGTGGCCCCCGCCTCCTGCAGGTGATAGCTGCATACGTTTATGGGGTTCCACCTCGGAACGTTGCGCACCGTGTAAGCGATCATGTCGACGATCAACCGCCTGCTCGGTTCGGGTGGGAAAATGAACGTGCCGCGCGAGAGGTACTCCTTGACGATGTCGTTTTGCGTGGTGCCTGCCAGGGACCGAGGATCGACCCCGGTGTCCTCGGCATGAGCTATGTAGAGGCCGAGCAGCCAAGCGGCTGTCGCGTTGATCGTCATCGAGGTGTTCATCTGCCCCAGCGGGATGCCGTCCATGAGCTGGGCCATGTGGCCCGGGTGCGCGACGGGCACTCCCACCTTTCCCACCTCGCCGGCCGCCTCGGGCGAGTCCGGGTCGTAGCCGATCTGTGTGGGTAGGTCGAAGGCCACCGACAACCCGGTCTGGCCCTTGGCCAGGTTGGTCCTGTAAAGCTTGTTGGACTCCGAGCGCGGTGGAATGGCCCGAGTAGGTCCGCATGACCCAGGGACGGTCCGGCGGTCCTGTCATGTTCTCATTGTCCCGCTCGGGTGACTTGCCTGTCATCACCGGGTCAAGACCGGTGGTAGTCGTAGAAGCCCCGGCCTGTCTTGCGGCCCAGCTGCTCTGCGGTGACCATGCGTCTCAGCAGAGGAACGGCCGCGTAGTTCGGATCGCGGTACTCGGCGTAGAGCGCGTCGATGATGGCGAGGCTGGTGTCGAGGCCGACGAGGTCCAGCAGTGCGAAAGGCCCCATGGGAAACCCGCATCCCCCTTTCATCGCAGCGTCTATGTCCTCTTTTGTGGCTACACCGGACTCGAGCAGACGGGCGGCGTTGTTGAGGTAGGGGAAGAGCAGGGCGTTGACGATGAAGCCCGCCTGGTCCTTCACCTGTACGACCGTCTTGCCGCAAGCCTCGGCAAATGACCGGGCGGCGCCGACGGTCTCGTCGCTCGCCGTCAGCGGGCGCACGAGCTCGACCAGGGTCATGGCAGGAGCGGGGTTGAAAAAGTGAATGCCGCACACCCGGTCGGGGCGGCCGGTCTCCATTGCCATCTCGATCACGGCGAGGGTGGAGGTATTGGTCGCCAGCACGGTCTCCTCCTGGCAGACTCGGTCGAGCTCGGTGAAGAGGTGCTGCTTGGCTTGGAGATCCTCGACGATCGACTCCAGCACCAGGTCGCAGTCGGCCAGTGCCCCGAGGTCGGACGTGGCCCTCACCCGGGCCAGGGCCGCCTTGCTGTCAGCCTCCTCCATGCGCCCTTTGTCGACCTGGCGGGCGAATGACCTCTCCAGGGCGGCCAGCATCGCGTCGGCGGTCGCTTGCTGGCGCGAGCGAACCACCACGTCGTGGCCGCTGACGGCGGCGCACTCCGCGATCCCCGACCCCATGATCCCCGACCCCACGATCCCCACACGTTGAACCGACATGGGCTGAAAGGTTACCGACAGGTAAAGCTCATTCCCAGCGCGGCGTCAGGTCGGGGAGCACGTCCGTTGCGCCTAGTTCGGGAGCACCGCCATGGCCGCCCGCTCTCCGTTCATGAACACCTGGATCTGTCCCTGGCCCTCCACCTCCCACGTCCCGTCGCGGCGGCGGATGAGGGCGGTTCGTTCGGGCAGGCCGACCACGGGGAGCCCCTGTGGGGCCAGGGCGACCGTGCGCCGATGGACCTTCTCGTCGTCCCCATCCCCGTAGTGGGGTATGACGGCCAGTTGCTCGATCAAGCCCAGGCCGAGGGTGAACGCCCCTCCTCTCGGGTCCACCATCGGATCGGTGATCACCATGGCGCCTGCGGACGCCCCGGCGACGACGGCGCCGCCCTCCCAAGCCTCGAAGATGGCCCCCCACACCTTCGACGCCTTGAGGACCGATCGGAGATGAAGCGGAGATCCGCCACCCAGGTAGATGCACCGGCTCGCTCTCGCCACCTCGGCACTGCGCTCGTCCTCGGCGTCTCCACGTGCCAGGACCATCAACGCGGTGGCCCGGCCGCCCAGAGCGGAGAACCAGGCCTTCGCTCGAGCCACCGCCTTCTCGGGGTGCTCGTAGGCGGCTGCCGTGGGCAGGATGAGGACCTCTCCCCCGGACTCCTCCAGCAACCCCCGGTCGAAGGAGCAGCCTTCTGTCCACTCGGCCCCCCCTACAAGGGCGAGGGGCCCGGGATGGGAGGGCGCATCATTTTGAGGCATGGTGGGTCAATCAGCCTCGAAGATCGTCACGGACTCGATGGCCACCGGCTCGGTGGGCTCGCCCGAGCGGGTGCCGGTTCGGTCGATGGCCTCTACGACGTCGAGACCGCGCGCCACCTTTCCGAACAGCGAGTACTGAGGCGGCAACCTGACGCCGTCAGGACCGCTGATGACGAAGAACTGGCTCCCGTTGGTGTCAGGTCCCGCGTTCGCCATCGCCAGCGAACCGACCTCGTACCTGCCCGCAGGAGGCAGCTCGTCGGCGAAGCGGTACCCGGGGCCGCCCCTTCCTGTCCCCTCGGGGTCCCCGCCTTGCAGCACGAATCCCGGTATCACCCGATGGAACACGATCCCGTCGAAGTAGTGGTAGCGCGCCAGGAACACGAAGTTGTTCACCGTGTTCGGCGCGCCGACGGGATCGAGGGATATCGTCATCGTCCCCTTCGAGGTGATCATCTCAGCCGTGTAGCGCTTAGCCGCGTCTATGCACGAAGGGGGTGGCCCGTCGAATCGCTGGCGCTTTGGACTGGACCCGTCGGGGGCCGGCGGATCAGTCGTCATGGGGTCTCGACGATGGTTACCGACAAGATGTGGTGTTTGACGGTCGGGGTCCCCGAGGAGCCTCCTCCGGCGGAGATCGTGTCTACAACGTTCATGCCCGAGGTTACCTGGCCGAACAGGGAGTACTGGGGCTGCAGCTGGACACCTTGCTGGCCGGTGATCACGAAGAACTGGCTTCCGTCGGTATTGGGTCCGGAGTTCGCCATGGCAACCGAGCCGATCTTGTACGAGCCGGCGGGGGGCAGCTCGTCAGCGAACTTGTAGCCGGGGCCCCCCGTCCCAGTTCCGGTCGGGTCGCCGCCCTGCACGACGAAGCCGGGTATGACGCGGTGGAAGACCGTGCCGTCGTAGAGGTGGTATCGCGCCAAGAACACGAAGTTGTTGACGGTTCTCGGAGCCTGCTGGGGGCTCAGCTGGATGGTGAAGGAGCCAGCATCGGTCTTGACGTCTGCCGAGTAGCCGCGGCTCAGGGTTATGCACATCGGCGGCGCCTGGGAGAAGGACACTGTGCGAGGCGAGCTCCCGTTGGTCTTGGGGCATGTCGGCGTGCCGGTGCTCCGCAAGCCCGCGACCGTCGTCGACGTGCCGCTGGTGGACTTCTTCGCGGAGCTCGACTTGCCCATGTTGACGAGGTAGAGAACACCCAGGATCACCACGACCAGTGCCCCGACGATGATCGATTGGCGCCTCCGTGCCCTGCGGCGCTTGGCCGCTTCAAGCGCCGCCAGGCGAGCCTGCCGGCCAGCCCGTTTGCGCTCACGTTTCGCAGTGGGCATGGGTGGCCAACGTAGTCGGTAGGTCCTCGGCGGCGGTAGCGTCGGGGAACGTATGGCCCTCGTCGTACAGAAGTACGGAGGCACCTCGGTCGGCGACGCCGACCGGATCCGCGCGGTAGCCGATCACATAGCGCGCACCCGCCGCCAGGGAACCGACGTGATTGTTGTGGTGAGCGCCATGGGCAAGACCACCGATGACCTTCAGCGCATGGCCGACGAGGTGAGTCCGCTACAGCCCGGTCGTGAGCTCGACATGCTCCTCACGGCGGGAGAGCGCATGTCGATGGCACTCTTGTGCATGGCCCTCGCGGGTGTCCAAGTGCCCGCGACCTCCTTCACGGGCAGCCAGGCGGGCATCATCACCGACACCGACCACGGCCGCGCCAAGATCCTCGAGGTGAGGGGCGACAGGCTGCGCCAGGCCCTGTCCGAGGGCCAGGTTCCAGTGGTGGCGGGGTTTCAAGGGGTCTCGTCTGACAGGGACGTGACGACCCTCGGACGGGGAGGCTCGGACACGACGGCGGTTGCCCTTGCGGCGGCCCTTGGCGCAGAAGCCTGCGAGGTGTACACGGACGTGACCGGCGTGTTCACGGCGGACCCGCGTCTGGTCCAGAAGGCCCGGAGGCTGTCCAACATCTCCTACGACGAGATGCTGGAGATCTCGGCCAGCGGAGGCCGCGTGCTAGCGCTCCGATCCGTGGAGTTCGCCCGGAACCACGAGGTCGCCCTTCACGTACGCTCTAGCTTCACCTGGGAGCCCGGGACTTGGGTGGACAAGGAGGATCCCTCCATGGAGCAGCCCATCGTGTCGGCCGTCACGCATGACACGTCCGAGGCCAAGGTGACGGTGACGGGGGTCCCTGACCGGCCCGGCATAGCGGCCCGCCTGTTTCGCGCCCTTGCCGATCGCGGCGTTAACGTGGACATGATCGTGCAGAACACCTCCGTGGCGGGGACCACCGACATCTCCTTCACCGTCCCGAAGCCGGACAAGGCGCTCAGCCTCGAGGTTGCGGAGGCCCTGAAGCCCGAGCTCGGCGCGTCCGACGTAATGGCCGACAGCGAGATAGCAAGGGTGTCGCTCGTCGGTGCGGGGATGAAGACACATCCGGGGGTGACCGCCGCGATGTTCGAGGTGCTCGCCAAGGAGCAGATCAACATAGAGATGATCTCCACCTCCTCGATCCGCATCTCCTGCGTGATCCCGACCGAGGCGGTGGATCGTGCGGTTCAGGTGTTGCACGAGGAGTTCGGGCTGGAGTGACAGGCCTCTTCTCACCTTGGGCGGAATTCCCGATCGTCCCCGAGCGGCGGGTCGTAAGCTTTAGGACGTGAGAGTCGCTGTCTTCGGCGCAACCGGCCAGGTGGGCTCGGTGATTCGGTCTGTCCTGGCCGAGCGCCGATTTCCGGTCGACGCCGGAGCCCTGCGGCTGCTTGCCTCTCCTCGATCCGCGGGCCGCCGCCTCGGGTGGCAGGGCCTGCAGGTGGAGGTCGAGGACGCCCACACAGCCGACTTCTCCGGCATAGACGTCGCCCTCGTCTCGATGGGAGCCGCGGCGTCTCGCGAGCTGGCACCGCGCATCGCCCAGTCCGGAGCCTTCGTTATCGACAACTCCTCCGCGTGGCGCATGGACCCGGACGTTCCCCTGGTCGTGTCCGAGGTCAATCCCCACGCCCTCGACCGCATTCCCAAGGGAATCGTCGCCAACCCCAACTGCACGACCATGGTCGCGATGCCCGTGCTCAAGCCTCTTCACGAGGGCGCGGGGCTTCGCAGGCTGGTGGTCTCCACGTACCAGGCCGTCTCGGGTGCTGGACGAGAGGGTGTCTCCGAGCTGGAGGACCAGGTGGCGAAGGTCGGGGGCCGCATGGCCGAGCTGGCCCTTGACGGGTCTGCGGTCGACCTGCCGACGCCGTCCAAGTTCCCGGCCAACGTGGCGTTCAACGTCGTTCCGGTAGCGGGCGAGCGGGTGGGGGACGAGACCGAGGAAGAGGTCAAATTTTGCAACGAGAGCCGGAAGATCCTCGAGTCGCCTCACCTCCTCGTGTCGTGCACGTGCGTAAGGGTCCCGGTCTTCACGGGGCATTCGATGTCGGTCAACCTCGAGCTGGAGCGGGCGCTGACGCCAGGCCAGGCCCGTCGCATCCTCGATGATTCGCCGGGGGTGGAGTTGTCGGAGATGCCGGCGCCGCTCGCGGCGACGGGTGGTGATGCGACCCTTGTCGGGCGCATACGGAGCGACCCCAGCGTCGACCACGGTCTGTCCCTGTTCATCTCGGGCGACAACCTGCGCAAGGGTGCAGCTCTAAACGCGGTCCAGATCGCCGAGAGGCTGCTTTCCCGCCTCGGCTGACGCCAAGGCGGCCGCGGGACGCCACCCGAGGACGACGCGCTCCCCCCTAGCGTTCGGCCTCCGCCGCGCCTAGCTGTGCCACCACGGCGGGCCATCCTTCCCTAGTGCTCGGGTAGCGAGGCTTCCAATCTGTCGCATCGCGCAATCGTTTGTTCGAGACCCTGTGTGAGCGGGCCATCAAGCGCGCACGTGAGCCGCCCAGCCTGGCAAGCAACGAGGGGGCCAGCCGGGGCGGCCGTACGTCAAGCGCTGCAGCCAGGGCGTCGTTGTTGTCCCTCCGTGTGAGGGGCTCGTCGTCCACCACGTTGTAGGTTCCCGGGGCGAGCCCCAGCGTCTGGGCGACCGCGCCGGCAGCGTCATCCGCATGGATGGACGACATATATGCGTCACGGCTGCCCAGGGTTGTCGCCATGCCCCGCTTGGCTGCTTTCACAGTCGACACCGTGTGGGTGCTGTCCGGTGCGTACAGCTGCCCGAAGCGCAACACGATCCCTGTTCGGCCAGCGGCGGTGAAGCGCCGCGCTTGGCTCTCGGCGGCCACGACAGAGCGAGCGATGGCGACGGGCTCGAAGGACGTCTCTTCGTCGATCCATTGCGTGCCACGGTCGGGATAGGGGAAGGTGATCGACTCCTGCACGTACAACCCGGCGAGTGCTCCGATCGCCGCCTCGGTGAGGTTGAGTGAGCCTTCCTTTCGGATGCGGTTGTTCTCGGACCATGAGCCTGGCAGCCCCGCTCTCGAAAAAGACGGTATGTGGGTGGCCAGGTTGAAGACGGCGTCATGGCCGTCTACTGCTCTTGCGAGCGCTGCCCTGTCGAATATGTCGACGGTGGCCGGCGTTGCCCCGAGGGATTCGAGCAGAGCCTGCTTGTCGGGTCCTCGCGAGATTCCCGTGACCGCGTGACCGGCCTGTATCAAGAGTGCGACGGTCCTCTGACCGAGGACCCCGGTGGCTCCGGCTACGAAGATCCGCACGCGATCAGCCGGCTAGCCAAGGCCGACGTCGATCGACCGGGACACACGAAACGCCAGGCCTCGTACGTGGAGAGCGTCGTGATCGTCGGACACGCCGGCAGAGCATACCGCCCGGTCTTTTGCCCATCGTCGGCTCGAAAGGGGGGTCGTGTAGAACAGGGTCGTGGCCGGCCCGGTGGAGTACCTCGAGTTCTCCGCTGACGATCGCGCGGCGGTAACCGAGCGGATGGCGTCGGTGGCTCGGGACCTGAGTGGTTGGATCAACATGCAGCCGGGCCTGGATCCCGACGTCGAGCCTCCGCCGGCGAAGTCCGCCCTCTTCGGTTTCTTGGCGGCCTCCGGTCCCGACATTCCCTTGTGCACCTGGCTGCCCAGGCGACCTCGCTCCTCTGGAACCGGCTCGGTCGGCGTGGGAATCCAGCATCCCGCCGGGCCCAAGGTGGTGAGGCGCCTCTCTGACATGGGCATCACAGTCCCTCCCGGATGGGTGGTGCGCCAGGACCATCCCAGGCGCGGCCTGGTGCTCGACGTCCCACTCCACGAGGAGCCCGGCGCCGTGCTCGACTGGCTGGTCCGCGCCTCCACCGGCCTTTGTGCGCTGCCCCTCAGCGGGAAATGGCTGGCAGCGGTCTACCGCTCAGTCTGAGCCCGTCTACGACCGGATGTCCGCCTTGAGGCGTTCGGGGGATGGGCCCCTGGTCGGTAAGTTGGGCGCATGTCCGGCATGGGGCTGCGGAGGAGACCCCGCCGGCTGGCGACCGAATCCGTGGCCGTGGCGCTGGCCGGGGCCGTGGGGGTGGGCGTCAGCTTCGGGGGCGGACACTGGTGGGAAGGGATGCTGGTCGCTGCCCCCTTATACGGCGTGTTGAGTGGCTTGCTGCTTCAAAACGAGCGCGACCCGCGACCAGACGACCAGTACCGGGGTGGCGGGCCTGCCGAGGGTGGAGCGCCCTGATCTCCTGTGGCATACCCGTGGCCTCGGAGCTAGTCCCCGGTGCGGCCGTCGATCTCCTCACGCATCAGATCCAGGTGACCAAGGTGGCGGGCGGTCTCCTCCAAGAGGTGGGTTAGAACCCAACGCAAGCTGACCTTGCCAAAGAAGGGAGCCTCCCGGGCACTCGGCTCTTCGAGCGCCGCCCGGTCCGCGATCTGACGTGATCGCCCGACCTGGTCGCGGTAGAAGGCCAATACCGAATCCATGGTGTCCGCTGGACCGAGTCGAAACTGGATCGAGTTGTCAAGAGCGTCAGCCATCACCGGGACAGCTTCACCGGCGAAGGTGTCCTGCATCCATCCCATCTCCACCCACGCAAGGTGGTTCACGACGCCCAGCATGCTGAGCCCGGATGGCGTCATGACACGGCTGGCTTGCTCCGAGTCGAGGCCGGCGAGTTTGTTCTCAACCACCGCGTGGTCCCAGTCGAGCAGCCCGTAGAGGAGCTCACGCTCCCCGCTCTGCCCCCCGAGGTCTAAGCCCATCTAGAGCACCGTAGCTCGCGGCGTACTATTGGCTCCGTGGCCGGTCGTAGGTGGGTGGAGGCCGCCCGGCGCGAGCTGGGCAGTCGCGGCGTTCGACCCGGGGTGGCTGTCTACGCGCTCATCGTGGTGCTGGGCTCGGTCACGGCCCTCCTGGTGTTGTTGTTGCAACCGACTCAGGTGGAGCTGAACAGCCGGCCGATGGATTTGACCCAGGACCATGCAACCGTCGGGTCGGTGCTCGCGCAGTCCCACATCCAGCTTAGGTCGGGTGTGATCTACTCGGCGGCCACCCACGAGCCGCTGCCCGGCGTGCACGCTCCTCCCTACCTTGCCGTGAACGGCCGGCCCGCCCATTTGGACAGCCCCGTAGGACCCGGCGACCGGATCTTCGTCACGCCTAGGCACATGACAGAGCCGGTGGTGGCCCGCAACGTCACGTCGGGCATCCCCGGGACGCCGGACATCGAATACCACCTTTGGCACCCAGGAGTCCCCGCCAACGAGCGAGTGGCCTCGGGCATCTACAGCAAGGAGCTGCTGTCGACCTCTGTCGTCTCCCCGGCCAGAGCTGCCACCCCCGAGACCAACAAGGTGGTAGCACTTACCTTCGACGACGGTCCCAGTCCACAGTGGACTCCGGCGGTATTGCAGGTGCTGGCCTCCGAGGGAGTACCAGCGACCTTCTGCATCGTCGGCTACTACGCCGAGCACTATCCGGCCCTCGTCAGGGCCGAGGTCGCGCAGAGGGAGGCTCTGTGCGACCACACCGCCGACCATGACGAGCACCTCGACAAGGCGCCCCTGGGCCACATCAAGGATGAGGTCAACCGGGGAGCGACCATGATCGAGCAAGCTGCGGGCGAACCGGTGTCCTTCTACCGGCCGCCGGGTGGGGTGCTTACACCGGTGATAATCAGCGTGGCTCACGCCGAGAAGCTGAGAATCCTCTACTGGACGATCGACTCTGACGACTACCGCAAGCCTCCCGCCCCGACCATCATGACCAACGTCCTCTCCCGCGTGCGCCCGGGGGCGATCATCTTGTTCCACGACGGCGGTGGCGACCGATCGCGGACGGTTGCCGCTCTCAAGGGGATAATCGACCAGCTCAAGTCCCAGGGTTACGGTTTTGTGACGCCGGCCGGCGAGGCTCCGGCCCCTGCGCCGGTGGGGTCGCCGATCCCTCAGTCTCCGATGCCCTCCGGCGGGGAGTAGAGGGCGCTGAGGCGTGATTGTGTCCCGGCCGCGCGCCACGGGTCGAAGGGGGCACTACGTTGGCAGGTGAGGAAGGGGGTTGATATATCGATGCGTGTTCATGTCGATCCCGAGAAGTGCCAAGGACACAACCGCTGTTATGCGCTGGCGCCAGAGCTGTTCGATGTAGACGAGTACGGCAACTCTTTCGAGTTGAACGAGGGTGTCGTGCCCGAGGAGCTTGAGAACAAGGCGCGCTTAGCAGTTGCCAACTGTCCCGAGTACGCCATCTCGATCACCGAGTAGACGATGACGAGCCACCACCCACGCGTCACCAACTGGGCGTCTGACTTCGATCACACCGATCCGCAGTGGGTCGAAGACCCTTTCCCGATATGGGAGGAGTTGCGCGCGACGTGTCCGGTCTCTCACAGCGAGCGCTACGGCGGAACGTGGCTCCCTGTGCGCTACGAGGACGTGGCCGCCGTGGCCTATGACACCGAGCACTTCACCTCACGCTCGGTTGTGGTTAGCGAGGTCCGCCCGGGCCCGGAGGACCCTCCTGCGCCTATCGGTCTCGCGCCTCCTATCACCTCCGATCCGCCCTTCCATTCGATGGCCAGGCGGCTGCTGCTGCCGGCGTTCTCGGCAAAGCGGGTCCAGACCTTCGAGGCCTTCACGCGCGGATTGTGCAATGAGCTGCTCGATGCCTTGGACGGCCGAGAGCGAGTCGACGCTGCCGTCGACTACGCGCAGCACATCCCACTTCGCGTCATCGTGAAGATGCTGGGATTCCCTCAGCAGGACGCCGACCTCTTCCGGCGGTTCATCCACATGGTCCTGGAGGAGGTTGACCTTCCTGCGGAGGAGCGCCAGGCCCAGGCGGAGTCTGGTGAGCTGGATGCCTACATCGACGACCGTATCGCCGAGCACAGAAGCTACCCTCGCGACGACCTGACGACGTTTCTGCTCAACGCCGACCTCGACGGCCAGAAGCTCGAAACCGATCACGTCCGCGGAACGATGGTTCTCTTGATGATCGCCGGAATCGACACCACATGGTCGGCTATCGGTGCCTCCTTGTGGCACCTCGCCCAGCACCCTGAGGACCGTAAGGCTCTGGCAACGGAGCCGGAGCTGATGACCACCGCCGTGGAGGAGTTCTTGCGGGCGTACGCTCCGGTGACGATGGCCCGCCTCGTGGCCAAGGACCACGAGTTTCAAGGGTGCCGTATGAAGGAGGGGGACTGGCTTCTTCTGCCGTTCCCGGCGGCCAATCGCGACCCCGAGGCATTTCCCGACGGTGACAAGGTGCAGCTCGACCGTGCCGAGAACCGCCATGCCGCATTCGGCCTCGGCATACACCGCTGCCTCGGATCGAACCTGGCCCGAATGGAGCTCCGTGTAGCGCTGGAGGAATGGATGAAGCGCTATCCGAACTTCGAGCTTGCCGAGGACTTTCCTGTCACCTGGGCTGCCGGCCAGGTGCGCGGTCCCCGAAGCATCCCAGTACGGATCTTGTGAGGTCCTCGGCCAGAGCGCGTCCCGATGAGGAGGGCGGCCAAGAGCCCCCCGAGACTGCATATTGCTAGCACGATGCCGACCGTGAACGCCGTAGGCCAGTAGTGCAGCTCGATGGTATGCCGTCCGGGAGGTATGCGCGCTTGGAGCATCAACCCCGAGAACGGCACGAGCTGAAGCGGCTGGCCGTCGATGGTGGCCTGCCAGCCTGGCACGTCCGTCAAACGCAGCCGGAGGGCTTCCGGGGTTGAAGAGCTAGTCGTAAGATTCCAAGCTGCAGGATCTGGATGCGTGAATGTCAGGGGCCTTCCCATGGCGTCCGGGGAGGGGAAGGCCCCGCTCGCCGGCAACGCGGTCAACGTGGCCGCCGCGGCGCCCGGAATCCTGTAGAGGTCTTCATCGCCCACCTTGGTGTCGAACACCCCGCCTTGGGGGCCGGGGGCTCCGCTGTGCTCGAGGACGAAGGCCACACCGTAGCGACGCGCCACCGTGGCGTTCGTCACGGTGGGGCAGAACAGGGCGAACAGAGGGATGCCACCCGTCTCTCCGGTAGCGGCCCTCCAGGACTGGTAATAGGCCTTGGGGAGGATCGGGTCGTAGACACCCAGCTCCTGGACCCCGTAGGCAGTGTTGACGTTCGGTGGGATGCCCAGGCCGGGGTACGCGATGATGCAGGAGCGGCTTCCGAAACCGACCACCCCTCCCTTGACGGCCCTCTGCAGGGCCACTTCAGGCGGCGTCGGAGATAGAAACCGAGGGCTCGACGACCAAAGCGGCGCCCCTGCAGCTAGGAGAAAGGCTGTTTCACAGCCCAGCAGGGCAAGAGCCGCCCATCGCCCGGCCTGGGACCGCAAACGAGGTCTTTGGGCCTCCCCGCGTCGGTTGCGGTGGTGCACCACGACCAAGACGCCGGTTACAACGAGTCCGAGCCCGGTCTGGATCACGGGCCAAATGAAGCTCTTCGACCTGAGGTCAGCCTGCTCGGGGGTCAAGTGCCCCTGGGAGAATATGAAGAGAGCGACGAGCAGCAGAGCTGCCGCGGCGAAGCCGGCCCCAATCCATCGGCGCACCGCCCGTTCGCCGTGCAACCGGACCAGCGCGTCCATTCCCACTCCCGCCAGAACCGCCAAAGCGAGAGCCATGGGCGTCAGCGCGAGAGTCCACTCGACAGGGCCCACAAGTGGTAGCCGACGTATGAACGACGCGTGGAGCAGGACAAAGCCGAGCAGTGCCATGACGATGGCGACTCCGGCGAACGAGATCACCTCCGGTCGTCGCCTGTGCACTGCCACAGCCGTCACAGCCAGCACCGCGGCTATCAGTCCGACATAGGCATCACTTGCGTAGTAGTCCGTGATGTTCGAGGAGCCGAACCACTGGTTTCCCACCACCGGCAGCCCGTCGAAGCCTTGGAAGATCACATGCACGAGGGGGTGTACCGGAAAGCCTTCAATGAGGCCTGTGGTGCTGTGGATCGAACCACCAGTGAGCTGGAGGCCAGGCAGCAGGAGCGGGGCGGCAAGGCCGGCGCCGGCAGCTGTCGCGAGTAAAAGATCGGTAACGGGGCGAAGGATGAGCCCAGACCCCCCGAGCCATCGGGCTCGCAGTGCCAAGAACGGGATGAGGAAGAGGACCAGGGCAAGTAGCACGAAGCTGACGGCGTCCGGGTTCCCCGCGTACAGAGCGAAAGCCAGGGCGACGGCGAAGAACGCGATGTCGCGAGCACGATGCTTTCCCCGTACGACGAGCAGAGCGGCGGCGAACAACCAACCGGCCCAAGAGTCGACCGACGCCAGAGGAAACCCGAGCCCGCCAGCCACCGGACCGCTGAGCTCGAACACGGTGCCAACCAGAATGGAGGCAATCACACCCAAACGGAGGACGCGCCCTAGCACGTATCCACCTGTTCCGCTGATGAACAGAGTGGCCACCACACCTATCGTGTAGCTGAATCGAACCGGCACGAGATAGCCGAGCAGCGCCGGCAAGCTGAACGGGGCCGACTGCCAGTTGAAGGCCAGCGGCATACCCAACCCGCTGTAGGGGTTCCACAGAGGCAGGTGCCCATGGTGCACTTGGGTCCAGGCCAGCGTCGACCATGGGATCATTTCGGTGATCTGATCGGTAGCAGTCCAATTGTGGACCACGACTCCGGGACGCTTCGAGAGTCCGTACTGGGACAAGAGGTCGTAGGGGCCCAGGTGCACGCCGTGGATCAACGCCGGCGTCAGCACCGCGACAGCCACGGCCAACATCCACGCCAGACCCACCACGTTCGGTCCCCAAGCGCGCAACCAGGCTGCGCGTGCCGTTGCTCTAACCGATGAGACAGAGGCGGCCACGGCGCACAGGTTGCCATGACGGGTAAGTTCCCGCTCGCAGCGCGGGCCGAGGCCGGGTTCGGCCGCCATCCATGGCGGGTGAACGTCCGATGGGTGAACGTCCGAGGTGTCACGGGCAGGGCGGCACGGTGCTGGGTTCTCCACCTCCCCTCGGGCACGGCTCGAGCTTGGTGCGGGCTGTGCGCGCTGATCTCCCAAATTCTGAGGACGTCCACCGTCGGCAGCTGAGAGAGACGATCGGCCACCACGGGTCCCCAGCACACCGTCGAGCTCTTAGGCGATCTCGGACTGAGCGCCCAACTCGTCCAGGTTCGCGGATACTCTCCTACCTCAAGCTCCCCGGTTCAACGAGCGGAGCCGCTTTTGGGCAGTCAGTTATTGTTACAGCCAGCGTTCTCTATCAGATCTCGGAGATGTGTCCATGCGAACCCTCGTCACGGGTGGAGCTGGTTTCATTGGAAGTCATCTCGTTGATCGATTGATGGCGCTGGGTGACCAAGTAACTGTTCTCGACAATCTTGAGACGGGTACCCCGCGAAATTTGCTCCACCTCAACTCACCCGGCTTCCGATTCGTCAACGCATCGATTCTGACTGAAAGTACGGTGGACGAGCTGGTAAGGGACAACGACCGCGTCTTTCACCTTGCCGCCGCAGTAGGGGTGCGGCACATTGTTGAGAATCCCCTTCATTCTCTACTGAGCAACACACGTGGTACGGATAGTGTGCTCTCCGCATGCTTCCGCTACTGGAAGAAGGTCTTGGTCGCCAGCACGAGCGAGGTCTACGGAAAGACCACCAAGATCCCGATGGAAGAGACTGACGGTCGTGTACTCGGTCCAACCACCGTGCAACGGTGGTCTTATAGCACCGCAAAAGCGATCGATGAACACCTTGCCTTTGCATATGGTGCACGTGGCTTGCCGGTTGTCATCGTACGCTACTTCAATGCTTACGGTCCGCGCCTGGATCCAAGGGGATACGGAAGCGTGATCGCGAACTTTTTTCGTCAGGCAGAAGCGGGGGAGCCTCTATCGGTCCACGGCGACGGCAAGCAGACGCGGTGCTTTACCTATATCGACGATACAATTGAGGGAACCCTCCGCGCTATGGAAATGCCGGGCGCCGAGCAGGGTGTCTTCAACATCGGTAACCCAGACACGGAGATCTCAATCAGCGACCTCGCCAAGAAGGTCTCCGCGCTTGTCGGAAGCGAGTCAAAGATAGTCCTTCAAGACTACGAGGCTTACTATGGCCCGGGCTTTGAGGACACGATGCGCAGGGTTCCGTCGATCGCAATGGCAGGGACTGTGCTCGAATGGCAACCGGCAGTGGACCTTGACAAAGGGCTGGAGCGTACCTACGAGTGGTGGCTCACGCGTCGGGCCTAGGTCCCACGCTCGTCGAGGAGACAGATTCGGTCGTCGTCGAGGAGGGAGATTCTGTCATGGGCTCGATCCGAGGCTGCGAGTTGGTGGGATTCCAGGCACGAAACTTGGTCAATGTCCAAACCGCGTGGAGCCCGTCCCTGGCCGTGATCTTTTTGCCCTCGGCTCGCGTTCTCGCACGATAACTGACTTGAACTTCGTATATGCGATGACCCAGTCGCAAAACCTTCGCGGTGATCTCGGGTTCGATGTCGAAGCCGTGAGCCTGCAAGTCCAGTGAATTGGCAATGGTTCGCGGCATCACCTTGAAACCATTCTCCATGTCTGTGATCCTGCAGCCGTAGAGAACGTTGGTGGCTAGTGTCACAAAGCGGTTTCCCAAGGTGAACCACCAGGAATGGTTCCTGTCATGCCTGGCAAAGGCCCTTGTGCCGAACACGACGCTCGCTTTACCGTCGAGGATTGGCTGTATGAGGCTGGGGTACTCACTCGGATCTTGTTCCAAGTCCGCGTCCTGGATAAGGACGATCCGCCCACGAGCGTGGCTGAGCGCCGTACGGACCGCTCCCCCCTTGCCCTGATTGACAGAATGACGGAACGCCCGGATCGACTCTCCATTTGCGCAGCGCTCCATGCATTCCCACGTCGCATCGGTCGAACCGTCGTCAACAAGAATGATCTCGAGCGGGAGATTCACCGCCGACACGGCACTTACCACCGTCTCCACCGTCCGCTCCTCATTGAACGCGGGTAGGAGAACCGAGAGAACGAAGCGATTTTCGGCCGCATCCATGGCGGCCAAGCTATGTATCCGCAGATGCTTTGTCCACCGCCCGGAGCTGCAATCCGGAGGTTGACAGTGGGCTCTGCCTAGGAAATGCTTACTGTCATGGCGGGGGGAGTGGCTGTCGTGGGGGACCCGGAGACCGTCCAAGTCCTAAGTCACCCAGTGCGGCTCCGGGTTCTCGAGGTTCTGCGCGCGCCGGCTTCTCCAGCATCTGTCGCCCGTGCGATCGGTCAGAGCCGCCAGAACGTCGGCCACCACCTCAAGGAGCTCGAGCGGGTCGGGCTCGTGGAGCGCGTCGGCGAACGGCGCGTAGGAAACTTTATGGAAACGCTGTATCGGCCCGTGGCTAGCACGTTACTCGTGTCGCCACGCATGACGCTCGGAGGCTCCGACCGGAGCGATGTGCTGGCGGCCCAGGTGTCGCTGGAGAGACTCATCGCCTTAGGTGAACGTCTCGCACGAGATACCGCGCAGCTCTTGGATCGGGCTGCCTTCGACGGTGAGACCATTCAATCGGTCTCTCTTCAAGCCGATGTCCGCTTTCATAACGACGCCAACCGCCGGTGCTTCCTCGACGAGTACTCGGCGACGGTAGCCAGTCTGGCCAAGAAGTACGGAAGTCGGACGGGTCGTCCCTTCCGGGTTGCCTGCGCGGCTTACCCCACCTCGGAAGGAGGATCGGGCGGTCACAAGCACCGGCCCGGGGCAGGTTCCTAGTAAGTATCAACGGCTGACCCTTATGCGCTTTATCCGGACCTTGGTAGGCTGACGGCGCGTGGGGGGGTAAGCGCTTTTCCGGGTCCGTCGTCCTCAAGTGTCGGCATGGTGCAGGAAAAAAAAGCAGGGCTGGACAGAGTCAATCGTGTCCCGCTTCGGCTCAAAGCTTCGACCCGACAACTTTTCGCACGTAGTTGGGCCTTCGAGGTTGCGTTTGCGGCTCTGACCATCGCCGCAGCAGCCCTCATACTCTCTCTCGTAGGTCGTCAGTCAGGCTGGCCCACCGGGCAGGCCTTTTCGAGTCCGTTCATATTGACTCAGATGTACGCTGCTCACTTTCGGCACCACGACTTCTTCCCGATCTGGTCGAGCAGCGATGCATACGGCATGGGGAGCCCGGTTCTTCTCTACTACCAGAAGACCTTCTTCTACGTGTCGGGGCTCTTCTACATCTTGACCGGTAACTCGCTCAAGTCCGCCTTCGTGTTGAGTATCGCTCTTTTCCTCATCATCGGGTCTTACGGGATGAGAGCCGCACTCGGCACGATAACCCGTCGTAAGCTTCTCGTGACGGTCGGAGCCTTGGGCTTTCTCTTTAGCAACTACGTCTTCACCGACTGGCTCGTGCGCGGAGACCTTCCCGAGTTCACTGCTCTCATGCTGGTTCCATGGCTCCTCTATTGGTGCCTCAACTTGGTGATAAATCGTCGAGTCTCCTTCGTGTTGATACCCACCTTGGTCCTCCTCGTAAATGCTCACAACGCGATCGCGCTGGTGTCGGTATTTACCCTTCTCATAACCTTCACCACCTTCGCGGCTACCGCGGGCCTGGCGGGCCTGCGGGCTGTGTTCCGTCGTCTGTTCATCGCCGTCGGTGGTGCGACCGTGCTCCTAGCTCCGATACTCCTAGCAGAGCTCCGGTTTAGCGCGTTTTACGATCCCGCCGCCAAGGTCGACCTGCCGGCAGCAAATGAGTCGGTATTCCAGAACTTCTACCGCCCTATTGCCTACCTGTACAACAGCTCGTACCACTGGCTTAGGGACACACACAACGCCAGGCGGCCTATCGGCGTACAGATCGACTTTTCTATATGGATTCCAATCGCGCTCGCTGTGCTGGCAGGCTTGACTCTCTTGGTCGCGTCCAGGATGAAGAGGACCCACAGTGGCTTCGGACGTTATTTCAACGGGCCGGCCATGGTGGTTTTGCTGGCAAGTTTCGGCTTGTACCTTTTCTTGCAGCTGTCAGCCTCTGCCGATGTGTACAGGGTGCTGAAGCCCCTGATGGTCATCGACTACCCCTATCGGATGCTGGCACTCATCACCCCGTTGGGCATCATCATCGTCATCGCCCTCGCTGAGGCTCTGTACAGACGATACGGAAGCGGCCACAGACGACTCCGAAACAGCCGTATCCTGTCCGGCTTGTCAGTCGTGTGGTTGGGCTCCATCATCCTCCTTTCGCCGCTTACGTCGACGTTTCGAATCGACTATGGGCCGCTGGTTCAGTTGGCGTCTGGAGGCAATGGGCCGGTGAACAAGTACGCCTTCCCGCCTACATCTCTTTGGGACAGGCCCCAGTACACGAGCTATCTCTCGGCTCCGGCGTCAGCGATCGACAACGAATACCTGCCAAAGCTTGTTGACTCAACGGGAAAGGAATTGACCTTCGACTACCCGATCTACCAGCGGCTTTCCTCGCTCTATGCGCTGGGGCGAGGATCAATCGGGGCGTGCTCCGTGGTCGAGCCCTCGAACACCCCCTTGGAGTCGCTTCAGCTCACCTTTACCGTTCGGTGCAGCAGGCCGACAAGGCTCGGTTTGCCGATCAGCTACAACGCTGACACGCAAATACTCGTGAAGGGCCCTCGCGGCACGTTGCGCAACGTCCCGTATACACACATTCCCACGGATCCCCGGATCTTCATTAGCGTGCCGAACTCGCAACCTGAGTCGCTGGTAGTCAACCTGCCGACGCTGTGGCGTACTCTCTTCTGAGCTAAGCCGGACAGCCCAGCCGCTTTGCCAGTGCCGCGACGGCGCCTCTGGGCGACGTGCCGGTGCACAGGTTCGTCCGGCCGAAGACGGAGACCGTCCACGCTGGTGGCTTACCGGTCGCCTCGAACAGGGCGTTGATGGTTCCAACGCCTTGGACCGTAAACGCCTGCACTGCCCATCCCTTGGCGCAAGACGGGCCACCGCTGCTGGTGGCCGCCCCGATATCGCGCAAGCGCGAGCCGGCCTGGCTAGTCAGGGCCGAGCTGAGAGCACTGGTTGTGCAGGGGAGCGTGGTGCTGGTGACTGCCGGCGTGGCCGCTGTAACCGGCGTGCCGGCAGCTGCCTTCGGGCTGTTGCGGATGGCAGCATTGGCCGAGCTTCCTCCGCCTGCAGGAGCAGGTACCGCGGACGCTCCAACCGTCTGACGCAGGAGGTTGATGTTCACCGCGCTTAGTGGAAACTTGATCGACCGGTAACCGTACTCGTTGTTGGGGAACAGGACCTGGAACAGTACGTTGCCGCTGTTGTCGATCTCAGTGAAGCCTGATCCGGGGTGGAAGCCCCAGCCGATGACGTTTCCGCCGTCCGAATCCCGACGGAAGCTTCCGGTGGCAAGGGTGTTCTGCCCATCGGGATTGGCATACGAGAAGTCGAGCGTCGCAGTTCCAGCTACGGTGTCGATCTTGTACTGGACGGCGCGTGCCGCACCAGACACCGCTGTGTGGTCGTCGTATGCCGAGACGTCACCGTTGGATTGGAAGCGGGCATCGTGCTGTCCGGAGGTCTCGGTCTCGGGGTCGTTCTTGATGGTCAGGTATTGCTCCCCAGGATCATGGACGTTCGAGTTGCCGCTGAACTTCCAGGTCACATTGCCCGTCGTCTTGTTGATGTCGTAGATGCCCGAGGTGTCGCGGAAGGAGACGAGCACCTGGTTCCCGGTCGGGTCGACGTCCACCGAGTTGCAGTGGTAAGGGTCGCCCACCTGGGTGCCGTTGACGTTGTAGAAGGCGAAGAGGGCTTTTTCGGTCTCGTTGATCCCTATGTGGTCGCTCCCCGTCCACGACCATACGAGGTTGCCTTGTGGATTAATCTCTTGGACCACGCAGTCGAAGATGCTCTGGTTGGTCCCGTAACCGAGAGGAGTCAGGTCCACTCCGGTCTTGGTGGGCGTACTGATGATCATGCGGTTGCCATTGGGTTCGACCAAGTACTCATGGAGATCGGTCGGGGCTATGGGTGCGGTCACGCTCTGGGTGGTGAGCGTCGACAGGTTGAGGAGGTTGAAAGCGGATGCCTGGGAGAACAAGGCTCCGACCCCCCACATAACCGTGTTGTTCCCGAGCCAATTGACGTTCTCGTTGCCGAGTGATGTCTTGCTGAACCAAACAGGAGTGCCGTTGTCATCCAGGATCATGGCGTAGGGGCTGGCGTTCTTGGAGCCGGCGGTCAGGTTGCCGTAGAAGTAGTAGCCAGGGGTTGGGTGGCCCGGTTTGCTGACCTGTAGTTGAGGGAAGTCCGGGGGAAGGCAGCGCACCCAGTACTGGGTCGGGGGACCCGAGGGGTTCGACGGGTCCGGAGCCTGGATCACCACAGCCTGACTGGCGGCAAGGCCGGTCACAGTGACGCTGATACTCGAGCCGGACTGGCCCCACGCGCTGATGTTCCCGGATGCGGCCGTCATGTTGAACGTCACTGAGTTGTTCTGGAAGCTGGGACAGGACACCGCGTAGTCGTGCGTCGCCGTCGAGAACGGCGTGTTCAGTGCCGGGCTCGAGGTCATGTTGGAAATCGAGCTTCCAGTGACGTCCACGTAGATGGCCGCATCACCGAACGCGTAGAGGTTGCCATCGTTCGATCCCACATAGACGACTCCGTTGACGATTGAGGGTGAGGATCGAACCACGTCGGTAGTCCAGCCGAAGCCCAAAGGCTGACACGTCTTGGGCGTTCCGGAACAGTTGGCACTGCCCGTAGCGTCGAATGCGTAAAGCTTGTGATCATCCGATCCGATGTAGACGACACCATTGCCGACAGCCGGGGCGGAGTTGAGGTTGGAACTGCTCTGGGCCGTACCGATGGGGCTCGTCCAGAGCGGTTGGCAGACCTTCGGCGTGCCAGAGCAGTTGGTGCTCCCAGTGGCATCCAGGGCGACTAGGGCTCCCTTGCCCTCGATAAATAGCGTGTTGTTGGCCACGGCCATTGGCGAGTACGCCTGGCTTGGCGTCCCGATGGATCCTGTCCAGAGCGGTTGGCAGACCTTTGGCGTGCCGGAGCAGTTGGTGCTTCCGGCCGCGTCGTACGCGTACACATTGGTACCCGCCGTATAGGCTGTTCCACCTGCTACTACAACCCCGAACTGGTCAGCTGCCAATGGGGCGCTCCAGAGGGGTTGGCAGACGGTGGGCGTGCCCGAGCAGTTCGTACTCCCGTTCGCGTCGAACGCGTAGAGCTTGCCTCCACCGACCGTGTACACCACACCACTCGCGATTGCGGGGGGGAGGGTCGACGAGCTCCCTACGCCAGGGGCGCTCCAGAGCGGTTGGCAGACCTTCGGCGTGCCAGAGCAGTTCGTGCTTCCGTTGGCGTCGAATGCATAGAGGGAGGTCGAGTCATGGACGTAGACGATGCCGTTGAAGACATTTGGTGTGGACATGTCTGACTTACCGGTCGAGGGGGTCGACCACAAAGGCTGACATGTAACTGGCGACCCAGAGCAGTTGGTGCTCCCGTTGGCGTCATACGCGTAAAGGATGCCGCCGGCACCGATGTACACCACGTTGTTGGCGACCGCGGGCGATGACACAGGGGTGCCCTGAGGCGCCGAAGACCAAAGTGGGTTGCAAGTACCGGGCGTCCCCGCTGTGCAGTTCGTCGCGGCGTACTGGTCGAAGGCGTAGACCGACCCGTTCTGGGCGCCGATGAAGACTCTCGAGTTCATCGTTACCGGTGAGGAGGAACCGACCGAGCTGCCTATGGCTCCGGACCAAGCGGTCCTGATGGTGGGGACGTTCGTGGAGGATACGAAGGGCTCGTACGTGCTGCGTGAATTGCCCACGTCGAAGCCGCCAAAGATCGTCCAATCGCATCCGGCTGCAACGAGGGCCACCGCGGCCAAGATGGCCATGACCACGCCGCTCCGCCCTACCACCACGCTCTTTCGACGCATTTAGGTCCCCCCATAGCTCAAGGCCGGGCTCAGCCAGCAGCCATGACGCGGGTTAGCTCACTTCCTTAGTAGCTAATTGTCAAGCGGGACCCGACAAAGGGTAAGGGACGCCGCTCCTCGCCTTGCTGGGGCTTGGCCGCGCTGCGGTTGCCGCAGCCCTGAGGGCTTCATCTATGGCCCATCTAAGCCCAGCCCGGCACGCTGGCCCTAGGTGAGGGCTCCCGCTCCGCGCTGCTCGCCCGGGGAGAATCGTGGTCCTGGCCTGGTAGTTTCTGGCTTCGGTGGGGGCGAACCTGACGAGGGTGAGAGTGGGGGCGGTGGCCGAACACGAGCAAGGTCCGCAGCCGCCTGCTCGGACGACGTGGATGCGCTTTCGGGTGCGGGATGTGCTGGCGGTCCTGTGGATGCTTGGCGTGGCCGTGGCACTCTTGGCCCCCGCGTGGCTTCACGGTCATTCGATCGGCCCGTTCGACCTGCTGACCCAGCACGGACTCACGAAGAAGTCCGGTGTAGTGATCCACAATTTCACCGAAGGCGACCAGATCGATGAGATGATTCCGTGGTCTGCTCTGGCTTGGACGCAGGTCCACCACGGGCACCTGCCGCTTTGGAACCCCTACAGCGGGTTTGGCATGCCGCTGGCATTCAACTGGCAGTCGGCGCCTTTCAGTGTCCCGGCGCTCGTCGGTTACCTGGTCCCGGTTCGTTTCTCCTACACGGTAGGGCTGCTGACCACCCTGTTCGTCGCTGGAACCGGGGCATACGTGCTGGGACGAGTCCTCCGTTTGAGCCTGCTGGCAAGCGTGATGGCGGGCACGGTGTTCGAGCTCAGCGGTCCACTCACTGGTTGGCTTGGCTTCCCTCACGCGTCGGTGGCCTCATGGACCGGATGGTTGTTCGCTGCAGCGCTCCTAATCGTCCGTGGCCGACGTCGTGCCCGTTGCATCGCTTTGTTCGCGGTAGTCCTCGCCCTGGCGGTATACGCGGGTCAGCCTGAGGTTCTGACTGTGGTGATCCTGTCGCTGCTGGTGTTCCTCGTCGTCCTGCTGGCGCCGAGAGCGGCGGGACTCTGGGGGTCTGGTCCGCTGCGGCGTCCGATAGTGGACCTGTTGCTTGCCGCTGTCGCCGGAGGCGCCCTCGCCGCCCCTCTCGCCCTTCCCGGTCTCCAGCTCGCATCCCAGTCCGTACGGTCGATATCTCCCTCGAGCCAGGCATTGCGACTCCACGACGTTCTGTACGTGCTGTTCCAAGGGTTCGACGGGTTGCCTATAGCTGGGAATCAGCCCTTTGGCGAATCGTTCTTCTACAACGAGACGAGTGCCTACGTGGGCCTGATTGCCCTCGTCCTCGCGGTCGTTGGGATAGCGGTCCGTCGTCGCCGTCCTGAAGTGATCAGCCTGACCGCGGTCGGCGTTGTAACCGCACTGTTGGCCTACTCCTCTCCTGTGGTCTCGTTCATGGGTGGGTTGCCGTTCGTCGGAAAAGTCGCATGGCTTCGTGCCTTGATGCCGATGGCCCTCGTCATCGCCGTCCTCGCCGGGCTGGGATTGGACGCCCTCATACGCTCGTATTCAGACCGCTCAGTGCGGCGATGGGCTGTTGGAACCTTCGCGACTGCTGGAGTCGTGCTTTTGGCGATCTGGCTCTTTGGACGCGGAAACCTTCCCCCCTCGCAGGCTGATATCCGCTCCAAGAGCTTCATATGGCCGGTGGTAGAGACTGGTCTGGGCCTCGCGGTCGTCGGATCGCTGTCACTGGTAGTTCGCGCAAGGCTCGGTCGTGGCGCAGCATTCTCCGGAGTCGGTCGCGGGTGGCGCGGCGCAACAGCTCGAGACCAGGCGGACACTCCAGGCGCCCCCAAGCGCTCACCTGGCTGGCGGCTGGGAGCGGGGCAATGGGCTGGACTCTCCCTGCTTGCCTGCGAAACGGCCTTCCTCGTCACCGCCGGGGCTCCGTTGTGGTCCTCGAGTTCCCAATTTCTGACTCCCACCCCAGCAGTGGCGTCAGTCAAGCGGGTCGTCGGGGACGCGACCGTAGGATCTGGCGGAGGCTTGTGCGGCAGTGTGGGAATCCTGCCGGAGGCGAACGTCGGCTTCGACGTCCATGAACTGGACGTCTACGACCCAATCATCCCCAAGGCCTACTTCAAGTCTTTGCAGGCATCGACAGGGCAAGCGTCGCTCACACTGTTCAACGAGTACTGCCCCTCAGTGAAGACTGCATCTGTGGCACGCCTATACGGCGTCGAGTTCGTCCTGGAAGGAAGGGGTGCGCCTGGCCCCCAAGGAGGGGTGTTTGTTTCGAGGGTGGGGGACGAGGACCTCTACAGGATCCCCGGCGCTGCGCCTGCCACTATCACTCCGCTGCCGGCGTCCGGGCGGCTGCCCTCCAATTTTGTCCCAGGAGCACCTGTCGGGGTCACGCACCCGAGTCCGAGTGTCTGGAACCTGACGACCCGCTCGGCCACCGAGGCGGTCCTTCGACTACGGCTGACCGACGTTCCCGGCTGGCACGCCACTCTCGACGGACGTCCGCTGCACCTCCAGCAGTTTTCCGGTGTGATGCTGCAAGCCCTGGTACCTCCAGGGCGTCATTCAGTGGAATTGCACTATTGGCCGACAACCTTCACCGCTGGCATCGTCCTCGCGGCCTGCAGCGTGGTCGCGCTCATCTCGGTTCCGCTTGTCGCAAGAGCTCGCCACCGTCAACGGGGGCAGAGGATGGCCGACCGTGGATAGGGCCGACCGTGGATAGGACTGCCACGCTCGAAGCTGAGCATCGTGCGGTAAGACCGGCTGGAGTGGAGGCTAGTGGTCAGCAACCTAGCCTGCGCCGCTTCACTATTGCGGTTATCACGGGGGGGTTGGTCGTCTCGGTTCCCTATCTGTGGGTTCTGACCGACCTCTGGAATCGCTCGCCCAGCTTGTTGAGGACCGTGATCCCAAACGGCACCTTGAGCAACTTCTACGACCTCCAAGCACGAGCAATGTTTCACGGCCATCTCTACGTGCCCAATGGATCTCTTGCAGCCGAGGCATTCGTGCACGACGGTCGGCAATACACCTACTTTGGCCTGTTCCCGTCCTTGTTGCGTATGCCCGTTCTCTTGGTCACTCACAGTCTGGACGGACGGCTCACTGCCAGCTCGATGTTGCTGGCATGGTTGGTGACCGGCTTGTTCAGCGCCTTGTTGTTGTGGAGGGTGCGGCTGCTATTGCGCGGCCAGGCCCCCCTCGGGCGGGCAGAAGCGACGTCGTATGGCGTGCTGATCGCGACGATCATGGGTGGATCGGTCCTGGTTGCCTTAGCTGCCAGCCCCTGGGTCTACTCGGAGGATGTCGCGTGGAGCGCAGCCCTGACTATTGGGAGCCTCTTTGCTCTACTCGGCGTGTTGGAGGCTCCGTCGTGGGGGCGAGTGACTTTCACGGGTGCTCTGGTCCTGGCAGCAAACCTCACGCGGGGCACAACAGGCTATGCCTGCGTTATTGGCACTCTTCTCGCCGCAGCATGGCTGGCGTCAGGACGGCGCGGTAGAGAGCACCGACGTTGGTGGTGGCCGGTCCTGTTGGCCGGGGTCATCCCCC
Source organism: uncultured Actinomycetes bacterium (assembly GCA_963736925.1). GTDB lineage: Bacteria > Actinomycetota > Acidimicrobiia > Acidimicrobiales > CAVTQP01 > CAVTQP01. Next base: position 379,266 of record CAVTQP010000001.1, read on the forward strand.
TGGCCATCGGAGCGGCGGTCGGCTGGGCCAAGTTCGGCGTCCTGTACGGGTATCCCCTGTACGACCAAATCGCCTTCAAGACGCATCGCTTGAATGCAATCAAGGGTTCCTATTTCAGCTTCAAGTACCTGCCGACCACGCTCGCGGCGTATCTGGGAAGCAGCGGGATGCACTTGAGCCGCGTCTTTCCGTTCATTACGTTCCCAGCGTTTCCAGCTCGAGCAGTGGGCAATGTGCCCCTCTTCGGGACGGATTTTGTCACGAGCGTACCCGGGTCGATGCCGCTTCTCTCCCTTCTGACCCTATGGGGCGTGGTCGCTGCGTTTCGACGGCGAGCGTCACGGGAAGTAAGGCTGACTTCGATCCCGATGATTGCCGCCGGCGCCGCCGCGGGCTCAATCTTGATCTTCGGTTTTCTCTACGATCGTTTCCTCGGCGACGTCCTCCCGCTCCTCGTGTTGGGGAGCGTCGTGGGCTTGGTCGACCTCTGGCGCCATCTTGAGTGGCGACGACCACCGGCACGAGGCGCCGTAGTAGCGATGATCGGCGCGCTGGGCCTGTTCGGCGTCTTGGCAAACACCGCGATTGCAAGCACACCCACGGGGTGGTGGTCCGATAACCAAGCCATCAACTACGTCGAGACTCAGAAGTCCGTGAGCGATCTGACCGGTCACCCTCTGTCCGCCACCCTGGTGCGAGGTAGGAGTCTGCCACGCTCAGCAACGTTTGATGAACTGTTCGTCGCCGGAAACTGTGCCGGTCTTTACCTCTATTCGGGGCAAGGATTCCCCAATGGCCTCCGAACATGGTTCCCGCTCGACCGGGAACCGCCATATCGGCATGCATTGGACGTCACGATCCACGGTTCACCGGCGACCCTTCCTCCGACGGTTCCTTTAGTCAGCGCGGGTGTCCGCCCGGCCATAGTTGTGTCGATGCAGCCTGCAGGCACAGGCCAGATTCGCTTCGTCGAGAGTGCTGGACTGGGAAACCCTTTGGTCAGTGGTACACCGTTCCGCGTACAACCCGACACGACCTACCGATTCGCTATCGAGACAGACCTCACGACCGACTCGCTCTCGGTGACCTCATACCAAGGTGATGTCCTGCTCAGCAGCGAGCTCATCTCGGCGGGACCCATCACAGTGCACGCGCGTGGTCCTCTCGCGGGGGCGTCTCCGAGCCCAGTGTCAGTAGTAGACGTCAGCCAGCGGGAATCGAGCAACTCCCTGTGTCGGAGCCTGGTTTCATAAGCCGGACGACGGAGGACGTCAGCGTCTACGAGGCGGAACTCTTGCGTAGCGCTCATAGCCTCGCTGAATCAGTATCGGGGGAAGAAAGTTCAACGCTCGTTCCTTCCAGGAATCGGCACCCTCGCGTAGCCACTCGTCCACTGCCGTCGAGAGTCGTCGCCAGCTTTCGGGATCGATGTCGTGGCCCGCAGCGAGTCCGACCACAGTATGAGGAAAGAGCCGTAGCCCGGCTTCTCCGCTATGGGAGTGAGCGAATTCGCCGAGTAGGGCGCGGAGACCTTGAGCCGTAAAACGCCAATAGTCAGCGGGGAAATTGTGTATCGGGAAAAAGAAATGTGAAGTGAGCAGAAGGACTCCATTCGGCGCCAGGCACCGACGCAGTTCAGATAGAGCTGCTTTCGTGTTCTCCACATGCTCTAGCGTGTCCAGCAGGAGCGCGGTGCCTACCGACCTGTCGCGGATGCCCAGGCAATGCAGGTCGTCGCGATGGTCCACTCCCAGTCCAGGGTTCATGTCTACGCCCGTGAAGGCTCGGCCTGGAAATAGCGACCGCACCTCAGGGAGATGGGCCTGGCTGGAAGCGCGGGCCGCCCCGAACTCGACGACCGGATCCGGCAGCTCGCCCGTGTCGATCACCCGCTCGAGCAGGTTGTACAAGGTGGTCCGCACCGTGCCCTGTCTAGCTGAGATCGATCATCGGAGACTAATCTCCGCGCGCGTCGCTAGGCGCACAAAGGGTTGAGTGGACGCTGAAGGAGCGGGATAGGCACCGTAAGGGGGCGGGTAGACGGTCGGGTGGGCGTGTGTTAGACGGGAGTGTCTCGGGTAGCTAGCGATAGCGGGGGGTCATGGCGCTGGTCAGTCGCCAGAAACGAGATCAGGGGACGGCACGCCGCTCGATTGGAGAGGCTTTCTCTCCACGGCACAACAGCCTCAACTTTCTCCGCCTCGTGTTTGCAGCCTCGGTGATATTCACGCACGCTAGCCAGCTGATGAATCCGGGGACTGAGGCTATTCTTCACAAGACCACGATCGGCACGCCTGCTCTCTACGGCTTCTTCACCATCAGCGGCTTCCTCATTGCGGGAAGCGTCGAGCGAACCAAACCTCTCAGGTACCTTTGGCAAAGGGCTTTGCGAGTCTTTCCCGCATTTTGGGTGTGCCTGCTGGTGACAGCTTTCGGCTTCGGACTTATCGGATGGTTCCACAGTCATGCTGGTGCTGCGAGGAGCTGTGGTCTCTCCTGTTACCTGCGGGAACCGGGGGGTCCCTTGAGCTATGTCTTCCATAACTCCTGGCTAAAGCTCAATCAACAAGGAATCACGAACACCCTTGCTGGGAGCAAGTTGCCAAATCTTTGGAACGGGTCCATTTGGACACTCTTTTATGAGTTCGTGTGTTGGATCGGCCTCGCCGCCTTGGGACTAATCGGAGCACTGCGGCACCGCTGGACCTTGGTGGTCCTCGCAGCTTCGATCTGGATCTCCTTGCTCACGATCACAGCGGTTCCCAACTTGAATGTGGAGTTCAACGTTTTTCACTCCGTAGGGGTTCTCTGGAAGAGCTGGTTCGAGCTCGTGCCGATATTCTTGGTGGGCACGCTGCTCTACCTGTATCGCGACAAGATCCCAGACTCTGGCTGGCTTGCCCTGGGTTCCCTGGGGCTCTTCCTTGTGGGCTTGGTCCTTCCGATCGGCGATAAGTTCCCCGGCTATACGCTGACTAGCACCGATGTGACGGCGGTGTTCTTCGCATACCCCGTGATCTGGTTGGGAATGCATCTGCCCTTTCAAGCGGTTGGCGCTCGCAACGACTACTCGTATGGGACGTACATTTACGCGTTTCCCATACAACAGCTCCTGGTGCTCTGGGGTGTGTCCGCGTGGGGCTACTGGCCCTACTCTCTCTTGGCGCTCTCGATAGCACTTCCGTTTGGAGTCGCTAGCTGGTGGGCAATCGAAAAGCATGCCCTAAGGCTCAAGAAGATCCAATTGGGCTGGTTGGCTCCAGCCCTGAGGCCCGCCACGACCGATGATTCACGAGATGCACCTCCCGTTCAAGTCTCGTCTCGCGCATGACCGCCCAGAAGTTGTGCCCACCGCTTGAGTCGGGCCCTCCAAGGGACGGGTCCCCTATTGAGTAGTCGCCCTGAAGCGCGAGACTCGTGCGTCCAAAACAGAAGAGGAGGATCATGGCAGATCATCCCAACGTGGCTATCGTTCGCAAGGCCTACGAGGCCTTTGGGGCGGGAGACATACAGACGGTAAGCGACACCATTGCTCCGGATGCCAAGTGGCACGTAGGCGGTTACAACCCCTTCAGCGGTGAATACAAGGGTCGCGACGAGGTCCTTGCTTTCTTCGCCAAGATCAGCCAGGACACCGGCGGGACGCTTGCTTTCGAGGTCCATGACATCTTGGCCGACGATGAACACGCCACCGTCTTGGTCCGCGAGAGGGCGCAGCGCAAGGGCCAGAGCCTGGATGCCCGAGAGGTGCACGTATACCACGTCAACCCGCAGGGCAAGGCGACGGAGTTTTGGGAATTCACCGAGGACCAAAAGTCCTACGACGCCTTCTGGTCTTCTTAGGTCGCGGGCAACCGGCCGGGATCTGACGTACGGCCGGTGGACGCGACCACCGAGGCCATGCCAACCGGCCCGGGAAGGGGGGTGCCCCGCGTTAGCAACCGGGCGCCTTCGTCGGGAAGGCGGGATTTGAACCCGCGACCTCAGCGTCCCGAACGCTGCGCGCTAACCAAGCTGCGCCACTTCCCGGTGGAACCCGCCTGGCGGGCCCGAACGAGAGGCTAGCGGAGCCCGATTCCTAGGTGACCCCGAGTGGTCAAGGGCCGACCAAGCCGCCTGGACTCAGGTGATCCCGGACGCAGGTGATCCTGGACTCAGGTGATCCTGGACTCAGGTGATGCTGGCGGGCTGGTAGGTGGCGTCGTGATAGTTGCCTCCGTCCAGTAACTCCCGTATCGCCTTGCGGAGGCGAATGGGGTCAAGAGGCTTCATGACCCAGCCCTCGGCGGCAGCCCTCCGCGCGAGGAATACGTCGGCGCGCCGGTCCAGCAACATGAGGACCGGGGTATGCCTGATTCGGCCGGCCGACTCTTCAAGGCGGAGATCCAGGCAAGTGGCCATGCCTCCCATGTTGCCGATCTGGAGGTCCGTCACGACCAGATCGAAGGGTTCTTCACTTGCCTCGGCGGAGGCAACCTCGAGCGATACGGCCTTTCCCGTGCGGACCTCGACCACTCGTGAGTCCGGACCACCGAGTACCGCTTTCACATCCTCACGCACAGTGGGCGAATCACTCGCAATGAGAATGCGCGGCACCACCAGCAAGGGTAACGGAACGCCATGGGCGGTACCATCCGGGGGGCGCCGTGCGGCGGGGACGTGCTCTCAACGTCACAGGTTGCGATGGATCGAGGGACGGAGTGCTTGACATCCAGATCGAGCCGGTCGACGGTTACGTCGTTTGCCGCCCGGTAGGAGAGCTGAACGCGCACACGGCGAGGCTCTTCCGCCAGATTCTCGCCGAGCTGGCGACCCGCCCCCGTCTCGTCATCGACATGTCCCGAGTAGCAACGGTCGACAACGCGGCCCTGGGAGTGCTGGCGGGCGGCATAAGGGTGGCACGCGAGCTCGGTACAGACGTGGCGGTCAGCTGCGGTCGTCAGACACTCGCGGTCTTGAAGGCTGCCGGCTTCGACAGGGTGGTGACCCTGGCCGAGAATCTGAGGGAAGCCGCCTTTGCCTTCGCCCCACCTACTCCGGATTGACCGGCACCGTCACGCGCGATGGGAGAACGAGAAAAGGTGAAGAGCGACTGCGTCGAGCCCCGAGATGTCATGAACGTCCTCGGCGAGGAAGGGCACCCGCACGACAGGTGCCGGATCGACCTTCGCGGCGAGCTCCGTCAGGTGGGCCTCCTCCCGGTCAGCCACCGATTCGAAATCGGCGAGGTTCGCACGCAAAACAGCCAGCTTGTCGTTGTCAGTGCCGCTGGATCGTCCCCCATCGGCCGGGACGCGCCTCATCGCTCTGTTGGCGAAACGAGGGTGCATCCGGTTCATCACGAGTGCCTTCACGGCCACCCCCGTCTCCTCCAGCTTCTCCGCGAAAAACGCGGCCTCTCCCAGAGCATCTCCTCTGGGTGAGGCAACCAGCACGAACGACGTGCCCTCGCTCGACAGCAGCTCCATCACCTGATTCGCACGGTCACGAAACCCCTCTTCCATGCCCCCGAATGCCTGGAAGAAGACCACCGCGTCCTTGACCACCTCCGCGCCCACGACCCGTGAGACGGTGCGCAGGAAGGCCTGGGTGGCCACGCTGACCGCTCTCAGGTAGGCACGTGTAGGCGTGATCAGGATCCTGAAGAAGCGATTGTCGAGGAAACGGGTGAGCCGGCGGGGGGCGTCGATGAAGTCGAGGGCGTTTCGTGTCGGCGGGGTGTCCACGACGATCAAGTCGAACCGGGCCTCGTCGTGCAGCTCGAAGAGCTTCTCCATGGCCATGTACTCATGGGTGCCCGACAAGGCGTCCGATAGGTTCCGGTAGAGGCGATTGCTGAGAATGCCCTCGGCTTGCTCGGAATCGGCCGCGTAGCGTCGGACGAGGTCGTCGAAGGTGCTCTTGGGATCGAGCATCAGCCCCCACAGCTCTCCGGGCCAGTCGCCCCGGATTTTGCTTGGGGTGTTCGAGAGAGAGTCGAGCCCGAGGGCATCTGCCAGCCGCCGGGCGGGGTCGATGGTAACCACGCAGGTCCGCTTGCCCGACCTGGCGCCTTCCAACGCCATGGCGGCGGCCACGGTCGTCTTCCCCACTCCGCCAGAACCGCAGCACACGACGGTGACGGACTCGGACAGCAGTTGGGTGAGCTGGCTCGTCGGCGGGTTCACGGCGCCTACAGCTTCTCGACACCGGCCGTCAACGAGCTGGCGAGCGTGCCTATCTCGGCCGGGCCTATCTCTGTCGTGAACACATAGGGGGTGCGCAGCTGCGCGAGGGGGAGCGCTTCCTCGAGGCGCTCCATCTGGGTCGCTTGGAGGCGCTGGCGCGACAGCCGAAAGCGCGCAGCGGCGAGCAGAGCCTCGAACTCGTCTTGCGAGGCCACGGAGGCCAGGTCTTCAGGCGAGCCGGCGCTCAGCTCGCCTGCAGCGTCTTCCAAGTCCTCTACGGTCGGGTAGAGGCCGTTGACGACAACGGGGCCGAGCGTCACGCCGACCCGGTCCTCGAGCTTGAAGGCGGTCTCGACCAGTTCGTTGACCGGCGTCTCCTCGGGCAAGGTGACGAACATCACCTGGCACCTCTCGGGGTCTGTAAGGAGCTCGAGGACATCGCCTGCTTGGACCCGAATGGGACCTACCCTGACGGCGTCGAGGAATCCCTGAGCGCTGCTGAGAAAGGTCAGGGTGTGCCCCGCCGCCGGAGCGTCCACGATGATCAGGTCCGCCGCCCCGGAACGCTCCAGCTGCTTCACCTTTCCCAAAACGAGGATGTCCCGTATCCCCGGGGCCGCGGTGGCCACTACGTCGATGGCGCCCGAGGACACCAGGCGCTTGGACACTCTGCGCAAACCATGGTCGACCAGGTACTCGATCAGGGCATCGTCGGGTGTCAGGGTTCGGGCCCGGATGTCGGCTTGGGACCCGTCTCCCCCTGACAGCACGACCTCGTCGTAGGTCAAAGGCTCCGGGCGGCCGAACGACGCACCCAGACCCGCCTTGCCCTCGAGCTCGACGATGAGAACGCTGAGTCCTTGATTGGCCGCCATAGTGGCGAGGGTGGCACTGACCGTGGTCTTCCCCACACCACCCTTGCCGGCGACGATGAGGACTCGGCTATGCCTGCAAAAGGCGGCTACGTCCATTCTCCGGTGAGATTACCCACATGGTTGCCTGGGCTCCCTCCTCGGTGGTCGAGAACCCTTCCCCGGAAATCCCTGCTCAGGGTGTTACCGCTCTGGATCGCCCCCTTGTTGCCCGGAATATTCGGGGGGTATGGTGCCCAAAGGAGGGGGAGGAGTGAGTTCCCAGAGATCAAGCGAGATGTGGCAGGCCAAGGCGGCTTGCCGCGGCCCTCAGGCGTCTGTCTTCTTCCCGCCCTCGCACTTCGAGCGAAAGGACGACAAGGCCGCCCGCGAGAGCCTGGCCAAGGCCATCTGCGCGACCTGCACGGTGCGCCAGGAGTGCCTCGACTACGCAGTTCGGATCAGGGAGCCCCACGGGATCTGGGGCGGCCTCAACGAGCTCGAGCGCAAACACCTCTGCGAGGCCGGCTGAAGCACCGGGGCGAGGCGACCGGCACCAACCCATCCGGCTGAGGCGACAGACCTAACGACGCCACCTCCCGAACTGCTTGCGCCGGTGATCCCGTCCCGGCTCGTCAGTGGCGCGCCCCTGCCCGGACCCTGGACCGGGGCGAGGCGGGCTTGGACCATGCGATGCCCAGCCTGGCCGTGCCGGCCGCGACCAGCAGGAACAGCGCAAACGCCAGCAAGTGTGCTGCGGTGCACCAGAGGCATATGGCGTTGATGATCAGTAGCTCCGCCGAGACGAGATACAGGGCGAATCCGATCCCCGAAACGGCGAGGGCGAGCCGACCCAGGACGAGAAGACGGGACGGCGCGCGCCAGGACACCGGCAGGTTGGCGACCAGCATGGCGGTGAAGAAGCCCAGTCCGAGCACCGCGACGGGAACACCCACGATGACCGATTGCGGACTGGTGGTGACCTTCGCGCAGTCGATAGTCCCGGTTGCGCTGCATGCCAGGTGCACCGACGCGGAGTAGTGAGCCAGGGTGAGGTATATCGAGTCACCGATCCCCGCGGCGGCAACGACCGACGCTGCCCAGGGGAGCCATCGGGGTATCAGGCTTCCATTCCCGCCCGGCTTCTGGCTGACCGGTTCGTCCCTGCCGGATGGCCGCCCCGACTTCGTCTCGCCCGAGTTCGCCTCGGTGACTTTGGCGGTCACTTTCTATCCCTACTTGGCCAGGGAGCTCTCGGCTTTGGCGATCGTGGGGGTGTTGCACACGTTGGCCGGCTGTTGTCCCGTGGCCTTGCAGATGGCGGCGATGATCAGGTTGGCGGAGCCGTTGACCCCTTGAGCGACGTCATTGGACGGGTCCGAGAGCTGGCTGGCGATGGTTCCCATGTCCAGACCCTGCAGCACCTGGGGCGAGTACGTGGCGCCCGAGATGATGTAGTGCCCGGCAAAATAGATGAAAGGGATGCCTCCGCTGCTGTTGGCCGAGGTGTAGGGGGGACCGTCGTATTTGCTCAGCAGCGACTGCTGCTCCGAGGTCAGCGTGTCCAGGGGCGTGTACCCGCTGCCGCTGGGTTGGTTCGTAGTCTGCTCCACGGGGGTGAAGACCAGGTAAGGGCTGCTGAAGGTGGAGCCGTGGAAGGTGAAGGTCTGCGTGCTCGGGTAGACGTCGGTGCTGGACGATGTCGTGCGGCCCAGGTTGGAGAAGGTGCCGAACTTGGACAGGGCTACGACCAAGGCCCAGCGCTCCGCTGCGCAATATGGGCAGTACTCGGCTCCGACATAGAGGACCTCGGGCTTACCGTTGGAGGTGAGCGCCGGCGCTGTTATCGCCTTGGGCGGGTTGGAGCTCGTACCGTTGCCGACCGCGGCCAGAGCCGACTGGGGAACGCTGGTCGTCGCCCGGACGACGTCTGCGGGGGCGGCGCTGCTCGCCGGTGCGGTGTTCGAGCCGCCGGTGACCTTGACGATTATCAAAGAGACCACCACCACGACCACCACGGTGGCGCTGATCCAGGTGATGGCGAAGGCGCGGGAGCGGCCTCCACCTCTTGTACCGGCCTTTGAACGGGATTTTGCGCCACCGCCACCGGCTGATGTCGCAGCCCTGCGAGCCGCGCTCGGTCGCTGGGGTGGTTTGTTGGCGCCTGTGGGGACTCGGTTGGGCGGTCGGTTCTTGGTCGCCAATGATTGTCCTCGGATCACGGCCTGTCAGCAGCCCGGCTGCATCAGACGTGCAAAACCGTACTTTCCCGTCTGCCGAGGCCCTGTCGCCTCTGCTCGAACTATATAAGAGCGCTCGCCCCCACAGGCCTCGCCCCCACAGGCCTCGCCCTCTACAGGCCACCAGAGACCCCATCCTTACCGCCCGCCCCGACAGACCCGCCGCAAGTCCTCGCCCTCAAGCACCGGCTCCCAGCTTGGGACCGGCGACCCTCAGGTCGCCGCGCCTTCGTGTCATGCCTGTGGCGTCCATGTGTGAGAGCAGAGGCAGGACGTACTTCCTGGTGGTGCCGAGCGCCTCACGCACTGCGGCAACCGTCACCCCTTCGGGACGGTTCTGCAGCAGGTGGGCCACCACGCGCCGGGCCTCCTCCACAGCCGAGGCCGCAAAATAGACCCCTTCTCGCTCGACCACCGCGCCCTCCTTCAAGAGCTGGCGCAGCTCCAGCCTGTCGACCCCCGACGGTGCCGGAGGGTTGAAGGGGGACGAGGCCAGGGCCGCGACGTATGGATGCGCTTCGGGCGGGCTGTCCTCGAAGGGCGCCGAGCCGCTGTACGCGCGTCCGCCGCGGATGCTCACCCCTTCCGCCATGCCTGCCACTGGTCGCAGTCGCTCGTCGAGCCGGGATAGGTCCAGTCCGTTGTGGCCGGCCTTGTCGATCGATGCCCTCACCTCGGAGACCGCACGCGACAGCACCTCGTGGCTCACCACCCAACTGCCGACGTTGGCTTCGACGGTCTCGCCGGTCAACCGCTCGAGCAGGTCGGCGTCCGTCCACTCCCGTTCGGAGACGACCCGTTGCAGCGATCGGCTGGGTCTGGCGCGCGAGGCCGGGAGCACCGGTGACACGTCGAGGATCTCGCCTCCGCCCACCGTCTCGGACCGACCGGCTTCTCTCAGCACGTACCGGTCGCCGGGAAGGAGGGGGAGTGCAGCCGGGAGGTGCATTCGGACCCAGCCGGCTCCACCGGGCGGAATCGACGACGCGGCGCCGAGAAGTCGCAGCCGGACGGCGTGCTCTCCGGCGCCGATGTACGCGTGGTACGCGCCGCGACGCCCCACGTCGTGTCCCAAAGAGGCCAGGACGTGCAATGAGCAGTCGGCCGTCCTGGTGGGCGCCCACTGGCGCATCCGGACCAGTGCGTCCCCCCTTCGCAGCCGGTTGTGCGGCAGCCCGGTGACGTTGACCGCCGCCCGCCGTCCTGGCTCGAGCGAGTCACGGCCCTGCTTGTGGCTCTGTAGTCTCCGGACCCGTACCAACGGAGGTCGCGCAGCCCGGGGTCCCGGGCCGACCACGATCAGCTCGTCTCCGACGACCAGGGTCCCTCCGGTCAGGGTGCCGGTCACGACGGTCCCAGAGCCGTGGGCGCTGAAGCTCCGGTCGATCCACAGGCGCGGCCTGTCGGTATCAGGCGCCTCCGGGGTAGAGGCCAGCAGGCGCTCGAGCGCCGATTCGAGCTCGTACAGTCCGCGGCCGGCGGGAGCGTCGACGGCCACCATCTCTGCTCGCTCCAGGAAGGTTCCCTTGACCATCTCGGCAACCTCCAATCGGGCGAGGTCCAAGACGTCGTCGTCGAGGGCGGCCGCCTTGGTCAGAGCGATGATCCCGTGGCGCACGCCGAGCAGCTCGAGAATGCGCAGGTGCTCCTCGGATTGAGGCTTCCAGCTTTCGGGCGCCGCCACCACGAACAAGCACGCGTCCACCGCTCCCACGCCGGCGAGCATGTTCTTGATGAACCTGACGTGGCCGGGCACGTCGATAAAAGCGACCTCTCTCCCTCCTTGAGTCCGCCACGCGAAGCCGAGGTCGATGGTCAGTCCTCTCGCCTTCTCTTCCTCGAGCCGGTCGGGGTCGATGCCCGTGAGCGCCCGGACCAAGGTGGACTTGCCGTGGTCGACGTGGCCGGCGGTCGCTATTACCGGCACTGGTCCCGGCCGGGCCGAACGCACGCCGACAGGGCCTTGGCCAGCGACGGGTCGTCTGCCGGGTCGACCGTGCGCAAGTCGGCAACCGTGCGTCCGTCGTGGACCCGGGCCACCACCGGCGGGTCCTGCGACCGAAGGGCCTGGGTGTGGTCCCCGTCCAAGGCGACCCCGAAGGACGCTATCTGAGCCCCCGGAGCCGATCCCCCGCCGGGCACCGACTGGCACTCGACCGGCTCCCACACCCCGAGGGACTCCGCACGGCCCCGCAAGGCGGCAACCGGGATGCTGGCCATCCTCCACAGCGGGATGCAGGCACCGTCGCCTCTCAGGTAGGCGAGGGCTGTCTGTTGGAGGTGCGACAGCACCAGGCCGCCGGGACGCAGCGCACGGGCCAGGGGCTGGGAGGCGCAGGCGTCGACCAGCTCCCTCCTTCCCGCGATGATCCCCGCCTGGGGACCGCCGAGCAGCTTGTCGCCGGAGAACGTGACGAGGGATGCGCCGGATTCGAGAGCCTGCCGGGCCGCAGGTTCATCCGAGAGCCAGGCGGGGGGGCCTGAGTCGATCCAAGGGGTGGCGGCGTCGAGCAAACCGGAGCCGATGTCGGCCACGACGGGCAGGCCCAGCCCGGCCAGGTCGGCCACCCCGACCGACTCGGTGAAGCCGGTTATGCGGTAGTTGGATTGATGCACCTTGAGCACGAGCGCCGGCTGGAGCTCGCAGGCTTTCCGGTAGTCCGACAGCCGCGTGCGGTTGGTGGTGCCGACCTCGACCAGGTGGGCACCCGACGCGGCCAGGACCTCGGGTATGCGGAACCCACCGCCGATCTCTACGAGCTCCCCGCGGCTGACCACGACCGCCCTCCCCGCGGCCATGGTGGCCAGCACCAGCAGCACTGCAGCTGCGCCGTTGTTCACCACCAAGGCCGACTCGGCACCGCAGGCACGCGCCAACAAAGCTGCCGCGTGCCTGCGGCGCGAACCCCTTCCTCCGGTTGACAAGTCGAGCTCCAAGTTGGAGCCACGGGCCCCTTCGTCAGCCTGCCGGCGAGCGGCCAACGGCGCCCGACCGAGGTTGGTGTGGATGAGAACGCCAGTCGCGTTGATCACCGGACGAAGCATTGCGGTCCCGATCTCTTCGGCGATCGCCCGGGCTCGTTCGGGCGCTCCCCTCGAGATGGCGTCGCGGGCAGCGTCCACCAGCAGTGGGTGCGGCAGGTCAACGTCCGAGATGCTCCGCGCCAACGCGTCGACCGAGGGGGGCCTGCCGCGGTGCACGGTCATCGTCGGCCCTAAGGACAGGTGGCCGAAGGAGACGGCGCCGCGGGGTCAGCGTCGGATCTCACCGCCTCCTCGATGCTGTCGATCATCCTCGCGGTGCAGCCCGACATCTCGACCAGGGGCAAGACTTCTTCGGCCATGCGCTCGGCGATGTGGGCGAAGGCCTCCGCGGTCCTTCCGTCTTCGAGGGCCACCGGGACGCCGGTGTCACCTCCCTGGGCGACCGCAGGGTCGATGGGCACCGAGCCGATGAGCGGGACCCCGATGTCCGCGGACAGTTGCTTGCCACCGCCGGTCCCGAACAGGGAATAGGAGGAGCCGTGCTCGCAGGTGAAGTCCGTCATGTTCTCGATCACTCCAGCCACCCGGAGGTGACCCTTGCGTGCCATGTCCGCGGCCCTGGTCGCGACCTTCTGGGCGGCCGTGGCGGGAGTGGTGACGATCACCATCTCGGCGCGGGGCAGCATCCTCGCCAGGCCCATCTGTATGTCCCCGGTGCCAGGTGGCATGTCCACGAGCAGGTAGTCGAGGTCCCCCCATCGCACGTTCTCGATGAAGTGCTGTAGAGCGCGGTTGAGGAGGAGGCCGCGCCACATGATGGCTTCGTCCTCCCCCTCGGCCAGCAGCCCCATGGAAACGACCTTGAGTTGACCCTTACCGGCGGGCCGGCTCAGTGGGATCATCGACCAGTCCTCCGAAGTGCCCTCGGCCTGGAGCCGCCCCTCGACGCCGAGGAGCCTCGGGACCGAGAAGCCCCAGATGTCGGCGTCGAGCAAACCCACGGTCATGCCCCGACTGGCGAGCGCGGCGGACAGGTTGACGGCGACCGAGGACTTCCCGACGCCGCCCTTGCCAGAGGCGATCGCCACCACGCGGGTTCTGCCCGGGATCTGGGTGGGAGCGGGCTCCTCGGCTGCCTTCGAACGCGCCCGGCCCATGACGGCTGCCCGCTCGCGCTGGGTCATCTCGGCCATCTCCACCTGGACGCCGGTGACCCCCGGAAGACTGCCCACCAGTCTCTCGACATCCTGTCTCAGCTGAGATCGGAGCGGACAGCCGGCGATGGTCAGCGCGACGGTAACGACGACCAGGCCCTCGGGGGTCGCCCGGACCCCTTTCACCATCCCCAGGTCCACCAGGTCGGCGCCCAGCTCGGGGTCCATCACACCGCGGAGGGCGTCGAGCACCTCGTCGTCGGTCGGGGGACCGTCGGTGTCATGGCGCACCATGAGGATTCTACCGGTTGCCCGGGCGTGCCCAGCGGGTTGGCCCTGGTGAAGGCCTGCAAGGCATGCGCGGCGCCCGGGTCCGGTTCGCCCTGTCGCATCGGTCCGGTAAAGTAGGGGCGACAGATCAGGAGGAAGCTCGTGTCGTCAATGTCCACCGTGAGCATCGGCAAGCGCCCGTCCCCGATCAACCTCACCGACGCCGCCCAGACAAAGGTGAGCGATCTCCTGGCCCAGGAGGGAGACGCGAACCTGGCTCTGCGGGTGGCGGTCCGCCCAGGCGGTTGCTCCGGTTACAGCTACGAGATGTTCTTCGACTCCGAGAGGTCCGACGACGACATCGTGCGGAGGTTCGGGTCGGTCGAGGTGCTGGTGGACACGGCAAGCGCCGATCTCCTGAATGGGGCCACGCTCGACTACAGGGACGGTCTCCAGGAGGCGGGGTTCCACATCACGAACCCCAGCGCCACGCGCACCTGCGGGTGCGGCTCCTCGTTCAGCTGATCCGTCCGAGCACGGCGGCGGTCCGAACGAGCGCGGCGCCAAGTGCTCGCCACCTGGTTGGCACGCGTGCTCACCGGTGAGCCTCGAGTTCACACTTGACGGCCGGGCGGTCTCGGTCCCCGATTCCGGCGCGGGCACGTCGCTGCTCGAGGTGTTGAGGGACCGGCTGGGTTGCCGCAGCCCGAAGGACGGGTGCAGCCCGCAGGGTCAATGTGGATGCTGCACGGTCTGGGTCGACGCTGCCCCCAGGGTGGCGTGCGTCACGCCCGTTCGCAGGGTGGCCGGACGACAGGTCACCACCCTGGACGGCTTGGCGCCCGAGGTACGAGCCAGGTGGGCTGAGGCTTTCTCCGCGCTGGGTGCGAGCCAGTGCGGGTTCTGCACGCCGGGGATCATCATGCGCCTGGCCGGCCTCGCGGACTCGCGAGAAGATTCGCTGGAGCCCGCCCAGGTGGAGCGGGCGTTGCTGGCCCACCTGTGCAGGTGCACGGGTTGGCGGACGATCATCGAAGCGGGTGTGCTCGGCTCGTCGAGGGAGACGATCAGCTCAGCGCGCGACTGGGTCGCGGCGGAGAGAAGGGCGCGGCTGGAGGGTGGCGTCGACCAGAAGGTGGGGCCATCCGTCGCCTTGGGGTTGGGGGGCTTCGCCGACGACACGGCGCCTCCTGGCTGCCTCGTGGCGGTTCCCGACGGCGCCGGTGACTGGGCCGTAGGCGAGACCCTCCGAGAGGCCAGGGCCGCGGCGGGAAAGACCCAGGGGAGGCGCAGCCCCCACCAGCTGGAGCATCCCCTCGAGGTGCCTCCTGGCGACTGGGCGCTCCGGCTCCGCACGACGTGGACAGAACCCGCCTACCTGGAGACCGACGCGTCGTGGTGCGTGCCGGGTGGCCAGGCGGCGAGCCCTTTGGAGAACGGCGGAGCCTTCGGGGGGAAGGTCTCCTCGCCGGCCCCGGCCGCCGCCCGTCGGTTGGCCGACCGTTACCGGAGGCCGGTGCGCGTGCTGCTTTCTCGTGAAGACGTCGTGGCGTTGGGGCCCAAGCGACCGCCTCTGGCCGCCGGGATCCAAGATGACGGAACCGGCGTCATGAGAGTCGCACGGACCCCAGGAGTCGCCGCGCTGGTGAACCAGGTCGCCCCGGGCATCGCCGTGGAGGAGGTTGGCGTAGCGGGGCCGGCCACGTCCGCGTCGGTCCGCGGAGCGGGTTGGGTCGAGGCCGCCGTGCTCCTCTCCGCCCAGGCTGCCGGTTCTCCCGGTCGTCTAGCAAGGGTGGCAGTGCCCTGGGGCGGGTGGGCCGAGGCTTCCATAGCCAGTGACGGTGGCATCGACGTCCGCGTCTCGTGCGGCGAGGTGCTCGACGAGGTTGTCCTGAGGTCGTATTGCACCGGCGCGGCCCACATGGGCCTAGGTCTGGTCCGCTCCGAGGGGATCGCCGTCGATACTCAGGGTGAGCCCTGCGACCTGACCATCCGCTCATTCGGGGTGCTGCGGGGGGTGGACATGCCCGAGGTCCGTCTGCAACTGGTCCACGAAGGGGGGCCGCCGTTGAACGGCTCGGACGCGGTCATGGCCGCCGTGGCGGCTTCGGCGTGGCTCGAGGACGGGCTGGTCACCGAGTGGCCGACCAGGCGGGTAGGCGCGTGAGCGAGGCTCGCGGCCCGTACGCGCCGGTGGTTCGGGCTGGGGACTGGGTGATCTGCTCGGGCCAGCTGGGCGTGGCCGGCGGCGTCCTGGTTTCTGGGGTGGACGCACAGGTGCGCCAGGCATTGGCCAACATGGCATCGCTTCTCGCGACCCAAGGCTGCGCTCTTTCCGACGTGGTGAAGACGACCGTGTTCCTCGCGCACATGGCCGACTACCAGGAGATGAACGGGGCCTACGCCTCGGTGTTCGGAGACCTCCCGCCGGCGCGCTCTGCGGTCGCGGTCGCAGGCCTGCCTCTCGGTGCGTTGGTCGAAATAGAAGCCTGGGCGTATGCAGCCCAGCGGAAGGCCTGACCGGCCCCGAGCCGCGCGTTCGGCTATGGACTCCAGCGGCCCTGACCGAACCGGTAGCCGACCGAGCGGACGGTCTGGATCAAGTGCGCGTTCTCCTCGCCCAGCCTGGCTCTCAGACGGCGGACGTGGACGTCGACGGTCCGTGCACCCCCGTAGTACTCATAGCCCCACACCCGGCTCAGCAAGGTTTCCCTCGTGAAGACCCGACCGGGGTGTGTGGCGAGGAAGCGAAGCAGTTCGTACTCCATGTAGGTGAGGTCGAGGGGCTTTCCGGCGACCGAGGCCTGGTAGCTCTCCAGGTTCAAGGTGAGCGGGCCGTGCTCGACCAGGTCCGGCCTCGTCCCGCTGCCGGTCCTCCAGAACAGATGACGGAGTCTGGCGTCCAGCTCGGCCGGGTGGAACGGCACGACACATAAGTCGTCGAACAGGTCCTCCCGGAGCTCGAGATGAGCGAGCTGGTCCACCGAGACCACGACCAGCACGGGGGACAGGGGCACGTCGCGCTTGCGCAGAGCCCGGCAGACCCCGAAGGCCGTCTCGGGGTCTGCTTGCGCGCACACAACGGCCCCAGACCAGCCGTCGTCGGGCTCGAGGTCGGTGGCTTGGACGGTTCTGCTCACGGACTTCCACGGGTAGCCGGCACGGTCCAGGGCTTGGGTCACCTCGGGAGGAGGCGGATCCGGGTAGCAGATAAGGGGCTCCACGCTTCAGAGCTGAGGCAGGTATCGGTCTAGCTCGAACTGGCTGACCTCGGTCTTGTAGGCGGCCCACTCGGCCCTCTTGTTACGGATGAACCACTCGAAGACGTGCTCGCCCAGGGTCTGGGCCACGAGCTCCGACCTCTCCATCACCGAGACCGCCTCTTCGAGGCTGGTAGGTAGAGATCGGATCCCTTCGGCGGCGAGCTGTTCGGGGGTCATCGCATAGAGGTTGGCGGCTGCCTCGGGTGGAAGGTCGTAGCCCTCCTGGACCCCGCTCATCCCGGCGGCGAGGAGCAGCGCGAAGGTCAGGTACGGGTTGCAGGCCGGGTCGGGCGCTCGGTATTCGATGCGCGTCGACTCACCCTTGCCCTTCTTGGTGACCGGCACGCGCACAAGAGCCGAACGGTTGTTGCGCGCCCAGGAGATGTGAACCGGCGCCTCATAGCCCCTGACGAGGCGCTTGTAGGAGTTGACCCACTGGTTGGTCACCGCGGTGATCTCTGGGGCGTGGTGCAGTAGCCCCGCGATGAAGCCCTTGGCCACCTTGGACAGTCCATGCTCGTCGCCTGGATCGTGGAATGCGTTGCTGTCGCCCTCGAACAGCGAGCAGTGGGTGTGCATGCCCGATCCCTGAACGCCGGCGAGGGGCTTGGGCATGAAGCTGGCATACACGCCCTTCTCCTGGGCGGTCTCCTTGACCACCAACCTCACCGTCATCACGGTGTCGGCCATGGTGAGGGCGTCGGTGTGCCGCAGGTCTATCTCGTGCTGGCTGGGCGCGTCCTCGTGCTGCGCGTACTCCACGGGTATGCCCATGTCTTCGAGGGTCAACACGGTCCGCTTGCGAAGATCCCCCGCCAGGTCGGCTACCGTCAGCTCGAAGTACGAGCCGGAGTCCAGCGGTTGAGGAGGTCGCGTGGTGTCAGAGTCGGCAAAATAGAAGTACTCCAGCTCCGGCGCCGCGTAGAAGGAGAAGCCCCGGTCTCGTGCCAAGTCGAGAGCCCTCCGCAAGGTGTGCCGCGGGCAACCCTCGAAGGGCGAGCCGTCCAGGTTGAAGACGTCGCAGAAGACCCGTGCCACGGGGCCTTCGTCTGTACGCCACGGCAGGATCTGGAAGGTCTTGGCATCGGGACGGGCCAGCACGTCACTCTCCTGGACGCGGCTGAAACCGTCTATGGCAGACCCGTCGAACGTCATCCCGTCCCCGAGAGCGTTCTCCAGCTCGGCGGGCGTGATGCTGAAGGTCTTCGGCACGCCGAGGACGTCGCTGAACCACATCTGGATGAAGCGCACACCACGCTCCTCCACGGTTCGGAGCACGTACTCCTGCTGGCTCTGCATGGCTCCCTCCAGGCGGAACTCGTCCTACTGGCACTAGTGTCGCAGGCTCGCTTTGGGTGTGTGGCCTACACGTGTGAAGTTTTGTTTCGTGAGGTCAGGCGTGGCGTGGGGCCTGCCCTCACGAGGTGTCGTGAGGTCGTCTCACACCCGGATTCGTTGAGGGCGGCCCGTCTGGTTGCTGCCGACGCTGGGCGGCAAGACTGAGCCGTGAGAGAACCGAGCATCGCCGGCCAACGACGGTCGAGCGGTTCGAAGGGCTGGGTTGGTTCGCAGCTCGCTGGGCGGGAGTTGCCACTGCCTCGTGATTGGGTAGCCCTCTCTTATGGTTCAACCAACCGGGCGTTGGCTGACCACTCGAAGACGATTTTGTCCGCACTTACCACACGGCACTTGGACGTACCTTGAATGAGCTGGTGTTCGCCGCAGGAGACGTTGGGAGACCGGCCGGCGGCTTTGGCCCAGTGCACACCGAAAGCGGCCCCACCTGGGGTGGGGGGCTCCCTGTCTAGGCTTCCTCCAAAGTCTACGGTCGTCGGATAAAAGGCACAGCCACCGCTCGGAAAGGAGAAGGAGTTGTCGACCGTGAACTTGAAGACGACGGTCGTCGTCCCCTCTCCGATGGTCGTGTGCGCCGGGGTGACGCCACGGTTGTAAGCACAAGCCGCAAGGGCGCCATATCCGGCCGCCCAAGTCCACTTGATGGTACTCGTTGGCGCAACAAGGTCCACGGTAACCGACTGTTCGTAATCCCCCGTCTTTAGTCCGGCGGGCGGGCCGTTGTCGGTGGCGTTTGACGGTGCTTCATTGCTCGCCGCTGAAACCGTCGTCGTGGACGATCCCCCGGACCAGATGCCGGCACCTATGCCGATACCAGCGCCGATCATGACCACGCTGAAGGCGACCCGCCCCCCTATCAACCATGCGCGCCGGGGGCGGGGCCGACCGACCTGCTCGCCACCGCTGGAGGACTCAGCACTCATGGCAACGCCCCCGTTTCACTGCGGCCCTAACGGCCAGACCGACGACGAGCGCAAGCTGGACGCCTTAGCAGCCATGAAAGCACCTCCGACTGCGATATCGGCTGTTCGTTGCGCCATCTTTAGATGGTGGCCTAACCACCAGCTACAAGGGCTCAGCGCGCATCCACTGCTTACGCCCAGGGGGGACCTGGTCCACGAGACCATCTGGCTTTCGCCCTAAGCGTGGTGGCCGATGTGCATGAGGCCCCCGCTCCCGCATGCCTGCCATGGCTTCGTCACGCCGCGCCGGCTGACTAGGCCTTCTGATAGCGGGCTTGGTGCCCACGGTTTCGACCCCAGCATTGATCGATCAGGCGCGTCCCAGCTCCCATCCGAGAGCCAGCGCGCTCGACGCGGCGCAAGATCCCCAGTAGAAACCGTGTCTGGCAGCACCGGGGGTTTCGGATGAGCGATGTCACTCTGAGCGCGCAGTCGAGACGTGCTCCCGCCGTGCAACTGCGGCCCGTTCTCCCCAGCACTTCCGAGAAGTCACAGTCCGTGCGACGTGTACTTACCGGCTTAACCGTGCTTGGCTTCGTCCTTCCCGTAGCTGCCTATTTCTGGTTCATCCACAACTACGGCGTCAACATGATTTGGTACGACCAGTGGTGGGATGTCAGCCTCATCCAGCATTCGTACTCAGGCACCCTCAGTCTCGGAAACCTTTGGGCTCAGCACGGAGAGAACAGGATCTTCTTCCAGAATCTCATCGTCCTCCTGCTTGCCTACACAACACACTTGAGCATCGTGATCGAGGAGTACCTGGGTGGAGCCATGCTCGTCATCGCGACTGGGCTTTTGATTCTGGCTCACCGACGCCGCTCACCCTTGACACCCTGGATTTACTACTGCCCGGTTGCCCTTGTCTTTCTGTCCTTCGTCCAGGAAGGGAGCACGCTATTTGGCTTCGCGATCGGCTGGTACATGGTCGTGTTGGCGCTGGCTGGCGCCCTGTTTCTCCTGGACCGACCGACGCTTAACTGGCCAGTGCTGACGGCAGCGATCGGGGCAGCCGTAGTCGGAAGCTTCTCCTCTCTTTACGGGTTGTTTATCTGGCCCACTGGGCTGGCACTTCTCTGTCTTCGGCGCCGGCCAAGAGGTCTCGCCCTCGCCTGGATCGCATGTGCGGTGGCAACCTGCAGCGCGTACTTCTATAACTTCAATTTCCAGAAGGCGAGCAATACTACCGGTTACGTGTTCACCCATCCGCTCGCTGCCATTAAGTTCTTCTTCTTCGCCATCGGCGACCTGGTAGGCGTGCAGATCCCGAACACTCCTACCGCCGGCAATGACGGGGTCCTCTTGTTGGGAGTTGTAATCTTTGCGGTCGCTACCTGGGTGGTGATCGCCTATGGCCTGCCCCGGGACGAATCCGGTGGAAGTCCGATAGGCGTTGCTCTCGTCTGCTTTGGACTGTTGTTTGCCGCGGCGATGACTACCGGCCGGGCTGGATTGGGACTCTGGGTAGCCGGTGCGTCCCACTACACAACCTTCGACCTCTTGATACTGATCGGGTGCTACCTGGCGCTGCTCAACCGGCCCACCCTAACCAGGCCAGCACACTTGGACCGTGTCTCACGTAACGTCTTTCACGATGGCCCTATAGAACGGCTGCTTGGCCTGCCCACTGCACATAGTAGGGGAAGGCCATGGGATGCGACCCTGCTTTTCGTCGTTCGAGCGATCCTCGTTGTCGCAATTGGCATTCAGGTCGCCCTCGGGATGGACAATGGTCTCGCTGAGGCGAGAGGGTGGCACAACTTTCAAGAAATGACAGCTGATGTCACCGTCAATATCAACAGAGCCCCCGACGGTCTGGTGCTGAGCGCTTTGCTTCCCGATTTCCGTTTCATTGGTTTCGTTCGCCAACTGGCACACACCGCCAGGACACACGACCTCAGCTTGTTCGCCACGAGCGCGGTTACACACTTCACCAGAGAAGGACTCCCTCCCGACCGCACCCCACCCGTGACAACCATGATCAGTCCGAATAGGACCGCCAAATTGAAGGGCATTAGTTGGCTGAACGCGGGCGCGTCAGACAACTATGGCGTGACCAAGGTCGCGTTCCGCCTCACGGGCGAAACTCTGCATGACGCCTTAATCGGTACTGGCACCCCTTGGCATTACGGATGGCTCGGGGCTTGGAACACAGCCACCGTCCCCAACGGGCGCTACACGCTGGAGAGCATCGCCTATGATGCCGCTGGCAATGTGGGTCGGAGTGCCCCAGTGGCCATCGACGTAGTGAATTGATGCGATCTCAAGCTCAGTGCGCCTCGTCTCCCGGAACGTGGCCGAGGACGCCACCCGTCCTCGTGCTCGCTCCGAGCGAGTCGAGCCTTGGTCCGACGAGCAGGTGGGCGATTCCTGGCAGAGATCGCCAGCGACCCTATGGCGCCCTGTGGAGGTTGCTGGCGTGCACGGGGATGCGTGGGTCTGAGGCCCTCGGTCTTTCCTGGCCAGACGTTGATCTCGAAGCTGGCAGGGTGAGCATCGAGAAGTTGCCATCCTGGTCGGCCACGAGGTGCGCTATGCGCCTCCCAAGGCCGAGTCGAGTCGGAGAGACATAGCCCCTCGGGGATTCGGTTCGTATCCTCTGAGAGCACTACCTGGCCTCTGGACGGCCCTCCGAGTGCCGTGTGTTCGGCGTGCACCCGACCCGGCTCACCAAGCGCTTCTCCTTGCGCCGGCTCCTTGCGCCGGCGAGCTGGGCTGCCTGACATGGGCTTATATGGCGCTCGCCATGCTCACGCTTCGAGCCTGTTTGAGAGCCGGCGTGCCGTTGCCTGCGTTGGGGCACAGCTCCACCACGGCCACGCTCGCGATCTACGCGCATGACATCCTCTCTGACGACCAAGCCGTCGCCGAGACGGTGGGGAGAGACCCTTTCGGCTGTTCGCTGAGCCCGACGTGTTAGCTGGCTGCTAGCGCGAGCACCTCTGGCCCTGGCACCTCTGACTGACGTTGTCACAGAGAGGGAAGGGCTGCGTTTCACCAGCTCAGAGGCATAATCCACATCGAATGCGTGAACGCGCCACTAGTGTCGCAGCCTGACGCCCGGCCGGCAGCCCGTTTCACGGCCTATTCACAAACAGGCAACGAAGGGGAAATCGGTACGGGCCACCATTGGGCGGGGCTTCCCGAGCTGCGATCCCCGAGGAGCGATAGGAGGTCAAGTGCAGGCACGCACGCCGGCAGAGGTAATGCGCCTGGTCGAAGACGAGGCCGTCGAGATCGTGGATCTGAGGTTCTGCGACCTTCCCGGACTCATGCAGCACTTCTCGGTTCCGGCGCACGCCTTGGAGGAGGAGGGCTTCCAGGAGGGGTTCGGTTTCGACGGCTCCTCGATCAGAGGGTTCCAGGAGATCCAGGAGTCCGACATGATCCTGTTGCCGGACCCCGACACGGCGGTCGTGGACCCCTTCCGCGAGCACAGAACGCTCAACCTCAACTGCTTCGTGCACGACCCGATCACCGGTGAGAGCTACTCGCGGGACCCCAGGTTCGTGGCCAAGAAGGCGGAGGACTACCTGAGCACAACCGGGATAGCAGACAAGGCCTATTTCGGACCCGAGGCGGAGTTCTTCATCTTCAACGAGGTCCGCTTCTCACAGGACGAGCACTCCGCGCTGTACCTGGTGGACTCCGTCGAGGGAGCTTGGAACTCGGCCCGGGAAGAGGAGCCCAACCTCGGCTTCAAGCCCCGCTACAAGGAGGGTTACTTCCCGGTGCCACCTATGGACCACTTCCAGGACCTTCGCTCGGAGATGATCCTCGAGATGGAGCGCCTCGGGATCGAGATCGAGGTTCAGCACCATGAAGTGGGCACGGCGGGCCAGGCGGAGATCGACATGCGTTTTGACACGCTGCTCGTGATGGCGGACAAGCTGATGCTGTACAAGTACGTCGTCAAGAACGTAGCCCGCGCCTCGGGGTACACCGCCACGTTCATGCCCAAGCCACTCTTTCAGGACAACGGGTCGGGCATGCACACCCACCAGTCGCTCTGGAAGGGTGGTGAGCCCCTGTTCTTCGGGGACGGCTACGGGGGTCTCTCCGATGTGGGGCGGTGGTACATCGGCGGGTTGCTGCGCCATGCGGGAGCGATCCTTTCCTTCGCTGCTCCCACGACCAACTCGTACAAGCGCTTGGTCCCCGGTTACGAGGCACCGGTCAACCTCGTCTACTCGCAGAGAAACCGCTCTGCCGCTTGCCGCATCCCCCTCTACTCCAAGAGCCCCAAGGCGAAGCGTGTCGAGTTCCGCTGCCCGGATCCCGCTTGCAACCCGTACCTGGCTTTTGCGGCAATGCTCATGGCGGGCTTGGACGGGGTGCAGAACCGGATCGAGCCGCCCGACCCGGTTGACCGGGACCTGTACGACCTACCGCCCGAGGACCTGGCGAAGGTTCCCCAGGTGCCGGGATCCCTGGACGAGTCGCTCGAAGCCCTCGAGGCCGATCAGGAGTTCTTGAAGTCGGGCGGGGTCTTCACCGACGACCTGATCGAAGCCTGGCTGACCTACAAGCGCGAGTACGAGATCGACGAGGTGAGGCTGCGCCCGCACCCCTGGGAGTTCCACCTCTACTACGACATCTGAGCGCGGTCGCCTCTGCCGGCGCCCAGCCCGGACTTATTGCGTTATCGCTATAATGGCTGTGGTGAGATCGACGGACGAGCCGGCGGAGCTGATCCGAGAAGTACGCCGGGCGGCGGGGCTCACTCAGACGGAGCTCGGCGCCCGAGCAGGCGAGTCCCAGTCGGTCATCAGCACGCGTATGAGCGAGGCCGGCGGGAGCCTTCCGCGGCGGCCTTGGGCCGACTGGTAAGGGCCGCCGGCTATCGCCTCGTCGCTCTTCCGGCACTACCGCACCCTCTCGATCTAGAACAGGCCGCGCGAGATCTCGAGCGGGTTCTGAGCCTGGTCGATCATTTGCCGTCGAAGCGCCGTGCCGGCCATCTCGAGTTTCCTCGTCTGCCAGGCTGAGCCGTGAGCGAGCTCGCCGAGAAGCTGCTCGCGATCCATCGGGCGTTCGACACCGCCGGGATCCCGCACGCCTTCGGCGGGGCAATCGCACTCGCCTACTGCACAGGCGAGCCACGTGCGACCGTGGACATTGACATGAACGCTTTCGTCGGTCCGGCAGAGGCCGGTCGAGCCTTGGGTGCATTCCCCGAAGGGGTATCGATCGGGCATCGAGACCTCGATAGCGCCGAGCAGGAAGGCCAGGTCCGCTTGTTTTGGAACGACACCCCCATTGACCTCTTCTTCAGCTACCACGATTTTCACGAGCACGCAGCGGAGCGTGTGCGGATGGTGCCGTTCGACGGGGTGGAAATACCCATTCTTGCCTGTGAAGACCTCGTGGTCCTCAAGACCTTCTTCGCTCGTACTCAGGACTGGGCGGACATCGAGGCCGTGGCCGCGGCTGGGAGTGTCGAGGACAATGCGATTCGTCGCTAAGTGGCCTCTCTCCTAGGACCGGAGCATCCCAACTACTCGCGGCTCCTCGAGGTGCTCGCCACAGCTTCCACACCGGGACCGCCCAGACACTTGGGTCAATGAGGAGCGCGGACCAGGCCCATAGCGGTCCTGTGTCGCGACTACTGATCGCCGCCTAGCCGGCCCGCTCGGCGTCTCTGTGGTTGGCGCCGCCGCTAGCCGGCGCGCGTGGCGTCTGGGCCTTCTGCCTCTCGCGCTGCTCGCGGTACCAAGCCATCGCCGGGAGGTCGGCCGGCCTGGCGCGATGTCGTTTCAGCTCGGAGAAGTTCGTGTACCTGACCAGCCAGGAGACGTGATGCCACAGGGCGACCGCGTCATCGTCGCCGGGGAGCTCGCTTACGACCGGCCCAAAGATCGCGGGGCCGGTGCCCCCGTCGAGGACGATTGTCGGTACGCCGAAGCTGTGTGTCCGCTCCACCAGCTCGGCGTGCTCGCTCAGAACCGCTTCCCACGACCTTGGATCGGAGAGCGCCTTTTCGCAGAGCTCTGGATCCAGGCCGGCGTCCTCGAGGGACTCCCGGACCGCCGCCACCATGTCCAGGGACGGAGGTGCCTGCTCCCAGATCCGTCTTCCCAGCGCGGAGTAGAAGGACCCGATGGCCCTTGACCCGGCGCTGTCGCGAATCGCCGTAGCGGTTCTGAGAGCCGGCCCGGACCTGGGGTCCAGCTGGTGGGGGTCCTTGTCGTTGTCGATGTTCACGACTTCGAGTGAGAACAGACCCCAGTCGAGCTCGATCTCCCCGATCTCCTCGAGCCGCCTCGCCCATCTAGACGTCTGATAGCACCACGGGCAAATGGGATCGAAATAGAACTTGACTGGCTCCGACACACCCGCCTCCCTTCGGCCAAGCACGGGACATGGGCTCCCGGCGACGATCTCCGGACAGTGAAATGATTGCTCATCTTCCTCGGCCGAGCCATTACCGTCGCAGTTCATGAAGGTCGCCGGTCTCTGGCGGTACCCGGTGAAGTCGATGCAAGGCGAACGCCTCGAGCGGGTCTCCATCGGTCATCGGGGGATCGAGGGAGACCGCGCCTACGGGGTGCTCGACGTGGGATCGGGCACGATCATGTCAGCCAAGAAGCACGGGCCTCTCCTCGAGGGTCAGGCCCTTCGCGCCGGTGTCGAGTTGGCCATTCGCCTCCCGACCGGCGAGACCGCGATGGGCACGGGCCCGGAGGTAGACAAGGCCCTCACGTCCTGGCTCCGCCGCCCCGTGCACCTTGTCCGGGCAAGCGACCGAGGCAGGGGAACCTACGAAATGCCCCTGGACTTCGAGGACGACGATTCCGAGGTGGTGCGCTGGGAGGGACCCAACGGGTCGTTCGCGGACTCGTCGCCCGTGCACCTGGTGACGACACCGACGCTGCGGCACATGTCTGGCGAGCGGGCGGACCTCCAGTGGGAGGTCGCCCGCTTCCGGCCGAACATGCTCCTCGAGGTCGAGGGTGAGGGTCGGGTCGAAGACGATTGGGTCGGCCGAAAGGTTCAGGTGGGCGGAGCAGAGCTGCAAGTCCGCAAGCCTTGCTCACGGTGCGTGATGACGACTCGCGCCCAGCCCGGCGGCGTCGAGAGGCAGCTCGACGTCCTCCGTCACCTCAACGCCTCTCATCGGTCGAATCTGGGAGTCCTGGCGTCGGTGGTCCGTGAGGGAGTGGTCCGGGTCGGTCAGGCCGTCACCGTCACCGAATGACCGGTGCGCCCTGGATCACTCAACCCTCCATGCCGTAGAAGAGCCGCTCCACGACCCTCCTTGCGCGGCGCGTGACCCTGCGGTATTCGGAGCGCAACTCCGCAGGCGTCATGGCGAGGCTTCGGGCAAGCCGGCTCAACTGCTCCGGTTGGCTCGGCAGCGAGTCGCCGGGGGCCGCTCCCACCAGGAACCAACGGTTACGAGCTCGCTCGCAAAATCTGTAGGACTCCGCCAGCACGTCCCCGTCCACCTTGTCCATGGCGCCGGCGGATACGAGTGCCGACAGGGCGTCGATGGTCCCCTGTGCCGCTATTCCATGGGTCAGCTGCAGCAGCGCAGCCGTCCATTCGACGTCTGAGAGCGAGCCCCGTCCGAGCTTCAGGTGGAACTGCGGATCTTCGTTCGCCGGAAGGCGTTCGCGCTCGATTCGGGCCTTCATCCTTCTCAGGTCTCGTTGGTCATCCGGACCTAGAGGTCTGGTCCAGACGAAATCCTCTACGACCTTCATGAAGCCCTGCCCCAGCTCGGCGTCCCCGGCCACCGGTCTGGCCCGGACAAGGGCTTGGCGCTCCCAGTTCTGACCCCATCTGGTGTAGTAGGCGCGGTATCCGTCAAGCGTTCTGACCAGCTGGCCGGCCCTCCCCTCAGGCCGGAGGCCCGCGTCCATGGCAAAGATGCGCTCTGCCGGCGTGCTGCCGTTGACGGCGCGTAACAGCGCAGATCCGGCGTCCTGCGCCGCAGCAACCTCGTCGAGAGACGACCCCCCGCAGACCAAGAGGACATCCAGGTCGCTCGCATACGAGAGCTCTCCGCCACCGAACCGACCCATGGCGACCGCCGCGATCGGCACCGATGTATCCAGTCTGGTCAGCACGGCTTCTACCACCGCCTCGCCCAATTCGGTCAGCGCGGTGCCGGTGTCGGACACCTCGTCCAGGTCAAGCAGGTCACGGACCGCGATACGCACGACCGCGTCTTGCTTCATCCGCAACAGGCCTCGTTGGCGCTGGCCCTCGCTCCGTCGCCACCTGAGAATGGTGGCGGCTCGGCGCACGAGGTCCTCCCTTACCCGCGGCCCGAGCTTCGCGTCATCGCCCAAGGTGACGAGCAGATCGGGGCTGTGTCGCAGGGGCTCTGCGAGAAGCTTGCTGGTGCCGAGCAACAGGCACGTCCTGCGCGCGGCCTCAGGGGACTCCCGGAAGGCTCTCACCATCACTTCACGCTGGGAGGAAGCCAAGTTTCGCAGGCCCAGCAGCCCCAAGTCCGGGTCCGGCGTCTCGGAGAGCCAGTTGAGCAGGACTGGCAGCATGTGCTCCATCAGGCGTGAGGTCCGGCTGAGGCCCCGGGTCAACTCGTAGAGGGCCGCTCTGGTTCGCTCAGCGTCGCGGAAGCCGAAGGCAGCCAGCCGCTCGCGTGCGGTCGCAGTGTCCATCTGGGGAGCCTCGGTCTCGGTGGCCCTACCAGCTGGCTGGTATGAGAACGACTCCAACAGAGGTCGGAAGAAGAGGCGTTCGTGAATGGAACGGACCGTCGCCTGATGGCGGGCGAGCAACTTGTCGAAGTGCTCCAAGCCGCTTGCCCTCGGGCTGTCGGTGCAACCCATGACGCGTGCGAGCTGCGACCTCGCCTCGCTGCCGGCCGGAACCGTGTGGACCTGGGCCTCCTCGACCAGCTGCAGCCGGTGCTCGACGGTTCGCAGGAACCGGTATGCCCGCTCGAGGTCCGACGCGTCAGCCGGATCCACGTACCCCGCTGCCGCCAGCTCGCCCAAGGCCGAGAGCGTCGACCGGTGACGGAGGGCCGGGTCGTGCCTTCCGTGGACCAGCTGGAGTATCTGGACGGAGAACTCCACGTCACGTATCCCGCCATAGCCTCTCTTCAACTCGGCCATCGACAATCCGCGTCTGGCCACCTCTCCTTCGGAGCGGGCCTTCATGTCCCGTACCTGTCGGAGCTCTTCCGCACCGAAGGGGCTTCCCCAGACCTGTTCCTCCGCCGCTGTCGCGAACTCGCGACCGAGCTTTGCTCCTCCCGCCACCGACCTCGCCTTCAGGAGGGCCTGTCTTTCCCACGCCCGGCCCCACCGTCTCCAGTACGAGCGATACGAGGACAGAGTCCTCACCAACGGGCCTGAGCGCCCTTCGGGGCGGAGGTTGGCGTCCACACGATACGAGGCTCGTGCCGCAGCCATCACACGGCGCGCCTCGTCCTCTTCGACCCCTTCTCCGACGAACATCACGTCTATGTCGCTCGCGTAGTTCAGCTCTTGGCCTCCGAGCTTGCCCATCCCGATGACCGCCAGACGATCGCCGGTGTCGCAGAGAGTGCAGCAAGCACCCAGCACGTCGTCGGCCAGGGCGGCGAGCGACGCGCCGACGTCCTCCAGGGAATCGCCTCCGCTCAGGTCCCCCGCAGCTATCCGAAGAAGCTCTAGATGTTTCCAGCGAGCGAGGGCTTTCAGACTCGAGCTATCGACCGGGGTGCGCTGCTCGAGCCCGGCCACCACTTCGATGGCTCCGGGATCGGCGATCAGGAGTCGGGACAGTGACCTGCTCGCGGCGCTTGTCTGCACCAGCCTACGGGCCAACGTGACATCAGCCTCCAGTCGTTCGAACAGGCCGGAGTCTCGATCGGCCATCGCTGCCAGAGTCAGCCTGACGGCTTCGGGCGCCGCCGATCGCTCCACCACCCGAGCGAGTCTGCGCGGGAGCGTGACCGTTCGCACACTGAGATTCTGCCAAGGAGGCGGCGACACGGTTGCCGGTAACCTGATCACGTGTCCCGGCTGAGGATCGCAGCCTGCCAGCTCAACACCGTGGTGGGGGACCTTGAAGGCAACGTGCGCCGCATCTGCTCGGCGCTAGGAGAGGCCGACAAGGCCGAGGCCGATCTGGCCGTGTTCCCCGAGCTGGCTGTCACCGGCTATCCGCCCGAGGACCTCCTCCTCAAGCCCGGGTTCGTCGCTGACAACATGCGGGCTCTGGAGCGGGTGGCCGCGGCGACGGGCGACTGCGCCGCGATAGTCGGATTCGTCGACGTAGGGCTCGATCTTCACAACGCGGCGGCCGTGTGCGCTTCGGGTCGGGTACACGGCCTCTACCACAAGCGGCATCTTCCCAACTACTCGGTATTCGACGAGCAGCGCTACTTCGCGCCCGGAGAGCGGACTCTCGAGCTCTACGAGATCGGGGGCCTCAAGGTCGGCGTATCGATCTGCGAGGATGCCTGGACCCCCAGCGGGCCCATCGCCGAGCTGGCGGCGGGTGGTGCGGAGCTGATCGTCAACCTGAACGCCTCCCCGTATTACGTGGGTCGCCTGACCGAGCGGGCCAGCATGCTCTCGACGTGGGCGGGTGACGCCTCCTGCCCCCTCGTCTACGTCAACCAGGTGGGCGGGCAGGACGAGCTGGTCTTCGACGGGGGGTCACTCGTTCTCGACGCCGAAGGCCGCATCGTCGCGAGCTCCGCTCAGTTCGTCGAGGAGGTCACGATCGTGGACCTCGACGTCAGGCCCGCCTTTCGCAAGCGGCTGCTGGACCCGAGGGACCGCCGTTACGGGGCGCCTCTGCCCTCAGTCGAGGTCACATCGCGGCCAAGCCGCGGCGAGGAATGGCGCTGGGTGGGCCGAGCATCGGGCCTTTCCACCGAGGAGGAGATGTACCGGGCGCTCGTGTTGGGCACCAGGGACTACGTCTCCAAGAACGGCTTTTCCGACGTGCTGATCGGCTTGTCGGGGGGTGTGGACTCCTCGTTGGTCGGCGCCATCGCGGTCGACGCGCTGGGCGCCGAGCACGTCCACGGCGTGGCCATGCCGTCTCGTTTCTCGAGCGAGTCTTCCCTCTCGGACGCCAGTGCCCTCGGTCGCAACCTCGGCATCGATCTCCGAAGCATCCCGATTGAGCCTGCGCACGCCTCGATGCTGGAGATGCTCGACCTTGGCGATTCCTCGCAGGGGCTCACGGGGGAGAACCTCCAATCCCGTATCCGTGGCGTGATCATGATGGCGCTTTCGAACGCAACCGGTTGGATAGTGCTCACCACGGGCAACAAGAGCGAGCTCGCCACCGGTTACTCGACCCTCTACGGGGACACGGCGGGCGGCTTCGCTGTCATCAAGGACGTTCCTAAGACAGCGGTCTACCACTTGTGCGAGTTCCGGAACGAACGGGCAGGGAGGGATCTGATTCCCGACTCGGTCCTGAAGAAGGCGCCGTCGGCCGAGCTCCGCCTCGACCAGCGCGACGACCAGTCGCTCCCCCCTTATGAGGTTTTGGATCCCATACTTGCGGCATACGTGGAAGCGGACATGACCGCGGCGGAGCTGGAGGAGGCAGGCTTCGACACGGAGCTGACAAGGCAGGTCGTCTCGCTCGTCGACGCAGCCGAGTACAAGCGGCGCCAGACCCCCCTGGGGGTCAGGTTGACACCGAAGGCCTTCGGCAAGGACCGGCGCATGCCCATAACGAACAGGTACAGGTCGGCACGCCGGGATCCGCAACCCTGATCGTTTGGCAGGGGCCTTAGGCGGTTTGACCGCGGTAGCACCTCAGGCGATGCTGAGATCGAAGCCCCGCTGTCGGGCAGCTCCGAATCTGTGATCGGGAGGAACCTCATGGCAGACCCCAAGAAGCCCCGGGCGCCTTTCGCCCCATGGGACCGCCGTGAGCTGCCAGGAGCCTTCACCGTCGAAGAGACGGCGAGGCGCGTGGGTCATTACAAGTGGATCGAGATGCGGCTCTTCGAGGCCCTCGGCGGCTGGGTGGCCACGGTGCCGGAGCTGGACGTGAAGATGCGAATAGGGACGCATTGCTACCGCCACGCGTGGCACTCGGAGCTGTGGCACAAGCGTCTCCCCGAGTTGCGCGAGATGAATCCGGATCGCCTGACCCTCCCGGCCAACGGCTACCTGGAGGAGTTCGTCACGGCGATGACCGAGCCCGAGGATCCCGGCCAGACGATCGAGAAGCTCGTGGGCGCTTATCGGGTGCTGATTCCGCACAAGATCGCGGCCTACACGTATCACCTGAACAACACATCGACGATTACCGACGCTCCTACGATCCGGTCGCTCAAGTTCGCCCTCAACGACGAGTTCGAGGACTGGCGTGATGGTGAGATGCTTCTGCAGTCGCTCATCGAGACCGAACAGGAGGTCCGCCGGGCGGCTGATCACCAGGCTCGTCTCGAGGCCGTCATGGTTGGCGCCGGAGGCATCGCCGGTGCGGGCAGCCTCGGTGAGCTACCGGCCTCGGAGGCCGAAGAGGCCTCAGCATGACAGAACACCTCGTGATCCGGTACGAGCGCCCTGGTCTTGGGGACGTTTGCTGATGGCACGAGTGAGCGTGACACCGGAGGAGTTCCATCTCGTCTTCTTCGACGCGAAGCGCATCGGTGGGTTGGTGGAGCAGGTGGCCCAGACGATCGGGTTGCCCGAGGATCGCCCGATAGAGATCGTCGTAGACGAGACCTCCCCGCTGGGACGGATCAGGATCGAGTCCCTCGACCCGATCAAGGTGTCTTTGCACAGCGGGGCCTTCGAGCATCCCAAGAAACCTAGGCACATGTCCGACCGCAGCGTCACGGAGGCCATGGCGATCTGGCTGTTTCGCGCCAAGGACCGGCTGGACCCTTCTTTCGGCGATCCTCCTCCGGACTCCGAGCTCACCCTTCCGCAATCGGTCGCATGGAACACCTACTCGGCGGGTCGTTACGACCGGCTGGGCCTGTCGGACACGAAGGCTCGCCGGCGCTATCACTTTCGGGTCAGGCACGGATTCACTGACGTTTCCGATGCCGTCTTCGAAAGGTTGTGGTCCTCGCAGTTCCTCAGCTGGTCCGATATCGAGGCGGCTTGCGCGGAGACCGGTGCTTCCGGAGCGGACGCGCGACAATCCCGGCCCGATCGAGAAGGCAAAGCCGCGCGGGCGCGGCGCGACACGTCGGGAGCTGAGGGAAAGGCGCGAGAGGACCCGTAGCGAGGCCCCGAGTCAGAGGAAGCGAGTCACTCCAGGTCCTGGGCCGAGATGCCACCCAAGAGGTCGATGCCTGGTCTCGTTGCAAGGAGCGCAGTGCACGATTTTGCCATCTGGACCATTGTGTCCGAATCGAAGTGTCGCTTCTGGGCGTCCGGCGAGTCCCACTTCTCTATGATCACGATGCGGCCCACCTTGGTTTGCGAGTAGCAAAGGTCGATGTTGCGGCACCCCGGCTGCACCCGGGAGAGGACCACGTACCTGGCCAGGATCCCCACGAGCTGACCGAGCTTGTCCCCGGCGTCAAAGGACATAGTCACGAGAGTGAGATCAACCTCTTCGGCCACCAAGGAGACGTTACCGGGGCGGGGTATCCCGGCCTGGATGGAAGGCCTGGGCGCTCACCCGGGCGGGTTCCCGACCAGTGTCCGGACACCTTGACTGACCAGGTAAACTCCCCGTTAACTCAGCTGTTCGGTTCGGCAGATCTGCGATATGTGCCCTTCCGGAGGGACAAGCTCCTGGGCTGGGCAGACACTCTATTTTGAGCAGGGACACGAGGGGTTAGCGATCTTGGCCAAGGAGCGGATGGAACGGGACGAGGAGGATCTCGTCCGCCTATACCTGACCGACATCGGGCAGTACCCTCTGCTCACCAAGGATGACGAGGTACGGCTGGCCCAGGCCATCGAAGCCCGCTACGAGTCCGAGTCCGACCTCAAAGAAGGCGGTAAGGACCTCACGCCCAGCAGGCGCAGGGAACTAAGGCGCGCCATTCACGCCGGTGAGGACGCCCAGCAGACATTTGTTCAGTCCAATCTCCGACTGGTGGTCTCCATCGCCAAGAAGTACCAAGCGTCGGGACTTCCACTGCTGGACCTCATCCAGGAAGGCAACCTCGGTCTCATGCACGCCGTCGAGAAGTTCGACTGGCGCAAGGGGTTCAAGTTCTCCACGTACGCCACTTGGTGGATCCGCCAGGCGATCACGCGGGGCATTGCTAACACCGGACGCACCATCCGCCTCCCCGTACATGCGGGCGACACACTTGCGCGCGTGCAGAAGGCACAGGCTCGCTTGGAGTTGAAGCTCGGTCGCCCTGCCACTCTCGCGGAGCTGGGGTCTGAGGTGGAGATGCCCGAGGACAAGTTGATCGAAGCGCTGCGGTTCCGGGCCGAGCCCTTGTCGCTGTCCGAGCCCCTCCGCGAGGACGGGGACGCCGAGCTCGGTGACGTCGTGGAAGACCGTTCGGCCGAGTCACCTTTCGAGATGGCTGCGACGGCACTGCTGCCGGTGGAGATCGCACGGTTGCTCGCTCCCCTCGACGAGCGCGAGAGGGAGATTTTGAGGTTGCGGTTCGGGTTGGACCGCGGAGAGCCTCGTACTCTCGAGGAGGTGGGCGAGCACTTCAACCTGACGCGCGAGCGGATTCGTCAGATCGAAGCGCGCGCGATGTCCAAGCTCCGCCATCCTTCCAGCGACACCGGTGCCCGCGACCTGCTGACTGTCTGATCTCTGCATTTCGCTGGCCCCATGGACGCCCGCGGCTTCTTGGGGCTGGAGGCCACCGACGATCCGCTTCGATGGCAGCTTCCGGTCAAGCCCGGCATCTCCACCGCCGGAGCGTTCCTTTTCGGGGGCTGTGGCTTGGCCGCGGCCATCGTGGCGATGGAGGAGGCCACCGGCAGGCCCATGGTGTGGGCGACCGCGCAGTACCTCTCCTACGCGCCGACGGGGGCCACGCTCCAGATCGAGGTCACCCTCGCCGTGACGGGTCGCCAGACGACGCAGGCACGGGCCGTGGGCCGCCTCGACGGAGAGGAGATACTGACGGTGAACGGCGCTCTGGGTGGTCGCCCTCTGGAGGTTTCGGGCAGCTGGGCGGTAAGGCCCGAGATTCCCTCCCCCATGGAATCGGTGGAGCGGCGGATCGACGCCCGGCACGAAGGCACCATCCTGGACCGTCTCGAGACCCGGCTCGCCATGGGCCGGCAGTTCTCCGAGATGGACGGCCGCCAGGGCGACGGTCGTTCCGCCATGTGGGCAAGGATCCCGGGCCATCTCGAGCCGTCTGCGGCAAGCCTCGCCATCCTGGGTGACTTCGTTCCGAGCGGGATCGGTCAGGCGATCGGACGCCCGTCCGGGGGAAACAGCTTGGACAACACCCTCAGGGTGGTTCGCCTGGTCCCCACGAGCTGGGTTCTCTGCGACATCCGGATCCAGGCCGTAGAGAACGGCTTCGGCCACGGGCTGGCCCATCTGTGGGCGGAGGACGGGACCTTGATGGCCACCGCGAGCCAGTCGGCGATCGTTCGGTTCTGGTCGCCAGGCTGACCCTTTCAGGCGGCATCTGTCTACTCGAGACCCGGGTGTGTGAGACACGACGACCGGAGGGACAAGCGGAGGTGGACGGGAATCGAACCCGCCGGACGGGGATCACCCGTCCCGCCCGCTTTGAAGGCGGGGGAGCCCACCAGGTGCCCGGACACCTCCGCGCCCGACGCTAACCGGAGTCGACAGCGGCGGCTAACACACTCGGATGCGCGCGGGCGCCGGGAGCTCAGGCGGTCATCGAGGGCCGAGCGAGTCCGCCGGGGACGAAACGGGCTGGGTCCCACAGAGGGCGTTTCGCTTCGGGGCGCGACGTTGTACGGTTGTGTCCCATGAAGAAGCTGCTATTTCTCGCCATCCTCATCGCCCTCGGTGCAGTAGCGGCCAGGAAGCTCCGGGTCGACTGAGCACCAGGGCGCCTAAGTAGCCGCGCGGCGACGACTGCCGCACCGGCTGCGAGAGCGACACCGGCAATGGCTGCGGTCGCCGGAGGGCTCGGCGCGCCCACTCGGTCGCGCAGCCGTACGGGATGCACGAAGTGAAGGACCTCCCACTCACGGTCCTTGGCCATCTTCTGGAGGATGCGGTCGGGATTGACGGCTGTGGGATGACCCACCGCTTCGAGCATCGGCGCGTCGGTGTAGGAGTCGGAGTAGGCATAAGAGGCTGACAGGTCGATCCCGTCCCGCGCTGCGATCTCCCGCATCGCTTCAGCTTTGTAGGGGCCGTAGGCGTAAAATGCCATCTCGCCCGTGTACCGGCCGCTCTCGTCGACGCGGGGCTGACTGGCGATCACCTCGTCCGCACCGAGGTAACGCCCGAGTGGGGCCACTATCTCGGCGGGGGACGACGAGACGATGAACACCCTTCGACCGGCGGCCCGGTGCTCCTCTATCAGCTCCAAGGCCTCGCCGTAGATGATGGGGTCGACGATGTCCTCCATCGCCTCTCTCACGACCTGGCGGACCTTCTGCTGCTCCCAACCTCGCGTGAGGGTCAGCACCGAGTCACGAATTCGCGAGAGCTTGTCCTCGCTCGCGCCCAGGTGCAGGTACACGAGGTGCGCATACAACCCCCGGAGGATCGTGGAGCGGGTTATCAGGCCGTCCCGGTAGAAGGGGCGGCTGAAGGCGGCCATCGACGCTTTGGCTATCACGGTCTTGTCCAGGTCGAAGAAGGCCGCCTCCACTTATACCGATCATACGGTTCCAATGGTGCGAACCGGATTCAATGCCGCTCAGGGAACGGCCGCTCAGGGAACGGCCGCTCAGGGAACGGGCGCTCGACGCCCACCAGGAGGGACTTGACGGCGGACTCCGAGTCGGAGGTGACCAGCACGAGGACCTCGTCGCCGATCCCGAGCACCGTGTCGCTCCTTGGCACGACCAGTCGCGAGTCGCGCACCACGCCCACGATGGTGCTGTCCCGGGGCATCTCGAGCCCGGCGATGGACGTGCCCGCCGCCGGAGAGCCTTCTGCGAGAGTCACCTCGACCAGGCGGGCATCGGCGCCTTCGAACTGGAGGAGACGCACGAGCGACCCCACGGACACAGCCTCTTCGACCAGGGCCGTGAGCAGATGGGGAGTGGACACAGCAACGTCGACTCCCCAATTCTCGGTGAACAGCCAGTGGTTCTTGGGGTGGTTCACCCTGGCGACGACCCGGGGTACGGCGAACTCCTGCTTGGCCAGCAGGGAGACGACCAGGTTGTCCTCGTCGTCGCCGGTGGCCGCCACCACGACGTCGGTGTCGGCAAGTCCGGCCGCGTGGAGAGAGCGCACTTCGCAGGCGTCGGCGGCGAACCATCCGATGTCCATCGTCGGCCTCAGACGCTCGACCAGGTCCGGGTCTTGTTCGATCACCAGCACCTCGTGCCCGGCTTCGTACAAGTCGGAGGCTATGAACGTCCCAACATTTCCTGCGCCGGCGATGGCGACCTTCAACTGCCGCTACCCCTCGCCTTGGACAAGCGCTTCTCCAAGGTGTCCAAGGCCTCCTTTCGCACAGCCATGTGAAGGATGTCTCCCTCCTGTCCCACCATCCCGGCCATCTCCAGGTAGGGCACCCCGGCGCGGGTGACAGCGACGACGCGGGCCTCGCCTTCTGGGCTCACGCTGTCCAGACGTTGTCCCGCCAAACCATCGGGAAGGTCGCGCTCGATCAGGAGGATCTGCCCGGTGGGATCGGTCCATTCGGTGACCGTCATGTCAGGGAAGAGCCGGCGAAGCACCTGGTCGGTTGTCCAGGTGACCGTGGCCACCGTGGGGATGCCCAGGCGTTGGTAGATCTCGGCTCGGCGTGGATCGTAGATGCGAGCCACGACGTTCGAGATCTCGTAGGTCTCCCGAGCGATACGCGCGGTGAGGATGTTGGAGTTGTCCCCGCTGGTGACCGCCGCCAACGCGTCGGCGTCGCGGACCCGCGCCCGTTCTAGCGCATCCCGGTCGAAGCCGAACCCGGTAACGGTCAACCCGGCCATGCCGTCCGGCAGGCGGCGGAAAGCCCGTGGATTCTTGTCGATCACCACAACGTCGTGGTCCTGGGTGTCCAGCGCCACCGCCAGCTCGGAACCCACCCGGCCGCAGCCGACCACGATCACATGCACCGTCCAAGCCTTGCACAAGTGGTCGTAGGAGCCGTTCCACCTGGTCTGATGTCTGATCTGGCGGTCGTGGGATGCGGCCGCCCCCCACCTCATGCTGTTTACTTTGTGGATATGAAGACCTTCAGCGCCCGGGTCGAGGGAAAGGCCCCGCTCGCCCTCCCCACGGCCCAGTCGCTGGACCTCCCCGAGTCATTTCTCTATCGCGTGAAGAACAGGCTGCTCGGACCTCCCTTGGTCAGCGAGCAGCTGCAGACCCAAAGGTTGGGCAAACCGACCGCCTTGGCAGTCCTCTCCTCTGATGTCATGTCGTCCTCGGCCTACGCGAGCGAGCAGGCTCTGGCCGTCCTCGTTCCCATCGTGGGGCTGGCGGCGTTCACCCTGATCATCCCCGTGACGATCGCCATCCTCGTCGTGCTGGCCTTCGTCACCCTTTCCTACCTGGAGGTGATCAAGGCCTACCCGAAGGCGGGCGGCGCCTACGTGGTGAGCCGGGAGAACTTCGGGCTCAATGTGGCCCAGATCGCGGGGGCGTCCCTGCTGGTCGACTACACGCTCACGGTCGCCGTCTCCATCGCGGCCGGGACTCAGGCGCTCACGTCTGCCTTTCCGGCGCTGTTCGACTACAGGGTGGCCCTATCGGTGGGCTTTGTCCTGTTGATCGCCTACGGGAACCTGCGAGGAGTCAGGGAGGCAGGGAAGACCTTCGCCATACCGACTTTCCTGTTCATCTCCAACATGGCCGTGCTGATCGTCGTGGGCATGGTCCGCCAGGCGCTCGGCCAGCTCCACTATCACAACATCCACGTAAACGGGGCCTACCACGCGGGCACGGCTGGGAGCGGGCTGCTTATGGGGGCTTCGATGTTCGTGGTCCTGAAGGCCTTCGCCAGCGCCGGCACCG
Organism: uncultured Actinomycetes bacterium; assembly: GCA_963736925.1. Lineage (GTDB taxonomy): Bacteria > Actinomycetota > Acidimicrobiia > Acidimicrobiales > CAVTQP01 > CAVTQP01. Next base: position 417,522 of record CAVTQP010000001.1, read on the forward strand.
CGCTGACCGGTACCGAGGCCATCTCGAACGGGGTGAGTATCTTTCGTAGCCCTCAGGCGAGGAACGCCCGAATCACCCTCGTCGCCATGAGCCTCATTCTGGGGACCATGTTCCTCGGTGTGTCGGGGCTGTCCAGCTGGACCCACGCGGTTCCCTACGAGTCGGGGACCCCGTCCGTCCTGTCGCAGGTCGCCACGTATGTATACGGGAACAGCGGTTTTGGACGGTTCCTCTACTTCTTCCTGCAGTTCGCCACCCTCTTCATCCTGGTGCTGGCGGCCAACACCAGCTTCACCGGCTTCCCCTTCCTGGCCAGCTTTGCCGCGGAGGATTCGTTCCTCCCTCGTCAGCTCACCCGCCGTGGGCACCGTCTGGTCTTCTCCAACGGGATAATCGTCCTCACCGCCCTGGCCATCGTGTTGTTGTTGGTCACCCGCTCCAACGTGACCAGCCTCATCTCCCTCTACGCGATCGGAGTTTTCACGGGGTTCACCATGGCAGGGGCCGGGATGGTCAAGCACCACCTGACCACGCGAGGCGAACACTGGAGACGGAGACTGTCGGTGAACCTCACGGCTGCGGTGTTGTCGTTCATCGTGGACATGATCTTCGTGATCACCAAGTTCACCGAGGGAGCCTGGGTGGTTGTGGTCCTCCTCCCGCTCATGGTGGTCGCCTTCATACGACTCAACCGCCAATATCGAAAAGAGGCCGCAGAGCTGGAGGAGAACGCGCCTCGCGCCTGTGCAGCGCCGATTCTGGCGCGTCACGTCGTGCTGGTCCTGGTGGATCGGATGGACCTGGCGGCGGCTCGCGCCATCCAGTATGCGCGGGCGCTCACCCCAGATGACATACGGGCCATCCATTTCGTGATCGACACCAAGGTCGCAAGGGAGCTGGAGCAGGGCTGGAGCATGCTCAACCTTCCACGCGTGCCTCTGGAGCTCGTCGACTGCCCGGACCGCCGTCTGATCAGGGCGGCCCTCGAGCTGGTCGCCGAGACGCTCAGCGACATGGACACCGAGGCCACGGTCCTCCTGCCCAGGAGGGCCTACTCCCAGGCGTGGAGCCGCCTCCTCCACGACCGCACAGCGGACCGGATCGCCGCAGCCGTGGGCCAGCTCGCCCACGCCAACGCCACCATCGTCCCCTTCCAGCTGGGAATGGGGCGCGCGACCAGCGAAGGGCCCTGAGGCGCGCCCAGCAGCGGGCTGCGGCCAGGTCGGCTGCAGCCGGCGCCGGGGCATCCCTCGGGGGGACAAGGGACGGCATAACCCCGATCGCCCAAGCCCGGTACCGCCACAGGGCGACGGTTTCGGGAAGGGTGATCTCGGTGACCATCAAGTCCTCGGCCCACACGCCGAGCCTGATCTGCCGTCTCGAGGACGGAACCGGTGGACTGAACTTGGTGTTCGTGGGCCGCCGCAAGGTGGCGGGCATAGAGCCGGGCACAAAGCTCGTGGCCGAGGCCACGGTGAACCAGTACGCAGGGCGTCTGGCCCTTTTGAACCCGGATTACCAGCTCATAGCCACTCCTGACCAGGACGGAGGGTCCCCTGGGGGTTGAGCTTGACCCGGCGTGTCTACTTGGTGAGCGTAGGCTCTGGCAGCCTCGCCTGGGGACTTGGCATATTCTCCGGCCCACGCGAAGCAGGACCTGAGAAAGGAGCAACCGACCGATGACGCACGTCCTCGCCGCCGAGGGGGGCTACCAGACCTTCAGCCTGGGCGGCGCCGAGAAGGCGTGGCTGGTGTTCGCTATGGCGGCCGCGGTGGTGGCTGTCGCCGTGGGCGTCTACCTGATGAGAGCCGTGCTCGCGGCGGACCAAGGGACCTCCTCGATGCGGGAGATCGCATCTGCGATCCAAGAGGGCGCGGTGGGGTTCTTGCGGCGCCAGTTCCGCACCATCCTCGTGATCGTCGTTCCCCTGGCGGTGCTCGTCTTCCTCACCGCCACCAAGGTGGTCAGACCCGGAGGGTCGATGGCCCTGACCTTCGCGCAATCGGGTCTGTACCGCGCGCTGGCCTTCTTGGCGGGGGCCGCTCTGTCCGGTCTCACCGGCCTCATCGGGATGAACCTCTCGGTGCGAGGCAACGTCCGAACTGCTGCGGCGGCCAAGGGAGGCTCGCTCCCGTCAGCCTTGAAGGTCGCTTTCAGGACGGGCGGGATCACGGGGATGTTCTGTGTCGGCCTGGGGCTGCTCGGTGCCACGGTGATCGTGCTCATCTTCCAGAACTCGGCCACGGCGGTCTTGGTCGGCTTCGGGTTCGGCGCCTCCCTGATCGCCCTGTTCATGCGGGTCGGAGGTGGGATCTTCACCAAGGCCGCCGACGTGGGAGCCGACCTGGTCGGCAAAATAGAGGCCGGCATCCCAGAAGACGACCCGCGCAACGCCGCCACCATCGCCGACAACGTGGGTGACAACGTAGGTGACTGCGCCGGAATGGCAGCCGACCTCTTCGAGTCCTACGAGATCACCATCATCGCTTCGCTGATCCTTGGCTTCTCCGCGTTCCGATCCATCGGGAGGAACCCGGCGCTAGGGCTGCTGTTCCCTTTGATCGTGCCGGCCATCGGCATCCTGGCCTCGGCAGTGGGCATCTTCGTGGTGCGCGCCCACGACCGAGACAGGACCGCCATGTCACCGATAAACCGGGGCTATCTCACGGCGGGCTTGGTGACCGTGATCGGTACCTTGCTGGTGGCCCAGTTCTATGTGCACAACCTGAAGGTGTTCTGGGCCGTGGTGACGGGGGTGATCCTTGCCCAGGCGCTCAGCCGGATCACCGAGCACTTCACCTCGACCGAGCGCTCGCCCGTACGGGAGATCGCGGAGTCGGCCCGGACCGGACCAGCGACCACGGTTCTGTCGGGGGTGAGCAGCGGTCTGGAGTCGGGAGTGTGGGCCATCATCGCCATAGCCGTTGCCATCGGAGCGGTGATCGGTCTGGGGAACGGGAACATCCAGCTCACCCTTTACCTGACCGCTCTTGCGGGAATCGGCATGCTGTCCACCACCGGCATGGTGGTGTCGGAGGACAGCTTCGGACCGGTGGCCGACAATGCCGCAGGGGTCGCGGAGATGTCCGGGGAGTTCTCGGGCGAGGCCGAGCGGATAATGGTCAGCCTCGACGCGGTGGGGAACACCACCAAGGCGATAACCAAGGGCGTGGCGATCGGCTCGGCCGTCATCGCCGCGGTGGCACTGTTCGCATCCTTCATCGAGACGATCGGCTCACAGCTCAACCTGACTGCCGTGGGGTCGTCTCTGTTTCACAACGTCGCCACTCAGATCAACGTCGCCAACCCCACCACGTTCATCGGCCTTCTGATAGGCGGCTCGGTCGCCTTCTTGTTCTCGTCGCTCGCGATCCGGGCGGTCGGGCGGTCGGCGGGGACCGTGGTGCAAGAGGTCCGGCGGCAGTTCCGGGAGCATCCCGGGATCATGGATCGCACCGAGAAGCCCGAGTACGGAAGGGTGATCTACATATGCACGGCGGCCGCCCAGCGGGAGCTGGCCACGCCCGCCCTTCTGGCGGTGCTCGCCCCTGTGATAATCGGCTTCGGGATCAGCTACTTCGCCCTGGGCGCATTCCTCGCCGCCGCGATCGTCACGGGCCAGCTTATGGCCAACTTCCTGTCCAACTCCGGCGGCGCATGGGACAACGCCAAGAAGTACATCGAGGATGGACACGAGGGCGGGAAGGGCTCCGAAGCGCACAAGGCGGCGGTGATAGGCGACACGGTCGGTGACCCGTTCAAGGACACGGCCGGACCGGCGTTGAACCCGCTGATCAAGGTCATGAACCTGGTCTCGCTTCTCATCCTGCCGGCGGTGATCACCCTTCATAGCCACACAGCCACGCGTTATGCGATCGCGGCCGCCAGTTTGGTCGTGCTGCTGAGTGCAGTTGCCTTCTCCAAGCGCAAGGCGGAGGGCTACGGCCCTAGCGCAGACGAGTCGAAGCCTGTGGCTGAGGTGGGCGGTACTCGCACAGAGACAGCTGCCGAGGTGGCCACCGGCTGATAGATGGCTAAGCCCCTCGTGATCGTGGAGTCACCGGCGAAGGCGAAGACCATCGCCGGGTTCTTGGGCTCTGAATTCAAGGTCGAGTCTTCGATCGGTCACATCCGCGATCTCCACCGCGGGGCTGCCGACGTGCCGGCTGCGTACAAGGGTGAGACCTGGGCTCGGTTGGGTGTCGACGTGGACAACGACTTCAAGCCTCTGTACGTCATCTCGCGGGAGAAGAAGGGCCAAGTCACCAAGCTGAAAGGCTTGGTCAGGGATGCGAGCGAGGTCTACCTGGCCACAGACGAGGACCGCGAGGGGGAATCGATCGCCTGGCACCTGATGGAGGTCCTCTCACCACGCGTACCCGTGAAACGGATGGTGTTCCACGAGATCACCAGGTCTGCCATCCATCGTGCCCTGGATGCTCCACGCGACCTGGACCGACGGCTGGTCGACGCCCAGGAAGCTCGGCGGATCCTGGACCGTCTTTATGGCTACGAGGTCTCGCCCGTGCTCTGGAAGAAGGTCATGCCGCGGCTGTCTGCTGGACGGGTGCAGAGTGTGGCCACTCGAATGATCGTCGAGAGGGAGCGGGCACGGATCCGGTTCCGATCGGCCGACTGGTGGGACATAGAGGGAACCTTCGTCCGGGACGGGCAGAGCTTCAAAGCCACGCTCGTCTCGGTGGACGGGCGCAGGTTGGCAACGGGACGAGACTTCTCGGAGACCGGCGAATTGAAGAACGACGTCGTGCTACTCGACGAGGGAAGAGCGAACGACCTCGCCCGACGACTCGACGGGGCGCCGTTCGAGGTTCGATCGGTGGACGAGAAGCCGTTCAAACGGTCACCCCATGCTCCGTTCATCACCTCCACGCTCCAGCAGGAGTCGGGACGCAAGCTCCGTTTCAGCTCTCAGCGGGCCATGCAGGTCGCCCAACGTCTCTATGAGCGTGGCTTCATCACCTACATGCGCACCGACTCGACGGCTCTTTCCGACGCGGCCGTGGAGGCCGCGAGGGCTCAAGCTCGCCATCTCTACGGTGCTGACTATGTGCCCGGGAGCCCGCGCCGTTACGACAGAAAGGTGAAGAACGCCCAGGAGGCGCACGAGGCCATCCGACCCGCCGGGGAGGCGTTCCGAACGCCCGAGGAGCTCGCAGCAGAGCTCTCGAGCGACGAGTCACGTCTCTACGACCTGATCTGGAAGCGAACCATCGCCTCGCAGATGGCAGACGCGAGGGGTACTAGTGCCCAGGTGCGTCTCTCGGGGAGGGCCGCGCCCCACGGGTCGGGAGCGTCAGGGGAGGACGCCGAGATGTCGGCCAGCGGCAAGGTGATCGCTTTTCCAGGCTTCCTGCGGGCATACGTCGAAGGCGCGGACGATCCTGACGCCGAGCTCGAGGACCAAGAGGTACGCCTGCCCGCCCTTGCGGTCGGTGACCGCCCGGATCAGCTGGGCCTGGAGGCAATGGGCCACGCCACCCAGGCACCGGCCCGGTACACGGAGGCCTCCCTCGTCAAGGCGATGGAGGATCTAGGTGTCGGTCGCCCTTCCACCTACGCCAACATCATTGCCACCATCCAGGAACGGGGCTATGTCTGGAAGAGAGGGTCGGCGCTCGTCCCTTCCTTCACGGCTTTCGCCGTGGTGGGGCTCCTCGAGAGGCACTTCGGCGAGCTGGTCGACTACGGCTTCACGGCCACCATGGAAGACGACCTCGACGAGATAGCCGGTGGTCAAGAGGAAGCAGTGCCTTGGCTGGCGAGGTTCTATTTCGGGGACGGGACCCCCGGGTTGAAGCCGACAGCGTCGGAGCACCTCGACGACATCGATGCAAGGGACATCAACTCGATCCCTTTGGGAACCGATGGAGAAGGTAAGGAGATCGTCGTTCGGGTGGGTCGCTACGGACCATTCGTGCAGAGGGGGGAGGAGCGGGCGTCGATACCGGACGACTTGGCCCCAGACGAGCTCGACATCGACCGGGCCGACGAGTTCCTGTCGGCTCCATCGGGAGACCGGGTGCTCGGGACCGACCCGGAGTCGGGACTTCCAGTGATCGCGAGAGCCGGTCGATTCGGTCCATATGTGCAGCTGGGTGACACGGACGACGGCAGCAGGGACAAGCCTCGCACGGCTTCCCTGTTCAGCTCCATGTCCCTCGACACGATCGACCTGGAGGACGCCCTCAGGCTGTTCAGCCTGCCGCGAGTGGTCGGAACCGACCCCTCCGACGGGGTCGAGATACTGGCCCTGAACGGGCGCTTCGGTCCCTACCTCAAGAAGGGGGACGACAGCAGAAGCTTGGCCTCGGAGGACCAGATCTTCACGACGACCCTGGAAGAGGCTCTCGCTCTTTTTGCCCAAGCCAAGCAGCGAAGGAGCCGGCGTGCCCCTGCTCCTCCCCTCCGTGAGCTGGGTCCTGATCCGGCGAGCGGGTCCGAGATCGTGGTCAGGGAAGGCAGGTTCGGCCCCTACGTGACCGACGGCGAGACAAACGTGTCTCTCCGCCGCGGTGACCAGATGGAGTCGCTAACTCCGGAGAGCGCCGCGGACATGCTCGCCGAGAAGCGAGCGGCGGGTCCGCGGCCTGGGAGGGCCCGATCGTCCAACAGGACGGGCAAGGCGACAAAGGCGGCCAAGCCTGCCGGAGCGAAAAAGGCTGGAGCGAAGAAGGCAGCCAGGACGGGCAAGGCGACGAAGGCGGCCAAGCCTGCGAGAGCGAAGAAGGATGGAGCGAAGAAGGCAGCCAGGACCGGCAAGGCGACGAAGGCGGCCAAGGCGAGCACGACGGCCAAGGCAAGTAGGGGGAGCAAGGCCAGCGAGGCGACCAGCGCCCAGAGAGAGATCTGAGGTCGCTCCGCCTTCATGCCCCCGCGTGGCCGGCTCATCGCCTTCGAGGGGGGCGAAGCATCCGGAAAGTCCACTCACGCACGCTTGCTGGCCGCGCGCCTGAACGCCGAGTTGACCCACGAGCCTGGTGGCACGACCGCGGGCGGCCGCATCCACGCGCTGGTGCTGGACCCACGGATGGACGATCTCGACTCCCGGGCGGAGGCTCTGCTAATGGCAGCGGACAGGGCGCAGCATGTCGCCCGGATCATCGAGCCCGCACTCTCCGTGGGGCGCTGGGTTGTCTGTGATCGTTTCTCCGGATCCTCCCTCGCATATCAGGGCTTCGGCCGGGGGCTCGATTTGGGTGAGCTGAGGCAGCTGCTGTCTTGGGCGTCGCAAGGTACCTGGCCCGACTTGAACATCCTGATCGACCTTCCGGCCGACCTCGCCATCGCGCGCATGGATGCAAAGAGGGATCGACTGGAGAGAGAAGGTGCCTCGTTCCACGAACGGGTGACTGAGGGGTACCGAACGCTCGCGAGCGAGGAGCCCGAGACCTGGGCGGTCGTGGACGGCACCGGCAGTGTGGAGGAGGTGGCAGTTAGGGTGAACGGAGTAGTCAGAGAGAGGCTTGGCAGTGTTTGAGCATGGGCTGCTGGTGTGTCTCCCGAGCAACCTCCGGTGGGGGTCGTGACGGAGCTGTTCTCGGAGGTTCCCGGGCAGGAGGCCGCTGTCGAACAGTTGAGAGCGGCAGCCCGGATGCCCGTCCACGCCTATCTCTTCGTTGGCCCACCGGGGACCGGCAAGCGAGCTGCGGCCCGGTCGTTCGCGGCCTCCCTCCTTTGTGAGCACGGTGGTTGTGGTAAGTGCGACTCCTGTCGGCGGACGCTGAGTGGCATACATCCCGACCTCTTGGTGAGGGAGAGGCAGGGACCCTTCATAGCCGTGGACGAGGCGAGAGAGGTGGCCCGCCTGGCCGTGCGGACTCCAGCTGAAGGGCGGCGGCAGGTCTTGGTGCTCGTCGATTTCCATCTCGTCGACAAGGCGGGGCCAGCGCTGCTCAAGACCATCGAGGAGCCGCCGCCCACAACGGTCTTCGTGATACTCGCCGAGTACGTCTCGCGGGACCTGGTCACGATCGCCAGCCGTTGTCCGCGGGTGGACTTCCGGTCCCTGGGTGCCCGGGTCCTGATCGATCAGCTGGTCAGAGAGGGGGTCGATCGAGCAACGGCTCAAAGCGTTGCGGAATCGGCGGGAGGGAGACTGGACCGTGCGAGGTTGTTGGTATCCGATCACGGTCTGGCCTCACGCCGCACGCTGTGGCAGTCCGTGCCCGAGCACCTCGACGGTACTGGCGCCACAGCCGCGGCCCTTGTCGATGAGCTGCTTTCGAGCTGCGGCTCGGTCCTCGAGCCCCTCCGTGTCGCACAAGACAGGGAGCTGGAGGAGTTGTCGGAACAGGCGCGACAAGGGCGGGATCAGCGTTTGTCTGGAAAGCGGGACCTCGAGGACAGGCACAGGCGCGAGCAGAGGAGGGTGCGCACCGACGAGCTCCGCTTCGGATTGGCTACGATGGCATCGTCATACCGTGACCGTCTTGGGGTGGCGGGCACCGCCGGTGCGGCACAACTCGGTCGGGGCAGGCCATCCGCCGTCTCCCGGAGTGGCGAGACCCGAACCGTCGCGGCATGCCTGAGTGCCGTGGAGGCGATCGAGGCGGCAGGCGAGTCTCTGATAAGGAATCCGAACGAGACTCTGTTGCTGCAGGCGCTGCTGATGAAGCTCTCTTCGCTGGCCGAAGACGTCGCCGCCACTCCTCCTCCCACCGGCGGCGGGAGGAGCCACCCCCTTCGGCCGTCGGTTACGAGCGCTTAGAGCCACGCTGGACTGCAAATCGTCGAGGTAACCTGACTCTTCCCGCCCGGGTAGCTCAGCCGGAAGAGCAGCTCACTCGTAATGAGCAGGTCAGGAGTTCGAGTCTCCTCCCGGGCTCAAGGGTGGGAAATACAAGGAACGCCCCTAGCACAACGCCGACAACCTCAGCGCGAGCAGCTTCGCCGAGCTTCGCAGCAGGTACGAAAACACGAGGGTCAACGCCAGGAGTTGGGCGGCGAGTTGCTCACCGACAACCCCGACGCCCTCTAGCTACGGCTGGCGGCGCTTGGACGCGGACAAAGCGCCGCACCGAGACGGCGCCTTGTTTACTCGGCTACGTCGGACCGGCCTCGTGTGGTCGCCAGCCGAGCTCGCCCAGGGCGCGACCACTCCCTCGTCGACGTGCTCCTCGCAAGGCCCCACCGCGTATCAGCGCCCGTCCTCGGCCCTGAACCTGCCCCGCGACGTCACCTCGCTGAGGCACGGCATCGGTTGGGTAGTGGCTGGGGTCTCCACCTATCGAAAGCAGCGGTCAGGCTCGATGGCGAACACCTCGGCGTAGTGGGACACGCCAGCAGGTGCCCCCTCGTGAACGGATCCCCATCTGCCGCCGTTGACGCACCTGGGCGCATAGATCGATGCTTGGAGGAGCTTTGCGTCAGATGGGGGGAGGGGTCATTCGCGGGGTCCAGATGCGGCGTCCCGTCAACAGGGACGATCGGGCTGACAAGCTCTTTGAAGCCATCTCGACGCCTGCTCCCGTTGTGCTTCCGGGCCTCCCCCAATGTGGGAACTCGGTAACAGGCCGCCTACTAGACGGGCGAGAGTGAAGTTGGGGAAGCTCCTGGACACGGTTCCGCGGAATGCTCCAGCGTCTGAGCAGCAAACGCCCCGTCCGCACTTGGGTACACAGTCGTGGCTTGTCCTTGCGGTGCCCCTCCTTGTGGTCCTTGTGGGGGCTTGGAGATATCGGTGGGTGCAAGAGGACGCCTTTATCAACTTCCGGGTTATCAGCAACCTGCTCGCCGGCCATGGGCCTGTCTTCAACATCGGGGAGCGGATCGAGGCCTATTCCGACCCTCTGTGGCTGTTCGTCTTGGCGGCCCTCCACGGGATGTTGCCCTTCGTCTCTTTGGAGTGGCTCTCCGTGGTGCTCGGCCTTGGCGGTGTAACCGGTGGCGTCGTCTTCGGTGGTCGCGCAATTCAACGGCTGGGTGGGAGTAGAGGCGATGGTCTGCTCCTGCCAGTCGGACTCCTCGTGTTCTCAGTGGTGGCCGGAGTATGGGAGTTCTCCACCAGCGGCCTGGAGATGGGCATGGTCTTCTGTTGGATCGGGCTCACCTTCTGGCTCCTCGTCCGCACCGAAGCGCGGCGCAATTCGGCTCTGTGGTGCGCCTTCATCGCTGGATTGGGCCCGCTCCTTCGTCCCGAGCTCATCCTGATGTCCGGTGTGTTCCTGGCGGGGTTGGCTGTTGTCGTCGCCTCCCCGGGGTGGGCGGGACCGACCTCGGTCTGGCGCCGCTATCTAGTGCCTTTGCTCGCCGCGGTGTTTCTTCCGGTGCTCTATGAGCTGTGGCGCATGGCGTACTTCGCCCTCCTCGTTCCCAATACCGGTCTCGCCAAGTCCGGAACGTCATCGTGGTGGTCACAGGGTTTCACCTACCTGTGGAACTTCGTCTCTCCCTACACGCTCTGGCTGCCCCTAACACTCGCCGTGCCGCTGGTGGTGCCCAGGATCCGCCGGTGGTGGAGTAGGGGGGATCGCACCGGAGTCGTAGTGCTCCTCACCCCGGTCGTTGCCGCGTTGGCTGACACGCTCTACGTGGTGCACGTGGGCGGGGACTATATGCACGCCCGTCTGCTGCTACCAGCGTTTTTGTCGCTTTGCCTCGTGCTCTATGTCGGGGTCGTCCAGCTGCGTTCCCTTCTCGTCGTTCCTCTCATCGGCATAGTGATCTGGTCGGTGGTGTGTGCCGGATGGTTGCGATGGGACCCAGGCGCTCTATTCGGCCCCGCGTTCAGCGCCGTCCACGGCATCGACAACGAACGAAGCTTTTCGATCTACGTCGCTAAGAGTCCCCATCCGATCACCACGACCGATTGGTACAGCTCACAGCGGCAGCGCTGCAGGACCGCCACTGTCGCTTGCCCTCACTTCACGTCGACAGGTGACGACTACCGACAGACCGCTGCCATAGCGGCGCAACGCGGAGAGCAAGTGATGTTGGTGGTGACGAACCGGCTCCAGACCTGGATACCCCAAGACATCCGGGCCGCCAGGTCATCACTCCCGTTTCACATGGCGGTCAACCTGACCAACATAGGCTTCGTGGGCTATGTGAGCGGGCCGCAGGTATACATCTTCGATGCTCTCTCGCTGGCCAACCCGATCGGGTCGCACATCAATGATCTAGTTCGCCAAGCCCGACCTGGCGCCAACAAGATCATCGGTCCGGCGTGGATGGTCGGGCGATTGGGGGTTCCAGGGGAAGCGCTCCCGGCAGGCGCCCCATCGGCACAATCGATCGTCGCTGCCCGCAGGGCACTCACCTGTCCACCCCTGAGCTCATACCTCCGCGCCATTACGGGACCGATGAGCATCTCGCAGGGATTATCCAACATCACTCACTCGATCAAATACACGACAATGACTTTTAGCTCCGACCCGACCCGAGCCGCGCAAGAACTCTGTCGATGACACGTGCGCGCCCACCTGACTCTTAGCCTGTGCGCAGCCGAAGGCGGTCGATACGTGTCAGTCACCCGTCGTGACCCATGGATCACAAGTCGATCTCGGCCCCAGGATGAGGTAACTCGTTGCAACTGAGACGATCGCCGTCGAGTCCCACGGCTCTGGTAGCGCCAGAACAAGCTTCCGAGCTCGCCGAGCTATTCAGGTCTCGAAGGCCGTTATAGCCACCGCCCGCCCGAGGCAGTGGGTAAAGAACACCCTGGTCTTTGCTGCACTCGGTGCGGCAGGAGTGCTCGGTCATCCTGTCGTGTTGAGAGAAACGCTGGTTGCAGCCCTCGCCTTCTGCCTGGCGGCTTCGGGTACGTATGCACTCAACGACGTGCTCGAGGTTGAACCGGATCGGCACCACCCTCAAAAGCGCCGCCGGCCGGTCGTTGCAGGCAATCTCTCGAAGGGCGCAGCTTTGGGCATGGCCACGGCCTTGATGCTCGGGGCATTGCTTCTCTCCTCAACGCTCACGCGCCTCGGCTTGCTAGCTGTCCTGGGCATCTACGTGGCGCTCAACGTCTCCTACTCACCATCATCGGCCCTGGCGGCGCCCGTGCGTTCACGTGAGCGGCCCCTCGCGGGCCGTTCCGTTTGTGTGACAAGTCGGCTACTTTTGGCCGCCAGGCGGCCTAGGTGCAGGCGAAAAGGTTGGCATGCTCGACGGCTTCCTATGGGACGGTGAGCGATCCGGTGACCGGAATGGGGAGGCGTATGGGGCCGGTTGGCACCGACACGCTGACGTGCATCGTGCCCGTTGTTGCTGTGAACGCGCCAGTTCCAGAGGTCACGGTGAGTGAGAGCTCAAAATCGAGCGGAGGCACTAGCAGGTTGCTGATCGAGCCAGAAGCGGTGCCGCTGAGAGTACCGGCGCTAGTTGCGCTCGTGAATGTCCCCGTGTAGGTCGATGCAGTTATCCCCTCGAAATTGATGCAGCCGTCGATGTGGAGCGTCACGGTGCCCACGGAGCCGCTGCCGACATAGGTGGCGTCAAAGACCTCCTCGATGAAGCTGCAGCCGTTGAAGGGGGTGAGGACTGTCGTCCCGGTGAACGACCCAGCGAGGTCTGCGAGGGTAACCGGGTGATGGATTGCCCAGGTGGCACATTGCCCTTGGTTGCGGAATGGTACGCCCTGGCCACCGGCGAGGCTTCGCCAGCCACCGTTCTTACACTGGTCCTTGTTCGCTGGCGTGTGAGCCACGCCTGAGGAGGCTGCGCCTACTGGGGCAGCAGCGATCGGGATCGTTACAAGGAGCGCAAACGCGACTACAAACCCGGCAAAGACACGTCCCCGCATAATCGCCCCCTAAGGGTCTTGCCTCGTTAGCCGAATCCTCCTCCTCTCGACTCTTAGGCGTCAACCCCTAGAGACAATCGCTTCGATCAACTCAGGTCCATCATTCCTCGGGTCATTCACCTTGGTACTGATGGGATCAAGAGCCAGAAGGTCCTCGGGAGCCGGTGACAGTGAGTCGCTTCAACTCTTTGTCCCGCAGCCTCTCGGGAGACTGAAACACCCTGGAAATTGTGGAGGCTCCATCGCTTGGAAAGGATGGAGCAATGCCAGCGACCAGGGATCCCAAAAGAGGTATCCGCCTGAGCTGAGAGAGCGGGCGGTGCGAATGGTCCTCGAGACCTTCATAGAGACTGGAGAGCGCCACGGCGTGATCGGTCGGATCGCCCGCCAGTTGGGCATCGGCGACCAGTCGCTCAGAACCTGGGTGGCCCAAGCCGAGACCGACGCCGGCAAACGATCAGGCCTCACGACCGAAGAGCGCGCCGAGCTCAAGCGCTTGCAGAAGGAGAACCGGGAGCTCCGACGTTCCAACGACATCTTGCGGGGTGCCTCGGCTTTCTTCGCGGCGGAGCTCGACCGCCCATCCACCAAGTAGTGCGCTACATCGACGGAGCACCACGAGGAGTTCGGGGTCGAGCCGGTCTGCAGGGAGCTGCGGATTGCCCCTTCCACCTACTACGCCCGGAAGTCCCGGCCCCCTTCGGCCATGGCGGAGCGCCACGAGGCGATGAAGCCCAAGATCCAGCTGACCTTCGACGACAACTACCGGGTCTATGGCGTCCACAAGATCTGGAAGCAGCTGCGTCGCCAGGGAGAGCCCATCGGGCGGGACCAGGTCGGCCGCCTCATGGGCGAGCTGGGCCTCGAGGGCGTGCGGCGGGGCAAGAAGCCCAAGACCACCAAGGCCGACCCCGCCGCTGTCCGACCGCCTGATCTCGTCGACCGCGACTTCAGCGCCTCCCGCCCCAACCAGCTCTGGGTGACCGACTTCACCTACGTGGCGACCTGGTCGGGCTTCGCCTTCACCGCCTTCGTCATCGACGTCTTCTCCCGGATGATCGTGGGCTGGCGCGTCGCCACCTCGATGACGACCGACCTCGTCCTCGACACCTTGGAGATGGCGCTGTGGCGCGGGGATGAGCGAGTGCGCGGTGTCATCTGCCACTCCGACGCGAGGGCCCTGGCGCAACGCCGAGGAGATCGAACTGGCGACGCTTCCCTACGTCGACTGGTTCAACAACACCCGACTGCACACCGAGATCGGCAACGTCCCGCCGGCAGAGTTCGAAGACACCTACTACTGTCAGCCACAGGCCACTCAGGCCGCATGAATGAAAGCGGAAGAGTCTCTACGAGAACCAGGGTGGTTCAAGGTTAGTTCCTTATGTGCTCATAGTTCCGCTGTACGCCAAATGTGGTGCAGGCGCCGCAATACAGCGACTGTAGCCATCGCCGCTAAGACAGCCAACGAAGGTTCAGCCACAACACGGAGACGCGTGCTTCCGTAGAACACCGCAGCGTTGATAGAAGCTACGAGGCCCGGTATTGCCAATGCTACGAAGCGGGGCCACGAGCGTCTCACCAGCTTCACACTGCCAATGATCGCAAGCGGAAGGAGTATCCAAGTCAGGATCTGCGCCGCCCGCTGGAAACCGCGGACCCGGCCAACGCCATCCTCGGCGATGTCGAAGGACAATTGGCTGCTCGGCGCGTACACTCCCCAAAGTCGTCCTTCTCGCGCCAAGACCACGCCCGGAAGATCATGGAGATGGTCAGTTGCGTACTGTCTCGCGATGGTACTCATAGCGTCACTCAATGTGGCTTCTGTCGACTTCTTGGCATGGCCTGGTGGTCGACCGTATGCGACGAGCACTGACGCGGTACCAATCTGAGCGTCTCCGTCGAAACTCCCATATTGCGGATCTCTCGGTGTGAAAGTATTCGGAGAGTACGAACCGACTAACGTTATTCCACCATTGGTTGACAGGTCAGTTCGCCCATCTTCACATCGTTTCGGATGAGCCACGGGCCTACTACGGCGGCGAAGCCAGCTAGTAATACCAATATGCCAATGGCACGTTGGCGCCATGAGTGGAACGCAAAGGCAACTACAGGTAGACCGAGCAATACCACGAGGGTCGTGGCCTCGCTACGGGTCAAGGCCGCTAGGCCGATCACTATGCCGAGGCTGGCACATCGCCTGCGATTAGGACGATCAATGCAGCCAATGGCTAGTAGCAGCATCATCGGGATAACGACGAGGTATACGCTCTCACTCGTGAGCACAGCGCTGGGTTGAATCCATAGCGGGCTCAACGCAGCAATGCCTGCAGCCATTAGGCCCACGACAGGACCCATCAGTCTGCGCCCAAGCAAACCCATTGCAACAATTCCACCGGCAGCAATGAGCGCTAAGGCAAGGCGGTGGCCATCAACCGATCGGATTTTAACGAGATCGAGCAGCGCCAACACGAGCGAGAACACCGGAGGATGCACTGCTGTCGGGACCGGGTTGCCGCGGCCCGGGGACGGCACCGCATATCCTTTGCCGTTAGCAATGTTTGCCGCTATCTGCTGAAAGCCCAGCGGATCACCGTGCAACGGCGTACCGTCGGTCCAGCCAATTGCGAAGGCAACCCGCATGCCGATGCCGATGCCGAGGAGCACGAGGGCTAAGAGCGCTATGCCAAACCATGGTTGCGCGCCGGTGGCCGTTGTCGCGTCGCGTGACCCCACCCTTGCTTCCGATACGGCGCGAGGGGTTGGTTTGAACTCGATCCCAGCCACGCGTATCAGCTCCCCCCTGGTGCGCGCCATAAGCGTGAGAAGAGCCCGTGAGAGTTGACCGAACCTAAGAGGGCCACCCCCACTCTTTAGTACTCGGATACGAACCGTCGGTCACGCTGCTTCGTTATGCCAGCAAAGATTCGGGTATGGCCTAAGGATCTGGCGAACCGTCGAGTTGGATTACCTTGCTTGTCCCGGGGTGCATGCGAGCTGGTCCTCGGGGAGGGCATCGGTGCTCGAGGAAGCGAGTCAAGCGCCTGATGCGCGAGGCGGGATGTGTGGCCGGCACCGGCGAAGGGGTCACGGGTGCACCCGCCGAGACCCGGTTGCTGAGCCCTCCGATGACCCGGTCAATCGGGCCTTCGACCCGCGAGAGCCCGATCTCCTGTGGATGATGGACATCACCGAGCACGCGACCGACGAGGGGAAGGAAACCTCGCGGTGTGCTCGACGCCTTCGGGTCGATCGCCGATCACATCCGCTCCGGGCTGGTCGTCGACGCGGTGCTGATGGCCATCTGGAGGCGACGCCCACCCCCGGGTCGGACCGTACGCCCACTCGGACCACGGCTCCGAGACTTGGTTCAAGGGGTCGTCGCAACACCGGCTTGTTGCAGCGAGAGTAGGTGATTGTTGAGCGCCTCGGCGGGGGTCTTCCAGTCGAGGGTCTTGCGGGGTCTGCTGTTGAGAGCTGCGGCGATGGCATCGAGAGTGTCCACGCTGTGCTTGCTCAGGTCGGTGCCTCTGGGGAAGTACTGGCGAAGCAGGCCATTGGTGTTGTCGTTGGTGCCACGTTGCATGGGACTGTGCGGGTCGCAGAAGTAGACCTCGATTCCGGTGTTCGCGCGAAGCTGGACATGCTGGGCCATTTCCGCTCCCCGGTCCCACCTCAGCGAGCGGCGGAGCTGATCGGGGCAGTGTGGTGATCGACGAGGCGATCGCGTCCCGGACGGCCCCGGCGCCATGTCCGGCCAGCGCAGGTCCATTCTTGGCCTTCCCCCGCCGGAAATACATGCGACTGTTGCAGGTATTTCCACCGCAGTCGCCGGGGTGGCTGCTGGCGGAACTCAGCTCAAGGTGGTCCCATGCTCGTGGCGGGTGACAACTTTTGCCACTGAGCACAACGCATTCCCGGCCCTACCTCGTAAGCGTGGGCACCGACAGACTTCACCGATTACGTTGTGCAGCGTTATGACACAGACTGGGTCTTACAGTTGCTAGCTAGCTGTTGTTGCGCCGAGGTCTGAGTGCCCGGCATTCTTTGTGGGAGACCAGACGTTATATGCAAGACTGATGGACCCGAGCGTCGGGGAAGACGGATCTGCCTTGGGTCTGATCGCCCTCGGAGCGCACCCGAGCGGAAAGTCAACTTCGCACTGTCAACTGGTGCCTGCGTTAGTCGACCAACCTGCTGCTGTTTTGAGCCAGACGCCAGGGCCTCACCCGGACGCAGCGCGACGGTTCCGTGGCGCCCCCCATCTAGCGGGCTAGGCATACGATCTCAACCCACGACGGAAATCTGATCGGAGGATAATGTCAGACCGACCTGAACCGCCGACGTACAGGATCACTGAAATCGTTGGCACCTCGAGCGAAAGCATCCAGGAGGCTGTCCGCAACGGCGTGGCGAAAGCGGCCCGCACCCTTCGCCACCTTGACTGGTTCGAAGTCAGTGAGATCCGAGGGACGGTGAACAATGGTGATGTCGGGGCATTCCAGGTCACCATGAAGGTCGGCTTCAGGGTGGAGGACTGATCGGAAGGACTTCGGTCCGCCGACGTCCCGGAGACGCGAGACAGACTGAGCGTTCCGGCCCGAGCCGCGGTGCAATGTGCATTGTCTTGATACTCAGAATTACGATCGACGCCTGATGGGGTCACGATCGGTGAAGGTGCTGAAACGCAGACTGCTTTCCCTCACCGGTGTTCCAGCTGTAAATAGGTTAGCCGTGCGAATGATTCGTGCCAATCCACGACTATCAAAAGAGTCGGCCGAGGCCTTTACCCATACACTTAGCCCGTATGGCCTTATCCGTGTGTCCTCTGGCAACGGTAAGAGTCTTACTTTTTGCTCCCACGGTGATGATTGGCTCGTAAGTTCGCTCTTCTGGCAGGGTCTGGATTCCTATGAGCCCGAAGCGCTTCCACTTTTCGGTCGCTTGTCAACCGGAGCGCGCGTAATACTGGACATTGGCGCACACGTCGGGATCTATACGCTTGTTGCGGCACAGCGTGCTCCTACAGCCAAGATCTTCGCCTTTGAACCTGTGCCGCTTGTTTACGAGCGGCTGAGCTGCCATCTAAGTATCAATCATGCCGAGAACGTCACTTGCGTGCATGCTGCGGTGGCTGACGACCGTGGGCAATCACTGATATTTCATCCTGCGGATCGTCCCGACACGGTAGGCAGCAGAGACGTCGATCACTGCACAACGCGTGCTGATGGCCCATGGCGTTGCGACATCGTTCCCACTGTCGATGTCGACAGTTTTGTCGATAGTACCAAGATTCAGAACGTTGATCTGGTGAAGATCGACGTCGAGGGCAGTGAGGCAGAAGTGTTGACAGGGATGAACCGGGTTCTCAGAAGGGACAGACCAACGATCATGTGCGAGGTGCTTCCCGGTGGGTGGGCTACCTCTGAAAGCGGTGAGGCAATCGACCACCTACTCTCTTCTCTCGGCTATCACTTCTATCTACTTACCCGTGACGGTCCGGTCGAGCGCGAGAGGCTCATCGGCGATGATGACAACTGGAATCAACTGTTCACCACTCTTGATGGTCATACACTTGCTGATCGCTTAGCTGGTGCTGACGAGTGTCACAGACCAGCCGGGATACGGAGGCATAGCCACCGGCTAAGGTCCTGACCCGTGGGGAACCAGGAGTCAAGCCTTCGGACGAGGGCACTGGCGAGCGCACTCGAGCCTGTCGCGGGCCAGGTGTACTTCTCTTCCGAGTGTCACGCGGGCTACCAGGCTCTCGGATTCGCGGGAAGCCCGGGCGTGGCCGGCGGCGTCGCCATGCCGGATGGGGCCGCCTACTTCTGCAGTCGGGGCTCGGTCATGGGCCAGGTGAGCGGAGAGGTGATCGCTGCAGCCTTTGGGGTGTTCAATCCCGTCGCCGTCGTGCCGGCCGTTGAGCACGGGTGGACCTTGACCGACGCATTCACGATCTGCGACGCCCGGACAAAAGGGGCCGTCGATCAACTCGTGCGCATTCTCGGTGAACGTCCCCAAGGCATCGAGACGGCATTGCCCCTCCTCGAGAGGGCAAACGCCCCACTACGACCCGAGGGGCGCCCTCTCTACTCGGGATTGGTCTCCCTTGGGATGCCCGGGAGCGAGCTCGGTGATGTCTGGCGGCTGGCGGATCGCTTACGCGAGTACCGCGGCGACGCGCACATTGCCGCGTGGACATCTGCCGGCTTCGACGCGGCAGAGATCGGCCTCCTGACCGAGCTCTACTGGGGCCTGCCGCCGCGTTCCTACGTGCGCACCCGGGCGTGGCAAGCTGCAGACCTCGACGCGGCCGCCGATCGGCTGACCGAGCGCGGTTTGATCAGTGAAGGGGCCCTTACTGACGCCGGGCGTGCGGCTCGCGAGGAGGTCGAAAGGACTACCGATCGTCAGTGCCTGCCGATCATCGAGGCACTCGGCGATAGTTTGGACGCGCTCCTCGAAGTCCTTCTCGGGTGGGGCGAGGCGATCCGCGAGGAGGGCGGTTACCTTCCGTCAGGTCCTCATGACCTTGCCAGAAGCGCCGGCCGCTTGTAGGGGTCTATACCGGAGCACTCGGCCAGTGTGCTCGCCTGCTGCAAGTGCGGCGTGACCGAGCGCCAGCCACTGACCTTGCTCAGACCGAGTGTGCGGCGGCCCCCGCCGGGGACTCTTCGCAGGCGTTGGCGAGGAACAAGGCCGCCTCTGCGACATCGAGGGGCGGGCTGAAGTAGAAGCCTTGTCCGGCGTCGCAGCCCTCTTCCCGCACACGGGTGAGCTGTTCCGTCGTCTCTATCCCCTCGGCTACCGTTTCCAGTCCGAGGGCGTTGCCCAGCTCGATCAGTGCGTGAACGAAGGCAGCACCGGCTCCCGTCAGGGCCGTACCGGTGACGAAGGCTCGGTCGATCTTCAAAATGTCCACGGGGAACTGCTGTAAGTACGCCAGTGACGAATAGCCGGTCCCGAAGTCGTCGATGGCGAGGGAGACGCCCACATCCTTCAGCTCCGCCAACCGGCGCGAAGTGTCACGCGTGTCCCGCATCAGAGCGGTCTCTGTGAGCTCGAGGATCAGCGATGCGGGATCCAGCCCTGACCGTTCCAAGGCGGAGCGGACATCTCTCATGAGCTTGTCCGTCTCGAACTGCCGCGGCGAGACGTTGACGGAGATGGTCGCTGGCATTCCCAAGTCTCGCCAACGTTGGGCCTGCCGGCAGGCCTCCTCCAGAACGAAGGGGCCCACATCCACGATGAGCCCCGAGTCCTCGAGCGCCGGTATGAAGGAATCGGGAGTCACCACCTGTCCCGAGGAGCGTCGCCAGCGCAGAAGGGCTTCCATGCTGCGCACGGTGCCGTCCTCGAGCCTGAGTACGGGTTGGTAGACGAGGAAGAACTGGCCGGCAGCCACGGCGAGCCGTAGGTCCTTCTCCAGCTCGACGCGGTTGTGGAACTCGCCGCGCATTTGCGGTTCGAAGCGCACGGCCTGGTTTCGACCCAGGGCCTTGGCTTGGTAGAGGGCTATGTC
The DNA here is from genome assembly GCA_963736925.1 of uncultured Actinomycetes bacterium. Classification (GTDB taxonomy): domain Bacteria; phylum Actinomycetota; class Acidimicrobiia; order Acidimicrobiales; family CAVTQP01; genus CAVTQP01. Next base: position 437,811 of record CAVTQP010000001.1, read on the forward strand.
GGCATCCACCATCAGGTCCTCCACCGAGCGGTAGGTGCCTGAGACGATGCCGATGCTGGCCGACATCGTGAGTTCGGGCCTGGCTTCGCTGGGGACGGCGAAGGGCTCGGTCAAGGTGTCGAGGAGTCGCTCAGCGACTGCCTCAGCGGTGACCGGTCCGGAACCCTCCACCAGCACGACGAACTCGTCGCCGCCCAGGCGTCCGATGGAATCCGACTCGCGAAGCGCCGCTTGGAAGCGGGCGGCTACCTGGCACAGGACATCGTCGCCTACCCGATGGCCGAGTGAGTCGTTGACGTCCTTGAACTGGTCGAGATCAACGAACAGGAGTGCTCCTTCGGAAGCCCTTCTGCCACGGCCGGCCTGCATCTGCTCGATCCGGTCCAGGATCATGCCTCGGTTTGGCAGCCCTGTGAGGGTGTCCCGGGTGGCGAGGCGCTCCAACGACTGGCGTGCGGAGCGGAGCTGAGTTATGTCGTGGGCGGACACCACCAGCCCGCGGACGGTCGGGTCGTCGAGCATGTTCACGATGCTCAGCTCGAAGGGCACAGGGGTGCTCTCGTGGCTGTACAGGTCGAGCTCCACGATCGTCGGGCGCTCTGCGCTGCGCCGGCCGTTGAGGCTCTCGCCCAGCGCGCGCTGCCACGCCCCACGGCCTGGCTCGGTCACAAGGTCCTCGAACGGGCGCCCTTCCACCAGCTCCTGGTCGCGGCCGAGCATCCGGGTGATCGCTGCCGACACCGACTCGACTGTCCCGTCACCATGGAGAAGCAAAAGGATGCTGGCGGAGTTGTGCACCAAGGACCGGAAGCGCTCGGTGGCGTTGGTAGCCACCTCCCAACGCCGCCGCTGGGTGAGATCCCGCAAACACAGCACCAGGCCGTTCACGGGCGCCTTTCCGAGCCTGTTGGAACCGACCACCTCGACAAGCTTCCAGCCGGTCGTGGTCATCACCCTCAGCTCGATGGGGGTGCCGACGTTCTTGCGCCGGATGCTGGAGAGGGACAGCCTGCCCATCTCCTGGTCGTCAGGGTGTATGAGCTCTAGTGCGCTTGATCCGGCCATGTCAGAGTTGGTCACGCCGAAGAGGCGCTCGGCAGTCCGGTTTCCCCAGATGATGTCCCCTGACGCGTCGATCACCACCAGGGCGTCGGGCAGCTCGAGGACGAGCTCCGCCAGCCATCCAGACTCCATTGCACCTCCGATGGTCGCCATAAGAGGTATCGGCGGGCCGGGAAGCCTTCTTGACCGCTGAGGCGTGCGGCCGCCCCGATCTGGGGAGTCACGGCAGGTGCTGTCCTCGTCTGGGCTCGGACGCACGTAGGCCGGGGCGGGTCGGAATGTTCCCAGGTCGGTGCCTAGACTCGGCTTCGCGATGTCAGAACTGACGCCAGCCTCCAGCGATCCGCTCGACCTCGAGTCGCTGTCTGCGGCACTGCGGGCGGACACGGCCGATCTGGACGTCTTCTTCGGGGTCCTGGCACGGAAGCTCGTTGACATCCTCGGCGAGCGTGTCGAAGTGGAGCGGCGGGGCGGGGTGATGCGGACGAACCACCCGATCGTTCGCCTCTCGGTCGAGCTTTCGGGTGACAGGCTGGAGTTGGGCAGGCACAAGGGCTCCGTAGTTTGCCGGATCGCCCACGTAGTTCGTGGAGTGGTGCTTCGCACCGACGAGGTCGATCTTGGACGCTGGCTGGACAGCCTGGTGCGCCATCTCGAGGAGGAGTCGCGCCACAGTGCCTCCACTCGGGCGGCCCTGGAGGCTTTGCTGACATGAGCCTCAGATGACCATGGAAGGTTCGAGATGAGCGATACAGATGTGGAGGCGGCCGGTCTACCGCCCGATGCGGTTCGTCGGCTCGAGGAGCTGGAGGGCAAGGAGGGCAAGGCCGGTCTTTTCACCAGCGACCTGTCGGTGAACGAGTTCCTATTGGTCAAGGAGGCAGGCTTCGACCCGCGAGGCCTGGTTTTCGGGAGCTCGATTTACCACATTGGGCTCCAAGGCAGGTCTTGGAGCAAGAGCCAGGAGCTGTCCAAGCTTTCGCAGGCCATGTACACGGCGAGAGAGCTGGCCATGTCGAGGATGGAGGCGGAAGCCGACGTGCTCGGAGCCGACGGGGTGGTGGGAGTGCGCCTCGACATCAATTTCTATGACTGGGGGAAGCACTCCGCAGAGTTCATAGCCATAGGCACCGCCGTATCCGCAAGTGACAGGAGCGCAGGGTGGCGCAACAACGCTGGAGTACCGTTCACCAGCGACCTGTCAGGCCAGGACTTCTGGACCCTGATCCAGGCGGGTTACGCGCCGCTCGGGCTGGTGATGGGCACATGCGTGTACCACGTGGCTCATCGGGGAGCGCTTCAGGCTGTGGGTCAGACCGGACGGAACACCGAGCTGACGAACTTCACCCAGGCACTCTACGAGGCAAGGGAACTGGCCATGGCTCGAATGCAGGACGAAGCCGAAAAGCTCCAGGCCGAGGGGATCGTGGGTGTTCAGCTCATTGAGAAATCCCATTTCTGGGGAAGCCACATCATCGAGTTCCTGGCCGTGGGCACGGCGGTGAAACCCCTCAGGGCCGATCACGTCATCGCCCAACCCCAGATGGTTCTCTCGCTGGACGCCTGAACGACCGATGACCGGTCTCGAGCATGATCGCCTGGACAAGCGCGGATGGGGAAGCGGTCTGTCCACGGCGGAACTGGCTGCGGTGCGAAGATGCGGTTTCGAACCTGCTGGCCTCGTCATGGGAAGCTCCGTCTATTCCATAGCCACGATGCTCGGCACCTACTACTCCCCGAACTTCTGGAGCTCTACCCCGGGTTTCTCCGAGGTCTACCCGTGCCCCCATGGCTACTCGTTCGGGCCCGGCTTTGGGGGCCACCAGGCCGGGCTGAACTGGGAGCAGACCTACTACGAGCAGGGAATAGAAGAGGCTTACTCCCTGGCCCACGGGCGCCTGGTCGCCGAAGCCAGGGACCTCCAGGCACACGGAGTGGTCGGAGCCCGCTTGAGATTCCACCGCTTGAACTCACAGGAGTTCCAATCCTCGGGTCAGGTCGTCGAATTCACGGTCATAGGCACAGCCGTTCGCTGTCCCGGCGCAGCCGTCTTGGACACGCCGTTCACATCGCATCTATCAGGCCAGGGCCTGGCCAAGCTCATGAGCACGGGCGTCGTGCCGGCCGCCCTGGTACTGGCCGCGGGTGTCGTCCAGGTCATGCCCGGGTGCGAGGCCAATTGGTCCAAGACGTCGTTGTCGAACGTGGAACTGCGCCAGTACAGCGAGGCCCTCGAGCAATGTCGGGCGATCGGAGTAAAGCGTTTGGATGCACTGTCGAATGACTTCGGCGACGGTGTGATCGGAGTCGACACCGAGCTCGCCCTGCGTGACTCGAGTGTCGCGGAGATGATGCTGATCGGCACGGCGGTCAGGCGCTTCAGCGACGTGCCGCTGCCCGCGGCGCCTATGGCGGTCATGAAGCTGCGTGACCGTTGACGCCCGACGCCACGACTGAAGCGACACCGGCAGAGTTGGCTGTTGAGAGCTTGCGCTCTCCCCTCACGCAATGGCGTCGTCCTGCTTACTCCTCTGATCTGAGCGTCGACGAGGCCATCCTGATCGAAGAGGCCGGATTCAGCATCAGGTCTCTCGTCTCGGGGTCGGCCGTGTTCCATGCGGGCTTGGCCATGAGGTCCTGGAGCACCAATGAAGAGATCGAGAGCATGTCGGGAGTGATGTACCAGGCGAGAGAGGCCGCCCTGCAGAGGTTGGTTCGCTCGGGCCAGCAAGCCGGTGGCGACGGCGTAGCCGGAGTCCGGCTTCAGATCAGAGCCTT
>CAVTQP010000002.1:0-114052 GCA_963736925.1 uncultured Actinomycetes bacterium
GAAGGTCTCTCGAATGTGGTCCAGTTCGTCGCCCTGGGCACTGCGCTCTCCTACCGCCATCCGAAGCCCGGCTCCGAGCGCCCGTTCTTCACGAGCGACCTGAGTGGAAAGGACCTCTATCTGCTCCTCCGTGCCGGGTACTGGCCCCTCGGTCTGGTGATGGGGTGCTGCGTCTATCACATCGCGGATCGTCAGTTCGCACAGTGGTTGAGCGGGCAAACCCAGAACATCGAGATGAAGGGCTATACCGACGCGCTTTACGAGGCTCGTGAGCTTGCCATGGGAAGGATGCAGGAAGAGGCGCTCAGGCACCAAGCCCATGGAGTGGTGGGCGTCACCACTACCGAGCGCTCCCACATCTGGGGCTCGAACGTGATCGAGTTCTTCGCGATTGGTACGGCCGTCGATTTGGTGGAGTCGGGGCACCGGCGCGTAGACCCGAAGATGGTCATGGGCCTCGACGACGTGGACGTTCTGAGCCGGCCGGGAGCCATCGTACGGTCGAGCGACACCTAGCACCATGCGCCGCCCTCGGGAGGGGTCAGAAGTGGCCGAGCACCGGATGGGGCACGTAGGGGTCTTCCAGGCGCTTGATCTCCTGGTCATCCAGGGAGAGCTTCTCGGCAGCCACTGCGTCTTCCAAGTGGTTCAGCCTCGTCGAGCCCACGATTGGCGCCGTCACACCGGGCTTGGCCAGCAGCCAGGCAAGGGCGACCTGCGCGGCAGGCAGCCCGCGTTCGCCAGAGACCTCTGACAAGCGGTCAACTACGTCGAAATCGGTGGGCTGGCTGTACAGGTAGTCCGTGAACTGATCCGTGTTCGAACGAGTGGTGCGACGATCTCCTTCCTTGGTCCGGTTGCCCGCAAGCACACCCCTGGCAAGGGGACTCCAGGGAATGATGCCGATTCCTTGATCGATGCAGAGAGGAATCATCTCCCTCTCTTCTTCGCGGTAGATGAGGTTGTAATGATTTTGCATGGACACGAACTTCGCGAGGCTGTTCCTTTCGGCTGCGTACTGAGCTTTGGCGAACTGCCAGGCGAACATGCTGCTCGCACCGATGTAGCGCGCCTTTCCCACCCTGACCACGTCGTCCAGGGCACCCATCGTCTCCTCGATGGGGGTTCGGTGGTCCCAACGATGGATCTGGTAGAGGTCGACGTAGTCCATCTGCAAACGGGAGAGGGAGGCGTCGATGGCAGACATGACATGCTTCCGAGAGAGGCCGCCGCCGTTCTCGCCGGGCGTCATGGGCATGAAGACCTTGGTGGCGATCACCGCCTCGTCACGGGTGAGGAACTTGCCGACCAGTCTTCCCGTCGCTACCTCGCTTGCACCTCCTGAGTAGGTGTCGGCAGTGTCGAAGAAGTTCACTCCACCCTCTACGGCTGCCCGGACAATCGGCTCGGCGGCGTCCTCCTCGATCACCCACGGGCGTTCGCTGCCGTTGCCGAAGCCCATCATCCCGAGGCACAGGCGCGATACTCGAAGGCCGGTAGATCCGAGGTTCACGTATTGCATCATCACCTCACTGGTTGGGAGATACCCGATGTACCTTAGGGCCACAGCGTGAGCTCTTCGCACCCGCTCGATCCGCTGACGGCCGACGAGATCGGGGCCGCGGTACGGGCCGTGCGAGACGACCCCCGGGTGCCTGCGGACGCCCGGTTTGCCGACGTGGAGCTTTGGGAGCCGGAGAAGCCAGAACTGACCCGCGCGGAGGCTGGCGGGCTAGAGCGACTGGTGACACTCAAGCTGGTAGCCGGACCGGCGATGAACAGCCTCGAGGCGCTGGTATCGGCGACGAGAGGGGAGGTGCTCTCGCTCGAGGAGGTCACCGGCGTTTGTCCCACGATCCTGCTGGAGGAGACCTTCAACGCCACCCTTGCAGTCAAGGGCGATCCCCGGTGGCAGGACGCCATGCGGCGCCGCGGGGTGGACGACCTGGAACTGGTAGAGGTCGATCCGTGGCCCGCCGGACGCTTCGGGCTCGATCTCGAGGAGGGCCGGCGCCTGGCCCGGTGCACCTCCTACCTGAAAGAGCGCGAGGCCGACAATCTGTACGCGAGGCCGATCGACGGTGTGATCGCCTTTGTCGACCTGGGCCGAGCCGAGGTGCTTCGGGTCGAGGACCACGGAGTGGTGCCCATCCCACCAAGGCGTGCGGGTTACCTGGCGAGTGAGGTCGGTCCACTCCGCCAGGACCTCCGTCCGCTCGAGATCGTCCAGCCCGAGGGTCCCAGCTTCAGCGTCGAGGGACATTCGGTGAACTGGCAGCGCTGGTCACTTCGCTTGGGTATGAACGCCCACGAGGGCCTGGTTTTGCACACGGTCGGTTACAGGGACAAGGGACACGTGCGCCCGGTGCTGCACCGGGCGTCCGTGAGCGAGATGGTCGTCCCTTACGGAGACCCGGGCCCGATGCACGGCTGGAAGAACGCTTTCGACGCCAGTGAATGGGGCCTGGGTAAGGCGGCCAACTCGCTCGAACGAGGCTGTGACTGCCTGGGTGAGGTCCGGTACCTGGACGGCGTCTTTGCCGGCGAACGGGGCGATCCCTACACGATCAAGAACGCCGTTTGCGTGCACGAGGAGGACCACGGGATCGGCTGGAAGCATGTCGACCTGGGAGCGGGCACGAGCGAGGTGCGTCGCTCGCGCAGACTGGTGATCAGCTCGATCGTGACCGCCGGAAACTATGACTACGGCTTCTACTGGTACCTATATCTGGACGGGACCATCCAGTTCGAAGTGAAGTTGACCGGCATCGTCTCGACGGTTGCGGTAACCGACAAGACCCGACTCACGCATGCCGAGCGAGTCACCCGCGAGCTGGCGGCGCCGAACCATCAGCATCTATTCAACGTCCGGATGGACTTCGATGTCGACGGCACCTCGAACTCCGTCTTCGAGATAGACGTCGAAAGGGATGATTGGGGCCCTTCCAACCGGTGGGGATCCGGGTTCTCGGCACGCTCGACCTTGCTCGAGACAGAGAAGGCCGCCCGACGGGTCACGGACACCGCGAAGAGCCGGGCCTGGAAGGTCGTGAACCCAAACGAGTTGAACGCAGCTGGAACCCCTGTCGGGTACAAGCTGATTCCGGGGCCTACACCCACCCTTCTCGCCCAGCCTGACTCCAGCATTGCCAGGCGCGCCGGATTCGCGACCCAGAACCTGTGGGTCACTCGCTACTCGCCCGAGGAGCGCAGAGCGGCAGGGGAATACCCCAATCAGCACCCAGGCGGTGACGGGCTGATTCGCTGGACTGAGGCTGACCGCCCGATCGTCGATACCGACATCGTGGTGTGGCACACCTTAGGTGTCACTCACGTGGTGCGTCCCGAGGAATTCCCGGTGATGCCGGTGGAGAGTACGGGCTTCGCACTGGTCCCGTCAGGCTTCTTCGATCGCAACCCGGCTCTCGACGTGCCGCCCTCCACTCACGGGTGACGATCTTCGACCACTCCAACTTCGACAGCCCGGATGAGGCAGCCGGTGCGTGCTCTGAATGCGTCAGTGGAGTCCCCGAGAGAGGTCGGTGAGAAATTCGATGGCCCCGGCGAGCGTGGTTGTCGTAGAACGAGTCATGACCTCTCGGTCACAGACCTGGCACGGCTCGAGTGGCCCACCCCGGCCCGAGGAGCGCCGTACGGAGAAAGCCTGAGGGCGCGGGCGAAGAGCTCTGCGTGTCCGCGACCGTCGTCGACGGGGTGGTCATGGCTCGATCGCCCCGGTACCACTCCTTGAACTACCGCTCCGCCGTCATCTTCGGGAACGCCGAGAGGATTCGGGGTTCCGAGGAACGGATACGGGCTCTTCGTGCGATGGTCGATCACGTGGTCCCCGGACGTTGGCAGTACCTGAGGCCACCGACCACGGGAGAGCTCCGTGATACGGAGGTCCTTGGCGTCGATTTGCAGGAGGCTTCTGCAAGGTGCGCTCCGGCCCTCCCTTAGATCCGGAGGACGATCTCGGTTTCCCGTCTGGGCGGGCGTGCTCCCGGTGAGCTTGACGAGCGACTCGCCGGTCACCGAGGGCCACGTCCCGCCGGGGGTCGAGCCGCCGGCCCATGTCGCCGGGTGGTCCCGCCAGGGATTTTGACCTCGATTTGACCCCGGACCTACCCAACGGACCGGCGGACGGCTACGAGATTTAACATGGAATTTACAAAGCGGGAGAAGCGGGACAAGCAGGAGAAGAGGCGGGCCGCCCTGCCCAAGCCGACTGTCGAGGACGATATCCGACAAGCCATGGATACGGGAAGCCCCTCTGGGGTGCTGGACATGCTGTCGGGCCACGGCAACTGGAACGTTCGGGCGGTCGCGGCTGCCAACCCCAACACTCCGGCTGCCGCGCTGCGCCGAGCCATCGGCGACCACATGTGGCTCGTTCGCCAGGCGGTGGCTGAGAACCCCAACACCCCCGACGAGGTCCTCGGCAGGGCGGCGAGCGACTCCGTGGAGGCGGTCCGTGCGGGTGCGGCCGGGAACCTCGGCAGCCCTCCCGACGCTCTCGAACGCGCTGCGCGCGACGCATCTGCGAACGTGCACTACCGCGTCGCCCAGAACCCGAGCTCTCCAGGCGCCGCTCTCGAGTGGCTCGTGCGAAGCGGGGACTGGCACGACAAGTTCTACGTGGCAAGCAATCCGAGCTGTCCCGAACCGCTCGGGGACGAGTTGCTCGCGACCGGTGACAGGCGGATCCGCAAGACGGTCAGGGCCAACCGCGCTGCCAGGGAGGGCGCGGCCTGATCACAGTGCTACCGAGGTGCGTCGGCGCGCTTACTAGGTCGGGGCGCAGTCGCCGCGCCTGACCGGCTCAAGCGGGACGGTCTTCTCGTCCTGCTGACTGTCACGACGGGTGCGACGGACGTGCTCGCCTTCATACGCCTCGGCGGCGTCTTCGCCAGTGTGATGACCGGGAACCTGGTTCTCCTCGGGCTGGCCGCCGGACAGACCCGAGCGGCTCTGGCGCTTCGAGCCGGTTTGGCGCTGGCCGGCTACACGGTAGGGACGGCCGTAGGCACTCGCATCACGGAGGGGAATCCCCACCGCGACGAGACGTGGCCAAGCTGGATCCTTGTCGTCTTGGCCGTGGAACTCGTCTTGCTCAGCGCGTTGGCGGTCGGCCTGGAGCTCACCGGTGAGCGACCGAGCCCGTCGGACCAGTTGGCTTTGTTGGGCGTCGCAGCCGTGGCGATGGGCCTTCAGAGTGCCGCGGTGCGCCGCCTGGGTGTGCCCGGACTCTCCACGACCTACATGACGGGCACGCTCACCGCCGTCATCGCCGGGCTAGTCGGGAGAGATCGCCGAGCGGTCGTGGGTGGCGCGACCCTCAGCCGGCTGGCCGGGCTCTTCGGAGGCGCGGGCTTGGGCGGTGTGCTCTTGGCCGAGGCCCCGGCGGCCCTTTCCGCCGTGCAGCTCGTCCCGCTGGGGGCGGCGGTCGCCCTCGCCTGGTTCGATCGCGGGAACCTGCTCTCCCTCTCCGGCGGCAGTAGCGGTGCGGCCGGTGGAGAGCGGCGCCAAGACTGTTACGACGGCGGTAGCGGTGCGGCCGGTGGAGAGCGGCGCCCTGGCGATGCGTTACCTGGTGAGCCTCAGGACTCCAGTGCGTAGACCGGGACGGGAGTGTCGAAGCCCTTGAGCTGTCGCCGCCCGGAGCTCTCGAAGACGAAGTCCTCGCTCTTGACGGCCTCGGGAACGCTGGAATCAACCAGCACCTCTCCGGGAATCGCGAGATCGGTAAGCCGCGAGGCGAGGTTCACGACCGATCCGTAGTAGTCGCCCTGACGGGTGACGACCTCGCCGAAGGAAAGCCCCCCGCGAGGCTGGATCGACCCCTCTGCGAACTCGTCCAAGAGAGCCAGGGCAAGATGACAGCCCGCTTCCGGGTCGATTGCCACGAACATGATCTCGTCGCCGATGTGCTTGACGATGCGCCCCCCGCCCTCAGATGCGACCCGAAAGGCTCTGCTCTCGAACTGGCTGACGAACTGGCTCAGCTGGGAGGTTCCCATCCGATGCGACAACGGGGTGAAACCCACCAGGTCGACGAACCCGATGGCGACCCGAGACAGCGCCGGGTCGCTTACTTGGGACTGCACGACACGCTGGCGCCTGACCGCGTCCCGAAGCTGGTGCTTGAACACGATGCCCAGTCCCGCTCCCAGCTGGAGCGCCTTCTCGGCAGCCTGCTTGCCGTCCCGGGCGAGCTCGAGCTGGGAGGCGCCTTGGGACTCCAGTTCGGATTCGACGGTTTGGACGTAGTAGGAGACAGCGGCGTCTGCAACGCGGCGAGAGAGCGCTTCCCACGACTCTCAGGAGCTCGTCGGCTCGAGATGGCCCGAACTGGGCGGACGAAAGGCACGCGATCACGAACTCCTCGTCCTCTTGGGAGAAGATCCGGTCGTCGGGGTCGGGGACCTCCACGCCAAGCGTGCGCCAGAGGGCCGATAGCTGATCCATCGACAAGCCGAGCTTGCCGGCCAGCTCGTGTTCTGACATGAAGGCGCCGCGCTTGATGACCAAGTCGGCTGCCAGCCCGCTCAGATGACAGGTGGCTTGGGCCCGGGCGATCTCGTCCGAGGTCGCGCCCAGGGACCGCAGGTAGTCGATCAGCGCGCGATCAGCGTCCAGCGAGGCCTCCTTGGTGGTGGCTGCCGGGCCGGTCCTTCCAGGCACACGCATAAGTCAAGCATTGCATCAAACAGCCTGAGGGCACATGACCGCCTGAAGTTCTCAGCCCTTCATCGTGGGGAGCCCGTGATAAGGGGTCCCCGCCTTCTGCCAGTCCTGGTACATGGCGAAGAAGCGCTCTCCGAAGGGATCGTCGCCTCGTAGCGGCATCGCCGCTCGACGGATCGTCCAGTCGTTGGGAGCAAGCTCGGCGGCCCGCTCGAAGTGCCGCTCCGCGGCGTCGTCACGGCCGTGGCGGCGGGCGTGGACCGCGACTCGGAAGTGAAGCCTCGCGAGCACCTCCGCTTCGCTCAGATCGGGCACGGCGTCCTTGGCGTCTTGGGTGCCCAAGGGTTCCTCGCCTTCCCGGACCCACCGCTTGACGGCAGCCAGGTGCGGGGCGGCTTCGGCACCAGTGAAGTCTTTGAACGTGTCGGTGCCGAACGCGACACCGTTTGGACGCACGATCCTGTCGTCCTCGCTCAACCAGAGGACGGTGGGCACGTTGCTTATGGCGTAGAGCTCGGTGAGGAGATGATCCCTGTCGATGAGCACCGGGAAGCTGATCCCGTCGGTCCACGGGCGGACATCATCGGGCGACTCGTCCACCGCTACGGCGATGACGGTGAAGCCATGAGGGGCTAGCTCGTCGTGCAGCGCCTGCCAGCCTGGCAGGTCATATCGACAGCCTCACCAGCTGGCGAAAGCAACGAGGAGCTTCTTCTTGCCGCGCCATTCCTGGAGGCTGTGCGCCTTGCCCTCGAGGTCGGGGAGCGTGAAAGAGGGCGCCTTGAGTTCCCGGAGGGCCCCCAGCCTTCCTTCGCTCGGTAGCGCCATCGCCACGACGCCGGTGTCGCTGTCGATCACCGTGGCCCGGCCCAGGGCGCGCGCCACCCCTTCGAGATCCAGCTTTCCGTCGTCGAAGAGACTGGCCTTGTCGCGAAGCGGGACGCAGACGTCCTGGCGGCACAGGCCTTCGGGCTGGAGAGTCCAGCCCAGGGCCGGTTCCAGGAGCTCGGGGTCGATCAGCACACGGTCCCCGGCCACGGTGGCCTCCAGCGTGCTGACCCCCTCGGCGATGAGGGTGATCGGCGTCATGTCCGGACCTTAGCCCCTGACACCGGCCGTGCCACCATGGTTGTCATGATCGCAGCGTTCTCAATCACACCGATCGGAGTAGGCGAGTCGGTGAGCGAGTCCGTGTCAGAGGCGGTGCGGCTCGTTCGGGAGAGCGGGCTTCCCAACGAGACCAACGCGATGTTCACCAACGTCGAGGGAGACTGGGACGAGGTGATGGGCGTCGTCAAGGCCTGCATGATGAAGGTGTCCGAGACGGCTCCCAGAGTCAGCGCCGTGATAAAGATCGACCATCGTGCCGGCGTCACCGGTGCAATCAGGTCGAAGGTGGAGGCCGTCGAAGGTCACCTCGGGAATCGCTCCGGCGCGCCCCGAGATCGAGGCGTACGAAGTTGAGGTCATAGCTCCCGTCAAGTCGCCTCAGCTCCTTCCACCCGGCTCAGGCACTCGGCCGCCGGCGGAGTGTTGCTCCTCCGCCAGCCGGCCTATCCGGTGGTCGGGGTGGATCCCGCCGCGGGGGTGGATCCCGTGTTGGGGATGGATCCGGATGCCTTGGCCCGGGGCACGCTCACCGACAACGCGTTGCCACCGGTCTGTATCACGACGACTCGCTGGCCTTGCTGCACCTGACCCTGCTGGGTCCCCTGGAACTTGGTCGTCGGGGTGATCTTCGCCGTCACTTGAGGGCCGTCGGGCCTGGTGATCGTTATCGAGCCGGACGAGACCGACTGCACGGCACCCCTGTCGATGTCGACCGTCTCGTATCCCGAGCTGGTCTTGGCGACAACCTCGACATGGACCGCCCTCTTCAGGATCCGGCGACGATTCGTCCCCTTCGCAAGTGGGGTGGTGCCAGGTGTCGAGGACAGGGACGGGGCAGGGCTCGAAGAGCTAGGGGACGACATCGATGGGGAGCCCGAGGCCTGGGATCCTCCGCCGGTCTGGGCGTACGCCAGCCCTCCGATGACCGCTAGCAATACCGTTACGACGGCTCCTCCGACAACAGTGCGCCTGAGAATCCTGGGCCGTTTCATGCTGTTGACAGCTCCTCTCTCGGATTGTCGTGCACAGCCAGTGAAGCGTGGCCAGATTCGGGCACTGTCAGCACTTTGTTAGGAGTTCATGAGTCCGCTCGGTGGGTGTGCCTCCGGATAGCTCCGGAACAAATATCGAGCGACAAACATCGAGCGACAAACATCGAGCGACAAGCACGAGCAACGAGCACCGGGCAACAAACCTGCAGGGTCGTGGGCCCGTTGGAGCAGACCGAAGGTGGCGGGTGAAACGCGGTATCGAAGGGACGTAGGCTCTGGAGTGATCTAGGAGGTGTCGTGGAACCGCTGATCGACATTGGGCTGGGGGCCGCGCTGTTGATGGCGGTGTGCGCCGGCATGGCCTTGGTGGTCAGGAGCTATATGCGCCGCTACCGCCGCTCGGTGGCTCGGTTGGCAGGCGCCCTGGCCGTGAAGAGGCTCTTTTTCCCGGGTCCGGGCCGGGATCTGACCGAGCTGCAGCTCGAGCTTCGACGAGGTGTGGACGCGACCAGGCGCTTGGTGGAGCACGCCGCCTCCAAGGGTGGCTCGCTCGGGGAGCTGCCTGTCCTGCTCCAGCGACTGTCCCGAATCGGAGAGTCGCTCGACTCGGAGCTAGAGGCCCTTCGCCACGACCCTCACGCCGCCTTGCAGCGGAGCTCCCTCGCCGACGCACGGCGGCGCGTCGGAGAGCTGCTCGACATGGCTGCAAGGATCCGTGCCGCCGCATTGGAGGCCGTCTCTCCGACGCTCGAGCTGGCCGAGCTCCGGCGCGACCTTCAAGACGAGCTCACCGCGGTCACCGCTTGGCGCGCTGCTTACGGGAGCCTCGCCCGCAATCAGTGAGCGGTACATGACACCGCGAGTGACGATCATCGGAGGAGGGAGCGCGCATTGGACACCGACCCTCCTTGTCGATTTTGCCAACACGCCTTCCCTCCAGGAAGCCGATGTCGTGCTCATGGACATCGACGCCGGTTCATTGCCGCCCATGGCCGATCTGTGCGACCACATCGTGCAAAAGAGAGGCATCGGGCTCAAAGTCCGTACCACCACCGACCTGGAGGAAGCCCTCGACGGACCCGACTACGTAGTGACGGCTCTGTCAGTGGGCGGCTTTGCGAGCATGCGGCACGACATCGAGATCCCGGCGCGCTACGGGCTCCGTCCGCCGGTCGGTGACAGCGTAGGCCCCGGAGGGATCTCGAGAGCGTTGCGAAGCATGCCGGTGCTGGTCGACGTCGCCCGACAGATGGAGCGCCGGTGCCCGGACGCGCTACTTCTCAACGTGAGCAACCCCCTCACCGCGCTCTGCAGGGCGGTCACGCGGGAGACCTCTGTCAACACGGTCGGGCTTTGCAACGAGGTGATTGGGCAGTCCTTCATGATCAGCCTGCTTCTCGACGCGGACATGAGGAAGGTGGAGCCCGTGGTGGCGGGGGTCAACCATCTGCCTCTGATCACCGAGCTGAGGGTCGGCGGGGAGGACGGCTTCAAGCTCATCTCCGAGCTCGTGGACAACATGGGAGAAGTTGGTGGCGAACCGGTCTGGATGGCCCCTCCGCCAGCCGCCCACCTGCGCAAGGTGTCTCCGGGGGGGAGTTGGACCAAGGCGGACGTCGTGGCCAATCTCCGGGTGAAGCTGGAGCTGTTCCGGCGCTTCGGAGTTCTGCCGGGCTCCTCGGACACCCATGTGGTCGAGTTCTTGCCCGGCTTCGTGACGCCTTCGTCTGACTACGGACGCGATTGGGGCGTGCACCAGTACGGGATCCTCGGTCATCAGGAGGACAAGGAGGGTGACCGCGCGGACCTGGAGGACCTGCTCGCCTCCGAGCAGATCCCTTCATGGTCCTCAGGAGAGCTGGTTGCGCCGCTCATCGACGCGATGCTGAGAGACTCCGACCGCCGGCTGCCTGTCAACCTTCCCAACACCGGCCAGGTGAAGGACCTTGGGGGCGGCGTCGTGGTCGAGTGCATGGCCGTGGTCGGAAAGGGCGGGCCGTCTCCTAGCGACAGCGTGACTGTTCCCTCGTTCCTCGGAGAGCAACTCAGGCGCATCGCCTACTCCCAAGAGCTGACCGTGGACGCGGGTCTCGAAGGAGACCGAACCAAGGTGTTGGAGGCCATGCTGGCTGATCCGATGGGAGGAGCCGTTCCGTACGAGCACGTCGTCTCCATCTGCGACGAGCTGTTGGCCGCCACCTCGCCCTGGCTTCCTCAGTTCGGTCCTGGGGGGTAGCTCCCGGAGAGCGAGGCTCGCTCCGGAGAGCACAGCCACCACCAGGGCCCGCGACGGCTCTGGCTGGGGAACGGGTACTCTGCGGTATGGCCGAACAGGCGCATTTTTCCGAAGAGGCGATGGAGTTCATGCCCTCGCTGTACACGGCCGCGTTGCGCATGACCCGGAACTCCGCGGACGCGGAGGATCTCGTGCAGGAGACCTACCTAAAGGCCTACCGGGGGTTCGGCAGCTTTCAGGAGGGAACGAACCTCAAGGCCTGGCTGTACAAAATCCTCACCAACTCCTATATCAACTCCTACCGGGTCAGGCGGAGGCGCCCCGAGGAGAGCGAGATCGATGATGTGGAGGATCTCTACCTCTACCGGCGCCTGGGAGGCCTGGAAGGTGCGTCGGCGGGCCGCAGCGCCGAGGACGAAGCCCTCGACCTGTTCACGGATGACGAGGTCAAGGGGGCTGTCGAGTCCCTCCCGGAGCAGTTCCGGATCGCCGTGCTCCTCTCGGATGTCGAGGGATTCTCCTACAAGGAGATCGCCGACATCATGGAGATTCCCATCGGGACCGTCATGAGCAGGCTCCACCGTGGAAGAAGGGCCCTTCAGAAGGCGTTGCACGATTTTGGGATGGAGCGGGGCCTGGCCGCCGGCGTGGACGGTTGAGCGATGGTTGAGGGCGAGGGTTGAGTGTGACGGTCGAATCGAGCGATGGTCGAGGGATAGATGGTCGAGGGATAGATGGCTGAGGGACACGATGGCTGAGGGAGACTGCCAGGAGACGATCCACCGCCTCTACCACTTCCTGGACGGTGAGCTTACCGACCACCGGCGGGAGGAGATTCGCAGGCACCTTGACGACTGCAGCCCGTGCCTCGAGGCCTTCGACTTCGAGGCGGACCTGCGACGAGTGATCGCAAGCAAGTGTCGTGACCATGTGCCGGAGCATCTGAGGAATCGCATAGCCGACGCCATCAGGCACGAAGAGGCTGCGACCCGGAGGGACACCTGACCGAGGCCGTCTCATGGGACCTGGCCGAACGGGTGGCGGCCCGGGTCAGCGGTCGCGACGAGCATGCAGGCTCGCCCGTCTACGACACGATGGCGCGCGACTTCGAGGAGATGACCGCGCAAGCGGAGGACCTGGTCGCCACGGCGACAGGGCTCCGCTCGCTGACGGGCCCCGCCCGGGCCCGCGTCACCGACCGTGCGGGGTGGGTGAGGGCGAACGTGGCGTCCTTCCAGAGGCTCCTCAAGCCCCTGGTGGAGAAGTTCGAGCCTCGCCTCCCGACGGGGGCGCTGGCCACGCTCAGCAAGGGCGTCGCCGGTGTGCAGGTGGGAACCATCCTCGGTTGGATGTCGACCAGGGTGCTCGGGCAGTACGACCTTTTGTTGATCGAGGACGATCGACCCGAGGACCAGGACATCGTCTACTACGTTGGGCCGAACATCCTCGGCCTGGAGAAGCGGTACTCCTTCCCGACCGAGCAGTTCCGGTTGTGGTTGGCCCTGCACGAGGTCACCCACCGGGCCCAGTTCACCGGGATTCCCTGGATGCGGCCCCACTTCTTGTCCCTCGTCGAGGCCAGCGTGGGTGCGGTCGAGCCGGACCCACGAAAGTTCTTGGAAGGTATCCGCAGGGTTGCCGGGGAGATCAGGGCAGGGCGCAATCCCATCAGGGAGGCGGGTCTGCTCGGCCTGGTGGCTGATCCGGAGCAGATGGCGGTGGTGAGGCAGGTCCAGGCGCTCATGAGCCTTCTCGAAGGGCATGGGGATATCACGATGGATAGGGCCGGCGCGGAGCGCATCCCGAGCGCGAAGCGCTTCAGCCAGGTGCTCCGGGAGCGCCGCAGCCAGGCCAGGGGGGCGGCGCGCCTGTTGCAGCAGCTGGTCGGTCTGGAGGCGAAGATGCGCCAGTACGCGCTCGGCGAGAACTTCATCGCGGTCGTCGAGAAGGCAGGCGGTCCCGGGTTGTTGGCTTCCGCATGGCGTGGGCCCGAATGGTTGCCCACCTACGAGGAGATCAAGGAGCCGACTGCATGGATCGACCGGGTTTCGGCGTCGGAGCTTCCTGCCTCGGCTCGAATGGCCGGGCCTCCTGGCTGAAGCGGCATACCGTCTCGAGGCCCTGCATGGTGTCCCAGCGAGCGCACGGTTGGGAGGCAGCGCTGCTGGGGAGGTGCGCCTTCCCTTCGGCCGGCGAACATCTCTCGTGTGCGGTGTCGGGCGGCGCCGACTCGATGGCCTTGGTTCGGCTTGCCACCCTCGCAGGCTGCGAGGTCACAGCCATCCATGTCGACCACGGTCTGAGAGATGGCTCGGCCGCCGAGGCCGAGCTAGTGGCGGAGGCTGCGGCCAAGGTCGGCGCCGCGTTTCGTGCGGAGCGAGTGGAGGTTGCTCCGGGGCCCAACCTGGAGGCGAGGGCCAGGCAGGCGCGCTTGGCGGTGCTGCCCGAGGACGTCGCTACCGGGCACACCGCGGACGACCAGGCCGAGACCGTCCTGTTGAACCTGATGCGCGGTTCTGCCCTCGACGGGATCGCCGGCATGAGGGCAGGCCGGCGTCACCCCCTTCTGGCGCTGAGGCGGCGCGAGACCAGCGACGTCTGCCGTCGTGCCGGGCTGGCGGTCCTCGAGGACCCCTCCAACCGCGACCCGAGGTACCTGCGGAACAGGGTCCGTCACGAGCTGATCCCCATGCTCTCGGTGATGGCCGACCGCGACGTGGCGCTCGTTCTCGCCCGACAGGCCGGCTTGCTTGCCGAGGAGTCCGCCTTCATCGACGCCCTGGCGTCTGCCGTGGACCCAACCGACGCCGCCTCGCTAGCTGGTGCGCCGGTTGTCCTGGCGCGGAGGGCCGTGCGCCTGTGGGTGCGCGGGTCGGGGCCGTATCCGCCGAGCTCCGCGGCCATCGAGAGGGTGTTGGCCGTGGCACGCAAAGAGGCGCGCTCCTGCGAGGTGGAGGGCGGGGTGAGGGTCACCCGTTCACGAGGCAGGCTGCGCCTCGAGAGGCCGCGATCCGGGTCATGCGCCGGGGGGCCTGACGGCCATTAGGGTCGGGGCGATGGCCGGAGCCGACTCCCGCAGCCTCTCACGCGACCTTCGGGTCGAACTGCCCCATGACGACTCCCTGGGGGCGGTGGTGGTGGACGCAGTCACCCTTCGCCGGCGGGTGGCCGAGCTTGGAAGGGAGATCACCCGTGACTTCCAGGGTCGACCTCCCCTTCTCGTGGGAGTCCTGAAGGGGGCGTTCATGTTCATGAGCGACCTGGCTCGTTCCATACGCCTCCCCGTCGAGTTCGACTTCATGGCCGTCGCCTCCTACGGCAGACGCGACGAAGACGTCCGGAGTGGTCCGGATAGTGAAGGACCTGGACCTGGACTTGTCCGGGCGCCATGTGCTGGTCGTCGAGGACATCGTCGACAGCGGCCTCACCCTCTCCTACCTGAGGCGGAACCTCCTCGCGCGCCATCCCGCCAGCCTGGAGGTGTGCGCCCTCCTCGTGAAGGAGGGCCTGCAACGGACCGCCCTCGACTTGCGATATGTGGGGTTCCGCATCCCTCCGGACTTCGTGGTGGGCTATGGCCTCGACCAGGACCAGAAGTACCGCAATCTCGATCACATTCGAATCCACCTCGGCTCGTCGAGCTGATCGGGGGCCTTCGAGCTGACATGGGCGTAGACAAGTCTCGCGTCGAGAAGGCCGTGCGCGAGCTGCTGGAGGCGATCGGAGAGGACCCGGACAGGGACGGCCTTCTCGCCACCCCCGAGAGGGTGGCGACCATGTACGCCGAGCTGTTCTCAGGGCTCCACGACGAGCCGAGCAGGCACCTCACCTCCACTTTCGCCGCCGAGCACGACGAGATGGTCATGGTCAAGGACATCCCGTTCGCGTCGTTCTGCGAGCACCACCTGGTCCCCTTCATGGGCAACGCGCACGTCGCGTACATCCCCAACGAAGAAGGACGGATCACCGGGCTTTCGAAGCTGGCCCGGCTCGTCGACGGTTACGCCCGTCGCCTACAGGTGCAGGAACGCCTCACCACCCAGATCGGGGAGGCCGTCGAATCGGCGTTGGCCCCTCGCGGGGTCCTGGTCGTGGTAGAGGCCGAGCACCTCTGTATGTCGATCCGCGGGGTCAAGAAACCGGGCGTGCTCACGGTCACCTCCGCGGTGCGGGGCCTGTTCCGGACCGACGTGGCGACGCGGGCCGAGGCGATGCAGTTCATCAGCGGCAGGCACGGCAAGTAGCCGTCGGCCGTCGGATGTTGACTTACTCTTGACGGGCATGCGCCCCCTCGTGATGGGTGTCTTGAACGTGACGCCTGATTCCTTCTCCGACGGAGGGATGTACTTCGATCGCGAGGCCGCGATAGCACGTGGGATGGAGATGGTCGGCGAGGGCGCGGACGTGGTCGATGTCGGAGGCGAGTCCAGCAGACCTGGAGCCGAGCCGGTGCCCGAGGACGAGGAGAAGAGGCGGGTGCTGCCGGTCGTGGAGGCACTGTCAGGAGTCGGAAGGGTGTCGATCGACACCTGCAAGGCCGACGTGGCGAGGGCGGCGGTCAGGGCCGGAGCCAGCGTCATCAACGACATAGGCGCCTCGCTGCAGCGGGTGGCGGCAGAGCTGGGCGTGGCGTGGGTCGCCATGCACATGAGGGGTCGGCCCAAGACCATGCAGGTGGAGCCCCGCTACGACGACGTGGCGAGAGAGGTTCGGGAGTTCCTCGTCGAGAGGGCCGAGCTCGCTCTGTCCCTCGGCGTGCCGGAGGTGTGGATCGATCCGGGGATCGGCTTCGGCAAGACGGCGGCTCACAATCTCTTGCTGCTCAAGCACCTGCCCGAGCTGGTGCGGACCGGGCACCCCGTGCTGGTGGGTGCCAGCCGCAAGAGCTTCCTTGGCGGATTGCTCGCCGAGAAGGGCGGGGAGGCGTCTGCGGTACAAGACCGCCTGGAGGGCTCCCTGGCGGCGGCGACGTGGGCCATGGTCCAAGGGGCGCGGATGGTGCGGGCCCATGACGTCAGCCGCGACCGTCCGAGCTGCCACCTTGGTGGGAGGAGCTGGCCAGCTGGCGGAGGGTGTAGAGGACGTGCAGTGCCCAGCATGAGGGGCAAGTGGGCGGCGGGGATCTCGCCGCGAAACTTCGCGTGGGTGTTACGGGAGCAGCTGGCGATAAGCGAGCGTCCGGGTGGCTACGCCCGGAACCACCGCAGGGTACGTCGCCAGGAGGAGATCTTCTGGCTGAGGGGTCAGGGGTTCACCCGCGTGGTCTCGTTGCTCGCGTCCCCGCACAACCTTCATGCCTACGACGAGCTGGAGATGCCCTGGGCCCATTTTCCCTTCGGGATCAACTCCGACGCCCGCCAGGTGCTCGTCGACCTCTACAAGCACATCGACGCCTGGCTCGCCGCCGGTGAGCGGCTTCTGGTTCATCAAGAGGAGCTCGGCGACAGGCTGATGGGCGTCGCCGCGGGCTATCTCCTCTGGACGGGAAGGTTGGCCACGGGCCCTCAGGCGGTCGCCGTCCTGGAGCAGATCGTTCGTCGCCAGATGGGTCCCCTGGGACGCGAGCTGGTGGCCCTGGAGCCCGAGCTCGGCCCGGGCGGTGGCCGGTAGGCCCGGCGGTCGTAGCGAGCGGAATGGCGAGGATGCCCCCCGACCGCATCGAGGTGAGGGGTCTGCGGGTGCTCGGGACCCACGGCGTCCTGACCGAGGAGCGGGAGCGGTCTCAGCCTTTCGAGGTGGACCTCGACATAGAGGCCGACCTCGGTGCGGCCGCCAAGAGCGACCAGCTGTCCGACACCGTCGACTACTCGGACGTCGTGGCCATGGTGACCCGCCTGGTCGCCACCGAGCGCTTCTCCCTGCTGGAGCACCTCGCCGACTCGATCGCCGGCGCCCTGTTAGCCGACGGCCAGGTGTCGGCGGTGACCGTGACGGTCAGGAAGCTGCGTCCCTCGCTGGCCGCAGACCTGTCCTCGGTGGGCGTCACCGTCACGAGGCGCATCGGGCCCGGGCAGTCCCTCTGAGGCGGATCCGGGTGCGAGCTTTCCTGGGCCTTGGATCCAACCTGGGCCACCGGCGCGCACACCTGCGCAGGGCGGTCGAATCGTTGCCGGACCTGGTGAAGGTGTCAGGGGTTTACGAGACCGAGCCGGTCGGAGGTCCTCGGGGTCAACCGCCATACCTCAACCTGGTCGCGGAGCTGGACACGGAGCTGTCTCCCCACGAGCTACTCGCGCTGTGCCGGCGCTTGGAAGGTGATGCGGGCCGCGTGCGGGACCAGCGTTGGGGTCCCCGCACCCTGGACGTCGACGTGCTGCTGGTCGACGACTTGGAGCTGGATGCGCACGACCTGGTGATCCCCCACCCCCGCATGTGGGAGAGGGGCTTCGTCATGGCCCCGCTCGCGGAGCTGGCCCCCGAGGTCCTAGAGGCACTCGCCGGTCGCGGCCAGCCCTCCGGCGGGCCCCGGCACACCGCAAAATACCCCGGGGTGCGGCGGGCGGGTAGGCTGTAGACGTACGAACGGCACCCCTGTTGCGGGGGCTGGAACGTCGGGAGGGCAGTTGGGCAGAGTCCGCCTTATCGGGCGAGGGCGCGCCGGCCTTTCTCTGGCGGCGGCCCTGTCCGGCGTCGGTTGGTCGGTGCTGGAGGTCCTGGGGCGCCGGGAACAAGTCGTCGATGCCGCCCGGTCGACCGACGCGCTGGTGATCGCCACCCCCGACGCCTCGGTCAGCGAGGTGAGCCGGAGCGTAGACCCCGTTCCGGGGACGGTGGTGATGCATCTGGCGGGAAGCCTCGGCCTGGACGCGCTCGGCCCGCACGACAAGAGGGCGTCCCTCCACCCCTTGGTCGCGCTTCCCGATGCCGAGGTCGGCGCTGCGCGCCTCGTGGGAGCCTGCTTCGCCGTGGCCGGCGATCCCCTCGCATGGCGGATGGCCTGGTCTTTGCGGGGAACCGCTTTTGCCGTCCCTGACGAGCACCGCTCCATCTATCACGCCGCTGCGTGCAGCGCCTCGAACCATCTGGTGGCCCTGCTGGGGCAGGTCGAGAGGCTGGCCGCAGCCGCAGGCCTGCCGCTCGCGGCGTTCCTGCCCTTGGCCCGTGGCGCCCTCCAAGACGTAGCGGCGAAAGGTCCTGGCGGCGCTCTGACCGGGCCGGTGTCCCGAGGGGACTGGGAGACAGTGGAGCGTCACCGGCTGGCCATGGATCCGGGCGAGCTGGAGGCCTATGACGCACTGGCGGCCCTGGCGGGTCGGCTGAGGGAGGAGCCGGTGACGTGCAGCTGATCGACACCGTCGAGGGGTTCGCCAAGGCCCTCGAGTCCGAGAGGGCGTCGGGCCGATCGGTCGGGCTCGTCCCCACGATGGGCTTCCTGCACGAGGGCCACCTGTCGATGATCCGCAAGGCGGGCGAGGAGACAGACGTGGTGGCGGTGACCGTGTTCGTGAACCCTCTGCAGTTCGAGAGCCGGGAGGACCTCCAGGAGTACCCAAGGGACCTCGGTGGGGATCGTGCCAAGGCGGAGGCCGCGGGCGCCGGTTACCTCTTTGCTCCCTCACTTGACGAAATGTATCCCCGCGCCCGCACGGTCGCCGTCACGCTCCCGCCCCTCTGCGATCTCCTCGAGGGCCGCTCACGGCCGGGCCATCTCCAAGGTGTGGCGACCGTGGTCACCAAGCTGTTCGCCATGGCCGGGCGGTGCCGGGCCTATTTTGGGGAGAAGGACTACCAGCAGCTGCTCGTCGTGCGTCGGCTGGCCGGCGAGCTGTCATTTCCGGTGGACGTCGTCGCTTGCCCGACCGTTCGAGAGCCCGACGGGCTGGCGCTGTCGAGCCGCAATGCGCGGCTCTCACACCGGGATCGGATGGCTGCCGGCGTCTTGTGGCGGTCCCTCTGTCGAGGCAGGGATCTCGTCTCGTCCGGCGAACGCGATCCGCTCGAGGTGTCGAGGCAGATGGCCGGGATGGCCGGGGACGATCCCTCCGTGTCTCTGGACTACGCCGCGGTCGCCGATCCCGACACGCTGGAGCGCCCCGAGGCGGTGTGCGGTGAGATTCGCCTTCTCATCGCGGCGCGAGTGGGGCAGGTGCGGCTCATCGACAACCTCTCCGCGACCTCCGCCGGCGACGACTCCGGCGGCAACGACTCACCGAAAGGCGTGCCATGCGACGACGCATGATGAAGTCGAAGGTGCATCGGGCGACGGTCACCGACGCCAACCTCGACTATGTGGGGTCCATCAGTATCGACGCGCGGCTGATGCGGCTGGCCGACGTAAGGGAGCACGAGCAGGTGGCCGTGTTGGACATTGACAATGGCTCTCGCTTCGAGACCTACGCCATCGCCGGTGCCCCGGGCGAGGTATGCCTGAACGGGGCGGCCGCACGCTTGGTGCAGCGGGGTGACAAGGTGATCATCCTTACCTACGCGGACTACGACGACACGGAGCTGGAGGGTTTCGAGCCGAGGGTGGTCCACGTGGACAGCTCCAACCGTCCGTTGGAGGGTGCTGCGTGGCTCGTCGGGGCCGGGCTGGAAGACGTCAAGAGCTAGTGGCCGCCGGCCTGGAGGCCCGGGACCAGCTCGAGGTCGAGGTCCTGGTTCTGGGAAGCGGTGTTGCGGGTCTGTCAGCTGCCGTCAGGGCGGCCGCAGCGCCGGGGATGCGGGTGGGTGTCCTCACCAAGGCGGATCTCTCCCAGTCCGCCACCCGATGGGCTCAAGGAGGGGTCGCTGCTGTCCTGGGAGGTGACGAGGACTCGATCGACCTCCACATGGCCGACACGCTGTCGGCCGGCGCCGGGCTTTGCGACACGGACGCGGTCGCTGTCCTGGTGGGTGAGGGGCCGGGAAGGGTGAACGAGCTGATCGCCCTGGGGGCGGTCTTCGACCGCCTCCCCGAAGGGAGTCTGGACCTGGTTCGGGAGGGCGGCCATTCGATGCCTCGCGTGGTGCACGCCGGCGGAGCGGCGACGGGGGCCGAGATAGAGCGTGCGCTCGTCGGCGCCGTCCGTGACACCGCCGCGGCCATTCTCGAGCGCTGGTTCTCGGTGGACCTCATCGTGGAGGCAGGCCGCTGCCGTGGCGTTGTCGCCCTCGGCCCCGACGGCAACCTTCACAGCGTGCGGGCGGACCACGTCGTACTGGCCAGCGGCGGTGCCGGGCAGCTGTTCGCCGTGACGACCAATCCCACCGAGGCCACAGGCGACGGCGTCGCCATGGCACTCCGCGCTGGCGCACCGGTAGCCGACGTCGAGTTCATGCAGTTCCATCCGACGGCCTTGCATCACCCCGCCATGCCGAGGCCCCTCCTGTCCGAAGCGCTCCGCGGCCATGGCGCCCAGCTTCGTGACGCCGGGGGCGAGCGCTTCGTCGACGAGCTCTCGCCGAGGGACGTGGTCAGCCGCGCCATGGCACGGCGGATGGCCGAGCAGGGGGTGGACCACCTCTGGTTGGACGCGACGGACCTGGAGGACTTCGACGCCAGGTTCCCGACGATCGCGACCTCCCTCCGGCAGGCCGGTTTGGACCCGGCGTCGGACTGGCTTCCCATAGCTCCGGCAGCGCACTACATGTCAGGTGGAGTGTTGACAGACCTCGACGGCGCGTCCGCGCTGCCTGGCCTGTGGGTCGCCGGTGAGGCGGCGTGTACCGGCGTTCACGGCGCCAACCGGCTGGCGTCGAACTCCCTTCTCGAAGGGATGGTGTTCGGTGCCAGGGTGATCGAGGCTATTGAGTCGGGCAAGGACGCGCCCGGTGCCACCGGCGCCATCCGGGCCCTTTTCGGCACCAGCGACGATGGGGTATCCCTCCGGCCCCTCGAAGACGTCCGCGTCCACTCGGGCCTGCCTGTCGGCCGGACGGCCCGTGGCGCCGACGCGGCCAAGGCGCGTGAGCGGCTCCAAGCGACCATGACCACCGGAGCGGGGGTGCTGCGCACGCAATCGTCGTTGGCATCGACCCTCGAGGTGATCTCGGGCTGCGCGGCTGTCGCGACCGGCACCACCGGTCAGGTGTCGTGTGAGCTGGCGAACCTCGCGACCGTGGCCAGCGCCCTCGTGTCGGCGGCCGAGACCCGCCAGGAGAGCAGGGGAGCCCACACGCGCTCGGATTTCCCGGCAAGTGACGAAAGACTCCGCCTGCGACTCGTCTCCCGGACCACGGGGGTCTCATGATCTCACCCGAGCCTCCTCGGCCGGCGGTGGACGACGCCGTGGCCAGGGCGCTGGCCGAGGACCTCCTTCCAATGGGCGACATCACCGCGTCGTTGATCCCCGCCGGCGCAGGTGGCCGCGCCGACGTGATGGCCAGACAGGAGGGTGTCCTGGCGGGGACTTCGTGCGCAGCGGTCGCCTTTGCCCACCTCGATCAAGACGTCGAGGTGGTGTGGGCGGCTGGCGACGGAGACCCGTTGTCGCCGGGCACGCTCATCGGCTCTATCGAGGGACCCCTGCGTCCGATCGTCTCCGCCGAGCGGACGGCGCTCAATTTCCTCTGCCATTTGTCCGGCATAGCGACACTGACGCGGCGTTTCGTGGACGCGGTCGCCTCCGCCAACCCCTCGACGGCGGTTTGGGACACGCGCAAGACCACCCCGGGCCTCCGGTCCCTGGAGAAGGCTGCGGTGCGGGCCGGGGGAGGCCGTAACCATCGCGGGAGCCTCTCCGAGGGTGTCCTGATCAAGGACAACCATCTGGTGGGACTGGGTGTGAAGGAGGCGGTCAAGCTGGCGCTCAGTCGCTGGCCCGGGCGGCTCGTAGAGGTGGAGTGTGATACGGCCACCCAGGTCGCCGAGGCGGTTGAGGCCGGGGCCCCGGTGGTGATGCTCGACAACATGGACCCCGGGCTTGTCCGGGACTGCGTCTCGATCGTTCGGCGCAAGGCTGGGCACAGCGTGCTGGTCGAGGTGTCAGGCGGCGTGACCCTCGACAACGCGCCCGCGTTCGCCGCCGCCGGAGCCGACCTCGTCTCGGTCGGTGCCCTCACCCACTCGGCAACTGCGCTCGACATCGGACTAGACGTGCGAGCCTGAACGACCATGCTGCTCGCCATCGACGTTGGGAACACCCAGACAGTGATAGGCGTCTTCTGCGATCCCGTTCCCGGCCGACCCGGTGAGAGTGAAGAGCTGCTCCACCACTGGCGGATGGCGACCATGGCCGAACGCACGGCGGACGAGCTCGCCCTCTTGGTGACGCAGCTGTTGGACCTCGAGGATCTCGACGTGGACGAGGACGTGTCCGGTCTCAGCGTCTCGTCTGGGGTACCCAGGGTTACCGCGGCGCTGCGGGAGATGACCAAGCGGCGGCTCGCCGTGCCCCTCATCGTGGTCGAGCCGGGGGTGAGGACCGGCATACCCATACTGATCGACAACCCAAAGGAGGTGGGGGCGGATCGGATCGCCAACGCAGTGGCGGCATTCGACCTCTACGGCGGGCCCACCATCGTGGTGGATCTCGGGACGGCGACCACCTTCGACGCGATCTCGGCCAAGGGCGAGTACCTGGGGGGCGCGATAGCGCCTGGACTCGAGATCGGGATGGACGCCCTGGTCGACAGGACGGCCGCGCTGCGCCGGGTAGAGCTCGTCGAGGCGCCGAGAAACGTGATCGGAAAAGGCACGGTCGAAGCTCTCCAATCTGGGACTGTGTACGGATGTGCGGCGCTCATAGAGGGCATGTGCGAGCGATTCGACGATGACATCGGCCCCTGCACGGTGGTTTCGACCGGCGGGCTGGCAGGGATCGTCGTGCCGCTGGTGCAGAGGATCGACCACCACGAGCCGTGGCTAACCCTGCACGGCCTCCGCCTGATCTACCAGCGAAACATGCCGGGATGAGCGGCATGGGCGCCGTCCCCTACCATTTCGACCCTCCTGAAAGCGCTGCCGACCTGAGGAAGCGCTTCGGCCATCTCGGAGCGGGCGAGGAGACCGGGGTCGAAGTCACGGTGGCCGGGCGCATGATGCTCTCCCGCCCTCAGGGCCGGCTGGCATTCGCCCAGCTGCGGGACTCCACCGGGGTGTTGCAGCTCTTCGCTTCGGACCACGACACCCCCGACTTCTCCGGCTTCTGCAGTCTCTCTCTCGGCGACTGGATCGGTGTGAAGGGCGAGGTGATCACCACTCGCCGCGGTGAGCTGAGTGTCAGGGTCGGCGAGTGGGTCCTGCTCGCACGAGCCAGACGCGGATTCGGCGACAAGTGGCGTGGGGTCAACGACACCGAGACGCGGTACCGCCAACGTTACGTGGACCTTTGGGCCAACGAGCGCTCGAGGTGGATCCTGAGCCTTCGCATCGAGGCCGTGAGGCTGATGCGCCGCTGGCTGGAGGAACGAGGCTTCGCAGAGGTGGAGACGCCGATCCTCCACCAGATTCCCGGCGGAGCTCTTGCTCTGCCCTTTGTCACTCACTACAACGCCTTGGACACCGACCTGTACCTTCGTGTGGCCCCCGAGCTCTACTTGAAGAGGCTCGTTGTCGGGGGATTCGAGAAGGTCTTCGAGATCGCCAGGGTGTTCCGCAACGAGGGCGTGTCACCGCGTCATGCTCCCGAGTTCACGATGCTCGAGCTGTACCAGGCCTACGCCGACTACCACGACATGATGGCTCTGACCGAGGAGCTGGTCTCCTACCTGGCCGAGGAGCTTCGCGGCTCGGCGCGCCTCTCCTACGGGGGGCGGGACGTGGACCTCACACCGCCTTGGAGGCGAGCGACTCTGTACGAGCTCGTGGCCGAGGAGACGGGCGTGAGTGTGGACGTCGCCATGTCGCCCGAGGACCTGCGACTTGTGGCGGGGACCCTGGGCGTCGAAGTCGAGGAGTCCTGGGGCAGCGGGAAGCTGGTGCTGGAGATCTACGAGAAGACCACCGAGTCCAGGTTGAGGGGCCCGGTTTTCGTCTGCGACTACCCGAAGGAGGTGTCGCCGCTCGCAAGGGATCACAGGAGCAAGCCCGGCCTGGTCGAGCGTTTCGAGCCGGTCGTCGCGGGCCGCGAGCTCGGCAACGCCTTCACCGAGCTGGTCGATCCCG
This sequence comes from uncultured Actinomycetes bacterium, assembly GCA_963736925.1. GTDB lineage: Bacteria > Actinomycetota > Acidimicrobiia > Acidimicrobiales > CAVTQP01 > CAVTQP01. The sequence continues at coordinate 24,053 of CAVTQP010000002.1, forward strand.
ACGAGCAGCGGCTGCGCTTCGAGGCCCAGGCGGCCGTCGCCGAGGCAGGGGACGGCGAGGCCGGGCACGGCGCGGCAGGGGACGGCGCGGCAATCCGGGTGGACACCGATTACCTCCGCGCCCTCGAACACGGCCTGCCGCCGACGGCGGGACTGGGAATCGGGGTCGATCGCCTCGCGATGCTTCTCACCGACGTGGCCAACATCAGGGAGGTCATCGCCTTTCCCACCCTGCGCCCCGAGGCCTGACGCCTCAGACCGCCAGTCGGCGGCTGGCGGCGGCTGACGCCTCAAACCGCCGCTAGCCGGCTGGGGGGCAGCTGACCTTGCCCAAAAACAATCAGTCTTGACTGATTGTTTGGCAGGGAGGTATAACACGGCCGTGGGAGGGGTGCGCGAGCGAGCTGGCCAGGAGCGCAGCACGGCCACGCGGGCCTCCCTCCTCGATGCGGCCCTCGAGTGCCTCGTAGAGCGGGGCTACGCGGCGACCACCACGACCGAGATCTCCAGCCGTGCGGGGGTCTCCCGGGGCGCCCAGCTGCACCACTTCCCCACCAAGGTCGAGTTGCTCACGGCCGCCGTGGGACAGCTCCTCGAGCGGCGGACCGCCGAGTTCCGGCAGGCCTTCGAGGACTTCGACCCGGGCAGGGATCGCGTCGAAACGGCCATCGACCTGCTGTGGTCGATGTACCAGGGCCCCACGTTCACGGCGTGCGCCGAGCTGTGGCTGGCTGCAAGGACGGACCCGGAGCTGAAGCCGGCTGTCGTCGAGATGGACCGGCGCTTCATGGAGACGAGCTACCGGATCTTCTTCGATCTCTTCCCGCGGGGGGAAGGCGTCGACCCCGCCTTGTACGAGACCGGCCTCCGCTTTGCGTACGCGCTGATGGACGGGCTGGCCATGCAACGAATGATCGAGTGCGACGATCCCGTCCCGGCCGAACGGGTGATCGACACCTTGAAGGTCATCCTCCAGGCCTTCGATCCGGGCACCACCATCGAGGAGGCAAAATGACAGCTCTCGATTCTCAGCTGTCGGTGGAAGAGCGTGTCGCAGACGAGGACCTAAATGCCTACAAGGCATTGCTGTCACGTCTCAGCCACCAGTCGGTTGTCAAGCACTTCGACGCGTACACGGACATCGAGTGGGACTCCCGTGAGCTCGCGATCGATCCTGATGACCCACGCTGGGAGCTCGGTCCAGACGACTCCCTCGGGGCTACGGGGTGGTACCGCTCCCTCCCCCAGCCGGCGCGCGCACGCTTGGGACTCGATCTCATCGCGTCCAAGATGAAGATGGGGCTCGAGTTCGAGAGCGTTCTCAAGAGAGGTCTGCTCGAGTTCGCCAGCACATTGCCCAACGGCTCACCGGAGTTCCGTTACGCCTATCACGAGGTCATCGAAGAGGCGCAGCATTCCTTGATGTTCCAGGAGTTCGTCAACCGGAGCGGATTCGACGCGGCGGGGCTTCGAGCCCTCGATCGCCTCGGCTCCCGCCGGATCGTGAAGCTCGGCCGCCGGTTCCCCGCCCTCTTCTTCGTCTTCGTGCTGGGAGGCGAGGACCCGATCGACTACGTCCAGCGCAGGGAGCTGCGAAACGGCCGGACCATCCACCCCCTTCTCGAACGGATCATGCGGATACATGTCACCGAGGAGGCGCGGCATCTCTCTTTCACCGCGCCACTACCTGAAGCTCAACGTGCCTTCGTTGAGTCGGCGGCGCCGGGCCATGCTGGCAGTCGAAGCCCCGCTCGTGCTCGCGTCGATGGCGCAGATGATGCTTCGGCCCAGCCGCCAGATCGTGAAGCGCCACCACATGCCTCGCTCGGTCATCCGCGAGGCGTTCACACACAGCAAGGCTCACCACGACGAGGCGTTGGCCTCCATGCACAAGCTGCGCAAGCTCTGGGTCGACCTCGGCCTGGTAGGACCCGTCTACCGACGCCTGTGGAAGCTGCTCGGGCTGTGGGCCGATCGACCCGCGGCACCCACATGAGCCTGGCGCGCCGGGAGTCGCTCGGGGGCGTCGCGCTTCCTGGCGCCTTCGTCCTCTTGGTCAGACCGGGATCGTGTCGATGAGTGAGTGCCCGAGCCGCGCCAGCCCCTCGCCGACGGCCTGATCGCTAAGCGAGTTGGCAGCGGAGGCGGCCGCGTCCGCGTAACGACGACCCGCCGCGGCCGTCGAAGCTATGGCTCCCGAGGAGGCGACGATGCCCCGGGCCTGGTCACGCTCGTAGGGACCGAGGGGCTTCCCGAGCAAGCCTCGGAGGACGGGCTCTCGCTCGGGATCGGCGAGGGTTCGCAGCACCGGCATGGTGTAGATGCCGGCGACCAGGTCCTGACCGGGGTCCTTGCGGAGCTCTTCAGCCGTGGCGACGACGTCGAGAATGTCGTCGCGGATCTGGAAGGCCATTCCGAAGCACTGGCCGAACGTCGTCACCGCCTCGACCTGCTGGCGGTCGAGGCCGGCGGTGAGCGCACCGATGCGACAGGAGGCCGCCATCAATGAGGCCGTCTTCCCGGCGATGGCCGCCAGGTAGGACTCCTCGGACCTGTTCAAGTCGTATGCCGAGTGGACCTCGTTGATCTGGCCCTCGCAAAGCCGTCCCAGCGTGGCGGCCAGCAACGCGGCGACCTCGGTCCCCAGGCTGGCTGCGATCTCCGCCGAGCGGGCAAGTAGGAAGTCCCCGGCCACGATGGCCACCAGGTTTCCCCAGCGTGAATTTACGGTGGGCACGTTGCGCCTGGTGATCGCCTCGTCCATCACGTCGTCGTGGTAGAGGGAGGCCAGATGCACCAGCTCCACTGATACTCCTCCTAGCAGGACGTCCTCGGTGGCCGGTGCTCTCCCGGCGGCCGCCGAGGTGATCGTAAGGGCAGGTCGTAGGCGCTTTCCACCCGCCGACACCAGGTGCCTCGCAACCTCTGCCAGGAAGACGTCCTCGGTGGAGAGGGACCGGAGCAGACGCGACTCCAGGCGGGTCAGGTCCTCCTCGAGCTGGGGAAGGGCCAGCAGCCTCGTGATATTCACTGGCTCAGGAAGATAGGTCACCGAGCCGATACACGAACAACGGAGAATTTCGTCCGTCGTGAGAGGGCGTGCAGGACGACAGGAGCGGGTGGTTGAGTGCCTGAGCAGGGGTGGCCACGGGTAGACTGCTCAAACAGGTCCAGCTGTCGACTGAGCCTCGGAGGGAGACGGGTAGTTGTTCGAACGCTTCACTGACCGGGCCCGCAGGGTGCTGGTGCTGGCTCAGGAGGAGGCGCGCCTCCTCAACCACAATTTCATCGGTACCGAGCACATCCTGCTCGGGCTGATACACGAGGGTGAAGGCGTCGCCGCCAAGGCGCTCGAGTCGCTCGGGATCTCCCTCGAGGCGGTGCGCGAGAAGGTCGAGGAGACCATAGGCCCGGCTGGGTCGTCGTCCCCCGGTTCGCCGCCTTTCACTCCTCGGGCGAAGAAGGTCCTCGAGCTCTCGCTGCGTGAGGCCCTCCAGCTGGGTCACAACTACATAGGGACCGAGCACATGCTCCTCGGGCTTGTCCGCGAGGGCGAGGGTGTGGCGGCCCAGGTTTTGGTCAACCTGGGCGCCGACCTCTCACGGGTGCGTCAGCAGGTGATCCAGCTCCTTTCGGGAATACAAGGAAAGGAGGGGGCCGGCGGGCCGGGTACCGGGGGCCAGGACGCGCCGACGGGGTCTCCCGTGCTCGACCAGTTCGGACGCAATCTCACCACCCTTGCGAGAGAGCACAAGCTGGATCCCGTTATCGGCCGTGACCGCGAGATCGAGCGGGTCATGCAGGTGCTCTCCCGACGCACCAAGAACAATCCGGTTCTCATCGGCGAGCCGGGGGTCGGCAAGACCGCCATCGTGGAGGGCTTGTCACAGCAGATCGTGGCCAACGACGTCCCTGAGACCCTGAACGGCAAGCAGCTCTACACCCTCGACCTTGGTGCGTTGGTGGCCGGGAGCCGGTACCGGGGCGATTTTGAGGAACGCCTCAAGAAGGTGCTGAAGGAGATCAGGACCCGGGGCGACATCATCTTGTTTATCGACGAGCTTCACACCTTGGTGGGAGCAGGCGCGGCCGAGGGGGCCATCGACGCCGCGTCGATCCTCAAGCCCATGCTGGCGCGCGGCGAGCTGCAGACCATCGGCGCCACCACACTCGACGAGTACCGCAAGCATCTGGAGAAGGACGCGGCCCTCGAGCGCAGGTTCCAACCCATAAAGGTCGACGAGCCCACCCTCTCGCACACCATCGACATCCTGAAGGGTCTGCGCGACCGCTACGAGAGCCATCATTCGGTCACGATCACCGACCAAGCCTTGGTGGCGGCGGCGAACCTCGCGGACCGCTACATCTCAGACCGCTTCCTCCCCGACAAGGCCATCGACCTGATCGACGAGGCCGGCAGCCGGCTGCGGATCCGTCGCATGGCCACCCCGCCCGACTTCAAGAAGCTCGAGGACGACATCGCGCGGATCCGCAAGGACAAGGAGACCGCAATCGAGAAGCAGGCCTTCGATCAGGCCAAGAAGCTGGCGGAGCAGGAGAAGGAGCGCTTGGAGCGGAAGTCGGCTACCGAGGCCGAGTGGCGCGCGGAGGGCGTCGACCTCTTCGACGTGGTTGACGAGGAGGTCATCGCGGAGGTCCTCGCCAACTGGACCGGCATACCCGTTTACAAGCTGACCGAGGAGGAGACCGCCAAGCTGCTTCGGATGGAAGACGAGCTACACAAGCGTGTCGTGGGCCAGGCGCCGGCTCTAGAGGCCCTGTCGCGGGCGATCCGGCGTACGCGGGCCGGGCTGAAGGACCCCAAGCGGCCCAGCGGGTCGTTCATCTTCCTCGGCCCGACCGGGGTGGGCAAGACCGAGCTGGCCAAAGCGCTCGCCGAGTTCCTGTTCGGCGACGAGGGCTCGCTGATCCAGCTGGACATGAGCGAGTACATGGAAAAGCACACGGTCAGCCGTCTCGTCGGATCCCCTCCGGGGTACGTCGGCTACGAAGAAGGCGGCCAGCTCACCGAGGCTGTGCGCCGCAAGCCGTTCTCCGTCGTGCTGTTCGACGAGATCGAAAAGGCCCATCCCGATGTCTTCAATGCCTTGCTGCAGATCCTGGAGGACGGTCGGTTGACCGACGCTCAGGGACGTTCGGTGGACTTCAAGAACACCGTGCTCATCATGACCTCCAACCTGGGGACCGCTGACCTTCGCAAGACTTCGGTCGGCTTCGCGAAGTCCAGCGAGGCGGTCACCTACGAGCGGATGAAGTCAAAGGTCACCGAGGCCCTGAAATCTCACTTCCGTCCCGAGTTCCTCAACCGTATCGACGAGGTGATCGTCTTCCACGAGCTCTCCCGTGAGGAAGTGACCGAGATCGTCGACTTGATGATCAGGAGGGTGAGGGAGCAGCTCGACGGTCAAGGCCTCGGCCTGGAGATCACTCGGGCTGCCAAGGAGCTGCTGGCAGAGCGCGGCTACGACCCCACCCTGGGGGCTCGACCGCTGCGGCGGGCTCTCCAACAGCTCGTCGAGGATCCTTTGTCGGAGCGGATCCTCTGGAAGGAGTTCCGCGTCGGCGAGACTGTGATCGTGGACGCCGAGAACTCCGAGATCGTCTTCCGGTCTATCGAGGGAATCGAGCCACCCCCCGTCGAGCTGGCGGGCGCCGGAAGCCCTCCCGAATAACCGAGCGCCCTTGGGGGGGCGGCGCAGGGGTGTCACACGCCGTTCGTACGATCGACCGGTGGCGAGAACGAGGACCGTTCACAGGTGTAGGGAATGCGGCGCCACCTCGCCGCGGTGGAGCGGACGTTGTGCCGCGTGCGGCGAGTGGAACACCTTGGTAGAAGAGGTCGAAGGTCCGGGCCGGGCTGCGGGTGGTTCGGTGAGCCTGTTGCTGTCCGCCGACAGTCCCCGGCGCCCTGGCGACACCGAGAACCCGGGATCGGGCTCCCCTCGGGCTGCGGACACGCCTCGGGTCGCGGAACCCCCGCTGGCCGTGGATTCCCCGCTGGCCGTGGATTCCCCGCTGGCCGTGGATTCGCCTTGGGCCGCGGATTCCCCTCGGCCGACTCGGATCGCCGAGCTGGACCGGGTCCTGTCCGGTGGCCTCCTGCCGGGCTCGGTAACTCTTCTCGGCGGGGAGCCCGGCATCGGGAAGTCGACGCTCGTTCTCCAGGCGCTGGCCGCAATGGCCTCCGATGGCGGCGTGCGCTGTTCGTTTCGGCAGAGGAGTCGAGGACGCAGGTCCGTCTCAGGGCCGAGCGGCTAGGGGTCGGGGCTTCCGAGCTGTGGCTGTCGGAGGAAAGCTGCCTGCCCAACCTTGTCAACGTCATCGCTGACCTTGCCCCGCAGGTCTTGGCGATCGATTCGATTCAAACGGTCTTCGATCCTGACCTTGGATCGTCGCGGGCACCGTTGTACAGGTGCGAGAATGTGCCAACAGTCTCTCACGGATCTCCAAGGAGACCGGGCTGGCCACGATCATCGTGGGACACGTCACCAAGGACGGCTCGATCGCCGGACCGCGGATACTCGAGCACCTGGTTGACACGGTTTTGACCTTCGAGGGGGAGCGCCATCACGCGCTACGCCTTGTTCGTGCTTCGAAGCACCGCTTCGGTCCCATCGGAGAGCTGGGTTTGTTCGAGATGGGCGAATCCGGATTGGTCGGGGTGCCCGATCCGAGCGGGCTCCTGCTCGGCGATGGTCAGCCCGGAAACCCCGGTGGGGTGGTGGCCACGGCGATGGAAGGCCAACGTCCGCTTCTGGTCGAGCTGCAGGCGCTGGTCGCAAGGAGCTCCGTGGCGGTCCCGCGGCGGTCGGCTCAGGGTCTCGACGGTGGACGCCTTGCGCTCCTGGCGGCTGTCCTGGAGCGTCGGGTTGGGATCCCCCTGGCTGGGTGTGACGTGTTCGCATCGGTGGTCGGCGGCGTACGGGTGTCCGAGCCTGCGGCCGACCTGGCTCTGGGCCTGGCCCTGGCCTCGGCTGTGACCGACAAGGCCCTGCCTGAAGACTTGGTGGCTTGCGGGGAAGTGGGTCTGGGCGGTGAGGTGCGCCTGGTCTCCCACACCCCGAGAAGATTGGCGGAGGCGGCTCGGTTGGGCTTCCGGCAGGCGGTGCTGCCCCAGTCGGCGCCGGACGGGCCCTGCGGGATGGATCTGTTGCGGGTCGCCACCTTCCGCGAGGCCGTCCGCGAGCTTTGTGGTTGAGGCTTCGCGGAGAGGGAACTGGAGGACCTGCTCGGTTGTGGGATCGGCCAGGGCCCCGTACCCTTAAGCGATCCCGTTGTCTCGCTGTTGGGAGAGGAATGTCATTCGACGTAGGTGACAAGGTCGTATATCCGCATCACGGCGCGGCGGTGATCGAAAAGCGCGAAGAGAAAGAGGTGTTCGGCGAGGCCCGCGAGTATCTGGTTCTCCGCCTTGCATACGGCGACCTCACCCTGATGGTGCCCGCGGACAACACCGACGAGGTCGGTTTGCGCGAGGTCATCAACGACGAAGAGGTGGAAGAGGTGTTCGCCGTGCTTCGAAAGAAGGAAGCGCGAATGCCGACCAACTGGTCGCGCCGCTACAAGAACCACGTCGAGAAGCTGAAGTCCGGCGATGTCTACCAGGTTGCAGAGGTGGTGCGGAACCTCTCGATACGGGACAAGGACAAGGGCCTTTCCGCGGGAGAGAAGCGGATGCTCATCCGCGCTCGCCAAATCCTCGTTTCTGAGTTGACGTTTGCCATAGGCGTCAACGAGGAAGAGGCAGAGGAGAAGTTGAACGAAGCTCTCCCGTAGCTCGACGGCCTCGGCTGGCGAAATGGGGATGGCGATCCGGTGAGCGTGTCTTTGAGCACCTGGGGCGTCGTCGTGGCCGGCGGAAGGGGAACCCGCTTCGGGGGGCCGAAGCAGTTCGAGAAGCTCGGCTCCAGACGGATCGTCGACTGGTCCGTCGAGGCGGCTCGTTGCACCTGCCGAGGCGTGGTGCTCGTCCTCCCCGAGGGTGATCGCTCGGGGAGCTCGGCAGCCATTGGTCCGTCCGACGCTGCGGACGCAGACTTCGTCGTGGAGGGTGGCGGAACCAGATCGGCGTCTGTGAGGGCGGGCCTTGCCGCCGTGCCGGCGGAGGCCGACGTGATCGTCATTCACGATGCTGCGCGGCCGCTTGCAAGCGAGTCGCTGTTTCGCGAGGTGATCTCCGCCGTGACGTCCGGCGACGCCAGTGACGGGGCAGTTCCGGTCTTGCCCTTGGGTGACACCGTCAAGAGGGTGGAGGACGATCGTGTGATCGAGACATTGGAACGTCGGGGTCTGGTGGTGGTCCAGACCCCTCAAGCGTTCCGATCACCTGCACTGCGTAGGGCGCACCGGGGCGAACCGGCGGCGACCGATGACGCCTCCTTGGTAGAAGCTGTCGGCGGAACTGTCGCTGCGGTGCCCGGCGACCCTCGCAACATCAAGGTCACCGACCGCACCGATCTGGCAATCTGCAGGGCGTTGCTGAGCTCATGAGGTGTTGAGCTCTTTGGTGTTGCTGAGCTCATGAAGGGCTTGCTTAGGTCATGAGCTCGCGGGTTTCGGAGGCTCGCACATGACGGCACGGGTCGGTATCGGCTTCGATGTCCACGCTTTCAGCGACGATCCTTCGCGCAGACTCGTCCTCGGTGGAGTCCATCTTCCCGGAGAGACGGGCTTGACCGGCCACAGCGACGCCGATGTGGTTGCGCATGCTCTGTCCGACGCCATGCTGGGTGCCGCGGCGCTCGGCGATATCGGTCAGCACTTTGCCGAGGGCGATCCGCGGTGGAGGGCGCGGACAGCGTGGCTCTGCTGCGCCTCGTAGCCACGATGGTGGCTGAAGCGGGCTGGCGGCTGGTCAACGCCGACTGCGTCCTCGTCCTCGAACGGCCGTTCATCTCGGCCCACCGAGAGCCGATGGAGCGACGTCTGGCTGAGGCCGCAGGGGGCCCTGTGAGCTTGAAGGGGCGGAGGGCAGAGGGGCTGGGCGCATTGGGTCGTGCAGAGGGAATCGCATGCTGGTCGGTGGCCTTGCTGGAACAAGGCGGTGCATGACCTCCAACGGTTCGTGCCGCCCAGGGGAACGGGGACTGCACGGAATATGGCTGGCGGGGGTCCCCCGTACGGGGCATCCTTACGTCATGACAACGGTCATGGTGCGTCGTGTCCGCCGGGCGGCGGCCGTACTGGGGCTATCACCGTCTGTACGGTCCTTGGGCCCCCAAGCTGGTTGAAGATGCCGCAATTCGCGAGGGCGACCTCGTCCTCGACATTGGGGCTGGCACGGGTGTCATTACCGAGGCTCTCCTAGCCAAAGGGGCGAAGGTCATCGCCCTCGAGTTGCATCCGCGACACGCGCGGCTGCCTTGCGCGAACGTTTCTTCGGCGATCCCGTGGCAGTCGTCCAGGCCGATGCCGCGGACCTGCGTCTGCCGCGACGGCCTTTCCGCGTCGTGGCCAACCCGCCGTTCTCCGTCAACACCGCACTGCTCCGTAGACTGCTCAGCTCGGGCAGCCGCCTGGTGTCAGCGGAGTTGGTCCTTCCGGCTCATCTGGCACGGAAATGGGCCGGCGGGGACGCACCAGGGAAGGTGAGGTGGGGGAGGATCTTCGAGGTACATCTCGTCAAGCGGCTACCTGCGGAAGCCTTCCGGCCAAGGGCCTCTGTTCCGACTGCCGTCTTGCGAATCGAGCGCTCACGTGGCTGAGGCGCACGAGTGGCGGTCAGAGACGGTGTCGGAGTGGGAGCGTAGCGGTACCTATCGGACGCTGGGCGGCTGGGAGACCTTCACGATGGACATCGGTCCCCTTCGAAGGGAGGAGCATGAACCGCTTGTCGTCCTCCATGGGTTTCCGACCAGCTCCTTCGATTTTCACCTGGTTGCCGAGAAACTCGCAGCGAACCGCAGGGTGTGCCTCCTGGACATGATCGGATATGGCCTTTCCGCCAAGCCCGATCTGTCCTACACCATCGACCTCCAAGCTGAGGTCGTCCAATCCTTCGTAACGGAGCTGGGCCTGTCGACTCTGTCTCTCCTCACCCATGACATGGGAGACACCGTGGGCGGAGAGCTCCTGGCGCGCAACCAGGAAGGTCGCTGGCCCGTTGAGATAGCCCGGAGGGTCGTTACCAACGGCAGCATCTACATAGAGATGGCCCACCTAAGCGACGGCCAGAACTTCCTCCTCGCCCTTCCCGACGAGAGGCTGTCCGACAAAGTCGCTGCGGACAGAGCGACGCTGACCTCCGGCCTTGCGGCCACCTTCAGCAGACATTCGGCTGTGGATGAAACCGAGCTGGCCGCCGCGTGGGAGCTGATCTCGCACCGAGGTGGTCATCTCCTGCTACCGAGGACGATCCGCTACATCGAGGAGAGACGCCGCTACCAGGATCGCTACACGGGGGCCATCGAGTCGCATCCTTCGCCCCTCGGAGTCCTCTGGGGAACCGATGACCCGATCGCTGTCGCGGACATGGCGACCAGGCTTCACCGGACGCGGCCAGACTCACAGCTCGTCTGGCTCCATGACGTCGGTCACTATCTGATGCTCGAGGCGCCAGATGAGTTTCTAGCCGCCCTGGCCGTAGCGCTTGGTTGACGGCGTCTCTTACTTCCTCGTCGGGGCGGGAGCAACCGGGAGCCCTGAGGTGGCGGCACCCGCGCGGAGCCTCCGATCCCACGCGGCGACAACCACCTCGGATGGCTCAATGGCGAGCGCGCTCGCCAAATGGACCGCGTCGGCGCCCTGAAGTGAGTACGCACGAGCGAGGTGACCAGCGTGCCGCTCTACGGAATGGGTGAGCTCGACGGGTCGTGTAGCCGCCCAGAATTCCTCCCAGTCCCGCTCGGCCATCTCGACGTCCTGTCCACGCATCTGGCGGTTGCGCTGAGCTGTGGCTAGGGCCGCCCGGACCTCGGGATAGGCAAGCCGGCTGGACACTGCAGCGTCGCAGCCATCCCACAACTGGGCAGCGAGGTCGCTTCCCTCCTCCTCGGCGATGAGCTTCACGAAGGCGCTCGAATCGAAGTACACGAGCGTCATGTGTCAGCGCCGCTGTTCGCTCACCAGCTCGGCGACTGGCCGACCGGTGCGGGCCCGCCTTCGACCAATTGCCTTGGGTCGCTGCAGTTGCGCAGGCTTGTGGATGACTCCGCTCTCGGTGAGGCCTTCGAGAATGCTTGTCGTGCTAAGGCCTACGAGACGAGCCACCGGTACCCCGCGATCGGTGATGACGACCTCGTCACCCGAGCGGGCACGGTCGAGCCAGTCACTAAGGTGCGCTCGCAGAGTGCTAACGGTCACGTCCATCGCGTCAAGTGTACATGACGGATAGCGGCCAATTGTACAGAAGCAGGGCCTCATGGCGTCGGCCAAGCCTGCGGCGAGCCAAACTACGGCTCTCAGGATCCACGTCTCGTGAGCCTCCTTGGAACGCTGAACCCGAGGAGGGAGTAGCCGCTCAACCGCTTGTCGTGCATCTGCCGGATGACGGGGACGAGGACGTCGACGTAGTCGTGCACCTCGACATCCTGTTTGCCGTCCACACTGCGAAGCACCCGTCCGGCGTACTGCACGACGCTGCCTTTCCATGCGAACGGGAAGGTGAAGAAAACGGTGTCGAGCCTGGGGCAGTCGAAGCCCTCACCGATGAAGGATCCGGTAGCAACGAGGAGGAGCGGGTACACTCCCGAGCGCATTGCTAGCTGGTCGGCCACGAGGGCCTGGGCTTTCCTTCCCATTCCTCCTCGCAGGACCAGCGGGTCGAGCTTCCGTCCTCGTAGACCCCCACAGATTTGCTCCAGGTGGGAGATCCGCTGGGTCAGTACTAGGCAGTTCCGTCCACGCTGGATTGCTCCGGCCACGTCGTCGCAGATGCTGGCTGTGCGTTCTTCGTCCTCGGCCAACGCCCGAAGCAGAACTTGGATATGGGCATCGGGTTCAGCGAGCGGATCAGCCAGGGTCTCGTGGACGACGAGCTCCCGGCGGAGCGAGGCGCTGGAAGCAGACTGCTTGATGGAGATGTTGTGACGCACCGGTCCGCATTGCATCTGAATGATCTCCTCGAGCCCTTGGCGGCGATATGGGGTAGCAGTGAGGCCAAGCCAGCGACGGGTAGGAGCTGTTCGGAGGCAGCGGTCGACGGTCTGAGCGGGCACGTGATGGCACTCGTCGACGACGACGAGGCCGTACCCAGAGAAGAGGGCCTCATTCTCCTCGTCGCTCCGGCGCACCAGTGTCTGGATGCTGGCCAGGTCAACAATGCCACTTCGCCGGGTCCGGCCGGCGCCGAGCTGGCCGATCTGGCTGCCGTTCAGCCCGAGCAGGGATTCAAGTCGGGCTCGCCACTGCTCGAGGAGCGGCTTGCGGTCCGCCAGGACCAAAGCGGGCACGCCGTGGTGAGCGATGAGGGCGCAGGCCATTACCGTCTTGCCTTCGCCGGGGGGAGCCACCAGAACCCCGAGCTCATGAGCGGCGAGGTTGTCTACGGCCTGCTGTTGCTGAGTATTGAGGACGCCCTGGAAGCGCAGCGAGACTTGCATCGGCTCAGGCCGGCCGTCCGTCACAACAAGTTGGCTTCCGGCTTCAGCCACGATCGCCTGAACCTGGTTTCGAAGGCCCCGCGGGAGGTGCAGGTGCTCCAGGTCCTCCTGATAGCAGCGGACGAGCCGCGGGACCCTCCAGGTCGAGAGTCGCAGACGCTCCCGCTCGTAGAAGGCCGGGTTGTGTAGCGAGGCCACGTGCTTTAGTGACGCCAGCAGCGCTGGCGGTAGTCCGATGTGTTCGACCGAGATGGCCGTGCCCAAGACAGCGCAAACGCGCGACGGTGCAGGGCGGTCCACGTGCGTAGCCGGCTGCCGGAGGCGCCGGGCGGCCGGACCGACGTCCACTGGCCGGAGAGCCTCACCGGCAGCGTCCACTGCCTCCGCGTCGAGTCTTGAAACGGACGATAGGAACTCCCACTGGTCCTTCCAGGGCTCGAGCGTCGAGGGATCGAGGAAAACGGTATTCCGGCGCTGGCGGCATTCGCCCTGGAGGGGCAAGGCGATGAGGTTGCCGAAGGAGCCCTTCGGGACGAAGTCTTGAGCCGGAAAGAGCCTGTCGTAGCTGGCGAGGTCGAGTTCGGCCCGAACAGCCATGGCCTCACGTAGGAGTCGTGCGCCGAGACGCCGGGCCGCGGCAGCCTCCACGGGCTGGGTGAAGAAGCTCCACACGTGGCCGCCGTTGCCCGAGCGGGAGCGCTCCAAAGCCGCCGGAACCCCGACGGCCCTACAAGTGTCGAGGTAGGCAAGGGCATCGAGTATCCAACTTCGGCCGTCAAAGTCGGCTGCGAGCAGGCGACAGGTATCACCCGAGAGCAATGGATAGAGCCCCGCACTGATCCGACCTGCCAGTTGCGCGCTGATCACCTCATCGCTGAATGGAAGGTACTCAGGGTTCCGCCGACGGGCGGCTCCCCAGCCGCCCCGAACGGCGGGCGACCAGCCCGACTTGCCTGTCTTGGCGTTCTCCCAGCGCTGCGCGTAGACATCGTTGCGGCCACCGAAGAGGTTCCGGAAGAGCGCCACTTTCGCCTCAGGTGACGAGTGAGTATCCACCGTCGGAAGTGCTTCGGCCTCGGCGAAGAGGTTCGGTCGCAGCACCTCCTTGTGGGCGTCCACCCTCGCGGCGTCGTCTATCCCCAGCAGGGCTTGGAGCCGCGCGACCTCCGCCTCGGCAGTCCGGAGCTCCCGTCTGCTCTCCTCCAGCTCAGCCTCGAGACGTTGAGACATGACAACCCAATACTTGCCCACCGGCCCCAGTTGAAAGGCGACAAGTGCGACCCACGGCTAGTTGCTCTTCCACCGATGGGCCTTCGAGTGGACCAGCCCGGCGAAACGAGCCATAGAGCGGCTACCAGAGAAGGTCGCAACCTCGGCTGTCGAGTTCATTTACGGGCCCCTGGCTGAGAACCTGGAGCGGGTCAGTCGCGCCCTAAAGTGCGAGCTCGAGGGTAAGCGCAGCTCCGATCGTGGTGATTACGGTGTCGCCTACCAGCCGACGGTGTTCTCTGAGAGAGCCAACGGTGGTTCTGAGAGCCGGCGGTGGGAGAGAGAGCCGGCGGTGGTCTCTGAGCCGGCGGTGGTCTCTGAGCCGGCGGTGGGACTCGAACCCACGACCTGGCGATTACAAGTCGCCTGCGCTGCCATCTGCGCCACACCGGCTTGACGACAGCCTAAGCGCAGGTTCGAGCCGCCAACGATTGAGCGAGGTTCAGCTGGCGTCGCTCGAGCGGGCCCCGATCGAAGCCTTGTCTCCGCCAGTGGCGATCGTGACCTTCCGCGGCCGAGCCGTCTCGGCTACGGGGATCCTTACGGTAAGCACACCGTTCTCGTAACGGGCGGACACGGCGTCAGAGTTGAGCCCCTCACCCAGGAACAGCTCCCGTGAGAAGGTCCCCTGCGGGCGCTCGTCCACAATGACCTCGTCCCCCTCGTTCCGCGTCCAGGACCTCTCCGCCCTGACGCTCAACATGTTCTTCTCGACGGTCACGTCCACCGACGCGGGGTCAACGCCGGGAAGGTCGAAGCTCACCACCAGCTCGTCCTGACGCCTGTAGGCGTCCATGGGCATGTACGGAGCGTGGGTCCGAAACGATACGCGGGCCTGGTCGGCGAGCCTGTCCATCTCACGGAAGGGGTCCCATCTCAGCAGCATTGTTCTTCTACCTCCTGTTTCAGCTATCGGGTTTCGCACCTCTAGCAGGAATTATGCCGTGCCCCAGCGTGCAAGTCAAGTAATCTGAGCAAATAAGACTCAGATTTCATGCGACTGGAGCTGATGTGGCGAGGCACGCTGGTACTGGCCTAGGGGCACGGCCGGTACTGGGGCGTGGCGAGCGGCCTGGTACCGGGCTGGCGATACGGCCGGTATTGAGGTGGCGGGGGTCGGCTGTTACTGGCGGGGGGCATCATCCCACTAGCCCCCGAACATGCGGGCGGCTACCCCCCAAACATCCGGGCCAGTGGGATGGTGCGGAAGCCAGGGGTGGCGGGGCTGGCCGCTGGATGGTGCGAGCGGGGGATGCTTGCTATCGGCGACGCGGCTTGGCAGGCTCGCCCGGTGGCGCTCTCCGATCGGGATCGAGCCATTCTCGACTTCGAGCGGGGTTGGTGGTTGGATACGGGACCCAAGAAGCAGGCCATCGAAATCCGGCTCCGGATCTCCCCCGCCCTCTACTACCGCCGCCTCTCAGAACTGATCGGATCGGACGAAGCAATGGGCCATGACCCCCTCGTAATCAGGCGGCTGCGGCGGCTTCGCCACCAGCGCCTCGGGCGGCGTTTCGGAGCGGGCGGCCGGTCCGCCGGACGGGACAGATGAGCGGTCGTGGGCAGGACGCCCCCCACCAGGGGGCCACGGCGCTTGGCAGGGGAGTGTTCCTGATCGTTGTCGCGGTTGTCATCGGAGTCGTCACCTTGCACAGCATCGGTAAGACGACTCCTGCTGCGTCCACCTCGCCGACCGCCCCGCCTACGACGGCGACAACACCCCCTACGACGGCGGCCGCGGCCCCTGCCCACTCCGGCACGACGGCGGGGTCAGCCGCGCGACCCCCGGGTCAGGTCTTGACCTTGGTTGCCAACGGGACCCGCACGTCGGGAGTCGCGGGCCGGATCAGCGACTCGCTCCAGCGGGATGGATACAACATCTTGTCGCCTACCGACACGTCTGGAACTGCCAATTCCTCCGGCGTGTACTACACAAGCGGCTACAACCGGGAGGCGACAGCGGTTGGCAGCTTTCTGGGGCTGCCCGCCTCGGCCGTGCAACCGATGTCCTCCGGCCCCTCGGTGATAGGAGGCACAAAAGGAGCTGCCGTGATCGTCGTGATCGGTCCCGACCTTGCCAGCCAGACCAGTGGTCCGGCTTCCGGACCGAGCTCTTCATCGAACACCACGACAACCTCGAGAACTCACTGACGAGGCCCGGAACTGATGGCCGCCTCTCAAGGCGCTCCGTCGGTGCCGGACGCGGTGGCCCCGGTGGCCGAGAGAGCCGCTACGGCAGCGGTGATCTCCGACTTCGACGGGACTCTGTCCCGTATCGTCGACGATCCGTCCGACGCTGAGCCCCTTCCAGGAGCCGTCGAGGTGCTGCATCTCCTGGCCGGCGCGTACGCGCGGGTGGCGGTCGTCTCGGGACGACCGGCCAGCTTCTTGGTGGATCGGTTGGAGATGGAGAGGCGGTCGTCGAAGCTCGTGGCCGTCGGCTTGTACGGCATCGAGCGAGCCGAAAGTGGCGGGACCACGTGGGTTGATCCAAATGCAGAGGGCTGGCGGGAGGCCGTTCACGAGTCCGAGCTTCGGGCAAGGGAGCATGCTCCGGCCGGTGTTCTCGTCGAGCCGAAAGGACTGGCTCTCGGTCTCCATTGGAGGACCTCTGCGCAGGATGAGACTTGGGCCCGAGAATTCGCCGCCGCCCAGGCGGCGGACTTGGGGCTTGTCGTGTTCTTCGGCAAGATGAGCCTGGAGCTCCGCCCTCCGTCTACGGCCGACAAGGGAACGGCGGTGCGCGCGCTGTGCCAGGGCCTGGACGCCGCATGCTTTATGGGAGACGACCTGGGCGACCTCCCTGCCTTTGGCGCTCTCGACTCCTTGCGCGCCGCGGGGATGCGGACGTGCAAGATGGTGGCCACCAGCGAGGAGACGCCCGCGGCGCTTGTCCAGGAGGCCGACGTGGCGGTCAACGGCCCCGAGGAGGCGCTGGCCGTCTTGCGCCTCCTGTTGGAAACTGCGCGCCGCTGAGCAGTTCGGAGGCTCAGCCGCCGCGCTCAGGCATTTGCCAGCTGGTCGTCCAGCCAGTCCTTCGGGCTCCGGGCGCTCGCAGCCGCAAACAGCGCCTTGGCCCTGTCGGAGCGCTCTTCGCGTCCCATGTCCAAGCCGGCGCCGAGGGTCTCCGCTGTTCCGGCAATGTCGTACGGATTCAGCTCGAGCGCTGCCGTGCCGAGCTCGTCCCAGGCGCCGGCTTCTCTCGAGAGGGCGACCACCCCGTCGTTGGTGTTCAAAATCGGCCCTTCCTTGGCCACGAGGTTGAGGCCGTCGCTGATGGGATTGACGAGAAGAACGTCGTATCGGGTCAGCGCGGCGACCGAGCGGGGGTAGTTGTCCGAAACGTCCAGGATCACAGGCGTCCAGTCCGCCGTGCCCCACCTCTCGTTCACCATGTCGGCCACCGACTCGACCTCGGTCCTGTAGGCGAGGTACTCGGGCAGGCCCCCACGTGAGGCGTAGGCCATTGCCACGAAGCAAACCCTTCCTCGCCAGTCGGCGCGGTCCGACAGCAGTTGATCGAAGGCGAGGAACCCGCGCAGCAGGTTCTTGGACAGCTCCATGCGGTCGACCCTGACAACCAGTGCTCGATGGCCGACCTGGCTATCGAGCCTGGATCCTTCATACGCGGACTCTTCCGACCCCGCTACGGAGTCCAGGTGAGCCCGGTCCGCACCGAGGGAGGCCACGAAGGTCGGCGGGGCGCCGCCCAGCAACTCCGTGCAGGACCGTTGGAACTCCGCGGCCCACCGGGCTGTATGGAATCCACAGGACCGGTAGCCGGCCATTCCACCGAGCAGCTCGGTGGACACCGTGCCAGGAAGCATGCGGACGCTCTCGGGACCGGCAAAGGGCGTGTGAGAGAAGTGCACCGTTCGCAAATCAGAACGGCTCTTTGCCAGCAGGCCTCCCACGAGGGCCAGGTGGTAGTCCTGAACCAGAACAGCGGCGTCCTCCGGCGCTTCTTTTGCCACCGCCTCCGCGAATACCTGGTTCATGACCCGGTAGCCCTCCCAGGCTTCGCGCCAATGACGATCGAACCGGGGCCTGCGCGCCAAGTCGAACAGGCGATGGTGCATGAACCACAAGGTCCCGTTCGAGACGACGTCGTACGCCATCCGGTAGACGTCCTGATCCACGGCGAGGGGTATCAACCGGATACCGTCGACCTCCATCAGGCCTTGCGTGGCGGCGATCCTGTCTCCGTCGCTCACCGCGGCAGCCACCCAGGTGGCTCCGCTCCCCGCGAGGGCGGGCCCCAAGCTCGACGCGAGACCCCCCGCCGCCTGCTTGGCAACCAGCCGTCCGGCATCATCCCGGTCGAAGGACAGCGGGCCGCGGTTGGACACCACGACGACGTCGCCACCGTTCATCAACGGGACGATACCCATAGGGCGCGGCTGGGGCACCATTGACGGCCTATGCGCCGCTTGGTGGCCGCCCCGGACAAGTTCAAGGGAACCGCGACCGCGCCGGAGGTGGCGGGTTCGATCGCACGCGCAGCTAGGCGGGCAGGGTGGGAAGCCGCCGAGGTGCCCATGGCCGACGGTGGGGAGGGCGTGCTGGAGGTACTCGGTGGCAGACCTCGCCATGCGAGAGTTCAGGGTCCTCTCGGCCAGACGGTGGAGGCCGAATGGAGGATGAGGGGCACCATGGCCGTCATCGAGAGTGCTCGCGCCTCGGGGCTGGCGCTCGTCGGCGGACCCCACGTCAACGACGCCCTGGAGGCCTCGACCAGGGGAACCGGCGAGCTCGTCATGGCGGCGATCGCCGCCGGCGCGCGGAGGATCATCCTCGGCCTGGGTGGCTCTGCCACGACCGACGGCGGCCTGGGCGCTGTCAGAGCCATCGAGTCGAAGGCGCGCCTCAAGGGTGTGGAGCTCGTCGTCGCCTGCGATGTGAGCACCACCTTCGTGGATGCCGCGGCCGTCTTCGCGCCTCAAAAGGGAGCAACTCCCGCCCAGGTCTCCCTCCTCACCAGACGCCTGGAGCGGCTTGCCCAGCTCTACCGGGAGACCTATGGCGTGGACGTGAGGGACATGGCGGGAAGCGGTGCGGCAGGAGGGTTGGCAGGAGGCCTCGCGGCGGTGGGCGCGGAGCTCGTGCCTGGCTTCGACCTGTTTTGCGAGGCTACGGGTCTCGCGGAGATCGTCGAAGGATCGAGCTTGGTGGTGACCGGCGAGGGCCGCCTAGACGAGCAGTCCCTTCGGGGAAAGGTCGTGGGTGGGGTCGTGGGGTTGTCGCGACGGCTCGGGGTGCCGGCTTTGGTCGTCGCCGGCCAGATCCCGCCGGGGGACCTCGATGACCCGGTTCGGGACATACCTTCGGTGTCGCTTTCGGAGACCTACGGGATAGACAGGTCCATGTCGGATCCGCTGGGGTGCGCGGAGGACGCGGTCAGGCGGTACCTGGACCGCTCCAGGTTGGTGCGGTAGGAGGGAACGCCCACCAAGGGCGGTCTCTCGCCGGGGACCACCGTCCGCGGATCGCCGTCGGGTCGCAAGAGTGTCGAAGGACCGTCACCGCCCACGGCGCCCGCCCGGCGCAGCGCCACCTGGAGTATGGCCAGTGCCTGCGGGCTCAGCTCGTGGATCGGACGGTTGCGGTGCCGGCGTTCACCGAGCTCGACCTGCGCGATGGACCGGGGTCCGAACTGCGCGGCGACGTCCACCAACAGTCCCAGCTCGACGCCGTAACCGTCGCAAAATGGCAGCTGCTCGAGCGCCCACCGAGGCGCGGCTGCTTCTCCGCTCAGCGGCTGGCGGATGTGCGCCAGCTCGGGGAACAACGCACTGAGGAGAGGCCGGGCCACCAGCTCGGTCACGCGCCCGCCCTCGCCCGCAAGACCGTTGAGAGGCCGGTTGTAGGACGCCTTGACGAGCGCGACCTGGTTGCCGTCCCTATCGAGGAGGAGAGGGCCTAGCAAGCCGGCCACGAACGAGGGTTGAAAGTTGGTCACATCGGCGTCACAGAAGACGATGAGGTCTCCTTCGGCCGCGAAGACGGCCTTCCACATTGCCTGGCCCTTTCCGGGCTCGACCTCCATCTCGGGCAGCAGCGCTGCCGCGGCCACCACGCGGGCGCCCGCATCGGCTGCGACCGAGCCGGTGGTGTCCGACGAGCCGTCGTCGATGACCAGAACCTCGTCCACGAGCGTGGAGAGTTGGGACCGAACGATCGACACGATGGGACCGATCGTCGGGGCCTCGTCGCGCGGGTATGCACACCGAGACTTTCCGCTCACCCTTGAGGGGAAGCAGGGCATGTACGGGGAAGTCGGCGGCCTCGTGGACGCCGTGCTCCAGGGGGGCCGGCATGGGGCCATATCATCGCTCACGGCAGGGTGTTTGACGATCCTGGCTCCACTCGGCCACCATTGTGGGGCCATCATCCAGAGCGGCCGAGGGACCGGGCCCAGCGACGCCGCGACAACCAGCGCCTGACGGCGCCAGGTGCCAATGCCCGAGCGATGAGGAGGACCAGGTGTTTGTCGAAGGCCTGCGCTGCCGGGAGTGCTCCCGCGCCTACCCGAGCGAAGCTCTGCACGTGTGTGATTTCTGCTTCGGCCCGCTCGAGGTCACATACGACTACGAAGCCGTGGCCGCCCACATCAGTGCCGAGACAGTGTCCGCCGGACCCCAGACGATCTGGCGTTATGCGGACCTGCTTCCGGCGGACGCGGCGGCCCCGGTGGACCTCGGGGCGGGCTTCACGCCGCTCGTCCGGGCCGACCGGCTGGCGAGCGAGCTGGGCCTGGGCGAGCTGTGGTTGAAGAACGACACTGTCAACCCAACGGGCTCGTTCAAGGACCGGGTCGTATCGGTGGCGCTGACCAAGGCGCGCGAGCTCGGGTTCAAGGTCGCCGCATGCGCGTCCACGGGGAACTTGGCCAACTCGGTCGCCGCGCATGCGACCCGCGCCGGAATGGAGAGCTACGTGTTCATTCCCCACGACCTGGAGCGGGCGAAGGTCGTCACCACCGCCGTCTACGGGGGCCACCTGGTCGAGGTGCAGGGCAACTACGACGACGTCAACCGGCTCTGCGCCGAGCTGACCGCGGAGCATCCCTCGTGGGCCTTCGTGAACGTCAACGTTCGCACCTACTACGCGGAGGGATCCAAGACCCTGGCGTTCGAGGTCGCCGAGCAGCTGGGTTGGCAGGCGCCCGACCACGTGGTGGTGCCAGTCGGGTCGGGCAGTCAGCTGGTCAAGGTCCACAAGGGCTTTCAGGAGCTGGCCAAGGTCGGCCTGCTACCGGGCCCCGTCCAGGTGAGGGTCTCGGGGGCACAGGCCGAAGGGTGCGCCCCCGTCGCCACGGCCTTCGCCGAAGGCGTCGACCACATACGGCCGGTGAAGCCGTCAACGATCGCCAAGTCGCTCGCCATCGGGAACCCGGCCGACGGCTGGTACGCGCTCGACACCGTGCGCAGCACCGGCGGTTCGTTCGCTTCGGTGACCGACCCGGAGATAATCGAGGGGATTCGGCTCCTGGCACGGACCGAAGGGATCTTCGCCGAGACCGCCGGCGGGGTGACCGTCGCCACGCTTGCCAAGCTGGCCGCGAGCGGCGTGGTGCGCCGCGACGAGCGGGTGGTTGCCTACGTGACCGGCCACGGCCTCAAGACTGTCGAGGCGGTGACGGATCACGTGGCGCCGTCGGCGACCATAACCCCTAGCCTCGAGGCGTTCTCCGCCGTCTTCGAGGCCGAGGAGCGGGCCAGGCCATGAGCGTCACCGTCCGAATCCCGACCCAGCTGCGAGAGCTGACCAACGGTTCGGGCGAGGTGGCCCTCGGCGGCTCCACCGTGGGCGAGATCCTTGCCGAGCTCGACCAGTCCTACCCCGGCTTCGCCGGACGCCTGTTCGATGACTCCGGCCAGCTGCGGCGCTTCGTGAACGTCTTCGTGGTCGACGAGGACGTCAGGTTCCTCCAAGGTCTGAAGACGCCCGTGACCGACGGCCAGACTGTGTCGATCGTGCCCGCCGTGGCGGGAGGCTGAGCGGGCCCAGGATCCCGGCCTGCCAGCCTCTCTCCCAGGTTGCATCGGCCAGGGCGGCGTGGTTTGCTGTTAGCACTCGTATGATGAGAGTGCTAACGGGCCACTAGGGCCACCAGATGGAGGGAAGCGCCAGATGCCTAAGTTGATCGCCTTCGACGAGCAGGCTCGCCGGTCGCTAGAGGACGGGATGAACCAGCTCGCGGACGCCGTACGGGTGACGTTGGGACCCAAGGGCCGCAACGTCGTGCTCGAGAAGAAGTGGGGTGCGCCCACCATCACCAACGACGGCGTTTCCATCGCAAAGGAGATCGAGCTCGAGGACCCCTACGAGAAGCTGGGGGCCGAGCTCGTCAAGGAGGTTGCCAAGAAGACCGACGACGTCGCCGGGGACGGCACGACGACCGCGACCGTCCTGGCCTGGGCCATGGTCCACGAGGGCCTGAGGAACGTCGCCGCGGGAGCCAACCCCATGTCCCTGAAGCGGGGGATCGAGTCCGCAGTGGAGACCGCGGTCACAGCACTCCAGGGCGTCTCGAAGGAGACCGAGTCGAAGGACCAGATCTCTCAGGTCGCGGCCATCTCGGCTGCGGATCCCGAGATCGGTGACATGATCTCGGAGGCCATCGACAAGGTCGGCAAAGACGGGGTGATCACGGTCGAGGAGTCCCAGACCTTCGGCATGGAGATGGACCTGGTCGAGGGCATGCGCTTCGACAAGGGCTATATCTCGCCCTACTTCGTGACCGACCCCGAGCGGATGGAGGCCGTGCTCGAGGATGCGTACGTGCTTCTCGTCGGGTCCAAAATCTCAGCGGTCCGCGACCTACTCCCCGTGCTCGAGAAGGTTATGCAGTCGGGAAAGCCCCTGGCCGTGATCGCCGAGGACGTGGAGGGCGAGGCACTGGCCACCCTCGTCGTGAACAAGATCCGGGGGACGTTCAAGAGCGCCGGGATCAAGGCTCCGGGCTTCGGAGAGCGCCGTAAGGCCATGCTCCAGGACATGGCCATACTCACCGGCGGCCAGGTCGTGACCGAAGAGGTGGGACTGAAGCTGGAGAACGTGAGTCTCGACCTGTTGGGCAAGGCCCGCAAAGTGGTGGTCACCAAGGACGAGACGACGATCGTCGAGGGGGCCGGCACAGAGTCCGACATCAAGGGACGCATCAACCAGATCAAGACCGAGATCGAGAACACCGACTCCGACTACGACCGCGAGAAGCTCCAGGAGCGGCTCGCCAAGCTGTCGGGCGGGGTGGCAGTCATCAAGGTTGGGGCCGCCACCGAGGTCGAGCTAAAGGAGAAGAAGCACCGGATCGAGGACGCGGTGAGCACGACTAAGGCGGCCATCGAAGAGGGGGTCGTTCCCGGCGGTGGCGTGGCCTTGCTACGTGCCCACGGCGCGGTCGCCGACGCGGCCGAGAAGCTCGAGGCCGACGAGGGCACGGGGCGCGAATCGTGGCCCGTGCGCTCGAGGAGCCGCTCAAGCAGATTGCCGTCAACGCCGGCCTGGAGGGTGGCGTGGTGGTCGAGAAGGTCCGCTCCCTGAAGGCCTCCGAGGGCCTCAACGCTGACACCGGCGACTACGAGGACCTGTTCGCCGCGGGCGTCATCGACGCCGCGAAGGTGACCCGATCGGCCCTGCAGAACGCAGCTTCGATCGCCGCGCTGTTCCTGACGACCGAAGCGGTCATCGTCGACAAGCCCGAGAAGGAGGCCCCGCCGGCGCCTGGTGCCGGTATGGAGGACTTCTAAGAGGCAGCGCATATAAGCGAGCCCGGCCCGGCCGGGCAGGGCTCGAGTGGCACCACGTGCGCCGTCGCACCTGGCTTCGGTTCTGAGATGGACGGCCCTTAGACTGGATCCGTGACCGAGCCCCTCTCCCCGACGACAGGGTGGGCGGTCTTGCACCTGTTCTTCAAGGTCGGCGCCCGACCCGACCGTGAGGCGGTCCTGGGTACCGCCAAGGGGTTCGTGGACGACGAGCACCAGCTCGTCGCGGTTGCCGTCCTGGGCCACAAGGCCGACCTTTGTCTCATGGCTCTGGGACCGGACTGGTGGCGGCTCCGCCGCATGCAATGGGCCATGCAGGCGTCGGGAATGGAGCTGGTGGACTCCTACGTGTCCCTTACCGAAGTGTCCGAGTACGCCAAGGGGATGCCTGAGGAGACCAAGAACGCCAGGCTTTACCCGAGGCTTCCGCCCCAGGGCAAGCGGGCATTCTGCTTCTACCCGATGTCCAAGCGCCGGGAGGTCGGCAAGAACTGGTATGCGCTTCCCTTCGAGGAGCGCAAGGACCTGATGCTCGGCCACGGTGCCTTGGGCCGCTCGTTCGCCGGAAGGGTGCTCCAGCTGATCACCGGCTCGACCGGCCTGGACGACCATGAGTGGGGCGTCACGCTGTTCGCGGTCCATCCCGACGACCTCAAGGATGTCGTGTACTCGATGCGCTTCGACGAGGCGTCGGCGCACTTCGCCGAGTTCGGGCCCTTCTTCACGGGGATGGTTGCGGACCTCGAAGAGGTCACGACGGCCGTGGGTCTGGAGTGAGTCTCGGGTGAGGAGGGGGTCCGGTGGGTGACCTGCAGGCGCTGAGAGACGAGCTGCGCAGCTTCGCCAGGGTGGTGGTGGCCTTCAGCGGAGGCAGCGACTCGTCGTTCCTCGGCTGGGTGGCCACAGAGACACTCGGGTCAGACCAAGCGCGTTGCGTGACAGCCGTGTCGCCTTCGTTGTCCCCCGAGGACAGAGCGGATTGCCGGGCTCTGGCCGAGCAGTGGCGGCTCAGGTGGACGGAGGTGTTCACCGACGAGCTCTCCGATCCGGCGTACAGGGCCAACGACCCGGCTCGCTGCTTCTACTGCAAGGCGGAGCTGATGTCGAAGCTCGTTCCGCTGGCCCGGGCCGAAGGGGCCAAGGTCCTCTTGGGGGTGAACGTCGACGATCTCGACGACCACCGGCCCGGCCAGCGCGCGGCGCTAGAGGGCGGGGCAGAGTTCCCCCTCGTCGATGCCGGCTTCACGAAAGATGACGTACGAGCGGTCTCCCGGCAGCTGGGCCTGCGTACCTGGGACAAGCCAGCTGCGGCCTGCTTGGCCTCGCGTCTGCCCTACGGCACCCCGGTCACCTTCGGCGCTCTCGACTCTGTGGCCGGCGCCGAGTCGGCGCTCAGGAGGCTCGGCTTGAGCCAGGTGAGGGTGCGCCACTACGGGGACCTCGCCCGCATCGAGGTCGATCGGCGAGAGCTGGATCGGGTGATGACCGAGAGGGACGCGGTCGTCGCGGAGCTGCACCGGTGCGGGTACAGGTACGTGACCCTGGACCTCGAGGGGTTTCGCTCCGGCAACCTCAACGCGATCCTAAGAGGGGGGCCGACATGACGTCTGCCAAGGTCAAGCTGACCTTCCCCGAGGACCTCATCCGCCAGCCGATCATCGCCCGCATGGTCCGGGAGCTCGATGTGACGCCCAACATTCGCAGGGCCAGCGTCGAGGAGCACGTGGGGTGGATGGTGTGTGAGCTGGACGGAGAGGACGCCGCGGTCGAGCGGGCTGTCAGGTGGCTCACCGACGTGGGGGTCCAGGTGGACCGGTTGGGGGACGTAGTCGAGAGTTGACCGAGGACCGGACCTCGCTCGAGGAGGCGGCGGAGTCGCTGGCACAGGGGATCGAGGATGCGGTTCCGGGCTGGGTCGAGCGCTCCGTGGAGCGCGTGGCCACCGCCTTCTTCGGAAGCGTCGGCGAGGAGTTGCGGGCAGCGGCGGTGGCCGCGGGGCGCAGTGCCAAGGCCCACGTCGGACCCGACGTCCGCAGCCTTCTTCTGTCTGACATCGACAGGCACTCGACGACGCCGTTGAGCGTGCTGCGCTCGGCGGTTCGCTACCCGGCGGACGTGTTGCGAGAAGCAGGTGTTCCCCCGGTGGTACGTGACGACTTCGCCGAGTCGAGGTTTCCAGACGACGACTACGACCTGAGCCCTGCGTCGCTGTCGGAGCTGGATCCCGGTCTCTCGGACCTGGGGATGGCTTGGGGGGCCGCGAAGGCCATGGCCCACAAGCGTCGCCACGGGACACCTGGACCGGGTGGTCGAGCGCGCTCCTAACGGTCCCTCTGGCGGTCGCTCCCCGTCACGGGACCGGCGCTTCCCACCTGCCACCCCGCCTGGGACACCCTGCGGGGCTCGTAGAAGACGCAGCCGTCCGGGCAGGCGAAAGGCAGAGTGTCGTTGGCGGACACCCGGCAGCGCTCGAGCTTGTCACCCGCCTTGACCGTCTGCATGATGTAGTGGCGGCAGTCCTCGTTCACGTGCACATGGACATGTTGCCAGACGGCGGCGGGCGCCCAGGCGCGGGTCGCCTGCCGGCCTCGCGGCCGGTAGCGTCAGGCAGGTGAGCGGCCGGTCATCCTACGAAAAGGACCTGCTCCGATGGAGTGAGAGCCTGGCCGCCATCGCCCGCACGGGCTTGGGGTTCACCGAGAGCCTCTACGAACAGGAGCGGTTCGAGGAGGTCCTGAAGGTGGCCGCTGACATGCGGGTGTCCGCGGAGCCGAGCTGTCATCGTCTCCCCGGATCTTCCGAGCAGCTCGTGCAGGAGTGGATGAAGGACGTGGGCAAGGGTGTGGCCGGTTACGTCACCCCGAAGGTCGCGGTGGGCGCCGTGGTCGGGAACGACAAGGGCGAGATCCTGCTCGTCCAGAGAGCCGACTCGGGGATCTGGCTCTACCCGACGGGTTGGGCGGACGTCGGCTACTCCGCGGCCGAGGTGGTGGTCAAGGAGGTCGAGGAGGAGACCGGCATACTGGCAGAGCCCGTCCGGCTCGTCGCCGTCCTCGACGGCCTGAGGCTGGGGTTCACCCAGGTTCCCCTGTACTCGCTGGTCTTCCAGTGCCGCGTCGTGGGTGGAGAGTTGAGGGCCCATCCGCTGGAATGTGCCGACGTGGGATGGTTCACGGAGGATCTGTTGCCCTGGCCGCTGGCAGGGGCCGACCGGTGGGGACGGCATGTGTTCGCCGCCCTGCGGGGCGAGCCGGTGGAGGTGTTGTTCGATCAGCCTCGCAGGCCACCGTGGCGGGGCGCTGGGCAATGAAGCTGGGACGGAAGCTGGGACTGAACCGGAGGAGCTGACACGCCATGGACACGGTCATCGGGACGGCAGAGGCGGTACGTCACGGCGAGCGCAGGGCCGTGGAGGTCCTGGAAGAATGCCTGAGCTCGATCGAGGTGGGAAACGAAGGCCTCAACGCGTTCGTGCACCTGGATCCCGGGCTGGCGAGGTCGGCGGCGGCGGACGTGGACGCACGGCGCTCCAGGGGACAGGACCCGGGGCCTCTCGCGGGTGTCCCTTTCGGGGTGAAGGACCTGGAGGACTGCGCGGGGATGCCCACCTCCCGAGGGTCACTGCTCTTCAAGGGGAGGCCCCCTCTGCACGAGGACTCCGTCCACGTCGCCCGGCTCCGAGCTGCGGGGGCGGTGCCGGTCGGCAAGACGGCGGCTCCCGAGTTCGGAACCGTGTCGTTCACGAGCACGAAGGCCTGGGGCGTGACTCGCAACCCTTGGAACCTGGAGCGGACGCCCGGGGGCTCCAGCGGAGGCTCGGCGGCCGCCGTGTCGGCGGGGCTGGTGCCGTTCTGCACGGCTAGCGACGGGGGCGGCTCGATACGCATACCGGCGTCCTTTACCGGCTTGGTGGGATTCAAGCCCAGCTTCGGGCGGATACCCATTCCTCACAGCGGTGCCTCCCAGACCAGCGTCTTGGGGGCGATGACGACCACCGTGGCCGACGCGGCCCGCCACCTCGATGTCTCGTGCGGGCCGGACGACCGTGACAGGACCACCATGCCCTCTCCCGGGATGAGCTACGAGCGGGCGATCGAGGCGCTCGACGTGAGCGGGTTACGGGCCGCCTGGTCACCCGACCTGGGCTTCGCGGTGGTGGATCCCGAGGTGAGCCAGATCACCCAGGACGCCGCCAAGAGGCTCGTCGAGCTGGCGGGGCTCGACCTGGTCGAGCGTCCGCTGGCACTCACCGACCCGGTCCGCGTGTGGCTTTCCTCGGGAGCGCCTGACCTCTGGCTCGACCTCGAGACCGGCATGTTCCCCGAGAGGGCGGAGGAGTTCGAGGGTCTCACGCGGATGATGCTCGAGGTCAGCGGCGGCGTGACCATGCCTCAGTACGCGAGGGCGGTCGAGTGGAGGTATCGCCTGCAGTCCGAGGTGGCGGAAATCTTCAGGGACGTCGACGTCCTCTTGACTCCTTCGACTGCGGTTCCAGCGTTCGAGGCCGAGGGGCCCATGCCCACAGAGGTGGACGGCCAGGCGGTCCACCCGGCCATGGCCGTCCCGTTCACCATGATGGCCAACCTGTGCTGGAACCCCGCCGTCTCCCTGCCCGCGGGCATGACCCAGGCCGGGCTCCCAATCGGGCTACAGGTGGTGGGGAGGCGCCATGCCGACGACGTCGTGCTGCGTCTGGCCCGTCAGTTCGAGCACGACTGCCCCTGGCCCCGCCACGCTCCGTACACGCCCGATTGAGGGCAGGAATCGTAGACAGTTCGCGTCCTGCTACATATGAGTCGCTTGAAGTGAGATCCGTATTCACTATGTGTGAATCACAACTGCCATGCGGTTGAATCCTGCAAAATCGACGCCGATCCTCGCTTACTCTCCGTGACCGCTTACTAGCGGTTGTGATCCCGCAGAAAGCGCTCCACCTCGTCCGCCAGGCTCTCGCCGGAAGGGAACGTCTCGTCGTCTTCGGGGCCCGCCTCCTCGAGGTGGGCCACGTACGCGGCAGCTTCCTCGTCGGCCTCGACCAGCTCGCTCACTTGACGCTCGTAGGACGAGCTGGCGATCTCGAGGTCGGTCGTCTGGACTCGGGTGCCGAGCAGCTCCGCCGTACGGGAGACGAGCGCGAGGGCCGCCTTGGGCGAGGGCGTCTGAGCCAGGTAATGAGGCACGTTTGCCCACATCGAAGCCGAAGGGATGCCCGCGCGGGAGAACGCGTCGTGGAGCACCCCCACGATCCCCGTGGGACCCTCGTAGCGGGAACGTTGGAGCCCGAGACGAGACACGAGCTCAGGATCGACTGCGGTTCCCGTCACGCGCACGGGCTTGCTATGAGCAACCTCCGCGAGCAGTGCGCCGAGGCTGATCACCAGCTCCACGTCGAGCTGCTTGGCTGCTCCCACAACCTTCTCGCAGAAGGTGCGCCACCGGAGCTGGGGCTCGCTCCCGTGGAAGAAGACCGCGTCGTGTCCGCGGCCGGGAACCGATGCCGAAGCCAGGGTGTTCAACGGCCACTCGATTCGTCGTGTTAGGTCGTCTTCCAGATGGACCTGGGGTCGTGTTGCGGTGAAGTCGAAGAACTCCTCCGGGTCGATCTCGGCGAAGGGCCGAGCATCCCAGCTCTGCGCGAGGTAGTGGGCCGCGCTGGAGGCAGCGTCGCCGGCGTCGTTCCAGCCCTCGAAGGCCGCCACGAGGACGGGACGGCGCAGGGTCGGACGATCTATCCAATGCAATGGATCCATCCCCTTCACGGTACCGGCGCCGGGCCCGACGTGTGATGCGGGGCCGGTACACTCGGTCGCGGACAGCCGGAAGGGGGAGTTCGTGGCCGACGCGACCGGAGCCAGAAGGCGAACAGTGGCCGACGTGATGAGCAGCCCGGCCATAACGGCGGAGCCCTCCGAGACCCTTGCAGCCGCCGGCTGGAGGATGGCCGAGCACGGCTTGGGATCGGTCGTCGTCGTCGAGTCCAACCGACCGGTGGGCATCCTGACAGAGCGCGACCTGATCCGTCACGCAGCAGCCGGCGCGGCCCCCTCGGACACCAAGGTTGCGGAGTGGATGACCGAGAACCCCGACACCGTCGCTCCGGGTGTCGAGGTGGCCGAGGCATGGAAGAGCCTCGCAGAGCATGGCTATCGCCACATACCGGTCGTCGAGGACACCGAGCTCGTGGGTGTCGTCTCGATGAGGGACCTGATGCGGATCTCCCAGATCCGTCCTGTCGAGGGATACTTCACCGACGTTCCGCGGGGCCTCAAGGGTGTCGTCGTCACCGAGACCGAGATCGGCGACGTGCGAGGGCTCGAGGGCTTCTACCACTACCGGCAGTACTCGGCGATCGAGCTATCTGAGAAGAGATCGCTCGAAGACGTCTGGTACCTGCTGTTCGAAGGAGCCCTGCCCACCGGCTCCGAGAGCCGGGCCTTCGCCAGAGAGTTGCGATCGCTGCGACACGTACCGGCCGGAGTGGTGCCCAGTCTCGGCGCGATCGCGAACGCGAGTCCACAGCCACTTGACGGCTTGCGTACCGCGGTATCCCTCGTCGCAGCCGACGGCGGTTTCAGGCCGAGCCTCGACATCGATCGCGCGGCGCTGCGTTCAAACGCGATGCAGATGAGCGCGGTGATCCCGACCCTGGTAACCGCGCTCTACCGGCTACGGAACGGTTTGGAGCCGGTGCAGCCGCACCCGGATCTGGCTTATGCGGCCAATTACCTCTACATGATGACGGGTGAGGTTCCAGACCCCCACAAGGCTCGCGCCATCGAGCAGTACCTGATCTCGACCATCGATCACGGTTTCAACGCCTCCACCTTCACGGCCAGGGTGATCGCGTCTACGGGGGCGGATCTGGGCTCGGCGGTCGTCGGCGCGATCGGAGCGCTGTCCGGTCCGCTGCACGGGGGTGCGCCCAGCCGTGCCCTGGACACACTCGACGCCATCGGCTCGCCTGACAGGGCAGAGGCATGGATCCGACGGGCCGTCGAGCGTGGGGAGCGGATCATGGGATTCGGTCATCCCGTGTACAAGACCGACGACCCCCGCTCCGTCATGCTGCGCGATGTCGCCCGCAGGCTCGGAGGGGACCTCGTCGACTTCGCCGAGCAAGTGGAAGCTAGTGTCATCGCGACACTGGCCGAGTTGAAGCCTGGTCGCCACCTCTACACGAACGTCGAGTTCTACGCCGGCGTGGTGATGGAGCAGTGCGGGCTTCCTAGGGAGATGTTCACACCAACCTTTGCCTCGAGCCGCGTGATCGGTTGGTGTGCGAACGTCCTCGAGCAGGCGGCCGACAACAGGATCATCCGCCCCAGTGCCCGCTACATAGGCCCGCCACCCCCGGAGCCGGTACCCGAGCCTCCTCTCGACCGCTGAGAAGGCCTCCCGGTCGGGTGAGAGGACGGGACGAGGCCAGCACATGTCCGAGGTGAGCGTGGAGGTGGCCACGGAGGTCACGGACGAGCTCGTGAGTATGTTCGCCACCCTCGTGCCCCAGCTGTCGTCCTCCTCTTCGCCTCCAGACGCCGGTCAGCTCGCCGAGATCATCGACGCCCCCTCGACGTCCGTGCTTCTGGCAAGGGACGGTGAGGGCAGGCTCTTGGGCACACTCACCCTCGCGGTGTTCAGGATCCCCACCGCCGCCAGGGCGTGGATCGAGGATGTCGTGGTCGACTCATCTGCCCGCGGAAAGGGTGTGGCGACGGCATTGGTATCGGAGGCCGTGAGGTTGGCGGAGAGGAAAGGGGCCCGCACCGTCGAGCTGACCTCCAGGCCGTCCCGTGAGGCTGCGAACCGCCTCTACCGAAGCCTCGGGTTCGAGCCGCGCGAGACCAATGTCTACCGCTACGAAGCCGCAACGCCGCCACCGCCACCCCTGACCGAATCCACTCCCGGTAGGTAGTCTGGTCCTCGGGTCAAGGAGGCAGGCTCGATCATGCCAGAGAGCGTCACGATCACCGACAACCGGACCGGCCAGTCCCTCGAGATCCCCATTAGGAATGGCGGTGTCTCTTCAGCCGAGTGGTCCAAGGTCCTGCCGGGCGTCTGGTTCTTCGACCCGGCATGGGTTTGCACGGCATCCTGTGAGAGCTCCATCACCTACCTGGACGGGGATGCCGGGGTGCTTCTCTACCGCGGTTACCCGATCGAGCAGCTAGCCGTGCATTCGACGTATCTGGAGGTGGCCTACCTGCTGCTCAACGGTGAGCTTCCCACCCCCGTTCAGCTCGCGGAGTGGCGACACGAGATCACCCACCACACGTTCATCCACGAGAACGTCCGCAAGAGGTTCCTGGAGGGCTTTCACTACGACGCTCATCCGATGGGCATGTTGGTGTCGGCGGTCGCCGCCCTGTCGACCTTTTACCTGGACGCCAAAGACATATTCAACCCGGAGTCGCGTAACAAGCAGATCATCCGTCTGATTGCGAAGATGCCCACACTGGCTGCGGCCGCTCACAGGTTCAGCGTGGGGATGCCGTTTGTCTATCCGGACAACTCGCTCGATTTTGCGGCCAATTTCTTGTCGATGATGTGGAAGATCGCAGAACCCCGCTTCGACGCGAACCCGGCTCTAGGTCACGCACTGGATGTCTTGTTCATCCTTCACGCCGACCACGAGCAAAACTGCTCCACCACAGCCATGCGCGTCGTGGGCTCTTCCCATGCCGATCCGTACTCTGCGTGCGCGGGTGCATGCGCCGCTCTGTACGGGCCGCGACACGGTGGTGCCAACGAGGCTGTCATTCGCATGCTCAACGAGATCGGGTCCATCGACCAGGTGGACAGCTTTGTCGCGGCAGTGAAGCGCGGGGAGGGGCGCCTTCAGGGCTTTGGCCACCGCGTTTACAAGAACTACGACCCACGAGCGCGCATCGTCAAGCGGATCGCCGATGAGGTTTTCGAAGTCACGGGCAAGAATCCGTTGCTGGATATCGCGCTCCAGCTCGAGGAGGTCGCCCTGTCCGACGATTACTTCATCTCCCGCAGGCTCTACCCGAACGTGGACTTCTACTCCGGGCTGATCTATCAGGCGATGGGGTTCCCGATCGAGATGTTCCCGGTGCTCTTCGCCATCCCTCGCACATCGGGCTGGTTGGCGCACTGGGTGGAGCTGCTCGACCAGGACTCAAAGATCGCAAGGCCGCGCCAGCTCTACGACGGCCAGCCGACTCGAGACTACGTGCCCCTGTCGGATCGCTGACGATCGATCGGATCGGAACCCGAGCGGATTCTGATCAGACCCTCCTGCACCACGCTCACTGCGAGGCGGCCGTCTGATGTGAAGATCTCTCCGCGGGCAAGGCCGCGTCCGCCGGATGCAGAAGGGCTGTCATGGTCGTAGAGCAGCCATCGGTCCGCCCGAAACGGGCGGTGGAACCACATGCAGTGGTCCAGGCTGGCGCCTACCAGCCGCGGGTCGCCCCAGCTCACATCGTGCGGTAGGAGGATCGTGTCGAGGAGCGACATGTCCGACGCGTAAGCCACGACGCAGGCGTGCAAGAGGGGGTCGTCGGGAAGGCTTCCGTCCGCCCTTATCCAGACCCTCTGCTTGGGGGGCCGTGGCCCGCTCGGCTCCAGTCCCGGGGGGTCCTCCACGTAGCGCTGGTCGATGGGTTGAGGGAGGTCGAACCAGTCGCCGAGGCGATCGGCCCAAGGCGCGAGCCTCTCGCGCAAGGTCGGCAGCGACTCGGGGTCCGGTACCTCTGGCATCGGCAGCTGGTGGTTCAGTCCCACTTCATCCACATGGAACGAAGCCGACAAGTTGAAGATGGCCTCTCCGTGCTGGACGGCGACGACGCGGCGGGTGGTGAAGGAGCGGCCGTCCCTGATGCGGTCCACCTCGTAGAGGATCGGGGCTCCGGGATCACCCGGTCTCAAGAAGTACGCGTGCAAGGAGTGCACCCTGCCCTTGTCGACCGTCCTCCCGGCGGCGACCAGAGCCTGTCCCGCCACCTGACCGCCGAAGACCCGCTGGTGCCTCTCTTGAGGGCTGGTCCCCCGGAAGATGTTCACCTCGATCGGCTCGAGGTCGAGCAGTTCGACGAGTCCCTTCAGCGCACCGGTCACGGCGCTCATACTGGCAGGCCGGGGTTCGTGCCGCGCGGCTAGGGTCGCCCACCATGGATCTTCGCTTTCCCGACGGTTTCATGTGGGGAACCGCCACTGCCGCGCACCAAGTGGAGGGCGGCAACTGGAACAACGACTGGTGGGAATGGGAGCACAATCCGAGCTCGGGTTGTGCAGAGCCGAGTGGCGACGCTTGCGATCACTACTACCGCTATCCAGAGGACATCGCCTTGCTGGCGCGCCTGGGTTTCGGCACCTATCGCTTCTCGTTGGAGTGGAGCCGTATAGAGCCCGAAGAGGGCGAATGGTCACGTGTTGCCCTCGATCATTACCGGCGTATGTGCGCAACGTGCCACCACCACGGCTTGTTGCCCGTTGTGACGTTCCACCACTTCACGACCCCTCGTTGGGTGACGAGGATGGGCGGGTGGGAGCGACCCGAGACGGCGGACCTCTACGCCCGCTTCTGCGAGCGGGCCGCTCGTCAACTCGGGGACCTCATCTCGTTCGCGTGCACGATCAACGAGCCCAACATCGTCGCGTTGATGGGCTATCTCGCAGCCGTGTTCCCGCCGGGAATGCGGGACATCGAGCTGCGGAGGCGCGTCAACGACGTACTCGTCGACGCCCATCGTAAGGGTGCGGCCGCGATCAGGTCCGGGCCGGGAAGGGTTCCGGTGGGGCTCACGCTGTCGATGACCGATTATCAAGCCGTGGAGGACGGCGAGCAGCGGCTCGAGCGCATCCGCCGCAGCATGGAGGACATCTTCCTCGAGGCCGCGCGCGAGGACGACTTCGTCGGGGTGCAGTGCTACAGCCGAACACGCGTCGGCCCTGAGGGAACGCTCGGCCCCGAGACAGGTGTGGAGACCACGCAGATGGGCTACGAGTTCTGGCCCGCGGCGATGGAGGCCACCATCAGGCGCGCCTGGCAGGTCACCGGCGGAGTGCCGGTCTTCGTCACCGAGAACGGAATAGGAACTGGCGACGACAGACGCCGGATCGCATACGTGAGGCACGCGCTCGAAGGGGTTCATCGATGTCTGGCAGAAGGGATGGAAGTGATGGGCTATACGTACTGGAGCGCGATGGACAATTTTGAATGGACTCTCGGTTACATGCCCACCTTCGGCCTCGTAGCGGTCGACAGGAGGACCTTCGAGCGCAAGCCCAAGCCCAGCGCCCACTGGCTTGGCGCCGTCGCCCAGGCCAACGTTCTGCCTGCGAGCTCTTGATGGCGGGCGCCGCTGCTCTGTGAGGGGTTGGCGACCAGAGAGTTGTCACCTAAGGTGGGTCCTGGCCAACGGGGGTGGAGGCTGTGAGCTCGGGGAATTGCGCTGCGACGGTGGTGACGACGATGCCTGGCTGCTGTGCGCCCGGCGGCGGGTTCCGGTAGGGTCGATGAGCGTGACGCTCTCCCCCCGAGCCTTTCTGGCCTGGGCGCGCACTCCTACCGGGACCAAGATGGTGCGCTATCTGATGACCTCGGTCATCTCGGTGGCGATCAGCCAGGTCGTGCTGCTGGTCACCTTTGGGATCCTGAACCTCTGGTCGGCCGTGGTCTGCAACATAGTGGCCTCGGTGATAGCCACGCCCCCTTCCTACTATCTGAACCGCAAGTGGGCCTGGGGCAAGAGGGGTCGGTCTCACCTTCTCAAGGAGGTGATCCCATTTTGGGCCCTGGCATTCCTCGGGCTCGGCTTCTCGATCTGGGCCGTGGACGCGATGGAGACCTTCGCCCATGGCGTCACGAACTCCCATGCACTCACCTCCATCTTGGTGATGATCGCCCAGCTGGCTGCCTTCGGTGTGGTCTGGGTGTTCAAGTTCGTGATCTTCAATCATCTGATGTTCGTCGACCACGAGGCCAAGAAGAGGGCGCGCCTCGAGGCCAAGGCGCAGAAGAAGGTCGCTGTCTCGGTTGTCGGCCAGCCGCCGACGCCATCCGGGAACGGTAAGCGCGAAGGCTCGCAGGCGCCCGACGTGGAGGTGCCGAGCCCCGCGGACTTGAGCGGCTGACTCCGGCCCGAGCCCGGACCTACCCGTGTCTTCGCTTTCCGATGCCCTGAGGGTGCTGACACCTGTCGACAAAGCGGCGGCAGACCAGGCGCGGGTGCACCAGGATCGGCTTACCAAGCCGCGGGGCGCCCTCGGTCGGTTGGAGGAGGCGGGCGTCCAGCTGGCGGCGATCGCCTCGACCTCGCCTCCGCCGCTTCCGGCTCCTGCCACGATCGCGGTGTTCGCAGCGGATCACGGTGTCCTCGACCAAGGGGTGTCGCCCTGGCCGGCCGAGGTGACCTCCCAGATGGTGGCGAACTTCTGCGCCGGCGGAGCGGCGATCAACGTGCTCGCCCGTCACGCGGGCGCCGACGTCGTGGTCGTGGATGTGGGCGTGGCCTCAACGTTGGATCCGGCCCCCGGGCTGGTCCTGTCCAAGGTACGACGGGGCACCGGCGACATCGCGGTCGAGCCGGCCATGACGCCCGATGAGGCCCGCGCGGCGATCGACGTGGGAGCGCAGGTGGCTGCCGACGCGGTGGCCTCGGGCGCACGCTGCCTGATCACCGGCGACATGGGCATAGGCAACACGACGCCCTCGGCCGCCTTGATCGCTGTCCTCACCCGACGTCCGCCGAAGGAGGTGACCGGTAGGGGGACGGGGATCAGCGACCAAGACCTCGAGCACAAGGTCGCTGTCGTCGAGCGGGCGGTCTCCCGCCACCGGGCCTCCGAAGACCCGCTGGCGGTGCTGGCTTCGATCGGTGGCTTGGAGATAGCGGCCCTGGCCGGGTTCATCGTGGGAGGAGCGGCGGCGCGGGTCCCGGTCCTGCTCGACGGCGTCATAGCCGCCGCGGCCACCCTCGTCGCCCAGAGGCTGGCACCTGCGTGCACCGGGTTCTGTGTGGCCGGTCACCGCTCCAGCGAGCCGGGGGCCGGGATCGCCCTGGGGTCCCTCGGTCTGCAGCCGCTGTTGGACTTGGAGATGAGGTTGGGCGAGGGCAGCGGCGCCTGCCTCGCCCTGCCCGTTCTTCAGGCCGCGGCCAAGGTTCTGCGAGAGATGGCGACCTTCGACTCGGCGGGTGTCACCGAGAAGCGGGCCTGAGCCCATCCTCGCGGCGGTGCCGCCGCAGTCGGCCGTAGCGGAGCCAGCCGCCCGCCAGGAGCACGCCACCGGCCACCACCACCGGGACGTCGCCCCAGCGCGAGTAGAGGGTGCGACCCACCCTGGGCTCGACGCTAGCGACGAGAACCGCTCTGCTGCCCAGCGGGCCGCGCCGAACCACGCTCCCGCGATTGTCGATGACGGCGCTGTAGCCCGTCGGCGCCGCCTGTACAAGGTCCCTTCCTTCTTCCACGGCGCGCAGTCGCGACGCGGCGATCTCCTGGGCCGGGAGCTGGCCGCTCGAGTAAGACGACGTGTTGGTGGGCACGATCAGGAGCCGGGCACCAGCCGCGACGGCGCTGCGTCCCCGGTCCGCGAAGAAGACCTCGTAGGAGACCATCACACCCAGCCGCCCGGCGGGAGTGTGCAGGATGGCTGGGCCACGGCCGGGTATTGCGTCGCGCGGCACGTCCTCGAGGTTGGCAAGGTGTCTGAATATGAACCGGCCGGGAACGTACTCCCCGAACGGGACCCGGTGGACCTTCTCGTAGACGTCCGTGATCGCACCCGATGGTCCCCATGCGACGGCCTGATTTTGGAACTGGGTGGCACCCACGTCCTCGGTCACGCCGGCCACCACCGTCGCCCCCAACGAGCGCGCCATCTCGCTCATCTGTGACTCCTCCGTGGTCCCGCGGAGCGGGCCGGTGAGCGAGATCACGTCCTCTGGCCAGAGCACCAGCCCCACCGGCTCGTGAATCTGCGCGCTGGCGGCCCGCTGGGCCCCGTAGACGACGGCCGGATCCACCTGAGACTGTCTCAGCCCTCTCTGCCCGCCCCCTTGGACCGCGGCTGCGTGCAGGCTCGATACCCCGGCGCCCCCATCGGGCGCGAGGTAACCGGCGAGAACGAGGGTCACCGCGGCTCCGGCGGCCGCGACGGCCGGCAGGGCACGGCCGTCTCGGATCTCCGCCAGCGCCACGGCTGTCAAAGCCACCAGCCCCGTGACGAGGAGGTATCCGCCGAGGCGAGCCGGTGAGCCGAGCGGTCCCGCCGCCTGGCCCAGCGGCAGGCTGCCAACCGGGTAGCCCCCGAAGGGCCAGGTGGATCTCAACAGCTCGGCCAGGGTCAGGGCTGCGGGGAAGGCAAGAGCGCGCCCGGCGGCCGGGGGGGTGAGGAGACAGGCCGCGGCGACAATCAGGGCCGAGACCACCACGAAGGCCATCCAGCCGGGGACCGTGAAGCCGGTGGCCCAGTAGAGCGAGGGACCGTACAGGCCGAGCCCGGCAACGAACCCCGCGAGCGCCCGCCGCCCGGGGTTCAGTCCCGCGATGCGCAAGTAGAGCACGGCGAGCCCGATCGGACCGAGGGGCCAGAAGCCGAAGGGCGGGATCGAGAGGGTCACGAGGACCCCGGCTGCCAGCGATGGCAGGGCCACGCGGCCGTTGAACCTCGGCGAGCGCCCCGGCTGGGAGGACCCCCCGGCCGGGTCGGACCGGGCCGTCCCGGCGGAGGTCAGCTGCCTCACCGCGAGAACCCGCTCCAGATGGACCTGGGCACCGCGGACCTCCTCCGGTGGGTTACCGCCACCCTCCCCATTCTCTCAGGATTGCCTCACGAGCAACGGCGGCCGAGGAACGCCAGCGTCTTCGCCGCGGCTGCTCGCCCCTGGGCGATGCAAGCGGGGATCCCCACGCCTCTCAGCGCCGAGCCGGCCACCGCGAGACCGGGCACCGCGCCCACGGCTTCTTCGACCAGTCGTACACGCTCGAGGTGGCCCACCCGGTACTGGGGGAGGGCCTCGGGCCAGCGGGTGACGCGGCTGCCACCCGGCGGAAGCCGTATCCCCATGGCCTCGCAAAGCTCGCCGTGGACGGCCGCTGTCAGGCGGGCATCATCGAGCGTGAGGGCTCTTTCGTCGCCAAAGCGTCCCGTCGACGCCCTCAGCAACACCTCGCCCGGGCGCGCCAGGTAAGGCCACTTTGAAGACATCCACGTGCACGCCGTAATCAGCCTGCCTTGGGAGGCCGGTACCAGGAAGCCACTTCCGTCGAGTGGACGCGACACGGCCCTCGCGTCGTAGGAGATGGTGACGACCGCGACAGAGGCGTATTCGATCCCTCGGAGCTCACGCGCCGCCTCCGGGCAGCAGTCCTCGAGGAGACGCGCCGTCGCGGGCGCCGGGGTGGCAATGATCACGGCGTCGGCGCGCAGTGGCCCCCGAGGCGTGGACAAGGTCCACCGGCCCGATTCGAAGCGGGCAGAGGCTACCGGCGACCCGGCGCGCAGATCGACGCCGCGGTCATCCAGCCGCCGTCCCAGCACCTCGACCATTCGTCCCATGCCGCCCTCGAGCCCTCTGAAGACCGGACCGGTAGTCTCCTTGGAGCCGGAGCTTGCGGCCCTCGCCGCGCCGCGCATGCCTACGAGCAGGCTGCGATGACTGCTGGCCGCGGCGTCCAGCTCCGGCGCCGTGGCTGCAACGCTCAGGCTGTCGACGGCTCCACCGTGTATCCCGCCGAGCACGGGGTCGACCAGGGCCGCGGTCACCTCGGTTCCGAGACGGGCGGAGACGAGCTCGCCGACCGATCTGTCCGGGGCGTACCCGTTGGTTGCCGGCAGGAGGAGGTCCATGCCGGCCCTCAGGAGGCCGCGCCGAGACACGATCCCCGAGCGCGCGAGAGGCAGCATCCTGGCCGGCGCGCCGAGAAACAGTCCCGTGGGAAGTGGTCGAAGGCTTCCTCTCGTCCACACGTATGCCCGGCTGGTCGGTGGGGCGACCAGCTCGTCACCCAGTCCGAGCTGCGCGCACAGCTCGAGCCCCTGTGGAGCGCGCGCTATGAACGCGTCGGGCCCGGCGTCCACCGGCCGGCCGCCGAACACCGGGGTCAAAATCTTCCCGCCTAGCCGGTCGCCCGCCTCCAAGACAACCGTCCGCGGAGCGTCCTCGATACCGCTCAGCGACCAGGCGGCGCTCAGGCCGGTTATGCCGCCCCCCACCACGGCTACGTTCATGTCCCGGACGCCTTGGTGACGATCTCGGCGAGCCCGCTCATGAGGACGGGGTCGTCGTTGAGCGACTCAGTGCGCACCAGCTCCACGCCGGACTCCTCCGCGACACTTTTGGCCTCGATGTCGATGTCATAGAGCACCTCCAGATGGTCGGATGTGAACCCGGCAGGGCACACGATCACCGCTTTGACGCCGTGTGCGGCCAGGGACCTGATCTCCTCGCGGATGTCCGGCCCCAACCAGGGCTCGGGCGTCCGACCGGCGCTCTGCCAGGCGAGGGCCCAGCGCTCCAGCCCTGTCGCCTCGGCGACCGCCTTCGCTGTCTGGAGCAGCTGGTCCTCGTACGGGTCGTCGGTCTCGAGTATGCGGGCCGGAAGGCTGTGAGCCGTGAAGAGCACCACGACGTCGTTCCGGCGCCACGGCGAAAGGCGTCCCAAGGCGCCCTCGATGCGGGCGGCAAGCGCCTCGATGAGCCCGCTGACCAGATGCCAGCTTTGGACGTTGTGCACCGAGATCCCGTGCCTGGCTGCCGCGCGGTTCGCCCGCTCCAGGTACTGGCCGACGCTCAAGGTCGAGTAGTGAGGCGCCAGCACCAGCGCTACCGCGTCGCCCACGTGCTCGGAGGCCATCGCCGATACGGCGTCCTCTATGAAGGGAGGGGCGTGCCTTGCCCCCGGGAAGACCAGGAACCTCGCGGGGCAGGTGGATTCGAGAGCATCCTGCAGCGCCCCGGCCTGGGCGTCGGTCCGCTGCCGAAGTGGCGAGGTTCCCCCGATGGCCCGGTAGCGTCTTTGCAGGTCGGCGAGCAGTGCAGGAGGCGGTGCGCTTCCCCTTCTCACATGGGTGTAGAAGGCCTCCACCTCTCCGGGGCTCGCCGGCGTTCCATACGACATGAGAAGCACGCCTGTACGCCTGGCCGAGCCCGTCAAGCGACGCGTGTCTCCTCGTGCACGAGCTCGACTACGCCGGCCAGGATTCCCGGGTCTGTCCCCGGAAGGACCCCGTGACCGAGGTTGAAGACATGCCCACCTTCTGATCCCGCGTCGGCGAGCACCTTGCGGGCCTCTTTGGCCACGACCTCCCAGGGGGCGAGGCAGATTGCCGGGTCGAGGTTCCCCTGCACAGCGTGGACGCGTGGAGCGCGCCGCCGTGCTTGCTCGAGCGGGACCCGCCAGTCGACCCCCAACACGTCCGGTCCGGCCTCTGCCATCAGCTCGACCAACTGGCCTGCTCCCACGCCGAAATGGATGGTGGGTACGCCGGAATCGGCCAGGCCGCCGAAGATGCGCCGGGTCGCCGGGAGGACCATCTCCTTGTAGTCGCTGGGTGAGAGAGCGCCTGCCCAGCTGTCGAACACCTGGACCGCCTCGACTCCGGCAGACACCTGCGCGCGAAGGGAGGCGAGAGAGAGGTCGGCCAAAGCTTCGGTCAAGGCCTTCCACGTCTGGGGGTCGGAGTGCATCAGGGCCTTCGTCGCGGAGTAGGTGCGCGAGGCGCCCCCTTCGATGAGGTAGCTCGCAAGCGTGAAGGGGCCGCCGGCGAAGCCGACTATTGGGATCTTCAGTTCGGCGGTGAGGATTCGTATGGTCTCCATCACATATGGAACGTCGGTGTCCGGCTCCAGGGGTCGCAGACGCGAGAGGTCCCGGCCCCCGCGAAAGGGACTTTCCACGACCGGGCCGAGACCGGGAGTCACGTCGACGCCGAACCCGATCGCCGCCAGAGGCACCACGATGTCCGAGAAGAGGACTGCCGCGTCCACGCCGTAGCGGCGAACCGGTTGGAGGGTGAACTCGGCGGCCAGCTCGGGCTTGGATATGGCTTCAAGGACCGGGCCGTCTCCGCGGAGCGCTCTGTACTCGGGAAGCGAGCGACCGGCCTGTCGCATGAACCACACCGGCGTCCGCTCCGGACGACCACCGCGGCAAGCAATGAGAAGGGGTGACCGGCCGGGCGTGCTGTCGTTCGGGGCGGCAGGCATCCAGACGACGTTACCTGCACACGGTGTTAGGGCCCGTGCCGCCTCGGCGCCTGTCGATTAGACTCTCAGTTTCTCCTTATCGAGCTCTGCGCGTCGGGAGCACGTGGCCTCACACCCAGACCTCCAATCCGAACAGGCCTATCTGGACCACGCCTACGAGCGGCTCGAGGTGATGCGGGCTTCAGCACAGGAGATGTTGGCATCGGCCCTCGATCAGGGAGGTGGGGGTACACCCCAGGCCAGAGCCGAGCGGGACGTGATCGTGCGTTCCAGCCTGCAGCGCCTCCAGCAGCTGGACGTCGCGGACGGCCGCTCCCTCTGCTTCGGCCGCATAGACCTCGTGCCCTCCGGCCCCGGTGACGTCTCGCCGGGGGACGCCTTCTACATAGGGCGGCTGGCGGTGTCCGGTGAGAGCCTCGAGCCCTTGGTCGTGGACTGGAGGGCGCCGGTGGCCGAGCCCTTCTACCGGGCGACCGGGCGCGACCCGATGGGCCTCACCCGAAGGAGGCATTTCGCCACCACTGGCCGCAAGCTCCTCGGCATCGAGGACGAGCTGTTCGGACTTCCGAGATCGCGAGGGTCGGGTCTGAGGGACGGCGAGGGCGGCGGGCTCGAAGGGCCCGAGGTCGATGGCCGTGAGCGCCCCCGGGAGGCACTCGCGGCGAGCACCACGTTGCTGGCGGCCCTGGAGCGCTCGCGCACGACGCACATGACCGACATTGTCGCCACGGTCCAGGCGGAGCAGGACGAGATCATCCGGGCTCCGTTGCCCGGGGTGATGGTGGTCCAGGGGGGGCCTGGCACCGGGAAGACCGCCGTGGCGCTGCACCGTGCCGCGTACCTTCTCTACACCCACCGGTTCCCCCTGGAGCGCCAGGGGGTCTTGGTGGTGGGGCCCAACCAGGTGTTCTTGAGCTACATCGGGCAGGTGCTGCCTTCGCTCGGCGAGAGCGGAGTGGCCATGTCGACCGTGAGCGGTCTGGCGCCTGCCGAGGTTCGTTCGACCGAACCTGCGTCCCTCGCCCTCCTGAAGGGCGATGCCCGTATGGCGGAGGTTGTGGCCAATGCCGTGTCGGACCGGGAGCGCCCCCTGCCCCGGGACGTCCGGATCCCTTTCGGCTCGGTGGTGCTCCCGCTCACGCGAGAGGACTCGTCCCGGTTGGTGGCCAACGCTCGGCGCCGCGCGGGGACCCACAACGCGAAGCGGCGCTACGTGGAGAGGCGTTTGACTGATCTGCTCGCACAACGGTATCTGCGTGCGACAGGAAGGATCGGGAGCACCCGCGAGCAGCCGGACCTCGACGTCGAAGACCTGGGGCGCCAGCTTCGCAATCTGGAGCCTGTCGCCGAGACGCTCCGAAGGATCTGGCCTCGACTGACTCCAGAAGAGCTCCTTCACGACTTGTTCGGTGCCGAGCCGTTAATCGCGCTGGCCGGCCGCGGTGTGCTCGCGCGGCAAGAGGAGGAGGCGCTCTTTCGTCCGCGAAGCTCCGTGATCGGCGACATTCCCTGGACTGCCGCGGACCTGGCGTTGCTGGACGAGGCACGCGTGCTGCTCGGCGCTTCTCACCGGCAATCGGATGAGGACGAGCCCGCTACCTACGGGCACATAGTGGTCGACGAGGCGCAGGACCTCTCTCCCATGCAGCTGCGCATGCTCGGCCGCCGTTCGCTCTCGGGATCGATGACCGTGGTGGGCGACATAGCCCAGGCGACGGGCCCGCGGGCGCCGATCAGTTGGGACGAGGTGACTCGCCATCTGCCTCGCATTCGACCCGCCAGGGTCGCGGAGCTGAGCGTGAACTACCGCACGCCGGCCGAGGTCATGGACCTCGCGAGCCGAGTGCTGGCGATGACGGCCCCCGAGCTGGACCCTCCTCGTTCGGTGAGGGTGAGCGGCGCTACCCCGTTGATCGAACATACGGCTCCGGGAGATCTCGCAAGGC
The DNA here is from genome assembly GCA_963736925.1 of uncultured Actinomycetes bacterium. Lineage (GTDB taxonomy): Bacteria > Actinomycetota > Acidimicrobiia > Acidimicrobiales > CAVTQP01 > CAVTQP01. The sequence continues at coordinate 67,773 of CAVTQP010000002.1, forward strand.
GGGCGGTATCGCTGGCCTCCGAGGCGCTCGAGGCGGTCGCAGGGGGAACCGCCGGGATCATCACCCCCGCCTCCTTGCTGGACCAACTGGCTCACGAGGCCGGGGCGCTGGGCCTTCCTGTCTCGGAGGCCTCGGTCCACGGGCTGGGAGAGCGGATCACGCTCGCAACCGTCGACGTGGTGAAGGGTCTCGAGTTCGACGCCGTGGTGGTGGTGGAACCGGCCGAGGTGGCCGACGAGATCGGGTTGCGAGGCCTGTATGTCGCCATCAGCAGGCCCACGCGCAGGCTCAATCTCGTGCATTCGCGCCCGCTCCCGCCCGCCCTGGGAGACCGGCCCGCGCCCGGCCGCTCTGATGTGCCAGCTCTCGCCCCTCTCGACTAAAAACGGGTGCCGTGACAGAGACGATCTCTGTGCAGCGCCCGGGGGACATCGGGCCCCTGGGCTTCCGCCGCCCGAGCATGCTCGGCGTGGGGACGATGATCTGGCTCGGCTCGGAGCTGATGTTCTTCAGCGGCCTGTTCGCCGCCTACTTCACCTTGCGTGCACATGCCGCGGGCGGGCCTTGGCCTCCGGCCGGCATCCACATCGACGTCGTCCGATCCGGGATCTTCACCGTCATCCTCGTGTTGTCGAGCTTCACCATGCAAAAGGGAGTGTGGGAGGAAGAACACGAGAGGCGCCCCTCTGCTCGCTGGTGGGTGGTGTTCAGCTTCGTGCTGGGTGGGGCCTTCCTCGCCAACCAGGCGTTGGAGTGGTCGTCCGTGGACTTCCTTCCCTCGACCAACTCCTACGGCTCGATGTTCTTCGTGATGACCGGCCTTCACGGCCTCCATGTCGCCATCGGACTGGTAGCGATGGTCGGCTTGCTGGGCAGGATGGCGGGGCCGAGGGGCGACCCCGGTGAGCAGTCGGTCTTCCAGGCCGTGAGCTACTACTGGCACTTCGTCGACATCGTCTGGATCGGGCTCTACAGCTCCCTGTTCCTTTTGCACGGTAGTTAGATGCGCGCGCGCCTTCTTCTCCCGGCTTCTCTCGTGGCAGTCGTGTTCGGCACCGGGCTGTTCTTCTTCTCTGCCCAGGCACGCGGTGCGGGGACCGTCGTCCCCGCGGCCACCCCCAGCACCCAGAGCACCATACCGAATGCGAACCCGAACGGGACCGCCACCACGACCCCCACCACCACTCCGAACACCACCGGCGCCACGCGTATCCCGGAGCCCACCGTTAGCATTCCTCCCAGGCTCGCCGGCGAGGGCAGGACGCTGTTCGTCCAGAACTGCTCCAGTTGTCACGGCGTGAACGCGGAGGGGTCGATCAGGGCTCCGAACCTCGTCGGGCTGGGCTCGGCCACCATCGACTTCTGGGTGTCGACAGGTCGCATGCCACTGGCGACCCCCGAGGCTCAGGCGACGATCAAGCCGCCACGGTTCAACGAGAGGCAGACACACTCCATCGCCGCGTACGTCAACTCCCTGGCCCCTCCCACCGGGCCGGGGATCCCCAAGCTGGACCTCGCCATGGCGAACGAGGCGGCCGGTGCAAACCTGTTCGCGCTCAACTGCGCGGGATGTCACACGATCACCGCGGTCGGAGACGCCCTGTCGGCGGGAACCTTCGCGCCCTCCCTCTACCAGGCCAGTCCCACCCAGGTGGCCGAGGCGGTCCGCATCGGCCCCGGGCAGATGCCTCGTTTCGGCGCCCAGGTCATCAGCTTCAAGCAGCTCAACGACCTGGCACGCTACGTCTCGTACCTGCACAGCCCTAGCGACCCGGGTGGGTTCCCGCTCGGCCACGTGGGGCCCGTGACCGAGGGGTTCGTAGCACTGCTGATCGGCCTGGGAGGCTTGATGCTGGTCTGCTACTGGATTGGGGATCGGAACCGTGCCTGAGGACCTTTCCCGGACCGATCCGAGCTTCGAGCCTGCAGCCGCGAACCCTCGGAGGGTCGAGAGGTGGATAGCGGCAGCCTTCCTCATAAGCATCGTCTGCCTGGCCGGGCTGGGAGCCGTCTACTGGCAGGGAGGCCAACCACAGGCGGAGGGGATCTTCATGGGGGTCGGGCTGGGCGCGCTGGGGGCCGGGCTGACCGCTTGGGGCAAGTACCTCATGCCGAGAGGGCCGTTCTCAGAGGAACGTCACCCGTCCAGCCACGCCCAGGTCGAAGAGGACAGAGCAGCGTTCGCCGTGGCCTTCGAACGGGGCACCGACACCTTCAAGCGGAGGAGCTTCCTCGGCAAGCTGATGGGCGCGGCGATGGCTATCTTCGGGATCGTGGCGGCGTTCCCGCTTCTTCGCTCACTGGGTCCGGTGCCCGGCACCACCCTCGACTACACCAGCTGGCGACGAGGGACCCGCCTGGTCGGGGTGGACGGGCGGCCCGTGAAGGTGACCGACATCGAGGTGGGAGGGGTCCAGACGGTGTTCCCTGAACACGACGTCGGGTCCTCGACGGCGCAGACCCTTCTACTCAGGGCGGCGTCCGCGCCGATCGTGACCAAGCCGGGCCGGGAGACCTGGTCACCGGACGGATACCTGGCCTTCTCCAAGGTCTGCACCCACTCCGGATGCCCCGTCGGCCTCTACGAGGAGCAGTACCAGCAGCTTCTCTGCCCGTGCCACCAGTCGCTCTTCGACGTGTTGAACGGGGCAGAGCCGGTGTTCGGCCCTGCGCCTCGCCCGCTTCCCCAGTTGCCGATCATGGCTGACGACCGAGGCTTCTTGACGGCGCAGAGCGACTATCACGAGGCGGTCGGGCCGGGATTCTGGGAGAGGTCGTCTTGATGAGGCGCTTCTCGTCCGCCACGTCACCGGACGCCGAAGGAAGGCTGGGCGCACGGGGACGGCTTGCCGCCCGCACCAGCCGGCGCGGACCCGGCGCCTTCGGCGGCCGGGGTGGACGGGAGACGGCAAACGGCGCCCGGGTGGGCGAGGCCGTAGTAGGCGCCTCCAAGTGGCTCGACGACCGGCTGACCTCCTCTCGGATAGTCAAGGTCACCCTCAACAAGATCTTCCCGGACCACTGGTCGTTCATGCTGGGCGAGATAGCGCTCTACTCGTTCATCATCCTGGTGGCGACCGGGGTGTTCCTGACCCTCTACTTCATCCCGTCCACAAACGAGGTGATCTACCACGGCAGCTACGCGCCGTTGCGTGGCCAGAAGGTGTCGGCCGCCTACGCGTCGACCGTGGACATGAGCTTCTCGGTGCGGTTCGGCTTGATCATGCGCCAGATGCACCACTGGGCGGCCGACGTCTTCTGCGCCTCGATCGTGATCCATATGGCGAGGATCTTCTTCACCGGTGCCTTCAGGCGTCCGCGGGAGCTGAACTGGATCGTCGGGGTCGCCTTGCTCATGCTCGCCATCGTGAACGGCTTCATCGGGTATTCGCTTCCCGACGACCTCGTCTCGGGTACCGGGCTTCGGATCGCCTTCTCGATCATCCTGTCCATACCGATAGTTGGGACCTATCTCGCCTTCTTCATCTTCGGTGGCAACTTCCCAGGCGACTCGATAATCCCCCGCTTCTTCACCATTCACGTCCTGATCCTCCCGGCGATCATCGCGGTGCTTATAGGAATCCACCTGGCGCTCCTGGTCCACCAGAAGCACACGCAGTTCGCCAGTAAGGGACGCACGGAGAAGAACGTGGTCGGGTCCCCCTTGTGGCCGAACTTCACGGCCAAGACAACCGGCTTCTTCTTCATGATCACCGGCGCAATGGCGGCGCTCGGAGGACTGGCTCAGATCAACCCGATCTGGCTCTACGGGCAGTACGTCCCCTACAAGGTCAGCTATGCAGTGCAGCCGGACTGGTACATGGGGTGGCTGGACGGCGCGCTCCGCATCATGCCGAGCTGGGAGACAACCGCGCTTGGCCACACCATCCCCTGGGTGGTCTTCGCCCCGGCGGTGCTGCTGCCGGGGATCACGTTCGGCCTGCTCTGGGCCTGGCCCTTCATCGAGACCCGCTTCACCAAGGACCGCCGCGAGCACCATCTTCTGGACCGTCCGAGGGACCGGCCCAAGCGGACCGCGGTGGGTGCCGGGGTGCTCGCCTTCTACGTCGTGCTCTTCGGGGCGAGCTCGACCGACGTCATGGCGAACGTCTTCCACGTGTCGCTCAACCTGGTCCTGTGGTCCTTCCGTGTGCTGGTTATCGTGGTCCCCATAATCGTGGGGCTGGTCACCTATCAGATCTGCAGGGAGATCTCCGGCGTCCGGGGCGTGGGCAAGCGCAAGCGGGCGAACGTCGTGATGCGTTCCGCCAGCGGCCGCTACATGACAGTGCAGGCCGACGTGAGGCCGGGTGACGAGGCCCCCGAGCCCGAGCCTGAGGAGCTACCCGAGGAGGCCAATCCCATCCCGTTGGAGGAGGTGGGTGTGGGGGCCGGTCAAGCTCCCGAAGGAGACGGGGTCGGCGAGCCCTCGCCTGCCGCTACCGCTCCCGGGGGTGGCGGCGTCTTCCGCGTGCCTCGCAGGCCACCCACGTAACCGGCTGCCCACAGGTGCATGGCGCCGTAGGCCCTCCAGGGCCGCCAGGTCTGGGCGCGGCGCTCCAGCTGCCCCGCTGAGACCGGCCGGCCTCCGCCCAGGGCTCTCCGCAACCCGAGGTCTCCGCTCGGGAACGCGTCGCGCTCCCCGCATGCGCGCAGGGCGATGTAGTGGGCTGTCCAATCTCCGACGCCGGGGACTTCACGCAGGCGCGCCACCAGGGCATCGAGGCCCATGGAGGCGTCCAGGTTGAGGCTCCCGGCGGCCACCTCGGCGGCGAACCGGCTCAACGTCCGCGCCCTGGCCGACGTCAGGCCGACGGAGCCCAGGTCGGATCCGGCCAGGCGCTCGGGTGAAGGAAACAGCCGGCGAAGGCCGCCGCGCTCGAGCTCACCGGGGTCTCGGGAGCAGCCGTGAGAGCTGCGGGCCGATCCTCCCGTGGAGCCGTCCGTCGATCCTCCGAAGAGATCGACCAACCGGGCGGTCAGCGTCCTGGCAGCGGGCACCGAGACGTGTTGGCCGAGTATTGCTCTCACGCCGGTTTCGAAGGGGTCCCAGGCACCGGGCACCCTGAGGCCCGGTCGTGCCCGGACCAGCGGCTCGAGGAGGGGGTCGGATCCCAGATGCCGGTCGATCGGTCCGGGGTCGGCGTCCAGGTCGAACATGCGCCGGGCCTGGTCGACGACATGGATGAGGCCCGCCACCGAGGGAAGGTGGGCCCGGAGCAGGGCGTGCGCCTTGCCGCGGACCCACACGATCTCGATCATCCCGGGCGTTCCGTCGAAGCAGACCGTCCTCGCGTACGCGTCGCCGTCGACGCGTTCCACCCCGGGCACCGCTCGATGGGAGAGGAAGCTTGCGAGCGAGTCCCAGTCGAGTGGCGGCCGATAAGGGATGCGCAGCTCCAGCCTGGCAGGGGTCGGCGGACGGTCGCCCTTCAGCCGCCGCCGACGAAGCTCGGTCGGCGTGAAGGCGAACACCTCCCGGACCACCCGGTTCATCTGGCGGACGCTTCCAAAACCCGCCGCGAACCCCACGTCCGCAACCGTCAAATCGGTCTCGACCAGGAGCCGCCGGGCAAAATGGACACGTCTCGAACGGGCGACGGCGTCCGGAGTCGCACCAACGTGGGCATCGAAGAGCCTCCGCAGATGGCGCTCGCTCACGCCCAGGGCCGCGGCGAGGTCCTCTTCTTTGCGGGTGTCGAGCCACCCCTCGGAAATCAACCGGAGGGACCGGCAAACCAGCTCCGACGGTGCGAGCCAAGCGGCTGGCTCGGGCATCGTGTCCGGCCGGCATCGCAGGCAGGGCCGGAAGCCGTTGGCCTCGGCAGCCGCCGCGAAGCCGAAGGGCCGGACGTTCGCCCTCTTCGGCGTACCCGAGCAGCCCTGCCGGCAGTAGATGCCGGTGGTGACGACTCCCTGGAACGGGCTCCGGGCTTGGGCCATGAGGTCTTTCTAACCGTCCTGCCCGATCGTCTCTAGTCATATCCGGACACGGCCTACCTCAAGTCCGGCGCTGTCCGGATCTGTCCAGACGGGGCGGCCCCCACGCCGGTTGAATGGTCTTGTCCGAGGCAAGACGCGCAGCGGTACGCAAAGGGAGGTTCACCGATGATCGAGGTCGCCGATTTCGAGTCACCCATCGGAACGCTCCGGTTGGGCGCGACAGGGGGAAGGCTCTGCTGGGTGGGATTCGAGGAGGACGGCATGCCGCCCGCGTCCCTCCGGTCGGGAGGCTCGGGCGAGCGGTCGGAGGCCCCCCACGACCGCGCCCACCAAGCCACCCGTCGCGTCGACGACCCGGCGGGCGCGGTCACGGCGCTGTCCCGGTACTTCGGCGGGGAGTTGGATGCCTTGGACGGATTGGCATTGGAGCTGCACGGGTCCGCCTTCCAGAGGCGGGCCTGGGCCGCCATGCGGGCCATAGGTCCGGGGGCGACGGCTTCCTACACGGAGGTGGCAGCCTGCACCGGATCACCTCGCGCGGTCCGGGCAGTAGGCACGGCGGCGGGTGCCAACCTCATACCCGTAGTGATCCCCTGCCACCGTGTAGTCCGCTCGGACGGCACTCTGGGCGGCTACGGCGGCGGTCTGGATCGCAAACGGTGGTTGCTGGCGCACGAGGGCGTCAAGGCGTAGCCGACGAGCCCGCGGCATAGCCGGCGACAGGGGTGGCATAGCCGGCGGCAGGGTGGCATAACCGGCGGCAGGGTGGCTCAGACGAGGCCGCCGCGGCGGCTCTCGACGGTGACACCTATGAGCGCGGCGATGGCGAGGACCCCTCCGATGACGGCGGTCCAGCCGCCGAACACGAAGGCGATGGCGATCAATGCCATCGACACCCCGATGACGAAGGGCCAGATGCTCGAGTCCGGGAACGACCCCACCGCTCCGGCGCCCTCCTCGAGGGAAGCGTCGTCCCGATCCTCGGGCCGGGGCCTCATGCGGCGCGACCACCAGAGCAGGTAGCTGCCCGGCAACACGCCCAGCAGGGCACTGAAGAGGAGCATCACCGCGCCGGCATCCTCATACGCGGTGAACCAGTACAGCAAGAAGACGCCCCCGAAGAAGAAGGCGATCCCGAGGAAGAAGCGGGACTCTACCTTCATAGGACCGTGATGCCCGTCGGTCCTTCCACCCCGGCCTCAGGCTCCCCGTGGTTCATATCCCATGTGGGACGCTCGGACCTGATCGGCGGCAGCGCCTCAAAATTGTGATGGGGCGGCGGCGAGGTTGTCGCCCACTCGAGCGTGTGCCCGTCGAAGGGGTTGTCTCCGGCCGGGATCGGCCGGCGCCACGACACCCAGAAGTTGATCAGGAGGCAGACCACGGAGACGAAGAGGATGTAGGCGCCGAGCGTGGACATCTCGTTCAGGAAGGTGAAGCCGTCCCCCGGCCCGTAGGTGGCGATGCGGCGAGGCATGCCTCGGAGCCCGAGCATGTACTGAGGCAGGAAGGTGAAGATGAATCCCACGAAGGTGAGCCAGAAGTGCGGCTTCCCCCAGCGCTCGTACAACCGGCGGCCGGTGATCTTGGGGTACCAGTAGTAGATGCCCGCGAAGCCGGCGAAGACGGCGGTCCCGAACAACACGTTGTGGAAGTGGGCGACGACGAAATAGGTGTCGTGAGTGGCGAAGTCCATCGGGGGCGAAGCGAGGACTACTCCCGACAGGCCGCCCACCAGGAACACCACCAGGAAGCCGAGGGTGAACAGCATGGGCGTCTCGAAGGTGAGGGCCCCCCGCCACATGGTCCCTATCCAGGCGAAGAACTTGATACCGGTGGGGACGGCTATCAGGTATGAGAGACCGCTGAAGAACGGGAGCAGCACGACGCCGGTCGTGAACATGTGGTGGGCCCAGACGCCGGTGGACAGACCCGCTATTGCCAGGCTGGCGAACACGAGGCCCTTGTAGCCGAACACCGGTTTTCGAGAGAAGACCGGGAGGATCTCGGTCACGATCCCGAAGTAGGGCAAGGCCAGGATGTAGACCTCCGGGTGACCGAAGAACCAGAACAGGTGCTGCCATAAGACAGGGACACCACCCCCCGGCACGCCGAATATGTGGGTTCCCAAGTGCCGGTCGGCCATGAGCATGACCAGGGCGCTGGTCAGAACCGGGAAGGCGATGAGTATCAAGACGGCGGTTATCGCCATGTTCCAGGTGAAGATGGGAACGCGGAACATGGTCATTCCGGGGGCGCGCAGGTAGAAGACGGTGGTGAGGATGTTTATCCCGGTGAAGATGGCTGAGAAGCCGGTCAGCACCAGGGCGACTATCCACATGTCCGGGCCGGCGCCCGGGGAGTTCGTGGAGAGGGACAGCGGAGCGTAGGAGACCCAGCCGAAGTCGGCGGCTCCACCGGCCACGAAGAAGCCCATCAGCATGATGATCCCGCCGCTCAGGTACAGCCAGTACGAGAGCAGGTTGAGCCGCGGGAACGCCATGTCGGGCGCCCCCACCTGGAGCGGCACGATGTAGTTCGCCCAGCCTCCGAAGGCGAACGGTCCCGCGAACAGGTAGAGCATCAAGCTTCCGTGGATGGTGAAGAGCTCGTTGTAGGTGTGCTGGTCGACGACGGTCGAGCCTGGCGACGCGAGCTGGGTCCGCATGATCATCGCCATGATCCCGGCCAGGAGGAACATGACGAACGAGGTGATCAGGTAGCTCTTGCCGATCATCTTGTGGTCGGTGCTGGTGATCCACTTGTAGAGGCCACTCGGCTCGGGGCCGTGCTCAGGCTCGTGAACTACAGCTGGGCGCTCTTCGAGGATGGTCACGCTGCCGCCTTTGGCGCGTGTTGTTGGGCGAGAAGCCAGGACCGGAACTGCGACGGTGTCACCACCCTGACCGTGAACAGCATCTGGGAGTGGTAGAGCCCGCAGTATTGGGTGCACCTTCCGGCGAACACGCCTGTCCTGGTGGGGTCGAAGTCGAACTGGTTGACCACCCCGGGCTGGGCGAAGCGGCTGAAGTTGAACGCCGCCACGTAGAAGCCGTGGACCACGTCGTTGGAGACCAGGCTTATGTGGGTTGTCTCGTTGAGCGGCAGGACCATCTGGGGGCTCCGGTTGTAGTTGCCCACGACCTGCACGTTCTTACCCACATAGTTGAAGTTCCAGCCCCATTGGAAGGCCGTGACCTTCACGGTGGTGTCCGGCGGGGTGATGGCGTCGACCCGGTTCTCCACCACCACGGTGAAATAGAACAGCACCGCGACGATGATGATCGGGACCGTCGTGTAGGCGACCTCCCAGGGGATGTTGTACCGGGTCTGCTTGGGCAGCTCCTCGCTGTGCTTCTTCTTGCGATAGCGCAGGACCGACCAGAAGATCAGCGCCCACACGAAGAGCCCCACCGCCATGGCGGCGATCACCGACCCCTGCCAGAGACGGAACTCGTTCTTGCCCTGGGTGGTGGCACCGCGCCAACCGCCGAAATCGGGGAGCTGGCAACCCGACAGCAGCACGGCTCCCGCACCGACCACGAGCAACGCCAGGGAGGCCCGGCGGTCCAGGTGCCGGAGCCGGGAGGCCCATCTGTGGCGAATGAGCTTCACGGAGCCCGAATCTAGCTTCAGGCCGGGTCCGAGGCCCAAGTCCGGACGGCCCGTCAGCCGCCGGGCGCACCCGGTCTCGGCGGGGCCTCCTCAGTCACCAGCACGGCGGCCCGTACGTCGCCGCGACTCCGCCGCCGCCCACGCGAACACCCCTTGGGACATCGTCGACGCCTCGGCCGCGACGCGCCGCTCGAACACCTCGGCCCTGACGGCCTGGATCTCCTTGTCCCCCGGAGCGGCCAGGGCGGCGGTCTCGGCCAGATGACCGGCCAGACGGAGCTGCCCCTCCTCCGCAAGTCGGCGCGCCCGGTCCGCCAGCCTCGGGGCGCCGCCGGCTAGCTCGGCCAGCTCGCCGGCCAGCTCGGCCTCCGGTGCCGGCTTGAGGTTTGCGGGGTTCCCGTCGTACCAGCCCCCGTAGAGTCGCCAGATGTTCCTGACCACGAACTCGGGTTCGTCGTAGACGGGGCGGAGATAGGGGCGCTCGAGGAGGTGCGAGGGCGCCGAGACCGTGTGCAGTATCTCGTCGAGGCGCGCTCCTTGGTTCATCATGGCCAGGGTCTGGTCGTGAAGGGACTCGAGGAGTTCGGCCGCGTCCGTGAGGGCCTGGCTGACCCGGTCGCTACCGATTACGGGGTATCCGTGCCCGGGTAGCAAAACCTCCGGCTCGAGCGATGCCATCTCTCTCAATGCGTCCGCCCACTCCTTCGGATAGCGCTGGACCTTCTGGGGGTTCCCGGCGTTGGGCGACGCCCATATGAAGAAGTCTCCGCAGCAGAGCACCCGGCGCTCGGGGAACCAGGTCCAGGTGTGGTCGTCTGTCTCCCCGCGAGCGTGGTGCAACTCGAAGGTCTTGCCCCCCACGCGAAGCTCCATTCGATCCGCGTAGGTCTGGTCCGGGTAGCGGTACTCCGTCGGCCACACGAGGTTCGGCGCCTGGAACTGACGCTGGTTGACGACCCCGTTGTAGCCGGCGGTCATCACGTAGCGGTCGAAGCGGACGGGCAGGGCTTCGTGGGCCACGACCTTGGGCCTGGGCCAACCCCTGGAGGAGGACTCCTCCTCGAACACCCCGACGCCGAAGACGTGGTCGATGTGGCCGTGGGAGTACACGGCGGTGTTCAGCCGCGACGAGGACCACCTCCGGATCCGATCGTGCACCGCCCTGGCCACGAACTGGCTGCCGGTGTCGACGAGCACCAGACCGTCGTCGGTCTCCAGAGCGCTCACGTTGGCGAACGAGGGCACGAAACCCACTCCCGGGGCAATCTCTGCCAGCTCACCATCCGGGCTGAGCGGGTGGTGTTGGGTGATGTCGGTCTCTCCCCGCCACAAACGGTCTGCCAACTCGAGGATGTCGCCGCTGTCCGGGCTCATGACTCGTCTCCTTCCCGCCAACACGAACGTGATCTGAGCGTGGGCCTGTGGGTGGCGTTAGCATCGCTTCGACCGCCCATCATCACAAGGGGGCCGCCCGTGGCCGTCAGCGAAGGCGACATGAACCGGGAGCAGCTGGGCCAGCTCATAGACGGCAAGTCGGACCAAGAGATCGAAGGTCTCGTGACCGATTTGGGGGCCGAGGAGCTCCTGGGACAGGTCTTCGAGGGGATGAGGCAGGCGTTCATTCCCGAGCGGGCCGCCGGTCAGAACGCGGTCGTGCAGTGGGAGATCACCTCCGGCGACCAAGCGATTCCCTACGGTTTCAGCGTGCAAGACGGTAAAGCGTCGGTCACCAAGGGACCGGTCGAGTCGCCCCGGGTGACGCTCGGGCTGTCGCTCGCCGACTTCCTGCGGTTCATCAGCGGAAGGCTCGACGGGATGCAGGCCTTCATGTCGGGCAAGCTGCGGCTGTCCGGGGATCTGATGTTCGCCCAGGCGATGCAAGCCTGGTTCGAGACCTAGCTATTCCAAGTTCCGAGGCTTGGCCCGGGCCAGGGGTCGTCTGGCGGCTGAGCGGGCGGGCGACTGAACGGGCGAGCGGCTAGTGCGAGGACCCGCGGCGGGCCCGGCCGACCGATGCGCCGAGGCGGCGGGCCCCCTCTTCGAGAAGCCGCTGGCGCTGGCGCCGCCGTGACTCTGCCGCCGCGGGGCGGCGGTACTCCCTGGCCCGGTGGGCTGCGTAGGCGCCGAGCGCCATCGGGGTGCTGACGACCTGGCCGCGGCCCGTTCCCTCCTCGCGCGCCGTGCCGTCGGGCACCGAGGTCTCAGAGGCCGTCGGCGCGGAGTCCCGGTGGCGGAAGGAGGGCTCGTAGCGGGTCGAGAGCAACAGGCGCGCCAGCACCACCGCGACACACTCGGCGACGATCACCGCGGCCAAGTCCAGATGGCCCCTCGCGATGAGAGGTGACAGGGCCAGCCCGGACGCGACCACGATGTCCAGGGCGCGGTGCAAGGACGGGTGCAGGAACCGAACCGCACCGAGGGGACCGTTCGAGCAGACCGCAAGCAAGAACACCGCCGTTCCGGCCGCGAAGAGTGCGAGCTCGAGGGAGCCCGCCGTGTGCAAGGCGGTCTCGAAGAGAAGCAGGGCCAGGACGTACTCGAGGCCCTGGTGCAGCCAGAACGGGACCGGTCGGCGAGCCGCCCTTCTAGCTACCGGGCTTCTCCTTTTGCTTCTCCTGGCTCTCGGCGTCCTTGTCGGAGTGACCTCCGTCCTCCACCCCCTTGCGGAACTCGTGCGAGGCAGATCCCAGCGAGCGCGCCAGCTTGGGCAGCTGGCTACCGCCGAAGAGGAGGGCTATCACGGCAAGGACGATCAAGATGTCGGGGCCAGCCAGGTTGGCCACCAAGTCCGCGTGCACAGGCGTCTCCTTCCCAGTGCGACGGGCCTAGGCTACTGCATGGCGCCTGGGTATCCACAGGCGGCCCGCCGGCCAGGCTCGGGGAGCGCCGAGGCCCGAGTCGGCCCGCCGGCCAGTCTTGGGGAGCGCCGAGGCCTCGAACCCGAGGCTCCAGGTCCTCGGGTTTTCCCCGGCCGTGAGACCCCGGAGGTGGACAGGTGGAACTGGACCAAGCCGTGTGTGTGGTGACAGGCGGGGGCTCGGGCATCGGAGAGGCGGTGATGGGCGCCCTCCGGGAGCAGGGAGCGACGCCGGTGGCTTGGGACATTCGCCCACCGCCCGGGGGGATCGCGTGCGACGTGTCCGAAGGCTCTTCGGTGGCGGCGGCCATGGAGGAGACCATGAGCCGCCTGGGCGCGCCCAACGTCATGGTCACCTGCGCTGGCGTGGGGTCCTTCCAGACTCTGGAGTCGCTCGAGCGGGCGGAGTGGGAGAGGGTGCTGAGCGTGAACCTCACCGGAACCATGCTTTGCCTGCAGGCGGCGGCCAAGACCATGCGACGAGGAGGTTCGGTCGTCTGCGTATCGAGCATCAACGGTCGTATCCCCGACCGGGGGATGTCCGCGTACTGCTGCTCCAAGGCCGGTGTCGACATGCTGGCGAGGGTCGCCGCCGTGGAGCTTGCCGCAAAGGGGATCCGCGTGAACGCCGTGGCGCCCGGCGTCACCGAGACGCCGATGCTCGAAGGAGCGCGAGCGTTACCCGGCTTCGTAGAGCGGGTGTCTTCGAGGACGCCGCTGGGAGGGCTCGGCTCGGCGCGCCAGGTTGCCGATGCGGTCGTCGCCCTGGTCAGGACGGACTGGGTGACGGCCCAGTCCCTCCCGGTGGACGGAGGGTTGGGCGTGCTCAGCCCGGTGGACACCTACGGCCTGGTCACGAGCAGCCGGAGCTCGCCTTGACGTCCGTTCCGGAGGCTCCCAGGTCGCCCACCGCCACGACGCCGCCTCGCCAGCCGGGGTCGGTCCGGAGGACCTCGCAGATCGCGATGAGCTTCGAGGAGCCGGGGCTGGTCCTCGAGGGCACCGCGCGCGACTTGAGGACCGGCGGTGAAGGACCAGGCGGGGCCACCCGTGCCGAGGTTGCCGCCGAGGGCGCCGTGCGGGCGGGGATGGAGGGATGGCACCGCAACCTCCTGTTCTTGCATCTGAGCCCGGCGCGCCCCGGTGTGGAGGAGCGGCTGAGGGGTGCACGCGTGGGCTCCGGCTTCCGGTCGCTGGTCCGCTCCGTCGTTCCCGGCGAGCAGGGGACGCCGCTAGGGCTCCTGCTCGACGACCTGCCGGGGGCGGCGCTCATCTCCGGATACGTCCATCTGCGCGCGGACGCGCACGCGGGCCGCCCGGCGGGTGCGAGCACACCGCCCGAGGCCCTGGACCGCCTGGCTGACATCTGCTCGGGCTGGCGCCGTGACGGGAGGGCGATGTCGAGCGTCGCCCAGGGATCCGGGATCCCCGTCCAGGACTGCCCGCCGGCGCCGGACCTCGACGGCGGGACCCGCGACGCCCTCGCCTGGCAGCCCATCGCCCCGCTTGCTATCGGCACCATGCGCAGACGCAGGCGGATCGACGTGAGCGGGGGAGAGACCGTGGCGGTAGACGCCATGTTTCGTGACAGCTACGGGGAACCCGATGGAACCGAGGTGGTACTGCACGAGTACACGCTCACCGCCTCCTTGGACGGCGAGACCCTCGAGATCACGGGCATCGAGGCAGCGCCGCGCGTGCTGCCGTTCTGGGAGTGCCCGCTTGCGGCAGACCATGTCCCCAACCTGGTCGGCGCCCGGGTGGGAGAGCTCAGGCGCGTCGTCCCGGAGCGCTTGCAGGGCACGAGTAGCTGCACACACCTGAACGACCTCCTGCGCGTGCTCTCCGACGTCCCCACCCTGGTCGCACGGCTGCCAGGTCGCGCCGACACCCTGTAGGTTGCCTGCGATGAGCTCCGATCACGAAGCGATTCGCACGACGCTCGCCCGCTACTGCCAACTGTGCGACGACGGCTGCTTCGACGAGTGGGGTGAGCTGTTCACCGAGGGTTCGACTTTTCACGTGATGGGCCGGGTGTACGAGGGTCGCGAGGCGATCAAGGCCTTCATATCGGGTGCGCAGCCTCCCGACCTCAGGGGAAAGCACGTGACCGCGAACACACTGATCGAGCTCGACGGGGACAAGGCGACCGCTCTGACCGACTACGTCTTCGTCGGCCGTCAAGGCGAGGGGTTGGGGGTCGTCAGCGCGGGCCGTTACCACGATTCTCTGGTAAACGTGGGCGACCGCTGGCTCTTCGAGGAGAGACGCATCGTCTTTCTGGGCGAAGAGCCGCTGGGCGGCTCTTAGGGAGGGCCTATATCCTGGGGGATCCCTTGACTGACACGTCAGTCAGGTTGACCAGCCCGGAGAGTGTGAGGATGGCAACTGCCGAGAAGGCGGTCGTATTGGACACCACCGACGTGGACCGGTGGGTTGGCAAGACGGTGGGCGGCGGTCAGCTGAAGGAGCCGGTGACCGTCACCGACATCAGGCGTTGGGCTCAGGGGATGCAGAACCCGAACCCGCTCCACTACGACGACGAGATTGCAGAGCGGAGCCCCTTCGGGCGCATCGTCGCACCGCAGT
The DNA here is from genome assembly GCA_963736925.1 of uncultured Actinomycetes bacterium. Taxonomy (GTDB): domain Bacteria; phylum Actinomycetota; class Acidimicrobiia; order Acidimicrobiales; family CAVTQP01; genus CAVTQP01. The sequence continues at coordinate 82,777 of CAVTQP010000002.1, forward strand.
CGTTCACCATCTGCTGCGACGTCGGGCACGGTGCGACCCCGGCCATAGTCGGTAGCATTCCGGGGACCCACATGATCTTCGGCGGCGACGAGTGGTGGTTCGGCGGGGCTCGAATATACCCCGGCGACCAACTGCACATGAGCCGGAGGTTCGTGGACTACAAGGTGTCGGACACCAAGTTCGCAGGGCCCACCATGTTCTCGCGCGGGGAGACCGTCTACGTGAACCAGCGGGGGGACAAGGTCGCCAAGCAGTGGTCCACCGCGGTCAGGTACCTGGCCGAAGAGGCTCGCAAGAGAGGCTTCTTCGAGCAGGCCGCTCCGCGTCACCACTGGAGGGCCGAGGAGCTCGCCGAGATAGACGAGAGTCGGTTGGCCTGGATAAGGAGCCGTGCGGGAGCGCAGGGGCCCGCATGGGACGAGATCGAGGTAGGGCAGCGCCTTCCGAGGCGGCCGATCGGCCCTCATTCCCTGTCGACCTTCGCCACCGAGTGGCGCTCTTACATCTTCACGGTATGGGGGTCCAACTATCACGAGGGCTACGACCACATCCTCGACGCGGGCTGGCTCCGGGAGATGGACCGTGACATGGGCGCGGCTCAGGAGGATCCTTCGATGGGCGACGGGCTCTACCACGGGCCTTCGAGGGGCCACACCGACGAGGCCTACGCCAAGGTGGTGGGTATGCCCCGCGCCTACGGCTACGGCGCGTCCATGGGGGCTTGGGTCCTCGACTACGTGTCCCACTGGGCAGGCGACGCCGCGGTGGTACACCACTCCGCCATCCAGTACCGCTTCCCAGCCTTCGAAGGCGATCTCACCAACCTGGACGGCGAGGTCTCGGCCAAGCGCGAGGACGCGACGTTCGGGGCCAACATCGCGACGGTCGAGGTCACAATGACGACCCAGGAAGGCGCGGTCATGGCAAAAGGGCCGGTCGAGGTGGAGATCCCAGAGCGCTGATGCCCTGCTCCGACCGCGTTCGGTGAGCGACCGGCCCAGATGACCTATTTCGCCGGGCCGCCTCCCGAGTCGGAGCCGGGGATCGGCGCGCTCACCACGGGGAGGTTTCTGGCGCACGCGGCGGATGCCCATGCCGGGAGAGAGGCGATCGCCTTCCACGAGCCCATCGAGGGTGGAACCATAAGCTGGACCTACCGGGAGCTGGAAGCCGCGGCCCGCCGCATCGCGCGGGGACTGCTCGGAGCCGGCATGGTCAAGGGAACGCGCGTGGCGCTTCTCATGGGCAACGGACCCCGTTGGGTGGCCTCCTCCTTCGGGGTGACCATGGCCGGGGGCGTGCTGGTGCCGATGAACACCTACTTCGAGCCTCCCGAGGTCGAATACGTCCTTCGGCACTGCGACGCGTCGATACTCATGCTCCAAGAGGAGCTTGCCGGACACAACTATCTCGACGCGGTTCGCCAGCTCTGCCCGGTCCTTCCCTCGCCGCAGCTGCCGTTCCTCCGGTACGTCGCGTGCCTCGGTACCGACTCCTGGGACCGCATGCTCGAAGACGGTGATGCCGTCCCCGAAAGCGACTTGGACGCGTGCATGGAACAGGTGTCACCACACGACGAGGCCCTCGTCATCTACACGTCGGGCACCACTGCCAAGCCAAAGGGTGTCATGCATACCCATCGCGCCCCCACCCTCCAGAGCTGGCGGTTCGCCCAGCAACTCCGCCTGGACAGCGAGGTCCGTACGTGGAGCGCCTTTCCCTTCTTCTGGACGGCAGGATTTTGCATGGTGATGGGAGCGACGCTGGCTGCTGGGGGCTGCCTGGTGCTGCAGGACCGGTTCGATCCGAGGGCCGCCCTCCGTCTCCTCGCGTCCGAGAAGGTGACCATGCCCCACGCGTGGCCCCACCAGCTGGCCGCGATGGAGGATCACCCCGACTGGCTCGCGACCGACCTCTCGTCGCTGCGACAGGTGGAGCCCTCCGGCAGCTTCGGCAGGCATCCGAGCGTGCATGTGCCCGAAGGCGCATGGAGCCCACGCGCTGCGTACGGGCTAACCGAGACTTTCACGATCGTCTCCTCGTATCCGGCCGACACGCCGATGGAGGACCGGGCCGGGAGCCAAGGCGTCATCCTTCCCGGCACCATCGTCCGCATCACCGACCCCGACACAAGAGAGCACCAACCGGTCGGGGCCTCCGGTGAGATCGCCGTCAAGGGCACCACCTTGATGAGGGGCTACCTGAAGGTGGCGCCCGAGGAGTGCTTCGACGCCGACGGCTACTTCCACACCGGCGATGCGGGCTATGTCGACGAGGAAAACCGCCTCTTCTGGACGGGTCGCATATCCGATCTGATCAAGACCGGTGGCGCGAACGTGTCGCCGGTCGAGCTGGAAGAAACCCTCCTGTTGCATCCCGAGCTGAAGGTGGCGATGGCAGTCGGAATCCCTCACCCCACCCTGGGGGAGACCGTGGTCGTGTGCGCCGTGGCCCACGAGGGATCACGCATCGACCAAGCCGGTGTACGGGAGTTCTTGAGGGGGAGGGTCGCCTCCTACAAGATCCCGCAACGCGTCCTCTTCTTCACCGACGACGAGCTGTCATTGACGGGGAACGCCAAGATCCGCGCCGACAAGTTGCGCGAGCTGGCGGCAATCAAGCTGAAGGAGCTGGACGTGTAGCGTCGGGGCTCGCGCAAGCCATGGATCTCGACCATCCCCGGGGGCTCGGGCAAGTCTCGAGCCCTAACAAGAGGAGGTGCCCGCAGTGACGCAGACCAAGCTCGACGAGATCGCCGCCGGCATCTACCGGGTCTCCACCTGGGTCCCCGACATCGCGCCGCCAGCGGGCTTCACGTTCAACCAGTTCCTCGTCGACGCCGATCAACCGCTCGTGTTCCACACCGGACCTCGCGCCATGTTCCCGCTCGTGTCGGAGGCGATGAGCAGGGTCCTTCCCGTCGAGCATGTCCGCTGGATCACGTTCGGCCACGTCGAAGCGGACGAGTGTGGATCGATGAACCAGTGGTTGGCCGCGGCCCCTCATGCCGAGGTGGCCCACGGCATCCTCGGATGCATGGTGTCGTTGAACGATCTGGCGGACCGGCCTCCCAGGGGTCTCGCAGACGGCGAGGTGCTGGACCTGGGTGGCAAACGGGTGCGCCACTTGGACACGCCTCATGTGCCACATGCCTGGGAGGCCCGGCTGCTCTACGAGGAGACCACCGGCACACTCTTGTGCGGCGACCTATTCACCCACGTGGGCGACGGGCCGGCCCTCACCTCCGGCGACATCGTCGAGCCTGCCATGGAGGCAGAGGCGATGTTCCGGGCGAGCTGCCTCGCTCCGGACACCGCGACGGTGATGCGCCGGCTCGGCGAGCTCGCTCCCCGCACCCTCGCCTTGATGCACGGTTCGTCGTACGAGGGTGATGGTGCCGAGGCTCTCAACGCCCTGGCGGACGCCTATGAGTCTCGGTACATGCAGGCGTGACCCTCTGGGCCCTACTCCTCCTCGAAGAGCGCCTCTCCCCGGCGTAGCCGCGTCGCTATACGGAAGACCTGAGGAAGCTCGCGGCGCGTGGGGGTGTGCGCCGCCAGGAAGCGGGCGGCGCCGGCCAGGATCAGACGACCCTCGTTCGAGCCCTTTGGCCAGGCATTGAACTGCCGCACCGCCGCTTCGTAGGTCTGGAACCAGTGGAACTCGGCGTCCTCGGCGAGGAGGGCGTGGCCTAGGGCGGCCATGAGAGCCGGCGGGTCACCGCCCCCCCGCAGGTAGCCGTATGCGATGTTTCCGGCGTCGTCGACCTTCCCCTGCTCGTCCCAGCACGCCTGAAGGTCCTCGAGATGGCCGGAGCTTGCCGAAGGAGGTCTTGCCGCCGGTACGTTCAAGAAGCGGTCGAGGTAGACCTTGTAGGCACCGTGGAGCACACCCCGGAGCAACTCGAGGGACGGGGAGCGCACCAGGGACTGATGCAATGCGTTCGCCGCGGTGAAGCCGTGGTGGACGACGTCCCAGTCCGCGTGGTCGTTCTGGGTGTGGAATCGCACCATGCGCAACGCTGCCGCGTAGGCGACGGCGCGGCCTAGCTGTTCAGGAGACATCCCGCCCTCGACTGCTGCACACAGGGAGTCGGTCAAGGCGTCCGGTTCGTCCCCGAGGACCTCCCAGGCGAGCGCCGTGACCCCGGCGTCGCCGCTTCGGCCGTTGGTCGCCACGGAGGGGTGCTCCCTCGAGGCGATACCGGGTTCGGCGCCGGTCGCCACATGTCCCACCTTCCACCCCAGGCGGGCGGCGGCGTGCTCGGCCATCTCCACGAGGTCGTGCGGGTGGCGCCACTGGCTGCTCTCCTCGGCGCGGCTCGCGGTCGCCGTGCCGGCTACCAGGGTCGGGAGAACCGTGGCGGCTTGCTCGTGACCCACGTGATCGAGCGCCTCGAAGGCCTTGTTGGTGAAGTCGAGGGTGTGGCCTCCGTCCAAGAAGACATGATCCGTGGCCGCGGCCGTCATCATCCTGGCGACGCCGGAAATGCCGGCGGCCCCGTCTGCCGTCGAGATTGTGGAGAGGAGCGTCCTCTCGGCCGCATCGGGGGACCGAGTCTCGATGAAGCGCCGGTACCATTCGCTCAGGCGCTTAGGGGCAATGCCTCCCATCGGCAAAGGCGCCAGCGGGAAGCGAGGTGGACGGCCGCGCGTGTCGTCCGAGACGAACGCCAGGCCGTGTAGGAGCGCCAACGGCCGATCCTCCGTCTCGAGACAGGGCAGGACGTTCGCCATCGCGACTAGGACCGTCAGCCCCGCTCCCCATCCTTGTGCGCGGTAAGAGGTTCCGAAGTCGATGCCGACCCGCATCACCTCCCCGGTGGTCCCCTCAGGGGAACCAACGTCAGGGGAACCAACCTCGGCATCGCTCTCCGACAGCAGACCGAGTAGGGCCTTGGCGGTCACGAGGGTGAGGCCGTGCTCCAATCCGTCGGCGAGACGCCGCAGGTGGTGGGAGGCTCGATCCACCTCTGGTTCGACCAACACCGCGACTTCGTCTCCTTGAATGTCCACCGGATAGCAGCGCACGTCGTCGGCGAAGGGGTCGAGCGTCCCGCCTGAGGCCAGGTCGAAGCGGGCGTGGTGCCAGTGACAGGTGACCAGGCCGCTTTCGAGGGTCCCGCGGTGCAGGGGGAAGCCCATGTGAGGGCATCGGTCGTCGAGGGCGTAGGCGCTCCCCTCGTGCCAGAACACGCACACCGGCTGGGTGCCGGCCTTGGTGGTGAGGCACCCTCTCGCCTTCAGCTCCTCAAAAGACCCGGCCCTGACGCGGGTACCCATCGCCGAACGATCGTAGCCCCGGTGCTAGGAAAGGCATCGCAGCACCAGCGGGAGGCGGGCCGGGAGGTCCCGGGCGGCCGACCCAAGAGCTCCCGGGAGGCGATGAACACCATGATGCGTGCCGACGACGTCCGTTCGGTGGACGAGGTCACCGAGACGCTTTCCAAGCATTGGAAGCTGTATCTGGCCAGCGGGTTGCTCTCGCTGTTCTTCGGATTCGTAGTGCTGTCGTTCAAGTTTGCGACCCTCGTGGCACTCGACTTGTTCATCTGTGCCTACTTCTTGGGGTTGGGCCTCTTCCAGATCGGCGCGGCCACCAGGGCCGTGTCGCACAGGTGGGTGTACGTCGTGGCGGGCGTACTCTCGGTCGGCGCAGGGGTCGTCGGTCTCGTCTGGCCGGGCATTACTCTCTTGGTGCTGTCCATCATCATCGGATGGACACTCCTCTTCTGGGGGATCGCCGACCTGGTCCAGTCCCTCTCGACTCGCTCGTCCCCTTACTGGTGGATCGTGCTGATCAGAGGCGTGCTCTCGATCGGGCTCGGAATCTGGGCCCTGAGGCACCCCGGAACGGCCCTGTTGGTGCTGGTGGCCGTCATCGGGATCTGGTCCGTGGTCTTCGGCGTGATCGAGGTGGTGGCTTCGTTCGAGATGCGGCACGCCAGGCAGCGGTGGGAGGCCGTCAAGGCCGGGGCGCGCGGTGACACGCGCGGTATCGGGGACCGAGACGCCCTCGACCGGCGCACCGTCGACATAGGTCACCGAGTTCCGCCGCAGCGCGGGCAGTCGGGCCCCTGGCGTGAGGATGCCGACCACGTTCAAAGGATCGGTTGCCGAGACGCGCACGGTCTCGCCCGAACGATCGGCGCGGCGGATCCTGCGAAGTCCGTCGACCGCCTCGGGCAGGGCGTACTGCTCGCCGACGAAGCCCGTCACGAAGCGACCTCCCCTCACGGTGCCCCGCGCCTCCATCCGGCGCAGCGCCCACAGCACCTCGCGCCACGGAACCGAAAGGCTCTCGCGAGCGAGCAGGTCTCTGAACACCAAGCCCCAGCGAGCCAGCAGCTGCTCGGCGATCGCCTCGGCGACCGAGTCGGGGTCCTCCGGAGCACTCACCTCGGGGAAGAGGGACCAACGTCCCTCGACCTGCACCCTGCCGGTGACGCCTCGGCGCAGCCCCCGCCGTCTATCGCGCTGGCGCTGACGCTGACGGCGCGCCCAGCGTTCACGGGCAGACAGCAGTGATCGTACGGCTTGAAAGCCGTCGGCGGTGATCAGCCCGCGGGCGACGCCGTCCCAGAGCCCCTCCTCGATCTCAGCCGGGAGGCGTCCGGTCGCCTGCGCGAGCTCCGAGAAGAAGAGCGCGCCCTTGGACCGCAGGACGTCGATGATCTCGCGGCTGGTCCCGGCTGCCGGCTCGGGGGACTTCGAGCCAGCCCGCGCCGCCGCGAGCAGCCAGGGAAGATCCTGACGAAGGACGAAGCTGATGGGCGTCGACCGCGACGGGGTGGCCCCGCCCCTACGCTGGTCCTCGGCGGGTCCCTCGGAACGCACGGCCAGCCGTCCCCAAGCAAGCTCCCCCGAAAGGCACAGAGCGTCCAGCCACTCGGGCCGGTATCCCTCGACGCGTGGGGCGAGGATCTCCTCCTCCCAGGACCCTGCCGGCAGCTCGAAGCCTTGGAGTTGCTCCATCACCGCCAGCACGCCCTGGCGCCCTTGCCTCGCCGTGCCCGGGGCGAGGTGGTGCCATCTCATGAGAAAGCGGATCAAGTCCTGGGCGGTGACCGGCTCGATCTCGGCGCGGAGGCGCTTTTGGGTATATGAGTGGATCCTGGCCAGCAGGCGGCGCGAGCACCATTGCTCGCCTGTGTCGGGATCGAGGTCCGGATCGAATCGGCCCCTGACCGCGAAACCCTCCATTTCGAGCCTTGCCAACGACGAGCTGACAGTCCCGTGCTCGAGTGCCGTGGCGCGAACCAGGTCGGCCACGACCATCGGGCCCAACACGTCCAGGTGTCCACGTAGAAGGGTCGCGGCAGCATCGTCGGCGTCCGGTGACCCGTTGTGGTGCAAACCCTCCGGAACATCTAGGTCCGGTCGATAGGTGGCCTCGGGGGCCAGCACCTGCACCATCGGGCGAGTCTCGACGGCGCACCATGTGACAACCTCGCCGACTTGTGCCTCCATGGCTCGCCTCGCTGTTACCAGAGCGTCGAAGTACGCCTTCCACTCGGGCCGGGGAAGGCACGCGACCAAGGAGAGAAGCAAGTCGTGGAGCTCGTCCGGATCCCTAGGCTCAGGCCACGCCTCTTCCCGCACGCGCGATATGGCGTCGCCGTCCAGGCGCCCGAGGTCCCCGGGGGCGACCGGGAGGCCCCGCCGTAGCTGCACCGCCCTGGTGCGTCGTTCCTCGAGGGGTGCATCGTCGAGGAACGTGTACGGGCGCCCCGAGAGGATCTCGTGGGCGAGCGGCGACGGCTCGGTGGTCTCCCTGAAGTGCACGCCCACGTCGCCCTTCTCGACGCTCTCGAGCAGTCCCACCAGACCCTCGATGTCGATTGCCTCGTGGAGGCAGTCATATATGGTCTGGCGCACCAGAGGGTGCCCCGGGATCTCGAACGGACCGGTCGCGTTCTCCTGGCACGCGGCCAGCCCCGGGAAGACGGCGACCATGAGGTCGTCCGCCTCCATTCTCTGGATCGGAGGAGGGTTGCGACGCCCACCTCGGAACCTCAGGACGGCCAGCGAGCGATTGAGGTTCCAGCGCCACCTCGCCGTGAACATGGGAGAGGTGAGCACCGCCTGAGCGAGCACCTGGCCGACGGTGCCTGGCCGGAGGTACTTGGGCACGTCCGCCAGGGGAAAGCTGTGCTGGGGCCCGAGGGAGAGGACCACGGCGTCGTCATTTGCCGCGGCCTGAAGCTCGAAGTCGAAGCTGACGCAGAACCGCTTCCTCAACGCGAGCCCCAGGCCGCGGTTGACTCTTCCTCCGAGCGGGGAGTGGACGACTAGCTGCATGCCACCGGTCTCGTCGAAGAAGCGTTCGAGCACGAGGTTCGCGCTCGTGGGGATCAACCCCAAGGCGGCATGTCCCGCCGCCAGGTAGGTGACGACGGTTGTTGCGACAGCGGTGTCGACGCCGGCTTCGTTCGCCACCCACTCGACGGCCGCGGCGAGCTCATCTCGTGACAGGTGGCGCTCGACCGCCGAGCGAAGGGTGGACACCTCCTCGGACAGCTCGGTCGTGCGGGCTGGAGCCTCCCCCAGCCAGAACGGCACCGAAGGAGGAGCGCCGCCGGCGTCCACCACCCGAACCGTCCCCGGCTCGACCCGGCGAATTCGCCACGAGGTGCTGCCCAGGAGGAAGACGTCGCCGGCCATGCTCTCGACCGCCCAGTCCTCGTTGACCGTACCGACGAAGGTGTCGTCGGGATCGGCGACCACCCTGTAGTCGGCCACCTCCGGGATGGCTCCGCCGGAGGTCAAAGCGGCGATTCGCGCCCCGCGCCGACCCCTCAAGACGCCGTTGATCCGGTCACGGTGGACGTAGGCGGCCCGGCGGCCGCGCCCGGTCTGGATGCCTCCCGAGACCAGGTCGACCACCTCGTCGAAGTCCTGCCTGCCCAGCTCCGTGTAAGGCGCGGCCAGGCGTACCAGGTCGAACAAGTCGTCCTCGCGCCACTCCTCCACGGCGGTCTCCGCCACGACCTGTTGGGCCAGGATGTCCAGTGGTGCCACCGGCGGCTCGAGCGCGTCGAGACGTCCCGCGCGGACGCCGGTCATCAGGGCTGTGCATTCCACCAGTTCGTCACGGGTGAGCGGGTAGAGCCGACCCTTGGGGGTCCCACCCCTGCTGTGCCCCGATCTCCCGACTCGCTGAAGGAACGTGGAGAGGCTTCTCGGTGAGCCGATCTGACAGACCAGCTCCACCGGGCCTATGTCGATCCCCAGCTCCAGGGAGGCCGTCGCCACGAGCGCCGCCAGATCGCCCGCCCGCAGCCGGCTCTCGACACGCAGCCGCCGCTCCTTGGACAAGCTGCCGTGATGGGCCGCCACTTGGTCCTCCCCGAGCCGCTCGCCGAGGAGGTGCGCCACCCGCTCTGCCATGCGCCTGGTGTTCACGAAGACCAGGGTCGTCCGATGCCCACCCACCAAGCAGGCGATCCGGTCCAGCACGTCGGACATCTGCTCCGCGGATGCGACGGCTTCGAGCTCACCCTCGGGAAGCTCGACGGCGAGGTCGAGCCGGCGCTGATGGCCGAGGTCGATCACCTGGCACTGCGGCCGCCCGTCGTCGTCGCTCCTTGTCGGGCCGCCCCCTACCAGGAAGCGGGCCATGGTCCCGATGGGGCGCTGTGTGGCGGACAACCCGACGCGTACCGGACGTCTTTCGCATATGTGCGCCAGCCGCTCCAGCGTCAGCGCCAGATGGGATCCTCGTTTGTCTCTGGCGACGGCGTGGATCTCGTCGACGATCACGGTCTGGGCCGACCGCAACATCTCCCTGCTGCGCTCGGCGCTGACGAGCAGGTAAAGCGACTCCGGAGTGGTCACGACGAAGGTGGGGGGGTTGCGCAGCATTGCTGCCCGAGCCGACGCCGGAGTATCCCCGGTGCGAAGCCCGACGGTGAGCTCAGGCGCTTTCAAACCCAGCTCTGCGGCGACTGCGGCGATCCCGGCCAGTGGAGCTTGGAGGTTCTGCTCTATGTCCACGGCCAGGGCCTTGAGAGGCGAAACGTACACCACGCGGGGGACGGACTCGACGGCCTCGCCGGCCTCGAAGCAGCGGTAGAGCTGATCGATGCAGACCAGGAACCCGGCGAGGGTCTTTCCCGATCCGGTCGGGGCGGCGATCAGGGTGTCCAGCCCGCGGGCTATCGCCGGCCAGCCCTCGGCCTGGGCATCGGTGGGCCCCTGGGGAAACGCGCTGTCGAACCAGGTCCTGACGGCAGGATGGAAACCGGCCAGCCCAGTCCGCCGTGCTCCGTCCAACCGTCGCTCCCTTCACTCGCCGAACACGTGTTCGCCCAACCTAGCCCACCTGATCCTGGGATCGAAACGCGCTTTTTGCAGCAGGCAGTCGGAATGTGAGGCTCCCAAACGACAATAGAGGCGTGAGCGAGCAGGCGGCCGGCCCAGGAGATGCGCGAGCCGCGCTGCTGGCTGCCTACGACCGGGCCCTTCCGCACGTGTACGGGTACCTTGTGTCCCGCTGTGGGGGCATGACGTTGGCCGAGGACCTCACGGCCGAGACCTTTCTCGCCGCCGCAGATGCGGTTCGGCGTGCCGACCCTCCTCCTGTGTCCACGGCCTGGCTCATCGGCGTTGCCAGGCACAAGCTCGCTGACCACTGGCGGCGGCAGGCTCGCGAGGAGCGGGGCTTGCGTGCGCTGGCAGAAGACGAGCCAACCGACGACGACCCCTGGGATGCGCACCTGGAAGCCATCCGTGCACGAAGCGCCCTCGGCCGCTTGGCATCCCAGCACCGCGCGGCGCTGACTCTTCGTTACCTGGACGACCTCTCTGTGCCCGAAGTGGCGTCCCTGCTTCACCGCACAGTGCATGCGACCGAGGGCTTGCTGGTGAGGGCCCGATCGGCCTTGCGGCGCGTCTACACCGAAGAGGAGCCTTTTGGTGCCTGACCCCCTCGAGGTGCTCCGCACGCCGCTGATCCCAGTCAGCCCCGACCCGGGCTTCGCCGCCCGTCTACGCGCCCGAGTCGAGCAAGCCATCGTTCAACCCAAAGGAGCGACAGTGCAGAACCTGACCCTGGAGTCCGAAAGCCCAGTACGGACGGTCTCCGCCGGCGTGATCCCTTACCTGATAGTGGGCGACGCCCGGCGGGCCCTCGACTGGTATGTCGATGCTCTCGGTGCGCGCCGTCGCGGCGAGGCGATCGTCATGCCAGATGGCCGGATAGGGCATGCCGAGCTTGAGCTCGGCGGCGCCCCGGTATTTCTCGCGGACGAGTCCTCCGAGAGCCATGTCGCGGCTCCCGGCCCGGATGCCCGCGCAACCGTGAGCCTCACGGCGGAGGTCCCAAACGTCGACGCCCTCACGGAGCGGTCAGTCTCAGCGGGAGCCACGCTCGAGCGGCCACCGGCCGACTACCCCTATGGACGTAACGCTGTCATACGCGACCCGTTCGGCCACCGCTGGATCTTGTCGAGCGCTTCGAGCTCCGAGCCGGCTCCACGAGAGGATCAGATGCGCCAGGGTGACATCGGATATGCCTCCCTATGGGTTCCCGATGTAACCAGAGCCGCCTCCTTCTTCGGTTCGGTCCTGGGCTGGTCCTACGGACCGGGAAGCGGCGAGCAGGGCCGCCAGGTAGAAGGAGTCACGCCGCATCACGGCATGTGGGGACGCCAGCCACGAAGCGAGCTGTTCCTCTGCTATGAGGTGGACGACGTCGACGCCACCGTCGAGCGCGTGCGCGCTGCCGGGGGTGAGGCTGAGGAGCCGACCGAAGAGCCCTACGGCAGGCTCGCGAACTGTGTGGACGACCAAGGCACCCCCTTTGCCGTGTTCCACCCTCCGGCCGGATCGCCGGCTCCCCGTGGGCCCGCCAACGGGTCGAGGCATGGCGACCTGTCTTACGTGACCCTCGAGGTGATCGACTCCGCCAAGGCGCGGGCCTTCTACTCGATCGTGCTCGGGTGGCGCTTCAGCCCCGGCCGGGTGGAAGACGGCTGGAACATCGAAGAAGCGGTACCGATGATGGGGATGCAGGGCGGCCATCCCGTGGCGACGGCGGTGCCCATGTACCGCGTCGAGGACATCGGGGTCGCGGTGGACAGGGTCCGTTCCGCCGGCGGCATCGCCACCGAGCCCACAGCCCAGCCCTACGGGATCACGTCCGAATGCGAAGACGACCAGGGGACCCGCTTCTACCTCGGCGAGCTAGGCCCCTAGGTACCTGGAAGCTCTGTACCTTCGTCAGCTAGGGACCCAGTGCCCTGCAACTAGGGGGCTCCTCCCTAGGGTGCCTCCGCCTGCGGCCTGCAATGCTGGTGCGGGCGAGGTGATGCCCGTGATCGGAGGGCAGATGGGCTCGAGGCTGACAATTGACCTCTCTTGGTCGGCCGCCGGCGTGGAGGGCCAGGTGTGCCCAGAAGGTGGCGGCGAGACAGGCCCCTTCTACGGGATCCTAGAACTACCGAAGGTTCTCGAGGACTTGGGACCGGCGCGCCCGGATTCCTCCGGCGCCGGTCGTTCCGTTGGGGACCCTTCGGGCGCCGGTCCGTCCGTCAGTGGCCGTCCAGGCACTGGTCCTTCCGGCAGCGGCGTCACCTGGAGCTTCCCCACCCGACCCCCAGAAGCAGGCTGATCGCGCTCTCGCCAGGAGGCAGGAAAGATGTTCGCTGCAGTCTCCCACATGTCGGTAAAGCATCCGTGGCGAGTGATCGTCGTATGGCTGGTGGCGGCCGGGGTGATCATCGGACTGTCTCCGAAGCTCGGCGACTACACCACCTCCAACAATCAGAGTTTTCTGTCGAACACCTATGAATCGGTTCAGGCGCAAAACATCGGCAATCAGAAGTTTCCCAACCAGTCGGGAGCGAACGGTTCCCTCGTCGTAAGCCGCGCTCGACGGTGCCGTGCTCAGTCAGAACGACAAGTCAAAGATCTCGTCGCTTGCGACCTCGCTCCAGAACGACAAGATACCTTCGGTCAACTCGGTAGCACTCACCGCCAACTCCCTTTCCAAGAACGGGAAGGTTCAGATAGTCCAGGTGATCTTCAAGGGTCAACCTGGAGATCCCGGAGTCAGCGCAGCCGTCCCAACCATCAGAGACAAGGCAACAGCCTTCCTGTCGGGAAGCGGGCTGACGAGCGGTCTCACCGGCAACGCGGCGATCCAGGTCGATACCACGGGAGCCTATGACCACGCCGAGAAGATCATCGGCATCGCCACCATCTTGCTAATCCTTCTGTTGCTTGGACTGATCTTCCGGAGCCCGATCGTCGCGGTGTTGCCGATCGTGGTGATTCTCCTGATTCACAGCATCACCCAAGGCCTGACTGCCTCGCTCGCGAAGGGCTTCGGTTTCCAGGTGGGAAATCAACTCGCTCCCTTGCTGATAGTCGTGCTATTCGGGGTGGGAACCGACTACATCATCTTCACCTTGTTCCGCTACCGGGAGACGTTGCATAAAGGAGAGCCAACCCTTCCCGCTCTCCAGTACTCGTCGGGGGTCATAGGCAAGGTCATTGCTTCTTCGGCCTTTACAGTGATAGCGGCTTTTGCTGCGCTACTCCTGTCCAGCTTGGGTTCGCTGAAGACGCTGGCTCCGGGGCTAATTGTCGCTGTCGCCGTCATGCTGATCGCCGCGCTGACACTTGTGCCCGCGCTCTTTGCAACACTCGGGCGGCACCTGTTCTGGCCCTTCGGGATACGGCCGCCTTCCAAAGACCCCAAGGCCGCTCGCATAGGCCGCTACATCGCGGAGCATCCCGTGAGGATGGCCTCAATCTTCCTGATCGTCCTGGCGGCACTGTCAATCGGCGTCATGAACTACACAGCCACGTACAACACCCTGGGAGAGCTCCCGTCTGACACGCCCTCGCTGGAGGCTTTCAACACCCTCGAGAGCGCCTTCCCAGCCGGTGCCCTTGGACCGACTCAGGTGTATGTCAATGGAAACACCGCGGTGAGCACGAGCTCGTTGACAAACCTGTCAACTCGTTTGACCAACGCCAAAGGCGTATCACTGGTCGCACCGGCTCAGTTGAGCTCCGACAAGACGGCTGCCTTGGTCATGGTGATCCTGAAGGACAACCCCTACAGCAATCCGGCATTGGACAACGTCGAGGGTCCCGTCCGTGAGGCCGCCCACGGTTCGGTCCCAGGGGAGCAGGTCGCAGTGGGCGGTCAGACGTCCACGCTGGTCGATGTCCGAAGCTCGATCAATCACGACACACATCTCGTGTTCCCGGTGGCAATTGCGATAATCGCAGTGATCCTCGGGCTGCTGTTGCAGTCGATGATTGCGCCGCTCTACTTGCTGGTGGGAGTGGCCCTCGCATTTGCTGCGACTCTGGGTGCGACGGCGCTGGTGTTCTTGACCCTGGGCGGACTCTCGGGTCTCGATTTCTCGATTCCGATAGTCCTGTACCTGTTCGTCATCGCCATAGGCACCGACTACAACATCTTGATGTCCGACCGGCTTCGAGAGGAGTTCCTCCGGGGGCGGTCCCCGAAGCAGATAGTTCAAGAAGCGATCACGCACGGCGCGCCCGCCGTGTGGGCCGCTGGCATCATCCTCGCCGGCACATTCGCTTCGCTGCTGCTGACCGGGATCGCCAACCTGACGGAGCTGGGTTTCGGCGTCGCCATCGGCATCCTCATCTCAGCTTTCGTGATGGCGCCGGTGCTGGTGCCATGCTTCTCCGACATCCAGGGACTGCTGTTCTGGTGGCCGAAGCATCGTCCAGCTCGGGCTGTGTCCGCAGGCGAGCCCGAGCCGAGGGAGCCGGCAGAGACCACTACTCCCACGACATAACCGTCCTCGGTGACATAGAGGGGCACGAGGCGTCTGGCCTCTGCGGACCCGAGCGTTCGGATCGGGGTGATCGGGCCCCGTTCTTTGGTCCATCCGAAGTGAGCATCGGCTGATTGGAAACCGGCCTCTACGTTGCCCCGAGAGGCTCTGAAATGACCGGGGTGGTGTCTGGGGTGCCGGAGGTTTCGTCTTCCAACACCCATCTTCCGGCGAACTCCTCTGGGGCAAGGCCCCTGAGAGAGGAGTGCGGCCGGTAGATGTTGTACTCGATCCGTACAAGGGGTATGCCAACTACCAGACGAAGACCCAGCGTGAGATCCCGCTTGTGCTTCTGGAACCTACCGACGATACCGCGACCTAGACGACCGACTGGGAATGACGGTGACGACGTCGGTACTCAAGAGTGGGGGGGCCCTTTCGGGTCGGGTTCGGGAGACCAGGATGGTCGATCGTCCGGTGACCACGGTTATGGCTCGTCCCTCGAGGCAGATTCCTTGTAGCAGGTAGATCCGCTTGATCAGAAGAGGAGAAGGCTTGCTGTAATACTGTGATCGCCGGGAGGAGCATGACCTCCCCGAGGACGACAAGGGGGCATAGATGCCTTTCGCAGCCGTAACGAACGTTAAATTGCAAGGCCGCGATCCGGCCGAGGCCCAGAAACTCCTGCGCGACGTGTTGATCCCGAGACTCAAGGGTCTGCCTGGATTTCGGACCGCCCGATTCCTGCGATCTACGGACGGGACCACCGGTATCGGAGCGGTGATCTTCGACACCGAAAGCAACGCCAAGGCTGGCCTCGACACAATGACGAAAGACCGTCCAGCCGACCGCCTCCAGTCGAGAGCACTGCTCTCTATAAGGTAATCATCGAGGTCTAGCGTCGCTCAGCGCCATAGTCTCAAGCGAGAGAGCGCATCGATGGCCATCATCTCCTCAAGGTGCCTGGACCCAGCCATTTGGTGCCGAGCGAGTTTGCCCACACGGTTGGGGAAAAGGCCCCCATTATGCGAACCCAGCAGTGGGGTTCGATCACACAGCGACGGGTTAGGTTGAAATCAAGCTTCGAGATCGACTTTTATTCGGGCAACCGGGCTGGGCTGCTGAAGGAGAATTGGACCTACGCACCGCCTCTGTTGTGGGCAACGGGTTCCACGTCCTCCGCGACCTGGTCGGATTGCTCCACCGTCGGATGGCTCTGGTAGGCCGCCCCATAGACTCCTGCCGTGAGGAGTTGACGATTCGGCCTTAGGGCGTCATTTCGACAGCCTATGAGTCCTCCGCGTAGAGGAATCATCTAGGAACCGAACCGAAAATGGCTTGGTGTAGCAGATGATCGCTGACATAGTCCGAGCGTGAGCAACCAGCCCCTCTTCAGAGTGCTTTCCCTCGATACCCCACTGGCAAGAGAGCTGGAGAGGCGCCAAAGGGCCGAGATGGACTCCCGGTATCACCATGGTGGTCCTGGTCCGCTTGATGCTGATGATTTCAGCAAACCGAACGGCTGCTTTGTCGTAGGAAAGATTGACCATGTGCCTGTTGCCTGCGGAGGTTTTCGTGCCATCAGCTCCGATACAGCCGAACTGAAGTTGGTCCGAGTCGAACCAACCTTTCGCCGACGCGGTCTAGGTCGGCTCGTTCTCAGTTTCCTTGAGGGCGAAGCCAGCTGGCTGGGGTTCCGGCGATTCGTCTTGGAGACGGGCCTCGCTAAGCCGGAAGCCATCGCTCTCTACAACACGTGCGGATACTCTCCTCATCCTCCTTTCGGGGAGTTCCGCGAGTTTCCAGACGTGAGAGCGTTCAGCAAGGACTTAGTTCTAGCACGACTGGAGGTTGGTTACGCCAATACTTGACGGCAGCTTCGGCACTCGTGCGCGATGCTGAGACTCTGTGGAGCCATCCTTCACATCGCCGAGACTGCGGCCTGCCAAGAGGCTCTAGCAGTCGGCGAGTACCGGGTGTCCACCCGAGCCCGGATGCCAAAGGGGACCGGCTTCATCCACGGCAGCTATCGCCACCAGGTCGAACGAGTTGCCAATGCCACCTATCGCGATTGAAGTCCACTGGTCCTGCTTGCAATTGACCCGGATCGGGTGGGCTTTGAGATCATGGAGGAGCCAGTTGGCGGGTGGAGGCGTTCCCACACCTCTACCGGCCGCTAGCTACCGACGCCGTCGTGGAAGTCACGCCACTCGAACCGGCGGCCGGTGGCTTGTTCGTCCCAGCAACTTCTTGGCTGTCCACCAAGCTGACCGTCCGCCCATCTCCCATCGATGGCCTCGGGCTGTTCGCAGTAGGTACCATTGATGTCGGCGAGTCCGTGGCCATTATGGGTGGGCGGACATTGACCGACGAGGAGTTCCCAGCACATCGCCGGGGGCGATGCGGCGGAGCGCTGCGTCCATCGAGGAGGGCCGCAACCTCCTCCATGACGACGATGCGTTGGTTCGCGGCAATTACTCCTGTGACTCCAATCCATAGCTAACTGATGAGCTCACCCTCATCGCTTGTCGGCCTGTCCCGCCGGGGCATGAGATGACCGTCGACTACACGCTGATGACCCTTTGACGAGACCTGGTGGATGGGTTGCCAATGTGGTGCGACGACTTGCAGGGGTGACTTACGGGCGCGGACTCGTGTCGGGCAGACGTACAAGAGCGCTACCGCGGGCACTTCTCTTCGTTCATCGAGCGTCGGGTTGGATCACGTCCCGCCGAGTGGTGTAGAAGGCAACCTGCGGCTGCAGGCATCGAGACGCACTCAGCCCCAAAAGACACAGGTGGGATCGGAGTCGAGCTCGTCAATGATTACGTCGATGCTCTGCTTGGGCTCGAGATCGAAATAGATGGTCCAAGCGCAGTATCGGTCCCCGAAGTAGAGCGTCCAGGTCCCCTCGCCTTCGTAGCGGAGCTGTGCGATAGGAATGGTGTCCCACTCGCCCGGCGCTCCTTCGAAGACAGGACGTCGCTCCTGTATCGTGACACGCTTTCCCTTCACACTCACCTCCAAGGCGACCTCGTCGGCGAGTGGGTCAGGGCAGCGCCTCTTGCAGAAGCGTCTCAGCTTCTCCAAGTCGAGCTCGGGGAGCACCGTGGCGGCCACCCCACGAGGCTAAGGCGGAGTGACCGCCAGACCGTCGGCCTGCTGTGATGGCTTCTAAGGCGACAGACAACCCTCGCCGGTGTCTTGGTGAGGATCGACCAGGTCCTTCCCCGAGGCTCGCCCGCGAGGTCACCCAGCGAGACGCCGCCTCTTGGGCGTGGCGAGCTTGGGAGTCTCTGTCCTTTTCAGCTGGGCCATCGAGGTCTCCGACAGATAGCGGCGCTCGGCCACTGCCACTCGTCGTGGGTCTCGACCACCACGGCGGTGACCAGGCGTCGACGGCGGCGTCGTTGGGGAACACCCCGACCACGTCGGTGCGGCGCTTGATCTCCCGGTGGAGCCGCTCGAGAGGGTTCGTCGACCAGACCTTGCGCCAGTGCTCGGAGGGAAGGCGGAGAAGGCCAGCAGGTCCTCTCTGGCGTCGGTCGAGCATGGCGGCCACGTCGGGGAACTGCCCGTCCAAGGTGGCGACGATGCGGTCGAACTGCTCTCGGACCGAGGCTGCGTCGGGCTGGGCGAAGATCGTCTGGATGGCGGCGATGACCATGTGGGTGTTGCTCCGCTTCACCCGGGCGAGCACGTTGCGCATGAAGTGGACCCGGCAGCGCTGCCAGGCCAGCTCCGACCATCACCGCCTCGACGGCCTCCTTGAGCCCAGGTGGTGGTCAGAGATGACCAGGCGCACCCCAGTGAGCCCCCGGGCCCGAAGCGAGCGGCAGGAACTCGGTCCAAAAAGCCCCGTCCTCGGAGTCGCCGACGGCACAGCCGAGCACCTCGCGGTCGCCGTCCATCGAGACCCCGGTCGCCACCACCACGGCTCGGGAGACCACCTGGTGGTCGACCCGGCCCTTCAGGTAGGTGGCGTCCAGGAACACGTAGGGGAACTCGACGTGGCCGAGCGGGCGCGACCGGAACGCCCGAGCTGCGCGTCGAGCTCGAGCAGATCCGCCTGACCTCGGACTTGGAGATGCCGGACTCGAGGCCGAGGGCGACCACCAGGTCGTCGACCTTCCGGGTCGAGACGCCGTGCACGTAGGCCTCCATGACCACGGCGAACAGGGCCCGGTCGATCCGCCGCCGCCGCTCGAGGATGGAGGGGAAGAAGCTCCCTGGCGGAGCTTCGGGATCTTCAGCTCGACGTCGCCGGCCTTGGTCGACAGGAGCCGGTCACGGGTCCCGTTGCGCTGGGTGGTGCGCTTCTCGGATCGCTCGAAGCGCTCGGCTCCGATGTGCTCGGTCGCCTCGGCGTCGATCAGGGCCTGGAGCATGAACTCCACGCCCTGGCGGACGACGTCGATGTCGCCGCCGGCGCGGATCGCATCGAGCAGCTCGTGCAGGTCAGATTGGTAAGGGTCACTGGGTGTCTCCTTGGTTGTGTAGCTTGGTGGTTCAACCGAAGATCACCCGGTGGCCCACCTCAGTGGTGGACCCCGGCTTCTACACCACTCGGGGGGACGTCAACTCGGGTTGCTGCGATGCGATCGCAAGGCGCCTCAGCGCAGTGATCACAGCCATCGAGGTCACAGCCGAGATCGCCGTAAGAGGATGTACAGTGGCCGATGAAGTCGGTGCGTTAATCCCTATCTAGGCCCCCGTAGCTCAGAGGATAGAGCGTCGGTTTCCTAAACCGTGCGTCGCAGGTTCGAGTCCTGCCGGGGGCGCACTGCCGGGGGCGCACGCGCAGGGAGGGGAGAGGGCTGAAACCCGGGTGAACGCCGACAGGCCCATCCCGAGATGGCGGGGGTCGACGAGGACGGGGCGACGAGGCCGTGGGAAGGTGCAATGCTGGTCTAGCCCTGTGCAGCCCAATCCGCCCAGTGGCACTTAGGCTTCGAGCGCCAGCAGCTGATCCGCCACCATGTCGAGGTCCTGTCCCGGAACGGTTCCGGAAGCGCCGCATGGACACGCAGGGTCTCCTTTGCCGATCTCCGTGTCTGTCCCATGGGGTGTCGCACCTTCCCCAGGTCCATACCCTTTCAACCTTCACAGAAGCGGGTCTCCTTACCGAGTCTAGGAGCCGTAATGGCTTGGGAACTGGTGGGTTGCTTCGGGAGATTGGGGATTTTGGAATTGTCGTGCTCAAGGACTTCACCTCCCTTCTCTCGGAACACCACGAGACTCGGGCGGGACTGATGGCCGCCCTTCGAGAGCTCTATGACGGACACTGGTCCCGTACGCTCGGAGGACAGGACGGTCGTACCCTCATTTGGCGAGGCAAGCTGGGTCTCCTAGCTGGGGTGACTGAGACGATCGGCCGCCATACAACGGTCATTGGGGCCATGGGAGAACTGTTCGTCTTCTGTCGCATCCCGGTACCCAGCGATCAAGACCGCATTGCTCAGGGCCGGGTCGCTTTGGCCAACGTGGGCCGAGAGACCGAGATGCGCTCCGAGCTGGCGGATGTGGTGCGACGCTTCCTGGCCCCTCTCGACCTGTCGCTGATACCGGCCTTGGCGGAAGCCGAGCCCTACATAGTTGCGCTGGCGGACCTTGCTACCCGATGTCGCAGCGTGGTGGAGCGCGACGGACACGACCGCAGCGTTGAACTAGTTCCAGGTCTCGAGGCGGTGGGACGGATGACCCGGGTGCTTGGTCAGCTCTACCGAGGACTTGTGGCCCTCGGCCTGGACGATACCAAGGTGCGACAAATTCTGGTGCGTCTTGCCTTGGACGGAATGCCCAAGGTGCGACGCCGGGTGGTCGAGGCCCTAATGGGACCGCTTGCAGGGACTGTCCCCACCGCCGCTGCTGTAAGCGACGTCATCTGTTATCCGACCACGACGACACATCGGGCCTGGAGGACCTTGCTGCTCATGGCGTCGTCGAACGGTCATCTTCAGGTGACCAGCACGTGTGGTCACCTAGCCCTTGGCTGCGACAGCGTTGGCGAGAGCTAGGACTCGACGAAGGGCAGCGAGGTCAAGTCTTCCAGGAGGACCAAGTCATGCAGAGACTAAGCATCCACGAATCGGAAGAGGAGTTCTGATCATGCTTACTCACGGAACTAGGAGCGCCTACAACCGAGGTTGTCGGTGCGACGAGTGCCGGGAGACAGCCCGGCTTGCACGAGCTCGACAGCGGGCAGCGGCCGCCGAAGGAGAGGGGGTTAGCCCCGTCTCATTTGACCCCTCCAACCCAACTGATTGGTCTGTCTCACCTTGGTGGCTCGTGGTGGGTCTCTCGGCCGCCGCAGTTGGCGGTTGGTCGCTGTGGCGTTCGTGGAAAGTGGACCCCGACCAAGAAGGAGCTCCGCAGCTTCGGCGACGTCGGACCCTGGCCGGCCTCGCTTTCGTGGCCACAGGCCTCGGGGTCCTGGCGTTTGGGTGCCTTGTCGAGGACTACTAGACGCCGAGAGTCTTGCGCACTCCCACGCAGCGTGGCCATACGGTTAGATCGCAACACCCCGTGCCCATTAGGCAGTCGCTCGCGGTCGCTTTGTCGCGAGTTGGCTGAACCCAACCGTGGACACCTCTCGACACCTAGGTGAACCATGCATAGGCTCCGTAGCAGATCCCGTGAGCGTGGAATGGCGCAACCCAAGCGCTTGGACAAGGGGGATGCCATGTTTAGCGTCCGGCGGTTCATCCGAGTTGGAGGCGCTGCGATACTTCTCGCTAGTGGCGTAGTTGTTGGTGCGCTCAGTTCGAGCCCTGCGGCGAGCGCCAGCGGGTTCACGTGGTCCATCGTCACAACGCCAAACACAACTACTTCGGAGATCAACATTGTCGTAGGGGTGACCTGCATGAGCGCCACCGACTGCTGGGCGGTTGGATTCGCCTCCAGCGGCAGCGGGGGGACTAACCAGACCCTCGCCGAGCACTGGAATGGTACCGCCTGGTCCATCGTTACCACCCCCAACGTCACCTCCTCGGGGGGCGACGTGCTCGGTAGTGTCGCCTGTGTTTCCAGCTCTGACTGCTGGGCTGTCGGCTCCTACACCCCCCAGGGGTTTCCTGTAGAGGACACACAGGCCCTGGCCGAGCACTGGAATGGTACAGCTTGGTCCATCGTGACTACCCCCAACCCAAACCCCTTGGACAGCAAGGGCCTCTTCGGTGTCGCATGTTTATCCAGTTCTGACTGCTGGGCTGTCGGGTTCGGGTTTATCGGCGGCGGGGGGACCAGAGGCACCTTAGCCGAGCACTGGAATGGCAGCGCGTGGTCGATCATCGCCACGGGAGATCCGAGCTTTGCAAACAACCAACTTTCCGGAGTGACTTGCACCAGCACCTCGGATTGCTGGGCCGTCGGGTTCGCCCTGACCGGGAATTTCGATGAGACGAGCCAGACCCTCGCCGAGCATTGGAATGGCAGCGCTTGGTCCGTTGTCCCCACTCCCAACAGCAGCCCGCAGGGCAACAGTCTTTCGGGAGCGGCCTGCATCACCACCTCGGACTGCTGGGCAGTCGGTGCCGCCGCCACTGGGAGCGGTAGCGTCGCCGAGCACTGGAACGGGAGCTCCTGGTCAGTTGTCCCCACTCCCAACAGCAGCCCCCAGGCCAACGTTCTCTCGGGAGTGGCCTGTGTCGACGCCTCGGACTGCTGGGCGGTCGGCACTGCTACCGTTCCAAGCGGGAACACCTCTCGGCAACAGACCCTGGCCGAGCACTGGAATGGCACAGCTTGGTCCATCGTCACCACGCCTAACACCAGCTCGTCGCAGTTCAACGAGCTCAACGGAGTGACCTGCGTTAGCAGCTCGAACTGCTGGGCGGTGGGAGCTGCGGCGAGCGGCACAGGAGGCAGCCTCCAGACCCTCGCCGAGCACGGAACATTCTCCCCCGCTCCTACTACCACGACCTTGACCTCCACCCCTGCGGTCGAGGGACAGACCACCACGCTCACTGCAAGCGTCAAACCTGGCTCGGGTGCTGGCACACCGACGGGATCGGTCACGTTCACCGATATGACGAGAGGCAAACTACTGGGACGCGTGATGCTGAAGGGCGGCTTCGCCTCGCTTGCCACCGTCTTCCCTGAGGAGGGAAGCCACTCCATCACTGCTTCCTATGGTGGCGATGCCAACTTCCTCCCATCGAGCACCACTAGAAGCATTTCGGTCGCCGACGCACCCTTGACTGGCCGAGCACCACCTGCACCACTGCAGGGGCGCGAGGGAGTCCCCTTCTTTGCCAAGGCTGTCCCGGTCTCTGGAGTCGTGGCCAGCTTCACTGATGCCGACCCAGCGGGCAGCTTATCGGACTACTCAGCCACCATCGCTTGGGGGGACGGCAGCACCTCCGCCGGGGTCGTGGCAGCGTCAGGTAGCGGCTTCACGATAAGTGGCAACCACACCTATAGAGAAGACGGGAACTACCCGATCACCGTCCACATTGCCGATTTGGGTGGATCGACTGCCACCGTGCACACAAGCGCACACGTGTCTGAGCCGAGAAACTTCCTGGCGTTCCTGGTCGACTTGTTCTTCGAGAGATTCGGTTTCTAAGTAGGCGGTAACAGGCGAAGCTGTAGATCTTCGGCCAGGACGCGACACCTCCCACGGCCTCGCCCCTCGCTGGCCCTTCTTTCGCCATCACGGGATGAGCTCGGCCCGGGGCCGCGTCCGGGCCTGTCGGCGTTTACCCGGTTCGGGGCCTCTCCCCTCCCTGCGCCTGCCGGGGGCGCACTGCCGGGGGCGTACTCCGGCACTGTCGGGGGGCGCACTGCCGGGGGCGCAGAACTCCACGGCGGTCGTATCAGCGGTTACAGCACTGGGCTCGCTTTCTTTGCCCACAGTGTCGGCGAGACAAATGAGGACATCAAGGCCCTCATCGCCTCAGCACCCGTATTCGGCGGACCCGGCATCCTCGTGCCGGCCGCTCACATCGACCTGCTCGGATGGTGCTTGGCGCATCACCTGCGGGTGGTCGAGCTCATGACCCTCATGACTATCGGCCTCTATAACCAACCCGCTGGGTCGCACCTGCCGTCTGTCCTCTACTGATGACCAGGTCGGTCGTGACTGATGGCAAGCACTGACAAGAACTCTGCCCACCCCTCCAGACCGCCGGCTTGAGCAGGGCACCGGTCCCCAAGGCCCGAGACCAGAGGTGCAAATCCGAGAGCGTGGAAACCATGCCCCCGGACGCCCCCACGCACGACTGCTGCAGGGCGGTGGCGTCATCCGAGGCAGACGGCGCCTGGGTGGGGGCGAGCTCCCCTGTCCCGTACCCATGGGTGAAGGGCACGGTCAGGCCGTTCCCAGCGGAGGAGGGTGCGGTGTAGGCCGAGGGGTCCGGCGATGCGCTGCTGGATGGCCGTGCTCACGTCCTGGCCCGTCGTCACCTCCACCACCCGCCCGAGCAGGTCGTAGCCGTAGTTGCTGTAGGACCATTTGGTGCCGGGCGGCGCGACCGGGGGCTGCGACGCGCCGGCCGCCAGAATGTCCGCTTCGGTGCACCCAGTGGCCAGCTTTTTGGTTGGCCTCCACGGACAGAAAGCCAGTGCTGAGACCGCTGGTCATGTTGAGGAGCTTTCGGATCGTGATCTGGTCGCCGTTGGGCACGCCCACCACCCACTTGGAGATGTGGTCGTCGAACGACACCTTCCCCTCTCCGACGAGTTGGAGGATGAGGTCGGCCGTGAAGGCCTTGGTCTGGCTGGCGATCTTGAACTGCATGTTGGTGGTGAGCGGCATCCCGGTGGTGAGATCGGCGACGCGCTGACGAAGGTTCCCTTTGGGTTCCAGATGCCGACCAGTACTCCGGGAGTGTGAGTCGCGTCCTGGAACTGGCGGATGGCCTGCTGGACCTTTGCCAGCGTCGGCGCCGGGAGAGGCCCGCTGGCCGTGCCTGTGCCCGACCCCGAAGTGGTGCCGCCGCTTGACCCACAGGCCGAGGCTGACAGCGCCCCAGCAACGACCAAGGCACCGATCCCTCGCCTTTTGCGCCTCCTCGCCTCTTGCGCCGTCCTGTGGCGCTCACGACCCGCTCGGTTCTTGACCCCATTGCTCAGCAATCGCATCGGCCGGGTTGGGTTCGGCTCGAGCCTGAGCGGCTGAAAACGTTCTACCTAAAGGCTGTTTGAGCGGACACGAGGCGCTGCGCTCATTGGCGAGCCTGCCAGCGGCGTGGTGAGCAGGTGAGCGTCATCGGCGGGGCTCCGCCGTGTTTGGTAGCCGGTCGGTCTGGCTGCGGGTCATTCCGGGACTCAGATGCTCTGAATACGACAGCAAATCTGTGATCTTGCGATTGGGGCCGCTTGGATGCTGATAGGGCTCGCCCCGACCCGTTACCGTGGCCCCGTGAGCAGCCCGCGAGTGCCCGGTGGGGTGGTGCACAAGCTTCCTGGAGACCTGCGCAAGGCGCTGATCGCCAACCCCACCGCACTCGAGGCCTGGAAGGACATCACGCCTTTGGCCCGCACCGAGTTCATCTGCTGGGTCGAGGATGCCAAGCAGGAGATGACCCGAGAACGCCGCATTCGCCGGACCCAGGAGGAGCTGGAGCAAGGCCAGCGTCGGCCCTGCTGCTGGCCAGGATGCGAGCACCGCGAGCGCACCGGCAGATAGCAGTCGGCGCTGCTCACTCGCCTGGACGGATGACTGAACGGAAAGTGCCGATATGGCTGGGGTCCACGTAGCACAGACCGCCGGATCGCCAGTTCGAGGACGTCCTGGGCATCGAACAGCTTGGTCGGCGAAGGCCGATGAACAGGCAAACCGGTGCCTCGTGATCGACCGCCGATCCGATCGTCCGCCAGCGCGTAGCCGAGGGGGAGAAGATTGGGGGGAGCAGAGATATCTCTCGCTTCTTCGGCATTGAAAGTCAGAATGATTTGAGTTTGCACCCCTTGCGGCTTGAGAGCTGGCAGGTGCGAGCATAGAGTTCAGGTTTGTGGTGACCTTCCGGATCGGAAAGGCGGCTGAACTGCTTGGGGTCAGTCCTGACACGGTTCGGCGCTGGGCTGACTCCGGGAAGCTGTCGGCCACCAAAACATCTAGTGGCAGGCGGACAATCAAGGGGCGCGATCTGGCTCGCTTCGCCCAGTCCTTGACTCAACCGTCGACTCCGCCGCCCATCGGATCAGAGTCAGCTCGCAACCGCTTTACGGGTCTGGTTACCAAGGTCAGCAAGGACAAGGTCATGGCCCAGGTGGAGATCCTGTCGGGCCCGCATCGAGTGGTTTCCCTAATGAGCAGAGAAGCAGCCGACGAACTCCGACTGATTCCCGGTGCCTTGGCGGTTGCGTCTGTCAAGGCAACGAACGTTGTCGTTGAGGTTCCCGAGTCATAGGAGATGGCCGTGTCAACATCGCGTCGGGGATTGCGATTGCTCCTGCCGCTCATCGGCTTGGTTGGCGCAGTCGATGCCTGTGGCTCTTCCAGTACCTCTTCGACACCATCGACGCAGCCCAACCGAGGCCCAGTGGACGTGCTCTATGCAGGATCACTCGTGAACCTGATGGAGCACGATCTCGGCGCCAAATTCACCGCGGCCACTGGATATCAGTTCAGCGGATTCAGTGCTGGTTCGAGCGAGCTGGCTAACCAGGTGAAGGGCCAGGTGCGTCAGGGGGACATCTTTTTGAGCGCGAGTCCAACAGTCAACTCCACCCTGGAGGGCCCAGCCAACGGGAGTTGGATTTCGTGGTACGTCAGCTTTGCCAAGGCTGGGCTAGTGATCGGCTACAACCCTCACAGTCCCTTTTCATCACAACTCGCGACGAAACCCTGGTATCAGGTGATCACTCAGCCCAACTTCCAACTCGGTCGGACTGACCCCGTCCAGGACCCCAAGGGCAAGCTGACTGTCCAAGCCCTCAATCAGGCAGCAGCCACCTACCACCAGCCTGCTCTAAATCAGATTGCTCAGAGCACGGCCGGAGTCTTTCCAGAAGAGACCCTCGTGGGGCGCCTTCAATCGGGCCAGCTGGACGCCGGCTTCTTCTATACCAACGAAGCAAAAGAGGCGGGAATCCCCACGACCTCCCTTGGGGCAACCCAGGTGTCGGCCGAGTACACCATCACCATATTAGACCGGGCTTCGCATGAAGCTGGTGCCAAGGCCTTTGTTGCTTATGTCCTCGGCCCCCAGGGCAAGTCGATATTCACAGCCCACGGCCTCAGCCTCGTTTCGCCATCCAAGTTGACTGGGACTAGCAGCGATGTCCCATCCACCTTGCATGCTTTGATACCCGGGTCGTGATCGACCGGGCTGCGCGCAGCCCGCTTCCCTGGCTGGGAGGGCTGTTGGCGCTCTACCTTGTCGTCCCCATCGTCGGGCTTTTGGTTCGACTGACCCAGTCACACGGGCAGGGATTCACCGCTCCGGGGCTGTGGGCGGCCTTGGCAATCTCGGTGGCAACTGCCACCATCTCGGCAGCTCTGATCGGAGTCTTCGGGATCCCGTTGGCTTACTTTTTGGCTCGTCACGAGGGCCGCTTGTCGACCATCGTCGGTGCGGCCGTACAATTGCCTCTCGCCCTGCCACCGTTGATGAGCGGCATCCTGCTCATCTACCTCATCGGTCCGGACACTCCGTTGGGCCGAGTCTTTGGCGGAAGGCTCACGGACAGCATGGTCGGGATCGTCATCGCCCAGACGTTCGTTGCCGCTCCATTTCTGATCATCGCCGCCCGGTCTGCCTTCGCAGCAATCGACCGGCCCTTGATGGAGGTGGCCACTACCCTTGGGTTAGATGAGGTTTCACGTTTCTTCCGAGTTTGTCTGCCTTTAGCCGCGCCGGGTATCACAGCAGGACTACTTCTCACATGGCTCCGGGCCTTCGGGGAGTTCGGAGCCACGGTGATCCTGGCCTATCACCCGTTCTCTTTGCCGGTGTTTACCTATGTCCAGTTCGGCAGCACCGGGCTACCCGATACCCTGGCCCCGACCACTCTCGCCCTGGTCGCTGCGTTCGCCTTCGTTTGCCTCATCCGCTGGCGACCTCGACAGCGGGTCAAGCCGGTTGGGGACCTGCCGCCTCCAGCTAATCCACGACGCCAGATGGGGAGGGCGCTACGGTTCTCATTCGACCATCACGTAGGTCCTTTTCATCTGCAAGTATCGCACCAGCTGGCGAGCTTGCATTTGGCCATTCTCGGGCCTTCAGGATCCGGGAAGACGACTATCCTCCGGTCCCTTGCGGGACTGTTTGGTGCGAGCGCAGGCCGGGTCTGGGTAGACGCAGTCGAGCTGAGCCGGGTCCCCGCAGAAGAGCGAGCTATCGGATACGTTCCGCAGGAACCGAGTCTGTTTCCCAATCTCGGTGTGTGGCGGCAAGTGTTGTTTGGCCGAGGAGCCGATCCGGCCGTCGCGGCTTATTGGTTGGCGCACCTAAAGCTTGATGGTTTGGCAGAGCGTCTACCAGGCGAGCTCTCCGGCGGACAGCGCCAACGCGTAGCCCTAGCTCGCGCCCTATCTCGAGAGCCCCAGTTAGTGCTGCTGGACGAACCATTCTCCTCGCTCGATGCGCCTGTTCGGGATGAACTGCGCCGAGACCTGCGACGGCTCCAGCGAAGAATCGGGGTGACGTCGGTGGTAGTTACCCATGACCCGGAGGAAGCCGCCCTTCTCGCCGATGAAGTCATGGTAATAGACAATGGTCGGATTCTTCAGGTGGGCTTCCGAGAGGAGGTGTTGAGCCACCCTGCATCACCCGAAGTGGCTCGTTTTGTAGGTATCCAAAATTTCCACGCCGGTGTCGTCACCCGACCCGGAGTGATCGATGTCGCAGGCCACGAGTTCGAGGTGACCGCAAACGAGATGGCACCAGGGACGCCCGTATTGTGGAGCGCCCGGCAAGAGCGAGTTGAGATTCGCCCAGGCGCACGGCATCTGGCCCACGTCGTCGATCGAATCGATCTTCCATCATCCACCGAGTTGCGTGTGCAACTAGCGGACGGGCCGATCCTTCAGGTTCGGACCACAAGGGTCGAAGAGATTGAACCGGGCATGGACTGCAGCCTTGACATTGCCCCCCACGACATCAGCGTCTGGGAGAGAACAGTGCCGTCAAAATTGAAAGATGTTGAACGCTAGCCGGCCGGCGTCGGGGGTTTCGTCCCATCTCCATATGCCTACTACTACTCATCTCTGTTCGGATAGAGCGATCCCAGTAATTTCCAGACGCTCCGCGAGCGTACTCCTCTCCCAGCTGGTACGAGGTTCGGGTCTGTTGACCCCAACAGTCCAATACGCGACACGAGCCGCAAAGTTCGAAGGTATCTCGCACCACGGGGCCGCCTTCAGATTGCCAAAGAGATGCGTGGACCCCACGCCTTTCAAGTGTCGCGAACGCTGACCGTTCGTCAGAGGGGATAATGGATCCGCAACCCCTCATCGGGCGGTGGGGTCTTGCTGCAGCTCGACCGTGTTGCCAGGGTGCGATCATCATGACCCACCCTCCGCCTCACCTGACTGCGGACCGGAAGGTTCAAGCTGTTCAATGAACTCGAGGCGGATACCGCCAGGCGCTGCCACGAATGCGATGCGCCGCCGGCCGAATGGACCCTCCACGATCTCAGGTCCCCAAAGCACCTTGTGGCCCTCTAGCTCCTTGTCGAGGTCGTCGGTGAAGAGCGCCGGATGGAGGAAGGACTCCGGCGGCAATTGCACTCGGTCTTCGTAGATTGCCTTCGTGAAAAGAGTGATGGTCAGTGGACCGAGATGAGCGTCAGCCCGCTCATTCCCACGCCAGAGCATCCTCTCGCGCACCTCGGCTCCAGCTTTCG
Organism: uncultured Actinomycetes bacterium; assembly: GCA_963736925.1. GTDB lineage: Bacteria > Actinomycetota > Acidimicrobiia > Acidimicrobiales > CAVTQP01 > CAVTQP01. The sequence goes on from CAVTQP010000002.1 coordinate 112,337, forward strand.
TATAGAAGGTGCAGGCGGCGTCCAGGTCAGCGACCTTTACCGCCAGGTTGGCCATGCCTGTGACCGTCATCGTGACTCTCCTCCTCCGAGCTGAGCCCACTCGGGTCATCTTCTTACTCGACCGCAACGCCGTGATGGACCATCCCCGGCCGAGCTCTGATGGGCGGCTGTACCACTCAGCTTACGGCTCGGTGGACCCCTCGAGTGTCGTCTAGCCCAGGGATGGTCGAAGGGACTCGGTTCGTGGAAGTCGCCTGCACGGCCGGGCTAATTGTTCGAGCCGGTCGATCCGGCCAAGGCACGACTCGGCATTGGCGCCGCGGGCCACCCGGTTCTCGTCGAGGTTGACATGGTCGAGCACCTCTGGGCAAGGACACCGAGCGCCTCGGCGACGTAGATCGGCTCGTTACAAGCAAGTCCTCCTAGCAGCAAGAGTCGAACTGCACCGGGCCACGTGAGACTGGATCCTTGGGCAAATGGGTGCTCAGCGACGTTCGAGCCGAAGCAGACCTGTGTCTGGGTGCCAGGTCTCAATGACAAGATGGTCCGTGCGATCGGAACCCCTGATGCTGCCTGTCTCCGATATGCCGCTCAGAACTACGGCTGCGGCGCTAAAGAACCCTACTGCCGCGATCAGTGCGGCCGAAGGGTCGATCGTTCCAGCCACGGTTCCCGCCAGCGCCGGGCCAACGATCATGGCGATGACGAACCCGGCACTGTCCACAGCATTGGCCCGATCCCACATCGACGGAGGCAACAACAAGGGAAGCAGCGTCCGGGTACCCGAGTTGCTCAGTGGGTAGGTCAGCGAGCTGGCGGCGGCGATGGCGATCAGAGCTCCGATGCTGAGCACCCCGCCGACCGCAAGGCAGACGATGAGAATGAGTGATGCGGCCGCGACTAGGTAGTCGAGAACGATAAGGAAAGCCCGACCAAGGCGGTCGAGCAGGGCGCCAGCTAATGGTGCAACCAGAAGCCCTGGGAACAGGCTGAAGAACACGACCAATCCCACGTCCCCGGCAGAGTGGAACCTGCCAAGGGTGAATAAGACGAGGGACACCGAGAGCATCTGGCCCGCAATACGCCCGAGCAGGGCGCCCAGAAGGAGGCGTCGCATCCCGGGGACATAGAGGAGTGTCCGATAGGAGGTCCGTGGAGCCTCGGCTTGAGTGCTCACCAACCGAGGCTACCGAGATATGTGCTTGTGCTCTTCTATTTGTTGGGCAAGTCAGACGCAGGCCAACTGGGACTCCAACAGCCGTGGCAAGGGTGAGGCGCATTTGATTCAAGATTCGTTCAGTCTTCGGCCCCGAGATAGCTCCAAACGAGTGGGAATGACCCGATGCCTAGCCTCCGGCAGATCTTTTGTGCCGCCATGCCGACGGCTTCAGTGAAGGTAGGAAAGGCGAACTGCAGCTCGGCGACTTGCTCTACGGTCATGCCTGCGGCCATGCATGCCGCGACCACCTGGACGATCTCGGCGGAGTATTCACCGAGAACATGCGCGCCAAGGACGGTGTGGTTGCGCTGGTCGGCGATGAGCTTGCAAAAACCGCTGGGCCGGCCGTCGGCCACCGGTCGGAGAAGGTCATCGTACCGGGCGATTCCCACCGCCGTGTCATGGTCTCGTGTGGCCTCGGCCTCGGTCAGGCCGACCCGACCATATTCCGGATCTGTGAAGCTGCCGCTCGGCACCACTTCATATGAGAACTCATG
>CAVTQP010000003.1:0-2665925 GCA_963736925.1 uncultured Actinomycetes bacterium
GCTCATTCCATATCTCAAGAGACCGCGACAGCCAAAGTTCTTCAACGCGATAACCGTCGTGATACTTCCGGTTGATGCCGACAATCAACGGTCTTTGGCGCATAGCTATCTTGATCTTCCGGTACGCTCCTCGGCAGTTGCGGAACCCGCTTTTGAAGTGACCGATGTGGGACCGGTCCGAATCCGGGAGCTTGTCTCGAATCCAGGGATAGGGAGGATCAGCTGGGACACAATCCTAGGCAAGGCAGTGATCGTTGATGGTCAGCACCGGTTCTTTGCTGTGTCCAGCCTCCTTGATGATACGACTTTTCCTTATCGAACTGATCTTGCCCGAAAGCCGATTACCAATACTGCTCTTAGTGCTTGATCATCGCGGTGGGTCTTCGAAACGGCGAATGAGGAGCGAGCATCTGTACTCCAGACCTGTCGAGCCCTGTTCATTGATCTCAATAAGCACGCCAAACCCGTTAGTCAGGCAAGACAGTATCTTCTTGACGACCGTGACCTTACGGCTGTCAGTATGCGACGCATACTGTCGGAGGAGGTTGGCGGATCGTTGGGCAACGTGCGGGAGCGAGGCGCGTGACCACGGCCGCCTGCCATTAGCTTTGGTTGACTGGACGAGCGGAGGAAGCGCAGTTTGACAAAGGTCCATATCTGACTACCGTCGTGACGCTCCATGACATTGTGGGGAACGTTATCGGCATTGAACCCCCCACCGGCAACCGAATACTCGCGGCTGATGGACTATGTTGCGAAACTATCCTCCCGGCTTGAGCTAGAGCGTAGAGACGATTTCGATGAGGCTCGTATTCGGCGAGATATTGAGAACGCAGACGAGAGGGGTCTCCCGGCGGGACTTAGCAATGAAGCCGTCACTGCCGCAGCTAATGGGTTCCGCGTGAGTGTCGGCACGTTAATCGCACCGACCGTTAATCGCGCTCTCGCCGTATGCTGATCTTGTGCAGCGATACGAGGAAGCCGAGTTGCTCTCGGGGCAATATGAACAGTGGCTAGGCCTGGACAGTGCAGGCAAGAATGCTTATGTGGAGGAGGCGGGGGACGATCGAAATGTAGATGCAGCCCGAGAAATCTCCCGCGATGTGAAACAGCTCGGAACATGCTTGCTTATCAGGTGGTGTTTCAGAAGGCCTTTATAACGGCCCTCGTCACGATGGATGACTACAGGCAGGCGACGGCCGAGAGTTGGGGCATCGATCCCGACATCGCTCGGGAGCCGTTCGTTGAACCGAGTGGCACGAGTCGGTTTAACAACATCCTCGGCCAGGCTCTCGGAGAATCTCACCGGTTGGAGATTTGGGGTGGAGCCGGGGATCACCGCCAACAACACCATCGCATGGACACAACCATCGCAGAAGGCGATCGCGGGATTCGTGATCGCTGCTCTGATAGCACCAGCTGGGCCGTCGGCGAGAGCTCTCCACCAACGAAGCTCATTCGTCAGCAGCCAAATGGTTGGCGGACGCGGTGGAAGATAGTGGCAGGGGAAGGCCACCTGCGACACCCGAAGGCCTCCTGAGGAATACGGCCCCGTGGAAAAGGGCGGTTAAGGCATATGTGTGAGGGCGGTGTTCAGGGCTCGAGAGGAAGGACGAGATCCAACGGACCAGGATCTTGTTGCACATGGCGCGGGACAGTTGGCCGCCCTAGCGTCTGTGCCCCATAACGGCTGAGACAGCTGCTGCACCCGGGTGCGGGACTGAGAATCTCCGGACGGGGACCCAGAAAACGTGTTCTCTGTTGCTAAGTTCGAAGGCTGCTAAACGATACGCCTCAGGTGCGCCACGATCAACGAAATGGAGATCGTCGACCATTGCTTCCGCCGCCGCGTGCGGTACCTCTGAAGACTTCAGCCCAGGCCGGAGAGACGCCTCGCTCTTGCCCGCTGGTTCTCGCACTGCGAGGGCTCGCTGGAGCGGCCGCGAGTACGACCGGCGATAGTACGTGGTCCGTGAGCTTGCCCAACGGCAACTACTACATCGCGTTGCACGTCGCGAGTAGCGAGGGTTGCACCACCGGGTCCCCTTTGGCGGCAAACCCGGTGCCGCCCGTGGTGGCTGAACGTGACGTTCACACTGGCCCCGTCCACTCTTCTTACACGCTACCGCACGCTACCACCGGCGGCCCTGCAATCGACGCCGGCTGGGCATGACGAGCCTCGCAACATCGTGCACGGCGGCAATGGAACTCTCTCAGGCATCGTGATCACGACGGGCCTGGCACCCGTACCAGGTGCCGGGTGTTCGTCCTAGGCGATAGGGCCCACTGGGGGCAGACGATTGCGGCTGCCAATGGCATCACGCTGCGAAGCAGTGTCTGATCCGCTTCGTTCTGAACCGCAGCCAGTCCCTTGGACAGTTTGCCTGACTGGCGCGTCAGGCGTGGATGCGACCTGTTCTGCCATGGCGGCTCGGTAGGCCTCTCGTGGTGTGGTGTGACCTCGGCGTTCTCGATCGACCAGGGCTCGTCGTATCGACCTCGGTGAAGGCTGCGACGGCCTGTCGGAGATCGTCGACGTCTTCGTACACCCGGGCCCTGCGGCATTGCTCTTGAGGGTGCGAGATCCAGCGTTCGATGCAGCCATTGCCTTCGGGCTCGCCCGGATAGGCGGGGTCGTCTTGGGATGCCGAGCCAGCGCAGCGAGCCGGTGAAGTGGTGGGAACGGAGCCTGGCTTGCCGATGGTGACGTACCGACAGCACGTGCGATGTCGGCGGCGTGGCCGAACGGTCGATGACGGCGTCGTCGAATCGGGCTGCAGGGCGGCGAAGCGGTCCCCCGACCTTGGCCACGTGGCTCCAGGCCTCTGCAGCTGTCATGAATCGAGGATCAGGCGAAACCCCACACCCAGCCATCCGAACCGAGTCCAGCCCAACGTGGCATCCGCCCCCAAGCGGACACTGGGGCGGTAGGGAACGATCGAGCCCAGCATGGGAGCACGCGCGCCCCCGCCGGCGCCGATCCCCGTCGGGGGGCGAGCAGTCCGTGACGGCGCATCACCCTCAGCACCCGCTTGCCCGAAACGCGACACGCCGTGCTGGCGGCGGAGGCGAGCGCCGCACCTTGCGATAGCCCTCACCGCAGAGGGGGTGTCGGCTAGCACCTGCCCGGATCGGGAACCACCAGCACCTGGTCAGTCAGCGATGCCTCACCTGGGCGGTGGCCGGGGCGACCTGGGCGCGAGCACTTGACCGCCGGGCGTACACCGTCGAGCGGCACCTCCAGCACCCGGGCACACGACGGCCGAGACGATGGCCGGTCTCAACACGGTCGCCTCGGGCCGGCTCGGCGGCGGGATCTGGAGCCCGGGTTTTCGCCGCCGCCCTCGGATACCGTTCTCCATCGTCAGCTCACGCAGCCTTGCGCTCCGCATCCCTGACGACGGCGCTCCTCCTCGCTCGCTGGGCCCTCGCCCACCCGGGTCTTGAGCGCCTCCTTGCCACCGGCCATGAAATCGGTCGCAGCCAGGCGGCCGGCCGGATCGAGCCTCGATCCCCCAATCTATCTGGAGACCTCATCGATCGGCTCCCCTCGCAGCAGACGCACCACCGCATTTCCATCTTCTTGTTCACGGCCGACCACCGAGGTGGACAGCGGAAGTCCTCCTCACCGTTCCCCTTGACCGTCATGAGAGCCATCCGTGGCCCCTCTCTATCCGGTGTCCAAGGATCCCGGGTGCGATGGAGTTCACATCACCCCATCCGGCCGAGGGCGGGAAATGCTGCGCCAAATCACCGGCCACCCGTGTCACTGCCCTCTGCGCTCAGAACTTCTAACGGAACTTCTAACGCACGGCCCGAGATTGGCCGCTACTCCCGGAGATAAGTTGACACAACCCGTCCGGAAAAAGCCTGCTCAGCGGCAGTATAAGGCACGTGGCATCACCACTCAGCATGGCCTTGACCGGGCTCATAACCCGAAGGTCGGAGGTTCAAATCCTCCCCCCGCCACTAGGAAAAGTGCCAGGTCAGAGGCTCATCTCAGGCTTTCGTCGCGCGGGCTAGTGTATGCGGGCTCGTGCAACCCACGTGCAACAAGCGATTGTGTGCGGGACCCCGACCCCGGGCCCGACGTCCTCCATGCCGCTCGCGGAACGACGGACTTGCGCAGCCCCGCTCTTCTCGAGGCGATCGCCCTACATCACGGTTACGAGCTGCCTCAATGTATGTGGGAGTCCGAATGCCTCTACACCAGGAACCGTTTTCTCGTGCTACACGAGGTCACGTGACTAGACGTCACTACTTAGAACTCCCTCCTAGCTCTCCCAACTGACCCCACCCGGTGGGACACCTCCCGTGTGGGGCAGTTGGGGAGGTATCCAGCCCTCGGTGCCGGCTACTCTTGAACGCGGACCTAGTCGTGGGAGGCCTCTCCTCAGCCTTGCACGGAGAAGTTCCTGCCGAATCTCCTATCGTTTTCCCAGACGATGCCCGCGCGGCGACACCCGCAGCCTGGAGCTGCTCATCCACAGAGTCCAGCAGGACACATTCGTAGGCTCGCATCGTGCTGTTTCTACACGCCGACACGTCGCGCGTGCCCGTTGATCGCAGCCACAAGCATTTGCACTGTGGGCCTCAAGGTCAGGCATGGGATCGTAGCCTGGCACCCTTCATGGTGGCCGCGGACGCGACGGTCATCGGGCCGGCATCGCCTTTGGGCCCCGTACTAGCCGGCCGGGAGTCTCGCCGGTCGACTCGCCGCCGGTCGTCACCTCGACCCCGCTCACCAAGGTATGCAGGTACCCGAACGAGGCCTGCAGGAGGCGCTTCCCCCCGGCGGGGAGATCGAACACCAGCCGCGGCTTGGCCAAGCCGAGGCGTTCAAAGTCGATGACGTTGAGGTCGGCCTTGAAGCCCGGCGCCACGATGCCGCGGTCGAGCAGCCCGACTGCCTCGGCCGTCGCCCGGCACTGACGCGAAACGATCCACTCTGGCGCGAAGCGCGTGCCCTTGGTGCGGTCCCGGCCCCAGTACGAAAGGAAGGTCGTGGGGAAGCTGGCGTCGCAGATCGTGCCCGCGTGGGCGCCGCCGTCGCTGAGACCCGGGACGGTGTAGGGATCGGCGAGCAGTTCGGCGGCGGCGTCGAGGTTGCCGTCGAAGTAATTGAGGATGGGCCAGTAAAGCAGCGCTTTCCCACCGTCGGCGAGGAGGAGCTCGAAGAACAGTTCCTCGGCGGAGGTGCCGGCACGCGACGCCCTGGCGGCGATGCTGTCCGCAGGCGCGGGCTCGTAGTCGGGCGGATCGCCCAGCTCGAAGACACGGTCGAGGATGTCGATGCCCCGGGGCAACTCTCCCAGGATCCTGGTGCGCAGCGCCGCATCCGACAGGGTCGCCACCAGATCGGGCAAGGGCAGCCCCTCCAAGGCCCGGTAGCTCTCCGAGCCTCGCAGCGGATTCACTGAGCCTTCTAGACCGATGAGCACGCCGATGCCGCGGGCCGGTACCTGAGCCCGCATATTGAGGCCCTCGTCGTTGGCCGCCGCGATTGCGGCGAGAATGTGGCGGTGGCCGACGCCCGTGCGGCCCTGCGACAGCGACACCGACAACGGGCGGTTTGATACCCGCATCATCTCGAGCAGCGTTTCCATCTCGGTGTCGAAATCGGGGAAGTCCGAGACCACCTGCAGCACGCCGGCGCCGACGTTGCCCAAGGCGTGGGCGATGCCGACGAGTTCCTCCCGGGCGGCGGTCAAGGTGGGCGTCGGTTCGCCCCGGCTGGTGCGGTGGTTGAGCGTCCGTGAGGTCGTGAATCCCAGGGCGCCGGCACGCACCCCTTCGGCGGCAAGCCGGCCCATCGCGGTGATTTCGTCGGCCGTCGCCAGTTCACGATCTGCGCCGCGCTGGCCCATGGCGAAAAGCCGCAGTGGGCCATGGCAGACCTGGGCGGCGACGTCGATGTCGTGCGGGCGCCGTTCGATAGCGTCGAGGTACTCGGGGATGCTCGTCCAATCCCAGGGCAGCCCCTCGTGGAGCGCGGCGCCGGGGATGTCCTCGACGCCTTCCATGAGCTCGATCAACTGGGCGTGGTCGGTGGGACGGACGGGCGCGAAGCCCACGCCGCAGTTCCCCATCACGACCGTGGTGACGCCGTGACCCGATGACGGCTGGATAAGGGAGTCCCACGTGACCTGGCCGTCGTAGTGGGTGTGGATGTCCACAAAGCCTGGGGTTACCAGCGCGCCGTCGGCGTCGATGACGCGCCCGGCCCGTTCGGTGACCCGGCCCACCTCCACCACCCGCCCGTCTCGCACCCCCACATCCGAGGTCCGGGGCTTCTCCCCGGTCCCGTCGACCAGGGTGCCGGCGCGGATGACAAGGTCGAGCATGTTCCCTATCTTGCCCCACGTAGCGCCGGAAGGACACTGTTCGACGAGCAGGGCTGCGATTCGTGCGGGCGTCGCGGTCGAACCCGAAGCCTGTGGGTGCCGATAAGCGGGTTGTACGCGTTTGAGAGGGGAGAGCGCATCCGGATCCTCGGTGGCTTCTGATGGGTCGGCGAGGTGACGCCGCCGGTCTGCAGCAACACGCGCAGGCGGTAGTTGTCGAAGCTGGTAAAGCCGTGCCGCAGCGCTCCGCCTTCTTGACGAGAAGGTTTAGCCCCTCGGTCGGTCCATTCGAGGCGCCGGTGCGGAGATGAGCGAGGATCTCGGTCCTCCAGCGTCGAAGGGTGTTCCCGAGGGCTTTGACCTCGGGGACTTCATCCTCCAAGCAGCCAACGATCGCCTTGTCGAGGAGCACCGCTGCCTCACCAGGGTCGTCGGTCAGGTAGATCCTCACCGACTCCTTCGCCAACCACGCAGCCGATTGAGCGCGACCCTCTCTTCGTCCTTAGCTGATCTGAGCCTTGACCTCACCGCGAGCCAAGTCCTTGCTAGAAGCGTTGCCGGACTCGACAAGCCCGTCTTCACATTGAGACGCCAGGCACCTGGAAGAGGGGCGCCGCGATTTCGAACGTCGACACCAGTGCTCGGCCGAACCCGCCAACCACATACTGAGGGCCTCACCCATCAGTGAGCTGGTCGAGTTTTCCGACGGCACGAGACCCAGGGTCACCGAGTATGTGCGGGTCAGCCCACCGCTAATGAACTGAGCTGCACCAACGCCTATCGAGGGGACTTTCTCATCCGCCTCGCCTGCGATGGCTTGGTCGTCGTTGACTTGGCTTGCTTGGAAGCCTTCGCTGCGCGCCTCGACGACGAGTTGGTGGCCTTGACGCTCTTCACCCGAGCCGAAGCGCTCTCTACTCTCTTCTTGTCCGTATCAGCCTTCCTGCGCCCCGAAGGCACCGACTCCAGAGCGAAGCCGCCTTGACCTTGCCGATGATCGTGAACGAACCGACGGCCGGGGGCGTTCGCGTCGACCAGTAGCTCCAGCACCTCACCAATCGACCGTTCTCGGCCGATGGTTTCTCTCAGGGGCAGGTGAGCTTGGACCTGGTAACGATTGCGACGGCCGTCCTTGTCCTTGACAAGGTAACCGGCTGCGGCCAGGTCGGTGACGATGCCATAGGCACCGCGCTCGGTGATACCCAGCGTCGTGGCGATGTCGCGCAACCGCATCCCGGGGTCGTGGGCGATGCATACCAGGACCCGGGCGTGCTTGGTGAGAAAGCTCCAGTCCGCCATCACCGATAAGCCTAGCCTAACTTTTCTAGAAATAATTTGCTAGTTTCATCCAACTGGAATATTATGTGATTCAGACATCGAGGCCCGACTGTCGCCGACGCCGAGTAGCTCGAGGGTCAGCGAAAGGAGTCCAGTCATGTTGATGAGATTCGAGCCGTTCAGGGAGTTCGACCGGATCACGGAGGAACTGCTAAGGGAAAGCCGTGCTCGGCAGGTCCCTGTGGACGCGTACCGTCGGGGCAACGAGTTCAAGGTTCACCTCGACCTGCCAGGTGCGGATCCCGACTCTATCGAGCTCACGGTCGAGAGGGACGTCCTCAGCGTGCGGGCGGCGCGCTCCTGGACCCGAGGCGAGGACGATCAGATCCAGATCACGGAGCGGCCCCAGGGCGAGTTCGGGCGCCAGCTGTTCCTCGGGGAGAGCCTTGATCGCGACCACATCACGGCCACGTACCAAGACGGTGTGCTTACGGTCACCATCCCCGTGACCGAGCAGGCCAAGCCTCGCAAGGTCGAGGTCGCTCACGCACCAGGCATGGTGCAGGCCGTCGAGGCAGCCGCGGTCGGCTGAACAACCGGCCCCTGGCCTAACAAAACGGCTCCTCTCGGGAGCCGTTTTGTTGACTCCAGCCCTGCTGTGGCGGCTCTATCGGACCCAGAAGGAGGAGTGCGTCTGGATCAACGAGTTCAGAAACTACAGCGAGGCCCTGACAGCGATCGCCGCGTGGGTCAGTGACTACAACCTTGACCGTCCTCACCAGTCACTTGGGGACCGAACACCGGTGGAGGTCCGAGCTGAGGCTTTCGGTGCCGGGCCAAGACCACACAATCGAGACGCCTGAGCGTGGGGGTGACTACGAATGGTCAACGGAGACTCAGGACCCGAATCGTTCGAAGAACAGGTCCACCGGGAACGCCAAGAAGTTCCTCGTGTGCGCTTGAGTCCACGGTGGCGGTCAATCCGCCCACATCGGCGATATGGACGATGATGAGGTGGCCTCTGTTGGGGCATCGCAGTCCACAGATACGGTAGCGGCATCGAGCTGCTGGGTGGGGGGTTCAAGACCATTCGAGAACCCCGTGATGCTGGACGCGCCAGTCCACCAGAGCCATGATATTCCGGATGGTAGATGACATATGTCGCCACATTTGGCGTGCGCCTCCGCGCGCTCGCAGCGGTGTGTTGGTGGACCCAAGCTGATGACGGGCGAGGTATCACGGCGCGCGGTGTTGCGTGGCGGGGCGTCAGCCGCTCTGGGGTTGACAGCTACACGGTTGCTCGGCACATGGGGCACCGGAATCGCGGCGGCCGAAACCGCGTCCCCCTTGCGTCCCCCCGGCTCCCTACCGCACCCGCATCTGCGACCGGGAACGGAAACCATGCCACAGATTGAGCACATCATCGTCGTGATGATGGAGAACCACTCATTCGACAACTACCTCGGCATGCTGAACCGCGGCGACGGCTTTACCCTGAGGGACGACAAGCCGATCAATACCAACCCCGACGGAAGAGGCAACCTGGTTCGGGCCTTCCACATGGCGGCAACCTGTCAGCCGGTGAGCGTTGGGCCCAGCCAGTCGTGGGACCACAGCCACATCTCTTGGGACCACGGTCGCAACGACGGTTTCGTAGAGGCAAGCGGGGACATCGCCATGGGCTATTGGACCCACAGGGACTTGCCCTTCTACTACGCCATGGCTAGGACGTTCCCCCTCTGCGATAGGTGGTTCTGCTCCGTGTTGGCTCAAACCTATCCGAACAGACGGTTCTTGCTAGCTGGCACGGCGGCGGGACTCATAGCCACTGATCCAGCTCAGATACTCAACGGACCCGAACCACCCAACGGCTCCATCTTCGAACGACTCAATGACCACAAGATCCCTTGGAGGGACTACGCATCTGACCTCCCTCAGGTGGCGCTGTTCCCCTCAATCTTTAAGGCCGACCGCGGCAACGTGGTGGACATCTCTCATTACTTCGCTGACGCGGCGGCTGGATCACTCCCGGCGGTTTCGTTCGTCGATCCAGCTTCCCTGGTCACGAACGGTTCAGAGGAGCATGGCGACATCCACATCGGAGAGGACTTCGTTTCTCGAGTCGTCAACGCCGCCATGCAAGGGCCAGGGTGGCCAAAGACACTGCTGATCTGGACCTACGACGAACACGGTGGCTACTACGACCACGTACCACCTCCTAGGGCGGTCAAGCCCGACAACATCCCTCCGGAGATCACCGTGCCACCAAATCAGCCCGGTGCTTATGACCGATACGGGTTCCGGGTGCCCGCAGTAATCGCCTCCCCCTACGCCCGAAAGGACTACGTATCCCATGTCGTCCATGACCACACGTCGATCCTGAAGTTGATCGAAACCAAATGGAATCTGCCAGCGCTCACATTCAGAGATGCCAACGCCGACGACCTGTTGGACTCTCTGGACCTTGATGATCGCCCGCCGTTCCTCGAACCCCCCGACTTCCCGAAGTCGGCGCTGGCGATGGGGGCGACGTGCGTGCCGATTCCCCCAAGTGAGATCCCACCTCCTGGAGCGGTGCGTCCCGAAAGGGAGCATCGGGACGACTAGCGATAGGCACCTACCTAACACCGCCAGCTCCGACACTTCTGGTACAAGAAAGAAATGGGGTGCCGGCACCGAAGCCGAGGTCACTTTGATTGGGGCCAACTGTCGGCCAATGGTCCGAGGCATCCAGCCGCCTGACCCGACGCTGTACTGGCCGCCATGGCCACGGTTCTGACCGGAAGCCGACGCGTGCTCCACCGTGAGCTTGTCCTTTGTCTACCGGCTTCTGAGCCCTTGCCGCTCTCGCACCGCCTTCACCACGGGGGACATGGCCCATTCGCCCCTCAGCGATCGAGCCCTCCGTTGCCCCGCCGCCAACAAGACTCTCGGCCCTTGCAGGTTGACGAGCTGGACATCATTGATAAACACCGGCGGCTGAACGTCGTAGCCACGGCTACGTCGCTTTCCGTGGAGTCGAACACACTAGGTACCCGGTTTCGACGTCCCGGTATAGCGTCGGCTGACATCGGCGCGGAAGTGGGCCGGCTCGTCTTTCCTAGTCCGCAATCGGAGCTAGACGTGTTGGTTGAACCGCGATTCGGACCCGCACTTTCGGAGAGTCGTGCTTGGACTCACAGCCTCACCGATGTACATGCAGCTTTACTAGGACACTATTCGCGCCAGCATTGAGGCAGTGGTGCGCTCTGTCCCTTAGGCAGCTAAGGAACCCGCCAAGGGAGCGTCCAGGTAGTGGTCATCGGTACGTAACGCCAACCGGACTCCAGCCCGATGCTGGTCGAGCCCACAGGCTGTGCAACATACGTGCAACTAACAAACGTGCAATTATGGACCTGAGCGGACGGCCGCGGACGCAAAGCGGCTGGTCACGGCGCTGGGCGCCTGCTCAGAAGGTTGCCGCAGGGCCTCATAACCCGAAGGTCGGAGGTTCAAATCCTCCCCCCGCCACTAAATCAGTAGAAGGCCTCTCTTGAGGCACAGGTGTGGGTTGTATATTGAATTTTTAACGGATCTTTTAACGGTCGCGTATTATAGTGCGTGTCTCGGTAGATGCTTTCCACGTTGGCTCGGGTAGGTGGGTGACATTTCTCGGACGTGGCTCGGGTAGCTGGGTGACGCTGGCTCTGGTACCTGTGTTCCACTCGAGGGTTTGCGTTTTTTGGGTCTAAGATTTTTTCGCTTATAGACGTCTATTGGTCGTCGCAAAGGAGGGGGTAGGGATTAGTGTTGGTGGAGCTCGGGCTTGTGGAACAGCGCTATCAGGCAGTGCTCGAAGTGCTCAACACGGGGGCATCGGTGACCCAAGTCGCTTCTCGCTTCGGCGTTACAAGACAGAGCCTGCATCGCTGGCTGCGCGGGTATGTCGCTCAGGGTCTGGCTGGCTTTGTCGACGACGCAACGCGTGCAGGGCACTGTCCGCACGAGATGACGGCGACTTAGCAGCGCGGATCCTCGAGCTGCGCCACGAACATCTAGGGTGAGGACTTCGCACGATCGGTCATCGCCTCGCTTGAGAGGGTCTCGATCCTCTGCTTGGACGTAGCTCTATCTATCGCTGCTTGGTCTGCTATCGTTTGATATAGGTGCAGCTACGGCGCAAGAGGCGGGCTGACTACAAGCGCTTCGAGCGTTCTAAGGTTATGGAGCTTTGGCAGATGGACATCGTGGGTGGTGTCAGCTTTGCTGATGGGTGGAAGGCGTCGATAGTCTCTGCATCGACGACTACTCTCGATTCTGCGTTTCGGCACTCGTGGTGCGCGGAGCCACAGCACGACGGGTCTGTGACGCGCTGGGAAAGGTTATGCATGTCTATGGCGTGTGGGCTCAGATTCTCACTTCAGGTCTGCGGAGCGACGTGTCGCTGCTGTGCAAAGTTTCTTGTCGTAGCGTTACTTAGTGTGTACCAGGTTCACGGACACGTTCCTGTCACTCGGGGAAAGAGTGACGGTGTCTGTCTCGTTATTGACAGTGTGGATGCTACAGCGGGCAATGTTGTTCACGAAATAGGGGAGTTGGAAAAGCACGGCACGAGAGGGTCGGTCACGTTAAGAGTCAACGTCACGCTCGGACGTGGATCAAGATCCTGAAGCTGAGACGGCGGTTGTCGAGGGTAGGAAAGTTCTTCACAGCAATTGTTTCATTAGTACGTATCCATGTGTAGGGTACTCTGCGGCTGATAATCAGAGGACTATCTGCTTCCTGCGCTACGAGCGAATAGAGAAGCAACTTGTTGGCATTGGTTATCTCTTAAGAGTGCGGAGAAGAACTCTGGCTTGTACTGGGGTGGCTTTAGACTGATGGTGAAGCTGGGTTGGGATCGGACGTGCTTTTCACCAGGCGTAGGGGTCGCTTTGAGAGCGGTCGATCATGAACTGATAGCTGAGGATCTCTTGGTCACGGTAGTTCTTGCTCGCTAACTCGCAACTGCCGTACGCGGCGTTGTAGGCGGTCGTGTAGTAGTCGCTCGGGAGCCACCAAAGGTGTTTGCTGGAAGCTCGCTTACGAGCGGGTGGAAGCTGTAGGCATATGTCGAGTCGATCAGATCTATGCGGGGACCGCGGAGATTGGCGCGGAAGAGGTAACTATCTCAGGCGCAGCGACTAAAGAGGAATGGGGCGGCTCAGTTGGCGTCTTTGGGATTGGCGCACGGGTCTGAGGTGTTCGGCTCGACTATGGAACAGGGCAGGTAGTCAGGGTGATCACGGCTCAGCGTGGTGTCGAGGGTGCGATTTGTCGCCGCTAACAGGCTGTCGTACTCTCGAGTCGACCACATGGTCTCTGAGGGGTCGCTAACGTGCTGAGTGAGGTAGCGATAGGCGGCCAGACTTGTAAGGGTCTCGTAGTTGTCTACGGTCCATAGACTATTAGAGTCGACGTCGTTGGTCGCCTCTATGATTCCACGGGGGTCAGTCTGGTCGGTTGAGATGAGATGAGCAGTGTCTTTGATGCTCGGCTGGTTTGCTCTCGTTGGACCTTCGGTGGTGAAGTTGGTCTGGATGAATCTGATATCGCTAGTCTTGAGGAGGTAAATGGCTCATAGCTAAGGGTATGTCCAGAGGCCGTCCACATATTGGAGTTGTGACTCAACCACGCGGCGGGCCTGAAGCAACAGGGCATGCGCATCTGAGTAGTACCTCTGAGTGAAGAGGTTGGCAAGGATACCGATGACATCGTGGCTGAACTCAGATTGGTAGCTGTTGACATCAGTGTTCAGGTGGTCGCCACTTCTAGCGATCTGGGTGTAGATGAAGCGACTCCGGTACGCATACACGAGCTGTTGATAGGGGAGGCGCACCTGGGTGATAGCAGATAACTGGGCGTTTCAGAAATCTCGCATGTGTGCGAAGTGCTGATAGAATACTCTCGCAGTGGTCAGGATCTGATCTGACGGCCAGGGGTAGTTCTGGCTGAAGCGGTCGACGGCAACGACGTAGTAGTGATCAACGGTGGCATGGGCTTTCACTTGGACCGGTGCAGAGTCAAGGGGAACGAGGTTTATGGAGGGCTCTGGATAGGCGCGGACTGTAGTGTTTGTTGGATTGTGGACGGCGACTCGGCTGTAGACGGTCACGTAAGAGTGGCTGTCGATGCTCAGTTCATCTCTAAAGTTGGTGATTGAAATGTCAGCTTTTGACTGGCGGAAATCTGTGACTAAGGCTGGCAGGTAGCGATCGGCGTTCGTATAAGTGGTACTGCTGGCGTTGTAGATCTCATAGCTATAGGTCTTAGAGCTGTTCTGAACATAGAAGCTGCCTCTCAGGCAGGCAACGACGCCTCGGTCGTTACCTGTTTAGCTGATTGCAGAGGCATCGCTGAATGCTCTGTAGATGTCTTTGTCGATACAGGGACCACAGATATAGGGCTTGCTTTGGGGGGCGGTGGGCGCTGTCGGAGATAGTAAGGTCGGTGGTACAGCTGGAGTCGCAGTCAAACTGTTTAAGACGGGGACTGATATTATAGCAGCGACCACAGCTATAGTAACTCTTCGTGGTCTGCGCAGTAGAGTGGCAAGCATTTGAGACTCAAGGTAATGGTTTCGAGATTCACTTTCATGCAGCTCGCTGCTACTCTTGAAACTCGCTTAGGCAGTGTCGACTAGCAACCGATCCAACTGGGGCCTTGACTGATATCTGTGCGCTGGATTCGTCTTCTGAGGGACATGGCGGTTAACGACGCAATTGGGGAAGATTATACTCGTTATCGTGGTTGGGCTATCAGTTAGGGGCACTACTTGAGGGCTGTGAGAGCTCTCTTTTATTTCTGAGGTCATTTCTGAATTGCTGATTCTCGCTAGTAGCAGGTCAGCACTTTAAAGATGGCTTTTGAACAGGTGACACGCTCTGGGGTCTCAAGCAACTGCGCACGAAAGTGGCAAATGGGGCGGAGCGGGCGACGGCTGATGCTTTTGGACTCTGGAAGACTTAGCTTCTCGATATAATGACGACAATCTACGTAGCTCTCGTAAATGAAGGCGCAGACGTTTGGCGTCTCGTTAAGACTCGTCAATTTACGTGTGATATGTACGAGATCATCGGGCTGAAGTCATATATACACGAAGTCTGGCAATTTCAGCTGGGCAACTTAGTGCGCTGTGTTCTTTGTGTGTTAGAGAGAGGGGATGAGCAGCTGGCAGCGGTAGAGCTGGTTGGTGGTCAATAGCGACTGACTGCTCGGAGTTGCAAGATTCTTAAGAGGCTCAGCGGCTCGCGATCACTGATCATTGAGGTCTTTCGCTACGACCACTGGTGCTGTCGCTGCGGTGCAAGCTGCGAACATCTCTAGGACGATCAGCTCATAGCTGTGTGCTTAGCGTCACCACAGCTCGCACGTGCTTATGGTGCTTGAAGGCGAGATACTCTGCGGCGAGCGCTGGTGTACTGCGGGAACTCACATAGAGCTACCGCAGGGAACGGCGTTCGGCTTCTTTGTCGGCGGCCCTAAGGGCGCAATACTGTTCGAGGTGATGATGAACGACTTTCGGGGATGGGGTGACGATCTCGAGTCGTTCGAGCGGGTACTTGCGCTGCACGGCGCTCAAGCTCTACCGACCTCAGCGATAGAGCTCTCTTTGTGGCTCAAGGACCTCTGCGAGCGTTGGGGGGTCGACTCGCTGTCGACGGAGCCTCTGCTTGTGAACTGACATTGCTAAGCTTTCGTATCATGGTTCAAAAGAAGATGAGCTCATCAGCAAGATGGACTCATGAATCAAGGTCGAGATCGAGAGATCCTCAGAGCTGAGCGTGCTCGGGTGGAGGAGCAACTCAACGAGACTCCACTGCTGGATGAGATGAAAGAGCTGTGGCTAACTAGCAGGGAGACATGTTCGATTCTGCTGAGATACTGACCTCTGAGAGTACAGAAGATGCTGTGGCTGTCGGTCTGCGCTAACGCTTTGACTCTCTCAAGCGGGTAGAACAGCATCTCGAGGTCGTAACGAGCGCAAAAGAGAGCATGGCGGTGGTTGAGACTAGAGACGTATACGCTAAGTCTGGTTAGTGCGTAGTGCTCTATGGCAAGTACAGAGGGCTGAGAGTGTCAGATGGCTCTGCGCTTGTTTCTCGCTGTATTAGAGCAACTTCCGACCAGGAAGTGACTGTGTAGAAAGCATAGGTGGACTTGGCTGGTTGGGAAGGAACTACTTCTTAACATCGGCTCAGCTGAGCGCTTGGAGGGTTCTTTTTCGACAGAGCTGATAACGACGACATTAGAGCTCGCTCGCTCATCTCAGGCATTCGGTTTGACTAAGGAGGATACGAACGCTGACTAGACTGAGGCTGTGAGGAGAGCGACTTGGCTCTATTTAAAAGGTAGTTTTAGTTATTGTTATAAAGATGTGTTTTGTTTTATGAAGTAAGGTGTTGATTGGGTTTTATTATAATAGATTGATTTTAATTTATATGTGTTATTTGATGTTGTGTTTGTTTATATAAGAGTATTATATAAGTAATAAAGTTAGTTATAAAGGTTAATTTGATAGTTGAGGTTTAGTTTGTTTTTTGTTTTAGAGTTTAACTTTGGTTGTGTTATTTGTAGAGTGTGTTTTATAGAGTTTGAGTATGTTATATGTTATTAAGTTTATTGTGAGTAAGTTGATAGTGTTGTTTTTTGTTGAAATGGTTTTGGGATTGTAGATTAGTGTATAGTGTATTGTTTTTAGTTTGATAGGTTTGAAAGTGTGTAAGTAATTTTATAAGTTGGTTTTTATTTTAGGTATGTTTGTTTAAGTGGTGTTATATTAGGTGTTGGTTTATAGTGTTAAGTTGAGTGTTTGTTAAGAAGTTAGAGGGGTTATTGTTAAGGGATGTATAAATGATAGTTGTAAGTTTAGAAAGTTTGGGAGTTTTAAGTTTTAAGAGTAGAGTATGTATTAGTTAGTGGTGTTTTATTTGTTAGGGTGTATTATAGCTGAGTAGTTGTTGATGAGTGTTGTTTTTAGAGTTTTGTTTGGTAGTGAGATGATATTGTTGATTATTGTGTTTAATGTAGTTTAATTTGGTTGTGTTAGGTTTGTATAAGTATTGATTTAATAGGAGTAGGTAGTGTTTTGTGTTATTATTTAGTTTTTGTATATTTATGTTTTTGAGAGTATTTAGGTTATGATTGTTTTGGTGATGAGTAAATTAATATTTTAGTTGTATATGGTTTAGGTTTGTTTGATTTTTGATGTTAATTATAAGTTAGGTATAGATGTTAATTTGTTTAATATAGAGTAGTTATAAAAGTTATGTGATTTTGTAGATTATTTTAAGTTTTTTTTTTAGTAATGTTAGTGGTAGGTGATTTGTTATTTGAGGAGAAGTGTATGTTTTTTTTAAAAGGTGTGTTGTGTTGTGTTGTGTAGGGTTGGGTTTTTTTTTTAGATTTATTGTTGGGTATAAAAGAAGGGTGGGAGTAGGTGTTGTATTGAAGATGGTATAGTAGAGACGGCGTTGCTGGGCGATGGCATCACTCCGAGCTGTCGCAGCTGGGAGAGGACGTAGATCACACTTCAGGTCTCGACGATCTGGCTGTCCGCGACGCGGCAGATGAAGATCTCGTTGTAAGTGACAGATTTAACTGTTGGCGCAATGCGTATGTAGGCGCTACGCTGGGTGCGTAGTGACGGTGTTGCGGGTTACGACTTTGTCTCTCTCGGCGATCATAGTACTCGATTCTGAACTGAAGGTAGGGGAACGCTTATATGAAGGCGCTTGAATATCTCTTTTAAGAGTTGTGCAACAGTGGCTTAGAATGGCAGCGGAGTGCTTATAGATGCGCTTGGCGCGACGAGCTGGTCTATCGCTTTGGAGATGAATCCCCATATCCTCTGCTCAGCGCTTACTCAAGATGTGTGACGATCGCTTTGTTGCTCGAGTTTTGGTCTGTGGACATTTGAGTCTCTCTTCTCGTTGAGATGACGGTTTTCGGATAGCTGGGAGACAGCGATCTGGCTGGCGGGTGTTGATCTCGGTGAGAGGGTGACTGGGGGCGTGCTGGATCAACTCGTTTTCGCTGCAGTTGGAGGCTTATAGGTGACAGCGGAAGTTTTTGCGGCGAACTTTTGTTGCTAGCTCGAAAAGGTAGGTCTATAGGGTCAGCTCGCGCTTGGCTTTGGCGTTGGACGCGCAGCGCATCTCGGTCATCATCACTAGTATGGTCTGAATGGTGAACAGTAGCTTGATCAGCTGAGGCACGTGCATAGGGATCTTTGCTTTCAGGATCTGTGACAGCGCTGGCAGTTAGTATGCTATGTTGCGGGCTCGTAGTAGAAGACGTTGTACACAAAGGGGCGCTCACGTTCGATCGCTGCAACTGTTGTCTCTGTAGCGTATACGAAGTGGATGAACGATTAGACGTTGCTGCTGCTGCTGATCAGCGGGAATTTCGCTTTCGGAATAGCTGAAACTGCTTCTCTTTGGGCGCTATGGATGTGCTTGGTTCGTAGAGAACGCTGTAGCGCAGCACGATCTTCTCAGTATATTTTGCTCTCAAGACGGTTTCTTCGAAGTGACGGATCGCGGTCTGGGTCTCGCGCATCTATCGCACAGGCGTGGTATCTAACGGGTCTTCTTCGCTCTTGAAAGGAACTCTGATAAGGGCGTACGCGGCATAGCTTCCGACTCTTTGCGCGAAGAACAGGCGCACGCGGAGTGTCTGCTTCGCAGACAGTAGGTGGTATGTCTCTTCAGTGCGTAGGCGGTTCGTCATAGCAAAGTCGCGATAGAAGTGGCGCATATATACTGATCTGATCGCGGTCAGCTGATGCACGATTACATATGGGGCTGAGCGGCTCACGCCTCTGCAACCTGGTCGGCATCGAGCATGCGTCAGACACCACAGGGACGGCGCTCAGGTCGCGGAGCACGGCTCGCTTTGACTCGCTACGCGTCATCTCAGTGACCTCGTGGACAGCGGAGACTAAGAGAGGCACGAGTTGCTGTCTGATCACTCTGGTTGCGTTTGCGATGAACACTTTCATGACGAAGTTTTTAGTGTAAATGGAATAGACGCGATCTTTATGACGAGACAGCGCTTTTCGGTGTGACAGATCTGCATGAACTCTCGCGATAAAACGCATCGCTATATTGCGCTATAGAGGCGCTCGCAGCACAGAAAACTGAGCGGAGATAGCAAACTAGAGCTTATAAACTGGACATAACGCACGGAATCTCTGACTCTTTGCTCGTTATCACACAGACTGAACGAGTATGGCGTGACGACAACTATAACGCTTAGCGGACGTAAAGACATACTCAACGGTGCCACCGTGGCACTACGCAGATGTAGCGTATATTCACGCTCGCTACGGGAAATGTTTCGTTATAATATGTGTGGATGAAGTGAGTGATTTTTGGTGATGTTGGGATTGGGTTTAAGTAATGATTGGGGTGAGTACTTTGTATGTTTAGAATAGAATTGAGATGATATATGTATTTGATAATAAAAATAGGGGTATGTATTTTTAGATAAGAGGTAGTGTGTTATATGTTGTTTTTTGTTTATTATTTAGGGGTGTGTTATATGTTTGTGTGAGGATAGATTGTATAGAGGGTTATGATTTTGGTATAGGTTAATGAGATGTTTATGGTGTAGAGATTGTAGGTTAATTGTTAGTGGTGAGAGGTTTTGATGATGATGTTGTTTTGTTTGTGTTTGGTTGATGTTTAGGTGTAAGAGATGTGTGTGATGTAAATGTTTTGAGTTTTGGTGATAGTTTGTATTATTTAGATTGTTTGGTAGTTGGTTTTGAGATAGATGTGTGTGATGTTGAATGTGTTTATATGGTTGTTGTTTTTGTTGGGGTAGTTTAGGGTGTATTTGTTGGTAAGAAATTAGTTGGTGAGTAGGTTGTAGATTAGAGTGTTGATTTTGGTTGTATGGTAATATTTAAATAGATAGTGTTTTGTATTGTGATTGATTAAAGAGTAGTGTATATGTTTAGAGAAGAAGGGGATGTAATAGTGTAGTTTTTGTAGTGTTTTGGTAGTGTGTGTTGTTTTAGGTTGGATGTTTGGTTTAATTGAGGTGGTGTATTAGGGTTTGTGAGATGAGGTAGTAGAGGTTTAGAAGGGTTTTTTTTTAGAAGGGGTTGGTGAAGTTTGGTTGGTAGATATGGAAGAGGTAGATTTAATAGGTATTTTAGTTGGTGTAAAGTAGTTTTGGTGTTGTAGATAATAAGGTGGTAGTTATTGTGTTGGTGTTTTGATTTGTAGGGGTTATTTTGGTAGGTGAGTATTTGGGTGGTGATGATTGTTTGATAGTGTGTTTTAGTTTGTTTGATAGTTTTCTCCAAGATATCTTAGTTTTGGTTGTTGTTGTAATTTTTGGCAGTATCGAAGAGGTTCGCTCGCGTTCAAGGCGAGACAGATTATCTGGTCTGCGGTGGTTTAGTCTACCAGAGCTGTGAACGAGCAGAAGGAGTAGAGGTAGAAGGTCATGGTGTTAAGCGCTATTTTAGATACTTTCAGTTTGGAGTTTCTCAGCTCAGGGTATTGCATGTAGTGAGTATTATCAATTGGGGATTGCGGTGCTTATGCGCTGTCGGAATGGCGTGACGTAACGGACGCTCATTGTAGATGTGGCGGTACTGATATGCTGCTCAGCACGAGGGATGAAATAGGCAGTTGGATGGTGGTGGTACGAGACGGCGGGGTCTCTAGCTCTCTGTCACGTTCTATCGGCAGGTATTTTAAGATAGGGGCTCAGCATTTTTTGAAGTCTGGTATGTGAGTGTGGCACGCGTAGCTCTGGGAGGAAGGTACGGGTGTTGAAGTGTAGATATGCGAAGACAGGTCTGAGTGACTAAATCTCCAAAGAGATGTTATGATGTTCGGTCAGTTTGCGGTTGAATAGTGTATATCTCACTCGACTCGCGAGATATGCATTGCTCGTTGTGCGGAATTCGCAGAGGAACAGCAGGCGCTCGGTCGCTACGCCCAAGCGGTCACCTGGTAGAATCTGATATGGAGCTCGGCTTTCTGGCTAGGGGTCTGTTCTCAGGTAGTGCCGCGAGCTGTAAGGGTTGCAGAAGATGTGGTACTCGCAGAGAAACGTCTCACTTTGCATGGTGAAGGTGATCGGTTAGTAGTGGTGAATGTAGACGATCAAGTTTAGCTTTTACGCGGGCAGTGACAGGTCACAGAGAAAGAGCGCGTTGTTCATGGTTTGGGGGCTGATGAGCACAGTGTCGACAGCGCGTCACAGGCAGCGGACGGCGCAGATAAGGTATGTTGTGATCTCGTTATAAGGCATACAGCGCTGTTCTGGCTCAGAGAGCGGTTCGATGAATAACTCGGAGCTTGGACTCTCGAAGGTCTGCGAAAGGGAGTTCACGGTAGATAGGGTGGCGGAGAGATGGCAGTGCGGATCGCTGAGCAGTTGGGGGTCACGGTGGTTCGAGATGAACACGCTAGGTTTAGATGGGTAGCGTAGTAGACAATAGCTAGAGGCGGCGCACATGGTGGCGTAGAGCCAGTGCGAGTGTGATGAGCGCAGAGGTAGACAAGGATTAGAACAGCAGTGAACCTGATTCTGCACACGCTTAGAGGTGGTGGCGTTCGATGGGAAATGTTAGTTGCGCTTTAGCGAGCACGAAATCTGGGCAGATGTTCAAGGTGCGGGTTAGGTGACTGTGAGAGAAGTGCGTTAGCTGCGAAGGGTGGTTGAGACGACGGTTGCTATAAGTTATTACTTTTAGTGGGGGTGTATTTGGTGAGATGTGGTAGTAGGTTGAGAAGTTTGGATTTAGGTGAGTTGGGTTTGACTGAGTGTGAGTTGGTATGATGTTTGGATAGGAAGATGGGGGGTATGTGTGGATTTGGTAGTGGTGAGGGTGTTGTTGTGGAGTGAGGAAAGTTTGAGTGTGATGTTTGTGGGAGTAGCTTGATGATGGTGTGTTGAGAGTGTATATGAAAGAGATGAGGTGGGAATTGTTAGCGTGCGTGTGATGAGTGTTCGTTTACTTACGACACAAGCCTAGGAAGTTTTTGTGAGTTGTAGCTGAAGTGTTTGGGATGGTGGTTTTGTGACTGGGTTTGTTTGGGTTGATGAGTTTTGTGTATTTAATGCTTGATGGTGTGTATAAAGAGGTTGGGTGTATTTTTTGGAAGGTGTTAGTGTGTATGTTGTGGATTGTTGGTTTATGGGTAGGGGTGGAGTGTTTTTTTTGGTTTAGGTTAAGGAAGATTAAGGAAAGAGGGTTTGTAGTTTTGAGGTGGTATATGTTTATTTAGTAGGTTGATTGTTTGATATTAATTAGTTGGAATTAAGGTTTGGAAGTTTTTTGTTTGATTAATTTGATGATAGAGAAGAGTGTGATGAGAGAATTGTGCACGAGAAAGAGTTTACTAGATTAGGTAGAGATAAGTTATTAGTTGTAGTTTGATTTGTTTGGAGAAGGTGTATGTGCTGTGGTGTTTATGACAGAAGGGTGGGTAAGAAAGTGCTGTGGTGATAGTGTGATAGCTAGTGATAGTTGTATAAGAGGTGTGGTGGAGTATGGGGGTTGTTGGTAGTTGCACTGTTAGCAGTGTGGTGTGGATTTATATTGTTGGTGAGGACGCTGTTCGTTGCGTCAGAGTGGTTTGGGCGTGGTAGATGAGTGCGCGGGCGGCGGGGTTGGTGGGTGTGTTCGTTCGCCAGGCGAGCGCGAGCTGGCCAGCAGGTGCGGCTGGGTGATCTCGAGCGTATGAAGGGTGGCATCGGGTTTCGTGGTGGCAACAGAGCGGGGGACGATCGCCACGCCGAGACCGGTGGCGGCGAGCTCAGCCAGTACGCGCGGGTCGCCGGCTTCGAAGGACACGCGTAGTTTGAGTCCTCTAGCGGCGCAAGCTTGCTCGAGGGACGCGCGTTGGCCGGTGCAGAATGGGAGGCTGATCAGCTCTTGCTCGATGAGGCGATTGAAGGTGATAGTGCGTTTCGTGGTGAGGGGATGGTTTTGGCTGACAGCGGTTACGAATGGTTTCTCGGTCACGATGTGAGTGTTGACTTTGGCGAGCGTTGCGTTGGTGTTGAGGTTGATCAGGGTTGAGGTCGTGTCGACCGGCGCGGAGACTCTTGAGCAGATCGTCGGAGTTGGCGGCGGTGAGACTGATCTGTACGGCGGGGTGCTGAGCGTGGAACGCGGCCAGCAGGCCTGGGATGTCGATCTGGTCAGTGGTGATCGCGGTGATGGTTCCGATCGCCACCTGGCCGCGCACCAGGCCTGCGAGCTCGTCGACGGCGGTCCTGGCCGCTCTGACAGCAGCGAGCGCGGCGCGGGCGTAGGGCAGCACCGCGCTTCCGGACAGGGGTCGGCCGCAGCGGCCGAGCCGAGCGGTCGATCAGGGGCTGGCCTAGTTCCTTCTCGAGCCGGCGGATTTGCGCGCTGACTCCGGGTTGGGCGACGTGTACGCGAGCCGCGGCGCGAGTGAAGGTGCCCTCCTCGACCACCGCCACCAGATAGTCCAGCTGCCGCAGCTCCATAACTGCTGATTCTAATGAGAAGAAAGAATCAGCTATGTGAGTTCTAAGCAGATACGGGGTACCATAGAACTCATAGACCGAACCGTCTCTTCGCTGCCGGCGAGCATCGCTCGGTCGTGATATTGAGATAGTGTTTTATTTGTGTATAGTATGTTTGTTTAGTTAGTTAGTGATGTGTTGTTAGTGTTGTTGAGTTTTTTACTTGTTGTTGATCGCTACGCCGTTGTATGTGCCGTCCGGAGAGGCGACGTTCGCACACCGGCCCGACTGCCGCCTTTCACCATGTGTGTGCGGAGAAGGAGAACCATGAATGACACAAGAACGATGAACGACACGAGCACCGAAGCGGTAGCTGAGAGTTACTTCCAGTGCGTGGAAGTCAGAGGATTGGGAGACGTTGCGCTCGTGTACTGGCCGACGAGGCGACCTTTCGTGGACCGCTGGCCAGCATCGACGGCGCTGAAGGTGTGATGCAAGGGTCTGAAGCGAATGGCACAGATCACGACCGACATCGTGATCCGCAAGCGGTTCGTCGACGGATCTGACGCGCTGACCTGGTTCGACCTTCACACATCCGTGGCGCCGCCAGCGCCGACGGCGAACTGGAGCCATATTGAGGACGGCAAGATTACGGCCATTCAGGTCACTTTCGACGCGTGTGCGTTCGCCCCACCCGAGGAGGAGAGCCGATGACCGTCTTGAAGTCGCGGCATCGGTCGGCGACTACCGGCCTGATCGGATGTCACGTCACGCTACGGAGGCGCCGCAGCGCGCTGGGGACGCAGTCGCCGAAGTGATCGCGTGTTTGCGAGGCGTTCGAGGGGATGACCGATGAAGGACTCGACGACGCATTGCGGGGCATCGCCGTGGTCATCGATGCCACGAACACCACGATGTTCGATCCCGCAAGGCGCCCGCGACTTCTTCGGGGCGATCACGACCAACGTTCTCGCCGCCGAGCAACGACGGCGAGTCGCACAGGAGGTAGTCGTGCATGCGCTACGCGTGACATCGAAGGAGCGTCCCGAGTTCCGCTACGAGGAGTTGCCGGTACCGCAACCTGGTATCGGTGACGTGCTGCTGGAGGTCAAGGCGGCCAGTGTCACCCCGACGGAGTTGGAATGGCCCTCCACCTGGGTGGACAGAGCGGGGCACGAGCGTGCGCCGGTCGTGCCCGGCTATGAGGTCTCGGGCGTGGTGCGATCGCTGGGCTATGGGACCACGGGTTTCGCGATCGGCGACGAGGTGTTCGGGATCACTGACTGGTACCGGGATCGGCGCTGCCGCCGAGTACGTGGCGGTCGAGGCCCGCAACATCGTGGCCAAGCCTGCCTCCCTGTCTCATGTCGACGCGCTGCGCTGTCCTTGGCTGGGCTTACGGCCCACCAGGCGCTGTTCGTTCACGGTGGACTTAGAGCCGGCCAGACCGTGGTCATCACCGGAGCCGGCGGCGGGGTCGGTGCCCTGGCGGTCCAGTTGGGCCGCGACGCCCAAGCCCGGGTGGTCGCCGTAGCCCACCGCTGGGCCCATCCGCCTCTCGCGGATCTCGGCGCCGAGGTGATCGTCGACCCCGACGACACCAACTCGGGCCAGGTCATCGACGCCGATCTGCTCGTTGATCTGGTCGGAGGGGAGGTTGCCAAGCGTTGGGTGGCAATGTTGCGTGCCGACGGGACGATGGTTCTGTAGTACAGGCCGATCCGAGCGTTCCCCAGGGAGGCCGCTCGGTGTTTTTCGTGGTCGAACCGCATCGCGAGCAGTTGCGCGAGCTGGCCGGGTTGGTCGAGGCCGGCCGGATCCGAACAGTGGTTGGAGAGGTTGTTTCGCTCGCCGACGGGGCCGATCACCCGTTCTCCGCGAAGAGGGCGGGCGGTGTTGCCGGCAAGGTTGTCTGGGAGGTTTCGTGACAGCGGGCGGCCCGACACGGGCACGGATATTGACGATGAACGTCGAGAATATCGAGGGCGACCCGCGTCGCCAGGAGATCCTGCGAGCTGGCATCGAACAGATCGACCCGACGTGGTTTCGTTCCAAGAGGTCTCCGGTCGAGCGACGCCACCAGCTCGAAGAGTTGATCGGCGGAACCAAGCTGCACGGCGTACACCAGGCGGGCACCCTGGCGTATGAGCTGAAATGGGTGGAGCGTTACGGTGGCACCGCCATCGCCTCGCGCTGGCCCTATCGGGTGGTCGAGACTCTCGACCTGCGTGGAGCAGATGCCACCGATGTCCCCTGGTGCAGCTTGGCGGCCACCGTCGAGATCCCCGACGTGGGCGAGATGCTCTTCGTCGCCACGACGGCGTCGTGGCGGCCCGATGCCGCAAAAGCACGAGAACGCCAAGCACTCGCCGTCAGCGATCTCGATTCCCGCCACCGCAGTGACTTGCCAACGATCTTGGCTGGCGACTTCAACGCCGATCCCGACTCCGCAAGCATTCGCCACCTAACGGGCCGCCAGTCACTGGGCGGATCGAGCGTCTGCTATCTCGATGCCTGGGAAGTCGCACGTGACGGCCCTGGTTACACCTGGAGCGCCGAGAACAGCAATGCCCGAGTAGTGATGGACCAGATCGTCGGCCAGCCTGATCGGAGTCACCGTTTTGATTACGTCTTCGTCGGCTCCGCGCTCAATCATCCCGGCGGCTACTGCCAGATCCGAGCCGCCCGGCTCGCGTTCGACGAACCGGTGGTCGGCTGTTGGGCGAGCGACCATTTCGGCCTCGTCGTCGACTGTGAGATCGGTCGGAGATGAAGGTCATCACGACCTTGCGGCCGTCGACAGTTTGGTAGCCGGCCTTACGGGTCTCGGATCCCCGAGCTGCACGTGGACCTGTGCGCCCCGTTGGACGAGTAGTCGAGCTGAATATTTGGTCATGAGGCGACTTGCCAAACCCCGAAGGTTGAGGTGGCTCGAATGGCTGGTAATTACTCGGGACTCTGGGCGCCCGACGGCCCACATTGAGTAGGCAGCTTGCTTGTGCAGCGCATATGCACGACGCCCTAGCCAGCGGCTTCATCGGGCATCTACCCGAAGGTCGCCAGATAGTCGTGAGCCCCCGCCACGAGAAAGTGCAGGTAGAAGCGCCTCCCGCCACCCGCGGGGGCCCTTTGCTTTTCCGGATTTCTAATGACTTTTCTAATGCCCCTTGGGGTTTGAGAACGCCGAGGTGGTCGACAGCGTCGCACGGCCGACGTGTCCCATCCCAAGGCGTGGGTAGCTCCCTCGTGCTCGGCTAGGGGGCTGGACTTGGAGCACCTGATCCGGTTGCGGTGGTGTCGAGGCCGCCGTCGGCTCGGGCGAATCCTGGGAGGCCCGACTGGACGAGCTGCGGCGGATACGTCAGGAGATGGACGACAGCGGCGACGTCAGCCTGGGGCGGATCGAGGTGCGCTACTAAGAGTGGTCGCCTTCCAGGGCCTGGACCGACCGCAGGTTCCCAGCGATAATGGGTTAGGCCGATGTCCTCAAGGGGGGGTTTGGTTAGGACACACCTCCATGCACAGTCGACTCGGCCAATAGCTGGTCCGAGCGGAGCGAGTCGCTCGACGCGGGTCTGGAAGGTGGGAGCGGCTTGTGCTCTGGCCTTGCCCGTCATTGGTTACTTCTGGTTTATCCATCGCTACAGCGTCAACGCTGTGTGGTGGGATCAGTGGGCGGATGTTCGACTCCTTCGGCACTGGTATTCGGGGGGGTTGGGCCTAAGCGACCTCTGGGCCCAGCACGGTTACCATCGGATCTTCTTCCCCAACCTCATCGTGCTCCTCCTCAGCAAAACCGTCCGCTACAACGTTGTGATTGAGCAATACCTGAGCGGGGTCATGCTCGTGTTGGCGACGGGTCTGTTCGTTGCCGCCCACAAGCGCCGATCGCCATCAACACCGCTCCTGTTTTACTTCCCGATGGTTGTCTTGCTGTTGTCGTTTGTTCAGTACCAGGACACGCTTTGGGGCTTCCAGATGGCTTGGTACCTGGTCCTTCTCTCGCTAGCTACCGCCCTGTTTCTCTTGGACCGTCCAGCATTTACTCGCCTCGCGTTGGCTGGAGCGATCTCAGCCGCGGTCGTTGGAAGCTTCTCTTCACAGCATGGCTTGCTGATCTGGCCCGCCGGTTTGGTTCTCCTCTATCAGCGCCGTCGCTCAATGACGGTCCTGGCGGTCTGGTGTGCATGTGCAGCTGCCACCATCGCGATCTACTTCGCCGCCGATTTCAACCTGCAAGTGGATAGCACCTTGTCGCTTAGCTTCATGCATCCTATCAGGGCCATTGAGTTCTACCTGATGGAGATTGCGGGGATCTTCGGTCAGAGTGTGGTCCCGAACTCGCCAGGGAACCACCTGGTTCTCGTCATGGTGGGAGCCCTGATTCTTGTCATTGCCGTGTGGGTGAGCATCTCGATCGGCGTTCGCCGCGACCGTGCTTCAGGGGCTCCGCTGGGCGTGGCTCTCATCTGCTATGGATTGCTCTTTGCTGCGTCAGTGACCATCGGGCGGATCAGCGAAGGGCTGGCAGCTGCCGGTGGCTCGACGCACACCGCCTTTGACCTGCTGATCGTGGCTGGAGTCTATCTCGCACTGTCGAACGTATGGTCCAACGTATGGAACCGTGCGCTCCGCCAACCCTCATCCTCAAGGTTGGCTAGTCCCAGCACCGCGGTTGACCGCATTCTCGAGGGGTCTCTCGTGGTCGGCAATCGGCTGTTTCAGTACGCGAGGCGGGCCAGCTGGAAAGCGAGGATCTTGGTCGTCATGAGCGTCATGGTCCTTGGAGTAATAGCTGGGCAGATTCTCATCGGGAACTCCAACGGGCTGCGCGGGGCCGGATACTGGCGGGACGGCCAAGGTTTCGTGGTCGACGTCACGGTCAACATTGACAAGGCTCCCATCCGCGTCGCCAATGACACCCTGCTGGCTCAAGGATGTAATTGCCCTGCCGAGGAGGCCCAACTTCCGGAGCTTGTCGACTTTCTGCGAGCCCACCGCCTGGCCATGTTCGGAACCGACGCGGCGACCGTCTACGGCAAATGGGGCCTGACGGTGAGCCATGTTGCTCCAGCCACCAGGATCACTCTCCCCAGAGACGGAGCGGTGCTGACTGGAAGCCAGTTTCTCAACGCCACCGTGAGAACAGACTATCGGATCAAGAAGGTCGAGTTCCAGGTGACCTCGGACAATTTCCGAACTGAGATGGTTGTTAGCGGGAGAGCGTGGGAGTTCGGATGGCTGGGCGGTTGGCTCACAAAGAAGGTCTCCAATGGCAGCTATCAAATCGAAGTCGTCGCCTTCGATGCCGTAGGAAACGTGAGTCGCAGCCCTCCAGTCTCGGTCAGGGTGGCGAACTAGCCCACCTCCAGCCTCTCCCTTTGGTCTCCATGCACGACCACCTGACCACCGCGCTCGCACCTTGCACCGCCGTCATGGAGTCGATCGTTGAGGACGCCCAGGAGAAGTCGGCCTGCTACCGGGACATCGAGGCGGCGATCGGCGCCGACGCGCTCGTCTGGAGCTCGACATCCAACTTCCCGATGACCCGTCTCGCCGTGGGCATGGCCCCACCCCGAACGGGCGATAGTCGTTCATCCGGTGCAGACGCAGCTGATCATCTTCGTCGAAGTCGTCGCTGGGGACAAGACGAGCGACGCGACGGTCGAGGGCACGATGCGCTTCTGTGCCGACGTTGGCCTAAGAGCGGTCCGCGTGCGCAAGGAGATCCCTGGATTCTTGTGGAACCGGATCTGGTTCGCAATGTTGCGTGAGATGCTTCACCTGGTGGACATCGGAGCCGTAGACCCGCTCGAGCTCGACTCTTTGGTCCGAACCACTCTGCGCGCCTTCATTCCCGTGTTCGGACCACTCCAGATGACCGATCTCATTGGCCACGACACGTTGCGGGACATCTCCAACGCGCTGTATCCCGAACTCGCTACCGACCGAACAGCGTCGAGCACCATTGAGCAGGACGTCGCCGATGGCCGGCTCGGTGTCAAGAGCGGGCGAGGCTTCTACGATGACAACGACCAACGATTGGCAGATCTCACGATCAAGCTGTACGAGGTCGCCCGTCAGCTCGCCACCGATTCAACGTGAGCTGCACAAACACACCGCTCGAATCGCAGCGTATCGCGGCGCGGCTGGGTGACCACGTGGGACTCGAAGCGGATGGACGGGAGGCTCCCGTACTACGTGGTCACGCTGGCATGGGGCGGTTGTGTCGCGGGACACGGCAGGGACGTCGGAGTGTGTGGCTGCGTTCTACCTCAGCGCACTGGAAGTGAACGATGCTCGTGGAAGCGGGGGCGCTGGTGACGGTAGTGCCTGACCTCCCCCTGAACGACCCGGCCTTCTATGCGACCGAGCCGTTTGATGCCTACCGGATGCTGCGCGACGAGCACCCCGTCTACTGGTGCCAGCAGGGTGGGTTTTGGACGATTACCCGCCACGAAGACGTGCTGGACATTTCGAAGGACCCGCGGATGTTTTGCAACGGACAGGGCATGACAATGCGCGGTGGGGAGCTGGACAACGTAACGGGTGGCGAGACGCTGATCACGACCGACGCCCCGAAGCACACCCACCAGCGGAAGCTCGTGAACCGTTCATTCAGCCAGCGGGCGGTTGCTGCGCTCGAGCCTCACATCCGAGACATCGCACGCGGCATCCTCGACGAGGTGCGCACTGGGCAGCCCGTCGACTTCGTGGATGCCGTCGCTGCTCGCCTGCCGGTGATCGTGATCGCCGAATTGCTCGGCGTGCCCATCAAGGACCGCGAGAGGTTCCTGGCCTGGTCGAATGCCTCGATAGGGGTAGCTGACCCTGAGTACGCCCACCTGCAGGCGGACGCCTTGGCCGAGCAGTACCAGTACTTCGAGCAGACGCTGGCGGATCGGCGTAACCGGCCGCGTGACGACCTGCTCACTGTGATCGCCGAGGCCGAGGACAGCGCTGAGCCCGACTTCGGCCACGCCGATGCGATGAGCTTGTGCTTCCTCCTTCTGGCCGCTGGCAACGAGACGACTCGCAACCTCATCTCTCATGGAGTCCTCACGCTCAGCCGCCATCCCGATCAAATGGCAGCGCTCCGGAGCGGCTCGGACATGCGATTGGCGGTGGAGGAGCTTCTGCGCTACGTGAGCCCTGTCATCCACATGGCTCGGACCGTCACAGCCGATACTGAGCTACGGGACCAGACACTGCTCACCGGTGAGCAGGTCGTCATGCTCTACGGAGCGGCGAACCGGGACGACCGGGTCTTCGGAGACAGCGCAGCGGACTTGTGCTTGGATCGCGATCCAAACCCGCACCTGAGCTTCGGGCTCGGCCAGCATTTTTGCCTTGGCGCGACCCTCGCCCGTCTCGAGGCGAGAGTGCTGTTCGAGGAGACCGTGGACCGGTTCACGGACTGGTCTGTGGTCGGACCCGTGGAGCGGCTGCGCTCCACGATGGTGCTGGGAATCAAGCACCTGCCAGTCGTGCTGCGGTCCTGAATAACGGGCCATCGCGCTGCAGACTCGCTCTCTGCCCGGCGGGCACCCACATCGAGCGGCCGTTCGGCGCCGCCTTCGGACCTTGCGGGCCGGCCCTCGCGGAGCGACCATGTTCGAGGTGATGATGGGCGGTCCCCCTTCTTGGGGAGACGGGCCAGAGGTCTTCGAGAAGGTGCTGGCCGAGCATGGGGTCGAGCCTCTGCCCGATGTCCGCCTCGACTATCCGTCCAACGACGAACCTTGACTGCCATCTGCTGTCCCGCCAGGGAGCAGGTGAGAGGTGTGATGAACAGTTTGGAGGCGTACGGGTCGTACTCGGCGTGCTGGGCATCTTCGACCCCGAGGACGTTGCGGGCGAACTCCAGAACGACGTGCTGGAACCCGCCACAGGTACCCAGGAGGGGGACATCCTGGGTCCGGGAGAAGGTGATCGCCGACAGGGCCCTCTCCAGGCTGCCGTAGGGGCTCCCCGGTGCGACGAGGAGCCCGTCGAAGCGTCCGAGCGCGGGCTCCCGCGCTCGAGGGAATGTCGGCGGTAGTACCCAGGCGACCTTCACCTCCAGACCCTCAGCTTGGCCGGCGTGGTGAAGAGCGGCGCTCGTCGCAAGTGAGTAGGCCTCTCCTGCCGGTAGTCACCGACGACGCCGATTCGCGTCACAGGCAAGGTGCCTCCAAGCTCAGGCTAGGACGAGCTGAGACCACGGAGCCTGGCCTAGCCGGGCGCTCGTGGGACGGTCAGGGAGGGCCTCGATCATGGCTCGGCGGGCTTGATCGCTCGCAAGGCATAGGTGAGCGGGACTCGATCCTGTTCCTCGTCGGGTAGGCGCCACCAGCCGTTCTCGCCCCGGCGCAGGCGGGGGAGGAGCTGCTCTGGAGCCAGGGGGTACTCCTTCAGGGAGGCGATCTGGAGACCGGCTCCTGCGAGCGAGGTCACGACGTCACCTAGGGGCGAGGGCCAGGAGTAGCTCACGGTGTGCTCGAGCACGGCGGAGGGATTGGCGTAACTGCCTTGGCGGTCGTAGCGGAGGGGCTCGGAGCTACGGAAGTAGGGGAACCGCACAGCCAACTCCTCCGACTCGTCGTCCAGGGTGGCGGCAAAGGGGTGGAGCTCGACCAGGTGGAACCGGCCACCGGGGACCAGGTAGGAGGCCACGATCTCGGCCCAGCGGGGCAGATCAGCCAGCCAGCACAGGACACCGTAGGAGCTGTAGACGACGTCGAAGGACTCCTCGAGCACCTCGGCTAGGTCGTAGAGGTCAGCGCAGACGAACCGAGCGGCGATGCCAAGCTCGTCGGCGAGGGAGCGAGCCAGGTCGATGGCACGCCCCGAGAAGTCGACCCCAGTCGTCACCGCCCCGAGCCTCGCCCACGACAGGGTGTCTAGGCCGAAGTGACACTGCAGGTGGAGTAGCCGCTGTCCGGCCACCTCACCGACTTCGCCCAGCTCGAGGGAGCGGAGGGAGGTGTGGCCCCGGCGGAACCCATCTAGATCGTAGAAGTCCGAGGCGGCGTGCAGACCGACAAGCTCGTCCCACTTGGCCTGATTGATGCGCCGGTACTCGTCCATCGTGTAGAGGATGCTCTGGCCGAGCGACCGGTGCTGATCATTTCGATGGTGGTGACGGCCAGAGACGACCCGTGGCCTAGACGCGGTAGAGCAGAGGGTCGCTGATGACCCACGTCCACCCGGCGTGCCAAGCACAGCGATGTGGCCGAGGGGCGGCGCACAACCAGCGCGTGAGCTGGGGTGAGCGCATGAGAGACGACTCTGCGAGCACGGTGGGTTGTTAGGCCTGGGGTCAGCTTACGAACCAGGCATCCGATCGACGCCGAGAAGCTGCTCGAGGACCTGCGCACCCACTGGCGCCCCCCCGCTGGGTAGGGACATGAAGGCAGGCCCGAGGCCGACACGAGCGGGTGTCGGTCGGCAGCCTCATGGGTCGTCTGGTTCCGTCCGAGGTCGTGTCCGGCACGCCTGGCCGCGTTCCAGAGTTTGCGCACCCCATAGACCCGGAAGTTGGTCGTCCAGAGGGCGTGCTCGGGGCCATCTGCAGCTCCTTGCAGATCCAGTCCCGCAAGGGTGAGGATGCCTGTTAGGACAAAGCCTTGAGCGTGGGTGACGGGTCTTGGCGGATTTGGTTAGATCACCTTCTAGGTAAAGCTCGTCGCAAATAGGCGCCGCCGACTCGTGGCTCTCCAAGGCTTATGCCCTCTGAGCCTCGCTCTAAGCTCCGCTCGATGCTGCCGGTATTCGAGTGGGCGTTCCCGCACGGTGAGAATGCGTCCCAGAATCGGAGGACAGCTTACGATGAGACTGACTGTCGTGATCGGGATCATTGTCGGAACGGTGGTCCGCGCAGCAGCGGCAGCGATGGGAGTGGCCATCGGCCTTCCTATGTCTCCTATGTTGCATCCGATCTATGTGAAGGACTACCGGCCCTGCGAGTATCACAGCCTTGGGAATCCTTACCGGACCTTCACTGTGAATGTCCGGGACGACGAGAAATGCCCAGCCTCAGCGGATCCTTCCCAGAACGGCAGCTATCAGTGACCCTGCTTGTTCCTCGGATATCCACCCACACTTCTGAAGTATCTCTAGCGCGACATTCCGTACTGAGCGCTTGCCGTTATCAACCGTGATGTCTTCTCGGCGTCGGGTACAGCCTGCTGATACCGCTCCAGATCGCTCATCCGTCGAAGAACGTGGGCGAGTACGAGGCGCTTGGTTCCATGGCGTGCATAGTTCAGCCAGACCGACGAA
Organism: uncultured Actinomycetes bacterium; assembly: GCA_963736925.1. Classification (GTDB taxonomy): domain Bacteria; phylum Actinomycetota; class Acidimicrobiia; order Acidimicrobiales; family CAVTQP01; genus CAVTQP01. The sequence continues at coordinate 33,369 of CAVTQP010000003.1, forward strand.
AGGTTCTCGACATCAGATCGATGTTGAACTCAGAGGTGTGCGGCCACTGCCACCTCAGCTTGTCGAGGTCAACAGCAGCATGTGGGATCTCGATCGCGATACAGAGGTCACTGATCTCGGCGGCCACCGTCGACTTGTCGGAGCCAACGGTCCCACTCACGAAGATAGTTGGAACAGGCATATTGCCAAGGCCTTGTCGCCTCATGCCTTACAAGGTGCCAGTCACGGCGAATGCAAGCGGGAAGTTGGCTCCCGGACGATTGGGACAGCCGCGCCAGTTGATCGCGGTTTTACCCAGCTTCGTTGACCAACTAGACAACTCTGAGTCGCTGCCGCCCGTTTAGGTCCTTTTGGCCATGCAACGGTCGATCGGCCATCGGGCTCGGGAGGCCCTTCGCCCGGTGCTGAGACTCCGTCGCTAGCCAGGTGCGCCCGGACTGAGCACGCGGTAACAGGCGTTCGATAACCAAAGTAAGAACTCCCATGGCTGTGCGCGGAGAACGGTCCGTTCGCGCTTTCGTCCAGTCGGGCCTAGGAGTTCTCCCCGGGCACCATGTCTTACCAGTCCATCAAGCCATCATTCCCCAGCCACGCTTCGCCTTCGATCATCGAGGACGCCTTCAGGGCCGAAGACGGCACCTCATTGCTATCCCGCAGCGTGGTGTCCGAGATCACCGACCGGCTCTGGGAGTCCGACGAGGCGTTCCTGGCCAAGGACCTGTCTGGGCTCTCAATCCACTACCTGTTTTGCGATGCGGTATTCGAGTCCTTGAGGCGGCACGGGGCCAAGGAGGCCGTCTTGGTCTGCTGGGGGATCGACGCCGACGGTCACAAGCACCTGTTGCACATCGGTCTGGGCAACAAGGAATCGGAAGCCTGCTGGACGGAGTTCTTCCACCACATGACCCGCCGCGGCCTACGCCAACCGACAAGTGTCACCTCAGATGGGGCTCCAGGGCTCGTCAATGCCATCAAGGCCATCTTCGGATCCTCTATCCGCATTCGGTGTTGGTTCCATCGACTCTCCAACATCCGAGCCAAGCTGCCCGAAGAGGAAGCCCCTGAGGTCATGGCCGAGGTGAGAGCGATAAGAGATGCCCCCAACCTGCATCGAAGCGCATGCGCCGAACCGCCACGGCTGCGAATAGCGCAGCCATTGCGAGCAGCGCCCCGGTCGAGGTCACGACCGCACCGAAGCCTCGGCCCTCGAGGATCACCGATCGCATCCCGCGCATGGCCCAGTAAGTCGGGGTTATAGGGGAGATGGTCCTAGCCCAAGTCGGTAGCAGGCCGATGGGCACGAAGGCTCCGCCAATGGCGCCGAAGAGCACCATGCCCGTGTATCCGGCTGCATTGGCCTGCTGGGCGGAGCGGCACACCGCAGTCACCGCTACACCCAGGATCACCAGGCAGATCGAAAAGGCGACTACCAGAGGGACGAGCGCAACGGCGTCACCCCGGATCCCCAGGCCAAAGACGAGCACTCCAGCTCCCAGAACCACGACCGACTGGAGGACACCGATAGCCACTCGTGGGAGAGCCTTGCCAGCCACGATCTCCATCGACGTGGCCTGGCTCGCCCGAAGCCGCTCCCAAGTCGCCCATGCATGCTCGGTAAAGAAGGCGAAGGTGACCAAGGACACCAAGAAGAAGGCGCTCATGACCGCCTGGCCAGGTACGACCTGCTCCGCTCCGTTGGCGTGGGGATATCCGCTTTGGACCAGTGCCGGGCGGAATACCGGCTTGAGGAAGGCGATCATGATCAATGGGAAGATCACCAGGACCATCAACGGCGATGGATCCCGGCGAGCCAGCCGTAGCTCGTGAGTGAGGATCACGCCCACGCGCCGCAGGGAGATCACGGCGCCGATGCAGGGCTTTGGTGGTCGTAGCGGCGACCGGTGACCGCTAGGAACACAGATTCGAGGCCCGGCCGCACCACTTCAATCGCACGAAGCGAGGCAGCATCGGAGCCCAAGCCAGCCAGCAACCTGGCAGCCGTGCCTGCCGGATCGCTGGTGGGGATCCGAACTGAGGAGCCCTCGATGACCGCGTGGTCGACCCGGACCGCTGGTGGTACGTGGCTCTCAAAGGTCAGGTCCAGAGCGCTTTGCCCATAACGTCTCAGCAGGTCGGCCAATTCACCACGCGTGACGATGCGACCCCGGTCGATGAAGGCGACAGCGGCTTGGAGCTCCTCGATCTCTTGGAGATAGTGAGTTGAATAGACCACCGCAGAACCCTCGTCAGCGAGGCTCCTGACCAGACCAAGGATGTTTCGTCGCGTTCGCACGTCCGCGCCCGTGGTGGGCTCGTCGAGGAGAACGAGGCTCGGGCGGTGGACGAGCGCCATCGCTGTGTGTAGGCGGCGGCGTTCGCCCCCGGATAGCTCAGAGGCTCGCCGCTCAAAGAGGTCTTCCAATCCCAGAGCGGTTCCAACCTCCTCGATCCGCTCACGGAGACAACAACCGCGCAAGCCGGCTAGGCCGGCGAAGAACCGGAGGTTGTCTCTCACGGTAAGGGGCAGGTAGACCCCGGTCTCTTGGGGCGCTAGGCCCAACAGCGTGCGCGCTTTCTGGGGTTGACGCAGGACGTCGATGCCACCGACATGCACCGACCCGGCGTCGGGTCGCACCAGCCCAGCGATGATCGAGACGAGGGATGTCTTACCAGCGCCGTTCGGTCCGAGAAGGCCGAGGATGGTGCCTCCGTCGACGGCCAGGTCGACTGCGTCCAATGCGATGATGGGACCGAACGACTTGTGGACCCCTTCGACCTTCAACAGGGCGGCGGGTCCCGGATTGGAGGACCTGGGTCCCCAGCTCTCAACGTCCCGGATGGCGAGGTGCTGGGCCTCTAGAGCGTCCAAGCGGCGCTCCCAGGCCCGTTGGCTGGACAACCAGGCCTGGGCCGCGGCAGCGTCCACCTGGGATACCCTATGGACGGTCAGATTCTGTTCGGATAGGAACATACTAATAAGTATGTTCCTATCCCATTGGTGTGGCAAGGAGTTTTAGTGTCGTTCGAGCCCCTCACCCCTGAGCGTCGGCGGGAGATGACCCGACAGCACCTGCTGGAAGCCGCCGCCGTCGTCTTTACCCAGAAGGGCTTTCACGGCTCGAGCCTCGAGGAGGTCGCTTCGAGGGCCGGCTTCAGCAAGGGGGCGGTGTACTGGCATTTCAAGAACAAAGAGGACTTGTTCCTCGCCCTCATCGATGACCGCACGGACCGGAACTTCGCTCTTACGGCCGCGGCCCTCGAAGGTGATTCTCAGGATGTAGATGACCAGTTGGCCCGGGTTCGTGAGCTTTTGCACGCGGGTTTCTTTGGGGACGCGAACTGGGAGACGCTGTATCTCGAGTTCGTGCTCTATGCCACCCGCAGCCCTGAGGCCTCCCAGAAACTTGCCGCACGAGTTGAACGTGAACGGGAGTTGATCAGATCGGAGATCGAGAGGTGGAACGCCGCCATGGGGGCCGAACCGAAGTACCCCACCCGGGAGTTCGCCGAGTTCGTGCAGGCGCTCTTCAATGGGATCGGGATCCTTCGCCTTGTGGACCGGCAGGGGGTCACCGATCGGACGCTAGACGATGTCTTCGGATTGCTCTACGACGCCATGGGAAGGGGCGCGGAGCCCACAACAGCTGTGGAAGCTCGGTCCATTGAGACCACCTAACTGGCTCTTCGGATCTAAGCGGGGTGCAGTCACCGGTCCAGTCCCGCGCTCGCGATAGATGCGTGCCCATGAACGGCACTTCTGCCACGCGGGACGAGCCGGATCGGCCGCGCGTTCTGCGACACCTTCGATGCCTCGGTTGCTCGCAGGTAGCCGTCGATCCGTACGCGGGGGCCGTCTCCGGTGTGGTCACTTTGGCGCATCCGAAGGAACAATCTGGGTGGCAGAACCCACCCCAACCAGGAATGTCATTGATGACCTGAGCATGCTTGTCGTCCCGCCGGTAGCTTCGCGAAGGTGGCTGCAGAGTTCGCGACTCCGTTCACGAGGTTGGTCGGATGCCGAGCGCCGATCCAGCTGGCTGTCATGGGCGGTGGCACCGGTACACCGGAGCTGTCAGCCGCAGTGAGCCAGGCCGGCGGGCTGGGGATGCTCTCATCGACCTTCCCCATGTCTCTCGATGAGCAGTTGAGCTGGGTCCAGGAGCGCACGGAGCGGCCGGTCGGTGTCGGGTTCTTTGCCTTCGACCTACCGACGAGAACCGAGGAGCTCGAGCTAGCAGCCCGTCGCGCACGCGTCGTCGATGTGTTCTGGGGTGATCCCGACGCCACCGTGGTGGAGCGCATCCATGCCGGCGGCGCGATCGCCTTTTGGCAGGTCGGCTCGCTCGACGAGGCGGTGGCCGCCGCCGACGCCGGCTGCGACGCGGTGATCGCCCAAGGGATCGAGGCCGGTGGCCATGTGCGGGGCACGACGCCGTTGGCCACGCTGCTCCGGCAGGTCATCGCGGCCGTCGAGGTGCCCGTGATCGCCGCCGGCGGCATCGCCACCGGCGGCGCTCTGGCCGAGGTTCTGAACGCTGGCGCCGCTGCAGCTCGATTGGGCACCCGCTTCCTGGCCAGCGCCGAGTCGGGAGCCCACCCCGAGTATGTGGCTGCGCTGCTCGCAGCGACAGCCGACGCCACCGTGCACACGACCGCGTTCGGCGAAGGTTGGCCAGATGCCCCGCATCGCGTACTGCGCATCGCCAGGGAGCGTGCGGCTGTATGTGCGGACCGGGTCGTCGCTCGCGCCGCCTACCGGGACCAGAGTTGGGAGGTCGTCCGCTGGTCCGCTCAGCCACCGACGGTATTCACCACTGGCGAGGTAGCTGCCATGGCCATGTACGCCGGCTGCGGTGTGGGCCACATCGCCGACGTGCCGAACGCCGCACAGATCGTTGAGCGAATCATGGCAGAGGCTGTGCCGTTGTTGTCGCCCTCAGCGCGCTGAGGCGGTGCCACCCCGAACAATCTGTGCGCAAGCCTCGTCTCCTGCCCAAGCCTTCCGGGCGCCCTGCTTGGCGTTCTGCTCCGAGGCGCGAGCACCGAACGGTGTCCCAGAACGCGCCGCCCAGGCGGCCCGGTACGGGTAGCACCAAACGCCAGCTCAGGGTCGATGTTCGCGCCGCTCCACGCCCAGAGTGAACGGTCCGCCGACGGCGAGAAGGGCGATGAGTTCTCGCCTCGCCGCACGTCCTACCTTCGCGGTAGCGGAACCGGGAGCCCTTCCCTGAGATCCAAGGACAAGGATACGACCATGCGAGAACTTCTTATCGACTTCATCACTTCACTCGATGGCTACGCTGCCGCCGAAGGCTGGCCGGGCTGGTGGGGGCTGGAAGGACCCGAGTACCTCGCGTGGTTGGCAGAACAGCCCGAAGCCGACTACACGCTCTTGATGGGCGCAACGACTTACCGCGTCATGTCTGGATTCGCCGCCGAGGGCGAGCCAGGCAGCGATGCCCTAGCCGGCATGTCGAAGGTCGTATTCTCGACCACGTTGAGAGGGCCTCTTTCCTGGGCGAACACCCAACTCGTGGCTCGAGTTCCCGTTGAGGCCGTGCGGGAGATGAAGGACAGCGGCTCCCAGTCGATGCGCACCATCGGCAGCCTCACCCTGTGCCGTTCTCTCCTGAAGGCCGGGCTCGTGGACCGCTATCGGGTGGTTGTCTTTCCAGTTATTACCGGAAACAGCGGCCGAGAGCGGATCTACGACGGCTATCCCGATGTTGCTCTCGACATGATCAGCAGCCGCACCTTCGATGGACGCATCCAACTGCTCGAGTACATTCCGACGATTCTGGCCGGGCCACCGGGCACCAACGCCGTCAACGCGTGACAAGCACCGGCTGAGCCAGTGAAACCTCGGTCGATCTCACGGGACCGTTTGACGCGCCAATTTGCGATGACGGCCCGATCGGTGATTCGCTCCAATCGCCACCGATGGTGGGCGCGGTAGAAGAGTACGCCCATAACGATCCAGGCCGAGGTCCCTTATCCCCGCCCGCGGAGCGTCCCTAAACGCCGGCAGCGGGACGATATCGCTGCCAGTGTCTGTAGCCAGTCGTCTATCGGCGGGTGAGGGTGAGGTGGGTGACGCCGCTGGGGGAGCTGACGGACTCCATGTCGAAGCGCTGCTCAAGTTCCCCCAGCCCGTCCCAGAGGCACTCCCCCCGCCCAAGGACTATGGGCACGATCACTACGTGCATGTAGTCGATCAGGTCGGCGGCGAGAAACTGGCGGATGGTCGACGGGCCTCCGCCGATGCGGACGTCCAGGCCGCCAGCGGCCTCCCGGGCAACCTTCAGGGCCTCGGCGGGGTTGGCGTCGATGAAGTGGAACGTCGTCCCGCCCTTCATCTCGATCGAGGGCCTGCGGTGATGGGTGAGCACGTAGACCGGGGTATGAAAAGGCGGGTTATCGCCCCACCAGCCCCTCCAGTCTTGGTCAGCCCACGGCCCGCGCTGGGGTCCGAACTTGTTCCGACCCATGATCTCCACTCCGATGCCCGGAGCCCAGTTGCTGGCGAAGGCGTCGTCGACGCCGGTGCTTCCGCCCGGGTCGCCCTGCGTCTCTTGGAAGCCGCGGAAGGTGCGGGTAGGGAAGAACCATTCGTGGAGCCGGGTGCCGGCATGTCCGAACGGTGCCTCAAGAGTTTGACCATCACCGGTGCCGAACCCGTCAAGCGACACCGAGAAGTTGTGGACCCGGACTCGTGACATAAGACCTCTCCTCAATAGGTACTCATAAGGCAATTGCCGGCCGTGGGTTGGTGTTGCCCGGTTCCGGCAACCGGGCTCCGCCTAGGTAGACGATCCGCCCGCGCTCAGTTCATCGATGATAGGGTCGATTCTCGCCGTCGGGAACAGGAGCATCCTCCAACCGGCGTCCCATTATCCCGGGGAGCGTCAAGCGCCCCCACACGCCGGTCTGGTGATGGCGCGGCGGGTTCGGCCGTGGTTGAGACTTCTCCGTATGGTGACAGGCGTGTCGGCCCTGGAGGACCGATGAGAATTAGCGGCGGTCAGCGTCTGATCTGGCATGGCTGAGGTGTTCGCAACTGGAATTCAGATGGGTCAGTCCCCACGGTGGCACGACGGCCGATTCTGGATGTGTGACTGGCTGGCCGGTGAGGTGCTGGTCTTCGACGCCGACGGGGACCGTGAGGTCGTGGTGCGGGTGGATGGGATGCCGTTCTCGATCGACTGGCTCCCTGACGGCCGGCTTGTCGCCACCACGCCAGGTGGGGTGGTGGCCGGCCCAACCCTGGAGCCTCATGGCGCGACGGGGCAGCCCTTCAACGAGATCGTGGTCGATGCCGACGGCAGGGCGTGGGTGGACATGCCGGGCTCGATGCCGTGCGAAGAGCCCCAGCCGGGGATCGTGGCCGTCGTGCTGCCCGATGGGAGCAGCCGCCAGGTCGCTGACGACGTGTGGTTCCCGAATGGGATGGCCATGCTCGGCCATGACACGCTCGTTGTCGCCGAGTCGCACGCGGACCGCCTGACCGCTTGGACGATCACTGACACTGGCGAGCTGATCGACCGGCGTGTGTGGGCCGATCTGGGACCGGGTTCTGCTCCCGACGGCATCTGCGCGGACGCCGAGGGCGCGATCTGGTACGCCAGCGTTCCCGGACAGCGCTGTTCGCGGTGCCGCCGCGGGGGGCGAGGTGCTCGACACGGTCGAGGCCGATCGAGGCTGTTTTGCTTGCATGCTCGGCGGCGACGACGGCTGCACGCTATACATCGTGGCCAACCACTACAGCGGCAGCGGCGCCTCGGACGGCATTGTCCTCGTTCAACCGGTCGCCGCGCCGCACGCCGGGCGCCCTTGAGTATCCTGACAGCTGCCCCCAAACGCGCGCCGCTCACCGCTGGAGGCGGCGCCCCCAACCGCCGGAAGTAAGGCACACATACCCGGGCCGCATTTCCTCTGCTCACCTCTCGACGCTCGATCACGCCCCTGGGTTACCGTCAACCCCGTGGACCAGATGCCCCAACCCGGCGACCTCATTGCGGCGTTCAGCCCACAGCCAGGGCGGTGCTTCCGCAGGGTTCAGTCCCGCCAGCTGTAGGCCAACGGCACTGTTTATGAGCCGCCCCGGCCCGGAAAGGGTCAGGCGAGGCCCTGCGGGATGCTGACCGACCCCTGTCAACTGAGCTTCGTAGGGTGGCGGCCAGTGCATGGACACATGGATCGCGCCTGTCGTCCCTGTGAAAGCCCCGGTTCCCGAGATAACGGTAAGCGTCAGCTCGAAGTCGTAGGGAAGGAGGGGGCTGGGCAGCACGTTATAGATGGGTCCAGCTACATTGCCCGCAAGATTGCCAACTCTCGTCGCGATGGTAAATGTCCCGGCGTAGGTGAATGGGCTACCGGGAGTGACGCATCCGTCCATGTGGAGGGTCACCAATCCCACGGCGGAGCTTCCTGGATACGTGGCGTCAAAGACCGCGTTTATGTAGGAGCAACCACCGATCGGACCCGCGACCGATGTCGTGCCTGAGAACGAACCGGCCAGGTCGGCGAGGCTGACTGGGTTATGGATCAGATAGCTAATGCACTGGCCTTGGTTCCTAAAAGGCTGCCCCGATGCGTCAGTGAGCGTCTGCCAGCCACCACCTTTGCACTGCTGGACTGGGGTTGGAGGGGCTGCACTGGCCCGAGCACCAATCGAAGTGACTGCGATCGGAATCACCCCAACCGGAAAGCCGCGAGGAAGACGCTGGCGAGCAACCGTCGAACCATGACAACCCCCTGCCCGAGGACACCCTCTGGAGAGTCATACTCAACCTTTGGCTCGTAGTCGTCAACCGTTGAAGTGACGGTCCCTTTCCCGGACCATCTTGTAGGTCGGGGACTGCCCCTAACGCCGGCTGAAAGACGAGACGCTTGGCTGGAACCCCTCACGACGAGGAGGAACAGCCATGACCACCATCGAGTCGGCATCCGCGACGATCCAGCGGGATCGCGAGTGCTTCGCAGATCCAGCCCAGCTAGCTGTAGCAGCGTTCCTGGCCCGTTACAGCGGCCGAACACTCGAGGCGTATCGCCACGACCTACGCGGATTCTTCCAGTGGGCAAGCGATGTCAACCTAGATGTGCTGGACGCAAGCCGTCCGCATATCGAGCTGTATCGCACCTCCTTGGAGGAGCGTGGGCTCGCCGCGTCGACAATTGACCGACGGCTCTCCACTGTGTGTGGTTTCTACCGATGTGCCCAAATCGACGAACGGGTTCAATCTAACCCAGCGCAGTACGTCCGGCGCCCACAGGTCCACGCCTCCGACGCTCGCGGCATGGACCGCTCCGAACTCGGCACCTTCTTGTTCGCCGCCGAGCAGTCCGACCCTGACCACGCCGCGCTCGCGGTCCTGCTCGGCCTAAACGGCCTGCGAGTCAGCGAGGCCTGCGCCACCGACGTCGAGGACCTCGGCTTCGAGCGCGGTCATCGAACGCTCCGGATTGTTGGCAAGGGCAACAAGCCCGCCATCATCCCCCTCGTCCCACGCACGGCACGAACCATCGACATGGCCGTCGGTGAACGCTGTGAGGGACCTATCGTGCGACGCCGTGACGGTGAGCGTCTCGATCGACGCACGGCCCATCGTTGGGTGCGGTCGATCGGCAAGCGAGCCGGGTTAGGCGCGGTCCACCCCCACATGCTGCGGGCAGCATTCATCATGGCCGCTCTCGATGCTGGCGTTCCGCTTCGCGATGTGCAGGTCGCGGCCCGTCATGCCGACCCCCGCACGACGACGATCTACGACCGTCGACGGCAGAACTTCGACCGCCATGCCGCCTATGTGGTCGTCGCCTTCGTCGCCGGCGGCTGAATCGTCCGCGCTAAGCCCCCAGCGGCACCTCGTGGCTACGGGAAGTCGCGCTTCCGGCGGGATAGTGGGACACTGTCGGCTCGCCAACAAGCCGTTGGCCAGCCCGCGGTCCGGGGACACGACCGGCAGGAGATGACTGACCGCAGACCCCGTCCGGGGTCAGTACTCGTTCTTGAGGTCGAAGTAGGAACCGCGAATGGTTCCGGCCAGCTTCGACTTCTGCCTCGCGAACTTGAACCGCGAGGCGAGCTCTGCGGGTTCTTCCATTCCTTCGGAGAGCTTGAACCCGACCGCCCGCTTCTTGGGGTCGTCGACGGTGTACATCACGTTGATCGACAGACCGCTCTCGTAGAAGACGTAGGCCATTCGGATATTCTCGACCTGGAAGGCCGAAGCCTCGAGAGGGCGAGACGAAATGACGATGTCGCGTTCTTCCTTGAGGATCCGGTGCACCCAGTCGATGGTCGTCTTGGCGTTGCTCGCAGGCTCCACCGTGAAGACGTGGTCATACTTGTTCTTGAAGTAGCGGGCCTCGTTCGCCCGCAGACCAGCGAGCGCGGCAGCGACCGGCGACGACTCCAGACCGACGGTCGAGACGGTGTTGAAATCCACGGCGTAGGGCATGACGGACTCCGAACGCGCCAAAGGATATCCGTTCACCTCGGCCGGGGGCTCGTGCAGGCGTGAAGCCCGCGGAGCGTGACTTCGGCACCACCGACCTCGTCGACGACGGGCTCGCCGTCCCCGACGAGAGCTGCGTAGGCCAGGCGCGTTGCTCCATGACCTGAGAGGCCGCTCGACCAGTTGGCGAAGCAGCCATCGTGACCGAGTCGGCGAAGTTAGGCCCGCCTCGGTAGGTGGAGGGGCGTTTCATCAGCCCAGCCCAAGTCTGGCGCTGTCCCCGATCGTCGGGTCAGCGACAGTGACTCCAAATGATGCAACCTGGCTCTGGCAGTGGGGGGAGTCCATCGGGACGCCGTCGTGGTAGAAGACTGGGCCGATGGCAACATGTCTTTCGTTCCGAGCTGGCCTGCTTCGCAGCTCGAGGAACCGGCTACTTACGTCTGGCCCGTCCCGGTGACCGACTCATCCCGAGGGACTGTATCTTCGAGTGTCTGCCCGCTGATGGCGCGTCAGAGTGGCGCCACTCTTGCGAAGAGGACGATGAACCATGGCATCCTCACGATCGCCGACGTCGGTCGCTGGCCGAGTGGCGGCTGCGGTAGAGGCGACCTGGGCTCGCCTCGCCACATCTACGGGCGCGGTCGAGCCCGGCAAGTTCGACCCGAGCCTGACCGGATCGCTCCCCGAACCCGCTCGCCGGTGGCTCACCCACACCATCAAACCAGGAACGAGCCTTGCCCGCGCCGTGGTTTTGGAGATGGAAGGTCGCATCCGGATCGGGCGATGGCTGCCGTTTCGGGCTGTACAGCTTCATGCGCCGCCTGACGGCTATGTCTGGGCGGCGCGGGCCACGCTGGGTCCGCTGAGCATCAGCGGCTTCGATCGCTATGCCGACGGCAGGGGCGAGATGCGTTGGCGACTCGTCGGCCGTATTCCAGTCATGACCGCAGCTGGGCCTGATATCGACCGCAGCGCCCAGGGAGGGTTAGCTCTGGATGCCATCTTCGTCCCGACAACACTCCTTTCACAGTCCGTAACCTGGCGGCTCGGCACAGGCCCTGACACCGTGATCGCCGAATGGAGCATCACCGGCCGGAGCCTCCGTCCCGAGCTTCGGATCGGCCCCGACGGTGCCCTTCGCTCCGTTGTCATGCCCCGCTGGGCCAACCCGGACAAGCAACCCTGGGCGGAGTACCCCTGCGGTGGCACCCTAGAAGACGAGGTCGACTTCAACGGGGATCAAGCTGCCTACCACGATGCGGGTCGGCTACTTCTTCGGCACCGACCGTTGGGCCCAGGGCGAGTTCTTCGGAGCGACCATCACCAACGCATCGTTCCTGTGATGGTATGCCCCTCGGCGTACCGGGGACTGACGGTGACGCCCGTGCCCCAGAACACACGCCCCAAATCCCCAACAGGGAACTGCCACGGAACGCCGGCAGGCGGACGCATGGGCGAACCACGGTCCGTGTCTCCCGGCGGCGCCACTACAACCTCAGCGTGACGCCAGTCCTCTGCCGAAAGTAGCCGATCATGTCGTCAGTCACGGTGTCCCAGGTCGGCTGCCCTTCGGGGCCGGAGCCCGAGGCGAGCCGGTTGCGATAGGCGATGACCCCAGTGAGCTCAATGGCGCATCGAAGAGCCTCGTAGTACGGGACCGTGGACAAGTCGGCACCGCTTCCCCGGCGGTACGTTCGGAGGTAGCGCCGGAGGAGCCACCGGGATCCGGCGCGCAAGGCGGCGAGCAGCGGTCGTGGCACTGGCATCGGCGCCAGCCACAAGCCCATGGCGGTGAAGCCGACCTCGAAGGCCGGCTCGGCCACTGTGGCCAGGGTCCAATCAATCACGCCACTGACCTGGCCCCGCTGGACCAGCAGGTTGCCGCCCCAGAGGTCGCCGTGACAAAGCACCGGACTCGCCTTGGGCGGGGGCCGGCGGGCGACCAGCCATCCGACGCCATCTCCCATTCCATGGGCGTCGATATCGACTCGCCTGGCGAGCAGGTCGAACCATCGGGAAACGCCAGCGTCGCGCTCACCCAAGGCGTCGATGACCGGTGCGGGGTCGATGCGGTGCAGGTCGAGTTGCGCCTGGGCGGTGAGGGCTGGGAGCTGGCCCACGAGCGTCGGCACGTGGGCCACGACCGCGCCAAGCTCGGTACCGCCCAAAAGAGGCCGGCCCTCTAGTCGCTCCATGACGAACCAGTCCCGGCCTGCCAGCCGGCGAGTCTCAACCCAAAGCAAGACCCGGGGAGCGGGGATGCCCTGGCTGGCCGCCACCTCCTGCAGGATCGCCTCTCGGCGGGCCAGGCCCGAGGGCGCATGGTCCGGGAACAGGCGAAGCACCAGCGGTCCTTGCCATCCAGGCGGGCCGTCGGCCAGACGAAAGGCATAGTTGGCGGTATAGAAGCCCCCGCCCAGCTTGGTCGGCGGCTCCAGGTAGGCGACCGACCGTCCCAGCACCTGGCGCAGCACGATGAGTAGCTCGTCGGCCACGATGGCGCCATCGGCCCCGCTCGCGTTATTGCTGACTTTGGGGTCCACGACCACCAGCATGCTCATTCCGGCCGGTCGCGTGCAGGTGCCTCCTCGGAGGCGCAGCATGCCCCAGAACATCCGAGCCGCACCCGGGTTGTTGACTGCCCCAGACCGCCGGCTGAGGGCGGCGTGACCCGGAATAGCCACGGGGTGAAGGTCCTCGGTAGTCGGTTCGACGCAGGCGCGGTTACGAGGACAGCCTGCGGTACGACAGATCGAAGTCGCGTTGCCAGGTCGTGCCGTCGGGTCAAGTCCTGGGCGACCTGTAAATCGCTGTCGGCTAAGCGTCATGCCGCGGTGCGTTCGGTTGTTCTCCTTCGACGATTTGCTCGATCTTCGCTGGGCGGTGGGTCGAGGCCGAGTTCAGCCCGTAGGAGTCTGAGCTGATGGCGCTCGAGGTCGTTGATCGACACTCGGCACCAGTGCTCGGCGGAGCGGATCATGGTGGCGAAGGCCAACTTCATGGTGGCTTTCTCGCTAGTCAGCCTAGGGATCACCTTGGTGCGCCGGCGCTCCTCCTCGAAGGATCGCTCGGCGAGATTCGTGGTCCTCACCCTGATGCGGTGGCGAACGGGGACCCGATGGATGGCGAGCAGTGCGTCTCGGTCATCGGCGAAGCAGGCCACCGCAGCGGGGAACTCGCGCCGATAGGTGTTTTCGAAGCGGTCTGCCGCTGCCCGCGCTGCATCGAGGGTAGGGGCGTCTCGCACCGCATAGATATGGGCCATGACCTCAGGAGCGGCCTCGTGGGCCAGCTTGGAGGCGATGTTGGACAGGCGATGGAACCAGCACCGGACGCGCACGGACTTGGGGAACACCGCCTCGGCAGCCTTGATCATCCCAGGGGCTCCGTCAGTGGTGACGGTGGTGGGCAGGCGCATGCCCCGTTGGATCATGTTTCTGAAGAACGAAGTCCACGCCGCCTCGGACTCCTTGTTGCCAACAGCCAGATGTAGCAGGTGTTTTCGCCCCTCCGAGTCGATACACCAGGCCACCAGCAGAGCCTCTTTGGCCCCCTGACGACGCAAGGACTCGAAGATCGCGTCGCAAAATAGATACTCCACCTCGATGGTGGAGAGGTCGCGGGCGATGAAGGCCTGGTAGTCCTCCCAGAGCTGATCGGTGATCTCAGAGACAGCGGACTTGGAGATGAGCAGCTCGCCGGTGGCATCCCTGAAGGCGTCTTCGACGTCTCTGGTGGATAGCCCCCTTGCATACATCTCGGTCACCAAGCGCTCTAACACATCGGAGTTGCCGTCAAGGAAGCTCATGAGGTTCGAGCGGTAGGGTTCGCCGGAGTCGCGCACTTGGGGGACCCGGACATCGATGGTCCCCTCGGCGGTTCGGATGCGCCCAGGGCCATAACCGTTGCGCGATCCTCGCTGGCCTGCATCTCGGCGCTCGTAGCGGCCCCGGCCTCCTAGGTAGTCGGCCTGCTCTCCTTCGAGCAGCTGGTGGACAACCAGGCGTGTCACCGTGTCGACCAGCTCAGAGACGATGTTCGTCCCCTCGCCAACACCTCCACCAAGCAGACGGTCAAGGTCCTCACGGACGATCACGGATGGCGGTACTCTCCTCATGGCTTGGGCCTCCTTGTCGGTTGTGAACACCTGACATGGAAGCCCAGGCCGGTCCGATTTACATGGACCTTAGGCCGTCACCGTGCCGTCGTGACAGATCTGCCAGCGTCCGGTGATCGTCTGGCCGTCGACGCTGATGTTGCCGATGTAGCGCTGCCAGAAGTCGAGAGGCGAGAAGTCCGCCTCGTCGCGCAACAACGTCCAGACGTTGTCGTCAAGCGTCATTCGGTAGACCCGGGCGACCCCACGCGAGTCGAAGTAGTGCTGCAGGTACTGGTCCTTGTTCGATAGATCCGCTCCGATGATTGCAATGCCATCGGGTGCTTCGGGGACGGGTACTGACCAGCGCTGGACAACGAAACGTTCGCCGGGTAGCCACTCGAACACGACACGAGCGTCCCCCTCGGCGGGCGGCATGCCGTCGAAGCGAGCCTCCATACTCCACTCCCCGACGAAAACCTCGAGGGGATCCGGCGTCGAACTTCGCTCAGCCATCGTTACATCTCCTTTCGGGCGCGCAGCACATTCTCTGACGTTCATGGCCTCGCGAACTCATCGGCCGCCAACTGCGGGACTTCCGATACACCGTAGACACCGCCCCAGATCGCCGATTGTGGGCGCCGACGTTGGGACGGAGCTAGACGAAGTCAGGATTTGACCGGCGGTCCGAGTCGACTGGACTCATGACGCCGACGGGATTGCCGTCGGGATCCTCGATCACTGCGTAACGGGCACCCCAGAAGGCGTCGTACGGCGGTTGTTGGCCGCGATATCCGGCGTTGGTGAGTTCCTGGTAGAGCTCATCGACCTGGTCGCGACTGTCGACCTTGAACCCGATCACAACTCGGCCTCCGCTCCAGCCGCGATTCCAATGTCGGGCGAACTTCTCACTGTCCAAATCGAGATCCAGCCCGCCGCTTACCTCCGGTGTTCGATGGTGGGCTTGCCAGGACGGGTCGGTGTCAGGGATCTTGAGCCCGAGGCGTCTGTAGAAGGCCACGGCGGCGTCCATGTCCGACACGACGAGGTTGATCTGGTCAGGTTTAGGGCTAGCCAAGGGGAACCTCCGAGCCTGATAGTGCTGTTGCTCTGGGCGCGACCTTAGGCGTCCCGAGCATCCCAATAACACCGACGGATGCCCCGCTTCGATCATCACCCAACGCCGGCTCCGGGCACGCATCCAAGGCGCCTGACCGCTATCGCCGGCGGGGTCCTTTCGAGGCGGGCGGCAGCCCGACGGACCCGTCGTGTTTCCGGCACTTCCCGGTCGGGGCGGCAGCCTTCTCCTGCGGTCAGAATGCTCACTCGCCCCGGTGAAAAGGCGGCTTCTCAGGCCGCTGCGTAGGCTCCGCAGCCCCAGCAAACGAGGCCGTTGCTGAACCGCAGCACCTCGGCCACGGCTCTACCCCGCTGATTGCGGTAGTTGATGACGATCGTGTCAACAGAGAAGCGAACGTCCTCGACGGTGAAGTGGAGATCTGGCTCGGCCTCCAGACCGCTTCCTTGGTAAGAGCGAAGCTCGTCAATGCCGCTGACCTCCCCGAGCGCTTTACCGAGTGGTGGGACGATATGCGGCGAGGCAAAGACCACGTCGTCGGCCTGGTGAGCCAGGATCCGGTCCAGGTCGTGGCAGTTCCAGCCAGCGGCCCATTCCTCGGCGAAGGTCAGAGCGAAGTCGGCGTCCGTGACCACAAGATCATATGGGGGTACCGGTTGCTGCCCGCTCAGTTGCTGCGGCGGTCAGTGGGTCCATTCGCAGGTGGATGCCGCCTTCCGGTTGGGGACCAGCCGCATGTCCGACGACAGGTCTGTGACGGGTCCTCGCCATGGAGGCGGCGGCGCTGCCGGCGCTTGAGAGTGAGCCTCTTCTCCACCGGCGTTTCCGGCGCTGCCGAAGTCTGTTTGCCCTCAGACGCCCTCGAAGTGACGACTGAGCTCGTTGGCGTACCGGACGCCGAGCGATCCTGCGTGCTCGGTGATCCATTCGGAAAGCCGGACGTCGCCGGTTGGGGAGCCATCGGTGTTAGCAAGCCCGTCCCTGAGGGCCCGGTACTCGTCTGCCGTGACGAGCCGGTCTCGCAGCGCCACGCCAAGCAGCGAGGCCAGGACTGGTATGCCATAGCTCGGTACGTGGACGAGGCGGGCGCGGCTGTGCACAGCGTCGCGGATGAGACGCACGAGCTCCTCGAATGTGGGGCGCTCCGGACCGACGGCGTCGATGACTTCGTTGGCGCGCTCCGTTCCCGCCTTCACGGCGAGACGAGCGAGATCGTCCACATATATGGGCCGGATCTTGTAGTCGCCGGATCCTCCGATACCGAAGATCGGGAGTCTTCGCAGCAGCCAGGCGATGTTGTTGAGGAGGACACCATTACCTCCGAAGAGGATGGCGGGCCGCAGGATGGCGTAGGACAGGCCCAGCTGGGCAAGGATCTCTTCGACCTCAGCCTTCCCGCGAAAGTACGCGTACCGCGACCCCCGGTCAGGATGAGTGATCGACACGTGGACGATGCGCTCGATGCCGCCCTCATGAGCAGCGTGGAAGAGCGTACGAGAGTTGTCCACGGCAGTTTGAAAATCGATCTGACCGTGCGGAAAACGTACCCAGTAGGTGTTGTAGAGAGTCTTGGCGCCGCGCAAGGATTCGACGAGCTCGTTTCGGTCGTCGAACCGGAGGGGCCGCACTTCGATAGGTGAGGTGTTCGGGCGCCTCCGGGGATGGCCCGTGAGCGTGCGCACCCTGCGGCCGGTTGCCTGAAGGTCCCTCGTGATAGCAGCACCGGAGTAGCTGAACGCACCGGTGACGACGTCAAGGGCGGTGTGGCATGGATCGGTGGGGGCCGAGTTCGCTCTCGTGACCCCTAACATAACCAGCACGCAATCGGGTGGAGTGCGGGGGCCCGCGAACGGTGACCCGCAGCGAGGGGCTGACGATTCCAGGATGACTTCGAGCCCTCAGGAACAGGCCGCCGACATGGTGGCAGCCGTCCGAGACGATCCCGCTGGACGGTTGGAGCTTGCAAGCCGCTTCTACGACTGTCGGGTCGCGGACGTTCAGCCCTATCGGCGAGCGGAGATGGCTTTCATGCGATGGCAGATCCGTCGGGGCGTCCTCGCTCCGCCCAGTGGCACAGCGCCGGGCAGTCCCTGGTGGCGAGCGGTCAATGAAGGCCTCCTTCGCGATACTTGGGAGGCTCAGTTGAGTATCACTGCCTGCCCCGAAGCAGTCACCGCGACCGAGCGTCGGACGCTGGAGTCTCTTCCTGAGTCGACCGTCGCCCGCGGCGTGGTACCGGGCGCATAATGCCAGCATCGTGGCCGGCTACCTGGCGCACCGCCACCTGGTCCCGCTCGAGCTTCCCGTAGAGCGGTTCTTCATGGACGTCGCCCTCGGCCGGGTGTTGTATGCCGACAGCCTGCTCTCAGCTCCACGGCTGGCCCTGGGTCGTCTCGCACCAGCCGGTCGGCTCCTCGGCGATCCTCGCTGGCGTAGCGCAGACGTATTCCTCTCCCTCCACAGGATCCTGCCCGACCGTTATCCGCTCGAGGGCGTGAGCATGCACGAGATCCTCGAAGTGGAGAACTACCTAGGGCGCCTGATCGACTATGGCGTGATCCTGCCTCGAGCACAGGCTCTCTACGCCCACGCCGCGTCGGAGCTCGACGAACCACGACTCCTCGAGATGGTCCGTGACGGCTACCCCGCGTACGCGTGCCATACGACGAGAGGGACGTTTGGAGAACGACGAGGGCGCCACTGGTAATTCGAGTGCTTACAAGGATCACCAGGAGTACCCACCGAGTCACCACCTAGGCCTGGCGGGCGAACGAATCCCCGTGAATCGGGGCGCCCCAGGTCTCCGGCTGTTGGGAGTCCACCCCGGCGTGTGCCGGTTACGGTGCAGGCCGTCACGGCTGATTCGTCTTGCTCGGGCTCCCATCATCGCGAGCCGGTGGACCGACTCCCATCGTCCCTACCGCCGGGGAGCGGGCCACACGAGGAGAGCTGCCGCGGTTGGAAAGCGACTCACGGATACGACCGGTCCTCGGCATTGAGGCGCTCGTCGAGCCGCTTCGGAGCGCTCGAAATCACTATCCCAGAACCCGCGGTATCGCCAATCAGCCCGAGGTGCCCCCGTTCGCCGGCCTGGGTCGGTCTAAGTCGGAGCGTATGCCAGTACGGTGCGGGATATGGACTTCCAAGATGTCGTCCTACGGCGGCGAATGGTACGGGACTTCTCGGACGAGCCCATCGCACGCCCGCTTCTCGACCAGCTCATGACCAACGCGACTCGCATACCCTCGGCCGGGTATAGCCAGGGCTTCGCCTTCATCGTGCTGACCGACCAGGGCCAGCGCCGGCTGTTCTGGGAGACGACCAGCGGTCCTGAGTGGCGAGGCGAGTCCGAGTCCGTGCCGCTGACGCGAGCTCCGGTGGTGATCGTCCCGCTCGCCCACAAGCAGGCCTATCTCGACCGCTACGCGCTACCTGACAAGGCCCAGACCCCACTCTCCATCGAGGCGAATTGGCCGGCGCCCTACTGGGACATCGACACGGGCTTCGGCGTCATGCTCATCCTGCTCACCGCGGTCGACCTTGGACTGGGCGCCTTGTTCTTTGGGATATTCCGGGGTGAGCAGGCCCTTATAGACGCCCTCGGCGTGCCCGAGGGTTATCGACCGATCGGCGCCATCGTCGTCGGCCACCCGACGCCGGGTGAGCGCTCGCGGCCTGAGCTACGGACAGGGCGCCGCCGCCTCGACGACGTCGTGCGATGGGAGCGCTGGTGACTGCGGATCGTGGTCGGATCAGTACGTCGACTCCCGCGATGAGGCTCACCTCCGGCCACGGCCCGTGACCTGCTTGCGAAGATGGTCACGACCCTCGACCTCGTAAGCGTCGGAAGGGCGATGCTCGGAGTTGGGGCTGCTTAGCACCACGTCGAACACGAGGGCTTGCGTGTCGCCTTTCCGCCCGTCGGCGAGCGAATGGCCCGCCTAGAAGAAGCTGTTCAGATCTGTCGCGCTATGTTCAGGGAGGAGCGTCCGAGCTTCGAGGGTCGTTACTACAGGATGAGTAGGGCTTGGAATTCTCGTCGCTCGTCAACAGGACGTGGCGGATGGGATCTCCAGCGTGACGAGGCGGCCGAGCACACCGGGCCGTGCAACATACGTGCAACTAACAAGCGTGCAATTACGTACTCTGGCGGACGGCTGCGAACGCAAAGCTGCTGGTCACGGCGCTGCACACCTGATCAAAAGGTTGTCGCAGGGGCCTTATAACCCGAAGGTCGGAGGTTCAAATCCTTTCCCCGCCATTAGGAAAGTGCACTTCACAGTGGGTCCTGAACTTAGATCTACTACGGTCCACGAGCCACCAGACGACCTGCCCGTTCAAGGGCCGGGCCGCATACTGGTCACTCAAGGTGGCTGAAGAGGTCTACGACGATCTCGTATGGAGTTATGAGAGGCCGATCCCTCAGGCCGAGGGGATTACCGGTCTTATGTGCTTCTACAACGACCGAGTCGAGTTCACCATCGACGGCGAGCGTCAGCCAAGGCCTGAGGCGGCTTCGTAGGCGGGCGATTCGAACTCATCGAGAGTCAGAGAGGATTACTGCACGGACGAGGCTTGGTGCGACGAGGAGTTACTCCTGTCACAAAAATGCAATAGCCGAGGTTGGCTCCGACGACACCAGGGAGGGGAAACGGGCCCGGCTCGCGCCCAGAGCAGGGCCCCCGGGAGATCTGTACGTCGTCTGGCTGCGGAGCCCCGCAAGCCCAGCTCCTAAGCTCGGGTGCGATGGACGAGTCCGGCCCCAAGGCCAGGATCGGGGTGGCCATTTCGAACTTCAGAACCTACGATGCCACCTTCTTCACGAAGCTACGCATGGCGGCATCCAACAACCTGACCAAATTGAAGCGACGGTCCAGCTGTTGTGGGCATCCCGGGCAACCCGGCTGCTGAACTCGTGTTGACGAGCCCGGTGCGGGCTCGGAGGGCAATCACGAACACCCCCACTGATACCGCTCTTCGTGGGTTCGAACTGCGAGCATCTCGCTAACTGGTGCGCCTCCCTGGCTACCTCGCTACCTGTTGCCACCCATTCTGTAGTGTTCCCGAGCCGACGCTCGCCGGGAGGAAACTCAACCTTGCGCTTCAGCCTGTGGCACTCACCTGAAACAGCAATAGAGGTCGGAACAGTGGCCCAACGCTTGCCCGCTCACGTAAGGACGATGGGTTGGCTAGCTCTTGAACATGAACAGCTACACCGGAGGCATTCGGTATTGCTTCGGGTTGACCTAGTGTCTTGCTGACATGGACATACGACTCGACTGGCTAGGTGTCTCAACGTTCCGCCTCACCGTCGGCGGTCTCGTGATCTTCCTCGACGGTTACCTCGATCGAGTTCCAGGCGCGCCTCCTGTGGGCCTCTCAACGGCAGAGGTGGAGCGGGCCGACGTGATTTTCGTGGGCCATTCGCACTTCGATCATCTGGCCGGCGTTGAGCGCATCGCGCAACAGACCGGAGCAACCGTCGTCGGTAGCCATGAGACCACCCGGATCCTTGCTGCCGAAGGGCTGGACCGAGACCGTCTAATCCCCGTCTCTGGGGGCGAGCCCGTCCGTCTCTCCGACGAGGTGATGGTCCACGTCTATCCTTCTCTTCACTCCTGTGTGTGGGCCTCTGGCATCTCAGTGCCCGCCGACCAAGAGTGTCTCGGTGACCTCGGCGTGACGCACCAGGAGCGCCAAGCTCGGATGGCCACGGGCTTACGGCGTGCCCCGGACGATCCCGGTGCGGTCACCGCGCTCAGCCACATCACCGAGGCGAGCCGGACCATGAGCGATGGTGGGCCACTCGCCTTTCTGATCGAGACCCCCGCCGGCGGCATCCTCTGGAAGGACACGTCGGGCCACTGGAGTGGGATCCTGTCGGGACTGCGACCGGACGTCGCGTTGCTTGCCGCCGCCGCCCGACCAAACGTCGACGGGGAGCCGTTTCAGGGGTCCCTGGCCTCCTTCGTGGCTGCCGAGGTGGCGACCACTGGGCCCAAGCGGGTGTGCCTCTGCCATCACGACGACTGGCTGCCGCCGTTCACCGTCCCGCTCGACACCGAGGCTGTGCGCTGGCAGGTAGCGCACGAGACGCCCCAGGTCGAGCTGTTGGATCTTGATTACCTGGAAGACCGCCCGATTCTGGCGCACGTCTGAGGTCTCATCGAGGCGATCTCCGACGTCGGTCCCGATCTGAACGGTCCAGCGTTGCCGGTGGCAATGTATAGCCATGATCATGAGCACCCACGCCATTATCTACGCCGACGACGCCGAGAGGGCTCGGGCTTTCTTCCGGGACGTCCTCGAGTTGCCCTACGTCGACGCCCACGGAGGCTGGCTCATCTTCAAGCTGCCGCCGGCCGAGCTTGGTATCCACCCCGCCGGCGAAGCGGATGACCTAAGGACGGGAGCGCCCAGCGGTTACCACGAGCTGTATTTGATGTGTGAGGACGTCGAGGCCACTGTCGCTGACCTCGTGGCAAAGGGCGTTGAGTTCACGGCTCCGATTGAGGACCAGGGCTTCGGGCTAGCTTGCTCGGCTGCGAGTCCCCGGCGCGGGTGAGATCGGGCTCTACCAACCGAAGCACTCCACGGCCTACGACCTCGATGGGTGACCCACCACCTATCGCTACAAGCACGGCATTGCTGCCTTCGCTGTTACCGGGGTTCATTTGGATGGGCGCATGGTTCACGACGGCTCCCGGGCATAGGAGGGAGGCCGACCGCCCCTAAGGGTGGTGGTGCTCGTAATTCCGAGCGCGGTGACCATCGTTTGGTGCTGTGTGGCGCGGCGTGCGGTTAGCGAGGCAGGACGAACAAATGGTGGTGTCTCCAGCTCGCTGCGGTAGTGCTTCTGAAGTTGCGTAAGGAGGTTCCCGAGTTTCTCTGTAGCATCCCAGAGCCTGAGCAAGGTCGGCCTTATCACTGTTCTGGCCCAAATGCACTCTCTGGTGGCGGCTCATTCAGGACATTACCCAGCTGTCGAAGCTGTCGAGCTGCTCCTTCCAAAGCCACCGGGTTCTCTAGCACATACGACGCGAGCTTGGAGTTACCAAACGCCTCAAGCCGCCCACATGTTTGAGCCACCGCCTCAAGCTTGTCCGCTTGCGTGGCATCTTCGACGTCGATGCCGACCTCACCGAGGAGGCGATCCGGAATCGTTCGGCGGCGTCTTACCAGCCTTGCCGACGGTAGGCCTAAGAGATAAGTCTTGCAACCCGAGCACCCCAGCTACACAGCACTTGCTATACAAGCTCGAGTTCTTCAGCCAAGGTGGCATACCTCTGAAAAATCAGATCATCTTGATCCTGGTTGTCCTTCTTTGGGTCGGGAAATTCGGTTGCCACATACGCAGCCGTGTCTGCGACGGCTGGCAACACCACTCTCCGCCCTTCGTACCACTCTGTCTGACGTTGCCGTCGCCTGGGTGCGTCGATCAGCAAGCCAGTTAGTCCCGCAGCCATCAGAAATCCGGGTTACCGCGAAATCAGCCACCTCGCTGTCCAACCACGCCACGACCAAGCAGTTGCAAACAGCAAGACCCCAACGAGGAAGGGAGAGAAGTCGACTGCACGATAACCCGGTAAGCCGCCAGCCCATAGGCTGAACGTACCAGTTCGGGCGATGTCCTTGATGTGCCCAGTCTTGTGGTTAGGTGGCGGGAGAGACAAGCTCTTCGGTGGTCCAGTGGCGCTGATCCTCCGGCCTGGGCAGCCGCTATAGGCACCGGGCACCCTCGGTGTAGGACTCTCTCAGATTGCTTCGGGGAGGGAGCGCCGTATTCGCCAAGAGGCAGCTGATAGGGAGGAGCTACGAAGAAGTCGGGCAAAGCTGATTGCCACGTGGACGCGTTGTGATAATCCGCCCCGAGATGCAACACCGATTTTCTTATGAATGGAGCCCTTCCCATATGTCGATGGGCTGCGCCCCGTCGAGGTTGTGCTGGAGGCGGCGCCGCGGTGCCCGGGCCCCGCGGCCTTGCCTTTACCCATAGGAGAAGGACACGGCATTGGAAGTACCGGCCTCGGTCTCGACCGTGAGCGGAACGCTGCCCGTCGGCCCCGACAAGGCTGGCACGGTCACCAAGCACGACGTCTGCGTCGGGCAGCTGGTCGGAGCGTCCTCGCCCCCAAGGAACGCCTCGACGTGCCCATCGGGGCTAAACAAGTTGGCGCCGGACACCGTCACCACCTGGCCAGCCGCTCCGGTCGCTGGAACCAGGGACAGCAGCTCAGGCGCGCTCCCCGCCGGAACTGGTTGGGGGGCCGCAGGGGGCGGTGCCACGGCGGCGCCCCCTGCCTGAGTTGGGGTCCGAGAGGACCCCTTGTTCGAGGTGCTGAGATGAGACGGGCTGGCCCGACTGAGCAAGGGCGACTTGGAAGTCGTGTGACCCCTCATATGTAACACGACGAGAGGGGTACCGAGAACGAGCACGAGGGCACCGACGATGGCCACGCTCGCACGAATGACCTTCTCCACACTCGACACCGTCGGGACATTCGCGTGCACGGGGTCTCCGCCGGGCCACGATCCCTCCGGTCCCGAGGAAGGCCGATCAGTCGAGTTTGACCGGAGGAAACTCAGGCGGTCTCCCAACTCCGTAACGCCTCCCACTCGCCGGAGGCGAGTTCGCCGTGGCCTCTCAGCATCGGGGATGGATGCCCTACTCGGCGGAGGTACGCCAGGGGCCTCGCGAGCGCGTCGTGCTGCCTCCGCCATCGCGCTCAGTGCACGTTCGTTCTTTCCTGTGGCGGTAGTCCAGGCCATCGGGTCGATCTCCGAGGCAGGCGCTGTCGTTGTAACACACGATATGGCTACTCGCTCCCTATCGGTACGCGCCCGGCTGACTGAGTCGGTTCTAGGCGGGTCCACCGACGTTGACCTATCGCTGTACCCGACCCGTTCCCAGCGAGTTGGCCGCGGGCCGCATTCGTCGCCAGCTGCCAGCTTCGCATCGGACAGGCGCATCGGCGGGGTAGGTCCCAGCCGTGCCCAGGCTCCAGAACAGCGGCGGCGCGCTGCTGCTCGAAACCGGGGTGGAATATGGTCCCCTCCGATGGTGCCTGTGCGTCCCGTGTCCGAAGGAGGCTGCATGATCGATCCGTCCTCTGATCCCAGGGTCCCCGGCAAAGAGCCGACCTTTCGACACCTCGACGATCCCGATGTCACGTGGCAGCAGGTGCGCCGACAACGTAACGCTGATGGATCGGAGTCGTCGGTTTGGGAGAAGTGGCTGTCATTCTCGGCCGACCCCCAGTACCTCTCGCTGTATGCCAAGTACGACCCGGGGATGATCGTCCGTCGCCACGGCCACTACAGCCCTCATGTGGTGTTCTTGATGGAGGGGGAGGTCTGGTTTGGCGACCGCCTATGCCCGGCAGGCACCCACATCGAGCTGCCGTTCGGCGCCGCCTTCGGGCCCGTTCGGGCCGGTCCTCGCGGAGCAACGATGTTCGAGGTGATGATGGGCGACCCCCGCTCCTGGGGAGACGGGCCAGAGACCTTCAAGAAGGTCCTGGCCGACCACCAGGTAGAGCCCCTGCCCGACGTCCACCTCGACTACCCCCCGTGGCTTGAAGACTTGCGCTCCCACTGGCGGCCCCTCGCTGAGTAGGGAACTGAAGGCAGGCCTGACGCCGGCATCGTCAAGTTCGACGACGAGGCGGGCGTCGTAGGTGAAGTGGCTTGATCCCGACGGCTATGTCGTCGAGGTGTACTGGGAGCCCTGAGCCGAGCTGCTCGATGGGTCAACCAGTTGGTCCTCGGGTCCGGGGATGCGTTTGCGGCGAGGACGTTTCGAGAGTTTCAACTGGCCTGGTCCGCCACACTGCAGCGCTGTGAGGCCCGACGGTCGGCATTACGACAGCATCGGCCACATCTATGCTCGCTACCGCCAGCTCCGACCCCCGGATCCAGACGGCGATCCCTGACAGCCTTGGCGACGCTCATCGTATTGTCCCGCCCGAGATAGATCGTGGGGTCGAAGAAGTGTTGTTGGTCCTGTCCCATTTGGACAGGACACGCCCGTTGATGGGGCCAATGGGGGGCTGGCTCTGCCCCAACGCATGCGCGCGGGATGGCCCAGGCTTGGTTCTAAGACCCTCGAACAAGCGTTCGGTACCCCTAGAGGTACCCGCATGGCGCGGGGCCGAGAACAGGTCGTCTGTCGGGTGTGGCTCAGCCGCGTTCCCGTGACCCAAGGGTGGGCCAAAGGTAGACCAATACGGCCCAAAACGTGGGGTTCCCGGGCGCCAAACGGTGACCCAGAACCCCGGAGGGCGCTCCAAAACGGCGCAGTCGAGGGTGCTCAGCCACTGGCCAGATATGCAAGAAGCCCCATAGCAAGGGCATTTGCCACCGCTTGGCGGAATTGATCCCTCACCACCAGCGAGGAGTCAGTGGCGTTGCGCATATTCGCACACTCAATCAATACTTTTGGCACTGTCGACAGATTCAACCCCCTAGGTCTGTCCGGGTATCCAACCCGGCGACTCCTTGGTAGCTGGAATACGGGACGCCAGTCCCCATGAGGTAGCTCTGCCGGACATCGAGGGCAAGCACATGTGAGGGCGCAATGATCCCATTGTTGTAGCCGGGATCCAGTCCCGGTTGGATGACTTCGAACCCACGCCCGGTGGCCGGTCCCTCGTCAGCATGAATCGATATGGCAGCGCTGGCGTTTGTTTGATTGCCGATGGCCGACGCGCTGGTTGATGCAGGGTCCATAGCCGTCGTTCGTCGTGCGGGTAAGCACCACGGTCGCACCCTCGCTGCGAAGGTCAGATGCAAGGCGCATGGCAACATCGAAGTTGAACTCCGCCTCGGTATAGCCGCCGTCGGTCTCGGTACCTGTCGCGTCGCAGGCCTTCTCGAATCCCCCCGCCGGGACAGGCTGGTCTATCTCCGCGGTGTGAGCGTTGTTGCCGCCGTTATGTCCGGGGTCAATGGCGACCACTTTCCCACTGAGCGGCTCACTGGGCGGCGATGTGGTGGGCGGCGGTCTCTCGTTGGGGCCGGTAGAAGCGGGGAGTGGACGATGGGGCCTGCACTGGTTCGGTGAGCTTGCCTAGCAGAAACCCCAGAGGTGGAAGAAATGGCGAGGCCGACACCTATGCCGATGGCAATCGCGATGCCCAAGCTGCCAACGTCCAGCGCCAACCCCGCCAGGTTGCGAAGCCAAGCCGTGGCTTAGCCATCTCCTACAAATCAGACTGAGCGAACTGAGTCAGCCCGAACTCCTGTGCAATCGGATTCCACATCGCAACAAAGGCGTCTTTAGCAGTCGTGGCAGTGCTCGACGCATTGCTAGCCGCCTGATAGTTCGAGTCAGAGGTGGTTGGCACCGGACACCCAGCGCCCTCGACATCGTTCATCCATGCGATGAAGTCCTGGTCCGCCTGAGAAGAGTTCTGCAGCGCCGTGGTGAGATCGTTGATCATGGTTGAGCCGTTTGGAAGCGAACCAACCTGGACCTCACCCAGGTTATTCAAGACTTCTTGGCGAAGGGCTATGGTCTGCTGCATCTGACTGATCTCACGATTCCGAGTCCCGTCCAGAGGATGAGGGCGTGATCTCGGACCCGCAGTTCGGGACAGAACAGGGCACTGCCTTCTATGGTTTCCCCTCGCCACTCGCGGCAGGTGGCCTCTCGTTGCGTCCCTCGCTCACAGGGATGGTCGCGGATCCCGCTCAGGGTCGCTCCACACCTCCCACAGCCCCGCGAAGGCGACCGGGGTCCTTTCGGCTGAGTGAACGTAGAAGAGCTGCTTGGGAATGCTTAGTGGCCGTTACGGACGCCAGTGCAGGTGGCCGCCTGGTTGCCGACGGTCGGGCCGTGGACCACGCTCAGTGGCCCAGGGCTGTGGCCCATGTTGGGTGGCGGATTGTTGTTGGCACAAACTGCGGGACCGTCCACCACGAGTGCACCAATATCGTACTCGTCGATCACGGCTTCGGTGTTGTTGGTGAATGTCATTCCACCCCGAATGGTGTTGCGTAGGATACCCGCCCAAACGCCTGTGTAACCGGTCTCTGTTAGGGACCCGTTGATCTGGTTGTCTTCCAAGTCGTTAAAGTTGCCTGGGACCCGCTGCGCCCGCTTGTGCCGCCAGCGCGTCGACCAAGGCGTTGTCGGTGCCTCCGCCCACAAGCGTTACCGGCCCAAAGACCGAAGTGTTGTGAATCTGCACCGTGGAAACATTCACACCGGTGACTGGCCCTCTAATCGAGGCGAACCGCGGGCCGTTGGGCGTCTCGGTGCCCAAGGCGAACGCTCCGTCGTTTTGGACCAGGACGGGGCCTCGGATGTCGACTGGCGTCGAGTTGCTCAGGGCGGCGAACGCAGCTCGAGGACCCACCATGAGACTGCCTCCCACGGTGAAGCTTCCACCCGCTAGCACCAAACCAGAGCCTGTTCCCAACGAAACTGGGCTGAGGACGTCCACTGCACCGGAACCGCCCATCAAACAAACCGTTGCGGGTGGCATGGTCAGGGACCGATAGGTGCCCGCAGGGATCATCCCAGGCTTCGCAGCAGTGCCGGCGCAAGTGAAGCTTTGGGTCGGAGCGGCAAATGCCGGAGCGGCGCTGGTGGAGCCCTTGTTGGGCGTCACTACGGAGGCCTTGTTCGGCGTTGCTACTGGGCCCTTGTTGGGCGTCAGTACGGAGGCCTTGTTCGGCGTCGTCACTGGGCCCTTGTTGGGCGTCACTACGGACGCCTTGTTGGTCGGCGCCACTACGGAGACCTTGTTCGGTGTTGCTACTGGGCCTTTGTTGGGCGCCACTACGGAGGCCTTGTTCGGCGGCGCCACTACGGAGGCCTTGTTGGGCATCGCTACTAAGCCCGCGTTTGGGGTAGCTCCTGCGTTCCCACCGGTTAGCTGGTGAAGGTTGCCGTTGGCTGCATCGGCGGCATCTCCGAGGTAAGGGAGCCCGTAGAGATCCTCGATCGTGCGCAGGACGCCGGCGTGGTTCACCTCAGCGGTCTGCTGGCCGTTATGTCCGTTCACCACGATTGTGGGGACGTGGCCTCCGGCAGCGCCGTTGAAGCCCGCTGACGTAGTCCCCTCGTCCCAGGTGAGTATGACGGTGTAGCCGCCGTTGATGAGCGGAGGAAGGTTTTGCGAGAGCCAGGTGTCCCCCTGGGCGACCGTTCCGTCATGCATGTCATCCAGCACGTTCGGGGACACCCAAATGAACGACGGGCCCCTGTGCGTGGCGAGGTCGCTACCGAGCTGGCCGTAGGGCACCACGTGCGATTTGTCGGTTTGGGGGAAATAGACGAAGGGATCATGCCTCTTGGCGTAGGGATACGGGCCATCTCCCGTATATCCGACAGAGGGCAGCGACTCCATGTATGCGCCCCAGCTGATCCCCTTAGCCCCGAGCTGGTCGGCGAGATTCGTACCTTGAGCAACGCAGGTGGTGCAGTCGGTTGTGATGCCGGTGTGCTGGCCGGCTACGAGCTCCAGATAGTTGGGGAGGCTTGGGTGGCTCCAGGCGTAACTCTGGGTGGCTAGACCCGTGGTCTGGGCCAGTTGGTTGATGTAGGGCGCCGACGGATTGCCGATGATGTCGCCGTACTCATGGTTCTCCATGATGACGACGGCGACCTTTGGAGTCGAACTGCTGGCGGCGGACGCCACTCCGGGCGGTAGGGCCAGCGCACCGACACTCACGGCGGCCATCAACCCAAGCGCCCTCGCCAGAAGCCCTTGGCGGACGTGCCAGGATCGTCGGGGACAACGCGCAGCGGGACGATCGTGTACAGGCGCGCCACTCTCCACCGCGTCTCACCCAGGCCCCCACGATCACATTCATAGCCATTGGCTCGTAGGTTTGCAAGGCGCCTGCGGGAATCTTTGACTTAACCTAAGCGAAGACGCGAGGAGCCACCTCCCAAGCACTGGCTGAGCCGGCACCCATCACGGCGCCGAGCGGGGCGGAGCTCGTCAGCCAGTCGGCGCAGCCAGCCGAGTCGTATCCGAGCACGTCAGCGGCCACCGTCGGCCTCGTTAGATCAACCGGCGATATTTCGATGGCTCCCCTGTGGAGCATTCGACAGGCTGTCGCAGATGGCTAACCGCCACTTCGGCAGGCTCGCGGATGTCTGGAAACATCTGGTACTGGTGGAAGCGCTCGCCGCGGAACGCCCACGAAGGTATGCGGAGACCCACGCTGGCTCGGGCGCTTATCCGCTCGTCCATGACCCAGAGCGACAATTCGGCATTCTCCGGTTCTTGGAAGTGGCCCCAAGATTCGATGCTTTAGGTGAATCGAGATATCGAGCCCTTGTTAGTCGATATGTGGATCGGAAGCCGTGGATGTATCCCGGTTCCGCGGTCCTGGCAATGACTTTGCTCGGTAACCATACGTCGTACCTCCTCTGCGATCTCGACTCCCAAAGTGCACAAGATCTAGGCGCCTGGGTGCTTAAGCTCGGGGCGACCAACTGTGAGGTAAAGGAATCTGATGGCATCGCGGCCGTCACAAGTTGGCTGGAAGATCACTTGAGCTCTGGTGTGCCAGATGAATCCCTAGTTCACATCGACCCCTTCGATCCACACGCTCAGGAGGAGAATGGCTATTCGGCACTTGGCCTGGCGGCGAGGGTCATAGAGCAAGGGGAAAGGCTCCTCTACTGGTACGGCTACGACAAGCCCGAAGAGCAGGCCTGGGCCTACCACCGGCTGACTGAGGCCAGCGAGCGACAGTCATGGTGTGGGGACCTGATGGTGGTCGATACCAACGGTGGTGGTGGACGACCCGGAAACCTAGGACTAGCCACTACCCCAGGCACTGGTTGCGGAGTGGTCCTAGCGAACATTGACCCACGAACGGTGAAGCGCTGCGCAAGATTGGGTCACGCTCTTGCTCGATCTTACGCTGGATCAATGCTCCCTGACGGGACCGATGGTGGAATCTCCTTCACCTCCCACGGCATCAGCGGTAAGGAGCGAGGCATGCAAGGAAGTATCGGACCACTCGGCTGACAGCGGCCAAGACAGACCTAGGCGAGGCATGCCGAACAGGCACAGTCCATGTGAGAGCTGAGCTGTTCAAGCCACTGCTTCATTCCCACCATAATGGCCGTCGTGAAGACGCCGGCAGCAGCCCCAAAGTGGCTAACGGTGGTTGCAGCTGATGAGAATCCCGGTCTCTGGGAGGAGGTTGAGACGCATCGGCTATTCGACGGAGTGTGGCCCGAATACAACCTGCATGGTACGTACACCGGGCAGTACTTCAGCGTTCTCTTCCCACGCTTTGCTCATGTTCAAGCTCTCTTACTTGATGCCCGCTCGGACGAAGTAATCGCTCGCGTGAGATGCATTCCTTTTCGGTGGGATGGCAGCCTTGACGATCTACCGCGGGGGATTGATGCCGTGGGCTTGCGGGCCATTGGCGAGCATCAACCTCCTACCGCCCTGTCGGCTCTTGCTGCCGAGGTCCGTCGCGATTATCAAGGGGCCGGCCTCAGCGACCTCTTAGTCGATACTATGGCTCTGCTCGCCAGATCGTGCGCGCTAACCACCCTTGTTGCGCCGGTCAGACCAAGCCACAAGGACAGGTACCCGCTCATTCCGATCGATCGCTATGTCACATGGCGACGTGAAGATGGACAGGCCTTTGACCCGTGGATTCGCGTTCATCTGCGTAAAGGGGGCAGGATTCTTCGTTGTGAGCCACAGTCTCTAGAAGTCGCCGCTCCGGTCACGGCTTGGCAGCGCTGGATCAAAATGCCCTTCCCCGACGATGGGCAGTTTGTTTTTCCCGGCGGTCTTGCTCTTCTAACGGTGGCTCAGGGCATAGGGACGTACTTCGAGCCGAACGTCTGGATTGTCCATGACGTAAGGGTGCCTTAGGCTCTTCTGCCGACCATCCTCGCTGGGCGCGCTACCTGAATAACCGCAGGCGGCGAGACAGCATTTCGGGTTCATATCTACACAATGGTGCGATGCGGGCATACGCCGAGTTCGTACTCGCCACCATAAGTTGGCGGCGTCGACCGGAGGGCGGAAAGCCAGCTGCTCTCTCAGGGCATGAGCAGACGACCCTTCTAGCCAAACTGACTCGCGCCTCGCGAGATGCAGCGGCCGAGATCGATCATTGATCTGGATTAGGAAATGGACAGCCCGAAGGCCTGACCGACCGCTGCGATTCCCGCTGCGTCGGCGAACGGGACGCTGAAGATCACTTCGTCTGCACCGGCCTCGATATGGCCGGAGATCAGATCGGGAATGTCGTGAGGCTCGCCCACAGTGAATCCGGCGACCTCTTCGGCCGGGCCACCCGCTGTCAGCATCCCGCGCACCTCGGCCGTGTTCTCTTCGGACGTGGTCAGGATCAGCGGGGTCATCCACGTTATGTCCACCTCAGCTGGGTCACGGCCAACTTCCTCACAGTGGCGATGGAGCACCTCGATCTTGTGGGCGAGCGTGCTGACCTCGCCCGTGAGATTGCACTTGTCCGCGTAAAGGGCCACCAATCGAAGGGTCCGCTTCTCGCCGCCGCCACCGATCATGATCTTCGGCCCTCCGGTCTGCACAGGTCGGGGCAGATTGCGGGCCTGGTCCAGCCGGTAGTACTTCCCCGTGAAGCTGACTTCATCGCCCGTGAACATGGCCCGGCACATCTGAACCGCTTCTTCGAGCATGTCCAAACGCACGCGGTCGCTCGGAAACTCGATACCGAGGCCGTGGTGTTCGACGTCGTACCAGGCACCTCCGATTCCGAGTATGGCTCTGCCCCTCGAAACGATGTCCAGCGTCGTTACGATCTTGGCCAGGATCCCGGGATTGCGATAAGTCACGCCCGTGACAAGCGTTCCCAGCTGCACACGTCGGGTGCGGGCGGCCAGCGCTCCAAGCAGCGTATACGCCTCCAGCATCGGCTGGTCTGCACCACCCAGGGGCGGCAGTTGGAAGTAATGGTCCATGACCCATAACGAGTCGAACCCGGATTCTTCGGCCGTCGTCGCGAGGTCAGCAATGTGATCGAACAAGTCGCCTGGATCGAATCCGGAGAAGTTGGGCAACTGGACACCGATTTTCGTCATCAGGCCAAGTTAGTGCTCGCAGCGGGACGTCTCCGCCCTACCGACCGGAATGGGCGATTGCAGCCGATCGAGCGCGCCTCCCGGCCCATGACGAGAGCCCCCGTTCGCCCGCCCTTCCCCTCCCGCCCCGTCCGCCTTGTCCCGCTCCCGTGTCCGTCCCGCCGTCCTGCCTTCTCTTGTGTCGTAAGTATTTTGGGCACTCCCGTGTCCGGTACCCATCGGTGGCTGCGGAACCGTCGGTTTGTAGCCACGCCCCGAAAGAACAGCTGGGGAATGGGGTCAGCCGGGAAAGGGTACGCCATTGCCCTATCAGCGCATCGGAAATCCCGGGCTAGGTCGAGGTCAACCCGGACTTAGAAACCGAATCTCTCGAAGGACAAGTCCACTAGGAACGCCAAGAAGTTCCTTGGTTCAGACACGTGGGCACTTGAGTTCACCGCGGTTGTCGGCCCGCCCACGTCGGCGGTGTGGACGATGATCGGGTAGTTCCCGTCTCCTCCATGAGTGTGGCTGCCACTCACCGTGAAGCCTCTCCCAGGCGCTGCCACGACCCCGGCGGAGGTGCCGCCGTCCTCCCAGGCGACGGTGGCTGAGTAGTCCGGTCGGTGCCAGCTGGGTTGGCATCGGTGAAACTGGCCACGACTCCAGAGACGGGAACAGCCTTGGCAAAGAAGGGACTCCCTCGCGCCCCTGCAGTGGTGCAGGTGGTGCTTGGCCCGTCAAGGGAGCGTCGGTGACCGAAATGGTTTTAGTGGTGCTCGATGGGAGGAAGATGAAGTTGGCATCCCCACCGTAGGAGCAGTGATGGTGTGGTTTCCCTCCTCTGGGAATCCCCGGTCAGGCCCCGCTGACGGCGAGGAGGCGCGGCGTGTTCGCAGCAGACGCAGAACAGCCCCATCGGAAGGCCCAGAGCACTCCCGACCCACCTGTTGCCCACCACAAGCTCTCGATCCGCGATGGTCGTGAACCCCCCACCACTTGGGTCGGCCTCACGCGTGATGGTGCAGCGGACCTTTGCGAGTCGACCTGCCGAACCAACCTAGAGCAGTTTCCCTTCGAGCCGTCGAGCAGGGATTGCCCGACCGCAGATCACGAGTGCAAGGTCTTCGGCCGCGCCGCGAAGTACCGGGCCGGATCCGTACGACCAGTCAAGGTCAGTCGCCTCGAGCCTGCGTCCATCAAGGTCGATGCCGAAGTGCGCGTGCCCGCCACCCTCGGTCAGGTCGTCGAGAACGACCCGGATGGTTTCGTCCGCTGAGCGGAGCCGCACTCCCAGGGGGACGCTCACGTCGAGCCCATGGATTACCACATGATTGAGAGCCCCGTGGTAACCACCACTCGGCGGCGTCCAGTGATGCATCACATCGGCGCGCAAGTTGGCGACAAGGTCGCCCGTCGGCAGCTCGGCGTCCCGGCTCGCGACCTGGTTCGACAAGCGGCCGAAATCGAAGTCGCAGTTGCGCAACTCGGCCATGAACTCCTCCTCGGAGTAGCGAGCTGCCATCGTGAGGTGCGCGATCACTTCGCGAACTCGCCAGCCCTCGCACAATGACGGGGTGCCCCACTGTTCATCTGAGGCGCCATCGAGCAGGTCGGCTAGGGCGACGAACTCCGCGGCTACGGCAGGTTGAAGGTTGGCATCATCCATCAAGGTCACTTCCCAGTCACTTCTACGGTGATGATCGTCAGGACTCCAGACGAACTACCCTAAGGAAACTCATCGGTCAAACGCCACGACAGAAGGAAGACCAGCGGACGCCCTTGCCGTGGATCAGGCGACGAACCCGTCGGCGGATGCGTAACCTGGGAATCAACGATCCCGGATCGGGTCGGCGGAGGTCTGAACCGGGCTCCATGCGATTGAGACCGGCGTGTTGGGTGGGTGCTCACGCTCACCTCGTCCAGCACAGCACCACTACACGGGATGAGCTTCATCGGGTCGACCTCTGATGCCAGTGCACCCTGGTGCCGGGGAGATTGTCGCTGACCGGTTCGCTGTGCGCAGATGAGCCCCGGCATCTGTAGCCTTCTGCCCAGGAGACGGGGAACCGACGCCTATGTCCTTGCCGAACCGACCCGCGAGACTCCCGCTACTTGACCACGCGGCAGGTCCCGGGGTGGCCGGGTTTGTTGGTCGGGGGAGCGAACGCTCCCAGCTCGAGACGGAGCTGGGTGTCGTGTTGGATGGAAGGCTCCGAGTCGTGTTGTTGACCGGTGAGCCTGGGGTCGGCAAAACGCGATTGGTTGCTGCCGTGACCGCCGCGCGGCGGTCCGATGTCGCGGTGCTGAGCGCGAGGGCATATCCCATGGGCGCGACGGCGTCCTTGGTTGTATGGGTCGAGGCGCTAGATCGTTATCTCCGCTCCCTTGACCCTGCCGACGTCAAGAAACTGAGCGCGGGCGTCTCGGATGAGCTCGCGGCCCTCCTCCCATCGGTGGCCGTCGCCGTCGGTTATCACGTTGGGACCGAGCCTCCACGTATTCGCATCCTTGCCTCGTTGGCGGTGCTCCTGGAGCGAATCGCCGAGCGGAGCCCGATCATCTTTCACCTCGACGACGCTCACCTGGCCGACGGCTCCTCTTGGGAGGCGCTGAGCTATCTCGCCCACAACCTGTCGTCGTCGCCGATACTTGTTGTCGTCACCGCTCGACCGGTGGAGCTCGGTGAACACCCAGCGGCGCTCGAGGTGCTCTCGGCGCTGGAACAGGAAGGCCTCCTGTCTCGCCGGAGGGTCGCCCCCTTGCCGGTTGAAGCGATCGCCGAGTTGTCGGCAGCAGTGGTGGGCACCCAGCACGCCAGCAATGAGCTCGTGGAGTGGCTCATGGACCGGACACGGGGCAACCCTCTGTTCGCGTTGGGGCTGCTAGGAGCCCTTATCGAAGAAGAAGCTGATTTTGCCCGCCCCTCTCTGCGCAGGCTTCCCGAGGGCCTCACCGAGCGTGTCGAAGCAACGCTCGCCGGTTTAGACGTAACCGAGCGCGCTGTGATCGAGCTACTGGCGACGGTCGGTTACCGCGTCCAGCTCGACGAGCTCCTCAGCCTTGGCCCGCTACCGGCCAATGACCTGGAAGTGGTCCTCGAGCGCCTCGTGCGACGCCAGCTGGTCGACGAGGAGGAGAATGGGCGCGAACTCACCTACGAGCTCGCGCACCCGCTGATCGCCGAGGCCACATATGCGAGCATCGGGGGAGCGCGACGCCGCACCCTTCATCGTCAGGTCGCCCGGGTCCAAGCTGATGCCGGGCGTCCGGGCGCGGCCGCTGCTCATTTTGCCCGTGCGGCGCCGGTTGGTGACCCCGAAGCGGTCTCGACCCTGATCGCCGCCTTCCACCAGGCCGAGACACGCGAGCTGACCCGAGAGGCCATGACGATCCTCGACGGGTTGCTCCAGCTTCTGCCGAGCGGAGACTCGCGATGGTCAGACGTATTCGACGCCATGAGGCCACAGGCTCCATGGATCGTCGATCATCGAACCGATGTCGGTGCCTCGACGGGCACGCAGGCGATGCTGGCCATCGAGCAGGTGATCGAGGCAGGTTCAGACAAGGTTCGGCTCGCGCTCGTCAAGTTCAATCTGGCCAGTTTCGATGCGTGGGGCAACGGCGACCTGGTGACGGCCCGTCGCCGGATCGAGGAGGCGCACATTTTGCTGAAGGAGGCTGGGCAGCACCAGATGGCGCTCCTTGCCGCCAATGAGCTTGGCTATCTGTCCGGGCTCGAGGGCCGGTTGGACGAACACGAGCGGCAGGCGCGCCAGGTTCTCGACGATGCCGACGCCACCAGCGAGACGTTCGTGGCTCTCCAAGCGCTGTGTTCCCTTGCTCTCGCCTTGCTTTGGAGTGGTCAACTCGCCGCGTCCTTCCCGTACATGGAACGGGCGCTCGCCATCGCCCGGACCGAGCAGTACCTCTACCGGGTGACCTACGTCCTCGCGCTACTTGGCTTCGCCGATTCACTCGACGGTGACACGGCCGGGGCGCGGCGGCACATGGACGAGGCGGTGGCCGGGAATCCCGCGTATCGCGACACGCTCCTGCCCGACCTTAGGGCTGCGTGCCACTGGATGAGCGGCGATCTGTCGGAAGGGGCCGCCTGGGCCGTGGAGCTCTCGGGCTGGCTGACGAGCGGTGCCGTCAGCCGACGCCGCAGCTTCGGTGCCGTGTTCGCCGCCATCTGCCTACTCGAGCTCGGGCGGGTTGACCAAGCGGTCAGCCTCCTGGGGCAGGCGAGCAAACCGTTCGGAACCTCGAGGTGGTGGCTCTTCGGTCACCTCCTGGCATGGGCGAGCGCGGTCCTGCACTGGCGCATCGAACCCTCCCCGGCATCGATGGCCGAGCTCGGGGCTGCGGCCGACAACATTGTCGCGGTCGGCGGATCGTTGCTGGCGCCGCTCGCGGTGGCCGACTTGGCCGAAGCCGCGGCCGACAGCCAGAATCCCGAACAGGCGAACCACGCCGCCCATTTGCAGGCCCAAATGACGATCCCCGAATCCGAGACGTTCGTCGGTCTAGCAGCGTTCGTCGATGCCGCGTGCGCGTTCTCCCACGGTGAGCTCGGCGACGCGGCGGCGGCCGCCGAGCAGGCGGCAAGCGCCTTTGGTCGATCCGGGTGGCGGATCTGGCAGGGACGCGCCCTCGCTCTGGCAGGGCGGTCGCTGGCCCAACAGGTGAAGGTCCGTCGGGCGCCAAGCGGCGGGGATCCCGTTTCTCGCGAGGGTGGCGACACCTTCGACCGAGCGGTCAAAATGCTCACCGCGGCAAGCGATCTCTTCGATGCTGCCGGGGCCATCGCCAGGTACGAAGAGGTCGACGCTGTCCGAGCGGCTTTGGGACGACGCGGACGGAAGTCGCCTCGCGCCGGCGCCGCTGGGGCTCCTCTCAGCGCTCGCGAGCACGAGGTGGCATGCCTGGCAGTCGATGGGCTTTCGGCCAAGGACATTGCCCAGAAGTTGTACATCGGCAAACGCACTGTCGAGACCCACCTTGCCAACGCCTACCTCAAGCTTGGCGTCAGCTCCCGTCTCGAACTGGCCCGCTGTCTGGCGCAGCACGACACCTGAGGCGGTCGGAGCGAGCGTGTGCCGTCCAACACGTATCAATGGGAGCTCGCACGGGATATTCCGTATGGCCGCTCCGTATAGGTACGGAGGTTAGGGCTCGCCCCTATCTCTACCCTGACACACGGAACCTCTGCCTCGCGACCTGATCCAGGGCCTCCCGGACCAGACGGCGGGCGAGGACATCGCTGCGAGAGATCGGAAAGGAAATTTTGCTGTGGACGAGACCAAGATGACCGAATTCGTGAACGAGGCGGTATGTGATGTCGGAGCAGTGCTGGGCGGCGCCATGGTGGTGCTCGGAGACAAGCTCGGCCTGTATCGAGCCATGAACGGCGCCGGACCGCTCACCTCCGCCCAGCTCGCCGCTCGGACCGGAACGGTAGAGCGCTATGTCCGGGAGTGGCTCAGCGCCCAGGCAGCACGCGGGTACGTATCCTACGAGGGCGACGGTCGATTCTCGCTGCCTGACGAGCACGCTGTCCCGCTCACAGATGAGACCAGCCCGGCCAGCGTCATCGGCGCCTTTGAGATAGCGGTCGGATCGGTCTACGCCACCGATACGATCGCCGACCGATTCCGCACCGGGGACGGTTTCTCGTGGGGGGCCCACCACCAGCACGTCCTCGGGGGTTGCGAACGGTTCTTCCGCCCCGGCTATCTAAACCACCTCGCCAGCACATGGATCCCGGCCCTCGACGGTGTCGAGGCCAAGCTCGCTGCTGGTGCACGGGTTGCAGACATTGGCTGCGGTCACGGCGCCTCGACGCTGCTTCTGGCCGAGACCTACCCGGCATCGACCGTGGTCGGCTTCGATGCGCACGAAGGCTCCGTCGAAGCCGCCCGCAAGCGGGCCGCCGATGCCGGGTTAGCGGACCGTGTCAGCTTCGACGTCGCCTCCGCCAGGACTCTCAGCGGCACCTGGGACCTGGTGTGCTTCTTTGACTGTCTCCACGACATGGGAGACCCGGCCGGCGCTTGCGCTCATGTGCTCAAGCACCTTGCTCGGGATGGGACGCTAATGCTGATCGAACCGTTCGCCAACGACGACCTCGCGGACAACCTGACACCAGTGGGGGCCGCCTATTACGCGTTCTCCACTCTGCTATGCACGCCGAGCTCGTTGTCGCAGGAGGTCGGGGCGGCGCTCGGTGCTCAGGCCGGAGAGGCTCGCCTCCGCGAGATCGTTACCGGCGCCGGGTTCGCCACGCTACGACGAGTGGCCGAGACGCCCTTCAACATCGTGCTGGAAGCCAAAGCCTGAGCTCCGATATCCGTGGGTTCGACGTTCCTGGGATCATTTGCCTTGTGACCGAGATGACCTTGCGCCTCGAACTCTTTCCTTCGGACCTGGACAGGTTCTTTGATTTCTACACGAGGGTGCTCCGCTTCCAGGTGGACCGAGACGAGCGTCAGGCACCCTTCCCATACCTCTCCGTCGACCGCGGCGCTGTGTCGATCGGAGCCGTTCAAGCGTGGCAAGGCACGAGTGCCCAAAGTCGGCTGCCGCCCCAGGGTGTCGAAGTCGTCCTGGAGGTGGACGACCTGGACTCAGAACGCGAGGCCGTCGTCGGTAGGGGTTGGGCCCTCTTCGAAGACATAGCCGAACGTCCATGGGGGCTTCGGGACTTCCGCCTACTGGACCCAGACGGCTACTTCCTTCGGTTCACCAGCAGGTGAGTTGTGAGAGCTTTGCGGAGCCGCCGGACGCCTTCCCACGCTCCGTTTCGTCTCTGAAGGGACCACCCGGGTTCGACCGGGCTGAGCGACCCAGTGCTATCCCTCGCTGTTCGGCGTCCCATGGGTTCGCCTGCCGTCTTCTCGCCCTGGTGCCCGCTCGAGCTCTCGGTTGAGCTCGGCGCCGAGCAGAACGGCTATCCCGGTTATGAACAACCAGAGCAGGAGGACCGCCACGCTGGCGAAGGCGCCGTAAGTCCTCGACTCATGGCCAAACTGGCCCAGATAAAAGGAGAAGGCGGCCGATGCCCCCAGCCATCCCGCGGTAGCGACCACGCTTCCCGGGCTGATCCACTCCCAGCGACGGCTCGCGCGCTTGGGACCGAGATAGTAATAGGAGGAGAGGAGGAGGACGACGAGGACCACGGCACCAGCCCAGCGCACGGCGTTCCAGAGCGCGTCGGAGGCGGGCCTGGCCAGCGCGAAGGAAGAGGGAAGCAGGCTTCGGAGAGGGTCGCCTAAGACCAGAAGGACCGAAGCTGCCCCGCCCAGGACGATCGTCACGCCTATCAGCGGTAGCGCCATCAGACGGCGGCCCACGAAGCCACGGTCACCCTCTACTTCGTAGGCGACGTCGAGGGTGACCTGCATTGCGGCCATTGCCTCCACCGCACTCCACAAGCCGACCAAGAGGCCCGTAACCAGAGCCACAACACTGGCCCCGACTCCGAGAGGGTTGTGTAGAGCCTGGTCAAAGACCTGTGCGATCTGAGCGGGAACCAAGACACCCACTCCGTGTACCACCGCATGCAACTCGCCCGTGGACAAACCGATGAGGCCCGACAGCCCTACGAGCGCAAGCGCGATCGGGAAGATTGCGAGGAACCAATGGAACGCCAGGCTTGCCGCTCCGGTAGTTATGCGGTCTTGACTGGCCTCGGACAGGGTTCTGCGGGCCAGCAGGAACCAGTTCCTGCGGCTCAGCTCGCTCAGACGTGCCCGGGATAGGTCGGTCGGTTCCAACCCCAAGATCTTTACCCTCCAAGAGAGGGACGCGAGGCAGGAATGGGGCGATCGCCACGGCTGGTGCCGCGGGTCAGGTGTTCGGGCTTTGCCGCGAGCTCGAGGTCGGCCTCCGCCAGCAGCTCGATCGACACCCAGCTGGCCGAACGCCCGCGGGCGCTTTAACCATGTCCGACTACGTCATCCCGGAGCCTGAGCCCCAGGAGATCGATGAGAAGCTGTCGATCGAGTTGCGCCACCTCGCTGACAACGCGGTTCTCAAGGGCAAGCCCTCAGGCAGGGAGAAGTGTGAAAACTGTCGGTACTACCTCGAGCCCTACAAGGACATTTCATACTGCTGGCACTCGAAGCTTCGCATCCTGGTGGGCGCCGAGTGGTGGTGCCAGTGGTGGGAGGAGTCGCCGGAGCAGGAGTCCTAACCCCTGGCCGCAAGCAGGCTCTGCGAGGCGCTCCTTATCAGCCGGTCGCCCTGATGTCGCCCCGATGTCTCCGGCCCGAGTTCCGGCTCACGAGACCGCCACCTTGGCACGCAGCCGGTCACCCCTCGATGTCGAGAGCGATGACGGTGGCGTAGGGATCGATCAGGTCGTCAGGGACACGGATGACGACCTCACCAAGGGGGTCCTGTGACAACCCCTCGAGGATCCCTGTCCGGCAGGTGAAGTCCAGCGCCTCGCCAGATGACAAGTGCGTCGCGGCCTTTACCCGGCGTATGCGCATACCTCGTACCGTCACCGTGTCGTAGGGACGCATGAGCAGAAAGAGGTACACACGGTGCTCGTTCCTTGTGGTTGGACCATAGAACTGCCAGGGCTCGAGTCCGGATCCGGTCTCGTAGATGGCTTCCCCGTGCATCTTCATCCACTTCGAGATGTCCTCCAGCCGCTTCAGCTGCTCCGGTGGGAGCGTCCCCGTCCCCGTGGGGCTGACGTTCAAGAGGAGGTTGCCTCCCTTAGCTGCTACCTCGCAGATGGTGTGAACCAGTTGCCAGGTTGACTTGTACTCGGTGTCTGAGGGGTTGTAGCCCCAGCTCTCGTTCATGGTCAGGCACGTCTCCCAACGACCGTCCGGAGGGTCGTCCGGGACGAGCTGTTCGTGGCTGGCGAAGTCGCCGACCCCGTACAGCCGGTCATTGATGAGGATCTCGGGTTGCTGGGAGCGGATCAGGGACTCCAGCTCCTTGGGTCTCCACATCTCAGGCGGCCGCTCCCACCCGCCGTCGAACCACACCAGGTCGATGCGCCCGTAATTGCTGAGGAGCTCCCGCAGTTGTCCGGAGAGAAAGGCAAAGTAGCGGTCCCATTGCTCGGGAGTCGGAAGGGGCGGCGATGACCCGAGCCGGTAGGGCTTGTCCTGCTCTGTGAAAGCGGGGTAGTCGGGATGGTGCCAGTCGGAGAGGGAGAAGTAGATGCCCACCCGCAGATCCTCGGCTCGGAGCGCGTCGATCAGCTCTCCGAGTAGGTCGC
The DNA here is from genome assembly GCA_963736925.1 of uncultured Actinomycetes bacterium. GTDB lineage: Bacteria > Actinomycetota > Acidimicrobiia > Acidimicrobiales > CAVTQP01 > CAVTQP01. The sequence goes on from CAVTQP010000003.1 coordinate 75,279, forward strand.
GGTGGCAGGGGGAAGCCGGCGCAGAGAAATCCGACAAGTCGGTTTTGAACATCGCGTAGCCCGAATGGTGCTTGGCGGTGAAGACGACGTAGCGCATGCCTGCCCGCCGGGCGATCTGAGCGAGGGCTGTTGGATCCCACTCGGCAGGGTCGAATGTCGCCGCTGAGGCGTGATACTGGTCTACCGGCACTCCCTGGGAATGCGGTAGTGCGAAGATGCCCCCCACCAGGGGCCAGGACACCTCGAGTCCCTGCTGGCTGGCGTGGTCCCAATGAACGAACATCCCAAGTCGCGCGCCCTCGAACCAAACCTGTCGATTTCTCATGGCGAGGTCCCCCATCTGTCGGTCCGTTAGCTCGCCAATCCCCAACGGAGCGCGAGTGCTTGCACCCACGCGGCGACGTCGGCAGCCGTTGGGGGTGGTGTGTCGACCACGACGAGCTCGCCAACGCCCAGCTCGGCAAGTTCGGTCAGATCGTCAGGCTCGCTGCCGATCACCGCCACCGCCACGTCCAATTCACGAACGTCACGGCCGAGCCTACGGCAGCACTCAGCTAAAACCGCCATGCGTTCGCGCACCTCGTCGGTTCGCAAGTTGAATCCGTACCACCCGTCCCCGATACGGGCAGCCCGCTCCAGCGCCGCGTCGCTATTTCCTCCGAGCACGACTGGGATTCGGCCCGCCCGCGTTGGCTTGGGGTAACTCTGTACGTCGTCGAACCGGACGAACTCTCCGCTAAACGAAGCAACGCCCTCTCCCCAAAGGACACGCAAGACCTCCACATACTCCGCCATTCGCTGGGCGCGCTGTTGAAACGGCACGCCGAGCGCGGCATATTCGTCGGCCGACCAGCCGATTCCGACGCCGAGCACGAGGCGGCCGCCGGACAACACGTCCAAGGACGCGGCCTGTTTGGCCACCAACACGGGATTGTGCTCGGGCAATAACATGACGCCCGTTCCGACCCGGATACGCGTTGTGGCAGCAGCCGCGAAGCTGAGCCCGACTAGAGGGTCGAGCCAATCCGCGTCCGGAGGCACTGCGATTCGACCGCTCGGCGAATACGGGTACCGCGAACGCGGACGATCGACCATCACGACATGCTCCCCTGACCACAAGGTCGCGAAGCCTCCCGCCTCCGCGGCCCGGGCCACCGCATCGATGATGTCCCGGCGTGCGCCGGCTCCGATACCGAGCGCATGTAAACCCACTCTCATCTGACCATCGTCGCACCTCCGCCTCCTTGAGTCGGTTCAGTGACGGGGCAGTCCCTTTGCTAGCGACAGGGCCAGTCCTGCTCCAAGTGGGCATCTTTCGTGTCGACGCATCTCTCAACGCATCGGGTGGGCCTCGAAGAACGCCCAGATGATGCTGTTCGCATCGACATCGTTGGTCTGCGGTCCCAGGACCCTCATCAGCGATTGGGATAGCGCCGGTCCACCGGGCCATTCGTGTCCCTCGCCGGCGATGGTGTAGAGCTCAACGCTTGCGCCCTGTTGGCACGCTGTGTACTGCTTGTGCGTCACACCCGGAGCCGGTTGAGAGCTCGTGGCCGAGGAGCAGCCGTTCTGTTTCCCCCAATCCTGCGCCGCTTGGGGAACCGAGTAGGTCCAATATGCCTGACCGTGACCGCCGTAGGGGTCAACTGGATCCGCCGTTCCATGAAAGGAGACAAGTGGCACTGGCCGGGTGGGCGAACACGGAGTGGGATGACGCAACCCGCTCACCGGTGCCACCGCCGCAAAAGTGCTCGACGCGTCACAAGCGAGCTGGCTGGCCGTTCGGGCGCCGCCCGAGAAACCGGTCGCGTACACCCGAGCACGGTCGATGCAGTAACTACCGTCTAGCACCCCAACGAGCTGGGTGAGGAACGCTACGTCGTTGGCGGCGTTTGCGGGGACTGCCTTCCCACCTAGCAGGGGCGCACCCGGGACGTTCCAGTCAAAGCCGGAGCCCTCGGGTATGAGGGCTTGCGGATACGCGACGATGAAGCCATGGTCGTCTGCGGTCCTGTCCATCCCCGTGAACTGTTCCTGCGCCGCGGCAGTACTGCCGCTCCCGTGCAGGTTGAGCACCAGTGGGACCAAATTGGTACCCGTGTAGCCGGTCGGTACGTGCACGATCACGGTGCGGGGGTGACCTGCGATCGTGGGCGTGACCGTGGCCGAACCCGACCTACCCGCGCTGCACCCCGGGGCAGTTGTCGTCGCCGACGTCGCTGAAGCGCCGCCGGTCGTCGAGGTGGCCGGACTGGCCGAACTGGCCGGGTTGCCTGAGCTGCTGCACGCACCGAGCAATAGGGCGCCCGCCAACCCCAGGACAAGGCACCTCGGGTACGCCAGAGGGCGCTCAGGTCGGCCAATTTGCGGGCACGGATCTCTCGGTTCAGCCACGCTGTTCCTCCCCCTGTGGCACATGGAGCATGGGACACCGTACGAGCCTTGCGGCTGCACCCCCTATCCCCCGCCCGGAATGTCGCGTATCCCGTGGCGAGGCCTTCCCCATCTCCACCACAACCGCTATGAATGTTTCATTGTCTGGTCACGATTGAGTGTCCCTCGCCCGCTCGCAGTGCGTGGTCGTCCCGTCCCTGAGCGTCATGCATACCAAGCTTCACGCATGACTTCACCGGTCGTGGCTCGAAGGCTGGCCCTGCTGATCACCGCGGGCATCGGTGCGCTGGCCCTACCGTCCGGAGTGGCGTCCGCCGCCAGCAGTTCGACTCCAAAGGTCGCCGTCGTCATCATGGAGAACCATGAGTACGGCGACATCATCGGCAATCCGTCGGCGCCCTACATCAACCAACTGGCCCAGACCACGGGTCTAGCCACCCAGAGTTACGCCTGGAGCCACCCAAGCCTCCCCAACTATCTGGAGCTCGTAGCCGGCCAGCACACCGGCATCACAACCGACTGCACCACCTGCGTTGCTCAAGGTACGAATCTCGCCGACCAGCTCGGTGCTCGGGGGATCAGCTGGGACGCATACATGGAGTCGCTGCCCTCTGTCGGATATACGGGAGATGGCCCGTATCCCTACGCCAAGAGACACGATCCCTTCGTCTATTTCCCCCAAACCGACAAATCGCACGTGGTGCCCTACGGCCAGCTGGGTAGCGACCTCGCCACGCACAGGGGCCCGTCGTTCATTTGGGTGTCCCCGAACGTGCTGGATGACATGCATGACGGAACGGTCGCCCAGGGGGACACCTGGCTCTCGCAAAACCTTCCTCCGCTCATCAACGGCGGCTACACCGTCATACTCACCTGGGACGAGGGGACTACGTCAGCGGGCTTCAACGGCGCTGCCGGAGGCCATGTCCCCACAATCGTGGTGAACGGACATAACGGCCAGCAGACCGCTGAGGTGAACCACGCCGGCGTCCTGCGCACGATCGAGGATCTCTACGGGCTCCCTTACCTCGGAGATGCCGCCGATGCAGCCAACGGCAACCTTCACCAGCTAACCGGTGGGAACGCAGGAGCTACCCCAAACGCGGGCTACCTGCTCGCAGCGTCTGACGGAGGGGTCTTCGCCTTCGGGGACGCTAAGTACCTGGGCTCGATGGGAGGCCGCCCGCTGGACCAGCCCATCGTGGGGATGGCCGGGACTCCCGACGGGCACGGCTACTGGCTGGTGGCGAGAGACGGAGGGGTCTTCGCCTTCGGTGACGCTCAGTACCTGGGCTCGATGGGAGGCCGCCCGCTGGACCAGCCCATCGTGGGGATGGCCGGGACTCCCGACGGGCACGGCTACTGGCTGGTGGCGAGAGACGGGGGGATCTTCGCCTTCGGGGACGCCAAGTTCTTCGGCTCGATGGGGGGCCGCCAGCTCGACCAGCCGATCGTGGGGATGGCGCCCGCTTCGGACGGGCAGGGCTACCGGCTCGCAGCCTCTGACGGAGGGGTCTTCGCCTTCGGTGACGCTCAGTTCCTGGGCTCGATGGGAGGCAAAGCGCTGGACCAGCCCATCGTGGGGATGGCCGGGACTCCCGACGGGCACGGTTACTGGCTGGTGGCGAGAGACGGCGGGATCTTCGGCTTCGGTGACGCGCAAGTTCCTTCGGCTCGATGGGGGGCAAAGCGCTGGACCAGCCAATCGTCGGCATGACCCCGGCGCCGGACGGAGATGGCTACTGGTTGACTGCCTCCGACGGGGGGATCTTCGCCTTCGGTACGGCTGCTTTTCTGGGATCAGACGCTGGCGCGCCCCTGAATGCTCCGATTGTCAGCATTGGCGGCCGATGATCAGCCGAATCCCTGTTCAGCCACGGGTCGGCGGGGTGATCGGCGTCACGCAATGTGCGGCCCAAGCAGGTACCTGGCGTCCGTCAGCCGGCGGGCGCATTCGCCGGGGCGGGAACGGTCTTACTCGGCGACGATGGCAAATCGAGGAGCGACACCAAGGACCCGCTCGAGCGACGGGAGCGCGCTGACCGCGGCCCATTCGACATCTCGCAGTCGCTCGAGTCGGACCTGATCCCATCCCGCATCTCGCACCAGCTCCACTAGCCGTGAGGGTGTGGTCCCTGAGCCAAGCGGTAGGGTTCGGCGAACGACACCTGGGTAGCTTGCGTGGTGATTGGGCGGCTTGCCTCTTGCGCGTCGAAGTAGCTCTCTGGATCGCGAACGAAGCGCCTCGATCGGATCAGCACTACCCCAAAGGCTCTCTATCAAGATGAGTCGACCTCGAGGTGCTGACGCCTGCCAGGCCGTCAAGGCCTTCGCCGGGTCGGGCAGAGTCCACATGAGGTGGCGTTCCATAACGGCGTCGAAACCGGGCGGGGCCTCGACGGCCGAGCCTTCGATAGTCTCGATTTTCAGGTTTTCCACTGTGGCAGCTCGACGCAGACGCTCCAGCATCTCTGGAGATAGGTCCACGGCCGTTACCCGGTGGCCGAGCCGCGCCGCCACGAGACTCAGAAACCCAGTACCGGCTCCAGCATCTAGAACCCTCGCAGGTGCAGGAGGAAGGAACCTGGCCAAAGCTGCAGCCCAAGCAGCCTGTTCAGCGGCGGTACGCGGTCGATGTCCGGGAGCGTCGTCGTAGGTCGCCGCGTCTTCGTCCCAAAAACGACGAATCTCATCGAGGATGCCCATAGGGCCAGTCCTACCCTCAACTGCGGGGCGTCTTCCAGTGCCTCCCTGTGGCTCAGCCTTCTGGCCCGCCGATCGGCACCTACCTGTTGAGCCTGGAGGCGAGCCTGTTCATGACGTTCCCGTAACCGTGCAGCTCCACCGGGCGTCCCGGAGTACCGCTCGGAGCCGGGTGGGTGTCGGGCACGCCGATGGCGGCGGCCAGAAGCGGCGAGGCGTCGCTGCGGAAATAGCGGGAGACCAGCCCGTCATAGAAGGTGAGCCCGGTGGCGCCAGCACCTAGGGCGAAGGCGTTGAGCGCCAACCGACCCGCGACGATGCCGGCTTCAAGCTGCGCGGCCCTGTAGCCCCTTGCCCCCAGCACGCCAAGCAGTGGGGAGAGCTCTACGGCGTGGAAGGCCGTGTAGCAAGAGTCCCCGCCGAGGGGCTGACCCAGGCACAGGCCGGCTCCCACGCCGCGGGGATCGGCGGCGCGGACTCTGCCCTCGAAGCTCCCGACGCTCCGATAGCTGTAGCCGCCGGGCTCGGCATCCTCCACGTCGTGCACGTTCACGAGGTGCTCGATCAGGGTGCCGGCCGGGGCGGCGTCGAGGGGAACCGCTCTGGTCGCCGCCGGCAGGGCCCACTCCAGCAGCTCGGTCGACCCGCGCTGCGCTCGAAACACCCGGGTGGAGCCACGCTGGAGGATGACGTCCTCGATCCGCTCATCCTCTCCGGCGTCCGCCGGGGCCACCTCTCGGGGCGCTGGCTCTGACACCGCACCGGCCGCTTCTCGCCAGCCGGAAATGTCCCCATCGGCGAACACACCGGCGGCGTGGGCCTCGTCCGCCAAAGGGAAGCGCAGTACCCGGGGCGCTACTGGCAGCGAACCGAAGACGAGCGGATCGAGCGAGCCGGCAGGGGGAATGGCGAGGTCGGTATCTCCCAGTTGGACGACGACGAGGGGCAGCTCCTCTAGGCCGTCGATCCCCAGCAGCTGGGCGACCGCATCGTCGGCGAAGCCGGCCTGCAGCCGTGCCACCAGTCCGTGAGCGGTCGCCACGGCCAGGAGGTTGGCCAGGATCGTGCCGGCGTCCCACCACAGGTGCCGCCAGCCGCGCTCGCCGTACTTCCAGCAGGTGCGGAACGGGATCCCCGAGAAGACCAACGCCACGCCGCCGCCTGTTGCGGGAACTTGCTCGGACGGGCGCAACGCGACCAAGGCGTGCTCTAGCGGCTGGTAGTGGTGCACGCCCGAGCGCACGACGTAGATCTCCACGGGGTGGAGGTTGCCGGCCGACATCGCCGCCCGAAACCAGACCCGCTCGTCGTCCCGCGCCGTGAACCGGGTGACGCCCGCTGCCAGGAACAGGAGCGTCCCCAACAGCTCGTCACCGAGCTTGGCGGGAGACCCCGGGTGTCCCGAGAGCACCTCGGACGCAGGAAGGGATGACCGGAGGATCTGGCGCGGCAGGGCGACCGCCTCGAGGTCGGGATAGACCTTGAAGGGGCGGGGCCGGTTGGCCGGGTCCATGGGCCGGAACCTGACCAGCCGCTCCGCATGCGTGGGGGGCTCCCCGTGACGGGTCGAAGCGTGGAAGGCCTCCACAGGACCGGGATCGTTCACCCCTTTATCTTGTTGGCTGAGGCCGGAAGCCGGAGCCGAAATCTTCTCAGGCTGGACGAACGGTGCGCCCGGCCCCGCTCCAGGCAGGGACAGGCGACGGGTGGGGACGTCTAGCCGGCTTCAGCCATGTCGCATGCGTGCGGTTCAGGAGGAAGGGATGGGGACCGGAGCAACTGAACTGGCTCTGGTCGTCCCCCCGCGACTGGTCGCCCTGTTCCCCGCTTGGCGTGCAGCGCGCTCAACCAGGCCTCGTAGTCGAGCTGGTGACGGACCCATTGGAGGACTTCGTCCCTGGCCTGGGCGGTTTCGGATGCAGATCTGTAGTCTGTCAACATCATTGTCTAGATTATACAGAACTGTATTTAGGAGTCAAGGTCGATGGGCTCTGCCATGATGTTGATGTGCCGGTCGAGAAGCTGACCCCGCAGCGCCGTCGCCAGCTCACACGGAAGACCCTGGTCGAGGCGGCCGCGGAGGTCTTCGCTCAGAAGGGCTTCTACGGAGCGTCGCTCGAGGAGATCGCCGAGGCTGCCGGCTTCTCTCGAGGCGCGATCTACTCCAATTTCGGTAGCAAGGAGGAGCTGCTTCTCGCCGTCTTCGACCACTACATGGACGTTCAGATGGCGGCGGTAACGGGCGTCATGGAAGCGGGGGGGCGGTCCGATCCCGTAAGGGATGCCATCGCTGCTACCTCCGCATGGGAGTCGGTGGCGCCCCTGACATCGAGCTGGCCGACACTGAACCTGGAGCTACGCCTGTCTGCCTTGAGAAATCCTGAGGTGCGAAAGCGGCTGGTCGAGGCGGAGCGCCAGCGCGCGGAAAGGGTGGCTCGCCTGATCGAGGAGGAGTCGGCCCGCCGCGGCATCAAGTTACGGATCTCCTCCCGAGACCTGGCTGACCTCAGCCTGGCGGCAGTCGACGGCTTGGCGCAGCTCGCCGCCATCGACGAGGAAGACGCTCCCCACTACCGGGGCCTGTTCGAGAAGCTCTTCATCATGTTCGCCGAAACCATGCTCCAGTCCGAGGACAACCATTCCTAGGAACGGCGGTTCGAATTTCTTCGCCTCGATGCGGCGCGGCCCCTGAACGCTCCGATCGTCGGCCTTGGCGGCTGATCAGCCCGAACCCTTATTCAGCCGACCACAGCTTCGCTGACTGATCGTCACCACAAGGTGATCTGACGCGGGTGGCGATGGCTGCGCAAGCTGCGGTCCTTGGTGAGGAGCCTCCAGCCATTCTCGATCGCGGTGGCGTAGATGATGCGATCGGCGGGATCGCCGGGAAAAGCCGCCGGAAGCGCGACCGCTGTATCCCCGATGGCCGGGGTGATCCCGGCAGTGCGGACATCTCGCGCGATCTCGGCTACCCAGCTGCGAGCCGGTGTGCACAGCGCGATGCGCTCGTGCCTCGCGAGCCAGGCGAGCTCGTACCACGTCACCGCTGAGACGGCCAGCTCGTCGGCCGCGTCGATTGCGCTCGTGGCAGCCCGGCTCAGCTTCTCGGGCTCAGCAGACCACCAGTGGACGACGTGGGTGTCAAGGAGGACGGTGGTCACGAGGCGTTCCAAACCTCACCCGTCGAAAAGAGCTCTTCCTCCTTGCAGGCTGTGCTCGCAATGTCTGAGAGCCTTCCCTTCAACGAACTGGGACCACTGGCGGGCACCAACCGAGCCACCGTGTGTCCGTGCTTGGTGATTTCGATTTCGTCACCTGCGGCGACTTCATCTAGAAGAGCGAGAAGGATGGCCTTTGCTTCGGTAGCAGTCAGTTGCCTAGTCACATGACTAGTATAGTGGTCAGACGGGTCCGAGCGCCACAGGCTTGGGTACAGCCTGCCCTTCAGCAAACGGGTCGTCGCAGCTCAAGACGTGGAGTCGAGCCACTCCTCGAACGTCGGCCCCGCGAGGATGGCGCCCGGGGCAGGCAGCAGGGCACCGGTCTCGAAGAGCTCTCGGTCAGGATCGGACGGGTCGCTCACGCCTTCGACCTTGACCGGGTCACCGCGACGGGCGCAGAGCAGTGTGGCCATCTCGACAAGGTTCTCCTCCCGCGGCCCGGCGATCTCCAGGATCGATGCCGGCGTGACCGATCCGGGGTCGGTGGCCAGGTCGGCGAGCGCCTGGGCAACTGTCCTGGCGACCAGCTGATACGCATCCTCGGTACGTAGGCGCTCTCGCCCTGCCTGCCCCACTCCAGGAGCTGCCCGACGAACTCGTGGAACTGCGCCGCCCGCAGCACCCGTACCGGGATCGGGCCCGACAGCATGGCCCGCTCGTGGGCGATCTTCGCCGCGTTGTAACCCGCTGTGAACCGGTCGCAGCCGATGATGGAGACCAAAATCATCCGACGTACGCCAGCCTGCTCCCCGGTCTCCTGCAGGTTCCGGGCCGCGGTGGTGAAGAACGCCGTGGCCGCCTCCTGGTCGGGCGAGGGCCCCCTGGCTGCGTCTATGACGCAATCGACGCCTGCCAGGGCATCCGCCAGACCGTCGCCGCTAATCACGTCCACGCCGCCCGAACGCGACATGGCTACGACATCGTGGCCCCCGGTTTGGAGGACGTCGACTATATGGCGACCGACCCTCCCGGTGGCCCCCGCTACGGCGATCTTCCTTGGTGCTTGCATGCTTACTCTCCTTCAGGGATCTCCAGGTGCGTGTGCTCGTCATGCCGGTCAAGTTGGGTTCCTCTCACTGCATATGACACGACGCCGCGAGAGGATGTGACCGGTGGAGCCACGAATGGTTGGCGGAGCGCTTCGAGGAGCACCGTGGCCATCGCCGAGGGACAAGGGCAACGGCGGTGAGTGGAAAGGCGACTCCGAAGCTCATCCAAAGATTCAGCCAATACTGGTCGTGGCCGATGACTCCGCGGCCCGGCTGACGTCGAACCTGTGACACCGACTCGTGACGAGGAGAGAGATGATCGACCTGGAGCCCGCCACCCGGAGGCTGAGCAGTTTGGTCGACCGAGTAAGCGACGATCAACTTACGGTGCCCACCCCGTGCAGTGAGACGAGCCTCGGTGGTCTCATCGATCATGTCGACGGGCTGTCGATGGCATTCACCGCCGCGGCGACGAAGGCAGGGTTGCCCGGCGCCCGCCAGGGCCCGTCGGCTGACGCGTCGCGGCTGGGCTCGGACTGGCGGAGCCGAATCCCAGAACGCCTAGCCGCGCTGGCGAGCGCGTGGCGCGACGATTCCGCGTGGACGGGGATGACTCAGGCGGGGGGCCAGGACCTCCCCGGCGAGCTAGCCGGCGTGATCGCGCTGAACGAGGTCATCGTGCATGGATGGGACATCGCGGTCGCCAGCGGCCAAAGTTTCAGCTGCGAGCCGCAGCTATTGGAGGCGGCATACGGGTTCGTACAACCCACGGCAGCGCAGCACCCGCAGGGAACGCCCGGCCTCTTCGGTCCGCCGGTTCGGGTGGCGGAGGACGCGCCGCTGCTCGACCGGCTGCTCGGTCTGACCGGCCGGGACCCTGCGTGGCGTGGCGGAGGTTCCGATGCCTGACCCGATGACAGAGGAAGGGATCGCACGGTTCGGCGATGTGGCAGCCGCGCACGTCGGCGAAGACAAGGTACCGGGCCTCGTCGCGCTGGTCGCTCACGGGGGGGAGACGCACGTAGAGGCTCTGGGCTCGCTGGGGGTCGGTGGCCCAGCAGTTCAGCGTGATTCGTTGTTTCGAATCGCGTCGACGACCAAACCGATAACCGGTGCCGCGACCTTGGCTCTTGTCCGCGAGGGCCTCGTCACCCTCGACGAACCTGTCGAACGGTTGCTGCCGGAGCTGGCACACCCCCGGGTGCTGCGCCGGATGGACGGGCCATTGGACGACATCGTCCAGGCCGATCGTGGGATTACGGTGCGCGACTTGATGACGTTCACGTTCGGCTTCGGCATGATTTTGGACATGTTCATGGCGCCTGAGCCATGGCCGGTCGTAAGGGCGGCCGCAGAGATGCACCTCTCCACACTCGGGCCGCCCAGCCCCACTGAGCAGCCCGATCCCGACACGTGGATCGCCGGCGCTCGGATCGCTCCCACTGATGGCTCATCCTGGCGAGCGTTGGCTTTACAACACCGGCGCCTCGGTGCTGGGTGTGCTGTTGGCACGCGCCGCAAAGATGTCCTTCGCCGACGTGCTGCGCACGCGGGTCTTCGAGCCACTGGGCATGGCCGACACCGGATTCTGGGCGACGAACGTCAGTCGCCTGGCGACTGCGTACATGCCGACCCCCGACGGACTGCAGATCTGGGACGCACCGGACGGCCAGTGGAGCCAGCCGCCGGCCTTCGGTGACGGGGCGGCGGGGTTGGTGTCGACTGCCGACGACCTATTGGCGTTTGCCCGTATGCTGCTGCGCGGCGGAGAACCCGTGCTCTCCGCCGACGCCGTCCGGGAGATGACCCGGGACCAGCTGACGCCCGAGCAGAAGGCGCGGGACGGGAAGGGCTTCCTCGACGGCCGCAGCTGGGGATTTTGCCAGTCCATCATCACCGAGGGCCCGTACGTCGGCGCCTACGGCTGGGACGGCGGTCTCGGCTCTTCCTGGCTGGTCGACCCGGGGCGAGATCTCGCGGTGATCGTGTTGACTCAGCGGCTGTTCGAGGGTGCCCATGCACCCCAGGTGCATCACGACCTGCAGGACGCGGCGTACTCGGCACTCGGTTAGATCCGGTCCCGACGGCGCCTAGATCCCGTCCAGACGGCGCCGTCGGCGTCGCGGCAGATGCCGTCGAGACAGGTGCCGTCGGGGCCGGTGGCATACCGTGGGGCCATGGCCAAGTGGACCTCTGGCGACATCCCCGACCAGACCGGGCGGACCTTCGTGGTCACCGGGGCGAACAGTGGCCTCGGCGCCGTCACCGCCACCGAGCTAGCCCGGGCCGGCGCGGATGTGGTCGTGGCCTGCCGTGATACCGCCAAGGGCGAGAGCGCCGCGGCGGAGATGCCCGGCAGCACAGATGTCCGCGGTCTGGACCTTGCCGACCTGGCCTCGGTGCGGGAGTTCACCGCGGACATGGGCGAGATCGACGTGCTGATCAACAACGCCGGGGTGATGGCCACTCCTAGGCGACGCACCAAGGACAACTTCGAGCTGCAGATCGGCACCAATCACCTCGGCCACTTCGCGCTGACCGGCCTGTTGCTGGATCAGATCACCGACCGCGTGGTCACGATCTCCAGCGGCGGGCACCGCATGGGCCGCATCCGCCTCGACGATCTGAACTGGGAGCATCGCCGGTACCGCCGCTGGCAGGCCTATGGTCAAGCCAAGCTCGCCAACTTGCTGTTCACCTACGAGCTGCAGCGCCGACTCGCGGCAGCCGGCTCCTCCCGCAAGGCACTTGCCGCGCATCCCGGCTACGCCGAGACCAACCTTCAGTTCCACACCGAGTCGGTCCAGGACCGGATGATGAGCATTACCAACCGCTTCTTCGCCCAAAGTGCACAGATGGGCGCGTTACCGACCCTGTACGCGGCCACCGTGCCGGACCTGCCCGGTGGCTCCTACATCGGGCCCGACGGCCCCTTCGAGCAGCGCGGCTACCCGAAGCTCGTCCGCTCAAACAGGCGCTCCTACGACGAGGCCACCGCAGCCGAGCTCTGGACCCTGTCGCAGACCCTGACCGGTGTCACCGCCAGCATCAGCTGAACGGGTGGAGTAAGGACCCGGCGGACGTCGCAGAGGGACGTTCGACAATGCTAATTCTCGTCCGGCACGGACAGACGGCGGCCAACGCCAAGGGCTTGCTTCTTGGCCGTGCCGATCCGCCCCTGACAGAGCTCGGCAAACGCCAGGCGATGGCACTGGGCGCCACCACCCTGTCAGACGTAGATCGAGTTGTATCGAGTCCCTTGCGACGGGCCATGGACACGGCCCACGGTTTCGGCAGGAAGATCGAGGTCGACGAGAGGTGGATCGAGCTCGATTACGGAGTCTTTGACGGGCAGCCGTCAGCCCCATTCGAGGCCGAGCTGTGGAGGCGCTGGCAAACGGACCTGGCATTCGTCCCCCAGGACGGAGAGTCTTTGCTCGCCTTGGGGAAGAGGGTAAGGGCGGCGTGTGATTCGGTCGCGGGCGACGCCTCCCAGCGCAACATCGTCGTAGTCACCCACGTTTCACCGATCAAGGCTGCCGTGGCATGGGCGCTCGGTGCCCCAGACCAGATCGCTCGGCACCTGTTCGTAGAGGATGGCGCCGTCTGCCGCATCGCCGTAACGGCTGAAGGCCCGATGCTCTTGTCGTTCAACGAGCGGCACCCTCCTCGTCCAGGACCTCGCTGAGACAGGAGAAGAACAGCCGTGCCGTGTCTTCCCATGTGGGGAGCGATTCCGCCCGCCGGTGCGCGGCGGATGCCAGTCGAAGGCGGTAGGCCTCGTCGAGGGCCAGTCTCTCCATTGCCCTCGAGAGGCCCTCCACGTCGCCGGGGCGCACCAGGACTCCCTCCCGCTCGTTGTCCGCCAGGTTCACAAGGTTGCCGGCGTGCCATCCCACGACTGGTAGCCCCGCAGACATTGCTTCGCCGTAGACCGTGCCGTACGGCTCTTTCCAGCTGGGCAGCACGAAGACGTCGGCCGCTGCATACAACGCGGCGACTCTCTCTTTGGTGACGGTCCCGTGAAGCGCCACCCGGCCCGCCAGGTCGGCCTCGCTCAACCTCGCCTTGACCAGCGCCCCATAAGAGGGATCAACCTTCTGGTCACCCACGAGGTGCAGCGTGCCGGCCTCGGGGGACAGTCGAGCAAAGGCGTCGAGAACGGACAAGATCCCTTTCCGCGCCACCCAGTTGCCGACGCAAAGGAATGCGGCGTGCCGCCCCCAACGAAGCTCACGCGGAGGACCATCGGGTGCGGCGGCAGCGTCTCGGCCCGGAGCCACGACCCTGATGCGGGCCGCGGGGAAGCCGATCGCCTCGAGCTCATCGGCCAAGGCCCGACTGGCCGCGAGCAGGCAGCGCGCCCTGCGGTACACGGATCGGTCGAGAGCCCCCTGGACGCGCGTCTGCACCGGCCCGTGGTCGATCCCTCCGGGAGGCTGGTGGAGGATCGCTACCAGCGGCAAGTCCGGCCGGCGGGTGCGTAGCCATGGGGCCAACAGACTGGCAGCAATGCTGTCGACGGCGACCAGGTCCGTACCGCTCCTCTGCGCCTCCGCCATGACTTCACCGGCTCGTCTCGCCGCCGAGAGATAGCGGCGGGCAGGAAAGGAAACAAAAGAAACCTTCGCATCGTGGCTCGGCGCTGCTTCGGCCATCCGGCGGTGGTAAAGGTAGCCGCCGGTCATCTGGCCGGGCGATCCCAGGGTGACGAGGGAGATGACAGCCATGCGTGTTGTCCAGGTGAGCCCGACCTCCTTCGGAGCGGGCGGGCTGTTTGGCGGTGGTGAACGCTACCCGCTGGAGCTTGCGCGTGCCCTCGCCCGGCATCTCGACAGTGGGCTGGTGACCTTCGGAGCGGATTCCCGGGTGATCTTCGAGGGAGGGGTACGAGTTCGGGTCTTGAAGCCCGTGACCCATTTGTGGGGACATCCGGCGCACCCGATCTCCCTGGCCCTGTGGGGGGAGCTTGGTGAGGCCGACATCGTCCACACCCATCACCTGCGTAGTGCGCCGAGCCGTGCGGCTGCCATTGCCGGGACCCTCAGAGGTCAGCCGCTTGTGTCAACAGATCACGGGCTGAAAGGTGGAGATTGGGCTGGGCTACTGCCGCGGCTGTTCGACCGCTTTCTCACGGTCTCTCGGTACTCCGCCGAGACGCTGGGCATCCCGCCGGCACGCACTCGGGTCGTCTACGGCGGCGTGGATGTCGATCGTTTCACGCCTGAACCCCACGGTGATCGTGAAGGGGTCCTCTTCGTTGGTCGCCTGACGCCCCATAAGGGCGTCGACCGCCTCATCGAGGCCCTTCCGGCGGAAGCACGTCTGATCGTCGTCGGGACCGGCGGTCACGATCGTGATCCGCCCGAACGCGATTACGAATTACTCCTGCACAGGCTCGCCGAGGGCCGGGCCGTCCATTTCACTGGTGGGTTGTCGGACGCTGAGCTTGCCTCGCTTTACCGCCGGGCCAAAGTGGTGGCCCTCCCGTCGGTCGAGGTCACCTGCTACGGCCGCCGGATTGCCGTCTCGGAGCTGCTGGGTCTCAGCTTGCTGGAAGCGATGGCGAGCGGTACGCCGGTAGTGGCGAGCCGGCTCGGCGGCGTACCCGAGGTCGTCGAACACGGCCAGACTGGATACCTCGTCGACCCCGGCGACATAGAACAGCTCCGGGACCGGCTATCGGCGCTCCTGGGCAATCCCGGCCTGGCCCGCGGCATAGGCGACAACGCCCGGGACCTGGTCAGCCAGCGGTTCACCTGGGGCGCCTGCGCCTGTCGATGTCTCCGGGCTTACGAAGAGCTGATGTGATCCGGTCGGCCCACAGCTGCTCGGTAGCCACCGAACGCCACTGGCGATTCCCAGACCCGCACAGTCAGCGTTTCCCCACCGGCCAGCAGGACGGCGCCAGCAATCGAATCGTGGGCCCATCGGGCGAACAGCTCTACTGTTACCGCTTCGGCCCCAGCCGGTCGGATGCTGTCGAGATCTCGGTCTCGCACGCGGCTCACGACCTCGCTAAGTGCGCTCTCGAGCAGGTCGAGATCACATACCATCCCCTCGTCGCTGAGGGCGGCCCGCTCGACCAGCAATTCGATCCTGTAGTCGTGCGCGTGTAACTGCCCCTCAGGTCCCGCCATCCCGGGTATGACGTGGAAGGCTCGCACCTCCTGGGTGGTCCCCACCTGGTACACGGGCTCATTCATAGCGCAGGGCGGCGTGAAGGAGCCCCTCTTGCTGGCGGTCGACCGCCTCGAATGCCTTCTGCGCATCGCGCAGAGCGAACTGATGGGTTGCGAGCAGCCCTATCGGCAACTCCGCGAGCAGGTCACGGGCCACCGCCCGCCGACGGGCCACCGTCCAGCGATGCCCCTGGCATGCGGGAATGCTCGAGACCTGTGTGCTCCGTAACGTGAGGCGGCGGCGGTGGAAGTCCCCACCCAGGGGAAGTCTGACGTCCTTGACGCCGTACCACGATGCCACTAGGGCGGAGCCCTCGTGAGCCAACAGCGAGAGACCCCCGGCCAGGGCCGCAGGCTGTCCGCTGAGCTCGACCAGCAACGGAACACCGCGTCCGCCAGTGCGCGCTTCGACCTCGTCCTGGAGATCCTCGGGCGCCACGCTCTCCACCCCGAATGCGGAGGCGGTGCGTCGGCGCCACGACTTGGGTTCGGCCGCAATGACCGAGGCACCCGAGCGCTGCAGGAGGCTGGCAGTGAGGATCCCGACCACACCCAGTCCGATGACGACTACATCCTCATGCAGGAGATCACCAGCATCCAAAGATATCTGTAGAGCGGTCTCGACAAGAGGGAGCAGCGTCGCTAACCGGGCGTCTTCATATCCCTCCAACGAGACGACTTCGGCCTCCTGAACGACGAATCTGTCCTGATGAGGATGGAGTGCAACGACTAATGAGCCCTCTGCCAGCCTGGCCCGGGACTGTTCCACCCGCCCCGCACAGCTATAGCCGTAGCGGAACGGGTACCGGAACGTGCCAGCCAACGGGCCGATTGTCTCGTCCAGCGGCAGGTCTGGATCGAGCTCGCCGCGGAAGGCCAGCATCTCGGTACCGGCACTGATCCCCGAATACTCCGTTCGCACGCGCACGTGCTCAGCCCGGAGAGCGGTATCCAACTGCGCTTCGCCCACTTCGACCCGTCCTGGCCGGACGAAGTACAGCGCCTGAGCCGTCTCAGGTTTGCCGGTCAATTCGGTCTGGGTCCTGATTGGCCCGTATCCTGCCTGTTCATGGCTCGAAACCCTATTCGCACGCCGGCGGACGGCAATCGACCGGCTCGTACCCAAGACGAGCCGTTGCAGGTGGCCAGGGTCGCCATGCCAACACCGTTCGGCACCTTCGACGCCCGGGCGTTCGAGTGCCCGTCGGGGCGGGTCTATCTCGCGCTGGTCAAAGGTGACGTTGCCGGCATGTCATCGGTCCTGACGAGGCTTCACTCCGAGTGCCTGACCGGGGACACCCTCGGTTCGTTGCGGTGCGAGTGTGGCGTTCAGCTGCGACTGGCGATGCGGACCATCGCGGCGGCTGACCGTGGCCTCCTGCTGTACGCCTTGGGTCACGAAGGCCGCGGGATTGGTTTGATCAACAAACTGCGTGCCTACGTCGAACAGGACGACGGCGCTGACACCCTTGACGCCAATGTCCGCCTGGGCCTAGCAGTCGACGGGCGTGACTACGCCGACGGCGCCACGGTGATCAAGGCGCTGAACGTGCGGTCCGTACGTCTTCTCACCAACAACCCCGCCAAGGTGAACGGCCTCCGACATGGAGGTGTTGAAGTAGCCGACGTGGTCCCTCTGGCCACGGCCGCCCATGCTCGCAACCTCTCGTATCTGCGGACAAAGGAGAACCGGCTGGGCCATATTCTCCCCGCGGGCACCGGTGCAGTAGGCGGTCTCGAACTCAAGGCGATCGACACCAGCGACCTAATGGGAGCAACGGTGCCGACGGTCGACCGTCCCTACGTCGTCCTGAAGTACGTGCAGACCCTCGATGGGCGAATCGCTACGGGCGTGGGTGACTCCAAATGGATCAGCGGCGAAGCGGAGCGGCGCATCTCCCACGCGCTTCGGGCTGCGTGCGACGCGGTGCTCGTCGGGGTGGGAACCGTCATTCGGGACGATCCTCAACTGACCGTCCGCATGGTGCCGGGCGTCTCACCACAACGAGTCGTCCTCGACTCCACTCTCCGCATTCCTCTCTCCGCGCAGATCCTCGAGCCGGATGCACCCACGACGATCCTGTCGACTCCTCAGTCCTCGGACCGGCGCCGATCGCTCCTGCGGGACAGAGACGTGAAAGTTCGAGTCGTGGATCCCGGTCCCGGCGGGGTAGAGCTCATCTCGGGCCTGCGGGCGTTACGCGACGAGGGGGTGGAATCCGTCCTCGTCGAGGGCGGCGCCAAGGTCATCACATCCATGTTGGGGGCACGAGTCGTTGACCGCCTGATCGTGGGAGTCGCGCCGACGATCATCGGCCGGGGGACGGACGCTGTCGGGCCACTGGGAGTCAACCGGGTCATCGACGGCATCCGGCTCATAAACCGACGCCTCCACATCATGCCCGACGACCTTCTGCTGTCTTGGGACGTCGAGCGTGCGGGAGCGCGCCGCTGAGATGAGCGACGATCTTGGCAGTTTCTTTTGCAAATTCTTTTGGAAATTTGAGGCGATCGGACGCTCTGCGACAACGGAAACCCGCCACGCCACGAGGCCCGAA
Source organism: uncultured Actinomycetes bacterium (assembly GCA_963736925.1). GTDB lineage: Bacteria > Actinomycetota > Acidimicrobiia > Acidimicrobiales > CAVTQP01 > CAVTQP01. The sequence continues at coordinate 93,326 of CAVTQP010000003.1, forward strand.
GGGCGGCGGCTGCGGGACCGGTAGACGCGCCCGCCGAGATGTTGGACGCGCTGGCCCATGCTGAGCGGCCGTCAGGTTGCGACGCCAGTTGGCTGCCACATCGTCTGTGGCGGCAGGTCCGCCCCTTTCTGCGCCGATTGACCGGTCCGGTCGAGGTGACATGCCCCATGTTCACCGGGCAGCGGATGCGTGTCGTTCTTCCGGAGATCGTGGGTACCGACATCTACCGGCACAGGTACATAGAGCCTGCCCTCACCCGGGTGCTGCTCCATCGCTTGCGGTCGGGCATGGTGTTCGTCGACGTCGGAGCTCATTACGGCTACTACTCTGTGATCGCCAGCCAACTGGTGGAAAGGAGTGGAGTAGTCCTGGCCTTCGAGCCCGGCAGGGGTACGTTCCAGTTGCTGCTTCGCAATGTCCACGGGCTCGAGAACGTCCGAGCTCATCAGGTGGCCCTGCACTCGGAGCGCGGGGTCATGGAGCTCCACGACTTCGGTCTTCGACACTCCGCGCTCAACACGATCATGGCGAGCGCGAGGGTGCCAGTTGCCGAGCGCCGACAACTCCGTGGGGTCAAGTACGCGGTCTCTACCGTGACCCTCGACGAGTTCCTATCCGCATCAGGCCTCCTGCCCGACATGATCAAGCTCGATGCCGAGGGGTCCGAGTTGTCCATCCTGCAGGGAATGCGCAGGGTTCTTACTGAAGGAGCCCCGATGATCACATTGGAGACCGGGGATTACATGGGGATGCCTGATACGGCGCCTTGCATCGACTTCTTGGACAACCTGGGCTATCGGTGCCTCGAGTATGCAGAAGGTCTTCGACCTCATCGCCGCCGCTCGCGCTACGGGTACGGCAACCTGTATTTTGTCAGGGCTGCTTAGTTCGGTTGGCGGGAAGCGGCTGGCTGGCGCCAGGATGCATGGTGAGCGGAAGGATTCGGCAGTGGGAGAGATTTCGGCCGCCTATACGGGGTGCCGGACCCGCGTAGGTGAACTGACCGGTCATCTCGACGAGGAACGAGGAGCAACTACCGTACCGACCTGTCGCGAATGGTCGGTGCACGACCTGGTCGCACACGTGACTGGAGTGGTAGATGACGCGCTGGCGGGGAGGCTCGATGGAGTAGCCACGGATCCATGGACGGCTGCTCAGGTCGACGCTCGGCGCAGCCGGTCGATCCCGGAGATCCTTGCGGAGTGGGATGAAAAGGCGCCGCCGTTCGAGGGGCTGCTAGATGCGATCGGCGACCCGGGACGGCAAGCTGTCACCGATGTGGTGACACATGAGCACGACATCCGGGCAACGCTCGGTCAGCCGGGCGCAAAGGATTCGGACGCCGTGGGTATCGGACTCGGGTTCGTGGCGCCGGCATTTGTCGACTCGGCCGCGTCGTACGGGATCTCGGTCCGGGTCCGCACCACCGACGGAGTCGACTTCGGGAGTCACGACGCGGACATGACGCTGAGGGGCGATGCCTTCGAGCTCCTCCGGGCCATGACGGGACGGCGGAGCGTTGCTCAGCTCCGGGATCTGAATTGGGAGGGAGACCGCGAACTCGTCATTCCCGCCTTCACCTTCGGTCCGTTTCGTCCCGCCGCTGACCTCATCCTCGAGTAGTCGATGCGCCCGGTCGGGTTGCTCGGTCTCGTTCCCGGCGACTCACCCTCGGCTGGCTGGACCTGGGGACTGCGCGGTTCCCCACCGGCAAGCGGTGTCGACCTCAAAGGTCCCCACATCCAGGGTCCCCTTGGAGGACGGTTCATCAATTGGAATGACCGAAGGGAGATGGGGTGAAGGTGGCACCGGCGCCTTGACGACGATCAGCCAGACTGGGAGGTGGAGCGCCCTGCTGTCAGCCCTGTTCCTCGAGGCCCCAGCTGACGACTTTGGTCGGTGTGATCCGGATGATCGGTCCGACCCGCTCGCCCTCGGCGCCGACGGCCTCGGACAGCGCTTCGCCATGGCCCCGTACCATCACGCAACGAGGCCGCCACGGTGGAAGGACGTCGTCGACGACTAAGGCAACGTTCGGGTTTCGCTGGACGTTCTTGAACTTGGCGGTGCGGGCAAGGTCACGCCCACCGACGTCGATCGTGTCGAGCTGAGGGTTGTAATGCCAGCCAAGCGGAACCAGGTGCGGCATTCCAGTCCCGTCGATGGTCGCCATGCGTCCGAGCTTGCCTTCCCGCAAGTAGGCGAGTTCCAAATCAGAAAATACACTCATGTGTTCATCTTCGTCCCAGATGATGACTCGTTCTTTCCCAATGAACTGCCAGGGGCGCGATCGCTCTTCTCACCGCCTCATGGCGTCAATTACCCGAACGTCGTCCGTCAGCTGGGCCGGTGTCGGCAAGGACTCGTCTCGATGCCGGCTCGCGCTCCACGTGGCACGCCTCGGGTCCCGTGAGCCAGTCGTCCTGACGCAGGCGCGCCAAAGGCCGGAGGTCGCCGAGGATGCTCGCTCCGAGCCGGGACGCTGCCCTCTCGTCGAGACGGCCCGACAGGATCCCCACGATGGTATCGGGGGGACCGCTCAGCACTAGATCTGGTGACGCAGCCGGTCCAGGGTGGAACGTCACCTGTCCGTCCGCCGACTCCATCGTGACGGCTGGGCCACCGGCACGGATCTCCACCACAAGCGGTGGACGTTGCGGGTCCACCCCGCCGAAGATGACGGAGATCGGAGCGGCGAGCCAGTGGCTGCGAAAGGTCTCGTCGTCTCTCATGTCTCCCATGAGGGGCGACCCCCACCGGCTGAGTGCGTACACAGGTTCCGCCAGTCGTTCCCCCCATGCCGTGAGCAGGTATCGACCTTCGTCGTCGCGCCGAACGACACCCGCGTCTTCGAGGTGGTGCAGACGCTCCGCCAGCAGATTGGTGGCCACGCCGGCCAGGCTGTTCTGCAGCTCGCTGTACCGGCAGCTCCGGATGAGCAGTTCGCGGACGATGAGCAGCGTCCAGCGATCGCCCACGACGTCGAGGGCCTTTGCCAACGCGCAGTACTGGCCGTAGGAGCGCATACAGGGAGAATACCACAGGGCTTGAGAACTTCTAGCATCGCGCCTTGACTTTCAATAGTCATAGCTTTATAAAAGCAAGTATGCGAAATCGGCCGCTCATCCTCATCGCCCTCAGCTTGGCTGCCTTCATCATCAGCGTCGACGTCACCATCGTGAACGTGGCGTTGCCCACGCTGGTGCGGCGCCTCGGAGCTTCGACTACCGAGCTTCAGTGGGTGGTCGACGCATACAGCCTGGTGTTCGCCGCCTTGGTGCTCGCGGCCGGCAGCCTGAGCGACCGGCAGGGGCGCAAGGGCACCCTCCTGTTCGGGCTGGGTGTCTTCGCCGTCGGCAGCCTGATGGGGGCGTCGGTGGGCACGGCAGCCGAGCTCATCGCCGCACGGGCTGTCATGGGCCTCGGCGCCGCGCTCATGTTCCCCTCGACCCTGTCGCTGCTTGTCAACGTCTTCACCGAGCGCCGTGAACGCGCCAAGGCGATCGGGTTGTGGGGTGCCACCACCGGGATCGGCATTGCCACTGGCCCAATCGTCGGTGGGTGGCTGCTCGAGCGCTATTGGTGGGGAAGCATCTTCCTCCTGATGACGTTCATCGCCCTTGCGGTAGCGGCGCTCGTCTCCTGGGCAGTGCCGACCTCACGCGACCCCAGGACACCGCCAATCGACTGGCGCGGCCTAGGGCTCTCCACGGCCGGTATGGGCGTCCTCGTCCTCGGCGTGATCCAGGCACCCGGCTGGGGATGGAGCTCGGCGGCCGCGCTGTCGACGATCATCGTCGGCGTGGCGCTCCTCGTGATCTTCGTCATCCTGGAGCGCCGAATCGACAACCCGATGCTCGACGTCTCGCTGTTTCGCAATCCTCGCTTCAGTGCTGCAAGCGGATCGGTCGCCATCTCGTTCTTCGCTCTCCAGGGATTCATCTTCCTCATCACCCAGTACTTCCAGTTCATCAAGTCCTTCACACCCCTCGGCACCGGGGTAAGGCTCCTGCCGGTAGCCGCCTCGGTGGCTGTGGCCTCGGTCGTGGGAACGAAGCTCGCCGTCCGAGTCGGCAACAAGGCGATCGTGGCGATTGGCCTCGTGTCGTTCGCCACGGGATTGGCCTGGACCTCGACGGCGTCACAGGCGACCTCCTATGCCGTCATCGCCAGCCAGATGCTCTTGCTCGGTGGAGGCATGGGGCTCACCAGCGCACCGGCCACCGAGGCGATCATGGGGGCCGTCTCCGAAGCAAAGGCAGGGGTTGGGTCAGCGGTGAACGACGCCACCCGCCTCTTCGGCGGCACGCTTGGCGTGGCCGTGATCGGAAGCGTCGCGGCATCCCTCTACGGGAGCCGCCTGGCAACGACCCTGCCAGCCCACTTGCCCTCGAGGGTTGTCTCCGCGGCTAAGGGATCGGTCGGCGAAGCGATCGCCACATCGCACGTGCTCGGCAACCTCGGGCTCAGCCACAGTGCGCAGCATCTGTCGAATGCGGCCACGAACGCCTTCGTCTACAGCCTGTCGGGCGGCTGTCTCGTAGCAGCCGCGGTCGCCATCACCGGCGCGCTCATGGCAGGTGCGCTACTGCCCTCTCGCCCTCGCAAGCCTGAAAACCTCGAGCAGGTGACAGCGGTTCAGCCGAAGAGAGAGGCGGTGCTCGAACCCGCCACGACTGCGCCCTGACCCGACCCGGCCAGACGGACCAGCTATGACCACCTAGGAAGTAACCGGCCCCGCACCGTCGACCAAAATGACCTTGCCAGCGTGACTCGGTTCCCGCAGGGTCCCCGCCGCTCCGAGCCGGGCCGGGCTCCTCCGCCCTCCTTGGCAGCCCGAGCATCTCAGACCAAACCGGATTACGGTATCGGCCCATGAGATCGCTCCGTCCCATTTCGCTTCTTGCCAGCTGTACCTTGCTGTTTGGGCTCCTAGCGGGTTGTGGGGGATCAGCGGCGGCTTCGTCAGGAACCGCGTCTCCGCGAGTCACCACCTACGCCTTGCAGTCGTCCAAGTCCTACACCCCTAAGGCTCCACCGGGGGGAGGCACCGACGACTACCACTGCACATTGGTGGACCCACATGTGAAGAGCGACGCCTACATCACATCGAGCCAGTTCTTCCCGGAGAGCCCAGAGGTGCATCACGCGATCTTGTTCCTGGTGCCACCCAATCTCGCTGCTCAAGCCCGCGCGGCTGACGTCAACGGCCAGGGCTGGACCTGCTTCGGGGAATCGGCCCTTCCTCACACCGCTATCAACATCCCGTTCAACGCCAAGACGACCAGTTTCGCCTCCAGTGCCATCTCGAACACTCCCTGGCTGTCGGCCTGGGCTCCTGGCCGCGGTCTTGACGTAGTGCCGAAGGGCACGGGGGTGCAGTTCCCGGAGGGCAGCCTCGTGGTGATGCAGATTCACTACAACATGCTGGTGGGAGACAAGCCGGTGCGAAGCAAGCTGGTCCTGAACACCGTTCCCGCCGCCTCCCATCTGCAACCTCTCGATCTCAATCTGCTTCCGGCCGCACCTGATCTCCCCTGTCCCGCCGGTGTCACCGGGCCGCTGTGCAGTCGAAACGCCTCGCTGACCGACCTTGGTCAACGGTTCGGTGAGGGTCAGGTCGGTTTTGTCAATCTCATCGAGCGGATCTGTGGACGTAACCCAGCCGATCCTCCCGGGGGTGTTACGACCACGTGCACTTGGCCGGTGCGGAGTGGGCAAATAATCAGGCTGACGGCGCACATGCATCTGCTTGGCCGCGGCATGAAGATCGTGCTCGATGCCGGGACACCCAAGCAGCAGACCCTGCTGAACGTCACCAACTACAACTTCGACTACCAGCGTTCCTATAACCTCGCCCAGCCGGTGCGGGTCTCGCCGGGCGACAGCCTTCAGGTGACCTGCACCTACGATCCCACCCTGAGACAGAAGCTTCCGCAGTTGCGGCGACTCCCTCCCCGATACGTGACCTGGGGTGACGGGTCATCCGACGAGATGTGCTTGGCGATCGTCCAATCGATCGCGTGAGCCGCTGTCGGCGCGGTTGCGGTCCTGGTCAGAGCCGAAGAGGCTCGCCTGCAGTGCCTAGCAGGCGGGCCTGCTGTTGATGTAACACCCCTCATCTACTCTCCGTTCGGATGAGAGAACGACTCACGCTCTACACGCCGTCCGAGCCTACGCGACGGGCGCCGGTGGCCACCTCCCCCTGGGTGCGTCGCCACAAGTTGATCGTCGGCTTGGGACTGGTGTTCCTCGCCGCCAGCATCGACCCGAAGCAGGTAGGCACGATCCTGGCGGCGCTTACGGTCGTTGTCGGCGTCGCCGTGGCCATCGTGGTGGCTCTCGGACTACGAGTGGTCCGCCGCCCGGTTGGTAGCCTCACCGTGTTCGACATATTGGTCGCGGAGATCGCGTGGCGGTGGTGGCGACAGCGGCGGGAGTAGCCGAGCAAACTGGATCGGACCTCTCGAACGCGGCATGCTGCTCACCAGGGTCCACACGATGAGCCAGCTCCGCGATCCAGAATCCGTTGAGGTCGTCGGCCTCCTCCCAGTCGAGCGGAAACTCCTATTGGAGCTTCTAGGGGGTCTCTCACCGGATGACTGGCAGTTACCGACCGAATGCCCGGCGTGGTCCGTCAAGGGCATAGCCACCCATCTGCTCGGTGATGATCTCTCGCTTCTCTCCCGGCAGCGGGACTCGGTGCCTTCGCTGGTCTGGCCGAGCGCTGATGGGAGCGGCTGGGAGGGCCTGTTCGGGAGCCTCGACGAGTTCAACGAGCGCTGGGTCGACATCGGCGATTTCCTGAGCCCGGCCGTGCTGATCGATCTGCTCGAGAGAGTCGGTGAGTGGACGCATCGTTGGTATGCCACCGTCGACCCCGAGCGAGTGGGGGAACCCGTCCACTGGATCTCCCAAGACCCGTCCCCGTACTGGCTACTCGCAGCCCGCGAGTATCTCGAGCGGTGGATTCACCATCAACAGATCAGACGTGCCCTCAAACGACCGCCCCTCGACGATCCGAGCTTCGTCGCACCAGCCGTCGCCGTCAGCGCGCATGGATTTCCGTCCGGGTTGAGCGTCCTTCCCGCGGAGCGGGATACGGCGGTCACGCTTTTGCTTGCTGGAGCGGACAGGTCATGGACCTTCCTCCGAGGAGAGACTGAGTGGACCCTGCGGGAAGGCGTCCCATCCGGGCCCGACGTCCGTCTCACCGTCGATGTGCCGAGCGCAGCCCTCTTGTTCTCACGAGGGCTGGAGCGCGCTGCCGTGGCCAGCCATCTGCAGATCGGGGGCGATGTTCAACTGGGTGAGGCATTGAGTGCTGGGATCGCCGCGTTCTTTGGCCGCTGAAGCTCGGTGGGGAGAGCCTTGTTGAGCCCTTCGGGGAAAGCGTCACAGGCGATCCGTAGCCTCAGTGTCACCGAGCATCTGGACGTTCCATTTGCGGAGTTGCCATGACCATCACCGGAGCGCTGATCGCAGAGAGCCTGCCCAAGGGCGTCGTGTTTCAAGACACGTCGCTCACACTCGAGAAGGTCTGGAGGTCCGACTCAGGTGAGAAGTCCGCCGGCCAGCCGCTGACATGGACCTTCATCGAGTTCTCGGCCGACGACCGTCTGAGCGACCGCTTGGCCGACGCGCTGAGCGGTGTCCTCGACCCTGTGGGTGGTTGGTACTGCGACTTCCACACCGACGACGAGACGTTCGTTTGCTTCTCGGGCCGCGTCTTCCGGTACCCGCGTGGCGATCGAGCCGGGCGAACCGAGGCCGAGGACTACGGCCGGTCAAAGGGTGTCCCCGAGGAGCAGCTCGACTGGCCCGCCTGACAGAACGAGCAACCGGCCCGAGTGAGCGAAGGGTGGACATCGGATCCGCCTTCGCGGGATTCTTTGGAAGGGACCGAGCAGGAGGTCCGAGAATGCGCAAGCGGCTCGGCGTGTTGGTGGGGGCGATCACTCTGGCCTCGACGGCGGGACTGGTGCCGGCGTCGGCCGTGGGGGCAGCTGCATCTTCGCCGGCGTTGTCGCCAGTGCCCGCCGGGCAGACCATCGGCCAAGGCGATCATCAAGCGGTGATCACCCGGGACTCCTACGGGGTGCCCAGCATCTATTCCAAGTCGAGGCAAGGGATGTGGTTCGGTGCCGGCTATGCCCAGGCGCAGGATCGTCTCGTCCAGCTCGAGCTGACCAGGCGCACCGTCGAGGGAACGCTGTCCGAGATCGCCGGACCGAGTGAGCTGAGCCAGGACGAAGATGTCCGGACGTTCTTCTACACGCCCGCCGAGCTGCAGGCCCAGGAGCGTTCGCTTCGGCCTGATATTCGCAGAGCCCTGAGTGCGTACTCCGACGGGATCAACGCCTACGTGGCGAGCGCCTATGCCAGCCCCCAGAGCGAGAAGGCGTTGGTGCCCTACGAGCTCAAGCTCCTCGGTCAGCTCCTCGGCCTAGGCGGCCCCTTCCGTCCGGCTCCGTGGGAACCCACCGACACCGTCGCGGTCGGCAACTACCTGGCCCGCCAGTTCGGCGGCGGAGGCGGGAGCGAGCTCCAGAACCTCGCCTTCGTGCGCTACCTCCAGGCCGAGCTGTCCTCGAAGGGCGATTCCTCCGCTGCCAGGGATGCTCGGGCGATTTTCAACGACTCACGCTGGATCGACGATCCCACCGCACCCACCACCGTTCCCGGGCGGGACGACGACACCTCCACGCCGGCCGGTGGAGCCGGCTCCGAGGCGGTCGGCCAGGCCGCGGCGAACGACCCGACCACCCCAGACCCGAGCGGTCCCGGTACCTCGACAGACCCGAGCGCAACCTCGCAGTCGATCGCATCCCTGGCCGGTGTCACGAGCAACGCTCTGTCCAACGCGACCTCTATTTTGCAAAATGACACCCAGACGATCCTCAAGACCGGCATCTCGCTCAAGGTCCTCTCGCATGGGGGGTCCAATGCCTTCGCCGTGGCGCCGTGGCGATCCAAGGACCACCGCGCACTCCTCTGGGGAGCGCCTCAGGAGGGATTCGGCACCCCGAGCATCGACGGTGAGCAGTACTTGCACAGCCCCGGCTATGACGCCGGTGGCATGGACATCACTGGCGAACCCTTCATCCTCATCGGGCGCAACGCGGACCTGAGCTGGAGCACGACGAGCGAGGAGCTGGTCGACCAAAGGACCTACGTCGAGAAGGTGAACTTCTCCACCGACCCTCCCACCTACCTGTTCGACGGGCGGGAGATTCCCATGCAAGCCATTCAGGAACAGATCCCCGTGGCCGGCCAGGCCCCCCAGAACTTCACCGTTTACCGCACGATCGACGGGCCCGTGTTCTCGACGGACAAGGCAGGTGGGACGGCCTTCTCCATGCGGTTCGCCGCCTTCGGGGACGAGACGGGAACTCTCGAGGGGTTTGCCGAGCTGGGCGGTGACCACAATCTCGCCGAGTTCCGCCAGTCGATGGGCCAGATCACCACCCTCCACAACTTCCTCTATGCCGACCGCAGGGGGAACATCGCCTTCTTCGGCGACGGCTTGGTCCCGATCGAGCCGCCGTTCACCCGGGTGGATCCTCGACTCCCTGCCGTGGGTGACGGCTCTCAGCAATGGCTCGGTTTCGTTCCCTTCGATCGCATGCCACACAGCGTCGACCCACCACAGGGCTTCCTCGACAACTGGAACACCAAGCCTTCGCAAGAGCTCTTCTACCAGCAGAACTCAGGCGACGAGTACTGGGGGACGATCTTCAGGTCTCAGCGCATCACAGAACTGCTGCAAGCCAGCACGACGATCGACATCCCCTACCTGGAGATGGTGGAACACGACATCGGCACCATCGACAATGGTGACAACACGAGGCCCGCCGCTTCCTACTTCATCCCTTACGTGGTGCAGGCCTACCACGCGCTCGGTGGCCGCTCACGCTCCTGTCGTAGACCCGTCCACCCATCCCGACCTGGCGCAGGCGGTGCAGACCGTCGCGGCGTGGGACGACCACACCACCCTGGGCAGCCCCGCCATGTCCATATTCATGAACTTCCTGGAGGCGTTCGAGCGCAACGTTTTCGAGGGCGGCACCCTCGCCGGTGAGCAATACACGGGGGCCGTCAACTTCAACGATTCGGCGCTCGGGATGGGAACCTTCGGCGGGCTCGGCGGCTTCGGCACCTACAACTTCCTCTACCACGCTCTGGGCCACACGCGTGGCATCGTGCCTTGCGGCTCCCTGTGCTACGCCGGCGACTACTTCGGGGGTCACAGAGACCAGCTGCTGGTGGAGAGCGTGAGCGACGCGATCAGGATCCTGTCGGGAACCGGGACGCAACTCGGCCAGAACGTCCCCGGCTTCGGGACGGCGGACATCTCCAAGTGGGGCTACCAGCCGGCCGAGGACACGAACTGGGACAGCCTCGACCCCCTAGCCTTCGGGGTGACCTCCCATTGCGGCACCAGTGCCAGCCAGAACCGCAGCACGTTCATGGAGGCCATAGAGATGAGCGACGGGGTGGTCGGAGCGGACGTGCTGCCTCCGGGCCAGAGCGGTTTCATCAGCTATTCGGGCGTGCCCGATCCACACCTGTGCGACCAGGTGGGACTGTTCAACAGCTTCCAGTACAAGTCCATGCCGCCTGCCCGTTGAGCCAGACGAATCGGCCGACGTGGGGTGAGCGACGCGCTCCCGAGGAGTGGAAAGATGGGCGTCGTTGCTGAGCGAGGAGGTGCTCCACCATGAGCTCGGTCACCGAGAAGGAGGCCCGGCAGGTAGCAGAAGCGGCCCGGGAGCAGGCGTGGACCAGACCGAGCTTCGGCAAGGAGCTCTTCTTGGGCCGTTTCAGGCTCGACCTGATCCATCCCCATCCGCTTCCGTCCGAAGGCGAACGCAAGAAGGGCGAGGCGTTCCTGTCCAAGCTGGACACCTTCTTGAGGGAGGAGGTCGATCCGCTTCAGATCGAGCGGGAAGCCAGGATCCCTGACCACGTCGTCAAGGGACTCTTCGCGCTCGGTGCTCTCGGCATGAAGATCGACGTGGACTACGGCGGCTTGGGCCTCTCCAACCTCTACTACAACCGGGCGCTGGGACTGGCCGGTTCCGCCCATTCGGCGTTGAGCACCCTTTTGAGCGCCCACCAGTCGATCGGCGTGCCCCAGCCCCTGAAGCTGTTCGGCACCGAGGACCAGAAGCGGCGCTTCCTGCCCCGCGTGGCGAGGGACGAGGTCAGCGCCTTTTTGCTTACCGAGCCCGACGTGGGAAGCGACCCGGCCAGGATGAGCGCCACCGGCACGCCGACCGAAGACGGCTCCGCGTACATGCTGAACGGCACCAAGCTGTGGACGACGAACGGAGTCATTGCCGACTTGCTGGTGGTGATGGCTGTCGTCCCCAAGTCGGAGGGACGCCGCGGGGGCATCACTGCCTTCGTCGTCGAGGCGAACAGCCCGGGCATCACCGTGTTGCACCGCAACCAGTTCATGGGCCTGCGCGGGATCGAGAACGGCGTCACGCGCTTCGATAACGTCCCGGTCCCGGCGGACCATGTGGTGGGTGGTGAGGGACGCGGGCTCAGGGTGGCGCTCTCTACGCTCAACACCGGGAGGCTTTCGCTTCCCGCCATGTGCGCGACTTCGGCCAAGCTGTCGCTCAAGATTGCCCGGGAGTGGTCGAACGAGCGGGTGCAGTGGGGCATGCCGATAGGAAAGCACGAAGCCGTGGCCCACAAGATCTCCTTCATGGCGGGGCTCACCTTCGCCATGGAGGCGGTGGTGGAGCTGTCGAGCTCGCTGGCGGACGAGGAGCGCAACGACATCCGGATCGAAGCCGCCCTGGCGAAGCTCTACTGCTCTGAGATGGCGTGGACCGTGGCCGACGAGATGGTCCAGATACGTGGCGGTCGCGGTTACGAGACAGCCGAGTCACTGAGGGCACGGGGTGAATCCCCCATCCCGGCCGAGCAGATCCTGAGGGATCTACGCATCTCGCGGATTTTCGAGGGATCCACCGAGATCATGAAGCTTCTCATCGCGAGGGAGGCTGTCGACCAGCACCTTTCCGTGGCAGGGGCCTTGATCGATCCCGGAGTGAAGCTGCCCGCGAAGGCGAAGAGTGCGGCGCACGCGGCTGGTTTCTACGCGAAGTGGCTTCCCCAACTGGCAACCGGCCCCGGCCAGAGTCCAGGCGCATACTCGACGTTCGACCCGACCCTCGCACCGCACCTGCGTTTCGCGGAGCGCTCCAGTCGCAAGCTGGCCCGTTCCACCTTCTATGCCATGTCTCGGTGGCAAGGCCGCCTGGAGCGCAAGCAGGGGTTCCTCGGCCGTGTGGTCGACATCGGGGCCGAGCTGTATGCGATGAGCGCGGCTTGTGTCCGGGCGAAGATGCTTCTCGATACGGGTACCCAAGAGGGACAAGGAGCCGTCGAGCTGGCAGACCTCTTCTGCCGCGGAGCGCGTCGTCGTGTCGAGCGCAACTTCCACGACCTTTGGCAGAACGATGACGACGATAACTACGAGGCGGCCCAGCGAGTCCTCGAAGGTCGCTACCTTTGGGCCGAGGCCGGCGTCATCGACCCGGCCCTGCTGGGGCTGCCGCTCGACTCACCCGCGGACGGGTCATAGAGAGAGTTTCCTATCGGGAAGGCCGGGCTACCTTGTCGGCTGACCGGAGGAGGCAAGGCAGCCCGGGGAGGGTCAGACGACCCGGACGTTCTTGGCCTCATCCCCCTTGCGACCGGGGGCAACCTCGTACTGTACGGCCTGTCCCTCTTGGAGGGACCTGTAGCCCCCGCCTTCGATATTGGAGTAATGGACGAAGACGTCATCGCCTTGTCCGCGGCTTATGAAGCCAAAGCCCTTGTCTGAATTGAAGAACTTAACTGTTCCTGATTCCAACGCCTGTCTCTTCTCTTTGGATGGGAGTCTGCTTTGACCCCCTGCTTGGCAAGCATAGGGCATGGATCGGACCTCGCCGTTCACGGTGAGACGGTTGAGAGCGCAACATGAAACGGTTGTACCGCCGACTAGCTTCTTGCGGTGCGCCTGTTATGGTGTGACGAAGCGAACAATTGGGTGCGAAGAGTTGGCACCACGGATTGGAGCCAATATGACTGTCGCACCCGACGTGCTCTTTGATTCGGGCGTTGCCTCTACGACTGCAACCCTCGAAGATGTCTCCGTATCGCCGGAAGCCTCGCCGCAACCATGGCCGGCGAAGTTGCCTGAGAAGGCGAGCCGCTACCAGAAGGCGAGCGTCACCGCCATGGTGCTCTTCCCGATGCTCGGCGTCGGATACGCGATGGTGCGGCTGTGGAGCCACGGCATCACCTGGTTCGACCTCACTCTCGGTCTCGCCACCTATCTGTTGACCGGCTTGGGGATCACTGTGGGCTTCCATCGACTCTTCACCCACAGAAGTTTCAAGGCTCGGCGTTGGCTGAAGGTCGTGCTGGCGGTCTCGGGATCGATGGCCGCGGAGGGCTCGTTGACTTCCTGGGTGTCACAGCACCGGCGGCACCACGTCTTCTCGGACCGTGAAGAAGATCCGCATTCCCCCAACCGTTACGGGCGGGGCTTCTGGCCTCAGCTAAAGGGTCTCGTCTACGCGCAGTTCGGATGGTTGTTCGCCACCCAACGGGTCGACCCGGAACGATGGAGCCCCGATCTACTTGCCGACAAGGATCTCGTGCTGATCTCGGCCACCGCCCCGCTGTGGGCGATCGTCTCCTTGGTCATACCCTTCGGCATCGGGTTCGCCGTCACCCGAAGCGTCTTCGGCGCTCTCCTGGCAGGCCTTTGGGGCGGCGTGGTCCGCATGGCGCTGCTACACCACATCACCTGGAGCATCAACTCGATCTGTCACATGTTCGGCAAGCGGCCCTTCCGCAGCAAGGACGAGAGCAGGAACTTCGCGCCGTTGGCCGTGTTCAGCTTCGGTGAGTCATGGCACAACTCGCACCATGCGTTCCCCGCCATGGCCCGACACGGTGTCGGTCGCGGGCAGTTCGATCCCTCCGCTCGGCTCATCCGTGTTCTGGAGGCGCTCACGCTGGTAAGGGACGTCCGCTGGCCCTCGCCCGACCGACTGGCCGCCCGCCGCGTGGCTTGCGCTGCCAGTTCGGCAGGCACTCGGTGAGCGACGAAGCTGTTCACGAAGGGCTCGAGGGTGGTGGGATCAGGCTTCCGAGGCTGGTAAGCGTCGGTCGTCACGCGTTGCCTCACGTGGTCGAGGCCACGCTCGTACCGCTGGCGCTGTTCTACTTGGTCCTGTGGATGTTCGGGGACTGGCCGGCTCTCATGAGCGCCCTCGTGTGGTCGCTCGGGGCCATCGCCTGTCGAGTGACTTGGCGACGGCGTGTCCCTGGGATCTTGATACTCGGCACGCTGACGCTGACGGTTCGAACGGGCATTGCGCTGGCAAGTGGGAGCATCTTCGTGTACTTCCTCCAGCCGATAGTGGTCAGCGCTTTGATCGCTCTGGCTTTCATGTTCTCGCTGCTGTTGAGCCAATCGTTGATAGGTCACCTCGCCGCAGACTTCTGCCCGCTTCCGTCAGGCGTGGCCGATCGGCCCAGGGTACGTCGCCTGTTCAGGCAGCTCAGCGTGCTTTGGGCGATCCTCAACCTCACGACCGCGGCGATGACTCTCTGGCTTCTGATGAGCCAGACGCTTCCGATCTTCATGCTCGCCAAGACAGCCACGGCGTTCGCGATCGATGCGGCCGGAGCGACGGCAACGGTCTGCTTGGCGCTTCGCGTCGCCAAACGCGAAGGCCTGAAGCGGGCGCCTAGACCACCTAGAAGATCGAGAAGAGATGCCGTTACTGTTGCGTCGGCGGCGACGTGAGAAGACCCCTTGCGGGGTTGCCGTCAGCCCGCCTCCCGAGAGGCGTACAGACGGACCGGTAGTGGGCTAGAATCTGATTGGTTCGCCATATTGCACGGGGCGAGCGCCTGGCTGGTTGACCGAAGGGTTCTCCCGCAGGATTCAGAACACGTGCGTGGAGAAAGGAAGCCAGCAATGCCGAACGGCACAGTCAAGTGGTTCAACGCGGGTAAGGGGTTTGGTTTTATCACCCCCGACGACGGTGGCGAAGATGTCTTTGTGCACTTCACGGCCATAAATGGTTCGGGGTACCGCGAGCTGATGGAGGGCCAGCGGGTCTCCTACGAGTCAGGCCCGGGACGAAAGGGTCCCCAAGCCACCACGGTCAGCGCAATCTAGGGGCGCCCTGCCATGGCCCCAGAATCAGACAGCCAGGCCCTGGAGATGCGGCGAGCCGGCGATTCCTTCGGCGCGATAGCACGCACACTTCGCCTTTCCCGACCGACCGACGCCTTCGAGGCCTTCGTCCGGGCGGCCCAGCGGTCCGAGAAGGAGGAGGAACTCTTCGAAGAGGAGAAGGTCCGCTTGAACGCCCTCGAAGACAGCCTTCGAGCCGACGTCAACCTCCAGGGATCCGACCTGGAATGGCGCCTGCGCGCCATCGACACGATGCGCCGCAAGCTGGAGGTCGTCTAGTCCCAGTAAAGGGTTGTCGGCGGCTCCGGCGGCGGGCGCTCGCTTTTCAACTCGCCTTGGTGGGCTCCAATGGCAGCATCAGCCCACAGAGGCACTGCACCTGCTCTTCCGGCGGGGTCCCGTCTGCGAAGCGTACGTAGGTTGTGACTCCGCATACGGGGCACTGCGCCTTCATGGGCATGCCCCCGTCTGGGCTCATCGGCCCCCTCTCGTCGGATGCATCCTTGTCCCCGGGATAGCGAAGGGCAATAGGCAGATCGGTCGTCCACGCGAGTTTCTCGGTCCGACACCGACCATCTACAGTGGGAACGGTGCGTGGAATAAGCAGCTACGGGGCCTACATTCCCTACCGGCGGCTACACCGATCGGAGATCTCCGAGTTCCTGGGAGGCAGCCCTGCCCGGGGGACTCGGAGTGTGGCTTCCTTCGACGAAGACACCACGACCATGGCGGTCGAAGCCGGGAGGCTGGCCCTGAAGACCGCCGGGCCGGGTGTGACTCCTAAAGAGCTGCTCTTCGCGACCGCGGAGCCCCCGTACGCGGAGCGCACCAACGCGACGACCGTCCACGCGGCCCTTCGTCTGGATTCGGACTGCCTGGCGCTGGACTTGGGCGCGGCGGTCCGATCGGGTGCCGCCGGGCTCCGGATGGCTCTGGAGGCCAACGGGCCCATACTCGTCACATCCTCGGGAATCCGGACCGGCCTTCCCTCGGGCGCCGACGAGGCGGGCGGCGGCGACGCGGCGGCCGCTCAGTTGGTCTCAGACGACGACTCCGCACCGGTGATCGCAGAGTACCTGGGCGGGGCGTCGGTGACCGACGAGGTGTTCGATCGCTGGCGCGCGCCTGGTGACATATCGAGCCGGCGCTGGGAGGAGCGTTTCGGGGAGACCCGCTACGTGCCGCTCGGGGAGAAGGCGTGGAACGAGGGCCTCAAGACCGCGGCCCTGGTCCCGGAGCAGGTCGACACCGCGATCGTGACCGGGCCTCACGATCGCGCAGTGAGGTCCATGGCAAGGAAGCTCGGAGCGAAGGCCGTAGCGCCTGATCTCTCCGACACGGTCGGCAACGCCGGCGCGGCCCATCCGGGTGTGTCGCTGGCAGCCGTGCTCGAGTCGGCTGCCCCGGGACAGACGATCGCGGTTTTGAGCCTGGCCGACGGAGCCGACCTGCTCGCGTTCCGCACGACCGATGCGATCGCCGAGCTCAGGCCGGCCCGGACCGTGAGTGCCCAGATCGAAAAGGGGGGCTCGGTCTCCTACGCGAAGTTCCTTGCCTGGCGGCGCATGCTCCAGCTGGAGCCCCCCAACCGCCCCTCGCCGAACCGTCCTTCAGCCTCGGCCGCCGCGCGCTCGGTCGACTGGAAGTTCGGCTTTGTCGGCTCCCGTGACCGCTCGACGGGGATCCTCCACCTTCCCCCCTCGCGGATCGGAATAAAGGGCGGCGCCACCGACGACATGGATCCCACCCCCATGGCGGACACACCGGCGACGATCGTCACCTCTACCGTCGATCGCCTCATCTACTCGGAGAGCCCGCCCGTGGTCTTCGCGGTGCTCGACTTCGACGGAGGTGGGCGTTTTGCCTGCGAGATGACCGACGTGGACCCAGAAGAGGTGGGCATCGGCCAGAGAGTTGAGATGACCTTTCGCCGTTTGTTCACTGCGGATGGGATCCACAACTACTTCTGGAAAGCCCGACCGTTACGGTACTGAAGGAGAGTCGAATGGGCTCGCACAGCATCAAGGATCGAGTGGCGATAGTCGGGATGGGCTGCACGCCCTTCCGTGAGCACTGGGACAAGGGCCGAGACGACCTGCTCGTCGAAGCGGCGGACAGGGCGTTCTCCTCGGTCGGCATCGGCAAGACCGACGTCGACGCCTACTGGATGGGAATGGCCGCTTCGGGGTCCTCGGGGATCGTGCTCGCCTCAGCGCTCAAGATGACGGGGAAGCCGGTAACCCGGGTGGAGAACTATTGCGCCACCGGATCGGACGCGTTGCGCCAAGCATCCTATGCACTGGCCAGCGGCGCCTACGACGTAGTGATGGCGATCGGGGGCGAGAAGTTCAAGGATGGTGGCTACGCGGGCACGAACGCCAGCCTTCCCCCCAACGACGGGACCGCACGCACGCTCACCGCGGCTGCGATGTACAGCCTCGTGGCCCCGGCCTATGCCAAGAGGTATGGCGTGGACCCTGACGAGCTGCGGATGGTCTTGGCAAAGATCGCAGAAAAGAATCATCGAAACGGGGCCCGCAACCCTCTAGCCCAGTTCCGCCGGGAGATGCCGGCCGAACAGATCTGCAAGATGCCGGCCGTGGCCGGGCAGCTCTCCGTGTTCGACTGCGCCGGTGTGGCAGACGGGGCAGCAGCCGCCATCGTGGTGCGTGCCGAGGACGCCCACAGGTATACGGACAAGCCGCTCTACATCAAGGGTCTCTCGGTCGTGGCCGGGGATGGCTCCGGTCTAGTTGACCCTGACTACGACTTCACCACCTTCCCCGAGGTGGTGGCCTCTGCCGAGGACTCCTACAGGCAGGCGGGGGTCACCGACCCGCGGTCGGAGGTTGCCATGGCGGAGGTACACGACTGCTTCACCCCGACCGAGCTGGTACTGATGGAGGACCTGGGTTTCGCCGAGCGGGGTACGGCCTGGAAGGAGGAGCTGGCCGGCACCTTCGAGCGAGACGGTGACCTGCCGGTCAACACCGACGGAGGTCTGAAGAGCTTCGGCCACCCGGTCGGGGCGACCGGCCTCAGGATGCACTACGAGTGTTGGCTCCAGCTTCGCGGCGAGGCTCCCGAGGAGCGACGGATCGCCAACGACAAGAAGCTCGGCCTCGTCCACAACCTCGGCGGCTACCCGGGAGAGATGGTCTCGTTCGTCTCCCTGGTGGGTGCGGAGCCCGGCTGAGGGATCCGCGAGCCTGTCACACCCCGGGCGTATGGTTCGCCTACGTGGGCATCCGGACCGAGACGGGTGAGAGAGAGCGAATCGTTCCGCCGTTACTCGATGTCCGGGTTCCCGGAGCTGACGTGGTGGTGAACCTGGGGGGCGAGCCCTGGAGGGTGGTCCTGGTCAGGGAGGACCCGCCGCTTGCCAGCCTGACGAGAGCGGAGCCGCTCAGGCCAGTGAGCTAGCAACGCCCTGCCTATCTTGACTGTGGTCGAACCGCTCTCGGAGTACGGAGGGCTGACTCGGCACGCAGGAGTTACCTTCAGTGCCTTCTTCCGGCTGCCGTACCGTGGGTCTTCACATGCTTGCCGGCTTCGAGCAGCCCGAACGTGGTCATGCGGCAGACTCGACTACCGAGATTGGGGATTCCTCAGTTGACTGCTGACGTGCCACGGGGAGCGCGTGACGGGGGCGATACGCCGCGCGTGGGTGACCAGACCGATCAGGAATCGAGAAGGCGCCGGTTACCGAGTGCACCTAGGGTGACCGGCGTGGACATCACGATTCGCTCGGCCTCCCTCCCCGCGAGGACCGGGCAGTACGGCCACCTTGAGGCGGCGAATCGATCCTGGGTCCGCGACCATTTCGATGGCCGTGATCCTCCCCATTTCGGTGACGAAGCGGAAGACGACCCTGGGCTTCCCACGGTGAGCCCAGGTCGCTCCGAATGTTCCGTCGACCAGAGCGAGCCTGGCGGCGGCGGCTCGACCCACGAAGGTCTCGGCTACCGCTCGGGCCCCGCGAACCTGCGCCGCCAGCGCCGGCGCGCCCTGGTCCTTCCTCGAGGCCGCCATGGCGACGGCGGCCGCGTCTGCCTTGAGTGCAACTTGCGGATCCAGCAGCGACAGCAAGGCCTCAAAATCACCTCTGCGCGACGCCGCAAGGAAGGCATCGACGATCTCGCGATGTCGGACAGCAGATCCATCGGGGACATCGGCACCCTGCACGCGCCGACGGGCCCTGCTGGCCAGTTGCCGTGCGGCCGTCGGAGAACGCTCCAAGATGGATGCAATCTCGTGGAACGAGACGGCGAACATATCGTGCAGCACGAATGCGACGCGTTCTGCAGGATCGAGCGCGTCGAGCACGACAAGCATGGCGAGGCCGACGCTCTCTGCTAGAAGCGCTTCCTGCTCCGGGCCGACCTCGTGCTCTGATTTGAGCTCCTTGTCGGAGAGATCCAAGTCCAAAGGCTGGTCGCGCCGGGAACCTCGTGAGCGCAAATGGTCGAGGGATATGCGCGAGATGACCGCGGTGAGCCAGCCGCTCAGGTTGGCGATCTCGGAAGTATCCGTCCGGTTCAGCCTCAGCCAGGCTTCTTGGACTACGTCTTCTGCATCTACCCGAGAGCCGAGCATCCGGTATGCGAGGGCTTGCAGGCGGCTCCGCTCGGTTTCGAAGCGCTCGGTCAACCAGTCGTCTTTTCCCATCGGTCACATTCCTCGGTGGTCATTCCTCATAGCACCTGACGAACGAAGACAACCCGATGTGACAGGGAGGAGCAATGCAGGATGCCACGGCCTTCTCGATCCGCCGGATGCGCGTTTCGGGCTTCATCGCGTCCCCAACTTCTTGGGAAACTTCCAACCCTCTCATGGGCTCCGCAGGCTCAACTAGAGCTTGAAACTTCATGTTCTGCTCCTGCCGTCTTGTGTCAGATCGCGGCAGGTCCAGGCCAGTTTGCTCATCGGTCACATTTCCCCGTCGACATCCGTCATAAGAGTGACCGGCGAGAGCCTGCCGATGTGACACGCAAGGCTCCCGGCGATCTTGACCGATGATGACACCACGGAGGACCGCTATGCAGGAACGGATGAAGAACCCGGCCATGATGATCCCTGAGGCCATGCAAGCTATCCAGGCGCTGACCCAGGCCACTCAGATAGGAGGCGTGTCCCCGGCGACGCTTGCACTGGTCCACCTGCGAGCCAGCCAGATCAATGGCTGCAGCTCGTGCGTGCAGTCCGGCACTGACCAGGCCAGGAAGGCGGGTGAGAGCGAGGACCGGCTAGCCACGGTAGCCGCTTGGCGGGACGCGCCGTATTTCACCGACGCCGAGCGTGCAGCGTTGAGCCTGACCGAGGCCGTCACCCGGCTAGCGGACCGGCCGGACCCGGTGTCGGACGAGATCTGGGACGAGGCCGCCCGGCACTACGACGAGGAAGGACTCGCCGCGCTCTTGCTGTCGATCGCCACGACCAACGTCTTCAACCGGCTCAACATCCCCACCAGGCAGGTAGCCGGCGCCTGGAGCAAGTGAGGGGAGAATGGGAAGCACACGGGGGGGGAACGGCGCGGATAGCACGCCGCCGCCCGGCATCCGGTTACGTTTGCAGGCCGCTGCTCGTCAAAGGGACAGGGACTAGTAGAGGGACCTACGTGAACCAACGGTCAGAGCCTCGGCCGCGGTTATGACCGGCATGGGTCGGCAACGTGAGGCACTGAGATTGGATCTCTCGTGAGTTTGAACTCGTCCTATTTGACGGCCGAATACATGAAAGGAAGCGAATCATATGAAGACAATGACATGTAAACAATTGGGTGGACCTTGCAATTTCCCGCACCATGGAAACACCGCAGATGACGTTATTAAAGCGCAGGATAGACATCTAAAGGAAGTTGTCTCAAAGGGTGATGAAACGCACGAAAGTGCCTTGAAGGAGATGAAGGGTAGGTGGAGGAAGCCCATATCAGGAATGGGGTGGTATAGGAAAGCCAAGCGTGATTTTGCTGCTCTTCCCGAAGACTGATCGGTAATCAACGCGTTTTCGTCGAAAGGGCCTCAATCAAGATATCATCACGATTTCAATCTCTGCCGTTGCCAAGCTCGAAGGTGCCATGCCGGGATAATTCAAGTCACCCACCCGAAGTTCGACATTCCTCTCCGGAGATGTCCGCGACTTTGTCTTTCAAAGACATGTCTCCCTCCTTTCTACGTCCGAATGGCGCACCGGCCGACCTCTCGGATGCTCAGGTCGGCTGGTGTTATCCGGAGCTCAAGTCAACCCTCGTCAGGCGGCTCGGACCACTTCGTAGGTGAGCAACGGCAGGCCTTCACCGATGGTCTGGGTGCGGACGAGGCGCAGGGGTGTCTTGTCACTAGTCTCGCCGAAGAGGCGCTCGCCTACTCCGAGCACGACTGGGAAGATCACGAGCCGAAACTCGTCGACAAAGCCATGCTCGATCAGCGTGCGCACGAGCTGGTAGCTCGCGTAGATGAGGATGTCACCGTCGATCTCCTGCTTCAGCTTGGAGACCTCCTTGACCACGTCACCCTTGAGCACGATCGAGTTGGACCACTTGGGCTCCTTCAAGGTGGAGGAAACGACGTACTTAGGCAGGCTGTTCAACCGGTCCGCCCATTCGCCAGTCCGATCCAGCCACCGAGTGGCGAACCACTCGTCGCTCTTGCGGCCGAGCAGCATGGCTTCGGACTGCAGCGCCTCGTCGGTCTCGACTTTGGCCCACCCTTCGAGGTCCTTGCCCCCAAACTGGCCGAACCAGCCGCCGTGCCTGAAGCCCTCCTGACCGTCCGGGTCCTGGACGACCCCATCGAGTGAGACGTTGGTCGTGACGACAATTTTTCCCATTTCGGTTTCCCTTCGTTGGCGTTGTCATTTACCACTGGTGTAGATACCGCGGGATCGGAAAATCGGATCCTTCCAGGAAGCCGAGGATGCCCTCCAAGAGACGCTGCTGGCCGCCTGGCAGGGCTTCAGAGGGTTCGAGGGACGCGCCTCACTCCGCACCTGGCTCTACCGGATCGCCACCAACCGGTGCCTCAACGCACGTCGCTCGGCCAACCGACGCCCGGCCAAGGAGTGGGACGTGCCCAAGGTAGAACCGCCCGAGCCGACCCGGCTCGGCAAGTCCTCTGGCTCGAGCCGTATCCCCGACGCCCTCCTCGAGGGTGCCATCGACGTGCCGCTCGGCCCGGAGGCCCGCTACGAGCAGACCGAATCCATCTCCCTGGCCTTCGTGACCGCCCTTCAGGTCCTGCCGCCGCGCCAGCTCGCCGTGCTTGTCTTGCGCGACGTCCTCGGATTCCAGGCGAGCGAGGTGGCCGAAATGCTGAACTCGACCGTCGAATCCGTAAACAGCGCGCTCAAGCGGGCGCGCGCCAGCCTGCGGCGACGGTGGCTGCAGGCCGGTGCCCTCGAACCGCCTCGCGTCCCCGACTCAGGGTCTGAGGATGCGGTCGTGAGGAAGTTCGTCAGCGCGTGGGAGTCCGCCGATCTCGACGCGCTGGTGGCCCTTCTGACCGACGACGTCTTCATGTCGATGCCGCCAATGCCCTTCGAATACGAGGGCCGCGCCGCCGTGGCCCGCTTCTGCGCCAGCATCTTCGGCTCGGGCCGGCACTTCGATCTCGTGCCGACGCGAGCCAACGGCCAGCCGGCGTTCGGAGCATACGTGCGCGCCCCCTGACGGCATCAGCCACGGGGTGGGCCTCTTCGTCCTCGCCCTCGCCGGCGACCGGATCTGTGCCATGACCCGTTTCGAGAACAGTGTGCTCCCGCCGGTAACACACCCCCGACTGGAAGCTCTGTCCCCCCACTCCTTGGCGCGGCATTGCCGCCGCATTGACATGCAGCCACAAAGGTGCTTAAGGTTAGGCAGCTGAATAGCTGCATTATCGGATCGGATGAGATGGACGAGGTTTTCAAAGCGCTAGCAGACTCCAGCCGCCGCAAGCTGCTCGACAGCCTGAACGCCAAAGGTGGCCAGACACTTGGCGAGTTGTGCTCTGTGCTGGACATGGCCCGGCAGTCGGTGAGCAAACACCTGTCTGTCCTTGAGGCTTCCAACCTGGTCACGACTGTGTGGCGGGGCAGGGAGAAGCTGCACTACCTGAACGCCGCACCCATCTCCGAGATCTCCGACCGCTGGATCAACCGCTACCACCGCCGGCGAGTCTCCGCTCTTGCGGGACTCAAGAGAGCATTGGAGGACCCCTCTATGGGAAGGCCCGAGTTCGTCTACGTCACCTACATTCGCACCGCACCTGAGCGTCTCTGGCGGGCCCTCACCGAACCGGAGTTCACCGCCCGCTACTGGGGGAGGGCCTACGACACGGATTGGAAGAAGGGGTCGCACTACGGGCTGACCCAGTCCGGGGTACGGGTCGATGACCCAGAGCAGGTGATCTTGGAGGCTGACCCGCCGCGCCGCCTGTCCTATACCTGGCCCGTAGTGAGCGCCGAGCTGGCCCAGGCGTTGGGCTGGAGCGACGACTACATCGCCCGGATCGCGACCGAGCCTGGTTCGAGGGTGACCTTCGAGATCGAACCGGAGGAAGACGACAGCGTCCGCCTTACCGTCATCCACGATGGATTCGAGGAAGGCAGTGTCATGTTGGAGAGCATCAGCGGGGGCTGGCCCCGGGTGCTGGCCAACCTCAAGACCCTGTTGGAGACCGGCGAGGCGGAGCCGCTGTGGGTGTGCAAGTGAGCGCCGCCGTGCGCGAGCAGACGGACGCGACACGGACCTCCCGTTTCGGCGCCATGACAAGCGCTAAAACGGCCGCCACGGCAGCTGCGCTGGCGACACTCGGGCTCGCCGCCACATCCTGGGTCTTCGCCGTCCGACAGATGAACGAGATGGACATGGGAGGTATGACCCGGCTCGGTTCACTCGCGTTCTTTGTTGGCCTGTGGGTGTCAATGATGGCGGCGATGATGTTGCCGGGCGCCGCCCCGGCAGTATGGAACCAGGCTCACGCCGGCGGTCGTGTGCGCGGCGTGCCGCTATTTCTCGGTACGTACCTCGCCGTCTGGACACTCGTTGGCATCGCGATCTATGCGATATACCGGCCACACTGGTCTTTCGCCGCCGGCGGGGTTGCGATCGCGGCGGGTGTCTACGAGTTGACGCCGCTCAAGCAGCACTTCCGTCGGCGCTGTCGCGAGAGGGTCCGGTCTGGATTCGAGTTCGGCCTCTGCTGCGTCGGCTCGAGTATTGGGCTGATGCTGATGCTGGTGACGCTGGGCATCATGAGCGTCACCTGGATGTCCGTGATCGCTGTCGTCGTCCTCGGCCAGAAGCTCCTGCCCGCGAATGCTGCCATCGAGGTGCCGCTGGCGCTAGTGATCGTCGGACTTGGAATCCTGATCGTCATCACACCCTCGTCGGTTCCCGGACTCACGCCACCGATGTGAGCCGTCATCAGTTCACGCGGGCCACCATGCCCACCTGTTTAAGAAGAGACGGAGAAAAGGAGAGAGAGAGTGACCGATCACAAGACCGGAACACGTGAAGAGTGGCTTGCCGCGCGGCTGGAGCTGCTCAAGGCCGAGAAGGAGCTGACCCGGCGTGGCGACGAACTGGCCCAGCGGCGGCGAGAGCTCCCCTGGGTTCGAATCGACAAGGAATACTGCTTCGAGACCGACGAGGGCTCAGCGTTCCTCGCCGATCTCTTCAGAGGGCGCTCACAGCTCGTCATCTATCACTTCATGTTCGGACCTGAGTACACGGCCGGGTGTCCGTCCTGCTCGGCGATTGCGGACGGCTTCGACCGCTCCACCGTCCACCTCGCCAATCACGACGTCACGCTCGGCGCGGTGTCGCGGGCTCCGCTCGCGAAACTGCAGGCTTACAAGAAACGGATGGGCTGGAGCTTCCCCTGGGCATCTTCGTTCAACAGCGACTTCAACTACGACTTCCAAGCGGCGCATACGAAGGAGGAATGGGAGTCGGGAGCCGCGGAGTACAACTTCCGTCCGATGGACCTTCGGCCGGCGGCTGGTGAGGAAAGTGCCGGGCTCGACGAATTCGCATCGAGCATCGTTGGCACGGACTGGGAGACCTACAGGCACGAAGGGCCCGGCGTGAGTGCGTTCGTGCTCGAGGATGGCGTCGTGTACCACACCTACTCGGCGTACGCGCGCGGGCTTGACGGCCTCTGGAGCATGTACCAGTGGCTCGACCGAGCGTCACTCGGTCGCAACGAGAGCGGCCAATGGTGGCGCCGCCACGACGAGTACGACACCCCTTGACGCGTGCGGAAGGAGGCGCCACCAACCTCACCGCCGAGTGCGCCAGCCCGATCCGGCCGGTCGTCGCTTCCCGAACCCGGGCCGCGTGCCGGGAACCGACGAGGGCGAACGTCTCCCCTCAAGTTCGAGCCCCTGAGCGGCCGATCCTTCCTGTGTAGAGAGAGGGGCGGGAGCGCTGGAACTGGCACATGGGGCGGAGGGAGGGTTCTCCATCAGTCCTTGACGATGAACAGCCGCGAGAACGAGGTGAGCCGGTTCACATATGCCTGCCACGGGGCCTGCCCGTTGGTGGTACATACCGACCCGCCTACCACGCATGGGCGCAATGGCCTCCGCCCATCCGAGATCGACATCGCTTCTGGGAAAGGGGTCCGTCCATCCGGATCGGCTGGCTACAGGACCCACACGGCTGACCAAACGACCGAGGGCTATCGCTTCCGGATTTGCAGGGCGGGCCGTGGGCTAGCCGGAGGAGGGATGCCGTGGGCTGGGCCGAAGCCGGTCGTGGTTGGGGGGAGCGAGCCGCGGAGTGGGCGTATCTGCTCGAACCGTATGCGCGACCCGCGAACGAGTTGCTTTTCGACCGTTTGCGCGTCGGTGACGGGGTACGTGTTCTCGACATCGCATGTGGATCGGGATTCCCAGCCCAGCTCGCGGCCGACCAGGGCGCTGTCGTCGCCGGACTAGACGCAGCGGAGGCGCTGGTGATGATCGCGCGAGCGAGGACGCCGGCAGGTGACTTCCGCGTCGGCGACATGTTCGCCTTGCCGTTCGCCGATGACACCTTCGACATCGCCACAAGCTTCAACGGCATCTGGAAAGGGTGCGAAGGCGCCCTCATCGAGGCTCGCCGGATTCTTGTTCCGCACGGTCGCTTCGGAATGACCTTCTGGGGCCGGTACGAGCGGCTCGGTCTGATGCCGTACTTCTGAAAGTGATCGAGCTGTCCCCGCCCACACACGGGGCGGCCAGCCTGGAGCAGGGAGATACTGGACGCCCGGGTGTCGTAGAGGACATGCTGGCGGCGACGGGATTCAAGCTTGTCGAGCGGGGAGCGGTCGACGTCGTGAATGAGTGGCCCGATGTTGCCACCGCCGTCCGGGCTCTTGCGGCAGCTGGACCGTCCGTCCCGGCGATCGAAGCAGTCGGCTACGACGCGTTCTGCGAGGCGCTGAGCCAGGTCATGTTGCCGCTCCATGATCGGGATATCGGCATCCGGGTTGCGTCCGAGTTCGGATGGATCAGCGCCGAAGTTGGTTGACGCTACCGTGGCGCCGCTCGGAATCGCTCGTAGCCGCGCGTTCGATCCGGTATTCGAACCGTTGGGCGAACGTACCGAGCTCGCTGAGCTGGATCCACGTTCCCTCGATCACCACGTGGTGGTTCGAACACAGTAAGGCTGGGGCGGGCGGTTCGAGTCAGGGGTATGCGGAGCCGGCTGCAGGGGTCACGCCGAGCCGGCTGCACCCAGGGTCGCGGTGTCCTCGATCGATGCCTGGATCGATTCTCGCTGCTTGTCGAGGTCCTCTGCGATGGCCTCGTCTTCAGAGCTGACCTCGTCGAGGTCGGTGGACTCGTAGCCGATGACGCCCATCTCGGCGAAGGTGTCGCGCATGGTAGGGCCCCAAAGCCCGATGTCCCTCAGGGTCGGAACGATCCTGGTGAAGAGCAGGCTCCGGAAGATGCGCTGGGTCTCACTCGTCTTGACGTACTCGATGCACTCGGCCGGATCGTAGCCAAGGTGCTCCCACATCTCCTCGGCGAGGAACCTGTCCCGCATTCGGTAACAGGCCTCGGCACAGAACGCCTCGCGGTCGTTGCGCTCGGTCTCAGTGAGGTGAGGGTAGTAGTCGCGGAGAGCCAACCTGCCGAACATGACGTGACGCGCCTCGTCCTGCATCACGTAGGCATTGACCGCCTTGCCAAGAGGATCGGCCGCCGTGTTGCGGATCAGCCCGAATGCCGCAAGTGCTAGGCCTTCGATCAAGATCTGCATACCGAGGTAGGTCATGTCCCAGCGCGAGTCACTCAAGACATCGTCGAGCAGCGACTTGAGATTCGGGTTGATCGGGTACGCTGTCTCGAGCTTGTCGAGGTACCGAGAATAGGTCTCGACGTGGCGCGCCTCGTCCATCACCTGGGTGGCCGCGTAATACTTCGAGTCGATATCAGGAACCGTCTGAACAATCTTGGAGGTACATATCAGTGCGCCTTGCTCACCGTGTAGGAACTGACTGAACTGCCAGGCAACGGTGTTGCGTCGCACGACCCCACGCTCGGCCTCCGTGAGCCTGTCCCACACCTTTGAGCCAAAGATGGGGATGATCTCGTCCGGGATCTGCAAGGGGTTTTCGGGATCGGGAGTGTGAGACCAGTCGATCCGATCGGATGCGTTCCACTGCTTCCGCTTGCCCTTGTCGTACAGCGAGAGGAGCTTGTCTCGGACTTGGTCGTAGCTCCACGTGAAGGTCGCAGTGCCCGATTTGTCTCCGACCTGCCAGCCGGTCTTGTCGACGGGCAACTCATAGCGCTTTGTAACCATCGAATGGCTCTCCTCGAGTGGCTGGACCCCCACAGCTACCTGAGGATAGCTGTTGAATCTCCTTGTCACGCCCTGAGCGCGGACACGAGAGCATAGAGGCATCGAGGCCATGGCGAGCAGCAGTTTCGGGGGCATAGGCTGCGAGGGAGATCAAGACACGGGGAGGAATCGATGGGTGCACAGGAGAACGCCAAACTGATCCGTAAGGGTTATGAGGCATTCCAGAAGGGCGATCTGGCAGCGTTTGACGACATTTTGTCCGACGACTGCGTGTGGCACGTCCCCGGCCGAGGCCAGCTAGCGGGGGACAAGAAAGGCCGTAAGGCCACCGTGGACTACTACGGCAAGCTGGGAGAGCTCAGCGGCGGCAGCGTCAAGGTCGTGCTGCACGATGTGCTCGCCAACGATGACCACGTGGTGGGGCTTCAGAGCACCTCGGCTGAGCGTGGCGGGAAGTCCTTCGAGACCACCGAGGCGATCGTCTTCCACGTGCGCAACGGGCGGCTGAGCGAGGCATGGGAACACCCGTTCAACCTCTACGAACAGGACGAGGTCTTCGGCTAGGACCCACGGTGGGGCGACGGAGTGCCCCTAGGACTGGCTGTGACAACGGACCTAACATGAAAGGCGGCCGGATCTACTGGCAGCCGGAACTACGGGGAGGATGACACATGCGAGTGTTGCTGGACGTCGAGATGCCGCACGAGCCCTTCAACTCGATGGTCACAAAAGGTACGGCGGGGCAAAAGCTGCAGCAAGTGCTCGAGGACATCAAGCCCGAGGCCGTGTACTTCGCCGAGCGCGAAGGCAAGCGTGGAGGCACTTTCGTGGTGGATCTGGCGGATCCGTCGAGGATTCCGGCTCTGGCCGAGCCCTTCTTCCTTCTGTTCAACGCGACCGTCAGGTTCCGGGTGTGCATGACGCCCGAGGACCTCGCAAACGCCGGCTTGGACGAGATCGGCAAGAAGTACCGCTGATCGAGAGCGGCGTGATGTCCCGAGCCGGCCAGGAGGCTCATAGGCGCGACTGCTCATAGGGGCCGCGACTGCTCAGAGTCCAGCCGCTACACCCGCTTCTGCCTAGCGTTTTGCCTTGGGCTTGGAGACGTGCTCGATCCTGGCGTCGCTACCAGGGCACAACACAGTCTCGTGACCATCATCCCACTTCACCCTGAGCCGCTGGCCGGCTGCGCCGCTGATCACCTCGAGCACCTCTCCGCTACGGCGGGCGGCTCCGACGTTGTTGCTCTCTACAACGAGGCGGTCACCTGTGTGAGCTTCCATCGCACCTCCTATCGCTACCGGTAGAGGCGGCATCGGCCGAGGACCACCGCGAGGATCCCTCGGCATCTCTCACACCAAGATAATCCGACCGGCCGGTCTCTGGTGAAGGCTCCCGCCGCGGCGCAATACTTCCAAAATGGAAGCGCTTCCTGCCGACCCCTCCGACGAGTCACGTCACCCGCCGACCGACGAGCATCTGTGGAGCGAGTCCTACTACCTCGACTTCGTGAGCGACGACGCAAGACTGGGCGGGTACGTGCGAACGGGCCTCTGTCCCAACCTGGGTGTGACCTGGCAGTGGGCGTGCCTGGTGGGAGAGGGCCGCCCACTCGTGGTCTTCATCGACCACGACCTCCCGCTCCCCGAGTGGCCGGGGTTGACCTTGCCTGAGCCCGGGCCGGGACTGCGTTCGGAGATCATCACCGCGTCCCCACTCGAGCAGATGAACGTGGACCTGGAAGTGCCCGCAGCCATCCTCTCGGATGCGACAGCCGTCTACAGGGATGAGGTCGGAGTGCAGACCAAGCTAGCCTTCGACCTGGAGTGGCACACCGATGGTGGCACCTTCGCCTACGACCTCGTGACGCGCTACGAGGTCCCCTGCCGGGTTCACGGGACCGTCGCCGTCGGTGACGAGTCCCTCGACTTTGAGGGGTGGGGTCAGCGCGACCACTCCTGGGGAGTCCGAGACTGGTGGTCCTTCGGATGGTGCTGGTCGGCGGGCCGGCTCAGCGACGGAACCCGCTTCCACGGGACGGTCACCTCCCTCGGTTACGTGACCGGGTACGTCGGCGAGCCTGAAGGCGGCACGCTGGACCGTTTCGACACCGGAAGCGTGAGACCGGTCCTCGACGGCGAGGGGCTGGCCGAGCACAGCGGACTGGTGCTTGGCGGCCTGGCCCTCGATGTGGCACCCGTTGCCTGGGCGCCGGTGCTCTTGGAGAGCCCGGACGGCAGGAGATCCAGGTTTCCGAGGGCTCTGTGTCAATACCGGGCGAAGGACGGCCGGGAGGGCGCCGGCTGGATCGAGTTCAACCAACCGCAGACCTGACGAAGCCGGCTGGATCGAGTTCAACCAACCGCAGACCTAATGTCGAACACGCCACCTCGGGTCAGGAGGCGATCCTACCGGTGCGGCCCAGGGCCAGCCCGAGGAATGTATCGGCTGACGGGCTGAGCGGGCCGTGGCGATGGACCAAGACGACCGTTCGCCGGACTCGAGGCGTCACCTCCATCACGGTTGCGCCGAGGCGTGACGCAGTCTCGGCGATCGGTCTGGGCATGAGAGCTGCCCCCGCACCGGCCAGGACGAGTGAGACGATCGCGTCGCGCTGGGCCGCCACCACCGCGATGCTCGCCTCGAGGCCCACCTTGGCGAATGCCTCATCGAGGAGGCGCCGGCTGGACGTGCCGGCAGGGGCGGCGATCACCGCCACGTCGTTGAGCCGCCCGAGGGGGAGCCGCGACCGCAGGGCTCGAAATCCTGGCGGGAGCACCGCGACGAGATCCTGTGTCGTGAGCCGGTGGGTGACGAGTACGCCCAAAGCCGAGCTCTCCTCGCTCACGCCCACCTCGCTCGTTCCCGCGCGAATCAGCTGGGCGACCGTTCCCGGGTCGTCGGCATCCTCCACGAACACCTCGACCCCCGGGTGGGCGCGGCGAAACCGCCCGATCAGGTCGGCAAGGGGATCGGCAGCGAGTGTGGGGAGCGAGCACAGCTCGAGCCGACCCGCTTCCAGCCCCCTCACCGCGGCAACGGCCGATTTTGCGGCTTCCACGTCCTTGAGAGCCAGCCGGGCAGGTCCCGTCAGCGCGTGCCCGGCCGGGGTCAAGCGCACCTGCCGGCCGAGGCGATGGAAAAGCGTCACCCCGAGCTCCTCCTCCAGCTCCCGGACGGCTTGCGACAGCGAGGGCTGGGAGACGTACATGGCCCTCGCCGCCCGGGTGAACCCGCCGCTGTCGGCGACCGAGAGGAACATCTGCATGCGGCGGACATCCATAGGCATTAGCCTATAGCTACTAGAGAAAGTATGTCTTTGACCTTTGGTAAGGTCTGGGCCCAGGATGGGCATATGGCCCAGGCGAGGCGGCAAGCATGGCGCCGTCTCCTGGTGGAGCCGGCCCGTCCCGCGCTCATACGAGATCACGCCAACGCCCAGTGGCTGGTGGTGGGCACGGTTTGCGTGGGCGCCTTCATGGGCCAGCTCGACGCAAGCATCGTCACCCTCGCCTTTCCCACCCTCAGGCACAGCTTCCACACCACACTGGCCGGGGTGCAGTGGGTCGGGCTGTCGTACCTGTTGGTGCTGGTGTCCCTCCTGACCGGAGTGGGCCGGATGGCCGACATGGCCGGGCGCAAGCTTCTGTACACCTACGGCTTCGTCCTCTTCATCGCGGGCTCGGCCCTTTGCGGGCTGGCGCCGTCGCTCGTCGCCCTGATCGTCTTCCGGATGCTCCAGGCCGTGGGTGCAGCCATGCTGCAGGCGAACAGCGTGGCGATCATCACCACCTCGGTGCCGAGGAACAAGCTCGGTCGGGCCATCGGAGTCCAAGGCGCTGCGCAGGCACTGGGCCTCTCGCTCGGCCCCGCGGCCGGAGGACTGTTAATCGCCCTGGGCGGATGGCGGCTCATCTTCCTCGTGAACATCCCTCTCGGAATGGTTGGGGCGGTCCTGGGATGGCTGCTGATACCACGAAGCCGTCACCTCCAAGGGCGTGAGCGATTCGACTGGCCCGGGTTGGTGTTCTTCGCACTTGGGGTAAGTGCGCTGATGCTTGCTCTTTCCTTCGGTAATGAGAAGGGCTTCGGATCGGCCTTCTTCTTGGGCTTGTTGGTAGCCGCCGGGGTTCTCCTGATCTGGTTCGTCCGCATCGAGGCGAACAGGCGCGCCCCCATGCTGGATCTCTCCTTGTTCCGCCGGCCGGCATTCTCGGCGGGCATCTCCAGCGGCTTGCTGTCGTATCTCGTTCTCTTCGGAACCCTCTTCGTCGTCCCTTTCTATCTGCAGGGGGTTGCCCGGGCCGGGCCCGGCACGACCGGGCTCGAGCTCACGGCGCTGCCGGTCGCCTTGGCAGTCGTCGCCCCCACGGCCGGGCGCCTTGCCGATCGAATCGGTCCCCGCCGGCTGACGGTGGGGGGCATGGCGGTGTCAGGCACCGCTCTCGTCCTCATGTCGGTCGCTTACGGCAACCCTGCGTTGCTCGTGATCGAGCTGGCTCTCATCGGTGCCGGACTTGGTGCGTTCACGCCGCCAAACAACTCGGCCGTCATGGGTTCGGTGCCGAGGGAGCAGGCCGGTGTCGCCAGCGGCGTGTTGAACACCACCAGGGGACTAGGAACGTCGCTCGGCCTTGCCATCACGGGCCTGGTGTTCGGGTTGGTCACGACCACGGCAGCAGGTCCGCTCCACGCCTTGGGCCGAGGGCTCTCCGCCAGCACGCGCTGGCTCTTGCGGCGGCCGCCTGGCTCGGGGCCGCCATCTCCGCGCTCCGTGGCGCCAAGACGTCTCCCGTGGTGTCGGGCGTCGGCTCCGGCGATCACCCTGGTCTCTGGCCCTGAGGCCCGCAGCCGTCAGGCGCGCGAGGTCACGGCCTTGGGGACGCCGAGGTAGGCGATGGCCCCCGCAGACAGGGCGCGCAACAGCGGCGGGGGAATGCGGGGGGCCGTGGCCCGGGTGAGGGTGGAGGCGAGATCGAGCCCCATTTTGGACATCGTCAAGGCCGCGGAGTCCAGACCGTAGAAGGCGCGGATTCGAGGAGGGAGGAGGTCGGCTGTTACAGCCTCGACGACCAGGCCGACGGCTGACGACGTCACGCCGCCCAGGGGTCTGATGGGACCTGGGACGCTGGGCTTGAGGATGAAGCGGGCGATGCGGCGGGCGTCCTCTTCGACCGCAAGCGCCCCTGCCATAACTGACATGTAGGACTCGAAGGACCCGAGATCGACCGGCACCAGCTTCTTGGGGATGCCGAGGGCCCGGGCCACGAGGCTGTTCTCCAGGTAATAGCGAGCGCGTTCGGAGTCGGTGAGCACGCCGAGGTAGCGCCGGTCGATCGCCAACGCCGTGTCGACGAGCGTTGCGTGTACCCACAAGAGGAGCTCCGGGTCGCTAGCCGCGTAGCGCCGGCCGTCGGAAGCTCGTCCCTTGATCCTCTCGTGTTGGGAGCGGAAGGCCTGGATGGCTCGGAGGGACCGCTGCGGCGGGCCGAAGGTGACGGCGTCCATCATCTTTATGGTGCGCGCCAGCCGGGTGAGGGGCTGTTGCTCGAACTGGGAGTGCTGGGCGACCCCTGCCGCAACCAACGGGTGGGCCAGCTCCATGAGAAGCGCCCTCGGGCCACCGAGGAACAACGCCGGGTGCTCCATCAATCGGGCGGTCACGCTCTCCCGACCGAGCGGGAGGCCCTCCGGCAGCAGCTTCCGTGGACTGGAGCTCCGAGAGCTGGACCGGCGTCCTCCGAGCTGTCGTTGCGCCAATGAGGACCCCTATCGCCCGTCGGGCGCGCCGGTCAGGGCTCGGCGTACAGATCGATGAGGGGGACCGAGACACCACCCGCTATTTTTGGCCCGGTGACAACATTGTCGACCCACACCGGCCCCGGCACCACCGCCAGTGCCGAACCGGCCGGCCTCACCTGGCAGGCGACGCTGTTCGGTGACGGAGAGCCCGGCATCGACGCGAGTTTCACCAAGCTCGTCAGGCGTCCCATCGACCGGTGGGCCTGGGTGGATCTCGTTCCGGCGTGGCTCGGGGCGAGTGACGTGGTCTTCGAGCAGCTTGTGGTGGGAGCCGATTGGAAGCAGAGGGACCGGGTCCTGTTCGGCGAGATGGTGCGTGAGCCCAGGCTCACCTCCCGATGGCTCGGCGAGGGATCGGGAGACTGGGGTGGCCCACCCTCGCCGGTTCTCTCCCAGATGCGTCGGGCCCTCTCGGATCGCTACTGCGTCGATTTCGACTCTGGCTCTCTCAACTTGTACCGGGGTGGCAGGGACAGCGTCGCGTGGCATCGCGACAAGATCCCCGCCCAGGTCATCGATCCCATCGTAGCCATCGTCTCGGTGGGCGAGCCCCGCAGGTACCTGCTCCGGCCTCGTGGAGGCGGCCGATCCGTCTCCTTCTACCTCGGCGGGGGTGACCTCCTCGTGACTGGCGGCACGGCCCAACGCACCTGGGAGCACAGCGTGCCCAAGGTGGCGTCCGCCGGCCCGCGCATCAGCATCACGTTTCGCCATTCCAGATAGCGACCAGCGAGCAAGGAGCTCTGATGACAGGAGCGTCGGATCCGTTGGACCAGGTTCGGGAGGCGGCCATGGCCTGTACCGCATGCGACCTCCACAAAGCTGCCACTCAGACGGTCTTCGGGTCGGGCCGGCCCGGCTCACCCGTGATGCTGGTCGGCGAACAGCCGGGCGACAAGGAGGACCTGGCCGGAAAGCCCTTCGTAGGGCCTGCGGGCAAGCTGTTGGACCGGGCGCTCCAGTCGGCGGGCATCGACGCCGACCGCGTTTACGTGACCAATGTGGTCAAGCATTTCAAGTTCTCCCAACGGGGCAAGGTGCGCCTGCACAAGAAGCCCGACACCCGCGAGGTCAGCGCGTGCATGCCCTGGTTCGAATCGGAGCTCGAGCTGGTGAAGCCGCGTGTCGTCGTGTGCCTGGGTGCAACCGCCGCGCAGGCTCTCCTGGGGCCGCGGTTCCGGGTCACAAAACAGAGGGGGACGTTCGTGCCCTGGAATCACCCTCCCCTCGTCACGGCCACGGTCCATCCCGCCTCGATACTCCGCACACCCGACGAGCGACAGCGCGAGCTGGAGATGGAATCCTTCGTCAAGGACCTCTCGAAGGTGGCGGAGGTGGTCAATAAGGACTGATCGACAGCTAGGGGAGGGCTGGCCCTAGGCGGGCTGCAGTACGCCCGCCGCTGAGCCCATGAGGTCGAGGAAGTTGTTGCAATAGAAACTGCTGCGGGTGCTCTCGTCCGCCTCCCCGAGCGATGCCTCGAACCGGCCGATCGGATGGCGTCCCCCTTCCACGTGCGGGTAGTCCGATGAGAACATGCACACGTCGGGGCCGGACTGCTCGATTATCCAGCCCACGTCCTCGGTCGGATACGGAGTGAAGCGGACCTGACGTCTCACGTACTCGCTGGGGCGCAGTGACAGCTTCCGGAGACGCTCCTCGTGACGCTCGAAGGCCTCAAAAGCCGACTCCATCTGCCGCTCCCACGAGGGCACCCAGATCGCTCCTTGCTCGATGACCCCGAAACGCAGGGTGGGGAATCGTTCGAGCACGCCATCGAAGATCATCGTGGCCAGGGCCTGGGCCGGTGGCCACGGGATGCCCATGTAGTCGACGGATCGGAAGTTCTCCTCGCCTCCGTGGAAGTCGGCGGGGACGGGCAGCCCGTTGAGGAAGTGGTTGGGGTCGATCAGGTCTCCCGTCCCTCCCACGTGGAAGACCACCGGTATCCCCGCTTCTTCTGCACGCGCCCAAACCTGGTCGAGGTCGACGTGGCTCTGGGAGTGGCCGGGCGGGCAGCCCGATGCCACGAGCAGCGCGGCCGCGCCCATGTCGATGGCTTCCTCGGCCATCGCGACAGCCAGGGAGAAGTCGACCAGAGGCACGTAGCAGGTCGGAAGCAGGCGGGGGTCAACCGAGCAGAACTCGACCATGCCCCGGTTGTGGGCTCTGGCCGTCCCGTAAGCGAGGGCGACATCACCGGAGTGCTCCCAGTCTCGAAGCCGACGGTTGTGAAAGGTGTTGAAGACGAGCTGGCTGGAGAACCCCAACAGGTCCAGTGCCCTCGGCCGGTCTTTTGCTATGAACGAGCCAGTGGCCGCGAAGTTCTTGCGGTTCATTATCTCGTCCGCCTCGCTTTGCCTGTAGTCGTCCGAGGCATGCTTGCGTCGAAGGCGCTCGAAGGTCGCGTCGAGGTCGGCCAGCTGTCGCTCGGGATCTCCGGTCTGGCGCAGCTCGTTGCCACTCGAGAGGGTGAGGGGTCGGATCTTCTCGCGCAGGTCGGGATCAGCATGATCCCGGAGCCAGGTCGGGGGCTCCATGATGTGAGCGTCTGCGTCATGGGCGGTTCGACCGACGTTGTAAGCCATGGGGACCCTCTTCCGGGAGCTCTCGGGCGAGCCCTCTCTGCACAGGGTATTCCTCAGACCGGCTCCGGTTCTCGCCTGAGCGGTGGGGCCTCCAGCGCGCAGTGGGCGTGCTCGCGGCGCTTGAGTTGCACGCGCTGCTCGCGTGGCTCCTTGCGGGGGTTTCGAATGGTGGACAGCGCCAGCACTCCCCCCAATGCTGCTGCGCCTGCGGCCACGCCCATGGCCTCCCGGAAGCCCGATGAGAACAGAGCCGGATGGAGGTAGCTTGCTCCGGTGATGCCCGCCAAGGCTGGAAGTACCGCAACGGCGACGAGCCCCGCTGCCCGAGCCACGTCGTTGTTGACCGCCGATGCCACCCCGGCATGCTCGACAGGCGCGGCGGCGAGGACGGTGGACGTGAGAGGGGCGACGGTAACCGCGAGGCCGAACCCGAGTACCAGGGCGGCTGGGAGCACCTGGGTCAAGTAGTCCCCCGACTGGTTGATGCCGCGTCATTAGCACCAGCCCTGCGGCTACCACGATCGGGCCCACACTCATCTGAAGGCGCGGTCCTATTCGAGCCGCCATGGCACCCGAGCGAGAAGACAGAGCAAGCATCATGACCGTCACGGGCAGCAGCGAGCTGCCAGCTTCGATCGGCGAGTAGCCGGATACTTGTTGGAGTTGGATGGGGAGCAGGAAGAGCGCTCCACCGAGAGCTCCGTATACCACGAACGTGACGACGTTCGCCCCGCTGAACTGCAACGAACGGAACACGCCCAGGGGCAGCATCGGCTGAAGACGGTGGCGTTCGGTGAAGACGAAGCCGGCTATGCAAGCGCCACCGATGCCGAGGCACAGGACGCTCTGGAGAGAGGCCCAGCCGAGGGATGGCGACTCGATCAGCCCGTAGGTGACGCCGGAGAGCCCGATGGTTATGAGGGCTGCGCCCTGGTAGTCGAGGCGACCGGTGGCGGTCGGATCGCTGGTCTCGGGAACATGCCTGGCTGCCATGATGCCGACCGCGACGGCGATGGGAAGGTTGATGAAGAAGACCAGCCGCCAAGAGACCGCACCGATGAGGAAGCCCCCGAGGAAGGGGCCGATTGCGGTCGCGACTCCACCGAGTCCGGACCATGCGCCGATCGCCCGCGGCCTGTCCTTCTCGACGAACGACGCCTGCAGGATGGCGAGGCTCCCGGGTGTGAGCAGGGCGCCCCCCACACCTTGGAGCGCTCTGGCGGCGATGAGGACGGACGGGTTCGGCGCAATTCCGCACAAAAGGGAGGAGGCCGCGAACCACACGACGCCGATCGTGAACACCTTCCTTCGCCCATAGCGGTCACCCAGAGCCCCGCCGAGGAGCAAGAGCCCGGCCAGGGTCAGCATGTAGGAGGTCACCACCCATTGGAGGCTCGACACGCCCGAGCCGAAGTCCTTGCCGATGGTCGGCAGGGCGATCCCCACGACGGTCGCGTCGAGGGCGGCGATACCCGAGCCCAGTACGGTCGCGGCGATTATCCAACGCCCCGCGGTGCTCCGGAAGTCGACGCCGGCGCCTCGGGGCTGCGTCCCGCCTGGCTGCGGCCCTCCTGGCTGCGTCCCTCCTGGCTGTGTCCCCCGGGGCTGTGTCCCTCCCGGCTCTGCTCCGCTCGGGCCCCCGCCCGGCGTTCGGGCCTGCCCCAAAACGTCGTCCTCCGTTCACCTTTGGTTCACGAGCTCGACAGGGCGGTGTCATGTGCCCTTCGTAGCGTTTCGGTGCCGGGGCAGAGCCGCCCTGCCGAGCATCGGAGGAACCATGATACGGAAGGTGTCCGCGGTCGTGGCGGGCCTGTCGGGTCTGGCACTGGTGGCCGCCGCTTGCGGGAGCACGAGCAGTGCCGGCCCGTCGACCAGCTCGAACAACACTCCCGTGGCACAGACCTCGTTCAACGGCCAGATCTGCGGGCAAAAGGTCGCCGCGCCCAACTTCAACAATGGGATCCCCACGGTGTCGGGAGGAGCGACCAGCCTCAGCGGCGCCGGGTCCACCTTCGTTGCTCCGGTGATGTCGGTCTGGACCAAGAACTACAGCACGGCCAAGGGCGTTCAGGTGGCCTACCAGGCGGTCGGTTCGGGTGCCGGGGTCCAGCAGATCCAGGCACAGACGGTGGACTTCGGCGACAGCGACGTCCCGATGACCAACAGCGAGCTGGCTGCGGCAAAAGGAGGCACGGTCCTTCACCTGCCGGTCGTTCTCGGTGCGGCGGTCCCCACCTACAACCTTCCGGGGATCAAGGCCGGCCTCAAGTTCAGCGGCGATGTCCTGGGCAAGATCTTCGCCGGCAAGATCACCAATTGGAACGACCCGGCGATCACCGCGTTGAACCCGAACGTGCACCTTCCCAGCCTTCCGATCGCGGTCGTTCACCGATCCGACGGATCGGGAACCACGGGCATATGGACCACGTTCTTGACCAAGGCCAGCCCGACGTGGGTCTCGACCCTGGGGGGAACGTCCCAGAGCGAAGGCAAGACCGTCGCCTGGCCGGTAGGGCTGGGCGGCAAAGGCAATGACGGCGTTTCAGCATTGATCGGTCAGACTCAGGGCGGGTTCGGGTACGTGGAGCTTCAGTACACGCTCGCTCAGCACCTCACGTACGGGGAGGTCAAGAACCAGGCGGGCAACTTCATCCAGGCCTGCCCGGCAACGGTCACGGCAGCGGGGAACAGCGCGACGTTTCCGCCGGACCTACGGGGTGACCTGACATGGGAGCCGGGAGCCAACGCATATCCGGTCACCGGTACCACCTACTCGTTGATCTACGAGAACCAGACTGACAAGTCCAAGGCGGCAGCCCTGGTGAACTTCTTCTCGTGGGTGCTGACGACGGGCCAGAACCAGGTGGGCCAGCTCAACTACGCCCCACTGAGTCCCAAGCTCCAACAAGCGTCGATCAACCAGTTGAAGAAGGTTGTCGTCAACGGCACGGCGGTGGCTCCCTAGGCGGGAGGGCCTCGGAGAGTCGGAGTAGACAGTGGCCGTAGCTCTGAGGGAGTCGGAAGGAGAGCTGCGAACCAGGCGTGCCAGATGGCGCGCCGGGTGGCGCAACGCGGACAGCTGGTTCCGCGCCGTCGTGATGGCCGCTTCCTTTTTGGTGGTCGTCGTGGTGATCGCCATGACGGTCTTCTTGCTCGTGCAGTCCTGGTCCTCGTTGCGGCATTACGGTCCGCTGAGCTTCCTCGGCTCTGACCGTTGGACCCCATCTACGGCCAAGGCGGGTTCTTCGAGCCCAAACCCCTACGGGATACTGGGCTTCATATACGGCAGTATCATCACCTCGATCATCGCCATGGTGATCGCGCTCCCCGTTTCGATGTGCGTGGCGGTTCTGATCACCGACATCGCGCCTCAGCCGCGTACGACGTCCGCTGTCCTATCTGGTGGATCTGCTGGCCGCGATTCCGAGCGTCGTTTACGGCTTCTGGGGGATATTCGCCTTGATCCCGGCACTTAAGCCGATCGGGAACGCGATATCCAACAGTTTGGGGAAGATACCCGGCATCGGCGGCTTCTTCGCCGGACCCTACTTCGGTGTGTCGTACTTCACCGCCGGCGTGGTCCTGGCGATCATGGTCGTACCGATCATCACCGCTCTGTGCCGGGAGGTGTTCGCCACCGCCCCCGGCTACGAGAAGGAGGCGGCTCTGGCGTTGGGTGCCACCCGTTGGGAGATGCTCAAGATCGCAGTCCTACCGCGTTCGGTGTCCGGAATCTTCGGCGCCTCGATACTTGGCCTGGGCAGAGCCCTCGGGGAGACGATCGCCGTGACGATGGTCATAGGCAACAGCGTCTTGAGCATCGCCCACAGCATCCTCGGTCAGGGCGCGACGATGCCGAGCGTCATCGCCAACGAGTTCACTGAGGCCACGGAGCCATTCCACCTGCAGTCCCTGTTCGTGGTGGCGCTCGCCCTCCTCATCTTCTCGCTGATCGTCAACGGGGCAGGGCGGGCGATCATCGGGCGGGTGACCAGGCCGGTGGCGACCTGATGGGCCTATCCGAGACGTCCGGGAGCTCCGACCTCCTCGAGACGGTCAAGGCGACGGCCCACATGACGCGCCGGCGACACCGAAACGACCGGGCCGCAACGGCGGTGCTGGTCGCGGTGATGGCCGTGACCATCGCGATTCTCGTATGGGTCCTCGGCTACGTGGCGGCTCAGGGCTTCAAGTACCTGGGCCCCGAGTTCCTGACCCACACCCCTCCGGGGAACCCGGCAGAGCCCGGCGGGGGGTTCGTGAACGGGATCATCGGCAGCGTAGAGATCGTTGGGATCGCCACGGTGATCTCGGTGCCGCTCGGGATCGCCGCGGCGATCTACCTGGTCGAGTTCGGCAGGGGACGGATGGCCGGCACCTCCCGCTTTCTCACCGACGTGTTGATCGGCATCCCTACGATCGTGACGGGAGCCTTCGTGTACGCCGTCTGGGTGACCCACTTCGGTTTCTCGGGACTGGCAGGAGCGGTGGCGCTCGCGATCGTGATGCTGCCCCTCATCATCCGTGCAAGCGAGGAGATGCTCCGGTTGGTGCCGAACGAGGTGCGCGAAGCGGGACTGGCCCTCGGCGTCTCACGCACCCGTGCCACCATCTCGATCCTGCTTCCCACGGCCAGGGCCGGTATCACCACTGGGGTCATGCTCGCCGTGGCGCGAGCCATGGGAGAGACCGCCCCTCTTCTGCTGACCGCCCTGGGAAACGATCTGTTCATCCAGCTCAACCCCACCAAGAGGATGTCGACTCTGTCGCTCCAGGTGTTCAACAACGCGGTGACCGGCTTCAAGACCGCCCAGGCGCGGGCGTGGGCCGGTGCCCTCACGCTGGTGATCCTGGTGGTCATCTTCGCGATAGGCGCACGGTTGCTCGGACGGCGGTCGGCTGTCAGGGCGTAGAGTGAGGGTCGTGGCCGCGAGCAAGACACCTGTCGAGCTGGTACAGACCTTCTGTGGTTCGTGGGCCGGGGGTGATGTCGAGCGGTTGATGGGCTACTTCACCGAGGACGCCGTCTACCACAACATCCCGATGGATCCTGTGTCCGGCAAGGAGAACATCGCCGCCACCATCACCGGGTTCCTGGGTATGGTCGACAAGCTCGAGTTCCGCGTTCGCCACATCATGAGTGACGGCGACGTGGTGCTGACCGAGAGGGTTGACGTCTTCGTGACGCCGAGCCAGACGATCGAGCTGCCCGTGATGGGAGCATTCGAGATCGAAGGCGGCAGGATCGCCGCTTGGCGCGACTACTTCGACCTCAACCAGTTCACGAGCCGACTCTCTTCTTGACGACTTCCGGTTAGCCTCCGCCGCGTGAAGCTCAACCTGGTCGAGCGCGCCGTCGTCAACAACCCCGTCAGGTCTGCTGTCCAACGACGCTACGAAACTCCGCTGCTTCTGCGTCTCGGCGGCCGCCCGCCCGTTGGCCGTGCTCTCGAGGTGGGGTGTGGAAGGGGTGTGGGCTCGGAGATCGTCCTCTCCCGGTTCGGCGCGTCTGAGGTGGTCGCCTTCGACCTCGACCCCACCATGGTCGCCCAGGCCCGCAAGAGGCATGCTCGGGATGCCCGGAGGCGACGCTTCGTGCACCTCGCCGTGGGCGACGCCGCCGCGCTCAGCTGGCCCGACGCGTCCTTCGACGCGGTGTTCGACTTCGGGATCATCCACCATGTTCCGAAGTGGCGGGCGGCTGTGGCGGAGGTGGCGAGGGTTCTTCGCCCGGGCGGGTACTTCTTCTACGAGGAGGTCAGCCGCAAGGGCCTCGACCGCCTCACCTACCGCCTGCTCTTCGACCACCCCGGCCAGGACCGCTTCTACCGGCGGGAGTTCGTCTCCGAGCTGGCAGAGCGCGGTATCGAGACCGGTGAACGTTGTGTGGAAAGGTTCTTCGGGGACTTCTTCATGGGTGTGGGGGTCCGGCGTTGATGGCAGGCGGGTGCAAGCCGAAAGCCATCTGGGCGCCTCGGCGGACCGCCTTGACCACGGGGCCGACCGACCCGAGAGGAGGGAAGGCGTCTTCGTCCATCTGAGGTACGA
This sequence comes from uncultured Actinomycetes bacterium, assembly GCA_963736925.1. Classification (GTDB taxonomy): domain Bacteria; phylum Actinomycetota; class Acidimicrobiia; order Acidimicrobiales; family CAVTQP01; genus CAVTQP01. The sequence continues at coordinate 135,762 of CAVTQP010000003.1, forward strand.
ACAGCAGGCCTCCGCCGCTGCCGTAGACGTAGACGGGGTACCCCAGCGCCGAGAGAACGGTGGACACGCCGTCGTGATAGGGGTGGCGGAAGCCGCTCATGGGGCCCAGGTCGCCGTGCACCGTCTCGGGCTGGTCCGGGGCGTCGAACCAGTACCTCGCCGTTCGCAGCATGGCGGAGAGGAGAGGATCGGGGACGCCCATGTCGCGGATCACCACGCTGTCGACGGCGAGGGCGTCGGCTCCGGCGTATATCCGGCGGGGCGAGGCCGGGGCGCTGCAAGCCATCACGCCGAAAGGTCCCTGGGCTGCGTTCTCGTAGGCGTCGACCACTCCGAAGTCGGGCTCGAAGGTGTCTATCACCATCATCGTGGCCATCCGGTAGTGCAGCTGGCGGCTGGCGAAGACATAGGCATCCTGGCGTTCGCCCAGTCCTTCGAGCGACGACAGGCACAGGTGGGCCACCTCTGACGGGTTGGTCCTGAGCTTCGCGAGGACGATACGAAGGTCGGCCTTGCTCCAGGCCTCGCTGATGCTCGACTGTGCCATGCCGCGAGTGAACTCGTAGCGGCACCTGGTCGCCGGAGCAGTCCACGATCCGGTACGACGGAGAGGTGAAGCCGAAGTAGCGTGCGACCTCCGGAACCGAGCGGTGGGCATAGAACCGGTCGTACACGGTCGGTGCCTCCAGCACCGCCACCTCATCGGCCCCGTGGGCGGTGACGTACCTGGCCAGCTCGTCCACCAGCTCGGGGTCGGTGACCGTCGAGCGGTCGTCGCGGTGGTAGCCGAGCATGAACGCCGTCTTCACCGCCACCCGCAGAGGCCCGCCGGTATCGGAGCGCCTCGACGACAGGAACTCTGCCACACCGGCTTCGTCGAGCACCGGCCGAAGGATGCCGCGCTTGTCCTCGTGGGAGCCACCCTTTCGCACGTACACGGGGGCTCCAGTCGCAAAACGTCGCGGCCGGTGGGGTTGGGAGCGGTACTCGCGGGGGAGGAACCACTCTCCGATCGGGCGAAGCTCGTCGACCACGGTCTGGGTGCTGACCCCCTTCTTGAACCTGTCGTTCTCACCGAGGGAGCTCTCGAGCACCGCGAACACCCGGCAGTGCCTGGCTTCGTCGTCACGGACCCGCCTGGCCACCTCGCGTTCTTGCTCGTCGGTGGCGACATCGACGACGCGGGACCAGCACAGCTCGGCGCTGCGCTCGAGCTCCACGTTCAGACGGCAGAAGTTGCAAAACGGGCCGTATCGCAGCTCCTGGCTGAGCGTCCGGCTCAGCTGACCGGTCACCCGGCCGCCGAGGGTCAACCCCCGTGCCAGCGCCACCGCCGTGGGGTGGTCCCTGAAATGTAGGTGCTGGTCGGCCGAGCTGGCCCAACCGCTCAGGGCCCCGAACAGCTGTTTTCCGTATATGCGTGAGCGCGCTCGTATCGAGGAGCCCGCCAAGAGGAGACCGCGCACGTAGATCGCGTGCATCTCCTCGTCCTGCCACATCCAGATGAGAGCCCGGCGGATGATGTGGCGCGCGGCTGCGTCCAGTGGCATGTGCGACACCCGCTCGGCGATGGCCCTGTCGCGGTAGGCGATGCTGACCAGCTGCTCCCTTTCGAGCGCCAGCAGCCGGAGGCGGTCCAGCTCCCGGTCCGGGCGGCCTGCGTAGCGATTCCGCCAGTCGTCGAGGAGCCTCTCCGAGTCGGAGTAGATCTCGTCGAGGCGGCTCAGCTCGTCTTGATCGCCTGCCATTGTCTCGGGTTCTCGCCGAGGCGCTGTATGTAGATGGAGACGTGGGCGATGCGGCCTTCGTCGTCGATGTCGAAGACCAGACTCTCGGGGGTCAGGCGAGGCTTGCCCTCCACCTCGACGGTCTCGGACAGCTCGACCATGGCCGTCCGGCCGCCAGGGCCGTATACGACCCTGGACATCTCCATCGAGTAGCCGGGCAGGCTCGGGATCAGGCTCGAGATGAAGGTCAGGTACTCCTTCCTTCCTCGGTAGGTGTCGCCAAAAGGCCCGACCCTCTCCACGTCCTCGCTCACGCATGCCCCCATGGCGTTCCAGTCGTGGGAGGTCATCGCGTCGAGGAAGCGCTCCACGACTCTCGTGCCCGGCGTCACGATCCGCGCTAGGTGATGACTGCCGGGTCGTCCCTGAGCTCGCGGCGCGCCATCGCCTCGAACAGGCCCGGGAACGAGTACCGGTCGAACATGGAGCCGAAGCGCTCGTGCACGTCGGGCTTGATCGGGCTGCCTCCGCCGGCGGCCTCGACGTGCCAGGCCTGTCGGCACCGCCATTCCAGCGTGACGCATCGCAGGTGTGCCTGGCGGATGTCGCGCCCGACGACCAGCACCCCGTGATTGGCAAGGAGGGCCATCCTGGCGTCACCGAGAGCGTGCACCGCTGCGCGCGCGTTCGCCACGTCGTTCACGGCTCCCTGGTATTCGTCGTAGAGAGCCGGATCGCCGGCGACCATGGCGGAGGTCTGGTCGTACACATCGGGGACGCGGCCGATGTCGGCCCATATCGTCCCCCAGCGGGGGTGGTTGTGCACGGCGACGCCTATGTCGTGCCGAGCCTTGTGCAGCTCCAGGTGCAGGGTTATGGCCGGGGTGACGGTCCAGGGCCCGTCGAGCACCGCTCCGTCCGGGTCGATGCGCATGATGTCCGATGCTCGAACCTCGTCCCAGGTGAGGCCGAAGGGGTTGACCAGGAGGCTGCCGTCCTCCTGGCGGTAGGTGATATGACCGGCGAGGTGATCGTCGTAGCCCTCACGGTGAAGCATCCTCGCTAGCAGCGCCACCTCGGCCGCAGGGGTGAGCTCGGGCAACGCGGGGCCGATTGGATTTTGCTTGCGGACCTCGGTAGTGCTCATGGCAGAGTCCTTCCTGGCTTCCTTTCTAGCTTGTTTCGGCGTACTCGACGCTTCGGTCTTCCTTCCATTGTCTCAGCACGAGGAACCCCCCTTTGAGCGCAGCGTGGTCGTAGCAGCCGAAACCCATGGTGGTGCCCTCGATCCCGCTGGTGGCGGGCAGCCGCTTCACCCTCTCGAGCCCGACGCGCACCCCGGCGCGGGTGAGATGGGAACAGCGCAGGACTCCTTCTGCGATCAGGCGTCCTATGTCGTAGCCGGCGACGTTGACCGGGCCCGATGCCGCAGGGCGTGAGGTCCCTCTCAGCCTCTCGAGACACGAGTTGGTGTCGGACACGGTGTCCACGTACACCCAACCTTCCCAGTCAGCCCGCCAGTCCGGTCGGGCGTAGCCGAACATCAACGCGGAGTTGGCCACGACCGGAATCTTCCATCCCGCAGAGCGAACCGCGAGGGCCACGGTGCGCGCGGCGACGCCGAGGCCCAGGTATACGAGGGCATCAGGCTCCGCCCCCATCATGCGGTCGATGAGGGTGCTCGCGTCTTGGGCCAAGGGAGAGATCGCCATATTGGCGGCTACCTCCAAGCCCAACGGAACCCGGGCGATCTCGAACCAATCGGAGTACCCACGCCCCACCGGGGAATGGTCATGGACGATCGCTACGCGCTTCAGTTCCCGTTTTGCGAGATGCTCCGCCAGCACAGCGGGCTCCTCCTCTAGCGAGCCGACCTGATAGTGGAACATGTGCTTTCCTCGGGTCAGCTCCCCACCCGTGTAGTTGATGCACGCGATCTCGGCGCGATCGGCGAGATCGCGGACGATGAGGCCGTTGTCGCTGATCGAAGGACCGACGATGCAAAGGACCCCCGATTCCACGAGAGAATCGAAGGCCTTGTTCACCTCGTGTTCGCTGCCCGCGGGCAATCCCCGCGCCAGCTCCTTCGCAAAATGGAGCTCTCTTTCCAACCCGCCCCGCGCCCCCACCTCGGTAGCTCCCAGGCGGACTGCATCCTCGAACGAGGCTCCTTGGTCCGCTTGGGGGAAATCGAAGAGCAATCCGACTCTTATCGGGGCGGCTTGCACCGGATCAGTATATTGACGCCGGTGTCAGTCAGCCCTGCCGACGACTGCCGGCGCTCGCGGCGCGGGTAAGCGAGCTCGAACAGCGGTAGGGCGGCCTCGTCGGAGACAGCCTCGAACGTGACCCTAACTGACGCGCCGACGATCACCTCCTCAGGGGAGCAGCCCACGATGTTCGTCATCAGCCGAGGCCCTTCCACGAGGTCCACCAGGGCTACCACGAACGGGATCATGTGGCGGAACGACCTCGACGGGTTCTGGCGGATGACTGTGAAGCTGTAGACGGTCCCCCTTCCCGAGGCCTCGACCCACTCGACGGGGGAACGACACGAGAGGCAGTGTGCCCGTGCGTAGAGCTGGTGGCGCCCGCAGGCGGTGCATCGCTGCACCACCAGCCGACCCTCGAGGCCCGCCGACCAATAGGGTGCGGACTCCGGATCGGGAACCGGGGCCGGCCTGGGTTTGACCTCCCGTCTCGTGCTCACGAATTCACCCGGCCTCGAGACCGAGGACGAGGGTCGCGCCGGTCGAGAGCATGCCCCCGGTTCCGTGTGCCACGGCGATATCGGCATGCTCGACCTGAGTCGCGCCCGCCTCACCGCGGAGCTGGCGCACCGCCTCGACGATGAGGAACATGCCCCGCATGCCCGGATGGCAAGCCGACAGACCGCCGCCGTCGGTGTTCGTGGGCAGGTCCCCGTCGTGGGCCAGCCGGCCACCCTCGACGAACCTGCCACCTTCGCCTTTCGGGCAGAAGCCGAGGTCTTCGAGCGACAACAGCACCGTTATGGTGAAGCTGTCGTATACCTGCAACACGTCAACCTCGCTCGGCTTGATCCCGGCCCGGCGAAATGCCAGCGGTCCGCACTGAGAGGCTGCCGTCACCGTCAGGTCCGGCATGGCGGAGATGTTCAGATGGTGGGTGAGCGCATGGGCAGCGCCCAGAACGTGAACCGGAGGCTTTGGGAGGTCTGCGGCCCGATCGGCGGTTGTCACCACGCACGCCGCGCCTCCATCCGAGATCACACAGCAATCGAGCACGTGCAACGGGTCTGCCACCAGGCGCGAGCTCAAGACGTCCCTCACGGTGATCGGATCGCGGTACTGGGCCATCGGGTTGGTCCCTGCGTGGCGCCGCATGATCACGGCGATCTCGGCCAGTTGCTCGGAAGTTGTCCCGTACTGGTGCATGTGCCGCCTGGCTGCTAGCGCGTAAGAGCCTACGAGGGTGTTGCCCCATAGGGAGTCGTAGATCGCCGGCCCGCCGGGGCCCATGCCGCCACCACCGCCCGCACCGGTGCCCAGTCGGCGGCCCATCTGTGACAGCTGAACGCTGCCGTAGGTCACCAGGACCACATCGCAGGCACCGGCCTCGACCGCTTGGGCGGCATGCTCCACGAGAACTTCAAAGGACGCTCCTCCTATGTTGGTCTCGTCGAGGTACTGGGGTCCGAGTCCCAGGTACTCGCAGACCCCCACCGCGTACATGGGAAAGAAGCCGGCTGTGGCAAAGCCGTCGACGTCCTCGAAGCCCAGCCCGGCGTCAGCCAGGGCCCGCTCCGATGCTTGGGCGTGGACCTGGTGCTCGCTCATGTCCGGAACGTGCGGGTAGTCGGAGGTGGCGACGCCGGCTATGACGGCCTGCCTCGCGTGCCTGGTGCGTGTCCCGCTCGTCCCCGCCATGGAGGGAGCAGGTTATCGTGGCCTTCAGGCTTCGCAGGGAGGAGTGTGGCCATGCAGCTCGAGGAGCTGATCCTGGTGAGTGTGGACGACCACATCGTGGAGCCACCGGACATGTTCGAAGGCCACCTTCCTGCGAAGTGGCGCGACGTCGCTCCTCGAGTCGTGCGCAAGGGGGACGGGACCGACGTTTGGGCCTATGACGGTAAGGAGATCCCCAATATCGGCCTCAATGCCGTCGCAGGCCGTCCGCCGGAGGAGTATGGGATGGAGCCCACCTCCTTCGACGAGATCCGCAAGGGGTGCTACGACATCCATGAGCGCATCCGTGACATGAACGCCAACGGTGTTCTCGGCTCGATGTGCTTCCCGTCGTTCCCAAACCTGTGCGGACAGCTGTTCGCCCGCTCCAAGGACAAGGATGCGGCGCTGGCGATCCTCGAGGCCTACAACGACTGGCACATCGATGAGTGGTGTGGCTCGTACCCGGGACGGTTCATCCCGCTCGCCCTGGTCCCGCTATGGGACCCCGAGGAGATGGCGTCGGAGGTAAGGCGGGCCTCGGCGAAGGGATGCCACGCGGTGTCCTTCTCGGAGAACCCCGAGAAGCTGAAGCTGCCGAGCCTGCACAACGAGCACTGGGATCCCTTCTGGAGTGCTTGCGCAGAGGAGGGGACGATCGTCTGTCTGCACATCGGCTCGTCCTCCAGCTTGGTTGTGACATCGGTCGAAGCTCCCATAGACGTTTTGATCACCCTCCAGCCGATCAACATCGTGCAGGCGGCAACGGACCTGCTCTGGTCGCCCGTCCTTCGCAAGTTCCCGACGCTCAAGTTCGCGTTGTCGGAGGGTGGCATCGGATGGATTCCGTACCTCTATGACAGGCTCGACTGGATCTACTCGCGGCACCGGCAATGGACCGGGCAGGATTTCGGGGACCAGCTCCCGAGCCAGGTTTTCAAGGAGCGCATAGTCACCTGCTTCATCGACGACCCCACCGGCGTCGAGGTGCGGCACCGCGTGGGCATCGACGGGATCTGCTGGGAAGGGGACTATCCCCATTCAGACTCGACGTGGCCCGCCTCCCCGGAGATGCTGATGAAGTCCATAGACGGGGTTCCAGACGACGAGATAGCCAAGATCAGCCACGAGAACGCCATCCGTCACTTCCGCTTCGACCCCTTTGCCCATCGACCGCCCGAGCAGTGCACTGTGGGCGCGCTCCGTGCGGAGGCCGCTGATGTGGACGTCACTCCGCGAAGCGTCGGGAACAAGGGCCCCAAGATGACCATGTCCACCGACCTGTTGCCGGGCGCCGGGTCGCGGAGGCGGTGAGCGCCCGGCAGCCTGGTGGAAGCGGGACGCCGGGGCCGCGCCAGGTCTGGGAGTAGCTGAGCCAGCGGTTGGGTCCGAGTCGCCTGGTCCCCTAGAGGTGGAGTCGTCTCGGCCTCTGGAGTTGTCGCCTCGGCCTCTAGAGGTGTGTGTCACCGGCACATAGCAGTGCGCCTTCGCTCTGAGCGGCGTTCATCGTCACCCCATGTGACTCGTATGGGGCCGAAATGCAATGCCCTCTAAGTGCAGGGCCGTCTAAGTGCAGGGGCCGTCTAAGTGCAGGGCCGTCTAAGTGCAGGGGCCGTCTAAGTGCAGGGGCCGTCTAGGTTGCGGTTATCTAGGTGCGTGGCTCGTCAACCATGCGGGTGTGATCAACGCTGCCAGGGGTCGTCTAGGTGGGTGTCAACGGTGGGGGGTCGTCAATCGTGCCGGGGTTTGGCGGCGGCTCGGATCTGGCCCTCCGGTTCCTTGCGGTCCAGGTAGTCACGCCACGAGGTGACCAGGCCGTCAGCGTCCACCTCGACGAGGGTGGCCCCGTGCATCTCGATCCCTGCGCCGTCCCCCGGGGCGTCTTGTCCGTCAGGCGACCTGTAGGTGGCGCGCCCGGTCCACTCGAAGACGGCCCAGTTCTCTCCACCCCTGATCGAGGTGATCTCCTGGGACCAGTCCGGGAAGACCGCCCTGGTGCCACGGGACACTGAGCGCAGATCGGTGGTGGGCCGGGTGGTGGCCGGGTCGGCGAAGGTCGCATCCGGGGCGAACAAACCTTTCCAGTCGCCTCCGGATCTGATGTCCAGCGCCTTCTCGGCCTTGCGCGCCCAGGCATGCCAATCCATACGAAACGGAGAATCTAGGCGAATCTAGGCGAGCTTCACCTCGACCTTCAGGTCCTCGCCCTCCCTGTACTCGACCGAGCCCTCGAGCACCCCGGCCTCGGACAGGTCCGCCTCCGCCTGCCGGAGCTTGTCCAGGCGCGACCGCGTGTCTGTGACAGAGAGCGCCGCGACAGGAGCCCGCATCGAGAGCTTGGCCTCGGTCTTCGCCCGGCGCACCCTCGACAGGACGGCGGCTGTCTCCTCCAGCAGGGAAGGCCCCGCGAGGCCAGCGGCCGCCAGCCTCAACTCGCGGGCGTCGGGCCACACGGCTCGGTGGATCGAGCCTTCCTGCCACCAGGACCACACCTCCTCGGTGACGAAAGGAAGGAATGGCGCCAGGAGACGCAGCTGGGTGGACAGCGCCAAGGAAAGGGCCAGCCGGGCCGAGGCCGCTCCACCGTCGCCGGCTGTCCCGTAGACGCGTCCCTTCACTAGTTCGACGTAGTCGTCGCAGAACTGCCAGAAGAAGCCCTCGGTCCTCTCCAGCGCCCTGGTGTAGTCGTAGCCGTCGAAGGCCCCGGTGGCCTCCTCCACCGTGTCGGCCAGACGCTCGAGCATGGAAGCGTCCAACGGGGAGCTCACCTCCGAGCGTCCGGGAGGGGCGGGTGAGGGGTGGTCGCCCTCGGTCGAGCTCGGGGAGTCGAGCCGGGACAAGACGAAGCGGGACACGTTGAGGATCTTGATGGCGAGGCGGCGACCAACCTTTATCTGCCCCTCGTCGACCGCCGTGTCCACACCGGGTCTTCCGTTTGCCGACCAGTAGCGAACGGCGTCGGAGCCATGCTGCTTGAGGAAAGGGAGGGGCGTGATCACGTTGCCTTTGGACTTGGACATCTTCTTACGATCCGGATCCAGAACGAACCCGCTGATCGCGGCATGTGACCAGGGGAGGCTGTCGTGCTCGAGTTGGGAGCGCACGATGGTCGAGAACAACCAGGTGCGGATTATGTCGTGAGCCTGGGGCCGCAGGTCCATGGGGAAGACCCTCGAGAACAGGTCTGGGTCGTCTTCCCACGCCCCGGCGATCTGGGGAGTGAGCGAGGATGTGGCCCACGTATCCATCACATCGGGATCCCCTATGAAACCGCCCTCCCGGCCGCGCTGGTCGGCGGTGAAGCCAACGGGCACATCGGTCGAGGGATCGACCGGGAGGTGGTCCTCGGAGGACAAGAGGGGGTCGGCGTACAAAGGCCGGCCGCCCGAGTCGAGGCGGTACCAGACCGGGAAGGGCACGCCGAAGTAGCGCTGGCGGCTGATCGACCAGTCGCTGTTGAGCCCGTCCACCCAGGAGTCGTAGCGGGCCCGCATGTAATGGGGGTGCCAACGAAGCTCGTGTCCGCGGTCCAGGAGCTGATCGCGGATCTCCAGCGTCTTGATGAACCACTGCCGGCTCGAGACGATCTCCAACGGCCTGTCGCCTCGTTCGTAGAACTTGACCGGGTGCGTGATCCGCCGTGGTTGGCCGACAAGGTCGCCGGCGTTCGCGAGTAGCTCGGCTATGCGCCTCCTCGCCCGCGTAACGGGAAGACCCTCCAGCTCCGCGTAGATGCGGCCGGCTCGCTCGGGTTCGGTCGTCTCCCAGCCACGCTCGCCCCAAGGGACGGACCGCACCCTCCCGTTGCGGTCCAGCACCACGCGGACGCCGAGCCCAAGCTCGCGCCACCAAACCACGTCGGTGACGTCTCCGAAGGTGCAGATCATGGCGATCCCCGAGCCCTTGTCGGGCTCCGCCAGCTCATGTGGGAGCACCGGCACCCTCGCCCCGAAGAGGGGTGTGACCGCCTCCTTGCCGAACAGGGGCTTGAACCGGGAATCGTCGGGGTGGGCGACCAGCGCCACGCAGGCCGGTATCAGCTCGGGGCGCGTCGTCTCGATCTCCACACCTCCGCTGCTGTCGAGCGAGAAGCGAATCCGGTAGTAGGCGCCTTCAATCTCGCGGTCTTCCATCTCGGCTTGTGACACCGCCATGCCGAAGTCGACGTCCCAAAGGGTCGGGGCCTCGGTCAAGTACGCCTGGCCCCTCCGGAGGAGTCGCAGAAAGCCGCGCTGCGAGGCGCGTTGGGACTTCTCGTCGACCGTCGCATAGCTCATCGTCCAGTCCACCGAGAGGCCGAGGTTGCGCCACAGCTCCTCGAACGCCGTCTCGTCCTCGTCCTTCTGGCGGTTGCACAGCTCGATGAAGTTGGGCCGCGAAATCGGTAGCTCGTGCGTCCCGGGCTTCTTGGGCGGCTCGAAGTCGGGCTGGTAGGGCAGGCTCGGATCGCAGCGGACCCCGAAGCGGTTCTGCACGCGCCGCTCGGTCGGAACGCCGTTGTCGTCCCAGCCCATGGGGTAGAACACCTCCATACCCCTCATGCGGCGGTAGCGGGCGACTGTGTCGGTATGGGTGAAGGAGAAAATGTGCCCCATGTGGAGGGACCCGCTGACCGTCGGCGGGGGGGTGTCGATCGAGTAGACCTCCGCGCGGCCGCGGGCCCTGTCGAAGCGGTAGGTGCCCTCCGCCTCCCAGCGGTCGGCCCACTTGGTCTCCAGCCCTTCCAGCGAAGGTTTATCCGGCATGCTCGGCGTCATTGCGGGGCTACCGTACCTGGGTGCTGCGCCTTCACGACACCGCATTTGGCTCGGTCAGGGAGCTGGACCTCCGCAAGCCCGGAGAGGTGTCCCTCTACGTGTGCGGCCCCACCGTCTACGACGTGCCGCACGTAGGACACGGGCGGGCGACCCTCGTCTACGACGTGCTCAGGAGATATCTGGAGTGGCGCGGGCTGGACGTGGACCACGTCTGCAATATCACCGACATCGACGACCACATCGTCGAGCGCGCGGCGGCCGAGGGAAGGGAAGCCTCGGAGGTTACAGCAGAGTACGAGGCCGCGTACTGGAACTCCGTGGACCGCCTGGGAGCGCTCCGGCCCACCCGCGCGCCGCACGCCACGGAGTACCTGGACAAGATGATCTCCCTCGTCAGCGAGTTGGTGGAGCGCTCCGTCGCCTACGAGGCACCGGACGGCGTCTACATGGACGTGAGCAGAGTGGACGGCTACGGCCTCCTCGCCGGCCAGTCGCTCGACACGCTGCGGGCTGGGGCACGGGTCGAGGTGGCCGAGGACAAGAGGTCCGCTCTCGACTTCGCCCTCTGGAAGCGCTCAAAGCCGGGAGAGCCCGAATGGGACTCGCCCTGGGGCCCGGGACGCCCCGGCTGGCACACCGAATGCGTCGTCATGTCGCTCGACTTGCTCGGAGAGGGATTCGACATACATGCCGGCGGCCTCGACCTGCAGTTCCCCCATCACGAGAACGAGCGCGCCCAGGCGGCCGCCCTGGGGCGCGAAGTTCGCACGGTGCTGGATGCACCATGCGTTCGTCGAGGTGGCGGGCGAGAAGATGTCCAAGTCTCTGGGCAACTTCACCTCGCTCCATGACCTGTTGTCGCGAACCGACGGGCGTGCTTACAGGTTGCTCGTTCTCCAGTCGCACTACCGCTCGCCTCTGGAGGTGACGCCGGAGACGATCACGGCGGCCGAGGAGAGCCTTGCCCGCCTCGACGCCTTTGGGCGTCGCTTTCAGATTGGCAGGGGCGGGGATCAGCCGTCAGTGGGAGAGGGCGATGGCGAAGCAAAGGCAAGATTTTGCGAATACATGGACGACGACCTGGGAACGCCCCGCGCGATGAACTTGATCTTCGACCTTGTGCGAAGTGCCAACGCCGCTGCCGACGCCGGGGACACGGCCGGCTCAGAGAAGACGGCCGCCACGGTGCTGGAGCTCTGCGGCGCCGTCGGACTCGAGCTGCGAGCCGAGGAGGCTGTGGTGGACTCCGAGACGGCCAGGCTATTGGAGAGGAGGGATGCCGCCCGCTCGGAGGGTGACTTCTCCACGGCTGACGCCATTCGTGACCAGCTGGTCGACCTAGGTTGGACGGTGGAGGACACCCCCGGTGGCACCCGGATCCGGCGATGACGGGCGCCGGTCGCCCTGATAGCGTTTCTGGCGAGGAAGCGTTCTCATTGTCTGCACGGCGGGATCTTGTTAGCCGGGGTTGATCGTTCCTCGATGTTCCATTGGTCATAAGAAGGGGGATCGCCAGAGTGGCGACCGGTACTGTCAAGTGGTTCAACGCCGAGAAGGGCTATGGGTTCATCTCCCAGGCCGACGGCGCTGACGTGTTCGTGCACTACTCGGCCATAGAGATGAATGGCTACCGCAGCCTTGAAGAAGGACAGCAGGTCGAGTTCGAGGTCAAGGAGGGAGAGAAAGGCCTTCAGGCCGTCAGCGTTCGTCCCGCCGGCTGAGGTACGCCACCGGTCGCAGGCGTCCGTGAATGGACGCCTCTTTCAATCTGGATCACCTGCTGGCTGACTTGACGCGACCTCCCCTGCATCGTCTGCTGTGTAGGTGATCGCGCCCTGGCGGCGACGCCCCGAACCCGGACTAAAAGGGTCCTCGCGCCAGCCGTTGCCAAAGGGCTTCGGCACCCTCTGGACCACCGTGGCAGTGGACCTGGTGGGGTTCGGGATCATGGCGCCGATACTCCCGCTGTACGCGGAGCGCTACCGGGCGTCGCCGGCAACCATCGGCGTCCTCATGGCAACGTTCTCGCTGGCCCAGCTTCTCTTGGCCCCCTTCTGGGGCCGCCTCTCGGACCGTGTCGGTCGGAAGCCCGTCATTTTGGTGTCCCTGTCGGGGACAGCGGTGGCGAGCCTGGTCCTGGGGCTGGCCGGGACGCTGTGGGTGCTGTTCGTCGCCCGCGCCCTGGACGGGGCCTCGGGCGCGAGCGTCTCGGTCGCCCAGGCTTCCGTGCTGGACGTTGCCCATCCAAAGGAGAGGGCTCGCCTGATCGGGCTGCTGGGAGCCGCGTTCGGGGTGGGTTTTGTGGCCGGCCCGGCGCTGGCCTCGCTGTCCGCGCTGGGCGGCCCCAGGCTGCCCTTCCTGGTCGCCGCCGCCATAGCGGGAGCCAACGCCATCAGGGCGCATTACCGGTTGCCGGAGACCCACCCCCGGTCGGCTCGGATGTCCTCGGGCTCCGAGGTGGCGGCCAAGGGGGATGTCGGGGTCGAGGGGGACCTGCGACCAAGCTGGAGGCTCCAGGGGCTGGGAGGGTTCGTGCTGGTCGCCTTCCTCTCCATGGTGGCCTTCAGCGCCTTCGAGGCGACCTTCGCCTTGATGGGACAGCGGCGACTGGGTTTCGGGTTCGCCTCCACAGGCGCTGTCTTCACCGTCGTGGGCGTCCTGGTGGCCCTCGTCCAGGTCGGCCTCGTAGGACCCGTCGTGGCCCGCTTCGGCGACTCCGTGACTCTTCGCATCGGCCTGGTCATCGAGGCGGCAGGTCTGGCCTTGCTGGCGGGCGTCCACTCCCTTCTCACCCTGGCGCCGGTGCTCGTCGTTCTCACGGTGGGCCAAGGTCTCGTCGCACCCACGGTCACCGCCCTTATCGCAGCCCAGGTGAGGGCCGGGCGCCGGGGGGGAGTGCTCGGCGTTCAGCAGGCCGCGGGGGGCCTGGCCAGGGTGATCGGCCCTGCCATGGGAGGCGCGGCCTTCGGCTCCCTCGGTGTCTCCGCCCCCTACATCATCGGGGCCTCGATCGTGGCGGTCGCGGCCATCGGGGCGACCAGCCTGCGGGCGGCGCCTTCCGTGCGCGCGTCCGGCGAAGCCGGTATCCTCTTGGTTACTGACCAGTAATCAGCGGGGCGGGTGGCTAGAAAGCCAGAAGCCGAGGTGGAGGGTGAGGTGTCTGAGTTCTCCCTCGAGTTGAGTGAAGATCAGCTCCAGATCCAAAAGTGGGTCCACGAATTCGCGGAGAACGTCGTGCGCCCGGTCGCGGACGAGTGGGACGAGCGTGAGGAGACTCCGTGGCCGGTGATCGAAGAGGCGGCCCGAGTGGGGCTGTACTCGTTCGATTTTGTGAGCACGGCGTTCGCCGACCCGGTGGGGCTCACTCTTCCGATCGTCAACGAGGAGATGTGCTGGGGTGACGCGGGGATCGCTCTCGCCGTCTTCGGGACCACGCTCGGCGTGGCGGGCCTCGCGGCCAACGGGACACCGGAGCAGATCCTCGAGTGGGCCCCGCAGTTCTTCGGGACCCCCGACGACATCAAGCTGGCAGCCTTCGCGGTGTCCGAGCCCGACGCCGGCTCCGATGTCAGTTCGCTGCGCACGCGCGCCGTCTATGAGCAGGCGACCGACACCTGGGTCCTCAACGGGACCAAGACCTGGATCACCAACGGCGGGCTCGCGGACTTCCACGTGGTGGTCGCTTCAGTGGACCCCGAGCTCGGGTCACGGGGGCAGGCCAGTTTCGTCGTTCCTCCCGGTACGCCGGGCATCTCGCAGGGCCAGAAGTTCAAGAAGATGGGGATCCGGGCGTCGCACACCGGAGAGGTCGTACTGAACGACTGCCGGGTGCCCGGGCGATGCCTGCTGGGTGGGAAGGAGCGCTTGGACCAGCGCCTGGCGAAGGCGCGCGAGGGAAAGCGCTCCAACACGCAGGCGGCCATGGCCACCTTCGAGGCCACGCGGCCCGCCGTCGGAGCCCAAGCTGTCGGGATCGCCAGGGCCGCCTACGAGTTCGCTCTCGACTACGCCAAGGAGCGAAAGCAGTTCGGACGCCACATCATCGAGAACCAGGGCATCGCCTTCAAGCTGGCGGACATGAAGACCCGGATCGACGCCGCCCGACTTCTCTGCTTCCGGGCAGCGTGGATGGGACGCAACCAGCAGCCGTTCACGTCGGGCGAGGGCTCCATGTCGAAGCTCTTTGCGGGTGAGACCGCGGTTTGGGTGACCGAGCAAGCCATCCAGATACTCGGCGGTTACGGGTACGTGCGTGACTACCCGGTCGAGCGCTGGCACCGCGACTCGAAGATCTACACCATCTTCGAAGGGACCTCGGAGATTCAAAGGCTGGTAGTGGCGCGCGCCATCTCCGGCATGCACATTCAGTAGTCAGGCGATGATCTCCGAACGGGTTGGCGTCCAGAGCTTTCTGGGGGTGGTTCTCACATGTCGCTTCCGATTCCGTGGTGTACTCGGAAGAGATTCGTCGGATCGTACCTCTGCTTGATCTCGAGCAGCCTGTCGTAGTTGGCGCCCCAGAAGCTGTGCTGCCAGTCATGCTCGAAGTAGTCGGCTTCGTTCGGATATGCCCCCGCATCAGGGGTCACCGCGCGAATGGCCGACATGGCACCGTCGATCTTGCGCGAATGGGCCGAGCCAACCGCTAGATCGGGTTCGTGGCCTTCAACGCCCGGGTAGGCGTACTGCTGCTCGGAGGCCATGATCAGGAGCCCCGCGGCCTCGAATGCGGCCGGGTTGATCGAGGTGCTCCGATCTCGTTCGAGCGCCACGGGGGCTGCATCGGAGAGGCCCTTGTTGGCATGGATGCTGAACGGCCAGCGTCGTGAGGCGTCGAACAGCGTTTCGGCCAAGACATCTGGAGACTCCTTGAACAGCCGGATCGGCAGCCAGCGCGATTGGTAGGCGTTGATGAACTGCGACACCTCGCCCTGGTTGGCGTCCCACCAGAACAGGTCCCCCGGCTGACCGGGTCGGTCGTCGCGGTGGATGGCGTCAGCCGCAAGCTCCTCCCACCATTTGGCGTCCCAGAACGTGTGGAAGAGCGTGGTTGCGATCAGGATTCCCGACGAGAAGGAGTCGGGGCGTCGGTCAACCCAGTCGAGAAGCGGTTTCCAGACCGAGCGCGCGTCGTCCTCGCCGAGGTCCAGGGCGGTGACGAACAGCTCGATCGAATTGTCCGGGCGGAAGCGGACCTGCTCTCCCCAGTGCTCGTCGTCGAGGTCTGGGAAAAGGGCGACGATCTCACGAACGAGCTCGCGGTAATTGTCGTCGCCGGCCGCCACGATCGTACCGGCAACGGCGCCCAACGTCTCGGGCATCGGGTGGGTGCGCAGCGTCATCTTCGACACGATGCCGAACGTTCCCCCTCCACCGCCGCGCAGGGCCCAGAAGAGGTCGGCGTGCTGGTCGGCGTTGGCCACGAGGACTTCGCCGTTCGCGGTCACCACTTCGATCTCGAGCACGTTGCCGGCGGAGGTCCCGAACCGCTTCGAGAAGCTGCCGAACCCGCCGCCCTGGGTGAACCCGCCTGCCGCACCTACCGACGTGCACCCGCCCCCTTGCACGTACCTGCCATGCCTCGCAGCCGCGTGGTACGCCTCCAGCCACCTGACCCCGGCGCCGACGGTGATGGCGGGGACTCCGCCGTCACCACTGGCACCCGCGGTGGTGAACGCATCGTGGACGGTGATCTCGCGCATGTGGTGGGTCCAGACGAGCAGGGAGTCCGGTGCGCTGGAGCGGCCCAGGTAGTCGTGGCCGGTTCCCTTGACCACCAGTCCCAGGTCATGATCACGGGCGAAGGACACCACGGCCGCGATACCGGCGGCAGACTCGACCGCCACCGCATAAGGGCTGTGCCGAGCGACGTAGGCACCTAGCCAGCCGGTGGTCTGGAAGGCGCCGGGCTCGTCCTCGATGAAATACGGGTTGTGGAGCTGCTCCAAAGCAGCGGAACAGTCCGAGCTGGAGCCGTCGACGAGGCAGGGCTGCAAGGGAGGCTGGACGCGCAACACGGGACTGCCGGCTCGCTGCTCGAGCTGCGCCCAGTCGAGGTCTCGGAGTCGCCCGGTCGTCATTGCCGTGGATCTTGGCATCGCGTGCTAGCGACGTGCGAACTTGGCGACGGCCACGGGCGCGAACACCGCAATGATCCCAGCAGTCCAGATCAGGGAGAGTGCCACGTAGTGCGCTGTGCTGTGATGCAGGAGCGTCTCGACCTGATGCCCTCCGGTGAGGCAGCGCACGGCGTTGACCATGGCGGTGACCGGCTGATTGTCTGCAACAGGGCGCATCCAGCTCGGCATGGTGGCGACGGGTACGTAGGCGCTCGACACGAACGTCAGAGGGAAGACGAGCATGGACATGCCTTGGGCTGCCTGGGCGTTGCCGGCTACGAGTCCCATGGTGATGAAGAGCCATTCGAACGCGAAGCCGAACAGCACGCACAATCCGAATGCCGCGAGGGCAGAGGGGACACCGCCGTGCAGGCGGAACCCGACGGCGAAGCCGATGGTCGTGGTGACGGCCAGGCCCCACATGAGCAGCCCGGTATCGGCGAGTGAGCGTCCGGACATGGCGGCGCTCCTTGGGATCGGCAGGGAGCGGAGGCGGTCGAAGAACCCGCTGTCCACGTCCTCGGCAACTCCCGCGGCTGCGCCCATTCCGGAGAACAAGATGCCCGTGGTGACGAATCCAGGCACCAGGAAGTCCACGTACGAGAGCCCGCCGGCGCTTAGGGCACCCCCGAACACGTAGCGGAAGATGAGCAGGAAGATGGCACCTTGAAGGGTGCTGAAGACGATGAGCTGGGGGCTGCGCACGAACTTGTGGACGGTTCGCCGCGCAACCGAGAGGGCGCTCGTCCCGATCCCGGCATCACGGCTGGCGGGGGCTGCAGTGATGCCGGCTGTGGTGGTGATCGCTGTCGAAGTCACGGGTGCTCCTTTCGGGTCAGGCTTCGGGTCAGGCGGCTCGAGAGCCGCTGGACGGGTCGGTCGTCTCGAGAGGCCTGCCGGTGAGTGTCAGGAAGACCTCATCGAGACTCGGGCGACGCAGCGCGATGTCCTCGACCGTGGCACCGAGGTGGTCCAGCGCTCGCACGGTTTCCATCAGCCTGGCGGTGCCGTCGTCGACGGCGATCGACACGCGGCGGGTGGCGGAGTCGATCGGGGGCGCGTGGCCCAGACGTGCAAGCACCTCTGCAAGTTCGCCGACAGCGCCGGAGTCTCGAAGATGGACTTCGATCACGTCGCTTCCCGCGAGTGTCTTCAACTCGGCAGGCGTACCAGCGACGATGACCTTTCCATGGTCGATTATGACAACGTCCATCGCCAACTGATCGGCCTCCTCCAGGTACTGGGTGGTCAACAGAACGTCGGTACCGGTGGCGACCAGCTGGCGGATGGCCTCCCACAGTTGGATACGGCTGCCCGGGTCGAGCCCGGTCGTGGGCTCGTCGAGCAACAGCAGGCGAGGTGAGCCGACCAGGCTCGCTCCCAGGTCGAGGCGTCGGCGCATTCCGCCCGAGTAGGTGCGCACGAGTCGGTCTGCATCGTCGGCCAACTGGAGCTGGTCGAGGACCGCGGCCGAGGCGCAGCGTGCACGCCGACGGTCGAGCCCGAACAGGCGCCCGATCATCACCAGGTTCTCTCTTCCCGTCATGGCCTCCTCCACGGCGGCGGATTGCCCGGCCAGGCCGATGAGCCGGCGGACCTGCGCAGGCCGTCCCAGGGCGTCGGCCCCGGCCACCCGTAGCGTTCCGCTGTCGGGGCGGAGCAGGGTGGCGACTGCTCGCACGAACGTGGTCTTGCCCGCGCCATTGGGCCCGAGCAGGGCGAGCACTCGGCCGGGTTGGGCGACCAGGTCGAGGCCGGCCAGGGCGCTGGTTCTACCGAATCGCTTGGTCAGCCCGTGGGCCTCGATGATCGGCGCCATGCGTCTGCTCCTTTCCGGATTCCTTCCGGATCCGCCGCCCGCGGCGCGCGCCCCGCCCCGCCCCGACCCGCGAGGCCATCGTCGACACGGCCCTGGCGATCGTCGAAGAGACCGGTGCAGATGCCCTGACTATGCGCAGCGTGGCCGAGCGCCTAGGAGTGGCCGCCGCGTCCTTGTACGGTCACGTCGCCAACAAGGAGGAGCTGATCCAGCTCCTCCTCGACCGGGTGTTCGCCGAGATCAGCATCCCCGACCCGGAGGCTCCCGACTGGCAAGCGGAGGGCCGCAGGTGGGTCCGGGAATGCCGAACGGTGCTGGTGCGCCATCCGGGTGTCGCGGGTTTGACTCTCGGCCGCATCCCCCTCGGGTCCAACTCCCTTCTCAGGATGGACGCCATGCTCGGACTCCTCCGGCGGGCCGGGCTCCCAGACCATGACGCAGCCTTTGTGGGGGACATCTTCGGGACCTTCCTCGGTGGTTACGTCCATGAGGAGGAGACGATGGTGAAGTCGATGGGCGGCGTCTCACCGGACGATTTCGCCCCCATGTTCAAGGACTGGTTGCTGTCGCTGTCGGCTACCCAGTTCCCCAACATGGTCGCCCTAGCCACGCTCCCGTCGTCGGGCACGGTCGACCAGCGGTTCGAGTGGGGGCTCGATCTGTTGCTGCGCGGGCTGTCGACGCTCATCGCAGAGGCCGGCCGTCGACGGTGATCTTAGAGAAGGAAGGCCCGGTGCCCGCGGCGTCCTAAGAGTCCTGGCGCAGACGCAGGCCATCGCAGACGACCGCCATCATGCGGGCCTCAGAACGCTCTGTTGCTTCGTTCCCCACTGCCGAGCAAGCGCCCATCACTAGACCGAAGAGGTCGGCGAGGGTGACGTCGGAGCGCACATCTCGGGACCGTTGCGCCCGCGCCAAGAGCAGGCTGACGGCGCTTTCGAGCTCGGCCTTTGTCTGCGAAGCGGCCGTCTTGATGTTGATTCCGGCTCCGGACAGCGCCTCTACCAAGTCTCGTTTGGAGGTCCCCTCTCGGGCGAGGAGACCGAGAAGCTCGAACAGAGCTGGTCCCGGTTGTTCCGCCTCTGCACGCGAGCGAGCCTCGTCGGTAAGGCGCTCCATATGATTCACGATCACCGCCTCGAAGAGGGCCTCTTTGGTGGGGAAATGACGGTAGAGGGTGCCGACCCCGACTCGCGCCCGGGAAGCGACCTCGTCGACCGGCACGCTGACCCCCTCCTCGGCGAAGACCTTTTCGGCCGCGGCCAGGATCTGTGCCCGGTTGCGCCGCGCGTCCGCCCGCATCGCCCCCGCCTCGCGGGTCTTCCCCGAAGCCTGCTCCTCCCCGGGCCTTCCGGGGCTCGCAGAGACCGAGCTCACGCCGCTGACCTCCACCAGGTTGACAACCGGAACGCTCGTTCCGTATATTTCCACTGTACCGGAACGGACACTCCGATTGTAGCCCCGCCAGGGCCGGATGACCAGGGGGAGAACCCATGACCGCCACGCTGGACCTCGACCGACCGATCGACCTGGACAGCCCGGGCCCCGCCCCGTCTGACGGCGCCGACCCTCGGCGCTTCAAGGCGCTGGCCGTGATCGCCATGGCCCAGCTCATGGTGGTCCTCGACGCCACGGTCGTGACCATCGCCCTTCCCTCGGCCCAGCGCACCCTGCATATCTCCGTGGCCAACCGGCAGTGGGTGATGACCGCCTACACGCTTGCCTTCGGTGGGTTGCTTCTCCTCGGGGGTCGCATCGCCGACTACCTGGGGCGAAAGAGGATGTTCGTCATCAGCCTGCTCGGCTTCGCCGGGGCGTCGGCACTAGGAGGTCTCGCCCAGAACTCGGCGATGCTCTTCTCGGCCCGGGCACTTCAGGGCTCCTTGGCCGCGGTGATGGCTCCGGCGGCGCTTTCCCTCATCACGGTGACGTTCACCGAACCTCGTGAACGTGCTCGGGCGTTCGGGGTGTACGGCGCCATAGCGGGCGGCGGCGCCGCCATCGGCCTGATTCTCGGTGGTGTCCTCACCCAGTACGTCTCGTGGCGTTGGACCTTGTTGATCAACGTGCCCATCGCAGTGCTCGCCGCCGTGCTGGCCTCTCGCCTGGTCAAGGAGAGCCGTACGGAGCGTCGCAAGGGTTACGACGTCCCGGGTGCGCTGACCGCCACGGGAGGCCTGCTCGCAGTCGTATACGGTTTCACCCGGGCCGAGACCGATGGCTGGGGATCGATGACCACGCTGGTGTTCGTGGCCATGGGCTTCGCCCTGCTGGCGAGCTTCGTCGCCCTGGAACGGAGGACCAGGAACCCCCTGCTGCCGCTGCGGGTGGTGCTGGATCGGAACCGGGGCGGTTCGTTCCTGGCTTCGCTCCTGGTGGGGATCTCATTGTTCGGGACGTTCTTGTTCCTCACTTACTACTTCCAGGGCACCCTTCACTACTCGGCGATCCGAAGCGGCTTCGCCTTCCTTCCCTTCTCTGTGGGCATCATCTCGGGAGCGACCCTCTCCAGCCGAGCACTGCCTCGTCTCGGTCCCCGGCCGCTGATGGTCGCGGGATTCGCCCTGGCTGCCGCAGGGTTGGGGCTCTTCACCCAGGTGGGCGCGCACAGCGGGTATCCGGCCCACATCCTTCCCGCCGAGCTGATCGTCAGCCTGGGGATGGGAATGGCGTTCGTACCGCTGAGCAGCACCGCTCTCGTCGGAGTAGATCCGAGCGACGCCGGCGTGGCAAGCGCCTTGGTCAACACCACGCAGCAGACCGGCGGCGCCCTCGGTGTGTCGCTTCTGAACACGATCGCCGCGTCAGCGACGACGGGCTACCTGGTGGCGCACGGTTCCGCTGCCTCCACGCGTGCGGACGCGCTGGTGCACGGCTACACCACCGCCTTCACGGTCAGCTGCTCCTTACTGGCCGTTGCGGCCGTCACGTCACTTCTCATGCTGAGAGCGAGGCGCCAGGACGTCGCCGGCAGCCTCGAGACGACGCCGGCCGCCGCCGCGTGAGGCCGGACGCTCGGCGCTCAAGCGTGCAGGCCGGCGAAGAGGTCGCCCTCCGGTGCCGGAGTTCCGGTTGGGTCGCGCAGGCGGATGAACTCCTCGGTGCCGAACATCTCGCTGAAGTCGGAGAGCGGGAACCTGAGGAAGAAGATGTTCTCCTCCTGGCTGGCGTGGGCGCCTAACGCGGCGAGCTTGACGGGCGCCTGCTCACGGCAGTCGATTGTTGCGGCAATGTCCTCGTCGGGCGAGCCGAAGCGATCCTCGTCGATATCCGGGGGTTCCACACCGGCCTGCGACATGCGCTCTCTGAACAGGGTGAGCCGGGACCGGCGCACCGTCGGGCAGTAGAGCTTCGCCGGCCTCCCTGCCATGTCCAGGGCGGCAAGGGTGATGCGGTGGGCTTGTATGTGGTCGGGATGGCCGTAGAAGCCGTTTTCGTCGTAGGTGACGACGACTTGCGGCTCGTAGAGGTCCATGAGCTTTGACAAAGCTGCCGCCCCTACATCAACCGGGAGGCCCCAAAACGCACCTGGCGTTTCGTTGCTGGCCCAGCCCATCATCCCCGAGTCACGGTAGCCGAGGAGCTCGAGGTGCTTCACACCCAGGATGTCGCAGCTCTCCTGGAGCTCGCGCCGCCGGAGGGATACCACCGCTGGTTCGTCATGGCCATCCTCGCCGGGTTTTGCCCCACCCGGCGCATCGCCCATCTCTCCGTTGGTGCAAGTAACGAGCACGGTCCTCACTCCTTCGGCCGCATACTTGGCGAGGATGCCTCCGGTCGAGGAGGCTTCGTCGTCGGGGTGGGCATGGACCGCCATCAAGGTGAGTGGTGACTCGGGCATTGCTCAAGGCTCCAATCGTCAGCCTACGCGGGTCAAGTCCCCACCCCCCTTGGGGGCTGAGCGTGCTGCAGCCCAGCCCTCAGATGTGGCCGCCCTCCAAGGGATGCTTGGTCAGCAGTGAATTCGGGGATGTGGACCGGCCCAGGCGGGGAGGCCATCATGAGGCGGTGGGCGTCACTGACCGAGTGGAGCTGCGTGACGTAGCGGAGCTTTCGGCTAGGGCCGGAGAGGTTGTGGCTCGCTTCGCGGAAGAGATCCCAGCCTTCCTCACCAGCGTCGAGGTGCACCACATCGGGGCGACGGCTCTGCCCTTCGGCCACACCAAAGGGGACGTGGACGTCAACCTCCGGGTCGGTCAGGGTGAGTTTCCGACGGTTGTGGCACTCATGACCGAACACCACGACGTGGCGCAGCCCCAGAACTGGACACCTACATTCGCGAGCTTCTCGACGGATCGCTTCACATTGCCCCTCGGCGTCCAGGTAACGGTGATCGGCTCGACCGACGACTTCCTGGTTGCTCTCCGCGACCAGATGAGATCCGAAGCCGAGCTGCTCCGCCGGTACGACGACTGCAAGAAGACAGCCGCGCCCCGGGGAAGAGAGGCATACTGGGCCGCTAAGGACGAGTTCATCCGTGGCGTGCTCGGACAGAACAACGCGTCTGCCATGCCAGATTTGGTCGCCCGGCTCGACGTGCGCGTCGAAGCCGTTCCGGCGGCGGTCACTTTTCCCCTGCGCCAGCAGGTGCTGCGGCCCCATGAGAGCATCGACCAGCAGGCCCTGCCGGGCGATGAGGACCCCGACACCCGCCACGTGGCCGCACGGACCGGGCGAGGACAGGTCGTGGGCACAGCCGTCGTGCGGCTGGAGGCGCCGCCATGGCAACCAGGGGCAGTGGGTTCCTGGCGGTTGCGGGGCATGGCCACCCATGAGAACGTCCGCGGACGCGGTGTGGGCACCCGAGTACTCGACGCCGTGCTCGCCCATGTCGCGTCCCATGGCGGGGGCCTCCTGTGGTGCAACGCGCGAGTGCCCGCCAAGGCGTTCTACGAGCGCGCGGGCTTCATCATGCGTGGGGAGCCGTGGATCGACCCGGAGATCGGCCCGCACGTGGCCATGTGGCGACAGGTGGAAGGGCCTTAGTCGAATGCCGGCGCGTACGTGGATATCCGAGTGGCCGGTCTACCGCCAAGTGTTCGGCGGCGACCGCTCAGCGAGGGGCTCGGCCGCCAAGTCGCGAGGTACGACGGAGCTGAGTTCGCGGGTGATACGAGCCGAGAGGGTCGTGAAATCGGTCTGTCCTTATTGCGCCGTCGGGTGTGGACAGGACGTGTACGTGGAGGACGGCCGGGTCACACAGATCGAGGGAGATCCCGACTCTCCCATAAGCCGGGGCAGACTGTGCCCCAAAGGGTCGGCCAGCCTTCAGCTGACGACCGGATCGGCGCGCCAGCACAAAGTGCTCTACCGCCGCCCTTACGGGACCGAATGGGAGCAGCTGGATCTCGACGAGGCCATGGGCATGGTCGCCGACCGGGTGATAAGGACCCGGAGGGCGACCTGGCAGGAGCACGTCGACGGCAGGCGAGTACGCCGGACCCTCGGGATAGCCAGCCTGGGTGGCGCCACCCTCGACAACGAGGAGAACTACACGATCAAGAAGTTGTTCACAGCCCTCGGCGCCATTCAGATAGAGAACCAGGCGCGCATTTCGACACAGCTCCACCGTTCCCAGTTTGGGAACCTCGTTCGGTAGGGGCGGCGCGACAACCTTTCAGCAGGATCTGCAAAACGCCGACTGCATCGTCATCCAGGGCTCCAACATGGCCGAATGCCATCCAGTGGGCTTCCAATGGGTGATGGAGGCCAAGGCGCGTGGTGCGACCGTGATACACGTGGATCCGCGGTTCACGAGAACCAGCGCTCTCGCCGACCTGCACGTACCGTTGCGTGCCGGAAGTGATATCGCCTTTCTCGGTGGGATCGTCAACTACGTCCTGTCCGAAGAGAAGTACTTCCGTGAGTATGTCGAGGCCTACACCAACGCCTCGACCATCATCAGCGACGAGTTTCGTGACACCGAGGACCTCGACGGCATCTTCTCCGGGCTGTTAGGAGAAGACCGGAAGTACGACTCGCGCAGCTGGCAGTACCACGGCGGCGCTCAGGGTGAGCGTGACGAGACGTTGCAGCACCCTCGTTGCGTGCTCCAAATACTCAAGCGGCACTTCTCCAGGTACACGCCAGAGCTAGTCGAGGAGATCTGCGGCGTGTCGGCGAACATGTTCACAAGGGTGTGTGAGCTGATCACGCAGAACTCCGGGCGAGACCGCACGACGGCATTTGCGTACGCGGTCGGCTGGACACAGCACACCGTGGGAGTCCAGTACATCCGCACGGCGGCGATCCTCCAGCTACTGCTTGGCAACATCGGCAGGCCCGGGGGCGGGATCCTCGCCCTGCGGGGGCATGCGAGCATCCAGGGGTCCACGGACACAGCGACCCTCTTCGACCTGTTGCCTGGATACATACCCATGCCTCGAGTGGACGTTCACGAGGACCTCGACGCGTTCGTCAGGGAGGAGTCGGCCGACAAGGGCTACTGGGCGGGCATGAGGAGCTATCTGGTCAGTCAGCTGAGGGCCTGGTGGGGAGCGGCGGCGTCCGAGAGCAACGAGTTCTGTTTTGCCTATCTACCCAAGCTGACGGGGAGCCACAGCACATACGAGACCGTCATGGCCCAGCTCGATGGGACTTGTCGCGGTTACTTCCTCATGGGCGAGAACCCGGCGGTGGGCTCGGCGAACGCCAAGATGCAGCGTCTCGGCATGGCGAACCTGGACTGGCTGGTCGTTCGGGACCTCTCGCTCATCGAGAGCGCGACGTGGTGGAAGGACGGACCCGAGATAGAGACCGGAGAGCTACGGACAGAGGAGATCAAAACTGAGGTGTTCTTCCTTCCGGCCGCCGCTCACACCGAGAAGAACGGAAGCTTCACCAACACCCAGAGGCTCCTCCAGTGGCATTTCGCCGCCGTGGAACCCGAAGGGGACGCCAGGAGCGACCTGTGGTTCGTCTACCACCTGGGCCGGCTAATAAAAGAGAGGCTGGCCGACTCCGTTGACGAGATCGACCGCCCGATCCTGGACCTCACCTGGAACTACCCGACAGAGGGGCTCCTGGGCGAGCCGAGCGCGGAGGCGGTGCTTGCCGAGATGAACGGGCGGGATGCCCGAGGCGATGCGTTGGACTCCTACGAGCAGCTGAGGGCAGACGGGTCCACCTCGTGCGGCTGCTGGATCTACTGCGGTGCTTACGCCGGTGGGGTCAACCTGGCGGCACGGAGGAAGCCGGGAAGCAGCCAGGATTGGGTAGCCCGCGAGTGGGGATGGGCCTGGCCGGCCAACAGGCGCATCCTGTACAACCGCGCGTCTGCCGACCCTGACGGCAATCCCTGGAGCGACCGCAAGGCGCTGGTCTGGTGGGACGGCGAGGCGTCTGTGTGGACGGGCAACGACGTGCCCGACTTCCCCGGTGACAGGCCGCCCGACTACCGCCCGGGTGAGGGTGCCAGGGGTCCGGAGGCCCTCTCGGGGATCGATCCCTTCATCATGAAGCCGGACGGCAAGGCTTGGCTCTTCGTGCCGGCCGGCCTGGTCGACGGGCCGCTACCCACCCACTACGAGCCACAGGAGTCTCCTTTTCGCAATCTCCTGTACCGCCAGCAACGCAACCCCGTTCGCCAGGTCCTCCCCCATGCCGCCAACCGTTACCAACCGAGCGGCGACGACCCGGGCTCCGAAGTCTTTCCGTACGTCGTCACGACCTACCGGTTGACCGAGCATCACACCGCCGGGGGGATGAGCCGGTGGCTTCCCTACCTCTCGGAGCTCCAACCCGAGCTGTTCTGCGAGGTGTCACCCGAGCTGGCGGCCGAGCGGGACCTGGAGCATGGAGGTTGGGCGACGATCGTCACCGCGCGAGGCGCCATCGAAGCGAGGGTGCTCGTCACCGAGCGTCTCCAACCCTTGAGGGTGCAGGGGAGACTGCTGCATCAGATCGGTCTGCCCTATCACTGGGGTCCGAACGGATACTCGACAGGGGACGCCGCCAACGAGCTGGCGTCGATATCCCTGGACCCGAACGTCCACATCCAGGAGGTGAAGGCCATGACCGCGGACATCCGTCCCGGCCGCCGGCCGAGGGGCAGGGCGCTTGCGGAGCTGGTCGCCGGGTACCGGCGAAGAGCCGGGATAACCGCTCGTACGGGGACCGAGATCTGATGGCTACACGCGTGGGCTTCTTCACCGACACCTCCGTTTGCATCGGCTGCAAGGCTTGCGAGGTCGCCTGCAAGGAGTGGAACCGCGTGCCCGCGGACGGGCTGACCTTGACGGGTATGTCCTACGACAACACCCAACGCCTCGACGCGGATAACTGGCGGCATGTCGCGTTCATCGAACAGCGGGTGCCGAACGGCGCCGCCGACCTCGGCGGGGGTGTGTCCGAGGCCGGCGACGGCAGGGGCGGTGAGCCCGACGCGACTGTCTCCGAGGCGGGCGGTGGTAGGGGCGGTGAGCTTCGCTGGCTCATGTCATCCGATGTCTGCAAACACTGCAGCCAGGCCGCCTGCCTGGACGTGTGTCCCACCGGGGCCATCTTTCGCACGGAGTTCGAGACGATCGTCGTGCAAGAGGACGTCTGCAACGGTTGCGGCTACTGCATCACGGCATGCCCTTACGGGGTCATAGGGCAGCGCGAGAACGACGGGCGGGCATGGAAGTGCACGCTCTGCTACGACCGTCTCACGACAGAGATGGAACCGGCTTGTGCCAAGGCGTGCCCGACCGAGTCCATACAATTCGGGCCGCTCGACGAGCTGCGAGAGAGGGCTGAGCTGCGCGTCGAGAGGATGCACTCGGCAGGGGTCGGTAATGCCCGGTTGTACGGGCACGACCCGGGCGACGGGGTCGGAGGTGGCGGAGCGTTCTTCTTGCTGCTGGACGAGCCGGAAGCCTACGGGTTACCCCCGGACCCTGTGGCCACCACACGCGACCTCCCGCAGATTTGGAAACACGCGGGCTTGGCGGCCGCGACGCTGGTTGCGGGGATCGCGGCGAGTTTTGCCGGGAGCAGGCGGTGAGGGAGACGGGGATGCGCCGGCGTCGGGGAGAGCAGCCCGTAGTCCCTCAGGCGGAGTTCACCTCCTATTACGGGAAGCCGGTGCTGAAGGAACCGGTGTGGAAGGCGCCGAACATCGCGATGTACATGTTCCTGGGTGGCTTGGCCGGATCCTCCTCCGCCCTCGCCGCAGGGGCTTGGTTGACGAAGCGGAGCCGACTGGCGCGCGCATGCAAGCTTGGCGCCATTGGTGCCGTCGGCCCGTCGGTCGTCGCGCTGGTCGAGGACCTGGGCAGACCGAGCCGGTTCATCAACATGCTTCGCGTGTTCAAGACGACGTCGCCGATGAACATGGGCTCGTGGCTCCTCTGTGTCTACGGCCCAGCTGCCGCGACGGCCGCCGTCAGCGACGTCACCGGTAGGCTCCCGCGCCTCGGCCGGGTGGCGACTGCCGTTGCGGGCGTAACTGGGCCTGCTGTCGCCTCGTACACCGGGGCGCTCGTCTCGGACACCGCCGTACCCGCATGGCATGAGGGTTTTCGGGAGATGCCCTACATATTCGTCGGCTCCGGCGCCTCCGCGGCCGGAGGCTGGGGAATGCTCACCGCCCCGCTCGAAGAGGGCGGCCCTGCACGCAAGCTGGCGCTCTTCGGAGCAGCCTTGGAGGGAATCGCGAGTCAACGTATGAGACGCCGGCTGGGGATGATCGCAGAGCCCTACATGAATGGCAGGGCCGGCAGGCTCTTTCGCGCCGGGCAGGTGATCGCCATGGGCGGGTGCCTAGGTGCCCTGGCGGCGGCAAAGCGCGATCGATCGGTGGCGGCAGCGTCCGGATCGGCCCTTATCGCAGCCTCGGCATGCACTCGCTTTGGCATCTTCCATGCGGGAATGGAGTCGGCACGAGACCCGAGGTACACCGTGGTGCCCCAGCGGGAGCGACTCGAGCGGGCGAGGCACCCGGTTGAGACGGACCGGCGTGTCACCTGAAGCGGGTGTCACCTGACGAAAAGGTGCCATCCCAGCCACATCCACCCGAGCAGGACGACCCACCGGCCCACCCGGTTGGCCATGACCCCGCGGGCGAGGTGGCCGGGTCCACGCAACTTGTCCGGGAAGGCGACGGTCGTCATGGCGGCGAAGACCACGATGCCGGCCACGAGACCCCAGACTCCGAAGGTGACCGCTCTCGAGGTCATATGCGCACCAGGTACCAACCCAAGCCGAGCCACAAAATGAAGACGACGGCTTTGCCGAAGTGACCTCCGGTCAGCTCGTCGAGGATCGAGCTAAGCGTCGGGTGAGCTGACCGCGGGGAGCTCGCATAGGTGGCCAGCTCCCAGAGGACCACGACCGCAGCTATCGCCGCCCATGCCGCGACGCTCGGCCGGTGAAGTCGGTCATCCGATGGCTCGGGGCCGTGGCGGCCCCGGACACCTGTGGGCACGAGGATGTCCCGTCGACGGGTCCGACCCGCATCCGTGAGCAAGGCTCCCACCGCGACCGCAACCAGCGGCAAGGCGGTGAGAATCTCTGCTTGCCAGGTGAAGGTCCTCGTACCGGATGCCCACCACGAGTACCCGCAAGCGGCGGCGACGCCGACCAGCGCTGCGACGGGCGCCTGTGGCGGCCACCCTCGACGATGTTCCATACCCGACTTGACGGTAGCCTGGTCGTGATCGGCTATGGCGAGAACGAGATCAGGACGCAAGGGAAGACTTCGACGCCAGCTCTTGCGCTTGGGCTTCATGCGTCGCTTCTATGCCAAGCGGGTGCTCTCATTCATCGACAAGTCGAAACGCAAGAAGCGCCGATTGCCTGAGGAACTGTGGGTCCTCGACTCCCAGCTCAAGCGTCTGCCTCCCGAGGAGAGACTCACGGCCGTGGAGGCTTCGCTCAGGCCGGGGGTTGAAGACGAGATGGGCCGTGACCTGAGGAGGGCTGCGGCTCGTCAAGATCGCAAGAGCGGGCGCGGCGGCGGAAGACGGCCGGGCGTCTCCCCACCGCCGCGCAGCGTCCGTCCTACCAAGGGCAGGCCGCGCTCGATGCTCACTGTCTCAGGCGGCCAGATCGATCTCGACGGAGCGGTCCTCTGCTCGCGCAGGCCCTTCCGACCGCTCGTCGGGGGCTGAGGGCTCTAGAGCCTGGTCGAGAACGTCGGTCACATCTTCGGCCAGATGGAACCTCAGCTGATCTCTCACCGCCTCAGGCACATCATCGAGGTCCGGGCCGTTGCGCGCCGGCAGCACAACCTCCTCGAGGCCGGCACGGTGGGCGGCGAGAACCTTCTGTTTCACCCCTCCTATGGGAAGCACCCGGCCCTGCAGCGTCACCTCGCCCGTCATCCCGACCGAGGACTTCACGGGCCGCCCGGTAAGCAAGGACACCAGAGCGGTCACCATCGTCACGCCCGCCGAGGGCCCGTCCTTGGGCACGGCGCCGGCCGGCACATGGACGTGGAAACGCCTGTGCTCTAGGGAACCTTCGGTCATGCCCAGGTCGGCAGCACGAGAGCGGACGTAGGAAAGAGCGATCTCTGCAGATTCACGCATCACGTCCCCCAACTGGCCAGTTATGGCCAGCCCCGCATCACCCTCCATCGAGGTCGCTTCCACGAAGAGCACGTCCCCCCCGGCACCGGTGACGGCCAGCCCCGTGGCCACCCCAGGGACGGACGTGCGATCGGCTGCCTCGAAGAAGAACCGCGGGCGGCCCAGGTACGCCTCCACGTCATCGTCATCCACGTGAACCGGCGCGCCCAGGTCACCAGAGCTCAGCCGGGTCGCTACCTTGCGCAACAGGCGGCCGAGCTCACGCTCCAGGTTGCGTACGCCCGCTTCACGCGTGTACTCGCCGGCGATCCTGCGCAGCGCCGCTTCCGTGACGACGACCTCCTCGGGATCCAGGCCGTTACGATCGCGCTGTCGGGACAGCAGGTGGTCACGAGCTATAGCTATCTTCTCGTCCTCGGTGTAGCCGTCGATGCGGATGACCTCCATGCGGTCCAGCAGCGGACCCGGAATCGTCTCGACCACGTTTCCCGTGGCTATGAACAGCACCTCGGACAAGTCGAGATCGACCTCCAGGTAGTGGTCCCGGAATGTGTGATTCTGAGCGGGATCGAGGACCTCCAGCAGCGCCGACGAGGGATCACCTCGCCAATCGGCGCCCACCTTGTCCACCTCGTCCAGCATGAACACGGGGTTCATGCTCTTCGCCTCGGACATGGCCCTCGCGATCCTGCCCGGCTGCGCGCCCACGTAGGTTCGCCTGTGGCCGCGAATCTCAGCCTCGTCGCGGACGCCGCCTAGGGCGACTCGCACGAAGCTTCTCCCGAGAGCCCTCGCGACTGACTCGCCGAGGGAGGTCTTTCCCACCCCCGGAGGACCGACCAGCGCCAAGATGACCCCAGACCCTCGCCCTCCCGCGGGGGAGAGGCCGCGGTCCGTCCTGCGCTTGCGCACCGCCAGGTATTCGACGATGCGATCCTTCACATCCTCGAGGCCGGTGTGGTCGGCATCCAGGGTGCGGCGCGCCTCGGACAGCTCCAGGTGGTCGTCGGAGGTGACGCCCCAGGGCAGCTCGAGGATCGTGTCCAGCCAGGTGCGGATCCACCCGTGCTCGGGGCTCTGCTCGCTGGTGCGCTCCAACCGTCCGATCTCACGTTCGACGGCTCGGCGCACCGCCTCGGGCGCCTCGAGCGCTGCCAGCTTGTCGCGGTAGCTGTCCAGCGCATCGACAGTGTCGTCCGTCTCGCCGAGCTCCTTACGGATGGCAGCAAGCTGCTGTCGCAGGAGGAACTCGCGCTGGGTCCGCTCCATCCCCTCGCTCACCTCGTTGCGGATGTGCTCTCTCAGCGAAAGGTCGGCGAGCACGTCTCGCAGCCACCCGAGAAGCCGATCCAGACGGGCCTCCACCTCGACCGTCTCCAGGAGCTCGACCTTTTGCTCGAAAGACAGGTCCGGCGAGTAGCCCGCCACGTCCGCCAGCGCGCTCGGGTCCGACACCGCCTGCAGTGAATCAGCGATCTGAGTGGCACCCCGGTACTCCAAGATGCTGCCGAGCACCGCCCGGACCTCCCGTGCCAGTTCCACGGCGCGTCCGGTCTCTGGTGCTTCCGGGAGCAACTCGACCTCGACCCAAAGGGCAGCACCAGTCCCGGGGAGGCCGACTCCTATCCGTGCCCGTGTCAGACCGCGCACGACGGCCGCCGATACCCCTCCAGGCAGCTGACCGGATTGCTCGATCTGGGCAATCGTGCCCACGCCCGCGTAACGTCCCGCCACCCGGGGAACAAGGATCACCCGCCCATCCCCGTTCGTCCCAGCCTCGGCTGCGGCCCTCGCTTCAGGCGTCTCGAGGGCCATGCTCACGACCATGCCGGGAAGAACCACACCGGAATTGGTGGGCACCAGCGGCAGAGTCGCGTTGATCACATCGGCCATCCGAATCAGCTCCTCGATGACGTTTGAACACTCAACAACGCCGGACCCGACGTTCTTGTTCCCAGCCCACCGGCGTTCTTCTTGCGGCCTCGAGACTTTGGCGGCCGCCTCGGGCCCGGGCCGCCTCAGCCGGCGCCGCCTCAGCCTGCGCTGAGCGCCTCCACCTCAGAGGCGTCGAGCCTCAGCCCCGCGGCTGCGACATTCGACTCCAGGTGCGACACCGAGCCGGTCCCCGGGATGGGGACTATCGCCGGTGAGCGAGCCAGGAGCCAAGCCAGCACGACCTGCCTCGGCTGAGCACCGTGGGCATCGGCGACCCGGTGCAGGGCCCCCTTGCGGTCGGTGTCCTGGATCGGTGCCCACGGCAGGAAGGCCATCTGCTCTTCCTCGCACAGGTCGACCATGGACTCCGAACTCCGGTCGGACATGTTGTAGCGGTTCTGGACCGACACGATCGGGGTGAGGCGCTGAGCCTTCCTAAGCTGGCCCTCGTTCAAGTTGGACACTCCGATGTGGCGGATCTTGCCCTCGTCCTTGAGGCCCACGAGCGCACCGATCGACTCCTCGATGGGCACCTTGGGGTCGGGCCGGTGGAGCTGGTAGAGGGGGACCTGGTCGAGCCGCAGCCTCCGGAGGCTGCCCTCGCACGCCTCTTTGAGGTGCCCGGGCCGTCCGTCTGCCGGCCACTGACCGGGGCCGGTTCGCACCAGGCCGCCCTTGGTGGCGATCACCAGATCGTCCGAATAGGGGTGCAGGGCTTGGGTGATCAGGGTCTCTGAGACCTCTGGCCCGTAGGAGTCCGCCGTGTCTATGAAGTTGATCCCCAAATCGACCGCTCGTCGCAGCACCGCCTTGGCCTCCACCAGGTCCGGGGGTTCTCCCCAGATGCCGTTCCCGGTGATCCTCATGGCCCCGTACCCGAGGCGATTCACCGTGAGGTCGCCGCCGATGTCCGTGGTCCCAGCTGAGGTGGCGGTCGGATCAGCCATGGGTCTCTGTCCCTTCTCGTCTCTTTCTCTGTCTCTTCGAGGGCGACTCAGTTGAGAAAGCGTTCTCGGTAGTGGTCGTCGGGCTCGTAGACGGTTCCCTGAGCCACCAGCTCGTCGATCTCACCCTCCGCGTATCCGAGCTCGCCCAAGATCTCGCGGCTGCTCTGCCCGACCAGGGGTGGCGGACCGCCCACCTCGGACGGCGTGCCGGAGAACTCGACCAACCTTCCGAACTGGCGCAGGTTGCCGAGCAGCGGGTGGTCATACTCGGCAACCATACCCAGGCGGACGTTGTCGGCATCGTAGAGGACGGCTCGGCCATCGAAGGTGTCGATCGGGATCTCGTTGGGTACGCCGGCGTCGTCGAGCGAACGGCTCCAATAGCGTGCTGTACGGCTCCTGAAGGCACACCCGAGCTCTGCTCGTAGCTCGACCGAATGGCGCCCGCGCTCCTCGGCCGTGGCAAACCGCCCATCTTCTGGTAGTCCGTTCAGGCCGAGGACATGGCAGAGTCGCCGCCAATCGCCGTCTTCCTGCGCTGCGATGCAGATCCAGCAGTCGTCCTGGGTCCGGTACAGGCCGTAGAGGGCACTGGTGCCGCAGAGGTCCTTGTCGAGACGTGGCCTGTCCCAGGGCTCCCCATCGGGACCGATCCAGACATCCGAGGAGAAGATGACCCCTCCATCATGCAGGGAGGTCCAGAGCTCCTGGCCCTCGCCGGTCCGTTGGCGGTGGACCAAGGCGAGCAGCACTCCTACGACCGACAGCATTGCATTGGACGTGTCGCACATACCGAAGCGGAGGTAGAGAGGGGGGTTGCCCTCGTGGACCGCGCCCGCCTCGTACTCGAGCCCCGAAGAAGCCTGGTAGAGGGGGTCCAAGCCTCCGAACTTCCCGAGCGGATCCGGAAGCCCGTAGGCATAGGTGTTGCAGTAGATGATGTCTGGACGCACCGACCGGCACGCCTCGTAGCCGATGTTGAGCCGACGGGCCACCCCGCGGGTCATGTTGTGGTGGACGACGTCGGCGCTTGCGACCAGCCGCTTGGCCACCTCGAGCCCCGCCGCCTGCTTGAGATCGAGGGCGAGGGATCGCTTTCCCCGCTGGCAGCCGATGAACGGCTTGCCCGAGAGCCGCATCCCGTCCCCGGTGACGGGCTCGACCTTGATCACGTCGGCGCCCAGATCGGCCAAGATCATGGGTCCGAAAGGGCCCGCCAGGTACTGGCCGAAGTCGACGACCCGGACGCCCCCGAGCGGGGGCCCCGACGGGTCCGACCCCGAGGCGACACCTGTAGCCGTGCGGGTTTCCTGGGGTGGGTTGGTCAGTGGACCGAGCACCTCGTCGTTGTTAGCTCCCGGCGGTGGTTGGGGCCCCTTGATCGAACCGGGAGTTCCGAGAAGATGGATGGGAACGCCCATCTGCCTGGTTCTTCCCACGTCCGGATCCACGACCTCCGAGACGGTTCCGTTTGCGAGCGTCTGAGGATGGCGGAGCATTTCGTGCGGGGGGACGACCGCCTCCGCCGCGTGATTGTGCGCCTGCAGCGCCTCGACCAGCTCGTCCCGGTCCCAATCGAGGAACTTGTCGCGTCGTCGCCCGGCGAGCTCTCTTTGCTCTTGGAACGAGAGCTTCATGGAACTGAGAGCGTCTGGAGCCCCGTCCAAACCGATTACCTCGTCGAGGCTCTTGGTCGGAGGCAGTCCGGACATGACCGACACGTGGATCCACTCGTGCCCGGAGCACTCGAAGATCATCTGCTGATGTATTCCGGGGGGATAGGACTTGCCCATCAGCTCGTGGTAGCCGGCGCCGGCCCGCTCCACGTCCTGCCAGATTTGTGTGGTGTAGAGGAGCGCCCCCTGGAAGAGAGACGTCCGGACGTGTTGCCCGCGACCCGTCCGTTCCCTCGCCGACAGCGCACCGAGTGCTCCCAGAGAGACCAGGTAGAGCGCCCCCATGCTTGGCATCGGCATGTGAAGAAAGATGGGACCCATCCGCCATCCGGGTTGCTCGTACATCTGCCCGCTGCTCGCCTGGACCAAAGCGTCGTAGCCAGCGCGTCCGGCGAGACGGTGGCCTGGCGGATATGGCGAACACGACACGAGGATCAGCCGTTCGTTGAGCTCCGCCAGGCTCTCGAAGCCGATGCCCAACCGCTGGAGGACCCCAGGCCGGAAGCTCTCCACGACGACGTCGGCGGTGCAGGCCAGCCGCCGGAACTGGTCCCTT
This sequence comes from uncultured Actinomycetes bacterium, assembly GCA_963736925.1. Classification (GTDB taxonomy): domain Bacteria; phylum Actinomycetota; class Acidimicrobiia; order Acidimicrobiales; family CAVTQP01; genus CAVTQP01. The sequence continues at coordinate 170,737 of CAVTQP010000003.1, forward strand.
CCCTCCTCGTTCTTGAGGTCCATCGTCACCGACCGCCGGCTTCGGTTCCAGACGCGATATCCGTCGTAGTGACGGAAAGGGTCACCTCCGGGCGGTTCGACCTTGATCACATCTGCGCCGTGCTCGGCAAGGAGGAGCACGCCGAGGGGCCCGGCAACACCCCAGGACAGGTCCAGGATTCGGGTTCCGCCCAGCGCCTCGACCACGACTTCCCTTTCGCTGCTCCTCCCGGTCATCCTCGCTCGCCATCGCGGCAAGGTTCAGGCTTTTGGCTGCGGCAAGGCGGGAACCTACCCTGTTGTTGCCTCGCTTCGAGGGGTAGCTGGATGATCGGGAAACGACCGGCAGAGCACGTCAGCCGATCAGACTCCGGCCGACATCTCCAAGTCACTAACCGCCATGTGGACTGCATCCATCGTCGCTTCGAGCTCAGCCGAGGTTGTGAGCTCGCGGCTCACCAGTGCGGTCAGCAAGAGCTCGACAGGCTCTGCTACCGAGGGGTGAACCTCGGCGGCGATCGCCCAAATTTCCAACAGACTGTTGACCGGCCGACTTGCCGATATCGCGCCGTCACCCTGTGATGCGACGAACGTGGCAATCGCGTCCTCCAGCTTCTGGACTGTCTCTTCCTTGTCTCCCACCGCGATACCTCCCGGGCCGCTACCTGTCTCTTCCTCCTTCAACCATTCTCGCGTTGAAACATCGCTTCACGCACTTCTATTTCCTACTGGGGATCTCTACCTGAGGACTTGGGATTTGCGCTGCTAGTCGAGGACCCTCTTGCGGAATCCGTGCATTCCCAGCCACATCAATCCTGCACAGAAAACGGCCAGCACGGACAAGCTGACCGGCCACGGCATGTGCGGGAGGCTGGGAGTGACTGCAGCCCTGAACCCTTCGCTGACATAGACCAGGGGGTTGGCCAAGGTGACGATCTGAAGCCACCGGATCCTCTCCAGGGCCGCCCATGGATAGTAGACACAGCCCAGGAAGGTGATCGGTATCACGATCACGGAGAAGATCAGGGGTACCTGGCGAGGGTTCCAACCCGTACCGATTGCGAGTCCGAGCGCGCCCGCTGCGAGGCATGCCACGACCAGCTGCGCGATCAGCAGGGGCGGGTTGATATGGATGTGGACATTGCTGTTGGGAAACCACAACACCATCGGGAACACGATCACTGCCGCAAGGGCACTCTGCATGGCTCCAAAGAGGATCTTCTCGAAGGCCACGAGGTCTGTGGGCAGCGGAGCCATCACCCGGTCCTCGATTTCCCGGGTCCGGTTGAACTCGTTCACCAGCGGTAGGGCGACAGCCTGGATTCCTTGAAAGATCACGGCGACGGCGAGCAAGCCGGGGAGGAGGATGCTCCCGAAGCTCGAGCTACCCGGCCCGTGAATGCCCGCACCGATGTTGGGGAACACGTAGATGAAGACGAAGACGAACAAGAAGGGCTGCATCACAGCTCGCAGGATGAACTGGCCGAACTCCCGCCGCAGCACCCTGGCGTCGCGCACAAGGAGTCCCCAGAAGGCCGCCCGGTAGACGGCGAGGCTCTGGTCCCTGCCCACGCGGCGAGCACCATCAAGAGACTCCCGGGTCTGGAATGCGGCGGTTTCAGTCACGCAATGCTCTCCCGGTCAGCCGGATGAAGACAGTCTCGAGCGTCGGCTCCGTCAGCGCTAGATCCACCATCCCGTAGTGAGTAGCCACCTCCACCACCTTGGGAACGACACCGTCGCGCTCATCCAGATAGACCAGCATCTTGTCGTCCACCTCTTCCACCCTGTCCACACCGTCCAGGGCCGACAGCTGCCCGCTCGCGGTCGCAATGTCACCTTCGAGGGCTAGCTCGACAACCGTCTCGACGCCGAGCTGGCGTTTCAAGGCGTCGGGGGTTCCCATCACGAGGATCTCGCCATGGTCGATGATCGCCAGCCTCTGGCAGAGGTGGTCGGCTTCTTCCATGTAGTGGGTTGTGAGGATTATGGTCGTCCCCTCGTCGTGGAGCTGTTGGAGCACCTCCCACAGGGCGATGCGGCTCTGTGGGTCCAGGCCTGACGTGGGCTCGTCGAGGAAGAGCACAGCGGGTCGGTGCGCCACGGCCCTTGCTACCTGAAGCCGTTGGGCCATGCCCCCAGACAGTGAGTCGACGTCCGCTCCCGATCGGTCGGCCAGCCGGAACCTCTCGAGCAGGATGCCGGCGCGTGCCCTGGCCTCCCGGTGGCTCATACCGAAGTACCGGCAATGGTACAGAAGGTTCTCGTAGACCGTGCAGCTCCGGTCGAGGGTGTTGAACTGCGTGACCACCCCGATCCTGCCCCGGGTTGCCGCAGGCCGGCCCCGTACGTCGATTCCTGCCACCTGTATGTCTCCGGCGGTCGGGATCACCCTGGTGGTGCACATTCCCACCGTGGTGGTCTTGCCGGCGCCATTGGGTCCGAGCAGCCCGAAGATCTCTCCTTCTCGGACCTCGAGGTCGATTCCCCTCACGGCATCGACCGGAGGTGGACCGAGATAGCGCTTGGTGAGGTTGTCCACCACGACTGCAGCGACCACTGCGGCTCCCGCAACGACTGGTCCCGTCGCTCAGCCCGAGGCTGACCGTAGAGGAGAAGTCTACGGTGGCCGCTTACCGCGCAGGTCCACGAGGCGCACGAGCGCCTGGCGAACCACCGGCAGCAGATCGCCTACGCGAGCGGGAGTTGCGGCGAGCTCCAGCTCGAGGGGGACCAGGGCCCGTTGCTGCACCTCTGCGGTGTCCAGCCCGGTCCTCGCGGCAGTGCAAAGAACCTCGTATGCGAGAAGACCCTGTGCCGACTCCCATCGGTCACCCTTGCCACCGCCATCGCTGCGCTGTCCGCGCTGATCGGCCACCCTCTCCAGCTCTTCGGAGCTGCGATGAGCTGGCGCGTTGAGCCAAACCCAGCTGGGCAGGCGCCGGGCATCACGGGCGAACCGCTCGGCAAAGGTTCCCCCGAGAAACGCCTCACACTCCTCGACCAGCGCGGTCTCTAGATGCTGGCTCTTATCATCGTCGTGTGAACGCATTGCCAATCACCCAGGAAATCAGCCACTAGGTATCCTTCCCAACGGGTGGCTCGGCAAACCAAGCACGGTGGGTTGGGGCGTACGTCATTCTGGGCAGCCGCATTTGTGTTCGCGAGCGTGATGCTCGGGACGACGCTTCCCACCCCGCTCTACGTGATCTACCAAGGTCAGTGGCAGTTCTCGGCAGGCGTCGTGACCCTCATCTTCGCCACCTACGCCATCGGGGTTCTGGCAGCGCTCGTCTTTGCCGGCCGAGCGTCGGACAGCGCCGGGCGGCGCCCGGTGATGGCAGCGGCCATCGTGCTGGCCGCTGTGAGCACCGTGGTGTTCATAGTGGCGCCCGGAGTGAGTCTGTTGTTCCTCGCGTGGGTCCTCTCCGGGCTCGCGGCCGGGCTGATCACGGGCACGGCCACCGCGGCCCTGGCAGAGCTGGTGACAGAGTCCGAGCGTAAGCTCGCCTCGCTGGTGGCTACCGCATCCAACATGGGCGGCCTCGCTCTCGGACCCCTCGTAGCAGGACTGCTCGCCGAGTTCGCTCCCCGGCCCACCGTCTTGGTCTTCTACGCGTACTTTGTTGTTTTGATAGTGGCCGCGCTGTTCTTGGGAGCCATTCCCGAGACCGTCGCCGACCGGAAACCGTTGGCCCTGGGATTCAACGGGCTCGGTGTTCCCGCGGACAGTCGTCGTGCATTCGCCGCAGCTGCCACGGCCGGCTTCACGGCGTTCACCGTGCTGGGCCTGTTCAGCGCCCTGGCGCCCTCGTTCCTGAGCAGCGTCCTACACGAGCGGAGTCATGCCGTGGCCGGGGCGACGGTGTTCTTGATGTTCGGCGTTGCAACGCTCACCCAAGTGGTCCTTCGTCGGTTCCAAGGTCGCGGCGCCGTGCTGGTGGGCCTTGGCCTCATGATGGTCGGCCTGTCGTTGATCGTGGGAGGTCTTTCGGACGCCTCGTACCCGATATTCGCCGTGGGAACGGTGTCGGGGGGAATGGGCGCCGGCCTCGTGTTCATGAGCAGCCTGGCAACTGCCAATCGCCTTGCACCCTCCGACCGCCGGGGGCAGGTAGCGTCCACTTACTTCCTCGCCGCATATGTGGGTCTGACCATTCCCGTTATTGCCGTCGGGATTGCTTCCGAGCACGTAGGGGATTTCCGCGCCACGCTTGTCTGCTCGGTCGTGCTTGCGGGCCTGGCGCTCTTCTCTGCCCTCAACATCCGTCAGGGCGCAGGTGCCCCCCAGGAGGAGCGAGGCTGAACCCAGCCAGGGCTGAGCCCAGGGTTGGGACCCGTCACTCCGGATGCACAGCGCGCAGGCCTGCCCAGACCAGTTCTGCGATACGCCGGGCCAACCAGTCGGGATCGTTCATCCAGGCCAGCTCGCCTGCGGCAACACATGGACCCGAGTCGTCGCGTCCTCCAGTTCCGGCGCCGACCGCGGACCCTCCCGAAGGAGCCGAAGAGGCCAGTGGGAAGCTTGGGGAGTTGCCCGAGCGAGCCTCCGAGCGGGCGGTGATCCAGTGGCGGCTGGTCCCTTCGGCCAGGCCCACCACGGCATGGCCCAGGATGCGCTTGTGCGCAGGCCTCAGATCGGCGTCGATTAGAGAGGCGACCGCCTCGGCGATGCTGTCTTCCACCCTGCGAACCTCTCGGTCGAACTCGTCGTCTCGTTGGGCGCCACTGGCGAACAAGAGGCGGAACGAGCTTTCGTGCATGAAGACGAAGCCGAAATAAGCTGCAAAACCTCCTTCGACCTGTTGCCTCGGGCCGCTTGCATTCGAGGTGGCCAGGGCTATGGCGTCGAGAAACTGGCCTCCTACATAGTCGAGGAGCTCCAGATAGAGGGCCCGCTTCGATCGGAAGTGTTGATAGAGCACGGGTTTGGTCACCCCTGCCGCCTCGGCAATGTCGTCCATGGAAGCCGCGTCGTATCCCTTCTCGGCGAAGGTCTCGATTGCGACGTCGGTCAACTGGCGCTTGCGTTCGGCTGCCGGGAGGCGACTCGTGACACCCTGGCGTGGCGAGGCGATTCCCATCAACATCACGCTAACAAGCGAGCTTTGCCCAGGGGCGCTCACTATGGGCTCCATCGACCCCGCTCACCATGTGCCCCATCCCGCCGCCTCCATCAGGCGGCTCAGCGTCCCGGGAAGGTGGGCCAGGTTGAAATTGAGCCGGGCAACTTCGAAGTTCTCGTCCAACAGCGCCGGGTCCGGATCGTCCATCCAGGCGGCGAGCGGGCCTGGGTCGGCGCTTGGGAACCAACGGAAACCGAATCTCTCGATCTCTTCGGCGACGGGATAACGGCCGATGGCCAGGGGCCGGCGGTGCACAGCGGACTCGACGGCGGGATTACCAAAACCCTCCCACGTCGAGGGGAACGCGACCGCGTCACATGCGGCGTATACATCCGCCATCGCAAACCCGGGCCCGGATTCCTGCCCACCGTGGATGACGCGGGTGGGCGACTCGTCGAGTACGTGCTTCAGCGACGATTGGTAGCCCTCCTCGGCCGGACCGAGAAGCCAGTACACCGCCCCGAGCTTCTCGGCGAGGGAGATCGCCGCGGGGACGTTCTTGCGGAGTATCGCCCGTGTGGGCTGGAGCAGCAGTCTCTGCCCATCCGGGATGCCGAGGGCGCTTCGGGTTCGTGACCGATCTCCCGGTGGAGCGTCCACGTCGAAGGCGTTGTAAATGGTCTGCGCGTGGATGCCACGCTCGAGGAGCTGCAACCTGCTCAACTCGTTGATCGTGACGTGGATCCAAGGGGGATCGTCTGGCGGCGGCCCGAGATGCGCCGTGGTCGGTCGTTGCCATGGAAGGTCGTGGTGATGCAGCACGGCCCTTCGTCCTCGGAGCGTACGGGCCACAGCGTCACTGGCGGGCGCGTTGAGGGGTAGCGAGCACAAGTTCTCGACCACGATCAGATCCGCTCCAGCGAGGGCAGAGGACACCTCGCCGTCGGTCGGCGGCTCTCGTGCCTCGATCGCCAGTCCGGGGAGAAGGACATCGGGCAGCCCGCCGCCAGCGACCGTGAACACGTTGAAGCCGAGCTTGTTCAAAGCCGAGGCCCATTTTGCGGCCTCTATGGCCACACCGTCGGTGCCCCCCAGCCGGAATGAAACGATCGCGACGGTGGGGATGGCTGAAGCTACCAGCAAGCGGCCCGGTCAGTCCCGGAAAGACCCCGCCGACGACGTAGCGGACGATGCTGCTTCTGTCACGGCCTTTGCCATGGCGTGATGGTCGCCGGTCGCCTCTACCACCGCCGCGCCGGCGAGCACCGTATGTCCGAGGATGATCGAGACAACTGCCACATTTGTCTCACCGAGCTGGGTATAGACGGCATCTTCGAGCTCCGCCCCCGCCCACAGGGAGTTCAGCTCCGACAGCGCACTCAACGCGGCACGTGCTGCCAGGCGCCCACCGGCCGGCCTGGCGATCGCACCTTGTGCGGTTCCCCTCCCGCTCGACTCCCCATGCCTAAGGGTGATTTCGACCGAGCAACGGTCGTTCTCGACCGAGAACGTGACACGACCGACCCTCACCTCGGGGTCCCCCGTGCGGCCGCCCGCCCGGCGAGAGGCTTGCTCGGGAGCCCCGGTTTGCTCAGTCCCCACCTCCGCGGCCCCGGCGTCGCGCATCTCGGGTCGGTGAGGGTCCTCTCGCGATCCCCGCGCCTCGGTGGAGGCGGCTGTGTCTGATAGCGGCGGGGACGTGCCAGCCGTCGGCGGCCCCGTTTCTGCCGTCGGCAGGCCGGTTTGTGATGCCCCTTGTACCCCTTGTGATGCCGCCTGCCCGGTTCGAGACACCGCTTCTTCCAAGGTGTCCGCCAAAGCGTCCGCATCTTCGACGCGATCGATCGACACCGCGGGCTCGAAGCGACCCGCGGAGCCTGGCAGCGTCGCTTGGTCGAGCTGGGTGACGGTGATCATCATGTTGTCGAAATCGACGCTGAAGCTGGCCATCGCCACAGACTGCACGTCCCGGCGAACCCGCTTGGGCGACCGGCGGGGGCTCGCGAGGATCCGCGCCTCCGTCGGCCTGCCCGAACCGTTGGTGATGATCCGGGCTGCGTACACCTCTGGGATCCGGCAAAGCTCGCGTTCGAGGTCGGCGGTGTCCACGGCCATGGCGCCAAGGCTACCCACCGGTACCGGCATCCGGAAGGCCGGTTTGCGACTCTGGGCATTCAAATGTCCTAGGATTCGCGCAGGGAGTAGGGACTGGACGGATGTGGGAAGCTACGGCGCGCCGCAGCATCGCACGAAGGGGGGCGAGCCCGGCGGCCGGGCGAGCTGCCGGGGAGCTGAGTGGACCGAAGAACCTTCGACGACGCGATCATCGCAAGGCTGGTCAGCGATCTTGCCGCTGCGCCCTCCGGCCTCGAGTTCATATACCGGGTCCTGGAGTCCCTCGTATCCGGCTTCAAGCTCGAGGACGCGGTCATGGTCCTCGACGACCCGGGTATCGGCCGTCAGGTCTTCCGGGCCGACCGGCGGGGTGTGGGAGAGGCATCCTGGCTCGGCGATCCTCTCTCGGTAGAACCCGGCCTCCACTCGCTTCCCGGCACCGTCGAGCGATCCACCGGCCAATCGGTGGCTCAGCTTTGCCAGGTCGCGCTCCAGCTGGACCTAAGGCGGCACGATGCATCCCGTGACCCTCTCACCGGGCTGTTCAATCGGAGGTCCTTCGAGGCGGTGTTGGAGCAGTCCGCTTCGCAGAGCGCCAGGTACGGCTGGCCCTTCGTGCTGGCTCTGGTGGACCTGGACCGGCTCAAGGCCTTGAACGACATGTTGGGCCACGACGAGGGTGACAGAGTCCTCAGGGTGGTTGGACTTCACCTTCGCAGCTCGCTGCGGGCCGGTGACACCGCCGCGCGTGTGGGCGGCGATGAGTTTGCTCTCATCCTCAGCAACGGCAACGCGCCTGCCGTGTCCGCGCTGATCGACCGTGTGAAGGACGCGGTCGGCTCGGTATTGGGCATAGAGGTGGGCTTCTCCTCGGGAGTCGCCCTCTCTCCAGATGAGAGCTCCGACCCCACTGAGCTCTACCGGCTGGCCGATGTCCGCCTCTACGAGGACAAACGGCGTTGACGACCGGCGACGCAACGGGTCTGTTCGGGCACTTTGCGCGTGGAGCGACCCTCGGCAACGATTGGCTCACCGTGGGGAGCTTGCTATCGGGGGAGGACATGGACAGCCAGTCCTTGGGCGCTCTGGAGCTCGAGTTGCGTCTGCTGCCGGGCGTGGTGGGCGTAGGCCTGGACGAGCGTCAGGAAGAGCTGACCGTACGGCTGTTCGTGTCGCCAGAAGAGGGAGTAGCCGACCTCCGGCGGCGCGCGAGCGAGGTCGGCAAGAGCCACAGCGACCGGCCTATCTTTATCGAGATCGAGGGGGCCTCCGCCGCAGCGGAGGATCGGCATGAGGAGCACCCGCGGACCGGCAGGGTGGCGCTTCTCGCCGTGCGGTCGCATGAGGCTGCGAACGAGGTCGAGGTCCATCTCTCCTTCCACGAGGCACGCACCGTGGGAAGGGGTTCGGCCGGCCATGGCAGAGGCGCGGCAATGGCCACGCTGGAGGCGTTGGAGGGACTGGGCGCCAGGCTTCGGTTCAGGGTGGAGGCCGTTGCCAGCGTCAGCCTCGACTTCTCACAGACGACCGTGGTGGTTTTGCGTCCATTGAGCGGCGAAGGTGACCGGATGGGCGTCGCGATGGGATCGACCCTGGACGAGTCGGCGTCCCGTGCCACCCTCAACGCTCTCAACCGTTACCTGGAGACCGAAGGCTACTTGGGTCGCCACGCGTTGGCGCGTGACGAGGACGTCCTCGCCGGTCCTCTGGGTACCTGACCCCTCATCGGTCGCCGCTCTTCGCCCGGTCTCCGATCTCCGCCCGCTTGCTCGGTGGCCCCGCCGCAACCGCTACCTCCCTCGGCTTATTCGGGTACCGTCGCCGTGTGCGCGAGGTCATCTACGTCTCGAGCGACCGTGTGGCCAGGATCAGCATCAACCGACCCGAGCGCCGCAATGCGCTGTCACCGGCGGTGATCGAGGGATTGCGGGAGGGCATAGCGAAGGCCAAGTCGGACCCCGAAGCCCGCGTCGTGGTGCTGGCCGGGGAAGGTGATGCGGCGTTCTGCGCGGGGGCAGACCTTGCGGACATGGGCGCCATCGCCGCCGACCTGGTTAGTGCCCACGAGGGAAGGGGGGAGCTGGCCCACCTGTTCGAGGACTTGTGGCATCTGGGTAAGCCCACCATCGCCCGGGTCCAGGGCTACGCCCTCGCCGGCGGGTTCGGGCTGGCTCTGTCGTGCGACTTCGTCGTGGCGTCGGAGGACGCGAGGTTCGGTACCCCCGAGATCGACGTCGGGCTGTGGCCTTTCATGATCACGGTGCCCTTGACCCGGTCCATGCCTGCAAAGAAGGCGCTAGAGCTGATGGCGACCGGCAGGAGGGTCGGGGCGCCGGAGGGGGAGCGGATCGGCTTCGTAACCAGGGTCGTCCCGACGAACCGGCTTGACACCGCGGTTGACGAGCTGGCACGCACGCTGACCGAGAAGCCGCCAGGGGCCATGAAGCTGGGGCGCGACTCGTTCTACTCGGTGCTCGGAGTTCCCTCAGGCCCGGCGCTGGACCACCTGCAGTCGATGCTTACCCTTACCGCCATGACCGACGAGGCGAGAGAAGGGCTCTCCGCTTTCGCGGAGAAGCGTGCCCCGAGCTGGAGGAGCTGACGTTGGACAATCTTCACGACTGGGGTCCGCTCATGAAGGACCTCACCGCCAGGCGGGAGGCGGCCGCGGCCATGGGAGGTCCCGAGGCCGTCGAGCGCCAACGTTCGCAGCGGAAGATGACCGTTCGCGACCGGCTCGAGCTCCTCTTCGACAAGGGGACGTTCGTCGAGTACGGGATGCTCGCCGATTCGATGGATCCCGACCTTATGGAGTCCAAGGGCTACCTGGCAGCCGACGGGCTGGTGGCGGGAGTGGGCGAGATATACGGACGCCGGGTGGGTGTCTGCGCGTATGACTTCACGGTGCTCGCGGGGTCGATGGGGGCGGTCAGCGAGCGCAAGACGGCGCGCATGCGTGAGCTGGCGCTGCGCCAACGAATCCCTCTCGTATGGCTGCTCGACTCGGCCGGGGCGCGGATACAGACGAGCAGCGGCTCCACTTTTGCGGCCATGGGAGCGCTTTTCAGGGAACAGGTCGAGATGAGCGGCGTCGTGCCCATGGTCGCCGCCATGATGGGCCACTGTGCCGCCGGGACCGCCTACATCCCCGCCCTCGCCGATTTCGTACCCATGGTCAAGGGCACTTCCTCGATGGCTCTGGGTGGCAGGCACCTCGTCAAGGCGGCGACTGGCGAAGACGTCACCGAGGAGGAGATGGGTGGCTCCGCGGTGCACACGACGATCAGCGGCGTCGCCGACTTGGAGGTGGGAAGCGACGAGGAGTGCCTTGTTGCCGTCAGGGCCTACCTCTCCTACTTCCCGTCGCACAATCGGGAAGCTCCCCCGGTAGGGCCCACGGTCGACCCCGTGGACCGGCGTTGTGAGGAGCTGTACGAGATCGTCCCCACCGCTCCACGACGGGCGTATGACATGGAGAAGGTGATACGCGTCGTCTTGGACGGGGGAGCTTCTTCCCCATGAAGCCCGGCTGGGCACGAAACGTGGTCACAGGTTTCGGGCGGGTGGGAGGCCAACCTGTTGGCGTAGTGGCCAGCCAGCCCAAGGTGCTGGGTGGGACGCTGGACGTGAACTCCGCCGACAAGGCGGCAAGGTTCGTGTGGCTCTGCGACGCCTTCGGGCTCCCACTCGTGTTCCTTCAGGACGTACCGGGCTTCACGGTGGGAAGCGCCGTCGAGAAGCAAGGCATCATCCGTCACGGAGCGAAGATGCTCTTCGCGGTCTCCGAGGCCACCGTTCCCAAGGTCACGGTCGTGATGCGCAAGGCATACGGGGCGGGGTACTTCGTGATGAACGGAGCGCCGTTCGAAGCGGACTACATAGTGGCGTGGCCCACGGCGGAGATCGCGGTCATGGGTCCCGACGGAATGGTCAACATCATCATGCGCAAGCAACTGGAGGCCATCCCCGAGGGGGAAGAGCGTGACACAGCGCGAATCTCAATGGCAGAGCAGCTTCGCAAGAACATCGATCCCTACATAGCCGTGGGCCATGCTCAGATTGACGACATCATCGACCCTGCCGAGACGCGGACGGCGATCTGGCGGGGCCTCGAGGTTGCCAAGACCAAGGTCGTCGACAGGCCCTGGCGCAAGCACGGCGTCCTCCCCGTGTGATGGCGTGATGGCGGCCGGGGCGAGGATGGTGTAGTGGCGGCGGACGGCGCCCTAGAGGCGAACGTGCCTCGGAGCTAGAGGGTAGCGATGGTCAAGCGCGCGCTCATCACAGGAATCACCGGCCAGGATGGCTCCTACCTGGCTGAGCACCTGCTCGGTCGGGGTTACGAAGTGATCGGCATGATCCGCCGAAGCAGCACGGTCAACTTCGAGCGAATCGCTCACATCCAAGATCGCTTGACCCTGATAGCCGGCGACCTCTTGGACGAGGTGTCGATAATCAACCTGCTTCGTGAGCATCGCCCCAACGAGGTCTACAACCTCGCGGCCCAGTCCTTCGTTCAGACCTCCTGGGGACAGCCCGTCCTGACAGGAGAGACCACCGCGCTGGGAGTGACGAGGATGCTGGACGCAATTCGGATCGTCGATCCAGACATTCACTTCTACCAGGCCAGCTCCAGCGAGATGTTCGGCAAGGTGCACGAGGTCCCACAGCGCGAAACCACCCCCTTCTACCCGCGGAGTCCCTACGGTGTCGCCAAGGTCTACGGGCACTGGATAACGGTGAACTATCGCGAGAGCTACGGGCTGCACGCCTCCTCGGGGATCCTGTTCAACCACGGCTCTCCGAGAAGAGGGCTCGAGTTCGTGGAGCGCAAGGTCAGCCACGGCGTGGCGAGGATCAAGCTCGGTCTCGCGGACAAGCTCTACCTGGGCAACCTCGATGCACAGCGGGACTGGGGCTATGCAGCGGACTACGTGCGCGCCATGTGGCGAATGCTTCAGCGAGACCAGCCAGGTGACTATGTGGTCGCCAGTGGCGAGACCCATTCGGTGAAGGAGCTATGCGAGCTCGCCTTCGAGCACGCCGGGTTGGAGTGGAGCGAGCACGTGGTGGTTGACGACAGGTTCATCCGGCCGGCAGAGGTCGACCTCTTGGTCGGCGATCCGTCGCGTGCACGCAGTGTCTTGGGGTGGGCTCCAGAGATCGATTTCGCCGATCTCGTGAGGATGATGGTCGACGCGGACCTCGCCCTCGCCGAGGCGACGAGGTGACGTGCACGAGGTGACAGAGGTCAGAGCCGAGATCACGGCCAACGTCTGGCAGGTGACCGTGTCGGTGGGCGAGTCGGTGGCCGAAGGCGACACCTTAGTGATACTCGAGTCCATGAAGATGGAGATCCCCGTCGAGTCACCCGCCGCCGGCAAGGTGGCGGCGGTCCACGTGGAACCTAACGACCAGGTCACCGAAGGTGAGCTTCTCGCGACCCTCGAAGAGTGACACGGGCCTGCGCCCGGCTTGCCGAACAGCCGCCCGGCTTGCGAACAGCCGCCGGTTGGTCTGAACCGCAGCCCGTTCGTCACTCATTTGACACATCCGAATCACCAGGGAGGGCGGCCGGCTTGTTACGGTTTGGTGTTCCCTGATATGGAGGTGGTGCCAGTGAGCGAGGGTATGAGCGACCAGGAGCCGGCAGGAACGCCGTCCGGCCAGCCACGGCCCCCCGGAAGCCCGCCCCCTGGAGGCGCACCTCCACCGGGAGGCCAACCGCCGCCCCCGGGAGCTCCGCCGCCTCCGCCGCCCGGCCCACCGGTCGGAGCGGTTCTCACCGGTAGCCCCACCGGGTGGTCATCGTGCCCTAACTGCGGGACAGCGTGGTCGTTCGGCTTGAACAGCTGCCAGGTCTGCCGCCAGGTGGACGGCCTTCCTGTCGGGATACACCTGTCCTCCCCGGGCAGGAGGCTTGGCGAGTTCTTGCTCGACTGGGTGCTCTTTTGGGTGACGCTAGCCATCGGCTGGATCATTTGGACTCTGATCGTCATGAAGGACGGCCAGACCCCCGCCAAGCAGATTCTCAAGATGCGTGCGGTCAAGCTCTCCACCCATCTCAAGGCGACGTGGGGTACGACCGCTCTGAGAGAGCTGGTCAGGATCCTGGTGGCCTACATAGCCGGCTGGACCGTGATAGGTCTCGTCCTCTACTTCTGGCTCCTCTGGAACAAGGACTACCAACAGCTCTGGGACATTGCGGCCGGCACGGTGGTCGTCGACGACCCCGACAACATCGTCTTGATGGGGCCCGAGGCGCTTCGCGCCGAAGCCGCCTGATCACGATGGGTGCTGCGCGCCCAAGCCGCCTGATCACGAGCGAGGCGCTTCGCGTCAAAAGCTCGCCGGCAGCAGAGGGCTCACGTTCTCGAAGAAGATGAACAGCACCAGGAGGAACACCGGAGCCCCGGCGGCATAGGCGCCGATCCTTCTGGGAAGGCTTCCCAGCTGACGTCCCACGAACCAGACAGCGCCGAAGGTGGCCGCGGCAAGCAGTCCCCACCACATGGCCGGCACCCAGTTGCCCGAGGCGCCGCCCAGGCCGTTCACCGAGAAGCTCCCCGAAGCCGTCTGCTGGTTCGTCGGGTTGGGGGAGGGCGGAGCGGACCTCGGGCTTCCTACGAGGGTCGCTTGGACCACGAGGCGCTGTGAGGCGCTGAAGCGGGGGTTGCAGGTCGTGAGGGTCAGCTGGTTGGTGGTCGTAGGCGCGGCCACTCCTACATCGGTTGGGGCCACGACCATCGATCTGGAGACGTCATAGCGAAAGGTGCCCTGTGTCGTGGTGATGACGATCGGGTCTCCACCTGACAGTTGGTCCAGGTTGTAGAAGGGGGCGCCGTAAGTAGTGCGGTGACCTGCGATCGCCGCGTTGCCCGGTTGGCCCGGCAAAGGAGTGCCGGGGTAATGCGCGGGGCCCTTTCGGAGATCGGCCGTGCTGGTGCCTTCGACGACCACCTTGTCGACGCCGATCTTGGAGATCTGGATCGTGCCCACGGCTTGACCATCGGGAGGCGCGGCAACCACGGGGACCGTCCGCCCCGGCTGAGTGACCGTCTGCCCCGGCACAGGGCGGGAGGGACCGGGCGAGGATCGTCCCCCTTCCCTTTGTGTGGCCAGCTCACGGTCGAACTGCTGTCGGAGGAGGTCCTGGCTGTGTGACTCCGCGAGATTCGTTCCCCAGAGCTGGTAGGCAACGAACAAAAGAATCAGCACACCCGCGGAGATGAGCCCGCGCCCGATTCCGGCGAGGACGCGCCGTCCTTTGGACCCTGCACGTCTCGAGCCCCTCGGCAAGCTCCGGGAACCGTGAGGCGTACGGGACGGCACTGGCGGGGCAGCCGGCTCGGGAGGGCCGGACGAACCCCCGGGCTCGGTTCCTCGGGGCTGCTCGGGCCGGGAGCCCGCCGGCCGGCCGGTCATGGCTCCAAGGTACCCGTCTCTGCTTGGAAGTCTGGGCCAACACCCTCCTACGATGGCCGGCGAGCCACATGGCACCCGCAGTCCACTTCCGTTCCGCCCTAGCTCTGATAGGGGGGTTTCCCGCCCTAGCAGGCGTCGATCTGGACGTGGACAGCGGCGAGGTGCTGTTGCTGCAGGGCCCCAACGGTGCCGGAAAGAGCAGCCTCCTTCGAGCTTGTGCCGGACTTCTGGCGGTCGTCGAGGGGGAGGCCGAGGTACTGGGTCACGACCTTCGCAAGGATCGACGCGGAGCACGACGCCGGGTGGCCATGCTCGGTCACGCCAACTCTCTCTACGACGACCTCACAGTCGAAGAGAACGTACGGTTCGCGGTCAGAGCCTCCGGGGCACGTTCCACGTCGGTCGTGCCGTCGCTCGAGCGCCTCGGCCTGCTGGGCCGCCTGCGCGACACCACGGCCTCGCGCCTCTCGGCCGGACAGCGCCGGCGCACAGCGCTGTCGATACTGGTTGCCCGATCGGCTGAGTTGTGGTTGCTGGACGAGCCACACGCAGGTCTTGACGTAGAGGGCCGCGCGGTGGTGGACGACGCCGTGGCCGAGGCGGTCGCCGGCGGTGCAACCGTCCTGATCGCATCGCACGAGCTGGAACGCGCAGGCGCGATCGCCACGAGGGTGGTGACCGTGGCCGGTGGCCAGGTGCACGAACCGGGTGCGGCGACCACGGCAACGGCTCCGGCGCAGGCCACGCACGCGAGGGAGGCGGAGCCCGCCCATGTGGCGTGACGCATGGATGATGGTTGCCAAGGACCTCCGGATCGAGGCCAGATCGAGGGTCGCGGCCGGGCAGGTTGCTCCCTTCGCAGTGCTGGTACTGGTGTTGTTCGCCTTCGCCTTGGACCCGTCGCGCTTGCCTGCGGCGACGGCAGGTCTTTACTGGGTGGCGGTGCTGTTGTCGGCAGTGCTCGGAGTGCAGAGAAGCTTTTCGATCGAGTCCGCCGACTCGGCTCGTGACGGCCTCAGGCTCTCGGGGCTCGACCCCGCCGGCATATTCTTCGGCAAGGCGACGGCTCTGGCGCTTCAGTTGTTGATCCTCGAAATAATCCTCGGTGCCGGCATCGTCATCCTGTATGGAGCACGTCTCCACGAGGTGCTGCTGCTCTCCGTCGCGTGTCTCGCCGCCACGGTCGGCCTCTCCGCAGCCGGGATGGTGTACGGCGTGATGGCCAGCGGCCTTCGCATACGAGAGACGCTCCTCCCATTGCTCTTCCTCCCGGTCGTCGCCCCGGTTCTGATTGCGGCCACGAAGGCCTCCCAGGCCGCCCTCTCCACTGCCGGCGGCCGGGCCCAACCGTGGATCACCTTGCTGGCCGTCTTCGCGGTCGTCTACGTCGCCGTCGGAGCTGTCCGCGTTTGCCCCCCTGATGGAGGACGCGTGACCAAAACAAGCGAAGCTGGCGCCGACGCAACGCCTCGCCGGAGGAATCGCAGCCGGCTGGCGACCCGCCTCCTCGGCCTGAGCGCTCTTTCCGCCGTGGTCCTGACAGTGGTGATGGGCCTGTGGCTGACCCCTCCCGACGTCGTGCAGGGCGGGTTGGTCCGTCTTATCTATCTGCATCCTCCCGTCGCATGGGTGGCCTATGTCGCGTTCGCAGTGACCGCTGTCGCCAGCCTTCTCTATCTGTGGCCCCGGACACGCGCCCGTCGATGGGACTGCCTGGCAGGGGCCTCCGCCGAGATCGCGGTGGTCTTCACCGCTCTCACCCTGGCCACCGGATCGATCTGGGGACGGCCTACGTGGGGGGTCTGGTGGACTTGGGACGCGCGCCTGACCACGACCGCCCTCCTTCTGGTTCTCTTCCTCGGCTACCTGGCGCTTCGGCGGGTTCCAGGGGACACCGAGGTTCGCGCCAGGCGCTCGGCGATCGCCGCGCTTGTCGCGGCCGTCGACGTGCCGATCGTTCACATGTCGGTCATTTGGTGGCGCACTCTCCACCAGCCTCCGACCGTCCTCAACTCCGCGCTCAACCCGTCGATCCACGGTTCGATGGCATGGACCCTGCTACTGGCCTTCTGCGCGTTCACTCTCGTGTACCTGTGGCTCCTCGTTCACCGCTACCGTGCACAGTCGCTCGAGGCCGAGATCGATGACCATGGCCTGGAATTGGCGCTCGAGGAGCGCAGAGCGGAGGGGACCGGTGATGTGTTCGCGCCCTCCGCCGCGGAGGCGCCCGTCGAGCCGGTACGGAGCAAGATCGGCGCAGGTGCCGGCCAGTGACCGGTTACATCGTTGCCGGCTACACGGTCGTCCTGAGCACCCTGTTGAGTTATTCGCTTTGGGTGTTACGTCGGGAACGGGCTCTCTCCCGTCACCGCCAGGATGGGCAGTGACCACGGTCGCTGCGCGCGTCCAGTCACGCCGACGGTACTGGCTAGCGGGCTTGGCGGTGCTGGCAGCCATCACATTTCTTCTCGTGAAGGGGCTCGGGAGCTCACTCGTATATTTCAAGACAGCCGACGAGGCGGTCGGCGTCCCGCGCCCAACTCGGAGACCAGACCTTCCGCATTGAAGGTGTGGTGGTCCCGGGATCTTTGCGCCAGTCCGCCAAGGTCGTCTCCTTCACGATCCAGAGCAAGGGGGTGCGGGTCCCCGTGGTGAACCAGGGCTCGCCCCCTCAGCTGTTCCAGGCCGACGTGCCCGTCGTCCTGGACGGGCATTTCCAGGGGAACGGTAACCAGTTCCTCTCCGATCAGATCATGGTCAAGCACTCGGCCACCTACATCGCCCAGCACCCCGGCCGGGTCACCGCTCCGGACGGGTCTTCTAGATGACCCCTGGTCGCCACTGGACGAGCGGCGCGGGAGGAACATGAACTCGGCGCTGGGAAGGACCGGTGTCCTGCTCGGCTTGGCTGCCGCAGTGGTGGGGGCTGCAACCTTGGCCGTGGGCCTCCTGCGCAACCGGCCCGACACGGTGCGCAACGGGAGGGTCTATGCCTGGCTTCTCCTGGCCGGGGCCGTGGTCGCGACCTTCGCCATGGAGCGAGCCTTGCTCAACCACGATTTCTCGCTCAGCTACGTCGCCCAGAACAACAGCCGCGAGACTCCCCTCCTGTTCACCGTCACAGGCATGTGGTCGGCGCTCGAGGGCTCGATACTCCTGTGGGCCCTGGTGCTGTCCGGATACATAGCGGTGATGGTGCGTCACTTTCGCGATCGTGCCAGCGATCCCCTGGTGGGTTGGGCCACCCTGACCACGTACCTGGTGGCGGCCTTCTTCTTCGCCCTGATGGTGGGTCCGGCCAACCCGTTCCGACAGGTTGCCGGGCCGGTACCCCACGACGGGGTGGGGCCCAACCCATTGCTCCAGGACCATCCGCTGGTCGCCTTTCACCCACCGCTGCTCTACCTCGGCTTCGTAGGGTTCACCATCCCGTTCGCCTTCGCCGTGGCCGCGCTGGTCACCGGCCGTCTCGGCGAGGGCTGGCTGCTCGAGACCAGGCGCTGGACGCTGTTCGCGTGGGGCTTCCTCACGGTCGGCATAGTGCTGGGTGCGTGGTGGTCCTACCAGGTTCTCGGGTGGGGAGGGTTTTGGGCCTGGGACCCCGTTGAGAACGCGGCCTTCCTGCCCTGGCTCTGCGGCACCGCCTATCTGCACTCGGTGATGATCCAGGAGCGCCGGGGCCTGCTTCGCATCTGGAACCTCTCGCTTCTCGTGGCGACCTTCAGCCTCACGATCCTCGGCACCTTTCTCACCCGCTCGGGCGTGCTCGAGTCGGTGCACTCCTTCACCGAGTCCACCATCGGCCCGACGCTGCTCGGCTTCTTCGGCGCGGTCGTCGCCGTCGGAGTGGGTCTCATCGCCTGGCGAGGCGACCGCCTCCGCTCGCCTGGGACGATCGACTCGCCTGCGTCGCGCGAGGGCGCTTTCTTGGCGAACAACGTGCTGTTCGCCGGCTTCGCCCTGGTCGTGCTGCTCGGGACCGTGTTCCCACTGATCGTGGAGGCCCTGCGCGGAGAGCAGATCTCGGTGGGAAGGCCTTATTTCGACGAGATGACCAGACCTATCGGCCTTGCGCTGTTGTTCCTGATGGCCGTGGCTCCTGCTCTTCCGTGGCGCAAAGCGACCGGCGTCCTGTTGAGCAGCCGGCTCAGGTGGCCCGCCTGGGTGGGAACGCTAACCGTCGTCGGTTGCGTGGCCGGGGGCGTTCGAGGACTCGTGCCCTTGCTCGCGTTCGGTCTGGGTGCGTTCGCCGCCACGTCGGCGCTGCGCCAGCTGGTGCTGTCGACGGCCTCGGCTCGCAGCAGAGGCGTTCCGGCATGGAAGGGACTGG
Organism: uncultured Actinomycetes bacterium; assembly: GCA_963736925.1. Lineage (GTDB taxonomy): Bacteria > Actinomycetota > Acidimicrobiia > Acidimicrobiales > CAVTQP01 > CAVTQP01. The sequence goes on from CAVTQP010000003.1 coordinate 189,672, forward strand.
TAGGGCGGTCCAACGGCGGCATGATCGTCCACCTGGGGGTGGTCACGATCGCGGTCGCCCTGTCGGCGAGCCTTTCCTACGGGCACCGTGGCCAGGTGGGGCTGGTGCCCGGCCAGAGCGCCGAGGTAGCCGGGCACCGGATCACATATCTGGGCTCTGTGAACAACGTGTCTCCGAGCCGCACCGCCCTGTTTGCCTCCGTAATGGTGGACGGCGGCAGGGTCTACAGGCCCGCGGTCAGCCGGTACGGCTCGGACACCCAGGCGGTGGGAACGCCGGCCGTGGCGTCGGGGTTCGCCAGCGACGTGTACCTGACCCTTGCCAACAGTCCCCAAGCCCCCCGGGGACGGGCGCTGATCGGGGTGGTCGTGCAGCCCATGGTCATGTGGCTGTGGATCGGCGGGGGGGTCATCGCCCTCGGCACGCTGATGGCGGCCGCTCCCGGCCGGCGGCGCAAGCAGGCCGAGCTGGCGCCCGTCCCGCTTCCCGACCTGGCGAGGGGTGAGGAGCGTGAGCCGGTGGGGACCTCCGCGTGACCGGAGCGGTCGAAGTGCCGGCTGGCCCCGACGGCATGGGCGGCGCCCCATCGGGGCGGAGCCGGAGCACGCATACCGCGCTGATCGCCGCCGTCTGTGTGGGCGTGCTCCTCGCCGGTCTGGTGGTCCTCCTGGCGACCAGGCCGCCTGCCGCGGACACCCAGGCGCAGAGCCCGCTGGTCGGGAGGCCTGCACCCCAGATCGCAGGCACCTCATTCTCTGGTGAGGCGGTCAACCTCGCGGTCATGCGAGGCAGCTTCGTTCTGGTCAACTTCTTCGCCAGCTGGTGCGCACCCTGCCAGCTGGAAGAGCCGGAGCTGGTCGAGCTCGTCTACCAGCATCGCTCGACGAACGATCTCGATGTCTTGGCTGTCGCCTTCAACAACGCCACGCCCGACGCCCGGGAGTTCCTTCGGTCTAGCGGCGCCGTCTGGCAAGCGTTGCCGGACCCGGGTGGACAGATCGCGCTCGACTACGGCGTTCGGGGACCCCCGGAATCGTTCCTGATCGGACCGGACGGAAGAGTGGCCGCGAAGATCGTGGGCGGTGTCACCGCGTCGGGCGTGGACAAGCTGATCGCCCGCGCCCGAGCCCAGGGCGCCTAACGCGGGAATGGACGCATGACGTGAGCATGTCTCGGGTTCCTAGGCCACGACTGGCTCAGTGGCTGCTCGTCGCGCTCGTTCTCGCCGTGGCGCTGGCTCTCGGATCGCGAATGCCGTCAGGCCCCAGCACTCTCAGCCAGCGCGTGGGCAACCTGGCTGCCGAGGTCAGGTGCCCGAGCTGCTCGGGCTTGTCGGTCGCAGACTCCGATGCCTCGACGGCGGTCGCCATACGTGCCGAGATCCGTGAGCGCGCGGTGAAGGGACAGAGCGACAGCCAGATCGAGTCCTACCTCGTGAGCAGGTACGGGAACGGCATCCTCCTCCGCCCCTCGGGGACGGGCCTGGCCGCGTTGGTGTGGGTGCTGCCGCTGTCGGCTGTCGCCGCGGCCGTGGCGATCGTGCTGATCGTGCTGTGGCGCAGGCGCGCCGGCTTGCCCCAGGAGCCGACAGCCGAGGACCGTTCCCTGGTGGAGTCCGCGCTGGACGGAAAGAGGATCTTGTGAGCAGGGCGGCCAGCCGTCGCAGGCGGGGCGACCACGGCGCGGGCACCGGGGCGGGGGACCGCACGCGGAGGCTGAGGGAGCTCGAAGAGGAAAGGGACATGCTTCTCGCATCGCTCGAGGATCTCGAGCGGGAGCGCGAAGAGGGCGAGGTCGACCCAGCGCACTACGGAGCACTTCGTGACTCGTACACGGCTCGGGCTGGCGCGGCGATCAGAGCGGTGAACCAAGCCGAACGTGAGCCTTCGTCGGTCGAGTCCGAGGCTCCTCCGCGCCCGCCGCGACGCAACCGCAACCGGCTCTTCCTGGTGGGGGGCATCGTTCTCATCGCGGCAGGGGTCGTCCTCGGCGTTCTTGCCGCGCTGGGTAGCAGCCAGCGGGAGCAGACGGCCACCGGCGCCAGAGCCCCCGATGCAGCGGCCCTTTCGCGGCGACCTGACCCATGCCAGGGCCTTGGCCAACCAGGGCCACTACCTCGACGCGGAGAAGCTGTTCGTGAGGGTGCTCCAAGACGACCCCCGTCAGCCCGAGGCGCTCGCCTATCAGGGCTGGGTTCTCAGGCAAGCGGGTCTCGCGTCTCGGGATCGCCAGCTGATCTCGGAGGGGCAGGCCTCGGTGCAGGCCGCGATCGTCGTCGACCCCACCTATCCGGACGCACACGCGTTCATGGGCTACATCCTCTTGGAGGACGAGCACGATGCGGCCGGAGCCGTGGACCAGTTCAGGCTGTTCCTCGCCGACCATCCGCCGACTCAGATGGTCGCCTCGACCAGACCCGTCGTCTCCGCAGCGTTCGCTTCGGTAGGACAGCCGGTGCCGACGGCCACCTCGGCGACGCCCGGCTCCTAGCACCCGAACATCGTTGGTGCGCTGTACCTTCTGGGTGTGACAGTCAGATTGGGGGGAGGGCAGGGCTTCTACGGTGACGGGATCTCTCCGTTGGGAGATCTGCTGGCGGCCGGGGTGGACTACCTGGTTTGCGAGGCCCTCGCCGAGCTCACGCTCGCCATCTTGCAAAAGGACCGCCAGCGCGACGAAGCCCTCGGCTACACGCGGGACCTTCCCGCCTACGTTGGCGTAGCCCTGCCCTACATCGTCTCGGGGCGCACCAAGCTCGTCACCAACGCCGGAGGCATCAACCCGATCGCCGCCGGGCGGGCCACGCTCGATGTCGCCCGCACCAACGGTGCCTCCGGTCTCAAGGTGGCGACCGTCCTCGGGGACGACGTGCGGCCCCTTGCAGGCGAGCTCGGGCTTCCCGATCAGACGCTCTTCGCCAACGCCTACCTCGGTGCCCGGCCGATCGTGGAGGCACTGGCGCGGGGCGCGGACGTGGTCATAACGGGCAGGGTGGCCGACGCTTCGCTCTTCCTGGCGCCGCTTGTCCACGAGCTGGGCTGGTCTTGGGACGACTGGGACCGCTTGGCCGGCGGCGTCGTGGTGGGACATCTCCTCGAGTGCAGCGGACAGGTCGCCGGGGGAAACTACTCGGGTCCTTGGTGGGAGAATCCCGACCCGTTGCGCATCGCATTTCCGATCGCGGAGGTGGACCGGGACGCGTCGGCGGTCATCACCAAGCCGGAGTCGGCCGGCGGCATGGTGACCTTCGATACCGTGCGCGAGCAGTTGCTCTACGAGGTGCACGACCCCTCGCGCTACCTCAACCCGGACGTGGTCGCCGACTTCACCACCGTCCACCTGGACGACCTGGGCGGAGACCGGGTGAAAGTGTCGGGCACCGCCGGAGCCGCGGCCCCCGCCCGGTACAAGGGCTTGGTCTGCACGCCTGCGGGATGGGCCGGCGAGGCGCGCCTGGCCTACTCCTGGCCCGACGCGGAGGCCAAGGCGAAGGCGGCGGTCGCCTACGTGCGGGGGCGGGCCGAGGGGGCCGGAGTGGGTGTAGAGGAATGGTGGGAGGAGTACTTCGGGGTCAACGCCTACGGGGGACCTGCGGTCGGCCTCGGGTGTGCCGACGGGTCCGGTTGGGAGCCCCCCGAGGTGGTGGGCCGCCTGGCGTGGCGGACGGCCGAACAGGCCACCGCCAGGCTGGTCAGCAGGGAGGTCGGTGTCCTGGGCCTTTCGGGTCCTCCCACGATCTCCAACGTCGGCCGGGGCCGCGACGGAGGTCCTACTCAGCTGCTTGCGATCGATCCCTTCTTCGTCGACCGGAAGGTGGTCGATCCCCGAGTCCGCGTCGAGATCGAGGAGGCTTAGAGCGTGGCCCGGGTGCAGCTGAGGGATCTGTGCGGTGCGCGGTCGGGGGACAAGGGCGACGTGAGCGACCTGTCCCTCTTCGCAGACGACCGGGCCGCGTATCTGGCCCTCGTCGACGCGGTCAGCGCCGCGTCGGTCAAGGAGCATTTCGGGAGCCTGGTCACCGGAGCGGTGGAGCGTTACGAGGTCCCCAACCTGATGGCGCTCAAGTTCGTGATGCACGGCGCCCTCGGAGGCGGTGCGCCACGAAGCCTTCGAAGCGACAACCTGGGCAAGACCTACGGAGGCACCTTGTTGCGGATGTGGGTGGAGGTACCCGAGGAGGTGGCTGCCTCGGCCCGGCGCAGGCGGGCGCCGGTCAACCGTGAACGACACCCGCCCAGGTCCTCCGGAGGGCTTCAGCCCTAGGGCACTGCCAGCGCGCGCAGCCGCTCGATGACCTCGGGGAGGGTCTGCGCCAGCATGTCGATGTCCTCATCGGTAGTGGGCCAACCGACGGAGATCCGAACCGACTGGTCTGGCGGCTGCCCCATTGCCTCGAGCACCGGCGAGGGGGCGAGCGACTCCGACGAGCAGGCCGACCCGGAGTGCGCGGCGATCCCGGCCTGATCCAGGCCGAGGAGCACTCCCTCCGCCACAACGCCCTCGATGCCCAAGCAGGCGATTTGGGGAAGGCGTTCCAGAGGATCGCCGAGCACCCAGACCCCTTCGATCGAGGCCGCAAGCTCCAGGACCCTTCGGGTCTGGGTCCAGGCCCTCTCGCGTTCGAGCGCGAGGCGGCTCCCATCAGAGAGGATCTCGGCGACCGCGCCGAAGCCGACGAGCGCGGGGTGTTCTCCATCCCGGCCCGCCTGGCCCGCTCCTGCTCGCCGCCGACGAGCAGCGGCTCTATTCGCAGCCCGGTTCTCAAGACCAATGCACCGGCGCCCTTGGGACCTCCCATCTTGTGAGCGCTGACCGAGACCATGTCGGCTCCCAGCGAAGCCACGTCGAAGGGAACGTGCCCGGCCGCTGCGGCCGCGTCCGCGTGGCACAGGATCCCCCGCGCACGACACAGAGCCGCCGCCTCTGTAGCTGCTTGAAGCGTGCCGACCTCGTGGTTGCCGACCTGGCAATGCACGAGTGCCGGTGGCCGCGTCTCGCCGCCCCCGTCAGGCCCCGTGCCTGCCAGGAGTGACTCGAGGTGGTCCAGGTCTATGTGCCCCTGATTGTCCACGCCCACCTCGAGCACCTCCGCGAGGCGCTCGGACGCGTCGCGCACGCACGAGTGCTCCACCCGCGCGCAGACGATGGGCAGGCCCGGACGTGATCTGATCGCGCCCCACACCGCCGCGTTGACGGACTCCGTGGCACCACTGGTGAAGATCACCTGCCGCGGCCTGGCCCCCAGGAGGTCCGCCACCCGCTGGCGGGCGTCCTCGACGGCGGAGCGCGCCATGCGGCCCTCGGTGTGAACCCGGCCGGGGTCGGCCGACCCGTCGCCGGACAGCCAAGGGAGCATGGCCTCGACCACCTCTGGGCGCGCAGGGGACGTGGATGCGTGATCGAGATAGTGCCGGCTCAAGGCGACGGCGTCAGACGAGTGTGCTGCAAGCGTCGTCACCTCGGGCACGCGACGACATGGTTACCGGCATCCTGTCTCCGTAAAGACCGGCAAGCATTCCACGCACGATCCCCCTGTCGACGGCGCAGACCACCGGGTGCTGAACCGCGATGTCGCCGAAGGGGCAGTGGTCGGCGATGACCGCGGTGGACGCTCCTTGCTCTTCAGCGTGGGCGGCGAACCCGTGCGCGGTAAGGGCCTCGGCCACCGTCTGAAGTGCGGCACGCAGCGATCGCTGTCCCTCTCCCGGCGATATCTGAGCCGCCAGGGCGGCCCCGTACTCCTCGCCGACCGTCTCGGCCATGCACTCGGCTTCCTGCGGGGGCAGCAAGGCCATGGAACGGCCGAGGAGCATCATCAACAGGTCGCCGCGGCGACCGGGGAACTCCAGCGCCATCTCCTTGTGGGAGGCCCTATAGCACTTGGATGGGCGGCCGGCTCCGGACGGACGCTCGACGAACACCTCCAGGTAGCCCCCTGCAGCCAGCTTGTCCAGGTGATGGCGTGCGACGTTGGGGTGAAGCTCGAATCGGTTGGCGACCTCTGCAGCCGTGACACCGGAGCTGTCCTTGGCGAAGAGGTAGATCTCTCTTCGCGTAGGATCTCCGAATGCGGTGGTAACCGCGGCCACAGCGCCAGAGAACTCGTCGTCGCTCAATGAGCGGGCACTGTCGGAGGCGCGGTCCACGTCGAATATTGTACCTGTGGCGGCCGCGGCGCCTCTTTGCGAAGCGCTTCGGCTGCCCGCTCCCCGGAGGGTGCATGGCCCGAACGTCCCCAAGCGAAGGCGAGGTTCTCCGTTCCCTGGGCGGGATTCGGGACCCTCAGCTGCGACGGAGCCTCCTAGAGCTGGGAATGGTGCGGTCACTGCGGTCCCGGCGGGGCCGGGTCGAGATCTCTCTGGCACTCCCCACCCCCAACCATCCCGACCGTGACGAGCTGGTTGCCACCATCGACCGGGCGGCCCGGGGTGCCGGCAGCGAGAACGTAAGGGTCGACGTCAACGAGATGACCGACGCCGAGCGGGCAGGACTCCGTCAGACCCTCGTGGGTGATAGGCCGCGGGGGCGCCGTCAGCAGGGTGCGGCCAACCCGTTCGCGGCCCCCGGATCGTCCACTCGCGTCGTCGGCGTCTCCTCGGGGAAGGGAGGGGTCGGCAAATCCTCGGTCACGGTGAACCTGGCGATCGCGCTGTCCAAGCTCGGTCGCCAGGTGGCGATCATGGACGCCGACGTGTACGGCTTCTCAGTGCCGGGCATGTTGGGCATTCGGCACGATCCGATGGTGATCGACGACTTGCTGATACCACCGGTCGCATACGGGGTGGCATGCATCTCCATCGGATTCTTCGTCGAAGGCGACCAACCGGTGATCTGGAGGGGACCCATGCTCCACAAGGCGCTGGAGCAGTTCCTCGTGGATGTCCACTGGGGAGAGCTCGACTACCTGGTCCTGGACATGCCACCGGGAACGGGAGACGTCGCACTCTCGATGGCCGAGTATCTGCCCAAGTCGGAGGTGCTGGTGGTGACCACCCCTCAGGTCGCGGCGCGGCGCGTGGCACAGCGAAGCGCTCTCGCCGCGCGCCGGCTGAAGCTGCCCGTGCGGGGTGTGATCGAGAACATGTCGTGGTTCAGGGGAGACGATGGCACCCGATACGAGATCTTCGGCAGGGGCGGCGGTGCCGGCCTGGCCGAGGACCTCGGTGTGCCGCTGCTCGGACAGGTGCCCCTCGTCCCCGAGATCCGTTCGGGCGGTGACGTCGGCTTGCCAGTCGTGGTGTCGGAACCCGAAGGGGAGGCGGCGAACGCGTTCGGCAATCTTGCGGAGCAGGTGGAGGCATTGGGTCCGGCTCGCATCTACCGAAAAGAGCTCACGGTCCGCTGACCGGGAGCCGAGGAGGCGCGACGCCAATCCACCCGGCCGGGTCCCTACTCTCTGGTGATGGACTCCACCGCCTACCGGTCGTCGACCCCGGTTGGCAGGAGGGTGGTTCTCGGGATGCTGGGCCTCGGCGCGGCAGGCATCCTCGTGGGGTCCAAGGTTCAAGACCTGGTCGGTAAGGCGCTGAGCCCGCTCACGAACGTCGACGGCCTGGGGATCACCTCGCTCATACCCGGGGCGAACCGGTTCCGCATCTACTCGGTGACCGGAAAGCTTCCGGCGGAGACCAACACCGACTACCGGCTTGCGGTCGCGGGGATGGTCAGGCAGCCGTTGAACCTGACCCTCAGCGACCTGAAGGCTCTGCCGGCGACGACGCTTCGCAAGGACTTCCAGTGCGTCACCGGCTGGCGTGTGCCCGGGGTGAGCTGGAAGGGAGTCCGCTTGTCCGATCTCTTGGACCTGGCGGGGGTCCAGGACGGAGCCCGAGCACTCACCTTCACATCCTTCGACGGGACATACACCGAAAGCCTCACCCTCGATCAGGCAAGGCGGGGAGACGTGCTCGTCGCGTACGACCTCGAGGGCCACCCGCTCAGCTCCGAGCACGGCGGCCCGGCCCGTCTCTACGTGGCGCCCATGTACGGCTACAAATCCTGCAAGTGGCTCAACGGCATACAGGTGGTCGACAGCGTGCAGCCTGGCTACTGGGAGCAGCTCGGCTACGACGTCGACGCCTGGGTGGGAAGGTCGAATGGCAGGAACGACGCCCCCACTGCGTAGGATCTTGCGGTTCGACCGCACCGAACGCTGGGTCCACTGGTCCACCGCGACGATCCTGTTCGTGCTCATCGCGACTGCGGCCCCCCTTTACATAGGATCGCTGGAGGCAATGGTGGGACGGCGGGAGCTGCTCCGTGAGATCCACGTGATAGCGGGCCTGTGCCTACCGGTGCCCTTCCTCGTGGGCGTAGCGGGGAGGAGATGGGGAGCGGCGCTCCGCGCTCGACTTGTCCCGAGTCAACAACTGGACCTGGGACGACCGCCGTTGGTTGCGCACCTGGGGGAGGGACAACGCCGTAAGGGTCGGCAAGTTCAACGGCGGCCAGAAGTTGAACGCCGCCTTTGTAGGAGGCGCCGCGCTCGTAATGCTTGCAACCGGTTCGATCATGAAGTGGTTCGGGCCCTTCCCCGACTCGTGGAGAACAGGTGCGACATTCGTCCACGACGTGGTGGCATGGCTTCTGGTCATCAGCATCGTGGGCCATCTTTTCTACGCGTTCTCGGACCGGGACGCGATCGGAGGGATGCTCCGCGGCTGGGTCAGCCCTGCCTGGGCGAAGCGACGCTCCCCTCGCTGGTATGAGGAGATGACAGGCGCGGATCGCGACGCTCGCCAGGTCCCGGCCCACAATCAGCCCTCGGCCGAGGAGCAGCCCTCGGCCAAGGGTCAGGCCCGAGCACACGAGTAGGCAGGGCACACGAGTAGGCGAGAGCACACGAGGGGGCGGGGCTGCCCTGGCCCCGGTAGGATCCCTGCCTCGTGGGGGGCCGCTTTCTCAAGGCTTTAGCGCCGGCGCTTTGCGCGCCGGCTCTGGTTGCGGCAGCTGTGACACCGGCGTCGGCGTCGATCCAGACCCCAGCGGGGCCGTCCGCATCTGCATCTGCATCTGCATCTGCATCGGCGGCTGCTCGGTTCCCCCAAGTCGCTCCTGACGACCCGGGGTACGCACCTGCGGAGGCCAGCCCGCCGCCTTGCGGCCAGGACTCCGTGAACGACGAGCAGTTCTACCTCTACTCGTTCATGCCCAAGTGCACCACGAATGCCAAAGACCCCGAGGGGGCGAGCGGCATGTCCGTCGACAAGGCCTGGCAGAGCTTTAGCGCCGGCCGGCCCGACACCGTGATCGCCTACGTAGAAGGGGGTATCAACTGGCACAGCGGTGACGTCGTCGACCTTGTGGACAAGGTTTATCTGAATGCAGGTGAGCTACCGGTGCCTTGCACGGGAGGAACGGTCCAGACGTGTGTGACCCGCTACAGCTCCTCGCCTGCCGACTACGACGTCGATCACGATGGCGCGCTGACTGCAGCTGATTACTCGCATGACCCGAGGGTCCACGACAGCAATGCAAACGGGGTGATCGATCCCGAGGACCTGATCGCCGCGTTCTCCTGCTATGACAGATTCGACGAGACCATCGGAACGGCGAGTTGGCCGGGAGGAAAGCTTCACTGCTCGAACGGCGCCGAGAACGTCGACAACGATCACAACGGGTACCCTCACGACATCTCGGGTTGGGACTTCTACGACAACCAGAACGACCCGGCGACGATCGACGGCGCATACGGGCATGCCAACGACCAGATGCGCCAAGCCGCGGCGCAGACCGACAACGGAGCGCTGGGCGCTGGTGTCTGCCCGCGTTGCATGGTCATGCCGGTCAAAGCGGGGGCCGAGGCGATCGACAGCCCGACCAGGCTAGCCGAGGCGTGGCTGTACGCGGCAGACGCCGGGGCGAGCGTTGTCGTCTCGGTCACCGCGGACCTGGGGCACTCGAGCTTCCTCGCGTCGGCTGCCAAGAACGTCGAAAGCCGGGGGGTGGCGGTGGTCGAGTCGTCGAACGACTTTGACTCGACCGATCACCAAGGGGGGATGTTCCTGCCCGGAGTGCTTCCTGGCAACGGCCTGGTATCGAACACCGAAGGCGTGTCGGGAGCGTCGATCTCCAACTCCGAGACCAAGACATTCAGGGCGCGCTCGGACCAGACCTCGTGGGGACCGCACAACTTCCTGTCGGTCAGCACGCAAGGCGGCAGCACGTCAGAGTCCACGCCGACCCTTGGCGGGGTGGTCGCGCTGTTGATGTCCTACGGCAAGGATGCCGCAGATCAGCACCTGATCTCCTCACCGATGACAGGCGCAGAGGCCGAGCAGGTGCTGCGGGCCACAGCCTCCCCCGTGGATGATCCGACGCTTGCGTGGCCCGGCAGTCCCGGCTGGAACCAGCAGTACGGCTACGGGCGGCCCGACGTGTTCAAAGCCATGCAGGCGGTGTCGAGAGGTGACATCCCTCCGACCGGCCAGATCGACTCACCGGACTGGTACAGCCTCTACGATCCGGCCGCCACCCACGACTTGAAGGTGACCGGCAAGGTGGAAGCGCCGCGTTCGGGCACCTACCACTGGGTTCTCCAAGCGGGTCTCGGCCCCCAGCCGAGCCGGTTCACGGACATCGGAAGCGGCTCTGGGTCCACTCCTTATTCGGGAGTGTTGGGGGACTTGGACCTGTCGCGGATACCCAAGTCCTTCTGGTCCGCCCCCTATTCGCTCTCCAAGACCAAGGCGCTCGAGACCGCCGAGCAGTACGCCGTGACGCTTCGCCTGCAGGTGACTGACGCCAGCGGCCGGATGGGCGAGGACAGACGGGCTGTCTACGTGCATCACGACCCAACGCTGTTGAACGGGTTCCCGATGCGGGTAGGCCACGGCGGGGAGGGGCAGCCGGCGCTGGTGGACCTGACGGGTAGTGGGCATCTGGACATCGTCTTCGGTGACTCTGACGGCTACGTGCATGCCGTCGACCCAGTCACGGGAAGAGAGCTGCCGGGCTGGCCCGCACACACGGAACCGGTCAGGGTGCCCAGGGAGCACTCCGGGGTAGATCCCGGCTATGAACCCGTCGTCGCCAACGTGGCTGTGGGCGACCTCGATCACGACGGCAGGCTCTCGGTCGTCGCCACCTCGCTGGATGGAAAGGTCTACGTCTTCGAGCCGGACGGAGACCGCAGGCCCGGCTGGCCCGAGGTCATGGCGACCGGCGTGACGGCTCCGCCGGTCCCCCGGCCCGACCAGCCCTTCACTCGCCTTCCAGTCGAGGGAGGATCGGCCTCGCCTGTCCTTTACGACCTCACCGGCGATGGCCACCTGGACGTGATCCAGGCGGGTTGGGACGGCCGTGTGCATGCGTGGTCTCCCGACGGTGACGATCTGCCCGGCTGGCCGGCCCAGGCCACCCTTCCCAGCGGCTACCCGTTGAGCCCGGGCTACCAGCTCGTCAACGACTCCAACCTCACCGCGACGCCGGCCATCGCGTTCCTGGCGGGCCGAAGCGGCCCCTCTGTCGTGGAGAGGCTGCAGCAGACCGAGGTCACGGGAGGAGGGGTGCAACCCTTCCCGTTCAGCTTCTTGGCCGCATACGGCCCCGACGGGAGCTTGCGAAACGGTTGGCCCGTGAAGATGAGCGGGCTCATCGAGTACTACGGGTCTGCTCAACAGGCGATCACGGAGGGGACGGACTCGCCGGTGGCTGCCGACGTGGCGGGGAGCGGCTCCGACGAGGTAGCGGACGGGCCGGTCTTCTCGCCCACGTACCTCTTCGACGGCAGCGGCACGCTGAGATCAACCTACGGGTCGTCGCCGGCTGCGACAGCGCAGCTCCTGACGACTGTCGCCGCGAACGGAACAGCGGTGTCGAACCCCAATCCCTCAGGAGACGAGCCGATCGGGTTTGCCACCGCTGGTGCTTTCGCCAGGTTCGGCAGCTCGCTCTCCTTCGTGCAGGAAGGAACGGGCGCCCAGTCCTTGGCGGCCGGCATCCTCTTTCCGGGAAGCGGCAACCCCGTCTACAACTGCATGCGGTCCTACGACGCAAAGACCGGGTTGCCCACGCCGGGCTTCCCGTCTCAGGAGCAGGGCTTGAGCTTTCTCGGGTCGCCTGTAGTGGCCGACGTGACCGGCCAAGGCCAGCCCTCGATCCTCGCCAGCGGCGACTCGTCTGCCTTGGCGGCGTACTCGGCGGACGGCTCCCAATCCGCTGGGTTCCCAAAGTTCTACGGGGGCTGGTCGGTGTGGTCCCCGACCGTAGGGGACCTGTTGTCCGACGGCCACAATGACGTGGTCATGCTCACCCGCGAGGGTTACTTGTTCGCTTGGAAGACACCGGGCAGGGCGTCGGCCAACAACGAGTGGTGGACCTACCACCATGACGAGTGGCACACGGGCCGATACGGAACCGACTCTCGCCCTCCCGGCGTCATCAGGGACGCCTCGTGGAACGGGAGGGAGCGCCGCCTGTCCTTTGTTGCTCCGGGTGGCGACTGGTACTCCGGGATGGTGGACCATTACGTCGTCAGCTTCGGCAGGGAAGCCAACGGGCCGGAGGATCGTGATAACCCCGGAGGTGGACGTCAGGTCGTCGTCCCACCGTCGGGGCCGGCCGGCACCATCCAGAGCCTGGACGTGCCCCGCGGAGTGAAGGTGGTCACTGTTCGAGGGGTGGATCAGGCAGGCAACCTCGGGCGGGCGGTGTCCGTGAGAACGGTGGCGCGAACGGCACGTCCGGCCTATCCTGCGGGCACGACAACCGATGTCGATGGAAATGGCAAGCATGGAACTCACTGACATCGAACTCGCCATTCCCCCCGCCAGCACGGCCGAGCCCCAGCTCTTTCGCAGCCGTTTTGGTGGGCTGTGGACCGATCGGAGAGACGCACACGACGTCCTGGCCCAGCGGCGTGCCCGGGGTGAGGTGACCGACGCCGAGGCGGAGACCCTCTCGCACTACATCGATCATGGCTATGTCGTCTTTCCCGGCGCGACCGACCCGGAGTTGATCGACCGTTACCTGGCGCTCTTCGAACGGGCCTGGGACGAGCCTCCGTCCACGATCTACCTGCATTGGCAACGCCAGGTGCTGCCGATGTCGCGCCGGTTCTACGACGAGGTGTCGAAGGTGAGCGACCTCCACTGCTACTTCGACCTTGCCGGTGAGCTGATCTTCCCACCTCTGGTCCTGCGTTTTCTCGAGCAGATCTTCGAGCGCCCTCCCGTCGTGTTCCAGACCATGTCGATGCGGAAGGGTTCGGAGGAGACTCTGCACATTGACACTGGACCGCTCACCCTCACCGAGCCGCTGTCCATGGCCGCCTCGTGGGTCGCTCTCGAGGACGTCCAGCCGTGCTCGGGCGAGTTCGAGTTCGTCCCCGGAAGCCATCGCCTCCCCGAGCTGCTCCACTATGGCGTGGAGAAGGGCCACAGCGGCGACTTCCGCGAGTACGCTAAGATACTCAACCGGACCCTGGAGATGTGCGCCGAGCGGGGCCTCGAGACCAAGCGCTTCATGGCGAAGAAGGGCGATGTACTGATCTGGCACGCCGATCTAATGCACGGTGGTGCGAAGATCGAGGACGCGGAACGCACCCGAAAGAGCCTGGTGGCGCACTTCATGCCTCTTGGCGTGATGCCGACCTTCTACGACTTCTCGGACGTAAACGCTCTCCGCTATCCGACCGGAGGTCATTGCCTCGACCGCCTGTTGAGGGACACCGCGCCTAAGCGGCAGGCCAGCCCCCAGGGCGACGGCAAGCCGCCGCCAGCACCCGACGGATGGACGCGGCTGAAGGCGAAGGTGCCCCTGCCCGTGCGTGCCTTCATCAGGAAGCGGATCAGCCGCTAGCCGCGGGGCTGGCCCACCGGGCCGTGCGGTAACCCCGCGAGCCACCGAGAACCGACGGCGGCTCCGGCCCAGCTCTAGCGGATAGCCTCACTCTGGTGGCGGTCAGGTTTGGCGCTCTGCGGCCGCTGCGACACCGGGACTTCGCCCTCTTGTGGTCGGCGGCATTCTTGTCCAACTCGGGCTCTTGGATGCAGACCGTCGCCGTCGGTGTGCTGGTGACCGCGCGGACCGGCCATGCCGGATGGACAGGTTTGGTCGCCGCGGCCGCCTTCCTGCCGATCGGTCTGCTCTCTCCTGTCGGCGGTGCCATCGCCGATCGGATCGATCGACGCCGGTGGCTTCTATTGACGACACTGGGTGAGACGGCGTTCGCTGCCCTGCTCGCCATCCTGTCTGCTACGGGCCACGCGCATCCCGTTGCCGTGACGCTGGTGGTCTTCGGGGGCGGTGCGATGGCGGCGATCGGATTTCCCGCGTACCAGGCGATGCTCCCTGACTTGGTTGAACGAGACGAGTTGTTGGGTGCCATCTCGCTCTCGTCCGCCCAGTTCAACCTTGGAAGAGTTGTAGGTCCGGCGTTGGCGGGGCTGGTGATCGTCGTCGGCTCTTATACGTGGGCCTTCGCGGTCAACGCAGTCTCTTTCTTCGCCGTCGTGATGGCCTTGCTGGTCGTGAGGCCCAGGGCGCCGACTCACCCTCCCGAGCCCGGCAACCTGGTGCGGCGGCTGGTGTCCGGGGCTCGGGTGGCCTGGGCAGAGCCCGGTTGTCGCACGGCGATCGGCCTGATCGGGACCGTGGCACTCCTGGCGTCGCCGTTCATCGCCTTGGTACCGGCGGTGGCCCTCCGCTTCTTCCATCAACAGGCCGGAGGGACCTCCGTACTTGTCACCGCACAGGGGATCGGCGCGGTCGCCGGGGCGCTTGCACTCACGCCTCTCGCCTCACGCTTTGGTCGGCGCCGGGTGCTGCTGGTGGACCTGGTCATGCTACCGACCCTGCTCGTCCTCTACGCCTTCGCCCCTACTCTCCCCATCGGGGCACTCGCCATATTCGCGGTAGGGGCGTCCTACATCGGCGTCCTGTCGGGTCTCAACACGGTGGTCCAGCTACGCGCCCCCTCGGTGTCCCGAGGCCGCGTGCTCGGCTTGTACATGATGGCGCTCGGCACGATCTACCCCCTGGGAGCAGTGCTTCAGGGGACGGTTGCCGATCGCGTCGGGCTGCGCCAGGTCACGGCTGGGTCAGCCGTGGTGTTGGTGATCATGCTGCTGGCCTTCTTTGCCCGGCGTCCCGACCTCGTGGCCAGCCTCGAGGACCGCCGTTCGCCGGCTCACAACAGCGCCAGACGTATCGAGGTGACATGATCGCGATGTGAACGCTGCAAGAAGGGCTACGTGGCTTACACGGCCTGCTCTGATGCTCACCCTTACCTTGACCGCGGTCAGCCTCGCCGTCTCACCCGCGGGGGCTCAGGCGGCCCAGGGCGCGACCCACTCGGCCCCGGCGAGGTCCTACGTGGTGGGCCAACGCCACGAGACCTTCGTCGACCCGAGCCGCCCCACGAGCGCATTCGGCGGCCAGCCGGCCAAGCCCAACCGCACCCTTGTCGTGAATGTTCTGTACCCGGCCACGGGATCGCCGAACGCCGACGGCTCGATCGTCCCTGATGCGTCCCCGGCCCGTGGCAGCTTCCCGCTTGTAGTCTTCTCGCCCGGCTACACCGCCAACGGGGATACGTACAACTTCCTTCTCAAAGGGTGGGTGCAGGCGGGATACGTGGTCGCTGCCATCACCTTCCCGCTCACCAGCTTCGCGGGCGGGCAGCTGGTGGACTACGTGAACCAGCCGGGTGATGTCAGCTTCGTGCTGACACAACTGCTGAAGCTGGACCATCGTCGGGGTACGCCGTTCTACCGCCTTGTGGACCCGCGAGGTGGCGGCGGCTGGCCACTCTCTCGGGGCCATTACGACGCTGGGCGTTGCCTACAACTCCTGTTGCATCGACCGGCGCCTTCGTGCGGCAGTGGTCATGAGCGGGATCGAGCTGCCGTTTCCCAAGGGCTCGTGGACGAATCCACCGCCGACCCCGCTCCTGCTGATCCACGGTGGCTCCGACACCACCGTGCCTGTGGCCGGGAGCAAAGCCGCATACAACAACGCCAAGCCACCGAAGGTGTTCGTGCTGATTCCCGCCGCCGGGCACGTGCAAGTTCTGTACGGCCCCGGTGGCGACGACACGACGAAGGCCGTGACCGACTTCCTCGACGGGGTACTGCATCACCGCTTCAGCTCACTTTTGAACCTGAAGCCCGACGTTCAGGCGGGCGGCACGGCAACCGTCACGGAACAACTCCGCTAACCGGTCAACGGGGCGCGTCGGGCGCCTGCCCGGGCACCAACCAGAACCACGTCAAGCAGCCCGCGAAAACGACTGTCGAGGTCCTTGCGGCGCAGCGCGACCACTTGCGCGGTCGTGGTCGGGAGGCTCGCTCAGGGTCTCGGCGCGGCGGCGGCGTGCTGCTGGGTCGCCTTTGCCGGCGGCCGACGGGGTCCACTGCTTGCCGGGGTGGGGTTGCAGGTTGAGCGGCCCGAACTCGTCCATGCAGAACGCGACCGTCGGATCGCCAGGGCCGGGTGGGGGCTTTGCCGTCGGCGATGTCGTAGAGTTCGAGGACCCGGTTCTTCTTGGCCTCGTAGTCGGGGTCGTTGCTCGCCTTGAACACCTTGATCACTTGAAACGACACTCCCTCCTCTCGGAGCAGGACCCCAAGGCCCTCATGGCTGACGTCATCGACCTCCCCCTCAGCCACCAGGAACCCAGCGAGCTTGCTGAGCGACCAGGTCGAGAACGGCAGGCCGTGATCCTCGGACGAGCCAACAACGCCACCTTGGCGATCTGCGCGTCAAGCTGACTCGTCCTCAGAGCTTTCGTGCCGAATTCCCGGCGACGATGTCGAGAATTCGGGGCCTGCTCCGTCCCAGGGTGCATCCGGCCGGCAGGGCCGACGTCACACAAGGAGAACACCATGGCCAAGTACCTGTTGCTCAAGCACTACCGAGGCGCGCCGGCGCCCGTCAACGATGTCCCGATGGACCAGTGGAGGCCCGACGAGGTCGAGGCACACATCCGGTTCATGAACGACTTCGCAGCTCGGCTCGAGAGCAGCGGCGAGTTCATCGACGGACAGGCGCTGTCGCCCGACGGCGTGTGGGTCCGCTACGACGGCGAGGGGCGGCCGCCGGTGACCGACGGCCCGTTCGCCGAAACGAAGGACTTGATCGCGGGATGGATGGTGATCGACGTCGACAGCTACGAGCGAGCGATCGAGCTCGCCGGTGAGCTGTCGGCAGCACCTGGGGCCGGCGGCGAACCGATCCACGAATGGCTGGAGGTCCGACCCTTCCTGGCCGCGCCGCCCACCGTCACCCAGTGACCGTGGACGACGTTGAGCTACGCGAGCTCGTCCCACGGGTCTTGAGCGTCCTCGTCTGTCGCGGTGCGGACTTCGCGACGGCCGAGGACGCCGTACAAGAGGCGCTCATCCGGGCGCTCTCCGCCTGGGGCGACGAGTTGCCCGCCGACCCCACGGGGTGGCTCATCACGGTCGCTTGGAGAGCCTTCCTCGACATGACGCGGTCAGACGCCGCGCGTCGCGACCGAGAGCTCCGATTCGACACCGAACCGCCGGCCGGCGCGATCCCGAGCGCCGACGACACGCTGCGCCTCTACTTCCTGTGCGCGCACCCCGATCTGACGTCGTCGTCGGCGGTGGCGTTGACCCTCCGAGCCGTGGGTGGCCTCACCACACGCCAGATCGCTCGGGCATACCTCGTGCCCGAGCGCACCATGGCGCAGCGCATCAGCCGCGCCAAGCGCATGGTCAGTCGGGCCGGTGTCGATCGTCCCGGCGACGTGCGCACGGTGATGCGGGTGCTGTACCTCGTCTTCAACGAGGGCTATTCCGGCGACGTCGATCTCGCGGCCGAGGCGATCCGGCTGACCCGGCAGCTGGCTGCCTTGGTGGACGACCCCGAGGTCCACGGGTTGCTCGCCCTGATGCTCCTACACCATGCCCGCCGCCGCAGCCGCACCCGACCGGACGGAAGCATCGTGCCTCTCGCCGATCAGGACCGCAGCCAGTGGGACACAGGGCTCATCGCCGAGGGAATCGACATCGCACAAGCTGCGCTCGCACGCGATCAGCTCGGCGAATACCAGGCGCAAGCGGCGATCGCCGCGCTCCATGCCGACGCGCCGCGTGTCGAGGAGACCGACTGGGTCCAGATCGTGGAGTGGTACGACGAGCTACTCCGGTTCGCCGACACTCCCATCGTCCGGCTCAACCGTGCGGTCGCAGTCGGCGAGGCCGACGGCGCGCCCGCAGGACTGGCGGCGCTGGCCGAGGTCGACGAACACGTCCCGCGGCGCGAAGCGGTCGCCGCGTACCTCCACGAAAAGAACGGCGATCTCGAACTCGCTGCCCGCCTTTATGCCAACGCAGCTCGCAACGCACCCAACCTCGCAGAACGCGACCATCAGACGCGCCAAGCAGCGCGACTCAACCAGCACCTGCAACACCACAGATGACCTCGGCGCGGGCGTGAAGATGACCGCCAACTGCTTGGCGATGGCTCGCTCGGCCGGTGGGCACCTTGAAGATCGGCCAACCGAGGCGAACTCGCTCAAAGCTCCGCTCACCGCCGCCTCGGAGTCACGCCACCAACGAGGCAAACGTTGCCCGACGCGGCACTAGGACCTGTTCCTCACGGGAGTGCTGCAACGGGGTGGGGTTGCAATGGGGGACTGTTCACGGGTGGGGCTGCAACGGGTGGGCTCGGAAGAACGCCCACATCACCGCGTCGGCCGAGATCGAAAAGGTGGTACGGCCGACCACCGCGGCGATCGCATTCGAGCCGTTGCTGCCAGGCCAGGCGTGGCCGCCGCCTGCGATCCGGTACAGCTCTACCGACCCCTGCGGAGGGCAACGGAACTGAACGAGGGTGACGTCGTTGGCCACCTTGACGGCTGCGGGCGGGGACTGGCAGCGGTTGCGGTGGGCCCAGCGGGCGGTGATCGCAGGTATCGACGGGCCCTTCTGCAGGTCATTGGGGTTGGCGAGCTGACCGATCGTACGGCCGGATCCGTCGGGAGCTGGAAGCCTCAGAGCAGAAGCGCCGAGACCTCCGGTGTAGGAGACGAAAGGATCCGCGGTCCCGTGGAAGGCCACGACCGGAACGGGTCTCGCGGCACGGCAACCGGCGATGCTCTGGATCCCCGCCACCGGGGCGACCGCCGCCACCCTGTCGGCGTACTGGCAGGCGATGGCCGACGTCATGAAGGCGCCGTCCGAGTAGCCCGTAACGAAGACCCTGTTCTCGTCAACGCACAGGCTGTGCTCGACGGCGTCCAGCGTGCTGGCGAAGAACCTCAGGTCGGGGCCGCCCAGAGTCGTGTTCCACATAGGCACGGTGTGGTTCACCTCGGGCGTGATCGTGATGAATCCGTGGTCGTCGCCGTATTGACCCAAGTTCGAGACGGTGACCTGAAGGCTTGCCGGTTCCGCATAACCGTGGAGGTCGATTACGGTGGGTAAGGGCTTGCGTCCGTTGTAGTCGGACGGTAACTGGCGGATGTAGGAGCCAGTGTCACCGGCTGCTGACAGGGGGATGGTCACCTGGATCGGAGACACCGGTGTCGAGGTGCAGCCTGGTGAAGCATTCGCCGGCGCCCGCAAGGGCGTTGGCGCGGAGGCGGTCGAGCCGGCCGCGCACGCTCCGAGGCCGAAGACGCCGCCCACCGCGACAAGCCCTGTCATCATCGCCCTGGCCGTCTTGGCCATGCTCGCCTCTCCTCTCCGGTGTCGTCGTGCCTACAGCCTCTCAGCTCGCGTGCCGGTAGCGTCGGCCCTCGCGGGCGGCCACACCGTCACCGCGCTGGCAGCGGCTGGATCAACCGACCGCGAGAGTCACCTTTATGCCCGATCATCGCAACGGAACTTTCATCCCGAGATCCTATGATTCGGTGTGTGAGTCGGTCCCCGCTACGGTCCCCGCTCCGCCGTCTAAGCCCGTCCCCCCTACGGTCCCCGCTCCGCCGTCTGAGCCTGTCCCCGCTACGGTCCCCGCTGCGGTCGCTGGTCGTGCTGGTCTCGATCGCTTCGATCGCCTTGACGGGCTGCAACTGGCTCACCTACCACTTCGACCTCAGCCGCAGCGGTGATGATCCGACCGAGCCGTCGCTTGCAGGCGTGGTGCCCGCGTGGAATGCCGCCCTGGACGGAGCCGTGTACGGAACGCCTCTGGTAATTGGCAACAAGGTGATCGTGGCCACGGAGAATGACACGGTCTACGGCCTCGATGCCTCGTCAGGTGCTCGAGTCTGGTCAGCGCACCTGGGAACGCCGGTTCCGTTGAGCGCGCTTCCATGCGGAGACATCAATCCGCTGGGCGTGACCGGCACGCCGGCGATCGACTCGGGGACCAAAACGGTGTGGGCGGTCGCCGAGGAGACCGGGCCGCGCCACGTCCTGGTCGGCCTCGATGTCGACACCGGCCAGGTTCTGCACAGCTACGTCGCCGACCCCCCGGGACAGGACCCGACGGTCCAGCAGCAACGCGGGGCGCTGGCTGTTGCCAACGGCGTCGTCTACGTCACGCTCGGGGGACTGGCGGGGGACTGCGGCGACTACCACGGCTGGGTGGTCGCCATAGCCGAGTCGAGCGGCGCCATGAGCACCTTCGAGGTCGCTCCGGACGGCCGTCAAGGAGGCATCTGGGCGCCGTCGGGTCCTGCCGTCGGGGAATCTGGCAGCGTCTACGTGGCAACCGGCAACAGCAGCGCCACGTCGTCAGGTGACAGCTACGACTACAGCGACGGCGTCATCAAGCTGGCGCCGCCACTGTCCTCGCAGCTGCAGGTCTCCGACTATTTCGCCCCCGCCAGCTGGTACAGCGACAACGCTGTCGACGCCGACCTCGGCTCGGTCGGGCCGTCGCTGTTGTCCGGAGGCCTGGTCTTCCAGGTGGGCAAGAGCGGGCGGGCCTACCTTCTGCGAGATTCGGGCCTGGGCCATATCGGCGGGCAGGCCTATGTGAACGACCTTTGCAGCGCGTTCGGCGGAAATGCCTACGACTCGACCACCGACGTCGTGTACGTGCCGTGCACGTCTGGCTTGACGGCCGTCCAGGTGACGGGAGGCTCCTCCCCGTCGTTCCACGTCCTCTGGCAGGCGGCCCAAGCCGATGGACCCCCGATCCTCGTGGGCGGCCTGGTGTGGTCGGTGAACCTGCCCTCGGGCCGACTCTACGGGTTCAACCCCGCGAACGGGGCGGTGAGGGCCGACCTCGCCCTCGGTGCCTCCTCTTCGACGGTGCACTTCGTGTCGCTCTCTGCCGGAGGCGGGCGCCTCTTCGTGGGCGCCGGCTCGACCGTGGCTGCGTTCGCGCGGTCCTGAGGTCCTTCCCGACGCCGCCTCAGAGCTGGGCCGTCGGTGATCGGCCGAGCGGCCGTCTGAATTCGTCCAGGGCCAGTACCGCCAGGTAGGAGCCGTCGGTCCTGACGGGGATCATCGTCTCGAAGCCGGCGCGGGTCGCCGCAGTGAGAGGGGTGAGGCCGTCTGGCGTTCGCCCGGCGAGCACTTGCCAGGCGACGACCTTCGTGGCGCCGTTCCAGCTGGAGTACACCCGCCATTCTCCCGGGCCGGCGGACCGGGCGGCGACGGCCGGCGCGGAGGCGGGGATACCGACCCATGGGAAGCGAAAGGCCCGGTAGGACGCGTCCTCCCCTGCCCAAGAAGCGTCGAACAGGATGCCCCCGTCGGGGCTGAACTCGGACACGTTTGGCAGCGCACCCCATCCCACCAGCAGGTTGGAGTTGGGCAGCACCTGTGCGGAGCCTTGACTGCCGGCCAGCAGCGGCGCGGGATGCACAAACTGGCGCAAGAGGGAGGCCCGCCTGGTCTGCGGGTCCAGCTGGAGGAGGATCGCTCGCGATTGTGAAGCTTCACTCGGGCTGGCCTCGTCGTCGAAGATGGTGAGCCGGTTGCCGGGTTGCGGGCGCGCGTCATGTTGCCACGCAAAACGTGCGCCGGGTCCCAGCGAGTAGTCACTTCTCTTGCCACCGATGCGGCGGATGACGGTGCCGCTGGCACGGTCGATGCGGTAGACGGTCCAGGTGTTGCGGGCGGACACGACCAGATCGCCGTTCGCCTCCTCGGCGATGGAGTTCACATGGAAGTAGTCGAAGGGCTGGCCGCTCGTCGGCTTGCTCTTCGACTCGGTGGGGTCCACGTGGTCCTTGCTGTGCCACTCGAAAACGACCCGCCCGCTGCGAGGATCCACCTCTTGGACGATCGAGTCCAAAATCTGGCCCCGTGCAGGGCCGCCCACCCCGGAGAGATCCGCCGGCGCGGTGGTGTAGGCCGTGACGAGGGCTGTCTGGCGGGGGGTCAGCTGGAACTCGTGCAGGTCGCCGCTGTAGCCGTTGCCGGGGCCGAACCGCAGTACCTGCCGGTAGGAGCCGTCGAGGATCACGTAGTCGCCGTCGCCGTGGCCGGTGGGGGTGACCTCGCCCTCCCACCACGTGACCACCCGCTCACCCTGGTACTGCTGCACCCGCAGGTTGGCGGCTGATCTGCCCAGCGGCATGTACCACACGGGCTCGCCCTTGTTGTCCGCGATCATCGGCGCTCCGGCGCTGAGAAAGAGGTAGCCGGGCGCCAGACCGGCCTTCGAGGTGGTGACGGAGAGGACCGGGGGGTGCAGGTCCGGCTGGGTCACGAACGAGCGCGTGGTGGCGGGGACTCGGGTACTTCGGGTTCCAGACGGCTGAGTACGCCCGCATGCGGCGGCTCCGGCGGCGAGGACTCCGCCGGCCGCCAGAAGAAACTCCCGTCGCGTCGCCACCAAGCCAATGATCCCATGGGAGTAGGACCCGAACCCCGCCCCCGCCGCCAGAGCTGAGAAGGCCACCAGTTCCAACGGCCCAGGAGGACGACGATCGAGGGCACGAGGAGCGTGCGGACGACGAACGTGTCGAGCAGGATGCCCAGCGCCAATCCGGTCCCGATCTGGCGCACTTGACCCTGGGCGGTGATGGCCAGCACCCCGAACGTGCCGGCAAGGATCAGACCGGCCGAGGTGACCGTACTACCCGTGGCGCCGAGCGCCTCGGGAACCGCAGAGCGAAGGGGCATCCGCTCGGTCTCCTCCCGGATACGGCTCATCACGAGGATGTTGTAGTCCTCGCCCAACGCCATGATGAAGATGAACATGAAGAACGGAAGAGTGAAGTTGATCCCGAGCTGCGCGGCAGCCACCACGAAGATGAGGACGGCCAGCCCGAGGGACGCCAGATACGACAGGCCCACGCTGAGCACGAGGTAGATCGGCGCCACCAGGCTGCGCAGCACCATCGCCAGCAGGGCGAACAGGACGACGAGGACCAAGGGTATGACCTTCACGACGTCCCGTCCGGAGATCGAGCTGACGTCGGCTGCAGCCGCTGCCTGACCGGCCACCCCCGCCTGGGTCGCTCCGATGTGGCGTGCCACCGCGGCGACGGCGGCACGGACCCCTGGCATCGCCTGAAACGCTTCGGTGCTCGACGGGCTGCCGGCGTCGAGCGAGACGTAGAACTGCATCGTTCGGCCGCTCGCGCTGACGAACTGCTCGGTCGCCCGGTAGGAGTCGTAGAGGGGTAGTGGGATTGCGCCGGCCGAAGGCACCGGCGCCAGCCACTGTGGCGGGCCAAGGTGGTGGTGGGCCGCCGCCAGCTCCTCGGGGGTGATGCGGCCGCCGTTAGGGTTGAGCGCACCGACGAGGTCGTCGAAGACGTTGGCGTTCATGAGGCGGATTTGAGCGGAGTCGATGAGCGAAGGTTCGCTCCAAACGGATCGGGGCAGCCGGAACACGACGCTCGTCGGGTTGATCTCGGCAGGCGAGTAGTGGGCGTACAGCACGGCCTCCCCGAGGGACGAGTCCGAGAGCGGGATCGCGCCTCCGCTGTTGAAACCCGACGGTGCGTAGGCGAAGAGCGAGGCAGAGAGGCCTGCGAAGAGGCTCACCCCCGTGAGAAGCGTCGCCACCGGTCGCCGGCACACGCGGACCGCGATCCTTCCCCACAAGCCCCGATGGTCCTGACCTTGGCGGGGAACGGAGGGCCAGAACACGCTTCGACCGAGGATGGCCAGGAGGGCCGGCAGCAGGGTCAGCTCCACGGCCAGGATCACTCCGACTCCGATCGCGAGTCCGGGGCCCACCCCCCGGTAGAGACCGAAGCTGGCGAGCACCAGGCTCAAGAGGGCGGCGATCACCGTCGCGGCCGAGAAGGTGATGGAGGTGCCCACGCGGCTGATTGCCGCGGCGATCGCGTCGACAGGCTCGAGTCCCCGCCTGAGGCCCTCCCGGTAACGAAAGATCAAGAACAGGCCGTAGTCGGTGCCCGCGCCGAGGACCAGCACGACCAGGATGATCTGCAGCAGGGACGAGATCTGCACCCCGATCTGTGTCGACTCTGCGATGAGTGGCTCCGACAGTGCGAGGGCCAGGCCGGCCGGCAGGAGTGTCACCAGGGGCGCGAGGGCGGCGCGGAAGACGAGGAGCAGCAGGGCGAGGATGAGAACGATCGACAGCACCTGGGCCGATCTCTGGGTGTGGTTGGCCGCCCTCTGCTGGTCCACCACGACGGGGAGGGTGCCGGTCAGGTGAAGCTCGAGGCCGGGGCCGCCCGCGGCTTCGGTGAGGCCCCGTATGGTGTCGACCGCTCTCGCGGCGCGAGGTCCGCCGTTGAAGGCGGACAGGTCGAACTCGACGAGAGCGGTTCGCGCCTGCCCGTCGGCGGACTCGGACTCGTCCCGGACCGACGTGACCGAGGGGACCCCGCGGATCCTCGATTCGACCTTCCCGATGACCTCCTGGTCGTCCGGGCCGAGCGGACCGTCGACCCTGCTGGCGACCAGGACGGCCGTGCCACGGTTCCTGTCCTGGAACGGAGACGCCAGGCTCGCGGCCCTGACGCTCGGAGCGTCTGCCGGGAGAAAAGCGGAGTTGTCGTTCTTCGTCACGCTGCCGAGCGAGGGGAAGGCGACCGTGCAGACAACGGTGAGCACGACCCAGGCGACGAGGACGGACCAACGACGACGGATCGCGAATCGCCCGATGGCGCCCAGCAATGACCTTTTGCCCCTCATCCCCGGGAAGACACTAGGGGCGGCCCGTCAGGCAGAAGGAGCGGGCGGTGAGCGCCGCGAGCGGGGCGCTCAGCCGAAAGATTCCAGCAAGGGTCCCAGCCATTCCTGGTCGCCTCCCGCGGACCGCCAGCCGGCGAGCATCGCCACCGAGAGAGGGTCACATGCGTGGCGCAGCGGGCCGTTCTCGTCGAGGATCGCCTCGGCGATGTGGGCCGCCGCCTTGGCGGCGGGGGTGTCATGGCCGATCATCCGTTGACGCCCGTCCCACAGGCGCTCGGCCTGGTTTCTGTATTCGGCGTGCTCGATGGCGGCCGCCGGCCGCTCCGAGTTGGTCAGCATGTCGGTCTGGATCGGCCCCGGCATTATCTCCACAACCCGGATACCGAACTGCGCGACCTCGGCCTGAAGCGATTCACCCAGCGCGCTGACCGCCGCCTTGCTGGCCCGGTACGGCGCCATGAAGGGCACCGGAGCGAGGACCGAGGACGAGGTGATGTTGCAGATCACTCCACCGCCCGACTCCCGGAGCCGGGGGATGGCGGCGCGGGAGGTGCTGACGACTCCGAACACGTTGGTCTCGAACATCCGCCGCCATACCTCGAGCGGCGTGGCCTCGATCGGCAGGTTGTCGTCCTCCACCCCTGCGTTGTTCACAAGCACCCTCAGTCCACGGGGAAAGGTGATCGTGGACGGGTCGGTCACGTCGAGCCGCTCGACTGTGAGGCTTCCCGCGCCAGGTCCGACCTCGCCCGGGAGGGACCCGCCCGCCCCCGTGTCCCTCATGGTGGCGTGCACGTCGAATCCCAGCCTCGCAAGCTCCACCGCCACGGCCCGTCCGATGCCCCTGCTCGAGCCCGTCACCACCGCCACGCCGCTCGGGTTCACGACCTGGTCACGTCGAAGCCACGAGGCAGCCGGTCGCGGGGCCAGTCGAGGAAGGCCATCGCCTGGCGGCAGGCGAACGCATCGGTCATGCCGGCTACGTAAGCGACGGCTGTGCGGACCGCCTCCGGAGATCCCGGGTCGACCGACCCACTCTGCTCCAACCGCTGCGGATGGGCGATGTAGTGGTCCGTGAGGGCGGTCAGGAGAGCGATCACGGCACCTCCTTGCTCTGCTGACTCGGGACGCAGGTAGATCCGGTCGTAGTTGAAGGCTCTGAACGCGGCCAGAGCCTCGGCCAGCCCAGAGCTCATCGCCACCGTGCCCACCCGGGTCGTGGTGTCGACGATGTCGCCGATGAAAGCGCCGATCTGCTCGGAGCGGGTGAGTCCGCAGCGCTCGACCACGATCGCGGGGACGTCCTTCGAACCTACGACGCCTGCGGCGACGGCATCTTCGAGGTCGTGCGCGCAATAGCCGGTCCTGTCCGCCAGGGACACGGCTACGCCTTCGGGTGTGGCAGGGGTTGGACGGGACCAGGAGTGGTTGCGTATCCCGTCGAGCGTCTCGGAGCAGAGGTTGCGGCCCGCCGCCACGACGTCCGCGCCCCAGACCGCGTGGTCGTATCCCTCGGTGAGGTACGGCCCGAAGGCCTCCTCGCTGGCATGGCCGCCCGGGCCGTGCCCGCAGTCGTGGCCCAGGGCGATCGCCTCGGTCAGCGCGACGTTCAACCTGCAGGCCCGGGCGATCGCCGTGGCGATCTGGGCGACCTCGAGGGCATGGGTGAGCCTCGTCCGCTGATGATCCTCGGGGAAGATGAAGACCTGGGTCTTCCCCGCCAGGCGCCGGAACGCGGTCGAGTGCAGGATCCGGTCCCGATCGCGTTCGAAGCAGGTCCGCAGGGGGTCGGCTTCCTCGGCTACGAGGCGCCGTCCGGCACCCGTGGCCCTCGTCGCTCCCGGGGCCAGGAGCTCGGCCTCCCGTTCCTCGCGCTCGGCTCGTTGCCACGCCGAGCTTCCTCCGGCGACCCGCGACCCCTCCCGGTGGGCGACGACGGCACCCTCGGGCGCCGCATGTCCGGCCATCGTCGAGGCCCACAGGGCCGCTCGCTCCACCATGCCGATTCTCGTCCCTCGCCTTCCTACCGATACGCTCCCCAGTGTGCCTCACAGGTATGACGCCTTGAGCCCGGAGCCAGTGACAGAGGACTGAGCGCGCGTGGACGTACGTATCGGCGTGACACAGACGCCCAAGGAGATAGAGGTCGAGCTCGGGGACGAAACCGACCGCGACAAGGTGCTGGAGGAGATCGACTCCGCCCTCTCCCAGCCAGACGGTGTGCTCTGGCTCACCGACAGGAGAGGGAGGCGGGTAGGGGTGCCCACCGCCAAGGTCGCCTACGTCGAGGTGGGTGCCGCCAGCGAGGATCGCAGGGTCGGGTTCGGCGCTCCCTGACCGGGCTCAACCTCGCCGTGGGAGCCCCTCGGGGCGGACCGTGATGGTGGATCTCCTGGAGCGCAAGCTTGTCTTCGTCAGCGGAAAGGGAGGCGTGGGCCGGACGACCGTGTCTGCGGCACTGGCCTTCTTGGCGGCCCAACGCGGTAAGCACACGCTGGTGTGCGAAGTGGACCCAAAGGGCTCGCTGGCGGAGTTCTTCGAGACCGGCCCGCTGGGCTTCGCCCATCGTGAGGTCGAGCCGGGTCTGTCGGCGATGTCGATGGACACAGAGGCGTCGCTTCGCGAGTACATGAGGCTCAACTTGCGTATACCGCTGGTGACGAGGCTGGGGCCGCTGGCCCACGCGTTCGACTTCGTTGCGACAGCGGCCCCCGGTGTCCGTGAGATCCTCACGATCGGCAAGCTCTGCTACGAGGTCCATGAGCGCAACTGGGACCTGGTGGTCGTGGACGCCTCCGCCACCGGGCACATAGTCAGCCAGCTGGACGCTCCCAGGGCCATC
The DNA here is from genome assembly GCA_963736925.1 of uncultured Actinomycetes bacterium. GTDB lineage: Bacteria > Actinomycetota > Acidimicrobiia > Acidimicrobiales > CAVTQP01 > CAVTQP01. The sequence continues at coordinate 217,503 of CAVTQP010000003.1, forward strand.
AACGAGCTCGTGAAGGTCGGTCTGGTGCGCCAGCAAACCGGCTGGATGACCGAGATCCTCTCGGACAGTGACACAACGGGCTGCGTGCTCGTCACGACCCCCGAGGAGATGCCCGTCAACGAGACGGTCGATCTGGCGGCGCGTCTGGCGGGCGAGACCCAGGTGGACCTGTCGGCGGTCGTGGTCAACAGGGTCCTGCCCGAGCTGTTCGGGAGGGGTGAGGAGGACGTCTTCTCACGCCTTGCGACACCCGAAGGAGTCGAGGAGCTCTCGACGGCTGTGGGGGCCGACACAGGGCCTCTCGTGTCGGCTGCGAGCCTCGCGGTCACCCTGAGGAGGACTGGTGCCGGCCACCTCGAGCGGCTCCGCGCCCGGCTGTCAAGGTCTGTCCCCATGCTCTACGTGCCGTTTCTCTTCGCCCGGACCCACGGCCTTCGCGCCACCCGCCAGGTGGCGGCAGCTCTCTCGGCGGAGCTGGGGTTCTGAGCGTGGCATCGGTGACCGACACGGGGACGCGACGAGCCGCCGGATCGGTGGCGCGGCTCCTGGCCGCAAAGGAGATCCTCGTCTGCTGTGGAGCCGGTGGAGTGGGGAAGACTACGACCGCAGCGGCCGCCGCGACGATGGCAGCGCTGCGGCACGGGGGAAGGGTCCTCGTCCTCACGGTCGACCCGGCCAAACGCCTCGCTGACGCGCTGGGTCTGGAAGGGATCGGCAACATCGAGACCAGGGTTCCCGACGCCGCGTTCGAAGAAGCCGGGTTGCGCCCCCGCGGCGAGCTGTGGGCGGCGATGCTGGACACCAAGGAGTCATGGGACGCCCTGGTGCACCGGCATGCTCCGGACACCGTCACCGCGGAGAAGATCCTCGCGAACCCCCTCTACCAAAACGTCTCTGGAAGGTTCGTGCAGAGTCATGAGTACATAGCGGTCGAGCGCCTGTACGAGATCCACAGCGAAGGCAACTACGACCTGATCGTGGTGGACACCCCGCCCTCGAGCAACGCGCTCGACTTCTTGGAGGCCCCCGCCCGCATGGCCGACTTCTTCTCAAGCCGCCTGCTCCGCTGGCTCATCGTCCCTTACCGCTCGAGGTTGGTGAACATGGCTTCGCGACCCTTCTACCAGGTGGCCGATCGCATCCTCGGGACACAGTTCCTCCAGGACGTCGCCGAGTTCTTCATGCTCTTCCAGACCATGTACGGCGGTTTCGTCGAGAGGGCCGAGGCGGTCACCCGCCTCCTGCACGACCGCAGGACCACCTTCATGGTCGTCACCACCCTGGAGGCGGCGCCTCTACATGACGCCGAGTCCTTCATGAGCGAGCTGTCCGAGCGCGGGTTCCATCTTGGGGGGGTGGTCCTCAACAAGGTCCTCCCGGACTACCTTCGTAGCGACGACGCCTCGGGGGTGTGCGAGCACATCCTCGCCCACACCGACGACGTCGCCGGCAAGCTCGACCCCCGGATAGGTGACGCGGCTCTGTTGAGGAGGGTGCTGAAGGAGGTGGCGGAGAGCTTCCTCAACTTCCAGATGGTGGCCAGGCGCCAGGCCGAGCAGGAAGCTGAGCTCGAGGGGACACCGGACGTGGTGGTGAGCGTGCCCAATTTTGAGACTGACATCTACGACCTGGCCGGGCTGGTACGGCTGGGCGAGAGGATATGGAGCTGAGCCCGATGCCGATAGTCGACCCTGCCGTCGAGGATTATGCCGACGCCCACACCTCACCTCCGCCTCCCCGTCTGGTGGCTCTGGCCGAGGAGACCACAGCCAAGCTCGAAGCCCCGATGATGATGGTCGGTCCCTTGGAGGGCCGGTTCCTGGAGATGCTCACTTTTGCCACCGGTGCCAAGCGGGTGCTCGAGATCGGGACCTTCAGCGGGTACTCCGCGCTGTCGATGGCCGCCGGCCTGGCTCCGGACGGGAGGATCGTCACCTGCGAGATCAGTGCGGTGCACGCCGAGATGGCCCGCCGCCACATCGCGGCGAGTCCGTATGCAGGCCGCATCGAGGTGCGCGAGGGGCCGGCCATTGAGACGGTCGCATCGCTCGAGGGCCGGTTCGACCTCGTCTTCATCGACGCTGACAAAACGGGATACCTCGACTATTACGAAGCGGTGGTCCCCAAGCTGTCGCCGAGGGGTCTCATCGCAGTCGACAACACCCTGCAACGAGGGCAGGTGGCCGACCGGGCCGACGCCGGCGCGAACGTGCAGGCGATCAAGGACTTCAACGCCCGAGTGGTCGCAGACCCCAGGGTCGTGTGCGTCCTGCTGACGATCCGCGACGGGGTCACCCTGATCAGGCTTGCGGATTGAGGCCGTAGCATTGGGGCGGTGCTCGACTATCACCTGCACCTGTGGCCCCACGGACAACGTGATCGGCAGCCGACGCTCGAGCAGCTAGCGGCGTACTGCGAGCGCGCCGGGGCGGCCGGCGTGACCGAGATCGCCCTGACCGAGCACCTCTTTCGCTTCCTCCAGGCGGACAGAGCCCTGGCCGGGTTCTGGGACGAAGACCCCAACCCATCCTTGCGCGCGGGGATGGCCGCGTACTGGCGTGAACACGCGAGGGCGGATCTGGACGTCTACGTCGAGGCCGTTCTCGAGGCCAAGGCGGCAGGCCTTCCGGTGCTGCTGGGCCTGGAGGTGGACCACTACAGGGGCCGGATGTCGAGCGTCGCACAGCTGCTGGACGGCTATCCCTTCGACGTGTTGCTGGGCTCGGTCCACTGGGTGGGCGCGTGGATGTTCGACAACCTGTCGGACGGGGCCGCGATGGCGGAGTGGGACGTCAGGTCGGTCGACGTCGCGTGGGACCAGTACACCGAGGCTCTCGAGGAGCTCGCGGATTCGGGGGTTTGTGACGTCCTGGCCCATCCCGACCTGGCCAAGGTCGCCGGGCACCGTCCTGACGTACCCGACGAGTTCTACGACAGGATGGCCGAGGCGGCGGCCCGATCGGGTATGGCAGCCGAGGTGTCGTCCGCAGGATGGCGCAAGCCCGTGTCCGAGGCGTACCCGGCCCCGCCGCTCCTCGAGCGTTTTCACTCGAAGGGGGTCCCCGTGACGACCGCCTCGGACGCTCACGGCGTGTCCAACGTCGCACATCGCTCGCGGGATCTGCGGACACTGCTGGAGGACGCCGGGTACGATCAGCTGTGCGCCTTCAAGGTGCGCGAGGCCCGACTGATGGATCTCGATGCGGCGGCCGTCCCTGTAGCCGAACGGTGATGAGCGTCGACCTCGAGAGCGGCGCCATGGAGCGCCTGCAGCGGCTGATGGGTTCGTGGGGCACCCTCGCCGATCTCTGCTTCGGGGACCTTCTGCTCTTCGTCCCGGTGAGCGGTAACGGCGGTTCGAGTTTCATGGTGCTGGGGCAGATGCGTCCGAGCACCAGCCAGACCCTGCATCGCGACGACCTGGTGGGCAGGGTCATGGACGAGGGTGAGCGTCCGCTGGTCGCCCGTGCGTGGCGTCGCCGAGAGATCGTGGAAGGCGAGCTGAGCGTGCGCGGGAGGGGAGAGCGAGCGCGGACACGGTGCATACCGGTACGCCACGACGGCTCCCTTGTGGCGGTCATGTCGCGCGAAGTGCCCTTCGGAGTGGGCCGCCGCCCGGGCGAGCTCGAGCGGGTCTACGGCGAGCTGTTCGACCGGTTGGGGCGAATGATATTCGAGGGAACCTTTCCCTTTGCCGCTGACGAGGCGACCGTGGCGGAGTCGCCTCGGGTGGGTGACGGCGTGGTCGTCCTCGACGACGCGCAGCGGGTGATCTACGCGTCGCCCAACGCCGTGAACGCGCTTCACCGTATGGGAGTGCACACCAGGGCCGACGGCGCCTCCCTGGAGGACCTCGGGGTCGAGGAGACAGCGGTGTCACGGGCGTTCACGTCGGGTACGCCCGTGACAGAGGAGGTGGAAGGCCGGCCGGACGTGGCGGTTCTCCTGCGCTGCCTACCTTTGATCTCCAAGGGCCGGGTCGACGGTGCGCTGGTCCTGTTGCGGGATGTCACCGACCTGCGCCGGAGAGATCGCCTGCTTCTCTCCAAGGACGCGACCATAAGAGAGGTCCATCACCGGGTTAAGAACAATCTCCAGACGATCTCTTCGCTGCTGCGGTTGCAAGGTCGCCGGTTGGCGTCCGCTGAAGCCAAGTCGGCTCTGCGTGAGGCAGAGGTGCGGGTGCGCTCGATCGCCATCGTGCACGAGATCCTCTCCAGAGAGGTGGGCGAGCAGGCGTCCTTCGACGAGATCGTCAAGGCACTGGTGAGGATGTCGGAGGATGCCGTCGTGACGTCGCGCCCGTTCAGGATCAGGGTGGAAGGAAAGGCGGGGGAGGTCGCTGCGGAGGTTGCGACGCCCCTTGCGGTCGTGCTTACCGAGCTGCTGCAAAATTCGGCGACTCACGCCTTCCACGACGACGACCACTCACGGTCTGGCGCGCCGGGAAGGGTCCTCATATCCATGTCCAGCGACGGGAGGAGCCTGGAGGTCGGGCTCAGAGACAACGGGTGCGGACTGCCTGGTGGGTTTCGCATCGAGGAGACGACCGGCCTCGGACTCTCGATCGTGCGTGACCTCGTCGTGAACCAGCTTCGGGGAACCATCGAGATGCGCTCGGAGGAGGGGACCGTCGTCGAGTTGCGAGTCCCGCTACCTGCAGCCGATACGGCGACCCTCGAGGTGGGTGCCAGCCCCTAGGAGGCTCTGCGCTGGCGGGCCAACCAGGACTTGCGGAGCTTGCGCCGCTCCTCTTCGGAGGTGGCGCCCCACACCCCGGACTCCTGGTTGGTGGCCAGGGCGAACTCCAGGCATGATCCCTGGACCTCGCACCCCAGGCAGACGGCCTTGGCTGCCTCTATCTGCTCTATCGCCGTTCCCGTGGTTCCGACCGGGAAGAAGAGATCAGGATCGGTGTCGCGGCAGGCTGCCAGCTGCCGCCAGTCGTCGGTGTCCCACTCGATCGACCGGTTCCAAGTGAGGGCCACATCGCCTCCTAAGGCAGGAACAGGGTCCCCGCCAAACGGCTGTTCCTGCCAACTGCTCGCTGCTGAATACTCACTGCCAGATGCTCGATACCTACTGCCAGATGCTCGCCGGCCAACTGCGATTTCCTGCTGCTCCCGGGAGTATGTGATTTTGTTCACATGAGCTTAGCACCAACGGCTTCGCTGCATGGCTCGGTGAGCCGAATCTAGATCAGGGCCATCCCAACTGCAACTGGTTCCTGTTTGCGTGGCGCTCCGGTTGCCGCCGGTGCCCCTCGGTGCGTGACCTGTTCGAAGGCCTGCTTGGTCATGGCGCCCGTCGTGCTGGGCGGCAGTTGTCCACGGCCCCGCTTGGTGAGGCCCTGTTGCTCACGGCCCCGCTTGGTCACGGCCCGGGTTGGTGCTGGGCGGCAGTTGTCGGGAACAATCAGTCCATGAACGTCGCAGTCTGCGTGAAGCAGATCCCCGATCCCGCCGCGCCGGGCTCGCTCGACCCCGAGACAAAGACGCTCGTGCGGGAGGGAAAGCTGATCCTCGACGACTCGGACTCCTACGGGGTCGAGATGGCCTTGCAGCTGGCGGACAGCTCCGGCGGTGGTGAGGTCACGCTGGTGTCGATGGCCCCAAACAGCGAGACGAGTGGCCTTCGCACAGCGTTGGCCATGGGCGCTGCCAAGGCCATATTGGTCAGCGACGACGCCTTGCGGGGGTCGGACGCCCTATCCACCGCCAAGGTGCTGGCGGCCGCGATCAAGCGGGCCGACGCGGACCTCGTCATCGCCGCCACCGAGTCGACCGACGGCTACACGGGGACGACCCCGGCTCAGATAGCGGAGCTGATGGGCCTTCCGTCGGTGACCTTCGCCAAGCACGTCGAGGTCGCCGGCGACGTCCTCAAGGTGCAGCGCCAAACCGAAGAGGGCTTCGACGAGGTCGAGTGCCCGCTGCCCGCGCTCATCACCGTGACCGCGGGTGTCGTGGAGCCCAGGTATCCCTCCTTCAAGGGGATCATGGCGGCCAAGGGTAAGCAGGTGGACGAGCTCAAGGTCTCCGGCCTCGGGCTCTCGGACGAAGAAGTGGGGTTTGCAGGCGCCCGCCAGGAGATACTGGAGGTGGCTCCGGCGGAGGAGCGCCAAGCCGGCGAGGTCGTGGTGGACGAGGGCGACGCCCATGAGCGCATCATCGCCTTTCTCGAGCAGGTGAAGGTTCTCTGATGGCCGTCGAGAGGGTTTGGGTGCTTGCCGAGAGCTCCGAGGGCAAGCCCGTCAGCGTCACGCTGGAGCTCCTGACCGAGGCGCGTTCGCTCGGATCGGTAGTCGAGGCCGTGACTTGGGGAGGTCAGGGGAAGGAAGCTGCCGGCGAGCTGGGAAGCTACGGCGCGACAAGGGTCCTCGATGTGGGCGACCTTGCCGGTGCCCTGCCCGGCGCCCCGGTTGCGGCTGCCATCGCCGCCCAGGTACAGGTCGGCAACCGTCCCGACGTCATCCTCATAGGAGCCACCTATGACGGCCGCGATGTCGCCGGAAGGCTCTCGGCGATGATCGACCGGCCCGTGCTGACGAACGTGGTCGACATCAGCTCCGAGGATGGATCGCCCGTGGCGCACCACGCCATATTCGGCGGCTCTCAGGTCGTCAAGGCCCGGTTCACCCGCGACGGGCCCGCCATATTCGTGGTGCGGCCCAAGTCGTTCGCCGCCGAGCCGTCTGATGGCTCCACCCCCGAGGTGACCTCGATCGACGCACCCGATACCGGGGCTCGTAACGCCAGCCGGATAACCCAACACCATGTCGAGGAGACGACCGGTCCCAAGCTCGACGAGGCAGAGATCGTCGTGTCGGGCGGTCGGGGCCTCGGCCAGGCTGAGAACTACTCCATGATCGAGGAGCTGGCCAAGTTGTTGCGCGGGGCTCCGGGCGCCTCTCGGGCGATCGTGGACGCCGGCTGGGTTCCCTACGCCTACCAGGTCGGCCAGACCGGGAAGACGGTGAAGCCGACTGTTTATCTGGCTTGTGGCATCTCGGGAGCCACCCAGCACATGGTCGGCATGAAGGGGGCCAAGAACATCATTGCGGTGAACAAGGATCAGGAAGCTCCCATCTTCTCGATTGCCGATCTTGGAATCGTCGGCGACGTCCACAAGGTGGTCCCCAAGCTCATTGACGCGCTGAAGGCTCGCGGTTGACCGCTGGCCTACTCTTGGCCGGTGCCCGACCGCAGCCAGCTGAGATACCGGCCTGGAGGCGCCCGGCACGGCTCTAAGGCCCGGCCGTGGCAGAACTGGGCAGGCAATCAGCGGTGCTCGCCGGTCGAGGTTGCCCGGCCCTCGTCGGTTGGTGAGCTATCAGGGGTGGTTCGCGAAGCTGCTCGAGGTGGCCGGCAGGTGAAGGCGGCCGGTTCGGGCCATTCCTTCACAGACATCGCGTGCACGTCGGGTGTCCAGGTGTCCTTGGACGGAATGACCAGATTCGTCTCGCACGACCCTGACAGCCGCACAGCGACCGTCGAGGCCGGTATCTCCCTTCGCAGGCTCGGCAACGAGCTGGCCGCGAGAGGCCTGGCGCTCGAGAACCTGGGAGACGTCGCCTACCAGACCCTTGCAGGGGCGATCTCCACCGCGACCCACGGAACAGGAGCCCGCTTCGGAGGACTGGCCACCCAGGTGGAGGCCATCGAGATCGTGACCGGGGACGGCTCGGTCCTGAGGTGCTCGCGCCGCGAGGAGCCCGAGGTCTTCGACGCCGCACGGGTGGGGCTGGGCGCCCTGGGTGTTCTCTCCACTGTGACGCTTCGTTGCGTCCCCGCGTTCAACCTTCGAGCCGTGGAAGCACCCATGCGCCTGGAGGACGCGCTCGATTCCCTCGACGCCCTGGTGGGAGAAAACGACCATTTCGAGATGTACTGGGTTCCACACACGGGCTGGGCCCTCACCAAGTCCAACAATCGAACCGAGGAGGAGGCTTCGCCCCGCAACCGCTGGCGCGAGCTGAGGGACCGGGTCCTTCTGGAGAACATCGCGTTCGGGGCTGTGTGCCGGGTAGGTCGTGCCCGGCCGGAATGGATACCTTCGCTCGCCAGGACCGTCCCGAGCACGGGCCGCACCGAGTTCGTGGACCGCAGCGACAAGGTGTTCACCAGTCCCAGATGGGTTCACTTCTGCGAGATGGAGTACTCGATACCCCGCGAGGAGGCCGCGGACGCGATCCGGCGCCTACGCGAGCTCGTGGACGGGAGCGGGCTCAGGATCAGCTTCCCGGTAGAGGTCCGGTTCACGGCTGCGGACGACGTCATCCTGTCCACGGCCAATGGCAGGGACTCCTGTTACATCGCCGTGCACATGTACAGGGGGACCCCCTACGAGCAGTACTTCCGGGGGGTGGAGGCGATCATGGGACCGATCGGGGGGCGCCCTCACTGGGGCAAGCTGCATTTCCAGTCCGCGGCGACGCTGGCGCCGCGCTACCCGGCTTGGGACCGTTTTCAGGCGGTCCGGCGCAAGCTCGATCCCGAAGGGGTCTTCTCGAACGCGTACATCGACCGGGTGCTGGGTCCGTTGGGGGCAGGGGCCCCCTGAGCTCTGTGAGCGCCGGGCCAGGGCCAGGCAACCCTGGGAGCGGTGGCGGTCCGGCGAGCAAAACCCCGGTCGAGGTCTTCATAGTTCACCGCGACGAGCCGAGGGCGTGTGCCGGGGCTGTCGCGGCGTTCAGAAACCAGACCGTCCCTGTTCACGTGGTGGTCGTTGACAACGACTCTTCGGAGGCGTCGCTCTTGTCGTTGCGCGAGGCCGTGGACGACCTCGATGTCCTGGAGACCGGACGGAACGCAGGGTTCGGCCCGGCCGCCAACGTGGGGCTTCGAGGGTGGCTCGAGGGTGGAGAGGGTGAGTGGGCGGTCCTCGCCCCACATGATGCGGTTCCCGAGGCCGATTGTCTGGAGCGCTTGCTCGAGGTGGCGTCGTCGCGTCCCGACGCCGGGCTCGTGAGCGCGGAGTTCGGACCCGGGCACGAGTACAAGCCGGTGGTGGACCGCTACCTGGGCGGCTATGTGGCGCCGGTCACCGTGCACGAGGGATGGGAGGACGCCGACTTCGCCCACGGGACCCTCCTGGGGCTTCGCAGGGCCGCCCTTGTGGACATCGGTCTGTTCGACGAGCGCTATTTCGCCTACTGCGAGGAAGCAGACCTGGGCATGCGTGCCACACGCGCGGGCTGGGCGGTCGGAGTGGTGTGGGGGGCGGTCGTCTCAAATCCAGCCATGTCGACAGGGGAGGCGGCCCACTACCTGAAGCTCCGCAACACCCTCCTGCTCGTGAGGGAGCACTTCGGCATCTATCCGGCCTTCATGCGCTGTGTGATCGCCTTGGTCTCGATGAGCATCCGGGCCGTGAAGAGCGGCTTCTCGGCCACCGCGCGAGACCGCTTCCTGGAACGCCGGGCGATCTCCGACTTCGTCCGCGGACGTTTCGGCCCCCCTCCGTCGCAGGTGACGTCAGATGTGATGCCAGGTGTGACGTCGGATGTGGTGCGCCAAGGCCCCGGACCGCTCACGGCGCTCGGGCCGGTCACACCAGCGGCCACGGGTAAGGGCGCCGCTCCGGGCTCGGGTCGGGAAAGATCGGACGGGCGGCGACGGCGCGGGCCCTTCGGAGCAGAGCCTCGCGTTCGTCAGGAGCGAGCACGTCTCGAAGGCTCGCCGGCAGGCCGTCGCCGAGCGACTCCACGGACTCCACCACCTCACGAGGGATGGGCTGGCCTCCGAACTCCCACATGACCGTGCGAAGCTTCGGCTGAGGATGGAAGCACAACCCGTTGTCGATCCCCCAAATCTTGCCGTCGTCTCCGAGCAGGCAGTGCCCGCTCTTGCGGTCTGCGTTGTTGGCAACCAGGTCGAAGGCGGCGATCACCCGCAGCTGATCGTGGTGGATCTCGTCCTCCAAGAGGCTGAAGTAGTGCTCTGCGAAGTCGGCCGGGACGAAGCGCTGGAGCGAGCCTCTTCCCATCGGGGCGTCGTTGCGGATGACGGTCTCGGGGACGATGTCCCACCCGAGGGCGACTGACAGCTCGTAGGCCGCCGCCTCCCTCCGGTAGAGGCCGCCGGGGAAGTCCCATAAAGGCCGCTCTCCGGCGTGTGGCTTGTATACGGCGGGGATGGAGCACTCCCCCGTGGTGCAGGTGGCGAGGAAGGTCCGGTTGGAGCTCCAAGGTAGACGCCCCTCCACCTCCACCTCGCCCTCGGCGAGGAGCGTCATGTAACCGGGGGCCGGTGGCCGTTGTTCCTTGGGCAATTGTGTCCTCGAGGGTCGAGGGGATAGCCGCATAACGGGCACGGCGGGCGTCCCGCCTCCACGAGCCGGGTCCCACGCATAGCGAGGGCGGCTACCTGCTCGCGCGTCGCCCCGAAACGGGCCAGCTCGGCCTCTTCGCCCTCGGGGACCGCTTCCTCGGCAACCAGCAGTACCCGGTCTGTGTCCTCGTCGTATGTGAGCCCCAGGGTCCCCACCACCCAGTCGGGCTCCATGGGTTCCTCCAGTTCAAGGTTCTCAGGGAGCTCGCCGGGGCCGGCAAGATCGGAGAGGAGCTTTCCCAAGTACTGGGCCAAGGCGGCCACCTGCTGCTTCTCCAGCTTCAAGGTGACCTGCTCGGCGTCCTCTCGCGCTTGAAGCAGGAAGGTCCTGTCGCCAGTGGGCCCGACCGTGCCGACCGTGATTCGATCGACGTTGGGCATGTCGTGGGAGCTCATGAGACCCTCAGCTCCGAGGGTGCGGGAACCGAATTGACCGACAGCACCGCGGGACCCCCGTCCCCGTAGGCCACAACCGAGATCGAGCACGGCGAGATGACGATGCGCTGGAAATGGTCCAGGTGTGTGCCCATGGCATCTGCAACAGCTGCCTTTATAGGGTCAGCGTGGGAGACCAGGACGATTGTCTTTCCGGCGTTCGCAGCACGGAGCCTGGTCGTGGTCTCGGTCATGCGCGACTGCATCTCCGAGAAAGACTCCCCGTTGGGAAAACGGAAGCCGCTCGGCCACCGTTGCACAGTCTTCCACTCGGGAAGCTTCATCAATGTGGCCAGCTTCTCGCCGGTCCAGTCACCGAAGTCGCACTCGAGGAGCCCACGCTCGACCTGAACCTCGAGTCCCACGCGCTTGGCTATCGGGGCTGCTGTCTCGCGGGCCCTGGACAGAGGGGAGGAGTAGATGGCCGACACGTGCTTCAGGGCCGCGATCCGTTCGGCGGCAGCCTGTGCTTGGGACCTGCCCTCGTCGGCCAGATGCAACCCACCGGCCCGGCCGGGAAGCACCGTTCCCGTGGTCGGAGTCTGCCCGTGCCTGACATACACCACCACAGTTGGACCGGGTTCTGGTGAACTTGGCGACCTGCGGTGGCGGCGAGCCGAGGCGCGACTCGGCTTGCCGGTGTTCACGGCGGGGCCATTCGCGCGACCCTTGCGACCGCTGCGGGCAGTGCGACCGCTGCGGGCAGTGCGACCGCTGCGACCTGTGCGATCGGGCATCGAGATCCCAACGTAGCCTCTGGCCGTGGTGAGCTCCCTCGGGCGCCGGGAACTGGCGCGGTTGACCTCGGAGATCGTCGCCTGCAGGGCGTGCCCTCGACTCGTCGCCTGGCGCGAGGAGGTGGCGGTCAGCAAGAGGGCCGCGTACGCCGGCCAGCGTTACTGGGCGCGGCCCGTGCCCGGCTTCGGAGATCCCGCCGCGAGGCTGCTGGTGGTCGGGCTGGCTCCTGCTGCCCATGGCGGCAACCGAACAGGGCGGATATTCACCGGCGACCGTTCGGGCGACTGGCTGTTCGGCTCCCTCTGGAGGAACGGCTATGCGAACCAGCCGACGAGCGCCTGCGCGGATGACGGGCTCGAGCTCCATGGCGCGTACGTGACTGCCGCAGTGCGATGCTCTCCGCCGGCAAACAAGCCCGCTCCGGAGGAGAGGGACAACTGCCTGCCATATCTCGAAAGGGAGCTGGCTCTACTCAGCGGGGTAGAGATCGTCGTCGCGCTGGGCCAGTTCGCATACCAGGTGGTGGCGGGCCTGCTCCAGGTCCCACGGCCGAGGCCTCGCTTCGGTCACGGGGTAGAGGTACATCTTGGTGACGGAAGGACTCTGATCTGCTCTTACCATCCGAGCCAGCAGAACACGTTCACCGGGAAGCTCACCGAGGCGATGCTCGACTCGGTCTTTTCCAGGGCTCGCGAGCTGGCCGGCTAGGCGCGCCGAGCGCCACCTGGCCGTTAGGCGAGCCGCTCGACGATCATCGCCATGCCCTGCCCCCCGCCCACGCACATGGTCTCGAGGCCGATGGTCTTGTCGAGGGTCTGCAGGTCGTTGATCAGAGTGGTCATGATCCGCGCGCCGGTCATGCCGAACGGATGCCCTAGGGCGATGGCGCCGCCATGGGGGTTCAGCTGGTCCTCGATCGAGATGCCGAGCTGCCGGCACACCGGTAGCACCTGAGCGGCGAATGCCTCGTTCAGCTCCACGATGTCCATGTCGGTGATCGACATCTTCGTCTGGGAGAGCACTTTGCGGACCGCCTCGATCGGCCCCACACCCATGATCTCGGGGGCAAGGCCCGAGACCGAGCTGGCCAGGATGCGCGCCAGCGGCTTCAGTCCGAGCTGCTTGGCTCTGTCGCCGGACATCACCAATACGGCGGCAGCTCCGTCGTTGAGCGGGCAGGCGTTCCCGGCCGTGACGGTCCCGTCGGGCTTGAACGCGGGTTGTAGCTGGCTCAGCTTCTCGACCGTCGTTCCCGGTCGCGGGCCGTCGTCGGCGGTGACCAGGGTCCCGTTCGGGAGCGGATAGGGGGTGATCTCGCGCTCGAAGAACCCGTTCTTCTGGGCGGCGACTGCCCGATCCTGGGAGATCTTTGCGAACTCGTCCTGGTCCTCGCGGGTCACCTTGAACTGCTCCGCCACGTTCTCCGCGGTGAGTCCCATGGCGATGTACACATGGTTGATGAAGTCCCCGCGGCTCTCGTCGGTGAACCTCGGGTTCATGTCGGCGCGCTCGAATCCCTTGCCACCCGTGCGGCTCACACTCTCGACGCCTGCGGCAACGTAAGTGTCACCCTCGCCCACGTTGATGGCGTGAAAGGCCATGCGGGTCGTCTGGAGCGAGGAAGCGCAGAAGCGGTTCACGGTCGTTCCGGGCACAGTGTCGGGCAGGTCGGCGAGGAGCGCGACGTTGCGGCCCAGGTTCATGCTCTGCTCACTCGCTCCGTTCGCGGCTCCCACCATCACATCGGCCACGTCTTTGTCCTCCACCGCCGGGACCTTGTTAATGAGGGCTCGAATGATGAAGCCGCACATGTCGTCGGGGCGAGCGTCCACGAGCGAGCCCTTGAACGCCCTCCCGATCGGGGTGCGAGCGGTGGCGACGATCACTGCCTCAGGCATCGGAGCTCCCTTCGGTCGACGACACGACCTGCCTCAGGAAGATCCTAGATCGGAAACATAGCCCGAGCGTCCTGTCCCTGCTCAGGCCGGGGCCGGTTCCTTGGGTGGACGGGGCGGGAGCCGCCTGGGCTCGGGGACCGCCGTATCGGGCCATCGTCTACGGCTCACCCGGGAAAGCTTTCGCATCAACTCCACGGCGGCGGGGTCCTCGTCAGCCGGGCGAACCTCGACCGCCCCGTCCGACAGCATGCCGTCCATGACCTCCCGCCCGCGATCTGTCCGGACGACGGTCAAGGTCCAATCGTTGAAAGCGCCGATTCCCCCCGTCGATATGTCAGCATGCTCGGCCGCAAAATCAGGGCACAGTTTGCAACCCTCTCGCGTCCACTCATGGCATTCCTTCAGGGGGACCTCGTGGTAGCTGCCGTCACGCATCCACACCTGGAAGACGCCCTTGATGTTCATCTTGACCATGTCTTCCTTGTGCAAGCCGTACTTGGCCTCGAAGAGCTCGGGGAAGATGGCATCGTCGAAAGTCTTGGAGCAAAGAAGGCCGATGTTGAGGGCGAAGCGCCGTGCCACCTTGCCGGCTTTCCGGGCCGAGAGAACGGGCGGGAGAGAGGACTGACAGCTCATCCCCACCAGAGCGATCCTCTCGGCGCCGTCGGAGATGGCTTGGGGGTAGGCCATGGGGTTGGCCGAGTACGTGTACCTGGAACCGGCGCCGGCCAGGACCTCTTCGCGGTTCGTCGCCACACCGGGGATCGCCTTCCAGCTTCTGCCGTCGCCCTCCAGGTAGGAGACCAACGCGGCATCTATCAGGTCGTGATCAAGCGCCCAGATCAAGATGGCCGACACCAGGCCGCCGTCCTGGCCGACGTCCTGGATGTCACCGTCGGTGGCCTTGGCGAGGACGATGTCCATGGCCACTCCGGCGACCTCGTCGACCTGGCGCTCCCGGCCGAACAGGTAGTGGTCGATCTCCGGCTCCCACAAGCGGAACCGAGGGCAGGCTCGAGTGCAGAGAGTGCAACCCCGCTCACCGTACGTGCAATCCTCGGCGCCACCCTCGGCTTCTACATGGAACGGCCTGTAGCTCCCGTCAGACTCGTCGTACTGAAGCACGTCGTAAGGGCAGGCGATGATGCATCCGGCGCACCCGGTGCAGAGACCGGACGTGACCACCTCTTTGAAGAGGTGGGCCCAGTGAGGCTTGTCGGGAGGCATCCCGTTTAATGTACTTCGGGGGTGTCCGGGTGCCCTGGCACCGGTTTCCTCGTCCGGTCAAGAGCCGGTTCCTCGTCCGATCAAGGGCATTTGCTTCGAGACCCGTCCGACTTCGACAGGCGAATGTCCGGATTGTTCAGTTAGGGTGCTTTCACCGTGCCGGAGCTACCCGAGGTCGAGGTCTACCGCCGCCTGGCGGAGAAGGCGTTGCAACGGTTGATCGTCGCAGTGGAGACGCCCGATGCCTGGTATCTGAAGGGCGGCATCGAACCGTCCGACCTCACCGGGGCTCTGGTCGGTCGGCACCTGAGCGCGGCGCGCCGGATCGGCAAGCGTCTGTTGTTGGACACCTCTGACACATCGCACGGGGCGCCCCGCATGGTCGGGTCGCACGGCACGGACGGCTCTCACGGCGCGGTCGGGTCTCACGGGTCGGAGGGCTCGGACCGCTCCCAGGCTGCGGACCGCCCACCTGGGAAGGACGGTAACGGCAACGGGCACGGGCCGACCATCGGTCTTCGCTTCGGCATGACCGGCTGCCTGGTGGTGGACGGCGCTCCGGGTGTGGACCACCTGCTTTACTCGGCGAAGCGCCACGAGCCTCGTCACGAGCGCTTCGCACTCGCCTTCGAGGGTGGGGGGACGCTCACGGTTCAAGACCCTCGACGTCTCGGAGGGGTCGAGCTCGATCCCGACGAAGATGTGCTGGGACCCGACGTGCTGGATATCGGGGTGTTCGAGCTGGGTCGCGCCCTGGGGGCGTTCGGTAGCGGAGGCACGGCACTCAAGGCTCGTTTGGTCGACCAGTCGAGGATTGCAGGTGTCGGCAACCTCGTTGGTGACGAGGTCCTTTGGCGAGCGGGCCTCGCTCCTCGACGCCCTGCCGACTCGCTGAGCTTCTCAGAGATCCGGTGCCTTCATCGTCACCTAGTATCAACCGCCAACGAGATGATCGACATGGGCGGTTCGAGCACGGGAGACCTCATCCAAGCAAGGCGTAACGGCGGACGTTGTCCTACCGACGGTGAAGGGCTGGTGAAAGACAAGATCGGTGGACGAACCACATGGTGGTGTCCCCGACATCAAGTCTGATCCCGTTACCATCTGCCCGACCACAAGGTAGGAGGGCGGATGCTTCTCAAAGGACGCAGGGCGATCATCACTGGCGCTTCAAGCGGCATAGGCCAGGCGACCGCACAGCGGCTCGGCAAGGAAGGTGCCAACGTTTGTGTCAATTACTACTCCGATCGCGAAGCCGCCGATGCGGGGAGGACCGTCGCCCAGGTTGAGAAGGCCGGAGGCAAGTCCGGGGTCAGGGCCATCGCGGTGCAGGCCGATGTCGGCAATGAGGACCAGGTCAAGGCCATGGTGGCTCAGGTGGCGAAGGAGTTCGGGGGCTTGGACCTCCTGGTCAACAATGCCGGCATCGAGAAGCAAGTCCCTCTGCTCGACATGTCACTCGAGGAGTGGAACGCCGTGGTGAGCACAAACCTCACCGGCAGCTTTCTCATGATGCGGGAGGCCGGCAAGGTTATGGCCGGTGCTGACGGCGGGGTGATCGTCAACATGTCCAGTGTCCATCAGTTCATACCCTGGCCTGGGTTCGCCCATTACTGCGCAACCAAAGGGGCGATAAAGCTACTGATGGAGACCGCGGCGCGCGAACTAGCCCCGAAGAAGATCCGCCTGATGAACATCGCACCCGGGGCAATCATCACACCGATCAATCAGTTCGTCCTCGACGACCCGGAGGCCGAGCACGCGGTGATCGATGAGATCCCGATGGCAAGGATGGGTAGCTCGGGCGAAGTGGCTGCCGCCGTTGCGTGGGCGGCGAGCGACGAGGCGTCATACGTGACGGGCACTACCCTGGTGGTCGACGGGGGCATGTCCCTCTATCCCAAGTTCGTCTAGCGGTCCGCCGCCAGAGCGCGGGCCTCCCCCACGCGAAGAATCGGGCCTCACTAACCCACACGCTCGTGGCTCGTCCACGTCCAAGCTCGGGCCTCACTTACCCGCCCCTCGGGAACTTCAGATTGCGTCCATATGAGTCGCACAGCGTGAGATCTCAGCTCGCTGAGGGTGACAACCCAAAGATCTTGGTAATTCGCGCCCATTACGGCAGAAAACCCCAGCTTGATAGCGGTGCATCACTTTGGCATTAGGCGGATACACCACAAAAAGTCCACATCGGCTGGCGCATCGGCGGCGACGAACCCGATTTCGGGTCGCTGTCCGGAGCCGGGTTCGAGTCCGCCCGGGGGCGCTCGTGTCC
Organism: uncultured Actinomycetes bacterium; assembly: GCA_963736925.1. Classification (GTDB taxonomy): domain Bacteria; phylum Actinomycetota; class Acidimicrobiia; order Acidimicrobiales; family CAVTQP01; genus CAVTQP01. The sequence continues at coordinate 234,407 of CAVTQP010000003.1, forward strand.
GGTACACGGCGCAGGGAGGGGACGGGACCTGGAACCGGGCGAACGCCGACACTCCTGGGCCGGCCGCCGCCGGGGGGTCCATCCCGAGATAACGAAGGAAGGGCCAGTGAGGGGCGAGACTGTAGGAGGTGTCGCATCCTGGCTGAAGATCTACAGCTTCGCCCTGTTAACGCCTACTTAGAAACCGAATCTCTCGAAGAACAGGTCGACCAGGAACGCCAAGAAGTTCCTGGGTTCGGACACGTGCGCACTTGAGTTCACCGCGACGGTCGAGCCGCCCACGTCGGCGATGTGGACGGTGATCGGGTAGTTCCGGTCTTCTTTGTAGGTGTGGCTGCCCGTAACCGGAAAGCCACTGCCTGATGCAGAAATCGTCCCGACTGATGTCGTGCCGTCTCCCCAAGCGATGGTGGCTGAGTAGTCCGATGCGGTGCCTGCTGGGTCGGCATCAGTGAAGCTACCCACGACTCCAGAGACCGGAATAGCCTTGGCAAAGAAGGGAACCCCCTCGCGCCCCTGCAGTGGTGCAGGTGGTGCTTGGCCCGTCAACGGAGCGTCGGCGACCGAAATGCTTTTAGCGGTGCTGGAGGAATGGAAATTGGCGTCCCCGCCATAGGAAGCAGTGATCGCATGGCTTCCCTCCTCTGAGAAGACAGTTTTCAGCGAGGCCACGCCGCCTCGCAGCGCCGCGCTTCCCAGTGTCTTGCCTGCTGTCATATCGGCGAACGTGACCGAGCCTGTCGGCGTGCCGCCACCCGAGCCAGGCCTGACGGTTGCGGTGAGCGTGGTGGTCTGTCCCTCGACCGCCGGTGTCGATGTCAAGGTGGTGGATGTGGGCGTTTGGGACACCACGGCGTAGCCCGAGCCAGAACTTGATCCCGAGGACAAGTCTTGGGGAGTGCTTCCAGGCGGTAGAGAGACCCGCACGGGCGTGTTGCTTGAGGTGGTGTTGCCGTCGCCGAGCTCGCCACCCTGGTTGTAGCCCCACGCGTAGGCGGTCTGGTCTGAGCCAATGGCGTAGCCGCTGAAGTCGCCCCCGGTGATGGCCTTCGCTGTCACGCCCGATGGGAGCAAGACACGGACCGGAGTAGTGCTGCATGCGGCCGATAGGGGGGCACACTTTTCCGGACCGGTGCTAGTACCATTTCCGAGCTCGTCGTTGTCGTTCAAGCCCCAGGCGTAAACGTTCCGATCTGAGCCGATGGCGTAGCCGTCGTAACCGCCGCCCGCGACGGCCGTCGCGATCACTCCCGAGGGAAACGAGACCAGCACCGGTGTAGTACTACAAGGCTCCGAGAAGCAGCTATCCGGGCCCGTGCTGGTACCGTTTCCGAGCTGGCCATAGCCGTTCTCGCCCCAGGCGTAGATTCTGTCGTTCGAGCCAATGGCGTAGCCCATACCACCACCCCCGGCGACGGCCTTAGGGGTCACTCCCGATGGGAGCGATACCACGACGGGCGTGTCACTGCTGGCCAGGTTGCCATCGCCAAGCTGGCCAAAGCCGTTGTAACCCCACGCGTAGACATTGAGGTCCGAGCCAATGGCATAGCCGGCGTCAGTACCCCCGGCGATGGCCTTGGGGGACACGCCCGATGGCAGAGAGACCATGACGGGCGTGTCACTGCTGGCCAGGTTGCCATCGCCAAGCTGGCCATTGCCGTTGAATCCCCACGCGTAGAGCTTCCCGTCTGAGCCAATGGCGTAACCGCTCTGGAAACCCGCCGCAATGGCCCTCGGGGTAATGCCCCGGGGAAGCGCCACCGGTACTGGCGTGTCACTGCTGGCCAGGTTGCCATCGCCAAGCTCACCGTTACCGTTGAATCCCCACGCGTAGAGCTTCCCGTCTGAGCCAATGGCGTAGCCATTACCACTCCCATCCACGACGCCGCCACCGCCTCCGGCGATGGCCGTTGGGGTCACGCCCGGGGGAAGCGCGACTTGCACCGGTGTAGTGCTGCATGCGGCCGATAGGGGGGCACACCTTTCTGGGCCGGTGCTGGTGCCGTCGCCAAGCTGGCCATCCTGGTTGTAGCCCCAAGCGTAAAGGGGGTCGGAGCCCGTGGCGGCAGTTGCTGGCACGCTGCTAGCGACTTGCAACGCGGCCGTCGTTGCCAGCACCACTACCGCGGCCGCCGTACTAAGCGTGGCCACCCGAGAAATTGAGCGTTTGACCATCATGATCACTCTCCGACTCTCTTGAACTACCTGTCTGTCCGTCAGCTGTTCGGGTCAACCCGGACTTAGAAACCGAATCTCTCGAAGAACAGGTCGACCAGGAACGCCAAGAAGTTCCTGGGTTCGGACACGTGCGCACTTGAGTTCACCGCGACGGTCGAGCCGCCCACGTCGGCGATGTGGACGGTGATCGGGTAGTTCCGGTCTTCTTTGTAGGTGTGGCTGCCCGTAACCGGAAAGCCACTGCCTGATGCAGAAATCGTCCCGACTGATGTCGTGCCGTCTCCCCAAGCGATGGTGGCTGAGTAGTCCGATGCGGTGCCTGCTGGGTCGGCATCAGTGAAGCTACCCACGACTCCAGAGACCGGAATAGCCTTGGCAAAGAAGGGAACCCCCTCGCGCCCCTGCAGTGGTGCAGGTGGTGCTTGGCCCGTCAACGGAGCGTCGGCGACCGAAATGCTTTTAGCGGTGCTGGAGGAATGGAAATTGGCGTCCCCGCCATAGGAAGCAGTGATCGCATGGCTTCCCTCCTCTGAGAAGACAGTTTTCAGCGAGGCCACGCCGCCTCGCAGCGCCGCGCTTCCCAGTGTCTTGCCTGCTGTCATATCGGCGAACGTGACCGAGCCTGTCGGCGTGCCGCCACCCGAGCCAGGCCTGACGGTTGCGGTGAGCGTGGTGGTCTGTCCCTCGACCGCCGGTGTCGATGTCAAGGTGGTGGATGTGGGCGCGGCCTTGGGCAGCGGCCCTACCGCGATGCGGGTTCCGGCGGTGGCGACGGTCGCGGGGGTCTTGGGTGACAGCGCGCCGGTCAGCGGGTCGATGTTGTACTGGAAGATGCCGTCGGAGAGGTTCGTGACGTAGGCGCTCTTACCGTCGGGGGTCACTGCGACGCCGTAGGGCTCCGCGCCCGCCGCCACGGTGGCGGGGGTCTTGGGCGAAAGCACGCCGGTCAGCGGGTCGATGTTGTACTGGAAAATGCCGGTGAAGAGGCTCGTGACGTAGGCGCTCTTACCGTCGGGGGTCACTGCGACGCCGAGAGCACCAATGCCCGCGCCAACGGTGGCGGGGGTTTTGGGCGAAAGCACGCCGGTCACCGGGTCGATGTTGTACTGGTACACCCCGGTGGAGTCGGTGGTGACGTAGAGACTCTCGCCGTCGGGGGTCACGGCCATCTCAGAGGGGAGGAGACCGGTGATGACGGTGGCGGGGGTTTTGGGCGAAAGCGCGCCGGTCACCGGGTCGATGTTGTACTGCGAGATTGTGTCGCCAAGGCTGTTGGTGGCATAGGCGCTTCTACCGTCGGGGCTTACGACCAGGCCGTAGGGACCCGCGGCCGCGGCGATAGTGGCGGGAGTCTTGGGCGATAACGCCCCTGTCAACGGGTTGATGTCGTACTGCGAGACGGTGTTGCCAAGCGCGATGGCAGAGCCATTGGTGACATAGGCGCTTCTACCGTCGGGGGTAACGGCAATCCCTTCTGGATTCCCGCCGGCGGCGACGGTCGCGGGAGTCTTGGGTGACAACGCCCCTGTCAGCGGGTTGATGTCGTACTGCGAGACGCTGTCAGCTTCATCGCCCGTGTTGGTGACGTAGGCGCTCTTGCCGTCGGGGCTCACCACGACGTCGAAGGGAGCAGCGCCCGTCGCAACGGTCGGGGGACTCAAGGGCGAGAGCAAGCCCCCGGCGGCGATCGCGAACTGCGAGACGCTGAAGGAGAACTGATCAATAACGTAGACACCTGTCGCCCCGCCACCAGCTGAGAACGCCGCGGCGGCGGGAGGGCTGGTCCCCACGGCACCCACCGCTACAGCACTGAGGAGGACCACCGCAGCTCCACCGGCCCAGATGAACCGCCGGATGCTAACCATGGAATCCCCCTTTCCCGAGCACTTTGGGTTCCCCCACTCCACGCGCACGGGATATGCGACAAAAGCCTACGCACGGCTCACCTCAGTGTCGAGAAAGTGACCACCAGTAGGCTCGTGGGCGTTGTCGATCTAACCGTATGGTCACTCTCGGCGTTCAGTGCTCCTCAACCAGGCACCCAAGCGCCAGGAACCCGAGTCCAGTCGTCACGAGTGCGAGGCCGGCCAGCGTGCGACGTCGCCGAAGTTGCAGAGCACCTTCTCGCTGAGGGTCGACCTTCCACGAGCGCCACAGGAACCAGCCACCAACTGCGCCGGCCGAAAGACCCACCACTAGCCACCAGGGTGAGACGGACCAATCAGTTGGGTTGGAGGGGTCAAATGAGAAGGGGCTAACCCCCCTCTCCTTCAGCGGCGGCTGCGCGCTCGGCGAGCCCGAGCAAGTCGAGTTGCTTCTCGGCACTCGTCGCACCGGCAGCCTCGGTTGTAGGCGCTCCTGGTTCCGTGAGTGATCATAATCAGAACTCCTCTTCCCATTCTTGGATGTCCAATTCCCTGGATAACTGCGTCCTCCTGGACGACTTGCTCTTGCTGGCCATCCTCGAGTCCTAGCTCTCGCCATCGCTGTCGCAACCAAGCGCTAGGTGACCACACGTGCTTGTCACCCGACGACGACCGTTCGACGACGCCATGAGCAGCGAGGTCCTCGAGGGCCCGATGGGTAGTGCTAGTCGGATAGCTAATTGCGTCGCCTACCGCGGCTGCGGAGGGGACCGTCCCCGCCAGCGGTCCCATTAGGGCCTCGACCACCCGGCGTCGCACCTTGGGCATTCCGTCCAGGGCAAGACGCACCAGAAGTTGTCGCACCTTGGTATCGTCCAGGCCAAGGGCGATAAGCCCTCGGTAGAGCTGACCAAGCACCCGAGTCATGCGTCGCACCGCTTCGAGACCTGGTACCAGTTCGACGCTGCGGTCGTGTCCGTCTCGTTCCACCACGCTGCGACATCGGGTGGCAAGGTCCGCCAGCGCAACTATGTAGGGCTCCGCCTCTGCCAAGGTCGGCATTACGGATAAGTCGAGAGGGGCTAGGAAGCGTTGCACCACATCCGCCAGTTGGGAGCGCATCTCGGTCTCTCGGCCGACGTTCGCTAGTGCAACACGGCCCTGAGCCGTTCGGTCTTCATCGTTGGGTACGGGGATGCGACAGAAAACGAAGCGCTCACCCATGGCCCCAATGACCGCAGTGTGGCGGTCGATGGTCTCGGTCACCCCGGCGAGGAGGCCAAGCTTGCCCTGCCAGACAAGGGTGCGACCCCCCTGTGCTCCGAGGGTGCGAGACCAGTGCCCGTCATAGAGCTCCCGTAGGGCAGCCAGGAGCCCCGCCCGAGTCTCGTGGTGTTCGGAGAGAAGGGAGGTGAAGTCCTTGAGCACGACGATTCCAAAATCCCCAATCTCCCGAAGCAACCCGCCAGTTCCCAAGCCATTACGGCTCCTAGACCCGCTAAGGAGCCCCGCTTCGGTGAAGGTTGAAAGGGTATGGACGTGGGAAAGGTGCGACATAGAGTCCAGCAACTCGGTCTTTCCACTGGAGGGAGGGCCTACCAGCAATACCCAGACCGGATCGCCCGGGAGAAGGTTCGCCACCACCGCAGCCAGAACCACATGCAAAGGAGTCGGATCGGGCAGATGTAACCATCGTCGGAACGTGGAGATGACCTCTTCTAAGGAAGCCTCGGCAGATGTCTGCGGTCTCAAGGTCATGAGCACTCCTTGAGGGCTGCACCGCATTGCGGACATGTCTGGACTTGACGGGCCAAGCCCAGAGCTCTGTGTGGCAGCTTTCGCAGATGTTTGAGTCATCAAGGGAGCCAGCGGTTTTCCAAGCACGTCCTGGCCGTTTGCGGCACTTGTCGCACCATCTGCGCTGCCGACCTACGAGAGGCCTCGACAACGATGCGGGCCTCGGCCAAGCTGCCGAACTCTTCGATGTTCAACAGCTCGTCTCGGACACGGCCGTTGAACGACTCAACGAAGGGGTTCTCCCAGGGTGAGCCCGGCTCGATATAGATGGTCCCCGTGCCCGACGCCGGCACCAATCCCGAAGAGCCCAGGCGATCAGCTCAGGCCCGTGGTCCATCCGCAGAAAGCACGGTGCGCCGCGCTCGGCGACCAGGCGATCGATTACCGACACGAGATCGTCGGTGCCGCTTGAGCGATTGACATCCATGGCGAGGGCCTCCCTCGTGAACTCGTCGACGATGTTGGTGAGTTTGAGGCGCCGGTAGTCGGCGGTCTCATCGAACTGGAAGTCGATGGCCCAGACCTCGTTGGGCGGTGACGTCATAGCGTCCATGTAAAAGCAAGTGGCCCGAGCCACCATGTCGGAGACGTAATCAGCACCAACCGACAAGGAGGATCAGGCCGATGAGGAGGCTATCTCCGTCAGTGACCGCCCGCGCCGAGCTGGAAGAGCTCTTGGAACAAGGAGCAGCTCCAGGGGAGAACCTGGTATCGAGCTTCGTCCACCTGGTGGCGAGGGCGGTGGCCCAAGAGCTCTTGGAAGCCGAGCAGACGGACTGAAGCCGAACAGACGGACTTCCTGGGTGGACGGGGCCGCTATGAGAGAAGGGGCCAGGCTCAGCGCGGTTCGCGCAACGGCTATCAGGGAGGCCGTCTGCGAAGCGCCGAGGGTGACATCGCCATCCGCATCCCCCAGGTGCGTGACACCGAAGAGCCCTTCAGACCCCTGCTGGTCTCCTTCTTGGATGGCAACTCCGAGGTCTTGGAGCGCCTGGTCACTGAGATGTATGCCCGGGGGATGTCGACGAGGGACATCGAGGACGCCTTCAGGGCCGAAGACGGCACCTCATTGCTATCCCGCAGCGCGGTGTCCGAGATCACCGACCGGCTCTGGGAGTCCTACGAGGCGTTCCTGGCCAAGGACCTGTCTGGGCTCTCAATCCACTACCTGTTTTGCGATGCGGTATTCGAGTCCTTGAGGCGGCACGGGGCCAAGGAGGCCGTCTTGGTCTGCTGGGGGATCGACGCCGACGGTCACAAGCACCTGTTGCACATCGGTCTCGGCAACAAGGAATCGGAAGCCTGCTGGACGGAGTTCTTCCACCACATGACCCGCCGCGGCCTACGCCAACCGACAAGTGTCACCTCAGATGGGGCTCCAGGGCTCGTCAATGCCATCAAGGCCATCTTCGGATCCTCTATCCGCATTCGGTGTTGGTTCCATCGACACTCTCCAACATCCGAGCCAAGCTGCCCGAAGAGGAAGCCCCTGAGGTCATGGCCGAGGTGAGAGCGATAAGAGATGCCCCCAACCTGGAGGCTGCCCGGGCCCAGGCCCACCGGGTGAGGACGGTCTATGCCAGGTCTTTCCCCTCGGCGCTGGCCTGTCTGGAAGAAGACCTGGAAGCGCTCTTGGTAATACATCGCCTGCCCGTCCGTCACCGCAGGGTCGTTCGCACCACCAACCTGGCCGAGAGATCCTTTGAAGAAGAACGCCGGCGCACCAAGGTGATCCCCCGGTTCGCAGACGAGCGCTCGGCGATGAAGCTGGTATTCGCCTCCTTGATCCGCTGCGCCGAGCGCTGGAGGCGGGTGTCGATCTCCGACCTCGAGCGCCGTCAGCTCGACCAGCTACGCGTGCAACTTGGGCTCGATCCTCCGCCCGCGGGATCGAAGGAGACGCAGCAGCGCGGGCGACGCAGAACCGCGGCATGAGGTTCGGGGGGGCTGCTTTTACAGATCGCTGAGGACTTGACCTCGTTGGGCCGGGCGGCGGCTCGCCGTTCGGCGCTGGCCACGTGCAACCGGCGACGCTTCTTGCAGGTGGGCGGGCGGCGGAGGCCCTCTTGGCGCCAGAGACGGCGGGTGCGCTTCTTGTTGAGGGCGTAGCCCTCGCGAAGAAGGATGTCATGGGCCTTGCGCCAGCCCCACCGCGGATGGGTCTTGGCGATGCGGCGGAGCCGCCTGCGGATCCTGGTTTCATCGGACCGTCTCGGCCGTGGGATGCAGCGCTGGGTCGAGCGGTGCTGGCCGGTCACCACACACGCTCGTCGCTCGGAGACCCCGAAGTGCTCCTGGAGGGCCATGGTGGCCCGCCGGCGGCGCTCCGGGGTCAGAAGTTTCCCTCAGCCAACTCCTTGAGCATCGCCTTGTCGAGCTCCGCCTCGGCCAGGAGCTTCTTCAGCTTGGCGTTCTCCATCTCGAGCTCCCGGAGACGCTTCATCTCCTCGACCTTCATCCCCGCGTAGCGGGCCCGCCAGCGGTTCCAGGTTGGCTCGGAGACCTCGAGGGAGCGGAGGACCTCGGTGAGGTCCTTGCCCTCGTTCAACAGCCGCTCGCCTTCGCGGACCTTGCGCAACGCCTGTTCGGGGGTGTGTCGATGGCGCTTCATCGTCGTGAGCATCCTTCCACTCTGGGATCTGGACGCTCACAACGGGTGGACCGAATTCAGGGGGTCACGTCAATAGGAGATAGAGGGGTTCGTAACTCGCCACCCCTTACGAGCTGGGCAGATCCGGCCGGTCCCGGTTTCACTCAACCGTCCAACCGTGGCAAGGGGTGTGAAAACGCCCCGGCACTACTTCAGCGGGTCGCCGGGTGTTTCAGTTCCTTCAGCACATGCGGGCGTCCGTTATCGCACATCCCGCCACTAAGACCACGATTCGGTGCACACGCAGAACTCGTTACCTTCGGGGTCTTGAAGGACTTCCCACTCGCAACCGCATTCATTGTATTCGGCTCCAGTCCGAACAGCCCCCAGTCGCAATAGGCGCGGTATTTCCTGTGCACGGTGGTCAGTCCGGATGTCCATGTGCATCCGGTTCTTTGCGGCCTTGGGCTCGTCTACTCGCTGAAGAACCAGCTCTGGTCCATTGCCCTCTTTCGGACTCAACACCGCATAAGGGTCCTCTGAGGGAGCCTGTTCGTAATCCAGGGCGTTAGACCAGAAGCGAGCTAGTAACTGCAGGTCTTGCACATCGAGAACGATGACCAGGCGCCGAGTCATGGTTCAACCTTATTCCCCTAGGAAGCGGGATCAGCTCGTAGTTCGTCGCTCGCCCGATCGTCGCGGCTAGAACACCTGCGCGCTGGGCCCCGTGACGGAAGGTGGCGCACAAGGCGACGACCCAGAGGTGTTCGTAACTCGCCACCCCGCCGACACTCTGCGCCCACGTCGTGTGAGTCGCGGCAGCCTCCTTCAGGTATACGAATGCGACACGTCCGCCGGCCAGCTCTCAGCCCGGTGCTTGTCTGACGCCCTACTGCAGAGTTCGCTTGCACCTCGTGAGGAACTCGGCCAGCCCAGCGACTTCTCCCTCGATGCCCTCAGTGACGCGAGCTGCTGCGTGGGGAATCATCCATCGGTTGACGAGCACCATGTCGAGTGCCCGTCGGCGACGGTAAGCGCGACGGTACGACCAGCTAAAACCCCTGCGGCCAAAACGGTCGAAGGAACGCAGCAGCGCCGACGTCCCGGGAGGCAGTTCGCCTAGGCGAGTCATGAGCGATGTTCTCGCCACGTCAGAAGCGGGGTGGCCGCGCGTCGAGAGGGTCCAGTCGATCAGCACCGGACCCTCAGTGCCAAGCAAGACGTTTCCCGGATGAAAGTCGCCATGGCAGAGGCGGTCTCCATCGGCCAGAGTGTCAAGGACCCCAATCGCGAAGTCCCGCAGATCAACCGAGAGCGCTTCAGCTTCCCCTATCTGCTGACGAAGCCAGTGCCGGGTCGGCGGCAATGCCTCGGGTCCTATGACCTCGTGGAGTTGAGCGTGAACGGTGCCCAAAGCCGCAGCGATGGACAAGAACTGCCACGGCTTGCGATCCAGCACGCTCAGCTGATCCGGGCCTTCAACGCGGTCCATGACCAGCCCCGGTCGACCCGAGAGCTCTATTCGCCCCGACACAGCCGGAACGGCGACACCTCCCGCCCATGCAGCACGCAACGCCAGCTCTTCCCGGTCCAGGCGAACGACCCAAGCGGGATCGCGGTAGAGCCGCAATACGGTGCCACCATTCCACGAATAGACCTCCGCCTCCCGGCCCTCACCGAGCAGCTTTCGCCTGGACGCCCGACTCGGCCCGTGTTCCCCACCCTTGCCCACGACGCCACGTTATGCCTACGAGTAATTCTCCTTGGAGGTGACAGCTCTGCGAATACCCCCCGCCCGACTTGACCCATGCAATAAAGGATCGACCGGTGATAACCGTCCGATCTCTCCCCCAGAACGGGCGTTTGTAACTCTGAGCAGGGCTTCCCGCCCGCCTTCCTGCTCGCCGCTTTCACCCCTTGGTTTGGCAGTTGAAGAGGGGTTCGTAACGTCAGAAGCGCCGGATCACGGCTCCCGTCACCACCCTTACAACGCCGCGAGGCGCCAGGTGGGCGAGTCCAGCAGCAGCCTTGTTCGGCAGACTTGGCACGCAAATTGCCTGGTTGCGTTCAAGGGCCTTGAGACCAGCGTCCGCCACGTCGTCAGCATCGGACCACAGAAAGCCCGGTACCTGCACGGTGACGCCTGCGCGCTGTTGGAACTCGGTCCGTGTAAAGCCGGGACAAAGGCAACACACCCGAACACCGGATGCACGGACCTCTTCATGGAGCGCCTCGGTGAATGAGGTCACAAAGGCCTTCGTGGCTGAATAGCAGACAGAGCGCGTTTACCAAAACCATCTGCCGTGGGGTACTGCAGAACACCCGAACGAGGTCGGGGCTGCTCATTACAACTGCCATCGCTCTTGCCCTTGAGGTAGCCACGTTCAGCCGATGCAGGTCATAGAGGAACTCCATGCCTCGTGGAGCATCCTCCGCAGATGACGTCCCCATTGAGTAAATCACTGCAGGCGCCTCGCGTCCCTGAAACTTGTCAACGGTGCCGACCCTCACTTCTGAACTTCCAAGCTGGGCAAGCGAAGCTTCGATCTCTCGGACCTGCGCGTTATACGGAGTGATGACCATGATCTCGGCTGGCGTAATAGGCAGCGGATGGCCGTGCTGGCTCCTCCATTCACCTCCCAGCAGCCCCAGCACCATCCTGGCTACCTCGCACGCTTCCTCGGGTGATTCGTTCGTGTTCCCCTCATGGGGCGCCTCGAGGACACGCAGGCCCGATCGTGGAGCGTTCCGCCGCTGAGTACGGCCTGGCGCTCTAGGCCATCCACCCAGCCAAGCTTCCCATCGTAGAAGACACTAGAGGTGTAGGTGCAGAGCAGGGGGTGCATCCGCCATGTTTTGTCGAGGAGAAGACCTGCCTCGGCGGGCATGGTTGCGTGAGCAGCTAGGACATGTTCGAGCGCCGATATGCCGGCCCCCGGTGGGTGTGCTGCCTGGCTTGGCTGAGCGAGCTGCTGCGGGTCGCCTAGTAAAATCACATTTCGCGGTGCACCCGTCACCGGCAGGACATTGGAAAGTGAAAGCTGACCAGCTTCGTCGAACAAAGAGCATATCTACGCTCTCCTGAAACTGCTTACGTCCCCACATCCAAACGGTGCCGGCTGCTATCCCTAGCTCACGACATCTGAGACCGTGCTCAAGTTCGTCATAGTTCATCCTCCGGGCGCTGTCGTGGAGAAACGGGTTGGATTCATCAGCCCGTTGACCGATGACCGGCCTTGCCGCCCACTCCGCCGCGTGCTCCAGTACTTCGTCGATCAGGTTGTGGATGACCGCGTGGGAGGGGCCAGTGATTCCCACCGTCCGGCCGTCGGCTATAAGCGCGAGGATCTGCTCGGCCCCGATGAAGGTCTTTCCCGTACCAGGCGGTCCCTGGATCGGCAGGTACGAATCACCTAGACCGAGTGCCAGTCGCAACGCTGCTTCGATCGCTGACTCTTCCATGCGACGAAGAGGTCCGTCTCCGAAGCCGTCGCCACTCGGTCTTTTACGTAACAAGAGTGCGCTAGCGGCGTCCCGACCTGTTGTGCCCTCGCGAGCAATCCGCTCACCTAGAGCGAGCAGGCGTTCGGCCAGGTCTCTCGTGCCGCGAGGTCCCCCCTCGACCAGAGCTCCCGGGAGTGACCCGGTATGTTGTCTCCCGACCTTCAAGTCCACTATCCCGTGGTCGTCGTCGAGGGACCAGACTTCCCAAGTCTTGCCGGTTACTGGATCAAAACCTTGTTGCCTTCTATGAAGCCATGCTCTTGGGGCGGGAAGGAGAATCGTCGTAGGACGGATCGCCTAACCTCGCCGACAATCCCACCACCGTCGAGCCCGCCAATGGCGTCTGGCTCGCTAATCAACTCCTCGTTGCTGAGGTTCCGTAGGTGGAAGTAGCGCCACCAGGCGGCCTTCGCTTCGCGTTTGTGCCATTCGAGCAGATCTGCCATCAATGCCTTCGCCTGCTCTTCGGCGGTCCGCTGGGTCGGGAGACCTGGCACATCCGCGACCAACGCTAACTTGATCCGTCCAACGTCGGGGTCCTGATCTGCCCGTGGGTCCTCGTGGGCGACTGGCCGTGGAAGCCTCTCGCCCAGTTGATTTGCCAAGTCGACACGTCGTTTTTCCAGCCAGTCCCTTAGTGCCAGGGTCGCCCTGCAGCCGTCCTCGTTGTATCCGGCGACGATCTCTCGACTCTGGTTGTTCGTCTCTGCGGTGCCTTCGTCGAGGGTGGCCTCGAACGCAATCAGATGCTCGGTCGCGTCACGGAGGTCCACATCTCGGTGAAAACCGATGAGGGGCTCAAGGCGCTTGATCGAATAGCTCTCCACACCAGCTCGCAAACCCTGCCTAAGCACCCGGTATAGATCGACGAACACGCCGAGCTGAAACAGCTCGTCAACCTCATCCTCCCTAGTGGCAAAGCGGCCCATTAGCCGACCCACTGCCCCCTCACGAGTCTCGTGTAGCTCACTGAGGTGATCGATCGACGTCGGTTCATAATGGTTGTAGTGGTAGACGTGGAGACCAGGGTCGCGGACTCGACACGCGGTTCCGCCACCAGCTTCCGCATGAACCGCTCCGTACCGTTGAGATACATGGCTGCCTCAACGAAGCCCATCGGACGTCCTCCGCGCACGGCCTTTGTGTCCGTGTCGTTGTGCGCTTCGCATCGGTCCAGGCTTTTGGTTTGCTTGCCCTTCGGACTCGAAGGGCCTCGGGCGGATAGGTCCCCTCCACCCGCGATAAGGAAACAGGCCGAGCCCTACTGCGCCGGCATCGGTGACGCAAGCTGGAAGTAGTTTCCGTCGGGGTCAGCCAGCGTGGCCAACCACATCTCGCCACCGGCTGGACCCGGCTGGTAAGGCTGCTGCTGCACCGTCGCGCCGAGCGCCTTGAGACGGTCGAACTCGCCCTTTACGTCCGGCGTCTCGAAATTGACGATGATCCGGCCAGGCGTCTCATTCGGGCCCTTGACCTCGGAGTGCGGACCGATCATCAGCATGCCGCTACCGGCCTGCCATCCGACGTAACCCGCGTCGTCCCAACCCGGCTTGCCCAGCACCTTCGTGTAGAACTCGCTCAACGCGGGCGGGTTCTCTGAATTGATCATGACCGTAGTGAGGCTCAGCATCGTTGGGCTCCCTCGTTCGCCGACGTATCTTCTCCTGCCATCATGCCCCGAAGACCGGGTCGCTGGGGCTCCGAGGCGTCGCAGCTCGTCCTGGCCGGTCACGGCTACGTTCCGCGCGGGAGTCAGCGCGGCGCGCTCGGACCGGTATTGGAGGAGGAGCCGGATCAGTTCCTCTGGTCGGCTGAGAGCTGGCCGGTGTCCGGTGTCGAACTCGTCCGGGGTGATGCCTAGCCGCTCATGTACGACGCGCGGCTGGAACTCGGGGGAAAGAGGCCGTCATAGTGGCCGATCACGCACCTGGTCGGGACGTCGGGCCAGCCCTCCAGGGGCCACGCCTCCTCGAACGGTCGACCCGACTGGTTTGGGTAGCGGATGGAGGAGCCGAACACCGAAGCGATGGCCTTGACGAGGCCCGGTGCGCCGTCGGAGGCAACGCTGGTCGGGGTCCTTAGGCGGGAGGCGACGTGGGTGTTCTGCGACCGCCGTCGTGGGTCGTCGATACCGGGCTGATCCACGCGGACGGTCACCACTACGGTGCCGAGGGCGACTTCTGCTGGACAAACTACCCGAAGGACTGCCCTTTGCCGCAGCGTTGCCCTCGACCCATATCCCCGAATGCGATGAGGGCGGCGACACCGGCCACGCCCAGAACGACCTTGCCCGCCGTCTTCGGGCCCTCCGTCGCCTGTAGCTGCCCGCTAGCCGGTAGAACCGCCGAGTCACCATCTTCCTGTTCTCCCCGTTTCCTGTGTCGCACGCCCGACAGACACCGGGATAGGGGATAAAGGGGTTCGTAACTCGGCACCCCCCTGCCCTGGGCCGGGCCATGCCCGGCTCTACGGTCGATTTGAGGGTTTGCAACGCCCCCACCCCGGCCTCATGAGAGCGGTTCGTAGCTCGCCACCCCCTGGCGCTCATCTATCTGCCTCGCGGACGGTAGATCCTCATCAAGGGCCACCGAGGATCCGATCGCCATCGGATTCAAGGCGTTTGCGAGCACCAATCTGATGACTCCGTGCTATTCCTGTCATTTCCGACGAGTGCTCACATCGGGCGGTGTATGCGAGTGTGCACACTGCAGCCCCTGCTGCGGCTCGCCGCTCTGCGTCGGTCATCTGTCGCCCCGATGAATGCTCGTAGTCCCGAAAGAAAGCGGCCACCTCTGAAGCAGGGGGAAACTCAAAGCCATCGGGCTCAGCGGTGACGGACCAGGTAACAGCGGCTTGGCCCACTGCTGTACTCTCGGGGACAAGAGCCAAGCTGTCCCAGTCGTAAACGGCAAGCAGCCCCGTGTCGTCGAGGCGAACGTTTCGAGCTGACCAATCGCAATGAGCCGAGACCATGTCCCCAGTGTCCTCATCTCTCTGGCTGCGGGCCCCGGCAGCGAAAGCGTCGATCCAACCAGCGCCTTCTGAGGTGGCAGCGAAGTCGAACAGTGGGCTGTGGGGCTCGGGGTAGAGACCATCGCCAGTTTGGCGCAAAGGGTGATTCATCAGTCGAGGAAGAACGAGGTCCCTGCAAGACTTGATCTGTCGAGCCAGGCCATTAGCAGAGACGGCCCTAGCTTTGGAGTCTGACCTGGCGCTCATACCTGGGTCGGCTAGGTAGCTCTCCACGATCGCAGAGCTGCCCGCAACGTTACCGATCGGCCGAGGCGGCCGCACAGGAATGGGGCATGGGAAGCCACTCCGCGAGAGCTGTTCCTGGGCTCTCTGGACATCAGTTAGGAATGAAGTGGGCCAACGCCCGCGGTACGCCTTGATCACCACTTCGCTTCCGTTCCGAAGGCGCACCCCGAAGACGCAACCGACCGACGAATGGTAGAAGAGGACGCCTTGTGGGACTTCGCCGAGGTTCTCTCCGCAGAAGTGGCCCACGGCCTCTGCGATCGATTCGGGACTCGCCGTGCCGAACACCTCTCTTTCAATTGCCGAGGTTCCTGAGTCCTCCAGCTGGTGTCCCACGGCTCGGATCAGCAATTCCACATCAAGATGATGCCGCAAGCCGAAGGTTGCAGCTTCACGTTGACCGCTTCGGACCGGGCGAGTCCTCAAGACCGGCCGGGTGTCCGGAACGGATCAACCGCTCGACTCTTGGAGGGGTTCGTAACTCGCCACCCCCGCCTACCTGTTGGATCCGGCCCGTCCCGCGTTCGCGGTTTCGCAACTTGCCACCTCCGCACCTCCCCGTAGGCCCCGGCAGGTCGACCGTCCCTGAGACGCATCCAATCCACTCGACGGGACCTGGAACTCGCCAACCCGGGTTCGAGTCCTTTACATCCACGCAAGGACCAGCAGAGGCGTCCCGACCGACCTACCGCCATGCGAATCAACGCGGCTCGTCTCCCGTGGCGTGGCGCCCAAGAGAAGCGGCTACTGGTTCGTTCGACTCAGTACGGCGACGCGGGCCCAGCGACGGCCAACAGGTCTGATGTTCAGGCTCCGGCCGGCATCTGTGAAGTGAACTGATTGAGGTCGAAGTAGTCACACGACGCGGTGATATCTCCGTCAGGCGTTGCGGCGGTCCCGTCAGAGCTGCGGTAAGCGGATGCCGCGGATGTAACGGTCCCTCGTTCTGTGCTCGCCGAGCACGGGCACCCAAGAGCGCCTATGGGGCTGGCGGTCAACGTCTGTGGCGTGGATGGGACGGCCGGGGCGAACCCCATGTTTGAGAAGCCACGGTGGCACCTCAGGCTAGGGTGCCGATCGCCAAGGTACGTTGGAGCAAGGAGATGTCGCCGGTGCGTCACGACCCGACGCTTTACAAGGGCACTGCCGCCTACTACATCACCGGGCGACCACCGTACTCGCGGGAGCTTGTCCCCGTCCTCCGGCGCGAGGTCGACTTGGACGGTACCGGGCGCTTGCTCGACGTCGGTTGCGGTCCTGGCACGCTCACTCTTGAGTTGGCGAGCTGGTTCGACGAAGTTATCGGCCTCGACCCCGATGGGGACATGCTCGCCGAGGGTGTACGCCGCGCTAATCAGTCTGGCCTGACGAAAATCCGGTGGATCCGGGCGGTGGCCGAAGACATTCCGCGGCTCGACCTCGGCACCTTCAAGCTCGTTACCTTCGGTCAGTCCTTCCAGTGGACCGACCGAGACATCGTGGCCCGGGCGGTCTACGAGCTTCTCGAACCAAGCGGCGCCCTGGCGTTCATCTGGCCGACTGTCGAAGGGAGAGTGCAGCCTGTGGGGCCAGGCTATCCGCTCATCCCACACGAGGCGGTCTCAGCTCTTCTCGATCGGTACCTCGGGACTCGACGTCGTGCAGGGCAGGGACATCGGCCCGAGCCCGGTGAACCCTATGCCGACACGCTCACCCGGGTCGGCTTCGTTGTCGCCGAACCCATCTACGCTCAAGGCCGAGACGACATCGTCCGGGACACCGACGGCGTGCTCGCCAACTACCTCTCGACGTCCTTCGCTGCCCCGCACCTCTTTGGAGATCAGCTCGATGCCTTCGAAGCTGACCTACGCGCCGAGCTTGCAGCGCAATCCCCATCAGGCCTGTTCTGGGATTGGCCAGGCGACACGGTAATCCTTATCGGTCGCAAGCGGACTGCGACAACCTAACCTCCCATCGCCTTGGTCTCAGTGGCGGTCGATCTCCAGGACCTGCGCGGAGGTGGCGAGGCATTTCCGATTGAGGGAAACGCTCACCCTGTGGGCGCCCCGAAACTCGCAGCCGCGAGAGGAAGCTGGACCGACCCCTCCTACAATCGGGAGCCGTGTCCTCGACCTCGCGGTACGACGAAATCGCGGGGCTCTACCAGGAGTTCAGCCGAAACGTTCCGGACCATGTCGTCATAGCAGCCCTCCTTGACCTGATCGGCCCCGTTGCTGAGAATCGGCTCCTCGACCTTGCCTGTGGCAACGGACGTATCGCTCGCGAGCTTGCCCGTCGAGGAGGGCGGGTCACAGGGCTGGATCTGTCAGGCGCTCTACTCAAGATGGCTCAGGCCGAAGAGCTGGCCGATCCGCTCGGTGTCACTTACATCCATGCTGACTGCAGCACACCCGGCGTGCTCGGTGGCCAGGTGTTTGACACAGTGGTCTGTCATTTCGGGTTGTCCGACATTGACGATCTCGATGGATGCCTCGCGACCGTTGCGCGGTTACTTCGTGTAGATGGCGCCTTCGTCTTTTCGATTCTTCATCCGTGTTTTCCGGGCTGGGGTAGAGACGTGTCGGCTTCTTGGCCCCCCGGTGACGGCTACTACCGGGAGGGCACCTGGTTCGCTCAAGGTGCTCGTTCCGTTCTCCGCCAAAAGGTTGGCGCCACTCACCGGATGTTGTCCACTTATCTAAACTCACTCACCTCGCACGGACTGATGTTGGAGAGGGTCGTCGAACCGGGCTTGCCAGACGGCTGGGCAGACGAGCGGCCAGATGACGACCTCGTGCCGGTATACCTCATCGTTCGCTGCACGCGCTCCTGATCCACCCCACCTGAGCAAGGCTATCCCGAGGGTCCGAAACGCCCAACCCAGAAACCTCCCCCCTTAGACGAGCCCAGGCCTATGGGATGGAGATAAGTGGTTTTGAAACCGACACCCCGCCCCGAACAGCTCCCTTCCAGACGACTCCTGGAACAGCCCGTTTCCATCTCCCCACCGGACGCGCCCGATTTGACAAGTTTGAAACGCCCCGACCCCTTATGAGGCGCCGAGCTGTACGGGGTGGTCGATCCCGTGAGTAGTACTGAGCGCCAGGGGCCTCTAGGAGAAGTAGTCGTAGTACTCGAGGCCGAGGTGGGTGATGGGCTCCTCGCCGGCCAGGAAGCGCAGGGTGTTCTTGAGCTTGGTCAGCTGGATGAACAGGTCGTGCTCGGGGTAGACGCCGGGCGCGCACTGCGGCGACTTGAAGTAGAAGGACAGCCACTCCTGGATGCCGCGCATCCCGGCCCGCTGGGCCAGGTCGGTGAAGAGGAGCAGGTCGAGGACGAGCGGCGCCGCCAGGATCGAGTCACGGCAGAGGAAGTTGACCTTGAGCTGCATCGGATAGCCGAGCCATCCGAAGATGTCGATGTTGTCCCACCCCTCCTTGTTGTCGCCCCGCGGCGGGTAGTAGTTGATCGAGACCTGGTGCTCGATGTCGCCGTAGAGCTCGGGGTAGAGCTCGGGCTGCATGATGCCCTCCAGCACGCCGAGCTTGGACTGCTCCTTGGCCCGGAAGCTGTCGGGGTCCTGGAGGACCTCGCCGTCCCGGTTCCCGAGGATGTTGGTCGAGTACCACCCCGAGAGCCCGAGCAGCCGGGCCTTGATCATCGGGGCCAGGACCGTCTTCACCATGGTCTGGCCGGTCTTGAGGTCCTTGCCGGCGATGGCGACCGAGTGCTCGGCGGCGTACCGGGTGAGCGCCGGCGTGTCGATCGAGAGGTTCGGCGAGCAGTTGACGAAGGGGATGCCGAGCCCGAGGGCGGCGTAGGCGTAGAGCATGCTCGGGGCGATGGCCCGGTCGCTGCGGTCGAGGGCCGCCTCGAAGTCCTCGAGGCTGTGGTACGCCTCGTGATCGGGCAGCAGCGCCTCGGTCGACCCGCACCACACCATGACGTCCCGGGCCGAGCCCTTGGCCTCCATGAAGCGCATGATGTCGGCCCTGATCGCCTCGACCCGCTGGCGATGGGTGTCCTCGGGGCGCGTGTTGGGTCCGTGCACCTGGGAGACGTAGGACGGGTCGAACACGGCCGGGAGGGGCCGGATCGTGCGCAGGTAGGCGCCCACCCGCTCGATGGACGGCTGGTCGAGGACCCCGGCCCGGCCGGCGGCGACGAAGGCGTCGTCGGGGAACGGGTCCCACGCGCAGAAGTCGAGCTGGTGGAGGGAGGCCAGGGGGACCAGGTCCCCGATCCGGGTGACCCGCTGCTCGTCACGTCGGCCGAGGCGGACCGTCCCGAGCTGGGACAGCGAGCCGATCGGCTGGCCCGAGCCGCTCCTGATGGACTCACCCCTGCGATCAGCGTGGTCCCGACGGCGCCGAGCCCTACGCAGAGCACGGCGAGCCGTCCGCTCGGCCGGCGTGATCTGAGGCGGTCTCGGGAGGGCACCCTGCGGCACGTGCTCGCCTGATGACATCGGCTACGCCCGTTCTCTCGGGGATGGGATCTGTGCAGGCTCGAGCCGCAGGGCCTCCCCTGCCAGGCGCTCGACGCGAGGGACCGAGGATACCGGCGGCCCGATCGGGCACAACGGGCGGGACCTTCGACCCTGTCGCACCAGGTCATCGACGCCGCACCATGGCCAGATCGCACACGCTCGGTCCGGGGGCGTCCCGCTCCGAGCGGGCCGGCGCCACGGGTCGAGCTGATGGGGGTCGCTCGAGGAAGGAGCAGGGAACCGATGGCCACCACTTCCACCACCACGGCGGAGCCAGCGGGTCGAACAGGCACGGGAAAGCTGGGATAGGCGCCGCATGGGGACCTGACTGCCCCGGCCACCTCGTAGAGCCGCCAAACCTGGCGGTCTGTGCCGCGGCCTGAGCGACGCCAAGCGCGGGTGGCTTGCTGCTATCCGCGGACGACGGCTGACCGAAGAGGCCGGTGTGCTTCCTCGAGCGCGCGAGAGCGCTGCAGCGTTGTTGTCGTTGCGGTCGACGCGGCAGAGCCATGCCGGAGGAAGCCCCGTTCGCTCGTGTCAGGAGGACAAGTAGACTCTGTGGTGGTGTCCGCCGAGGAGGTTGACGAATACCTGCGGGGTGTCGAGGAGCCGAAGCGCAACACGCTTCAGGCATTGCGCTGCACCATCCTCGAGGTCGTTCCGGACGCCGAGCAGGTGATCTCGTACCGCGTCCCCGCGTTCCGGGTGCGCGGTAAGACAGTCGCCGGCTTTGCCGCGTTCAAGGATCATCTGAGTTACCTGCCGTTCAGCGGCTCGGTCCTCGTGCAGCTCGCCGATGAGCTCGAGGGCTACACGATGACCAAGAGTGCCCTGCACTTCCCCGTCGACCGTCCGCTGCCGAAGACGGTCGTGAAGAGACTGATCGCGGTGCGTCTTGGGGAGATCCGCCCGGGCTCGCGCTAGCTGCGTGATACAGCGCCTTCTGCCGTGGCGGTGGCGCCGCGCCCTCGGCGAGCGCGATCTCGTGCTGGATCGGAACGACCAGTTGTCCAGCTGCGGGTGCGTGGGTCACGTGCTGTAGCCGGGCCTGCTTGTCGTCAAGCTGGTAGTTGGCCGCGGTGATGCCGTTCTGGTCGGAGATCTCGTGGGTGACGCCGAAGGCGATCGAGGTTACTGCCGCTACGGCTGGAGGGCCATGGCCCTCCACAAGGAAAGCACAAGGTATCCCAAGGCTTCTCCAAGACGGCTGTGGTCACCTTGCCCTCGTCCTCGAGAGACACCCTCTGCGGCCGGTCCTCGAGGTTGAGATACGGGGAAGGAGTCGGGTGTCTGTCGCGGAGCCACAGGGCATAGTGAGCCCCCAGCATCGTCGTGTGCTTGCAGTAGACGACGAGCCTCATATCACTGAGCTTCTGAGCGCTTCGCTCGGATTCATGGGTTTCGAGATCCGCACCGCTGGGACCGCCCGCGAGGCGCTGGCCCTCGCTGGCTCGTTTCTCCCTGACGTGATCTTGCTCGACGTGATGCTTCCCGACATGGAGGGTCTGGACGTCTGCCGGCGGCTGCGCGACGACGGAGTGGATGTACCTGTCCTGTTCCTCACCGCCAAAGACAGCATCGCGAGCAAGGTCGGCGGCCTCGAGGCGGGGGGCGACGATTACATAACCAAGCCGTTCAGCCTCGAAGAGGTAGTAGCCCGAATCCGGGCGATCCTGAGGCGGGTCGACGCTGACGGTCAAGGGACGTCCAACGTGCGACAGTTCGCCGACTTGGAGATGGATGAATCGGCTCAGCTCGTATGGCGTCAGGGCAATCAGGTCGAGCTTTCGCCGACGGAGTTCAAGCTGCTGCGCTACCTGATGATGAACCCCAACCGCGTCCTTACCAAGTCTCAGATCCTGGACCACGTATGGCAGTACCAGTTCGGTCCTGGCAGCACTGTGCTGGAAACCTTCATCAGCTACCTCCGGAAGAAGATCGACGGGTACGACCCGCCTTTGATACATACCCGCAGGGGAGTGGGCTACGTCTTGCGGCTACCACGTACCTGATCCGTGTCCCTGCGTGCGCGCCTTCTGGCAGGGATGTTGGTCCTTGTAGTCCTCGCGGTCATCGGACTCGGCTTTGCCACCACGGCGGCCCTGCGCACCTTCCTGGTAGGACGTATCGACAACCAGCTGGTATCGGCTCAACGGCCATATGTAGCGCGAGCCATGCGAGGGCCGATGGGCTCCTTCTCGTCCGAGGGCAGGGCGCGCAGTCACACCTTGGCACCCACGCGCTTCTATGTCGGGGTGACCGACCCGAACGGCGATCTGGTCTCCCAGACCGACGTCGGGTTACCAGCCCGGAACCCGACGCCCACGCTCAGCCGCCAACAGCTCACGCCAGGCGCCCCCGATTCGACCAAAGCGCCCCTCACGGTTGGTTCCCGGGGCGACCCTTCGTTCGAGTACCGAGTACTGCTGACGTCTTTGCCTGACGGATCCGGGACCCTCGTTCTCGCCGCACCTCTGCAGGATGTCGGGGCGACAGTGCACAGGCTCATCGTCATAGAGATCCTGGCAACCGTGGCCGTGCTGGTACTCATCACGCTTGTCTCATTGAGATTGGTGAAGATCGGCCTCAAGCCGCTCGAGGACATGGCCACCACGGCCGATGCCATTGCTGCTGGTGATCTGTCCAAGAGGATTGCGGTGTCGGGAGAACGCACTGAGGTTGGCCGGCTCGGCCGAGCTCTCAACAAGATGCTTGCCCAGATAGAGAGGGCCTTTCGCGAGAGGAAGGTGTCAGAGGAGCGCCTGCGGGAGTCCGAGCTGCGACTACGCACCTTTGTCGCGGACGCTTCACACGAGTTGCGCACACCCCTAACGTCGATAAGAGGCTTCGCCGAGCTGTACAGGCAGGGTGCCGTGCACACACCTGAAGAGACGGCGAAGGTGATGACCCGTATCGAGGAGAACTCCGAGCGGATGGCCATGCTGGTGGAGGACCTGTTGTTGCTGGCCCGGTTGGACCACGGACCCGCCCTCAAGCGGGAGCCCATCGACCTGGCGGAGGTCGTCACCGACGCGGTGACCGACGCCCACGCGGTTGAGCCGGATCGATCCATCTCGTTGGTGGCACAGTCTGGCGTGATCGTGGAGGGGGATGACGGCAGGCTCCGCCAGGTGGTGGCGAACCTGTTGTCGAACGCTCGGAACCACACAACGGCTGAGACACCCCTCGAGGTGCGGGTCGCCAGGGAGGGCGTCAGCGCCCTCGTAGAGGTGGCGGACCTCGGTCCGGGGATGAACGAGGAGATCGCCCGCCATGTGTTCGAGCGCTTCTATCGAGCTGACTCCTCTCGCAGCCGTGTCGCCGGGGGAACCGGACTGGGCCTGTCGATCGTCGCGGCGATAACGCAAGGGCACGGCGGGCGGGTGGGCGTTACGACCGCGCCTGGGACA
This sequence comes from uncultured Actinomycetes bacterium, assembly GCA_963736925.1. GTDB lineage: Bacteria > Actinomycetota > Acidimicrobiia > Acidimicrobiales > CAVTQP01 > CAVTQP01. The sequence goes on from CAVTQP010000003.1 coordinate 257,477, forward strand.
GGCGCATGTTTCCAGGTGGAGCTCCCGCTACTCCCAGAGCCGGCCACAGCCGAGCGATGGGAGCTGCCGAAGGCCCTGGCCTGAGCGCGATGGTCGCTGGTCAGCGTGCGTCGGCTGGCCAACCGCGGGGTGGGTGAGACAACATTTCGCGGTGACTGGGGGAAAGCCGACGACCAAGCACACAAAGCTTGCAGTCGCGTCCCTGGCCCTCGGCACGGCCTTTGGGCTGGTCGTCGGGACGGCTACTGCGGGAGGTGCCGATACCGGCTCGTCCCAGGTCGTCACCGGAGCTGCCACAGCTGTGACCGATACGAGCGCCACCCTCTCGGGCTCGGGCCAGATCTCGGGCCGGTCGACTCTGTACGTGTTCGATTACGGGACCAATGCGACCTTCGGTTCGAGCGCCATGGCAGGGAGCATTCCCGGAGGGCAGCCAGGCGCCCTGAGCGCCGCGCTCTACGGGCTGAAGCCAGCCACCACCTACTACTACCGTCTGGTGGGGACTCAGGGATCTACCGTGATCCCCGGCGCGACCCGTACCTTCATCACGGGAAGCGTCCCGACCACCACGACCACGGCACCGTCCCCCACCACGACGAATCCGCCCCCGGCCACGAGTCCGCCCTCGAGTAGCACCACCCAACCCCATGCTGCAGGGTCGTCTCCACCGGTCGGGGGGAGTCCTCAGCTCACGAATCCGTTCTCGGTTCCCGGCGGACCTCCCAGCGGCTTGCGCACGCCACATCTGCCCGACGGTCTCGGCTACTGGCTGGCAAGCACGAACGGGGCCGTCCAAGCTTACGGTGATGCCCCCAACTACGGGGACGCCAGCAAGGTCCACCTGACCGCGCCCGTGGTGGGGATAGTCTCCACGCCCGACGGCCTTGGCTACTGGTTGTTCGCTTCCGATGGCGGCGTCTTCTCCTTCGGCGATGCTGGTTACTATGGCTCCCCCGCCAGCGAGCATCCAAGTTCGCCGATAGTGGGTCTCGTCCCTACAGGCGACGGTCGCGGCTATTGGCTGGCGGGGGCCGACGGAGCAGTCTTCGCCTTCGGCGACGCTACTTACCTGGGCTCACCGAACTCGATCCTCCACCTGGGCTCACCATTAGTGAGCATGGCCACGACGCCTGACGGCGGGGGTTACTGGTTGGTCGCGGCGGACGGCAGCATCTACACCTACGGCGACGCCGGGTTCTACGGGTCGCTTTCCAACGTCGCTCTCTCGCGGCCCGTGGTCGGGCTCGAGACTACGCCCGACGGTGATGGTTACTGGCTCGTGGGCGCCGACGGCGGGGTGTTCGCCTTCGGGGACGCCGCGTACTACGGGTCTCTGACCAAGCCGCTGACCGCCCCTACAGTTCACCTTGCCACCTCGAACGACGGCCGTGGTTACTGGCTGACCGACTCGGCCGGAGTGGTTACGGGCTACGGAGACGCCGGTCAGTTCGGCACAACGAATCAGTCCGCCGGCGCGGGGTTGCTCGGGGCGTTCGTCGTGGGGATGGCCGTTCCGAACGTCAAGCCGCTCGCCGACGTGCCGGCCGGGTACGTTGCTCTTGACCAGCAAGCTGCTGCCACCTGTCCGGGCCTTCCGTGGGAGATCTTGACCGCCATCGGGAAGGTCGAGTCCGACTTCGGCCGGTCGACCCTGCCGGGGGTCAGCTCCGGGGCCAACGCGGCAGGTGCCGCGGGACCCATGCAGATAGGGGTCGGGGGAGCGGCGGGGAACACGTTCAGCGCGTACAGCCACCCGGTCCGTGCTGATGAAGCTGCGACTCCGTCGCCACCGGGGCAGAAGCCGCCGAGCGTGTACAACCCGGCCGACGCCGTATTTGCCGCGGCCCGGGACCTGTGCACCAACGGTGGCGGGAAGCCCGACAAGTTGAACTCGGCGATACTTGCTTACAACCATGCCCAGTGGTACGCGACAGAAGTGGAGACCCTGGCCGCGCAATATGCCGGCTCATCACACTACGGCGAGACGTCGGCACCTGTGGCGACTGCGATCCAGCTCGCTGTCAGCCAGATCGGGACGCCCTATGTATGGGGCGGATCGAGTCCGGACAACGGCTTTGACTGCTCCGGCCTCGTGCAATGGGCGTACGGTGCAGCCGGAGTGTCTCTGCCACGGACCTCTGAGGCACAGTGGGCCGACCTCAGCCACATAGCTCCGGGTACCCCGCTCCAGGCCGGCGATCTCGTTTTCTTCGAGCCGGCTCCTGACGGTCCTGGTCACGTCGGCATCTACCTCGGCGGCAACCTCATGATCGACGCCCCGCACACCGGGGCCAACGTCCGCATCGACGCCATCGACATGTCGAGCTACGTCGGAGCTGCCACGCCGTAGCAAGGTAAGGTGGCCATTCCGCGGCCAATGCGGGCCCGGCTACCCGGTTCGGGCAACCTGGGCCCGCTCTACCCGGCGGCCCACACGTGCGGCTCAGCTAGCCGCTACCCAGCTCTTCCAAGACCTTCTCGGCGTGACCGTTCGCCTTGACGTTGTACCAGGCCTTGGTGACCCTGCCCTTATCGTCGATGAGGAAGGTCGAACGAATCGCACCTGTCGTCTTCTTTCCGTACATGGTCTTTTCTCCCCAGGCGCCGTAGCTCTCCATTACCTTGTGGTCGGGATCAGACAGGAGCGTAAAGCGCAAGCCGTATTTGGCCCGAAACTTGGTATGGCTGGTGGAACTGTCAGGGGACACCCCGACCACCGGTATGCCGGCCTTCCTGAAAGCCGACAGATTGTCGTTGAACTGGCAGGCCTCGGCGGTGCAGCCAGGGGTGTCGTCCTTGGGGTAGAAGTAGACGAGAACCCGTTGGCCCTCGAAGTCGGAGAGTGCAACCGACTTGCCGTCCTGGTCGACCAGGGTGAACTTTGGAGCCTTGGTGCCCGGCTCAAGCTTGGCCATGAGCTGGATCCTCCCGTACGGAGCCCTTTCGCAGGGTGCTCTGAGCACAAGACCCTAACGTCTGGGTCATGGCTAGTTCACCCCAGCGGACAGTGGTCGATTGCATGAACGTCATCGGTTCCAGGGCAGATGGTTGGTGGCGCGACCGGGACCGGGCGGTGCTTGGTCTGCTCCAGCAGCTGCAGCGGCTGTCCCCGAGGGCTGGCGGACGCCTGACCCTGGTCGTCGACGGGAGGCAGGTCGAGGGGGCGCCCGAAGGGGACAACTCCGGGGTGGAGGTTCTCTACGCGCGCCGCATGGGACGCGACGGGGCGGACGACAGGATCGTCGAAGAGGTGGAGAAGGAGCGCGAAGGAGTTTGCACGGTCGTGACCTCCGACCGCGAGCTTCGCGCACGGGTCCGGGTCCTGGGTGCGAGGACCCTGGGTCCCAGCTCGCTGCTGGGCCGGATCGATCGGCTCTGAGGAGCAGCCGGCCAGGCGGCGCGGGCCGTCCTTGACAACCCTCGTTTCAGACCTGGGCCGCCGCCTTGAACGAGTAGTCGGGGGCCTCGCGCGGCGGATCGCGGCGCGACAAGGCGGCTTCAACGACCGGTGCCAGCCTCTCCGCCTTGGCGCGGTCCCGTTCCGCCTCGCCTTCTTTGAACTCTGGAAGCACTTCGGAGGCGAAGAGCTGGAGTGATTCGCAAATGTGGTCGTGGCGGTTCTTGCCGGCCTGGCTGACGAAGATGACCTGGTCCACTCCTACGGCGAAGTAGCGGCGCATGAGGTCCCTTATCTGATTGGGCGTGCCGATCGCTCCGCGGAGCGACCCGGTTCCTTCTTCTAGCAGCTGGGCGCCCAGCTGGGTGCCGGTCTGCGAGGCGACTTTGCGGTCAAAGCCGAAGGAGGAGCGGTTTGCCGTGAACTCGTCCCAGACGTTGGTGCGCCCAGGCGAATGGTTCCCGAAGACGTAGTAGTGGGCCAGCGAATAGCCGAAGAAGTGTCCCCCGTCCAGGCCACGCTCGATGGCGGTCCCTTCGTCCTTGTGGCACATGAACGGCAACACGACCGCCAGGTTGGCGTTCACCGCGAACCCACCCGGAACGCACTCCGAGGAGGCGATCGTCGCGTAATAGTCGTCGACCCATTCCTTGGCGTCCTCGGGCTCTATGAAGGCAAACGACAGCGCGCCGATGCCCTTGGTGGCAGCGACATGGATCGTCTCGCGGCGGCTGCATGCGACCCACAGAGGCGGGTGAGGCTTCTGCAAGGGCTTGGGAAGGACGTTGCGTGGCGGCATCTGAAGGTACTTGCCCTCGTAGCCGGCGAAGGGCTCCTCGACCAGCATCCGGGAGACCGCGTCGAGCGCCTCCTCCCACTGGTCGCGCTTGGTGGCGCGCTCGACCATGAAGCCGCCGAGCTCGGCCTCAGACGAGGACTCACCCGTCCCAAAGTCGACGCGTCCGTCAGAGACCAGGTCGAGGGTAGCGATCCTCTCCGCCACCCGGGCGGTGTGGTTGAAGCCGAGCGGGAGCTGAACGATGCCGTGACCCAGCCGTATCTGCTTGGTTCGCTGGCTGGCGGCCGCAAGGAAGACCTCGGGCGCCGAGGAGTGCGAGTACTCCTCGAGGAAGTGGTGCTCAACCTCCCATACGTAGTCGATGCCCACATCGTCAGCCAGCTCGACCTGGTCGAGCGCATCCTTCAAGAGCCGGTGCTCGTAGTCGGGGCCCCATGGCCGGGGCAGCTGGTGCTCGTAGAAAACTCCGAACTTCATAGTTCCTCCATATCGTCGCTTCCCTGCGCCCGATTCAACCGGTTGGCGCCCCTCTCACACCGGCATCACCTCGACGGCCTCGTCGAAGAAGCGGAACAGCAGAGGCCTGTTGCGAGCGGCCCGCATGGCAAGCGCAAGACGCCTGCTGGTGACGACCAGATCGCGAGCCTCTCTACCTGGCCATGGCCTGGGCAACAGCTCAGGCGGCAGGAGGGGGTCGGAGTTGAAGCACTCCTGGAACGAGACGGCCATCTCCAGGGCGCCCGGCAGGAAATCCTCGTCAGCCAGGCGCTCGTGGCGATCCCTCATCTCCTCCAGAAAGGCGGGGATCCCTTGGAACTTCCGGACGAACGCCCGATATCTCTCCATCAGCTCGTCGATGGGCCACAGCCGCTTGGCCAGCTCTCGGGGGTCGCGTTCTCCGGCGACTTCCAGGTCCTCGGTCGTGGCCATCGCCACCTTGTCGGCGAGGCCGAGCCGCTCCGCTGCCGCTTTGGCGTCCTTGTGCCAAGGATGCGGCGAGACGTAGAGGCCGCCCTGGATCGACGCGCCGCCGAGCTCGATCAGCCGGTCTCTCAACGCGTCCCGGGCCGTGCGCTGGCCCTCGGGAACGGCGAAACCGACCAGGCGCCAGTAGCCGTCCCAGCCGCGCCCGGCGGCATCCTGGCCGTACGCCAGGCGGGTTCGCTCCATCGTGGCCCCGAGGGCCGACATCCCCTCCTCCGTCGGCTCATAGCAAGCATCACGCCCAGACCCCCTGCGAGTGAAGAGGCCCTCAGCCACCAGTCGGCGCAGACAAGAGCGGACCTGCTCAACGCTGTGCCCGCATGCTTGGGCCACCGCGAACAGCTCGTCGGCCAGCACCATCCCGTTCTCGTGCGCCATCCCGAATACCATCACTCTGGTCGGTATAGGAACGGTCGTGCTAGCCACGACCACATTTTGGCCGACCGTGGCGTAACGGTCAAGCGCAGCCGGCGCGGCTTCCGGGTCAAGGGATGCCCGCGTGGCGTCCCCATGCAGCGGTGCGGCGTGGCGTCCCCATGCAGCGATGAGGAGCGGCGTAACGGTCAGACGATGCCTTCGTCGTGTGCCGGTAAAGCGACCCGAAGAAGCCGCACAGATGCTCAAAGACGATCGGCGAGAAGCCGCTCGTAAAGCCGGAAGGTGGCGGGGTCAAAGGCCACCAGCCGGGCGAGCTCGACCACAGTTCGCGCAGACAGCAGCGTGTCCACCGCGATGCTCGCGGCCCGGTCGGCTGGGAACCCGTAGATGCCAGTGGAGATGGCCGGAAAGGCGATGGTCTTGGCGCCGATCTCGTCGGCGACCTCGAGGGACCTCCGGTAGCAAGATTGCAGGAGGTCCGGCTCGCCGTGCCTCCCGTCGCGCCAGCGGGGGCCGACGGCGTGGATTACCCAGCGAGCCTTCAGGCCGAAGCCTGGGGTCACCTTCACGTCACCCGTCTCGCAACCTCCCAGAGCGGCGCATGCCGCGCGCAGCTGCTTGGCGCCCGCGGCGCGGTGGATGGCGCCGTCGACCCCCCCTCCTCCGGCAAGTGCTTGATTGGCCGCGTTCACGATCGCGTCAAGCGACTCCTGTGTGATGTCTCCTTGTACGGCTTCGAGAAGCATGCGGAGCTCCCGTGCTGGATGTTCGGTGCTGAAGCGGCTACGATAAGTGGCGGCGATACGGGCATGGGCCCGTCTTGGCCGGGGTCTTCCTCATCATCGCTTCTCCGTCAGTCGCGTGTGGAGCCGCCCGAGGCGGGCCCACCACGATCTGATATTCCGAACAGGAGAGAAGCGAGTCCACATCTTGATCAAGTCCTTCGCCAAGCTCGGCGTCCATCCGAAGCTCACAGCAGTGCTCGACACCCAGGGAATCTCCAAGCCCTTCCCAATCCAGACGATAACGATTCCCGAGGCCATCGCCGGAAGGGACGTCTGCGGCAAGGCTAAGACCGGCTCGGGCAAGACCCTCGCGTTCGGTCTTCCGCTCCTACAGCGCACCAAGAAGTCACGGCCGGGTCGTCCCCGGGCGCTCGTGCTGGTGCCGACGCGGGAGCTTGCCATCCAGGTGAGCTCGGCGTTGTCGCCTCTGGCCGGGGCGCTCGACCTGAAGGTCACCGCCGTCTACGGCGGGGCCGACATGGAGCACCAGATCAAGAAGCTTCGCAAGGGCTCGGATGTGGTGGTCGCAACGCCGGGCCGCCTCATCGATCTCGGCGATCGTGACGAGATCTCCGTTCGCGACGTCAAGGTCTTGGTGATCGACGAAGCTGACAGGATGGCGGACCTGGGCTTCATGCCCCAAGTGGAATGGGTAATGCGAAGGTTGGGGCCGGAGCACCAGACGCTTCTCTTCTCTGCCACCCTCGACGGCGACGTCGATCACCTTGTCAGCGCCTACCTGAGAGATCCGGTCCGGCGGGAGGTGGTCTCCAGATCGGTCACGGTGGAGGAGATGGAGCACCGCTTCTTCGCGGTCCACCAGATGGACAAGGTAAAGGTGGCGGCGGCTATCACCAAGGGTGTCTACAAGACCTTGATCTTCGTGCGTACCAAGCGCGGTGTCGATCGGGTGGTCCAACAACTGCGGAAAGAGGGAGTCAAGGCCGCCGCGATCCATGGCGACCTCAGACAAGGCGCGAGGGAGCGTTCCCTAAGGGATTTCCACGACGGACGCCTTCCGGCTCTCGTTGCGACCGACGTAGCGGCAAGAGGACTGCACATCGAGGCGGTGGATGTCGTCGTCCACTACGATCCGCCCGAAGACCACAAGGCGTACTTGCACCGGTCTGGCCGAACGGCTCGTGCGGGGGAAGCAGGGGTGGTCGTGACGCTCGTTCTGTGGAACCAGGTCATCGAAGTCGAGCGGATACAGAAGAGGTTGGGTCTGCGTGCTCCGATCGTCGAGATCTTTTCGAACGACCCCAGATTGAGCTCGCTCGTCGACGACGAGCGGGACGAGCCGCGACTTTTGAAGAGCCAGGGGACGCGGCTCGCCATTTGAGCCATTTGAGCCCGGAACTGGAATGTGTTCTACTGCGGCCGCCTTGACCGCGGAGGCAGGGAGGACACCCTTGAGTGGCACGGAGCACCTGACAGTCGAGCGGGAGGGCCCGATTGTCACGGTGACCATGAACCGGCCCGAGGCTCGCAACGCTTTGAGCGGCCCGATGCTCGTGGGCATGGCGGACGCATGGGCCGACATCGACGCGGATGACGAGGTCCGCTCCGCGATCTTGACGGGCGCCGGAGGGACGTTCTGCGCCGGCGCCGACCTGAAGAACATGTTCGGCGACGACGGTGACCCGACCGCCCGATCGGTTCGGGAGCGGATGCAGACCGATCCCGACTTGCACTGGAAGGCATTGCTCCGTCACTACCACCTACGAAAGCCCTTGATCGCTGCTGTGGAGGGCTATGCCGTCGCCGGCGGTACCGAGATCTTGCAGGCGACCGACATCCGCGTCGCTGGAGCGAGCTCTACCTTCGGAATCTACGAGGCCAAACGGGGGCTCTTCCCCCTCGGGGGCTCGACCGTGCGGCTTCGTCGCCAGATCCCCTACACAATGGCGATGGACATCCTGTTGACCGCGCGTCCGCTTGGGGCGGAGGAGGCGCTTTCGATCGGCCTGATCGGACGGGTGGTGCCGGACGGTCATGCCTTGAGGGAGGCCAAGGAGATCGCCAGGGCGATCTGCGAGAACGGGCCGCTAGCGGTGGAGGCCATCAAGCGATCGGTGTGGGAGACGCAGTTCCTTCCCGAGGAGGAGGCCCTCGCCAAGGAGCTTGAGATCGGGTGGCCGGTTTTCGCCAGCGAGGACGCCAAGGAAGGGCCCAGGGCGTTCGCGGAGAAGCGCAAGCCGAACTTCCAGCGGAGGTAGCCGGCGGGCCGTGCCTAGGGAACCGAAGTAGCGACGGGAGGAGCGGTGCCTGATCGCAGGCCTGTCATAGCCGGGATCGGTCTGTCGGACTACCCGAGAGCGCCTCACCTGGACTCGGTGCAGCACAACGCTCTCGCGATGCGCCGAGCGCTGGACGACTGCGGGATCCCTAAAGCCGAGATCGACGGCTTCATTCATGCGGGGGGTGGCGAGTTCGGTATGGACGCCGTGGTCAACATGGCCGAGTATCTCGGCATCGACCACAGCTACATCGACGGGACCATGACGGGTGGCTCGTCGTTCGAGTTTCACGTTCAGCACGGAGCCGCTGCAATCCGGGAGGGCCTCTGTGACACCATTCTGATTACTTACGGCTCTGCTTATCTGTCCCGGATGGGCCGCACGTTGGGAACCGGCGGGTTCGTTCGCGCCAAGCAGAGAGTGGAAGGGCCTCTCAAGTTCGAAGCTCCCTATGGCAACTCGCTCGTCGGCGCGTACGCCATGGTGGCCCAGCGCCACATGCACGAGTTCGGCACCAGCTCCGAACAGCTTGCGGAGATCGCGGTAGGTGTCCGGGAGTATGCCGGTCTCAACCCCGATGCGATGTACAGGGACCCGATCACGGTAGAGGATGTCCTGTCGTCCAAGATGATCGCGGATCCCCTGCACAAGCTGGACTGCTGTGTGATCTCTGACGGCGGTGGCGCCATCCTCATGACGACGGCAGAGCGCGCACGCGACTTGAGACAACCGCCCGTGTATGTGCTAGGCGCAGCCGGGGCGATGACCCACTGGAACATCGGGCAGATGCCGGATTTCACACAATCTGCCGCAGCGGTCTGTGGACCGGAGGCTTTCCGCCAAGCCGGTGTCACGCCTTCGGACATCGACACGATCCAGTTCTACGACAGCTTCACGATCACCGCCTTGGTGCTTCTAGAGGGGCTGGGATTCGCCAAGCTGGGGGAGGGCGGCAGCTTCGTCGCAGAAGGACACCTCAAGAGAGGTGGTTCCCTGCCTCTCAACACCGACGGAGGAGGGCTGTCGTCCTGCCATCCGGGTATGCGGGGGATCTTCCTCCTCATAGAGGCGACGAGGCAGCTTCGGGGACATGCCGGTGAGGCGCAGGTGCCCGGTTGCGAGCTCGCACTCGCCTGCGGCTCGGGTGGATGGCTGTCGGCGATCGGGACTGTGATCCTCGGCAAGGAAGGTCCGTCATGAGCGAGGTGGTGAGCACCGAGAGCTGGGAGCGTCCGGTTCCGGCGAAGGACGCTGTTTCGGGACCGTTCTGGGAAGCGGCGAGCCGAGGAGAGCTATTGATACAGCGTTGCCCGAGCTGCGGCCGCCGCCAGTTCTATCCGAGGGCCGTCTGCAAGAGCTGCGGTGAGGATCCCGAGTGGGAGCGGGTCTCGGGTAGGGGGAAGGTCCACACGTTCACGGTCATCAGGCAGTTCCATGCCCGTCCATTCGTGGACGAGCTGCCGTACGTGGTTGCCATGATCGAGCTGGACGAAGGGGTGCTCATGATGGGGAACGTGACCGGTCGTCCCGTCGACGAGGTCCGGATAGGTATGCCGGTCGAGGTCTACATGGTCGAGGCCGAGCCGGGACTCGGAGTTCCGTTCTGGCGGCCGGCCACAGGCTGACTCGCCCACGCTGCCGGTGCCGCGCCCCGGGGCGTAACGTGATCGGTGACTCCGAGGAGGCGAGATGGACCTGGTATTGCGCAATGGGAAGGTGGTCGACGGGACCGGGGCGCCCAGCCGTTCCGCCGACGTGGGCGTGAACGACGGCAGGATCATCGCCGTCGGGAGCCTCCCTGCCGGGCACGGCGACGTGGAGGTGGACGTAGACGGCTTGGTGGTAGCGCCAGGTTTTGTGGATATTCACACTCACTATGACGCTCAAGTGTTGTGGGATCCGGACCTGACACCTTCTTCCTGGCACGGCGTCACGAGCGTTGTGGTGGGTAACTGCGGTTTCGGAATCGCTCCCACGAGGCCGGAAGCAAGGACAACCATCGCCAGGACCCTGGAGAACGTCGAGGGCATGTCCCTGGAGGCGCTCGAGGCTGGGATCGCTTGGAGCTTCGAGACATTCCCCGAGTACATGTCCACCCTTCCGCGCATTCCCAAGCGGATCAACCTGGGAGCTCTGGTCGGACACACGCCGGTGCGTCACTACGTCCTAGGTGATGAGGCCACCGAGCGGCCTGCTACCTCCGAGGAGGTCGTCACCATGCGGGCAATCGTCGCGGAGGGAATACGTTCGGGAGGAGTGGGCTTCTCGACCTCCGCCTCGCCCACCCATCTCGGTGCCGACGGGAAGCCAGTTCCGAGCCGCCTTGCCGAGAAGGAGGAGGTGTTCGAGATCGCCGGCGCCATGGGGGACATGGGACGCGGCGTCATGCAGGCCACGGCAGGCCCGGGACTGTTCGTCAAGGAGTTCTCGAGTATCGCCACCAGGACGGGACGCCCCGTCTCGTGGACCGCCGTTCTGACGGGGATGGCCGGCAAGGGCGGTGGGCCCAAGATGGTGGACTACACGGCCTCGGCTGAAGGCGAGATATGGCCTCAGATCTCGTGCAGGCCGCTCGTCATGCAGGTGACTCTCGCGGATCCCTTCCCGATGAGCCCGATCGAGGCGTTCGCGGAGGTTCTAGCGGTTCCACACGACCGGAGGGCCAGCATCTATCGCGACCGCGCCTGGAGGGACCGTGCGCGGCCCGACATGGCGAAGTTCTGGGGTGAAGGTTTGATCACCAAGGCCACCGTCCAGGAGACCGACAGGCACAAGTCCATCGCCAATGGCCCTTCCGTTGGCCGGCTGGCGGCCGAGAAGGGGGTCGACCCGTTCGACCTGATGGTGGATCTGGCGCTGGAGGACGACCTCAAGACTCGCTACCGGGTGGTGCTCGCCAACGACGACGAGGAGGAGCTTGCCCAGCTGCTGGGCGACAAGCGCGCGGTGCTGGGGCTGTCCGATGCCGGGGCGCACGCCAGCCAACTGTGTGACGCCAATTTCTCGACGTTCCTGCTTGGCACCTGGTCGCGCGAGCGAGGAGTCCTCTCGCTCGAGGACGCGGTGTGGAGGTTGACGGGACACCCTGCGAGGGTCTTCCGTCTCGCGGGCCGGGGCACGCTCGCCGAGGGCTACGCCGCCGACATCGTCGCCTTCGACGAGGACACCGTCGGCACCGGGGAGCTCGAACGGGTCTGGGACCTTCCCGGCGGGGCCGACCGGCTGGTGGCCCACAGTCGAGGCGTCGAGCACATGTGGGTGGGCGGCAGCCCCGTCCGGCTCGACGGCAAGGAGTTGGCGGGGGCCTACCCCGGAACAGTGCTGGGGGTGGCCGCCTGACCTCCAGCGGTCGGGGAAACCGGGTCGCCCGGTATCAACGCGCTCCGGACGAAGGACATCGTCGCCTCGATTAGGCCCTTGTCCACCGAGTCCGGATCGGTGGTGCCCATCAGGCCTATGCCGTTGAAGAGGGCCGCGATTATCGCCGCAAGGGTCTCGACTGGAGTGTCCGCCATACGCCCGACGCGGGCGATCTCGCCCTCGAGTATCCGGGCGATCGCCTGACGTTCGAGACGATCGAGCTCTGCCAGCTTGCGGCGGGCGTGGCCGTTGCGTGTCGCATACAGGCAGAACTCCATGTACAGGGCACCCCAACCCTCGGGCTGCTCAAGCATCTGGTCCATTACCAGCTTGACGAAGTCAGGAAGACGCTCTTCGGCCGGCACCTCGGACGCCGCCAGCACTCTTTGCACGGCGACCATCTGCTGGCGGTACCGGTGGTCGAAGAGGGCGAGGACCAGATCGTCCTTGTTCTTGAAGTTGGAATAGACGGCCCCCTTGCTGAAGCCGGCCGCCGCGGCGACCTCGTCGAGGGACGCCCCGTGGAACCCCCTGCGGCCGAACACCTGGGCGGCCGCCTCGAGCAGATGCTCTCGGGTCTGCTGGCGACGCCTCTCGGGGGTCAGGGGTTCTACCACCATGTCTTTTCGCTGAAGATCCCTCGGTAATGGGCCCCTTGTTCGGGCCGGTCCAGGTCGCACGCCTTGCGCTACCAGCAAGTATAGGCCATACTGGTCAGTATCACGGATACCTCCAAGTATTCCAGTCCCGCATGAGACGCGGCGGATGAGCAGAGGCTGGGGGAGAAGCGGCCGCAAGAGGGAGATAGGCGGGAGTAGGCAATCTACCAGACCGAGACCCTGAGGCCTAAGGCGGACGATCGACTTGAGGCCTTCGATCCTTTCGAGCTCCAGGACACGATCTTGGGGGACGTGCGGGACCCGTACGGGGAGCTTGCGGCGTGCCGACAGCGCGGTGGAGTGCAAGCGGGTTCACCATCGCTCGGAAGCGACGTGAACTTCGAGCCGGAGACGGGCGCGCCGAGCTTCACCGCATACTCCTACGAGGCCGTGTCCGCCATCCTCAGAGATTCGGACGCTTTCTCGTCGGGGGTCTACAAGACGGTGATCGGTCCGGTGATGGGCCGGACCCTCCTGGAAATGGACGAGCCGGAGCACCGCAGCCACCGCGCGTTGGTGTCCCACGCCTTTCGCCAGAGGCTCCTGGCCCGGTGGGAGCTCTCGTTGGTACAGGTCGTGGTCGACGAGCTGATCGACACGTTCTCCCCACAGGGACGAGCCGAGCTGGTCCGCCAGTTCACGTTCGCGTTCCCCGTGCAGGTCATCGCCCGAATCCTCGGGCTGCCGCGAGAGCATTACCCGAGGTTCCAGCGCTGGTCCATCGAGCTTCTGAGCCTGTCGGTCAACTGGGACAGGGCCATCGCAGCGTCAAAGTCCCTCAGGGAGTACTTCGCCCAGGTGCTCGCGCAACGGCGGCGACAGCCGGAGGACGATCTGATCAGCGACCTGGCGACCGCGGAGATAGACGGCCAGAGGCTGAGCGACGAGGAGATCTTCGCGTTCTTGCGCCTCCTGTTGCCCGCAGGCGTCGAGACGACTTATCGCTCGTCGGGCAACCTCCTGTACTCGCTCCTCACCCATCGCGAGCAGCTGAACGACCTCTACCAGGACCGCTCGATCATTCCCCAGGCGCTCGAGGAGGGCCTGAGATGGGAGCCGCCCATCCTCTTCATCGTCCGCGAGACCACCCGGGACACCGAGCTGTGCGGCGTGCCCATCCCGGCAGGCGCCCTGGTCAACGTCTGTGTCGGTGCCGCCAATCGCGACGAGGCGCGCTACCTGGCACCCGACCGTTTCGACATCTTCAGGGAACAGAAGCAGCACATGACCTTCGGATTCGGCCCTCACATGTGCCTGGGTGCACACTTGGCCCGGATGGAGACCCGGGTGGCTCTGAGCTCCCTACTGGACCGGCTGCCCCATCTTCGAACCGATCCCGATTTTGAGGCTCCCTACGTCCAGGGATCGGCGTTGCGCTCGCCGCCGGCGCTGCACGTCAGGTTCGGCTGACGTCGAGAGCGTGATTGTCGAGAGCGTGATGCTGTAGACCTGCCGGGCGTGGGCGAGGACTCCGAGCTCCTGCAAGAGCAGCTGGCCTTCTACCGAAGGCGCGCTCCGGAGTACGACGAATGGTGGCAGAGGCGGGGTCCATATGACCGGGGTACGGAGGAGGCGGCGCGTTGGGACGCGGAGGTCTCAGAGGTGGCTCTCGCCCTGGAGGTAGCCCTCGAGAGGGTCGGTACCGCAGCTCGCGTCCTGGAGCTGGCCGGAGGGACCGGATGGTGGACTCAGCGCCTGGCCAGGGTCGCAGGTCAGCTGACCGTGGTGGACGGTGCGCCCGAGACGATCGAGCTCAACCGCAATCGCGTGCGTCGTCGGGACATTCGCTACGTGGAGGCAGACATCTTCGCGTGGGAGCCGGAGCAGAAACACGGCTACGACCTCGTGTTCTTCTCCTTCTGGCTCTCTCATGTTCCCGTCACGCGCTTCGAGGACTTCTGGCGACTGGTGCGGTCCTGCGTGGCGCCGGGTGGGCTCGTGTTCCTCATCGACGGTCGACGTGATCCCCGGGTAACCCGGCCGGACCCCTACGTGATCGAGGCGGGACCGGGGATTCAGCGCCGCCGCTTGAGTGACGGCTCGGAGCATCTGGTGGTGAAGGTCTTCTACGAGCCGAAGGAGCTGGAGGACCGTCTGTCACAGCTGGGGTGGGACGCCGAGCTCGGCCGGACGCAAGGGGCGTTCGTGTACGGGTCGGCGCGTCCCCGGACGATCGACTAGCGGCCCATCGTGGCGATGTCGAGGATGCGCACGGGATGCTCTGGGCAGCGGGTGGGGCCGCCCCGAGCTCCGCGGGCTGGTGTCCACCCCGTCTGCCTCGTGACGCAGAGCACCGACGGTGCAGTCCTTTCGCGAGCGACAAGAGAAGGGGTCGTAGCGGAAATGGCGCAGCGCGTTGGCGTGGGTGATCATGTCGATCTCGTTGTTCGGAACCGACTCCATGGTCTTCAGCACGTGCTCAGGCGCGTACGGCCAGGTCGAGTCCGAGTGGGGGAAGTCGGTCTCCCAGGTGATCGTCTCGATCCCCACGTCGTGCCGCAGCCTGATCCCCACAGGATCGTCGACGAAGCACGTAACCACGTGCTCACGGAACACGTCGCTCGGCCGCAAGTCCCCAAAATCCTGCCCGGTCCAGTGTCTCTGTTGCTGGTACGTGCGATCCACGCGCTCCATCACGTAGGGGACCCAGCCGATGCCTCCCTCCGACAGGCAGAACTTGAGGTCGGGGTAGCGCCTCAGGGCATCGCACCACGCGAGGTCCACCGCCGCCTGGACGATGTTGATGGGCATCAGTGCGAGCGTCACGTCCACCGGCGAGTCGGGCGAGGTGACGGGGATACTGCCGGAGGATCCGATGTGCATGCAGACGATGGTGCCCTCGTCCGAACAGGCCTCCCAGAACGGGTTCCACCATTCGCTGTGGATGCCCGGAAGCCCGGTTCCGGCGGGGTTCTCCGGGAACGTGAAGGCGTGGCAACCCTGGGCCGCCACCCGGTGGACCTCTTCCACCATGGCTCGTCGGTTCCACAGCGGCCCGATAGCCAGGGGGATGAACCGTCCCTCGTAGGTGCCGCACCACTCGTCTAGGTGCCAGTCGTTGTACGCACGCAGAGCTATCAGGGAGGCGTCCTTGTCCTCTGCAGCATGGAACATGCGCCCGCCGAAGCCGGGAAACGATGGGAAGCACATGGACCCGAGGACGCCGTTGGCGTTCATGTCCCGGACACGGGCATGAATGTCATAGCAACCGTCACGCATGTCGTCGAAGGACATCGGGTTCATCCCGTACTCCTCCGGCGGGCGCCCCGCGACCGCGTTCAGGCCGAAGTTGGGCGCGGCCTTGCCCTGGAACATCCACGCGTCCGAGCCGTCCTCCCGCCGAACCACGTTGGGCACGAGACCGGACCACTTCGAAGGCACGTGGTTCTCGAAGAGGTCGGGTGGCTCGACGGCGTGGTCGTCGACGCTGACCAGGATCAGGTCTTCCAGCTCCATGGTGCCCACCTCGCTTTTGCCTTGCGAGGCAGGATAGCCATCCAGGGCTCAGTGGAGGGGCGGGCAGCTCCCGGTTGGCTGTACCGTTGCCACGAGGAGGTGGTCCTGTGAGCCACGACATCGTCATCCGAGGGGGCCTGGTCGTGGATGGCACCGGCGCCGACCCACTTACGACCGATGTAGCGGTCGACGGGGACAGGATCACGGCCGTGGGCCTCGTCCCCGATCCGGGGACGAGGGAGATAGACGCGTCGGGCCGCCTGGTCACACCGGGGTTCGTCGACATCCACACCCACCTGGACGCGCAGCTGGCGTGGGACCCGATGGGAACCTCGTCGTGCTGGCACGGTGTGACCACCGTGGTGCTCGGCAACTGCGGGGTGACGTTCGCACCCTGCAAGGCCCACGACCGGCGTTACCTCGCGGAGCTGATGGAGTCCGTCGAGGACATCCCGGCCGATTCGATCATGGAAGGCCTGCCATGGACCTGGGAGACCTATGGAGGGTACCTGGACGCCGTCGATTCGTTCCCCAAGGGCATCAACGCCGGGGGCATGGTGGGCCATTGTGCGGTGCGGTACCACGCCATGGGAGAGCGCAGCCTTTCGGAGGAACCGGCTTCGGACGAGGACATCGGCCGGATGCGCGAACTGGTCGATGAGGCTATAGGTGCCGGCTCGCTGGGTTTTTCCACATCCAGGACCGCCCTTCACCGTGTCCCCGACGGGAGGCCGGTCCCGGGGACCCATGCTGAGGCGCGCGAGCTGATGGCCATAGCCGGGGTCATGGAAGCCGCCGGTCGCGGGGTGTTCGAGGCGGCGCCCCGGCTCGGCGAGAAGGATGGTGCAGGCCTGCCCAAGACGGTGGCCGAGATCGAGATGCTGGCGGACATCAGCATCGCGAGCGGGCGCCCGGTGACCTTCGGTCTGACCCAGACCAAGATCGTGCCCCCCTTGCACACGACCGTGCTCGACACCGTGGCGTCCGCCCGCGAGCGAGGTGCCAACCTGCGTCCGCAGACGACGGCCCGCGGGATAGGGCTCCTCTTCGGCCTCGTGCACCGCACCCCTTACGACGGGTCCCCGGAGTGGCGGGAGCTTCGCCAGCTGCCCCTGCCCGAGCGCCTGGCCGCCCTGGGTACGCCGTCGCGCCGGTCTGCCCTCGTCACCGCCGGCCAGTCGGCGCCGACGATCTCTGCTGACGACATGTTCGTGCTGCCCGAAGGGGACGCACGGTATGTCCTGGGTCCTGATGACACGCTAGGAGCTCACGCCAGACGCCTGGGCGTCAGCCCGGTGGAAGCATTCATCGAGCTGTCGTTGCGAAGCGAAGGACGGGCACTGGTCAACTGGCCCTTCCTAAACGACGACATCGCAGGCGTCGAGACCATGCTCCGACACCCTGCCTCGGTGCTGGGCCTGGCCGACGCCGGTGCGCACGTGGGGATGATCATGGACTCGAGCCAGCCCACCTTCTTCCTCACCCACTGGGTGCGCGACGGGAACCTCTGCGGGATCGCCGAGGCGGTGAGGCGGCTCAGCTCCGACACGGCGGAACTGTTCGGGATCGATGACAGGGGTGTGTTACGGGACGGTGCGTTCGCCGACGTGAACGTGATCAACCTTGGCGGGATGCGGCTGCCCCAGCCGGAGTACGTCGCGGACTTTCCGGGCGGAGCGGGGCGCTTCGTCCAGCGTGGGATCGGATACGACTACACGCTAGTGAACGGTCAGGTCTTCATGGAGCGCGGCGAGCACACCGGCGCGCTGCCAGGGCGCCTGATCCGCTCGTAGGAGGGGAGGTGCGGAGACACCCACACGTCGTCTTCCTGTGCACGGGCAACGCCGCGAGGTCGGTGATGGCCGGCGCGATGCTTGCCGCCCACCGCGTCGAGGATGTCCGTGTGACGACGGCGGGGACCCACGTGATCGAGGGCCAGCCCATGAGCCGCCGCACCCGCGACGCGATGGCGGAGCTCGGGGTCGCCACCGACGGGCACCGGAGCCGGCAGCTTCGTCAAGCTGACGTGGACAGTGCCGACCTCCTGATCGGCCTGGCCACCGAGCACGTCTCGTGGGCCCGTCGCTTCCATCCGGAGGCGGCAGGCCGCACCGCAACGCTACGGCGCCTGTGGCGGGACCTTCCAGGGGAGCCCTCCACTCTTGCAGAGAGAGTGGACCGGCTGAAGCTGGCCGAGATCGAGCTCGAGGCATGGGAGGACGTCGAGGATCCCGCCGGTGGGGAAGCCGAAGAGTTCGGCGCATGTGCACGGGAGGTGATGGAGCTGGTCGCCGGTCTCGCCCCCCGGTTGGGGACCGCAGACAACGGTCGCAACCAGGAGGGAGACGACGCGATCCGGGAGAAATGGTCCACGTAGAGGACAGCGGCCGGGTGAGGTTGCTGACCTTCGCCCGTCCCGAGGCGCTGAACGCGTTCACCCAGGAGATGTACTCGGCGGTGGGTACGGCGTTGCAAGAGTCCGCGGAGGCGCCGGGCGTGGCGGTCGTCGTGATGACCGGAGAAGGGCGCGCCTTCTGCGCCGGGCAGGACCTGGAGGAGCTCGCGAAGGTGGGACGGAGCTCGCGTCGTGGCCAGGAGTTGCCGCACGGGTTTCCCGCTTTCATGGACACCCTGTCCACCTTTCCAAAGCCGGTGATCGCCGCGGTCAACGGCGTGGGCGTAGGCCTCGGTGTGACGCTGCTGGCTCACTGCGACCTCGTACTGATCGCCGAAGGAGCACGGTTGCGCGCGCCGTTCACGAGCCTGGGGTTGGTGCCCGAGGCGGCCAGCAGCTTGCTTCTCCCTCAGATCATGGGCTGGCAGCAGGCCGCTCGTTTCTTGTTCACCTCTGAGTGGATTAGCGCCGAAGAGGCGGTGTCGGCCGGGCTGGCATGGCGTGTCTTTCCTCGTGACACGCTGGTCGAGAAGGCCATGGAGCTGGCCACCGCGATCGCCGCCATGCCGATCAGCTCGCTGGTTGGTACAAAGGGCCTGATGCTGGCCTCCCGGTCGGACGCGGTGAAGAGGGCGAGGGGGCGGGAGGACCTGGAGTTCGGCCGGCTTACGGGTGGACCGGCCAACCGCGAAGCGGTAGCAGCCTTCTTGGAGAAGCGGCCAGCCGACTTCACGAAGCTCGGGGACTGAGGCGCTAGGTTCTTCGGGTTTCCTGACAGCTTCGGAGCGCACCGTGGCGAGAGTGGCAGCCGACCAGATCAACTTGTCCGATCCGGAGTTCTGGAAGAAGCCGGACCGCGAGAAGGAGGCCGCTTTTGCCACCCTTCGTGCAGAGCGACCTGTCGCCTTCTTCGAAGAGGGGCTCCTGCCGGACTTGCCACCGGGTCCCGGCTACTGGGCGCTCACCCGCTACGACGACATCCGGGAGGTCACCCGTGCGGCGGACACCTTCATGTCCGGCAAGGGAATAAACATCGGGGACCTCCCTCCCGAGATCGTCGAGCTGTTCGGGTCGATGGTCGCCATGGACGGGCCGCGACACGCCAAGCTGCGGTCGATCGTCAGCCGCGGGTTCACGCCCAAGGCGATCGAGCATGCAACCGCGGGCGTGCGCGAGGTGGGCGCGCTCCACGCTCGACCGGGTCGCCATGCTGGGCGAGTGCGACTTCGTGAGCGAGATAGCAGCCCCTTTTCCGCTCGAGATCATCGGCGACATGATGGGCCTCCCATCCGGGCTGCGCCGGCGGGCATTCGAGCTAACCCAGGTCATCCTCGGGATCTCGGACCCGGAGTACTTCACGAGCGTCGAGGGGTGGGTCAACGCCGCTCTCGAGCTCAACGAGATCGCCATGGACCTCGGTGAGAGGCGGCTCGCAAACCCGGGCCAGGACCTGATCTCGACGCTCATGCATGCGGAGGTCGATGGTGAGCGCCTCACGTCACAGGAGTTCGGATCCTTCTTCATCTTGATGCTCATCGCGGGGAACGAGACGACGCGGAACGCGATCAGCCACGGACTCAAGGCGCTCACCGACCACCCTTACCAACGGAGGATCTGGCTTGCGAACTTCGACCGGGTTGCTCCGACCGCCGTCGAAGAGATCCTGCGCTGGGCCACTCCGGTGCATCACTTCCGCCGGACCGCGTCAAGGGACACCGTGATCGGAGGCCAGAGGATCTCGGAGGGAGACAAGGTGGTCCTTTGGTATCTGTCCGCCAACCGCGACGAGACGAAGTTCGAGGACCCGCAGCGCTTCGACGTGCTCAGAGCCCCGAACGAACATGTGGCGTTCGGTGCAGGCGGGCCCCATTTCTGTCTGGGCGCGCATCTGGCGCGTAGGGAGATCAGGATCATGTTCGAGGAGCTGTTCGCCCGCCTGCCTGACATAGAGGTCACGGGCCAGGCAGAGATGCTCCAGTCCGCCTTCGTCCATGGCATCAAGAGGATGCCGTGCGCCTTCACACCTGCTTAGGAGTTGACGTCGCGCTGGGTGGCGCCGAGCTCACGCCTAACCTAGCCCATGAGCTCGGACCTGAACCGGAAGGTGGACATCTCGCAATGAAGTCACACCCGATCGTGTCACCGCAGGAATGGGAGGCTGCGCGCCAGCAACTGCTCGTGAAGGAGAAGGACTTGACCCGGGCCCGTGACGCGTTGGCCGCCGAGCGCCGGCGGATGCCGTGGCTGGCCGTGGAGAAGGAGTACGAGTTCGACGGACCCAAGGGCAAAGCGAGCCTGCTCGACCTGTTCGAGGGCCGCCGCCAGCTGATCGTCTACCGTGCCTTCTTCGAACCCGGCGTGTTCGGCTGGCCCGACCATGCCTGCGTCGGCTGCTCCCTGGTGGCCGACCAGGTCGCACATGTCGCCCATCTGAACGCCCGCGACACCACTCTCGCCTTCGCCTCGCGTGCGCCGCAACCAGACATCGAGCGCGTGAAAGCGCGGATGGGCTGGACGATGCCCTGGTACACCATGACCGACGGCTTCGACACCGACTTCGGCGTCGACGAATGGCACGGCACGAACGCGTTCATCCGCGACGGCGACACCGTGTTCCGCACCTACTTCATCAACAACCGCGGCGACGAAGCAATGGGGAGCACCTGGAGTTACCTCGACCTGACCGCGCTCGGACGCCAGGAGGACTGGGAGGACTCGCCCGAGGGCTACCCCCAAACACGACCGTACGCGTGGTGGAACTGGCACGACGAATACGGCGACGCCAGACACGATCAGAAGAGCTGAAGGGCCAACAGCGCCGCGGCGATCGAGATCGGCACCAAGACCACTCCGACGCGTGAGTAGGCGAGCGCGGAAGGGCTGGCCCCCGCTGCTCTGGACACCCGCATCCACAACATGGCCGCCAGTGATCCCGACACGGCCAGGTTCGGCCCGAGGTTGAGACCCGTCAGCAGCGCGCGGGAGTGCACCGGCGAGTGCGCGGTGAGAAGGACCGCTGCGGGGAGGTTGTTGATGGCGACCGACGCACCCGTTGCCACTCCGGCGGTCTGCCAGGGGCCGATGGAGGACATGAAGCTTCCCAGATCGCCCCACTGCCTGGCCAGGCTGCCGATGAGAAGGGAAAGGCCGAAGAGGCCGAGCAGCAGCGCTACGTTGACGGCGCGAGCCGCGTGCACCGCCCTCAGGGGGCCGAAGGCCACCTGAAACGACGCAACCAAGACGCCGAGCACGAGCACCGGAAGGGCAGGTCTCGCGAGAGCGAGCACGAGGCCGGTGGCGCCGACGGTCCCTACCAGGCCGAGCCCGACCCTCGCGGACGCGGGAGGCAGGTGATCGGATCGGGAGCGTCTGAAGTCCCGCCAGCGCCAGCCCACCAGGACCAGTGTGGTGACCACCACCGACGCCACCCAGGCCGGCAGGATGCCGGCAGCGAAATTACCGCCGCTGGTGTGCTCGCCGGCGAGCACCAACAGGTTGGTCAGGTTGGACCCGGGCAGGAGCAGCGAGGCCGAGTTGGCCATGAACACCGATCCGTACAAGAAGGCGGTCTCGTCGAGCCCGCGGCTCCGCGACGCCTGCAGGACTATCGGGGTGACGAACACGACCGAGGTGTCCAGGTTGAGCACCACGGTCACCAGCGCGATCAGCGCGAGCAAGTAGCAAAACAGGGCGAGGTTGCCTCCGGGAAGGCGGGCGAGCATTCCGCCCACCCATTCGAAGAGCCCGTCGGAAGCGGCTACGGAACCGATCAGCAACAACCCGGCAACCAGGGCAAAAGCCGGCCAAACCTGGCTCAGGGTGTCGGCCGGAGGCGACGGGGTCAAAGCTGGGTGCGCTCGAGTCGCCAGAGCCCGTGGGGCTTTTCTGGCAGGTGGGGCATCACCCGCTCTTCGACCAGGTCGAAGCCGAGCCGCCTGGCGACGGCTCGAGAGCGTTCGTTCTCGGGAAGGATCACGCTCCAAACGTCGCCCAGCCCTAACCCGTCAAAGGCGTAAGAGATCGAGCGCGCCCCGGCCTCGGTGGCGTATCCCATGCCCCAATGGCGCGGATGGAGCACCCACCCCACTTCGACCCCAGGCCAGCCGGGCAGCTCGGGCCGGTGCAAGCCGGCGCGCCCGACGAGGTCCCCGGTGGACCTCTCCTCGAGGGCCCACTGGCCTGTGCCCCGCAGCTCCCACTGACCTCGCCACATGGCCATCTGCGCCCAGGCCTGCGCCGGCCCTATGTCGGCGGGCAGGTGGAGGGCGGCCCTAACCGCAGGGCTGCGGAGAACCTCCGTGTAGGGGCCGAGATCGCGTTCCTCGAAGGGCCTGAGGACGAGTCGTTCGGTCACGAGGACCGGACAGGGACTCAACGGGTCTCTTCGAAGAACTGGATCAGCGCTCGGGAGACGGCTTCGGGGTGGGTGAGCGGGCCGAGGTGGCTGGCACCGGGGATCTCCACGAAGCGCGCGGCTGGGATCACCGCGGCGGCTTGTCGCGCCTTGGCCGGAGGGGAGTCGACGTCGTGCTCGAAGGCCAGCACCAAGCACGGCACGTCGATGCGGGACCACGACCGAGTTCGCTCGATGTCGTTGGACCAATCGAGCGCAGCGGCATACTGCCCCTCCCTGCCCGGGTTGGGCCAGGGTGGGAGATCGCCCAGCAGTGACAGCCACTCGTCGACGACGGCGTCGTCCTGGAGTTCGTGGTTCGGCAGGTAGCGAAGGGTCTCCACCGCGAAGAAAAGGCGCGGAAGGTCGAGGTCGCGCCTGGCCAGCTGGAGCTCCACCGACGTGATCGCCTTCTCCCACGAGGTGCCGACGTTGCAGCTTCCAATGAGGGCAGCCGCTTTCACGCGGCGGGGATGCTCTGAGGCGAGCGTCTCTGCGATCCAGCCGCCCATCGAGTAGCCGGCGAGGCGTGCCGATCGCATCTCCAGGTGGTCGAGCAGGCCGATGGTGTCGCCCACCATGGCGCCGATCGAATAGGGAGCCGGTGGCGACGATGACGGTGCCACTCCCCGATTGTCGAACGCGACGACCTGGTAACCGGCTGAGGTCAGAGCGGGCACCATGCCGAGCTGCCAGGACACCGCTGGCTGACCGGACCCGCATATGAGGACGACAGGGTCCCCGGCACCGAACAGCTCATAGGAGATGGTGACCCCGTCAAGGCTCACCTCCGGCATGGGCCCGTATCATTGCAGCTCGGGGAACAAGGCATGTGGGTGGGTCCCTCGGCGGCTCAGCACCCGGGCGAGGGCACCTGCCGCGATGTTCCTTCCGGTCAGCAACACGGCGGTGGGTCCTTCGGGAACGATCCGGCGGGACAGGAGCGCCGCCGTGGCGACGGCACCTGCTCCTTCGGCGACGAGGCCCAGCTCCGTTGCGAGGAACCGGATCGCCGAGGCGATCTCGACTTCGGTAACGGTGAGGATTTTGGAGACGTGGCGCCGCGCGAGGTCAACTGTCACAGAACCGTCCTCCAGGTTGCCTGCGAGGCCGTCGGCAAGGGTCTCGCCGACCCTGATCGGCGTGATGCGTCCTTTGTCCCAGGCGGCCCGCATAGCGGGTGATGCTGCCGCCTGCACTCCGACCAGCCGTATTCCTCTGTTGCCCGTCGCCAAGCCGAGACCAGAGACCAGCCCCCCACCTCCGACGGGGGCGATCACGGTGTCGAGGTCAGGCATCTGGTCGGCCAACTCGAGGCCCATCGTTCCCTGGCCGGCGATCACGTGCCTGTCGTTGTAAGGAGACACGTAGTATGCGCCGGCTTCGGCCAGCGACAACGCGTGGGCCTCGGCCCGGCTGTAGCCGTCGCCATGGCGGATCACCTCGACGGGGAGGCGCTCGAGGGCCTCGATCTTGGCGGGGGACGCGTTCTCGGGAACCACGACAGTGGCGTGCGCCCCCTGCACCGACGCGGCGAACGCGACGCCGAGCGCGTGGTTGCCGGCCGAGGCCGCTACCAGAGGCCGCGCCGGCTCCACTGCCAGGGCGGCGGCCACGGCTGCCAGGGCCCCGCGCACCTTGAAGGAGCCGGTGGGCTGGAACGTCTCGATCTTGACCGCAACCCCTTCGCCCAGCGCCGGTGCGCCCAGTAGCGGAGTGACCTCGAGGTGCTCGCTCACGATTTCGTGCGCGGCCGCGCACGTCTCCGGCCGTGGGAATGGTCACCGCCCTCATCACCCCCAGTCTGGTCGGGGTCGCCCCCAGGGTGGTCAGGGCCGGGAGACTCGCTCGGGCGGGTACCTCGGGCGGGCGGCGATCGGTGCGGATCCGGATCCGGTGGGGGTCCCTCAGGCGGGTCCTTCGGGCGCGCGGCGGTTCGGTGGCGTTTTCAGTGGCGCTCCGCGGCGGCCGTCTCCCGATGAGTGCTGCGGCCGGTCCCCGCGTCCGGGCTCACCATGCCGTCACCCGGGCAGGCCAGTACCGGTCCGCTGCCGGTCTTGCCGGCCAGCGTGCCCGCAACGGCGGCGCTGATACGGCCGAGCTGTTCGACCTGCTCCCGGCTCAACACGTCGAAGAGGTGCCGCCGTACATGCTCGACATGGCCCCGGGAGGCGGCTTCGAGAACCGAGAAACCCTCATCGGTCAGGACCGCAAAGGATCCTCGCCGGTCGGTGGGGCAGGACCTGCGCCCGACCCAACCCTCCTCTTCCATGCGTGCGATCGCATGGGACAGCCGGCTGCGCGAGGTCCAGGAGATCTCGGCCAGGTCGCTCATCCTCATTGTCCGGTCGGGGGCCTCGGATAACGCGCTCAATATGACGTAGTAGGCGTGCGGCATGCCGGCGTCCCGCTGGAGCTCGCGGTCCAGCTGGTCTCCCAGTAGGCGCACGAAGCCGACGAACGACCTCCAGATCTCCTGCTCCTCCTGGGTGAGCCACCGCGTATCACTCACGTCGCCATCCTAAACCGCCATGCGGGGAGGCTAGTTGATCGCTCAATGACATCGCTCAATGAGATCATCGCTCAACGAGGCGCTCAATGAGGTCCTCAATAGGGTTGCTCAACGACATCGCTCAATAGGGATCGTTAGTGGGTGGGGGGTCCGGTCCGGGGGCTCGCCAGCGATCCCACCATCGCGCCAGCCTATGCTCGCTGTTTCTCATGGACGATCTCAACCTGTCGCAGGTCTCGGCGTTCTTGGACTTCGACGGGACCGTCACGGTCGCCGACACGGGGGTCCACCTGCTCAACAGGCTGGCGCGGTGACTCATGGCAAGCCGTCGACAGCCTTTACGAACGCGGCGAGATCGGCAGCCGCGAGTGCATGGTCAAGCAATGGGCCCTGCTGCCGTCGACCGATCGGCGGCTGCTTGGCGCCGTGGCTGCCGAGGTCCCGTTGGACCCCGGGTTGGAGAAGCTTCTCGACGGTCTCCGCCGGGCGGGTGCCGAGGTGACAGTCGTATCAGACGGGTTCGGCTTTCACGCTGACGAGGTCTGCAGGTCCCTCGGCGTGCGAGTGGTCACCAACAGCGTGGACTGGGTCACCGGTCAACTGAGGTTTCCAACCCCGCGGGCTTCGTGTCCGTGCTCGAGGTGCGGGACTTGCAAGCGGGAACCTGTAGAGGAGGCACAGCGACGAGGCAGAGTCGCCATGTTCGTCGGGGACGGGGTGAGCGACCGCGAAGTGGCCCCGCTGGTCGACATCTTGTTCGCCAAGGGCCAACTGGCAACATGGTGCCAAGGCCTGGGAGTTCCATTCCAACGATTCTCGTCTCGAGGACGTGACGGGTTCCCTGGGCTTGAGTTGAAGATCGTCTCGAGGACGTGACCGGTGGCCTGGGTTTGACTTGAAGATGGGTAGGGATGCGAGCAGGCTGACGGGGCCAGCAAGGTTCGCGGTTGGCCTTGATCAAGGGGGGGCATGGTGCTGGAGCTTTCACCGAGGCGGTTGCTTCACCGGGCAAGACGCAGACCGTGGCTGCTGGCCCCCCGGCACCGGGGGGGACCTGTTCGATGGATCAGAAGGCCGGCATTGAAGGCCCTCGCAGCGCTGGTCGGAGTGGCAGCGGTCGTGATAGCTGTGTTGGCCCCTGCCGGGGGGGCATCGCCCGGGCAGGGCTCGGGACAGGCTTCGCCCGGACTCTCGACTACCGCCGGCACCGACTCGACAAATGGACGAGTGAGCGGCTGCGACCCGCTCGATCCGACCTCCTGCCTGCTTCCCTTTCCCGATGACTACTTCACCGTGCGAGATCCCCACACATCAACGGGCAGACGGGTCGACTTCCCGGTCTCGGCCATGCCGGCCAACGTCCAGGGCACCCGCATGGACCCCACCGAATGGAACCGCAATGACGGGTTCAGCCCCGGCACGCCCATCCTTCTCCACGTTCCGGGCATCGACCTGGCCAAGACAGGCGCCGCTCCGATCACCGACATCGGGGCCTCTTTGGCACAAGACGCACCGATCGTGATCCTCGACGCGCGCACGGGGCAGAGGGCCGCCTACTGGGCCGAGCTGGACGCTAACGATCCCAACGCCGCGGAGCAGGCGCTGATCATCCGTCCGGACGCCTCCTTGCTGGACGGGCACCGCTACGTGGTGGCCATTCGCAATCCCCGTGATGCGGCCGGGAACCTGATTCAGCCCGATGCCGTGTTCAAGGACTACCGAGACGGGCAACCGTTGCCGACCGCGGCGGAGGAGCACCGTCGAGGTCACATGCAGCAGGTCTTCGATGTGCTCGCCGACCACGGGGTGAGCAGGCACAACCTCTACCTGGCTTGGGACTTCACCGTTGCCAGCGAGAGCAACCTCACCGGACGGATGCTGCACATACGCGACGACGCCTTCGCAAAGCTCGGTGGCGGGGCTCCTCAGTTCACCGTTACGAGCACCACCGACTTCACCACGGCACAGAACCCCAGCATCGCCCGTCACGTCGAGGGTACGTTCTCCGTCCCCAGCTATCTGGACAAGCCCGGCGGTCCGCCTGGCTCCACATTTAACCTGGGCTCCGACGGGTTGCCGTCGCAGCTTCCCGGAAACGTGCAGTCTGCCAACTTCGTCTGCAACGTCCCGCGAGCCACCGTGAGCGACGCCACCAACTCCGGCGCGACGGTGTACCCGGGCCACGCCATGCTCTACGGCCACGGGCTGCTCGGCAGCGCACAGGAGATCAATGATCCCGCGATCGAGGACATGGCGAACGAGCACGATTTTGTGATCTGTGGGACGAACTGGCTCGGATTGTCCCAAGACGACGTCGGCACCGACGCCCAAATAATCACCAACCTGTCTCTCTTCCCGTCACTACCCGACCGCGGCCAGCAGGGGATGCTCGACTTCCTGTTCCTGGGCAGGCTCATGACCAGCCGAGCAGGCTTCGGCTCGAGCCCCGCTTTCGAGGCTGGCGCAAATCATCCGGTCATCGACCCGAGCAACCTCTACTACTACGGCAACAGCCAGGGGGGAATCCAAGGAGGGGCCTTGACGGCCGTCTCGCAGGAGTTCACCCGCGCCGTGCTCGGGGTTCCGGCGATGGACTACTCGCTGTTGTTGAACCGCAGCGTTGACTACTCCCCCTTCCTCGCCATTCAGAACGGTTCCTACCCGGACAAGCTGACCCAGCAGATCACGTACGGGCTGCTTCAGATGCTGTGGGACCGCTCCGAGCCCGACGGCTACGCCGAGCACCTGACGTCAGATCCCTTGCCGGGAACTCCCGCTCACCAGGTGCTCCTGGACGAGGCATTCGGGGACCACCAGGTGGCCAACGTGGCCACCGAGAACGAGGCGCGGACGATCGGAGCCGCCGTTCACAAGCCCGCCTTGGCTCCAGGCAGGTCTCCCGACGTGGTGCCGATGTTCGACATTCCGGCGATCCCGACCGACGTGTACAGCGGCTCGGCGCTCGTCGAATGGGACAGCGGGTCACCTCCTCCTCCAATCACGAACACGCCTCCGACGACCGGAGCGGATCCCCACGGCGTGCCTCGCGCCCAGCCGATAGTCCGCTACCAGGACGCCGCCTTCCTCCTCAACGGGGTGGTTCTCAACGTCTGTGGCACGGGTCCGTGCCAAGCCGTGCCTAGCGGAGGCTGACCCTAGGTGCGGTTCCAGTCGGACACCGCCACCATCGGATTCGTCTGTGCCATGCCGCTCGAGCTCCGGCCGTTGGTGCGGAAGCTGTCTCTTCGCAAGGCCAGGGTCGACGGGGTGCCCGTCCGCAGAGGCACATTCGGTGGGCGGGAAGTGGTCGCGATCGTGACCGGCATGGGGACCGAGCTGGCTGCGGCGGGCACTGAGCGCTTGCTGGACGCTGTCCACGTCGACTGGATCGGGGTGGTGGGGATCACCGGTGCCGTTGACAACGTGACCCCGATCGGGAGCTTGGTAGAGGCAGAGGCGGTCGTAGACAGCACCACCGGCGCAGAGCACCGGCCCGCGCCGTTGGGCGAAGGACCGGCAGATGGACAGATGGCACGCGGAAAGATGGCACACGGAAAGATATGGACAAGCGACGTGCTTCTTACCGACCGGGAAGCGATTGCACGTCTCCGAGCACTGGGTGTCGTATCTCTCGACATGGAGACTGCGGCAATCGCCCGAGTCTGCGAGGGCCGTGGCGTCCCTTGGTCGGTGTTTCGCGTGATCAGCGACCGAGCCACCGACGGGAGCGTGGACGAGGAGGTCTTTCACCTGAGCAACCAGGACGGGACGCCCAACGGTCGGGCGGTGGCGCGGTATCTGCTGAAGCATCCCGGCCGTATCCCCAGCATGATCAGATTGGCCCGTCAAGCGAAGCTTGCGACCAACGCCGCTGCCGAAGCCGCCATCCGGGCCTTCTCGCGGACTTAGCTCGTCGCAGGGATCCGCGATCTGGCGGTGGGCGGCTATCGTCCCGCGATGTGGCGTTCAGAGGATGGCCCGCCGAGGCAATCGAGTTCTACGAGGGTCTCGAGGCCGACAACTCCAAGGCCTACTGGCAAGCGCACAAGAACGACTACGAGGACCTGGTACGGCGCCCCATGGAGCAGCTGCTAGTCGAGCTCGCCCCGGACTTCGGAGAGGGAAGGATCTTCCGCCCGTACCGGGACGTACGCTTCAGTCCCGACAAGTCACCATACAAGACTGCCATCGCCGCCTCGCTAGGGAAGGGCGGCTACATCCAGCTCTCGGCCGATGGACTGGGTGCCGGCTGCGGCCTGTACATGCCCGATGGCGAGGCGCTTTCCCGCTATCGGCGGGCGGTCAGCGACGACCGAACAGGTGGCGAGCTCGCCAAGATCGTCCGCGCGACCGCCAGGTCGGGGATCGAGGTCACGGCCCACGAGACCCTGAAGACGGTTCCGAGGGGGTTCCCCAAGGACCACCCCCGGGCCGAGCTCCTGCGCCACAAGGGCCTGGTTGCCTGGAAGCAGTGGCCCGTCGCCAATTGGCTCGGGACGCGCCAGGCCAAGAGGAAGGTCGTCGACTTCCTCCGGGCGTCGGCGCCCCTGAACCAGTGGTTGGCGGCGAACATCGGGTCTTCGGCGACCCCCGGGGCACGGGAGTGACGAATGGGACGATCCGCCCGAGGTCCCGGACCGTAGTACCCACCGAGGGGATTCTCCCTCGTTCCGCGCGCAAGGAGTGGCGCAATGAGTACTGGCATACAAAGATGATGGGTCAGCGACCGAGGAGGAGATCATGGGACAGCCTGTAGTTCACTTCGAGATCGTCGGAAAGGACGGCTCAGCGCTTCAGACCTTCTACACCTCGCTGTTCGATTGGAAGATCGACGCGAACAATCCGATGAACTATGGAATGGTCGAGGCGGCCCAGGGTGGTATCGCAGGGGGCGTGGGTCCGTCAGAGGATGGCAGTAAGAGTGTCACCTTCTATGTACAAGTGGCGGACCTCAAGGCTGCACTCGACAAAGCTGAAAAGCTTGGGGGAAAGACCGTCATGCCGCCCATGGACGTCCCCGGAGGGCCTTCCATCGCCCAGTTCACGGACCCGGAGGGCAACCGCATAGGCTTGGTCAAGGAGATGTAGGCGTCAGGAGACGCCACGGTCGGTCCGATCGATCTGCGGGGGATTGAGGCCACTAGTCGCCGAGTGCGGTCTGCAGATCGCGCACGTGCTCCTGGGTCTGCTCGAGCAGCGGACGCAGAGCTTCGGCGACATCTGCCAACCCGAGGTCGTTAGCCTCTTGAAAGCGCTCGCGATAGCGATCGAGCTGGTCCGACTCCAGGCGTAGGTCAGCCTCGAGTGCATCCCGAGGACCTGTCCAGCCCGGAACTTCGGTAACGGCGGTAGTGGGTGTTCCGTCCAAGAAACCGATCTGTTCGGCCAGGATCTGGGCGTGACGTACCTCCTGATTGAGATGGACCTTGAGCTCGTCGATGACGCTCAAGTACTCGGCTCCGGAAACGAGCGCCGTGTGTTGCACATACTGGATGATTGACTGGAACTCGGTCCTGAGGTCCTGATTGAGCAGCTCCACGAAATCGGTGTGATCCACTTGTCTCCTTCTCTCTAGGGGCTCTACCCCGGTCAGTCGTTTACCCCTGTCGGTCGTCGGCGACACGTTATGTCGCCGTGGTGGATGCCTACACGGCTTCGGACGAGTACTTCGGAGGCGCTATAGATCAAGATCCAGTGGGATGCTTGGCGTCCGGCTCACCAGGCGCTCGCCCGCTCTGTAGTTGATCGTTCTTCTGCTCAAAGCGCGACTCGACCTGTTGCTCAGGTCGCCGCTCACCAACTAGAGCGATTCGGTCCAGAACCTCTCGATCGGCTTCGGTCAAGGGGGGCTGCACGATGCTGCGGGGCCACAGACGGTTCTTCAGCACCACGTTCACCTCTGCGGCATAGACACTGAGCTCGGACGCGAGATAGAGCCAAGCCAACAAGCCCAGGACCGTGGCAAAGCTGCCGTATACCTCACTGGCATGACGGAGGTTGTGACCCACCAGGTAGACGCCAGCGCCCTGAAGGATCGTCCAACCGACGCCGCCTATGACAGCTCCAACCAGAAGCTCTCTTGTACCCACCGAGGCAGGCGTGAGGATCCGAAAGGCCAGCCAGTAGACGCCAACGTTTGCCAACACGACTACGACTTGGATCCCCACCTTGAAGCCAAAATTGTGGAACAAAGCGAGGTGGACACCAAAGGTGGAGAGGCTGGAGATACCGGTGGTCACCAACACGGCGATCACCAGAACGAGCAGGAAGGCGAGGCTTCGGATCAAGCGTGGAAAGAAGCCGGGGCGGCGGACACCCGGAATGTTCCACACCTCGGCCATTGCCCGCTGACCTGCCTGGCTGACGCCCAGCGACCCGTACAAGGCAACAAGGATTCCCACGGTCAGCCCCACGGCACTGCCAGCGTGGAGAGCGTGGACGTTTGCCTTCAGCTGATTGCCGATGACGGGAAACTGCGCCAGCGCAGAGTTCTCCAACGAGTGAGCGAACGAGGAGCTTCCCGCGAAGAGGCCCAGCACTGTGACGAAGACCAGCAACAGGGGAAACACCGCGACGAAGCCGTAGTATGCGATCAGGGCTGCGAGCGAACCTGCAGCGTCATCCCCGAACTTCTTGATGACCCCGAAGACGAACGCAGTCGACCGGTATCGTTGCTGGAACTCATCGAGCACCCGAACCGGATTTTGCATTGCGTCTCTCTTCAGGTCCCGCGGCCCGTAGCCCTACTTCAAGAGCGAGGCCGCCTCTACCAGTGGTACCAGGTGCGTTCCGCGCCACGAACGAGGAATCCTAGGATCCACATCACGAACAGCACAGCAGCAACAATCCAAAGCAGGTGGACTGCCACGCCGAGACCCACGAAAAGAGCCACGACTACCAGAGCTAGCAAGAGCAACGCCATGTTCAGACCTTCCAGTCGACGGTCGGCTTAGCTCTACCCAAGTCCTTTGAGGGAAAACTTAGCCCGCGCTCACACGAAACTCCGCCGGCCGCTCGTAGGCATGAAGAGAACAGGTCCGGGGAATAGACAGGAGCTGGAGAAGGTAGGGCACCGAGTCGCCCGGGGGATCAAGCCGAACAGAGTACGGATAGCACCGAACATCGACATGTCCGAAACCACAGCTTACGTATCCCATGTCCCGGCTGCGCCTGGTCAATTGAGCGCAAGAAGCTGGTCCCGGGTCCTCAAGGAGACGGTCGGCCGGGCGAAGGGACACCGGACCACCATTCTCGCCGGCAGCCTGGCCTACAACTGGTTCTTGGCCCTCTTCCCAGCTCTGATCGCCCTGTTGGGGGTTGTATCTCTCCTGCACGTGAGCAAGCACACCATTGACACCTTGGTCCATGGGGCGACCAAGGCGTTGCCCTCCGGCGCAGCCGGCGTCATCACCCAGGCGCTCTCCCAGGCACAGCGACACAGCGGCGGGGCGTTGGTCACGGTGGTTGTATCAGCGGCGGTCGCCGTGTGGGCGGCCAGCTCAGGCATGGCCACCCTGGAGGCCGGCCTCGACATAGCTTACGAGGTTCCAGAGGAGAGGAAATTCGTTCCGAACCGCGCTGTAGCCGTCGGCTTGATGCTGGCAACGGCGGTAGTAGGAGGCGCGGCGGCCGCCCTCATCGTCTTTGCCGCCCCCCTCGGATCTTTGGTCAAGGATTGGGCGCCAGTTCATGGCACGGCCTTCACGATCGGGTGGACCGCGTTCAGGTGGGTGCTTGCGGCCATCTTGATCACCGTGTTGTTCTCTCTCATCTACAGCGTGGGGCCCAATCGGCACCAAGCCAAGTGGCAGTGGGTGAGCGTCGGCGGGCTGGTGGCCGCAGGCGTGTGGGTGGCGGCGTCGCTCGGCTTCTCCTACTACGTCTCGGGCTTCGGCTCGTACTCCAAGGAATACGGGGCGCTTGCCGGCGTGGTGATCCTTGTGCTGTGGCTCTACATCACCGGTGTGGCGATCCTCTTCGGCGCCGAGCTGAACGCCTCCCTCGAGGCCCAAGGGCTGAGCCACACACGGGTCTCCAGTCCTGAGTCGGCATCATGAACACCTCCCAAGCTGCCAGTTCCGCTGCACACGAGCCAAGAGGCTTCCGCCACGGGATACTCCCGTATCGGGGAGATGATGGGTTCGTCGACGCAACTCTGCCCTTGATCATGGAGGGGATGGCTGCCCGGGAGGCAATTTTGGTCGTCGTTCAACAGCGAAAAGTGGATCCGCTGAGGGCGCAGCTCGGCTCCCAGGCCGGCGCTGTGAGATTCGCGGACATGAGTGACGTCGGACGCAACCCCTCGAGGCTCATTCCCCTCTGGCGGGAGTTCGTTGATGCTCATTCATCGGGCGGTCGTGCGGTTCGTGGCATCGGTGAGCCAGTCTGGCTGGGACGCAGCTCGGCCGAGAGGGCTGAGTGGTATCACCACGAGGCTCTTCTCAACCTGGCGTTCAGAGACCAGCCCGAGTTCATGCTGCTCTGTCCCTACGACTTGAAAGGCCTAGGGCAAGACGTTATCCGAAGGGCGCTCGTGAGCCATCCGTTTCTGCTAGCCGGAACGAATCACCATAGAACGGATCATGACCCTCTGAGCTCGGCCAGCGCAGTATTGAGTGAGGCATTGCCTCCCCCCGACCCCGCAGCCGGGGAGAGCCACTTCACGGTCGAGACCATGAAGGAGGTTCGGGACCGGGTGAGGATCATCGCTGTAAGGGAGGGCCTCTCGGGCAGTCGAACCAACGACCTGACCGTCGCTATCAGCGAGGCGGCCGCTAACAGCGTCCGGCACGGCGGTGGTGAAGGGACTCTGCGGATCTGGCGCCAGGACGATCGTTTGGTGTCTGAGGTCCGCGACAGGGGTCGTATCACGGATCCGCTCATTGGACGTCGGCGACCCTCCCCGGCCTGCACGGGTGGGCGTGGCGTCTGGTTGATGAACCAGCTGTGCGATCTCGTCCAGGTGCGTTCTTCCGATACTGGAACGGTCGTTCGCCTTCACACTCGCTTGGCGTAGGTCGACGCCGCATGGCGAGGTGTCTGATGATGGGCCAATAGGTAGCACGGCCCAAGGCTGGTGAAACCCGAAGGAAAATAACGGCCGCGTCCGGGTGTGGGAAGCAGTGGCTGGGGGCATAAGTGAGATTCCAGCCGGAGATGCCGGCGTGACCCGTGGAAGGTGTGGAGGAGCTGAGAATGGCAACAGAGGACAAGGCGGCGAACAAGGCAAAGGAAGTAAAGGGCAAGGTCAAGAAGGTCGTGGGTGAAGCCACCGAGGACGAGACCCTCGAAGCTGAGGGGCGGGGCGATCAGGCGGAGGGAAACCTCAAGCAAGCCGGCGAGAAGGTGAAGGACGCCTTCAGGCGGTAGTCGGGCTCCGCCTTCCCGGGTGTTAGGGAGGCTACTTGCGGGCGGGTGAACGCACGACCTGTTCCCGGGCACGCAGCACGAGAAGGGCTACGTCGTCTCGAGGCTGGTCCTGGGTGAAGGTCATTACCGCATCCAGTATGGCGTTGGCGATCTCATCAGCGGTCTGTTCGTGAGCGCGCTTGAGAGCTTGGCGCAGGCCTTCTTCACCGAAGAGTCCTGACGGTCCGTGCGCCTCGGTCACCCCGTCGGTGTATAGAAGCGCAGTGTCTCCCGGGCTCAGCCAAACGCTGGTGTTCTGCAAGGTGACAGTCTCGAATGCCCCTAGCATCATTCCTCTGCAGCGCATAGGGACGATTTCCCCATCGGAGTGGATGATGAGGGGGCTGGGGTGGCCGGCGCATGACGCCGACAATCGCGCTCTCGTGCCCCGGGAGCGAAGCAGCCCGCAACACAGCGTGCAAAATTGCTCCGGTCCTATCTGCTCGCGGCGCAGAACCTCGTGGGCGATGGCCAGCAGCCGTGCCGGGTCCCGGTGCTCGAGAGCGGATGCCCGCAGGCTGTGACGGACCAAGCCGGTGATCGCGGCAGCTTCGGGGCCCTTGCCGGATACGTCGCCCAGAGCCACTATCCAGCTCCCGTAGCCGACATCGAAGATGTCGTAGAAGTCACCCCCTACGTCGTTACCTTCTCCAGCTGCGAGGTAGCGCGCTGCCAACTCGAATCCCGGAACGTCGGGGAGCGAGGGCGGGAGAAGGGCGGATTGCAGGGCGCGCGCCACCCGGGTGCGCTCTTCGAGGAGACGGGCGTTGTCGAGAGCAGTCGCGGCCCGCTGAGCCAGGTCTTTGGCGAGGTCGAGGTCTCCAGGACCAAAGCGCCGGCCGGAGCCTGCCGATAGGACAGTGAATACACCGAGAATGCGGCCGCGGGCCATGAGCGGCACACACATGTAAGAAGCCAGACCGAGCTCCTTCACGATACGAAGGTGCTCGGCGTCGCGCGTGGTCTGGCGTAGGAGATCGTCGGTCATGTCTCCAAGCTGCGCCTCGGCCCCCCGCATGACGGCCAGGGCGGGATGACCTCCAGCTTCGGGCGGGTAGTCGGCGAGGCGCTCTACGAGTTGAGCCTTCGCCGGGTCCGTATGGACTGCTGCCACCCGCCGTACCTTGCCGTCATCGTCGAGAACGTCGATCAGGCACAGATCAGCAAGAATGGGCACGGTCACGTCGGCCAGGCGACGAATTCCCTCTTCGTAGTTGAGCGAGGAAGTGAGTGCCGTCGTGACCTCCAGCAGAAAGGCGTGCAGCCGACCCTCTCGGGCCAGTCGCTCGGCAGCCTGCCTCTCTCGTGTGATGTCAACGGCGAGAGTCACAACACCCGCTATCTCGCCCCGGTCGTCATACAGAGCTGAATCGGTGGCCCGAACAACGACATGCGCGCCGTCACGACGCCGAATCTCAAAATCCCCCTCCCAACTCTCACGGCGCGCCAGGGCCTCTGCGATCTCAGCGGTCAGCGTTGGATCTAGCTCGACTTCCGACAACTCTGCGGCCAGCCGTCCCAACATGTCCTGGGGTTCCCAGCCATAGAGGGTCCTGCAATAGGGGTTGGCATATAGCACTCGTCCATTCAGGTCCGTGACGAGGACAGCCGCGTTCACGTGCTCTAGGAGACGGGTCTCGAGCCCTAGCAGCCACACCGGTTGAGCATCGCTAGTCGACACGCTGGCCCGAGTCCAAACACTCTCCTCTGCTGGACAGGACGAGCGCCCAATCGCTCGAACGCTCCAGCGCCGGCCTCGACGTGCCGATCACGAGAGCATATCGGCTGTCGCGCGGCTCCGGGGCCTCCGCCGGCGCCCTTGGCGGAGGACTATCGCCCAGGGTCGAGATATCGCTGATTTCCGTGGGTCAGACGGACCGCGTCAACAGCCGCGACGATCGCGACCAATGCAGCCGAGGTGCCGATCTCCAGGAGCACGGTGAGGACCCGGTCCAAATGCATCACGTGGTTTCCGACAAAGCCGCCGACGATCGAACCGACCAGACCGAGAAGCATCGTGCCGAACAGACCGATCGACTGGCGCCCTGGAACCAGGAGACGACCCAGGCTTCCCATCACAAGGCCAATGACGGCGGTGCTGATGAGCGCCCAGATCGCTAGACCCAGCAGGGGCAGCAACACAAATAGGACTACGAAGATGAGCAACAGACCAACGATGATCACACGGGCAGCATATCGTGCATCACATGCAGGGCGGCCCGGGTTCTCGCAGCCGCCGTGCTGGTCGTGCCCGGCGTGCGGCGGGATGGCCCGGGCGGAGCGGACGGCGAGGGGTGGCCCTGCTAGCAGGCCTCGAGCGCCTCGTGCCACGGCGAGACATTGAGGTTCGGGTACAACTCGGCCGTTGCCTGGATCAGCGCCGCGTCCCAGATGGGGTGTCCTGGTGGCGGGAAGCCGAACAGTGCAAGTTCGCGGGGCGTCGAGCTCTCCACGAACCTGGTCCACGCGGGATCTGTAGCGCGGGATTGGGCAGCGTGGTAACCGATCCAGTCCTCGCCTGCGATTTTGAAGCTCGCGTTCAGCAAGAACCGTGCTCCGCGGGCGCGGGTGAGATCAACGGCCCGATGGAATACATCCGTCCGATAAGCAAGGAACGATCCGCGGACCCCGTTGGCCGGCCGCTCTTTGGCATACAGCTCCGGATCGGCCTCGGGCATCACCAGTGGAACGCCCGGAGCGCGGCCCGCGGAATCGGCCACCGAAACGAGGTGGGTGGGCGCCGTGTCATCGTCGACATCGGAAAGGTAGAGGAAGCCCTCGAGGTGCCACCACGGTGCCTTGGCGCGGGCGGGTAGCCAGGAGTGGTTCCGGTCTGCGTGCATCGGTTGCTCGTAGTTGGTGACACCCGTGTACTTGGCCGTGACCTGGGTCTGGTAGATGCGCAGGTCGGTGGTCTCCAAGGACCGCTCCACAAGGTCCACGATCGCGGGGTGCACGCATAGGCGGTTGAGGTTGCCGGATCCCGGGAAGGGGAAATCGCAATGCCACAAGTGCTGTTCGGGGCGGAATCCCGGTCCGTCCGGTGGCCAGACGAAGTTGCGGCGGCCCTCGGGAGGACGCCCGAGCCACTTTTCTGTCTCCCGAACAGGGTCCGCATGGAACTGCTCGGCGGTCGGGAACACCTCGTGCAAATCGGCCGTCGCTGCATCGATCTCGTCGGTTCCAACGAGGCCTTCAATCAGTGCCCAGCCGTGCTGATGCCACGCGGCGACCTCGTCCTCGAGGGCCAGCCTCACGCGCCGAGAAGCCCCCGCACGTATGCCGCCTGCCCTGCGTGTTGCAAGCAGTCGTCGGCGATGCTCACCAACCGCACTCCTAGGGTTACTGGCGGGTCCCACCTACGGTCGACGATGCGATCGAGTTCTTCGGGGAGGAGGTTCCTCAGCATCCTGCGGGTGCGTCCGTCGACAGCGTCGAGGTACTCGAGGAGGACGCCCGGCCGCTCCGGCCGGACGCTCGGCACCAAATCGGCAGAGTGGCCGTAACCCGTGTTGGACGGATCCGGATCGAGCCCGAAGAGGCGAGCCCATCGCTCGGCGACCCACAGCTGGTCGGTGTCGAGCAGCTCGCTGACGTGATGATCCTGAACGCGGGCGAGGTGCCAGATGAGCCAGGCAATGGTGTTCGCGCCAGGCGCCGGTGAGTCAGTCAGCTGGTCGATGTCGACACCGCTGACCGCGTCACGCGCTAGCGGCGGGACGCGCCCGTATAGCTCGAGTAGGAGCGATGCGATGTCCACGCAGGAAATTCAATCACGGACTGCGTGAGTCGGGTATCGGGCACCGAAGATCATGACCCTTCCAGGCGGGATCGAATCTCGGCTGGATAGTCGGGGAAGTATCGAGAGATGTCGTCGAGCGAGAACTCGGGCAAGATACTGCTGGCTGGTTCCCGCTCAAGAAGAAATTCGAAGGACTTACGCACCACCCTCTCGGTCGCGGTGCCTGCCGTGCCGAGCCTTTCCAGCATCGGCGGGGACACCGTGACCACGTGAGCGGTGGTGAGGTTCCCGTCGGTCACCTCAACGCGGTAATGGTCGGCTCCCGTTGAAGCGATCTGGATCCTGGTCATGGTTCGTACCTAGTGGGAGGCTCTCTGTCGGGTTGGTTCCTTGGGATGGGCCGGTTGGGCCTCGCCGATCCCTAACAGGTCTCTCATCTTGGAGGCCAGAGATTCGAACATGGGGTAGACGCGCTCCCCATGTATGGCCTCCAGCGATGGTCTCCACATGTCCCATCGTTCGATCAGCATGGGACCGACGAGGATTTTGATGAGCTCTACGTCGACGGCCCCCAGGTGCTCGAGGGCAGCCAGCTGCTCGAAATAGTCGAGCTCGCGGTAGAGCATGGAGGCGTCCAGCGAATTGTCGGCCACGTAGCGCTGAAAGGCTTCACTGAGTTCTTCCTTGGTTCCAAACCGGCTTATGAGGCGCCTAGCCTCCACGAGAGAGTCCTCGTTCCATCGACCGATGAAGTCCGCCGCCATCTCTGTTTGGCGGGCTCTGCGCGCTTCACGTACCTGTTGGCCGGCAAAGACTGCAGCGCCGATGGCGCCCAGCAGGCCGAGCGCACCGACGGCGGTGCCGATTGCCGTTACCTCTTCAGCCCAATTGGGGCCGGGAGTCGCCATGCACGCTCGTCCTTCGTAGTCCTACGGCGGATCAGGCTATTCGTGGAGGCGGACGCGGGGCCATCGCTAGTGCCTGCCGGCTGTGTATGCCGGTGCTTTCTGTGCCAGCTGGTCAAGGTCTTTCATGAGAGCGACCACCGTCGCTGACCCGCTGCCTGATAACCGGGCGGTTGGCCAGGACGGCAAACGGGTAGATGGCAGGCAATGCTGGGGCCCTGATCATCGATTCCGCGCGACGGAAGCGAGATTAGCCATATTGCCGGGACTCGAAGGGACGGACAGAAGGGGGTAAGGATAAGAAGGGGGTAAGGATAAGAAGGGGGTAAGGATAAATGGACGAGGAACGCACTGTTCCAGAGCCAGCGACTCGTGATGCAGAGATTGAGGAATCAAAGAGTCGCCATACAGCTGACCGGCCTCCAACCCAGCGAGAGGAACGGCAGGCCGAGGAAGCTTGTGACGATCCTGAACTCAGCGGCGAAGAGGAAGAGGTCGGGGGGCACTACCAGGAGATGACCGAGAGGGGGATCTCATCAGGAGGGTGAGGGGCGCATCTCCTGATTCAGCGGCCGATTGGCAGGAATGTGTCTACGAGAGGACGCCGCCGAGGCCTTTCGCACGAGATAAGCGCACGCGAACGTCCAGGGACGTGGTACCAGCGACCCGTCCTCAGGGATGAGGACACCGTCGAACAGGGTTTCGTCTACCCGAGAG
Source organism: uncultured Actinomycetes bacterium (assembly GCA_963736925.1). GTDB lineage: Bacteria > Actinomycetota > Acidimicrobiia > Acidimicrobiales > CAVTQP01 > CAVTQP01. The sequence goes on from CAVTQP010000003.1 coordinate 297,607, forward strand.
TGGTCATGGAAAATACTCCACGTGACGAAGGCTTGGGATGCACAAAGCTGCATGAGCGTGAAGATTGGGCGCGCAATGTCCCGACACCTGCAACCCATGGGACCTGCGATCGCGGTAGCACGTAGCCACCCGGTATAGCCGCCGCATCGGGTGACGTCGGCTTGAAGACAGTTCACCGCCCCTACTGCAACCATGCGGGAGAAGTACGCGGGTGCAGGATGGCGGCGGACCCGCGGGCGGGGGTGGTCGATGCCAACCTGCGGACGTTCGCAGTTCCCAACCTCTACATAGTCGATGGCAGTGTGTGCCCTACCCAGGGGAGTGCCAATCCGGTCCTGAACATCATGGCGCTCGCGGCCAGGGCGACAGATCATCTCGACGATCGGCGGGCGGCGTAGCCCCGTTTTATGCCACGCGCCACAGCCGACTTATCTGGCGCAGCAGTCACATCTCCAGGCGCTCAGGTCGTCAGGCGCTGGAGGTCGTCACTCTCGGTGATCAGAGGCCTCCGGGCTGCTCGGGGTCGACATGTTCGCCATAGAATCGTTGTCCGTGGCCGTACACGGCAGCGCCTCCGCCTCGACTGAGATCCGACCCGAGGATCTGGAACAGCACAGACGAGAGCTCACCGGCTACTGCTACCGGATGCTGGGCTCAGGTTTCGAGGCGGATGACGCGGTGCAAGAGACCATGGTGCGTGCCTGGCGGGGCCTAGACGGCTTCGAGGGCCGGTCAGCGGCTCGGTCCTGGCTCTACCGGATCGCGACCAACGTGTGCCTCGACATGTTGAGGGGCCGCCAGCGCCGGGCCCGGCCTATGGAGCTGGGACCGTCCTCACCGGCCGAAGCATCCAGTCTCGGTCCGATGCTGCCTGAGCACACATGGGTGTCCCCGATCCCAGACGCGCGCGTCATGACAGATGACGGCGATCCCGCCGAGGTGGCCGTGTCGAAGGAGACAGTTCGCTTGGCCTTCGTGACCGCCCTCCAGCACCTACCGGCCCGCCAAAGAGCCGTGCTCATCTTGCGGGAGGTGCTCCGCTGGCATGCAACCGAGGTGGCCGAGTTGCTCGACACCACTGTGGCGTCGGTCAACAGTGCCCTCCAGCGGGCGAGGTCCACGCTCTCCGCCCGCGACCTCGACTCCCAACGCCAGCGGCCGGTGGACGCCGAGCAGAAGGAGCTGCTCGCTCGGTACGTGGATGCCTTCGAACGCTACGACGTGGCACAACTGGTGACTCTCCTTCACGACGATGCGGTGCAGTCGATGCCGCCCTACGCGATGTGGCTACGGGGGCCGGTCGAGATCAGCCGGTGGCTACTCGGGCCTGGCAACGGGTGCCGTGACTCGCGCCTGGTGCCGACAGCCGCCAACGGTTGCCCGGCCTTCGGCCAGTACCGGGCCGACGGCGAGGGCGGCCACGTGCCGTGGGCGCTCCAGGTGATCGAAGTCTCAGGCGGGCGGATCTCGGGGTTCCACAGCTTTCTCGATACCGACCTGTTCACGGCCTTCGGCTTGCCTGTGCGTGTCTAGGGTTGGATGGGCGACGGTGGCTACGATGTCACCAAGGCCGACCAGCTCGAGCAGCCCCGCCATCTGTGAGCTCGCGTCGCGCAGCCGGATCGAGCAACCCAGTCGCACGGCCGTGAGCTGCAACCGTGCTAGCTCGTCTACGACCGAGAGGTCAGTCCGGTGCCTAGTCGGGAGGGGCCAGGTGGCCAGCTCGGCGTTGGCGCGGATGAGCACCACCGTCGGGTTGGTGCATCGTCGCGCCACACTCCTATTGACGACGGCGAACCACAGAACTCTTCGCAGCTCGACCGTGGGGCCCTTGGACAGCGGAGAATAGCCCAGGTTAGTCTCCCGCCTGGCCGTTGGACATGGGGGGAACTGGGGTCGGTTACGTGAAAGACGGTCGCAGGTGACAGGTCTTCCACATAGAAGCCGGGTCAGGCCCGACGCGCACCTGGGGGAACACATGAGACTCCGACTAATCGTTCGCATGCTCGGTCCGGCACTGGTTTCCGTGCTGTTTGCGGGCGCGCTCACCACTCAGAGTGGCGGCGTGGCCTCGGCGGACGAGGGGAGTAATGACCACACGGCGCTCTTGGTGGTGTCCCCAACGGGGAACCTGGCCAGCTCGGGCAGGTCGTGCACGAGCGCTCGCTACTCGACGATTCAGTCAGCTGTGGACGTCGCCCCGAGCGGGGCGACGGTCGCTGTGTGCCCCGGCACTTACGACGAGGACGTTGTCGTGTCCGCCCCGCTCACCCTCCTGGGTTGGTATGCGGTCATCGAGGGGACGAGCAGGTCGAACGGCACGTGCGACGAGGTAGGTCCCAAGGGTCCCGCCAGCGTGCCCTGCCTTGCCGGCGTCACGATCAAGAGCTCCCACGTCGAGATCGCCGGCTTCACGGTCAAGGGTGCGATAGGTGAGGGCATCCTGGCCACAGGTTCGCCCAAGGCCGGTTCCATCACCGATGTGGGGATTAACTACAACCGAGTCGTGGGCAACAACATCGGCGGGATTCCCCCGACGCCTAACTCGCCTTACCCTCCGTGTTCAGCGATGGGCCAGATACCCGGTGACTGTGGCGAGGGGATCCACCTTATGGGAGTCTCCGACTCCACGATCAGTTACAACCTCTCGATGGCCAACGAGGGCGGGGTGCTGCTCACCGACGAGTTTGGTCCGACGCACGGCAACGCCGTCGAGAGCAACGTGATTACCCGCAATCAGTTCGACTGTGGCATCACAGTACCGGGGCACAATCCGGCCGCACTCGACTCCAACGGCAACAGAATGCCTGGCGTTGCAGGCGTGTATGACAATATCATCCGGCGCAACTGGGTAACCGATAACGGCCTACAAGGTGAAGGCGCCGGTGTGCTCTTCGCGAATGCAGGCCCCGGCACGGCGTCATACGACAATCTCGTTGCGGAGAACTACCTGGCGGGCAACCAGCTGTCAGGCGTGACGATGCATGCTCACACGCTTGGCCCGGGCCAGTTCGAGGACTTGAACGGGAACCGGGTGGCGGAGAACCTGATCGGCGAGAACAATGTGGGTAGCACGGTTGCCGGACCCGGTGACGCTCTTGATGGTCCGCCGGCTCAAGACTTCCAGACAACGGGGATCCTCGTGTTCTCGGGGAGCGTTCCGGTTCATGCGAGCATCGTTGGCAACCGCCTCTTCAACGACAAGTACGGCGTCTGGCTCGGGATCAACGGCAACGTGAAGGCGTCACTCGACGACAACACTTTCCTTCAGGTCACAGTCCCGGTGTTTACCTTCAGCTAGCGGCTCGCCGTGACGTGGTGCCGGCAAAGCGATTCGTGACGGCAAACCGGTGAGGGATGTTCGTTCAAGCCACTAGCGGCCCGGGGCCAAGCCCGCTGACCAGGTTTGTGGAGGCCGGCCGCAGCTAGGTTTCTCGCTGTGATCATGAGCACGCACAGCCCCGTAGATTCAGCCCGGTGACGGGGTGAAGGCAACCGGTGACCGTCCGGGTTGGCTGAGGCGGCATCGCTGGCCTGTGATCGGCCTCGCCGGTGGCGCGGTCGTTCTCGTCGTGGGAGCGGTCGTTCTATTCCTCGTATTGCGAAATCACGCCACCCCGATCAGCGTCGCCCAGGCGTTGCGCAACTACCACAACGATCGTTCCACCCCACTCGCGTCGGGTCTGCTGCCAGTGCCGGGTGTCTACGTGTACCTGACAAGAGGCTCAGAGCAACTGAGCGTACCGGGGACCTCGCGCTCCTACCCGACCCAGACGACGATGACAGTTGTTGCAGCCAAGGGTTGCGGAGTGAATGTGCGCTGGGATGCCCTGGCGGAGCACGTCGAGGAGAATCGGGAGTGTTTGGGGCCCGATGGGAGCCTGAGTCTCGCATCTTCGGCGGTCTCAGAGACCTTCTTCGGAATTGTCAGTCGGAGCACGGTCGACTGCGGGCCTGGAGCGTACCTTCGCCCCCCTCATCCGGCTCGCGGAGAGGATTGGCACTTTGAGTGCGGAGGGTCTGGGCAGACGTGGCGGGGCGACGGCAGGGTCGTCGCCATCGAACCGATCAGGGTCGGCCGGTCACGGATCACCGCGGTAGACGCGCGCCTCGACATCAGCTACAGCGGCGCTCAATCCGGCGAGAACCCGAGCGACTATTGGTTTGCGCTCAGCAACGCTCTGTTGGTTCGCTGGACCGGTACTGTCAGCGTGTCTCAAGGCAGCAGTCCACTGGGGGCAGTCCGTTACCGGGAGCAATATGACCTCAACCTGAGCACGACGACTCCGCGCCGCTGACGAGTCACCACCGCCCCGGCCTCGTCCTTCGGTGGTCGGGACACCCAGGCGAGCGCCGGGCGGGTGGCGCGGCTAGGTTGGAGGAGCTGCTATTCGCAGCCGAGGGGATGTGGGGACGGGGTGGTGAGCAAAGTCCGTAGAGGGGGAGCTGGCACCCACGAGCCTGGAGCGAGGCTCACGAGGGCCAAGAAGGAGGACCTACTCACCGTAGCCGCGCTGTTCGACGCCTACGGTCGGTGTGTCTACGACTTTCTTGCCCGCACGGTGAGGAATCCTGCCGCCGCCGTTGAGCTGCTCGGGATGACCTTCAAACGAGCCAGCGAGCGCATCGAGACGCTGCACGATGCCGGCCGCGCGCGTCCATGGTTGTTCGCGATTGCACACGACCTGGTCATGACAGAGGTCGCCAAGACAGCCCCGGCACAGCTCGCGGCCACAAGCCTCCCGTCGACCGATCCCGCCTCCAACTCCGACCCTTTCGCCTACTCATCGGAGGCTGTCGCCCTTACCTGGGCCGCAGCGGCCAGTTTGTCGCCCCGACAGTACGCGGTCTTGGACCTGTCGGTTCGCCAAGGCTTGTCGATCCCCGAGGTCGCAGACGTCGTCGGCGTGACGTTTTCTCACGCGGCAGCCTTGGTGCGTCGGGCTATGGAGGTGTTGGAAGACAATGTCAGGCGGAGCGTGGTCACGTTTTCCCGGGAACGCTGCCAGGAGATGGCGCTCCTTCCTCCGATGGAGGGCTCGTTCACTCAAAAGGATCGGGCAAGGGTCGACCAGCACCTGGTTCAGTGCTCCACATGTAGCAAAATCGCCACCGAGGTTTCCCTACCCTCCGCGGTGCTGGCACGGTTGTCTCCCTACGAGTTTCCAGCCGAGCTTGCCAGGGACGGCTTGGCCCGTGTGCTTGACAGCGGCGTCCCCCCCCGTCCTCGGGACAGCCGGCGCTCGAGGCATCGGCGCGAGACGAAGGCAGCGGCCTCTCATAAGGCAGCGGCCTCTCACAAGGCAGCGGCCGATCACAAGGCAGAGGCCGATCACAAGCCGGGCTCCCGCTTACGCGTCGCTGGTTGGGCGGGGGCCGGCGCGGTCGCAATGCTCGCGGTGGCGGCGGCGCTGGCTCTCATATCGTACGGCCAGCCGCCGCCCACGCGGCTTTCGGTGTTGAACGGAGCGCGGCTTGCTCCTCTTGCTCCCGGCAAGGCGTCCCAGGCCACGAACCCCAACCCGACTCGGGCGATCGGTAGCAACGCACCCGTCGCAGCTACACCGACGGCTACGACTCCAACGACGGCTTCTCCATCCGCAGCGGCCCCGGCTCCCTCCGGCGTTCCTTCCCCGAGTAGCGCAGGCCGGCCTGCGGCTGTCACCACCACCGCCCCCACGGCCGGGTCGAGATCAGGTGGCGCGCCTCCGACCCGGGCGTCCTATGGCGCGCCGGCCGCAGCGTCCCCGGCCCCCGCCTCAGGCCAGTACTGCCCCCCGCAATCGGTCAACTGGGCTCACCCGCAGCCCTGTTCCGGGTCGGGAGGACCAGGCACGGGAACCTCCAGCCCCTCGCCGCCTCCGGTCCAGTACTGCCCGCCGCAATCGGTCAACTGGGCCCACCCGCAGCCATGCCCCTGAGTTCCGTGGAGGCGGCGACCCTTCGAGGTAGGGCATAGAGGTAAGGCATAGTCGCGCGTGTGCGACTGCTAGGAGGAAGCCATCAAGGGGCGGTAGAGGCAGCCCTGGGCGCCTTCGAAGAGGTCTCGACCGGTGCGGGGCCGCGTCTGATCCTGGTTGTCGGGGCCTCCGAGACGGGGCGAACGAGAGTGCTCAAGGAGACCTACTCGATGCTGTCCGCCCACTATCAGCCCGAGTTCCCTTACTGGCCAGAAACGCTCGATCAGGACTCTGCGCCGATGTCCTCTACCCGCCATCTACTCGCCCCGAGCGGGCCGACGGAGGTGGGCGGGGTTCCGGCGTGGTTCTGGTGGCCCGTGCGTTGTGGTCCGAACCCCGAAAGGGACGGGATCGCCAGAGCGGCCTTGCGAGAGACCGGCGGCCATTGGGCGGTCCATGCTTCGGCCATCGCCGCCGCGGTCGAGCGGCGTGCGCAAGACGACAAACGCGCCCGGGCCACGCTGGAGGCGCTGGGAACCCTGACAGGCCTGTTGTGGGGGGCCGCATCCCTTCCAACCGGTGTCGCGGCAAACGGTGATGGGAGCTTCCAGGCCGTAAGCGAGATTGCCGGGGATGTCCACACGCGTCGAAGTCGCCGTGTCGGGACAGCCGCGAGGCATCTGGCCGAACCGTGGTCGTCGGCATCGCTGGCCGACGACTGCTTCTTGCAGTTGGGCATATTGCTTCCCAACCTTGGACCCCTGGTCCTCGCCGTCGACAACGCCGAATCGGCAGATATCGGAACGATGCGTCTCTGTCAGCGGCTCCTCGGCTCCAGCCTCCCCGTTCTGGTGTTGGCTACCGGGGAAGCTGACTTGCTGGAGGTCGACCAACGACCCAACGAGCACGGTTTCATGTCCATGGCATTGCCATTCGAGAAGCGTGGTCCGATCTCATCTCTTTCTCCTCTTACGTCAACCGAGCTGTGGGAGTTGGGAGACGAAGCGGTTCGTCTTCTTGCCCCCCGCATCCCCGTCGCGCAAGACGAGCTGAAGGCGATCGCGGTGTCGGCGAAGGGAAACCCGCTCGTATCGGTTGTCGCTTCGGAGCTGCTGGCTCTCGGTGATCTTCTACCGCCTGCCTCCGACTCGGGGACGCTTCTCGAGCTGGATTTCGCCCGGCGTTGGCGGACGCTGGACCATGACGTTCAGAGAGCGCTCGCGGCGGCGGCGATGCAGGGAACCACGTTTGTGCTGGAGCTGATCGAATCGGTAACAGGGGCCGAAGGGGCCCGGACCGAAGAGACGCTCCAGCAGGCCGCGGCGCATGGATGGGTGGTCCCGCTCGACCCCCTTCGATGGGCGTTCTCGGACCGAGCGGCCGCATCCTGTGCGGAGGAGTCGGCGGAGCTCGTGCTGGGAGACCTAAAGCAGGCGGGAGCGAGGATGGCAGCCGGAGCCCTTGCCTACCGGAACCATGGCTTCGGTGATCTGCCAACGGCCGTCCAGGAACAAGTCCTTGGAGCCTATCTGCGAGCGGCGAGGTTTGCCGGGTGGCCCGCGGAGCTGGATCAACCGGCCATTGCGGACGAGCTTGCAGGCCTCGATGCCGTCGATGGCGACCAGCAGAGGGCAATGGAGCATTCGCGCATAGCGGTAGAGATGCTCGAGCGGCTCGTCCGGTCTGGTGGGGGCGTCAAGCCCTCGTTAGCGCTCTCCTGGCGCGGTCGCTACTCCTATGTCCTCGCGCAGGGACACGATCGGGTCGGCGCGATCGCTTCCGCACGAAAGCTCGCCGAGGAAACGGCTCATCGCTACGGGGACATCTCGCCCGAGACTGCACTCGCGGTGTGGCACCTATCGCTTTCCCACTGGCGCTTCAACCAGCTCCGGCCAGCCGGCCGGGTGTTGGACCAGGCCCTCGACATCTACGACCGCAGCCTGCACGTTTTGGATGACGGCGCCGCCCTTCGAATGAGGGCGCACCGTGCACGGATTGCACACGAGAGAGGGGCCCTTCGGGGCGCTGAGACCCTGCTCGGGAAGCTGCTCCTCGACCAAGGGCGCGTTCTGGGCCCCGAAAACGTCCACACGCTGGAGACCAGAGGAAACCTGGCGAGGGTGATCAAGGACAGCGGCCGACTCCAGGCAGCTCTCGCCTCCTATCAGGAGCTGCTCTTCGATCAGGAGCGGTTGCTCGGTGCGGACCATGAGAGAACTCTCGACACGCGGGTCGAGATAGCTGGAGTGCTCCAGGAGAGGGGTCACCTCGACGACGCTCTCCGCGCTTACGAGGACGCGCTGTCCGAGGAGGAGAGGCTGTTCGGGTCGAGCGACCCGAGGCCCCTTGCAGTCAGAAGCAAGCGTGCCGGAGTCCTGCGGGCCATGGGTCGTCTCCAAGACGCGCTTGACGCCTATGAGGATGTCGTCGGGGAGAAGAGGTGGGTTCTCAACCCCGAACCTGCGGAGGCACTCGCAACACGGAGCAGCCTGGCCGGCGTTCTGAGGGAGATGGGCCGACTGGGAGAAGCACTTGCGGCTTACGAGAGAATCCTGGCCGACCAAGAAAGGGCGTTGGGTGGCGATCACCCGCGGATCCTCGCAACACGGGGTGATCTCGCCAGAGTGCTGCAGGAGATGGGCCAGCTGTCCGACGCCCTCACCGGCTACGAGGCCGTCCTCGCCGACCAGGAGCGGGTGCTTGGCCCGGACCACCCGGCGACGCTGACCACCCGGACACAGGTTGCCGGAGTGCTGCAGGAGATGGGCCAGCTGTCCGACGCCCTCACCGGCTACGAGGCCGTCCTCGCCGACCAGGAGCGGGTGCTTGGCCCGGACCACCCGGCGACGCTGACCACCCGGACACAGGTTGCCGGAGTGCTGCAGGAGATGGGCCAGCTGTCCGACGCCCTCACCGGCTACGAGGCCGTCCTCGCCGATCAGGAGCGGGTTCTGGACGCCGCGCATCCGGCGATCCTGGTGACTTGCAACAACCTGGCGGGAATCCTCGCCTCGCTGGGTCAGCCGGACGAGGCCATTGCGGCCTACGAGGCTGTGCTGCGCGAGGAGCGGCGCTCGCTCGGGCCCGACAATCCCGCCACCCTCGCCACTCGCACCCGGCTGGCAGGCGTGCTTGGCTCCATCGGTAGGTCGCGAGGAGGCCCGATCGTCCTTCGAGGCCGTCCTCGCCGACCAGCAGCGGGTCCTCGGCCCGGAACATCCAAGCACCGTGGCGACAAGGAAGGAGCTGGACGCCATGCCAGGCGACGACGACTCCATCGCCTCCCACGGCGGTCCCTGACCGAAAGCAACGGTGGCATTCGGGGCATGCGCGTTTGTCTAGTCTTGGCGGGCAGAAGTTTCATTTCGCACGGCGCTTTCAATGTCTACTTGAGGTTCAAGGCGCTGCCCACTTTCAGACAGCTGGCCCATCTTCGGACACCTGTGGTCCAGGGAACGCCTCCTGCTGTGTGCGTTGATCCCACAGACAGTGGTGAACCGTGATGAAACTCTTTGAGACGCCGAGGTGAAAGGGCCAGGCTGGCCGGGCGCATGTCGCCGCCACAAGCCCACAAGAAGGCCTCATGCGGGCATGGGATCCGTTCCCAGCCCTGCTGGCCTGCACCGCGGCGGCCCTGAGGACAGGGTGAGTATTTGCCACATGGGGTGAGTGGCCTAGTACGCAGAGAGAGACTCTGGGATGGGATAGGCCAGTTTTTCCCATATGTTCCCCGCAACAGTGCTTGCAACGAGGCGCTCGGCACTGAATGATTGGTCACATGCAGTGGCGGTAGCGGGGCCACGGCTCGCGCCTGAACGGGTTGAGCCGGCTGGGATGGTGGGAACGCCATCGAAGTGCAACCGGGACACGGTTGCTTCGAAGCAGGACTCCGGTCGCTCTGGAGTAGCAGGACCAGGCAGCAGAAGACACAGCGGTAGCTAAACGGGGAGGAACCGTGAACCAGGCAGTCGGCAATATTGTGCGGTCGGTCGCGATCACCGTGGCCATAGCTGTGCCCAACAAGTCGACCGGCGCAAAGGGACAGTTGGTAGTGAGTCCCGTTCCGAGCCTCACGGGTTCTCCATCTGCTGACCCTTCTGGAACGGCCGGCTCCGGTTCCGCCAGCGACGAGAACGCCGCCCTCTCCGGTGACTCGGGAACGACTGGTGACACCGGCAACGCCATCTCCAATCCCAGTGCCACGGGCAACGCCACCTCGGGCACCACGACCTCCACTTCGCAGGCCACCTCGGGCAGCACCGGCAACACCGGTACGGCCACCACCTCCACCACCTCGAACACCTCCACGGGCAATGGGGGCAACGCCACCGCGGACCCGGCTTCGGGCAGCAGCGGATCGGTCGGTGTCTTCGGAACACGCGGTGGCTCGACCGGAAGCCCTGGAGCAGGCTCGGGAGGTTTCGTAGGGGCCAAGGGAGCGGGCAGCGATCCAACCGAAGGCGGCGGAGGCTCGGGCGGGGTTGAGATCTCCGCCGCGTCCGGGAACTCGGGGGCGGCAGTAGGAACGGCCACAGCGGGCAGCTCCGGGGACGCTTCCTCCACCACGACCGGGACCGCGACTTCTGGCAACTCCGGCGCATCCACTGCCAGCTCCACCTCCACGGGTGGCAACACCGGCGATGCAACCTCCAACCCGTCTGCAACCGGCACTGCCACATCTGGCAACTCCGGGGGTTCGGGCAGCACCGGCGCGGCGACAGCCAACGGCAACGCCACGTCTGGCAACACCGGGTCCACAGGATCGGGCGATCCGTCCGGCACCGGCGGGTCCGGCAATGCGAAGGCCGGAAACAAGGCCATCTCGGGGGACTCGGGGTTCACCGGCGACACGGGCAAAGCGGCTTCTGACCCCACGGCGATAGGAGACGCCGCCTCGGGCAACAGCTCGTCTGGACTCACAGGCAAAATCCGGCAACACAGGGAACACGGGCAGTGCCACCACAACCACGACCTCTGACACCTCAACGGGCAACGGGGGCAACGCCACCGCGGACCCCACCTCGGGAGACACCGGATCGGTAGGGGTGTTCGGCTCGAGCTCAGGCGACACGAAGGGCGGCGGAGGCTCGGGTGGCGTGGAGATCTCTGCGACCTCGGGCGACTCCGGCGCTGCAATGGGAACTGCCACCGCCGGGAACTCGGGAAATGCCACGTCCACGACCAACGGCAAGGCGACCTCGGGTAACTCCGGTGCATCCACAGCCAGCTCCGCCTCGACAGGGGGCGACACCGGGTCTGCAACCTCCAACCCGTCTGCAACCGGCACTGCCACATCGGGCAACTCGGGGGCTTCGGGCAACACCGGTGATGCCACGGCCAACGGGAACGCCACCTCGGGCGACACCGGCTCTGGTGGATCGGGCGATCCATCCGGCACCGGCGGGTCTCGGCAGTGCGAACGCCGCCAACAAGGCAGTCTCGGGCGACTCGGGGTTCACCGGCGACACGGGCAGGGCCACTTCTGACCCGACTGCTGTAGGCGACGCCATCTCGGGCGACAGCTCGTCTAGCTCGCAGGCAGCATCCGGCAACACAGGGAACACGGGCAGTGCCACCACCACCACTAGCTCGCAAACGACCACCGGCAACGGGGGCAACGCCACCGCTGATCCCACCTCGGGCAACACCGGATCCGTCGGGGTCTTCGGCTCAAGCTCGGGCGACTCCAAGGGTGGCGGAGGCTCGGGCGGGGTGGAGATCTCCGCCACCTCTGGGAACTCGGGTGCGGCCGAAGGCACGGCCAAAGCGGGCAGCTCCGGGGACGCAACCTCCACCACGAACGGGACGGCGACGTCTGGCAACTCGGGCGCATTCCACTGCCAGCTCCACCTCCACGGGTGGCAAAACCGGCGATGCAACCTCCAACCCGTCTGCAACCGGCACTGCCACATCGGGCAACTCCGGGGCTTCTGGCGACACCGGCGCGGCGACAGCCAACGGCAACGCCACCTCTGGTGACACCGAAGCATCTGGTCGGATCGGGCGATCCGTCCGGGACCGGCGAGGTCCGGCAATGCCACCAGCGCCGGAAACAAGGCCATCTCGGGGGACTCGGGGTTCACCGGTGACACGGGCAAAGCGGCTTCTGACCCCACGGCGATAGGAGACGCCGCCTCGGGCAACAGCTCCTCGGACTCACAGGCAACCTCGGGCAACACCGGATCTACCGGCGACGCCACCACAACCACGACCTCTGACACCTCAACGGGCAACGGGGGCAACGCCACCGCGGATCCCACCTCGGGCAACACCGGATTCGTCGGGGTCTTGGGCAGCTTCTCGGGTGACTCCAAGGGTGGCGGAGGCTCGGGTGGCGTGGAGATCTCTGCGACCTCGGGCGACTCCGGCGCTGCAAAGGGAACCGCCACCGCAGGCAACTCGGGGAATGCCACGTCCACGACGAATGGCAAGGCGACCTCGGGTAACTCAGGTGCATCCACCGCCAGCTCCGCCTCGACAGGGGGCGACACCGGGTCTGCAACCTCCAACCCGTCTGCAACCGGCACTGCCACATCGGGCAACTCGGGGGCTTCGGGCAACACCGGGGATGCCACGGCCAACGGGAACGCCACCTCGGGCGATACCGGCTCTGGTGGATCGGGCGATCCATCCGCAACGGGATCGGGGTCTGCCTCGGGAACCGGAGGCTCGGGTGCCACCAGCGCCGCCAACAAGGCAGTCTCGGGCGACTCGGGGTTCACCGGTGACACGGGCAAAGCGGCTTCTGACCCGACTGCTGTAGGCGACGCCATCTCGGGCGACAGCTCGTCTAGCTCACAGGCAGCATCCGGCAACACAGGGAACACGGGCAGTGCCACCACAACCACTAGCTCGCAAACGACCACCGGCAACGGGGGAAACGCCAGCGCGGATCCCACCTCGGGCAACACCGGGTGGGTCGGCGTCGGTCTGACCGCCTCGGGCGACTCCAAGGGTGGCGGAGGCTCGGGCGGGGTGGAGATCTCCGCCACTTCTGGGAACTCGGGTGCGGCCGAAGGCACGGCCAAAGCGGGCAGCTCCGGGGATGCAACCTCCACCACGAACGGGACGGCGACGTCTGGCAACTCCGGCGCATCCGACTGCCAGCTCCACCTCCACGGGTGGCAACACCGGCGATGCAACCTCCAACCCGTCTGCAACCGGCACTGCCACATCGGGCAACTCCGGGGCTTCGGGCGACACCGGCGCGGCGACAGCCAACGGCAACGCCACCTCTGGTGACACGGGAAGCGATCCATCCGGCTCGGGGTCTGCCTCGGGAACGGGAGGCTCGGGTGCCACCAGCGCCGGAAACAAGGCCATCTCGGGGGACTCGGGATTCACCGGCGACACGGGCAAAGCGGCTTCTGACCCCACGGCGATAGGAGACGCCGCCTCGGGCAACAGCTCCTCGGACTCACAGGCAACCTCGGGCAACACCGGATCTACCGGCGACGCCACCACAACCACGACCTCTGACACCTCAACGGGCAACGGGGGCAACGCCACCGCGGATCCCACCTCGGGCAACACCGGATTCGTCGGGGTCTTGGGCAGCTTCTCGGGTGACTCCAAGGGTGGTGGAGGCTCGGGGGGCGTGGAGATCTCTGCGACCTCGGGTGACTCCGGCGCTGCAAAGGGAACCGCCACCGCAGGCAACTCGGGGAATGCCACGTCCACGACGAATGGCAAGGCGACCTCGGGTAACTCAGGTGCATCCACAGCCAGCTCCGCCTCGACAGGGGGCGACACCGGGGTCTGCAACCTCCAACCCGTCTGCAACCGGCACTGCCACATCGGGCAACTCGGGGGCTTCGGGCAACACCGGGGATGCCACGGCCAACGGGAACGCCACCTCGGGCGACACCGGCTCTGGTGGATCGGGCGATCCATCCGCAACGGGATCGGGGTCTGCCTCGGGAACCGGAGGCTCGGGTGCCACCAGCGCCGCCAACAAGGCAGTCTCGGGCGACTCGGGGTTCACCGGGGACACGGGCAGGGCCACTTCTGACCCGACTGCTGTAGGCGACGCCATCTCGGGCGACAGCTCGTCTAGCTCACAGGCAGCATCCGGCAACACAGGGAACACGGGCAGTGCCACCACAACCACTAGCTCGCAAACGACCACCGGCAACGGGGGAAACGCCAGCGCTGATCCCACCTCGGGCAACACCGGGTGGGTCGGCGTCGGTCTGACCAGCCTCGGGCGACTCCAAGGGTGGCGGAGGCTCGGGCGGGGTGGAGATCTCCGCCACCTCTGGGAACTCGGGTGCGGCCGAAGGCACGGCCAAAGCGGGCAGCTCCGGGGATGCAACCTCCACCACGAACGGGACGGCGACGTCTGGCAACTCCGGTCATACGGTTGCGATTTCGAAGTCCACGGGTGGCAACACCGGCGATGCAACCTCCAACCCGTCTGCAACCGGCACTGCCACATCGGGCAACTCCGGGGCTTCTGGCGACACCGGCGCGGCGACAGCCAACGGCAACGCCACCTCTGGTGACACGGGAAGCGATCCATCCGGCTCGGGGTCTGCCTCGGGAACGGGAGGCTCGGGTGCCACCAGCGCCGGAAACAAGGCCATCTCGGGGGACTCGGGATTCACCGGTGACACGGGCAAAGCGGCTTCTGACCCCACGGCGATAGGAGACGCCGCCTCGGGCAACAGCTCCTCGGACTCACAGGCAACCTCGGGCAACACCGGATCTACCGGCGACGCCACCACAACCACGACCTCTGACACCTCAACGGGCAACGGGGGCAACGCCACCGCGGATCCCACCTCGGGCAACACCGGATTCGTCGGGGTCTTGGGCAGCTTCTCGGGTGACTCCAAGGGTGGTGGAGGCTCGGGGGGCGTGGAGATCTCTGCGACCTCGGGTGACTCCGGCGCTGCAAAGGGAACCGCCACCGCAGGCAACTCGGGGAATGCCACGTCCACGACGAATGGCAAGGCGACCTCGGGTAACTCAGGTGACATCGCACAGCCAGTCTCCGCCTCGACAGGGGGCGACACGGGGTCTGCAGCCTCCAACCCGTCTGCAACCGGCACCGCCACATCGGGCAACTCGGGGGCTTCGGGCAACACCGGGGATGCCACGGCCAACGGGAACGCCACCTCGGGCGACACCGGCTCTGGTGGATCGGGCGATCCATCCGGCACCGGCGGCTCTGGGGCCGTCGGCTCTGATCCAAGCTCCCCAGCGCTCGGTGATTCTTCGCAGAGTCACGTCGGGAGGGGGGACAGGCGCTGTGTGGAACATCGCCGCCAACCAGGTGCCGCCAACAAGGCCAGTCTCGGGCGACTCGGGGTTCACCGGCGACACGGGCAGGGCCAGCTTCTGACCCGACTGCTGTAGGCGACGCCACCTCGGGCGACAGCTCGTCTAGCTCACAGGCAGCATCTGGGAACACAGGGAACACGGGCAGTGCCACCACAACCACGAGCTCGCAAACGACCACCGGCAACGGGGGAAACGCCACCGCTGATCCCGACCTCGGGCAACACCGGGTCGGTCGGGGCGTCGGCTGACAGCCTCGGGCGACTCCAAGGGTGGCGGAGGCTCGGGCGGGGTGGAGATCTCCGCCACGTCTGGGAACTCGGGTGCGGCCGAAGGCACGGCCAAAGCGGGCAGCTCCGGGGACGCTACCTCCACCACGAACGGGACGGCGACTTCTGGCAACTCGGGCGCTTCCACTGCCAGCTCCACCTCCACGGGTGGCAACACCGGCGATGCAACCTCCAACCCGTCTGCAACCGGCACTGCCACATCTGGCAACTCCGGGGCTTCGGGCGACACCGGCGCGGCGACAGCCAACGGCGACGCCACGTCTGGTAACACCGGCTCGGTAGGATCGGGCGATCCGTCCGGCACCGGCGGGTCCGGCAATGCGAAGGCCGGAAACAAGGCCATCTCGGGGGACTCGGGATTCACCGGCGACACGGGCAAAGCGGCTTCTGACCCCACGGCGATAGGAGACGCCGCCTCGGGCAACAGCTCCTCGGACTCACAGGCAAAATCTGGGAACACAGGGAACACGGGCAGTGCCACCACAACCACGACCTCTGACACCTCAACGGGCAACGGGGGCAACGCCACCGCGGATCCCACCTCGGGAGACACCGGATCGGTAGGGGTGTTCGGCTCGAGCTCAGGCGACACGAAGGGCGGTGGAGGCTCGGGTGGCGTGGAGATCTCTGCGACCTCGGGTGACTCCGGCGCTGCAAAGGGAACTGCCACCGCCGGGAACTCGGGAAATGCCACGTCCACGACCAATGGCAAGGCGACCTCGGGTAACTCCGGTGCATCCACCGCCAGCTCCGCCTCGACAGGGGGCGACACCGGGTCTGCAACCTCCAACCCGTCTGCAACCGGCACTGCCACATCGGGCAACTCTGGGGCTTCTGGCGACACCGGTGATGCGACAGCCAACGGGAATGCCACCTCGGGCGATACCGGCTCTGGTGGATCGGGCGATCCATCCGCAACGGGATCGGGGTCTGCCTCGGGAACCGGAGGCTCGGGTGCGACCAGCGCCGCCAACAAGGCAGTCTCGGGCGACTCGGGGTTCACCGGTGACACGGGCAGGGCCACTTCTGACCCGACTGCTGTAGGCGACGCCATCTCGGGCGACAGCTCGTCTAGCTCACAGGCAGCATCCGGCAACACAGGGAACACGGGCAGTGCCACCACAACCACTAGCTCGCAAACGACCACCGGCAACGGGGGAAACGCCAGCGCTGGATCCCACCTCGGGCAACACCGGGTGGGTCGGGGTCGGTCGGCCAAGCCTCGGGCGACTCCAAGGGTGGCGGAGGCTCGGGCGGGGTGGAGATCTCCGCCACCTCTGGGAACTCGGGTGCGGCCGAAGGCACGGCCAAAGCGGGCAGCTCCGGGGACGCAACCTCCACCACGAATGGGACGGCGACGTCTGGCAACTCCGGTCATACGGTTGCCACTCCAACTCCACGGGTGGCAACACCGGCGATGCAACCTCCAACCCGTCTGCAACCGGCACTGCCACATCGGGCAACTCCGGGGCTTCTGGCGACACCGGCGCGGCGACAGCCAACGGCAACGCCACCTCTGGTGACACGGGAAGCGATCCATCCGCTGTCCTGGGCAAGGTCCTGGCCGCGCTAGGCCGGAGAGGGTAGGCGTCAGGCGAAGGAAGGATCGAAGCAATACGACAGGACCCGTCCCGCCCTTCGGGGGGACGGGTCCTCGTGTCTTGGGTTACGGGTGAAGGGACCAGGGTAAATGGGGGGAACTCACCACTCTTCGGAGTTGCGACAACGCGGTGCGAGGTGGAATGATCGTGGGGTGAATCCGGGGGGGCAGCTGGGGTTCGAGAGCGCGGCGCGACCTCGGTACCGGCCGGTATTTTGCTCGGAAGGGGCGAGCGCGGGCTCGCGCCCTGCTGGCCGGACTTCGTAGGCGGCTGCGTCGATGGCTACAGCGGGGGAACTTCCGTGAACCAGACGGTGGGCACCCTGTTGCGCTCGGTGGCCATGACGATGACGGTCGCCTTGCCCAAGCAGTCCGGTCACGTGGAGCCGGCTCAATTGGTGGCGACTCCCGTGCCGAGCGTCGCCGCGACCGCAACCGAGCACGGACCGGATGACTCTTCCGATGGCGGCCCGGACGATGCCGGTCGCGGCGACAGGTCGGTTTCAGGCGATTCGGGAAGCACAGGCGACACAGGGTCGGCCGTCTCCGACCCGAGCGCCACGGGCAAAGCGACCTCTGGCAACACCAGCTCCAGCTCGCATGCCGACTCGGGCAAGACGGGCGACACCGGCAACGCCAACGCCGACACCAGCGCCGACACATCCACCGGCACCGGAGGAGACGCAAGCTCGGCTCCGGCCTCAGGTGACACCGGCTGGTCGAGGTTGGTCGCCGAGGATTCCGCCGGCCCGAACAAAGATGGCGCAGCCGGCGGCGTGGACGCATTGGCCTCCTCCGGTGACTCCGGTGCGACGAAGGGAACATCCGGCGCAGGAAGCTCGGGTTCCGGCACCTCGACCATCGACGGCATCGCTAGCTCTGGTATCTCTGGCGACACCAAGGCGGCTTCTTCGGCCAACGGTGGGAGCACCGGCGCATCCACCGACGATCCGAGCGCAACCGGGATGGCCACCGCGGGGAGCTCCGGAGCCACCGGCACCACGGGCAACGCCACCTCCGATGGAACCGCCACCCCGGGGCAGTCGGCGTCGAAGGGATCAGGGGATGGCGCCGGCAGCTCCGGCACCGGGGGGACCGGTGCCGGTCCCGGTGGGGCAAGCAGCCTGATCCCCTGGCAGCGCTCTTCGCGGAGAGGCGATCGACGTTGCCACGGGCATCGGCGCGACAACGCCTCCCATGACAGCGCGGCCTCCCATGACAGCGCGGTCTCGGGTGGCTCTGGCAACACCGGGGACTCGGGCAATGCCACCTCTGACCCGACGGCCACGGGAAACGCCACCTCGGGAAACACCTCGTCTTCATCGCAGGCCACCTCGGGCAACACCGGAGACACCGGAGCCGCCAACGCATCGCCTTCTTCTGTGGTCTCTTCTGGCAACGGGGGAAACGCCAGCGCCGATCCCCGCTCGGGATCCACCGGTTCGGTGACGGTCACCCTCACCCTGGACGAGTCCGGCACCTACTCGGGAACGGGTGCGGGGGGAGTCGAGGTGGACGCCCACTCGGGAGACTCCGGCTCGGCGCAGGCGACCGCCACCGGGGGCAACTCGGGCAACGCCAGCTCGACCACCACGGCCACGGCCACCTCTGGCAATTCCGGCTCCTCGAGTGCCTCTTCGACCTCTACGGGCGGAAACACCGGACCTGCCACCTCCAACCCCACGGCCACGGGTCAAGCCACCTCGGGCAACACCGGGTCCTCTGGTCCGACGGGATCGGCTCAAGCGAGCGCCACGACTGCCTCAGCCGGAACCGGCTCTGGCAACACAGGCTCTGGAACCGGCGGCTCGGGCGACAACGCCTCCCCTGACAGCGCGGCCTCCCATGACAGCGCGGCCTCCCATGACAGCGCGGTCTCGGGTGACTCTGGCAACACCGGGGACTCGGGCAATGCCACCTCTGACCCGACGGCCACGGGAAACGCCACCTCGGGAAACACCTCGTCTTCATCGCAGGCCACCTCGGGCAACACCGGAGACACCGGAGCCGCCAACGCATCGCCTTCTTCTGTGGTCTCTTCTGGCAACGGGGGAAACGCCAGCGCCGATCCCCGCTCGGGATCCACCGGTTCGGTCGTGGTGACGATCAGGATCGTGGAGTCCGGGTCGTACAACGGTCCAGACGCCGGAAGGGTGGTCGTAGACGCCCACACCACCAGCTCGGGCCCCTCTGTGTCGGTGAATGTCGTCAACGACCCCTCCGCTGTGGTGATGACGAGTACCCGGTACTACGGCCCGTACACCGAGTCGTCGAACCTCGTCCTGAACGTCTTCGTCGATCAGTCCGGCACCTACTCGGGAACGGGTGCGGGGGGAGTCGAGGTGGACGCCCACTCGGGAGACTCCGGCTCGGCGCAGGCGACCGCCACCGGGGGCAACTCGGGCAACGCCAGCTCGACCACCACGGCCACGGCCACCTCTGGCAATTCCGGCTCCTCGAGTGCCTCTTCGACCTCTACGGGCGGAAACACCGGACCTGCCACCTCCAACCCCACGGCCACGGGTCAAGCCACCTCGGGCAACACCGGGTCCTCTGGTCCGACGGGATCGGCTCAAGCGAGCGCCACGACTGCCTCAGCCGGAACCGGCTCTGGCAACACAGGCTCTGGAACCGGCGGCTCGGGCGACAACGCCTCCCCTGACAGCGCGGCCTCCCATGACAGCGCGGCCTCCCATGACAGCGCGGTCTCGGGTGGCTCTGGCAACACCGGGGACTCGGGCAATGCCACCTCTGACCCGACGGCCACGGGAAACGCCACCTCGGGAAACACCTCGTCTTCATCGCAGGCCACCTCGGGCAACACCGGAGACACCGGAGCCGCCAACGCATCGCCTTCTTCTGTGGTCTCTTCTGGCAACGGGGGAAACGCCAGCGCCGATCCCCGCTCGGGATCCACCGGTTCGGTGACGGTCACCCTCACCCTGGACGAGTCCGGCACCTACTCGGGAACGGGTGCGGGGGGAGTCGAGGTGGACGCCCACTCGGGAGACTCCGGCTCGGCGCAGGCGACCGCCACCGGGGGCAACTCGGGCAACGCCAGCTCGACCACCACGGCCACGGCCACCTCTGGCAATTCCGGCTCCTCGAGTGCCTCTTCGACCTCTACGGGCGGAAACACCGGACCTGCCACCTCCAACCCCACGGCCACGGGTCAAGCCACCTCGGGCAACACCGGGTCCTCTGGTCCGACGGGATCGGCTCAAGCGAGCGCCACGACTGCCTCAGCCGGAACCGGCTCTGGCAACACAGGCTCTGGAACCGGCGGCTCGGGCGACAACGCCTCCCCTGACAGCGCGGCCTCCCATGACAGCGCGGCCTCCCATGACAGCGCGGTCTCGGGTGGCTCTGGCAACACCGGGGACTCGGGCAATGCCACCTCTGACCCGACGGCCACGGGAAACGCCACCTCGGGAAACACCTCGTCTTCATCGCAGGCCACCTCGGGCAACACCGGAGACACCGGAGCCGCCAACGCATCGCCTTCTTCTGTGGTCTCTTCTGGCAACGGGGGAAACGCCAGCGCCGATCCCCGCTCGGGATCCACCGGTTCGGTGACGGTCACCCTCACCCTGGACGAGTCCGGCACCTACTCGGGAACGGGTGCGGGGGGAGTCGAGGTGGACGCCCACTCGGGAGACTCCGGCTCGGCGCAGGCGACCGCCACCGGGGGCAACTCGGGCAACGCCAGCTCGACCACCACGGCCACGGCCACCTCTGGCAATTCCGGCTCCTCGAGTGCCTCTTCGACCTCTACGGGCGGAAACACCGGACCTGCCACCTCCAACCCCACGGCCACGGGTCAAGCCACCTCGGGCAACACCGGGTCCTCTGGTCCGACGGGATCGGCCGGGCCGCCACCCCCACCGGTCGCGAGCACACCCCCTCCGGCGACACCGACGCCGATTTTGCCCGGTGCGGGGCCGTCGACGGGAGCGGTGTCGGCGCCCGTCGCCGCGCGCCAAGTCGTTACTGCCAGCAACGCGAGCACAGCCCCGTCCGGGTCCCCCGACGCTTCGAGCGCAGTAACCACATCGGGCACGAGCGGCTCGGCTCTTCCATTCACGGGATCCGACGAAGAGACGCTGGCGTTGCTCGGACTGCTGCTGTTGGGTGCAGGCACCGTCCTGCGCACCCGAAACCGTCGTCTTGCGGAACGTGTCCGTGACTGACGGCAGCTCCCATCGTGGCAACAGCTCCGAAGGTTCGATTCCCTCGTCATCTGTGCGATTGCCACTAGTAGTCAAGGCCAGACTGCCATACAGTCACCTCCCGCGGGGATGACTGGGAACACTTTGGGGGGGAACCGGTTGATGCGGCCGCATTGCCCAGCACAGCCCTTTGGAAGCCCGGAGAACACGTCGTTTCTCGAGCCTGCGAGATGAGGTCCGGCCCCGGCTTCCTCGTCCGGTGTCTGCGTAGGTCGCGCCATGGCCTGGTGGCGGTGGCCCTATCCGTCGGTGCGCTTGCCGCGATCGCAGGTCCTGCCGCCGCGCTCACGTCGACGTCGCTCTCCACCCCGGTGTCTTCGACCAACCCGTCGGTGGTCGGCCAGCAGGTGACGTACACCGTCACGGTCACCCCTTCCCCGGACGGGGGAAGGGTGGCGTTTCTGGACGCGGGCAACCCGATAGCCGGCTGCGGCAGCCAGCCGGTCACTTCGGGCAGCGCTGCCTGTCAAACGACGCCCCAGACCGCGGGTACGCACTCCATCACGGCGACATACACGGGTGACTCCTCCTTTGGTGGCAGCGGGACGCCGAGCGCCCTCTCCCAGGTCGTCGACCAGGCGTCCACGTCCACGTCTCTCACCTCTTCCGTCAACCCCTCGGTATCGGGCCAGCAAGTGACCTACAGCGCGACGGTCACGCCGGCTCCCGACGCTGGGACGGTCAAGTTCAGCGACTCCGGCAGCTCGATATCGGGTTGCGGCTCCCAGCCGGTGGTCAGCGGCCAATCCACGTGCACGATCACCTACACCACAAGCGGAATCCACTCGATAGAGGCCGACTACTCGGGTGACGGCAACTACCGCGCGAGCAGCTCTTCCCCGGCCTTGTCCCAGGCGGTCAACCAGGCGGCCACCTCCACCACGCTGCAAGCCTCACCGAATCCAGCGTTCACCAACCAGGCGGTGACCTTGACCGCCACCGTGGCCGTCGAGCCTCCGGGAGGGGGCAGCCTCAACGGCGGAGTTGGCTTCTCCGACAGCGCCGGGCTCGTCACTAACTGTGGATCCCAGGCTGTTGAGCCCTCGACGGGCAAAGCGACCTGCCAGGTCACTTACGCGCTGCCAGGAACGGACACCATAACGGCCAACTACCTGGGCTCCGCATCCTTCCTCTCCTCGACCGGGACGCTCGAGGTCACAACGAAGCAAGCCACCACGAGCACCTCCCTCACCTCGTCCTCTGGATCGGTAGTCGTCGGACAGCAGGTGACCTACACCGCCACCGTGTCCGCCCCTCAGGGAACCGGCACCCCGACCGGGTCGGCAAGCTTCTCCGACGCCGGCAATCCCATAGCCGGCTGCGGCTCGCAGACCCTTGGCTCCGGCAAGGCCACCTGCACACTTTCGTACGCGAGCGTCACCGGAAGCCCGCATTCCATCTCTGCCGCCTACCCCGGAGCCCCGAGCTTCCAGGCAAGCACCTCGAGCGCAATCAGCGAGAGCGTGGGCCAGGCAGCCACCACCACCACGGTGAGCGCACCGAACTCAGCTGTCGTGGGCCAGCAGGTCACCTACACGGCGACCGTGGCTGCCATCGCTCCGGGATCGGGCACACCCTTGGGGACCGTGAGCTTTTGGGACTTCGCAAGCCACGCCTTCCTCTGTTCGAGCGTGCCACTCGCCTCGGGCACGGCGAGCTGCGCCTACGCCTGGCCGGCCGCGAGCACCTCTGGCGCGCCCGTGGTGGCGACCTATTCAGGGGATGCGAACTACGCGACCAGCACGTCCTCGTCCGCCAAGAGCGTGGTGGTGGACCCGGCTGTGACGGCCACCTCGGTGACGGCGCCCAAGGCGTCGGTTGTGGTCGGAAGCTCGGTTACATATACGGCCGCTGTCACGGTCAACTCCCCGGGCGCGGGTACACCGCCCGGCACGGTGACCTTCTTGGACGGTGGGACGGCGATTGGCAGCTGCCAGAACGTCCCGGTGAGCGCCTCGGCTCCCGTCTCGGCCACCTGCTCGGTCAACTACGACTCCTCCGGCATCCACACGATCACCGCCAAATACGGCGGCAGCACTGACTTCGAGGGGAGCGTCTCGGCCGCGTGGCTTGAATACGTCACCAACACCACCACCACGACCTCTCTTACCCCCTCTGCAAACCCGCTCGTCCTGGGTAACCCGGTGACTTTCACCGCCAAGGTCAGCCCGGTGCCCACGGGAGGCACGGTGGCCTTCTCGGACTCCTTCTCGGGCACGGTCTTCGAGATATCCGGGTGCGGGGCCCAGCCCCTGAAGGCTGGGGTCGCGACCTGCACGACCACTCCCGAGTCGACCGGTGAGCACGACGTCACCGCCACCTATTCGGGAACGAGCGACGTGTCCTACGGCCCGTCCTCGTCACCGCTTCTCAGTGAGCAGGTGGTTCCCCCTCCTCGCTACATCTCCGATCACCCGCCGCCCCACGTATACGCGCTGGTGGGCGCGGACGGTGGGACGTTCAACTTCGGGGGCGGCCCATTCGAGGGCTCGATGGGTGGTCAGCCGCTCAACGCGCCGGTCGTGGGTGCCACCGCCACTCCGGACGGCCGGGGTTACTGGATGGTCGCCTCCGACGGAGGTGCGTTCGCCTTCGGCAATGCCCCCTTCTTGGGCTCCATGGGAGGCACGCCACTCAACCAACCCGTGGTGGGCATGGCAGACACGCCCGACGGGGGTGGATACTGGCTGGTGGCCTCCGACGGGGGTCTCTTCGCCTTCGGTGACGCCCAGTTCTACGGCTCGATGGGTGGCATGCCGCTCAACCAGCCCATGGTGGGCATGGCGTCCACACCCGACGGCCGCGGCTACTGGCTGGTGGCGAGAGACGGTGGCATCTTCGCGTTCGGTGACGCCCAGTTCTACGGCTCAATGGGTGGTCATCCTCTCAACCAACCCGTGGTGGGCATAGCCGCCGATCCCGCCACCCGCGGTTACTGGATGGTGGCGTCGGACGGAGGAGTCTTCTCGTTCAACGCGCCCTTCTTCGGTTCGATGGGCGGGACCCGCCTGAACAGTCCCATAGTGGGCATGACCTCCTCCAACGACGGAAACGGCTACTGGTTCGTGGGCGCGGACGGCGGGGTCTTCAACTTCGGTGACAGCGACTTCGCGGGCTCGATGGGAGGTGTCCCTCTCAACGCCCCGGTAGTGGCCATCATCCGCTGAAAAGACAAGACGACGAACACGAGCGCGCCGAGCTGCCGGGCATCGGCGTCGCTGGCGCGCCCGCTCCTAGCAGGACGGGTTCGTGCGAACCTGGCGGAAGGAGACTTCGCGGTCCACCTCGGGCTCCTTGGGCAATCCGAGGATCCGTTCGCCCAGGATGTTGCGCTGTATCTCGTCGGTCCCGCCGGCGATCGAGATCGCCGGGACCGACAAGAAGACCTCCGTGATCGTCCCGCCGAGGGGGGCGTCGGCACCGGCCAGCATCCCCGAAGCCCCGGCGATGAGGGCGTGGACCCTGGACGCTGCCCGGGCGATGTTGCTGCTGGACAGCTTGCCGAGCGAGCCCTCTGGGCCCGGGGATCGACCCAACGCCCGGGCGGCCGCCGCGCGCCGAGACGTCCAACCCGCCGACCAGGCCAGGCCCATCAGCCGCGCGATCTCCTGGCGCACGACGGGATCCATGCTCCTGCCCGTGGCCCTGGCCCGTTCGACCACCAGGTCGACGCGTCCGGCTCTCTGCGGATACCACTTGTGGGGTTCCGACGCGGCCTCTCGCTCGGCCACCGCCTCCCGCAGGGCCCGGCTCGACGTATCGGCTTTCGAGGAAGAGGGCGCTCGTACCGGCGTAAGACGGCGTTCGTGGGCGAGCGTGGTCAGCGCGGCCGCCCAGCCACGGCCGCGTTCACCGACGACGTTTTGGGCGGGCACCCGGGCGTCGTCGAGGAACACCTCGTTGAAGGTGGCATGACCGTTCATCTGGCGCAGGGGTCGCACCTCCACCCCTGTCTGTCGCATAGGAAGGACGAGGTAGGTGATACCGCGGTGTTTGGGCGCGTCCCAGTCCGTCCTCGCCAGCAACAGCCCGAAATCGGCCTGGGCCGCAGCGGTGTTCCACACCTTCTGGCCGTTGACGACCCATTGGTCACCGTCGAGCTCGGCTCTGGTGGTCAAGCCGGCCAGGTCGGAGCCGGCGCCGGGCTCGCTGAAGAGCTGGCACCAGACTGCCTCGCCGGTCACCGTTGGCCTGATGAAGCGCTCCTTCATGTCGTCGGAGCCGTGCTCGAGGATCGTCGGCGCGGCGAGGTGGATCCCCACTGAATCGGGAACCCCGGGGGCGCCGACCCCGGCGAAGTGCCGGCCCACCGCATCCGCCAGCTCGGCGGGCAGCGACCGGCCGCACCACCCAGTCGGGAACCAGGGGCATCCCCAGCCCGAGTCGGCGAGCAGCGCCCGCC
Source organism: uncultured Actinomycetes bacterium (assembly GCA_963736925.1). GTDB lineage: Bacteria > Actinomycetota > Acidimicrobiia > Acidimicrobiales > CAVTQP01 > CAVTQP01. The sequence continues at coordinate 323,310 of CAVTQP010000003.1, forward strand.
ATTCGCCAAGGCCCATGTCGGGGTCCCAGTTCGCGTCGAGCCACGCCCTGAGCTCGGCTAGAGCTGTGGAACCGCCAGGCGTGGGTCCTGTCACCGGGACGACCATAGGTCGGTATCCTGGGACCGGGAGCTACGGCGAGTACCAACCTCCCACGTCCACGAGGACGTCGGTGGAGCCGAGGTCGTTGTACAGGTCGAGGACCCCGTCGGAGCCGAGCTGGCTGACCACCAGGTTCGGGACTATCTCGCCGGGTGACCAGTTGAGATCGGATGCCAGGGGCCGAGGCTCGAGGGCCGGCCAGGCGGTGAGATAAGAACCGGCGGTCGTGTCCACGACGGTGACATTGGCCACGACGCCGGTTGCCGAGGACGGGATCCCGCTAGACCCGCCCACTTGCACGCCGAGCGTGCTGTTCGGGCCCAGAGCCTGTCCCGCGTAGCTAAGACCCGAGCCCGATCGTGTGTCGGCGATGCGCAGCGGACCGGCCGCGGCGGAGAACCTGTAGCCGGTCGAGGTCATCGAGTCCGTGTACCAACCGCCCACGTCCACCACCACGTCGAGGGAGCCGAGTGCGTTGTAGATGTCCACCTGCCCTCCCGTCCCCACCGGAACGATCACGCGATTCGGCACGTTTTGTTGCGCCGGCGGGTTGAGATTGGAGGCGAGGGGGCGTGGCGCACCGTCGGGACCAGACGGTCAAGAATGACCCAGAGCTCGGGTAGACCGCAGTCACGTTCAAAACAACCGCCGACACGCCGGTGCTCGGGACGTTGCCCTCGCCGGTCACCTGAACGCTGAGAGTGGATCCGGGGCCCATGGTCTTCCCGGCGTTGGGCTCTCCCGAGTCCGGTCTCGTGTCGGTGATTCTCGCCGGGGCGAGGGGATTGAACAGGCCCGACGTGTCTCCAGCGGGTCCGACATAACCCTCGACGTCTACTACTACGTCGGTGTTGCCCAGGGCGTTGTACAGGCTGACCCTCCCTCCCTCACCGAGTGCGACCTCGACGAGGTTGGGGACCACGCCGCCCGCTGCGACGTTGAGGTTCGAAGCCAGCGGCAAGGGTTGACCGCTGGGCCATACCGTCACGTAGGTGCCCGAGCTGGGAGCCACCGCGGTCACGTTCAAAACGACCGCGGTGGCACCCGTGGGGACGGTCTGTCCTTGTGGTCCGGGCACCCCGGTGACCTGGGTGGCGAGGGTCGAGCCGGGGCCCAGGGTCTGGCCGGAGTAGGGCTCCCCCGACCCGGTCCTGGTGTCGACTATCCGATATGGAGTCAGTGGATGATATGGATTGGGTTGCGTGTAGGTGAACCGGTCGGAGCCGCTCGTCCCGCTGGTGCCGTTGATCGTCGCCACGGTCACGTCGACGGTGCCAGTTCCCGGCGGTGACGACGCGATCAGCTCGTTCGGTGACTGGACGGTCACGCCAGGGGATGCGGCGTTGCCGAACTTGACGCTCGTGGCACCCGCCACGAACTCCTCCCCCGTCACCGTGACGGCGGTGCCTCCAGAGCCCGGTCCCAATGTGGGCGAGACCGCGCTCACCGTCGGAGGCGTCAGGGTGAGCCGTGCTAACGACGTACCCCAGTGGAGCCCGCCAGCGCTGGAGGGCGTGTACTCACCTGCCAGCCAAACATCGTTGGCATCCGAGGGATCGACGCTCGCTCCCGAGTAGTCACCCCACCGCGACCCCCCGTAAGGACCATTACCTCGAGCGACGGTGACGCCTGAGAACGAGGCAGCCCCGTTTCGACTGGCCTCGGCCAGGACGCTCGGATACAGGGCAGCCGAGGATTCGGTAGCCACGAGGTAGGGGTCGCCGGCGGAGTCCAAGGTGACAGCCGGGAAGTACAGATCGATTCCCAACGTGGAAAGGTCCGTGTCGATGCCCAGTGTCGGAGCACCCGTTTCCACTGAGATCAGACGAAGGCATGACCGGGTGCTGGTGTCTCCGGGGGGAACGCAGCCGTCGTTGCCCGAGACCCAGAGGGTGCCTCCACTCCAGACAGCCGACAGGAACCGATCGTCGTTGGTGGCCACGGTGCCGGAGGGCTGTTGAGCGTCGGGCGGGGCGGTCGTGGTAACGATCGGCAGAGAAGACTCGGCCCACGAGACGTTTGCTTGGACGGGTGTTCCGGTTATGGCAACGACCCCGATGCTGGTTTCTCGGTTGTAGGTGAGGAACTCGGTCGGCGTCGAGGAGAGAGACATTGCCGGCACGATCCCGAAGCGGGAAGGGTCGGGACTGAACGCGCCAACGTGAACGGTTCCCCCGGCCACCAGGTCGGATTTCTGCAGGATCCAGGTCTCCTCCCCTGTGAACACCGTGCCCCCATTGGAGTAGTCAGCCCATGAGATGGCAACCTTGTCGTCGCTCACGCCAAGCTTGGGTTGGTCGTATATGACGCCGGATGTGTTGACGGCGATGCGGTAAGTGGTCCAGGATCCCGTAGGGTCCGAGGTTGCCGATACCGCCAGGTACGTTTGGCTGTCGGAACCGTTGTCTAGTGAGAAGCCGGATATGAACCAGCGCGCGCTCGCGGCGTCGAACACGACACGCGGATCGCTGAATCGATAACCAGAGGGCACGCCGAAGAAGCTGTTGAGGTCGGCCAGGGCGATGAGCCCCCCTGTCTTCGCCCACACGGAGAGAGAGCTGTTCAAGACCTCCACCAGGCTCGCCGGTCCCGCGGCAACCTGGGTGTCCGGTGGCTCGACGGCCTGATCGCTTCCGAGGTAAGCAACCTGTTCGTCGAGGGTCATTGCCGGGAACTCCGTCTCGGGTTCGAGCGCGGCGCCTTGGACCTGCGGACCGTTGAGGCTGCCTGCGACGGCGGCCACGCCTTGTCTACGGCCCGACTTGGCTTGATTCGCAAGGGCCTTAGCGCCCGCGTATGCACCCTGGTTCGGCACTCGAAACTTCAACGACGGAAGCACCGCCGCGTTGCGACCGGCCGCTGCTCTCCCCAGCGGCTCCTTCAGGACAGGCTCGGTCTGGTGATAGCTGGCTCGTGGGGAGGACGGAGGCGCGATGAACCCGGAGGCCGGTGCCGCGCCGGCGGCGTCGCAGGCGGCAAGCACGCCCAGAACCGCCGACGCGGCCAGAGACAGCCGGATGGACACAGATCTGAGATGGCGCTCGAGTTTCAGAAGGCGCTCGAGGCGAGAACGACTCTCGGTCAATGATCAGCTCATTTACGGTCGAAGGGAGGTGTGGTAGCTCTTGCGCCCTTATCGACCGATCAGAGGTGCAGCTTTACCCTTGTCGGGCCGCTTGCCTGCGGTATCGTGCGAACACGTCTCCGGGCTGGGAGTTCAGGCTCGCACGGCTGCGCCCGTCACCTACTCGGGCGCGTGACACACCGCTTCCACGTTGTTGCCGTCGGGGTCGCGCACGAACGCCCCGTAATAGCTCTGGTGGTACTCAGGCCATAGACGCGGATCGTACAATGCTGCGGCACCATCTTGGATCGCTACCTCGAAGAACGCTCGAACCGACGCCCGGTCCGGCGCCTGGAAAGCGACATGAACTTCCCGGTTCGGTTGGGCGGTTGCCAGAGGGCCCAACCAGAACGTGGGCCGACCTCCCACTCCGTACCCGATGACGTCTCCGAACTGCATCACTCGCTCACCGCCCAACGTCGCGAGGGCGGCGTCGTAGAATGCGGCGCTCGACTCGACGTCGCGGCACTGGATCGACAGATGGTCCAACACGCCGGGGAATGATATCTGCGACGCCGGTTGGGCACGTCAGGGGCGAGATCGGCAACGGAGCCGAGGCCCCTTGCTTTCCGGGTTCGTCCGTGCTCATGTTGGGGGCACCCGAGGGAGGCCGATCATCATGTCCAGGGACACCTCATGAGCGAGCCTGGCTTCGTTCAGATCATCGAGTTCCGCACCGAGCGAATCGACGAGATCCAGGCTCTCGCCGAGCGCTGGGCCGAGGCGATCGGTGCCAAGCGGACGGCGATGGGGGCGACTGTCTGTGCCGACCGGGACCATCCCGGGTCATTTCTCCAGATAGTGGAGTTCCCCAGCTACGAGGCAGCCATGGACAACTCCGAGCACCCCGCCACGGCCGACTTCGCCGAGCAGTTCCGAGCCATGTGTGACGGTGAGCCCGTATTCTTGAACCTGGATGCGATCGCAAGGATCGCCTTCTAGCCGGACCCGACAAGGGGCTGTCCCCTATGTGCAAAGGAGGTCGACGATGGCCCGCATGATCCGAAAGAACCTGGACAAGCCAGAAGAGACCCGCGCCTTCAAAGACGGCAAGGGCAAGCTCGAGCTGGTCAACCTGTCTGGGGGCGCCGTGGGCCGTGCCGTCTTCGAGCCTGGGTGGCGGTGGTCCGAGCACGTCAAGCCCATGGCCAAGACCGACAGCTGCGAAGCCGCCCACAGGGGCTATTTCATCTCAGGGCGTATGAAGATCGTCATGGACGACGGCGAGGAGATGGAGTTCGGGCCGGGGGACTACATGGAATGCCCTCCGGGACATGACGCGTGGATCGTCGGCAACGAGCCATGTGTGGTCATCGACTGGCAAGGCTTCGCCGATTACGCCAAGGGCTAAAGCTACGCACTCCGTTCGACGCGCCATATGACAAGGTAGGGTGTATTGACAAAGGCCTGGCGTGTGGCCTCGGGGAAGGACACGTAGCTAGGGAAGACCGGGAGCATCGGCTCAGTGATGCGTGGTTCGACACACGCCAAGATCGAGAGCCCCGCGGCCAGAAAAGACTCGATGTACTCGCTGAGCTGATGGGTGAGGTTCACCACGAAGGGAATCCCCTTTGTGATGTCTTCGTCTCTATCTCGAAACGCTGCCATCGCACCGGTCATCGTGGCGAACGGATGAATGTCCGAGAGCACTGCTTGGCCTCCAGGCCTTAGAACACGCGCGAACTCGCGCATGATCGGCTCCAGCTCGGCTACATGGGTCAGGGCAAGTCCGCAGGTGAGGAGATCCACCGATGCGTCGTTGGCCGGGAGCTCTTCCAACGTGCCTCGCTGAAACTGGGCTTCGGGTACCTTGTCACGGGCGATGACCAGCATTGCCTCAGTGGTATCGACGCCGAGGACCTCATAACCGAGTTCGGCCAAGGTCATGGCGTGACGGCCCGTGCCGCAGGCCGCATCCAAAGCTCTTCCCAGCGGAGCCTGCTCGACCATGGTGCGGACGATTGGGGACTCCAGGGCGATAGCAGGATTGGGACTGTCATACCGGGGTGCCCAACGCGTATAGCCGTCTTCGACATCATGCTCGGTCATAGGGATCGACAGTGAGTTGGGGAAGTCTTGGAATCGAGCGATGATCTTTTTGATCTCGTGTGCCCTTGGGCGTGCTGCCGAGGGCTCGACCAGGCAAGTGCGGATCATCGCCAGACCCTCAACGGCAAGGAAGTACTCGCCGGCGAGCAGGGTCTCGCTCTCGTCAGCCACATGGGCAAGTTATCGGATTCTGGTGCCGGGCGGCCCTGGTGGAGCGGGGTGATGGTGCCTAACGGACTCTTTGAGCAGCATGTGCAGATGGGCGAGGTTCTCCGCCCACGGGTCGGTTGTCCGCACCACGAGGTCGATCTCTTGGAGAGGCTCCCAAACGGCGCGGGAACGCTGGACGTGGCTCCAGTCGAGTTCGTACCAGTTCGGGATCGCCCGGTTTCTGGTTTCGATCCTGGTGCGGTGGACGTCGAGATCTGGGCACTCTGTCACGATCAGGAGCATCGCCGCGTCTTCCTCATGAGCGAGCTCGCGACACCGTCCGACCTCTGTTTTGTGAGCCACACCATCGAGCACTACGGAGCGAAGTGACCGCAGTTGTGCCCTGGCAAGGGCGCACAGAACCGACCAGCCTACGGCTCGATGTCCTGGTGGATCCATCGCATCGAGCGCCCCTTGAAGCTCCGGATATGGTCGGAGCCCGCTCATCGCCCAATCGTGAGCGAGAACGGGTGCTCCAAGTATGCCCGCAGCAGCTTCTGCCACTGCGGACTTGCCGGTGCCCTGAAGTCCGGTGACCAAGACGAGCAGGGCTGTGGGAACGACGCAGCGTTCGTCGATGCCGCGCTTGTCCTGTGATCCCGCCGGATCCCGCCCGTACACCGTGGAGTTTGGCGTGACGCGAGGCGACTCGTCTCCCGCTACAGAACTCATTGTGGGATGAGATCCTAGACATCATCCTGCATTGGAGGCATCATGGCGAAGCTCATCTACTCGGCGATCACGTCGCTCGACGGTTATGTAGCGGACGAGGACGGCAACTTCGACTGGGCTGCGCCGGATGAGGAGGTGCACGCGTTCGTCAACGACCTCGAGCGCCCGATCGGCATCTACCTCTACGGGCGTTGCATGTACGAGGTGATGGTCGCCTGGGACACAGCAGACGCCCTCGGCGACCAGCGGCCCGTCACGCAGGACTTCGCGGAGATATGGCAAGCGGCTGACAAGGTCGTGTACTCCAGGACGCTTGAGACGGTATCCAGCGCCAGGACCCGGATTGAGCGGGACTTCGACCCGAAAGCAGTCCGGCAGATGAAAGCGCGAGCGAGTCGTGACGTCACCGTAGGGGGCCCTAACCTGGCCACTCAGGCGATCAAGGCTGGGTTGGTAGACGAGTGCCACCTGTTCGTCACGCCCATCGTGGTGGGGTGCGGCAAACAGTCCCTCCCGAACAACTTCCGCCTGAAGCTCGAACTGCTGGACGAGCGCCGTTTCACAAGCGGCGTGGTTCATCTCCACTATCGCACCGGGGCCTGAGGAGGTGGCGACACTGAGCCGGTTATCGTTGCTCATCTGCGTAGTACGCCGAAGCATCGACCAAGCATGACTGACCTGCTGGTTCACCTCCGGCCGTTCCGAGAAACGGACTTAGATCTATTCGCCCGGTTTGCCACTGATCGAGATTTTGCTGGACCGTTCGAGTGGTTCGGCTTTAGATCAGCTGAGAGCTTCCGGCGCCGGTGGGAGACTGACGGTTTCCTCGGCGACGATCCTCACTATCTGGTGGTTGCTCAGGCCGACGAGATCACTGTCGGATGGGTCATGTGGCGAAGGGGCAACCTCGGTGCTGGCGGGGTGTGGGAGATCGGAGCGTTGCTTGCGCCGGAATTTCGCGGTCGAGGTGCTGGGACCGCTGCGCAGCGTCTGCTGGTGGAGTACCTGTTCGCAACAACAACGGCGCACCGGATCTGGGCTGGAACGCAACTGGACAACGCGGCCGAGCAGAGGGCACTTGAGAAGTGTGGCTTTCGACGCGAAGGGTTACTCCGAGAGTCGGTCTTTCGTGGCGGCAAGTGGCGGGATAGCCTCGTATACGGGTTGTTACGCGATGAAGCACTGAATCTCGACGACCGGCCGACTCACGTCGGTGAGCAGTGACCGTTTCCCGGCCATTCCGATTTAGCTTGCAGGCCGTTCAAGCATCCTCTCGCGGCGCGTGGGTGGACCTCGTTCGCAGAGCAGAGGCTTCCGGATTCGACATGGTGGTGACGGCTGATCATCTCGGAGGATGCCTGGCGCCTCTTCTGCCACTGGCCACCGCCGCAGAGGCAACCCAGCAGATCCGACTCGGGGTAATGGTGCTCAACAATGACTTCCACCACCCCGCCCTCCTGGCCCGGTCGGCAGGCACCCTCGACCTGCTAAGCGACGGACGCCTTGAGCTTGGCCTAGGCGCCGGCCACGCGCGCTCCGAGTACGAACGGGCCGGGCTGGCGTTCGAGGCGCCGAGCCGGCGGGTAAGGCGGTTAGAGGAGGCGGTCACGGTGCTTCGACGTCTGCTTGATGGTGAGACCGTCACCCATAGCGGCGAGCACTACCGCCTGGAGGCCGCGACCTGTGACCCACGGCCTCTCCAGGCGCACGTGCCCCTATTGGTTGGCGGTGGAGGCAATCGGGTGCTATTCGTAGCCGCCCGTCTAGCCGACAGCGTCGGGTTCACGGGCCTGGGAAAGGCATCGCGTGACGGCTTACGACACGACCCGGAAGGCTTCCGGACCGTCCGGGTGGACGATCAAGTCGCCCATGTCCAACAGGCGGCGGAAGCGCGTTTCAGCGCCCTCGAGCTGCAGGTCCTGGTCCAAGCCGTAATCGTGACCGACGACCCGGTGTCGGCAGCCGTGGGCATTGTGGAGCGTCACCTACGCTCGCTGACGGTTGATGACGTGCTCGCAACGCCATATCTACTGGTAGGAACACGTAAGGGGCTGATCGAGCGCCTTGTTGCTCAACGTGAGCGCTGGGGCTTCAGTCACTACACCGTGCGTTCCGATGCGCTGGGACAGATCGAGCCGATCATCGCCGAGCTTGCAGGTCGTTAGGCGGTGACAATCCTGGTCGCAGCCTCGTGGTGCGGGTCGGAGCTGTTTGTTAGGGCTACTTAGGCCGCCTTGTCGTGGGTCCAGGTGGACGGCTCGGATGGCGGACGGTCGGAAGCTCGCGACGGTGGTGGCCAGACCAGCTCACTACCCCGCGAAGAGGCGCCGAGAGTGCCTCAACTCAGATAGGTCGGGCGGCAACTTCGCGGCGCTTCGACCGCCGCGCAACGGTTATGATCTCCGGGCTCGTATCCGTCAGGTGCTGCCGGCCCCAGTCCCCAAACTGTTCCTCGATTGCCAGGCCTGAATCGGACAGGAATGAGGAAAGTGAATCTGTATCGAGGAACCTCAGAGTGCTTCGGCTTACCTGCGGGTGTTCCCAGCTTGGACTGGTGAAGGTTGTGGAGAAGGAGACGGTCTCCCTATCAACCGGCCCATCTACCTCATTGGCCATCCGCACCACGGCACCTGCGACGGAGGCAACCTCCATTGAGTTGTCCGGAGTCCAGTCCTCCCACTCTCGAGCGAGCGGATTACGGGTTTCGAATGCAAACCGGCCCTCCTCGGTGAGAACCGACCGGATCACCGAGAGCGACGACCAAAGCTGATCGTCTTCGATGAACACCTGAAATGCATGACCGGTCATGACTACAAGGTCGAACTCTTGATCCCAATCGACCGAGACAAGGTCACCGAGGATCCACTCGATCCCCGAACACCGGCGCGCTTGCTCGAGCATCGCGTCGGCGGGGTCGAGGCCACATAGTCGCCCGGTATGGCCGGCCTGCCGGGCCAGGCGGAGCAGCTCGCCGGTCCCGCAACCGACATCGAGCACTGACTCGGCCGACATAACCAGAGGCAGGTAGAAGCGAAAATCGTCTCTCTGCTCTTTGGGGTTGAGCGCGTCATACAACTCGGCGAGGCTGGGTTCAGCGAACAAGCGATCGACCACGATGTCAGCCTGACATACTCCGTCAGGGATCACGAGTGAATACTCGCCACTTCATATATCGGACTATCGGGCTGGACTAGCCCGGAAAGTGGCTACTCGCACCACCGTATTCTCGTAAGCGACCGGGACACAGCGCGGCCTTGCCGACATGGGCGGCCGGGGTTAGGTCATCTTGAGTAGCTGTTTCAACAGAGCTCGAACACGGCGATCAATCTCATCGACTGTGGGTCTCACCTCGTCCATGCTCTTGCCAGCCGCATCTTCAAGCTCCCAGTCGAGATAGTGCTTACCTGGGAATACGGGGCACGCATCGCCGCAGCCCATGGTCACGATCACGTCAGCTGCCTGGGCGATCTCCGCGCTTATCTGCTTGGGAGACTCTTTGCTAGCGTGCAGGCCTCGCTCGGCAAGCAGAGCCACCACGGCGGGGTTCAACTCACAGCCGAGCTCGGAACCGGCCGATCGGACACGGACGCTTCCCTTGGCCTAGTGGTCCAGTAAGACGCTGGCCGCAGTGCTACGCCCAGAGTTGGGGACACACAAGAAGAGAACTTCTGGCACGTCTTTGGTGATCACTCGCGTTCGATCGTCTCTGCCGAGGACTCCGTTTGAACTCGGCTTTGAAGTCATCGAGTTCCCGCTTGACGTGTCGGGGTGCTGTGGGATCCGTGGGCTTTGTGGTCATCGTCTGACCCCTCGTTAAAGGCTCCGTGGACAGAGGTCTGGGGATGGGGGATCACCACGTTGGCAGCCGATTCGACGTTGGGGTGATAGAGAATCCTGGCCACGGCAACGGCCAGGGCGCCGCCGATCAGCTGGAAGCCGATGAAGGCCGGTGCCGACGAAGGCTTTATCCCCGCAAAGCTGTTAGAGAACATACGCCCAACGGTCACCGCGGGGTTGGCGAAGCTGGTGGACGAGGTGAAGAAGTAAGCCGCCCCGATGTAAGCCCCAACCGCGTATGGCGCGGCGGAAGGGCGACCCGATCGCACCAATCCCAGGATTACAAGAATTAGCCCGAAGGTGGCGACGGCCTCGGCGCTCCAGATGGGCCCACCGGTACGGGCCTTTTCTGACAGCTCGAAGGTGGCGAGCCCGAATATGCCATTTGCCACCAACGCCCCGAGGATTCCCCCTGTCACCTGAGCTGCCATGTAGCAAAGGGCCTCAGTCACCGAGATCCCCTTTAGACCGAGGTCGGCCAGGGTCACCACCGGGTTGAAATGCGCACCTGACACCGGGCCAAGGCACAAGATGAGAGCGATCAGGGCGGCAGCCGTGGCCGCCGCGTTCTCCAAGAGCTGGAGCCCTGCGTCACCAGGAGAGAGACGGCTCGCGGCTACCCCGGAGCCTACGACGGCGGTGACCAGCAGACCGGCGCCCAGGAACTCGGCGAGCAGGCGGCGGCCCAGCTGACCATTCTTCAAGTCGCTCTAGCTCGCGTCGTGAGCAGCCAGGTCGCCACGGGTGCCACAACAGGCCGCATCCGAAGCGGGGGAGGTGCGCAACTCTCCCGCTGGCATCTCGGCGTCGGCCAAGACGGTGTAGATCTCCCACGGTGCGCCGTCGGGATCGTCTACCCAGACCTTGTCTTGCACGGCGTAACAACAAGCGACCTGCTCCTCTGAGGCCGTGGCCAGGCCCTCATCGGCCAGGCGGGCTCGTGCGTCAACCACCTGCTCCGTGCCCTCGACTTCGACGCCCAGGTGATTCACGGTGGCCGGCTCCCCGCTTCCTTCGATGAGTACGAGCTTAAGGGCGGGCTCTTCAATGGAGAAGTTGGCGTACCCGGGTCGCACCTTGGCGGGGGCTGTGCCGAGCAACTTGGAATAGAACTCGACTGACTGATCCAGGTCCGACACGTTGAGGGCTAGTTGTACGCGGGACACAGATATACCTCCGCTAGATTGACCAATGTCGATCAGTATCCCCTGCATATCGATGGATGTCAATAGGAGATCGAATGACCGTCCGCACACCCAGCCGGAGAGGACCTGAAGCCAAGGGCGATCTGTGCTGCCCCTCGATCACACAGGCCCCTCTTTCGGAGAAGGAGGCAATCGAGCTGGCCCAGGTCCTGGCTGCAATGGGCGACCCGGTCCGGCTCAGGCTCATGTCCCTCTTGTCTGCTGAGGATGAGATCTGTAGTTGCGAATTAGAGAAGCCCCTTCGCAAGAGCCAGCCCACCATCTCACATCACACCCGAGTCCTGGCAGAGGCTGGGCTGATCGTGGGTGAGAAGCGCGGCCGATGGACCTGGTGGCGGCTGGTCCCGGATCGTCTAGCCCTACTTCGCCAGCTGCTGGGGGGTACCTGAAGCAAATGGTGCTGGCCAGGGTCAAGGTTCGACCCATGACCCTAGGCGACTGGGGCCCGTAGAGGAGATCTATCGAGACACCCGTGACGCCACATTTGAAACACGACCCCCGACGTGGGAGTTCCTTGAGTTTGCCTCGTGCGCCTGTCGTCCAAAGTTTCGCTGGGCGTGCTCACCGGGACTTGCCTTCAGTATGCGGATAGTTCGCCTTCGCGCGGGCGGCGCTAAACCGGGTCATTCGGGTGAGGCGAGAGCGCTGCCGTTCGCCAGCGACGCCTCCCGAGTGCAGAACGTCCGCCAAGGTTGATGAACGTCGGCCCGGATCACCGCCAATCCATCCACACTCATGAAGTCGCCTTGACCCCGAAGGTATCCGGCTATCGCCTGGACCACACCTGAAAGATGCGGGGGCCGCCGATGAGGGTCGCTGGATCGATCGGTAAACAGTCTCAAACTGATCAGCGCTGCTCCAAGCTCATCCTCGGTTGCGATGCCCTCAGCTAGTCGGGTCAGCGGCCGCGTCCAGCGTCGACCACGCAAGCGTCTTCTCGTCTCCCTGGATACGGACCGGCTGGACCGGGGTCAAGTGTGGCGTTTGGATCCTCGGGTCCGGGAAGTACTGATAGAGCTTGCGCCCGATCGCGTGGTCGCCACCCCTTCGACGGAGCACCTGGCTGTAGGCGCACAGAAAGAAGTTGAAGCCATCATTTAGAGGATGGCAGCACCATCCTCGTCGAAATCTGCGTCTTCGACGATCAGCAAAACCGCCAGCTTGAACGGCGGCCCACATGCGGTGCAGCAGGTCGAGGGGCTGGCTCAGATGCTGGCGGAGAAATCTGCAGAACACGACCTCGTAGCTGTCAGGTTCATCCCAACGATTGACATCTTGCGCCTGGAATTCCACGTTGCTGAGGCCACGCTCCGCCCGCCTGCGTGGCCAGACCGAGTTTCACCTCGTCCATGTCGACGCCGGTGACCATGCGGCCGGGTGCAACGAGTCTCGCCATTTCCAGCATCACCTCTCCGCCTCCGCACCCGAGGTCAACGCAGCCCATGCCGGGGCCAACTCCTGCCCGCGAAACAGGGCGGAGGTGTCCCGCCAACGGTCCTTGGCCAGCACGAGGAGTCGGTCGTATCCCTCGCGCCCACCCCGGATCACATAGCGCTCCACAACGGCGGATCATAGGTGCAGTTGGTCAGCGGGATGACCTCCGGTGCCGTTGGTCGGCAACGCGGGCCCCTTTCCTGGGGTTGAGGGCGATGATTAAAGGCCGGGTCACTACGTTCGCAGCGCGGGTAACAGCTCCTGTGCCGCCCAGGTGATGAATTGCTCTTGAGTGTTCCCCCCGACCTGCACCACCGCGACGTGTGTGAATCCGGCGGCCTCGAACTCGCGAATCCCAGCAACGTGCCGCCAGAGATCGGGACCGCATGGCATCTGTTCAGACATGTCTTCCTCGCGCACCGTCCTAGACACCTGGACGAACGACGCCGGGACCGGAAGCTCGGCATTTACTCTCCAGCCACCCGTGAACCAGCGAAACTGATCCATCGCCCGACTCACTGCCACCCGCTGATCCGGGTCGTACGACAATGCGATCTGACCGATGCGTGGCTTCCCGGATCCTCCCGCCTCGTCGAACATCTGGCCGAGTTTGGCCTGGGGCTCGACGGCTATCAGGACGTCCGCATGCCGCCCCGCCAGGCGACAGCTTCTTGGCCCCGATGTGGCAATGCCGATCCGAGGGGAAATTTCCGGCAGGTCCCAGATCCTTGCCGACTCGACTTGGAAATGCTTACCCCGGTAGGTCACCGTGCCGCCCGTCCAGAGGGCGCGGATGATCTCCACCGCTTCTTCGAGCATCTCGTGGCGCAAACTGGCTATGGGCCACCGTCCGCCCACGATATGTTCGTTCAGATTCTCGCCTGCTCCGAGCCCGAGGGTGAACCGCCCATCGGACAGCAGCTGCATGGTGGCCGCCTTTTGAGCAACGACAGCGGGGTGATAGCGGCGGATCGGGCAGGTGACATAGGTCATGAGGGGAATGTGGTCAGTCGCCTGGGCAGCGGCGCCGAGTATGCTCCACGCGTACGGGGAGTGACCTTGGGCGTCCAGCCACGGGAAGTAGTGGTCGCTAATGACCGCAAAGTCGAAGCCGGCCTCTTCGGCGAGGATGACGTCTCTTACCAGCTGTTTCGGGCCTGCCTGCTCGCACATCATCGTGTAGCCGATCAAGGCCATTGCTCTCCTCCCTGCTGCTCAAGGGCGCGCGCAACGACGGTGAGGTCCTGGTCGCCGAGGCCATTATCGACCGCCTGTTGCCATTCGTCAGCCAAGCAGGCGAGGGCAGTGAACCGACCGTCTCCTGCCGCTTGTAAGGCGAGACGCGCGTCTTTGAGTGCGAGCGACAGCGCAAATTGGGTCGAGAAGTCTTCCTTGGCAAGCCGGTCCAACTTGGCCTGCTGCCAAAGGGACACGAGCGGACTACCGCGGAGGGCGTTCGCCACCCTATCGGTATCAAGCCCCAATCTATGGGCAAGGGCGATCGATGTGGCGACTGCTTCCGCGGTGAATGCGAGCCATGTATTGTTCACCAGCTTCAATCGCGATCCAGCCCCGATCGCGCCCACCCAAATCGTGCGCTCGCCGAGCGCGTCGAAGAGTGGGGTGACGCGCGTGCGGGCCTCGTCGGGTCCTGACGCGAAGATCGTCAGATGGCCTCGCTCTGCCGGGTCCTTGCTTCCCGACACCGGTGCATCGAGGAGCAGTACATCAGGACGCTCGACCCCCACCATGGCAGCAACCGTTTCAATCCCTGGCGTGCCGATCGTGCTCATCTGCACCCAGATCGCACCTGGAACTAGTGCAGTGAGCATGCCCTGGTCGCGGGCGATGGAAAGGACGGGCCCTAGTGTCGGTTACCATCGTGACGACTATCGGGGCGCGTCGCGCAGCATCGGCGGGGGTCTCGACAGCTTCCGCGCCAAGCTGGGCGAGGTCTCGTGTTGCCTCTGGCGTTCGGTTCCATACGATTGTCGGGATGCCGGACCGCAAGGCACTGGTTGCGATCCCATGGCCCATCGCGCCAATGCCGAGTACCGCAACCGCCTCGGAGCTTCGTGTCATCGGACTCCTCTCGTGACATGTCGCTGGGCGGCAGGTGGTGCAACCATGATCGCGCCCGCTCACCCATACTTGTTGAGACGACTTGCTTTTGTGAGTCGTGACGAAATCACTCGCCGCGTGCCACCATAATGGAACCCCTCGATCGCAGCCCCTGGGCCACAACTCTTCCTCCGCATTTGAGGAGTCCAGCTCGAACGGCTGACGAACCCTCACGGTACGACGTCGACGAAGGGCGACAGCGACTAGTGGATCTAGACGTCGAGTGCGTCCGGCCATTACTGAGGATTGGGGTCGGTTCTCTGCCTTCCGTGACCCCGAGCCGCAACCGTCTTCAGCTCTTCGAGGTCTTCAACAAGAGTGGGCTCAACGCTTGACCGTTAACTGCTTCCAAGCTTGGCTGCCCCGTTTACTAGATTCAGTCTGACGAGAACGTGAGGATTGCGAGGTCATGGACGCCGAGTTCACGACGACCGATGGGGTGCCGATCAAATATTGTCTCCGGGGCAGCGGGTCACCGATCTACGTTTGTCATGGGGGACCCTTTGGCGCTTACGAACTCTTTGCTCCTGACCTTGCGCCGTTGGAAGAGGACTTCACGTTGGTCTTCCATGACTATCGTGGCAGCGGACGCTCGGGAGCCGCTTCCTCAGAAACCTATAACTTTGATCATCTAGCCGCAGACTTGGACCAGCTTCGAGCCCATCTCGGTCATAAGAGGATCGATGTGCTCGCTCACTCTATGGGTGTCTGGATAGCTCTCACCTTTGCTCTTGGGCACCCGGGCTCAACGCGGCGACTTGTGTTGGTGGGTGGCTCTCCAACATCCCCCAGACTGATGCCGCTCTCTATGACCCGAGCCTTAGGCCCTTTGAGACTAGCCAAGGTGTGGGCCCAAGGTCTGACGTTCGTGTTCATATGGAGCTGGCGAGCCTCGTCTTCGGGTGCACACAAGGCGCTGGTTAAGATCTCCGCGAACGACCCAGGAAGGCCGCCGTCAATTTCGAAGCACGATCGCCAGTCGTCCGATTTTTGACAACGACGACGGTCGGTATCTGTTCCGCGAGAACATGCGTATCGACCTAGAGGATCGGTTACCCGAGCTGGGGTGCAAGACCGCAGTCATCTACGGCAGTCGTGATGCCATGGCCGTGGCTGGAGCAGCGAGGTTCAAGCACCTTCCTCAAGTCGAGTTCAAAGTGCTCTCCGGTGTCGGCCACGAAGTCTTCATTGAAGAACCTCAAGGGTCCTTTGATGCGATCAGAGCGTTCTTGGCCGACAATGCAGATGGCCACCAGGTCCACTCTTGATTGCAAGCGGCTTCGAAAGCTGACGACTCCTCCGCCACCATCCGGGACAGAGCCGTGGGTCGAAGTCGAGGACACGGCCAGGTCAGCCGACGAGTGTCCGGGCGTTGCCGTGAGCTGCTGCCTGCTGTTTCGGCCTGACTAGTTCGCAGCTCAAGTCGAAGGCCGAGGCCGTCCCGGGGCGACCGTTCGGGCCAGGATGCCGAGGGTGGCGCGCAGCGCGCCCTCCGGAATCACCGGGAAGATCTTTGCGTCTTTCCAGCTCTGCTCTATAGAGGACCAGTCGTAGTACGAGGTGACCAGCGTGCCATGTTCAATCGGTTCGAGCTTGTAGCCGTACTCGTGTCCAAGATTGAGGTGACCTTCGATCGTCCAGGCGATCTCTCGATCTGGGTCAAACCTGACGATCTTCACGGTCACGTCGTATAGACCGAGTGGGTAGTCGTTGAGCGCTTCTCGGTCCATGTGCACGACAAAGGTGTCGCCGACAGCACTGACAAGCCCACCCGTGGCGCCCATCAGCATTCCCGAGCTGTCAATGGCTACATGACCCTGAGGATCGCTCAATAGCCGGAAGATGGCCGCAGGATCCGACTCAATCGCCCTTTGCACATCCACCCGTTCCGCCACCGCAGGCTATTCTCGCACGCCCCCGTTCTTGGGGGCGGTCGGGAGGGAGGGATGCCCAAGATCGGTGTCAGGCTAGTGCCTGGCGAGGGGAGAGCGGTGGGCGACGTCAACCGCGAGCCGACGGTCAGGGCACCTTGAGATCCGCTCGATATCGGCACTTGGCCGGGGCCTATCAGGGCTTCGCGGCGAACAGCTGCCAGCGT
The DNA here is from genome assembly GCA_963736925.1 of uncultured Actinomycetes bacterium. Classification (GTDB taxonomy): domain Bacteria; phylum Actinomycetota; class Acidimicrobiia; order Acidimicrobiales; family CAVTQP01; genus CAVTQP01. The sequence goes on from CAVTQP010000003.1 coordinate 340,160, forward strand.
CCGGGCACACCCTTCAAGTTGTGTTCTCCCCGATCATCGAAATCAAGCCCCGACCCCGTCACTAGGTCGGTCACTGTCCTAGAGACGAGGACCTCGCCAGCATGAGCCAAACCCTCGATCCGCGAGGCGATATTGACCCCGACGCCGGTGATGTCGTCTCCACGTAACTCGACTTCGCCGGTGTGCAAGTTCTGCTAGTGCAGTTGGGCCTTGGCGCCCGCAACGCTTCAGCCGATAACCGCCAAGACGCCACCGACGGCCAAGGCGGTGCCGTGTTCGAAGGTGACGGGTGGGACTCGCCATCGTGCACAAGAACCTCGGGCGAGCTATCGGCCAGGTTGAGCGGGCGCACCGTTGACGGCGCCGGTGCAGCCCGTAGCGGGGGTTACAAGCACGACCGCCCTAGTCCCGACCCGTCGGTCGTCGATGCCGGCCCCGCCTAAAGCCTCGGCGGCTCGCAAAACGACACCCAAGGGCATAGTGCTAAGGCCACGCCCTCGTCGGCGCTAGCCGCCCCACACGGCGTGGCCCGCGTGAGCTGATGGGGTAATAGGTGAGAATCGGTGGATCCGCGACGCTTGTGATGCGGTCTGGAAGACTTATTCGGTGCCGCAGTCGGCGCTAGACCCCAGATCCCGCAGGGGTCCCTATTGCGCTGCCGAGACGCTGGCACGCGTCCTGGCCTTTGCTTTTCTGGTCTCGACCAGCGTTCTTGCACTGCCAGCGCTCGCTGGAGCGGCCTCGCCTTCGCTTTCGGGGACGGTGCGTGAAGCGGCTACGGGCGCCGGTCTCAGTGGTATCTGCGTGCGGACAGTTTCAACGGCGCCCGGCGCCTTACAGAACGTTACGAAAACCAGCGGCGACGGTACATGGTCGATGACCTTGCCTAACGGCAGCTACTACATCGCGTTCTACGTCGCAAGTAGCGGGGATTGCATCAACGGGACACTGTCGGAAACAAATCCGGTGCCCTCTTGGTGGCAGAACATCGCACTGGCGCCGGTCCCGCCCGCCCTGCTAACACCGCCGCCGGAGGCTACCGCCGTAACCACCGGTGGTTCCACGATCGACTCGTGCCTTGGCTCGACGAGTCTCCCGACATCGTGCACGGTGCCGAATGGAACCCTCTCAGGCAGCGTGGTCACGACCGGACTTGTGCCCGTACCGAGTGCCTGCGTATTCGCGCTGGGTGATAGTGGCCCATTGGGGCAAGCGATTGCGGCTGCCGATGGCACCTGGACGGTGTCAGGCCTGCCCGTCGGCCTTAACATGGCCCTAGCGGCGATAGCGCCGTTCGGGCCAGCAAACAATCCGTGCAATACGAACAACGGGCCGCCGCCACCACCTGCACCCGGACAGTTACAGCCGGTCGCCTGGCAGAACGTGTGGCTCGACCTGGCCAGCCCTGCTCTCAAGCAAGACCCGTACGCAGCGATCATCGCAGCTGGTGGACAGCCGGTCCGTTCCTCGCAGTCAGGGTTCCAGTTGTGTCTCTCCACCGTTCCCGGCTCGGTCGTTCCCCGCCCCTCATGCGCAACAATGCCAGCGCCGGCTACCACCGCCGTACCGGCTTCCACGGCAGGCAGCCCACCGGGCACGGCGCCCCAACTCCCAGCCACAGGAACCAAAACTGCCACATGGCCGCTCACCTGTACTGGTCTGGGACTTTGCGCGACCGGGCTAATGCTGCTTGCCGTTAGGCGGAGACGCCATCTACATACCCGCCGGCATCTCATATCGAGCCGCTCGCGATAGTCGTTCTCACGATAGACACCCATGGAGGCCCTAGCGCCCTCCCTCTCTTTCCACCCGCCCCTCCTACCGCCGCCCCTGCCCGAGACCCCGTACAGCCGGCTGAAGGCTGCGTTCACTTCCTCTATGGGGGGTAACCGGCCAGAAGGCCTACGAGGGGTCTCCGAGGCTCCCGTGGCCCACTGGGCCGGGAGGGGCTCAAGGGCCTACAGGGCCTTCTTGGGGCCGACAAAGCTGTAGTGGGTGGGTTTTTCGGGGGTTCGGTGGGAGCGATTTTTCCGTCACGTTGTGCCCTGAAACGGTCTCCGGCCGTGCGGGGGGCGGTTCGTGTGTGGGTGTGCGCCCCCGGAGTGCCCCCGGCAGTGCGCAGGGAGGGGAGAGGCCCCGAAACCGGGTGAACGCCGACAACCCCGGGTCCCACCCCAGGGGTCGGTCCCGGGCCCATCCGAAAGGGCGGGGATAGGAACGGGTGCGAGTGGGCTGTGGGAGCCAACCAGAACGGAGCTGCAACGACGGGGACTGTGGAATTTGGTGATCGCGGCAGCCCCAAGCGTTCGAGCCATGGCCAACAGGTAAACGCTTCGACGCCGGCAGAGCCCGATCGAGCGGGCTTGTTCGCCGAGTAAGAAAAAAAAACAATGCCAACGCGCAACAGAGGAATCACGAGAGCGCCGTTGGTGACGTCTAAGGATATAGGCTTTTTCGGTAGCAAGGCAACCAAGAGTCCCGCAGATAGAGCCACGGCTCGGAACAGTCTTGCTGGCCTAGGCGGCAGCTAGGCTTATCGGGGCGGCCGAAGCCGACGTAGTACTCGCCGCACAAGCCAAAGGCTTCTGGCCCATTCAGGCATGGACCTTCATTACCTATTCCGCCATTGTCACCTGGCGGATGGTCCACATCGCAGCGGCCAACTCAATGTCTGAGCCCTTGTACTACTGTCCTTAAACCAGAGAGGGGGGGGTGCCGTTTTGAACAGCAAGCAATTTCTTCTCGCCCGCACTTCCCTCCAGTTGGGACTATCGGTGAAAGGCAGAAGGGTGGAGTTGCGCGCTCGCGGAGAGGGCCTCCACGACGTCATCGTAGGCACGGCGGTGCCCTTTGGCTATGGCTGGTTGGGGGCCTGGGACGGTAACACGTTTCCTGACGGCTCCTACGTCCTTACCAGCGTCGAATACGTCGACGGGCGCTTGGCACGCAGTCGAGGTGTCGCCGTCGAAGTCGGGCATTAGAGCGCCGATCCGGTGCTGAACGGAGGACATGGTCGCCGACGAGACCCTCATCCCGGTACCAGCACGTCTGCGAACCTCTCCAATATCTGGCTAAGGGGTAGCGGGTCCGACCTCGTCTCCACCCTTTCTCATGGACATGATGCTGCCGCTTCGGTGGGAACCTCGCCACCGACGGGAAACAGCGATCGAGCCTTCCGCCCCGATGTCGAGGGGCTCAGAGCCATCGCTGTCCTCTTAGTCGTCCTGTACCACGCCGGTATCAGTCGGCTTAGCGGTGGATACGTGGGCGTCGACGTTTTTTTCGTGATCTCCGGCTTTGTGATCACCGGAGTCCTACTGAGGGAACGCAGCTCCACCGGACGCACGTCGATCCTGGCGTTCTACGGCCGGCGTTGCCGTCGCATTCTGCCGGCAGCCACCCTCGTGATCGTTGTTACCGTCGTCATGGCCTATGTTCTCCTCGGCATCGTTGCCGATCGCACATCAACTGATGGCGCTTGGGCGGCCGTTTTTATGGCGAACTTCCACTTCGCTAGCAATGGCACCGACTACTTGAAGTCGCTGCAGCCACCGTCCCCACTGCAGAACTTCTGGACCCTGTCGGTTGAAGAGCAATTCTATCTAGTGTTCCCCACGCTGTTCGTCCTGTTGGCCAAGCTCAGGCTTGCGATAGGTTTCCGGGCACGTTTGGCGCTGGGGCTAACTGCCGTGATTGGTGGGTCGTTCCTCTTGTCGGTGAGCCAGACGGGTAGTGATCCAACCGTTGCCTATTTCTCTCCCTTGACGAGAGCATGGGAGCTGGCTCTTGGCGCACTCGTGGCTGTCGGCTCACCTTGGCTAACCAGGCTGCCGTCCAGGTGGGCGACAACCATGACCTGGATCGGCCTAGCTGCAATCGTCTTGGCCGCCTTGACCTTCAATTCTCATACGGCTTATCCGGGGTCCCTCGTGGGACTACCTGTCCTAGGTACGGCCTTTGTGATCGCTGGCGGAACGACGCCCCTGACCTTCGGAGCTGAGCGCTTGCTCTGTCTTTGGTCTTTCCGTTGGCTCGGCAGGCTGTCCTACTCATTGTATCTGTGGCATTGGCCGATTCTCATTCTGGCAACTGAATCGGCCGGAGAGAACACGCTTCCGCTTGGGAGGAGTTTGGCCTGGCTTCTGGTTGCGCTGCTCTTGTCCATCATCACCTATCGGGTTGTCGAGAATCCTGTCCGACGGACCCGGTTCCTGAACCGCCACAGCCTAGCGAGCGTCGGCATGGGCATCGGGCTCATCTCACTGACCCTGGCGATCATCGCTATCGACTCTCACGCTCACGACGTCGGCAATCTTACGAACACGACATCGTCTTCATACAACACCACGACTACTGCATCCATCGAGAACCTGGTCACTTCAGCCACCAAGATCCGCCAGCTTCCTCCTGATCTCGATCCCCCGGTGGGAATGTCGATCATCGGATGGAACTATTCCAGCCCCTGCTGGGCTAATCCCACTGAGACCAGCGTTCCGAACTGCATCTTTGGTGATCCTGGAGGAACGAGAAGCATGGCTGTGGTTGGAGACTCTCACGCTCAGATGTGGTTCGACACTCTCGATCGGATTGCTACGAGATCTCACTGGAGACTCTTTTATTTTGCTAAGAGCTTCTGTCCCGCAGTTCTACTACCAGTTACCGGAGCCGATGGGGGCGAATACAGTGCCTGCGATCGTTGGCACAACTTCGTCATCAGGCGCATAAACCAGATCGACCCAGATCTAGTCCTGGTGAGCGAGGAGAATCGACCTTCTCCGAACAGCGGTTCTTATTACAGTGGTACTCAGTGGCGGGACGGTTTGGCTGATTTCTTCAGAGGCATCACCACGGCTAGCACCAAGTTCATGGTGCTAGGAAACATTCCTATGCTGCCCCAGGCCCCCCCCGACTGCCTCGCCCGTCATCCGGACGACATCCAGGCGTGCTCCGCGTCGGTTGCGGCGTCACAGACGCGATATCACGCCGCGGAGGCTGCCGCTGCAACTTCGGTGGGGGGACGTTATATTGATCCCACTCCATGGCTTTGCTCCCGAATATGCACGCCCGTTATTGGCCATTACGCCGTCTATTTTGACCCGTGGCACTTGATGGGACCATACGCCCTACAGCTCACCAATGTCCTGGCCAACGCCCTTCGGCTTCCAGCGAGTACCGAGCACAGCCGGGGATTCGCTACACAACTGAGTACAACCATGCTCCTTCCGCGAACCCGTTCCAGCCTGACCGGCAAACAGTGGCTAAATGCCGCAGCCTCCAGCGACGTGAACATTTCCTCCGTTCAGTTCCGCATCACCGGATCTCATCTCCATGGACTTACCGTGACCGCTACTCGGACCTACGTTGGATGGCTGGCTGGATGGAACACAGACACGGTTCCCAACGGAACCTACACGATCCAGAGTATCGCTCGCGATTCCGCGGCGAACATCAGCTACAGTCGCGTCACGACCGTCACGGTTGACAACTGACTTTCATGGTTTGGCGCGTCAACGCGTGCATGTGGCTGCGTTCAGCAACGTGATAGGCCACCGATAACTGGCTCTACGGCGGCCAATGATGGTTGGCGGCCACGCATTGATGCTGGAACCGGAGCGTGCCATTTGACGCCGCAGTGGAGCAACAGCCGGAGCCTGTAGTTCTCGAAGTTGCGGAAACCGTGGCCCACGCGCTTGATCTTGATAGTTGTCACGGTCAGTTGCATTCTTGCAAACCTGGGTATGCCTGGGAAGCTCGATCGATCTCGGTGTCCTGTTCGACATCGAGGATTCCGGACTTCTCGTTGTAGAGATCCACGATCACGGGCACGTCGCCACCGAGGTCATCCTCGAAAGGCCTCGTTACCACCAACAACCTCGGCGTTCCGCGAAGCTGTTTCCGGACGCGCGTCCGTAGTCCAACGACGCGCCCCACCACTTCAGCTGGAAGGAACGATTACCAATAGATGGCAGGCGATTTCGGACGACGGGGGCCATACGACGGGGGTCGAGGGAATTCGGTCGACGCGCCAAGCTCTTTGGATGAGTTTTACAGTGCCCCGGGGGAACTCGTAGATACAGCGAGCAGCGCTGAGCAGAAGCAGCGATGAGAAAGGTGCCCTTCGTCCGTGTAGCTGTTGGATTCTTGGCTGTTCTGGCAGGTGGTGTGACGGGATGCGGACCGTCAAGCAGTCGTCAGACGACGAACACGACCGCCGCGCCGAGTCTCCCGCAACATCCCGAGCGTCCCCCGACCTCCACACGGGGGCCGGCCTGCCGCTTTGGGACTCGCGTTTGGATTTACTCCCAGTAATCCGTGCGGCTGAGGTTGCATTGGTGCTCAGACGTTGCCGGTGAGGTCAGCCAGGTCGACCAACCCCTGGCGCAGGCGCTCTAGTGCCCGCCCTCCAAGCTGGCGCGCCCATTCAGCCTCGAGGCGTAATGAGCTCTGCTCCATGTTGAGAGACAGGTCGCGGCCCCGCGGTGTCATGTGCAATACAGTTCCGCGCCCGTCGCCTTCCGCCGGCGAGCGCTTGATGTAGCCGCGTGCTTCGAGGCTGGACAGCAGATGGTTCGTCGCCTGCTTGCTCATGTTCATCCGAGACGCGAGTTCGATGGGCCGGACACCCTCCGGACCCGGCAGTTGAAACACGTAGAGGTGGGCGGGCGTCAAGTCGTCGAACCCGGCCGCTTGAATCTCAGCGTGAATCCTCTTGCGGATTGTCAGGTGGATGCGCCGTGTGAGGGTCGCCAGAAGCGGTTTGTCGGTTGACACTGCGGTAAAGTTACTGTACTTTCTCCGGTAAAGCGGCTTTACCCCCTTGGGGAGGTGAGGGTGTTCGATCTAGATACCTTCGTGGCCAGTTGCCGGGAAGCCCTCGCCGAACCCGAATCGCGTCGGGCGGTGCGCGAGACCCTTGTGCAAACACTTCGGAGCTCGGCCGAGGTCGCCGCTGTGCTCGGGAAGTCGTCGGGTGGGCTGGAGGTCCTCTTTCACACGGCCGAGCTAACGGTCCTCAACGTCGTCTGGGCTCCGCACATGTCGATCTTTCCCCACGACCACCGGATGTGGGCTGTCATCGGCATCTACGGCGGCGCCGAGGACAACACGTTGTTCCGGAGACGGCCCCAGGGCATCGTCCGGTCGGGCGGCAAGGAGCTCCGCGAAGGAGACGTGTTCTCGCTCGGTGCTGACGCAATCCACTCCGTCGACAATCCGGCTGGGCGCTTCACCGGCGCAATCCACGTGTACGGCGGTGACTTCGTCAACCAGCCCCGTAGCCAGTGGGATCCGGACAGCCTGGTGGAGCAGCCCTACGATGCAGCGCAGGTTCAAGGCGTCTTCGCCGAGGCCAACGCGGCATGGGCCACCCGGGTTGGCCACAACCTCAATGAGGAAGCGTTGTGAAGATCGGCAGTTCTCGATAGTTCTTCGGGCAGCGCAGTGCTAAATAGCACGAAGGCGTATCCGGCCCAAAAAAGCCTTTAGGTACAATGCCATTTGGCGCTTATCTTCCAAAAACCCTTTACATACAGCGTTGTCGGGCGCTGCCCCTCCGTCGGGCCTCCTGGAAGTCCGGCCCTCTGTCGGGGGTCCTGTCCGGGTTCCGGCCGCTTCCGGGCCCTCTGTCTTCTCTGGTGTCCCCCGGCAGCGTGGCCCCGGCAGTGCGCCCCCGGCAGGGGATAAAGGGATCGGGAAAAACCGGACACAAACTCGACCGCGGGCGGCTCCCCAATTGACCTCTACCCGTCGGCGTCGCCGGTTTTCGCGGCGGCCGACACTCGCGACGGGCTCGGCGTCCCAGTAAGGGTTGTCTGAGGGTGGACCGCCAGCAGCACCGGCGACCGGGGAGGCTGATTGAAGTTGAAATCGGCTGTGAGGTTCCCGAGTATCTTCTCGTTTTCGCGGACACTTGGTCTCGGATCGGGCCGGCCGTCGGTCGCGGGGTCTAGTCGCTGCCCCTTCAAGAAGTCGTCTTCGATAAACTTGTCATAGGCATCGAAGCTCAGCGTTTGGTGGTCAATGTAACCCTGCTTGGCGTAGGGGCTGACGGCCACGGACGGTACGCGGAGCCCGTAGCCGTTCTCATCGATAGTCGGCGGGGTCACGTGGTCGTAGAATCCGCCCCAGTCGTCCCAGGCCAGGAAGATCGCAGTCGAGTTCCAGTCCGGAGACGCCATCACCGCGTTGACCAGACTGGTGACATAGCTCTGGCCAAAGCTGACGGGGGCAGGAGGGTGCTCGCTCACCGCACCCGACGGCACCACCCACGATACCGCCGGCAGATCTCCGCTCTTCGCTGCTGCGTAGAACTTGTCAACCGACTGGATGTTGCCCAGCTGATTGTTGGCCTTCACCGTGTCGAACCAAGGCAGTGGGTTCCAGATACCTGGCGTGTTGGAGTTCTGTTGTACCGGAGCGCATGTTAGGGCCGCGTCATTCTCGCAGTCCGGCTCGGTCCCGCTAACGATGTAGTACCCCCAACTGACGTGGGATCTATACAGAAGGTCTGTCAGATCCGTCCACGCATAGATTGGCTGCCCGGCCTGTGTCCTCTTGTTACCGTGCTTCGGATTGCCGCCTCCGGTCTTTGGACCGCTCTCGCCGCCGTAGACGGGGGGGGAGTTCTGCGGCCGCTCAGCTGGCCTCGTCTGCAGAGCGTTCACACAGCTCGACGGATTGTTCTCCTGGGTGCAATACGCCGACCATCCCGATACCAAGAACAGGTGGGACGGTAGGCTCCACGAGGCGTTCGGTTGGAACATGCGGTCCTGGAGGGTGAAGTCCTTGGCGTAGGTCCAGTAGTTCGGTATGTCGCTCTCGGTGTGATACCCCATCACGTCCGGAGTCGACGAGTTCGTACACGCCGGGTCCGTGGGATCCAAGCACCCTTTACGACCAGACTCGGCTTGGCCTATGAACCCGTCCATCTTCCCGCCGTTGATGTCAGCCGTCGCGTTGGGCTGCGAGTGGGGTCCACCGCCGTTGGTATCTGAATGGTCGACATACGGCGCCAGGCACGATCCTGAGGACGGATCCGGGATACATACAGTCGGCTTGCCGTTTTGCATCGGGATGCCATCTGCCCCCGGGTACGTGCCGAAGTAGGAGTCGAAGGACCGGTTCTCCTGCTGGATCACGATCACGTGCTTAATCTTGTGGACGCCGGCCGGGACGATGTAACTGCCGGTAGGTCCTCCTGACACCCGCAGATCCTCGGTTGATGACGACGTCGATCCGCCGCCACACGAGCTGATCACCAGCGCCAAAGCGATGACGACACTAAGGCTCACGGAACGCCTCCGCTTGCTCATACCGAGTCCCCAGGGTCCCAGCAATGTCATGAGTTCACCACTTTCGGATCGTCGTCGAGATGGATAGCACTCAGCGCAGAACTCGCGATCCACGCGGTTCCTCAGCTGGGTAGAAGTTGCAGTCGTATCCGCCGTAGTAGAGTCGGTCATCGGCGAATGGTGAGGGAGCGATAGTTCGAATTGAGACGAAGGCTTGGCCGGAGCGAATCGGGTTACCCGCCTTGGCAGAGAGCATGAAGTCCAGGCCACTGAGGCAACGTAACGGGTAGGTGGGCGACGGGCCGTGATCGGTGCGGAAGGCAACGCACGCTGCTGCGTCGAAGTTGACCGCGCCAAAGGCGGTGGGCCCACAACCCGAGTGGGCGGACAAGCTCCTAGGTAGCCCCATTCGAAACCTAAGGCCTCCCGCTGGCGCCCGACACGGGTGTCTGCGCTTTGTCGTGAAAGAGGCCCAGCAGGCGCCAGCGCGGAGGGTTGCTGCAGTGCTGTCTCTGAAGACGCCGCCCACAATAGACACCGGCTTCGTGATGATTAGGCCCTCGTTGACGAGGTAACAAGCCCGAGGGGTGCCCTCCACCTCACGAGTCCAAACATGGATCGGCTATACATATGGGGGAAAGGGTTCGAGGGGCCGACGACCCAATCCGGTACTCCACACAAGAGAGTTCATCGGGGTTGAGTGTCAGGGAACAGCGGCTATGAACGGGTTGCTCGGCAGCTGGTCCGCGATGACTCCGAAGTCGAATGGTTCGTTTAGTCGTCTCGACAGCGTGTCTCGGTCAATAACTGCAAGTATCTCAGGGACCTGACGGGTGAAGAAGCCAGCGAATAGGGGATACAGACGACGCATGAGGGCTCGACCGGCCCGGGAGGTGCGGGCCGCGCAGTAGCCAACATGCCCGATCTCGTCTGTGAGGATCTCTCCATACAGCGTCCTGATCCGCTCAGCTACCTCCGGTTCGCCGGAGAAAAGGTCAACCCCAGCCCGGCCAAGTAAGTCGAACATGACACATCCGGCCATCTCTCCGGCGCCCACGAAGGGGAAGCTCGGCCCGTCGGGGACGAACACTCCGATCTTAACGAACTGGCGCATCAGGTATGGCGGTGGCAGCACTCGGAATGAAATTCCAAAGATATCGAGAACGTATGCCAGCATCCGCGTGTGATAGTGCTCTTCGAGTTCGAGGTACACCCGTTCCTCAGGAAGATCCCGCGTACTGTTTAGACCATACAACTCGCCTAAGCCGACCCCAAACCGCTCGGCCTGATTGAGCTTGGCTGTCGCGAGGAGAAAGGCGATCTCACGCGACATATCCTTCGCAGGTCGTCGGGCTCTCAGACCGCGCTCGTAGAGGTCGACATCAAGGGTTCGGATAGAGCGAACTGGATTCGCGTCGATTCGGGCGAAGAATTCTTCGCGTCGTTCGAGTCTACGATTGAGCAGGTCTGCATCGCCGTTGCGCTGAACTAGGTAGCTTCGATAGCCACTGATGCCCGCCGTCGTCATTCGGCTCGACCCCGATTCGATTTGTCCGACCTCGCGAAAGCCTAGTGAGATCTGCTTATGAGAATCGTTTGCCGGTGCTCAGCGCCGCCGTAGGGACAACGCCTGGAGACCTTTGGACTCCACAGGTCGAAGCCGACGTCGGCCCCCCGGGGTTGCTTGAGCCGCTCTAAATGGTTCCTTCGGGACCGCCCCCCCTCCTGTAACGCTCCGCCCGCCGCCCCGCCCCGTCCGCCGTTCCGGGTTGGCCCGGCCTGTCGTCGTGCCCTCCCCGGGGGCCCCGTGTCGGCGTTCGCCGCCGTTCTCGGGTTCTCCCCTTTCCCTCGTGTACATCACAAGCGCGCCCCCGGCAGGTGCGCCCCCGGCAGGACTCGAACCTGCGCACCCGGCTCCGGAGGCCGGTGCTCTATCCGCTGAGCTACGAGGGCTGACGTCCGAACTGTAATCCCTGATCTCGCAGGCAGACCGTGGGAAGCGTCCTTTTCGATGCCTCCCGGTGGAACCGCAACTCCCGGGGGCTCGCTCGCTTCCTTGGGTACGATCGGGCGCAAAACGTGATGTTTGTCTGATGACCGTTGCCGACCAGCTAGTCGACTCCCTGCGCACCCATCTCGGCGAGCTTGGGGTGCGGCCGCTGCCCGGGCAAATACACATGGAGCGGCCGACGCGGCGTGAGCACGGTGACTGGTCCTCCAACGTGGCCCTTGTCACGGCCAAGCCCGCCGGCAGGGCTCCTAGAGAGCTGGCGCAAGCACTTGCGGACCGCCTCAACGCCGAGCGTCCTGCCCACGTCGCCTCGGTGGAGGTGGCCGGGCCGGGCTTCGTCAACTTCCACTTGCACGATTCCTGGCTCCACGAGGCGCTGGAGCAGGTGTTGGAGCAGGGTGAGGATCGCTATGGCCGCAGCGATCTGGGACGCGGCGAGCGGGTCCAGCTTGAGTTCGTCTCCGCCAACCCCACGGGGCCCATTCACGTTGGCAACGGCTGGCTCTGCTCTTACGGCGACTCTCTGGCGCGCCTGTTGGAGTGGTGCGGCTGGTCAGTCCACCGCGAGTACTACGTGAACGACACGGGCGGCCAGATCCGGCGGCTGGGCGAGAGCCTGCTCGCTCGCCGAAGAGGGGAGGAGGCGCCCGAGGAGGGCTACCAGGGTGCCTACGTCACAGACCTCGCGCACCACTACGACGGTCCCGAGGACAGCGACGAGGCAGGGCGATGGGCCGCGAAGCTGATCCTCTCCAACATCAAGGACACGCTCAGCGGGATGGCCATCACCTTCGACGAGTGGTTCAGCCAGGCCTCGATAGAAGAGAGCGGAGCGGTAGAGGAGACGATCGAGCTGCTAGCGAAGCGGGGCCTCATCTACCAAGAAGACGACAGAACCTGGTTTCGTTCGACAGAGCTGGGAGACAACCGTGACCGCGTGCTCGTCACGTCTGAGGGCGGCTTCACCTACCTTGCCGGCGACCTCGCCTACCACCGCCACAAGTTCCTGGTGCGCGGTTTCGACCGCGTCATCGACGTCTTCGGGGCGGACCATTTTGGTCAGGTTGCCAGCCTCATGGCCGGCGTCGAGGCACTCGGAATAAGCAGAGACCGCCTCGAGGTGAAGCTTGGCCAGATGGTCTCTCTTGCCGACGGCAGGATGTCCAAGAGGGCCGGCAACTTCGTCAGCTTGGACTCCCTGGTGGCCGATATCGGTGCCGACGCGTTCAGGCTCTTGAGCCTCATCAGCTCGATCGACCAGGCGACGACTCTCGACCTGGACCTGGTGCGGCGCCAGACGATGGAAAACCCCGTCTACTACGTCCAGTATGCGTACGCCCGTATCGCCAGTATCGAACGGAAGAGGATCGAGAGAGGTATCGACCGCGTCCCCCTTTCCGAGGCGGACTTGAGCCATCTCACCCATGAGCGGGAGCTCGAGGTAATGCGCTCGCTGACCGAGCTGCCCGAGGTCGTCGCGAGGGCCTGCTCGGAGCGCGCTCCCTACAAGGTGACCACCTGGGTGCGCGACCTGGCAGGGCGGTTCCACGGCTTCTATCACGACTGCTATGTGATGGGAGAAGGCATCGAGCCCGGCCTGACCCAGGCGAGACTGTGGCTGGTCGAGGGTACGAGAGTGGGACTCGCCGTCGGGCTCCACTTGCTCGGTGTCAGCGCGCCGGAGTCGATGTGAGCGGCGGCGCTTCGTCCCAGTCGGCGGCCGCGGAGGACCCAGAAGAAGGCACGACACGGTCCCCCCCGGCGGAGCCGGCTGGCACCGAAAAGCCGTCCAAGGCTCCGCTCCCCGGGGACCTGCTCCCGATCACCGCCGAGGTCGGAGCGAGCGGGCGCCTGTCCGTGGGAGGCGTGGACCTGGTGGGGCTGGCTGACGAGGTCGGAACCCCCGTCTTCGTATACGACGAGGAGCACCTACGGGCTCGTTGCCGCGAGGCCGTGGCGGCGTGGGGCGACGGCGTGGCTTACGGCGCAAAAGCCTTCCTCTGTCGTGCCATGGCCGCCCTCGTCCACGAGGAGGGGATGTGGATCGACGTGGCGACTGGGGGGGAGCTGCACGTGGCGCTCCAAGCCGGGGTCTCGCCGTCACGCCTGGTCGTGCACGGCAACAACAAGTCCGCAGAGGAGCTCGACCTGGCACTCCGTTTGGACGTCGGTCGCATAGTCGTGGACTCCTTCGACGAGATCGAGCGCCTCGGGCGACTCGCTATCCCGGACACACGCGGCAAGATGAAGGTCCTTCTCCGGGTCACGCCAGGAGTGGTGGCCCACACCCACGAGTACCTGATCACGGGAGGCGAGGACTCCAAGTTCGGTTTCGGACTGGCCTCGGGAGCCGCCGACGAGGCGCTGGCAAGATTGGATCAGATACCGGGCGTGGACGTCATGGGCATCCACGCCCACATCGGGAGCCAGGTCTTCAGGGTCGACTCGTTCGTGCACGAGGTCGAGGTGCTGGCGGAGTTCTTCAACCCCTTGGGTCTCTCCGAGCTCTGCGTGGGCGGCGGACTGGGCGTGGCGTATGTGTCAGGGGAATCCGCTCCCTCGATCGGCGAGTGGGCCGATGCCGTGCGGGCGGCATGCAAGGACGCCGAGGTTCCCGACGGCACCCACATCACGGCCGAGCCCGGCAGGTCCGTAGCGGCGACGGCCGGGATCACCCTCTACCGCGTGGGCACTATTAAGGAACTGCCTCGCATCAGGACCTATGTGGCGGTCGACGGAGGAATGAGCGACAACCCACGCCCGGTCCTGTACGGGAGCGGCTACGAGGCCTTCCTGCCGAGGGCGGTCGGCGCCGAACGTCCCTTGGAGGCCCGGGTGGTCGGAAAGCACTGCGAGTCCGGCGATGTCGTTGTGGCGGAGGCCGCCCTGCCCTCCGACCTGGCCGTGGGCGACGTTCTGGCCACTCCGGTGACGGGGGCGTACGGGCACTCGATGGCCTCCAACTACAACAAGGTGCCCCGGCCGCCCGTCGTTTTCGTATCGGGAGGATCCTGGCGGACGGTTGTACGGCGCGAGAACTATGAAGACCTGAGCAGGCTGGATGCCTGAGGCGGCGGCTGCCCGAGGCGGTACCGTGATCGCATGACCGGCCCGGCCCCAGTCACCCCTGTAAAGGTGGGCGTTCTGGGCTGCGGCAATGTGGGCGGTGCTCTGGTGGATCTCCTGGACACCGAAGGCGACGCGGTGGCCTCCCGAGCGGGCGTTCGCCTGGTGGTCACCAGGGTCGCCGTATCCGACCTCTCCAAGAGCCGCCCTGTGGACCTCGCGCCGTATCGCCCGACCACCGAGCCGATGGATGTGGTCGCCGACCCCGAGGTCGACGTGGTCGTAGAGCTCATGGGAGGGCTCGAGCCGGCCCGGTCGCTCATACTAGCTGCCCTCGCGGCCGGCAAACCCGTGGTCACAGCCAACAAGGAGCTTCTCGCCGATGCCGGATCGGAGCTTTCTGAGGCAGCGGTGAAGGCCGGACGCGACCTGCTGTTCGAGGCTGCGGTGGCGGGGGCGGTTCCCCTGATCCGGCCCCTCCGTGAGTCGCTGGCCGGAGAGCACATCACCACGGTCATGGGCATCGTCAACGGGACGACCAACTACATCCTCACCCGGATGAGCGACCAGGGGGTGACCTATTCCGAGGCCCTGGCGGAGGCACAGAGCCTGGGCCTGGCGGAGCGGGACCCCACCGCGGACGTCGAGGGCTACGACGCGGCTGCCAAGGCTGCGATCCTTGCCAGCATCGCCTTCGGCCAGGACGTGGTCGCGTCGGACGTGTACCGCGAAGGGATCAGCCAGCTCGGCACCGATGACATAGCCTTCGCCCGCAAGCTCGGCTACCAGGTCAAGATGCTCGCCGTCGCCGAGCGGGTGAAGGGGGACGGCTCCGGCAAGGCGACGATCGCGGTGCGGGTACACCCGGCGATGGTGGCTGACACCCACCCGCTCGCTTCGGTGCGGGGCTCTTTCAACGCCGTGTTCATAGAAGGGGAGTCTGTCGGGGAGCTGATGCTCTACGGAAGGGGTGCGGGAGGCGTCCCCAGCGCCAGCGCGGTCCTCGGAGACCTGATCGACGCCGCCCACAACCTGGTCGGCGGGGTCGGGGGGCGCACCCTGGTGAGGGAGCGGGCCTATGTCCATCCCATGAAGGAGCTGCGTTGCCAGTACTACGTCAACATCGACGTGCTCGACAGGCCCGGCGTGCTGGCGGCGGTGGCCGCGGTCTTCGGTGAGCACGGTGTCTCCATTCGGTCGATGGAGCAGGTGGGACTGGGGGAGGAAGCTCACCTGGTGTTCATCACCCACACCGCGAAGGAGGGCGACGTCCAAGCGACGCTGTCGGGGCTCAGGCGACTGGGGGCCGTCGAGCGCATCGGCGGACTCTTGCGGGTGATCGGCCCCGAGCACTGACATGGGCCGCCCTGCTGCTCCGTGGCGAGGGGTGCTCGAGGAGTACCGCGACCTGCTCCCAGTGTCGGGCGCCACGCCCGTGGTAACCCTGTTGGAGGGGGGAACCCCGCTCCTGGCGGCGCCCCGGCTCTCCGAGAGGGTGGGCGCCCGGGTCCTGCTCAAGCTCGAAGGCGTGAACCCCACCGGCTCCTTCAAGGATCGCGGGATGACCCTCGCCATATCCAAGGCTCGCGAGGAGGGGGCAAAGGCAGTGGTGTGCGCGTCCACCGGCAACACTTCGGCGTCCGCGGCCGCGTATGCCTCGCGGGGTGGGCTCACGTGCGCGGTGCTCATCCCCGAGGGCCACATCGCCCTGGGGAAGCTGGCCCAGGCGCTCGTTCACGGAGCGCGGGTCCTCCAGGTTCGTGGCAACTTCGATCAGGCGCTCGAGATCGTGCGCGAGCTAGAGGAGAAGGCGCCTGTCACCGTGGTCAACTCCGTGAACCCGCATCGCATCGACGGACAGAAGACCGCCGCGTTCGAGATCGTCGACGTCTTGGGTGACGCGCCCGATCTGCAATGCATACCGGTGGGGAACGCGGGAAACATCACCGCCTACTGGAAGGGTTACATCCAGTATCGAGAGGCCGGCCGCTCGAGGCGCCTTCCCAGGATGCTCGGCTTCCAGGCCTCGGGGGCGGCCCCAATAGTCGACGGGCACCCGGTCGAATCCCCCGAGACCGTCGCCACCGCGATACGGATCGGCAACCCGGCTTCGTGGTACGGGGCGACGTCAGCGGCTAGTGAGTCGGGAGGCGCTATCCACGCGGTGACCGACGACGAGATCCTGGCCGCCTACCGGTTCCTGGCTGCGAGCGAGTCCGTTTTCTGCGAGCCGGCTTCCGCCGCCTCGGTTGCGGGCGCCCTCAAGGTGGGAGTGCCGCCCGGATCGACGGTCGTGTGCGTGCTCACCGGCCATGGCTTGAAGGACCCGGACATGGCCATAAGCCAGGTGGAGGTGCCCACGGTCGTGGACCCGGACCTATCGGCCGTGGCGGCGGAGCTGGGCCTCTGAGGTATCCTGGTGGTGGAGGTCCCGGCCTGTAGTCGGTCCTCGGGGCCCCGGAGTGTTGCGACCAGCAGCGATTCCCACTAACATCCAGTTTTGCCTCCGCTTGCTATTCGGATGCGGTAGCCATCGGGAGTCTTCTCTCCCGAGGCGGGGCGTCCGGGTTATCGAGATGGGGAGATCACCACCTGAGATATGTCGTTTCGGGTGTCCGTTCCCGTCGACCTAGCCCCGGAACGCCGCTGCGGCGCCCGGAAAGCGGTTCGAGACGGAGGCTTCACAGTGTCCCCCAAGTGAGGTGCACATGAGCGAAGAGCAGCAGCTCGAGCGCTCGGTTTTGGAGCGTAAGGAGCGAGAAGAGCTCCATGCCATCGCCGAGGCAATGGAGCTGAAACCGGGTTCGCGGACCAAGAAGTCGGACATCATCGACAAGATTCTCCAAGCGACGGGCGTCGAGGCCGCGTCCGGAGGTTCGGACGGGAGTGCGCGGCGTTCGTCGGACGGGAGTGCGTCTGCGAACGGAGCCGCCTCCGGCCTCGTCACCTCGGATGCAGGTGGTGGAGCTGCTCCGGCCACGACAAGGGACCACCGGAGTGGTGCTCCCGTCACTACCCGGAGCGCCGGGTCCCCCGGCGCCGGCGGGTCCGCCGAAGCCTCTACGGGACCCGAGGCCGGGCGAGGCCCGGCAGGTCCCAACCGCACCCCCGACGCCACGGCCGACGGGTCCGGGGCTCTTGGCGCAGAGGGCCAGCCACCCTCCGCCACCGTCCCGGCCGCCCCCGGTACGACCCCCGCCGAGGAGGCGCCGGGGGTGGAGCATTCCGCCCCGACCGGCCCCGGTGGCGGGCAGCCAGGCCAGAGAGGCGGGCAGTCCGGCCAGCGTTTGGACACGGTCGCCGAGCCGGGGAACCGGCGCAGCAGGCGCCGCCGCGGGCGCGATCGCGGCGATCGCGGCGATCGCGGCGAGCGGGAGCTCCAGGGCGCCGGGCAGGAGCCCCAGTATCAGGGGGAGCCCATCCCGATAACGGGCCTGCTCGACTTGAGGGACGAGGGCTTCGGCTTCATACGGGCGAACGGCTACCTCCCCAGCTCGCGCGACGTGTACGTGTCGATGAGCCAGGTACGTCGCTTCGCGTTGCGCAGGGGCGATTACATCGAGGGCACCAGCCGGCCCGCGGGCAGCAGCGAGAAGTACCCCGCCCTTTTGCGCATCGACACGGTGAGCGGGATGACGCCGGACGAGGCGCGCCAGCGCCCCATGTTCGAGGACCTGACGCCACTTTTCCCCGACGCCAGGCTCAACCTCGAGATCCCGGGTGACTCCGCCAACATGACCGCACGGATCACCGATCTGCTGTCGCCGATCGGCAAGGGCCAGCGGGGCCTCATCGTCTCGCCCGCCAAGGCGGGCAAGACCACCGTCCTCAAGCAGATCGCCCACTCGATCGAGGCCAACAACCAGGAGGTGCACCTCATGGTGCTGCTCGTGTCCGAGCGGCCCGAGGAGGTCACCGACATGCGCAGGTCGGTGAACGGCGAGGTGGTCGCGTCGACCTTCGACAGGCCTTCGGAGGAGCACACCGCGGTGGCAGAGCTGGCCATCGAGCGGGCCAAGCGCCTGGTCGAGTCGAAGAAGGACGTGGTCATAATCCTCGACGGGATCACTCGTCTGGCTCGTGCCTACAACCTGGGCCAGCCGGCCACCGGACGCATCATGTCTGGCGGCGTGGACTCTGGCGCCCTCTACCCCCCGAAGAAGTTCTTCGGCTCGGCGCGCAACATCGAGGAGGGGGGCTCGTTGACCATCCTGGCCACGGCCCTGGTAGAGACCGGATCCCGCATGGACGAGGTGATCTTCGAGGAGTTCAAGGGGACAGGCAACCTGGAGCTGCGCCTCGACCGCAGGTTGGCGGAGCGCCGCATCTACCCCGCCATCGACGTCAACGCCAGCTCCACCCGCCACGAGGAGCTGCTGTTCGACCGCTCCCAGCTCCAGCAGGTGTGGAAGCTCCGCAGGGTCCTCAACGCCCTGGGGAACGAGGGTAACTCCGCGGCCGGCCTGGAGCTGCTGATGGACAAGATCAAGACCACCAAGAGCAACGAGGAGTTCCTCGCCGAGATCGCCAAAGGACCGGGCGCCTGAGATGACGAAGGGCCGCGCGCTCGAGATCGCCAAAGGACCGGGCGCCTGAGATGACGGAAGGACCGGGTGCTCGAGGATGGAGAAAGGACTGCGTGCCTGGATGAAGGCTGAAATACACCCTGACTACGTTGAGACCACCGTGCGCTGCTCATGCGGCAACACGTTCACCACGCGTTCGACCAAGGGGCAGCTGCACGTTGAGCTGTGCAACGAGTGCCACCCCTTCTACACGGGCAAGCAGAAGCTGGTGGACACCGGCGGCCGGGTGGAGCGCTTCGAGCGCCGCTACGGCCAGCGGGGCAGGCGCAAGCGCTCGTAGGGGCCAAGCTCCGTCTCCTCGTCTCCTCGCGATGGGAGCCGGGCGAGGGGCAGCCTGTCGCCTTTCCCGGAGGGGCCGCCCTCAGCGATCTTGCCGGGGCGGCCGAGGGAAGCAGCGCCAGCGGACGCGAGCGAAGCAGCGGTAACAGCAGTAGCTCCGGCTCAGGCGAGGCGCTCAGCCCTCGACCGCGCCCCAGGGGCTGGGTGCTGGCGGAGGACAGGGCCCGGCGTTCGCTCGGGCCGGCGATGGCCTGGGCCAAGCGCGTGGGAATCGAAGAGCTCCACGTCCTGGCCGGCGAGGGCTCGGGGTTGCTCGCCCGCCGAGCGGCGCAGTTCCGAGATCCCGCCCGGGTCTGGTCGGTGCGACGGCACGGCCTCTCGCCCGCGGAGCCCGACCCGGTTCCGGTCGAGCCGGGCGCGCTAGAAGGTCTCGGTCCGTTTGGGGACCTCATCCGCGCTTCGGGCGCGGAGCCGGTGATGGAGGCGGGGATACTCCGCGCCGAGGTGCTCGGGCTCGAGGTCGGTCGGGTGGTGATGGGAGATGACCGCTGGGAGCTCGAGGTAGGAGTGGGCCACCACGACAGGGAAGGCCACAAAGCGCTGCACGCCGACGAGCCGACCGGCGAGCTGCTCGAAGCGGTCGTCGAGGAGGTGAGCAGGCGCCGGAGGGCGCGGGTGCCTTCGCACCCGGCCAACTTGCTCTCCCAGGAGCGCTGGTTGCGCGCCTTGGTTATCCGAAGGCCCGAGCTCGTGGGCGCCGAGAAGCTCGAACCGGCATGGTCGCCGGACCAGGCCGCGGCGATCGGCGGGGAGCGTTCCCCGGCAGCGGCGATCGGGATCGACGGCTCCGGTGAGCCTGTGGTGGCCGTGTTCTCCACCGGCGTCGACATGGACCTGGTGCCGACGGCGGCCGACATCAGGCTCGCGCTTGCTCGCGGGCGCTCGATGCTGCGCCTCCTGCTCGTGATGCCCGAAGGTGACGATCTGCCGATCACCCGAAATCTTGCCTCCGCGCTCCATAGTCCCGCGCATGTCGTAACGGTCGAGCGCGATTGGAAGGCCATCGGGGACGGCACACCCCACCGGTAACCTGTTCGGGTGCTGGAACCGACCCTGACGGCGCGCCTCGACGAGTTGGAGGACGAGTACGAGCAGGTGCTCGGGCTCCTCTCCGATCCCGAGGTCCTCGCCGACAGGCGAAGGGTGCTCGAGGTGTCGAGGCGGCATCGTCAGCTCGAGGGGATCGTCAGGGCGTTCCACCAGCTGCAGAAGGCCGACGAGGACAGTGACGCCGCGCGCGACATGCGCGCCGAAGCGTCGGGGGACGAGCGCGAGCTGGCGACGGCCGAGGTCGAGCGGGCGGAGCGTGAGGTGGAGCGGCTCGAGGAGGAGCTGAAGATCCTCCTTTTGCCCAACGACCCCAACGAGGGCAAGAACGTGATCCTCGAGATCAGGGGCGCGGAGGGGGGCGAGGAGGCCAACCTCTTCGCCAAGGACCTGTTCGACATGTACTCGCGCTACGCCGACCGCAGGGGGTGGAGGATGGAGGTCCTCGGCTCCGACCCGTCCGAGCGCGGGGGCTACAACGAGATCACGGCCGTGGTGCGGGGCGACGGCGCCTGGAGCGCGATGAAGTACGAAGCCGGGCCCCACCGGGT
Organism: uncultured Actinomycetes bacterium; assembly: GCA_963736925.1. Taxonomy (GTDB): domain Bacteria; phylum Actinomycetota; class Acidimicrobiia; order Acidimicrobiales; family CAVTQP01; genus CAVTQP01. Next base: position 361,050 of record CAVTQP010000003.1, read on the forward strand.
TCAGCGGGTGCCGGTCACCGAGTCCCAGGGCCGCGTGCACACCTCGTCGGCGACCGTCACGGTGCTTCCCGAAGCTAGGGAGGTGGACGTGGAGATCGATCCCTCCGACCTGAAGGTCGACGTGTACAGGTCGACGGGCCCGGGCGGGCAGTCGGTGAACACCACGGACTCGGCCGTCAGGATCACCCACCTTCCCAGCGGGATCGTGGTCTCGATGCAGGACCAGAAGAGCCAGATCCAAAATCGGGCCCGTGCCATGCAAGTCCTCCGGGCGCGACTGCTCAAAGTCAAGCAGGATCGGCAGGCGGCCGAGCAATCCCAGCGGCGACGCAGCCAGGTCGGCGGTGGGGGCCGTTCGGAGAAGATCCGCACTTACAACTACAAGGAGAACCGGGTGACCGACCACCGCATCGGGCTCACCCTTTACAAGCTCGACCGGGTGCTCGGCGGGGAGCTTGACGAGATCTCCGACGCATTGATGGCAGACGAGCGCAGCCGGCAGCTTCGAGGCGAGGCGTGACGACTGCTACGGGCGCGCCGAGCGGGCGCCGGCGTGCAGCGGCGCCGGACACCTGGCGACAGATCTTCGAGGTCGGGCGCAGACGCTTGGGCTCGCCCTCCGACGCCCGGCGCATCGTCGAGGAGGCCGGAGGCCTGGACCGGCACCGGTGGACAGGCGACCTGGACACGAGCCCGCCTCCTCGCGCGGCGGCCAGGTGCCTGGACATGATCGAGCGGCGGGCCGCCGGTGAGCCTCTGCAGTACGTGCTGGGCTCCTGGGGGTTCAGGACCGTCGACCTGCTCGTAGACAAGAGGGTCCTCATCCCCCGGCCCGAGACCGAGCTGGTCGTCGAGCGGGCCGTGGAGGTGCTGGACGAGCTTCGTGCGGTCGGTCGTCCACCTTGGGTGGCCGTCGACCTGGGAACCGGCTCGGGGGCGATAGCGCTGTCGCTGGCGGCCGAGTCCCGAGTGACCGCCGTGTGGGCGACCGAGCGCTCCGCAGAGGCATTGGCCGTTGCGCGCGCCAACCTGGCGGGCCTGGGAGGGCGCGCGGGGACGAGGGTGCGTTTTGCGGAGGGGAGCTGGTTCGACCCGCTTCCGGTGGCCCTGCGAGGACAGGTATCGCTGGTCGTTTCCAACCCTCCCTATGTGTCCGAGCAGGAGTTCGCCGCCCTCGACGACGAGGTTCGCCTCTTCGAGCCGAAAGAAGCACTGGTGCCCGGCCCGACTGGGACAGAGGCGATAGCCCAGGTGCTGAGCGAGGCGCCGCGCTGGTTGCGCAGACCCGGGGCGGCGGTGCTGGAGGTCCCGCCGCACAGCGCGCAAGAGGCGGCCGCGCTGGCCGAGGAGTCGGGTTTCGACACGGTCGAGGTCGAGCCCGACCTGGCGGGAAGACCGAGAGCATTGGTCGCCCGGCTGGTGGCCCGGCTGTGAGCGTGGTCGACGCGTCCGGCGACCCGCCCCCCGACCCGGCGATCGAGCTCGCCGCCCAGGCCCTCGCCGCGGGACAGGTGGTGGCCATTCCGACGGACACCGTCTACGGCCTGGCGGCCGACGCCTTTCACACAGGCGGCGCCGATCGCATCTTCCAGCTGAAGGTGAGGCCGAGGGACGTCGACCTTCCGTTGCTGGTGGCCGACCTCGAGCAGGCCCGGGGGCTCGTCGAGGACTTCACACCCTCGGCCGAGGCCCTGGTCGAGAGGTTCTGGCCCGGCGCCCTCACGGTCATCCTCCCCCGGGCTGCCGGGATGGAGGCAGACCTGGGCAGCGACGAGTTCACGGTCGGGCTCCGCTGTCCCGACCATCCGGTTCCGAAGACGCTTTGCCGGCAGGCCGGCCCCCTGGCCACCACCAGCGCCAACCGCCATGGAGAGGCGGAGCTGACATCCGCCCGAGAGGTGAGCGAAGCGTTCGGTGACGCGCTCGCGGTGGTGCTGGACGCTGGGCCCTGCAGGGGCGGCCCCTCGACGGTCGTCGACTGCACGGGTAGCGAGCCCAAGTGCCTCCGGGAGGGGAGGATCCCCTGGGACGAGCTGCTCGCAGCCTTGTAGGCACCGCTAGCGCAGCTCCAAGGACCCTCCGGACGACAGCCGCGCCGGCCGTCCGCACTGCTCTTGTTGGACCATGGCCGCCAGCGCCCCCTCGTCCCGGACCTGGCCCCACGCTCGGCGGCCGTCGGCGAGCAGGCACGACGCGAGGCCAAGAGAAGGGCTCCCGTCCCTCTCGTAGGTGACGGTGTAGGTCTCCACCTCCACGTCACCCGCAAAATCCTCCGCGATGCCTCTCCGGGCCAGTGCGTCCACCTCGGCCTGTGGGTTGGCCCGGCGGAAGCCACTTCGCGGGGGTTCGCTCGAGTAGACGCCGAACGCGTGCTTGGTCACGTACCAGCCGAGCGCACTCACCAACCCGTAGCTCCCGGGGTCGCCGCGCAGGACCCCGGTCATCGTGGCGATGGCGTGGGTCGAGTAGTTGTTCCCCGGCCCTCCGGCGAAGCCCAGGCCCCCCGTGACCGTCGGGATCCGCCCCTCATCGTCCAACGCGACGCCGAGCTCTGCCGCTGCGATCTCGACCGCTGACGGAAAACAGGAATAGAGGTCCATGTGCGCGACATCGTCGATGCCGATCCCGGCGCCGGAGAGCACCAGGCGTCCAGCGGCCCTTATCGCCGGCGAGGAGCGCAGGTTCTCGCGCTCGGACACGAACCAGTGGTCGTGCGCCTCGGTTCCCGAGTGGACGAACACCCAGTTGTCCCGCGGCACGCCCGCAGCACGCGCGGCTTCGACCGAGCACATGACCAACGCCGCCGCCTGGTCGGTCTGGATGTTGGCGCACATGAGCTTCGTGTAAGGGAAGGCGATCATCCGGTTGTCGGGCCCCGGTGTCGCTATCTCCTCCGGGGACCGCTCGAGCGGGGACCAGGCGAACGCGTTGCGCGCGGCCACCGACGAGAAGCGGGACCACAGACGGGAGATCCTCTCTTGGTGCTGGGCGACGGTCTCCCCCCCGGCAGCCCGAAGGGCGTTCTCGAACATCGGGTAGATCTGCACCGGAAGGACCACAGAGCGTGCCGCCTCCGCCGGATGGGTTCCGGGGAGCTCGTCACCGATGAGCCTGGGGGCGGTGGTCCCGCCCTCCTGCTGTGTCCAACCCAGCCACACCTTCGGCTCGGCCTTCCGGGCCAGGAGCCGGGTGCTGACGGCTTCGGCGCCGGCCAACAGGATCACGTCGTGGTCGCCGCGGGCGATGGCTTCTGCCGAATCGTTGACGAGCAGCTGCGGGCTGTTGCCGCCGGTGGTAGAGAGCACCGTCTCCGTCGGTCGGGTCCCCAGCATCGACGCGAGAAGGAGAGCCGGGTTGGCGTAGCTCCAAGACAGAGTGGCCATCACCCTGATGCTCGAGGCCGCCTTGAGAAGGCGGTCGCCGGCCCCCGTGTCCCGCCCGGCGGCGCGCAGCGCGTCCCCCATCATCAGAGCTGGCTCGGGGGCCTCGTCGAGGTCTTGTCCGGGCGCGGGGCGTCGCACGAGCTGCCCCGCGCCGACGATGACGGGGAGACGGGGGTCGATTGCCAAGCGTTTGCTCCTATGCCGTCCGTGGATATGGCGTCCGTGAACCGGTCGAGGCTATTACTCGGGGCCCGCCGGTACACTCAGGGGATCGAGATCCTCCTGGTCTGCACTGCCAACATGTGCCGTTCCCCCATGGCCGAGGGGTTGCTCAAGGCGGACCTTGCCTCGCTTTGCATAAGGGCGAGCGTGAAGTCTGCCGGAGCCCTCGAGGGGGGCCGTCCCGCGGCACCTGACGCCGTGGCGGCGATGGCCGAGCGCGGCGTCGAAATCTCCTCGCACCGCTCGCACCAGCTCACTGCCGAGGACCTCGTCGAAACGGACCTCATCCTCTGTCTCGCGCGCGAGCATGTGAGGGAGGTGGTGCTGTTGGACCCCTCGGCGTGGCCCCGAACCTTCACGTTGAAGGAGCTGGTTCGCAGAGGCGAGTCCGTAGGACAGCGTGCCCCTAGCCAGCCTCTTGACGAATGGCTGGCGAAGGTCCACGTGGGTCGTGAACGTGCGGACCTCCTCGGTGCATCATTGACCGATGACGTGTCAGATCCCATCGGAGGCCCGAGGGCCGGATTCGAAGCCGCGGCCAATGAGATGGCCGGCCTGCTCGATCGAGTCGTGGACCTGATCTGGGGGGCCGCATGACCGCTCGGGCTCTCTAGATGGGCGACTACGCAGCAATCTTCGCCGTCTCCGTCGTGGGGACCTACCTGATCGCGTTCCCGGTGCGCTGGCTCGCGCAGAGATCCGGCGCGATCGTGGCGCCGGACCCGCGGCGCACGCACACGTGGCCCACGCCGACGGGCGGCGGCTCCGCCATGTTCCTGGCTTTCCTGGTCGCCATGGTCATCGCATCCCAGCTCCCCTACTTCCGTGGCGTCTTCGACAGCTCGTCGGAGCCCCTGGGCGTGGTGCTCGGCGCGGCGGTCATCTTCGCTGTCGGCATGGTTGACGACCTCTGGGAGATATCCGCCCCGGCCAAAACGGCCGGAATGGTGCTCGCGGCCACCGTTCTCTACTTCCTCGGCGTCACCATGTTCCAGTTCAAGGTGCCTTTTGCCGGCTTCATCGTCCTGTCCCCGAGCGTCACACCGCTCCTCACCGCCATCTGGGTCGTGGCCATGGCCAACGCGGTGAACCTGATAGACGGCCTCGACGGCCTCGCCGCGGGGATAGTGGCGATCGCGGCCGGCGCGTTCTTCGTCTACGGGCTCCGCCTCGACCATCTGGGGGTGCTGTCCGCCGACAACCTAGGACCTCTGGTGGCGGTGATCGCCTGTGGTGTCTGCGTCGGGTTCCTTCCTCACAACTTCAGCCCGGCCAAGATCTTCATGGGGGACGCAGGGGCGCTGTTCCTGGGTCTGCTGATGGCGTCGTCCACGATGGTGGTCGGGGGCCGGACCCCCGACGTGAGCGGCGAGACCTACTTCTTCTTCGCCCCCCTGATCATCCCCTTCATCATCTTGGGCGTTCCCATGCTCGACATGGCCTTCGCCATCGTGAGACGCACGGCGAAGCGTTCCGGGTTCGCCACCCCGGACAAGGACCACCTTCACCACCGCCTCATGCGTCTGGGTCACGGACAGCGCCGGTCCGTGGTGATCCTCTGGGCGTGGACGGCGATCCTCTCGGGCTTCGTGCTCTACCCCCTGTTCGACCCGAGCGGCAACGCGGTCATCCCCTTCGGTGCCGCGGGGCTCGGAGTGGCCCTGTACACGCTGTTCCATCCCGGGGTGAGGTTTCGCAACCGTGCGGTGGACCAGGTCGAGGCGGACGAGCCGGTCGTGGCCGCGGGGGGCGGCGGACAAGCGGCTAGTGCGGACGGTGGTCAGCCGGCGGCTGCCCAGGCCGGTCAGCCCGCTCCCGCGGGCGGGGAGCGGGCTGTCTCCCGCTAGGCGCCGACCGTCTCGAGGCGAATAACGCTACGAGGTGCCGACCGTCTCGAGGCGGGCCTTGGCCCGGGCCAGCGACAGCTCGGCTTCAGGGTCCTCGGCACCGGACGCGAGGCGCGACTCGGCCTCCTGGAGAGCCCGTTCCGCTCTCGGGGCATCGATCTCGTCGGGTAGCTCGGCGACGCCGGCGACGACGGCCACCTCGTCCCTCACCTCGACGAAGCCACCGTGGACGGCGGCACGCTTCTCGCTCTGGTCGCTCAGGAGCACGCGGAGCATGCACGGCTCGACGACCCCGATGAAGGGGATGTGGTTGGCGAGAAAGGCTATGTCCCCTCCTTCGGTGTGCATGATCACCTGTTCCGCCTGCCCGTCCAAAATCGTGCGCTGGGGTGTGACGAGCTGGAAGGGGAAGGAGGCGGGCATCAGGACTCCCTGAGGGTCTTGGCCTTCTCGCGCACGCCCTCGGCGCCGCCGACATAGAGGAACGCCTGCTCGGGCATGTCGTCCAGCTCACCGTTTACCAAGGCCTCGAAGGAGTCGATGGTCTCGCTGACCGGCACGTAGATGCCCTTCTGGCCGGTGAAGGCCTCGCCGACGAAGAACGCCTGAGAGAGGAAGCGCTGTATCTTGCGAGCCCTGTCGACGGTGACACGGTCCTCCTCGGAAAGCTCGTCCAATCCGAGGATCGCGATGATGTCCTGAAGGTCCCGGTAGCGCTGCAGCACCTCCTGAACGCGCCGGGCGACCGAGTAGTGGCGCTCGCCGACCACCTCGGGGGTCAAGACGTTGCTCGTGGAGGCCAGCGGGTCCACCGCGGGGTAGATGCCCAGGGAGACGATCTGGCGGGAGAGCTCGGTCGTGGCGTCGAGGTGGGTGAAGGTCGTGAAGGGGGCAGGGTCGGTGTAGTCGTCCGCCGGCACGTAGACGGCCTGGAGCGAGGTTATGGCCCGTCCTCTGGTGGAGGTGATCCGCTCCTGCAGCTCTCCCATCTCGTCGGCCAGCGTGGGCTGGTAGCCCACGGCCGAGGGCATCCGCCCGAGAAGGGTCGACACCTCGGATCCCGCTTGCACGAACCGGAATATGTTGTCGATGAACAACAGCACGTCCTGGTTCTTCACGTCCCGGAAGTACTCGGCCATGGTGAGAGCCGAGAGCGCCACCCGGAGCCTCACGCCGGGGGGCTCGTCCATTTGGCCGTAGACCAGCGCGGTCTTGGATATGACTCCCGACTCTTGCATCTCCAGCCACAGGTCGGTCCCCTCGCGCGTGCGCTCGCCCACGCCGGCGAACACCGAGACGCCGCCGTGCTGCTGGGCGACCCGGTTGATCATCTCCTGTATCAAGATCGTCTTGCCCACTCCGGCGCCCCCGAACAGCCCGATCTTGCCTCCTTGCACGTAGGGCTCCAGCAGGTCGATGACCTTGATCCCGGTCTCGAACATCTGGGCCCTTGGCTCGAGGTCGGCGAACGAGGGAGCTTCCCTGTGGACGTCCCACCTGTCGTCGACCCTTCCGATGTCATCGGTGTCGAGCGGCTCGCCCGTGACGTTGAAGACATGACCGAGCACGGCGTCGCCGACCGGGACGTTGATCCCGCGCCCGTTGTTGCGGACCTGCATGCCCCTGCTGAGGCCGTCCGTCGGCTTGAGGCACACACAACGCACGCGGCCCTCGCCGAGCTGTTGAGCCACCTCTCCCGGCACCGTGGTCGTGGTGTCGCCGTCGCGGATGTCGATCTCCACGAGCATGTTGATCTCGGGAAGCTCGTGCGGGGGGAACTCCGCGTCGATCACAGGCCCGGCGATCGCCACCACCCTGCCGCTGGCCAGCCCGGTCCTCTCCTCTGCGGTTACCGTGCTCATCGGTGTAGTGCTCCTTCGGCTCTAACCGCCCTAGTCAGTGCTGACGGTCTCATTCAATCGGCCGTTCCGCGCCGCGCGTGGAGACCTGGCGCAGGGCCTCGGCCCCGCCGACGATGTCCATTATCTCCGTGGTGATGGCGTCCTGGCGCGCCCGGTTCATGACCCGGCGAAGTGTGGTGATCAGGTCGTCGGCGTTGTCGGTCGCCGCCTTCATCGCCCGCTGCCTGGCGGCGTGCTCGGATGCCGAAGCCTCCAGCAGCGCGAGGAACATCCTGGCCTCGACGAGGGGGACGGCCAGCGCGTCCAGCAGCTCGTCGCGCTCGGGCTCCAGTTCGTAGTCATGGCGCACGCCCCGGTCGTCGCCCGTGGACACCGGGAGGACGGTCGTCGCCTCCACCCGCTGGAGCCCCGCCGAGACGAAACGGGTCGAGACCAGGTCGACACGGTCGATCTCACCACCCTGGAAGGGCCCGACCAGCACCCGGGCCACCTCCCGTGCGTCATCGTAAGTGGGACGGTCGCCCATTCCCACGAAGGCCTCGTCGACCTCGTAACCGCGGTAACGGAGATAGCCGGGCGCTCTGCGTCCCACGGTCACGACGGTCGTGGCTCCCAAGCGGGCCCGTTCCTCCAGCCTGCGCTCCAGCGCTCGCAACACCGTCGGCGTTGTAGGCGCCGCAGAGACCCCTGTCCGAGACGATGCCCACCAGCGCCAGTCTCTCGGGATTCTCCACCGGGGCGAGAAGCCGGTGTTCCGAGCCTCCCGGTGCGGCCGCCAGGTCGGCTGACAGGGCGTTGACGCGGTCGACATAGGGCCGGTCGGCGGCGATCCTCTGCTGGGCCCGGACGATTCTCGAACCGGCTATCAGCTCCATGGCGCGCGTCGTCTTCCGAGTCGACTCGACGCTCCTGATCCGCCGCTTGAGGATGCGCTCCTGGCCGCCTGCCATGGGCGGTGGCTACCTTCTTCCCTCTTCTCGCTCGGCCTCGTCCTCGGCGGCCTCCGACCGACCGCCCACCGCAACGTCGGCCGCCTCGCTGGGGGCGAACCCTGACTTGAAGTCGCTGATAGCAGACTCGAGCTCCGCCCTCTCGGGCAGCTCGCCGGTGTCGCGGATCTGCCGGATCAGCTCGGAGTGGGCGCCGCGCAGGTAGTCGATCATCTCCCGCTCGAAGCGCCGCACGTCTGCGACAACCAGGTCGTCTAGGAAGCCGTTTGTGCCGGCGTATATGGCGACGACCTGTTCCTCGATGCCAACGGGGGCGTTGAGCGGCTGCTTCAGGACCTCCGTGAGCCGGTACCCGCGGTCGAGCTGGGCCTGGGACACCTTGTCCAGCTCCGATCCGAACGTGGCAAAAGCCTCCAGGTCGCGGAACTGCGCGAGGTCCAGGCGCAGGGTTCCGGCCACCGACTTCATCGCCGGGATCTGGGCCTGCCCCCCCACCCTCGACACCGAGATCCCTACGTCGACCGCAGGGCGGACTCCGGCGAAGAACAGGTCGGTGACCAAGAAGATCTGGCCGTCGGTGATGGAGATGACGTTGGTCGGGATGTAGGCCGAGATGTCACCTGCTTTGGTCTCGATGATCGGAAGGGCGGTGAGCGATCCTCCGCCCTTTTTGTCGGAGAGCTTCGCCGCCCGCTCGAGAAGCCTGCTGTGGAGGTAGAACACGTCTCCCGGATAGGCCTCGCGCCCCGGTGGGCGCCTCAGCAGGAGCGAGAGCTGACGGTAAGCATCGGCCTGCTTGGACAGGTCGTCGTAGACGATCAGGGCGTGCTCGCCGGCCTCCATCCAGTGCTGGCCCATGGCGCATCCCGCGTAGGGCGCCAGGTACTTGAACGGGGCCGACTCCGAGGCGGGAGCGCTTACGACGACGGTATAGTCCATCGCACCGTGCTCGGTGAGGGTGGCGACCGTCTGGGCGACGGTCGATCCCTTCTGGCCTATGGCCACGTATATGCACTTCACCCCTTGGCCCCGCTGGTTGATGATCGTGTCCACGCAGATGGCGGTCTTGCCGGTCTTGCGGTCGCCGATGATCAGCTCTCGCTGGCCGCGGCCTATGGGCGTCATCGAGTCGATGGCCTTGATCCCGGTCTGCAGGGGCTCGGAAACCGGCTGGCGGTCGACGATGCTGGGTGCCTGCACCTCCAGCCTTCGCAGCTCTGTTCCCGAGATCGGGCCGTGCCCGTCGAGGGGCTCGCCCATCGGATTCAACACCCTGCCGAGCAGCCCGTCGCCCACCGGCACCGAGAGGATCTCCCCGGTGGCCTTGACGAGCGAGCCCTCCTCGAGGCTGCTGTCCTCTCCGAGGATGACCGCGCCGATGCTTTCCTCGTCCAGGTTGAGGGCCAGGCCCGCCGTGCCGCCTTCGAACTCCAGCAGCTCGTTCACCCCCGCGCCCGGCAGTCCGCTGACGCGGGCGATCCCGTCGCCCACCTCCAGGATGCGCCCTACCTGCTCGGTGGTGACCCCGGGTTCGTAACCTTCGAGGTGCCGCTTCAGCGCGGCGGCGATGTCGTCTGACTTTATGGTGAGCTCTGGCATCTTCGCGTCCGGGTCCCTCGTGTCGTCGTTCGTCGGGTTGTCGTGGTCCTCATTCACCTGCGAGCTCCAGGCCCGCCCGGAGCTGGTCGAGCCGGCGGCGGACGCTCCCATCGATGATGGTGTCGCCCACCAGCGCGACGATGCCACCGATCAGCCTCGCGTCGAGCGTCACGCGCAGCTCGACCTCGCGGCCGGTCACCCTGCCGAGCGCTTCCGCCAGCCTCTGGCGCTGGCGGTCGTCGAGAGGCACCGCCGACCGGACCTCGGCCACGCGGAGGTTTCGCTCCGCAGCGGCCCGTTCCACCATCCAGTCGAGAACGGTGACGAGATCACGCGCACAACCGGCGCGAAGGGCATAGGAGGCCAGCCTGGCAGTGGCAGGATCCGACCGCTCGCCGATCAGGTCGCCGATTATCTCCTGGCGGAGGCTGACAGGTAGCTCTGCGTCGGTGAGCGTGGAGCGAAGGCTGTTTGATGCCTCGACGGTCCTGGCGAAGCGGAACAGCTGGTCCTCCACCTCCTCGACCCGGGCCTCACCCTCCTCGAAGACGGCGGTGGAGTATCCGTCGGCGTCCGCTCGTGGGTGGCCAGGCGGCCCGCCAGCGGCTCCGGCTCGGGTGGTTGGCCGGCTCCGCCCTCTGCCATTGCCCGGGAACGGTGGGCGAGCCATTCGAGGGCGGACGGGAGGTCGGAGACCGGCTCGGACTCGACCGCGTAGGAGGCAAGCTGGCGGGTGCCCTCGTCGGCCGGCGGGCCCAGCAGGTCGGCCACGATCTCCCGGCGCGACCGGGCCGGTATCGAGGAGTCGGTCAGGACCCGCTGGAGCTCCTCGCTCCCCGAGAACGTGCCGGAGAAAGTGGAAAGCTCCCGGGCCACCCGGCCGATGGTTCCCTCGCCTGCGGACCTCTCCAGGACCGCCGTGGAGTAACCGCGCAGCGACTCCCTCACCTGGCCGCCTCGGACTCGACGATCGCGGTCGCCTCGTCGATCAGATCGCTCTGAAGCTCGGCGTCGAGCTCCCGCTCCAGCACCCTCTCGGCCATGTCGATGACGAGGTCCGCCATCTGGCGGCGAAGCTGGTCCGACGCTCTTTGGGTGGCGCGCTCGATCTCGAGCGACGCACGCGCGACCTGCGCCTCGTGCTCCTCACCGGCCGTCTCACGCATCTCGGCCTCGATCTGGTCGGCCAGGCGGGAGGACTGCTCCACGAGAGCACGGGCCTCCTTGCGAGCCTCGGCGATTGTCGCCTCATGTCGCTCCCGGGCCTCGCGAAGCAGGGCCCGCCCACGCTCAGCCTCATCGAGAGCGTCCTTCATCGCTTGCAGGCGCTCGTTGACAAGGCGCGCGGCGGGCGGCCTCACGTAGCGGACGATGACGTAGATCATGAGGGCGAACGCGAACAGCTCGGCGATGAAGTCGGCCATCAGTGTGTCTGAGCCCCGGTCGTGGCCTCGTCGGCGAGAGCCCTTTGGAGCTCCGGGGTGAGGTCCCTCCGCAGGACCCGCTGGGTCGTGTCGACGACCAGGTCGGGAAGCTGGGCGCGGAGCTGCTCCGATGCCTGACGGGTGGCCTCCTCGATCTGGGCCGCGGCTGCGGCGATCTGGCGGTCGTACTCCTCTCTCGCCTGGCGGCGCATCTCCTCCCGCACCTCCTCTCCGGCCCGCGTGGCCTCCTCCATCCGACCCCTCGCCTCCTGGCGTGCCTGGGCGATCGTGGCGCGGTACTCCTCCTCGGTCCGGCGCAACAGCTCATGGCCTTCCTCGGCCTCCTCGTGGGCGCCTTTGATGTTCGCCTGGCGCTCGGCGATGGTGCGGCTGATGGGTGGCAGCACGAACCTTGCCATCACGAACAGGACGATGACGAAGAGGACCAGCTCGACCACGAAGGTGCCGTTGGGGATGAGGAAGTTGTTGTTGACGGCGGCGGTCATGGTCACGTCCCCTTGGCGAGAACGAACACGAAGAGGGCGGCGAAGGCCAGGTTGATGAAGTACATGGCCTCGACGAGGCCCACTATCAAGAACATCGTCGTGTAGAGGCGGCCCTGCACCTCGGGCTGGCGGGCGATCCCGGCGATGGTCTGGCTCCCTGCGAGTCCGTCTCCCACCGCGGCGCCGATGGCACCGCCGCCGAGTGCCAACCCGCCTCCGGCGAATGCGCCTGCCAGCTCGACGGCCTTTGCGGTCACTGCTGCCATTATCCGTTTCTCCTGTTGGTCGTAGAGGCGACATGCCCCGCTTGTTGGAACTTGCCCGCTTGGAGTCGTAACTGGATCCTCGTGCCGGTCACAGCTAGTGCCCCTCGGTGGCGAACTGGAAGTAGATGACCGTAAGCAGGGCGAAGATGAAGGCCTGTATGAGGGCGATGAAGATGTCGAACAGCTTCCAGACGACGTTCGGCGCCCAGGCGATGTACGGGGTGAAGAGCGCGCTGATAAGGACCAGCATCAGCGCGCCCGAGAAGATGTTGCCGAAGAGTCGAAGTGCCAGAGTAAGCGGCTTGGTCAGCTCCTCGATGACGTTGATGGGCGCCAGCGCCTTGTAGGGCTTGGTGAAGCCACCGAGGTAGCCACGCAAGCCTCGAGTGCGGATGGCGGCCGCGATCACCACGACGATGACGAACAGCCCCAGCGCATAGGTCAGGTTTACGTCTCCGGTGGGAGCTATGAGATGCGACGGCTGGGTTCCCGTCGGTATCAGCTCGAGCAGGTTCGCGAAGAGGATGAACATGAAAAGCGTCACCGCCAGGGGGACGGCTCGCGCCCCGGCGGGTCCGATGTAGGTGTCCACCTGGTCCTGGACGGTTCCGAGGACGGTCTCCCAGAACAGCTGGATCCTCCCGGGCACGCCGGCGGTGACGCGGCGCCGGAGCCAGAACCCCATTCCGAGCACTATCGCCCCGGCGATGAGGGTGGAGTAGATGGTGTCCAAGTTCACGGTCATCCCGAGCACCTTGGTGGTGATGTGGTTCTGGTTGCCGATCCTGATGTTGGTGGAGGTGGCCAGCACCAGTCCCATCACGCCGCCCTTCGCAGCTTCAAGAGCATCCGCACGATGTTGACGACGAGGATGAACTGGAACAGAGCCAGCCCGCCGAGGGCGCCCACCCCCAGAGGGAGGACGAAGACCAGCATGACGAACACGATCGCGGTGATGACGGCGAGGCGCGACATGGTCCGGCTGCCGACCTGGCGTCCCACCCGGCCCTCCGGGTTCATCGCTATCCGGGAGGTGGAGGCCTGGAACAGGCGGCTGCTCGCACCTCCTCCGGCAAGCCCCAGGCACAACCCGGCGCCGGCCAGCGGGTAGCCGGCGAAGCTGAGTGCCACCAGCCCTGCAAGTCCGACAAGAAGGGCCGAGACCATCGTGGCGCGCACGATCGAGGCGACCTCTGCCACCCGGAAGACGTTGGGTATCTCCACTGTCAGACGCGCTCCTCAGACCTCTGGACGGATCGCAGAGAGGGTGCCCAAGTGCAACGCGTTAGTCATTCCTGTGCCCGTACGGGTCAATGTTCTGGCTCCTCAGGACCAGGACGGGGCCCTGATGGTCCCACTTTCCTCCAAAACTTGGCAAAATGAGAGCCCTCTCTCCTCCCGCTCGCCGACCGGGTCGGGTCCTTGTGGCATGGTCGGATCATGGCCCGTCTGCGCCTTGGAGTGGCGCTTCTCGTGCCACCTCCGGTCTCCTACGAGGTTGACGGCCTGCGGCGCGCTCTCGGTGATGCCGCGGTGGACAAGATCCCGGCTCATCTGACGCTGGTTCCGCCGGTGAACGTGCCCGAGAGAAGCCTCGAGGAGGCCCATGCCGCGGTCAGGGCGGCTGCCTCCTCCACGCCACCGCTCCGGGTGCAGCTGGGTCCTCCGGCGACATTCTGGCCGGACAACCCGGTTGTGTACCTGTCGGTTGCCGGCGATCTGGATCTCCTCTACGCGCTGCGCGACACGGTGTTCGCGGGCCCGTGGGCGCGTTCGTTGTCGTGGCCCTTCGTACCGCACGTGACCCTTCTCGACGGAGCCGACCCTTCCTCGGTCGAGCACGTGCTCGAGAGCATCGCGGCCTACCACGCGCGGGTGACCTTCGAGCGCGTCCACGTGCTCCAGGAGAGCGCCGGACGCACTTGGCGGCCGGTGGCGGATACACACTTCGGCGGCTCTGCGGTGATCGGGAGGGGCGGTCTCCCGGTGGAGCTGTCGGTGAGCGAGCACCCGGACCTTCTCGCCGCAGCCTGGGCGAGGGAGGAATGGGCGCACCACGACCGCGCTCGGCTGGCCGACCGGTGGAGCACGGAGGAGACCTTCGCGATCACCGCGCGCCGCGAGGGGGAAGTGGTCGGCCTGGCCGAGGGCGCGGTTAGAGGCGAGGAGTGCCACCTCGCCCGGCTTATCGTCGAGCGGGCTTCAAGAGGCCAGGGTGTGGGCTCGAAGCTGACGTCGGCGGTGGAGTCGTTGGCAGCAGGCAGAGGATGCAGGGTCTGTCGCCTTCGCACGGAGGCCGGGGGGAGGGGGGAGGCCTTCTACCGGGGGCACGGCTGGGTCGTGCGCGATCGGCTGGAGGAGTGGCGGAACGGGCAAGATTTTGTGCGAATGGAGCGCAGGATCAGCTGAACTCGATGAGGGCGTACTCGCGGAGCTTGTGCAGCTGGTGGATCGCCTCGACGCGCCGCACCGTTCCGGACTTGGACCTCATGACAAGGGACTCGCTGGTCGCGCCGCTGCTGTCGTAGTGCACGCCCCGCAGCAGCTCCCCGTCGGTGATTCCCGTCGCCGCGAAGAAGCAGTTGCTACCGCGCACCAGGTCGTCGGTGGACAGAACCGCGTCGAGGTCGTAACCCGCGGCGAGAGCTGTGGAGCGCTCGTCCTCGTCGCGCGGCCAAAGACGGCCTAGCAGCTCCCCTCCCATGCACTTGAGCGCCGCCGCGGATATCACCCCTTCCGGTGTTCCACCGACGCCGAGAAGGATGTCGGTGCCTGACTCGGGCCAGGCGGTGGATATGGCGGCGGCCACGTCGCCGTCGCTGATCAGGCGGATCCGCGCGCCAGCGGCGCGCACCTGGGCGATCATGTCCTTGTGACGGTCGCGGTCGAGCACTACCGCCGTCACCTCGGCGACGGACTTGCGTTTTGCTCCTGCGACCGCCTTCAGGTTCTCGAGCGGTGAGTTGTTGAGGCTGACCTTGCCTGCCGCCTCGGGACCGACGGCCAGCTTCTCCATGTAGACACAAGGCCCCGGATTGAACATCGTGCCGCGGTCGCTCACCGCGATCACCGACAGGGCACCGCCCCGGCCGAGCGACGTGAGTGTGGTCCCGTCGATCGGGTCGACGGCGATGTCGGTGAGGGGCGGCGAGCCGTTGCCCGTGATCTCGCCGTTGTAGAGCATGGGCGCCTCGTCCTTCTCGCCCTCGCCGATGACGACAAGGCCTTCCATGCTCACCGTCTCGAGGACGATCCGCATGGCGTCCACCGCCGCGGCGTCCGCGCCGTTCTTGTCGCCGCGCCCCATCCAACGCGCCGCGGCGAGGGATGCCGCCTCCGTGACCCGCACCAGCTCCAGCGCCAGGTTGCGATCGGGGGATTCGCGGCTGGCCGTCACGTTCCCGACCATAGCCAAGCTGCCAACCCTCCAGTGCCGGAACCACTTTCGAGACGGTGGAGAAACAGCGTCGCCGCAAAGGAGGTCGCTGGTCGATGCCGATGCGCCACTTGGAGTGGCGGTCATCTGTACCCTCGTTCGGCGTGCCCGAAGACGACGCCTCACCCCGAAGGTCGCGTCGCAGGACCGTGCTGTGGGTGGTCTCGGGCGTGGTGGTCCTGTTCCTCCTTTGGGTCGCGGCCTCGGCGTGGCAGCTGGTGCGCGCCTACGAGGACTCGCGGAGGGGCCTCGACGCCGTCAACGTGGCCCGTTCGCAGCTGTCCGGCTCGGACCTGGTCAACCAGCTTCCCCTGGCGCCGCTGTCTGCGGCCCATGCCGACTTCGCCTCGGCCGAGGCCCATCTGAGCTGGCCGTTGCTGGCTCCCCTGCACGTGGTCCCGGTCGCCGGACGCCAGTACAGCTCCGCCCAGCACCTCGCGTCGGCCGCGGAGCAGGTGACGAGCGCCGGGAGCTCCGCGGTGTCCCAGGTGCACGAGGTCCTGGGCCTGCCCCATTCGGCCGGCCCCGATCGGGTGGCCACCCTTCGCCGGCTGGCGGCTGTGGCGTCGAGCACCCATGCCTCCCTCACCGGTCTCGATCTAGGACCATCCCAGGCCCTGTTGAGCCCTCTCGCCAGCAAGAGGGCTCAGTTCGTCGGTGAGCTCGACAAGGTCGACGCGACCCTCCAGCACGCGTCGACCGCGGCAACCTCGGTGGCCGACCTCCTCAGCACGCCGCACACCTACCTCCTGCTCGCGGCTAACAACGCCGAGATCCGCGCCGGCTCGGGGACCTTCTTGCAGGTCGGGCTTCTCACCACCGGGGACGGCCACGTGCAGGTGTCGAAGCTGACGCCGACGGGGGCGCTGGCCCTTCCCGGCACCGGCGTGCCGATCGGGGGAGACCTGGCTGCGAACTGGGGGTGGCTCAAGCCGAACCTGGAGTGGAGGAACCTCGGCCTGACGCCGCAGTTCGACGTGACGGGCCCTCTCGCCGCCGCAATGTGGAGGTCGATAAGCGGCCAGCACGTCGACGGCGTGATGGCCGTCGACGTGGAGACACTGCATCAGATGCTGGGGGCTACCGGGCCGGTCTCGGTGGACGGGCAAGAGGTCGGTGCCGACAACGTGGTGCAGCTGCTAATGCACGACCAGTACGAGGGGGTCACCTACGACTCGGCGGCCCGGCAGGGGAGGCAGGACCGCCTGGGCGACCTCGCGAACGCGACATTCAGCGCCCTCGACAGCCAGAAGATCGATCTCTCCACCCTTGCCAGCGCCATGACCCGTTCGGCGGAGGGTCGCCACATCCTGGTCTGGGCGCCGGACCCCGCAACACAGGCGGCCTGGGAGGCAGCCGGCGTGGCCGGGCGCCTCGCCGACGACAACGTCATGGCGGCGGTGATCAACAGGGGCGGCAACAAGCTCGACCAGTACCTGGCCGTCACCACGAAGCTGAGCCTCCGACAGACAGGGGGGAGCGGGTCGGGTGGATCCGCCCAGCAAGGTCCTTCGACCGAGGCCACCCTCACGGTGCACCTCCAGAACAACACCCCGCCAGGCCAGTCTCCTTACATAGCCGGCCCTGATCCGGGGAGCGGCAACGCGCCGGGCGAATACGTGGGGCTGGTGGCCGTGAACCTGCCGGCATACGCGCGAGACCCCTCGGTCGCCGGACATACGACTCTCGCGGCCGCTGGAGCCGAGGGACCGACCATGGTGCTCGCCGTCCCGGTGAGCGTTCTGGCCGGGCAGGGGAGTGACGTGGTCGTGCACTTTCGGCTTCCCGGTGAGCACGGCGAGATGAAGGTGGTGCCGACCGCGCGGATACCGGCGGTCGACTGGGACGGCGCCAGGGGCAGCTTCAACGACTCCTCTCCGCACTCGGTCAGCTGGTGAGCCGCGCGGCATCAGCCGGCGCGCACTCACCCGTTTATTTATGTGCCTAGGGAACCTCACGGGCACGGCGGGCATTCCTCCGCCTTGACGTCCGCAGGTTTGGCTTCGGCACGAGATTGGTATTCGTGCTGGTAGCAAGGGTAACCGCCCATAATTTCGGAGCTGATCCTTGGCTAGCCGGGGCAGATCACCTAGAGTGGTTCCCGGGTAGGGGGTTTCGTCCAAAGCTGTCCCGTGCATGGACGTCCGTGGTCACCGCTCAGGTGTGGAAATGCACCACTGAGGGTGGTAGGGTGTTCACACCGGGTGGAGGAATAAGGAACTCACCGGGGTCCAGCAGCACACTACGGGAGGGATCTGTCGTATGAAGAAGCGAGTAGGCATGCTCGGTGCCACGTTCGCCATGTCGCTCATGGGGAGCTTGGGCATCGCAGCCGCCGCCCACGCAGACACGACTTGCTACACGGGCTGCAAGACGCCCGCGGTCGAGCAGAGCAATCACGCTACGACGGCTGTGAACGACGGATCCACGTCGTCCTCTGGCACGTCGGCGACGTCCGACGGCGGGGGACTGCCCTTCACGGGCGCTGACATCGCCGGGATGACGATCGTCGGAGTCGGTGCAGTAGGACTGGGGACGTTCCTCGTCCAGAGGAACCGCCGCACCGCTTCCGAGAACACGTCCGGCGCCTGAGACACAAAAGCGTCGCCTGTATGGCCTGGGAGGTCTCCCGCGGTCTTGGCCGGAGACGATCGAGTCAACGGCGAAGGTACGCACACGCCCGAGGTTCGGGTTGGTCGTTTTCCTGGGCGACGTGCTGGCATTGGCGCTCGCCGTGGGAATCGGCGCGGGTCTCACCCGGTCGGTGCAGTGGTGGGGTTGGGTCTACCTCGGCCTGGTTCTCGCTATCCTGGCGGCGACGGGCAGCTACCGGACCTGTATAACCCCTAGCATCTCCCAGGAGGCGGCCCCGCTCCTCGGCTGCGTGGCGGTCCCGGCCGTCGCGCTGGGACTGATTGTCCAGCACGGCTCCTTACCAGGGCTGCTGTCGACCGGCGGAGTCGCCGCGGTGCTCTTGCTCGTGACCAGGGCCGGCTCCTACTACCTCCAGCACCTCATGCGGGCTCGGGGCGCCTTGGTGGAGAACACGCTCATCATCGGCGCGGGGCATGTCGGGGTCCAGCTTGCGCGCACCCTCCAGGACCATCCCGGTTACGGGCTGGCCCCTATCGGCTTCCTCGACAGCTTCGACGACACGGACCTGCCCCTTCCCATCCTCGGCAGCGTGAGGAATCTCGACCGGGTCCTGGTCGAGTACGAGGTCCGGCGCGTGGTGATCGCCTTCGGTGCCACGCGCGAGCCGGACATGGTTCCCATCGTGAGGGCCTGTGACAGGGCCTCGGTGGACATCCACGTGCTACCGCGCTTCTTCGAGCTGGGCTTCGCGGGGAAGGGTCGCGATGTCGACAACATCTGGGGCATGCCGCTGCTCCGGCTGCGCCGAGCCGCGCTCAGGACCAACGCCTGGAGGATCAAGAGGGTCTTCGACATCCTGGTGGCGGGACTCGGCCTCCTTCTGGCGTCGCCCGTGTTCTGCCTGCTGGCCCTCGGAGTGAAGCTGTCCGGGCCCGGGCCCATATTCCATCGCCAGCGCCGCATAGGGCAGCGAGGCGAGATGGTGGAGGTCTTGAAGTTCCGCTCCATGACGGTCAACGAGGACGCCGACACCCAGTGGTCGGTGGCGGGCGACCACCGGACCACCCGGATCGGCGGCATCATGCGGCGACTGAGCTTGGACGAGCTCCCCCAGCTCATCAACGTGGCCAGGGGAGAGATGTCTCTGGTGGGCCCGAGACCGGAGCGCCCGTACTTCGTGGATCGTTTCAAGGCCGAGATCCCGCGCTACGGCGATCGACACCGTGTTCCGGTGGGACTGACCGGTCTGGCCCAGGTTCACGGCCTTCGCGGTGACACGCCGATCGACGAGCGCGCCCGGTTCGACAACCAGTACATCGAGAACTGGTCGCTGTGGTGGGACGTCTCGATCATCGCCAGAACAGCGTCCGCGGTCCTGCGTCAGGCGTTGGGCAAGGGGATCCGCGGCGCACGCCCCGAAGGCCGAAACGGCGTACACGCCAACTCCCGGCCCAATGGCCATGCGGGCGCTCACGCGAATGGCCGTGCGATCGCCCTCACGAACGGGCATTGGGCGACTAACTCGAACGGCCATGGGGCGGCTGACGACGGCCATGCCGCCGTTCACAACGGCCAGTCCCCTGCCCGCTCCAACGGCCACGCGGCTCAGGGCAGCGGTTTCAGCTCCAACGGGAAGGTCAACGAGGGCGCTACGTAGCTTCCCTGATCGCGCCACCGGGTGGATCCGGCGGTAAAGATCGGGTGAGCTTTTGCCGATCACCTCTCGGTGGGTGGACAAATCGGACGAGCCACGGTCGCGGCGGCCTTGGCGTCTGCGCTCGTGGCTGGGACTCTCGGCTCCTTGGTGGTGAGCACCGTGGGAGCCCTACCAGCAGGTGCGCAGCCGGCCGCGGATGCCGGTTCGGTGTCCACCGAGGTCAGCGATCTCTCGTCGCCTCCTGAGCCCTACGCGCCACAAGCTCCCAGTGGCCACTCGGTGTTCGTGCTCAACGCCTGGGAGTACCAGATGATCCCCTCGATAAGAGCCAAGTTTCCCGGGGCCATGGTCCTGGTGTACAAGGACCTGTCCAGCAGCCGAACCTCCGCGTGTCAGGGAGGAGTCGACCAGGCCGAGCTACCTACGGGCGTCGGTTATTGCTGGGCTCGAGCCAACCATCCTGAGTGGTTCTTGACCGGGACCGACGGCCAACCGCTGCAGGAGTCCGGATACCCCACGCAGTACGAGATGGACTACGGCAACCAGGGCTATCAACAGCAGTGGCTCACCAACGTGACTGCCGACGTGAAGGGCCACGGCTGGGACGGTGTGGAGATCGACAACCCGTTGACGAAGGCTGACGCCTACGGAGTCGCCGCCAAGTACCCGACCGACCAGTCCGTGCAGGCGGCTACGCGCTCGATGCTCTCGGTCGTGGGTCCTGGATTGCAAGCCCAGGGGATCAAGGCTGTGGCCAACATCGGTTACGCGACCGAGTTCCCAGGCCTATGGGACGACTGGATGTCGCTGTTGTCAGGCGCCGAGCAGGAGTACTTCCTCTGCTGGGGCGAAGGAGGCAGCTCCGACTACTGCGAGGGGGGCAGTACCGGCTGGACGACATACGAGAAAGAGATCAGCGATACCGCCGCGATGGGCAAGTTCGTTATCGCCCATTCCGGCGACCACTCGATCGACGACGACCCCCACGCCTTTGACTACTCGCTTGCCAGCTATCTCATGGCCGACGACGGCTCGTCCGATTACGCATTCGGGAGCAGCCTGTCCTGGCATCCCGAGTACGGATGGGACCTCGGGGCGGCGTCCGGCGGCTCCTATCAGGTGCCCGGGCAGACCGGCGTCTTCAAGCGTGACTTTCGCAGTGGAACCGCATTGGTAAACACGGGCTCTTCTACGGTGACCGTTCCCCTGGGCGCCACCTACCTCGACGCGTCGGGCAACACGGTCTCCTCGGTGACGTTGGCGGCCGTCTCGGGCGCCGTCCTGCGCGCGAGCGGCGGGTCTCCCTCCGGCCCGCCTGGCCCGAGCATCGGCTTCTACGGGTCGATCGGGGGCACACCGCTCGTGCGGCCCGTGGTGGGGATGGCCTCCACCCCCGACGGGCACGGATATTGGATGGTGGCCTCCGACGGGGGGATCTTCGCCTTCGGCGACGCCCCGTTCTACGGGTCGATCGGGGGCACACCGCTCGTGCGGCCCGTGGTGGGGATGGCCTCCACCCCCGACGGGCACGGATATTGGATGGTGGCCTCCGACGGGGGGATCTTCGCCTTCGGCGACGCCCCGTTCTACGGGTCGATCGGGGGCACACCGCTCGTGCGGCCCGTGGTGGGGATGGCCTCCACCCCCGACGGGCACGGATATTGGATGGTGGCCTCCGACGGGGGGATCTTCGCCTTCGGCGACGCCCCGTTCTACGGATCCACGGGAGGCATGCCGCTCAACCAGCCGATCGTCGGCATGGCCACCTCGCCGGGCGGCGCCGGCTATTGGATGGTGGCCTCCGACGGGGGGATCTTCGCCTTCGGCGACGCCCCGTTCCACGGA
Organism: uncultured Actinomycetes bacterium; assembly: GCA_963736925.1. Taxonomy (GTDB): domain Bacteria; phylum Actinomycetota; class Acidimicrobiia; order Acidimicrobiales; family CAVTQP01; genus CAVTQP01. Next base: position 382,642 of record CAVTQP010000003.1, read on the forward strand.
TCCACGGGAGGCATGCCGCTCAACCAGCCGATCGTCGGCATGGCCACCGCGCCGGGCGGCGCCGGCTACTGGCTGGTGGCGTCCGACGGAGGCATCTTTTCCTTCGGCCGGGCCCATTTCTGGGGGTCGACCGGTGGTCTCCCCCTGGTCGCCCCCATCGTGGGGATGGCCGCCGACGGGTCCGGGAACGGCTACTGGCTGGGCGCTGCCGACGGGGGGATCTTTGCCGAGCCCTGAGAGCGCTCGATTGCCGCAGTCCGGGCACTACGCCTCGTCCCGTGACCAGCTGAGGGGGGCCTGCCTTTCGGGCCGTGCCGCTCTAGCTACCATTGAACGATGAACGCCAGGGAGTTTGGCCGCATTTTGTGGCGGCGCAAGCTGGTGTGCGTGATCGTCGCCCTGCTGGTCGTCGCCGGCGGTTTCGGCTTCCTCGCGACCCAGAAGAAGGTCTACCAGTCCAGCTCCTCGATAGCGCTGCTGCCCGTCTCGACCAATCCGGACACCCTCCCCGTCTACGCGAACATCGTCACGAACCTCATACCTACCTACCAGCAGCTGATCATCAGCCAGTCTTTCCTGGCCGGCGTGGCCGCTACGTTGCCCTTCCCGACCAATAGCCAGCAGCTCCAGAAACAGGTTCACCCCGAAGTGGTGGCGAACGCCGGGATCATCAAGATCGTCGCCGAGCTTCCCAGCCCCACGGAGGCGCGCGACGTGGCCCGCAACACGACGCAGGCCTTCCTGTCGGCGCCCTCGATCTCGGGCAACGGCGTGGTTGCTCTGAAGGTCTTCGACCAGCCGCGGGTTCCCGACAGCCCCATAGCGCCCAGGCCGAAGCTGGTGATAGGGGCGGCCATCGCCGTGGCCGTCGTTCTGGGGATCATCGCCGGCTTGGTCTGGGAGAGGCTCTTCGGTCGGGTGTTCGACGCCGCCGAGCTCGCCGACGCGTCGGAGCTCCCGGTCATCGGTGTCATCCCCGATGAACGTGGCCTCCGAGAGCGCTTGCGCGTGGTGGTGGGTCAAGACGGCTTGTCGCGGGTCGAGGAGAGCATCCGCGCCCTGCGGACCAACTTCGTCTTCGCGATCAGCGGCGGCAAGCTCCGCTCGGTGGTGATCACGAGCCTCGGGCCGTCCGAGGGCAAGACCACTATCGCCGTCAATCTGGCCGTGGTCATCGCGGAGCTAGGTCTTCAGGTCGTCCTCGTGGACGGGGACATTCACCGCCCCCGGCTGCACGAGGTGTTCGGGATCGACAACCAGGCGGGCCTGACGTCCACCCTCCACAACGGCATCAAGCCGGCCTCCTTGATGCAGGCCGTGCCCGAAGTGCCGAACCTTCAAGTGGTCACCGCCGGGCCACCCCTCGGTGGGCGCGGCGACGAGGTGAATCTCTACCTGCAGCATGTGCCCGGCTTCATCGGGCTGGGCGACATCGTGATCGTGGACAGCCCGCCTCTGCGGGCGGGCGCCGACGTGCGCCTCCTGGCGACCTCGACCGGCGCCGTCCTGCTCGCGGTCAAAGCAGGCACGTCGACGCCTCGCCAGATTCATAGCGCCGTTGACGGCTTGTCGGCGCTGAACGCCAAGGTGATCGGCTCGGTCCTCACCCGAGCGAAGGAAGGCAGCGGTATCGGCGAGGCGGTCCCCTATTACTCCGGCTACCGCAAGCCCGAGGAGCCGCCTGCGCCTACGGCTTCGGCTGCCTCCCTGTAGACCAGTCTGTAGCCGGCCAGCATCGCCTCGGGTGACCAAGCCTTCGCGGCGGCGCGTGCCGAGTCGCCAAGGCGCGTAGCCAGCTCCCGGTCGGACAGAAGGGTGTTGACCGCTCGGGCGACGGCGCCGGCAGACCCCGGGCCAGGGGGGACGAGCAGGGCTGCCTCGGGCGGGACAACATCTCTGACTCCGCCGACGGCCGTCGCCGCGCACGGAACTCCCATCGACAGCGCCTCTAGCAACGAGAGCGGCAGTCCTTCCCAGGCCGAGGTCGACACCAGGCAATCGGCTGCGGTGAGCAGTGCGCTCATATCGTCGACGATGCCGAGGAAGCGGACCCTGCCGCCTGCTTCGGAGGCGAGGGCCTCCAGCGCTTCACGCATCGGACCATCGCCCGCCACGACCAGCTGGGCGGCCGGCTCGATGTCCTGAGCCGCTTCGATCAGTACGGGCCAGTCCTTTTGCGCCACAAGCCGGCCCACTCCCACGACCAACGGCCGCTGGTCGAGACAGAGCAGGTCTTTGAGGGCTTCCTGTCGTTCAACCGGTGCTGGTTCCATCGCAGCACCATTGGTGACCACCTCCAGCTTGCCCGGCGGGAACCCGGATTGCCGGAGCGAGCGGGCCACGGCCGGAGCGCAGGCGATCACCCTTCGGCACGACAGCCTCAGCAGGCGCGCAGCCGATCGGTAGTCCGAGGGCGCGACGCCGTGAAGTGTGGCGATGATCGAGGTACCAGCCCGCGCGCCCGGATGCACTGCCGCGACTCGGCAAGCGGTGGCCGCTCTGACGTTATGGGCGTGGACGACGTCGGGCCGGAAGCTGCCGAGCACCTTGCGAAGCTGGAAGGAGCCCGCGATGGTGGATGCGGTGGAGCGTCGGTCCAGGGGGACCATGTGGTGGGTTGCACCTGCCGATTCGAGGCTCGACACCCAGGCGCCGCCGGCCGAGGCCACCGCCACGTGGTCTCCGTGGGCGATGGCGTCTTCGACCAGTTGCATAACCATCCGCTCCGCCCCGCCCGGTGGATCCATCCGGGCGATGACGTGAAGGATCTTCACAGCGCGCTCCGCGAACGAGGCGAACGCCGGTCCATCCGGTTCCAGAGCTCCTCGTAGGCGTCGGCGCAGTCCGAGATGGAGAATCCCCGCTGCACACGCTTGCGGGCCGCGAGCCCCATTCGTCGTGCAAGGCCATCTTCCTCCACGAGGTGCCGCATGGCCGAGACGAGCGCCGAGGCGTCGCCCGGGCGAACCAGGATGCCACTGGTCTGATCCAGGGCTTCGGGTATCCCACCGATGTCCGATGCGATCGACGGCAATCCCGCGGCCATGGCCTCCAGCAGGGCGAGGGGCATGTTCTCGTTGAGGGACGGCAGCACGAAGGCGTCCGCGGTGGCGATTTGAGCCGGCACGTCGCGGCGATATCCCATGAACTCGACGGACCGCTCTATTCCCGCGCGCATGACACGCGAGCGACACTCCTGCATGTCCTCCCCGTCCCCCACCAGACGAAGCCGGAGGGCCGCCCCGTCACGGCACAAGGTGGCAAAAGCGTCGATCAGCATCGGCACCGCCTTGCACCGGGCGAACGAGCTGACCGTGACAAAGGTAATGACCCCGTTGCCTTGGCACCCGTCTCCGGACGGGTTTCCTGGCACAGAGACGCCGTTGTGGATCGTGCGCACCCGGTGCCCGGGGACTCGCAGGTGCATCCGGAGGAACGAGGCCAGGGCCTCGGACGGGGCCACGGTGATATCGACGGCCCGAGCGACCAGGGCGTCTGCTGCGAGCCGGCTCCCACCGGCGATCCCCGCCGGCCGGCCGTGAAGCGGCCCGGCAGGGACCCAGCGGCCAGCGGCCTGATCGGGGACGCCGTGAAACGTGGCGGCGACCGGAGCTTTCGCGCGAGGGCCGTGTTTTGCTCGCCAGCAGCGAGGCCACCAAGCTCGACCTGCGGTCCTCCGCGTGGACGACGTCCGGCTCCAGCTGAGCTATTACCCGTCCCGCCTCGATCATCCCTCCGAGGTCGACCTTGGAGCGGACCTCCAACCGGTGGAGCATGGCGCCGGCTTCACCGGCGCTCGTCCTCGGCTCTGGTCCGACAATCGACACCTCAGGACCGCCCTGCCGGCCGGCCAGCTCGCAGGCGAGGGCCACGGTGAGGTCGACGGGACCACCACTGTCCTGGGTCAAGAGGAAGGCGATCCTCAATGCCTCGCGCCTCATTGCCTCGCGCGCGGGTTCACAAACTCGGGCGCCAGCTCATCTCGAGAGAAGAGGAGCAAGCGCCGACTTCAAGGACTCGAATGGAGCGAGCGCGGTCAGACCACCCTGGGCTGCTGCCTCGAAGGTGGAGTCAGGTAGCTCCTCGACGAAGCTCCGGGGTATCTCCATTGGCGAGGTGGCGGCCCTCCACCATCCGCGGCGGGTGGTGATGGCTGTCTGGTATCCGGCGGCGGCCACCGCTTTGACCACCCTTCCGTCGAAGAGGCCGGTGGGGTACGCGAACGAGGTGACCGGTATCCCCAGCATGTCCTCTAGGTCCTCCTTGCCTCCCTTTATCTCCGACTCCAGCTCGGCGTCGTTGCACGCGCGCAGGTCAGGATGCGTGCGCGTGTGCCCGCCGATGAAGACGCCGCCTCTGGCCATCTCGACCACTTGGCTTCTAGCCATGTAGGCAGGGCTCCCCAACAACCTGCTGGGCACGTAGAGGGTGGCGGGCAGGCGGTGTCTGGAGAGGGCCGGGAGCGCGTTCGCATGGTTGTCCGCCCAGGCATCGTCGAAGGTGAGGACCACACACCGCCGTGGAGAGAGGCGGCCGGGCCCCCCCGCCACGTGGTCTCGAGCCTCTTCGAGCGTGAGGACCGGAACTGCGGTCCTGTGCTCGGACAGAATCTCCATCTGGCGGTAGAACACCTGAGGCACCACAGCAATCTTGCCGCTGTCCGTGTCGACCCTGTGCCAGCCGAGGACCGTAGCCGTCGGACCGGCGGGAAGAGGCACCTTGCGCGCGCTCGGGCGAGGAACTGAAGGCTCTTCCTCATGGATGGTCTCTGTGCCCCTCGTAAGTGGTCATGGACCGCTCAGGCCTGAGGGTGAGCGCTGGCGGGGGCCCGAGGCATGCCGTTGGGTTTGTCCTTCGAGGTGGTGGTGCCTAGGGCGCGGGCGTTGGCGAGGCTCACTCCGATGGCCGGCAGGAACCACAGTGGAGGATAGAACTGCTCGGTCAGGAACATCGATCCGACGACGGCCACGAGAAAGCCGCATGCGAGCGCCGTCTGTAACGAGTTCGACTGAGCATCGTCGGGGAACTTACGCCGCAGATCCAGCCAGGACATGATCAGGTACGCCAAGAACAGGGCGAAGCCGGGGAGGCCTAGCTCCGACAGCACGTTCAGGTAAGCGTTGTGGGTGGTGAAAGTGCCGAGGCTTGGCGCTGGTGTGGCGGCGAACTCTTGGAACCTGGCCTCATAGTTACCCGGTCCCACTCCGGTGACGGGTGAGGTAACAAACTCCTCCCAGGCCACGTTCCAAAGAAAGAAACGCGTCGACACGTTGGTGTCGGCGATCGCTGCCTTTTGATTGAAGGCGGTCTGAACGAACTGCGGCTGCACCATGAAGCCGATCAAGGCGATCATCCCCACGCCCACCACTGAGACGATCCCCCAACGAACCAGCAGCCTCCTGGTAAAGATCGCCCAGACTCCGGCCACCGCCAGCCCGATGAGGGCCGAGCGGGAGAAGGTGGCGAGGATGGCGGCGAACACCAGTATCAGCGCGAGGCTTGCCAGGCCGCGTCCTATCCGGGTCCTTGACCACCGGATTCGGTAGATCACCAGAGGGGTGGCCGATCCCAGCAGGAACGCGAAGTCGTTGGGATCATTCAATGGGCCCTTGGCCCTGTCGACTTGATGCATGAGGAACGACGCCAACCCGATCAAAGCGGCTATGGCCGCGGCGCCGACGACCACGTTGATTACGAAGTCCGCCTTTCGCCGGTCGCCTTGGATGGTCTGGATGACGAGGAAGAACAAGATGAAGAAGAGCAGGTAGCGCACCGTCGTGGTCAGGGCGGCCGTGTCGTCACGGGCAACCGTTATGGACAGGCCGATCCAGACTGCGAGGAGCCCGATGGGCCAGAAGTGCCGGACACCCACCACCGGCCGCCGTCCGGTCCCCCATTCGAGCAGCCAGGCGAGAACCGCGATGCCGCCTATGGCCTTGTCGGGCGTGAGGAGGCCGACTCCGGAGTTGAGGTAGTTGGTGAAGAAGAAGGAGGCGGCTAGAAGAGCCACCGCGAGTGACAGACGGCTCAGCACGATTCCGATGCCGACTATGGCTACGGCTCCACCGATCGAGAGCAGTGGCCAGCGCGCGGTGGCGAACGAGGAGGCGATCGCCAGGATCACCATGACGGCTGACGCCGCCGCCTGGTGCTTCCCGAACCGCCTGGGCGATCTCCTCTCACTGGTTGGCGCGCTGCCGTTGCCGGCGGCCCTTTGGACGGCGGCGGGAAGTCCCGTCATGCCGCCAGCTCGTGCCACAGCGCCATGGTGCGGTCCGTCGACTCAGCCAGGCTGTAGCGTTCGATTACCCTGTCACGGGCGGCGCCGCCCAGCTTTTCTCGGCGGCCGGGGTCCGCCAGCATCTCGTCCACGGCTTCGGCCATGGTTCCCGGGTCGCCGACGTCCACGAGCACCCCTACTCCTTCCAGGGCGCTAGCTCCGGTTGCTCTGGTCGCCACCACCGCTGATCCCGTCGACATCGCTTCCAGCAGTACCAGAGACAGCCCGTCGTATCGCGACGGGACGAGGACCACGTCGGCTGCCCGGAGCTCTTCCTCGGTTCGTCGGGACTCGCCCATGAACTCCACACGGTCCGCTATCCCCAGACGTCGGGCCAGCCCGGCAAGCAATTCCGCGTCTCTACCGCTACCCACGAGCCTGAGGCGGGCGTTCGGGGTCCGCATGGCCGCCAGGGCTCGTATGGCCAGGTCCTGGCCCTTCTCGGGGGACAACCGGCCGATGCACACTATGAGCGGCTCTCCCGAGCGTGGGGCAGAGGGCCCTTCGGGTCCGAACCGGATCGTGTCCACGCCGTTCTCGATCACCCGGAGGCCCGGGGCGGCTCGCTGGCCCAGCACCTGGAGGCCACGAGCCATGTCTTCGTCGGAGACCGCCACGATGGCGTCCGCAAGTCGTGACGCAGCCCGTTCGAAGGCCCGGTAGGCGGGTGAGAGGGCCCCTCCCACCAGCCAGGACCAGCCGTGGGGGGTGAAGGCGCAGGCGGGTCTGCGGCTTGCCGGGAGCGTGGCCACTGCCAGGCGACCCAGTGCACCGGCCTTCGAGGAGTGAAGGTGCACCAGGTCGTGGGACGACATCAGGCTACGGAGCGCGCGGATGGCGGAGAGGTCGGAGCGGTGGGGAGCCCGCTCCATCTCGAGATCAACCCAGGTCGCTCCGGCGTCCATCGACCAGCCTGGAAGGCCACCTGAAGCCGGGCAGGCGACGGCGACTCGGAGCCCGGCGCCAGCGCCGGCACCCGCCAGGCCACGTACACAGGTTGCCGCACCCCCGGTGGTCGGCTGCGAAACGAGGAGGACCCGGAGAGCCTCGGCCATCCCGGCAGGATACAGGGGCGGCGGGTGGTCGATGGGGGCTTCCCATGGCTTCTACCTGGGCTGATATCTTGAGATCCGTGGCGGAACCGGCCGGGCCCAGCGCCGGGACCAGAGCGGCTCGGGGCACCTTGTGGTTGTCGCTGGGGGCTTGGACCGCCAAGGGCACGCAGACGGCTCTTCTCCTCGTGCTCGCCCATTTCCTGGTCCCCTCTGAGCTGGGCATCCTGGCCATCGCCGCTTTGGCCTTCAACATCCTGAGCGCTCTGAACAACCTGGGTGTGGCCGATGCCATCACCTACCGGAAGGACCGGGTGGAGGACGCCGCCCGTACGGCTCTGACCTTGATGATCGGGTTGGGCGCGACACTCACGGTGGCCACCTGGTTCGCAGCGCCCGCCTTGGCCTCGTTCTTCCACTCGCCACATGCGACGTTCGTCCTTAGAGGCTTCGCCATCTCCCTCGTCTTCGATGCCGCTGCCACCGTGCCCGTGGCGTTGCTCACCCGCTCGTTGGACTTCCGCCGCCGTGTCCTTCCCGACGCTCTTCCGATGGTGATCTCGGCCGTGGTCACCATCTCGGTGGTGGCGGCAGGTCATGGTCTGGGAGGCCTCGTGGCGGGTCAGGTCACCGCCGGGGTGACTCAGCTGCTGGTGGCTCTCGCCGTGAGCAAGAGGCTGCTTCCCGGCTGGGACCGCGAGCTCGCACGTGAGGTCGTGCGTTACGGCAAGCACCTGGGGGCGGCAGCAGTCGGCCAGCTTGCTCTCTTGAACGTCGACTACATAGTCGTCGGGCATGTGCTCGGCCCCACACAGCTCGGCTATTACTCGCTGGCCTTCCGCATCTGCTACATGCCCTTCTTGGCTGTGAGCTTCGTCGTCAACGGCGTCGCCTTCCCTTACTACTGCCGGATGGGATCCATGCAAAAGGTGGCCGGGGCCGTGGATCGTGTCTCGGCCCTGGTGAATACCGCGAGCGTGCCCCTCTATGCGGGGCTTCTTCTCTTCGCCGGCCAGGTGACGCTTCTGGGGCACAAGTGGGCGCCAGCCGTGGGGGCGATCCGTCTCCTGGCAGTGTACGGCCTGATCCTGTCCGTCATAAACACGGGTCAGGCTGCCTTGAAGGCCGCCGGAACGCCGGGCCGCGTCCTCTCGACACGCTTGCTCCACCTCGGCCTCCTTACCGTTGTGCTGGTCGCGACAACGTCTTACGGCATCACGGTCGTGGCATTGGACCAGGCGCTGGTGGCGGCGATCGTGCTGATCGTCACGCTGTGGTGGACCGTGCGCTACGTGGGTGTGGACGCCGAGGCCTTGCTGAGAGGACTGGTCTTACCAGTCGCGTGCGGTGGGGCGATGGCAGCGGTTTACTTTGCAGGGCGCCTGATCCCGGTGCTCAGCCGAGCACCGTCTTGGACGGCGACGATCGTGCTTGGCCTTGCGACGGCGGTCGCCTACGCCGTGGTCACATTCGTGCTCACGCCAGACGTCGTGAGGGAAGGCTGGAGGTTGATGCGAGCCAGGGCATCGTCGTCGCAGCTGACGGACGAGGCGCACGAGCTGGCGGGCAGCGCCGCCGTCTGACGTAGGCGCAACCGTGGGAGGCGAGCAATGATCAACCTCCCACGTCCTGAACGATCGTCCCCAAGCCCTGCCTCGGGTCTACCGACACGATTCCGTGCTGGAAGTTACGAGTCCAGCGAGCTCCCACGTGATGCATTACCCCGTTCGCCTGGCCCAGCTTGACGTAAAACAGGGGTGATTCGTTGTTGGTATCCCCCAGCGCGAAGTGGCTGGATCCGTCCGTGGCCATGAGCACCGAAGCCAAGCCGTACTCGAGCAACTGCCTGCTGATCTGCGTCGAGTAGTCACCCGTATGGAACCAGCAGACCTTGCTTGCCGCGGCGCAGTCACTTACCTCTGCCTCGTAGTCGACCCAGGTAGCCGGATCGGTCACGTCCGGCTTATTGGACGATGACAGGAAGAACTCTTGCTCCAGCCCGCTCACGGTAGTCAGCCAGGATTTCCATAGACCTGGGAACCTGGTGGCATATCCTACGTTGGCCACCACCTGCAGTCCCGAGGATTGCAAAGGCGGGCCGACGGCCTTGAGCATGGAATACGTTGCGGCTTGGACCGACTGGTCGCTCGAGTACTTGGTTGCCACGCCGTACGCGTTCGCGACGGTCAACGCGTTGTCGATGAGCACTCCGTCAAAATGGTGAGCTGTTGCATCGGCACGCACGTTGTCCAGCCACTGTTGTTGGTAGGAGGGGTTGCCGTAGTCCATCTCATACTGGGTCGGATAGCCGGCCTCCTGAAGCGGCTCTCCCTTCGATCCCGTGAGGAACCAGTCAGGGTGATTGGCCTTGGCCCAGCAGTAGCCCACCCCCGTTGGAAGATCGGTCTGATCACTTCCGTTATGGCAGGCGTCTGAACGTGCACTGGAGAGGTCCTTGTACACGTAGACGCGAGCAGACGGATTGGCGGCTTTGATGGCCGGGATCCAGCCGTAGTTCCACGCATTCAGCTCGATCACCTGGTGCTCGGGCGCCACGAGGGACCAGTCATAGCGGGTGCTGTCGAGATCCATGAGGACGGTGGAGGGATTGCCGGCGACTGGGCTGGTGAACGGGAGGTCTTTGGAGTCGTGCGCGGTATACCGGCCGGCCACGCCGAAACCCGTGGCCGTGAGGGCGGCAGCTACCAGGAGGATGACTCCAGCTCGCAGGGCACGGGAGTGCCTGTTCCTGCGAGAGATGCCCAGCCAGCTGCGCTTTCGGGCGTGAAGTCCACGAGACATCGCCCCCCTATCGGGTGCCGACCGCGATCTGGTGTCGACCTCTCCGAGACTAACAAGGGCCGCAGCCCTAGGGTTTTCGGTCCTCGGGGTTGATGTCTTCGAGCTCCAGACCTGCTGTCTCGGGGAATACGGTGAGCATGAGCACGGCGAGGATCAGCGGGCCGGCAGCGAGCATGGCGATGGGAGGCCCTATCCCGCCGATGCGGCCCGAGAGGAGCCCCACGAACAACAGCCCGGCGACGCTCGCGACCCGGTTGCTCACGTACAGGGTGCCGTTGGCCTTGCCCCGAAGCGACGTTGGGAAGAGTTCGGGTCCGTAGACGCCGAGCGTGGGGACGACCGCGGATCCGAACACCGAGGCGGCCACCGCCCAGGTCCACATCTCCCAACCCCGCGTGAAGAACGAGAGCGTCGTGGCGGCCGCCCCGACGAGCAGCGCCACCGCACCGACGACCCGCCGGCCCCGCACGTCGGCCAGCCTTCCTCCCAGCACGACTCCGATCCCTCCCGGCGTGTACGTGAGGAGGTTGAACAGCGATATGTGGGGCGCCGAGAAGGCGCGTTCGGTCCTGAGGAACTGGTTGCGGTACTGGCTCGCCGGCACGACCACTATGTAGAGGAGAAGCTGGGAGGCGATCAGCAGCCAGAGCCGTTTGCTGTGGCTTCGCAACGGAGAAGACGCGGTCGCCACCTTGAAGCGCCGGCTCTCAGGCACGTGGCGGGCGACGGCGGGTAACGCCAGGAGACCCACCATCGGTATGACGAACAAGAGCCGCCAGGCCTTGGTTCCGAGACTCGCGATCGACAGCAGCGCCACCGGTCCTCCGGCACCGAGGGCGCCGGTGAGGAAGAGGATGCTTATCGCGTAGGCCCTGGCTCCCGCGGCCACCTCCTCGGCGGCTACGACCACCACCAGGATGCTCGCGGCGGTCACGAAGCCGCGGGCCAGCACCTGGCTGGCGGTCAGCCAGGCTAGCGAGGGCGAAAGGGCTCCCAGGGCCGTGAGGATCGTCCCGATCGTCGTGGACCAAAGCAGCAGCCTTCTCCTGCCTCGCCGGTCCGCGGCGGCCACCAGGAAGATGGATATGACCACGTCGGCGCGGGTCACCGAAAGGGACACCCCCTGGGGTCCGTTGCCCGCTCCGAACTCGCGGCCCGCATATGTGATCGTCTGGGTGAGGACGCTGCCCAGGTACCCGGCGAGCAACGAGACCGCGGAGAGCGCCGTCAGCCCACGGGCGGCCTGGACGTCGATACGGGCCGGGGGAAGCCACCAAGGAGCGGCGGCGGGCGGGTCGAACGAAGACAGCCGGCGCCGCAGCGGCAGCCGAAAGAGCCATCCCACCCACGGCACGGCCAGGTCGAAGTCGATCACCTGCGTGGTGCGGACCAGGTTCCCCCGCTCGGGCTCTGTGGTGACGGTTCGTGTGTAGCTGCTGAAGGGGCCCTCGATCGCCTCGAATCGACCCCGCTCCACGGTCGCCTCACGGACGATGCCGGTGCGGGGGTTCAGAACCGCCTCGGCGGCCTCCCGGTCCAGGGCGGCCTCCTTGACGACCCTCGTCATGGATCGCCCGTCATGGATCACCCGTCATGGATCACCCGTCATGGCGCACCCTTCGGCGGCGGGGGGCCGCCTGGGGCGATGACGGCCTGGATGACCTTCGGTGGCCGACCGCGGCCAGTCGGCCTGCTGCGCCATCGGGACGAGCATACTTAGGCGGTGGGCAGCTTCGTGGTGAGGCCAGGGCCTCCGCTGTCGGGGTCGGTGAGGGTGGGCGGCGCGAAGAACTCCGCTTTGAAGCTGATGGCGGCCTGCCTCCTGGCTGAAGGGAGGCACACTCTCTACAACGTGCCGCGAATATCGGACGTGCAGACCATGAGCGAGCTGCTCACGGCCCTCGGAGTCAGCGTGCGGTGGCGGGAAGACAACGTGCTCGTGATCGACACACCCCGCGAGCCACGGCTCGAGGCTCCTTACGAGCAGGTCGAGCGCATGCGCGCCTCCATCGTCGTCCTCGGACCGCTCCTGGCCAAGAACGGTTTCGCAAGGGTGCCCATGCCCGGCGGAGACGATTTCGGTCCGAGGCCCATCGACATGCACGTGCGCGGGCTGGAGTCGATGGGAGCGGCTTTCAAGACTTCCCACGGCTACGTCGAGGGGACTGCGGACCAGTTGTCGGGGGACCGCGTGGTGCTGGAGTTCCCAAGCCACACGGCGACCGACAACTTGTTGATGGCGGCGGTGCTAGCCAAGGGAAGGACCGTCATCGAGAACGCCGCCCGCGAGCCCGAGATCTCGGACCTTGCCGCGTTCCTGAGGCGCATGGGTGCACGAATCGAGGGAGCGGGGACCTCGCGTATCGAGGTGGAAGGTAGGGAGGAGCTGTCACCGACGGAACACACCGTCATCCCGGACCGCGTGGAAGCGGCCACCTTCCTCGCCGCTGTGGGCATCGCGGGGGGCGAGGTGGTCGTGGAGGAGGCCCGCTTCGAGCACATGGACATGCTCATCGCGAAGCTTGGCGAGATGGGGTTGCGGATCTCGCCGGCCTCAGACGGGCTCTGGGTCTCCGCCCGCGGTTGGCCCCACTCGGTAGACGTCGCCACCCTTCCGTACCCAGGCGTCGCCACCGACTACAAGCCGTTCCTGGTGACCATGCTGACCCTGGCCGACGGAGTCAGCATCGTGAGCGAGAACCTCTTCTTCGGGAGGTTCCGGTACGTGGACGAGCTGCGCCGCATGAGCGCGGACATCCGCACGGAGGGCCATCACGCCGTCATCCGGGGTGTCCCCCGGCTGTCGGGCGCGGTGGTCAGGGCTCCCGACGTCCGCGGCAGGCGCGGCCCTGGTGCTCGCCGGGCTAGGTGCCGACGGCGAGACGGTTGTGGCCGACGCCTTCCACGTCGACCGTGGCTACGAGACGTTTGCGGACAAGCTGGCGTCCCTCGGAGCCGATGTGTCCAGAAGCAGGTGACCGCCGGATCCGGGAAGCGGCGCAGTCCCGCCAGCACGAGCACGAGCGCGAGCCGGCGCAGTGCCGCCGGTGCCAGCCAGTTGCTCGAAGCTGCCACCAACGGTGATCGCTCCGCCCTTGCGAGGTTGGTCTCGATGGTCGAAAGGGGCGGCCTGTCCGCCCGCGAGGTGGGAAGGCTCTCCTTCCCCAACGCCGGCGGCGCCCACACGGTCGGCATCACAGGAGCACCGGGCTCGGGCAAGTCCACTCTGACCGATCAGCTCATCGTGGCGTTGCGCAAGGACGCACGGAGGGTGGGAGTGTTGGCGATCGATCCCACTTCGCCGTTCTCGGGAGGGGCGATCCTCGGTGATCGTATCCGTATGCAGGGTCACGCGATGGATGACGGCGTCTTTATAAGGTCCATGGCCACCCGCGGCCACCTGGGGGGCTTGGCATTGGCGGTGCCCGAGACCATGAGGCTCCTCGATGCGACCGGCATGGAGGTGATCCTCGTGGAGACCGTCGGTGTCGGCCAGGCCGAGGTAGAGGTTGCAGAGGCCACTGACACCACCGTCGTCGTGGTGAACCCTGGCTGGGGGGACGCGGTGCAGGCCAACAAGGCCGGGCTGCTCGAGATCGGCGACGTGTTCGTCGTGAACAAGGCCGACCGCCCGGGTGTCAACGAGGCGCGGCGCGAGCTCGACATGATGCTGGACATGTCGAACCTCGGTGAATGGCGGCCGCCCATAATCGCGACGGTCGCCAGCAGAGGCGAGGGGGTTCCAGAGCTCTGGTCGGAGATATCCCGCCACAGGTCGTACCTGAGCCAGGACGACAGGATCGCCGAGCGCAGGGCCGAGCGCCTGGCCCGTGAGCTCCATCGGGTGATCGCTCACCGGCTGGGACAACGTGCCGATGAGCTGTTGGGGTCTCCCGGCTTCGACGAGCTGAGGCGGGCGGTCGAATCCAGGCAGATCGATCCATACGAGGCCGCCGACGAGGTGCTGGGACGCCTCACCTGAACGTGTACCGTGCGGCCCATGCCCGACGAAAGAGAGCAGACAGAGCACTTCGTCAAGCTCGACAGACGCCCCGACGGCGTCGCAGTGGTGCGCATCGACCGACCCAAGATGAACGCCCTCTCGACCCGGTTGCTGGCGCAGCTCGAGCAGGTGGCGGGCGAGCTGACCGATCGCCCGCCGGGAGCGGTCGTCGTCTGGGGGGGCGAGCGCATCTTCGCAGCGGGGGCTGACATTGCCGAGCTCGGTCGGCCTGCGGACGCGGTGAAGGTTGGGGGCGCCTTTCACGACGCCCTCGACGCCGTCGCCCGGATCCCCCGCGCCACCATCGCAGCGGTTTGCGGCTACGCCCTGGGTGGAGGCTGCGAGCTGGCGATGGCGTGCGACTTTCGCGTGGCCTCGGAGCAGGCCAGGTTGGGCCAGCCGGAGATCCTGCTAGGGATCATCCCCGGAGGTGGCGGAACTCAGCGCCTCGCCCGCCTCGTAGGGCCGTCGAAGTCCAAGGAGCTGATCTTCACGGGCCGCCAGGTGACGGCGGCGGAGGCCGAACGGATCGGATTGGTCGACACCGTCGTGGCTCCTGACCAGGTTCTCGACGCGTCACTCCGCCTGGCGGGTGAGCTGGCGCGAGGAGCCGTGGTGGCCCAGGGCAAGGCAAAGGAGGCGATCGACGGAGGCATGGGCGCCAGCTTGTCGGACGGGATGGCCCTGGAGAGGCGTCTGTTCGCTGCAGTGTTCGAGACAGAGGACGCGTCCATCGGTGTCCGCTCGTTTCGCGAGAGCGGGCCCGGCAAGGCCCGTTTCGTAGGCCGCTGAGGCGGCTGTCGATCGAGGCCCGCGGGGTAGCCGATCCTCAAGCGCGCGCCGCCTGGCGCAGCGCGGCGATGACCGGTGAGACGTTCTTCTCCACCCATGCCTCGTCCCATTGGTGGCGCTCGGCGCTCCCTCCGCTCGCGTTGCGTACAAAAGCGGCCGTGATCAGCGCACGCCTGACCGCCGGCTCCCAGTCCTCCCAGCTGCGGCCACCCACCTCGACCCCGGCAAGGGCGTTCGAGCCGGTGGCGATCAGCCATGCGGCCGCCCCGCCCAGGGTCACGGCGCGAGCCAGGACCACCTTGTAGATCTCGGCGTACACGGCGTCGAGCCCCGATGGCGCGTCGGCACGTGCCCGGTCCCAGTCGATCACCAGCGGCGGTGAGGGGGGCTTGCGCAAGAAGACGTTGCCCGGCCACAGGTCACCGTGGCTCCAGGAGGTCGGCATGGGTGCGTGCTCGATCGGGCCCAACGCCTCCAGAAGCTCGGGGCAATGAACAGGGTCCGCGCTCGGCAGCTCCTCACCCCACCTGGCTGCCCAGCCCGGCCCGGTCGCGCCCGTGGACGTCAGCCCGGCCAGGGTGGCGGCCACCGCCCTGGTCTCCGTCCATCCCCTTCCCGAGGGTCGCCACGAGGGTCCCCCGGGACCGCTCTGCCCCCTCAGCCATTCCTCTGCGATCCAGAAGACGTCTCCGACCCAGCCGCTCCCCATGGGCTCTGGAACGCTCACGAAGGGTCCCCGGCCCCGGTCACCGCTGACCATCGCCTGGGTCGATTCGTGGGTCTTGAGCCGGGCGATGCCCCTCTTGGTGAGTCCGACACGTATCGCAACCTCCCGGCGGCCCAGCCGGGCGCGGATGGTCACCTGGCCGCGCCCGCGGCCGGTGAACACGCCCCGGACGTCACCCCGCTCGCCGGTGCTCTCACTCAGCTGGGCCAGGACCGAGTCGGCGAGGCTCGGACGTCCGGACTCGACCCGCAGTCCCGCCCGGTTCATCAGGTTCCACAGCCGGGTGGTCGCCCGGCGGCGGGCCAGGTGCCGGCGGACCGATCGGCTCCCCATCAGCGGCCAGCCCCGCCTGGTCACCCACTCGAGCTCCTCGGGCCGCGGGTAGAGCGCGTAGTCGAATGGAGTGCGCGACGAGACTATGGAGACGACCTCGGCGGAGGGAGCAAGGCACTCTTGCAGAGCTGGACGCGTGTTGCAGTCAAGGTCGGCGCACACCAGCAGCGAAACGGCACCGCTACGGATGGGAGAGCGCCGCCCGTCCCAGATGATCCCTCTTCTAGAGCCGGACAGGTTGTGAAGCTCGACCGACAGCGCCACGGCACGGGGGTATTGCAGGAATAGGTTCTCGGTTGCCAGCGCGCTGAGGTTGGCCACGACCACGTGATCGCCCGGAGCCGCGGGCGCCGCGGGGATGAGCACCCGCCAAACCGCCGGGTGCTGCCAGATCACCGCGTGGCTCCTGGTAAGCCGTGTGAGCGCCTCTCGAAGCAGCTCGGGCATGTTCTGGGCTTCGTCACCATCCTCGCCGAAGGCGAGGTCCGCCTCGGGCATGGGGACGAGGTCCCTCACGAGGCGCCCGTCGCCCGTTCGCATCACCCGCACGGTCAACTCGGGGGCGCGGGCAAACGTGGTGAGGGACCGCCTGTCCGGGACGTCGAGGATCGTCACTCCCCGCCGGCGTCTCCAGGGACCGCAGCTCGACAGCACCTTCGCGCGACCCGAGGGGCGGACCACAGTGACCTCGAGCCCGGCACGGCGCAAGCTCTCGGAGAGGGAGGACACATAGGCCCCCGTAGGGCCGGGACCCACCATGGCCACCGTTCCCACCCGCTCGGCCGTATCAGCGGCCGGTGGCCGCCGGCCGCCGAGTCGCCGCCTTCGGCCCCCCACCCGCTCCAGCTTGACCCGGCCTGTGCCGGCGACTTGTCCCTCCGCCCGGACGATCGCTGCAAAAGCCGCCTTCTCCTCTTCTTCGCGTTCTTCGAGCCACGCCGGAGACAAGAGAGGCCCGCCTTCGGACTCATCCTCTAGAGCGATGAGATCGGCCACGTCCACGACCGCAACCCGGCCCCTCGACAGGGCTCGCCGGGCGAGCAGCCGTGCTTGGGCCTGCACCGGCGGAAACGCGAGCGGATCCTCCCCGTCAACCCCGTGGCCGGATCCGGCAGCACGTGAGAGCGGGAGACCGTCCGCCGCTTGCAGCCTCATCACGTCGGCCACCTCCCCACGGTGGACCTTGAAAAGCAAGCGTTGGGAGGAGGTGTCCCATCGGTTGGCTCGCACCGCTCCGGTTCGCCTCATTCGCTCGGCCGCCTCTTCCAGCGCCCAAGCCGGGACCACGATCTCCAGGGCGCGACTCGCCTCCCACCTCCATCTGGGCAACGCTTGTGCACAGAAGGAAGCCAGCCATCCCAACGCGTCGGCCGTTGACAAAACCGTCGACCGGCGTTCCTGGCGCCTCCGGCTCTCGGCGTCCAGGAGCCCGGTCCAATCGGGGTCGGCTCGCAGGCCCAGCGCGTCGGCCGCCTCGGCAAGCGGAAGCCCGCTCCGGGAAGCCAGCTGCAGGGTCTCGCCGGCCGCGGCTCGCCGGGCGCGCGCGCCGTAGGTCGCTTCGATGAGCCTTCGAAAGCGAGGGATGCTAGGGGCCGCCGTCATGGCGCCGGTACCCTGGGAGCCCATGTCATATCCGGTAGCCGATCAGCCCGAAAGCTCCGGCCACTGGGCACAGCTGGCCCCTTACCCACCGGGTCCGGGCGTGATCGTGGATCATAACGTACTGCTCTCGTTCACAGAGGTGGCAGGCCGGCTCGCCGACGAGGTCGGCAACGCCGGTGAGACCGACCCCGGGCTCGAGCACCTGGTGGATGCCTTCTTGATGGCGGCCGGCCTGGACCAGATGTGCCAGGACTACCTTCACCGGGACTTCCTGTCGCTCTCCAAGGTCGGCAGGGGCGTGGGCCAGCTAGTCCCCGTGGGCCGTGACCTGGCGTCCAAGGCCGCGTTCGAGACGCGCAACCTCGGATCCGTCGGAAGGGCGTTGCTCCCGGCGGAGCGAGCGGTTTCCGCCTGGCACGCCGGCCTCTCGGACCTTCTATGCAGCCTCTCGGACCTGGTTTGCGAGATCTGTCTCGGCGCGAAGCCGGCCCTGGCCACGACCTCGCCGGCCCGCAGGCTCGCATCCCTGGGAGAGCTCGCCGCAGCGCTCATGACCGACTCGAGACATCTACCGGGCAGCGTGCTCGGCGACATCGTGCGGCTGCCCAACTGCTTTCGGAGCTTCGACCAGCGCCCGTCCGACTGCCAGCTGTTGGTGGATCGCTTCTCCTCGCGCTGGCCGGATCGCACGAGGCCCACCTTGGTTCTCGGATTGCGGACTTCCGGGTCGTACCTGGCACCCCTGACCGCCTCGCTGCTGCGAGCCGCCGGATACGCCTCGCCCGCGTCCGTCACTATGCGCCCGGGGCAACGCCTCCTCGCCGAAGAGAAGGGCGTCTTCAAGGGACTGCGAGAGTCCGGCGGAATCATCGTGGTCGTCGACGACTGCCCTCGTACCGGGGACGCGATCGCGCGGGCGGCGGTATCGCTGCAGGCGATGGGATTCGACCGCGCAGGCATCGTGCTCATGTTGCAGCTTCAGGGGAACGACGATTCCTTGCCATCCCAGCTGCGCGGGTACCCGAATGCGCTCCTTCCCTGGGACAGCTGGTCGTTGCAGCGGGCGATCAGCGAGACAGCCTTGAAAAGGACGATCTCGGACCTCCTCTTGGGACGCGCCGTCAAGATCTCGGGCCGCGGGATCCAGGTCGGCGGTGTCGAGAACCTGCGGGTGATCGAGGCTCCGGCGCCCACCAGGGGCCACGCGGAGGTGCCGGTCGAGGTCGAGCTGCGGCCCATGCAGGGTGACACGACCGTCACCACCCAGCTTCAGGTGGAGGGAGTCGGCGTGGGCTATCTGGGCCGTGACGCCATGGCGGTCGGTCAGCGCATGTCGGGCTTGGTGCCTGAAGTGTACGGCACGAGGAACGGGCTGTTGGTCCGTGAGCGTCTTCCCGCGCACCAGCGCCTGTTCCTCGACCCCGAGTCGGACCCACCCCTTGATGTGGTCGAGGGGGTGGTGGAGTACGTGTGGGGACGGAAAGAGCGTCTCAGCGTGAAGTCGGACGCGAGCTACGCGATGAGTGGACGCGGAGCGACCTGGGAGGCCGTTGCGGGAATGCTCGCGGACGCCTTCGGGCGTGCGAGGCCCATGGTGCTGCCGCTGTGCCGAGCGGCGGCCAGGCGGCTTCTGGCAACGGAGCGTCCGTCTCTCGTAGACGGCGACATGGCCGCCAACGTGTGGTTCCGGGGCCCCGCAGGATTGCGGAAGGCGAACTTCGCAGAGGCATTCTCGACCGACCACGACGACTACTGCTTCGACGCCGCGTTCGACCTCGCAGCACTTGCGGCCGAGAACCCTTCCTTTTCAAAATCAGACCTTTGCTCGCGTTACCTCTCGCGCTCGGGCGAGGTCGTCGATGACGAGCGTTGGCTCCTGTACATGCTCTACCACCTTCATGGTCGATCCGGCGGCGGGGACCTCGTGAGCCGGCGGCGAGCGTCGGCACTGGTGCGCGACTACCTCGCAGACCTTTACCTGCCCGACCTGGCAGTGTTGACCGAGGGGCCGATATGCGCGATCGACGTCGACGGTGTGCTGGAGACCCGCTGGCTGGGCTTTCCGGCGCCCTCGCCTACCAGCGCCCTGGCCCTCCGGGCCCTGAACAAGCACGGCTACAGGACCGTGCTGGCCACGGGCCGCTCGCTGTGCGAGGTAAGGGAGCGCTGCCGCGACTACCGCCTCGCGGGGGGTGTGGCGGAGTACGGTGCCGTGATCTACGACCATGTGAACGGCCGTTCCCGCAGCCTCCTCGACGACGCCAAGCAGGCAGACCTGGCGAAGGTCCGCGCAGCGCTCTCGAGGATCCCCGACGTGACGGTCGATCCCCTTCATTACCACTCGATACGCGCATATAACGCAGACAAGAGCGGATTGCTGGGGGGCATGGGCGAGCAAGCCGCTCACGAGGTGACGGCCCGGGCGGGGGTGAGCGGTCGTGTGGCGGTGGTCGACGCAGAAAGCCAGACCGACTTCGTCGCCGGCGGAGTTGACAAGGGCCACGGCCTTCGCGAGCTGATCGAGCTCATGGGACCGCCCACCGACCGGGAGGCCGGCGAGCTGGTCTCTCTGGCGATCGGCGACACCGCGAGCGACCTGCCCATGCTCGACCTCGCCCGCTTGGCGCTGGCACCCGTGGACGCCGAGCCGGTCCTC
Organism: uncultured Actinomycetes bacterium; assembly: GCA_963736925.1. Lineage (GTDB taxonomy): Bacteria > Actinomycetota > Acidimicrobiia > Acidimicrobiales > CAVTQP01 > CAVTQP01. Next base: position 402,889 of record CAVTQP010000003.1, read on the forward strand.
CGCACAAGGGCCGAGTTCCTTGACCGGCCGTGCCAGTTCGCTCTCCTCGAGGCGGTTTCACGCCTGCTGGCTCACCAGCCCCGCGGCTGCGCGGAGTGCCGCCCGCGGGCGCAGGGGGAGCGCGAGCAGCTGCTGGTCACGGTGCTGGATGCCCTCGGCGGGCGCAAGAGCGAGAAGCTTCGTCAGGCCAGGGCGCTCGCCCTCAGACTGCGTCGAGAATCGACGCCCTCCCTCGCTCGTTGAACGCCTGGCGGAGCGCGTCGACGTCCGAAGGCCGCATCAAGCGGTAGGGGAGGCTCCGGTCCGGCTTCCACCAAACCGGGTCCACACACTCCCATCTCTCACGTCGCAGCACGCGCTTCAGGATCTTGTTCGTCTCGGTCGCCGGCAGAGCTTCAGAGATCCGCAAGAAGTGCGGGATCCACTTCGTGCCCATGTCGGGCTGCGATGCCATGAACCCCTCGAAGTCTCCCGGTTCAAAAGAAGCACCGGTTTTCAACTCGATCGCTGCCATGACCCTGTCGCCGACGTCTGGGTCCGGAACGGCGTACACCGCCGCTAGCATGACATCGGGGTGCCGGCACAGCACCCGCTCGACGGGTGCCGCCGCGAAGTTCTCGCCGTCGACCCGGAGCACATCGAAGTCCCTCCCGGCGAAGTAGAAGAACCCGGCCTTGTCCCTGTAGGCGAGGTCCCCTGTCCAGTAGATGCCGTCGTGCACGCGTGCAGATTGGGCCTCTTCGTTCTTCCAGTAGCCCTCGAAGCCCGATCCGCCCAACCTGGCTGCCAGCTCGCCGACGGCCTCGTCCGGGTTGGCGAGCCTCCCCTGCTCCCCGAACTCCGCCCGAGGGCACTCCTCACCGGTCCGAGGGTCCAGCACCAGCGTGTCCTCGGGGGCTCGCCCGAGAGCTCCGGGCGGAGTGTCAGGGGTTCGCGTCACGCTGAGCCCACCCTCGGTCGAGCCGTAGTTGTCGGTCACGTGGCACTCGAAGCGCTTTGCGAAGCGGTCCACGTCCACGTCGGCTCCTTCGTTCCCGAACACCCGCGTCAGCGTGTTGTCCCCGTCGTCCGGCCGCTCGGGCGTGGCCAGGACGTACGAGAGCGGCTTGCCCACGTAGTTGAAGAACGTGACACCGAACTTGCGGACGTCGGGGAGGAAACCCGATGCGGAGAAACGCCGGCGCAAGGCGCTCGTCGAGCCACCGGCAAGGGCGGGTGCCCAACCCGCCATGAGGGCGTTGGAATGGAACATCGGCATTGCCAGGTAGCAGACGTCCAGAGGGGTGAGGTTGTAGCTCTTCGCGACGATCTCACCGATGCGGGCGAGGCGTCCCTGGGAGCAGATGCAGGCCTTCGGTGCTCCGCTGGTACCCGAGGTGAACAGCAGGAGGTAGATGCTCGATTGGTTGACGCCTTCTCCCACCGCGAGCTCTGAACCCGTATGGGGCCCGAGCGCGCGCGAGGTACTCCTCGGAGTCGACGTCGAGGACGCGTCCATTGGCCGCCCCGAGATCCATCCCTTCGAGCAGGGCCACATGCCTCTTCTCGCTGACCATGATCTGGCAGTCGGTGTGGGTTATGTCGCGCTGCAGCTCGGCTCCTCGCCTTGTCGGATTGATCCCCACGATCACCGCACCGGCCAACGCGGCACCGCAGAGCCACATGGGGAACTCCGGCACGTTGTCGAGCAGCACGCCTATGTGGAACGGTCCGGGCCGGCGCAGGGTTCGCGCCAGAGACGCTCGGTCCGAAGCCGCCTGGACCGCCTCCGCCCAGCTCCAACGCTGGTTCTCGAACAGCAAGCCCGGCCGTTGGTCGCCCGCTCGCCGGCAGACTAGCTCTGCGATGGTGGTCATCTGACCGGGCTAGCCTACAGTGCTGACACACCGTCAGAGGAGAGTCCCGCTCTTGGCCGAAGCTCGAGGTGACTACCGCCTCCTCATCGGGGGGGACTGGGTGAACGGGACGGGGTCGTCGTACGAGGTGATCAACCCCGACACCGAAGAGGCGGTGGGCATCGCTCCCGGAGCGTCGGCTGCGGACGCGGCCGCGGCCGCGGGCGCGGCTAAGGAGGCTTTCCCCTCCTGGTCGCGCACCGCCCCCGCCAAGCGTTCGACGCTGCTCGGTGCGGTGGCCGCCAAGGTGAGAGAGCGGGGCGGGGACCTCCTCCCCCTTCTGATCGCCGAGACCGGGGCGACGATAAGTGTGGGCTCGAAGCTTCAGGTGCCCGTGTGCGCTGACCGCTTCGATCGGTACGCGAGAGGCGCACTCGAGGACTTGCGGCTGCCGATAGCGCCGGTGGCCGTCGACGCCACCCCTCTCGCCCCGGGCGGGCTCATAGGTGCCCTGGCATTGCGCCAGCCCGTCGGGGTGGTGGCCTGCATCACCCCGTACAACTTCCCGATCGGGAACATGGCCGGGAAGGTCGCGCCTGCCCTAGCCATGGGGAACACGGTGGTGATCAAGCCCGCCCCCCAGGACCCTCTCGGCGTGATCGAGCTGGTGAGGATCTTCGAGGAGGTGGGCTTCCCCCCCGGTGTCGTCAACCTGGTGAACTCGCGCGGCCCCGAGGCTGGAGCCGCCCTGGTCGAGTCGTCCGACGTCGACATGGTCAGTTTCACAGGCAGCACGTCCGTAGGCGCCAGCATCGCCGAGAGCGGCGGGCGGACCATGAAACGGCTCCTTCTCGAGCTCGGTGGGAAGGGTGCATGCCTGGTCCTCGAGGACGCGGACCTTGCCTCGGCGGTGACGGCCATCGGCAGCACGTTCGCCTTCCACTCGGGCCAGATCTGCACGGCGCCGACGCGGGCGGTGGTCCACCGCTCGGTTTACGGCGAGGTCGTCGACAAGCTGTCGGCGTTCACCAAGTCGCTCAGGGTGGGTCACCCGCTAGAGCCCACCACGGTCGTGGGGCCTTTGATCTCGGCAGCTCACCGCGACCGCGTCGAGGGCTACATAAGGCTCGGTGCCAAGGAGGGCGCCGAGCTGGTGTCCGGTGGTGGGCGCCCTTCGGACATGGACACCGGTTACTACGTGGAGCCCACGCTGCTCGCTGAAGCCCGCAACGAGATGAGGGTGGCTAGGGAGGAGATCTTCGGGCCCGTTGTGGTGGTGGTCCCCTTCGACGACGAAGACGAGGGGATCGCCATCGCCAACGACAGCGACTACGGCCTGTACGACTACGTCTACTCGGGAGACACCTCGCGCGCGTTCCGCGTGGCTCAGCAGCTGAGGTGCGGCCACGTCGGAATCAACACGGCCCAACGGAACCTCGAAGCTCCGTTCGGCGGTTTCAAGATGAGCGGCGTGGGCCGCGACGGCGGGGACTTCGGGCTCCACGCCTACAGCGAGATGCAGAGCATCATCTGGCCCGGATAGCGAACAGCCTGAAGCGATGAGCGAGGAGGGACCGTGAGCTACGACCTGGTCATCAAGGGAGGCATCGTCGTCGACGGAACCGGACTGGCCCGCCGCAGAGCGGACGTCGGCGTGAAGGACGGGAGGATCGCGGCGGTCGGCCACCTGGAGGATTCCCAGAGGGGTGCCCAGGTCATCGACGCCGAAGGACTCTACGTCGCTCCCGGGATCATCGACGCCCACACCCACTACGACCCCCAGCTCACCTTCGACCCCTATGCCACCTCCTCCTGTTACCACGGCGTGACGACGATCCTCGCCGGCAACTGCGGCTTCTCCATCGCCCCCACGAAGCAAGGCCAGCGCGACTTCATATCCCGGATGTTCGCCAAGGTCGAGGGGATGTCCCCCGTGGCCCTCTCCGGCGTGGCCTGGGAGTTCGAGAGCTTTCCCGAGTACCTCGCCTCCCGGCAGGGAAGGCTTGGCGTGAACATGGCCTGCTACGTCGGGCATTCGAGCGTGCGTCGCTGGGTCATGGGAGAGAGCGGCTCGGAGCGCGAGGCGACCACCGAAGAGATCGGCGAGATGCGCCGGGTGGTCGGGGAGGCGATGGATGCCGGGGCGGCGGGGTTCTCGTCGTCTCACGCGCCAACCCAGCTCGACGGCGACGACCGTCCGATCCCGAGCCGCTTCGCCGGCCTGGACGAGCTGAGAGCGCTGGTGACCGAGGCGGGACGTCACCGGGGCGGCAGCATCTCCTATCTACCGATGAGCTCGATCGGCGGCCTGGACGAAGACGACAAGGAATTGCTGGTCCAGCTGGGCCTGTCCAGCTCCCTTCCGATCATCATCCAGGGCCTCGGAGGAAGGAACAAGGTGGATGCCCCAACGGCCGGTTGGTCGGCGGCCGAGGCGTTCTTGAACAACGCCGCAGAGCGCGGGGCCGCCATCTTCTCCTTGTTGCGCAACCACCCCTTCGACCGTGCCTTCACGGTCGCGGCTGGGACCAACCTCTACGAAGGCGTGCCGGCATGGCACCGGATCACCCAGCCCGGCGTGGAGGTGAACGAGAAGCTGGCGATGCTGACCGCGCCCGGTGTCAAGGACGAGATGCGCCAAGCCGTCGAGAATCCCAACCGCGACCCCGAGAAGGGCTCGACCCTCCCTCCGCCGCATTGGAACGTGCTTTTCGTGGACGAGGTGAGCAAGCCCGAGAACGAGAAGTTCATCAAGCGTTCGATCATGGACATAGCGAGGGAGCAGGGCAAGGACCCCTCCGACGCGATGCTCGACCTGGCCTTGTCCGAGGATCTTCAGATGGGTTTCCGCTGGGAGAACAAGACGCCCGAGTGGGAGGAGGCGGTAGCGGAGAGCCAGAAGAACCCAGGCATGATCATCGGCGTCTCCGACGGTGGGGCGCATCTGGACCGCGATGACGGCGCCGACTGGAGCAGCTACTTCATCCGCTTCTGGGTGTACGACCGCCACCTTTGGGACCTCGAGGAGGCGATCCGCCAGATGACGCAGGTGCCGGCCGCGTTGCTCGGGTTCACGGGGCGGGGGATGGTGCTCCCGGGTTACTGGGCCGACATGATGGTCTTCGACCCGTCCACGATCGGTCCCGGTAAGAAGAGGATCGTGCACGACTTCCCCGGTGGGGAGGCTCGTTACTCGGCCCGGCCGGTAGGTGTCCGCTACACGATCGTGAACGGCCGGCCCATAGTGGCCGACGGGGAGGTGCAGGGCGACGCGCTCCCCGGGCAGGTGGTTCGGCCCAACGCCGGGTGATCGGGGGCAACCCCCGAAGTGGCGCTCAATAGCGGACGTTGGCGGACATCGGCTGGCAGAGCAACGGGACCACCACCTTGAACTGGTTCCCGTTGACCTGAACGAGCCCGCCCCCCACCATCCCCAAGGTGTGCCCGAGGGGGAATGTCACCGCACAGAGCCCCCCGCCGGCGTCGAAGCTGAAGCCGGCGTTCGCGGCTTGGGCGAACCGCTGGGCCGTCAGGTCCTTGCCTGCTTTCTTCAAGATGTCCACGAACATCTCGGCGGCGTAGTAACCGGCCAGCACCTCGGTCGACAACTCGGCGGAGGGATCGACCGCCTGAACGTCGGCTCTCACCTGGCGCAGCGCCGGGGTGGTGGCCTCGACCGGTTCGAACATCGTGTAGATGTACGCCCCTTGCAGGGCATCCCGGACCGGGGGCACTTGGAGCAACCGCGGGTCGTAGCCCACCGGGGAGTAGATCACACCGTGATAGCCGGCGCTCTTGAGGGCGTTGATGATGCCGAGGGCGTTGCTGAAGCTGTTGCACGTCCAGATCACCTCAGGCGCGGAGCCATGATCCGAATGAATGAGTTGCTGGACGTAGGGGGCGTAGTCGGTCACAGCCGGAGCGACTGGTACGAACAGGTTCTCCAGCACCACCTTGAAACCGGACGACGTGAACGGTCCGGTGCACGCTTGAGCCGAGGCGTGACCGACGGGATCGTCGTCCATCGTGATGGCAACGGTCCTTCCCGATGCCCCGCGGAAGACCCCTTGCTTGAGCACCAGGCCGGGCGCCGGCGAGAAAACCCTGAGTCCGGGTGGGGGCGAGGTGCAACCGCTGATGCCGAACACATAGGTCCTCTGGCATGCCGCCGCGTCATAGAGCTCGCCGACCGTCGGGACGTGAGCCGCGTCGAGGAAGGGCGCGCTGCCCATGTCGGCGGTGAGCACCGGCACGAGACCGAAGACGTGGCTCTGCTGAACCAGCTGCTGGGCGACCTGCAGGTTCTTCGTGGGATGGTCTCCGTCGTCGCTCACGCCGATGAAGTTGATCTTCCGCCCGTCGACACCGCCGTGACCGTTCACCCTTGCGAAGTACGCCCTGGCTCCGATGTCGCTTCCTGGCAGCGTCGCGGACCGGGCACTCGTGAGGGACGCGATCCCCCCGACCGTGACGCTCGTCGAGGTGACCCCTCGAGTGGTGGCGGTCGGGTTGCCTTTGCCGGTCACCGCTGAGCTTTCCGTCGGGGAACTGCCCGTGGCGCTCCCACCGCTGGAGTTGGCGCCATTGGTGCAGGCGGCAAGCAGCAGGCCGATCGTCGCGAGAGCGATGATCTTCATCGCCCGTCGCGCTGTCATCGATCTCGTCGCCGTGTCATGACTCATAGAGTTCCACAGGCATGCCGACAGTCCGTTGAAGTGGGTGCCGCCAGTCCTTGGCGGCCGCGACTGGAATGTGTTCTACTGACGCCGGAATGACCCCGACTGAGGCGCTGGTGGCGCCCAACATCCTCGAGTACCCCTATACGCGGACGCTCGGCCCGGTGCTGAGCCGCTTCATGACCGGTCTCCGGGACCGTCGAATAGAGGGGGTCCGGGCGGTCGACGGGAGGGTTGTCGTCCCGCCGACCGAGTACGACCCCGTTACTGGCGAGACGCTCGGCGAGTTCGTGGAGGTCGGCCAGGCCGGCGTCGTGACCTCCTGGGCGTGGGTCTACACGCCTCGCGAGAAGCATCCTTTCGACCGCCCCTTCGCGTGGGCGCTGATCAAACTGGACGGCGCCGACACCTCGATGCTCCACGCCCTCGACGCGCCGTCGGAGGACTATGTCAACACCGGGATGCGGGTCCGGGTGCGCTGGCGCGAGAAGCGGGTTGGTGAGATCCAAGACATCGCCTGCTTCGAGCCTGAGGGCGAGAGGTGAGCGAGGATCACCGCGACGCCGGCCCGGTCCTCTCGGTCAGGACTCCGGTCAGTCTTGAGTATCGCTACTCCGCCGGTCGTGCGCTCTCGCGGTTCTTGAAGGCTCTCGAGCAGCGGAAGATCATCGGCCAGCGCTGTCCCGTCTGTCGGAACGTCTATGCGCCGGTCAGGGGAGCATGCGCCAAGGACGGCGTGCCCACAGAGGAAGAGGTGGAGGTCTCGGACAGAGGGACGGTGACGACGTTCTGCATCGTGAACGTGCCCTTCTACGGCCAGAAGATCGAGATCCCCTACGTCTCGGCGACCATCCTGCTCGACGGGGCCGACATAGGCTTGATGCACCTGATCCAAGAGGCCGCCGTCGACCAGGTCCATATGGGAATGCGCGTCGAGGCGGTGTGGGTGGACGACTCGGAACTGCGTCCCAGCCTCGAGAGCATCAAGTACTTCCGTCCTAGCGGAGAGCCTGATGCTTCCTACGAGACGTACAGGGACTACGTGTGATGCGCGACGTCGCCGTGGTCTCCTTCGCCCAGGCCAAGAGCGTGAGGAGCGAGGACGAGCTCAACGAGGTCGAGATCCTCATGCCGGTCGTCGCCCAGGCCGTAAAAGGGTCGGGAATCGAGCGCAAGGAGATCGGGTTCACGGTGTCCGGAAGCTGTGACTATCTGGCCGGCGCCCCTTTCGCCTTCGTGGCCGGCCTGGACGCCGTCGGTGCCTGGCCTCCGATCCAGGAGTCGCACGTGGAGATGGACGGAGCCTGGGCTCTGTACGAGGCGTGGGTCCGGCTGCAGCACGGCGACGTCGACTCCGCGCTGGTCTACTGCTTCGGCAAGTCGTCGCTGGGGGAGCTGCGCGACGTCATGGTGCTCCAGCTGGACCCCTACTGCGTCGCCCCTCTTTGGCCCGACTCAGTGAGCTTGGCGGCCCTCCAGGCGCGCGCATGGTTGGAGGCGGGACACGAGGAGCTCGAGATGGCCGAGGTGGCCTCACGCAGCCGCCGGGACGCCAAAGCCAACCCCATGGCACAGGTATCTTCCGACTCGTCCCCCGAGGAGCTCTTGAGACGGCCTTATTTGGTCTCCCCTCTGCGTACGCACGATTGCCCGCCGGTCTCGGACGGCGCGGCGGCGATCGTCCTGGCTGCCGGAGACCTAGCTAGGGAGGTGTGCGAGAGGCCGGCCTGGATCCGGGGGATCGACCACCGGGTCGAGGCCCACTCGATCGGAGTGCGCGAACTCTCCAAGTCCCGGTCCACCGCCCTTGCCGGGGCGAAGGCGGGGGCGGCGGGGGCGGCCGGGGTCGAGCTGGCCGAGCTGCACGCCCCCTTCAGCCACCAGGAGCCGATCCTGTCCGAGGCCCTGGGGCTGGGGCCCGAGGTGACCGTCAACCCGTCCGGGGGCGCCTTGGCCGCGAACGTCATGATGGCGGCCGGGCTGACACGCATAGGCGAGGCGGCCAGCAGGATCATGAGCGGTTCGGCCTCGAGGGCCGTCGCGCATGCGACCTCGGGTCCTTGCCTCCAACAAAACCTGGTCTGTCTGATGGACTCGGGGCCATGAGCCAGGCTTGTGCCGTGGTCGGGATCGGCCAGACCAAGTACTCCGCGACGCGAGGCGACGTCTCGATAGCGGGCCTGGTGCGGGAAGCAGCCCTGCGAGCTCTCGAGGACGCCGAGGTGACTTGGGGAGACATCGACGCCGTGGTGCTGGGCAAGGCGCCGGACATGTTCGAGGGTGTCGTCATGCCCGAGCTCTACCTGGCCGACGCCCTGGGCGCTGTCGGAAAGCCGTTGATCAGGGTTCACACAGCGGGAAGTGTGGGCGGTTCCACCGCCCTTGTGGCCGCGGGACTGGTGCAGACCGGCGTCAACGAGCGGGTCCTCACCGTGGCCTTCGAGAAGCAGTCCGAGTCAGAGGCGATGTGGGCTCTTTCGCGGCCTCTGCCTTTCGCACCTCCCACGATGGCGGGAGCCGGCGGGTACTTCGCTCCGCTCGTGCGGTCCTACATCCGCCGGTCGGGTGCCCCCGATCACGTGGGCATCATGGTCGGGGTAAAGGACAGGCAGAACGCGCTGCGCAATCCCTACGCGCATCTACACATCGAGGACATCAGCTTCGAGAAGGTCGCCGAGTCGCCGATGCTGTGGGACCCGATCCGTTACCTGGAGACTTGTCCCTCCTCCGACGGCGCCTGCGCGATGGTCTTGACCAACGAGACAGGTGCGCGGAAGACAAGGAAGCCTCCTGCGTGGGTGCTGGGAACAGCGATGCGAAGCGAGCCGACGATCTTCGCCGGCCGTGACGCCGTTGCTCCCAGGGCGGGGCGAGATTGCGTGGCCGACCTGTACAGGCAGGCTTCCATAACCGACCCGCGTCGGGAGCTGGACGTCGCCGAGATCTATGTTCCATTCAGCTGGTTCGAGCCGATGTGGATGGAGAACCTGGGCTTCGCCCCCGATGGCGAAGGGTGGAAGATGACCGACGGAGGGGCGACCGCCTTCGACGGAGACATGCCGATCAACCCTTCGGGTGGGGTGCTCTCGTCCAACCCCATCGGAGCCTCGGGAATGATCAGGTTCGCCGAGGCGGCCCTTCAAGTCCGTGGCCAGGCCGGCGAGCATCAGGTCGAAGGGGTTCTCAAGGCTCTGGGCCATGCCTACGGCGGCGGGTCTCAGTTCTTCGCCATGTGGCTGCTGGGCTCAGAGAAGCCTTAGGAGCGCCATGGGGCAACTGGATGGTCGGGTGGCGTTGATCTCGGGTGCGGCCCGGGGCCAAGGCGAGGCCGAGGCTCGTGCGTTCGTGGCCGAGGGTGCGAGCGTGGTCGCCGGCGACGTGCTGGACGACCTCGGCGAGCAGGTGTCCGAGTCGCTGGGCCGGCGCTGCAGGTACGTGCACCTCGACGTCACGAGCGAGCAGGACTGGCATGTGGCGGTCGAGATTGCGGTATCGGGATTCGGCAAGCTCGACGCCCTGGTCAACAACGCCGGGATCCTGCGGTTCTTCCCCATCAAGAGCTGCTCCCTCGACGACTACATGGAGGTCGTGAGGGTAAACCAGGTCGGCGTCCTGCTCGGCATGACGGCGGCCGTCGGGGCGCTCGAGTCGGCCGGCGGCGGGACGATCGTCAACATCTCTTCGGTCAACGGCCTGGTGGGCCTGGCGGGGACGGTCGCCTACACGTCCTCGAAGTTCGCGGTCAGGGGTATGACCAAGGTCGCCGCCATCGAGCTCGGACCTCTGGGGATCCGGGTCAACTCGATACACCCGGGCGGGGTGGATACGCCCATGGTGAGCCCGGCCTCCCTGGCCGACCTCACAGGTCAGGCCATCGAGATGAGGACGACCTCGTCTCCTTACAAACGGCTGCCTCTCGGCCGCATCGGCCGCCCCGACGAGATCGCCAGGCTGGCGGTGTTCCTGACATCGGACGACTCGTCCTATTGCACGGGTGCGGAGTTCCTCGCGGACGGGGGGATGCTCGCCGGTCTGCCCGGGGCCTGACCTGACCTCAACGCGACGAGGGTTTGTGGTCGTGCCGGAAGAACCGGGCACCCAACGATCTTTTGAAGGCCTCGAGGCAGAGGTAGAGACCGCGCGCCAACAGGGGGAGCGGATCGCTGCCCTGGTAATGGGCGTGCGTGACGGAGCGATGGGTACGCAGGACGGCCGCCGCCGACCGGGCGTCACCGTGCCGGAGCTGCCACGCCAGATGCCTCAAGTCCCCGTCCTCCCATCGGTAGGGATGGCCGGGGCGAGCGCGCGCCTGCGGGGAGCTGCGTCCGAGCAGCCAGTCGCACCAAATGGCAGCTAGGGGCGCGCCGGCCCTGGCTGCTACTGCCATGGATCCGTAAGGACGCGGGTTGAAATCGATGGGGACCAAGCCCTCGGAGGGGCTCTCGATGAGCTCGAGCTCGAAGATCCCTTTCCAGCCCAACATGCCCACAAGCGACGACACCTTCTCCTCGAGCCCGGGGGGGCATGCGACCGTCCGTCCGAACGCCACGCTGCCGCCGTGCGGCGGCCAGGTTCGCCTGTAGATGGCGCATGCCACGCCGAGAAGGGCGCCGTCGGCCATCACGCCCGCAAACGACACCACGTTGCCCGACACGAGCCGCTGGACCAGGAACTCGCCATGGAAGGCGGGAAGCGCCTCTTCCAGGGCGAGGGCGTCAGACACCTGCCGCGCTTTGGGAACCTTGGTGACCCGACCGTCGGTCACCTGTGCCCCGTAAGCCGGCTTCAGCACGACCGGGAACCCCAGCTGCCCGGCGGCCGCGATGCCCTGGTCCAGATGCCAGCAGCGAACGGCCTCGACCGGCTGCAGGCCAGCCCGCTTCGCGGCAGCCTCAAGGGCCTCGCGGCTCAGGCTTCGCTCGACAGCGTCGGGGGGCGGTAGCCCTAGTCGGGTCAAGCCCTCCAGGCGCGCCCGTCCCTCTGAGATCGCGAGCAGCGCGGAGTCTGTTCCGGCGAGCACGGTGGCGTATCGGCGCCGCTCCAGCACTTCGCCCAGGGCGTTGATGAAGCCCGCGGCGTGCTGGCGCGGGTCCGGGGCTCGAATCCTCTCGGCACATGACCGGGACCACTGGGCCGCCGCCAGACGGGTGGACGACGCGGCCGCCACCTGGTAGCCGGCCCGGTGGAGCGTCCTGGAGGCTGCCAACATCGAGCGCTCCTCGGCGTTGGTGATCACCACGCGTGGCGAGCCGGCAGTGTCCCTGGCCGTCGTCATCAAGGGCGTTCCCTCGTCATCCAGGGAGCTGGTGAGCGCGCTGCTGCTGACGCTGTTGGGCCCAACCCCGCATCCGCTTGCTGGTGTGACGCGCCATGCGCATCGGCGCGGATTGCAGCAGCGGCTCGTAGCGGTCGGCCAGCTTGAGCAGCACCAGCGGCATCGGATCCGCTCCGCCGATCATCGCTCGAGGAAGCGTGTAGCGGTCCGCGCCGCCGCGTCCCGTGCTGACTGCGGCAACCAGCCCCGAATCGCGCACGGCGGCAACGGCCGCCGGGCCGTAGCTTCCGGACGGATACGCAAAGGTCTCGACCGCCACCCCGGCAATGTGCTCGAGCTCGATCCGACTCTGGTCGATCTCGCGCCGACATGCGGTGTAGTCGAGCGCCGAAAGGTCGGGATGGGTGATCGTATGGGCCCCCACCTCCCAGCCTGCCTCGGCCAGCGCGCGGACCTCGTGGGCTCTCAGCATCTCGTTGTCGCCCCTTGGATCGATCCAGGGGCTCACGCCGCCGATGAACCCTGTGGCGACGTAGACGGTGGCGGGGATCCCGTAGCGCTGCCAGGATCGGCAGGGCGGTCGTGTAGTTGTTGCGCATCCCGTCGTCGAACGAGATCGCGGCGTGACCCGGAGGTGGGCGGCCTTCGCCGCCCAAGCGCGCGAGCTCGGCCACGGTAAGGAAGCGGAACCCCGCTTCCAGCAAGAGCTCGATGTGGGCGGTAAAGCGTCCCGGGTCGACTTGGAGCAGGCTCAGGTCCTCCCGCATCCGGGAGGCGGCCACGCCGTGGTAGCCCAGGATGATTGATCGAGTGCGTCTCAGGCGCTGTGCGGGACCGGCCCAGAGCGGCTTCGTGGACATGCGCACCGGTTCACGACCGCCCCGTGGCCACCCGTGGCTCCGGTGGCATCAGGGTCCCATTATTCCATGGCTCGGCCTCCGGTCCTCCCGCCCGGCCCGGGCCGATTGCCAGATCCTCCGGCGGCAAACCCAGCCTTCTCTTCGACTCATACGAGTCGTGTTTCACTGTCCGGGGCCATCGATACCACGGAGTGCGACTCGTATGCGCTCGATTTAAGGAACTCGACCACCATTCCCATGCCGGCGCAGGCCCTTACGATGCTGGATGCGTCGACCTCCGGTCGAGGGTGGATCCACCTCCGTCCAGGGTGCATCGCCCTCCGTCGAGGGTGTATCGACCTCCGGTCGACGATCGTCGAGGCTTGCGACCGGAAACCGGCCTAGGTCTTGAACTCGGGGATGACGTGTTCGCCCAGCAGCTCGATCGACCGCATGACCTTGTCGTGGGGGACGTCGTGGGGTTGCACCAGGCACAGGAGCAGATCGCATCCGGCCGCCTCGAACCGCTTGCCGACCTCTATGCAGTGGTCGGGGTCTCCGACCAGGACAGCTCCGATCGAGTCCAGGTAGTCGAAGGTGACCGCATCCAGGTCGTGCCCCGCCATGTCCCTGGCGTACTCATAGGTGCCCATGTCCTTTCCCTCCATCCAGGGGGCTAGCGTCGCGATCTGCTTGGCCCCGGTCGCCGTGTACCAAGCGCACGAGTCGCCGGCCACCTCGGCCGCCTCCTGGCGGGTGGGCGCGCAATGCACCATCGTGAAGGTGGCGGCCCGGCTGTTCGTGAACCTGCCCACCGGCTTGGCCTCGGTCAGGCCCTGGCGGTACAGGTCGATCCGCTCCTTCAGCTCCTCTGGGGGGACGCCGACGGTGAAGGAGAGGAGTCCGATTCCCTTCTCCCCGATGATCCTGTGACTGGCCGGGCTAGTCGAGGCGGCCCAGATTGGTGGATGGGGCTTCTGGAGGGGCTTGGGGATGACACGCCGCGGAGGGAGCTTGAAGAACCTCCCTTCGAAGGAGAAGAGGTCGTTGGTCCATGCACCCACCACAAACTCGAGTGCCTCCTCCCACATGGGCCGCGTCTCATGGGGGTTGATGCCGAACCCCTCTATCTCCGCGTGGGTCGAGGACCTTCCCGTTCCGAACTCCAGGCGCCCGTCGCATATGAGATCCAGAACGGCCGCCGACTCCGCAGCCCGTACCGGATGGTTGTAAGGAGCTGGCAGAAGGCGTACGCCATGGCCGATACGCATGTTGCGTGTCAGCGCCGATACGGCACCGTACAGAACGCCTGGCGCCGAGCAGTGGCTGAACTCCTCGAGAAAGTGATGCTCGACGCTCCAGAAGCTGTGAAAGCCGACCTTGTCCGCCAGCACGGCTTGCTCCAGCACGTTCCTGTAGGCGACATGCTCGCTCTCCGGGTTCCAGGGACGGGCCACGGGGATCTCGTAGAAGAGGGCGAAATCCATTGCCATCGGCCGCCTCCTGATCAGGGTCGTCGCACGCGGTCGGCTGCGGGCGAGCATACGGCCGATCTTTCCGAGAGAGCCAGCCTCCCGGCCGTCGCCTACTCTGCGGCTGGCTACTGTCATGGTCCCGGCGCGAAGGGTTTGCGCCGTCGAAGCCCCTGGTGCAGAGGAGAGATAATCATGGGCTCGCTGGAGGGAAGGGTCGCACTTGTCACAGGAGCCGCCTCGGGCCTCGGGTATGCGTGCGCTCTCCGTTTCGCAAGAGAGGGAGCGAGCGTGGCGGGCATAGACCTGCGAGAGACGCGTGAGTGGACCGGAGTGTCAGACGCGACGGCATCCTTCGGTGACCGCTCCTCGACACGGTTCGATGCCGCTGATGTGCGCGACGAGGATGCAGTTGCACAGGCGGTCGACCGGACGGTCGCCGAGCGGGGACATCTCGACGTCGTCCTCAATGCCGCGGGGGTGGCGGGCGGAGGGCCGGTCCATCTGCTCGATCTGGAAGAGTTCGAGCGGGTCGTGGACGTGAACCTGAAGGGCACCTTCCTCGTGTGCAAGCACGCTCTTTCACACATGGTCGAGCAGAGGTCCGGAAGCATCATCAACATCGCCAGCATCGAGGGTCTGGAGGGAACCGAGGGGGGCAGTGCCTACAACGCCTCGAAGGGAGGCGTGGTCCTCCTGACCAAGAACATGGCCATCGACTACGGGCGGTTGGGCATCCGTGTCAACTGCATCTGTCCTGGGTTCATCGAGACGCCGATGCTGGCCTCGATCCTCGACTTGGGGTTCATGGGCGAGATCAAGGACCGTTACCGGGACCAGCACAAGCTCGGGCGGTTCGGTCAGCCCGAGGAGGTCGCGGGGGCAGCGGCCTTTCTGGCGTCGGACGACGCGTCCTTCGTCACGGGCCATGCCCTGGTGGTGGACGGTGGCTTCACCGCGGGAGCTCGCCTGGGTGCGGCCGACATGATGGGTCTGGTCTGAGCGCGTGACGGGTACGGTGTGACATGAAGGTGTCTCTCGGGCTGCCGACGCATCGCGTCGACCTCGGTGGGGAGCTGGTTGGCGGTGCGGCGGTGACCGAGGTTGCCCGGGCAGCAGAAGCCTCCGGCTTCGATGCGGTGTTCGTCACCGACCATCCGTTTCCAGGGGATTCGTGGCTGTCCCACGGCGGCCATCACACGCTCGACCCGCTGATCACCTTGGCCGTGGTGGCCGCCAACACGACGAGGCTGCGACTGCACACCAACCTGATGATCCTGGCCTACCGCAATCCCTTCATTTCGGCCAAGGCCGTCGCCACCCTCGACGTCCTCTCGGGTGGCCGCGTGGTCCTAGGCGTGGGCGCCGGGTACCTCGAACCGGAATTCGCGGCCTTGGGAGTTGACTTCTCCGAGCGCAACGCGCTCGACCGACGAGGCTCTGGCGGCGATCAAGGCTGCGTGGGAGGGAGAGACCGTCCGGCTGGATGGGCTCCATTTTGCGGCCGAGGGCAACACGATGCTGCCACGGCCGCTGCAGCGCCCTCATCCTCCGATCTGGGTGGGCGGTAACAGCACGAGGGCCATCAGAAGGGCGGTGGAGCTGGCCGACGGCTGGTCCCCGATGCCCAACCCGTCGCGCGGCTCCCGCCGCCGGCGAACTCCCGCCCTCGAGTCGATCGACGACTTGTCGCGCCTCGTCGGGGTCGCCACGCGGCACGCGGAGCAAGTGGGCAGATCCGAGCCGTTGGAAGTGGTCTTCATGCCGATGGGCGCGGACATGTATTCCAACACGCTGCCCGAGCCCGAAGCGGTCGTCTCCAACGTCGCTGTGTTGGCCGAGGCCGGCGTGACCTACCTGACGATGACCGTTCCCGGTGAGACCCGGTCTGAGCTCCTGGACAACGTCAAGCGTTTCGGTGAAGAGAGCATGCCGGGCATCGCTGCCATCTGATGACGTGCCCGCGTCCACGGCGGTGCGCCGGTAACCTCCGGGTGAATCGAGAGACCAGGCAGGAAGCAATAGAGGAGCCACATGGGTGTCGAGGTTGAGCCCTTCAAGATCGAGGTTCCCGACGACGCGCTGGCAGACCTGCGCCAGCGTCTTCAGCGCACCCGGTTTCCAGGCCAGATAGAGAGCTCGGGCTGGGATTACGGGACAGAGCTCGGATACCTGGAGGAGCTGTGCTCGTACTGGCTCAACTCCTACGACTGGAGGGCGCGCGAGTCGGAGCTCAACGCCTTCGACCAGTTTCGAACCGTGATAGACGGACAGCTTCTCCACTTCATCAATGTCCGATCCCTCGAGCCGGGCGCCATCCCTCTAATCGTCAGCCATGGCTGGCCCGGCTCGGTGGTCGAGTTCCAAAAGGTCATCGGCCCGCTGGTGGACCCCGCAGGGCATGGTGGTGACCGGCGCGACGCCTTTCACGTGGTGTGCCCCTCGCTGCCCGGCTATGGATTCTCGGGGCCAACAAGAGAGCGCGGGTGGGACTCGCACCGCATCGCGGAGGTCCTCACCCGCTTCATGATCCGGCTGGGCTACGAGCGCTTCATCGCCCAAGGTGGGGACTGGGGAGCCATGATCTCGACGGAGATGGCACTGCGCGGACCCGAGCATGTCATGGGTCTTCACCTCAACATGGTGATCGCCGGCCCACCGGCCGGGGACGACCTCAGCGGGCTGAGCGAGAAGGAGACGGCGGCCCTGGGCGACATGGCCACCTATCAGGAGGTCGACTCGGGCTACTCGAAGATCCAAGGCACCAAGCCCCAGACGCTCGGATATGCCTTGAACGACTCACCGGCGGGCCTGGCCGCGTGGATCGTCGAGAAGTTCCGAACCTGGAGTGACTGCGACGGCGATGTTGAATCGAGCTTCACCAAGGACGAGCTCCTGACCAACATCATGTTCTACTGGTTGACCCAGACGGCCAACTCGTCGGCGCGGCTCTACTACGAGACACAGAGGTCGGGACGTTTCGGCCTTCCTCACGGGCCGGTGGACGTGCCGACCGGGTGCGCCATATTCCCGCGGGAGATCTTCCGGCCTCCCAGGAGCTGGGCCGAGCGGCAATACAACGTTGTGCAGTGGAGCGAGTTGGAGAGAGGCGGCCATTTTGCCGCCTTCGAGGTGCCGGAGCTGTATGTGGGCGAACTGAGGGAGTTCGGCCGGCGTTTCCGGTGACGAGGGTGGAACACCTTCCGGTCAGCTGGCAGAGTTGCTGCCGAGGTGGTGACGGGCGAGGGGATGGACGACAGCCAGGAGATCGCCAACCTAGTCTACTCATACGCCGAGCGGCTCGACTCGGGGGACTTCGCGGGAGTGGCCGAGCTGTTCTCCGATGCAACCTTTCGTGCAGTCGTCGGCGATGAGCTGGATGTGCACCGTGGCTCCCGGGACGTGCAGCGTGTGCTCGACCGACTAGTGGCCACGTACGAAGACGGCACGCCCAAGACCAAGCACGTGACCACCAACTTGATCATCGAGGTGGTGACCTCCCGCGCCGGTGCGTACGCGACCTGTCGTTCCTACTTCAGCGTGCTTCAGGGGATGAAGGGGTTCCCTCTGCAGGTGGTGATCGCGGGTCGCTACCACGATGCGTTCGAGAAGGTGGAGCGGGGATGGAGGTTCACCGACAGGCTGGTACTGTCGGACATCATGGGGGACCTGAGCCGCCACCTCAAGTCCAATCCTTTCTAGTGCTGCACGTCGAGCTGACATCCGAGCAGCGCGAGCTGCGCGCCGATCTCAGGCGATACTTCAGCTGCCTGATGACACCTGAACGGCGTGCGCAGCTCGCTGGCTCCGAGAGCGGCGGAAGCGCTTACCGCGGCGTCGTCCGCGAGATGGGGGCCGACGGGTGGCTGGGAATCGGTTGGCCCAAGGAGTACGGGGGCCAGGACCGCTCTCCCATGGACCAGTTCATCTTCTACGACGAGGCCCAGCGGGCAAGCGCACCGGTGCCCATGGTGACCCTGAACACCGTGGGCCCCACCCTCATGCGATTCGGCTCCGAGGACCAGAAGGCGAGGTTCCTACCGGGGATCCTGGCGGGCGAGATTCATTTCGCGATCGGCTACAGCGAGCCCGGCGCCGGGACCGACCTTGCGGCACTGCGCACGCGTGCGGTGCGCGACGGTGACGAGTACGTGGTCAACGGCAACAAGATCTTCACGACGGGGGGTGACGACGCCGACTTCATATGGCTTGCCGTCCGCACAGACGCCGATGCTCCGAAGCACAATGGCATCTCGATCCTTCTCGTGGACGCGTCGCTTCCGGGCTTCTCCCACACTCCCATTCACGTGATGGGCGGTGGCCACACCAACGCGACTTACTACGAGAACATGAGAGTCCCTGTGTCCGCTCGGGTCGGCGAGGAGAACCAGGGCTGGAGAATGATAACCACCCAGCTCAACCACGAGCGCGTCGCTCTGGCGCCGTCCGGCCAAATTTCGAAGCTCATGGAGGAGGTCCTCCTATGGGCCAAGCACACCAAGCTCGACGACGGGTGTCGCCCGATCGAAAAGGAGTGGATACGGCTGGGCCTTGCCCGGGTTCACGCCCGTGTAGAGGCCCTCAAGCTGCTCAACTGGCGGGTTGCCTGGGCGCTGTCGGAGCAGACCGTGGATCCGGCGGAGGCTTCGGCGATGAAGGTCCTCGGTTCGGAGCTGCGCCTAGAGGCCTGCCGGACGTTGATGGAGATCCTCGGCGGGGTGGCGTACTTGACCGCCGACTCGGATGGAGCCGCCCTGCAAGGCGAGCTGGAGCGCGTCTACCGTCAGTCGATCGTGACCACCTTCGGCGGCGGGGTGAACGAGGTCCAAAGGGAGATAGTCTCCATGGCGGGCTTGGGCATGCCCAGGGCCCCTCGATGAGCATCCTCGACGGGCCGACCGCCGGCAGCGGCGGGCCCATGAGGCGGCATCCGCTGGACGACCTTTCCGCGCTGGTCACCGGAGGGGGCAGCGGGATCGGCCTGGGGTGCGCCAAGCGACTCGCCTCCGACGGGGCGTTGGTGACGATCTGCGGGCGGAGCGAGTCCCGCCTCGAGTCCGCAGCGGACGAGATAGACGCGGCCGCCCCCCAGGGAGTCAGCGCCGGCTGGATCGCCTGCGACGTGACCGAGGAGAGAGAGGTCGAACGAGCCGTGTTGGCCGCTAGCGGCGCCACCGGCGGCCTCGACATAGTCGTTGCGGCCGCGGGCGGTTCGCAGTGGGCGGGGCCGATCGCGGTGACCCCGCTCGAAGCGTGGCGTAGCACGGTCGACCTCAACATCACCGGCACGTTCCTTCCTCTCAAGCACGCGGCACCGGTGATGGCGGCGAACGGTGGTGGGTCCTTCGTGGGTGTCTCGTCGATCGCGGCGCCGCTGACCCATCGCTACCTCGCCCCATACTGCGTCGGGAAGGCAGGCATGGAGGCTCTCGTGCGTGTCGCGGCCGACGAGCTCGGCCCGTCCAACATCCGTGTCAACGCCGTGCGACCGGGCCTCGTGGACACACAGATGGTGGCGGGGATCACGGCGGGCGGGCCCGTGCTCGACGACTACCTTGCCCAGATGGCGATCAGCCGGGTGGGTACACCCTCGGACGTCGCCGAGGTAGTGCGCTTCCTCGCCGGTCCCGAGTCGTCGTGGGTGACCGGCCAGGTGATCGCCTCCGACGGGGGCCAGAGCCTGCGCAGGGGGCCTGACTACACGCCGTTCATGGAGCCCGCCTACGGCAAGGACGTCCTTCGCGGCAAGGTGGCCAAGGCGGAGCCTCCCGAGGGCGAAGCGGACGGCTGAGCAAGGCGCGTAGGAGCCAGCAGCGAGGAGCGGCGAGAGGAGCAGGGAGGCTTGCTCAAGGTCGCTCGCGGACCGGTCGATAACGGGGGTAGCGGGGGACCCACCTCGGAACTCGGGAGCGCTCCAGGGATATGCTGACCGGCCCATATCGAAGACTCCGGTCGAGCATCTCCGTACCCCCCATGCTGGTCGGTTACCTGGGAAGCGTCGTCGGCCTCTCGGTCATCCTCATCCTCCGCCAGTGGAACCTCGTGGCATCGGAGCCTGTCTGGTCCTACACGATCGCCGTGGTGGCTCCCGCGCTCGTCATGATCCCGCTGGAGCTCGCCATCCGTTCCCATACGTCGTTTGCCAAGCAGCACCTCAGGCTGGCTCTCCAATCGGCCGTGGTGACGTGGGTCGTCTACCTGACCGGCTGGGGCCCGGTCCTCGGGGGCGCCTACCTGCTCATGGCGCTCGAGAACCTCGCCCGCAACGGATCACAGAGCTGGCGGCGCACAGCCATTTGGAACCTGCTCGGGATAGGCGCGGGCCAGCTCGCCATCGGGGAGGGCTGGGCGCCGTCTCTCCTGTCCGACTGGCAGTCCCAGACGCTCGGCGTGCTGGGGGCCCTGCTCTTCCTGCTCATCGTCCGGATGGCCGCTGCTACCAGCGCCCAAAAGGAGCAAGCCGAGCTCTCGACCCGCACCAGCGAGGACAGGTTCAGGTCCTTGGTCCAGAAATCCTCCGACGCGACCCTGGTCGTGGACGGAGGAGGGTCCATCACCTATGCCAGCCCGGCCACGAAAGTCTTCCTCGGCTTGAAGCCTGAGGACCTCGTAGGTTGCCGCGTCAGTGATCTCGTGCACGAAGACCACCGCGGGGCGGACATCGCCAGCTCCCTCCGGTCCTCGTCGGACCCGATCCATCTGCGGATGCGTCACTCAGACGGGTCCTGGCGCTACGCGGAGGCTCTGGTAACGGACCTACGCAACCGGCCGTCCGTGGGCGGCTACGTGATAAACGTGCGCGACATCACCGAGCGAAAAGAGGCGGAGTCTCTGCTCGCCTTCCAGGCGCTGCACGACCCCCTGACCGGACTGGCCAACCGCGTGCTCCTGGTGGACCGCCTGCGCCTGGCGATCGAGAGGGGCTCGAGAAGGTACGAAGCCTCTCGTCCGGTCGTGATGTTCCTCGACCTCGACCGGTTCAAGCTGGTCAACGACAGCCTCGGCCACGGCGCCGGTGACGAGATCCTGATCCGGGTGGCGAACAGGATACGAGGCGTGATGCGCGGCGGCGGACACGCTGGCTCGCTTCGGCGGAGACGAGTTCGTCCTGCTCTGTGAGGAGATGTGCCACCGCGAGGCTGTGATGGCCTTCGCCCAGAGGATCATGGCCACCCTGGCGAAGCCTTTCTCCATCGATGGAGAGATTCTGTACGTCGGGGTGAGCATCGGCGTCGCCGTCGTCGACGCCGACGGGTCGAGCGCCGAGGAGCTGCTGAGCGACGCTGACTACGCCATGTACCTTGCCAAGGCCAGGCGCGGCAGCGGCAGGATCCAGCTGTTCGATCGCGCCACCAGAGCGTCGGCCCGCCGGGAGGTGCACACCCAGACGGCGCTCGCCCGAGCCCTCGACCGCAACGAGCTGGTCGTCTTCTACCAGTCCATACTGGACACGGTCAGCCGCCGCCCGGTCGGCGTCGAGGCACTTTTACGCTGGCAGCACCCCTCCCAGGGCCTGCTGCTTCCCGAGGCTTTCCTCGAGCTGGCCGAGCAGACGGGCCTCATCGTCCCCATCGGCGCGTGGGTGCTGTCCGAGGCCTGCCAGCAGGTGCGTTCCTGGAACGAGAGCCTCTCCCCCGACGACAGACTCTCCCTGAGCGTGAACCTCTCGGGGCGCCAGCTCACCGAACCCGACCTGACCAGCCAGATCGAGGCCGCCCTGGCGGCGGCCGACATCGACCCGCGCAGCCTCAAGCTCTCCCTCGAGGTCACGGAGACGCTCCTTCCCACCGACCAGGGCGAAGCGAGGCGGCGTCTGTCCGAGCTGCACGAGCTGGGCATTGAGCTGGCCATCGACGACTTCGGGTCCGGTTACTCCTCGCTGCGGTACGCGAGGGAGCTGCCTGTCAGCTTGGTCAAGATCGATCATTCTTTTGTGGCGGGCATCGGGACCGACCATCAAGACGAGGCGATCGTGACGTCGGTGGTCGATCTGGCTCACCGCCTGGGGCTTCGTGTCATAGGCGAGGGGGTGGAGACGAGGGCACAGTTCGACTTCCTGGCCTCGGTGTCGTGTGACCAGGTGCAGGGATACCTGTTCAGCCATCCACAGCCGGCCGAGGCGTTCGAGCCGTTCCGTGTGGCGGTTGCGAGCTGAGCACCTGCGGGACCGAGGTCGATAGCGCCTAACGGTCTGCGTATTGTGCATGGCCGTGAGGGTTGCGTGCTGATGAGGGTGCCCGACGCCGCGCTCGAGGAGGTCCACCGGCGAGGTTTTGTCGTCGTCGAAGACTTTCTCGCTGCCGATGAGTTGAAGTTGGCGCAAGAGGCCCTCTGGCTGCACTTCCCCAAGCCCGACGAGTACTTCACCGACCCGGCATCTCATACCGATTACGGCTCTAGCCAGTTTGCGGGGGTTCGTGAGTTCCCCTACCGGTCTTGGGATCTCAACCGCCTGCCATTCCATCCGGACCTTGTCGAAGCCGCGGAGCGCTTCCTAGGGACGGTGGACCTGCATCTCTACAAGATCGAGCTGTGGGCCAAGTATGCAGGGGCCGTAGACTACGACCAACCCCTCCACCGTGACTTCGGGAGCCACAGCCTGGTGGTACCCCGCAGGGACGGTCGCTACCAGCAGCTGACGACGTTCATCTTCCTATCCGACGTCACCGAGGACGACGGACCGACTCGGATCGTCCCCTACGAGGCTGGGAAGAAGGTTCCCTTCACGCCGCTGTACATCGAACTCGGAGCCTTGGCCGACGTGGAAGTGGCGGCAACCGCGCGCGGAGGTGCGGTGCTGTTGTACCGGAGCGACATCTTGCACCGTGGGTCCAACTTCACCGGCGCCGGCCGTTCCCGTTTTTCGTTGCTGGCCGACTACCAGGCGCGCGGCACCACGTGGTCCGGGAAGACTGCATGGCCCAGACAGGCTCCCGAGCGGCGTTGGGCCCCGACGATGTCCCGGCTCACGGTCAGGGAGCGCGACCTGTTCGGGTTCCCGCGTCCTGGCGACGAGTACTGGAACGATCAAACACTTGCCGACGTCGCCGCCCGCTATCCCGGGATGGACATGACGGAGTACAGCCGGGCAATAGAGGCCAAGCAATAGCCTGGCCTCAGCCTTCCCTCGTCCGCAGTGAGTCCAACCAGCCTAGGACCGCCTTCTCGTAAGCGATGCCGAACGTCAGCACCGCTCCCGTATGGGGATCTGCCGGCGTCGTACGTTCGTAGAGACGGAGGCGCCTTTCGTGGTCCTCTCGATTCGCCCGAAGGAGACGGGAAAGGGTCGCATTGTCGAGATGGCGCCCGAACCAGAGGGTCACCAGCAGGGGAAACCGGATCTGCTCGGGCCCCGGCTCCTGCTTGATCCACTCTCTGAACGCCTTCTTCCCGGCTGGTGTGATCGCGAAGGGGCGGCGGTCCCGGACCCCTAACTCGCCGGCGGCGATCAGCCCGCGTCCCTCGAGGACCCGCAGCTCCCGATAGACGTGGCTCGGCGTGACGTTCCAGAACCGGAAAAGGCCGGATTCGACGGTGCGGAGCAGGTCCCACCCCGTCTTCGGCCCCTCGTGAAGGAACCCGAGAAGCGACCCTTGGGTGGGGTTCAGATCATCGGCCATCTTGACATTCCCTTCTGGAAGGTGCACGCTAGCCCCACATATTCCTTTAAGGAGGGTGAGGTGAGCTTAAAGGAGGGCGGAGTGACCGAGGAGGGCGGAGTGACCGAGGAGGTCGTTGCGACGCTCGAGCGAGACGGCTACGCGACTATTCGAGAAGCCATCGCACCCGAACGGATCCAGGCAGCGAAGGCAGACCTCGAGAAGATCTTGTCGCACGCGCCATCGGGACGTGACGACTTCGAAGGGCGAAGGACTCGGCGAATCTATGCCTTGTTCGCCAAGACCCGGGCTTTGGATGCCATGGCCACGCATCCCGAGGTACTGCGAGTGCTCGACCGGGTCTTGAAGCATTACCAGCTGAGCGCTCCGGCGGCCATCGCCATCGAACCGGGCGAGACGGCACAACCGCTCCATGCGGACGATGCCGTCTACCCCGTTCCCCGGCCGCACCCGGAGCTTGTCGTCAACGTGATGTGGCCTCTCGTGGACTTCACCGAGGCCAACGGGGCGACCCGCATCGTGGCGGGCAGCCACCAATGGTCGAGCAAGCGACCAGGCCCCAATGCAACGACCGTCGCTGTCGACGTTCCTGCCGGTACCGCGCTGGTCTACTTGGGGAGCGTGTGGCATGGGGGAGGCGCCAATCGCACAGACAGCACGCGCCTCGGCGTCGTTTTGCACTACGCCGCCGCATGGTTACGGCCAGTCGAGAGCCATCTCTTAGCCGTATCGCGGGAGCTCGCGATGACGCTGACTCCGCGCCTCCAGGAGCTTCTCGGCTACAACATCTGTCCACCGTTCATCGGCTATGTCGACGGCCGACACCCCGGAAAGATGCTGACTCATCCCTCGGGGGCTGGACCAGCGGGTTAGGGGTCCGCACCCGAGCCGGGGGCCGCCGGCGAGGTCAGAGCACCCGAGCGGCGTGAGGCCGCCGGCGAGGTCAGAGCCTTTCGATGATCGTGACGTTGGCCTGTCCGCCGCCTTCGCACATGGTCTGGAGACCGAAGCGACCACCGGTTCGCTCCAGCTCGTTGAGCAGCGTGGTCATCAGCCGCGTTCCCGTCGCCCCGAGCGGGTGGCCGAGGGCGATGGCGCCCCCGCTCACGTTCACCTTGGCCAAGTCGGCACCGGTCTCCTTTTGCCATGCCAGCACCACCGAGGCGAATGCCTCGTTGATCTCGACCAGGTCGATGTCCTCGAGCGACATGCTTGCCCGTTCCAGCGCGTATGCCGTGGCTGGGATCGGCGCTGTCAGCATGTAGACGGGGTCGGCACCTCTGCAGCTCAGGTGGTGGACGTGTGCCCGCGGCTTCAGACCCTGTTCGTGAACGGCCTTCTCAGAGGCCACGAGCACGGCAGAGGCCGCGTCGGAGATCTGGCTGGATACGGCGGCGGTCAAGCGCCCGCCCTCGACGAGCGTCGGGAGGCCGGCCATCTTCTCGAGCGACGACTGCCGCGGGCCCTCGTCGATGTGCATCCCCCCGTAGGGGACGATCTCGTCGGAGAACCGCCCCTCCTCGATCGCTTGAAGAGCCCTTCTGTGGCTCTCCAGGGCGAAGACCTCCATGTCCTTGCGCGAGATGCCCCACTTCTCGGCGATCAGCTCAGCGCCCCGGAACTGGGAGATCTCCTGGTCGCCGTAGCGCGCCGTCCACCCCGTAGAACCCGAGAACGGGTCGGTGAAGCCGAGCGGCTCCGCGACGGTCATCGCGGACGCGATGGGGATCATGCTCATGTTCTGCACGCCGCCGGCCACGATGAGGTCGTTGGTCCCGCTCATCACTGCTTGGGCCGCAAAATGGAGCGCTTGCTGCGAGGACCCGCACTGCCTGTCGATGGTGGTGCCGGGCACGTCCTCGGGAAGCCCGGCAGCCAGCCAGCAGGTGCGCGCGATGTCACCGGCTTGAGGCCCGATGGTGTCCACGCAACCGAAGAACACGTCCTCCACGATGAGCGGGTCGATGTCGCTGCGGTCGATCAAGGCGTTGATCACATGCCGCGCCCAGGTCGGCGGGATGAGCTCGAGCGAGCCCACCCCCCCGCTTGCCGACCGGAGTCCGGACGGCATCGACTATGTACGCCTCGGATTTGCGTCGATCTACCATCCACCTACCATCCGGCCGCCCATCCTTACGGTTCGCTACCTCGCCGTACCCGGTCTATCTCGCCTTACCCGGTCCTACCTGGTCACGATCACACAGGAGCCGTGGCCGAACAGTCCCTGGTTGACGCCCAACCCCACCCTGGCCCCCGAGACCTGGCGGCCGGAGGCCTGGCCACGCAGCTGCCAGACCAGCTCGCACACCTGGGCGATCGCCTGGGCGGGTACAGCCTCGCCGAAGCACGAGAGGCCCCCGCTCGTGTTAACCGGTATCGAGCCGCCGACGGCGGTGTCCCTGTCGTTCAAGAGCCTTTCCGCCTCGCCCTGCTTGCACAGGCCGATGTTCTCGTACCAGTCCAGCTCTAGCGCGCTGGACAGGTCGTAAACCTCCGCCAGGTCGAGGTCCTCGGGGCCGAGCCCCGCCTCTTCGTACGCCGCGAGAGCGATCGAGTCCCGAAAGGGAACCTCCGGCGGCGGCACGCCAACCTCCGAGTCGGTGGCGAAGTTCGGCATCTCGATCACGCTATTCGGATAGCGGGGCGTGACCGTCGAGATGGCCGAGATGGTTACAGGGTTGGCGACGTGGCGTTTGGCGAAGTCCAGACTGCACAGCACAGCAGCCGCCCCCCCGTCACTCGTCGCGCAGATCTCCAGCAGGCGCAGTGGGTCGGCGACCACCGGCGAGGACAACACCTCCTCCTCGGTCACCGCTTTTCGGTACCGCGCGTAGCCGTTGGCGGAACCGTGCTCGCTGTTCTTTGCCTTCACCCTCGCAAAATCGCCTTCGGTCGCACCGAAGACCTCCATCCTCCTCCGGGCGTAAAGGGCGAAATACGTGGGGTTCGTGGCGCCCAGCAGCCGGAACCGCAACCAGTCCGGATCATCACGTCGCTCTCCTGCCGTCGGAGCGAAGAAGCCCTTCGGCGTGGTGTCGGCCCCGACGACGAGAGCGAGCTCACAGCCACCCGACAGGATCTGTGCCCTCGCCACGTCCATGGCGGCGGCACCGGAGGCGCAGGCCGAATAACAGCTGGACACCCGTGCGCCCGACCAGCCCATCGCCTGGGCGAAAGTGGCCGCCGACACGTACCCCGGGTAGCCGTTGCGCATGGTGTCGGCTCCCGATACGAACTGGATGTCGCTCCACGAGACGCCGGCGTCGGCCAGTGCGCTGCGTATGGCGGTGACGCCGTACTCCACGAAGTTCCGGCCCCACTTCCCCCAGGGGTGCATGCCCACCCCCAAAATCGCGACCTTGCGATCCATTCGGCTGTCTCCTCGGCTCAGGTCTCGGTCGGCTTCCACTTCCAAACCTTGTAGCTGTGGTCGTCGTCCTCGAAGAGGGTGTCCAGCACCAGCTCTACCGGACCACCCGCCTCCAGGGACGAGACGTCCACCCCCGCGACCAGCTGTCCGAGCACGACCATCTTCTCGTCCGCCAGCTCCACGGCGGCGATCGCATATGCCTCGAAAGGCTCGGGCGACAGGTAGGGCTCGGGCGGCCTGTAGCGGTTGTCGGTGAACGACCACAGCCGGCCCGTCCGGCTGAGCGGGACCTGTTCGGGTTCCATGGCTTCGCAGTCGGGGTTGGGGCAACAGATGGTCGCCCTGGGAAACGAGTACGTGCCACAAGTCCCGCACCTGCCGCCAAGCAGGCGCGGTCGCTCCTCGTCCATCGTGAACCACCCCTCGACGGCGGGCAGCGGGGCCTTTGCTGACGGCCCGTCAGGCATGCCGAGGATTCTCCCACGGGGGCCGGCGCCCTTCACAACCGCAACCCCAACCGCACAGTCCATGACCGCACAGTCCATGACCGCACAGTCCATGACCGCACGTCCCACCAGGCCAGCTACGGTCGGGCGGATGGGCCTCTTCGCCGTGACCGGTGCAGCCGGAGGGATGGGGTCGGCCATCCGAAGACGGATCGAGTCCGAGGGCCACGAGTGCATCGGAGTCGATCTCGAGGACGCCGAGGTGCAAGCGGATCTCTCGGTCCCCGCTGACCGCAAGGCGGCGGTGGACGCCGTGGCGGAGGCGGCGAGGGGCAGTCTGGACGGGCTGGTCGCCTGCGCCGGACTCGGGGGCACGGTCATGCCCGCCTCGCTCGTCGCCCGAGTCAACTACTTCGGTGCAGTGGCCTTCCTGGACGGCCTCGTGGCGCTCCTCGAGAAAGGCGAGGGCAGGTCGGCGGTCGCCATCTGCTCCAACTCGGCGTCGCTGCTCCCCGCCGCCGAGTACCCCTTGGTGGAGTCTCTGCTCGCCTCCGACGAGGAGAAAGCCGCGGGCCTTGCCGACGGTCTCGACGGGCAGAGCGTGTACATGCAGTCCAAGATGGCTCTCTGCCGGGCCATTCGCAGGCGGGCGCCGACTTGGGGAAAGGTCGGGCTGCGGCTGAACGGTGTCGCGCCCGGTCCGGTCCGCACACCGTTGCTAGAGGAAGGCTTGAACGATCCGGCTGCCGGCCCCTTGATACGTGGCTTCCCGGTGCCGCTCGGGCGGTGGGGGGAGCCGTCCGACATTGCCGACGCCGTGTGGTTCCTGCTCGGTCCGGGAGCGGCGTGGGTGCACGGTTCCGTGCTCTTCGTCGACGGCGGGACGGACGCCTTACTCAGGCCTAACACGATCTGAGGCCCGCTCCAAGGGGTCGGCTCTGTAACGCGAAGCTCCTCAGATGGCGCGCTCGCGACCCTCCCAGTAGGGGTCACGCAGCTTGCGCTTGTAGAGCTTGCCGTTGGGGTCGCGGGGCATCTCCCGGACGAAGTCCACGCTCTTGGGCGTCTTGAACCTGGCGAGCTTGTCGGAGCAGAACGACAGGATGTCTTGGGCGAGCTCGGACCCGGGTTCCGCTCCGTCGGCCGGCTCGATGACCGCCTTCACCTCTTCGCCCCAGTCCTCGTGGGGGACGCCGAACACCGCCGCGTCCCCCACCTTCGGATGGGTCAACAGCACGCCTTCTATCTCCGCCGGATAGATGTTCGCCCCTCCAGAGATGATCATGTCGGCCTTGCGGTCACACAGGAACAGGTAGCCGTCCTCGTCGAAGTAGCCGATATCGCCTACCGTGAAGTACTTGCCGACGCGGTTGCTCTCCGTCTTCTCCCTGTCCTTGTAGTACTCGAACTCCGCCCCACGGGTGCACATGTACACGGTTCCGGTGTGGGTCGGTGGCAGCTCTTTGCCCTCATCGTCGAGGATGACCACCTCCGATATCGGCCAGGGTTTGCCCACCGTCCCGGGCTTTTTCATCCACTCGTCGGCGTAGACGACGGTGCCCCCTCCTTCGCTGGCCGCGTAGTACTCGTCGATCACCGGCCCCCACCATTCGATCATCCGGCGCTTGATCTCCACCGGGCACGGCGCGGCGGCATGGACCATGTGACGCAGCGACGACATGTCGTATCGAGCCCCGACGTCCTCGGGGAGGGCGAGAAGCCTGTGGAACTGGGTGGGCACCATGTGGCTGCTCGTCACCCGGTGGCGCTCGATCAGCTCCAGCATCGCCTCGGGCGTCCACTTGTCCATGAGCACCACCTTGTGGCCCATGTGAATGGAGCCTCCAGCGAACACGATCACCGCGGTGTGGTAAAGGGGCGAACCACATATGTGGACGTTGTCATCGTGCGGCTGGAGACCGAAGAGAAGGAGCATGCCCCCGAAGGCGGCTGCAGCCACGTCAGGATCGGTCCCGCCGAGCCGGCGCCTAACGCCCTTGGGGCGGCCGGTGGTCCCGGACGTGTAGTTCATCACGGCGCCTGTGGTGCGGTCAGCGGGCATCGATGTCGGCTGGCCTCCCTTGAGCTCATCGTAAGGGCGAAAGCCGCGCAGCCTCCCCACGACGAAGCGAGCATCCGATGCAAGGTCCAGCTCGTTCATCGCGGCGTTGCAGGACTCGCCGAAGCGTTCATGAACCACAAGCGCCTTGGCGTCGCAGTCATCGACTATGTAGGCGATCTCGGGGCCGACTAGATGGTGGTTGATCGGTATGAGGTAGAAGCCCGCCTGCAGGGCGGCGAGATACAGCTCGAAGACCTCTGAGCAGTTGGGAAGCACCATGGCGACGGAGTCGCCTGTCTGCAGGCCGAGCTCTCGGAGGCCGTGGACGACCTGGTTCGACGTCGAGAGAAGCTCGCCGGCCGTGACCTCTGTTCCCTCTGGATCCACGAGCGCGATCTTCGCGGGGTCCTCCTGGGCGATCTTCCAGAAGCCCAGCTCAGCCATCACTTGCCCTCCGCGCCATGACCTGTGAATCGGCTGGACCCGCACCTGTCCCCGTCGACGCGGCCACCGTCATCGCGTGCGCCTCCATAGCATGCGCCCTGGCCCAGCGGTAGTCCGGCTTTCCCGCCGGAGTTCGGATGAGACGATCCGTGGAGTAGAGCTCGCGAGGCACCTTGTAGGCGGCGATGCGTCGGCGGCAGTGCTCCGAGATGGCGGCAGCGTCAAGGGAGGTGGCCGAACGGCATTGCACGATCGCGGTCACCTTTTCGACGAGGCGCACATCGGGGACTCCTACGACGACGGCGTCGAAGACATCGGGATGTGACTTCAACGCTGCCTCGACCTCTTCGGGAAAGACCTTCTCCCCGCCGGAGTTGATCGATACCGAGCCCCGCCCCAGGAGAGCGATAGAGCCGTCGGGCTCGACCGTGGCGAAGTCGCCCGCGACGACCCAGCGGACACCGCCGGCGTCGACCGGAAAGGTGGCGGCCGTCTTCTTCTCGTCCTTGTGGTAGCGGAGCGGGATGTGACCCGTCCTCGCGAGCTTCCCCACCACCCCCGATCCGGGAGCTACCCGTCGGAGCCGATCGTCGAGGACCGTCGTGTGGTCACCCATCGTGAAGCGAGGGCCTTTGGCCGGCCCGTCGAGGTCCATCACGCTACCGTTGGCTCCCGTCTCGGAGGCTCCGAAGCTGTCGACGATCACGGCGTGTGGGAGCTGGGAGCGGAGCTGGTCCTTGACGGCGGTGGAGAGGATTGCGCCGCCCGACCCGATGGCCGCCACCCTCGAGGTGTCGCAGGAGAAGCCCGGATCGGCCAGCATCTCGGCGAGCGGTCGCCCCATGGCGTCCCCGACGATCATGACGGACACGGCCCCCTCTGCCTCGGCCAGCCTCCATATGTGTGCCGCGTCGAAGTGACGACCGGTGTGCAGGAGGACGGTTTGGCCACCGAAAAGGTTGATGAAGCTCACCCACTGACCACCGCCGTGCATCAGGGGAGGACTGACCAGGTGCACCGACGCAGCCTCGTCGGGGACAACTCGCTGAGCGATCTCTTCGGGGGTCCGGATCGGAGCGGTTCCGAAACCGCCGCCTCCCATCGCGCCGAAGAAGATGTCCTCCTGACGCCACACCACACCTTTGGGCAGGCCGGTGGTGCCTCCCGTGTAGAGCATGTAGACGTCGTCGGGGGACCGGTCGGGGAACTCCCGCGCCTTTGACGAGGAGCCGATTGCCTCCTCGTAGCTCGGCGCGCCTTCGGAGTCCTCTTCGCTACCGTCCTCCAGCACCACGCGATGGACGAGCAAGGGAAGCTGCTCCTTCAGCTGGGCGACCAGCGGGGCGAAGGACCTCTCATAGACCAGCGATACCACGTCGGCATCGTCGAGAACGTGCAACAACTCGTCCATGACGTAGCGGTAGTTGATGTTGACCGGCACCGCCCTTGCCTTGAAGGCACCGATCATGGCCTCGAGCCACTCTGCTCGGTTGAACGCGTAGATACCCACGCGGTCACCGCGTCGGACGCCCGATTCGACAAGGTGGTGGGCGAAGGCGCTGGCGCGATGGTCCAGCTGACGATAGGTGAGCCGTTGGTCCCCTGCGATCAGCGCCAACCGGTCCGGGACCGTGTCAGTGACGATCTCGAACAAGTCGGCGAGGTTGAACTCCATCGGGGGCGAGTAGAACACGTTGCGACCAGTGCCATCAAGGCCCCGTGGCGGTAGCCTCGTCCACGTTCGTGCCGGAGCGGAAGGAAGCAGCGATGCCGGGCAAGTCGAGAACCGGGAGGACCCGGAGAACCGCGACAACCGGGAGCACCGGGAGCACCGGGAGCACCGGGGGGCTACCCGCCTACGACGAGCTACCGGTGGGGGAGGGAAAGCCCAAGGGGTCCTCCTGGGGCCTCTGGGGAGACGACGACGTGTGGGGCTGCCTCAACCTCTTGAACGACGAGCGGCTCTTGCGGGCTACGGGCTCAGTACGCAAAGGCATGGTCTTCAACCTCAACCTCGAGTTGGAGCTGCCCAAGCCTCCTTTGTTCGGCAGGCCGGCGTTCGAACACATTGTTCACGGAGGCGAAGGACGTTTCGGGCATGACGACGAGCTAACCGGTTGGAACACCCAGAGCTCGAGTCAATGGGACGGCTTTCGTCACATTCGAAACCCTGTCCACGGCTTCTACAACGGTGTCGAGGATGCTTCCCACGGTGTGCACCATTGGGCTCGGCGAGGGATAGCGGGGCGGGGCGTCCTCGCCGACATAGGGCGGTGGCGCCAATCGCAAGGGAGGCCTCTCGACTACCGGGTGGCCGACCCGATCGATCCCTCAGAGCTCCCTGCGACTCTTGAAGCGCAAGGCACCGAGGTAGAGGTGGGCGACGTTCTGTTGATACGGACCGGGTGGGTCTCCTGGTACCGGGGATTGGACGAAGAAGGTCGAGCCGGGCTGGGTACCAACCTGGCCGCTCCGGGACTGACGGCGGGGGAGGAGACGGCGAGGGTTCTCTGGAACCTGCACGTCGCCGCCGTCGCGGCTGACAACCCCGCGCTCGAGGTGTTTCCGCCGGCCTTTCTCGCCAGCCCCCAAGCGATGGAGGCCATGAGGAAGGACCTGTCCGTGGTGGTCGACCAGTTCGTACACATGCGCCTCTTGCCACTGCTCGGGCTTCCGATCGGCGAGCTGTTCGACCTGGACGCCCTCGCCGACGACTGTGCGGCCGACCGCGAGTACACCTGCCTGCTCACTTCCGCCCCCCTCAACCTCACCGAGGGGGTGGCGTCGCCACCCAATGCGCTGGCGATCAGGTGATCGGCTAGCTGGTAAAGCTGATAGGCGGCCCCGGAGGGGGCAACTCCAAGATCTTTGCGAGAAGCTGCGTCGGAATGTTGTTGGTCTCCATGTCGCTGTCGGCCGGGACCATCTGGTAGGCGATCGCCATCTGGGCGATCCTCATCATGATGACCGCGAAACGAAGCCCGCAGAAGACCTCGTAGTACTCCAGGTTGAGCATTGGCCTTCCCAGCAGTTCCTCGTACCGTGCGATCGTCTCCGGTCGCGAGGGAAAGCCGGGAAGGGGGGGAACCCCTATTCCTTCGGTCCAGTGACGATCCAAGAAGAGCCACCAGGCAAGGTCGATCTCGGGAGGACCGAGCGTCACCATCTCCCAGTCGAGCACCGCGACGCATCTGTAGTCCCGGAAGATCATGTTGGCCGGTCGTGAGTCACCCCAAAGCAAGCAGACCGGTCCGTCGTGTCCTGGCCGGTTGTCGACCAGCCACTGCAGCGCGGCTTCGGCGACCGGTTGCGGCCTTCCTTGCGAAGCCCATTCCAGGGACGCGCGGTAGTAGCCCAGCTGCTGGTCGAATCCCGGGTCGCCGAACTCCGGCTTCTCGAGGAACTCCAGTCCCAGTGCTCGCCAGTCGGTCCGGTGGACCATGGCCATGGCCTCGATGCCGCTCCACCAAAGGCAGCTCTGATCCTGGGGACTGGCGTCGAGCACCCAGCCGGTGACGGTCAGGGGTGGAATGTCACCCGGGATCTGGCCGTCCACCCTTTCCATCACGTAGAAGGGTGAGCCGAGCACCGAGTCGTCGCCTTCGTACCAGTAGATGCCTGGAAGCGGGATGCGCGTGTTCTCCTCGAGGGACTTCATGACCCGGTACTGGTCCTCGAACGCCGGGTCCAGGAAGACCGAGTACTCCTTGGGCTTCACTCTCGCCACGAAGCTCCTCTCGCGCTTCTCACCGCCCTGGCTCCACCTGACGTCGAACATGAGAGTCTCGTTGGAGAACCCCGTGGCGTCGGGCCCCCCTATCTCCGACACCCACGGGTCAGAGGCGTCGCCGAGCTTGGCCTGGAACCACTCGCTGAGACGGGCTCTGGCCAGGTCGCGGTCTCGTTTCACCGGAACCGGCACCGTTACCCCCCTTGTCCGCCCAGGGTGTCGACTAGCCGGAAGTCCCGTGGAGCGATGAAGAGGATCTCCGCTTCGGCCAGCAGCAGGTCACCGTCCCAGGATCTGCCCCAGCACACGATCTTGCGACCCTTGACGCCCTCTAGCCCGGCTTCGTAGTCGATGCGCTTGTAGAGGGGAGTGGGCTTGCGCATCCGAACGGTGAGAGTCCCGGTATATCCGGCCGTCCCCGACGCCATCTGGGCGAACCCCAGGAGGTCGTCGAACGCGGCAGCGACGAAGCCGCCGTGCAGGCAGTCCGGAGGCCCTTCGTAGGGAGCTGAGTAAACGACATGACCCTTGATCACCTCACCCTCCACACGCATGCGCAGGGGTGGGGCGAGGGGGTTGCTGCGGCCCGTTATGCCGCTTCTCTCCATGAGGGCGGAGTCGTTGGCTCCCGCCTTGGCGAGGCCGCCGAAGCGGCGTAGGTCCGGCAGCTCTTCGAGCTCGTCAGCGAGGGTCTGCGCCTCGTCGACCATCTCCTTGAGCTTCCCGAGGTCGCATCGGGAGATGTCGAGGAGGGCGATGCTCTCGATGCTTCGCCTGCACTCCGCCGCGAGCCGGTGTTTGAGGGCGCGCGGCCCGTCCTCGGGAGGGTCACCGGCCGTGTAGACGTCGTGTGGATCAGGGGGAAGGCTCACGCCCGGAGACGCTAATGGCCCTGGCGGCTCCCTCGGTAGGCTCCCCGTCCATGAACCTCGAGTTCACCGCGGCCGAGCGAGCTTTCGGGGCCGGGGCGAGGGAGTGGCTCGAGTCGCACGTCCCCCCGGAGCCGCTTCCCAGCATGGACCGCGCGGAGGGATTCGAGATGCACCGCCGGTGGGAGAAGACTCTCCATGAAGGCGGGTGGTCTGTCGTCTCTTGGCCGAAGGAGTACGGAGGTCGCGGGGCCAGCCTCGTCGAGTGGATGATCTTCGAGGAGGAGTATTACCGGGCGGGCGCCCCGGGCAGGGTCAACCAGAACGGGATATTCCTGCTCGGGCCCACGATCATGGAGTTCGGAACTGCGGCCCAGAAGGCGCGGTTTCTGGGGCCGATGGCCGCCGGGGAGGAGATCTGGTGCCAGGGATGGTCGGAACCAGGTGCAGGTAGTGACCTGGCCGCCATAAGCAGTCGTGGAGAGCGCGAGGGGGACGATTTTGTGTTGAACGGGCAGAAGACGTGGTGCTCGCGGGGAGCGTTCGCCGATTGGATGTTCGGCGTCTTCCGCACGGATCCTGCGGCGGGCAGGCACCGTGGACTGACCTTCATCCTCGTGCCCATGTCTGCTCCGGGAGTGACCGTCCGTCCGATCTCAGCGCTGGACGGCGACCCGGGGTTCGCGGAGGTGTTCCTGGACGATGCCCGGGTACCGGCTGCCAACGTGGTCGGCGAAGAGGGCAGGGGATGGTCCGTTGCGATGGCAACCGCGGGATTCGAACGCGGGTTGAGCCTGAGGAGCCCGGGAAGGTTCTCCGAGAGCGCCCGGCGGTTGGTCGATCTCTACAAGCGCGTCGCCCGTGACGACCGTCTAGGGAGCCAGGAGGACGGAGCGAGTGACACAACCGACGCGAGCGACGATGTCGTCCGGGCTTGGATGGACGCCGAGGCTTACCGGTTGCACACGTGGTGGACCGTCACCCGGCTGATGGAAGGAGGGGGCCTCGGCGCCGAGGCGAGCCTCAACAAGATCTTCTGGTCGGAGATGGACCTCGCCATCCACGCTGCGGCCCTTCGGCTCCTCGGACCCTCCGGCATCCTGATGCCCGGTTCGGACGAGGCGACGGACGGGGGGCGCTGGCTCGACGGCTTCCTTTTCGCCCAGGCGGGCCCCATCTACGCCGGCACCAACGAGATTCAAAGGAACGTGATCGCCGATCGAGTCCTCGACCTGCCCAGGGCACCCGGGTGAGGGACGTGGCCCGCCGAGTGAGCCCACCCGGGTGAGGGACGCGGGCCGCCGAGTGAGCCCAGCCGGGTGAGGTTCGCCTTCACCGATGAACAGCTCGCCTTTCAGGCGGCCGTGCGCGACGTCCTCGCGAAGGAGTGCCGTCCCGAGGATCTCAGGTCGGCATGGTCACAGGGTTGGTCTCGTCCACGCTGGGAGAGGCTGGCTGAGGTCGGAGCGGTCGGCCTGACGGTGCCCGAGGACCACGGAGGTCTGGGGATGGGGGCACTGGACCTCGTCCTGGTGCTGGAGGAGGCCGGCAGGTCGGCCCTGCCCGAGCCCCTGGCCGAGACGACGGCCGTGGCCGTGCCGGCCGTCGTGGACTCGTTGTATGCCGAGCCCCCGTCGCCTGGACCGGCGGTCTCCGGGGCAGCTGCTAGGGCCGATCCCCTGCGCGGGGTCGCCGAGGGCCGGGTCCTCTTGGCTGTGGGGCTCGCTCACGACCCGCTCGTGGTCGGCGCCGGTCTGGCGGATCTGCTTCTTCTCCAGCGCGGGGACGAAATCCACCTGGTGCAGCCGGAGGGAGTGCTGGCCAAGCCTCAGGAATCGCTCGACGGCGCCCGGCCGGTCGCGACCGTCGAGTGGGACCCCCGGCCCGACACCTGCCTGGTCGGGGGGGACAGGGGCCGTCGGATCCTCGCCGAGTCCTTCGACCGCGGCGCCCTCGGGGCCGCCGCCCAACTGCTTGGAGTCTCAGCGAAGCTGGTGGAGATGGCGGCATCCCATGCCAGGGAGCGCAAGCAGTTCGGCCAGCCCATCGGAGCGTTCCAAGCCGTCAAGCACATGCTGGCGAACGCCCTCTTGCGCCTCGAGTTCGCACGACCGGTCGTCTACAGGGCCGCGCACTCGGTGACGCGCCTGGACGCAGAACGATCGCGCGACGTCTCGATGGCCAAGGCGTACGCGTCGGAGGCGGCGGCTGATGCCTGCCGGACAGCGCTCCAGGTTCACGGGGCCATCGGGTACACCTGGGAGCATGACCTGCACCTTTGGCTCAAGCGGGGCTGGGCGCTCTCGGCGGCCTGGGGCGATGCGGCCTGGCACAGGCGAAGGGTGGCTCGGAGGGTGCTCGACTGACGTCCCGACCGCCGGCCCAGTCCTTTTGAATCGCTCGGCCGTATCCCAATGCATGCGACAGCTAGCGATTCCCAACTCCAGCTCACCCGGACCGACCGATGCGGACGGAGCTCGTCCCAGAGGGCGGCCTGGCCGCAAGCGTCTGCTGGCGCTCGGCCTGCTTCCCGCATTCGCGGTGATCGCCGCGGCGTGCGGGTCCTCAGGCACGACGTCTTCGTCCTCTCAGACGACCAGCAAACCGGCTGCGACCAACGCCGGGACCGGGACCTCGGCCGCTTCGACTCACCCGGCCGTGATGACCGCGAACAACTCCAAGTTCGGGACCATCTTGGTCAGCTCCGCCGGCATGACCCTCTACACGTTCACCAACGGAAGCAGTCCTGCATCCTGCACGGGTACCTGCCTCGGGGTCTGGCCCCCCTTGACCGTTCCCGCGGGCGTATCGACACCGACAGGTGGCTCGGGGGTGACGAATCTCGGCACCACCATGGCGAACGGGGTCACGCAGGTAACCGAGATGGGCCAGCCTCTGTACATGTTCTCACTTGACAAGGCACCCGGCGATGCCAATGGCGACGGCGTCAACAGCTTCGGTGGCGTCTGGCACGTGGCGAAGGCGGCCAGTGGTGCCGGCGGCGCCGGTGGCTCTTCAGCGGCCACGATGCCCTCCTCGCCTACGACGGCGCCCTCCACCACAACCCCGTCTCGTGGATCGGGCGGGAACGGCTATGGCTACTGAGGTCCGCGAGGCTCCAGGAACGGCCGCCGTCCAACGAGGGTCGAAGACAGGTGATCCGCCTACGATCGCCCTTCGCCTTGCCGGTGCCGGCCTGGTGGGGACCATGGGCGGGATACACCTCTATCTTTGGCTCATCGGCTACAGCGGCATCGCCACCATCGGTCCGCTGTTCATGGCGAACTTCGTGGGGGCCGTGGTGCTGGGCTTGGCGCTGTTGACCGTGCCCGCTCGCTTCCTGGTGTGGGTCGCGGCAATGGCCGTCGTGTTCGCAGCCGGGACTCTCGGCGGCCTGCTCGTCAGCATCACGGTCGGACTCTTCGGCTTTCAGGACTCGCTCCAGGCGCCGCTCGCGGTTGCCTCCGTGTGGGTCGAGTCGATCACGGTGGTTACGCTCGCAGCTCTCGCCGGGATCCGCTGGCGCCGTCGGGTGTGACGCTCGGTCGGGAGGACCGCCCGGATCAGATCCCCATGTGCTCCCAGCCCTCGAAGCCGTATCTGTGGTGAGGGCCGAACACCGCGTATTCCCACAACCCGTATCCCACGTGCCCGCCCGTCTCGAAGCGGGCGACCGCGTCGACGATGCCCCACATCTTGTCCTTCTTTGTGTCGTAGGTCCGGCCCTCCACCTTGAGCGGCCCCTGGTACATGCCATGGCGCCAGTCGGACTCCATGCCGTAGCCCGTCCCCATTCCCAGGTACATCGGCAACAGTGTGGTAACCCTCACGGCAAGGTCGGAGCCGTCTCTCTCGGTGAAGTGCAAGGTCGCACGGTCGATGTCCCGGCTGCCCGGTATGAACTCGAGCTCGTGCTCGGGACGACCGAGCCGCTCGGGCTCGAGCCCGCTGTCGATCGGGTAGACGCGGACAGCCTCCTCTAGCAGCCGGGTCCCGTCCGGCTCCTCCTGGGCGATGTAGAGGATGGAGAAGTCCTCGAACTGCATTGGCGCGTAGTTCCAGAAGAAGCCGCCCGGCGGCTGGGAGGCCGCGATGCCGGGCGGCTCAGGTTCGCCGACGGGCCGCACTCCCCATGACCTGTCCCGCGCTCCCCACCACTTGTCCGGGGTGACGTCGAAGGTCTCTTCGCCCACCCGGAGGGTTCCGCTCCAGCGACCGGTCTGGGCTAGACGCATTGTGTCGAATGTCACCCGCCCGAACTGCCT
Source organism: uncultured Actinomycetes bacterium (assembly GCA_963736925.1). Taxonomy (GTDB): domain Bacteria; phylum Actinomycetota; class Acidimicrobiia; order Acidimicrobiales; family CAVTQP01; genus CAVTQP01. The sequence goes on from CAVTQP010000003.1 coordinate 441,792, forward strand.
GCGGTAGTGGCGGGGCTCCTGAACGGCTGGGATCCCTCCCTCGTAGACGGCGTCGAGCTCCAGTCCCTGGTCGTTGCGCTCACAGACCACTCGCAGCCTTCTCAGGCCCTCGATCACCTCGATCTGGATGGGTCCCACTTCCGTTCTCATGCGATCGGGTCCGAGCTCGCGGGACGATCGCACCACACTTTGCAGCCCATTGCGCAGCACGCACACAAAAGAATCCTGGACCCCGAGGTTGGGGTACTGGCCCATACCAACCACGACGAAGAGCTCGTCGCTGCAGCTGTGCATGTTGAAGTAGTAGCGGTCGTAGAAGTTCCGGTCGCTCGTCCCGACGTTGCGAACGGGCTCCGCGATCTGATGGACGGGGTAGTCGTCGAGAGGGGAGAGCACGTGCCTCCTTTGCTAGCCTGCGCCGGCAGGTTATAGCTCCCGTGAGCGCTGCCCGGGGACAGGAGCTTGGAATCAGCCATGTTGCTCGAGGACAAGGTCGCGTTGGTGTCGGGCGTCGGGCCGGGCATGGGCCGGAACATCGCGCTGACCTTCGCCCGCGAGGGCGCCGACGTCGTTCTGGGCGCACGAACGGAGTCCACCCTCCGCGAGGTGGCCGCAGAGGTAGAAGCGCTGGAGCGGACAGCGGTATACGGGGTTACCGACGTCACGTCGGAGAGCGATTGTACGCAGCTGGCCGATCGGGCGCTCTCGGAGCTGGGCAGGATCGACATCCTGGTCAACAACGCGTTCATACAGCCGCCCTTCGAGACCGTCGAGGACAGCTCCGTGGACACCTGGCAGCAGGCGTTCGACGTCAACGTCTTTGGCTCGGTGCGGATGACCAAAGCGGTGACGCCCCACATGAGATCGCGTCGCTCGGGATCGATCATCTTCATCGGTTCGATGTCGGCCCGGCGGACACAGCCGTATTTTGGTGCCTACTCGGCCACAAAATCAGCCATCATCTCGACAGCCCGAGTGCTCGCAAGGGAGCTCGGCGAGCACGGGATCCGGGTGAACTCGGTGGTGCCCGGCTACATATGGGGTCCCTCGGTGCAGTGGTACTTCGACCAGCTTGCCGCCCGGCGCGGCTGCAGCCCCGAAGAGGTCTATGCGGGCATCGCCTCCGAGACCTGCCTCCGCCGGCTACCCACCTCCGGGGAGATCGCGGACGCCGTCCTCTTCTTCGCCTCGCACCTCTCGAGGGTCGTGACCGGTCAGGCGCTCGACGTCAACGCCGGTCACTGGTTCCATTGAGCCCGCCCCGCGGCGTCCAGCGGACCATGGTCACGTCGTCTGAGACCTTGGCGTAGACGGCCTCCACCGGGGCTCCAATCTCGATCGTTCCCGGATCTATCTCGTTGATGGCACCTTCGGGCGACGCCACGAGGTTCCCTACCATCCGGAGGGTCTCGCCCTCTTCCAGGGCAACGACGATCACGTTGTATGGAGCTACCTCCGCGTATGCCGGCAGCAACGGTGGGTGTGGAACGACGTAGGACCAGATGGATCCGCGTCCCGACATCACCTTCCAAGCCGATTCGAGCGACTGGCATCCCGGGCACATGGGTCTTGGAGGGAAGCGCAACCTGCCGCAGCCGGGACAAGCTTGTACTCGCAGCTCGCCTATTTTGGTCCCTTCCCAGAAGAAGGCCGAGTCCTCCTCGATCATCGGAAGCAGCATCCGGGTTTCCATGATCGTGTGTCGTCTCCCGTGGGCGTCTCGGGGTTCTTCCGGGCTCTCGGCTCCAAGGTACTCCGGGGGGGCGGGTACTCTGCCCAAGCCCGCCAGCTTCCTCGAAACGGGAGCCAGGGTCTGTGTCTTCATCTGTTGTGTGCGCGTGAAAGGACGACGGTGTCCATCTGGCGGCTGCTGATAGGCAGGCCGATCAAGTTCAGCCAGGCGGAGCGGGAGCAGATAGTCCCCGTCGAAGGTCTGTCGGCCTTGTCGCTTGACGCTCTGACCTCCGTGGCGTACGGGCCCGAGGCGATCCTGGTGGTTCTGGCCACAGCAGGTGTGGGCGCTCTGCACCTGGTGCTGCCGATCACGACCTCGATCGTCGTGCTCTTGGCGATCCTGGTCTTCTCCTACCGGCAGGTGATCGATGCCTATCCAAGCGGCGGCGGCGCGTACGCAGTCTCTCGCGAGAACCTCGGAGCGGGGCTCAGCCAGCTCGCCGCGGCGGCCCTCGTTGTCGATTACACGCTGACGGTAGCTGTCTCGATAGCGGCGGGCGTCGCCTCCCTCTCCTCGGCCTTCCCTTCGCTGTCCTCTGAGACCGTCCCCATCTGCCTGGGGATCCTGGCGTTCATAACCGTTCTCAACCTGAGAGGACTGGGCGAGACGGCGCGGGCGTTTCTCTTGCCCACGATCATCTTCATCGCCGGGATCTACGTCATCATCGCTATCGGGCTCGTCCATCCGCTGGCGGAGCACGCAGCTCAACCGGGCCGGTCCACAGTCGCCACTCACGGGCTGGCAGCCGTGAGCATCTTGCTGGTCCTCAGGGGCTTTGCTGCCGGGTGCAGCGCGTTGACCGGCGTCGAGGCCATCGCGAACGGAGTTCCGCTCTTCCGCCAGCCGCGTGCGGTTCGCGCCAAGCACACGGAAGCTCTCCTGGGAACGATCCTCGGCACCATGCTGCTCGGACTGGCCGTGCTCACCGTGCGGTTCCACATCGGACCACGCACCGGTCAGACCGTTCTCAGCCAGATCATGGGAGCCTCCGTGGGCCGCAACTGGCTCTACTACGTGGTGGACATCGCGACCACAGTGGTTCTCGCCTTGGCGGCGAACACCTCCTTCGGCGGCCTTCCCGTACTGGCAAGCCTCTTGGCGAGGGACAACTACCTTCCGCATGCCTTCGCCCTGAGAGGCGACCGTCTGGTGTTCTCGAACGGGATCTGGGTGCTGTCCGCCATGAGCGGCGCCCTTCTCATCGCGGTCGGCGGTGACACGAACACGTTGATCCCGTTGTTCGCCATAGGGGTGTTCACGGGTTTCACGCTCTCCCAGACCGGTCTGGTCGTGCACTGGCGGCGCCTCCGCCCCCCTCGCTGGCAGCACCGGGCGGGGATCAACGGCTTGGGTGCGGTGGTCACGGCTCTCGCGACCGTGATCTTCCTCGTGACCAAGTTCACAGCCGGCGCGTGGGTGGTCATTGTCGCGGTGCCCGTGTTCATACTGCTGTTCCACCGTGTCCGCTCCTACTACCAGGAGGTCGGAGAGGAGTTGGGCATCGGGTCTTTCCCCAAGGCCCCCGAGAAGAAGAAGGTCCTCGTGATCGTTCCCGTGGTGGGCATCACGAACCCCACGGCGGTGACACTGGGCGAGGCGCTGTCCATAGGCGACGAGGTGGTCGCCGTCACGGTCGAGACCGAGGACGAGAGTGGCGCTCACCTCGAGGAGCTGTGGAACCGGTGGAAGCCCGGAGTGCGTCTGGTCACCTTGCGATCGGAGTACGCGTCGGTCGTGCGACCGATAGTGAAATTCATCGACGAGGCCAGGGCCGACCACAACAAGCAAGTTGTCGTCCTGATACCGGTGATCCTTCCTCGCAAGCTCAGGCACCGGCTGCTGCACAACCAGATGGACGTCGCGCTCAAGAACGCCTTGCATGCGCGGAGGGACGTGTTGGTAGGGAGGGTCCGTTACGACCTGCGGGACTGAGGCGGACCACCGTCCAGCACCTCGCCCGCGATCAGCTCTTCCAGATACGGGCCGTCCCACCACGACAGCTGCAGGTGCTTTGCCCGGCGGAAGTAGAGCTGTATGTCGTACTCGACGGTGAAGCCCACACCGCCGAACACCTGTTGGCCCATGGCGGTCACGTCCCGAAAGGTCTGGCAGGCGAACAGCTTGGCCATCGGCGCAAGTTGCGCGATGGGCTTGCCGTTCGAGCGTGCCCAGGCAGCCTCCCATACGAGGGTCTGGGCGCCGTCCACCGCGGTTACGCCGTCTGCGAGGTAATGGGCGATCGCCTGGAACGCGCCGAGTGGCTTGTCGAACTGGAATCGCTCTTTCGCGTATTGGACAGTGAGGTCCAGGGCCCGCCGGGCACCTCCCACCGCCTGGGCCGCCAACAGCACGATCCCGTCGCGCATGACAGCGTCCCAGGTGGACCATCCCGTCCCGGGCGCGCCTACGACGGCGTCGTCAAGGACCTGGACGTGATCGAAGTCGACGCGGTACTGGGTGTCCGACGCGAGGGTGGCCTGCCGGGTCAGGGCGATCCCCTCGGACGCAGTATCGACGAGCAACAGCACCAAGCCGTCGTCGTGGCGCGCGAGGACGAGCAAGCGGTCCGAGGCACCCGCGAAATGCACGTGACGCTTGGCCCCCGAGATCCTCCATCCGTCAGGGGTCTGCTGGGCGGCAAGCCGCACGCCGGCCTCACCGAAACCCCGGCCCGGCTCCAGCCACGCGGGTGTGACGACGAGCGCTCCCGAGGCGACGGCGGGCAGGTACTCGGAGCGCTGACGATCGCTGCCTGCCAGAGCGATGACGCCTCCGCTCATCACCGAGCTCACGAAATGTGGCGAGGGCGCCAGAGAGGCCCCGAGCTCCTCGTAGACGATCATGGCATCGAGCATCGACACGCCCGAGCCTCCCCACCGCTCGGGGATGGTGAGGCCCACCAGCCCCAGGTCCGAGAGCTGCGACCAAAAAGCCTCGGGGTAGCCGACCGGGTCGTCCTCCATCTGCCTCACGACGTCGAGACCCGCGAACTTTGAACAAACCCCTCGCATCGTCTCGCGCAGCAGCTCTTGCTCCTCTGTGAAGTCCATGTCCACGGCCAGGCTCCGATCAGGGGTTCCAGCGCTCGGCGCGCCTGTTCCATGGGTTGTCGTCCGCGGTGGTGGGGATGGCGACGCGGACCGCGCAAGTTGTGCAAGTCTGGTCGCCAACTCGGAGGGCAACGTCGATCTCCGCCCATCCGCAACCGGTGGGGTCTCGGGCAACCTTGCGGACCACGCCCGACAGGGTCATGGTGTCGCCGGGGAAGACCGAGCCCTGCATCCGGAACTGCATGCGGCCCAGCCGGCCGGTCGGCCCGGTCCAGTCGGTAACGAATCGCTCGAACCAGGCTGCCTGGGTGGGGGTGTTCATGAAGATGTCACGCATCCCGTTGCGCCGGACCGCGAAGTCGTGGTCGTGGTGCATGGGACGCCAGTCCCGGCTGGCCACGGCCCCCAGCACGATCGTGGTCGCGGTCACGTCATGACGAACGGAAGCCAGCTCCTGGCCCACCCTCACCTGGTCGAGGGTCAGCTTGCGAACGCGCTCGCCTGTGGTCACGGTTCGCGCTTCCTGTATCCGAACCCCGTGTAGGACTCGACGCCGACGAGGCGGCGTACCTGATTGTGGTACTCGACGTCGATCACCCAGAACCGGCCCGTGCCCAGGCGGGTCGTCTTCTCCTCGCTGACCGACCTGAGCACCTGCCCGCTGGTGATGACGTCCCCGGGGCGAACGGGCTCGTGGAACACCATGGTGTTGTCGCTGATCACCGCCTCGGGTAGCCCGAAGCGCTCTTTGAGATCGAAATGAAGCTGTAGCGGCTGGCGCTCCCTCGAGCGCCCGGGAGCCCAGTGGTGGGGCCGGAACCAGACGGACAGCATGGTGGGCGGCGCCACCGGACCGCCTGCCACGTCCTCCGCCACCTTGGCGTCCCAGAAGAGCGGGTTCCCGTTCTCGACCGAGGAGCAGGTAGTCCATATGTAGCCCGTCTCAACGGGGAACTCCGAAGTCTCCTCGTACTGCAGCCGGTCGATCATCTCGGCCAGGTCGTGAGGGAGGTGGGTGCTACCAGCAGGCCTACTCATGCTCATGCCACCACGCCGGCTTCTCGCAGTGAGAGGCGTTGTTCTTCGGAGATTCCGAGCGACGACAGCAGGTCGTCCGTGTCGGTGACACCGGCGCCGGGCACGGACACCGTGCCCTCGACGGCGGCAACGGGGGCCATGCCCGCCATCGTGTGGGCTACTTGGAGAAACGCGCCGTGATCTGGATGGTCCGCCTCGACGAACGCCTCGCGTGCCGCAAAATGCGAGTCGGCTGCCACCTCGGGGACCGAGAGCACCGGCGCCACGCAGGTGTCGGCCGGTGCGAGCTCCTCCACCCACTTATCCCGGTCGTGTGTCGAGAAGACCGCCTGGAGATCTGCCCTGACCTGGTCCTGCACATCGTCGTCGGTCTGATGATGAGACCACCTCTCCAGACCCAGGGCGTGGCAGAGGTTCGCCCAGAAGCGGGGCTCTATCGCCGCGACCGCCAACCACCTGCCGTCTGCGGCCGCATAGGTGTCGTAGCAGGCGTAGCGGCCGGTGAGCATCCCCGATCCGGGTGCCGGTGTGGCCCCCGTGGCGAGGTATTCGTCCACCTGCAAAGCCATCAGGGCGAGCACCCCGTCTGACACCGACACGTCCAGGCGAGCGCCCTCTCCTGTGGAGCCGCGCCGCACGAGCGCCGCGAGTATGGCCATGACCGCCTGCATCCCTCCTCCCGCACTGTCTGCGACCGTGGCCCCGGGGATGACCGGCTTCCCCCCGGGCCCTCGTCCAGAGCAGTCGAGGTAGCCTCCCACCGAGAGGTAGTTGAGATCGTGTCCGGCCCAGCCCGAGCGCGGACCCTCCTGGCCGTAGCCGGTGGTCGAACAGAACACCACGCGGCGGTTGCGTCGGGTGAGCTCGGTGTAGCCGATCCCGAGCCGGTCGGCCACCCCGGGGCGAAAGCTCTCAATGACCACGTCCGCCTTCTCTGCCAGACGGAGCAGCACGTCTCTTCCCCGTGGGGTCTTCAGGTCCATGAGGATCAGCTTCATCTCGCGCCGGGCGCTGTATGCGAAGAAGGGTGGGCTTATCTGAACGCCGTCCCCTGCCCCCTCGCGCGGGATCGGCCCGATCTTGATCACCGTGGCGCCGTAGTCGGCAAGCCAGCGCGAGGCCCTGGCCGCGGGCCCGACGCTGGAGAGGTCGAGCACCGTGACGCCGCTGAGCATTGCCCCGGACACTTCTCAGAAGTTCTTGGGGAGCCCCAGCTTGCGCCGGGCGATGATGTTCTTCTGGATCTCTGAGGTCCCCCCGCCGATGGTGTCGATGACCGTGTAGCGATAGGTCGATTCCGCACGTCCTTGCATGGGGGCGTCCTCGGTCCGGACGCGCAGCTGGGCGCCCGGGCCGCCGATGTCCATCGAGGCGTCGGCCAGGCGCTTGGAGAGCTCCGTCGCATAGAGCTTGTACTCGGAAGCCTCCGTCGTAGGGGGAGGCCCCCCCTTCATCGACGCCGCGACCACCCGCAGCCCGAGCACGCGTGCGATCTCGCCTTGGGTTACGAGCTCGGCGACCCGGTGTCTCACCGCCGGGTCCCGGCGCAGGGGCTCGTCATCACGGCGAGCCGAAGCCACGTAGTCGCACAGCAGGTCGAGGCGTTGCTCGATGGGTGAGAAGGTGAACATCGTGAACCGCTCGAGGTCGAGGGCCTCGGAGATGTACTGGAACCCTCTGTTGACCTCACCCACCACATAGTCGTCGGACACCCAGACGTCGTCGAAGAACACGTCGTTGGTGCGCTCGTCCCCCATGGTCCAGATGGCGTTCACAGTGATTCCCGGGTGATCCAGGGGGACGAGGAAGAGGGTTATGCCGCGGTGCTTCGGAGCGTCCGGATCCGTGCGCGCGCCAACCCAGTACCACTCGGCGAAATGGGCCGAGGTGGTCCAGGTCTTCTGACCGTTGAGCCGCCACCCGTCGCCGTCGCGACTTGCGCGCAGCTTCATCGATGCGGCGTCCGAGCCCGAGTCCGGCTCGCTGTAGCCGACGGCGAACTCGACCTCGTTACGGAGGATCTTTGGAAGGAACTCCTTCTTCAGCCGTTCATTGCCGTGGGCGAGGATGGTCTTGCCGATGATTCCGACCCCCTTGCCTATCTGGGGACCTCCCCGCCGGGCCAGTGCCTCGTTGAGGATGTACTCGTAAACGCCGTCTCCCTCCTGCCCACCCCACTCCTTCGGCCAGGTGATGCCCAGCCAGCCCCGGTCCGCCAGCTTCGCCATGAACTCTCTGCGCTTGGGAGTGTCCACGATCTGGGCCATGTTCTCCCTGGTCAGATCGAATACCTCAGGGTCCTCGTTCTCGTCGAGGAACGTCTCGACCTCTTCTCGGAACGCTCGCTGGTCCGCAGAGAGGTCGAAGTCCATCAGCGCGACCGGCGGGAGCGCGTCAATAGTCGCCGCATGAAGAGCCGAGTATAGGCGCGCAGACGCAGTTTCTGACGAGGCGTCACACCCGAGCCGGGCAACTTATGCTGCCGTCATGGCGCTCCGGGTCGCTGGCTCGCATCGGACCCTTTGCGACGTGATGCAGGCAGCGTTGCAAGCCGACGGTGACAGGGAGGCCTACGTGGACGCGGGACTGCGCCTCACCTTCGACGAGTGGGACCGCGCGGCATCGGGTGTGGCCGCTCTGTTCTCGGAGGCAGGTGTGGGCCGTGGCGATGTTGTCTGCCTCCTGCTTCCTGCGTCAGTCGACTATGCGATCTCCTACCAGGCCGCTGTGAGGCTCGGGGCCGTAACGTCGGGGGTGAACCCGCGCCTAGGAGCCGGGGAGGTTGCGAGCATCTTGAGGCGTTCGGGTCCAAAGGTGATCGTCCAACCGGGTTCCCGGCGTGGGCCGAACCCGATCCCGGACGGGGTGGTGTCCAGGTTGCTCACGGTCGACGAAACGAGAGCCTCCTGGCGGCGGGATGCGCCACCACGGCTCCCGAAGCTCGATCCCTCCGACCCTGTCGCCCTGGTCTGGACTAGCGGAACCACGGGTGATCCGAAGGGAGCAGTGTTCGATCACAGCAACCTTGCGGCTGTGGCTGCCGGTGCTGGAGACCTGAGCGCGCCAAAGGACCGCCGCTTGTCCCCGCTGCCGTTCGCCCACGTCGGTTACATGACCAGGCCGTGGGACGAGCTGACGAACCTCATCACCACCGTGATCGTCCCTTCTCGGTGGAAGGCGTCAGAGGCCCTGAGGCTGATGGAGGACGAGCGTGTGACGGTGGCCCAGGGCGTTCCTACCCAATGGCGTCTCCTGTTGTCGCTTCCCGAGCTGGAGAGCGCCGACCTCTCCGGTTTGCGGGTGGCCGGCACGGGGGCGTCGAACGTTCCGCCGGAGCTGGTGCGAGAGATGCGGTCCCGACTCGGCGTGCCGGTCGTGGTCGGCTACACGTGCACAGAGGCCGCCATCACCACACGGTCGCGGATCGAGGACTCGGACGAGGACATCGCCCAAACGGTGGGAAGACCGAGCGAAGGAGTCCAACTCCGGGTGGTCGGCGAGGACGGGCATCCCTTGCCGACCGGCCGGGTTGGCAAGGTGCAATGCCGGTCCCCGGCGGTCATGCGCGGCTACTGGCGTGATCCCTCCCTTACGTCCGAGGTTCTTTCCTCCGACGGCTGGCTCTCGACAGGCGACCTCGGCTCTCTCGACGAACGTGGCTACCTCACCCTGGCCGGACGGGTGTCCGACACCTACATACGGGGCGGTTACAACGTCCATCCTGTCGAGGTCGAGGCGCTCCTGTCGCAGCATCCGGGTGTAGGACAGGTCGCCGTGGTCGGGGTGGGCGACGAGGTGCTCGGGGAGGTTGGCGTCGCATTCCTCGTACCCTCGCCCAGCGCCGCTTCCAAGCCACCCGAGGTCGAGGAGCTGCGTGCGTGGTGCAGAACCACGTTGGCAGACTACAAAGCACCGGACTTGGTCTATGTGGTGGAGGCACTACCGCTCACAGCCATGGCCAAGGTGGACAGAGCCGCGCTCAGGACCGAGGCGAGGGAACGGAGGAGGAGCCCATGAAGGAATACGGGATCAAGCTGGGCAGCATCCTTTTCACGCTCGTCGAGCCGTGGAAGGGTCACGAGGTCGAGTACAACCGCTGGTACGAGCGGGATCATTTCTACGCGGGATGCATGATCGGCGCCTACACCTTCGCCGGGGCGCGCTTCGTCGCAACCAGGTCTTGCAAGGAGCTCCGCTACCCCGACGGCTCCCCTGTGACCCCTGACAAGATGACCGGGTCGTATCTGGCCCTCTACTGGATACTCGCGGGCCACCACGACGAGTGGAACCGTTGGGGTGTGGACCAGGTCAACTGGCTCCACGCAAACGGCCGGATGTTCGCCGAGCGGGACCACGTCCACACGCTGCTCTACGACTACGAATGGTCGGTGGTGCGCGACCCAGACGGCCCATCCGCGGAGCTGGCTCTGGACCACCGGTATCCGGGGCTTGCCGTGGTCGTCGGCGAGGCTGCCGACGGCGTAACGAGGGACCAGGTCGAGAGTTGGTACCGGACAGAGCACCTCCCGACAGCCTTGCGCGGGAGTCAGGTGGGGATGTGCCTTTCTTTTGCCCCCTTGCCGCTCCTCTCCGACGCCCCCGGCGACGTGCCGCGGTCAGAGGGTGACGACAGGCGCTTCATGCATCTGTACTTCATCGACACCGACCCGGCCAAGGTGTGGGAAGAGCATTTTGCGGGGCATGGGGCCCTCTTGGAGGACACCGGGCTCGGAGCCGTACTGTGGGCCTCACCTTTCATAGCTACCGTCCCGGGCACGGACACGTACAGCGATCAGCTGTGGTAAGCGATCAGCTGTGGTAGGAGCGCGCCTCAGCCCTCCCTGGGCTGGCTCGTGAAGCTCACCGGCATGTGCTTGATGCCGTTGATGAAGTTGGAGCGGAGGCGCTGCACCGGACCCGCGAGCTCCATGTCCGGCAACCTCCTCGAAAGCTCCTCGAACATGACCCGGATCTCGAGCTTGGCGAGGTTGGTCCCGAGGCAGAAATGCGGTCCGCCACCTCCGAAAGCCACGTGCTCGTTGGGTGAACGCTCGATGTCGAACTTGTAGGGGTCCTTGAAGACATCCTCGTCCCGGTTGGCCGAGATGTACCAGATGACGACCTTGTCGTGCTCCTTGATCGGTTGTCCCCCGATCTCCGTGTCGGAGGTCGCGGTCCGCCGGAAGTGCATCACCGGCGAGCCCCAGCGCAGCATCTCCTCTGTGGCGCTCGGGAGGAGGGCGGGGTCCTCGAGAAGCTTTGTCCTCTGGTCGGGGTGCTCGATCAGGGCCAGCATGCCGTGAGAGATCAGATTTCTGGTGGTCTCGTTGCCCGCTACGGACAAGAGGAGGAAGAAGAGGTCGAACTCGAGGTCGGTCAGTCGCTCTCCATCGACCTCGGCCTGGAGGAGCACGCTGATGATGTCGTCCCGTGGGTTGATTCGCTTCTCGGCGGCGAGCTTGTCCGCATAGGCGTAGAGCTCCATGGACGCCTGCTGCGCCGCCTCGGCGCTTTCTTTGTACTCGGGGTCCTCCGAGCCGATCATGCGGTTGCTCCAGTCGAAGACAAGGTGCCGGTCCTCCTGGGGAACGCCCATGACCTCGGCGATCATCTGCAACGGAAGCTCCGCGGCCACGTCGGTGACGAAGTCGCACTTTCCCTCCTCGCAGATGTTGTCGATTATCTGGTTCGCGAGCTCCCTGGCCCTCTCCTCCAAGCGACCGACCATGCGCGGGGTGAAGCCCTTGTTCACGAGCAGCCGATATCTGGTGTGCATTGGAGGGTCCATGTTGAGCATCATCATGCGCTGCTGAGCGAGCATCTCCTCGTCTGGCTCCATGATGAGCGCCGTGCGGCGTGCAGACGAGAAGAGTTGGTTGTCCCGGTTGACGGTGACGACGTCGTTGTACCGCGTCAAGGCCCAGAAGCCGGGGCCGTCTGTCTCTTCGTGCCAGTACACGGGAGCTTCGGCTCTCAGCACCTCGAACATCTCGTGCGGAACGGCGGGCACGTAGTTGTCGAGGCTGACGATGTCGACGTCTGCGAGCTTCACGGCCCCTCCTCGGAACTAGCACACGTTTCAGTTTCCACGCTAACAGTTGGCCCTTGTCTCCAGAAACCGGGCTGTGTTCTACTCGGAGGCCCGATGGACCTGGACGACTCGCCCGCCGAAGCGGCCTTTCGCGCCGACGCACGGGCGTGGCTGGCAGGCCATGCCGAGCCGAAGACCGGCCAGATCGACTGGGCCAGGAGGCACGGGAGCCCCGAGGAGGCTGCCCGCCATGTCAGGCGGTGCAAGGAGTGGCAGTCGGCGCTCTACGAAGGCCGCTGGGCTGGTATCACCTGGCCCGAGGAATTCGGCGGCCGGGGCGGATCACCCATGGAGCAGGTCATCTTCAACCAGGAGCAGTCCCGCTTCGAGGTGTCGGTGGGTGCGTTCACGGTGGCGCTGGCGATGGCGGGGCCCACTCTCATCGCTCACGGAACGGTCGAGCAGAGGTCTAGGTACCTCGGCCCGATACTCCGGGGCGAGGAACTGTGGTGTCAGCTTTTCAGCGAGCCCGGGGCCGGTTCGGACCTCGCAGGACTGAGCACCCGGGCGGTCTTGGACGGCGAGGAATGGGTGGTCAACGGCCAGAAGGTGTGGACCTCGGGGGCCCAGCACAGCGACTTCGCCATTCTCCTGGCGCGCACGGACCCCGACGTCCCAAAGCACCGGGGTCTGACCTATTTCGTCCTCGACATGCGAACACCCGGGATAGAGGTCCGTCCGCTCCGCCAGATCAACCGTGTGGCTCACTTCAACGAGGTTTTTCTGACCGACGTACGTGTCCCGTCCACGAGCGTGGTGGGAGCGGTGAACGGTGGGTGGGGGGTTGCTCTGACGACCTTGGCCAACGAGCGTGCCGCGATCGGAGGCGGCGAGGGAGGCCTGTCCTTCGAGGGCCTTGTCGACCTGGCGCGGCTCACGGAGCGCATCGCGGATCCCGTCGTGCGTCAAGGCCTGGCCAGGTCCTACACGAGCTTTCAACTGATCCGGTACTTGGGCTTCCGGATCCAGACCGCGCTCAGCCGTGGACGGGGCATGGGTCCCGAGGGCTCGGTTCTGAAGCTGCTCTACTCGCGGTATGTCTCCCAGACAGGCGACCTCGCCGTCGGGATGGAGGGCGCCTCGGGGACGCTCATCGACGATGACGCCCTCCTGGAGGGCTTGTGGCAACAGCAGCTGCTCGGCCAGTTCGGAGTACGCATCGGTGGAGGCACCGACGAGGTGCAGCGCAACGTGATCGGCGACAGGGTGCTTGGTCTCCCCGGCGAGCCGAGAACCGACAAGGGGGTTCCCTTCAAGGAGCTGGCCCGCACGCCCGCTTAGCCTCCGATGGGTTACGATCCGGCTACCCGTGACAAGGCCCGTGACAAGGCCCGTGACAAGGGTTGCAGACAAGGGGGTTTCATGCGTATCAGATCCGCGGCGATCCTCACCTCCTTTGCCTTGATTGCGGCTGCGTGCGGCGCGCGCGGTGCTACGAGCGCATCTTCGGGCTCCGCGCAAGGCAGCAGCGCCACCTCCGGGGCATCGGGCGGCTCCGGCACATCGGGCCTCCAGTCCAGTGACGTAGGTATCTCGCCCACGAGCATCCAGATCTCCACCATCGAAGACGTCGGCGGTCCCGACCCCGGGCTCTTCGAGTCTTCGAAGGACGCGATGCAGGCCTTCGTCGCCTACCAGAACAGCATCGGGGGAGTCGAAGGCCGGAAGCTGGTGCTCACCACCTACGACTCGGCGATAGATCCCACCAAGTTCCAGGCCTTCACCCAGACGTCGTGCTCTTCGGACTTCGCCGTCGTGGGCTCCTACTCCATCGGTGACAACGGCGGTGTGAGCGTCGGGCAGCAGTGTGGGATACCCGAGGTACCGGCCGCCACTACAGCACCTCAGGTACTCGCGGCTCACAACGTGGTTGCCCCGTTGCCTCTTCAGCCAAACCAGATCTCCACCGGGTATTTCCACTGGCTGGCCCAGACCTACCCGAACGCGGTGACCAAGGCGGGCACGCTCTTCCCGGACAACCAGGTCACGAGGGTGGCGAGCCAGCGAGTCGTTTCCGTCGCCCAGACCCAGGGTTTCCACTACCTCGAGAACCAGGTGGTGAACCTGATCCAGCTGGACTTCACCTCCTTCGTCCTGGACATGAAGAACAAGGGTGTGCAGTTGTTCCAGTGGGGGGCGGATTACCAGGCCATGGGACGCATCCTCCAGTCGATGCAACAGCAGAGCTGGCATCCCCAGGTCTTCGATGGGACCGCCGCCGGTTACACGCAGGGTTTCATAAGACAGTCCGGCCCGTCGGCCCAGGGGATGCTCATGTCACTGCCGATCTCACCCCTGGAGGAGCAGTCGCAGATCCCCATGCTGCACACCTACCTCACCTGGCTCGACAAGGCGGCTCCGGGCCACGTTCCACCCGACATCTTCGGTGTGTCGTCATGGTCCGCTGGGTTGTTGTTCGTCAAGGCAGTGGAGCAAGCCGGCAAGAACCCGACGCGCGCCAAGGTGCTGGACGCGTTGCACGCCATCCACGACTGGAACGGTGACGGTATCCAGGCCCCCACCAACCCTGGCAGCGGCATCGGGACCAACTGCTTCGTCGTGGTCAAGGTGCAGGGCAAGGGGTTCGTGAGGGTCCATCCGACCCAACCGACGACCTTCGACTGCACCGGGCATCTCTACACGGTGCCGGGTATCCCACCCGCCAGCGCTCAGTAGGGCGCAGGAGCCCGAGCGGCCGTGTCGGCGTTCCTCACCTACACGATCCTGGGGGTGGTGACGGGCTCCATATACGCGGTCGCCGCAAGCGGCTTGGTGGTCACGTACACCACCTCGGGGGTGTTCAACTTCGCCCATGGAGCCGTCGGCATGATGGCGGCGTTTCTCTACTGGCAGCTGCGAGTGCACGACAGCCTGCCCGCCCCGCTGGCGCTGTTCCTGGTGATATTCGTCGCCGCGCCGCTCTTCGGCGCGTTCGTCGAAAGGGTGCTGATCCGCAATCTGCGGGGAGCGGCTCCCGTGACCTTCATGGTGGTCACGATCGGCCTGATGCTCGGCTTGATAGGCGCCGCCAACACGATCTGGCCGCCCGACGTGTCCCGCCAGATCCCGCTGTTCTTCGGCACCGGCCACAAGGTGAGGCTCGGCAGCGTCAACATCACCTGGCATCAGCTCACGACGGTCGCCGTTGCCCTGCTGGTGGCCGTCGTGCTGAGGCTGTTGCTCTACCGGACACGGATCGGCGTGAGCATGCGGGCTCAGGTCGACGACCGGGACCTGACCGCTCTCAACGGAGCGAGGCCCGAGCGGATCAGCACAATGGCATGGGCGCTCGGGTCTTCCCTGGCGGCGGTGGCGGGGGTCCTGCTCGCTCCCATCCTGCAGCTCGACGTGCAGGCACTGACCCTCCTGGTCGTGGACGCCTACGCCGCGGCGATGATCGGCCGTTTGCGGAGCCTCCCACTCACCTACCTTGGCGCCTTGCTGCTGGGGCTCGTCAGCGCATACGCCTCCGGCTACCTGCCGCAGTCCAACGTCTACAGAAACCTGATACCGGCGATCCCGGCGATCTTCTTGTTCGTCGTGCTCATGTTCCTGCCCGAGGGTCGTCTCCGCACGGCCGGTGTGGTGCGTTCGTTGGCGACCCGCGTGCCCAGCCTTAGAGCTTCGCTGGGGGGCGCAGCCTTGCTGATCGCCGTGGTCGCGCTACTCATGGGGACTCTCGACGACAGCTACGTGATCTACACGGCGTCCGCTCTGGCTCTCGGGCTGGTCATGCTTTCTCTCGTGCCCCTCACCGGATACGGGGGGCAGGTGTCGCTGTGTCAGATGACCTTTGCCGGGATCGGCGCCTTCGTCATGGTCAAGCTCGGTGCCGGAGGGTCCCCCCTGGCGGTCTTGGCGGCCGCCGGCGTGTCCGCGGTGGTCGGAGGGGTGATCGCCCTCCCGGCCCTACGGCTGCAAGGCCTGTACCTGGCGCTAGGGACCATGGCCTTCGCGCTGCTGGCAGAGAAGCTCTTCTTCAACGACAGCCGCGTCTTCGGTGAGTTCGGAAGCGCGACCGTGCACCGGGTCAGGCTCTTCGGCCTGTCGTTCACGGGCAACCGGGCATACGGGATGCTTCTCGGTGTGGTCTTCGCCCTGCTGGGGATAGGGGTGCTCGCGTTGAGGCGAAGCTCCTTCGGACGAAGACTGGCCGCCATGAAGGACAGCCCGGCTGCCTGCGCCACCCTTGGTATGAGCGTCAGCCGCACAAAGCTCTCGGTCTTTGCGCTCTCGGCCGGGATCGCTGGCCTTGCCGGCGCCTTGTTGGGGGGCATCAACAATTCGGTGTCCTCGTCGCAGTTCGACATGCTCCAAAGCCTCCCCATCCTGCTGGCAGCAGTTATCGGAAGCATCACAGCCGTCAGCGGCGCACTGTTCGGCGGGATCTTCCTCTCCATCTTCTTCTCCTTCTTCCAGAGCCACATATTGGGGATACTCGACGTCGTCTTTCTCGCGATCGGGATCTTCGTCGTCGCTTACCTGGCGGGCCGGACGGCATTTCCTGCTCCGGAGAGCGCGGATGACGAGCCGATCCAGTGGCGCCGCTGGGCCGGCAGGGTGCTGGTCGTCGGTGGGGCCTTGGCGGTGGTGGTCGGGGTCTACCTCCTCGCCCGGCACGAAGCTCCGAACTTGCAGGACCTCGTGTTCCTGGGGACCGGATTCGCGGGCGTCAGCCTCGGTCGGAGCCCCGAAGGTGCTGCTGTCGACATCGGCAACAGGCTGAGGGAGCTCGTCGCCCAGACGGGCATCTCGCAAGGCCCCGGGATCGACGACGAGAAGCTTGATGCGATGGCCCGGGTGACAGAGCGGGAGGAGACTTTTGCCCCCAACAGGGCGATCGACGGTTCGGAGCCGCCGTTCCTCGTTCCGAGCACGACGGACGACGAGCTGCTGGGATCGGTGGACGACCAGAGAAGCGCCGAGATCAGCGACCAGAGAGGAGTCAGCACGAGATGAGCTCCACCGAACTCAGGGTTGATGCCCCGGGCGGACGGGTGGACGACCTCAGGTCCGAGGTTGGGTCGCTCCGCATAAGGGGAGGTACCACGCGCACAGAGCAGGCGATCAGGCTCGGCGGCGTGGCCGTGATGGTCATCGGGATGGTGCTCATAGCCGTCGCCTACATACAAGCTTCGGCGGGCAACGTCAGCCTCAACAACCAGATGGACTACCTGATCTCGGGCGGCCTCATCGGTCTGGGACTGGTGGGGGTGGGAGCCGCCGTGTACCTGCGCGCCTGGATGGCCCGCCAGCGCTACTGGCTGGCGCGGATCGCCATCGAGAACCGGGAGCACACGGAAGCCCTGATCGAGGCGATCACACTCGCGAAGGGCCGGCGACGGCCCAGTGACGGGACCCCCCGCCGGGGGACAGGGGTGACGGCCCCTTCGACCTCCCCTCCGGTCCTGGAGCTCGTCGGGGTGCGTGCGGCCTACGGAGGGATCGAGGTCCTCCACGGAGTGGACCTGACCGTGGAGAAGGGAAAGGTCGTCGCCCTGCTGGGTCCCAACGGGGCCGGCAAGACCACGACGCTCAAGGTGGCGAGTGGCCAGGTCGTGCCCGCTGAAGGTTGCCTGCACATCACGGGCCGGCACGTGAACGGGGTCACGCCGGACGCGCTGGCTCGCATCGGCGTGTGCACCGTGCCCGAAGGGCGCGGCATCTTCCCCAACCTCAGCGTCACGGAGAACCTGCGCATGGCCACCTACTCGAGACAGCCCTTCGACGCAGTGCAGCAACGGGCGTTCTCGCGCTTCCCTCGATTGGGGGAGCGACGAAAGCAGCTTGCCGGGACCCTCTCCGGTGGGGAGCAGCAGATGATGGCCCTTGCCCGGGCCCTCGCCACTGACCCGGCCATACTGCTGCTGGACGAGCTGTCGATGGGGCTTGCACCGGTCGTAGTGGAGCAGCTTTACGAGGAGGTGGCCCAGATAGCAGCGGACGGCGTCTCGATATTGATCGTGGAGCAATTCGCCAAGCGCGTGCTTGCCGCATGCGACGTGGCCGCGATCATGTCCCAGGGGCTCGTTCAGCGGGTGGGCCCACCCCAGGAGCTCGCCGGTGAGCTCGAGATCGCCTACCTGGGCACAAAATAGGGCGCTACCACCTCTCTCCCCGCGCCCGGAAACGTCATCCTGCGGAACACAACCCTCACCGGCATCTCGAAGTAGAGGTCTCCGGGCTCGCAGTCGACGAGCTCGGTTACCAGCCTCACGCGGGGATCGTCCTCCAAAGCGACCAGGCCGGTCACGAAGGGGACCTTGTGGCGGAACTGCGAAAGGAACGCGTGGCGCACGACCGTCCAGGAGAAGAGCCTCCCTCGTCCGCTGACCGCCGACCAGCCGAAGGTGGCCGAGCCGCACACCCGGCATTGCTCGGCGGGGTACCAGCACAACGTGTCGCATCGCTCGCAGCGGGGAATACACAGCTCTCCTCGCCCGGCACCTTCCCAGAAGCCGGCCGCAGGCTCCCAGGCGATATCGGGGAGCGGGAAGTCTTGACGCATCGGGCCCGGTCACCTCCTCGCGAGGACGAGCGTGCTGGCCTGGGGTCCTGTGTATCCCCCGTAGACACCGAGCGCGGCGCCGGCGACCTGTGCGCCAGCCTCGCCGCGGAGCTGGCGCACGGTCTCGACCACGTGGGCGATGCCGAGGACGTACGCATGGCTGAGAAGCCCGCCGTGTGTGTTGTAGGGGAGCCTGCCTCCGTCGTGGTGGAGGGTCGTTCCCTCGACGAAAGGTCCTCCCTCCCCCTTGGCGCAGAACCCCATGTCCTCCATTTGCATTATCGCGAGGATGGTGAAGGGGTCGTAGAGAGTGAGGACGTCGACGTCCGAAGGCTCGATTCCCGCCATGGAGAAGGCGTTCGGAGCGGAGAACTGCTGGGGCGTCGAGGTCAACGCGCCCTGCTCGGCCCAGTGGACGCCGGTGCGTGAGCCGCCCAGCCCCACCCCCGCAACCTCGACCACCGGATGGCGTAGGTCCCGGGCGCGCTCGACCGAGCACATCACGTAGGCGGCTCCACCGTCGGAGATCAGGCAGCAGTCCTCCTTGCGGAAGGGATCGGCGATCGTGGGAGAGTCCAGGTAGTCCTCCAGCGTCAACGGCCGATCGTGCATGACGGCTCCGGGCGTCAGGTTGGCGTGGCGGCGGCATGCCACCGCCACCGAGCCCAGCTGCTCCACGGTCGTACCGAACTCGTGCATGTGTCTGTGCGCGATCGTGGCGAAATACACCGGCTGGGGGAACCAGCCGAACGGCACCTCCAGGTTCTGCTTGAACAGCTCCTGTGCGTGACTCTCACCAGGTCCGCCCACCATCTGAGACCGCTCGGTCGCCCAGGCCACCGAGAAGCTGTTCACGACGTAGGTGGCCCTGCCCTCCCCGATGGCCCTCGCGGCCTCGTACGGCGCCGTCCCCGCCCACACCATGCCCCCGCCCCTCTTGGAGACCCACATCTCGTGCGAGGTTCCGAAACGGTCCCGGAAGGCGGCTTCGTCCATCTGGGCTCCCATCATGGGGACGTGCATGAGCCCGTCGATGTCGCCAGGACGCAGGCCGGCGTCGGAGACCGCCCGTTCGACGGCCTGGGCCGCTATCTCCAGAGCCGTCCTTCCGGACGCCTTCGAATGGTCCGCCTCGCCGACGCCGACGATGGCGACCTGTCCCGAAACGTCGTCCAGCGGCGTGGCGAAGCCCCAATCGGGATCTGCGTGCACGTCTCTCAACCCGACCACGTCTCCACGGCCTGATCGACGGTAACCCGAGACGCGAGAAGCGTCATGGTGTTCGCCATGACCGCTTCGGCGTAGTCCGCAGGGACGCCCGCCACGGCGTCCGTCGCCAGCGCCACCTGGTAGCCGAGGTTGACCGCTTCGATGGCGAGGCCGAGGACTCCGAGGTTCACCGAGACGCCTGTGACCAGGACGGTCCCGACCCCGAGGTTTCTCAACAGGGCGTCGAGCTCTGTCCCGGAAAAAGGGGAGACGCCGTGCAAGCGGGAGCACACGATGTCCGTCTCCGCCGGACCCAGGGCGGGCACGACGCGGACCGACTCGGACCCGACGATCAGATGGCTCTCGTAGCGGCTCATCACCGTGAGCATGGGGCAGTTGGCCGACGATCCCACCGCGATCTGCTCGGAACTCCGCGGTGCAATGGACCACACGAGCGCCTGCAGCACGCGCTGCATGGAGCAACTTCGCGGTGGTTCCGACGATGCCGCGCCGCTCCACCTCGTCGGCGAGATCGGGGACGGGCGAGAGATCCCCGATGACCCCGCGTTGCATCTCCATCGTCAGGACAGCCGTCTGTTGCGGGGAGAGGAGCTTGCGCAGATCGATGGGCAATTATTTTGCCTGTTTGGCCGCTTCTGTGGTTTTGCCGGCTGTGGCATGGTGACCTGGATAGGCCACGTAGCCGCGAAAGGTAGCTGATCGCCGTCGCGAGGGGCCACTAGCTTCGGGCGTTATGAGCTTGACAGGGCGAGTGGCCGTGGTCACGGGTGTCGACCGTCCCGTGGCGGCGGGCATCGCCCTGTGGCTGGGCAAGGTGGGAGCCGACGTCGCCGTGCTCGTGCCCGAGGACGCCGGCGAGGCGGGGGTGGTGGGCGACGTGGGCGGCGTGGACGGCGGCGTGGACGGCGGCGAGGTGGGCGCGGTGGGCGATGTGGTCGGCCGGGTACGCGAGGCCGGGGGCCGGGCCGCGAGCTTTCCTGCGAGCTTCACCAGCCGGCCCGAGGTCGCGGCCGCCTTCGACGGTGTCGTCGGGGCGTTGGGCCCCGTGGATGCCCTGGTCCATGCGGCAATGGACGCGAAGGCGTTCGAACGGTGTGGGTTGGCCGACATAGACGACCGGCTCTGGGCGTCCGTATGGGAGCAGACCATGCGGACCACGCTGTTCTGCTTCCAGGAGGCCGCCTCGCACATGCCGCCCGGAGGGGGCCGGATCGTGGTGGTCACCACCACCCTTTCCATGTCGGGGGCGGCCGAGCTGGTTCCGTACACGGCGGCCTCCGAAGGTCAGAGAGTCCTGGCCAAGTCGGCGGCTCGCCAGTGGGGCCCCCGCGGGATCACCGTCAACTGCGTCGCGCCGTCACCGGCCCTGGCGATGGGGAAGTCCGCGACGGATGAGGAGGGGTTCGGTGTCTCGCTCGCGCCCAGGGCTCTGGCTGGGGATGGGCAAGCCGAGAGCGACCTCGGACCGGTGGTGGAGTTCCTCGTGGGCGATGCGGGGCATTTTGTGACGGGGGCCACGCTTTGCGTGGACGGCGGCGAATGGATGGCGCCGTGAGCGTCCAGGTCATGAACAGCCTCCGGGGGCGCACTGCGGTCGTCACAGGTGCGGGCCAGGGGGTCGGCAGGGGGATAGCCCTGGCGATGGCCGGAGCCGGCGCCGGAGTGGTGGTGGCGACCCGGCGCACCGAGACCGGCGAGCCCGTGGCGAGGGAGATCCGCGCCCGCGGCGGCGCCGCGATATGCGTGAGGACGGATGTGGGGGTGCGCGGTGACATCGACGCGGCGGTGAGGGGTGCAGTTGAAGCGTTCGGCGGCCTGGACGTGATGGTTCACAACGCGTTCACCGCCAGGGCGCGCTCCCCCCACCGCTTGGAGGACGTGGACGAGGAGATGTGGCAGGAGTTCTCTTCTACTGCCGTCTGGGCGTCTCTTTGGTGCTCTCAAGCCCGCGCTGGCACACCTGAAGCCCGGGAGGGGGCGCATCATGTTCGTGACATCTCCCTCCGGGGTCGAGGGCAGCGCCAACGTTCCCATCTACTCGCCGGTCAAGGCGGCACAACGGGCCATGGCGAAGAGCATGGCGCGCGAGCTGGGCCCGAAGGGGATCACGGTCAACTGCCTGGCCCCGGTCGCCGAGACCCCGGCTCTGGCAGAGGCCTTCGACCAGAATCCCGACCTGCGCAGGCGCCTGACGGAACGGACGCCCCTTCGAAGGGTGGGTGACGCCGAGAGGGACGTCGGCGGGGTCGCGGTCTTCCTGGCGGGGGACGCCGCGGGTTACGTGACGGGTCAGACGATCGTCTGTGACGGCGGGAGCTTCACCGGTCTGTGAGGGCGGGTGAGCTCGCTCTGACCAACGCTCCGACTATCACTCCGACTCTCGGTCCCACTCTCCCAGAAGGTCCTGGCGCACCTTCCTTCGGAGGACCTTTCCCGTGTCGGTCACGGGTAGCTCCGGCCGGACGACCAAGACCTCGGGGGCCTTGAGGCTGCCCAGTTGCTCGGCCGCCCACTCGGCCAGCTCGATGCTGTCGAGCGCCAGGCCGGGCCTCGGCGAGATCATCGCTCCGACCCGTTCGCCCCATTCCTCGTCGGGAAGCCCGACCACCGCGGCGGAATCGACGTCGGGGTGGCGCATCAGCGCGTCTTCTATCTCGACCGGAGAGATGTTCTCGCCGCCCCTGATGATCATGTCGTCGGCCCGCCCGGTGACGAACAAGTACCCGTCTCGGTCGACCCAACCCAGGTCTCCGGTCCGTAGCCAGCGCCCCTCGACGGCGTCGGTGTCATGGTTGACGTACTGCCCGGCGACTTGGGCGCCGCGAGATGCGGATCTCTCCGCACTCGCCCCGGCTGAGGGAATTTCCGTCCTGGTCGGTTATGACCAGCTCGACTCCCGGGATGGGCTTTCCGGCCGACTCGAGCCGGCGTCTCACCTCGGGATCCGAGCTTGCGGCCGCCTCGCGGTGATCCTTGGGACCCAGGATCGACACGGTGGAGCTGGTCTCGGTAAGCCCGTAGGCGTTGACGAAGCCTGTCTCCGGCATCAGCTCCAGTGCACGTTCCAGCACTGGAAGCGGCATCCGTGCCCCTCCGTATGTGAGGGTCCGCATGGTCGGGACGCGCACCTCGGGGTCGCGCTCCATCGCGGCCACGATGCGAGCGAGCATGGTCGGCACGACGAAGGCGTTGGTGACCGATTCCTCCCGCACCGTGCGCAGCCACTTATCCGCGCTGAAGGAGGCCAGGGGGACGATCCGCCGACCGGCATAACACGACGTCAACACCGCCACCACACCCGCGATGTGAAACGGCGGGGCAGCCAACAGCAGTGCCTCGTCCTCCTCCGCGGACGCGAACTCCGTGGTGTTGAAGACATACGACAGGAGATGCTCGTGATGGAGCGTGGCGACCTTGGGTGCGGCCGAGGTGCCGCTCGTGAAGAGCAGCACTGCTGGCCGCGCTGGGCTGTCGTCGGGCTCCGCCACCGCCGCCCCGTTCTCGGCCGCCGCTCGGCGGTCGGGCGACCCAGGTACTCGAGGGCCGCACCGAGGCTGCCGCGCCGGCGAGCCTCCCCGCGAGGGCGTCGCCGCAGATCAGGCAGTCCGGACCGAGCATGGTGACCAGCTCGGCCAGCGCCGGCTCGGGGAGGCGGTAGTTGAGCGGGGCATAGCTCCTGCCCGCCCAGGCCGCGCTGAAGAGCGTGACGGGTATCTCGGGCCCGTTCGGAGCTGCGATGGCGAGGACGCCAGTGGTGCAGGCGTCGGGGAGCGAGGCGCCTGCCATCCGCCGCAGGGTGTCGAAGGTCACGCCGTCGCTCCGGCTGCCGATCGCGACCCGCCGGCCCAAGCCTTGCGCGGCCATGTCGACGAGCATGGATATGTTCATGCCGCCCTCTCGGCCAGCTCGGACAGTCTGCCGACCAGCTCCGAGGTTGCCACGACCTCGTCCACCAGCCCCCATTCGAGGGCGGTGGCGGCGTTCACCGGCTCCCCTGTCAGGATCAACTGCAGCATTCGCTCGCCGCCGGCTCTGCGGCGCACGGACACCGTGCCGCCAGCGCCCGGGATCAGCCCGAGATCTCCCTCGGGAAGCCCGATGCACGCGTCCTCGGCGGCCACCACGTACCCTGCGAAGGCGGGCAGCTCTATTCCTGCTCCGAGGCAGGCTCCATGGATCCCGGCGATCATCCGTGGTCCCAGGCCCGCGAATCGCAAGGCCAGCGAACGGCTCATGCGCACGACGTGGGCCTGGACCGGATCGGGAAAGGTGCCGAACTCGTCCAGGTCGCCGCCCGAGCAAAAGGACGGCCCTTCTCCCCGCACCACCACCGTCCGCGCCCGACTTGCTTCCTCCAACGCGGCGTACAGCTCCTCCCTCATCTGACCGTCTAGGGCGTTGTGCCTGGCGGCTCGGGTGAGCACGATCTCCGTCACCTCTGCGGAGTGGGTGGCGCGGACACGCGGGGACCCCCGGTCCTCGTCGCTCCTGGCGCTCTCACGCCGGGAACCGTCCCGCCCGGCCCCGTGATCGGCGAGCCAGTGGCGGAACTCGCTCCCCGATTGAAGCATCGAATAGGTGGCCGACTCCGCGACCAGGCCGCCCCAGGTGGTGCCGTCGCTGCGACGAGCCAGAAGCGCGGCGGCCAATCTGGCAAAAGGGGATGCCTCGAAGCCTCTCAGCCACCGGTCAGCCTCGTTCGCGTCGTCCGTGTAGAGGTCGAAGCCGCGTACCCCGACCCGAGCGTTACCTCCGACGGCAATGGTCAGCAGCGGAGACTCGCGAAGGAAGGCCTCCACTTGCGCGAGAGCGGCATGGTCTAGCGAAGACAGCTCGTTCCAGTCCCCGTCGCGCCCCTCCACCCGGAGGACGCCCGGTTCGCCGGCCATGTCCTCGACCACCGCGCAGACCGGGACCGCCCAACCAGGTCCCTTACCCGTCGGAGCCAGAAGCCCGGGCTCGACCCTCGCCACCGGCACCTGTCGGGCTCAGTCCGAGGATGGGAGCGGCTTGGGCTGCATGACCTCCATCGGGGCCCCGTGGCATTCGAGGGAGCCGTCGCCGGCCTTTGTGACCAGCACCTGAGCGTCGCACCGGGCACACGCGTAGCGCTTGCCCAGGTTATTGGCCATCCTTCGCACCCTCCTTGGTGAGGCTCACCATGGTCTGGCCGCAGCACGAGATGGGCCCCCCAGGAGCTTTGACCAGGATGATCTCGGTGCCGCATCTCTCGCAACGGAGGCGCTCACCGACGGCCGGTCCTGACATGGTCGTCATGTTAGCTGGGGCGCGAGAACGCGTACTCGGGCGCCGACCCCCCACGCGGGCAGGAGCGTGCACCAGGCCTCAGCCGGTGAGCAGCTCGGCCAGGTGCTCCGTTGCCGAGACGAACTCCTCGACCATGTCGAAGATGACGTCCTTGACCGGTCTGACCTTCTCCATCTTGCCCACGATCTGCCCGACGGGGATTCCTACCAGCTCCTTCACCTGGTACTTGGCGATTCGGTGGTTGGCCTCGGAGGTGAGCATGTACTGGAGGGGCATGGGAAGCGTGCCGGGCGACTCGGGGCTGTCCCACGCCTCGGTCCACTCCGTTCGAAGCTGCCTCGCCGGCTTGCCCGTCAAACAACGCGAGCGGACCGTGTCGCGCGACGTGGCGTTGAGCAGCTTGTCCATGACGATCGGCGTCATGTCGCTTTCGGTGACGGTCAGCCAGATGGACCCTGTCCATACGCCATCGGCACCGAGGGCCATCGCGGCCGCCATCTGCCGCCCCCCGCCTATGCCGCCTGCGGCGAGCACCGGTACCGGGGCCACCGCGTCGACGACCTCGGGGATCAGCACCATCGAGGCGATCTCACCGGTGTGCCCACCGGCCTCGTGGCCCTGAGCGACGATGACGTCCACCCCCTGGTTCACCTGGCGCTGCGCCTGGGCCACGTTGCCGACCAGGGCGGCGACCTTCACGCCGTGCTCGTGGGCGAGGTCGACGATGTCCTTGGGCGGAGGGCCGAGGGCGTTTGCGAGAAGCCCGATGGGGTGGCTGAGCGCTATGTCCACCTGCGGTCGGGCCCCCTCGTGGGTCCAGCCGAGCAGGCCAGATCCTCTGTCCTCCTCGTCTGGTAGCGCGGGCACCCGGTGCTCATCGAGGACGTGCTCGACGAAATCCTTGTGCTTGGCGGGGATCATCTGGGCCAGGTCCTCGGCCATGTGGTCGGGGTCGAGCTGCCCCGCACCTGCGTACGAGGCGGGCATGACCACGTCCACCCCGTAGGGCTTGCCCCCGACGTGCTCGTCGATCCAGTCCAGCTCGATCTCGAGCTGCTCCGGCGAGAACGAGAGCGCCCCCAGCACGCCCATGCCGCCCGCCTTGCTGACCGCGGCCACCACGTCGCGGCAATGGCTGAACGCGAATATAGGAAGGTCGATCCCGAAGGTGTCACAGATACGGGTGCGCACGGTTCACCTCTCACTGGTCCTCTGCGCGGCCCCTCGAGGGGGTGCTCCGCTTGGGGACGTTACCAGCGCAACCGCATCAGGCCCCCAGCGAGTCCAGGATGACGCCCATGGCCTGGGCGCTGCGGTCTATGGCTGATGGATAGCCCTCGGCCTCGATCCTGGGTCCGATGATCTCCAGGTCGAAGTCGCCCGCGTACCCGGCATCGAGCACCTGGGCGAGGATCCGGGCGAGCGGTATGTCGCCGTCGCCTGGGACGGCGCGGTTGGGGGTGTCCTTCGTACCGACCACGAAGTCGCTGACCTGAACGAGCCGCAGCAGGTCCACGCCGTCCCGGATCGTGCCGGCGAGCCCTCTCTCCAGCCAGCAGGCGTTGCACTCCATGCAAACTCCTACTCCCATCTGCCTGGCGAGATCGACCGAGTCCCTGAGCGTCTGCAGGAAGCCGATGTCAGGGCGTAGCGAGTTGGTGTGCTCGAAGGCTATCGGCGTGGCGAATCCCTCCTGCAAAATCGGGCCGATTGCCTTCCCGAGCGCCGCGGCCGCTTCCTCCCATACCAGACCCGAGGGGGGACCCGTGGTCAGCACCAGGCATCCCGCCCCCATCTCCTCTGCCGCGTCGAGCAGGGACCTCAGCCGGTCTCGCTGCTTGGGCCACGAGCCGGGGTCGTTCAGCCTGAACGGTCCCGGCCCTATCAGGTTCCCGACGTTCAGACCCGCTTCCGCCACCCGACGCACCGCGTTCGGGCCGGCAGCGTCGAGCTTTGCCACAGAGATGCCCACGTGGTCGATGCCCGCCTCAGCCCAGTACTCGAGGTCGCGCTCCAGGTCCCAATGGAACGTGCAAATCGCGCTGACCGATAGGCGCGGATTCAACGTGGCAACCCGGTCGACCCGGTCACCCGAGAGTCTTCCCCCGGACGGCGCTGCTCCCCCCGTCCACCGGGAGCGTGACCCCCGTGATCACCTCCGACTCCGAACAGGCCAGGAACAGGGCAGCGAGTGCCACGTCGGTGGCGGTCGGCAGCCTCGTCAGATGCATCGCCTCGCGCGCTCCCCTTGCCTCATGGCTCATGTCGGCGTCTCGTCTCTCGTGGACCACATAGCCGGGCTGGACCGTGTTGCACCGGATGCCTCGCCGGGCGAAGTCGGCGGTTATCGAGCGCGTCAGGGCGTTCAGGGCGCCCTTGCTGGCCGTGTAGGCGGCAGTCCCCGGCGTGCCGCGTTCGGCTGCACGAGAAGAGATGTTGACGATCGAGCCGTGCCCGGCATCCAGCATCCGGGGGATGGCCAGCTTGCACAGCAGGGCCGGGCCGAGCAGGTTCACGCGGAGGGTCCGTTCGAAGGCCTCGGCGCTCACCTCGGTCACCGCGCCTCTTCCTGCGCCCTCTGTGTGGGCCACGGCGTTGTTCACGAGCACGGTCAGCGCAGCGAAGCGCGCCAAGGCCGCTTCGACTAGCAAGACGCAGTCGTTCTCGCGCGAGAGGTCGGCCTGCACGAACTCAGCCTCGCCCCCGGCTCCCGCTATGGCGGTGACCGTCGAGGCCCCGCGAGCGGCATTCCTTCCTGTCACGATCACCTTGCAGCCCTCTGTCGCGAACAAGCGCCGCGATCTCGCGGCCTAGGCCCGATGTCGACCCCGTCACCACCGCCACCTCGCCGGCTAGACGACCGCTCATCACTCAGCTCCCTCTCGCCAACCGTCATCGGGTTCGCAGCGGCCGGGCGATGCTAACGTCGCTTCGCCAAAGGAGGCGAGCATCCCTGTTCCGAGCTACCCGGAGAGCCACGGCCTTCTGAGCGGCAAGGTGGTCGTGGTTACTGCTGCGGCGGGGACGGGCATCGGTTTCGCCACGGCGCGGAGATGCGCGGAAGAAGGCGCGGCGGTGATCGTGAGCGACAGCCACCGCGCCGCTTGGAAGAGGCCGCGGAGCGTCTGGAAGGGATCTCCGGCACCAGGCCCCTCGCGGTGACCGCCGACGTCACCTCGGAAGCCGACGTGCAGCGCTTGCTCGACGTGGCGACGGGCAGCCTCGGGAGGATCGATGTCGCTGTCAACAACGCCGGGCTGGGAGGCACCTCCGACCTGGTGGACATGACCGATCGGCAGTGGAACGAGGTGCTGGACGTGACCCTGAACGGGACGTTCCGATGCACCAGGGCTGCTCTGAGGCGCATGATCCCGAGCAAGTCCGGTGCGATCGTCAACAACGCGTCCGTGCTCGGTTGGAGGGCCCAGGCCGGGCAGGCCCACTACGCGGCGGCCAAGGCGGGGGTCATGGCGCTCACCCGCTGCGCCGCCGCGGAGGCCGCCCCCGCGGGGGTCCGTGTGAACGCGGTGTCACCCAGCCTTGCCATGCACCCGTTCCTCTCCAAGGTGACACCTCCGGAGAAGCTCGAGGAGCTAGCCGCCGGTGAGCCGTTTGGGCGGGCGGCACAACCGTGGGAGGTGGCCAACGTGATCGTCTTCCTCGCCTCTGACTACTCGGGCTACATGACGGGGGAGGTCGTCTCAGTCAGCAGCCAGCACCCGTAGGAAGGCGGGCCACTCGCCTCCTCCGTGCAATACGAGGTTCTCGCCGCTTATGTAGCCCGCTAGCGGCGAGGCCAGGAACAGGCAGGCGTCGGCTACGTCGCCCGGCTCGCCCATGCGCCGGAGTGGAATTGTGGCAGCCACGGCCTGGATGCTCGACTCATCCCCGTAGTGGAGGTGCGCCAGCTCGGTGCGGATCAACCCCGCGGACACCGCGTTGACGCGCACCTTGGGCGCCCACTCGACCGCGAGGGAACGGGTCAGGCTGATCACTCCGGCCTTGGCTGCTCCGTAGGCGGCGGTTCCGGGTGACGCGCGGAGCACGCTGACGCTCGCGATGTTGATGATGCAACCCCCCTGGTCCTGGAGCTGCATAACGGAGTTGGCTCGCTGGGCGAAGTTGAGCGGTGCCAGCAGGTTGAGGTCGATGACCGAGGATGAAAAGCCGCGGAGAGGCCGTGGCAGCTTCTGAAGGCGGAGACCCGCCCGCGTTGTTGATCAGCACGTCAAGCCTTCCGAAGCGTTCGGTCGAGTAGGTGACGACTTCGTCGATCTGATCGGGGTCCCGCACGTCGGCCGCGATGAAGTGCGCCCTCGCGTGCGGCGCGGTCTCGCCACCGGTCGGAGGGTCGTCAGGCTCGTGGCGGCAGCAGGTCACCACTTCACCGCCGGCCTCCAGAAACCGTCCGGCGATGCCTCGCCCGATGCCGCGGCAACCCCCCGTCACGATCACGACCTTTCCCGACATGTCCAGCGGCGAGGACATGACTCTCCTTCCCGGCGAGGGGCTTCGGCCTCTTCGCTCAGTCTCCGGCCCGTCTCCCTGTCGCCTCTTGCAACTAGCGGAACCCTTGACGATGTCCTATGTTGCCAGAGCGACCCGATAGCCAATCAGAAAGCCGGTTGATGGGCGTCTCGCAGCAAATGAAGGACGGGATAGCGGAGTTGGTGCTCGACTTCCCGCCCGTCAATGCCCTGACAGCCGACGGTTGGTTCGATCTCGCCGGCAAGGTCGGTCGGCTCGGGACCGACCGCGCGGTACGTGTGATCGTCATCGCGGCCGAGGGCCGCGGCTTTTGCGCAGGGGTCGACATCAAGGAGCTTCAAAACGACCCGGGTCACGAGGCGATCGTCGCGGTCAACCGCGGCTGCTACTCGGCCTTCGCGGCCGTCTACGACTGCGAGGTCCCGGTGATCTCGGCTGTGCACGGGTACTGTCTCGGGGGCGGCATCGGAATCGTCGGCAACTCGGACATCGTCATCGCGTCGGACGACGCGACCTTCGGCCTGCCGGAGGTCGATCGCGGCGCTCTGGGGGCGGCGACCCACCTCTCCAGGCTGGTCCCTCAGCACAAGATGCGAGCCATGATGTACACCGGCGCCACCGCTACGGCCCGAGAGCTGCACCATTTCGGCTCGGTCCTCGAAGTGGTCGGCCGTGATGACCTTCGCGTACGAGCTCGGGCCGTCGCCGGCGACATCGCCGCAAAGGAGCCCACGGTGATCCGGCGCGCCAAGGAGTCCTTGAACGGGATCGACCCCGTGGACGTCAAACGCAGCTACCGGTTCGAGCAGGGCTTCACGTTCGAGCTCAACCTGTCCGAGGTCGCCGACGAGGCCCGGCAAGCATTCGTGGAGAAGCGTGGCGCCAGGTTCTCCCGTTGACGGGAGTGAAGAGCCCGTGGCCGACAAGAGAATGACCGAGGACGACGTCGTGGGAGAGCTGGCCGACGGGATGACCGTCGGAATCGGTGGTTGGGGCTCGCGGCGCAAGCCCATGTCGCTGGTACGCGCCATCGCAAGGTCTTCCCTACGCGACCTGACCGTCGTCGCCTACGGAGGCCCGGACATCGGGATCCTTTGCGCGGCGGGAAAGGTGAAGAAGGTGGTGTTCAGCTTCGTCTCACTGGACTCGATAGCCCTGGAGCCACACTTCCGCGTCGCCCGCCAGGAGGGGGTCGTGGAGGCTGCGGAGCTCGACGAGGGGATGTTCCAGTGGGGCCTTTACGCGGCTTCCCTCCGACTCCCCTTCCTTCCTACGAGAGCGGGCCTGGGCTCGGATGTGATGACCGTGAACCCCGGCTTACGGACGGTCCGCTCGCCCTACGAAGACGGCGAGGAGCTGGTGGCCGTCCCACCGCTCACCCTCGATGCCGCTCTCATCCATATGAACCGTGCCGATGTGAAGGGCAACGGGCAGTACCTGGGGCCGGATCTATATTTCGACGATCTGTTCTGCATGGCAGCCGAGCGCGCATACATGTCCTGTGAGCATGTGGTCCCGACCGAGCTTCTTACGAGCGAAGGATCGTTTCATACGCTTCGTATCAACCGGACGATGACCACGGGAGTGGTGGAAGCCGCCGGCGGCGCCCACTTCACCTCCTGCGAGCCCGACTATTCGAGGGACGAGAGCTTCCAGCGGGAGTACGTGTCGACCGCGGCGGAGCCCGAGAGTTGGAGCGCATTCCGTGCGAGGTACATCGACGTCGACGAGGCGACCTACAGGAAGGCCGTGACCGCCAGGTGAGCGGATGCACCCTGGCGGACGTTTGCGCGCTCGCCTGTGCGGAGGTGTGGCGCGGCGATGGCGAGATCCTCGCCAGTCCCATCGGCAACCTACCGACCATTGGCGCACGGCTGGCGCAGGCGACCTTCGAGCCGGACCTGGTAATGACCGACGGTGAGGCCATGCTCACGACTACTCCCATTCCCCTGGAGGCTGCCCACGGCCCGCAATCGGCGGAGGCTCGCAAGGTCGTCGAGGGATGGGTGCCCTACCGGTCCATGTTCGACGTGGTGTGGTCGGGGCGACGCCACACGATGATGGGCGCCACACAGATCGACATGTACGGCAATCAGAACATCTCCTGCATCGGCGATTGGCCGCACCCCAGGGTGCAGCTTCTCGGAGTGAGGGGTGCGCCGGGCAACACGGTCAACCATCCCACCAGCTACTGGGTACCCTCGCATTCCAAGCGGACGTTCGTAGGTGAGGTCGACATGGTGTCGGGTGTCGGCTACAGGCGGGCCGCGGCGGCGGGCCGGTCGGCAACCAGGTTTCACCAGTTGCGCCGGGTGGTCTCCAACCTCGGGGTGTTCGATTTCGAGACGCCCGATCACAGGATGCGCCTGGTCTCTCTGCATCCCGGAGTCTCGGTGGACCAGGTGCTGGAGAGCACCGGCTTCGAGCTGGACGTGGTCACGGACCTCCAAGAGTCCAGGACTCCGTCCCCACACGACCTGCGGCTGATCTCCGAGGTGCTCGACCCGGGAGGCCTCCGTCTCCGAGAGGTCCCGGGGCGGTGACATCCGCCGAGCACTCGTTGCACACCTCCTTGTGCGATCTGGTCGGTGTGCGCCATCCGATAGTTCAGACCGGTATGGGTTGGGTGGCGGGGCCCAGGCTGACGGCGGCGACGGCGGAGGCTGGGGGTCTTGGGATACTCGCAGCGGGCACCATGACCCTGGAACAGCTCCATGGGGCCGTCAAGGACGTCCGCGAGCGGACGGGGGCTCCGTTCGGCGTCAACTTCCGCACCGACCAGCCCGACGTCGACCGCATGGTGGACCTCCTGATCGAGGCGGGCGTCAGCGTGGCGAGCTACGCGCAGGCGCCGCGGCCGGACCTGATCGAGAGGCTGAAAGTCGCCGGCGTGGTGAACATACCGACGGTCGGGGCGCCACGGCACGCGGAGAAGGTGGCCGGGTGGGGGGTGGACGCCGTCATCGCCCAGGGCAGCGAGGGCGGGGGTCACACGGGCCAGGTGCCGACCTCCCTACTCGTGCCCCGGGTGGTCGACGCCGTGGATCTGCCCGTAATAGCCGCCGGAGGTTTCTTCGACGGCCGTGGCCTGGTGGCGGCCCTCGCCTACGGTGCCTCCGGTGTTGCCATGGGAACCAGGTTCCTTCTCACCAAGGAGAGCACGGTGCCCGACAACGTCAAGAGCCTGTACCTGTCAAAGAGCCTGCTGGACACCGTGGTGTCCCAGAGGATCGACGGAGTGCCCCAACGTGTGTTGCGGACCGAGCTCATCGATTCGCTCGAGGGCGCCGGAAGGCTCACCGCCCTTCCGCGTGCTGCCCGGAACGCGTGGGCCTTTCGGAACCTGACGGGTACGTCGATTCGCGATCTCGTGCGCGAGGGACTGGCCATGCGCAAGAGCCAGAATCTCTCCTTGGGACAGGTCGTCATGGCGGCCAACGCCCCGATGATGACCAAGGCCGCTCTTGTCGACGGCCGTCCGGAGGCGGGTGTGCTCCCCACCGGGCAGGTGGTCGGGGTGATCGACGAGCTGCCGGCGGTGGCCGAAGTGATCGACTCGGTCATGGCTCAGGCTCGCGAGGTGCTGTTCAGGCTCGGGTCCTAGACGGGCATGTGTGGCAGTCTGGCGCGCAGTGACCACCCACCTGCCCGGTAGCGCTTCGGGCTCCTTCGCGCCCTTCGGGCTGGACGGCCGCGTGGCCGTCGTCACGGGTGCCGCCAGCGGGATCGGGGAGGCTACGGCGAAGGTCCTGTGCGGCGCCGGCGCCGTGTCAGTGTGCGCTGACGTCAACGCCGAAGGAGCCGAGGCGACCGCCAAGGCGATTAGGGAGTCGGGACAGGAAGCGCGGTCCGCGTGGATCGACGTCTCCCGGCGCTCGGACGTCGAGGCGCTGTTGGCCGAGACGGTCTCCGAGCACGGCAGGATCGACATCATGTGCAACATCGCCGGGATCATCGGTATGAGCGCCGTGATCGAGACCGAGGAGTCCGAGCTCGACAGAGTGCTCGCCACCAACCTCAAAGGGGTCTTCTTCGGTTGCCAGGCGGCCGCCCGGCGAATGGTGACGCAAGGATCTGGCTCGATCGTCAACATGTCCTCGGGCGCCATCGACGCACCCGCGCCGAACCTCGTGTCCTACGCCGTCGCGAAAGCAGGGGTGGCCCAGCTGACCAAGACCCTGGCCGTCGAGGTGGCGAGGAACGGGGTGCGCGTCAACGCGATAGCGCCCGGTTTCGTGCTCACC
Organism: uncultured Actinomycetes bacterium; assembly: GCA_963736925.1. Classification (GTDB taxonomy): domain Bacteria; phylum Actinomycetota; class Acidimicrobiia; order Acidimicrobiales; family CAVTQP01; genus CAVTQP01. The sequence continues at coordinate 475,444 of CAVTQP010000003.1, forward strand.
GGCATGACCTCTAGGCATTTCGTGAGGCCCGACGGGACCGTTGACCAGGAGATGATGGACAGGACGCTCGAGCCGATGCGGTCCCGGGCGCCGCTCAACGTCGTGGGCGAGCCCCTCGACGTCGCCAACGCCGTTCTGTATCTCGCCTCGGACGCGTCGAAGTTCGTGACGGGCCAGATACTCCGGCCCAACGGCGGCGTCTCGATGCCATGAGGATCTGGGCCATGAGGATCTAGGCCATGAGGATCTAGGCGGTGAGGATCGAAGCCCTGGCGACTAGGGCCGTGGCGGCCAGGGCCGCACCGACGGGCGCTCTGCGGATCGGGGGCCTTGGTCGGTGAAGCTCGGGATCATGCCGAGCTATCGCAGCTCGATGGTCGCCCGGCCCGATTACGTGAGCGGCCTGGCTCGAGTGGCAGAGCAAGCCGGCTGCGACTCGATATGGGCCGTCGAGCACGTGGTGGTCCCCGCTCGGTACTCGTCGCGGTATCCGTACTCTCCAGATGGAAAGATGGGCCTCACGGGTGACGAGGCCATACCCGATCCTCTCGACTGGCTCGCCTACGTGGCGGCGACGTCCGAGACTCTCAAGCTGGCGACGGGAATGATCATCCTTCCCGAGCACAACCCGGTGATCCTGGCCAAGCGCCTGTCCACGATCGACGTCCTCTCGTCTGGGCGACTGATGGCCGGCGTGGGGGTGGGGTGGCTCGAGGAAGAGGCCACGGCGGTCGGCGTGGCGTTCGCGAGCAGGGGGAGCGCGCCGACGAGTACATCGAGGCGATGCGCGTTCTGTGGCGCGACGACATAGCGACCTACCGGGGGGACTTCGTCAACTTCGAGGCGGTCAAGAGCCGTCCGAAACCGGCCCAGCGGGGTGGGGTCCCGATCATCGTCGGGGGGAGCAGCGGGGCGGCTGCGCGGCGCGCGGGCCGCCTCGGAGATGGCTTCTTTCCTTTGAGCCTGCCACCCGAAGAGCTGGGTCCGGTCGTCCGCCTCATGCATGAGGCCGCTCTGGAAGCTGGCCGCGATCCGGATTCCATCGAGATAACCGCCAACGCGACCAAGCACCTCGACGTGGCCAAGCGGTACGCGGACCTCGGGGCGACGAGGCTCGTGGCCTCGGCCAGGGACAGGACGGACCTGGACTCAGTGGAGGCCATGCTCGGTGACCTGAACGACCAGGTGATGTCCAAGCTGTCATGACGAGGTCCCGCGGTAGCATCGCTGGATATGGCCGAGTTCCCCAAGATCATCTCCGTCGACGACCACGTTGTGGAGCCTCCTCACGTCTGGCAGGACAGGCTGCCCCCCAGCTACAGGGACACCGGCCCTCGGATCGTCCGTGCTCCCGTGAAGGAGATCACGTTCATCGGCGGCAAGTTCACGGCGGTGCCCGGTGAGCCCGGGGACCCGGGCGAACCGGTGGACTGGTGGTTCTACGAGGATCTGCGCCGGCCGCTGATCCGCCTCGATGCCTCGGTCGGCCACGACCGTGACGAGATCACCGTCGAGGGGGTCACCTACGACTGGATGCGCCCGGGCGCATGGCAGGTCAAACCCCGGTTGGAGGACATGGACACCAACTGGATCGAGGCGTCACTTTGCTTCCCGACGTTTCCGCGGTTCTGTGGCCAGACGTTCACCGAGGCAAAGGATCGCGACCTGGCCCTGCTGTGCGTCAGGGCGTACAACGACTGGATGATCGACGAATGGTGCGGCGAGTCCGGAGGTCGCCTCGTCCCTCTCACGATCGTCCCGCTCTGGGACGCCGAGCTGGCCGCCGCCGAGGTCCGGCGAAATTCAGCCCGTTCGTGCCGTGCGGTCTGCTTCTCCGAGATTCCTCCCTTCCTTGGCCTGCCCTCGGTCCACGACAAGGATCATTACTGGGATCCCTTCTTTTCTGCGTGCAACGACACAGGCACGGTAATCAACATGCACATAGGTTCGTCCTCGAAGATGCCGTCGACCTCTTCCGATGCGCCTGCCGCGGTGGGGTCGACTCTCACGTTCGCCAACGCGTGCTACTCGCTGGTCGACTGGCTCATGTCCGGAGCCTTCAACAGGTTCCCCGATCTCAAGGTCGCCTACTCGGAGGGCCAGATCGGCTGGATCCCTTACGTGCTCGAGCGGGCAGATGTCGTTTGGCGCGAGAACAGGGCTTGGGGCGGGATCGCGGAGAACGTGACCAAGCCTCCGAGCGAGCTCTTCCGGGACCACGTGTACGGTTGCTTCTTCGACGACGCGCACGGATTGAAATCGGTCGAGGAGATCGGTGTCGACAACATCACCTACGAGTCCGACTACCCGCATTCCGACAGCACATGGCCCAACACTCGCCAGATCGCAGAGGTTCAGATGAAGGAGCTAGAAAGTGACGTCGTAGAGAAGATCGTCCGGGGAAATGCGACGGAGATGCTCGGACTGGACCTGTAAGTACGGGCGGGTGCCCTATGAACGCTCGGCTCCCACCAGCGTGACCGCGATTACGGCGGTCTCGGAGGACCGGTTGTGCCAGGCGTGCCGGGTCCCGTTCTGGATCACGCAGTCACCCGCCGTGAGTTGAACCTCTGCGCCGTCGTCCAGCTCCAGCCAGACCTCTCCCGAGACGACCACGTCGAAGTCCACGGTGTCCGTGGTGTGCATCCCGGGGTTCTCCGGCTCCATGACGTCCGCCATACCGGGCAGCTTCTGGCTCATCTGCTCCAGTGCCGCACCGACGTCGAGATCCTCGGGAACACCCATCGTGTCGGGCGGGATGGTGAAGAACCCGAATCGATGGCCCGACTTGGAGGGGAAGTAGGTCGGCGCGGCGGGAGGGGTGCCGTCGGTCGGAAGTCCGAAAGGGGAGTCGCTGCCCCACAGTCGATGGAACTCGTAGCCCGGTAGCAGGTCGAGCGTTACCGGCTCCACCGACTCGTCGTTCACGAAGACGGACTTCCCCGACTCCGTCTGCCCTGTGACCACGCAGCGTATGTTCAAGACGCGCTCCTTCGCGAGCCCCCTTTGCAAGCGCGTTGCGAAGGATGGCGAAAGTCTCCCTGTTGGCTTCTCGGGCACCCTCGATCAGCGGGGCCATGCTGAAGAATCCGTGGAACATGCCATCGTACCGGACGCATGTCACAGCCACTCCCGCCTCCTGAAGGCGGCGCGCGGTAAGCCTCGCCCTCGTCGCGCAGGGGGTCGTACTCCGCCGTCACGATCAGGGCCGGGGGAAGTCCGCCGAGGTCGGCGGCACGCAACGGCGAGGCGTAAGCCTGGCCGCCGTCCTCACCCTCGGGAAGGTACTGGGTCCAGAACCAGCGCATCGCTGCCTCGGTGAGGAAGTAGCCCTCCCCGTTCTCCCGGTACGAAGGGGTCCCGAAGGAGTGGTCGGTCACGGGATACACCATCGCCTGGAACACGAGTGGCGGTTCCCCTAGGTCCCTCGCCATGAGGGTAACGGCCGCAGCCAGGTTTCCGCCCGCGCTGTCTCCGCATACCGCTATGCGTTCGCTGTGCACCCCTAAGGTGGGGCCGTTTTCCACCACCCATTTCGTCGCGGCATAGCAGTCCTCTGCTGCTGCCGGAAACTTGTGCTCGGGCGCGAGTCGGTAGTCGACGGAGACTGCGACACATCCGACGGCGTTGGCCATCGAGCGGCAGAGGCCGTCATGGGAGTCCAGATCGCAAATGACCCACCCGCCCCCGTGGAAGAAGACCACGGCTCCCAACGGCTCGTTCTCCATGGGCCAGTAGATCCGCACGGGGATCTCCCGCGCGGGACCCGGCAGCTTCCGGTTCTCGACACGCGCCACCGCCTCGGGATCGACCAAAGGTGGAATGGCCTCCTTGGTCGCCCGTCGTGCCTCGGGCCCCGTCATGGTCTCCACCTTCGGGAGCGCCCGTTCCATTGCCTCCAGCACCACCCGAGCGTCTTCGGTCAAGGGCATGGTCGTCATTGTGGCCCAGAAGTGATTGCAGGACCACGGGGGGAGGTAGTCGACATCCACGACGGCCGGCCGGGGTGTACCCCACCGTTAGACTCCCGAAGCTGTGGACCTCCGCTACTCCGAAGCTGAAGAGCAGTTTCGGGAAGAGCTTCGCGGATGGCTCGCCAAGGTGGTTCCGACCCTAGGCCCTCGTCCTGCTCTCGAAGACTGGGTCGGCAGGCGTAGGTTCGACACCGACTGGCAGCGCATGCTCTTCGATGCGGGTTACGCGGGCATCGACTGGCCCAAGGACGTCGGCGGCCGAGGGGCGACACCAACCGAGCACCTGATCTTCTTGGAGGAGACCGAGCGAGCTCGTGCGCCCTATGTGGGGGTGAACTTCGTGGGGTTGCTCCACGCCGGTCCGACCCTCATAGCGGAGGCCGACGCGTCACAGAAGGCCACGCACCTGCCTGCGATCCTCAAAGGAGAAAAGGTGTGGTGTCGGGCTTCTCGGAGCCGGGAGCCGGCTCCGACCTGGCCTCGCTCCGGACCCGGGCGGAACGCGACGGCGACGAGTACGTCATCTCCGGCCAGAAGATCTGGACCTCGCACGCCGAGGTAGCCGACTACTGCGAGATGCTCGTGCGGACCGACCCCGCCGCACCCAAGCACAGGGGGATCAGCTGGCTGATCCTGCCGATGGACAGTGCGGGGATCGACGTTCGTCCCCTCCGTACGATCGGTGGCTCCACCGAGTTCAGCGAGGTGTTCCTCGACGACGTCCGGGTTCCGGTAGCCAACCGCGTCGGTGAGGAGAACGACGGCTGGCGGGTGGCGATGGTCACCTTCAGCTTCGAGCGTGGGACGGCATTGGTCAGCGAGCTACTGGCGTCGATGGACATGGTCTCGGACCTGGCCGAGCTGGCCGGGGGGCTTCACGACGGGCCGGGGACGGCATGGGACGACGCGGGCGTGCGCCGGGAGATCGGCCACCTGGCAGCCGACCTCGACGCTCTTTGGGCTCTCACGAAGCGCAACGTCTCCCAGTACGCCCGCACCGGGACGTTGGGCCCGGGAGGCTCGGTCTTCAAGCTGTACTACTCGGAGGTCCGCCAGCGGATGGGGGATCTCAGCATGCGCATGCTGGGCCGGGCCGCGCTGTCGATGGACGACGTGGCCGGGCTTGCGACCTCTGCCCATGTACGAGGGTGGTTGCATTCCCTCTCGCTGACCATCGCCGCCGGCACATCCCAGGTGCAGCGCAACATCGTCGGTGAGCGCATTCTCGGGTTGCCGAAGGATCTCTAGAGTGGACCTGGAGCTGAGCGCTGACGAGACCGCTCTGGCCGAGGGTACCCGGAGTTTCTGCAAGGGCCGTGTCCCCTTGGAGCGCGTGCGCGACCTCGAGAAGTCCGGCGGGGTGGACCGGTCACTGTGGCGAGAGCTCGGCGAGACCGGGGTCTTCTCCTTGAAGCTGCCCGAAGCCGACGGCGGTGCGGGGTTGGGTATGGTCGCCGCAACGGTGGCTTTCGAGGAATTGGGCAGGGCACTGGTTCCAGGTCCCGTGGTGGCGTGTCATCTGGCGGCGGGGATGATCGAGGGCGCGGCGACCGGCGAGAAGGTGGTGGGCCTGGTGACGAGAGACTCGGGCCACCCCGGTCCCGCGCTGGTCGAGCACTGGGAGGGTCTGGATGTGCTCTTGGTGCTGGACGGCGAAGGCGTGTGGTTGCTCGACCGGGGCGAGATCGAGGGCGCGTCGGTGGAGCGACCTCTCGACCCGCTCACGCCCGTGCATGTCGTCGAGCGGCTTCCGCGAGGCGACCTGCTGCTTGGCTCAGCTGATGCCGCCGCGTGGCGCCGATGTGGGGCGACGCTGGTGGCTGCGCTGTGCCTGGGTGTGGCCGAGGCAACCATGGACCTCGCCGTCGCCTACGCCAAGCACAGGCATCAGTTCGACCGCCCGATAGGATCGTTTCAATCGGTGAAGCACATGCTCGCCGACATGCTCGTGCGCACCGAGGTGGCTCGGGCTTCGGTTTACGCCTCAGCCGCAACTCTGGACGACCCCGCGGTGGGGGATGTGGACAGGGCGGTCACGGTCGGCAAGCTCGAGGCGGGCGACGCCGCGATGGCAAACGGGCAAGCATGCGTTCAGGTACACGGGGGAATGGGGTTCACCTGGGACATGGACGCCCACCTGTACCTCAAGCGGGCGCATGTGCTGGACACCCTGTTCGGCTCCGCACAGCACCAAGCCGAGACGATGGCACGCTACCTTGACGGCTCTTTCAGGTGATCAGCGCCTTCGGGTGATAGGCGCGTTCGGGTGATAGGCGCCTTCGGGTGGTGGGCGCCTTCGGGTGGTGGGCGCCTTCGGGTGATAGGCGTGTCCGGGTGATAGGCGCCTCGAGGTGATGGAGGCTCGAGGGGAACCTCGTCCCGCCAGCTCGGCGGCACTCCCACCGCCGTCACCGCCGGGATGGCATCCGGATCCATGGCACCAACACGCGTGGCGCTGGTGGGACGGAGAGGTATGGACGGGATCCGTGGCGGATCCCCCTTACGGCGCAGCACCCCGAGCCGCTTCCAGGCCCGCCGCACCTGCTCGGTACACCGATGGCGAAGCCGCTTCTCGCGACTGGTCGGGACACGGCTGGGGCCACACCCCCTGCGCCCCACCGCTTCGAGCGGGAGGCCTGGCGTTGCTGGGCTTCGTGATGGCCCTGTTGCTCAGCCTTCTGGTGGACCTTGCTTGGTTGGGATCGGGGGGATCATCCAAGAGCCCCGTGGGGATCCTCGTGGGCGAGATGGGGCTCTGGGCGGGGTTCGTTATCGCCTGTGCCATGGCGAGCCGGCAGAAGGGGACGGGGGACCTGGTCAAGGACTTCGACCTGCGTTTCGGGGGTTGGAAGGACCTTGGCATCGGCTTGGGCGCAAGCCTCTCCGGCCGCCTACTCGTCGGCATCATCACCATCGTGATCGTGGCGGTGGGCGGTCAGGCCTTCTCCGGGGGCAACGCAACCTCGGTCACCCCCTCGCACACAGCGTCCGCATTGATCATCTCGGGCCTCATCTTGTGCGTGGGCGCCCCGGTCGTCGAAGAGCTCTACTTCAGAGGGCTGGTACAGGGTGCCTTCACCGCACGGCTGGGCGTCGGCTGGGGCATCGTCCTCCAAGCGGGGTTCTTCGGGGTGGCCCACGTGCAACCGGACCTGGGACTCCCCAACGTGACGGTGGTCGTGAGCATCGCCGCCTTTGGACTGGTCCAGGGCTGGATGCGGAACAGGTTCGGGCGGTTGGGCCCGGGGATCGTGACGCACTCGCTGTTCAACCTGGTGGGATTCTTGATCATCGTTGCCTCCGGCGGCGTTTCGGCGTCCCTCCCGTGAGCGGGCCACGAACCGAGGCGAGCACCCAGCCCGGCTTGGCGGTCCCTCCATCGCTCGGCCAGGATTGGTGAATGCCCCGGATTCTGGTCACCGAGCAGCTCGCCAGAAGGGGCATCGAAGCGATGGCCGGCGCCGGCCACCAGGTTGACGTGCGGCTGGGGTTGTCCAACGACCAGCTGCTCGCAGAGGTGGCTACCGCCCAGGCGCTCGTCGTTCGCTCTGCCACCGCGGTGACCGGCGACGTCGTCACGGCGGGAAGGGAGCTGGTCGTCATCGGGCGCGCCGGCATAGGTCTGGACAACGTGGACGTCGAAGCTGCTACCAGACGGGGGGTGATGGTCGTGAACGCCCCGCAGTCCAACATCCTCTCGGCGGCGGAGCACACGATGGCCCTCCTGCTCGCCCAGGCGCGAAACGTGCCACAGGCCCACGCGGCGCTCGTGGCCGGGAACTGGGAGCGCTCGCGATGGGAGGGCGTAGAGCTTCACGGCAAGGCCTTGGGAATCGTCGGTCTCGGCCAGGTCGGGGCGCTGGTAGCCCAGCGCGCGCATGCTTTCGGGATGCGTCTGTCCGCGTTCGATCCTTTCGTCTCGCCAGATCGGGCCCAACGTATGGGCGTGGAGCTGATGAGCCTCGAGCGCCTCGTGTCCGAGGCCGATTTCCTCACCGTCCACCTTCCCAAAACCCCCGACACGATCGGCTTGATCGGACGGGTCCTGCTGGCAAAGGCGAAGCCGGGCCTCAGGGTCCTCAACACCTCCCGAGGCGGGATCGTCGACGAGGAGGCTTTGGCGGCGGCCATAGAAGCCGGCACGCTGGGAGGCGCCGCCTTGGACGTCTTCTCCACCGAGCCGTGTACGTCCTCCCAGCTGTTCGGACTGGAAAGGGTCGTGGTGACCCCGCACCTCGGCGCGAGCACGCAGGAGGCCCAGGACAAGGCGGGCGAGACCATCGCCGAGCAGGTGCTGCTGGCCCTCCGCGGCGAGTTCGTCCCCTTCGCGGTCAACGTCGAGCGCGGCGGAAGCGTCTGAGACGGTCAGGCCCTTCCTTCCCCTCGCAGAGCGCCTTGGCCGGATGCTGGCCTCTCTCGAGGAGGGCCTGCCGGATCGCCTGGACGTGGAATACCAGGGCGGCTTGGCAGCCGACGATACCGAGATCCTCACCCTGGCTGTACTCAAGGGCGTCTTCGCGGCCGGAACCGAAGAGCCCGTGTCCTACGTGAACGCGCCCTCAACTGGCGGCTGAGAGAGGCCTCGAGGTCAAAGAGTCCACGACCATTTCGGTCCGCGACTACGTGAACCTCATGTCGGTGAGGAGCAGCTCGCACACGCTCGCCGGCACGCTTGCGGGGGTGCGAGGCGAGCCGATGATCGTGATGGTGGACGACCACACCGTCGAGGTGCCGCCTGCGCAGCACATGCTGGTGGTCCGAAACGATGACAGCCCCGGCATGATCGGGCTGGTGGGAACCGCCTTGGGGGAGGCCCGGATCAGCATCTCCAGCATGGCTGTCGGGCCCTCGGCGGAGGGGAACACGGCTCTGATGGTCCTGTCGACCGACCGTCCCACGCCCAAGGATGTGCTCGACCGTCTGGCCCGCATGCCGGGGATCCTCGACATTCACAGCTTGACCTCGGCCCCAGCTTGAGACCCCGCCCGGCTTGACGGGTATGGGTCGATCGGCGACCATGGTCGCGGATATGAGCCACAGCTTCACCCTGCTTCTTACCTGACGGCGAGCGCCGGCATAGCGCTCGCCCCGCCTCCTGCGCCCTCGGGCCAGGAGGTTTTTTATTGCGCCGGACAAAGAAGGGACGACGATGGGCGATCACCTGGTCATCTTCGACACCACGCTGCGAGACGGGGAGCAATCCCCCGGCATCTCCCTCGACGTGGTCGAGAAGCTCGAGATCGCCGAGCAGCTCGGGCGCCTGGGGGTCGATTACATAGAGGCCGGCTTCCCCGTCGCGAGCCCGGGTGACTTCGACGCAGTTCAGGCGATCTCTCGGGCCGTCCACGGCCCTGTGGTCGCCGGACTCTCCCGTACCCACCGGGCTGACGTTGACCGATGCTGGGACGCCCTACGGGATGCTGATCGCGGCCGGATCCATGTCTTCATCTCGACGAGCCCGAGCCACATGGAGCACATGCTCAACATGACCGAGGAGCAGGTCCTGGAGGAGACCCGGGCCGGGGTGGGGCGCGCCAGAGAACACACCGACGACGTGGAGTTCAGCCCCCAAGACGCCACGCGGACGCCTCTCGAGTTCATGATGGACGTACTGCGCGCGGCCGTGGAGGCGGGAGCCACGACACTGAACATCCCCGACACGGTGGGTTACGGCATCCCGTGGGACTTCGGCGCCCTGGTCCAGTACATAAGCAAGGAGGTTCCGGGCGACTACGTCCTTTCCACTCATTGTCACAACGACCTCGGGCTGGCCGTGGCCAACAGCTTGGCCGGCGTTCAGGCGGGCGCTCGACAGGTGGAGGTATGTGTCAATGGGCTCGGCGAGCGAGCCGGCAACGCTGCCCTAGAGGAGGTGGTGATGGCGTTGGCCATTCGGCCCGACCAGTTCCCGGGAGTCACCACCCAGGTGAAGACCGAAGAGCTGGCGCGGACGTCTCGCCTCGTCGCTCGACTGAGCGGCTACCCCGTTCAGTACAACAAAGCGGTGGTGGGGCGGAACGCCTTCGCGCACGAATCGGGCATCCACCAGCACGGGGTGCTCGCCGAGCGGACCACCTACGAGATCATCGATGCGGCGAGCGTCGGTCAAACCGGCAGGCAGATCGTGCTCGGCAAGCACTCAGGTCGACATGCATTCGCAGACACGCTGTCGAAGATGGGAATCAACATCCAAGGTGATGCTCTGAATTCTTGCTTCGCCAGGTTCAAGGAGCTTGCCGACCGCAAAGTGGAGATAACAGAGGCCGACCTCGAAGCGATAGTCGCCGAGGAGATCGGGACCACGCTCGAGTCCGCCTATGTACTCGAGTCGTTAGAGGTGACAGGCGGAACCGTTGGTGTCCCGAGAGCGACCGTCGTGCTGAGCCGGGACGGGACCAAGTTCGAGGCAGGCGCCGAGGGCGACGGCATGATCGACGCGGCATGCCAGGCCATACGGCAAGCAACGGGCGTAGAGGGACGCCTCACCGGGTTCAATGTCTCTTCGGTCACGGGTGGGGTCGACGCTCTCGGAGACGTGGTCGTCCAGCTGGAGGCCGGCGGGATCCGGGTCTCGGGTCGCGGGGTGTCCACGGACGTCGTCGAAGCTTCCGCCCGCGCTTACCTGAACGGGGTCAACAGGGTCGTGAGGGCGCGCTCTCGCCACGAGGTGCGCCGCCGGCAGGAGGCGACTCCCTAGCTCCGTCCTCGAGCAACCCGACGTGACTGCCGGAGGCCACTCCGCGTGGGGGGCGAACATCGGTGCACCTGTGCGCCGTACCGCGGACCGGTGGAGAACTGTCCCTTGAAGCACGCTTCATAGGAGAGCGGTATGACCCTGGGCGGTCACGGATCTCACTGAGAGCGACTCGTATACGGGCGAACGCGGGAACTAGAGATGCGCACGTAGCGGTCAGGGCACGCCCGCAGAATCGATGGCGCATCCTTGTGCGGACCCCGCTTTGGTCACTCAATGTGGCGAGACGCCGGAGGGAAGGGCCGGGATGCCGGAGCGAGAAGGAGCCGCCCGTTGCCTCCCGATGGACGGTCAACCCGTCGCGGGTAGCCAGGGAGGGCGGCTTCTCTCGAACGAGTCGATGACAGACGCCTGTCTGAGGGTAAGCCCTATGTCGTCGAGTCCCTCCAGGAGACGGTCCCGGGTGAAGTCGTCCAAGGCGAAGGAAGCCTCGATGCCCACCGCCGGCGCAACGACGGTGCGCCGCTCGACGTCGATGGTGACCTCGAGCGCAGGCTCTGCCACGACGGCGTTCATCAGCGCCCGGCACGCGGTGGCGCCCACGTCGGCTGGGACCAGTCCCGATTTTGTGCAGTTGTTGCGGAAGATGTCGGCGAAGCGCGGTGAGATGACAGCGCGAAAGCCGTAGTCCAGAAGGGCCCACACTGCGTGCTCGCGGGACGAACCTGTACCGAAGTTGGGCCCTGCCACGAGGATCGTCGCTCCGGCGTGCTCAGGCTTGTTCAGCACGAAGTCGCGGTCGTCGCGCCACTCTGCGAAGAGGCCGGCACCAAAGCCGGTTCGCTCGACCCTCTTGAGCCAATCGCTCGGAATGATCTGGTCGGTGTCTACGTCGGAGCGGTCGAGCGGGACGACCGTACCTGTGACTACGCGGACTGGTTCCACTGGCGACTCCTCAATCCAGATCGGCCGGAGCCGCGAAGTGCCCGGCCAGAGCGGTGGCCGCAGCCACTTCGGGCGAGACCAGATGGGTTCTTCCCCCGCGGCCCTGGCGACCCTCGAAGTTGCGGTTGGACGTGGAGGCGCAGCGCTCGCCCGGGCTCAGCTTGTCCGGGTTCATCGCCAAGCACATCGAGCAGCCCGCCTCCCTCCATTCGAAGCCGGCGGCCACGAAGGCGCGGTCCAATCCTTCGGACTCGGCCTGAGCCTTGACCCTTTGCGACCCGGGTACGACAAGCGCGCGCAGCCCCGGCCGAACACGTCTGCCTGAGACGACCCTCGCAGCAGCACGGAGGTCCTCGATACGTGAGTTGGTGCAGGACCCGATGAAGACGGTGTCGACTTGCAGATCGCGCACGGCCGTACCGGCGCTCAAGCCCATGTACGCGAGAGCCCTCGTGGCAGCCTCCCGGCTGGAAGGATCCGCCATGCTGTCGGGCTCGGGGACGGCGTCGTCGATCCGAACCACCTGAGACGGGTTGGTGCCCCAGGAGACATGGGGGACAAGGGCGCGACCGTCGATCACCACCTCCCGATCGAAACCGGCCTCCGGATCGGTGGCAAGCGCGCGCCAGTTTTCGAGGGCCTGTTCCCATTCCTTTCCTCTCGGAGCGTAGGGACGCTGTTCGAGATACGAGAAGGTGGTGTCGTCGGGCGCGATCATCCCTGCTCTCGCCCCGGCCTCGATGCTCATGTTGCACACGGTCATCCGGCCCTCCATGGAAAGCGAAGAGATGACCTGACCCCGGTACTCGATCACGTGACCGATCCCGCCGCCGGTGCCGATGCTTCCGATGGTGGCCAAGATCACGTCCTTGGCCACCACGCCCGTGGGGAGCTCGCCCTCGACGGTGACTGCCATGGTCTTGGGCCGCCACTGTGGAAGGGTCTGGGTGGCCAGCACGTGCTCGACCTCGCTCGTGCCGATCCCGAAGGCAAGGGCTCCAAACGCTCCATGCGTGGAGGTGTGGCTGTCGCCGCACACGATCGACATGCCGGGCTGTGTCAGTCCCTGCTCGGGACCCATGACATGGACTATCCCCTGGTTCGCATCTCCCATCGGGAAGCAGGTGATGCCGTGCTCGGAACAGTTGGCCGCCAGCACCTCCAGTTGCTTGGCCGAGATCGGGTCCGCGACCGGCTTGTCGATGTCGACGGTGGGCACGTTGTGGTCGGCCGTGGCCACGGTGAGATCGGGCCGGCGTACCTTCCGCCCCGCGAGGCGCAGTCCCTCGAAGGCTTGGGGCGAGGTCACCTCGTGGACCAGATGCAGGTCGATGTAGAGAAGGTCGGGTTCCCCGACCGCGGACCGGACCACGTGGCCGTCCCACACCTTCTCGCTCAGCGTCGAGGCCATCGGCCCGACCTCCCTCTCGGCGGGCAATCTCAAATTCTGAGACTAAGATGTCAGAGTATGGAAAACAGTGTAAGCGGGGTTGGGGTCCTGGACAAGGCGGTCGCCTTGCTGGACGTTCTCGAGGACGGGCCCTCGGGTCTGGCCCAGCTCGTGGAGTCGAGCGCACTCTCCCGGGCGACCACGCACAGGCTGGCCCAAGCGCTGGTCAGACACGGGCTGTTGGAGAAGGACGGCGGCGGGCGCTTCTGCCTCGGTCGCCGGCTTGCCGAGCTGGGAGCCGTGGCGGGCGCGGGTCCCGTCATCGCCGAGACCTCCCTCCCAGCCCTGGAATCGCTGAGGGACGCAACGGGGGAGAGTACCCAGCTGTACGTCTTGGTGGGCCGAGAACGTCTCTGCGTTGTCTCCTTGGAGTCGCCGCACAGCCTGCGGACGATCGTACCGGTGGGCGCTGTCCTCCCTCTCGACCGCGGCTCGGCGGGGGCGGTTCTGATGGACCGTGAGGACGTGCGACGAAGGGGGTGGGCCCAGAGCGTGGAGGAGCGGGAGAAGGGGGTCGCCAGCGTGAGCGCCGCGGTGCGGCGCGGGGGACAGGTTGTGGCTGCGGTCTCGGTGTCAGGGCCGTTGGAGCGCACGACGCGTTCGCCGGGACGTCGCTATTTTGCCGCCGTGACGCGAGCCGCCAGGCAAGTCGAGAAGGCATGCGGGTGGGGAGACGAGGTTCAGCGGGGTCACGCCGGGGACTACGCCCCGACCGCATCTTGAGGCAGGAACTGGACGAACCGTGCACCGTCCGCGAAGACGTCGAAGCCGGGGTTGAGCCTCCTGCCGATTCCGTCCAGGTAGAGCAACTGCTTGCAGAAGAGCAGAAGGTCGTTGGGAACCATGATCCCGTGCCTGTTCGCGGCACGGACTAGCTCTATAAGCAACTTCGCCAGGGGGATGTCGCCCAATGGCTGGCTGAGGAACTCCTTGGCGATTGACTCCAGGTCGGCAATTGCTGCGTCCATGTCCACTCCGGGGGTCTGGGAGAGGGCGATCACCGCGTCCGCAACACCATCGAAACGCTGCTCGACGAACGCGGCCAGCAGGCGGGCGGTGAGGATGCGGGTGTCATCATCTAGGAACCCGACTATCCCGAAGTCGAGCAGGACGAGAGTCCCGTCGTCTTGGACGAGCATGTTCCCGGGATGGCCGTCCCCGTGAAATATCCCGTGCTGCAGCGCGCACACAAGCAGGCTTCCGAGAATCGTGTCGGCCAGGACGACGCGGTCCACATTGAGCCGAGCGAGCGCCTTCGTGTCCGACATCTTTGTCCCGTTCAGCCGCTCCATCGTGAGAACCCGCCTGGTGGTGAGGTCCCGGTAGACGCCAGGAACCCGCACCGGCCAGCCTTCCAAGATGCTTCGCAGCCGGTCCATATGGCCAGCTTCGGTCCGGAAGTCAAGCTCTCCGCCAAGGCTCTGAGCGAAGTCCTCGACGACGCCGACAGGGTTGGTGGCGGCGAGGGGCTTCGCCACGCGGGATACCAGTTGGGCGGAGGCGTGGAGGACGCGCAGGTCCTGGCGCAAGATCTCCGTCAGGTGCGCACGCTGCACCTTGACCACGACGTCCGCTCCGTTGGCAAGCGTGCCCGGATAGACCTGGGCGATCGAGGCCGCTGCGAGCGGGCGCCAGTCGATCCAGCGGAACGGACGGCTGATCTCGCCAAGCTCAGCTTCCAGTGTGGTGGCGACCTGCTCCCAGGGCTCGGGCGGCACGTGGTCCTGCAGGTGGGAGAACTCCTCGACCAGTGCTCGCGGAAACGTGCCGGGAGAAGCCGACACCAACTGGCCGAACTTCACGAAAGTAGGCCCCAGCTCCTGGAAGGCCAGCCGGAGCTGCCTCGCGGCGAGCTCTGCGGGCCGGCGGCCGGCGCCGGGTCCGAGCACCCTCCACATCCCGGCCACCCTACGAAGCCCGATGCCGGCCATCCGGTAGAAGCGCCGCGCCGGGATGGAGGCACGACCCTGGAGAAGTGGAGGTCGGGCCTTCGTCCGGACTGACATCGCTCTCAGGGTTTCGTCGTCGCTTTTGTGACGCGTCCGGTCACCGACGCCACGGCGTCCAGGAGAGCGGGCACGAAGAGTGCCGAATCGTTGGCGCACGCCGTGTGGTCCGAGTCGACCCGATGGATCGACGTGCCCGGGATCGACCCCGCCAGCGCCAACTGGCGCCGGGGGCTCACCACCTGGTCCCTGGTCGTCACCACCGACGCCGTAGGCACGTCGATGTCCGAAGACCATGCCGACGAGTCGAAGGAGCGGAGGGCAATCCCTGCTTCCAGGACACCGGTCGTATCGTTTCGCAACAGCTCCGAGGCAACCCAGTCGCGCATCGACACCCCTTCCAGACGGCGGCGTATCAGACCGTCGGCGACGGTTCGCCGGACCACCCCGGGAGTGAAGCGCGACACCATCGAAAGGCCCATCAGGCTGGCGAGGTACAGCTGATTGGCCAGATCCTGGCGTGTGAAGCTCTGAGCGGTAGCGGACAGGACCATGCCGTCGACGACCTCGGGATGTCGCTTCCAAAGGAGCTGAGCTACCGGTCCGCCCATCGAGTAGCCCACGGCCACGAGCGAGTCGATCTCGAGCTGAGCGGCGAGCGCGGCCACGTCGTCTGCACAGTCCTCTAGCCGGAACGGCTTCCATGACCTGATCCCGCGGCCGTGAGCTCGATGGTCGAGAGCCACCACCCGGTAGTGCTCTCCGAGGGCGCGGTAAGAGGTGAACCAGTTGAGGTCGGCAGTCACCGTCCATCCGTGCAGCAGGACCAGTGCCGGAGCTCCAGGCGGGCCCTGCAGCTCTCTGACGAAGGTGACCCCTCGCATAGGCAGGTCGACGAAGCGTCCCGGCGGCAGCGGCGGAGTCCCTATTACCGGGCCGGGTCTGGAGCCGTCGCCGGGTCTGGAGCCGTCGCGCAGTATGGAGCCGTCCCCCGAGCTCGACGCCCGCCCGGGGGCGGACGAGCCGTCCGTGTCGGTGCTCAGCTCCCCACCCCGACGATCTCGACTGTCATGGTCCCCCCGGGGGACTCGTACTCGACGGTGTCCTTCTCCGAGCGGCCGATCAGGGCCTTGCCCAAGGGCGACCCCGGCGAGATGACCGCCACGTCGTCCCTTCGCTCCTCGATGGAGCCCACGAGGTATCGCTCGACCTCGTCCTCGCCCGAGTATCGAAGCGAGACGACCGAGCCCGCCCCGACTACCCCCTCTTCGGGTTCCTCGACGAGCACGGCGGACTCCAGCATGGAGTGGATCTTGCGGATCCGCGACTCCATCTTTCCCTGGCTGTCCTTGGCGGCGTGGTAGTCGCCGTTCTCCGACAGGTCGCCCAAGGCCCGGGCCGCCTCGATCGCCCTGGCGATCTCCAACCTGCCTCGCGTGGTCAGGTCTTCCAGTTCGACCTGTAGCCGCTCGTAGGCTTGAGGGGACAAGTGGGTCGCACTCACCCTCCCGAGATTATCCGAGCAACCGCCCGGCCCGGCTGGGTGCTGAGCCGGGTACGGGCTGAGTACTGAGTTGACGGAGGCCCCTCCCTGGGCGACACTGGATCTCGACATGTCTCCACGTCGCGTAATCGCCATCCCCTAGGCGCACACCCCAGAGGTGTGTGCCTGTTCGACCGTCCACTTGGTGGGCGGTTTTTCATTTCTGTAGGAGCCTTACTTGCCAGCTTCCCACAAGGTCGCCCTCATCGGGGGGGACGGCATCGGGCCGGAGGTGGTGTCCGAGGCGCTCAAGGTGGTCGCCGCGGCCGGGGTGAAGCTCGATCCGGTCGGCTTCGACCTGGGTGCCGACCGCTACGAGCGCACCGGGGAGGCTCTGCCGGAGTCCGTCTTGGAGGAGCTGAGGGGGTTCGACGCGATACTGCTTGGGGCCGTGGGCCCTCCGGTGGGGAGCACGGCGGTGCCACCCGGGGCCCTCGAGCGGGGGCTGCTGTTGCGTCTCCGCTTCGAGCTCGATCTGTACGTGAACCTCCGTCCTTTCACCGCGTCGCCCACCGAAGACCGATCCGGCATCGACCTTGCGGTCGTGCGTGAGAACACCGAAGGGAGCTACGCGGGCGAGGGCGGCTTCTTGCGGAAGGGGACGCCCCACGAGGTGGCGACGCAGGGTTCCGTCAATACCCGCCACGGTGTCGAGCGATGCGTCCGCTTTGCCTACGAGCTGGCCGACGTGAGGTCTGCACGGCACCTGACCCTCGTCCATAAGACCAATGTGCTCACCTTCGCGGGCGACCTGTGGCAACGGGCCTTCAACGAAGTAGGCCGTGCCTTCCCGGGGGTCACCACTGCCTACAACCACGTGGACGCGGCGTGCATGTATCTAGTGGAGACTCCGCATCGGTACGACGTCCTCGTGACCGACAACCTGTTCGGGGACATCCTCACCGACCTCGCAGGCGCAGTGTCGGGGGGCATCGGTTTGGCGGCGTCGGCGAACCTCAACCCCGCCCGCACGGGCCCTTCGGTCTTCGAGCCGGTGCACGGTGCGGCTCACGACATCGCCGGCACGGGCCTTGCCAATCCGCTCGCAGCCATCAGGTCGGCCGCCATGATGCTGGAGCACCTGGGCGAGGTCGACGCATCTACCCGCATCACCAAGGCGGTGCTCGATCACGCCGCCAACCAGACACTCAAAGCAGCCAGCACCGCCGAGATAGGCGATGCCATAGCGGGGAGGGTGTAAGGACCGATGCCCATCGAAAAGACCGACAAGATCTGGATGGACGGCAAGCTCGTGGACTGGGACGAGGCGACGGTCCACGTGCTGACACACAGCCTCCACTACGGATCGGGCGTCTTCGAGGGGATCCGCGCCTACCGGACCTCTCAGGGTCCGGCAGTCTTTCGCCTACGCGACCACATGACCCGGCTGTTCAAGTCTGCTCGCGTCTATCTGATCGACGTGCCCTTCAGCCAGGACGAGCTGGTGGAGGCCACAAAGCTCACCGTCTCTGCCAACGGCCTCGAGGCCTGCTACATCCGCCCGATCATCTACCTGGGCTACGGGGAGATGGGACTCAATCCCCTTCCCTGCGCGGTGAACGTCTCCATCGCGGTGTGGCCGTGGGGGAGCTATCTGGGTGACGAGGGCGTGGCATCCGGCGTCCGAGCAAAGATCAGCTCATGGCAGCGCCACGACCCGAACTCCGTTCCTCCCGCGGCCAAGGGCACCGGCATGTACGTCAACTCGTCCATGGCAAAGGTCGAGGCTCTGAAGGCATGCTACGACGAAGCCATACTTCTCTCACCACAGGGGTTCGTGAGCGAGTGCACGGGCGAGAATGTGTTCGTCGTGAAGTCAGGGCGGATCATCACCCCGCCTGTGTCCGCGGGGGCTCTAGAGGGCATCACCCAGGACTCGGTGATGACGATAGGCCGGGATCTCGGCTACGAGATGGCCGTCGACAACGTGCTGCGAAGCGACCTCTACACGGCCGACGAAGTGTTCCTCTCCGGGACTGCCGCCGAGGTGGTGCCGATCCGCTCGGTCGACGACCGTATCGTAGGTGACGGCGAGCCCGGGCCGATGACGAAGAGCATCCAGGAGGTCTACTTCGCAGCCGTGCGTGGTGAGGTGGACCGGTACAAGGACTGGTTAGATCATGTCGGCTGAACGTGAGACGAGGGTTCCCGAGAGCGTGGCCGTCTTCGACACGACGCTTCGGGACGGGAGCCAGCAAGAAGGCCTCTCGCTGACGGTCGACGACAAGCTGCGGGTCGCCGAGCAGCTCGACCACCTCGGTGTGGCCTTCATCGAAGGGGGCTACGCGGGCGCCAACCCCAAAGACGACGAGTTCTTTGCCAGAGCGCCGCTGGAGCTTCAGCTGCGGACGGCGACCCTCGTAGCCTTCGGCTCTACCAGGCGGCCGAACGGGAGGCCCGAGAGCGACGAGAGCCTCCTCCAGCTCGTGAAGGCGGGCACCGAGGCTGTGTGCATCGTGGCCAAAACGTGGGACGTTCACGTCACCGACGCCCTGCGAACCACCCTGGACGAGGCAAGGGCGATGGCCTACGACTCTGTGGAGTTTCTCCGTTCCAACGGCTTGCGTGTGCTCTTCGACGCCGAGCATTTCTTCGACGGCTACAAGGCAGACCCGGGCTTCAGCATGGGTGTCCTCCTCGCGGCCGAAGAGGCGGGCGCAGAGACGCTGGTGCTGTGCGACACCAACGGCGGGACCCTTCCGCACGAGGCTGAGCGGATCGTCGCCGATGCCACGGCTCGAACCCGGGCCCAGATCGGCGTGCACTTCCACAACGACGGGGGTTGTGCCGTCGCCAACGTGCTGGCAGCGGTGCGATCCGGCGCCACCCACGTACAGGGCTGCATCAACGGGTATGGCGAGCGCACCGGGAACGCGGACCTCTCAGCGGTGATCGCCAACCTTTCCCTCAAGATGGGCGTGAATGCCATCGCTGCCGACCACCTCGAGAGGCTCACGCCGGTCGCCCACCACATAGCCGAACTGGTCAACGTCACCCCGAGCGCGCAGCAGCCTTTCGTCGGCTCGTCCGCTTTCGCCCATAAGGGGGGCTTGCACGTGAGCGCCATCGCGCGCCGCCGCGGACGCGTACGAGCATGTCCAACCCGACTCGATCGGGAACGGTAGTCGTTTCGTGGTCAGCGAGATGGCTGGACGCTCGACCCTTGCGATGAAGGCCGCAGAGCTCGGCCTAGGCCTGGGGGGGGAGGACCTGGCCCGAGTGCTCGACACCCTCAAGCAACTCGAGCACCGCGGATACCACTTCGAGGTGGCCGACGGGTCTCTGGAGCTACTGATGAGGGAGGCAACCGGCTGGGAGCAGGACTACTTCCGTGTGGAGTCGTTCCGGGTCATCACCGATCGGGGGAGGGAGAGGCTGAGCGAGAGCCTGACCACCGAGGCCACAATCAAGGTACTGGTGGGCCCGGATCGGATCGTGGCGACTGCTGAAGGAAACGGCCCGGTCAACGCCCTGGACGCCGCCCTCCGCAAGGCAATAGGCCCGCGCTACCCCGAGCTCGGCCGCGTACACCTCACGGACTACCGGGTGCGGGTGCTCGACACGTCGAAAGGTACCGGTGCGGTGACCCGGGTCCTCTTGGACACCACCGACGGTGAGCGGTCGTGGTCGACGATCGGGGTTTCCGAGAACATAATCGAGGCCTCCTGGGAGGCTCTCGCCGACTCGATCGTCTACGGCTTGCTCGTTCAAGAGCAGGGCGAATGACCCAGCCCGAATACGTTCCCCTTTCGCCCCGGGACCAGGTTCGTCCGGTCGAGCGTCTGCAAACCCCCGGACCATGGTGGCCCGACCGGCCGGCCGAGATCGGGGGCGCCGGCCAACCCGCCGGTCCCAAGCTTGGATCGCCGGGGCCCGATCAGGGCTTCGCCCTCGGGCTGGCGTGGCGATTGTCCGACCGCCTCGGGCTCACCGAGGGGGAGACGGCGGACGACGCCGTCGTCGGCTGCCTCGGCGTCGCCTTGCGCCGCGCTGCACTGTTCGGAAGGGCTCCGGTGATCTTCGACTGCGAGCACGCCTTCACACTCTGGGGCTTCATGGGCAGCCCACCTCCAGACCTCGTCGAGTTCCGGCGACCGCTCTTCCAGTCCGCCTCCCACGACTACCCCACCCAGCGGGCGATCTCGGACATGGTGCCTGACGAGACGCTCCGCCTCACCCCTGCCACGGTGGCCGCCCGGCTCCCCGAGTGGCGAGGCCTCATCCGTACGTGATCCGGCCTTGGTCAGAACAGCTTGGGCTCGTGGCCAGGTGGTTCCCCATCTCTTAGGGCGTTACTCTTGACACCCTTCGTGGCATGGGGCAGATTGGCCGGGATCGGGGCCGAGCTTCGACGCATGGAGCTCAAGCGAAAGGGGGGTCGGGGGATGCTGCGCCTCGGGTTGCCTGGCACACTCGGATGCGAAGCCGAGCGCCTTCCTCGAGCACTGGTCCCCTTCTGTCCAAAGGCTGGGGAAGGGGACCGCCCGGGCCCGGGTCTGACTCGTGGGGGGACGAGTCGGGCGCCTGCGTGAGGGGGGACCGGCTTTGGCCGGTCCCCCTTGCCCGGGCGTCCTTTGCCCGGTTGCTGTTAGGTGGCCCTCTCGTGGCCTTACCCGTTCGTGGCCCTACACGTTGAGAGGGCGCGCCCGGGCTCGCCCGGCCCGTGGGGGGACTGCGAACCGGGCTTGACGGGATCGGGGAGGTCCCGATGCCCGGGCAAAAAGGTAACAACGCAGAATCTCGCTAATGCATTCCACGGCTAGGGTCGAGCTGTGGAGAAGGTGGAGGTGCGCGTGAACGGCATGGCGTTCACCGCACGAGCCGCCGGACCTGTCGAGGGTCGGGCTGTCCTCATGCTGCACGGCTTCCCCCAGACCTCTTGGTCCTGGCGATTCCAGCTCGCGTCGGCGGCACAGGCCGGATACCGGGCACTAGCCCCCGACCAGCGGGGCTATTCGCCGGGCGCGCGCCCGAAGGGCCTGGAGCGATACCGGATGCGGGAGCTGGTGTCGGACGTGATGGGCTTTGTCGAGTGGATGGGCACGGACCGGGTCGACCTTGTCGGCCACGATTGGGGAGGAGCGGTGGCCTGGCAGGTCGCGGGGACGCACCCCGAGCTTGTCCGGACACTCACCGTGGTTTCGACTCCCCATCCCAGGGCGTTCGCCGAGGCCCTCTCACAGGCGCGGGGCGACCAACGCACCCGGTCCTCCTACATGGAGTTCTTCAGGCAGCCCGACCTTCCCGAGCAGACGCTTCTCGCGGACAAAGGTGGCGGCCTGAGAGCGATGTTCTCTGCCAGCGGCTGGTCGGATGAGGACGAGGTGGACCCTTACATCGAGGCTCTGTCCGAGCCCGGCGCCATGACCGCCGCCTTGAACTGGTACCGGGCCGCGTCCATCGGAGACATGGGTGAGTTGAGCCCGATCACGATCCCCACCCTCTATGTCTGGAGCACCGAGGACGTCGCTCTCGGCCGCGAGGCCGCCATGGCCACCGGGGGTTGGGTACGAGGCGAGTACCGCTTCGAGGTGCTCGAAGGGGTCAGCCATTGGATCCCAGAGCAGGCCTCGGGGCAGCTGAGCAAGCTCATGCTGGAGCACCTGGGCAGTCACAGCTGAGCGCTCCCGAGGTGAGAAGCTGTGGTGTGCCGCGAATGAACCTCTCCGACACTCAACGTGAGTTCCGGCTGGCAGTGCGCCAAATGTGTGAGGACAAGATCGCCCCTCGTGCGGCAGAGACCGACCGCAAAGGCGAGTTCCCCTGGGAGAACTTCCACGACTGCGTGGCCATGGAGCTTCCGGCGTTGGGCATCCCGGTCGAGCACGGGGGGAGCGGGGCGGACCACGTGACCCAGGCGATCATGGTCGAGGAAGTGGCACGGGTCTGCGCTTCCACCAGCCTGGCGATGATCATCTCCAGGCTCGGCATGATCCCGGTCATGCGTTGGGGGAGCGAGGAGCTGCAAGCACGCCACCTCCCTGACGTGGCGAGCGGCCGGGCCCAGGCCAGCTATTGCCTGTCGGAGCCCGACGCCGGCTCGGACGTGGCCTCGATGTCGACGCGGGCGGTCCGCGACGGTGATCACTATGTGCTGTCGGGGACCAAGTCCTGGGTCACCAACGCCGGCATCTCGGACACCTACACGATCTTCGCCAAGACCGAGCCCCGGGGGGGTCACCGGGACGTCTCCTGCTTCTTGGTCGAAGCCGACCAGGGTGTCGAGGTTACGAAGCTGGAGGACAAGCTCGGGATGCGGGGGAGCCCCACCGGAGAGGTGGTGCTGGACGAGGTGAGGATTCCCGCCGGCAACCGCCTCGGCGAGGAGGGCCAGGGCTTCTACATGGCTCTGTCCACCCTCGACACGAGCCGGCCCATCATAGGTGCCCAGGCAGTCGGCATCGCCCAAGGGGCGATCGACCATGCGATCTCATATGTGAAGGGAAGGCACCAGTTCGGCCGTCCCGTCGCTGAGTTCCAAGGGCTCCAGTTCATGCTCGCCGACATGGCAATGCGCACCGAGGCCGCACGAGGAATGGTGTACAGGGCTTGCTCGCTCATTGACGAAGCTGACCCCTATGGAGAGTTGACGACGCTGGGCGCCATGGCCAAGTGCATGGCGTCGGACGCCGCCATGAGCGTCACCACCGACGCGGTCCAGCTGCTGGGCGGATACGGCTACACGAAAGACTTCCCCCTCGAGAGATTCATGCGCGACGCGAAGGTCACTCAGATCTACGAGGGGACCAACCAGGTTCAGCGCGTCGTCATCTCAAGGCGCATCCTCTCGTAGTGACGATCGACCGCCAGAGCGGGGATGCCCGGGTGCGGGTCAGGTCTGCGCCCTCGCCCACGGGTTACTTCCACGTCGGGAACGCAAGGACGGCCCTCTACAACTGGTTCTTCGCGCGCCAGAGCGGAGGGACCTTCATCCTTCGCATCGAGGACACCGATCGGGAGCGCGACAGGGAGGCGTGGGTAGACGGCATCGTTTCGGCCTTGGGGTGGCTGGGACTGGACTGGGACGAGGGCCCGGTCCGTCAGTCCGAACGAGGCGAGCTCTATCGAGAGGCGGTGCGAGACCTCGACACCGCCGGCGCCGTCTACTGGTGTGATTGTACGAGAGAGGAGATCGAGGCGCGGAGGCTCCCGCACGCTCCCCCCGGCTACGACGGCCACTGCCGTGATCGCGGTCTCGGTCCCGGTCTGGGTCGGGCACTACGTTTCGCCGTTCCCCGCGCCGGGGTGACAGTGATCGAGGACGTGGTGCGAGGAACGGTCAATTTTGAGAACTCCAGCCTGGAGGACTTCGTTCTGGTGAAGTCGTCAGGGGCGCCCCTCTTTGTCCTTGCCAACGTGGTGGACGACATGGCCATGGGGATCACCCACGTCATCAGGGGGGAAGACCTGCTGCCCAGCACTCCCAAGGGCGTCTTGGTCTGGCAAGCGCTCGATGCGGCTCGAGACCGTAGCGATGGTGGACTTCCGGTCTTCGCCCACCTGCCGATGCTCGTCAACGACCGTCGCCAGAAGCTATCGAAGCGGCGCGACGAGGTGGCCGTGGAGAACTACAGGGAACGCGGATACCTAGCTCCCGCGATGGTCAACTACCTCGCCCTGTTGGGGTGGAGTCCGCCGCATGGCAGGGAGATCATGGACCTCGAGGAAATGGTGCCTTCCTTCAACCTGGCGAGCGTCAACAACTCACCGGCGTTCTTCGACACGGTGAAGCTGACGCACTTCAACGAGGAGTACATCCGGTCGATGACCCCTTCCGCATTCGTTGAAGCCAGCCGTCCGTGGCTGGATAATGGACCATGGCCAAGGGACGCGTTCAGACCCGCGGTCTTCGAACGCATAGCGCCTCTAGTACAGGAGCGCGTGAGGGTCTTGAGCGAGGTGCCCGCCTGGGTGGACTTCCTCTTCTTGGAGCATCCGGTGACCGACATGGCCGACTGGGCAAAGGCGGTTTCCGGTGACGGGGAAGCTGAGGCGGTGTTGAGAGCGGCTTCTTTGGCATACGCCTCCTGTGACTGGGAGGCGGTCGCGATCAAATCGGCCACGACGGACCTGGGTAAAAAGCTGGGCCTCAATCTGAAGAAGACCCAAGCGCCCATCCGGGTCGCCGTCACGGGGAGGTCGGTGGGGCCACCTCTCTTCGAGTCGTTGGAGCTGCTGGGGCGCGACCGTGTGCTGGAACGGATCCATTCAGCGCTCGATCGGCTCTCCGCCGAGGTGCGCTGAAATGCGCTAGGTACGATCGGGGTGCGGCTCATCTTCAAGCTGGGCGGCCTCCTGCTCGGTGCAGCCCTGCTGTACGTGGCGGTCACCGCCGTGCAGGTCTGGCTGGTGTCCCGCCAGAACGACCCTCGAAGAGCCCAGGCGATGGTCGTGATGGGCGCGGCCGAATACAACGGGGTGCCGTCCGCAGACCTCCGCTCCCGCCTCGACCACGCTCTATCGCTCTGGCAGGAGGGCCTGGCACCGCAGATCGTGGTGACCGGCGGCAACGAGCCGGGAGATCACTACACGGAGTCCGAGGTGTCGGCCAGATACCTGGAGCAGCGCGGCGTCCCCCGCGGGGGACTGAGCGAGGTGACAGGGGACAACACCTGGCAGTCGCTGTCGGAGGCGGCCTCGATGCTGAAGGAGCGTGACCTGAGGACGGTTCTGCTGGTATCGGATCCCTTCCACTCGGCAAGGATCGGTGACATCAGCTCTTCGCTGGGGCTCACCGCCTACGTGTCTCCGACGCAGACATCGCCGATAAAGGGGCTGTCGCAGGTTCCTTATTTCGCCAAGGAGACCCTAGGCGTGGCGGTGGGACGGATAATCGGCTTCAACCACCTGCCCGACCACCACTGAGCATCCCAGGGAGGGCGTTGGGCTAGCCTCGTCCTGCCCGTTCGGGGGTGGTGTAATTGGCAACACAGCAGGTTCTGGCCCTGCCATTGGGGGTTCGAGTCCTCCCCCCCGAGCTCATTCACACCCACCACACACCGGGCCCACGGGGCGAGCGGAAACGCCGACAGCCCACCCGAGACGGCGGGCGGCACACGCCCGGGAGGGCACAGAAATCCTCTACCTACAGCCTTTTCCGGCCCTCCCAGCCCCTTCAGAGGCCCCCGTAAGGTCCCGTGTGGCCCGGGTGGCCCCGTAGGCCCCACAGCCGGCCCACGGAGGGCCCTGGTGAGCAGCTCGGTGCTCACCAGCCGGCATACATCAGCGCTCGATCCTGGCCATGTTGGTCTCGTCGTGGCGCTCGCCTGTGGCCGGGATGAGGTCGTTGAGCCGTTGGATCTGCTCCGCGCTCAACTCGATGCTGTCGGCAGCGGTGTTCTCCTCGACGCGGGAAACGCGCTTGGTTCCGGGGATCGGGGCGATGTCGTCGCCCTGTCCGAGCAGCCATGCCAACGCGACCTGACGTCGCCACTACGACACTGTCGCGACGCCCCTTGAGGGCCTGGCCGACGAGCTCCTCGTTCGCGTAGGGGCCGTAAACCTCGGCGGTATCGATGAGGGTGACGCCCAGTTCCAGTGCTCGCCGGATGGTGCGTATCGACTCGACGTCGCTGCTGTCCGGGTCGAGGTAGTAGCCGGACATCGCCATCGTGCCGAGTCCGATGCGCGAGACGTCAAGTCCGCCTAGAGAAATGTGCTTCATGAGAGTGGCTCCTTAGTGGTCGTGGAGGATGACCGTCGACTCCAATAAAGCACGGATCGCGGATAAGTGAGAGTCGCTGTTGATCCAGGTATTGGCAGGGCCTCCCAGCATCATGCCGGTTGGCGTACCCTGAGTTCTGTGGACGCGAGCGGCATCACCTAATTCTCAGGTCGCCGCCGACCCGGGACTGCCTCGAAACGCCGGCTGGGGGAGCATCAGCGGCCTCCGATCCGTATCGCCCTCGTGCCGTGATTTCCGATGGGTGCCCGGCTCGCCGCACCCAATGCACATTGGCACATACAGCTTGGTCTGTTAACAAGTCTTCACTGCGTACAGCCGCCAGGCTTCCGGCACGCCCCCGAGTTCGTACTCGCCCCGGTCCTCGAACTCGATCCCCGATCCCGCCACCAGGTCTTTGACGGTCGAGGAGACCAAAACGTCGGTCGGGTCGGCGAGGGCGCCAACCCTGGCGGCGATGTGTACGGCAAGGCCACCGAGGTCATCACCCCGAATCTCGCACTCGCCGGTATGCAGCCCAACTCGAACCTCGATCCCGAGCGTCCGCGCCGCCTCGATGACGGCTCGCGGCGCAGCGAATGGCCCGAGCAGGACCGTCGAAGGAAGCGAGGAAGCCATCACCCGTAGCCTTGATCTCCTTGCCACGGAAGCGCCGGAGGTGATCCCGCACCGTGCGGTCGTGGGTGTCAAGAAGCGTGTGCCACCGTGCATCCCCCATCGTAGCGGCGCGTGCGGTCGACTCAACGATGTCCGTAAAGACCACCGTGGTAAGGATGCGCTCGATCTCGACTGAGGGTCGCTCACCTGTCAAGAGCTCGGCAACCTCATCTGCCACGACGTGAAGCTCGGGGGTACTGGTGCTGTCACCCCCAGGAAGCTCGACGAAGTTCGCGCCGGGGATGTGTTCAGCGAGGTAGCGACCGTGTGCCACCGGGACGAGCGCGTTCTCCTTGACGTGGAGGACCAAGGTCGGAGCCTGGATCAGCGGTAAGGCCTGGCGAACATCGTTTCGCAGGATGTAGTCGTCCTGCGCCGCGGCGGTGCGAGGCGTCGCTGAAGAACGGATGCATCTCGAGGTGAAGCGAACCCACTCCTGGTCGTGGGCCATGCTCGGGTTGGCAACACGCGTCAGCTCGTCGGCCCCCCACCTTGCCGCGATCATCTGCACCAGAGCGTCGACGGCATCGGGCGAGGCTCCGATCGGGTAGTCATTTGCTTCGATGTATCGCGAGGTTGTGTTTAGAAGGACGAGGGCACTCACTAGCTCGGGGTGCATGGCTGCCAATAATATGGCGATCGGTCCTGCGTCCATCACGGCCAAGACAGCTGCCCGCTTCGATCCGGCCGCGCCGAGCACGGCCACTATGTCCTCCGTCCATTCCTCCCAGGTCGGAATAGCGGCGCGAGGGAAGCCATCTGAGGCTCCTGAACCGCGGCGATCGAGCATGATAAGCCTGCTGAACGACGCCAGACGGTTGTAGAACTCGGCATATGCCGGAGACTCCCAAGCGAGTTCGATGTGACTCCCCATGCCATAGGAATAGAGAAGGTCGAGTGGACCCTCACCAATCACCTGATAGGCGACATCAGCATCGCCGACGGCGACGTACCTGGTTTCAGCGCCATGCATACTCGATGACAGTTTGTCTCACTGGCTCAGCATTGTCGCCGGACGCTGGATCCGACCTTTAGAGTCGGCTGCCGCTCGGGCTGCCCATGTCAGGTTTGTCCGGATCAGGCCGCCCATAATGTTCACGACCGCGGAGGTTCCCGTTCGCCCCCGTACCCCGGTCCTAAGGCGCGCAATGCCCCGGCGATACGGCGTACCGTTGTCGGCCCGCCGTCGGCTGTCGGGCCGTGCGATTGGCTCAAGAGCCGTGAAGTAGTCCGTCAAGCGGGCGGCGCGCTCGAAGATCAGCTCAGGATCACTCATCCGCTCATGCCTGTCCTTCAGCCGTGACAGCTTGCCACGTCTTGTCGTCGTCGCCGTCAGCCGCCGCACGTTGTACAGCTCCCAGGCGTGCGCCTCACAGGCGTTCACCCGCCAGGTTCCGCCCCGGAGACGTGAAGCGGCCCCGCCAGCGAACCTCGCCGGGGCACGGCAGGGTGGCGAAGGCGTTAGCGTAGTGAGACACGCAAAGCATAAGCCCTGTCACCCACGGCAGTCGCGAGGGGGAGTGTGATCGCCGTGATGATCCACCGCTTGCGACCCGAGACCCCTTAGAGTGCTTGGCCAAGCCGGGTTAGAGGAGTCAATCGGCTAGGACGCTCAGTGACGACAAATATGGGCGGTGGTGGGCTTGTGGAGGCCAGTCAGCTAGATCCTGGCTTCCAATCCACGGTTCCAGTCACAGCCAAGGAGGTGGCTGGTGTCCTCGTGTATGTCGACCGCCTGACGCACTTCCGTGACACCGCTTACGTGGATGGCTGGGCATTCAGTCATCGCCACGAGATTGTCCGAATCGAGTACCAGTTTCCTGGCGAGGCCTCACGACCAGTCACCAACTGGTGGCTGCCCAGTCCAGACGTTGAGCAGGCCTATGGGCCCAGGGCGGCACAGTGTCGGTTCTCCGCACGGATGCACCAGGAGCAACCGGACGCCCTACCAGGCCTCGTGCTGGTGTTCACGCTGGAGGGCGGGACGAGGGTACGGTTCGACAACTTGGCGCTCTATTCGACCAATGACGATCCGTTTCACCATCTCGTCCGCCGTTTCTTCAACTCCATTCCAGACGACGCCGCAGTACTGGAGGTCGGCTCGCGCAACCGCTCCGGCGTCGTCCGCACGGGATGGTTACCCGCCTCTGCCTCTTATATCGGCTTTGATGTGGTCGCTGGCGAGAATGTCGACATTGTCGGCGATGCCCACGCCCTCAGCCAGTTCTTTGAGGCTGGCAGCTTCGATGCTGTGTTCTCGATGTCTACCTTCGAGCACCTCGCTATGCCGTGGAAGGTGGCCGTCGAGATGAACCAGGTGCTTAGGCAGGGCGGTCTGGCACTGATCACCAGCCACCAAACCTGGCCGTTGCATGAGGAGCCATGGGACTTCTGGCGCTTCTCTGATCACTCGTGGGCAGCCCTGTTCAACTTAGCGACAGGCTTTAAGGTCGTTCATACTGCTATGGGAGAGCCTGCGTCGGTCGTGCCTCACACGTCCCACTCCGTCGTAGTAGCTCTGCCTCAGTGCGCTGCCCGTTTGGCGTCAGCGGTGATCTGTCGTAAGACGGGTATTCCTCGTGTGGACTGGCCCGTTAGCTTGGACGAGGTACTTACGAGTGCCTATCCCCACTGACGCCCCACAGGCCAGCCCTACAGGCCCGGGCGACCGCTACCCACGGCCCAAGCGGCGACGGGCGTAACGGCCACACTGGCGCCAACGAGTCGGCAAGCGGCGCCGGCCGCACCGCCCGCGCCGCCACCAGGCCGCACCGGCCCAATACATTCACGGTGAGCGTGTACTACTGCCGGCGCTGCGGCGACGTGGTGGGCGTGGCTGACGACTGCCGGCTTGGCTGGCGTCCGCACTGTAACGGAGTCGTGCTTGCAGAGGCAGGCCAGTTGGGTGAGGAGGAGCACCTGGCAGCTCTACGCTGGGTAGTCGGTCCAGGACGCCAGTAGAGGACATGAGGGGAGACTTGTTGCAGATGGGATCGAGGGTGGCAGTTATAACTGGATCGCAAGTGGCATTGGAGCCGAGATGGTCAACGCTCTCGTCCAGCGTGACGTGAGCGTGGTTTGCATCGATCTGGATCGCTCGAAGGTTGCGGCAGCGTTCGAGCGCTTCGGGAAGGCGGTGCTTCCACTGAAGGGTGATGTTGCCGACTCAGCCTCCATTCGTAGCGCTATCGAGCACGGGGTGCAGCACTTTGGCCGGATCGATATCTGTGTGGCCTGCGCAGGCATCGGCACTGCGGGCTCGCTACGCCTTATAGACGCGGAGAACTTTGATTCACACTTGCGAGTCAACGTCACCGGAGCCTTCAATACGATCCAAGCCTGCCTAACAGAGCTGGCCGCCTCAAAGGGGTACGTGCTTGTGCTGGGATCGTTGGCCGGGATTATCGCTCCTCCGGGGCTCGGCGCATATGGAGTATCCAAGGCCGCTGTCGAATCGCTCGCTGATGCTTGGCAGCGTGAGCTGCGGTTCCTTGGTATTGACGTCGGAGTCGCCTACCTGTCGTGGGTGGACACCGACATGGTTCGCGTGGCCGAAACCCAAAGCAGCGCGTTTGTTGAGATGCGTCGCGGTCTGCCCTGGCCACTCACCAGGACTATGACGGTCGAGCAGGCCGTCACTGCACTCGTGGTCGGCATCGATAAGAACTCTCGGCGGATCTTCCAACCCGGGTATCTGCGAGCCGTATTCAGATGCGTGGTTGCTGGGAGGGGCCATTGAGCACCCGCTCCTGAAGCTGGCGGCATCAGTCGATGCCGCCTCTGCCAAAGATATCGATGCCAGAGGTGCCGCCGCTCGGTCCAACAGCCAGGATTCGTTTTACCGGTCATGAGGTGAAGGGCGCTCCGGAGGGCTGCTTGGGACACACAGCTACACCCTCACCCCCAACCGCCGCACGTTCCACAGCTCGCAAGCGTCCACTCGCCACGTGCCGCCCGGCGACTTGAACCGACCACGTCAGCGGACCTCGCCGGGGCAGTGCATCGGCTGGCCCGTTGTGCCCGGGCGCTCGACAAACCGGAAGCACCGGCCGGACTCGGTGGCGAAGGCGTTGGCGTGGGTTCACTCCCCTATAACGAGCAGGCCGGCCAGAGGGCCCCCAGGGCCTCCAGGGGCCGGCCGTGGGGCCTACGGGGCCACCGGCCACACGGGACCTACAGGGGCTTCTGGAGGGGCTGGGAGGGCCGGGAAAGGCTGTAGGTAGAGGATTTCCGCCTCCTCCGGGGCGTGTGCCGCCCGCCGTTTCGGGTGGTGGCTGTGCGCGTTTGTGGCCGTCCGGGGGCCCGGGGGGGGTGTCTGTGTCCCCGAGCTCATTCCTCTCCCGAGTTCGTTCCTCGACTCCGCTTGACAATGACCGGCGGCGGCGTGCAGTATCTCCAGTGAGTTAGTCGAGTTGATAGTATTAGTTCACTTTCCTCTCTATTGGGGGTTTGGGCGCCTCGTGAGGAGGCCTGGCGGGTGGAGGGTCCGGTGGTTCGACTTCGCGTGTGCTTACGCTCGTTCCGGAGCGTCATTCCGGGCCTGGTGGCCATCGCAGCCGGCTCAGCTCTCGTTGCGTGCGGTTCGAGCAATGCCACGACGAGCGCCTCGGCCTCATCGAACAGCGACGCGCCGATCACCGTGCATTTGGGTTACTTCCCCAACGTCACCCACGCCACCGCGATCGTGGGCATCCGAGAGGGCATCTTCGCGAGGGCGCTGGGGAAAAACGCGCTCGCACCCGCCACCTTCAATGCGGGCCCCGCCGCTACGCAAGCCCTCCTGTCAGGGGCGCTGGACGCGTCTTACGTCGGGCCGAACCCGGCCATCAACGCCTTCGTCCAGACTCATGGTCAAGCCATTCGCATCATCTCCGGCGCCACTTCCGGAGGCGCCGCGTTGGTGGTCAAGCCGTCGATCAGCAGTGCAGGCCAGCTCCGGGGAAAGAAGCTGGCTACTCCTCAACTCGGAAACACCCAGGACGTGGCACTCAGGTACTGGCTGTCAGGAAAGGGGCTTCACACAGATCCGCAAGGCGGAGGTGACGTCGCCATTCTTCCTCAGGACAACGCCACGGCGGTGCAAAATTTCAAAGCCGGGAACATCGAAGGTGCTTGGGTGCCGGAGCCCTACGTGGCGAGCCTGGTCCAAGCTGGGGGGAAGGTACTGGTCAACGAACGCAGCCTGTGGCCTGCGGGAAGGTTCGTAACCACACAGCTCATCATTCGGACCGACTTCTCGCGCCAGCATCCCAACGTCGTTCAAGACCTTGTCAACGGGCAGGTACAAGCCAACGACTTCGTCAACAAGCACCCCTCTCAATCACAGCAGATCGTGAACCAGGCCATCGCTCAGATCACCGGAAAGGCGTTGTCCGCCGCGGTGGTGGCCGCATCGTGGCAGGACCTGAGCTTCACCGACGATCCCGTCGCGTCTTCACTGGCGACGTCTGCGAAGCACGCCGAGGCGGTTGGGCTCCTTCCGAAGGTGAACCTGAACGGCATCTATGATCTGGCACCCTTGAACCGGGCGCTTGCCAGCTCCCACGATGCTCAGGTGAGCGCCTCATGAGCGCACTGGGTCAAACGCTGTCCCTGCCGAGCAAAGTGGCTGCGGTACCCGAGACGGTTGTCAGCCTCACCGGAGTATCCAAGGCGTTCGGCCAGGCTCCCCACCCGGTGGTAGCCCTCGAACGCTTCAGCCTGGGTATCGCAAAGGGCGAGATCGCCTGCCTGGTGGGAGCCTCGGGATGTGGAAAGACGACATTGCTCAACCTCATCGCGGGGCTCGACGAACCCAACTCTGGGAGCATCAGGACGACCGGGGGGCGTATCGCCTTGATGTTCCAGGAAGCGGCTCTCTTCCCGTGGCTCACCGTTGGAGGGAACGTTCAGCTCGCCTTGCGGCTTAGGGGAGTGTCAAAGGGGGAAAGGCAGGCACGGGCCGCGGAGCTTCTCGAGACTGTGCATCTCGGTGGTTTGGCCGAGCGGAGGCCTCACGAGCTCTCCGGGGGGATGCGTCAACGCGTGGCCCTGGCAAGAGCGCTGGCGCAAGACGCGGCAGGTCCTCTTGATGGATGAGCCCTTCGGGGCGGTCGACGCCATCACCCGAGATCTTCTCCATGACGAACTGGAGCGGATCTGGGGGGAAAGGGGCCTCACCGTCATCTTCGTCACCCACAACGTGAGGGAGGCAGCTCGGCTCGGGAGCAGGATCGTCCTACTGACTAGTCGCCCAGGGCGGGTAGCAGCCGTGTTCGATGTAGACATCACGCGGCCGCGGAGGGTCGAGTCTCCGGAGGTGTCGGAGCTGGCGCTGCGCGTCACAGATCGGCTGAGGGAAGAGGTGCGGCGCCATGGCTCTTGACGCCCGAGTAGCCGGTTCCGTGCTGGACCAGGAGCTTGCGGGACTGGACGCCCTGGAGACCGGCGGGCCTCCACGTCGTGGCAGTACCAACCGTCTCTGGTCGGTGACGTGGCCGAAGATGCTCGCCGCCGGGCTCGCCGTGCTGGCATGGCAAGCCGTCGTGTGGTCGCATCACTGGGCCGACTACCTGCTCCCCGGGCCCGCCACCGTCTTCCCCGAGCTGGGCCACCAGCTGTCTCAAGGCTTGTTCTGGAAGGCGGCTGCCATCACCTTGGAGCGAGCGGTCGTCGGCTTTTCCCTCGCCGTCGTCATCGGAACCGCGGTGGGCGCCGCCGTGGCCAGAGTTCGCGTACTACGCAGTGCTGTGGGGGCGCTGATCACGGGTCTGCAGACCATGCCGTCGGTGGTCTGGTTCCCACTCGCCCTCTTGCTGCTGAAGCTGAGCGATGGAGCCATAGTTCTGGTCGTGGTACTGGGCGCTGCGCCCTCGATCGCGAACGGGATCATCTCCGGCATGGACCATGTTCCCCCTCTGCTGCTCAGGTCGGGTCGGGTGCTCGGCGCCCGCGGGCTGAGCTTGTTCCGACACGTGATGCTTCCTGCCGCGCTGCCGTCCTTCGTTGGCGGCTTGAAGCAGGGGTGGGCGTTTGCGTGGCGGAGCTTGATGGCCGGCGAGCTGCTGGTCGTCGTCCCGGGCCAGCCTTCCCTGGGCTCGCGGCTCGAGTTCGCCCAGCAGTTCTCCGAGGTTCCCACGGTGATCGCCCTGATGATCGTCATTCTGGTCATCGGCATCCTCGCCGATGCCTGTTTCTCCGCTGCTGATCGCGCCATCCGCAAGCGCTGGGGTTTGATCGAGTAGCCATCTCTCGTCGCGGCGGTATCCTCGCCATGGGCAATCGAGAGGAAGAGCTCAACTTTGGACGGGGAAAGGCGGTCAGGGCTCGCGGGTTTCTACGAAGACCCGTGGGTAACCGTGTCGTCGGGAGTGGGGCGCGCCGAGCGGCAGTTGGATCTTCTGAGGGACACTCTCGACGGGTCTCGCGGCCCTATCCGCATCCTCGACGTGGGCTGTGGCGACGGCATGGCGACCGCCATGGCGGCGCAGGTGGCCGGGTTCGGGAACGTGGTCGGTCTCGACTGGGCGGAGAGGCCACTGAAGCAAGCTCAGGAGCGCGGGTTGACCACGGCGCGCGCCAGCCTCGATGGGGACGGGCTCCCGATAGCTTCACAAGAGGTCGACGTGGTGATCATGAGCGAGGTGATCGAGCACCTGGTCACGACCGACGAAGCGATCACAGAGGTAAGAAGGGTGCTCAAGCCACGAGGGGTTCTCTTGCTATCGACCCCCAACCTGGCCGCTTGGTTCAACCGCCTCTTGTTGCTCGTGGGCGTGCAGCCGGCTTTCTCGGAGGTGAGCCTGAGGAGCATCTACGGGCGCCCGGGCAGCGAGGTGGTCGGGCACTTGCATCTGTTCACGAGGCGCGCTCTGTCAGAGTTCCTCGCCGACAACGGCTTCACCGTTTTGGACATGAAGGGCGCTCCATACCATGACGTCCCGCGGGTACTCCGCCCCGTCGACATGCTCATGTGCCACTGGCCCTCTGCTGCCTCGATACTCATTGTGCGAGCCAAGAAGACGTGAGCCGGTCTCCTTTGCCGTCCGACCGTCCGGACGGCTCGCACACGGCGGCGCCGGCAAAGGCGCAACCGCGGGTCTGGTAAGTTGCCGATCACCGACGGTCTCCAGGGCCTGGTTCCAGGCTCCGGGCCCCATCGTCTAGTGGCCGAGGACACCACCCTCTCAAGGTGGAGACACGGGTTCGAGTCCCGTTGGGGCTGCAAAGCCGTTGACCAGGAACTATTCGCACCAGTACCGTGTCATCATGCGAACACCTGCACGGATTCCGCCAAAACGCTGAATCTGGCGCGCAGGGATTTGGGTGGTCAGCG
Source organism: uncultured Actinomycetes bacterium (assembly GCA_963736925.1). Taxonomy (GTDB): domain Bacteria; phylum Actinomycetota; class Acidimicrobiia; order Acidimicrobiales; family CAVTQP01; genus CAVTQP01. The sequence continues at coordinate 510,649 of CAVTQP010000003.1, forward strand.
TGTTCTGCGCCCCGTGGCAGGCGATCCGAGAGCCCCGTGCGATGAGTGCTGAAAGTCTCGGGACATCTTTATTCGGGCGCGAGGGTTTCCGACAAGTCTGATCAGTCGGTTATCGGATGTGGGCAGGGCCGGCAGCGAGCGCGCCGAGCAGCTGTGAAGTGGTTGGTGAAGCGATCCGGGGTTCTAGCTGTCCGCGTGATTGGAGGGCTTCGAGACCCTGCGACTTCAGGGTGTCTTTGGTGCAAGTGACGATATGCGGGTCGCTGTAGACGTCGTCGGGCATAGAGAGCATGAACATGAGGTTCCAGAAGGCGCGGAAGGCGGTGGGGTCGTAGGAAGCCGCTACCCGGAGTTGGGTGAAGGTGATCCGCTCTGAGTCGAGTGGTGGGGTCGGGGGGGCAGGATCACCGAAGACGGCATGGCGCAGAGTCGTGAGCCGGGCCGCGTCGACCGCGGCCTGTTCCTCGTAGTAGGGGGCGAGATGCTCGATGATACCTTGATCCAGTGCCAGTGCCTGTTCGATCGGGTTGTCGGCGCTTTTGTCAATGACGTCGCTCAGGTCGACGGCGCCCCACAAAGCGAGGCTGAGGCCACGGCCGAAGGTTGGATTTGTGGTGCACACGGAGTCCCCAATGGCGTGCAGCCCGGTGACGACAGGGTTGTCATCGACCACTAGGCGACGCAGGGTGTTGCGCGGCCCGGTCATCTCAAACACGGCGCTGATGGGGTCGAGCACTCGCAGCCAACTCTCGCAAGTGGGGATGGTTCTCAACACGGCGGTGAACACGTCCCGGTCCTTGAGACGCCGGAAGCGCGAGTCGGCGGCCAACGGGACGAGCGCCAACTGCATCGCACCATTGTCAGCTCCGAAGAAGGCGAGGTTGAACTCGTGGAGGCTGGCCACGATTCGAGTTGTCGGGGGACCGGGCAGAACCCTCTCAGGGCGAATCCGGTAATGACGACCGAAATAGGTGACGCCACACTCTGCCGAGCGGGTCGACGTCGGCCGGGTTCCGACTTCGCTGAGCCAGCGGTCGATCGGGGTGCGTCGACCGCAGGCGTCGATCACCAGATCGGACGAGATCCTTCCCCGGTCGGTTCGGAGCCCGATCACATGGGCCGGCCGGCCGGGCCGGGCGACGAGCCCGACGACCCGCACGCTGTCTCGGACCGTAACGCCCGGCTCACCCAGCACGGCTCGCTGCAATACCCAATCGAGCGTAGAGCGCCGGGTCATCAACGGGGTGAGGCGCTCATCGCCGGGCCAGGCGGACCGATCGGCCAGGCTGTCGGGCATCCAGTCCGATATCGGCGCTTCAACCACACCGGCGGCCAGCAGGCTCTCGTACACGTCCGGCATCCGGTCGCGAAGAAGTTCTCTGCATCGGGCCATGACCGCGTGCGGCTGGACGATCTGGGGCGCGGTTCGCCGGTAGGCCACAGCGGCAGCGGACTCCGCGTCCGCGGCGGGGACCACTCGATCCTGCTCCAACAAGGTCACCTCGTGTCCGCTTCGGGCCAGCAGCAGAGCAGCGAACATGCCCCCCGCTCCCGCACCGGTGATCGTGATCCTCAATCTCGACCTCCCTCAACCTGTTGTAGTATCACTCCGTGAATAAAGTAATACTCTAAGGATATAGGGTGATGATGTGCAAGACCCTGTGGCACCCAACCTTGGCCGGCGGGCACGCAAGGCTCTCGCCACCCGCAACCGGGTGCTCGACGCGGCCGAGGCACTTTTCCTCCGCAATGGCTATGCGGCGACGACAATCCCCACGATCGCTGAGCAAGCCGACGTGGCTGTACAGACGGTCTATGCGGTCTTCGGCAACAAGCGGTCCATCCTCAACGAACTCCTCGCCGCCCGCGTCGTCGGCGACGATGACGCCGTGACGCCGCAGTTCCCAGCACGAGTCCGAGACCGGGAGGAATGGCAGGCCATCGAGCGCGAGCCCGACCCTCACCGCCAACTCGCCCTCCTGGCCGCTTTTGCCACCCAGATCGGCACCCGCATCTCGGGCCTCTACCAAGTGCTCGGCGGGGCCGCCGGCTCTGATGCCGAGATCGCCGATCTCTATCGAAACCAACAGCAAGCCCGTTACAAAGACCAACGACGGCTCGCCCGATCACTCGCCCGTAAGGGTGCCCTACGACAGGGTCTGACGGAGACAACCGCGACCGACATCATGTGGACAATCGCAAACCCCAACACCCACCACGCTCTGATTGGAGAGCGTCAGTGGACGCCTGCGCAGTACCAAGCATGGCTCAGCCACACCCTCACCTGCGTTCTGCTGCCAGATCCGTAGCGACACCTCGCGCCAGAACCCATTCACACCGGGCGGAAGTCACGCAGAACGAGAAAGCCGAATATCTGCTCCGCCAGAGCCGCCCCCGCGCAATCGACGGTTCTCGCGTTCTCCGCTCTTTGGCATGGCCACCCGCTCACTCCCGGCACCTGACAAGCCATCGACTACCAGTTACGTTCACCCCGCTTGAGCACGGTATTCGCGGGCGTGAGCACGATCGTCGGCACGTGACCAGCGCCAGGGTCTTCGCACAACGACACGTTGGGGCTGCGACACAAAGGCGCAGGCCAGAGCTTTATTCTAGTCTTATGCCAAAAATACGGGCTCAGATCGTGTCAGTAATGTGCCATAAGGACGGCGGATCGAACCCCACAGCTCGAACACCCCACCACGTCGAGGGCCGTCTCAACTGTAACAATCACTTGAGCCGAGGTCTCGGTCACTTCGGGCACCCGGAAGCCCTCGAGTCCCAACACCCCTTCAGCCAGCCCGGTAGCGTCACTCATCGTCAGGGGTCTCCTTCGTCGCCGTGGTGGTTCACAGCAACGATGGCGGGACCCCTGGCCGCGTTGGGAGATACCTGCCTACCTCACGGTCCCCAATTCAACGCGCGGAGCCGTCATCGCTTGCTCGTCGGTGCGTGGTCCCAGCACTCAGCTCAGGGCTTCATCTCAGGAGCCGACGCGGCTGTTAGGCAACAAAGCGCAAGTCCGGGAATTCAAGCTGACCTTAGCTAAGCCCGCCGGCAGGAAATCGGGCACCGGCCACGGATCGTTTCCTGAGTCTGTAGTCGACACTGTGGGGATCTTCTACGAAAAGGTTGTCCAGGGCCTCAAGAACTGGTTACCACTGCCGCCCCAAGTAAAGCGAGACCTTGGTGGCTTGCCAGAAGATGTCCCTCCGATGGATGCGACGACAGATTCCCTGGTGGGTGACACAGCGGCGCGACTAGATCAGCAGACCAAGGTAATAAATGGCCGACTCCAATTCCGAATGACAACCGATACCCTCTTGGCAGCGTGCGTACGGCACGACCCCGGGCCCAGCTTTCTGGTGTACAACTGGAGGGCCGTGCGCCCGCGCAAGCCAAGGTGCTGAGTTTCACCACCCTAAGCAGCTAGCAGCGTTGCCTTTGAACAGCTCATCCCCTTGGATGTACCCCCTCAGCACGTCGGTGCACGGGCGATCCCTTGTGACCCAATCGGGTACACAATGTGTGGGCCGCCCTCGCGGTGCTACGACAGCCTGGCCACGCAACATCGCCACGTCCAGCTTGCGAGATCGTCGGGAGGCATCAGCCACGCACAGCTCCTGATGATCAACGGTTCGCAGGGTCCACCCGGCGACCGAGCCGGCCCAAAGCCCCGTCGATCACCCCTCGGGCGATCATGGCAAGGCGAAGGCCGCGGCGCTCATGCTCCTTAAGGACAGCACGAGCGGTGAGCCCAACGAGCTTTCGGGGCCACCGGCCGCGGCCCCCGCGTAAGTGAAAGTGGAAGTACACGGAGTTCCGGGCCTCGTAGTAGTACTTCCATGGCGGATTGCCCCACTGACCGCGCCCCTTCAGGTGCTCGACGACGACCCGACGACTGAAGCGCAGCGGGAAACCCTCCCCGGGGATGCGCCACATCAGGTATTCGGCATCCTCGGTCCACCAGAAGAAGTCCGCCCTTGGGAGACCGGCGTGTTCGACGATATGCCGCGAGACCAGAACCCCGTCCCAACCCGGATAGGTCGTGACGGCCCCCGAGGGGTGCCGTACTGCGGGGATCACGTAAGCGCTTGCCAGGTCGCCCGCCTCCTCCAGCAGGAGCTCGAGTGCGTCCGGCCGCGGGACGATATCGTCGTCGAGCAGCCAGCCGAGGTCGTAGTCCGAGGTTCGGAACAGGTCCAGGGCGCGCGCCCATCCACCTCCCGGGCCGGTGTTCTCCGGTTCGCGCACCAGCTGGACGTCCAGGTCCTGCGGTGGTGTCCAGGCGTCCACGACGGCGCTCGCTGGCGGGCTGCTCGCGTTGTCGACGACAAGTAGTCCCTCCGGGCGTCTGGTCTGGCCGGCAAGGTCACGGAGACTGCGCCCGAGATCGTCCGGCAAGTTGTGAGTGAGCACCATGGCGAGCACGCTCGGGCGGTGCCGCGCGGTGCTGTTCGCGCCCTGCCCCGGACCTTCCTTGCTGATGCTCATGACTCGCTCCAGTGGTCGACTCCCATTCGAACGGTTGACCCATGTGCTGGCCGATGAGGCGCAGGTCCCGATCGAAGAACTAGGTGACGACGTCGTCTCCGACCAACTCGCCGAGCGCGGCAATCAGGTAGTCGACGCGGGGCTACGGAGGGTGCCGCAAGCCGGCCCCGCGAGTTCGCGCTAGACCCCGAAGGCCTAGCCACTGCAGCTCGCGTCGGCGTCCAGCGAGCGAAGTGGTCGCAGCAGGGCCTCAGAAGCTGCTCGTACTGCCCGGCCATCGCAACCCGATGCACGACCTCTAGCGCCGCCGGAACGACGAGGCGACACCTCTCTCTAGCCTCTGGGCGAGCTTCTGCGCGATGTCGAGGGGTGACTGGTTACCGGCCCAGGTCCCGATCGACGAGTCCGCGAGGTAGACCACCATGGGCTCATCTCCCTGCCGGCCGCCGGGGTGAACGGGGCTGCACCACCGGCCAGAAGTACTCGCGGGACCGGAGGAACGTCGCGAGGAAGCGAGAGTCGAGGCTGCCCCCCAGCAGCGGGAGTTGGCTCTTATGGTAGGAGAGGGCGAGCCTCTTCTTCGCCCGACTCTCGTCGTCAATTCGGACGAGGCGAGGTCTCCCCCACCGTTCCCTACTCCCCTTCGATGTGCCCCAGCCAAGCCAGCCACTAACGGTCGTCCACTGCCGGATTGGGTATTCGAGGAGTGATACCCCCGTACGGCGAGCCACGATTCTGGCGACCCGACCCACCGCCGCGTGGTCCGGGTGAGGGTCTGACGCAGATGTGCTGAGGATGAAGTCAGGCCGATGCTCAAGTATCAGCCGTTCGATCTGCGCGGTCATCTCGGCCTCGTGGTGGGATAGGGTCCCGTCGGCGTAGCCGAGCCAGACTAGCTCAGGTTCGCAAAGCACCGAGACGCCCTTGACAAGCTCTTCCCGGCGAACATCCGCGAGTTCTGAACTCGGAGCGAATCCCACCTGGCCTAGCCGGCCATCCGAAGCGACTACCACGGTAACGGGCCGTCCTGCTCCTCGACAATGCACAATGGTTGCACCACATCCGAGCGTTTCGTCGTCGGGATGAGGAGCCAACACCAAGAGTGAACTCTGGGTAATTTCCTGAGCGATCTCCTTACCGATCGCATCGAAGAGCCGCCGCCACGACACAGAAACGAGGCTACGGGCCCACGACTTGAGGCCTAGCGGAATTTTCCCAGCGACACCTTGCCCACAGTGGCCGATCACCGATCTTGTCCTTGCCTTCGATCGCCTAGTTCACCCGGCATAATGCCCCCGTTTCGGGCCAACAAACAGTAAGGTCGCTGGAACATACCAAGCAGACGCTCCACCTCGGGCCTGTATCGGCCGGCTCGTGCGACGACGGGGTCGGCGTGCCAGGAAGGGTTGAACACGAACGTTCAGAGGATGTCACCGATACTCTGAACACCCCCGATGGGGTCTTCGGTGACGTGTTCGGCCCCCCACGATATGCCGCCAAGGGGCTCCAGAGGGTCCTCTGAGTGCCAAGGGACCCTGCAAATGGGGGCGACGGACTCCCGGCCACGTCATTGGGGTCGCCAGATCAGGCGCGTGAAGCTCGACACCTTTTGGGCGAAAGCCGTCAACCGGTGGCGCTGCTCCTCGCCAAGTTCCGTTACAAGTTCTTTCGACCTGGACGTGACGGCATGCTCGAACCGAGTCAGGTCGACGACTTCGGCCCGGATGTGTTCGCTGTCGCGGGTCAGGCAGCGATCAAGTAATCGTCGTTATACAAGACCAGGTTTGCCGACATCAGGTCCCAGGTCGTCAATTCGCGATCGTTATCGACACGGCGCGCTTTGGCCTGTGTTGCCCCCTGAGTCGTAGGCGACGCTACGCAGCGTGTAGTTGCCGTCGGGCACGGCGGTCGTGTCCCACCCTGGGATCCATCCGTAGAAGGTCTCGCTGGCGGTAGCGATTGGGGCGTCGTTCAGTGCCCCGCCGGTGATGTGGAACTCGACCTTGGTGACGCCGCTGGGGTCAGAAGCACTCGCGTCGAGGATCTGATTGTCTCTTAGCACGGCTCCACTGGAGGGAGTCGGTACTGATGTCGACGGGCCAGTGATGATCGTGCCTACGGTGTATTGACGAGAGAAGTATTTCCCGTACCTTGTCGCGGTTGAGTATCCGTCGTACGCAGCGTAGGTCAGAAAGGTGTTCTCCTTGGCAGTGTATGCGTCACCAAACACGTTGTCCGGGTAGTTCGCTGCGAGATAGCCCAGGTACCCGATTAGTTCATGGCCGCTGGTGTTGTAAAGCTCGTTCGCGGCTTGCGTGAAATAGGCCGTTGAGTGGTGATCGCTGTGGTCCCCGTCGCCGTAACGACCTACATAGGCTTGGGCACGGATCGTGTCTGGTCCATACGCGGCCATGATGCCAAACAGCGTGTTGATGAGGTCCTCCCGTGTGTAGCTCGACGAGCCATCAACTGCATGGATGACTGGGATCACGCCAGTCCACAGCTTCTCAAGACTCTCGTAGCTGTCGTGGCGAAACCCCGAGCCATTCGAGTTCCTGTCGGACAGGCGCATGAAAACCAAGCGAGTGCTCGGATTCTGGATGACCGTGTTGACAACAAGGGTGTGCCCGTTGACGGTGAGTGAACCTTGTTGCCAGGAGTTGCTGACCCGTGCCATATAGGCCGTTGCTGTCGTCACTCCCAGCTCGCAACCTTGCCAATACTTCGCACTCGGATTTCCAACGGTCACCAGCCGTGAGACAGACCGTCTGTACTGAGACGCTGCCTTGGATATCTGTGCGCTCGTCGGGATTCAAGAACAAGATGTCGTCGTTTTCATGAGCTACGAAGATGAGCGACTTCTGCCCAGAGCCTGCTCTCGCCACCGGAGCCCCAGCTATTCCGATCACGACGAGGGCTGAGGCAACGCCAGCTCCAATCAGGAACCTCCGTCTGTCCCATCTGACCTGGTGTGATGGCGACTCCGTAAGTGAAGGTGTACACGAAGGACTGAGGGGGGTGAACAGCCGCTCAATTCACCCTCCTCCGTGTGATGCCGCATCCGCTGACTCTGGCATCTCGCCCCCGAACAGACCATCCCGCGCCTCGCGCGATCAGCTGGAAAAAAGCCACTCCGATGGTTCGCCTCACAGGGCATCCCCGCGCCCTTTGTAACAATGCTGGCGCCGCGGGTTCGAGTGCAAGAGGGAGCGGCCACCATTCCACGAATGATTGCCCCTCGCGTAGTAGCTATGGCATCGCTCAGAGTGTTCAACAGCGGGGAGTGCGGGGCAAGTCCTGCCCACGCCCGCGAGGTGCCGTGGACCCGACGCAACGGGAAAGTCCATACTTATATGATTCGGGGCTCAGAGCGAACAAGGGGGAAAGCACGAAGCGTTCAGTTCTGAGTTTGGGCGCTGTCCTTGTGGCGGTCACGGTGAGCTCGCTCGGTCTCGCCGGTTGCATCGTCGCCTCCCCGGGCCACACCTACCTGTGGGGCGGGCAAGGAAGAGTGTCCGTCGGTTTGGTTCCAACGGAACAGTCGGGAGCCCCAAGCGGTGTGACCTCCGTCGACTCGGAGAACACCTTCAACATGGTGGTGGTCGGCGGCACCCTTTACACGAGTCCTGGCCTGAACACCTATTGCGATCGCGGCGTGGGGAGGACGGGTCACGTGTCCACCTGGACCCCTATTCTCACCAATGTGGTGGCCACCTCCGGCGGCAACAGTTGGGGTATCGCTCTCCGTTGGGATGGCACAGTGTGGGTATGGGGTCACCAACAGCATTACTGGAACCTTGGCACGGGCCAGGCGAATGATCAGTGCTCGCCCGAACAGGTTCCCGGCCTGAGCAATATTGTGTCGGTTGCTGGAGGCGGCCAGCACGGGCTGGCCATCAGCGCCAGCGGGAACGTCTACGCCTGGGGGACCAACGAAGATGGGGACCTGGCTCTGCCCGCCAGCGTGGCAGGGGAGGCGACCCCAGTGACGGTCATGACTGGCGTGACGGGCGGCCGGGTCACAGCCGGGCACCTCATCTCCGCGGTGTGGGTGCCGGGCGGTCCGGGTTGGGCGTTCGGTCAGGACACCTACGGCCAGCTTGGCGTCGGCTATTTCGCCAGCGGCGTGTACAGCCCTACTCCGATCGTCGGTTTCAGCTCGATCCAGCAGCTCTCCTGGGGCGGCGACTTTACGTCCGACGGTCACAGCCTCCTGCTGGACACCAGGGGGAAGGCATATGCCGCCGGTGACAACGCCAGCGGGCAACTGGGCGACGGCACCACAACCAACTCCTCGACCTTCACGCCGGTGAGCGGTCTGCCTACTATCGCGTCCGTCTCGGCCGGTGGACAGCACTCGATGTTCCTTGGCACAAATGGCGTCGTGTACGCCTGTGGCTCGAATTCTTACGGTCAGGTCGGGAACGACTCAACTGCCAATGTCTTAGCGCCAGCCGCGGTGCTGTTCGGTGCCCTGCACATGGACGCCGGAGCTGAGCAGTCTCTGGCGTCGTCGTAGTGTTCTTTCGGTAGAGGTCCCGAGGACAACCGTCCGCCGAAGCGGCCCGAGGAGTGCCCGCCGTGTCTGGGGACAGCCCTCCGTCGTAACCGGGGGCACAAATGTGACGCCCGAACACCCCGTCTCCCGACGCCGCCACAAAGCGGATACCACCCGCAGCGACGGGACACATATATGGCGGTTGTCTACGTTGAGGCCGATGATCTGCAGGGTGCCCCCGAGGGACTCGGATCCTCGCAAAACCCTTTGATCGATGGTTCCGAGAGCTAATACGAGAGTGTCACCGTATCGACCTGGCCCAAGGTCCCGCTCCGCGAGTGCTTCGCCCCACGGTTTCCGAAGCCCCGCCGGGCCCGCGAAGCTCTCGAATTCGCCTGCACAAGGGCATACAGGGAGCTGCTGGACAAGGCTCCTATCACCCCACCTCCTACCAACCGGTCAGCATCACCTGAGACGACGCCATCGGGGATCCGTCCCTGTGCTGCCGAGGCTCGACCCGGCCCTCGACACTCTGGGTCACTAGGGAGGCTGCTTCGCTAGCCTCTCGTTCAGGACCGCCACGGTTCCGCCCGGAAGTGGCGCAGCTTGGTCAGCGCGCAGCGTTCGGGAGGTTGTACATGACGAGCGCCGAGCCGACGACTCCCGCAGGGGCATCACAAGAACGCGGTGGCGGGCTCCGCTTCAGAGGCAACCTCATCGACAGGCGTGCTCTCCTTGTGTTCGTCGGGGTAGAGACGGTCATGCTCGTCACGTTTCCACCCCACTTCGGCCACGGGTCAACTCTGCAAGTGCTCCTCGACCGGGGCCTATTCCATTTGGTCGGGCTCCACACCCACCTTCCCTACCAGTTGGTCATCCTAGTCCTCCACCTCACAGCCGCAGCGCTGTTGCGAATCGTCATGATTTGAGCGGGCGTCGGACCATGGATTGCTACCGGAGCCGCTTCGATGTTCGCCCTCTTCGGTGCCGGATACGAGAACATAATCTGGGCGGGGGATACCGGAAACGTCGGAGCTCTTGTCTTCAGCCTCACCCAGCTGTTCCTAGCAGCCCATGACGGATCGATCGATCGACGCGACTGGCTCGGCCTCATAGCCGGCATCGCTGCGTTGATGTGCTCGGGCGTTGCCATGATTTTGATAATGGTGGTGGGCCTGGCCACCTTGGTGCGCAGGGGGTTGCGGTTCGCTCTGTTCCATACGGCGCCCCTGGCCGTGCTCTACTCAATCTGGTGTCGCCGAAGGCCGGCGATATCCACTAGCGACGTCGAGCCCCAATGGCCACCTCGGGCTACTGGCTCAATGGGTGACGAACCAGGTCGGGGCTGCCTTTACCGAGATGGGACAACTCCCCGGAGTAGGAATCGCATTCGGCGTTGTCCTCGTAGCCGGGCTCGTAGTGGCATGCGGCCAGCTTGACTGGGAAGAACTGCGGACGAAGGCGTCAGCGGCGGGTGCCTTGTTTATGCCTGAGCTTCCGACTCCCTTCCAGCTGGTCGTCGGGCGGCTATGAACGAGCCGACTCTCGACGACGACGCCTGAGGCAACGACGTGCCCTGGCTCCCTGCCTCCTCGCGTCTTCCCGCAGGCGCCTTGCCAACCTACGAGCCAGTGGCTATGAATAGATCGTGGGGGCACAGGTGGGACGCGCTGACAGTGGCTCGCCTCCGAGAGCACTGCGAGCCGCACAACAGAGAATTGTTCGAACTGCTTGGATGCGAGCTATGGAACGGGTGAGCACGGGCACGTCCCCGCTCGACCGCCAGTAGAGCCTGGAGTGACCGCTGGGATACCGTGACGTCACCGCCGAGGCATTGAGGAGACTGCCCCTCGGTGTCCACAAGGCGGTCCCACCCGGCGTCAGAAGACGTCTTCGGCATGCTCTCGGGCGGTACTACGTCTGGGAGCCGCACTTCGACCATCACCGCACCCCAGAGCTGGAACCCGGCGAGTCCGACGGGCCGCCCGACTTCGTAGGCATCGGGGTGCAAAAGGCCGGCACGACATGGTGGTACCACCTCATCATCAGCCATCCAGGCGTCTTCGCCCGGTCATGGAGGCACAAGGAGCGGCACTTCTTCGCACGCTACGGGTCCCAATCGTTTGGACCGTCTGATGTCACCGACTACCACGGCTGGTTCCCTCGGATACCCGGCACGGTGGCCGGGGAGTGGACGCCCGACTACTTCTGTTACCCGTGGGTCCCGCCGCTGCTGGCACAGGCTGCGCCCCATGCCAAGCTTCTTTTGATATTGCGAGACCCCGTCGAGCGATTCCGCTCGGGGCTTGCTCACCAGATCCGCAACGGAAGCGACGACGCAGGCGCAGTTGCCGAGGCAGTGAGGCGCAGCCTGTATGCCGAGTCCCTCCGAAGATGGCTCGACCACTTTCCGGCCGAACAGCTGCTGGTCCTACAGTACGAGCGCTGCGTGGCCGAACCGGAGAAGGAGCTGGCCGTCACCTACGAGTTTCTCGGTCTGGACACGGCTTACCGGCCCGAGCGCCTCACGGACCCGGTGAACAGGACGGCCGAAGGTAGGACAGTCCTGGGCCATGAGGTGTCGCGTCGTCTCGAGGAGATCTTCGCCCTCGACATCGCGGAGCTGTCAAAGGTGATGCCCTCGGTGGACGTCTCTTTGTGGTCCACCACTCCAGATACCTAGAGGGTTCCCTCAAAGCTCAGGTGCCGCCGGTGGCTGCGGCTGCGCCGATGGTACATAGGTTCCGTGGCACGGTTCTCCCACCTTGAATAGCTGGGCTGCCGGATGTCCAGCCTCTCGCAGACGTCTACATGCGATAGATTGCCTCGGGCGCGGCGCAAAGCATCCCCAGGTCAATATCCCAACCACCTGCCGCTTTCGGCTTCTTGGACATAAGAATAGCTGTACCAGGCGCCTGAGTCTCAGTACCAGCCCTCTAGCCATTCGACGGGTCGTAGTGATCGGTGGCGCCTGCGGCAGTCTGTCGCCGATCAGAGTGGCAGTGCGCCGCCTTCGGCTGATTCTCGCTCCTCTTTGTCGGGTAGTCCCCGAACGAGCCCGATGATCATCACCGCGATGGCAGCGCCGATGAGATCACCAAAGACGTAGGTCCACCATCCGGTAAAATTGCCGCTCACGATGTCGGGTCCGAGTGTACGTGCCGGGTTCATAGACGATCCACTGATCGGGCTGGCGAACAAACCCAGTAGCGCGACTGTCGAGCCAACCGCGAGGGCCGCGTTGTGGCCGATGCTCCTATAGCCGGTGGCCGTGTTGAGGATGACCGTGACAAGGATCGTCGTGAGTACGATTTCCATCACAAAGGATCTCCATTCTCCTCCTGCCTTTGAGATGGGATAGTTCCCGCCGGTCGAAACATGGCTGAACATGAGCTGTAGGAACACGGCGGCCAAGATGGCTCCCGCAAACTGCGCAACAAAGTAGGGAAGCACCCAGGCCCCCCGGAAGACTCTTCTTCCGGTGAACGCCAATGTTACGGCCGGATTGATATGGAGTCCCGAGAGTGGACCCAAGGCGTAGATCAAGGCCATCACGAGCGCGCCTGGCGCGATGACGGCTGCGGTCCGAGAGATGGGGCTCCCCCCGGCGTAGTGATTGATGACCCCTGCCCCGGCGGCCACGACCACCAGCAGAAAGGTGCCGAGGAACTCGGTGATCACACGTATCCAAAGTGGTCGGTGCCTCAGTGTGTTCTCTTCGAAGCGAACCATGTAGCGCCGCCCTATGGCGGCGACATCGTCCTGTTGCGTTGACATAGCGGATAGGTCGGGCATGTCCATTCCCCCGTTGGGTATCAGACTCCCAGCTCGGCTGCGACTCGCCCGGACTCGACTGCTTTGAGGAGCGTTTGGTGGTCAAGCTCGTTCTGATCTGCATAGGTCTTGGCGAATGTAGTTATGGCGTGGTCGAACTGCTCGCCGTTGCCGAGGTAGCCCGCGATCTCCTCGGCCCGCCCGGACTGGGCGTGAGCCCGTGCGAGGGTCCAACCGCATAGCTCCAGATACTCGACCAGAGTAGGCGGGCTCAGGCTCGGGACATCGACCGAACCCTTCATGTCCTTGAACTGTCTGACGTAGAAGTGTCGCCCTCCTTCGCCGGTGGCCCAGCCAAGGAATACGTCACTCGCTGCTTGCATGAGGAGCTGACCGTCCACGACCCGTTGGCCTTGCTCGCTGGTGTTTGCGGCCTTCCAATGCGCTTCGAGGACTGACTCCTCGGCCTCCTTGACCTGAAGGAAGAGAGGCGAGCCCTTGCTGTCGAGGAGAAGGGCGATGAAGCATCGGGTCCCCACACTGCCGACCCCCACGACCTTGAGGGCAACATCGACGATGTGGAAGTCCTCGAGGAGGAGCTGGACGTCCTTGCGGATGGTGGTGTGATAAGCATCGAAGAACTTGCGGACAATCTCCTCGCTCTCCAGTTCCTGGGGGTGGGACAGAATTGGTGGCTGATCGACGAGCCGCGGCACACCTTCGGCGTTCGTGACTGTCAACTTTTCCAAGGCCCGGGCGGAGGTGTTCTTCTTGATCTTGGCAAGTTGCTTTTGAGCCCTCGGCTTCGCGGTCTTCGAAAGTGCCAGAGCCGTCTCGGCGTCCACATGGGTGTAGAAGACATCGAGAGACGTCATCTCGGCGAACATCGCCATCCGTTGTCTATAGGATCGTATGCCGGCGCGTGTGATCTCCGCTGCGGCAGCCTCGTCAAAGCCGTTCTGGCGAGCGGCCACTGTCGCACTGGCAGCTAGGCGCTTGACATCCCATTCCCAGGGCGCGCGCAGTGTCTCGTCAAAATCGTTCACATCGAACAGCAGAGTTCGTTCTGGCGACCCGAAGAGTCCAAAGTTGACCAGATGCGCATCACCACATGCCTGCACTTCAATGCCTGTCACCGGTGTGGCGGCGAGGTCAGACGCCATGACCGCTGCCGCACCCCGGTAGAACGCAAATGGCGATTCGGCCATGCGCCCCATACGTACTGGCACAAGTTCGGGTACACGGTTGGCGTTCTGCTTCTCCAAGATGGCGATCGGGTCGCGACGACTCGGGGGAGACCAGGCGGCGTGACTGCTTCGAGACACCCTGGTGCGAAGCTCCTTGCCCATGGCTCTGGGGCTGCCAGATTTAGCGGTCTTGCCATCTTGGTCGTGTGTGGTTGCCATGACGCCCACCCCCTCGTTAGGTAGCGCACCCACCAGCACCTGGACTTTCTCAAGCTCCGGGTGTGGTGAAGTGTTCGTTATAGCCTCGGCCGGCTCCCTCAATTCTCCGCTCCGGAACGGGCACCGTCTTCACCCTAGGCGGGTGATCATCCTTGCAGAACCATCCGGCGAGGGTGACGCCCGGTCTCGGACGCATGGGTATGGTAGCCATTGACGACCCGCCCCGATCACGAGGAGTGCGACGCTGAATGACCGAGGATAAGCCGCAGGCCGGCACGCTCACGTTGCCGATTGTTCATACAAAGATGTCGCCCGAGCATCTGGCCTACTTTGGAGCCTTGGGCGTGCTCGCAGCGTTGGAGGTTATCGAGTGGCCGATGGTCGCAGTCATTGTGGGGGGTCAAGTGATAGCAACCCGGGCCCATCGTCGGATAGTGAGGGAGATGGCAGCGGGGGTTGAAGAAGCGATTTGAGTTTGGCGGGAGCGGGGGCGGTCGCCGCTCGTCGAACACTCCGCCCGCTGCTAGAAGAGCGGCGCCTACCTCAGTGGTTGTTCGATCCCTCCGTGTCCGGGATTCGGTTGCACTGGAGCATGCACACGTTCGACTCCGCCGAGCCACTGTCCTCGCGTCAGCTCGGTTGGCTCTCGGGCAGGGAGAGCTTTAATTCTCAGAAGCCGATGAAGCGACGAAGCGTCACCCGGCCATGCTTCCGCGACAGCAGATGGTGGCAAGCGACGGCAGACAAAGCGGAGGGCAAGTGCAGCCACCACCAGGTCGTCGGTCTGGCCGATTACCGGGATGACGTTGGGAATGAGCTGGATCGGTGAGATCACATAACAGAGCGCGGCACCAAGGGCGAGTCGCACTGATAAAGGGAGGGAGGCACCGGACCTCAGTCGGCGTAACACGGTGACACAATTGGGAAGAAACGCAACCAGCTCACGTGTGCGACCTGGTGGGAAGGCTCTTGCCACCAACGCCATGCTGATGGTGACGGCAGCCGTGACCAAGATGCCGATGGCAGCACTACCCACCCAGAAGTTCACCGGAGCCTCATTCTTCGGCGCCCACGCACACAACATTAGGGGTCCAGGCGAAGCGTGGCGATCAGCATTTGGGCCCGAGTGGCCTATCCTGGGTGGTGGGAGCATTGGTTGGGCCGTTGCCGGGCGGGCTGGACCTCGGCCCCTGGAGCAAGCGGACCCGTGCCCTAACACCCGAGGACTGGTTTGAAAAGACCAGCTTTTGGCTACAAGCACCGGACAAAGGGAGCAAAGAGAGATGCCTAGCCAGAATCGCTCAGCTCAACGTACCCGAGCAGGGGGTGCAGGGAGTACTGGCAGTGGGTCCCATGATGGCTCGGCGAAGGGTCCCAACAGGGAAGCGGCCGTGAGCGCAACGCAGCGTGGATTGGTAACCGTGCGAGTGCCGTTTTGCGGGCATGTGGAGTTGCCCCCGCCCCAACACCTCGCCTGGTATCTGGGTGTCGGCGCTCTAACTGTGGCCGAGGTGATCGAGTGGCCGATTGCCCTGGTGCTGGTTGCCGGGAAGGCACTCGCTGATAACCGCCATAACCGCTCGCTACAGGAATTTGGCGAAGCCCTCGATGATGCTGGATGAGCGTCGCACGAACACTTCCGGGGGGACTCGACGAAGGCCCGGCCAACCAGCGTTGGACCTGAGGCTAGTTCTCACGGTGGATGAAGAACTCTGAAAGGAGACCACCGTCTGCCGAGGTCGCCGAGGGTTTGGCGACCCGCCATCGGCAGTTTGACTCCTGTTTACCCTCATTGTGCTCAGTCGCAACCTGGTCCTGGTGCACTGGGTTCACGTGGAACCGAGAAGGTCCACTGGACACTCCGAGGCGGCGGTCACGGCCGGATTGGAGCGAATCGCCGTGCTCCTCGCCAAATTCCTTGGCAGCGGGCCGGGACTGCTTCCGTCTCTCCCGGCAAGGCCGCGACGCCCTCATAGCTCGGTGCGCCCCCCGGCGCCGACACGCTCTGAATTGGTGACCTGATGGATCTGAGTCGGTTCACCGGTTTCGTCTCCGCAGGAGGGCGCCGCCACCGCCGTGTCTGGAGTGACGGCCTAATAGCCCACATCGAGGTGCGGGCCCTTGATCGGCAAGGTACTGCGGCCATGCTCGGTGACATCGAGGAGGCCGTCGGTAGCCTCCCGGGAATCGAGTGGGCGCGAGCGAATCCGGTAACGGGCCGTTTGGTTGTGGCGTTCAAGGGCTCCAGCTTGGGCCTGAACGATGTCATCGAGGCGGTCGAGAGCGTCGAGGACGAGTTTGGGGTCATCAGCGACCTGTTCTCGGTTGATGGCCTCGAGATCCCCGGAGACCCTGAGGTCTCGCGCCGACATGGCCTGGCCTTGGCTGCCGACTCATTGGCAATCGGTCTCGCTGTCGCAGGGAGGCTCGGCGGCGTTGTGGGCCTGCCAATGGAGGCGGCGGGCCTGGTCTCGTTCGTGCAGTCACAACCCCGCCTACGCCAGCTCGTAGCCAATATCTGCGGGGCGGGAGCCGGCGACCTCGGACTCGCCTTGGCAAGTGCTGCGAGCCAAGCCCTGGCTCAGGGTCCTTTAGGCCTCATCACAGATGTGGCCCTCCGGGTGGCGTACCTCTCGGAACGCATCCCACAACACGAACTTTGGACGAACACACAGAGGGAGCTCTGGAGAACACAGGGCGATCCCATCCAACCAATCGAGCCGGTTCAGCGACCGGTAGCACTTCCCCGCGGTCCCGTCGAGACGTACTCAGATCGGGCGGCTCTTGCCGCTGTCGGGGGCCTCGGTTTGGCATTTCTTACCACGCGAAGTCTTCGGCGAGCGACAAGCGCCCTTCTCGTCACGACGCCAAAGGCGGCCGACAACGGAAAAGAGTCGTTTGCGGCCCACCTAGGTAGGACGCTTGCCCGGCGAGGCGTGTTGTGTTTCGACGAGCGATCTCTCCGACGGCTCGACCGGGTGGATTGTGTCGTTGTCGACGACGGAGTACTCAAAACAGGAGCAAAGGAACTCGTCCAGGTGACCCTTGTCGAGGGGGCGGATCCCGACGAGGTTCAACAGCGGCTCCGGAGACTTTTTGATCGCTCACGACCCTGGCGGACGGTGCGACAAGAGGGTTGGTGCCTCCAGACGCTCAACCACCGGGGTCCGTACGCCAAGAACTCTGATGTACGAGCGTATACGGAGGCTCATCCTGGGGCCGAGGCAATGATCCTCACGCATGGGCGGGCGCCCATGGCGGTGGCAACTTTGGTCGATGAACTCCGGCCGGAGACCCGCGCACTCGTTGAGACCGTCCGGGAAGGCGGACACATGTTGGCCGTGGCAGGACAGCGGGCCTTGGCCGACCGGCTGCGGGCGGACCTTCACATCGGGAGTGGAGAGCGGCTTGTCGACTCGATCCAGATGATGCAAGCGGACGGCTGTGTTGTGGCATTGATATCGGGTCCCAACGCGGCCGCCTTGCGAACTGCAGACTGCGGCGTGGGAATCATGACACGCTCGACGGCCGTTCCCTGGGGGGCGGACCTGCTCTGTGCCAATGGTCTCGCTTCCGCGGCCTTCATAGTCGAGGCCACGATGGTTGCCGACGAGGTCAGCCGACAGAGCAGTGCGCTTGCCCTCGCAGGTTCGGCGGTGGCCGGAACCGTTGCGCTGGCCGTGCCCGCCTCCAGAGCGGCGAGGCGGGCCATGACCGTCTTAAACCTCGCCGCTTTGGTCTCCCAGGCCAACGCGGCCAGGGCTGCCATCGTGTTGAATCGCCGCCCCGAACCGACTTACACATCCAGAGTCCCCTGGCATGAACTCGACGCCGATGAGGTCCTCGCGCGCTTGAAGAGCTCTGAAGCAGGCCTTTCGGCGGACGAAGTAGAGCGCCGGGCCACGACTGATGGAACCTCTCCGCCCCCTCCTTCTCTCGCCGCGGCGATCCTCAAGGAGCTGGCGAACCCCCTTACGCCCGTGCTCGCTGGAGCCGGACTGCTCTCTGGCGCACTCGGGTCGATCGTGGACGCGGGGCTCCTTACTGCTGTGATGGGGCTCAACGGCCTCATCGGTGGAATTCAGCGACACCGGACAGAACAGACCGTTCGAAGCCTCGAGCTGACCACTGCCACAGGTGTGAGTGTCCTGCGTGGCGGTGGAACGATCGAGATTTCGACTGAGGACTTGGTCGTCGGCGATATTGTCCAGCTCCGGGCGGGAGACGCCGTTCCAGCAGATTGTCGGATCCTCAGCGATGCCGGGTTGGAGGTGGACGAGTCCAGTCTTACCGGCGAGTCTGACCCGGTTTCGAAGGCGGGCGAGCCGAGCTTTAGCCGAGATCTGGCTGAACGAAGCTCGATGCTTTACTCAGGCTCATCGATCGCCGCCGGCGAAGCCTTGGCCGTAGTGGTCGCCACGGGGACCGACACGGAGGTTGGGGCAGCGGAGCTCGGGACCGGTGGATCGGAGGAAAGGCCTGGCGGAGTTGAGGCACGCCTTGCCGAACTTACTCGTCGAAGCCTGCCCTTCTCGATCCTCGGGGGTATCAGCGTTGTTGGAGCGGGGATACTGAGAGGGACCCCCATCAGGAACACGATAGAGACCGGCGTGAACCTGGCCGTCGCGGCGGTGCCCGAAGGGCTCCCCCTCTTGGCCACGATGGCTCAGCTCTCCTCCGCTCGGCGAATGGCTGCCGGCGGCGCCCTCGTCCGGAGTCCCCGAGCCATTGAGGCGCTCGGACGAGTGGACGTCTTGTGCGCCGACAAGACCGGGACCTTGACCGAAGGCGACATCCGGCTCCAGGGGGTCTTCGACGGTGAGGATCACCAATCGCTCGAGCCACTTGATGTCGCAGCTCGCCACATCCTGGAAGCGGCATTACGGGCTTCACCAGCCGAGTCCAACCATGAGCCGCTACCGCATTTCACTGATCGCGCCGTGGTGGAAGGTGCCGCCCGCTTGGGGCTTCAGGCCGGAGGGGGCCGGACCTGGAGCCCGACCGCAGAGCTTCCCTTTGAGCCCACCAGGGGGTACCACGCCGTTGTCGGACAACATGATCGTTCCAGGGTGCTCAGCGTCAAGGGCGCCCCCGAGACCGTCCTGCCTCGTTGCGCCACTTGGTCGCGCGGCGGCCATTCGCAAGAGATGGACGCGCCAACCCTTGCCGCATTGACCGAGCGGGTGCACGACCTAGGTCGGATGGGTGGACGGATCCTCGCTGTCGCCGAACGCCAAGCCTCGGAGCGTTCTGAGCTGGACGACGACAGGGTGGACGCGCTCGATCTGATCGGCTTTCTCAGGCTGTCCGACCCTGTCCGACCGACAGCAGCCAACGCCATCGCCGATCTCAATCGAGCCGGCGTCAGGGTCGTTATGGTCACGGGTGACCATCCAAGTACCGCTGAGGGGATTGCGGCAGAGCTGGGTCTCATAAACGGAGGAGCGCTTATCAGCGGCGCGGAGCTCGATGACCTTGATGACAGCTCTCTGGATGACCGCCTCGAGGACATCCGAGTATTTGCCCGCGTGACCCCCACTCACAAGGCGCGACTAGTCGCCGCTTACCAGCGCAATGGTCATGTCGTGGTCATGACGGGAGACGGCGCGAACGACGCACCGGCAATCCGACTATCAGACGTAGGGGTGGCATTAGGGGAGAACAGCACCGCAGCTGCACGTGGCGCCGCGGACCTGATTGTGCCCGACGGGAGAATTGAGACCCTTCTGGAAGCGGTGGTCGAGGGCAGAGGCATGTGGATCTCCGTCAGGCAGGCGCTGGCGATCCTGCTTGGCGGGAACCTGGGCGAGATCGCATTTACTGCAGGCGGTGCCCTCTTGAGCGGCCGCTCGCCCTTGAGCCCCCGACAGTTGCTGGTGGTCAATCTGCTGACCGACGTCTTGCCGGCGATGGCGATCGCGACCCGCTCCCCAGTCGGCGTGTCGGCCGACGACCTGCTCGCAGAGGGACCTGAAGCCTCTCTGGGTGCATCCCTGGAAGGGGTCATCATGGTGCGGGCAACAACGACTGCCGCTGGAGCTATCCTCGCCTGGACAGCCGCATCGGCAACTGGTCGACCAGCACGGGCCCGGACCGTTGCGCTCGCAAGCCTGGTGGGGACTCAGCTTGCCCAGACGGTTGTGGCGGGCGGATTCGACCCTACCGTCCTAGGGGCATCTTTAGGATCGGTCGCAGTCCTGGTATCAATAGTTCAAACGCCTGGGGTATCTCAGTTTTTTGACTGCACACCCCTTGGTCCTGTCGGCTGGGGCATCGCCGGCGGCTCGGCAGTCGGGGTTACCGTCGCCGCAGGTCTAGCGACGACCGTGGCTCGCCGCGTTCGGCAGCGCTCTTGAGTCGAGCGAACGACCGTGGCTCGCCAGCTTCCGTAGCGCTGTTGAGTCGACGCCTAGGCGTGAGCCACCGTCGAAACTGAACCAGCGATGCTCGCCCCGTTCAACACAATGGCCAGGTAGTACGATCCGTCCATGACCGAGGGTGGTCGGCCAAGCACTGCGACGGTGTTGTTCACCGACTTGGTGGGCTCGACCGGGTTGCGGCGGGCTTTGGGCGACGACCGCGCTGATGAGCTTCGAAGACGCCACGACGCAACCGTGCGCATAGCGGTCACCGGGCACCTCGGGACCGAGGTCAAGGGTACTGGAGACGGCTTGATGGTGGTGTTCCCGGCTGCAGCTGAGGCCGTCGCTGCCGCTATTGAGATCCAGCGGGGGATTGCGCGGCTTAACCGCGCGGCAGGCTGGCAACTGGAAGTTCGGGTGGGCATCAGCGCTGGCGATGTCGCCTGGGACGGTGAGGACTGCTTCGGTACGCCCGTGGTGGAAGCTTGCCGCCTGTGCGATACGGCGCAGCCGGGGCAGATCCTGACCAGCGAGGTAGTTCGGCTGCTCGCCGGGTCGCGAGGACAACACGGGTTCGATTCCGTTGGTCCGTTCAGCCTCAAGGGGCTCGGTGATGTCACGGCCTTCGCCGTCTCCTGGGAACCAGTTCGCGGCGAGGCCATACCGCTTCCTTCTGCGCTGGCCCCTCACGAGGCTGTCCGTATGGTGGGGAGGCTGAGCGAGACCTCCGACATGGAAAGGGCATGGAAGGAAGCATGCGAAGGGACGAGGCGCGTCATGCTCGTCGCCGGTGAGCCGGGGGTGGGTAAGACGCGCCTGGCCGCCGAGCTCGCCAGAGCGGCTTTTGAAGATGGCGCCGCTGTTCTGTTCGGCCGCTGTGAGGAGGAACTCGGGGTCCCTTACCAGCCCTTCTCGGAGGCCCTACAGAAATACGTCGCAACATGCGGGACGGAGGACCTGGCGGATCAGACCGCTAGCGTTGGGGGAGAGCTTGTCAAGCTGGTGCCACTGCTTGCGAACCGACTGTCCACTTTGGCAGAGCCAATTCGGGCGGATCCGGAGACCGAACGGTTCAGACTTTTCGAGGCAGTGGAAGGGTTCCTTGCCGCAATTGCGGCGACGGTGCCTGTTCTACTCATCATCGATGACCTGCACTGGGCTGCTAAACCAACGCTCCTACTGTTGCGATACTTGGTCAGGCAACAGGCGCCGGTGAAGCTGCTGGTTGTCGCAACCTATCGAGACACAGATCTCGATCGTGGGCATCCGCTGTCCGAGATGCTGGCCGATCTGCGACGGGAGCCAGACGTCGAACGTGTAGTTCTTCACGGCCTCGACGATTCCGAGGTGATTGCCTTCGTCTCATCGGCTGCTGGCCACGACCTTGACGAAGACGGTGAGGCGCTTGCCCGAGCGGTCCACGCCGAAACCGAGGGCAATCCATTCTTCATCGGTCAGGTGCTCCGTCACCTCGTAGAGACTGGAAAAATACGTTCAGAGGGCGGGCGGTGGATCGTGGATAGGCACGTTCCCCTTGGAATACCGGAGGGCGTTCGCGAGGTCATAGGTAAGCGCCTATCGCAACTCGACGAGAATGCGAACGAAGTGCTCTCGGTTGCTGCATTGATTGGACGTGAGTTTGACACTCAGTTGCTCACCGCGGCCAGCGGTGTGGAGGCTGACCGCGTGCTCGACGGTTTGGAGGCTGGTGAGGCCGCTAGGTTGATCTTACCCGTTGCCGATCATCCGGAGCGGCGCACATTCGCCCATGCCCTGGTACGTTCCACTCTCTACGAGGAGATCCCCACGACCCGACGTCTGCGGCTTCACCGCCGGGTGGCTGTCGCCCTCGAACGCCGGTCGGGAGAAGGAGGTCACCTCGAGGAGCTTGCTCGTCACTTTTGCGAGGCGGCGGCATTGGGAGAGACTGACTCGGCGCTCAGGTGGGTAGGAGCTGCGGCCGAGGAAGCTCTCGAACGCCTTGCTTACGAGGAAGCTGCCGTCCAATACGAGCGGGGACTGCACGTGCTCGACCCCGACAGCCCCTCTCATCAACAGGAGGCTTGTGAGCTCGAGATCGCGTTAGCCCGGGCCCGGCGGGTGGCGGGTGAGATGGATGCCTCCCGGCAGGCAGCACTACGCGCCGTCGCCCATGCCCGCCGACTTGGGCGGCCTGACCACCTAGTGGAGGCCGCTTTGGTGATCGCCGGTGATCGCGGCTGGAGCGAGGCGGGGCTGATCGATGAGGAGCTCGTCGGTTTGCTCGAGGAGGGTCTGCGTGATCTGGCCCCAGGTGACTCCCCCCTGCGAGCCCGTGCCGGGGCGCGACTGGCCTCAGAGTTGTACTTCGATCCGCGACACAGCCAACGCCGCCAGGTTCTCACGGCCGATGCTCTTGCGATGGCGCAGCGGACG
Source organism: uncultured Actinomycetes bacterium (assembly GCA_963736925.1). Classification (GTDB taxonomy): domain Bacteria; phylum Actinomycetota; class Acidimicrobiia; order Acidimicrobiales; family CAVTQP01; genus CAVTQP01. The sequence goes on from CAVTQP010000003.1 coordinate 533,595, forward strand.
GATGATCCCGAGACCCTCGGGTTCGTCACCGGTTGCGCTCTTTGGGGTTCTTGGATGCCGGGGAACGCAGCTGATCGATTGGTGATGGCTCAGACGATCGCACAGATCGGGCGCGACACTGCCAACCGATTGCTGGAGCTGGCCGGGCGATTTTGGGAGGTGGGTTGTCGGGCAGAGCTCGGCGATCGGGCAGGCTTGGATGAGGCAATCGAGGCCGAGAAGGTGCTAGCCGACCAGCTCCGCATCCCCGAGGCACACTGGGGATCCAGCGTGCACCGCGCAGCGGCAGCGCTGCTGGACGGGCGCTTTGAGGACGCGATGGCACTGGCCGACGAAGCCCTTGGCCTTGGCCAGCGGCTCTCCTTGCTCACCGGGCTACAGATGTATGGAGTCGCCCAGTTCGCAATTCGCCGCGCCCTCGGAGGCTTGGACGACCTGGTGCCAGTCTTGGGATCCATGGTCGAGCAGTACCCGCTAATACCTGCATGGCGTTGCGGTCTTGCCTTCTTGTACCGGGAGCTGGGTTGGGTCGAGGAGGCCCGGACCGAGTTCGAGGTCCTTGCGACCAACGACTTTTCCGACATCCCCACCGACGCAAACTGGAAAGTCGGTATCGCGATCCTCTCAACTGTTTGTTCCATGCTTAATGATGTTGAGCGCGCCGCCCGCCTTTATGAAATGTTGAGTCCCCATGCCGACTCGATGGTCACCGCGGGGATGCCCGCCGACATCCTCACATCGGCTCACCTGCCATTGGGTCTTCTGGCCGCCACCTTGCAGCGGTGGGAGGCAATGGAAAACCACATGACCAAGGCCGTGACCCGCAACGAAAGCTTCGGTTGCCGGCCGTGGACCGCTGTCGCTCGCCTCGAGCATGCGGCAGTACTGATTGGTCGCAATCTTCCGGGTGATGCGGAGAAGGCTCGCGAACTTATCGGTGTTTGTCGTGGCGAGGCCGCTTCGCTTGGCATGACCAGGATTGTCGAACTTGCCGAGGCTCTAAAGAGTTCAGGAGTTGGTGTGTAGAACGACAACCGGCAGACGGGGTTATGGCGCGCCCCGTGGCGCGCGTCCTTCTTGGAGGGCGACTCGGGTCTTCGAAGATCTGCATTGACGGCTGAGTTTCGGCTTCGAGTTGCGCAGGGCTGAGTTTGCATGTCCTCAGGTGTAGCTACCGCATCCCCCACGAAACAGCCGAGTAGGGGCAGCCCCTCTCATACAGTAGAGCTCAGGTAGTGCTCGCGCACTGCCGCGTCGGCTTCGCTCGCCGTGCCCCTCCAGCAAACAATGCCCTGTCTGAACAGGACGGCCGCATCCATCGAGTTTAGGGCCCCGTCGACAAACTGCTCGACGAGCACGATGGTCACACCCGCGGCTTTGGCCATTCGGACGCTCTCGAAGATGGTGTCGATGAGCTTTGGAGCCAGACCGAGCGACATCTCGTCAGCAATGAGAAGCCGCGGTGGCGCAGCGAGGACGCGCGTTAATGCAAGCATCTGTTGCTCACTACCCGACAGGGTCCCGGCCTGCTGCCGCCTGCGGTCGGCTAGGAGAGGGAAATTGAGTGGAGGCGATGGGGCCCCGGACGGCTATGGGCGAACGAGTCGTCGGTTAGACCGACCAATCGTCTTCGGGATTTACTACAGCGTATGCTTTCTGAGTAGAAGACGAAGGGGGGAAGCCCGTGCGCAGGGGGTTTTTGGCCCGAGCTGTGGCGGCATTCGGCCTGCGGTGGGCTTGGGCGCCCTTCCTCTTACAGAGAGCGGAACGGCTGCGGACGCTCCCCCCTCACTCCTCACTCTGTCGGCCAATCCTTCCAGCAATCTGGCCGACAACCAGACTATCCAGGTGACTGGAGCCGGCTTCGGCACCGCTGCTTCGGTAGGCATCGCCGAGTGCAAGAACGGCGTCACCTCAGCAGCCCACTGCGACCTCAGCCGCTCCACAATCGTCACCGCTGATCAGGCCGGCGCGCTCAGCACCACCTTTGTCCTCGCTCGAGTGATCAATGTGGCTAACGCTGCGATTGACTGTGTAGCCGAATGCCTGCGTGCTGGCGGCAGCCCCGCTCCCCAACCTGTCGCCCACAGCGACCACATCCCTATCGTTAAATCCGGGCCATTTCACCAGCCCTCCACTGCAGATCAGCTTGGCGCTGGCGTCGGCCGTCGCCCCTGTCGGGGCCAACGGCTCGGTCACGGTGACCGGAACCGCGACGTGCAATTGGCTGAGCCAGCGGTTCCAGGTGGACTCAGCGATCTCGAGGTGCCTCAGCACCTCGGTGAGATCACTTCCTTCATTGAGCAGACGCTCGCGCTTGCAGACTTTGCGCACGGCCTGCTCTGGGGTGTGCCTATGTAGCCTGGACTCGAAGGAACTCGCTCCATGTGGGACCCGAGCGCCGCGGCGCGGACGGGAGCCGGTAGCGGCGGAGGACGGCAGCAAGACTCGTCTTGGAGACGGTGACAACGAGCTTCTTCAGCTCGCCGACGATGCGCAGGTAACCCCAGCGGGGGTTCTCCCGTACCACGCGCACGACCAGGTCGACGGTCTCTTGGGGCAATGTCGGGTGACCGGCCCGCCGGTGGGGATAGGTCCAGCGTCGTCGCACGAGAGCGCGGTGCCAGCGAAGGATGGTCTCGGGGGTGACGAGGAATGACGCCCACCGATCTCGCGGGACCAGGCGGGCTAGCGCACTGATCAACGCCCGATCCGACCAGGTGAAGCGGGGACGAGACACCTGCCGCCGAAGCACGGCTAACTGGTGACGCAGCACCAGGATCTCGGCGTCCTTGGCCACGGTGTCCATTCGGTGGACGGGGATCGCCTCTGTGACCCGACGGAGGAGGCGGTAGACGAAGGAGAGCGCCACGGGCGGCGAGCCTCGCCGAGTTCCTTTGTGCCAGGTCAAGCCAGCGGACGAATAAATGGACCCTTCAGGCAGGCGTGCTCCGGGTGGCTCCAGATTCCTGTTCCTGGCCAACCATGCACTTCCGCCCGTCAGGGCCTCGTCCGGGTCGCCCTGTCGATCACGGCGGCGTAGTTGCCGCGGCATTCTGCCTCACGGAGCCGGAGTGGCCCATGCGCTATAGAGGATGTGTCCGATCTCGGCGAAGGCGGCAGGTGCAGGATCGTCCGGGCGAGTAGACCGTAGGGGAAGCTCTGTGGCCATGGCTGCAGCGATCCAGCAAGCGGAGTCGGTTTCGAACAGCCCAGAATCGATGAAGTTGGTAGGACCTACGCCGGTCTTGTTGAATACGCGCACCGGCATCCTTACCCCGAGGTCGACTGCGTAGGGGGACTGGTCCAGACGACGAGGCAATCCGATCAAGTCCTGTTGGCGCGCCAGCTTTTCTCGGCAACGGTCGTCTAGATGCGTGTAGGCCTCGGCTAGGTCACGGGCACTCGAGGTCCCGAACGGGTCTCCGGCCAACATCTCATCGAAAGTGGCCAGACGGGCGGTCGTGAGTCCCAGATCGGCCATTGTCTTGTTCACCGCTTCCGGCCCACCGATCTCAAGCATCAACAACGCTGTGGCCACGTTGTCGGACACAATGATCATCAACCAAGCGAGGTCGTCAAGGCATAGCGAGAGACCGGGAGAGAGGTAGCGCAGCACGCCGGTACCGTTGATCTGGAAGTTGTCGGGCAGGACAACCCGAGCCGAAGGATCACAATCGCCCGCTGTGACGAGGTCTGAGTAGTGGAGGAGGATGAACGTCTTCGCCGCGCTCTCGGTCGGTAAGACCTGATCGGCGTTCGACTCCGCCACCGCGCCAGTGCTGAGTTTCCTGGCAAAGACCCCGAAGGTGCCGGGAAGTGGGTCCAGAATCCGCCTTAGCTCATCTGACAGGACCATTCCGGCCAGTCTCCCAAGCAGCTTCTGGTGTGTCCATCGCCATTCTTGGTTGCTGCATGGTGAGGCCGTGGAAGCCGGACAACCACGGAGCTCTACCGAGATTCCCGGCGGGTGCTTGCGGTCGGTGATCCGTATTCTTTGGGGCGATGCGCCACGGAATCTACTTGCCCCAAATCGGATCCTTCGGTGACGTTCACACCCTCGTCGACCTCGCCGTCGCCGCAGAGGAAGCCGGCTGGGACGGGTTCTTCCTGTGGGACCACATTCAATACGAGGTTGCGGTGCCGCTATCCGACGCCTGGGTAGCACTCAGCGCCATCGCCGCATCCACATCGACGATCCGGCTCGGCCCGCTCATCACTCCCCTCCCACGCCGCCGACCATGGAAGGTGGCACGGGAGGCCGTCACGCTCGACCACCTCAGCCGAGGCCGCCTGGTGCTCGGCGTTGGACTCGGGATCGACTTTTGGCACGAGTTCGGATCCTTCGCAGGCGAAGCACGCGACGACGCCGAACGAGCGCAACTCCTGGACGACGGCGTCGAGATCATCACGCGCCTGTGGTCGGGCGAGTCGACCACCTACCGCGGCAACCACCTATCGGTCGAGGGGGCCCGATTCCTCCCACGCCCTCTGCAGGAGCCGCGAATCCCGATCTGGGCAGCCATGCTCTGGCCGGCAGCCAGGCCCGGTCCGATTAGGCGGGCCGCGCGATGCGATGGCGTGATGCCGTTCACGGGTGCACCGATGACGCCTGCCACAGCCACCCAGGTGCGAGCCACCGTGGCGGCCGAGCGCGGAATCGACAAGCCGTTCGACCTCTGCATCTGGGGGTTGGCCGATGAATCCGCCGCATACGACAAAGCTGGTGTCAGCTGGCTCCTTCAGGCCGCTCGTCCCGAGGACACACTCAGTGATATGCGTGGGACCATCACTGCCGGGCCGCCGAGATGCTGATGGAGCAACGGTGACCGCCGTCGTTTGTGCCATTGAGCGCTCCGTCCCGGGCACAAAGCCCCTTTCGGTAAGACGGGCTCCGACGTCCATGCCGTCATGACGAAGGACAAACTCGACTATGTCGCAGCGACTTGAGCCTCCTCATTGGCGTCGATGCCTGTTGACCGATCCCAGATCGGGCATGCCGGATCCCGTAAACTAGCTGGGTCACGGCCGCCTCACTGACTCCCAACCCGGCATCGAAGTGCGTACTACCGCGAGCACCAACAACAGGGACGGCAGCAAGGGGCAGTGCGACGCTTCGGTCCAGCCGGCCTTCGCTGTCACATCACAGATGTCGAAGCAGCTCCCAGAGCTGGTTCCGTGTCTCACTGGGTTCGAATAGCGACAACACAGCAGCACCTCGACGATTGCCTCACGAAGCCGAGCAAAGACGGTTGCGGCTTCCAGATTCTCAGCCTCGGTGAGGTGGGGCTGGTCCTCGGCCAGTAACGAGAGCCAGCTCTCGAACGTGTACTCCTGGAGAACGGAGGCCTGGGTACCAGGGGTTGTTCTCAAGGCGCGCTTCCAGGCCTGGATTCTTATGCCCTGTTTCGTTGTGCGCACGAACCACGGCTGGCTGGTCTCCCCTGGCACAGGTGGGCGCGAGGGAGAGATGGGCGCGACCCCTGTGTTGGCTGGCCCTGGTTGCCCGGTCGTCTTCAGGGTGGTGGACGAGTTGCCGCGCAGGAGAGAGATTGGCAGAGCAATTGCGAGAACTGCCATGACCAGCACGGATACCGCCCTAATGACCCGGCGTCGAGTCTTGAGCGTTGGGGCCGCCGCCGCACCTGAGCCAGGTCCCGACGAGGACTCAGCGGCGGGTCGATGAGAGACCGGACGGCAGTGTCAAGCTCAGCCATCTGGAATTTCCTCCGAGGCCTCGTTTTCGGATAAGAGGTGAGCAAGGTTCTTGCGGGCTGCGCTGAGTGTGGCTGCCACCGCCCCTCTTGAGATCCCCATGGCCGTTGCGATGTCTCGCTCTTCCAAGTGGGCCACATAGCGGAGCGCCACCGCTTGTCTTTGGCGGGTGGGCAGCGGCCAGCGATCGAACGATCTCCAAGAGTTGGCGGGGGCAGGCACTGATGGAGCCGGGGTGCGATGACGAGCCAGGTATCGGTGTTCGACGGCGAGCCTTCGGGCCCTGCGACGAACCAGGTTGAGGGCTACCCGGTACACCCAGCCCTTCGGAGAATTCATGGTCTCGACCCGCTCCCAGGCCGCATACGCCTCGTCTGCCGCGTCTCGCCCCACATCCAGGTCATCGGCAAAGAGGGCCATGGACGCCAAGAGACGAGGGTTGCTTCGCGTACCAAGACTCGAACGAAGCCTCCACAGCCATACCAAGGCACAGCGTCGCTGATATGTTTGGCCCTCCCTCGTGTGAGAGCATCAAGCCTGGTCAAAACGGGTCAGCGAACCGGTCCACCCCAAGCCGCCTGAGTGTACAAAGAACCCATGGGATTTACTCCGGGCCTGGGTCGTCACCGCCCGCCGCTGGCCGAGGTCGGGATTGAGGAAGGCACCCCTGGAAAGCAGGTCCGCTGAGGAGGAAAGAAGTCGAAGTTGGCAGTCGCCCGGACAGGCGGGTGGGCGGGTCCGACGTTCACAGTCACCTCGGCAGGATTCTCGAGCAGGATCTCGAAATGTTGCCGCTGCTGGTGGGGATGAACTGATCAAAGAGATCTAGGGGCCTTAGGGAGCTGCCTTGCGCGGTGATGACGACGACGGTGGACCGGCTAGTCGAAAGGATCGATTCCGGTTGCTCTACGACACCACTTTCGCGGGACCTACGCCTATGTCATGGGACGACCCGCTCTTCGAGTTCGACGTGGCCAAGTAAACGTCGCGAGGGAACAGGACCCCGCCGCCTACTTCTTGAAGGCGTCCTTGACGTTCTCCCCGGCTTGCTTCAGATTGCCCGACACCTCGTCACCCTTGCCTTCCGCTTCCAGCGAGCGGTCATTGGCCGCCGTCCCGGCATCCTTTTTCATCCGACCCTTACTGCTTTGCAATTTGTTCTTGATTTTGTCGATTGCGCTCACAGTGAGCCTCCTTGGTCAGTTTTGCCATCCAGGTATACACCCATCAACAGGACGACTTCTCAATCCGCTACTCATCCGCAGGGCGGGGTGCGTCCCCGCTACTGTGCAGCCTCCCATTTGCTGCTTCAGAGTTGCTCGGAGGCCGGATCGGGCTTTATACCCCCCTCACGCGGCCCGGAAACCCCCTCCTCGGGGAAGCCGGACCAGCCCTGCACACGGACACACCGCCTATCGTCGGGTTCGTCTTCCTTGAATGGGAACCGGGGACTGTCGGGAGCGCCGAGTGCTGTCATGGAGAGGGAAGGAAGAGGGCGCAGAAACGGCGGGAACCCATACAAACGACTGACGCATGACCGAGCCATAGGCGGGGGGGGCGGGCGGGCTTGACCAAAGCAGGGAAGTGGAGCCCTGAATTCTCCTTATCCTGGACGGGCGGGTATCCCGGCCAGCCCGGCAGAGTTTGATCGTCGAGGTAGCCAAGACACGCCCGGTCCGGTCGAAGCGGTAACGGTCACCGAGGTTGTCGCTCCTTGGTGCGCGAGTATTGCGACGCCTTGGACAGGGCCCACCCGATCCACGAAGCCGTAGGGAAACCGCGCTGATACTGACGCCACATCTGCCCCTACCTGGACAGGCAATACGGGAAATGGCGTTCCTTCGCTCCCGACCGACCGCGACCTGAGGCACGATGTACATGCTGGCCGGATTGACAGCCTGCAGGCCGGTATCCCCTCTAGCAGATAGGTGGCTGCGGAGTTCGAGACTTCCGGGCCGAGAAGGCCGCTCGTCTTACCGGACCTCGTCGCGGTGTGCCGCTTGCGACACGAGATCTCGCGACCCGCGAGGCGATCGAGAACGCTGCGAGAGGTGGTTGACGTCAAAGGGGTGACCGCGGCGTGGAGAAAGCGCTTGCTGTGCCAGCTTGGTCGGCACCTGATGTGCGGCTACACGGCGACCTGCACCAGGCCAATTCTGTTGGTCGACCAAGGGCTCCTGAGGGCAGTCATCGACTTCGGACATTTGGGCGTCGGCGTGGGCGTCGGCGATCCGGCCACCAATCTTATCAGCGCATGGATGCTCTTCCCACCTGAGATTCGCCTTTGCTCCGCAGCGTTGTCGGCGTCGACGATGCGACGGGGGCGAGAGGGCGTGGCTGGGCGCTGAGCATCGGGTTGTTCGGTTTAGCCGCGATCGGCTGATAATCCGGTAATGGCTGCCATCTGCCATCGGGGCGTCGCGGAAGTCCTGTCAGAGCGCGGGTAGCCGGATGCAGCCTTCCCAAACTCTAATGAAGCTTTCATACCCAGCTTGCGGCATCATTTCTTGATGTGGAGTCTGTCATCCATGTCGTGGGACACCAGCTGGAGGAGCTCAGGAACCTCGGCAATTGAAAGCAGAGGTCTTCGGCACGGCGAGTCCCGAATCGATAGCAGAGGCCGTGCGGCCAGTTCTGCGAAGAGAACCTCGGCGAAGTCCCACAAGGCGTCACTCTTCTACCATTCGTCGGTCGGTTGCGTCTTCGGGGTGCGCCTTCGGAACGGAAGAGAAGTCGTGATCAAGGCGTACCGCGGGCGTTGGTCCACTTCATTCCTAACTGATGTCCAGAGAGCCCAGGAACAGCTCTCGCGGAGTGGCTTCCCATGCCCCATTCCTGTGCGGCCGCCTCGGCCGATCGGTAACGTTGCGGGCAGCTCTGCGATCGTGGAGAGCTACCTAGCCGACCCAGGTATGAGCGCCAGGTCAGACTCCAAAGCTAGGGCCGTCTCTGCTAATGGCCTGGCTCGACAGATCAAGTCTTGCAGGGACCTCGTTCTTCCTCGACTGATGAATCACCCTTTGCGCCAAACTGGCGATGGTCTCTACCCCGAGCCCCACAGCCCACTGTTCGACTTCGCTGCCACCTCAGAAGGCGCTGGTTGGATCGACGCTTTCGCTGCCGGGGCCCGCAGCCAGAGAGATGAGGACACTGGGGACATGGTCTCGGCTCATTGCGATTGGTCAGCTCGAAACGTTCGCCTCGACGACACGGGGCTGCTTGCCGTTTACGACTGGGACAGCTTGGCTCTTGTCCCCGAGAGTACAGCAGTGGGCCAAGCCGCTGTTACCTGGTCCGTCACCGCTGAGCCCGATGGCTTTGAGTTTCCCCCTGCTTCAGAGGTGGCCGCTTTCTTTCGGGACTACGAGCATTCATCGGGGCGACAGATGACCGACGCAGAGCGGCGAGCCGCAGCAGGGGCTGCAGTGTGCACACTCGCGTACATCGCCCGATGTGAGCACTCGTCGGAAATGACAGGAACCGCACGGCCTGATCAGATAGGTGCCCGCGACCGCCTCGCATCCGATGGCGATCGCATCCTTGGTCTGTTTTCTACGAGAACCTAGAGGAGACGGCGAAGGCCGGTGCCTCCGCAGACCGGGGAGGCCAGCTCACGGTGGACTGACTCAGATCCCTCCACGAGGAACGCGTCAAGAGCCACTGATTGGGCGCCTAAGGCCAGAGATGTGCACGCCAGCATTACTGTTTCGGAACGTGCCGCTAAGAGTCGCGGTCGTTGGCGCCGGCATCGGTGGACTCACGCCATCGGCTTCATCGTGTCGAGGTCTTCGAGCGAGGCCAGCGAGCTGCGGCCTGTCGGAGCCGGATTGAGCCTCTGGCCAGGTGATCGGAGCGTCGGAGGCCGCGCAGGCCGATATGTGATCTGCCTCGCGTCGGACATGATGCTTCCTCCTCATCGATCTTGGCGTGGGCGACAGCGCCGAAGCCGGGTGCCGCCAGCGAGCGCCTGGGATGTCAGTCCGTCCTACCCTGTAACGTGCCAGAGTCTAGGAATCGATGGAGGGACTCCTCGCAGCTCGGGCACACATCAGGTCGTGGCCGCATTGTTGGTACGCAATGGTCAGGTGCTGCTGTGTCACCGGTCCGCTCGCCGCCGGTGGTATCCGGACGTCTGGGACCTGCCCGGTGGTCACATGGAATCCGGTGGAGCCTACCGGCGCGCTCGGCCGTGAGCTGGAGGAGGAGCTGGGCATCCTGATCGACAGTTATCGGGGCTTGAGCTGGCTCGGGTCGTCAGACCCGAATTCGACATGCGGGACTGGCTAGTCGAAGGTTGGACCGGGGATCCGATCAACAGGTCGCCTGCAGAGCACGACCTTGCGTGGTTCGGGGCGTCTGAGGTGCCCGGCCTGCGCGTTCGAGGCCACCGGTGAAAGTTCGTTCTGGGGGACCTTCAACCCTGCTCACCGTCTCAACCCCGACCTTCGGAGAGATTGGGCCGAACACGCCGTGAGAACGATGATCGACCTCTGGGTCATGTGCAGCTGGGGCCGCACAGAACGCCACCGAGCAGGCCGCAGCGAACGCCGCTCTACCCCGCGACCCCGTCCGATCCGAAGAGCCTCTTAGCTCAACGATCTGAACTGGACCAGAGACGCATGGGAGGGCCTAAGGGCACCTCTCGCTGACCCCAAGGTGTCAGCGGCCGGTTCTGCCGTCCAGCAGCTCGCGGGTGATGTCCATGTGGCCCACATGGCGGGCAATCTCTTCCAGCAGGTGCGTCACGACCCAGCGAAGCGTCGTCGGCCGTATCGGGGCGGCGGAACGGAGGTCCAAGGATTCAGCTTGATCGAGGACGATGTCTGCGGCCGCCGTCTCGGCTTCGTAAAACGCGACGACGTCTTCCACTGACCAGCCCTCCGGCACCTCGAACATGTGCTGCCGCCATGACATCTCCATGCTCTCGCCGGCGAAGATGACCCGTAGCCATAGGCGCTCGGCGTAGCCCAAATGCATGACGATCGCGCCGAGCGAGTTGGCATTTGGAGTGGGTCTCCAACGCAGTTGGTGGTCGTCGAGGTCTTCAAGCTTGAAGATCGCGTTCTCCCGAAGATGCGTGAGCCAACCTCTCGCCATGACCATCTCGTCAGCTGGCGATGCCTCGTCGGGCCTCGGGACCCGCAACTCTGGCCGCGATTCGGTGGCAGGAGGAAGATGATCGGTGCCGCCGCTTGATCCCACGTCGGAAGGCTGCACCCGTGAGCGACTGGTGGTCAAACGGTACACCGAGACAAGTGTCCTCCGGTCGTTCCGTTGGCGGACGGCGGTCATTGATCAAAGGGCAGGGACTGGCGAGGCCATACTCTCTCCATGGTCGGAGACGGCGAAGCGGCGGAGTCGAGCGAGGAGCCGGAGGAGCGGAGGTTCGACTACGACCGTACGGTTGCCATCAGCGATGGGGTGTTCGCCATCGCTCTCACGCTGCTAGTGCTCAACATCGGCACGCCGATGCTCGGATCGGGCCATCAGGGCGTCCTTGGGCAGCGTCTGTTGGATCACGGTAACGAGTTCTTCTCCTACGCCCTGAGCTTCGCGGTCATCGCCCTGCTGTGGGTACGCCATCACACCTTCTTCCGCGGGATCGACCACGTCGACATCCGGCTTACGGTCCTCAACCTCGTGTACCTCGGCCTGATCGCTTTCTTGCCCTACCCGACGAGAGTCCTGGGCTTCTACAGCGGTCAACCCGCTGCCGTCGTGATGTACGCACTGACTGTGACAAGTGTCGCGCTCATCGCCAGACTCGAGGTCATCCACTCACTTCGAGCGGGGCTCCTATCGGAGACCGGTCGTCGTGAGGTTCTCCGCCGGCAGAATTGGGCGATCGTGCCCGCCGTCTTTCTCCTGTCGATCCCGATCGCCTTCGCAAGCTCCACCGCGGCCGTTTACATGTGGCTTCTCGCCTTTCTCCTGCCCCGGCTCCAGCGTCGGCTTGCAGCCCACGGTTAGGGCGTCATTGGGGAGGACAAGATCCTCGCTGAGACCTAGCATGCCGACGGTGACTGAACGCGCTGGGCTCGAGGCATCCGCGGGTGATGTGATCACTTTGGTGGGGACCACCAAGGGGTTGTTCGCCCTTGTAGCCGGGGCCAATCGTGATAGGTGGAACCTTAGAGGTCCTTGGTTTCCGGGTGAAGAGATCTACGCCGCCGTTCTCGACTGCCGTCAAGGTCGGGATCGGCTGCTCGTGGGAGCTACGAGCTCACACTGGGGTCCCTCTGTCTACCGGTCCGAGGACCTCGGCGCGTCGTGGGTCGAGCCCGAGGTCGAAACGCTCAGGTTTCCCGAAGGCACTGGTGCCGCCGTTACCCGTCTCTGGCAGCTCCAGCCCGCAAGCGATGCCGAACCAGATGTGGTGTACGCGGGTGTCGAACCGGCTGCGCTGTTCCGGTCGGACGACGGAGGTGAATCCTTCCAGCTCAACGAAGGCCTCTGGGGACACGAGCACCGTTCGCAATGGCAGCCGGGTGGCGGCGGACTCTGTCTGCATACGGTCTTGCCGGATCCGGCCGGCGCCCCTCGACTGGGCGTGGCGATCTCGGCGGCCGGCTTCTATCGCACCCTGGACGGACAGGCCTGGGCTCCCGCCAACATCGGCATCCGGACACCTTTCCTCCCGGACCCGACTCCCGAATTCGGTCAGTGTGTTCACAAGGTCGACCGGCATCCGGACAGACCGGACGTCCTCTTCCTCCAGCATCACTGGGGCGTCTACCGTTCGGACGATTTCGGTACGCGCTGGCGGGAGGTCGGCGCCGACAGCCTCCCGTCGACCTTCGGCTTTCCGGTCGTGGTCGATCCCCACAATCCGGACACGGCCTACCTGCTGCCACTCACCTCCGACGCGTTCCGCTGCGCACCTGAGGGTCGCTTCCGGGTATACCGGACCACCGACGGCGGCCACTCTTGGCAGGCGCTGGGACGAGGCCTTCCCCAGGACAACGCCTGGCTTACAGTGCTGCGGGACGGCTTCACGGCGGACCCTTTGGATCCAGCCGGGCTGTACATCGGCACTCGCACAGGCGAGGTCTTCGCCTCGGCGGATGCCGGCGAGTCCTGGCAGGAGCTGGCCCGCCATCTCCCGCCAGTGCTGTGTGTGAAGACGGCGGTACTTCGCTGACAGTCGTAGTCCGGCTCGCCTCGGCCTTGCGGAGTCACACGGGCGGCGCCCCCTGCATCGAGCTGGACCTCCCTTCGCCGGTCACCGTCGGTTCCGTAATTGAGGCGATCAGCAAGGCCTACCCGGCTGTCGGCCGGCGGCTGTGTGACGAAACCGGCATGCTACGGCGCCATGTCAATGTCTTCATCGGGTCCGACAATGCCCGCGACCTCGACGGCACAGGGACGATCGTTTCCGAGGGCACCGAGGTGACCGTGCTGCCTGCCATCTCGGGTGGCTGATGCCGGCAGACGAGGGCAGCGGTGTTGGCCTGAGAGCGGCGGTTAGCCCCTCTGGCCAGCTAAGCGACGAAGGGGCGGGAGGCTTGGCGGAGGCTGGCGGCGAGGGGGCAACTGGTCAAGGAGCTCGGCAGTCGCTTCGAACACCTTCCGAACCGCGCGTTCGACGGCCTCCTCGGTACGTGGAGACGGCGACTGGATCCCGCCGACCTTTCGGACGTATTGGCGGGCAGCCGCTTCGACCTCTGCTGCGGTTGCCTCCGGTTGGAGCCCTCGAAGGGTCGTAATGTTGCGGCACATGAAGAATCAGGTTACGCCAACCAGGGGGAAGGAAGTGAGCGAATCGTCACCTTCGCTGGACGAAGCATACGAACGCATGGCGGGATCGGGGTTCGAGCTGCCAAACGGCTTTGTCAACCACGGACCTATGGCCTGCGAAGCACTGGCCACCCTTGACCTGGACGCCGAGATCGATGGCTGGTCGAGGCGTTTTGCGCGAGCAGGTGGAACTCGTGTCGAGCCAATGACACCAAGCGCCTTCGAGTGGAGAGAGGCACTCGGGATGTACCAGCGCCTGCCGGAGTGGATTGGCCACTTCGACAGGGAGATCGCCGAGGACGGGTGGCAGCCTGTGGTCGCGGTGTGGGTTCCGCGTCTGCTGCCCGGGCTGGCCGTCGCCCTGTTCCACGGTGCGATCAGAGCAGCCCATGCCGTGCGAGCGATCGATTCGGCGGACACGCCGGCCAGGAGAACGGAGCTCGCCATGGCTCTTGGTTACTGGGCTGCCCGCTTCCAAATGGGGCAGCCCGCTGAAGCAGACGCACGCGTGGATGATGTGCGGTTGGCTCTTGCCAAGGCTGCGGCCGACGGCGCCCGCCGGTACGTGGCTCAACCCGACATCTTCAATCTCCACGGCGTTACGGGCGCGATGGCGGTCGACCTCTTCGCCGATCACCTACCACCACCGGCTGCCACCGTGGGGCTGGCCCAGGTGCACGCTGAGCACGCGGCTCTCTACCGGGGTGTGAAGCCGATCGAGGATCCTCAAGCGGCCGGGGTGATCGCTGACGATCTTGCCCGGTCCGCGGCGGAAAGCCGAGACCCGCATGAAGTCAAGCTCGTGGAGGCCTGCCGCCGCGGTTTTGAGGTCACCGGCGATCGGGCGTTCGTCGCCGCGGCCGAGACCGTCACGGGCGTTCGTTGAGCGCCTGGAGCACTTCCTGCGCCGCCCTCTCGCCTGAACGGACCGCGCCATCCATGTATCCCGCCCAGGTCATGGCTGTCTCTGTTCCTGCCCAGTGGAGTCGCCCACAGGGCTCGCGCAGGGCCCGACCGAACTGAGTCAGGACTCCGGGTGCCAGATGGGCACCGTAACATCCCCCGCTCCAACGCTCGGTCGCCCAATCGAGGTCGAGGAACTCTGACGGGGACGCGGCCCGAGTCCCGAAGTAACGCGCGAGGCACTCCACTACGGTGTCCCGACGCTCCTTGGCTGCCCACCCGGACAGCTCGCGGGCATGGGCACCTTCGACAAAGGCGAGCAGCACGCCGGGAACACCCGATGGCGGGGAGTTGTCAAAGGTGAGTTGCACCGGCCCGGCGTCGCTCGTCGCCTGCCCGGTGAGACCTTCGTCCCGCCAGAACGGCCGGTCGTAGACAGCCATGCACTTGATCACAGAGCCCATGGGCAGCTTCTGGGTCAGCTGCTCCCGCAAGGGCGGTAGGGCAGGTTCATAGTCGATCCGACCGGCAAGGACTGGCGGCAGGGCCACGATGGCGCGCCTTGCACGAACAGAGAGCCCGTCTGCTACGAGGCTGACTCCTTCCGCGTCTTGAATCACTTTTCTTGCTGGCGCACTCAGGCGGACCACCTCCCCAAGGCGCTCCGACAATCTCGTGGCGACGACTTGGGAGCCCCCGACGAGCCTTGACTCTTGGGCGCCGCCACTTACGTTGAGCAGTCGGTCCAGGAGCCCGCCCGAGTGGCTGTAGAAGAGAAAGTGCAGGAGGGAAAGGTCAGCCGCCTCGGCGGCGAACACGGCTCGAATCCCCAAGCGGAGCATCTCCCTGGCGGTAGCCGTTCGGACATTGCGCCGAAGCCATGTCTCGACAGTCTGGCCGTCCCAGGTGCTGGCACGGTGTGCCCTCCAGGGGGCGTCGAGTGGAACCGTCTTGGCCATGCGGTCCAGGCGGAGCTGGGCTTGGCCTATGTCAGCTAGCACAGGAACGGGAAGCTTTGGTATTGCTCCGCGGTATCGGCGGCGTCGTCCTCCGTAAACCACGATGTTGTCGCCGTCGTTGTAGGTAGGGAAGCTCTCGACGCCAAGCTCGCGGGCGAGCCGGCTGATCCGGTCTTGGGTGGGTCCGATCCACTGGCCACCCATCTCGACCACGGTCCCGTCGACGGTCGTGCCGTTGACCACCCGCCCCCCGACCCGGTCACGTGCCTCGACGACGATCACGGTCTTGGGGCTCTCCAACACCTCCTTTGCGGCGACGAGACCGGCCAAACCGGCTCCCACGACCACGACGTCGGCGTCCACGTGTGGACAGTAACCCACTGCGCAGAGACGGTCGGCCCGACCCTGAGGACCACCGAGGGCAGGCTACGGACGAGGAGCTCCCACCATGGAAACCGCAGTACCGTTGGGCAGGTGTGCGACTGCCTCATAGTGCTTCCGGAGGCGAGCGGGTCGCGAATCGCCAGGTTCGCCAAGAACTCCGACCGTCCACCGGATGAGGCTCAGCTCATCGAGTGGCTGCCACCCCGCCGTGACCGAGGGCCGGTGCACGTCACCTACATAGATGTCGACCCAGCACCGCTCTCGACCATCGGCGTGCTCGGCTCCCGACCTTGGTGGATGTGGGGCCTAGAGCACGGAGTCAACGAGGCGGGGGTCGCCATAGGCAATGAGGCTATCTTCACCACTCTTGACCCTCACGCCTTCCCGCCGCGGCTGGTTGGCATGGATCTCGTGCGGTTGGGCCTGGAGAGAGCCGAGAGCGCCAAGGCTGCCGTGCAGGTGATGGTGGACCTGCTCGAGCGTTTCGGTCAGGGCGGAAGCTGTAATCACGGGGAGAATCAGCCGTACTGGTCATCGTTCCTTGTTGCCGATTCCTCGGAGGCTTGGGTTCTCGAGACATCAGGGACACTCTGGGCGACCGAGCAGGTGTCGCGAAGCCGGGCCATCTCCAACCGGACGACCATCGCCTGGTTCGACGAGGTTAACCGCGACCCTGCGATGCCCACGGAACAGGCAACCGATCCCAGGCTCAGGGCGAGTCGGGCTGTCCTGGCCGGGGAGCCGGTGAGCCTCGATACACTCAAGGCGCACCTTCGTGATCACCGACACGGGGACGGCGGATTCAGCGTATGCATGCATGTGCCGGGATTCGCGGCCACGACCGCCGCGCTGGTAGCGGAGCTGGGGGGTCCGATGCCCAGTGGCCGACCGCTTGCCCATATCTGTCTCGGCTCGCCCTGCACGTCGATCTTCGTGCCTGTCGTGGTCGGACGATCGCTCGGTAGACCACCCGATTGGCAGCGTATGGCGAGTCTGGGACTTGAAAACCGGTCTCTCCTCGATTCTCTGGAGGCCGAGTTGGCCGCGGCAGCGCCCGAGGAGGCGGACTCCGACGACTGGGCTCCTGAGATGTGGCGCCGCGTGGAGCGGTGCTTGGGCTGGGATCCGCCGTGAAGCTGGGCGGGCGGGTTGCGGTCGTTACGGGTGCGGGGCGGGGGATCGGCGAGGCGATCGCCGGCCGACTGGCCGCGGAGGGGGCGGCGGTCGCCTGTTGGGACCTCGACGGAGGCGAGGCGCGTGAGGTCGCCCGGCGCCTGGAGGACGAGTTCCGTGTCGCCGCGCTTGGCATCGATGTCGAAGTTTCCGATGCCCGTAGCGTCGATCGCGCCGCGCGGAAGACCGAAGCGGAGCTTGAACGCATCGATGTTCTCGTCAACAACGCCGGCATAGATGTCATCGGGTCTTTTCTCCAAAGCGACGATGCATCATGGGACAGGATCATCGCCGTGAACCTCAAGGGGACCATCAACACCTGCCACAGGGTGGTGAAGGGGATGGCGGAACGCCGTAGCGGACGCGTGGTGAACCTCGGCTCTGATGCCGGCAAGGTCGGATCCACCGGTGAGGCCGTTTATTCGGCGACCAAGGGCGGTGTGATCGCGTTCACCAAGACTCTCGCAAGAGAAGTCGCCTCGAGTGGGGTGACCGTCAATTGCGTATGCCCTGGCCCGACCGATACCTCGCTGCTTGACCAGGTGGCCGAGGTTGACCCGAAGCTCTACGAGGGATTGGCACGTGCCATCCCGATGAAGCGGATCGCCCAACCCAACGACATCGCAGCGGTTGTCGGCTTTCTGGCCACAGATGACGCGGGATACGTCACAGGTCAGGCCGTCTCCGTAAGCGGCGGCCTCACGATGTGCTAGTCGTGTCGGGCCCCCACGGTCACCTGGCCGCCGTTACCACGAGCCACAGCGCGGCGAAGTAGCAGCCGCTGGCCAAGACGACGGCCGCATGCCACATCTCGTGGTACCGAAGACCTCGGGCCAGGGGTCTGGCCTGCGCATCCCGAGGACTGCGCTGCCCGCCGTGTAAAGAGCCCCGGTAGACAACAGCAGCGAGAGCTCGGCAGGGTTCAGAGCCCTGACGAGATCCGGCAGCATGATAATGGCCAGCCACCCGAGCACGAGATAGAGGGTGGCGCTCAGAACCCGCGACTGCTCGAAACGGATCATTTTGATGGCGACACCAGACAAGGCTCCTATCCACACCAGTGCCACCACGAACCACCGGATCCGCCCCTGTGCGGCCACGACGCAGAAAGGGGTGTAGGCAGCTGCGATGAAGAGGTAGATGAACGAGTGGTCGACCTTTCGCATGAGCTGTCGACTGGCGCGGGACCAGGGAAGCAGATGGTAGGCCGCGCTCGTGGCGAAGAGCCCGATCAGTGCCGCCGCGGAGAGGGCCGTCGTCACCAGGGCCGGTACGGAATCGACTCGGGAGACGAGAACGACCGACGAGGGCAAGGCGGCAACAGAAGCGACCAAATGCGACCAGCCCCGTAGTCCGGGGGCCGCGGGGTGGCCGCTCAGGCGAGGTTGTCCGGCTCTTGAACCTAAGACCAGACCAGGCCTCGACACCCCCATGCCCGAAGCGTGGATGTCCGATGCGTGCACGTACGCCCCGAGGTGCGACACCTCATGAGCATCGTTGAGCATCGGAACCCGGAACCCCCCGGCTGCCATCGCGTTGAAGTCACGATATCCCGTCCGTGTCCCGTCCGAGGCCCTAACAGTATCCTTATGGTTTCATAACGCCGATGGTCGACTCCGAGGTGGATTCTCGAGGTGGCGTGGAAGAGTGCTGGCCAGGGCGGTGATGCACGTGGCGAATTCCCGGGAGCTCCCCGCTGTCCAAGCACGTTGGCGGGTCACGGCAAGGGCCGTACAGGTGGCGCTAGGGCTCATCTGGATATTCGACGCAGCACTGCAGTATCAGCCCGCGATGTTCGGCAAGGCGTTCGTCACCCAGATGATCCTGCCGAACGCCCAGAACCAGCCGGCGCCCGTTGCGTGGTCCATCAGGAGCCTCGGGCACCTCCTGTTACCTCATGTCGGGATGTGGAACCTCACCTTCGCAAGCGTGCAGCTGGCCATAGGAGTCGGCCTGCTCTTCCCTCGTTGGGTCCGCCCGGCCCTGGTGGCGATGTTCGCCTGGTGTTTCGGGGTGTGGTGGTTCGGTGAGGGTTTCGGTCAGCTGCTGACCGGTTCGTCCATGCCCCTCAGCGGTGCTCCCGGTGCCGTCACCCTGTACTGCGCAATAGGCGTCCTGGTATGGCCGCGTCGATCGGCCTCGAACGCCGATGCTCCTTTGGAGGTCGAGGGGTCGAGGGGGACGGGAGCCGTGGGCGTGGCATCGTCCGCCGCGGCGCAGGGGCCTTTCGGCACTTCGGCGGCCCTCGCCGTGTGGAGCGGCTTTTGGACCCTTTCCGCGGTGCTGTGGCTGCTGCCAGCCAACCGGGCGCCTGACGCGGCGCGGGACGTCGTGGGCGGGATGGCGAACGGCCAGCCTGCCTGGTACGGCCATCTTCTCGCGACCGCGGCCGGTCACCTCGCCGGGATCGGAGGCGGGGTGGCTTGGGCGTTGGCCTTGCTCTCGCTTGTCATCGGGCTGGGACCGTTGCTGACGAGTAGGCCAAATCCGTTCCTGGCGTGCGGTGTCGCGGTGGAACTTGTCTTCTGGGTGACGGGCATGGGCCTCGGCGGGATCATGACCGGAATGGGTACCGACCCCAACGCCGCTCCATTAGTGCTCTTGCTTGCCCTGGCCATGGTGCCCAGGTTGCCCGCAAGTCGGCCCCTGGTGCAGACACCATTGGCCGGATGGGTGCGAGGGAGCCCAATCCCGGCTGCCATCGGGGCTGCGACGATCCTCGTCGCCATCGTCGTGAGCGCGTCGTACCCGGTTGCGGCATCGAGTGCTAGCGACTCCGCTGCAGCACCGGGCACTGCAGCCCCAGGCGCCACAGCCTCGGGGGGTGGCTCGGCAATGCCGGGAATGCCGGGCATGCCGCGCGCACCAGGCGCTGCCAAGGCGAAGACGACCTCGCTGTCTCTACCCACCGAGTCGCCGGCTGGCGCCATCACCTGGCCCGAGCCCATGGAAACGATGATGTCGGGGATGCAGATGGTGACTCCCAACTGCACCGCCGAGCCCACTCGAGCCCAGCAACTCGCGGCTGTCAGACTGGTCAACCAAACGGCTGCTGCGGCAGCTCAGTACAAGAGCCTTGCCGTCGCGAAGGCGGCTGGTTATGTGCCTGTAACCCCCGCAGGTCAAAAGGTGGTCCATTACATCAACTATGCCGTGCTGAGGAACCAGACCGACGCTCTGGACCCGAGCGCGGTCCCGGTGCTGGTGTACGTCAACACGACTCATGGCGCCGTTCTGGCCGCGGCCATGTACCTCGTGGGGCCCAAGACCGTGGACCAGACCCCACCGCAGCCCGGAGGCTGCCTGACCGAGTGGCACATACACGAGAACCTCTGCTTCAGTGGCACGTCTGTCGTGGGTCTAGCGAACCAAGGGACTTGTGCCGCGGGTGCCGCCAACAGGGTCACGGAGCCGATGATGCACGTGTGGCTCGACCCGGTTCCCGGAGGGCCCCTGTCTCCCGACCCCGACCCCGTCTCGGAGGTTCTAGCCGCGTACCGCCTGCAGCCCTCGACTCCTTCCAACGGAACAGCCTGACTCGGGGCCGGCGCGCTGCCCAGCGCTTATCCTGCGTTGCGAGGGCACCTAGGGCTGGCGACCGGTATAGCCGACCAGCCTGTCCTGTGCCTTCGAGCTTTCGGGAACAGGGACTGCCGCCTTGAACGCGCTACCGCGCCGGTCGTCTGTCAGGCGCCCGTCGACCATCGCGAAAGCCGGTTGGGCAAGATCTTCCGGCATGATCGCTTCCTGGCCCGATGCCCTGGCGAGGTCCCATCCATGGACCAGCTGGTCCACGAACGCGATCCCCAGCGCGGGGCCGGTGCTCTCGATCGTTCCGGACGCGCCGTAAGCCGCGAGTATGCCCTGGCGGGCTTCTTCGTACTGCGCGGGCACGTCGTCGCTCACGATCTCAGGAGGCATGCCCTGGGGCGGGTTGAGTGGCTGACCGCTTGCCGCCTGAGTGAAGAGCTGCTGGACGTGGAGCATGTGGTTGAGCAAAGCGCGGACGTTCCAGTCATCGCAGGGTGTAGGCGCGCTAAAGTCTCGCGAAGCAACCGGAATCTTGCCTCCCGCCCACGACGTTCCACGATCGAACAGGTCGAGCAGGTCCATGCGCGGCCTCCTTTGTTGGCCGCATACTATCCTCGTCGGCTGTGTCAGATCACCCTTCGTCCGCCGTCGGCCGTACGGCGATCGGGGTGGCGGCATTTCGCGCAGCCGAGACCGCTCGGCCTGATCCACTGTTCTCGGACCCCTTCGCTGCCCTCTTCGTGGCCGCTGCCGGATGGTCACCGCACGGCCGGGACCACTCCGCGTCGCTCGCCGCGTGGATCAGCGTGCGGACCCGTTTCCTGGACGAGTTCGCTGTCTCTGCCGTCCGACGCGGGTGCGACCAGGTGGTGATCCTGGGGGCCGGGCTCGACGCCCGCGCTCTACGTCTGGACTGGCCCGCCCGGGTGCGCGTCTTCGAGGTTGATACCCGGGATGTCTTGGACTTCAAAGAGAGGGTGCTTCTCTCCCATCCTTCTGAACCACGATGCGAACGCGTCGTCGTCCCGGCCGACCTGCGTGGAGCCTGGACCGAAGCCCTGGAGTCTGCGGGGTGGCAGGCGGACGTTCCTACAACCTGGATCGCGGAAGGCCTCCTGGTGTATCTCACCGATGCGGAGAACGATCGCATCATCGGAACGTTGAGCTCTCGATCCGTGGCCGGGAGCTGCTTAGGGCTCACCCTCACGAATCGGCGGTGGTCCGAACTGACCCCGTCCGGGGCCGACCGGAGGGGCTATCGGGCGCTGTGGCGATCGGCTGCGCGAGCGGATCCGACATCCTGGCTCCGGGGGCATGGTTGGGACTCGGACCTGATCGATGCAAGGGAGCAGGCGTCCGCCTATCGGCGAGCCTTCCCCGGCGATCGGCCGAGAGGTCCGAGCGGCTGGCTGGTCAGCGCCCAGCGCGAATGAGGGACTTTTGCGATCACGGGCGTTCGAAGAGAGGGCGAAGATGAGGAGAAGTTGGCGAGGATGAAGCCGATCGCGAGCCGGCCCCACATGCCGGGATACGGCCTACTTGGATCGGAAGAGGGTAGCGGTCTGCTGCCTTGGGGATGGGCTACAGAGCGCCTCGAGTCCTCGCACGACTACTGGCTGGCCACTCGCTGGCCTGACGGACGACCGCACGTCATGCCGGTTTGGGGTGTCTGGCTCGAAGACATGGTCTGGTTCAGCTCTAGTGGATCGTCCCGAAAGACGAAGAACCTCGCTCACAATCCGACGGCGGTCATCACCACCGACAATCCTCTCCAGCCCGTGGTCCTTGAAGGAGACGTTGACCGGATCGCGGCCCCTCCCCTCCTGGAGTCCTTCGTGGACACGGTGAACCGGAAGTACGAGACCGACTACTCCGTTTCGTTCTTCGAGCGCAGCGCCTGCTTCAGGCTCAGTCCGCGGTGGGCGTTCGGCCTGAGCGAAGGGGACTTCACCGGGTCTCCCACACGTTGGACCTTCGCGCCGGAGGGCGACCCCCGTTGACCTGATCGCTCGCGGACGCTGAACCGGGGGACGCCCTTGGATGGCCGCCATGACCTGATCAGCGCTCGACGATTCGTGAGCGCCGTAGTGCACGGGGCCACTCACGAGCGATACTGGACTCGACCCGGATCGAAGCGAGGTGGATCGATGGCAAAATACCTGGTGATCGCTACTTACACCGCAGAAGGAATGAGGGGAGTGCTCGACAAGGGTGGCTCGGCTCGATCGAAGGCGGTGGAGAAGTCGGTTGGATCGCTTGGCGGGAAGGTCGAGAGCTTCTATTTCGGCTTCGGCGAAGACGACGTCTACGTCGTGGCCGACCTGCCCGACCACGTGGCAGCTGCCGCCCTCGCGATGAACGTGGCCGCCAGCGGTCTCCTTCGGACCAGAACGGTGCCCCTCCTCGCACCCGAGGAGATTGACCGGGCCGCGCAAACCCAGGTCAGCTACCAGCCGCCCGGCTCCTGACGGCGCCTCGGCTGGCTCATCCAGGGGATCCGGGCACCGTTGCCCACGGGGGCATCCCGGGCCGACCTGGAGTAGCTTCGGCTCGTCCTGACGAGCGCACCGAGGGGGTGGGGGCGTGTTCACTGTCAGCCGTCGCCAAGTATTACGTGGCGGTCTAGCTGCTGCAGGTCTCCTGGCTCTGGGGCCGGCGGGGGTGGCCAGCGCAGAGGATCGAGATCCCGCCCGGGGGTTGTCAGCCCTGTCGTGGCTCCGGGGTATCCGTGAGCCCGACTCCCTGCCCTTCCCCGAGCTGCCGGCCGGGACCGACACCCTCCCCCAGATCGAGCACATCCTCGTGCTGATGATGGAGAACCATTCGTACGACAACTATCTGGGCATGCTCGGTCGCCGCCGTGGCCGGTGGGCCAGGGGGGACGGTTTCCAGCTTGCACGCGACGGACTGCCCACCGCGGTCAACCCATATCCCGACGGCCGTCTACAACGAGCCTTTCACATGCCCACCACCTGCCAAAACCATGGCGTCCCCTCACAAGAATGGAACGCTTCTCACATCCAGTTCGACGACGGCCGCAACGACGGCTTCGTGAGATCACCGAGCGGACCTACCGCCATGGGCTACTGGACAGAGGACGACCTACCCTTCTACTACTCGCTGGCCGATCATTTTCCCCTGGCTGATCGGTGGTTCTCGTCGGTTCTGGGCCAGACCTACCCCAACCGTCGTTTCTTGATGGCGGGGACCGCCGCGGGGATGGTCGACGATGTGCTCAGCCAGGTGCCTACCCCACCTCCGAACGGGACCATATTCGACCGCCTGGACGCGCACGGAATCACCTGGCGGGACTACTACACCACGCTTCCCAGCAGCCTGCTCTGGGTCGGCGATCCCAGCTCCGGCGGCTCTTCGAACGTTGTGAACATCGATCAGTTCTTCACCGACGCAGCAAGGGGCGACCTTCCCGGATTCGCGTTGATCGAGCCCAACTTCGGGAACCAGTCCGAGGAGGACCCTCAAGACATCGTGGTCGGTGAGGCATTCGCCAGCCAGGTGATCAACGCCGTCTTCAGGTCGCCGGCATGGCCCCGCACCCTCCTTGTCTGGTGCTACGACGAGCACGGCGGCTACTTCGACCACGTCCCTCCTCCAAAAGCCCTTCCTCCGGACGACATCCAGCCTCTGGTCGATCCGAGCGTCGCCTACGACGGCTATGCCCGGTACGGGTTCAGGGTCCCCGCGGTCGTCGTGTCACCGTGGTCGCGGCCCTGGCACGTCACGAGCGTGGTCCACGATCACACATCGGTCCTTGCGATGATCGAGCGTAAATGGAACCTGCCTGCCATGACCTTCCGTGACGCCAACGCGGCAGACCTGATGGACTTCGTCGACCTGCGGTGGCCTGCCTTCGGGGAGCCCCCGTCCCTGGCCGCACCCGACGACGGGCCGGCGCAGCTGGCATGCGAGATCACCGGCCCCGGCCAGATACCCCCGCCGGGCTCGATCATCCAGGTACCACCCCACCGGGGCCGGGGTCGCGGCCGCGATCTGAGCGAGCACGCCACACCCTGACTCCGTGGCGGCTGATCGTGGTCGGAATGACCCGACAAGCGGGGTCTGAAGCCTCCACCGCCCGATGGAGGGCCCGCTTCTCCGCGTCGGAGGTTCCGCCGCCCAACAAGGTGACGGAGCCGCCTCGTCCCCCGGCGCCGTTGACCTTCCAGCCGATGGCGCCGTTGTCTCTGGCGACGGCGATCACCCTGGCGGCGTCGTCGCCGATGATCCCGGGATGGAGCCTTCCCTGGGCTTGGGTGTTGGCCACCATGGCCCGGGCCAGACCTTCCAGGTCCCCGCGCCGAAGGGATTCCCTCGAGAGCTCGGCGGCGTGCCTCAGTGCGTCCAGGTGTGGGGACGCTCGGCCTTCACGAGCCATCTCCGCGATCAACTGCTCATGCATCAGTGAGGAGTCGTGGGGACGACCGAGGAACACCAGGGAGAGACGCCTCTCGAGCTCTGACCACAGCGGAGCGGGCAAGTCGATCGGGGAGACCGTCGCCTCTGGGTACGAGGGGATCTCGATGTAGTTGATCCCGCCGCAGGCCGAGCAGAGCTGATCCTGTATCCCGCTCTCCCGGCCCAGCACGTCGACCTCGAGGTGGTGCGCCAGGTAGGCGAGCTCGCGCGTGGTCATCCGGCCGGGTGTCAGGCTGTCGAGGGCGGCCAGTAGGGCGACAGCCACGGCCGCCGACGTTCCGGTCCCAGCGCCCGAGGGGACGTCGGAGTAGATCGAGATCTCCACCTCACGGCTCTGGGGGATGGCCATGCTCTCGATGGCCGCCTCCAAAATGGGGTGATCGCCCATGTGAGTGGTTCGGTCGCCGAGCGGTTTACCCAGCCGGTATCGCTGCCCGTAGTTCTCGCAGTTGAGCACGACTTCCCCGCCGGATCCGGGAGCCGGGTAGAGCGAGACTCGGACCTCTGCGTAGGGCGTGACCGCGATGTTGAGAACGCGACCGTGCCCGGCGAACCACGTGTCGGTCCATCCTCCGATGTCACAGATGCGGATCGGCGCCACGGAGTTGACCACAGCTTCGGCACCACGCTCCGCCGGTTCGCCGCGCACCGGCGCGTACGGTACTAGCCCCTCAGGTCGAAGCCGGCGCCCAACAGCTCAGGAGGCTTGCTCCTTGGGGTCCGAGGACCCCGTGATCTGGCGGAGGGTTTCCACGGATGCGACGCAGCGGGGACAGCGAGGTGACAGCCCCCTGAGAGGCCCGTCCCACGGAAGAGCGCCGAGCATCTCAACCTTCGAGCTGGGCTCGTTGGTGCAGACCCGTTCCTTCCGAGGCTGCCCGTCCGAGCCGGCTCTGACCGCGTGCCAGCACTTCGGGCCGACCCGATGGCCTTCGTCTATCTCCAGCTCGAGCACGGCGAAGAACACCACCGCCGCGACGCTACCCCGGTGAATGCCGGCGCGCTGTTCATCCCTTTTGTTCGGAGGGGTATGCGCCGTCGTGACCTCGAGAGGTGAGTCGGGTCTCACCCCTGGTGGTAGCGAGCGCCAGGGTCTGCACCAGCCCGGCCTGTTGGACGAGGTGCACGGGATGATTCTCCCCGGTGCGTAGGAGCCCCGTCGATGGGTCCAGCCTGTGCTGGAGCAAGTACGTAACGTAGCTCGCGAAGGCCTCGGTCCGAGGGGGGTGCGGGGCCAGCTCGTCGAGCGCCATCAGGTTGCTCCAGTAGATGGCGTTGAAGATCGGCGGTTGGAGGGACCAGCCATCTCCCGGTTCGTGGTGGGACAAGGACGCGTCGGCGACGCTGGCGGCCTGTTCGAGGTAGGAACCCTCTCCGGTGGCGAGGTGCAAGAGCGCGTAGACGCCCAGCATGAGGCCCTGGTTGTAGCTCCAGATGGTTCTGTCGATCGCGCCTCTACGGTCGACGTGATCCCAGTAGAGCCCCTCGGGCGAGCGCATGTACGCCTCCACCCACTCGCACATCTTTTGCGACGACCGAAGGTAACCGAGAGTGCCGGTGTGCAGGTACATCCGCAAGGCGAGCTGGGCACCGGCCGCGGTGGAGACCGTGTTGCGATCACCGTTAGAGCTAGCGGAAGTCCAGCGGACGCCGCCGGGAAGAGGCAGCGATGGATCGTCCTCCCAGCCACTTGCCACGAACTGCAACACCTGGCGTGCTGCGGCAAACGTCCGAGGTGAACCCGTGAGGTGGAAGAGCTCGAGGAGGTCGAGCCCTATCCATGCGTTGTCGTCATAGAACTTGTCGCCTCCTGTTCCCAGTGGGGGCCGGACGCAAGACTCATAGGCCTCGGGGTGCGTGTCTTCGTCGAGGTAGTGCTGCAGCCCGGCGAGGGCGACGCGGGCGTCCTCGAGGAAGCGGATCTCCCCCGGGTGGGCTCGGGCCATCAAGAGGATGGCCGCCATTGTCTGGGAGTGGGGCCACAGGTAGCTGTAGGGATCGCCGTCCAACGGCGGGTGGGTCTCCCGGTAGAGGCCGTATCCGGCTCGAAACACCGACTGCAGGGCGAGATAGGCGTCGTTGGCTGCTTCGATCGAGGGATCTTCCATGGCCTTAATCAATAATCAAGCAGAATGGGCCGGGCCGGCTCCGTCCGAGGGCCAAGTGCGAGTACGGGCGGCGGCCGGGTCGAATCGCTCCACCGCCAAAAGGAGAGCGTCATGAGCACGGAGTTCGACGTGGTCGTCATCGGTGCCGGCCCCGCCGGGGAGAACTTGGCCGGTCGCTGCGCAGAAGGCGGGCTCGAAGTCGCCATCGTGGAGTCCGAGCTGGTGGGCGGAGAGTGCTCGTACTGGGGATGCATCCCGAGCAAGACCCTGATCCGGCCCGGAGACGTCCTCGCCGCCGTCAAGCGTGTTCCCGGGGCCGACGCGGCCGTGACGGGGCCCGTCGACGCCGGGGCAGCCCTCTCCCAGAGAGATCACATGACCAGCAACTGGGACGATTCTGGCCAGCTGCCCTGGCTGGAAGACCTCGGTGTTCAACTGTTCCGCGGGCGCGGGCGTCTGTCAGGGACCAGGGCGGTCGAGGTGTTGGACGGGACCGGCTCGGCCACCACCCTGACCGCTCGGCGCGCGGTCGGCCTTGCAACGGGGACGGCGCCGGCGATCCCACCCGTCGACGGGCTCGGTGAGGTTCGGCCGTGGGACAACCGGGACATCACTGCGGCCAGCTGGGTACCCGAGCGCTTGCTTGTCCTCGGAGGCGGCACCATCGGCGCCGAGATGGCCCAGGCTTTCAAGCGACTCGGCTCAGGCCACGTGGCGATCGTCGAGGGTGCCGAACGCCTTCTGCCCCGCGAGGAGCCGTTCGCAGGCGACGAGGTGGCTGCCTCGTTCAGCAGCGACGGGATCGAGGTGGTGACCGGCGTGAGCGTGCAGTCGGTCCGCCGGCAGCCTTCTAGCCATTCGGGTCGAGACGAGGTCGTCGCGACCCTTGCCGACGGCACGCAATTGACCGGGGACGAGATCCTGGTTGCGACCGGTCGCCGACCGAAGACGACTGACGTGGGCCTCGACTCTGTGGGCCTCGAGCCGGGCAGGTTCGTCGCGGTGGACGATCGCCTGAGGGCCGAGGGGGTGGACGGCCAGTGGCTATATGCGGTGGGGGACTGCAACGGGCTGGCCCTGTTGACCCACATGGGCAAGTACCAGGGTCGGATCGCTGCCGACACGATCCTCGGAAGGGACGCGAGCGACATAGCCGATCACGGAAGGATCCCGCGCGTCACCTTCACCGATCCGCAGGTCTGCGCGGTGGGCCTCACCGAGGCCGAGGCCCGCGCCCAGGGGCTGGAGGTCAAGGCGGTGTCCTACGGCACGGGTCATGTCGCGGGAGCGGGCACGCTCGGAGTTGGGATCTCGGGAACTGCGAAGCTGGTGGTCGACGAGCCCAGGAAGGTGATCGTCGGCGCCACCTTCACGGGGCCCGGCCTTCAGGAGCTGCTGCATTCGGCAACCATCGCCGTGGTCGGAGAGGTGACCCTGGACCGCTTGTGGCACTCGGTCCCTTCCTTTCCGACCGTCAGCGAGGTTTGGCTCCGTCTCCTGGAGTCCTACGGCCTCTGAGCATCCCGGGGGAGCCACTCACCTCCCGACGCGCACCGACGCGCCGGTGCGGGGCGAGCTCAGGCCTGGCGGACCGCCTCGACGTTCAACTCGATCTTGACTTTCGGGCCGACCACGACGCCACCGGTTTCGATGGCGGCGTTCCAGGTCAGGCCGAAGTCCTCGCGGTTGATCTCGGTCTCGGCATGGAAACCGGCTCGCATGTCGCCCCAGGGGGAAGGGCCAACCCCTTCGAGCTCGAGGTCGAGGACGACCCGCCGAGTCACGTCACGGATGGTCAAGTCGCCGTGCACCTTCCAGTCCCCGTCGCCGGTCAGCTCGACGGCGGTGCTCTTGAAATGGAGCGTTGGGAACCTCTCCGCGTCGAGGAAGTCAGGACTGCGGAGGTGGTTGTCCCGTCCTTCGTCGTTGGTGAGGACGCTCCCGGCTCGGATGCTCACCTCGACCGCCGAGTCCTCTGGGGCCTCGGCGATCTGCACGCTCCCGTCGAATTCCACAAAACGCCCTCTCACCCGGGCGATCATCATGTGCCGGGCCACGAACTCCACCGAGCTGTGCACCTTGTCGATCGCATAGGTCCCGGGAAGCGGTATCTGGAACCCCTGGTGGGCCCTGCTCGTGGCTTGAGTTGTGTCGATCATCGCTTTCGTCCTCTCGTCTCTCGATACTGTCCCTTTCCTGTTTGTGGTCAACCGTTGATAGCTCAACCATATTCCTCCCTACCTACGTCCTACCCTGGGGAAACATCGAACCCGGGCTAGCCTCAATGCCGTGAGGACCGGGGGGCGGGCGTGACCAGGTTCGGGGTGCACGTAGGCCCCCAGATGTGCACGATGGACGAGCTGAGGTCGATGTGGACCTCGGCAGAGGCCCTCGGTTTCGACTGGATCAGCGTTTGGGACCACTTCTATCCCGCTCCCTCACCTCTGGAGGGGGACTGCTTCGAGGCCGTGGCCGCGCATGCCGCTCTGGGGGCGCTGACCACCCGGCCCCGCGTCGGGTCTCTGGTGTACTCGGCGGGCTACCGACATCCCGCCGTTCTGGCCAACGCAGGAGCGACCATCGACCACGTCTCGCGGGGACGGTTGGAGATGGGCATCGGCGCGGGTTGGCACATCTGGGAATACGAGGCCTACGGCATACCCTTCGAGTCGCCCTCGGTGCGTCTCAGGCGCATGGCAGAGGCGGTCGAGATAGTGAGGCTGCTCTGGACACAGGAGACCACGGACTACCGAGGTGAGTTCTGGACGCTGCGAGAGGCGCGGTGCAATCCCAAGCCCGTCCAGCGACCGCCTCGCATCTGGATAGGTGCGAGCGGCGAGCAGGTGGCCCTCCGGGTGGCCGGTCGCCTGGGAGACGGGTGGAACGTCCCCTTCGTCTCGCCGGAGGATTTCGCCCGAAAGCTGGCCATCGTCCGCGAAAGCTCCACTCATCCTGACGATCTCGGTGTGGGAGTCAACCTCGGCCTGGTCGTGGCTGACGAATCGACCGTCGGCGACGCCATCGTCAAGCGATTCGGCGTCAACTCCGAGATGGTGAGGCCCGGGATCCTCGCCGGCTCTCCGGCCCAGATCACCGACAGGGTCGGTCAGTACGTCGACGCAGGCGCCGAATGGGTGATACTCGCCCTTAGGGCTCCCTTCGAGATGGACGCGCTCGAGGCCTTTGTGAGCGATGTCGTCCCGAGCTTCGCCGGGTGAGAGCCGGATGAGATCCGGCCGAGATCAGTTCCAGGGCAGCGCGCGGCGCCTGTCCCAGTAGGTCGACGGCTCTTCGGCCAGCTGCGACGCGAGGCTCGACGAGGCACGAGCGGTCAATCCCAGGCTTTGCGCCCGGAGGTTGGAGCGGAGTTGGTCCACCGTCGCAGCTCCGGAGAGCACCACGTCGATCCAGGGTTGCGCCAGAGCGGCGCCGATGGCCACCGTGTCGGCGCCGACGCCGGAAGCCGCCCCGAGCTCTTCGAGTGACGAGAGCTTCGTGGCCCCGCCGCGTTCGCCTCCCGCGAGGCGGCCATTCGCCAGGACCTCCTTGGCGATGACGCCCAGACCCAGGCCGTGGGCATCTTCCATCGCAGGGCCAGCAGAGGGCTCGAGCAGGTTCCAGGTGGCCTGTACGCAGGAGAAGAGGCGGTCTCCTCGCACCCGCAGCTCGGCGGCACGCGCCAGGACGTCTGCCTGATCGGGACCGCTCAGGCTCAGCCCGACAGCGATCCCACCGTCGCGCAGCTCCGCCAGGTCCGACAGCACCTCGCGGTCTGACAGCGCGGGGCTGTCTCGGGTGACCGAATGTATCTGGTAGAGGCCCAGCCAGGGCCCTATGAGCTCGAGGGTCTCGGGCAACTGTCGTCTGAGGGCGGCGATCGAATGATCCTTCACCTCGTGGCGTTCTGCCGAAACCTGCCAACCGGCGGTGTACGTGTAACCCCATTTCGACCCGACCGACAGATCCTCACGGGACAAGCGGCGGCGTCTCAGCCACGCTCCCAGGAACGCCTCGGCACGGCCATAGGAGCGTGCCACGTCGAAGTATCGAATCCCGGAGTTCCACGCGGCGTCGAGTACCTCGTGTGAGCGTCGCCTCATGGCCGATGGCGACGTGTCCCGACCGAGGTCCGACGAGTGCCCGAGGTTGACGTAACCGGGACGGCCGAGCGCGGCGAGACCCAGGCCCATCGGTGAGACCTCTAGGCCCGTGGAGCCCAACATGACCATTGCTGGTGTCGGCGGTCAGCGCTCGGCGCCCAGGTAGATGCTCAATGCGGCTTCGCCGACGTCGGCGGGAGGGCCGATCGCCTCGATTCGGCCCTGGGTCATTATGGCCGCCTTGTCGGCAATGCTCAGAGCCGTCCTCGCGAACTGCTCGACGATGAGGATGGCGATGCCCTGCTTGGCCAGCTGGGCGACGAGCTCGTACAGCTCCGTCACGATGATCGGCGCCAGGCCCATCGAGATCTCATCGAGCAGGAGCAACTTCGGCTCGGTGGAGAGCGCTCTGGACATCGAAAGCATCTGCTGCTCACCCCCGGAGAGGGTGCCGGCGAGCTGACGCCTGCGCTCGGCGAGACGGGGGAACCGCTCGAAGGCCCGCTCCTCGACCGTAGACCTCTTCAGTCGACGGCTGCGATAGGTCCACATCCGCAGGTTCTCGCTCACGGTGAGGTTGGGGAAGACGCCCCTGCCCTCGGGGATGTTGCACACCCCGAGCTTGGTGACGTACTCACTCGGCCTGCGAGTGACATCCTTGCCGTTCACCGACACCGAACCCGCGGTCGAGTGAAGCCTGCCCGAGACGACCTTCAGGGTGGTGCTCTTGCCCGCGCCGTTCGGACCGAGGAGAACGGTGACGCTCGAGGGGTCGACGGTGAAGCTCACGTCGTGGAGCACCTCGATCTTCCCGTATGCGGCGGAGACGCCTCGTATGTCCAGAGCGGGCACCCCGTTGCCGGGCGCTGCTCCCGTCACCCGCTTCCGTTCCCCTCGGCGCCGGCGTCTGCTCCCAGATAGGCGAGCTGGACCGCCGGGTTCGCCTGGACCTCGCCAGGAGAACCCGACGCGATCATCTCGCCGAAGTCGAGCACGTAGACATGCTTGGACACGCGCATCACCAAGTCCACGTCATGCTCGACCAACAAGATGGCCATGCCGTCACGAGCGAGGTCGAGGAGCAGCTCGCCCAAGGTGGTGGTCTCGCTGTGGTTCAAGCCCGAGCTCGGCTCGTCCAGGAGCAGGAGCCGGGGCTCGGTGGCCAGTGCGCGGCCCAGCTCGATCAACCTGGCCATCCCGGTCGGCAGCGTGTCGGCTTGGCTGGCGGCTACGGCGGTCAGCCCCACCCTGTCGAGGAGCCGGTCGGCGACCGTGGAGGGGTCGACTCCCTTTCCGCCCCAACCGCGGTGTATCTCGGCCGCCACCAGAACGTTCTCCCGAGCCGTCAGCGAGCCGAACACCTCGAGACGCTGGAACGTCCGGGCTATTCCCATCCGCGCCCGGGCGTGAGGGCGCTTGGAGGTGACGTCGTTGCCCCCCATGAGCACGCAACCGTGGGTGGGCTTCTGCAAGCCGGTGATCACGTTGAAGAGCGTCGTCTTACCAGCGCCGTTGGGCCCGATCAGTCCGGTCACCGTGCCCGCTTCGACGTCGAGGGACAGGGCGTGCAGGGCATGGACCCCGCCGAAGCTGACGTCGATGTCCTCAACCCGCAACACGGGCATGCTCGCCCACCACCCCGCTTTCGACCTCGGCGCCCTGCTGGCCCTCGGGGGGCCGGGCACGCACGGCCCTGTGTTGACGCCACTCGTGGAGGAACGAGCGCGTACCCAGGATCCCATTCGGGTTCCTACCGATGCCGATGGCCCCCAGTCCGACGGCCAGGTAGGTGAGGTTGCGCAAGTAGTCCGGAAGGTGGCTCTGTATGTCGGGGAATATGGCGAACAGGAGGCCGGCGAACAGCATGCCGCTCACGGTCCTGATGCCCCAGACCGTGGCCAGCAGCAGCAGCACCAGGCTCGAGAGCGTAGGGAAGTCGTTGGCGCCTACCTGGCCCTGCTGGCCCCCGTAGAGCGCCCCTGCTAGTCCCGCGAGCCCGGCCGATATGGCGAATACCGTCAACTTGGTCCAGGTGAGGTTCAAGCCGAGCGTCGCGCATGCCGCCGGGCTGTCGCTCATCGCCGAGAGGCGCCTACCGAAAGACGACCTGCGCAGCGTCAGGACGGCGACCCCCGCCGCAGCAAACACGACCGCCAGGACAACGAAGAAGGCCCGGTTGGACTGTGTGGGGATCCCCGGTACGTGAACGCGCCCCACCGCCACCGAGCCGCCGGACCCGAAGACGCCGGTGTTCTGGAAGAAGACGTAGTCCATCGCCTCCGCGAAGGCGAGCGTGCTGAGCGCCAGGTACAGACCTCGGAGCCGCAATGCCGGAAGGGCTATCACGGCACCCACGGCTGCGGAGATGCCCGTAGCCGCGAGTATGCCGATGATGGAGCCTCCGCCAGCGATCTTGCCCATCGTGAATGCTCCGATGCCCGCGAAGGTCAGCTGGCACAGCGACACCTGCCCCCCGTAGCCGACGAGGATGACCAGCGAGAGCATGACGATGCCAAGAACCATCCCGTGCCCGGCGGTCAGCAGGTTGGCAGTCGACAGGTGGGCGGAGACCAGCCATGCCACGACCACGAGGACGGCACCACCTCCCACCGATTCGAGAAATCCGGCGATCCTCGGGGCCCGGAGGAGGGTGACCCGGGTCGTGTCGATACGCGTAGGTGGAAGGACCAGCAGGACGACGAACAGAAAGATCATCGGTACCACAGGCTTGATCTGGCTCACGATGCTGCCCGGCAGGTATCCGACCGCGTAGTTCTCGGCCAGGCCCAGGACCAGGCCGCCCGCGAACGTGAGCGGCAAGCTGCGGAGCCGACCGACCATCGCGGCGGCCAAGCCGTTGATGACCAACAGCGTGAGAGTGGTGCTGTCCAGCGCCACGATCAAAAGGCGCGAGCAGGATCCCGGCCAAGGCGGCGAGCATTGCGCCGATGGCCCAGCCCAGCTGGCCGAACCTGGCCGGAGAGGCGCCGGTCATTGCCACCAGCTCAGGGTCGTCGACGACCGCCCTCATGGCCGTTCCTGTCCGCGTGCGGTAGAGGAACAGACGGAGCAGCACCGCGACGAGGGCGGCCACGATCACCACGGTCAGCTGGTGCCAGCTGACCTCGATGCTGAACACCTTGACCAGGTGCCCCTGGAAGAACGGCGGGACCACCCGGGCGACCGTCGGGTCCCAGAGAACGGTGGCCAGTCCTATGAGGAATATGAGTAGCCCGACGGTCACCACCAGCGAGACGCTGACCGGTGCACCACGAAGGCGCCGCATGAGCACCCTTTCGATTACCGCCCCCATCAAGGGGGCGAGCACGAAGAGGACCACGACCAGAGCCAGAGGTGTGGGCCAGTGGCGGTTGACCGAGAGCTCCCAGTAGGCGAACGCCGAGATCATGCCGATGGCGCCATGGGCGAAGTTGAAGATTCCCGACGTTATGTAGGTGACGACCAGCCCGGTTGCGGTAAGCGCATAGATGCACCCGGCGACCAGTCCCGCCACCGTGAAGGCAAGGAAGGCGCTCATGGGCCCGGGCTTCGGTCGCTAGCCGGCCCTGTGGTAGCCGCCGTCACAGCGAAAACCGGCGCTTGGGCTGACGCGCTGGTACTGGGTCCCGTTGATCTTGATCAGCACCCAGCAGGTGGCCGGAGTCTTGCTGGCGGGATCCGCCGGCGCGAGCAGGCCGTTGGAGTTGAAGGTGTGGATGTTTCGCAATGCCGTCAGCAAGCTGGATTGAGTCGGGTTCGGGCCGGCTGCCTGGAGCGCTTGGTAGAAGAGCCGCCCCGAGGCCCAACCGAACACGCTGAAGATGTCGGGCGGGAAGCCCGGGTTGGTCTTCGACATCCATGTGTCGAAGAGCTTGACCTCGGGAACGGTGGACGCGTCGCTCTTGGGGGTGCTGAGGTACATCGCCTGCTGCTGGTCGTTCAGCAGCCCCTGCCCCGCCCCGGGGTTGGTCAGCTTGAAGAAGCTTCCGTCGTAGGCGGTGCCGCCGGCGGTTATCAACTGTGGATGCCAGCCCTGCTGCTGGGCGGCGTTCAGTATCAACGCGATCCTCTTGATGTCGAGATCGGTGAGGTAGAGCAGCTGCACGCCGTTGTTGCGCATCTTCTCGATGTCGGCGGTGAAGTCAGTCTCGAGGGGGTTGATCTCGCGCAGGTAGGCGACCTTGTATCCCATCGATTCCATGGTCGCCCGCTGCCCGTTCCAGTTGGCTACCGCTGAGGACACATTCGAGACGAGTGCCCCCACAGCCTTGATCGCCTTGGGGTAGTTGGCCTTGTAGTAGGCGAACGGCCCAGTGCGGAAGCCGTTTGTCTGGGGCTGGGGGCTGAAGTTGTTCGTCAGGGCCTGAGCCGTCGGATCAAGGGTGTAGGAGACGTCGGCCAGGTTGGTGTTCTGGGTGAAGACCTTCGCTCCGCAGTTGTCGTACAACGAGAAGGATCCCACGAAGGCGAGCACTTGGCTGGCGTCGCTCTGGGTCAGCGCCTGGTTCTGTGTGCAGGAGAAAGTGTCGTCCTCGGACTTGAGCACCAGCTTGCGTCCGTTGACCCCTCCTTGGGTGCTGTTGATGTAGTTGAAGAATGCCTTGACGCCGTTCGGCGCGCCCTGGAACAGACCGGGAACCGGTCCAGAGAGGATGGAGACGTTTGAGACCGTGATCGTGCTGGAGGTGACCCCGGGGCCCGACGAGGTGCTACCGCCTGTCCTTGCGGTGGTCGTGGGAGCGGAGGTGGAGGTGCTCGAGGAGTTGGACGAGCTGCTCCCGCACGCCACGGCTGTAACGGCTACGACTGCCAAACAAGCCCCCAGCCTGAAGAGACCCGATGCTCTCATGTAAATCCCCCGTCGATGGTCACCGTTGACTGCCTTCGCTGACGAGGTGTCAGGCAAGGTCAGGCGAGCATAGTCCCCAAGGACGCGATGAACAGGGTCGCAACCCATCTCCCGAAGACCGATGGCGGCTACCGAGCCGTAACGACTCGTCCGTTCCTCAGCTTGGCTTGCAGCATCTGCTTACCGCGGCCTTCCGGGTCCACACCGCGACGACTTCCGAGCGAGAGCTCTCCTTCTAGAGATGGAGCGGCGAGGCCTCCCGCGAGCAAAACGCCGCGGGCCATTGACATACCTAACAGACGCATACTATAGTAAGCGATTACTGACCGAGAACCAGAAAGAAAAAGGAGAGACCATGAGCTTGCTCGAGACGTTGGTGGACGTGGAGGACCAGGCGCTTGACACAGTCAAGAGTGCCCAAGGGGTGACGATGGAAGCCGCCCGAAGACTGGCGAAGAACGCCTCGCCGTGGATCCCGTCCCGCCAGGCGGTGGTCGACAACGTCTTCGACTTCGCCGGCAAGGTCCTGGAGACGAACCGCAGCTTTGCCAGCCAGCTGAGTCGTGCTGTCTCGCAGTTGACCTCGGAGAACCAAGGCGCGAGGCCCCGATCGACCGGGACCACCAAGGCGACCTGACCTGGTGGGCACGGGCCGGCCGGCCCGACGGCTCTATCGCCAGCTCGCGAAGGATGCCCGGAGCCGAGGCTCAATTCCCAGGCCGGATGGCCGATACAACGGGTGATGACCACTGAGCTGGTTGCAGAGGGGTCCGGTCAGACGAGGCGATGCTCGGAGTGTCGTTGCAACCTGGCGCGTGACAACCGGGACACCATGTGCTGGTCCTGTCGCAGGCGCCGGGCCGTATCTGCTCAGGATGCCTGCGCGGCCGATCTCCGCCGTAGGGCCGCCTTCGAGGTCGGCCGGGTTTCGGGGCTCGCCATCGAGATGGGGTGCGGGTACGCCGAGGCGATCGAGTACGCAGTTGCGGAAGGAATGCTTCCCAGCCGGTGGAAGGAGCACGTTGACGCCCTCGTGCATCTGGCCGACATGCCGGGATGGTCACACGTCGAAGCCGCCGAGGCCCTGGGCGTGTCCCGTTGGACTGTGGCCAACTGGCGTCGGCAGATGGGCCTTGTGCCGAAGGTAACTTCATGAGATCGCAACCGTCCCGGAACTTGTCTGCAGGGGTTCCGACCCAATCGTTGGTCATGATGCGGTGCATGGAAGAGCTTGGTCGTATGTCCGCGCCTGCTAGCGGCACCACCTCCATCGAGTCCTGCGCCAGCACGTGGGTCTTCGACCGCCAGAGCCGGCGCTTCTGCCGCATCCTGAGAGACCTCGAATCGCCGGCCGGAGAGCTTGTCACAGGCTGGCGGCCCTACGCGAGCCTCGACGAGCGCGACGATGGATCCTTCGTTGTCTGGCTCGACTCGCGCGGAGAGCGTTGTCTGAGGGGGCACAGGCACACGGTGCCCTGTCCGAACTGCCATGCCCGCGCGCTGGACCCGCGCCTGGACGATGTACCCGTCGAGGCTCTGCGAGCAGTCCAGAGACGGACGGCGACCCAATGACTTCTTGGGGCCTCGGCCGTCCGCGACTGTGGAAAACTCCGAGGCGGCCGTCGGGTCCGGTTGTAGCAAAGCGTGTATAACTGACATGGTGGAACCCCACACACCGGAGCATCGACGGTCGCGCAAGAACAGCTTTCTCGGAAGCGCCCCTGGTGGGAGAGGCTGGGCTGTTCCTGGGATGATCGTCGGTCTGTGCGCCGTCTTGGCGGCGGCCGGTATCACGTACGCGGTCACCCGGCCCGACTCACCTGTGAGCGCCGACTCACCGGCGTCTGCCTCGGACGTGCCCACCTCGGGTCCCGCCGTGATGGATGTGTACCCGCCCAACGGGTCGGGGAACGTGTCATTGGACACCCCGGTCAGCCTGGTGACTCCCAACGGGAAGATCTCGTCTGTCACTGTTAGTGGCCCCACTCCGGTCAAGGGGGCCTCCGACGCCGTGGGACGGGCCTGGGCCGCATCCAGCGGGGGGCTGGACCCCAACAGCACTTACGTCATCGAGGCCACCACCGTCGGTCCTTCCGGTGACCGCTCCCACTTCCGTTCGACGTTCACGACGATCGCCCCGCAGGCGAGGCTCACGGCGGACATCACACCGGCGGGCCAGACCGTCGGAGTCGGTGAGCCGGTCGTGGTGAAGTTCAACCACCCGGTCGCCGACGCCAACCGGGCGCTCGTACAGAGCCGACTTTCAGTGACCATGTCGGCCCCGGTCACCGGGGCGTGGCACTGGTTCAGCTCCACCGAGGTCCACTACCGGCCCCAGAGCTACTGGCCGTCAGGTGAGCGCGTCACCGTCAACGCCAACCTCACCGGCGCGGACGGGGGCAACGGGGTCTGGGGGACCACCGACCACTCGGTCAGCTTCACCGTAGGCGATTCCCACGTCAGCACCGTGGACGTGGCAGCCCACGTGATGACCGTCACGGACAACGGGGCCGTGGTCAAGACCATCCCGGTGAGCACGGGTCGGGACAAGTACCCGACGATGAACGGCGTCCATGTGGTGCTTGGCAAACAGCAGGACGTCCTGATGGACTCAGCGACCGTCGGGATCCCTCGCGACTCAGCCGACGGCTACTACGAGCACGTCTACTGGGACGTGGCGATCTCCACGGGCGGCGAGTACGTGCACTCTGCGCCGTGGTCCGTGAGTGACCAGGGGAGCAGCAACGTCTCCCACGGTTGCGTGAACGTCAGCCCTGACAATGCCACCTGGTTCTTCAACTGGAGCCAGTCGGGTGATGTGGTCACGATCGTCAACTCACCCCGGCCACCCGATCCCGGGGACAGGTCGACCCAGGATTGGAACGTGCCGTGGGCGGACTGGCTCGGGACGGCCACCTGAGCTGACAACCGGTCAGCCGGCTAGCTGGGCCTGCCCCAGTAGCTCCCTCCTGGTGCTGGGCATACCGCTGTGGCCACGGCCGTCCACCTTGACCGCGAGCACCTGGTGCACGCTCGTGCGGTTGGCCTCGAAGTTCACTGCTGACCCGGCCATGTACAGCCGCCATATCCGGGCACGGTTGGGTCCGACCATCTGCACCGCCCGGTCCCATCCCGCCTCGAGGTTGGCGACCCAGCGCCGCAGGGTACGGCCGTAGTGCTCGCGTAGCGACTCCACGTCGCGGACTTCCAGCTGCTTCGCCTGTATGGCGCTCACAACTCTTCCAACTTCGTGTAGCGCGCCGTCAGGAAAGACATAGCGGGCGATGAAGGAGTTCTTGTCCAGGTCGGGCCGACCCGCCATGCGGGAGATACCGTGGTTGAGGAGCCGGCCCTCGGAACGCAACAGGCCTTGGAGCGCCTCGAAGTACTGGCCGAGGCGCGAAAGCCCCACGTGCTCGAACATCCCGATGCTGCAAACTGCGTCATAGGGTCCGTCATTGACATCCCTGTAGTCCTGTAGCCGGATTTCCACCCGGGACGAGAGACCGGCCTCGTCTACGCGCCTGTCTTGCGAGCTCTGCCTGCCGTCTGGAGATTGTGATGCCCACCGCGTTCACTCCATAATGCTCTGCTGCATGCATGGCCATGCTGCCCCAGCCACAACCAACGTCGAGTAGCCGCATTCCCGCCTTCAGACCCAGCTTCCGGCTCACCAGGTCGTGCTTGGCGCGCTGTGCCTCCTCGAGGGAAGCGTCAGCGGTCTCGAAGTAGGCGCAGGAGTAGGTGAGACTCTCTCCAAGGACCAGGCGGTAGAAGTCGTTCGAGACGTCGTAGTGATGGGAGATCGCCGCGGCGTCCCGGGCCTTGGAGTGCAGCTTCCCCCCCATGCGAGCCTCTTCCGGCGGCGGGGCCAACGGCAGGCCGAGGATGCCGCGGCTGCGGCCATGGAAGGCCAGCTGCGCCCAGCGGCGCGCGCCCACTTTGATCTCGACGGGGCGGTCCGGCGCGCCGAGCGTGTCACGTACGGCCAGGAACTCGTAGATGTCGCCTTCCAGGTCCACCTCTCCCGACACGTAGGCACGAGCGGCCCCGAGCTCGCCAGGGGCCCAAAGCAGGCGGCGAAGCGCTTCGGGTCCCCTCAGGACCAACGAGCTCTTGGCGTTCGGTGGGCCGATGAGGCTCCCGTCCCAGAAGCGGACGTTGAGGGTTTCGCTCGGCCCGATCAGGGAATCCACCAAGGGCCGGAGGATCTCTGCCATGGTCTTTTCCATAAACAAGTCCTTCCCTGCACACGCTGTGAAGGTCATGGTAGGCCCGAAGGCGGCGTCCGCCGGGCGTCCGCCCTCTCTAGGGTTGATGCCGATGAGTGACAAGGCGCAGGCCGCTACCGCCCGCAGCCATCGTCGATGACCGGAGAGCAAGCGCGCCGGCGTATGCGCGATGCCAGGATCGCAAGGCTGGCCACGCTTCCCGGTCCCCACCTGGTGCCGGTCTGTCTCGCCGTGCACCACGAGACGATCTATTCCGCCGTGGATGACAAGCCAAAGCGGGGGTCCTGGCTCCGGCGCCTCGAGAACATCTCCCGCGATCCCGCAGCCACGGTCCTGGCTGATCACTACGAAGAGGACTGGAGCCGGTTGTGGTGGGTGAGAGCGGATTGTGTGGGGAGGGTCTCCGGACCTCCGGACGAGGACCACGCGAGGGGCGTGGAGCTTCTGCGGGACAAATACCCCCAGTACGGGAGCCATCGGCTGTCAGGCCCCGTGATCGTCCTGGCGGTGGTGGGGTGGAGCTGGTGGGAGGCCGGCGCCGACGGTGCCGGCGACAGGAACGGCGACGAGGACGACACGAGCGGCGACGCTGCTGGCGATAAGAGCGTTGGCACACCTGAGAGCGCTGCCTGAGAGCAAAACGGATGCCTGACGGCCGAGCCGAGAGCGAAGCGCCGCTTGCTCCGGAGGGTGAGCATCCGGCTTCACCCTTGCCAGAGGCGTCATCCCCGCACCCGCGCACGACATGGAACCTCGCGCTTCGCAAGGCATGGCCGGTTATCCGCTGGTTGATCGGCATCGGTCTCGCGGTCCTGGCCTTCTTCGCTGTCAACGGAAAGAAGGGTGAGCTCAACAACGCTGAGTCGTACTTCGAGAGCCTCAGGTGGGCTTGGCTGTTCGTAGCTGTCCCAGCGGAGTTCTTCGCGGTCGTCTCCTTTGCAGGCCTGCAGCGCCGCTTGCTGCGTTCAGGTGGACTCGAGGTGGGTTGGAAGCCGCTCACCGCCCTGACCCTCGCGGGCAACTCAATCAACAACTCTCTTCCCGGCGGGGTCGGCGTTCGCGAGCCTGTACGTGTTCCGCCAGTACCGCCAGAGAGGCGCGGACGAGACGCTTGCCGTATGGACCGTCCTTGCCACCGGGGTGTGCGCGGCGGTGGCGCTGGGCGCCGTCGCGGCTCTCGGCTTGGCAATCTCCGGCGCGCAGGGCGCTCGCCTCAACCTGGTCGGAGTGACGATCGTGAGCCTCGTGGTGACGGTCGTCGTCGGCCTGGCGTTCATGTACGTGGTCTGGCGCCTGAAGGCCACCCGCGAGGTGCTCGCCTGGTCGGTCCGCGTCGGTCAGCGCGCGGGGAAGCGCTTCCTGAGGTCGCCTCAAGGCGACAGCCACCAGGTGGCCGACGGGATCATGGCCCGCTTCACCACCGTCCAACCGAGCCGTCGCGACCTGGGAACGGCGATGGCATATGCGCTCGGCAACTGGATCTTGGACTGCGGCTGCCTGGCCGCCGCCTTCCTGGCGGTCGGGG
This sequence comes from uncultured Actinomycetes bacterium, assembly GCA_963736925.1. Classification (GTDB taxonomy): domain Bacteria; phylum Actinomycetota; class Acidimicrobiia; order Acidimicrobiales; family CAVTQP01; genus CAVTQP01. Next base: position 575,248 of record CAVTQP010000003.1, read on the forward strand.
CTTCCATTCCCTGGAAGGGGCTGCTGCTCGCCTACGGTGCCGGCCAGCTGGCGGCCAACCTCCCGATAACCCCGGGTGGCCTCGGTGTCGTCGAAGGGAGCCTCACCATAGCCTTGGTGGCTTATGGAGGCCTGGAGGCCTCGACGGTTGCGGCCGTGCTCTTGTACCGGGTGATCAACTTCTGGGCGTCGTTGCCGGTGGGCTGGTTGGCGTGGGCGGGGCTGGCGCTGCAGAACAAGCGTCGCGGTGGCTCGGACCCAGCCCGAGCACGTGGCGGAGATGGCATCGTGATGCCGGGAGCGGGCCGGAGGACGGGCCGAACGAGAGCTGGGACGTTGATCGGCGCGCTGTTGGGACTGTCGGTTCTGACGTCGGCCTGCACCGGGGGTCACAGCAGCCTGGGCTCGACCGCCAGCCCCTGCTTCAAGGCACTGCCGCTGGCGGAAGGCGCGGTTCACCATCACGGGCGACTCCTGGGCGTCCGCAGGGTAACCCCGGCAGCCTTCGGCGCGTCGTCGCGGGTCAGGTCGATCCTCGACCAGCACAAGATCGGGAAGTCCAGCGTGTGCGTCATCGCCTTCCAGGGCCCTTACAAAGCCGGCCAGGTCGACCACGTGGTGCAACACAGATCGGGCAACGTCGCAATCGTCTTCGTGGACGAGAAGGGCTCCACGGTGCTGGCGTCGTTCGTCCTCGATCGTCTTCCCTTGAGGTTCCGGCACCTGCTCTGAGGACCGCGAAACCGCGGGCCGCCTCCCTTTGGCGCGCTCAGGGCGCGTCGGTGTGGCCGGGGCGGCGGTCCAGCCTGCGCAGCTCGCGCTCGACATCGTCCCAAGTGAGTGGGTCCGGGTCGCGCCCGGCTTCTTCGGCTCGTTGGGCTCGCATCAGGATCAACCCGGCCGAGCCCCAGAGGATGGTGATGCCGGCCAACTTCGCCAGGCCCCCCGCCAGCTGCTGATCCGTATGTGCCGAAAGGCCCAGCACGGGAGCATGAGCGGCAAAAGGCGCGTAGATCGGGTGGTTGGCGAAGATGAACACGAGCGCCGGGAAGTTGGGGAGGAGTGATTGGACGAACAGATATGCCGTGCGCCCCGCTGTGGAGAGCTGGTCGGGACCGGGAAGGGAACGCAGCGCGGGTATCCACATCACGAGGCCGGCCGCTACGAGCATGATGTCGACACCCGTCGCCGCCCAGACCGATCGAGACGCCGCATCCACGACAGGCGGAAGAAGGCTTCCTATGACCACGGCGTTGAAGATCACCGTCGCGATCACCGGGCGCGTCAGCAAGCGGAGGGAGGCGTCGACGAACATCGGCCTCGTGCCGACGTCCACGAGCCATCGGGGCAAGCCGAGGAGCAATAGCGGCGGTGACACCAGGATCAAAAGGGCCATCTGCGCCATGTGCGCCAGGAGGGACCAAGTCCTCGCCAGGTCGTACACCGGCCATGTGAGGGCGATGCCCAAAGCGAGGATTCCCGCCGCAAAACATGCCTTGTTCCGCCGGCTCCCTCCCGGTCCCACACGGTGGAGCGCCCACAGGTAGGCGGCTGCCACAATGGCCAGCACGAGCAAGGTGAGCACATGCGGTCGGAACTCCCAAGGCGAAGCGGCGGCGACAGCCGTCATGCTCGCTCGCACGACGCCACCTCCTGGAGACCTGGCCTACGCTGGCCCAGGTGGAGCGCCTCGACCGTCTCGAGCGGCTTACGAACCTGGTGCTCGTGCTGCTTGACACACCCCGCCCGATGACGCTTCGACAAATAGCCAACGTCGTGACCGGCTACCCCGAGGGTGAGGCCGCGTGCAGGCAGGCGTTCGAGCGGGACAAGCGCACATTGAGGGAGGAGGGCGTGCCCATCTCGGTCGAGCCGGCCGGGACCGAAGGCCAGGTGGGATACCGCATCCGCGCCGAGGACTACTACCTGCCGGAGCTGGGCCTCACCTCCGACGAGCAGGTTGCCCTGAACCTGGCCGTGGCCGGCGTCCACCTCGATGATGCTAGCGGCCGGGAGGCTCTGTCGAAGCTTGGATCCCTGTACCCCGGCCCCGGCGCGCAGCCGCCGAGACTCGCCGCCCTGCCTTCCCTCCCGGCGCTCCCGTTGTTGCACGAGGCGATCCGTAACCGTTCGACAGTCAGGTTCAGGTACAGGTCGCGCGACCGCGAGATGGATCCTTACGGCTTGGTGTTCCGGCACGGGAACTGGTACCTGGTGGGGTTCGATCACGGGCACGATCAAGTGAGGACGTTTCGGGCGGATCGCATGGAGAGCTCCCCGTCGGTGGGGGAGAGGGACGAGTTCGCGCCCCCGGCACATTTTGAGCCGGAGTCCGTCGTGGCGGTGGAACCCTGGCAGCTCGGCGACGCGGCCGAGGACGAGGTCGAGGCCGAGGTCCTCGTCGACCCCGTGATGGGTCCGCGGGTGGCTGCCGAGCTCGGCGGCACCGCCGTCGTGGAGCGGCGCGAGGACTCTTCCCTGGTGGTGGGCTTGAAGGTCACCAACGAGGATGCTTTCCGGTCCTGGCTTCTGGGGCTGCTCGATCACGCCGTCGTGCTCGGGCCTGCGGATCTTCGCCGGCGCGTCGTGGAGTGGCTCACGGCCCTCGCCGATGCCTAGGCCCGAAGCCGGCCAGCGGCTGCGAAGGCTGCTCGCGATCCTTCCGTGGTTGGCCCGAGAGGGAGGAGCGTCCATAGACACTGTCGCCGAGCGCACGATGATGGAGCCGGAGGAGGTGGTCGCCCTCCTGGAGCTGGCGGCGTGCTGCGGGCTTCCGCCCTACACGCCCGATCAGCTGATCGAGCTCATCGTGGACGAGGACCGTGTCGAGGCCAACGTCGGACCGCTGCTGTCGCGACCAGCCCGGTTCAGCGCAGCCGAGGGGTTCAGCCTGGCGGCATCGGCCCGAGCCATCCTGGCCACGCCTGGAGCCGACCCCGGAGGTTCCCTGGCGAGGGCCCTCTCCAAGCTGGAGGCGGTCCTCGGCGACCACGAGCGATTGGCCATCGACATCGACGAGCCCGAGCACCTTGAGCTCGTGCGCGATGCCGCCGCCGAGTCCCAGAGTCTCGAAGTCGACTATTACTCCGCGTCCCGCGACGAGATGACCCACCGACGGGTCGACCCCTACCGTGTCCACAACCTGGAGGGCCACTGGTACGTAGACGCCTGGTGCCACCTGGCCGGCGGAACGCGCCGGTTCCGGCTCGATCGGATCGACTCGGCTCGTGTCACCGGTGACCGCTTCGAGCAGGCCGCCGGCGGGGGCGTCGGCGCCGGCCATCGGCTGGCTGATCCCGGCGTCGGCCCCGATGACGCCAGGGCCTTTGTTCCCGGGCCGGAGACCGGGTCGGTGCGCCTCCGGCTACCGCCGGGAGCGGGCTGGGTGCTCGAGGGGCTGTCGGTGGACGACCCCGAAGAGCTGCCCGGTGGGAGGACCGAGGTGACACTTCCGGTCGGGGGCAGGGCATGGCTCGAACGCCTCCTGCTCCAGCTGGGGGCTGAGGCGCGGGTGCTCGCACCCCCTGAGCTGACCGATGTGGGACGCCAAGCGGCGCGGCGTCTCCTCGGGCTCTACACCGGACGAACGGGGAGGACATCAAATAGCATAGGATGACATGAGAGGCTAGGGTCCCCGCCGTGGGCCTTAGCCTGGCCAAGGTCGGGACCGGAGGTCACCGCTACTACCTGGAGGCGGTGGCGGCAGGCTGGGAGGACGACCGCCCTGCGGGCCTCGAGCCCGACGGGATCTGGATGGGCGCGAGCGCCCCGGCGCTCGGGCTCGCGGGGGCGGTCTCCGCCGACGACCTAAACGCGATCATGGTCGGTGCCAACCCCGATACGGGGGAGATCCTCGCTCCGCACCGCGACCGGGTGCGGGTGATCGGCTTCGACCTCACGTTCGGTTCCCCCAAGTCCGCCTCGATCCTGTTCGCGATAGCCGATCCTCCGGTGGCGCGAGAGGTGCGAGCCGGCCACGACTCGGCAGTCTCCGCCGCCCTCGAGTATCTGGAGAGAGACGCGTTGTGGGCTCGTCGTGGTGGAGGGGCGTCGCGTCGCCAGGTCGTGGTGAACGGAGCAGTCGGTGCCGGGTTCTCTCACCGCACCAGCCGCGCCCACGACCCCCACCTCCACACCCATGTGCTGGTGGCAAACCTTGTGCAGGACCCCGAGGGCCGTTGGTCGGCGATCGACGCAAGGGGTCTGTACCTTCAAGCACGAACGGCTGGCTTTCTCTTCGAAGCGCACATGCGTCACGAGCTGACGTCCCGCCTCGGCGTGGAGTGGGGACCCGTGCGCAACGGGCGCGCCGATCTCCAGGGCATCGATCGCGAAGTAGTACGATCCTTCTCGCGCCGTCAGGTCCAGATTCAGGAGTACCTGAGCAGCCGCGGCTGGGACGGTCCGGGGGCGGCGCGTGTGGCGACTCTGGCGACCCGATCTCAAAAGGACCTCGGCATTGACTTCACAGAGCTTCAGGAGCGCTGGCGCGATCGGGCGGCGTCGCTCGGCCTGAGTCCCGAGCGTTTGCGCTCCGCCCTGGGGAGGGCACCGCCGGGTCCAACGACGCGGCCTCACGAGGAGATCCTCCTTGGCTTGGCCTCGGAGGGCAGCTTCTCCAGGCGCGACCTGCTGCGTGCTTGTTGCGAGCAGGTTCGACAAGGCGCCGACGTCGCAACCCTGGAACGCATGGCCGACGACCTGCTGGCTCCGGGGCTCTCAAAGCAGGTGCCGCCCCACACCGGACGCGCCGGCACGGAGGCGTTCCGCCGACGTGACGGGGCCAGGTTCATCGCCGGTCCTCCCGAGCGCCGCTGGGAGCCCAGCCTGGCCCTGGTATCCCGCGAGCTGGCACGGGTGGATCGCCAGCTCACCCTCGGGCGTGGCGCCGGGCGTGCCGAGGAGGGAAGCGGGGCGCTGGCCGGAGCCATCGACCGGCGAGTGGAACGCGGGGCCCTGGCCGGTGCCATGGACCGGCGAGTGAAGGACCTGGGAGCCGAGGTCGTGGCCAACCCGCCCGGCTACCTGCTGGCGGCGCTGGGCCCGTGCCCCGACGATGAACAGCCCAAGTCCGTGTGGAGAGAGGCGGCGCTGAGCGTCGCTGCGTACCGGGAGCGCTGGGAGATCGCCGACGACTCGAGGGCGCTCGGGGCGGAACCGGGTGAGGGCGCTCATGGGGGCGGCCCCATGGACGTTTTGCGACTCGCCGGGCGATGCCGCGCAGAGGAAGCTCTGGAGAGAGCGGTCAGGCAGCTCGCGCCCGATCTGGGTCGCGCCCGAGGATACGAGCTGTACCGCGAGCTTGGACGTGATCCGGGCCGTGAGCTAGGCCGTGAGCTCGGCATGGGAATTACCTAACGCTTACCCTTCGATCAGCTCCCACGCCTGTCGCCGGGACCGCAAGGGGTCGTGCTCGACCTTACGGTCCTTTCCCATGATCAAGGTTGGCCTGTGATCGGTGTCATATTGCGGCCACTGGGGGAGGCCGGTCGTGTTGGGATCGCCCGTTCGGGCGAATGCCAGCCAAGCGTCTTGCATACGAGCCGCGAGGTCGTCGGCTCCGGTCGCGTCTCCGAGGAACAACGCCGACAGCGGGTCGTCGAGCGTTCCCCACACGAAGGGAATCTCGAGGGCGTGGCAGCTGCCCAGCGCTCCGTCGAGGATCGATGAGGGCCAGGTGAAGAGATAGCTCCACACGCCCGCGCCGTCCTGCGTGCCGGCGCCGGCGGCGGCACCTGCACCCTTACCGGAGCCAGCAGCCCCGGAGCCCGCGATGTGGGCCTCCATCATTCGCAACGCCGGGTTACGAAACACCCAATCGGTTGAGATAGCGGACCAGAGATCGGAGGGGCTGTGCCCGTCGTCGTCGAAGGCCTCGATCAGTTTGCGGGCGACGCTCTCCTGCCCCACGATGCCCACAAAACGTGAGAGCAGCTGCGCCTCGTCGTTGATCTGGTAAGCGGGGTCGAGGAGCGAGAACAGCTTCATCTCGTCCAGGTTGGTCCCGATCAGCAAGGGCACCTCGGCGGACAGGCCGTGGCGGATCGAGTCCAGCGGCGGCGACGGCAGCACTTCCCCGTCCACCACGGGTTCGAACATCAGCTGCCCCTTCGCGTCGCTACCCACGGAGCTCCCGGTGGCAAGGATGCATCGCTCCTGGGCTGCCATCACCTGTTCGACCGGGACGTCTAGGAGCTCGGATACCGAGGGCGTCTCTCCGATCCCGAGCTCCGACAGGAAGCCCCGGGCTATGCCGGTCGCCTGTTCGGAGGGCCTCACTGCGGAGGCGCCACCGCTTTGGGCGATGGCCTTGTGGAACAACCCACGGGCGACGGGACTGCCGCAAAGCGTGCAGACGCTCATGGCCCCGGCCGACTCGCCGAAGATCGTGACATTGTCCGGGTCTCCGCCGAAGGAGGAGATGTTGTCGTGAACCCATCTGAGGGCCGCGACCTGGTCGAGCAGGCCGGCGTTGCCCGAGGAGGCCAGATCGCCGTCCACGAGGTCGGGGAGATGGAGAAAGCCCAGGGCTCCTAGCCGGTAGTTGATGGTCACGACCACCACGTCTCCCCGGCGGGAGAGAGCGGTCCCGTCGTACCACGTCTGCGAGCCGGAACCGATTATGAAGGCGCCGCCGTGGATCCACACCATGACCGGGCGCCGGGCGTCGTCGGTAGCCGGAGTCCAGATGTTGAGGTAGAGGCAGTCCTCGGAGGTCTCACCGATGCTCGTACCGATCGCCGCCAGCTCGGGCGCCTCCAGCTGTGGCGCCACGGGGCCGAACATGACGGCCTCACGCGTGCCCTCCCATGCCGCTGGCTCCTTCGGTGAGCGAAACCTCAGCTCTCCTACAGGCGGCTTTGCAAAAGGGACTCCCCTGAAAACGCACGAGCCGCCCACTCGAACCCCTCGCAGCTCGCCCTGTCTCGTCTTCGCCGTGGGCGCGGTCGGCGTGGTCGGCGTCGTCGGCGTGGTCGGCGTGGTCGGCGTGGTCATGGGCCACCTTACCTGTGCCGTTGCCGTGGCCGCAGTAGCGTGTTGCCCCGGGAGGTGAGGCCCATGCTCGTGCCCCTTACGATCGGCGACTTCCTGCAGAGGGCGGCGTCGGTCTACCCCGACCGCGTCGGCCTGATCGACGAGCCGGAGGTGCACGGATCCTTGGGTCGTGTCAACTACGCGGAGCTGCACCGCCGCGCCCGAGGGATGGCCATGGCACTCGACCGGATGGGCATCGGGACCGGGGAGAGGGTCGTCATAGTCAGCCCCAATTCTGGGCGTTTGCTGATCAGCTTCTTCGGCGTGAGCGGCTTCGGCCGTGTTCTGGTGCCTGTCAACTTTCGTCTGAACGCAGAAGAGGTCTCATACATCGTCGAGCACTCCGGAGCTGCTCTCTTGATGGTGGACCCCGAGCTGGACGAGGCGCTGTCGGCCGTCGACGCCAAAGAGCGCATCGTGCTCGACGGGGTCCAGGACGCCGAGCTGTTCGCCGAAGCGGGCGCCGATTCCGGACCCGAGCGCTGGAATCCGGACGAGAACGCCGTCTGCAGCATCAACTATACCTCCGGCACCACGGCTCGGCCCAAGGGCGTCGAGATCACCCACCGCAACGCGTGGCTCAACGCCGCCATCTTCGGTTGGCACCTGACTGTCAACGACCGGGACGTGCTCCTTCACACCCTTCCGATGTTCCACTGCAACGGCTGGGGAATGCCCTACGCGGTGACCGGGATGGGGGGCCGCCATGTCGTCTTGCGCAAGGTTGACGGCGAGGAGATTCTCCGACGCATCGAGAGCGAGGGGGTCACGCTGGCTTGCGGCGCGCCGGCAGTGGTCGTAGGCGTGCTCGACGCAGCGCAGGCCCGACGGGCTTCGGGCCGGGAGGTGCCGGGCGGCGGCACGATGCGGTTCGTGGTCGCGGGCGCACCGCCACCGTCCAAGATGATCGAGCGGGTCGAGCGCGAGTTGGGTTGGGAGCTCGCCCAGATCTACGGCCTCACCGAGACGTCACCCCTGCTGACCGTGAACAGGTGCCGACCCGAGTGGGACGGCCTTCCTCCCGAGGAGCTTGCGCCGTTGCTGTCGCGTGCCGGTGCCCCCGCTCTCGGGGTGAGCATCCGCACCGACGAGGACGGTGAGGTCCTCGCTCGTTCCAATCACGTCTTCGCCGGCTACTGGCGCCAACCCGCGGAGTCCGAGAAGGTCCTCGTCGACGGGTGGTTCCACACGGGCGATGGCGGGCAGATCGACGGCGAGCATCTGGTGATCTCGGATCGAAAGAAGGACGTGATCATCACCGGGGGAGAGAACGTCTCCTCCATCGAGGTCGAGGACTGCATTTACCAGCATCCCTCGGTTGCAGAGGTAGCGGTCATCGGAGTCCCAGATGCGAGATGGGGTGAAACCGTCAAAGCGCTGGTGGTGGTCCGAGAGGGCGAGAGCCTCGAGGAGTCCGAGGTCATCGAGCTGTGCCGGCAAAGGCTGGCACATTTCAAGTGCCCGACCTCGGTCGAGGTCCGCGAGTCGCTGCCCCGCACGGCCACAGGGAAGCTGCAGAAGTTCAAGCTGCGTGCCTCCTACTGGGAGGACGGCCCGACCCCGTAGTCTGGTCTGATGAAGGTCCGCATCGGGTACGGCCTGGGTGTAACCGGCTACCGGGTGGACGAGGAGACCTTCGCCTCGCTCGTGGACTGCCTCGAGTCGGTCGGCTTCGACTCCCTGTGGCTGTCCGAGCGGATCGGTACGGAAGCACCGGATCCTCTCGTCGGACTCTCGATCGCCGCCGGCCGAACGCGGCGGTTGAAGTTGGGTTCGAGCGTCCTCGTCCTCCCCGGACGGAATCCGGCGCTGCTGGCGAAGCAGCTGGCCAGCCTGGACCGCTTGTCGAGCGGCCGTCTACTTCCTGCCTTCGGGCTGGGCGTGGCCGATTCCGGCGAGCAGCAGGCCTTCGGTGTGGGGCGCCACGAGAGAGCCTCGTGGTTCGACGAGGCTCTCCCGTTGATACGCCGCATGTGGACAGAAGACCAGGTCAACCACGTCGGGGGCCGGTTCTCCTACTCGGCGCTGCGCGTCCTGCCCAAGCCGGTGCAGCAGCCGCCAGAAGTGTGGTTGGGGGGAGTCGCGCCGAGCGAGCTGAGACGGGTAGGCCGCTTGGGGGATGGCTGGTTGCCGAGCTTTTGCACACCAGAGGGCGCCTCGGCGGGACGCAAGGTCATCGAGGAAGCGGCAGACCGCGCACACCGCCGCATCGACCCTGAACACTTCGGTGCCCTCGTCCCCTATGCGCGTGACCGTCTGCCCGAGACCTTGGCAGTTGCAATCGCCTCACGCCGTCCCGATGTCGACCCGACTCTGCTTGTACCGGTCGGAATGACCGCTTTGCGTCATCATCTCGAAACATTTATCGAGAGAGGTTTCTCGAAGCTGGTGGTGGTCCCGGCAGTTGCTCCCGAGCGTTGGGAAGAAGAACTGCAAGAGGTGGCTGACGAGTTGTTTTCCTTGCAGTAGCGGGACTTTTTAACGTGTCACTATTCCTGTCTAGCGGCTGTGCGTGCGCGCGCGTGCGGACAGTTTGCGATCGAATTTGTTTGCACCACACGCGCGCTGAGTGTCATCTGTTGATCGAAATACTTGACCCAACGTCGCAAAACCTCTTTCATTGTGTACAACTTCCCGATGACAGGAGGTGGTGTGAACAAGTCGGAGTTCGTTGCAGCGATGGTCGGGACGAGTTCTCTCGTCGTCGGTGACGCTGAACGATCCGTCGATGCTCGCACCGGTCACAGACCACAAACAGGAGCACGAGCGCTGGACGCAGAGTCCGAAGGCGTTCGTTTTGGAGCCGGATCGGCGCTTGACGTCGATCCTCAACCCAGGGAGTGCAATCCCAATGCCCACGGCTAAGAGAGCAGCACGGAAGTCCACGGCCAGGAAGTCCACGGCCAAGAGGGCTCCCGCACGGAAGTCCACAAGGCGGACGACCGCACGGAAGTCCACCGCGAAAAGGGCCCCGGCCCGGAAATCCACGGCACGCAAGTCGACGGCACGCAAGTCGACGGCTCGCAAGTCGACGGCCCGCAAGTCGACGGCCCGCAAGGCCCCGGCTCGCCGCCGGTCGACCGCCCGGAAATCCACGGCGCGCAAGTCGACGGCCCGCAAGGCCCCGGCTCGCCGCCGGTCGACCGCCCGGAAATCCACGGCGCGCAAGTCGACGGCCCGCAAGGCCCCGGCTCGCCGCCGGTCGACGGCCAGAAGGTCGACCGCTCGCAAGCGGTAGGTCTTCGAGCGGTTTGTGCCGGCGGGCGGAGCTCTCGGCGAGCTCTTCCCGCCGGCCAACCAGGTCTTTCTCACCCCTGTCCCGGTTCGCCGACGGCTAGCTCGTCGAGGTCAGCGAAGGGACCTCGGGCGCCTTTCCACCGGCTCCAGATCGTCGGGTACGTCCACGTCCCACGCTAGAAGGGGGCGGCTCAGGACCTCTACGGAAAGCCCCAGGCGGTGCGCCTCGGCGACATGGCGCTCGAGGGAGCCGGGTCCGTACGAGAAGTGAAACCCCGCCTCGCTCGGGACGCGGGCCACGTTGGTGCCGTCGTCGTGGCGATCAGGCACGAGGGTGACGCTCGCCGAGGATCCGGCACCGCCCAACCCGGCGAGGTCCGCGGCCAAGGGCAGGTCCCCGTGGGAGACGGTGACCCACCCGAAGTCCCGCCGAGCCAGCTTGGAGACCCCCGCCTTGACGGCGCCGTTCAAACCGAGCCCGGGAGTCCATGCCACGTCGGCTCCGAGACGTGTGGCCCACCCGGCGACGTCGGGATCATCGCATGCCACTGTCACAGGCAGCGGTCGAGCCGCGGCCAACACCCTTTCGCCCATCCAGCGCGCCAGATTGGCACGTTCGTCGGGTGAGAGAGCGGGCGCCAGCCTGGCCTTGGCGTCCTTGAAGGCCTTCATCGGGACCAGGACCGCTTCAGGCCGCTTGGTCGCGACAGCCCTCGAGGTCACGTGCCCACTCGCACGCCCCCAGTCTACGGTGAAGGCGTGGCGCGCAACCCCGATCGAGTCGGCCGGGTAAGGGCCTTTCTCTTGGACCTCGGGGTGCCGGTCGAGGAGATCGACCGCGCCGAGGAGGAGGACAGCCTCGACCTTCTCGTGGTGGAGAGGCTGCTCGTGCCTTCCGGGCCGACGTACACGCCCAAGCAGGCGGCCGAGGCGTCGGGCATGACACTCCCTCACCTTCAACGGCTCTGGAGAGCGCTGGGCTTCGCCAACGTCGACGACGATGATCCGGCGTTCACAGATCTGGACCTGGAAGCGATGCGAAACCTCGAGGAGCTTCTCGACGTGGGCATCGTCGACTTCGAGTCGGCGGTTCAGATGGCCCGTGTGATCGGCTCCTCCATGGCACGAATCGCCGACGCCCAGCTATTCGCCGCCCGGTTCACCGACCCTGGGAGGGAACCGCGGGACGGGCTCCACAGCCTCGACGTGGCCATGATGCACGTTGCCTCCGCCGGGTCCATCATGGCCGGCGTGTCGCGTCTGCTCGAGTACGCATGGAGGCGGCACTCCCATGCGGCCGGCCGCCGCGCGGCCTACCTTCGCAGTCAGGGAACCTATGTCCTCGGTGGCGTCGAGATGGCTGTGGGCTTCGCCGATCTAGTGGGGTACACCGTCTTGAGCCAGGAGCTGGAGGACGAAGAGCTCGCCTCCCTCGTGGAGCGATTCGACGCGCTGTCACACGACATCGTCACCTCCTTGGGAGGCCGGGTCGTCAAGATGATCGGTGACGAGGCCATGTTCGTGGTTCAAGAGCCACGGCAAGCCGCCGAGATCGGGCTAACGCTCTCCGAGGCATACGCCGACGACGAGCTCCTGTCGGACGTGCGGGTGGGACTCGCCCATGGCCGAGTGTTGCTGAGAGAGGGGGACTACTTCGGAGCCGTCGTGAACCTGGCGAGCCGATTGGTGAACCTCGCGAAACCGGGCACCGTTCTCGCGTCCGACGAGGTCCATTCGGTCATCGGCGGTGACGACAGCTTCTGCTGGCGACGGCTCCGGGCTCGTCCGATAAAGGACATCGGCCGGGTGGACATGTGGGTCCTGCGCCGTGCCGGCGACGCAGATGCACTCACCCCTCCGAAGCGCCAGGACCGCGCCTGGAGCAGACCCGGGGGTCGAGGGTCATCAGGCCGATCCTCGGGACGAAGGTCGTCGGGGCGAGAGTCGTCGGGGCGAGGGTCGTCGGGGCGATGATCAGTCCGCACCGGACAGACGGACCGTGGCGATGGCCCATGGTCCCAGGGAGAACTGCCCGTCGAAGGGCTCGACGGCCCGGCCCCGGAGATCGACCAACCACCCCGAACGGCCCTCGATCATCACGGTCGTGCCCGCGGCTCTCGGATTGAAGACACGCAGCTCCAAGGCACCCGCCTCTCTGCGCAGAGCCGATACCTCGGCTCCCTCCACGTGCAATGCCGTCCCTGCTGACGGTCGGTGGCCGCCACCTTGGACCCGTACCACGCGAAGAGGAACAAAAGCATCGTCCACCAACGCGTAGGGATCCGCCTCGCCGACCCAGACTCCGTAACGCGCTTCGATCGGCCCCAGCAGCTGTGGACCCTCCAGGGGGGTGAACGGCCCGGCCGGGACCGGGCGGTACGTCATCTCGATCTGTGACAACATGCCCGTGCACCTGAGCAAGGTGAGTGCCAGGGCGTGCGCGGCGCCGTCTTCGATGTCGATCAGCTCGTACTCCAGCAGCCCCTCGTGCACGACGGTAAGCCCGCCTGCGCTCACGAAGCGTCGGGAGGGGAATGTGGGCAGGCCACGCTCGTTGGGGCCACCTTCCGCCTCGAGGCCCCTTTCGACGACGGCGAAGGCGCACTCCGCATGCGAGCTGGCGGCCGGCTCCGGGAGAGGGAAGGTCGCACGGAGCCGGTGGTCGCGGCTGGGATTGTCGAAACGAGTATGGACGCGTACCAACCGTTCGCCGGATTGGAGCTCGAGGACGGTCTTCACCTCCACCGACTTCTCGCCGAACCGCGCCCGATCGCGTATCTGAGCGGGCCAGATGTAATTGCGCTTGACCACCACTCGGGCGCGGACCGGCCCCCGCTCGATGACAGCTGTGGAGACCGACTGCGGTTGGTCCACGACGAGGTCCACGTCAGGTGGGGAGTAGTTGTAGGTGTCGCCGTGGTCACCGCTGTCCACGAGCCGATCGAAGCCCGCCAGGCCGTCCACCGAGAAGGTCCCGTCGCGCATGTCGATCGCCACCGACACGAGGCCGTTGGTCATCCGAGGACCCCCCGGCCCCGTCTCGTCGACCGTGACCGGGTGCTGCACCGGGCCGGCTTGCCAGGAGGTCCATCCGAAGCCTGGCACCTGGTCGACACGGGCGAGGAATCTCTGTGTCGGCGGTTGCTCGAAATGCAGCTTCACGAGGGCGTCGGGGCGCGCGCCGGTGACGGTGAAGAGCTCGCGCTTCATCTCCTCGACCAGCACGTCGGTTCGGGGATGGCTGTCTGCCCGGATGACCACCGCCATCCCGTCTTCGTCCTCTGTGATCTCGATGGCGTTCACAAAGCTGTGTGCGCCGATCTGCTGCTCTCTGATCTGGCCGAGAATCGAACGGACCTCGGGGACGTTGAGGGTGACTGGTTCACGGGGGGCTCTTGTCCTCCCGACCGGTTGAGCGCCCTCGATCTCGTCCCGACCGGGCGCGATCATCTCCACCAAGCCGCTTCGGGAGCGCATCGAGGGGTTGACGACCACGTAACCCTCCCTGTCGATCGACGCGGCGAGCGCGGCCAGGGCGCGGTCCGCAAGGCCTTCGCCGATCTGGCGCGCCTCGGCGTAGCGGTGATTCACGGCGTTGACCACCTCGTCGAGCGAGCAGGCGCACACCGAGTCATGTGCGGAGTTGCGAAACATCTCGCGCCACGCCGCTTCCAGCAGCTGGCGGGGCCACTTCTCAGGGCGCAGGAAGAGCGCGCTGAGAGGTTCTGCTAGGCGCTCGAGCGCTCGTTCTGCACGCGCCGCCGACTGCTTCACGTCGACTCGGTTGGAACCCACGCCCATCAACAAGTTGGCTCGCGCCCCCGACCGGAGCTCACCGTCCCATCGCGGCAGGCCCTCGACCGGCGCACCTGACAGGAAGTCGTGCAGGGAGGTGATTTCCAGCTCGTAGTCGTCTTGGATCGCGTTGGCCTCGGCAACGACACGGCCCAGCCAGGGCTGAGGCCGTTGGTGGTCGGTGCCGTTCATGTAGAGGATGCCGTCCACGAGGAAGTCGGCGACCTCCTCCTCGTGCGCTCGCACCCGCTGGATCAGAGCCTTGGCGTCATCGGGTATCGCGGCCCCGTTGCCGTAGCCGCAGACCAGGTACTCGGTCCTCACCGTTGAGCCGTCGGGCGCGGCCCACCAGAAGGCTGTGCGATCTACCGCCTCGGGCACGCCGCGCCAGACCACCGCGTGCTCGAGCCCGGCTTGGCAGAGTATCTGGGGCATCTGGGCTACGTGACCGAACATGTCGGGCAGGTAGCCCACGGGCATGGCGCCACCGAAGCGGGCAGCGATCTGCATCCCTGATTGGAGGTTCCGGACGATCGTCTCCCCAGATACGAGGAACTCGTCCATCAGCGCGTACCACGGGCCGACCGACACGCGGCCCGAGCCGGTCAGCTTGCGGATCCGCTCCTCGGCCGTGGGGCGGATCTCGAGATAGTCCTCGACCATGGCGAGCTGCCCGTCGAGGAGGAAGCGGGTGTAGGAGGGGTCACCCTCGAGCCGGGGGATGAGCTCGTCGAGCATGTCCACGAGACGGAGGCGGAAGCTCTGATACGGCTCGTACCACTCCCTGTCCCAGTGGGTGTGCGGAACTATCGAGATGCGCCGCGTCACGTGATCGAGGCTACCTTGGTGACGATGCGGGTCGCCTTTGCCACCGATGAGGAGACTGGTTTCACCGAGGCCGTCCTGGGTCGCATGCGCGAGGCGGGCCACGATGTGTTGGTGCTGGCACGAGGCGCTCAGTGGCCGGAGGCCGGCAGGTCTGTCGGAGAGGCTGTGGCGTCGGGAGAGGCTGCCCGGGGGGTCGTGTGCTGCTGGACGGGGACCGGGGTGTCCATGGCCGCCAACAAGGTCGAGGGAGTGCGGGCGGCGCTGTGCACCGACGCCGAGACGGCGAGGGGAGCCAGGCGCTGGAACGACGCCAACGTCCTGGCGATGGGTCTGCGTCTGACGTCGCCTGAGGTCGCGTCGGAGATGCTCGACGCCTTCTTCTCCACCCCGGTCGACGACGCCGAGCGAGACAGCATCCATCGTCTCGGCTAACGCTCGGGGCGGTCGGGTGAGTCGGGAGATGGTCTCACCGGGTGGACCTTGAGCGGATTCGGGCTGCTGCGACCCGCATGGGAGGTGGCTGAGCGCTCCGGCGCCGACCACGCGCTGCGGCAAGTCTCGAGGAATGCGGTTTCGTCCCGTGGGCAAGGTGATCGAGGGACCCCCGCGCGTGGAGCTGTCGGAATAGCCTCACGACGATGGTCCTCGGAACCCCTCCCACTCTCACCATGGAGCGATCGCTCTGGGCCGAGGGGTGCGACGTGGTGGCAGGCGTGGACGAGGTGGGCCGGGGCGCGTGGGCGGGCCCGATCACCGTGGGCATCGCCGTGCTGCCCAAGGACCGGCGCGTCTACAAGGTGCGCGATTCGAAGATGCTGACCGAACAGGAGAGGGAGCGGCTCTTCGACCGGGTGTCAGCCTGGTGCGCGGCATGGTCGGTCGGGCACGCGAGCTGCGAGGAGTGCGACGAGCTGGGGATGTCGGCGGCGCAACGCCTGGCCGCGAGCCGCGCTCTGGAGAGGCTGGGCACCGAGCCACAGCATGTCCTGATCGACGGAAGGTGGGATTTCGTCGGAGGAGGGAACACGAGGCGAATCGTGAAGGGCGACGCCACCTGCCTGTCGATCGCCTCCGCCTCTGTCCTCGCGAAGGTGACGCGTGACCGCATGATGCGAAAGGAGTCGGACAGCTTCCCCGCCTACGACTTCGAGCTCAACAAGGGTTACCCCTGTCCGCGGCACAAGATGGCGTTGCGTGCCTGGGGCCCGACCTCGATCCACCGCCGGAGCTGGGTGTTCATGGACGCTCTCCCATGGGGCGGCCGATACGACAGGTCGGCGCAGCTAGAGCTCGACCTCTAGCCCTTGGGCTCCTTTGGCAGCCCGAGCACCCTCTCACCCACGATGTTCTTCATCACCTCGTCAGTGCCCCCCGCCACCCGCATGCCCGGGACGCCCAGCACCAGCTCGCCCCACGAATAGGTCCCCCACTCGCCGGTGTCGGCGATGATGAGGGGCCCGAGCGCAAGGCTCACGAGGTCGGCGATCCGTCTCATGTTGTTGGTCAAGGAGAGCTTGGCGATTGACATCTCCGGCCCGGGCAGCTGTCCCGATCTCACCTTCTCCATGGCTCTCAGGTTGGTGTAGGAGGAGACGCGGGCGTTGATGAAGACCTCGGCCAGCCGCTGGCGAAGAAGGGGATCCCCGTCCTTGCCCAGATGGCCCAGCAGCTCAATGAGGCGGCTTCCACCGATCGCGGTGAGAGCGCCGCCACCGCCGCCGATGGAAGCTCGCTCATTCATCAGCGTGGTGAGCGCTACGGTCCAGCCCCCGTTGACGTCTCCGAGGCGATGATCGTCGGGGACGCGCACGTCGGTGAAGAAGACCTCGTTGAACGAGGCGTCCCCCGTCATCTGCCTCAGAGGACGCACCTCCACCCCGGGGGCGTGCATGTCGATGACGAAGGCCGTGAGGCCCTTGTGCTTCGGCAGGTCGGGATCGGTACGGCAGATGATCTCCCCGATGTCGGAGTGCTGGGCCCCGGACGTCCACACCTTCTGGCCGGTGACCCGCCATTCCTCCCCGTCGCGGACAGCCCTTGTCTGCAGGCTGGCCAGGTCGGACCCGGCGCCCGGCTCGGAGAACAGCTGGCAGCCGACGACGTCGCCGCGATGCAAAGACCTGAGGTAGAGGTTCCTCACCCCCTCGGTCGCATGCGCGAGGATCGTCGGGGCGACCATACCCAGACCGACGCCGAATGCTGTTTGGGGTGGTGTGTCGTAGCCGGACTCGACGGTGCGGTAGACGCGCTCGTAGCTGCCGGGGAGCTCGCGTCCCCCGTACCGGGACGGACCGGTGATCCAGCCGAAGCCCGCGTCGAACGCCTGGCGGCGCCACTCCTTCGCCGCTCCAAGCTCGGCGAGCTGCTCCTCGGGGGTCTTCTCGCTGAAGACCGAGACCTTGTCCGACCCCTCGCCCCATGCCTTGGTCTCTTCGACCTTGGGCTTGGCGTTGGCCGAGAGGAACGATATTGCCTCGGCTTGAAACTGCTCCTCGGTGATGGTGACCGTCATCGCCGACAGGCTACGCCCTGGCTCCCGTTCGGGCATCCCAGCTCCAAGCTCGGACGTTCAACCCGCCGGTATGGTTGACGAGTGTCGGTCTCCATAGTCCCGCCGGGTCAGCTCGCGTACGGGATGCAGCTACAGGTGCAGTCCAAGAGCAAGACGTTCGCCGAGGATTGGGAGCGGGACGCCGGGCGCGATGAGCTGGAGGCGATCGTCCGGAAGGCAGATGCGACGGGCTTCTTCTACGTGGCCGTGTGCGACCACGTGGCAGTACCACCTCCCCTGGACGCCCACATGGGCACGACGTGGTACGAGACGGTGGCGACGCTCGGATGGATAGCCGCCCTCACCCGCAACGTGAGGATCATGTCCCACGTGCTCGTCGCCTCTTACCGTCACCCCCTCGTGGCGGCCAAGTCGTTCATGACCCTCGACGAGCTGTCCGGAGGCCGGGCGATACTCGGCGTGGGTGCGGGCCATGTGGAGGGAGAGTTCGCCCTGCTCGGTCTGGATTTCGAGGGTCGAGGTCGGGCGACCGACGAGGCAATCGACGTGATGAGGGCCGCACTCGTCGACGAGTACCCCGACGTCGAAACGGCCAGCTTCGCGATCCACGGCGGCGGTATGGCCCCGCGCCCGCGTCAGCCCAACCTGCCGATCTGGATAGGCGGCTCGACGAAGGCTGCTCTTCGCCGCGCGGCCGCCCGGGGGGACGGCTGGCTTCCTCAAGGAACTCCCCGCGCGGAGATGCCGGCCCAGATCGAGTACCTGCTGGCGCAGCGGCGTCAGCTACGCGGCGACGACCCGATCGATCTGGGGACCATCAGCGAGGTGCTCTACATCGGCGACCCGGCGTGGGACGCAGGGCCCGCCACCTTGTCCGGTTCACCCGGCTTCCTGGCCGAGCGCCTCCGACAGTTCGCGGAGATGGGCGTGAGCCACGTCCAGGTTCGATTTCGAAACAGGTCGTTGGACGAGCTGTTGGATCAGATGGACGCCTTCGGCTCGGAGGTGGGCCCGCTGCTCGTACGTTGAAGCGGTGACCTGCCGCGATGCCTCATTTGGAAATCTCCTGGCCTTCCCATCGGGTATAACGGTCCCGTGGTGTTCGTCCTGGCGGCAGCCGCCGCCTTCTGCAACGCGATGGTCTCCATCCTTCAACGGATTGCCGCACGGACAGCACCTGAAGACTCCACGCTCAGCATCCGGCTCATCCTCTATGTGATCCGCCGCCCGGTGTGGTTGCTGGGAATCCTCGCCATGATCGGGGCCTTCGTCCTGCAGGCTGCAGCGCTCTATTACGGCCAGATCTCGATCGTGCAACCGATACTCGTCGCGGAGCTGCTTTTCATCCTCGCCATCCTCTACGTCTGGTTCCACAGCCCGGTCGGTCCCCGCGAGTGGCTGGGCGGGTTCGCCATCGCCCTGGGCTTGGCGGTGTTCCTGTACACGGCACACCCCAATCCCGGATCGGGAACACCGGACGTGGACGCCTGGCTGGGGGCCGCGGGGGGCACGTTGGCGGCCACGGCCTTTTGCTTGGCGATGGGTCGTTCAGGATCCAAGGCGAAGCGAGCCGCCTTCTACGGTGCTGCGGCGGCCGTCGTGTGGGCCTTCACCGCCGCCCTTATCAAGACCATGACGGCAGAGCTGCACCTGGGCATTGCCCATCTGTTCACCCACTGGCCCCTGTACGCCGTCGTGGGGGTCGGTGTCACCGGCCTCTTCATCGTGCAGAGCGCCTACCAGATAGGCCCGCTCACCGCCTCCCAGCCGGCCCTGATCATCGTGGACCCCATCGTCAGCATCTTCCTCGGGGTTTGGCTGTTCAACGACACCCTTGCGAGCCGTGGGGGGCGCGTGGCCGTCGAGACGGGCGCCCTCATCGTGATGTTCATCGGCGTGTTCTTCCTCTCCCGTTCGCCGCTGATACTGAGCGTGAAGGACGAGGACAAGATCAAGGACGAGATGAGCGGGCGCGACTCGGGTGACGACCAGGCGGTGGCCGGGTACGGCACCGCTTTCCGCCACTAGCTACCGGGAGTGGTCGCTCCCAGGGTCGAGGTGGTCGACCAGGCAATCCCGGGCCCCGCGCCGGTCAGCGCCCACTCCGTCTTTGCGAGCGTGCCGGAGGCCGCCGAAGCCGGTGTGCTGGGGCCAGGCGGCCATGTACCCCTCGGCCTGCCGTCGCACGTCGAGCTGGCGTCGCTCGACGGGCTCTGGGGACGGGTCGCCTTGAGCGAGGACCCTCCCCGTCACGGGTCGGCGCCCGATCTGCGGGGGCTGGAGTGGCAACGGGTCATGGTCCCCGACAACTTCGGTCTCGAGCCCACCCTCTCCGCGCACTTCGGCCCGGTCTTCTACAGGCGCCGCCTGGCCCCTCTCGCCTCCCCGCACAGCCGCCTGGTGCTCAACGGCGTGGACTACCTCGCGGACGTCTGGTTGGACGGCGACCACCTGGGACACCACGAAGGCTATTTCGCCCCCTTCGGCTTCGACGTCACCGGGAGGGTGGAGCGGGGTTCGGTCCTGACGGTGCGGGTGCAGGACCCGTTCGAGGACCTGGCCGACGACAAGAACATCTTTGCCCACGCCAAAAGGGTGATAAAGGGGACGCTCAAATACCACGACTCCCGTCCGGGCGGCCTTCCCGGGAACGATCTCACCAGGGGGTGGACGGCGCGAACCGGGCAGTCGATGAGCACCGGAGGCATCACCGGACGTGTGGCTTTGTCGGGCAGCGGCCCCGTCCGGATCGAAGCTGCCTTCGTCACGCCTCTGGATCCCGGCGCGGGACTGGTCCATGTCGCGTGTGTCTTCGACAACCTGAGCGGCAAGTCACTCGACGCGACGGTGGTGCTGAGCTTTCCCACCACGCAGGCTCGAGATCAGCGGGCTCTTCGGTGCCGGCTGCCGGCCGGCTCGAGTCGCGTGGACCTTCGTTCGGCTCTTCCGGACGCCGAGGGATGGTGGCCCTGCTCGCACCTCGATCTCGGCAGGCCGGCCCTTCATGACTTGCGCACGACCGTGGTCGTGGACGGGCGGGTGTCGGACGAGAGGGTAGAGCGCTTCGGCCTCCGCACGGCGGTGGTCCGCGGGGAGCCGAAGCGCTTTGCCATGAACGGGAGGGACGTCTTCGTTCAGGCCGCCAACTACATCCCCCGCCAGCACTTCGCCGGCGTCGACGCAGCGTTCTACAGGCGGGACATGGAGATGGCCGCATCAGCTCATCTGAACAGCCTCGGGGTCCACGCTCATGTGCAAGCTCCGGAGTGCTACGTGGCCGCCGACGAGGCCGGCGTGCTGTTGTTCCAGGACTTCCCGCTTCAGTGGCGCTACGACTCCGGTGAAGAGACCAACCCGGGCTTCGTCGACAAGGCCCGCCGCCAGATCGCCGAGATGGCCTACGCCCTCTGGAACCACCCGTCGGTGGTCTACTGGGCCTGCCACAACGAGCCCAACGCCATGTTCTTCCCTGGCCTCGAGCCGGACCCGGCAGAGGACATGGACAACCAGGTGCTCGATGCCGCGTTGGAGACCACGCTGCGTCAGATCGAGCCAGACCCCGATCATGGAGGCAGGCACGTCCACAGGGCGTCGGGTGTCGGAGAGGACTTGCACCTCTACGACGGCTCTCTATCGGGAGGCGACGTCTACGGGTGCCGGAGGCACAGCTCATGGTTCGTCAGCGAGTTCGGGTTCTGGACGGTGGGCCCGCGGGCGTGGCGCTGGGGGGACGCGGGCTGGCCACCCGACCAGGAGGACATGGCCGAGTGGTTGAGCCGGTTGAGCTTCGGGCCGTCCACGATGAGCTACGCGGGGCTGCCGGACCGGTATCCCTCACTTCGCGCATGGCAGGAAGCCACCGAGGCATACGGCGCCTTTCTGGCGAAGTACCAATGCGAGTGGATCCGGCTCAACCGTGGGGACCCCTTCTCCGCCTATCGCTGGCACTTCTTCGCCGATTGGTGGGGCTGGGCGGGCGGAGGCCTGGTGGACGTCGAGCGCCGGGCCAAGGGGACCTATTCGGCCCTGCGGAGCGCTTCTCGCCCCCTTTTGGTGGCGACGTCTTTACCCTTCTCGGTCACCACCTCCGGCGCCCCGTTGGAGTTCGAGGTCTCGGGGGTGAACGAGCGCCGAAGCGCGTGTGAGCTCGAGGTGCGATGGCAGTGGATGCGCTGGCCCGAAACCCTGGTCGTGGGTGTGGACGAAGACGCGCAACACGCTCTGGGTGCGGTGGACGCCGTGACCCCGGACGCGATGGTGGCCCTGCCAAGGAACTGGCACTCCCCGCTGATGCCCGCACCGGCGCTCCATGACCCCGAGCTGGTGGAAGCAAGCGGCGTGCTCAACGGCACGGTGCCGCCCGAGGCCGCCGCCCGTCTGGGAACCGTGGAGCTCAGGGCGCCGTCCTCCGGCTTGTCGGGCGCCACCTTCGGGATGTGGTGGACGGATCGTGGGCACCAGGAGTCGAACTGGTTCCACGTCCTCGGCGCACCGGAGGGATGGTTCTGCGGTCCCGGAGCCTGGGTTGTGCAGGAGGGAGGCGTAAAGCGCCTTGGGACGGCCCGGGACGGTCGGTTATCTTCCCGATGGTGACCGGACGAAGGACCGAGTGGGGAGCGCCGCACCGGCCCAAGCCCGAGGACCACTTCACCTTCGGTCTGTGGACGGTGGGGAACCCCGGTCGGGACACGTTCGGCCACGATGTCCGCGGTCGTCTCGACCCGGTTGAGTCGGTGCATCGTCTGGCAGACATGGGAGCGTACGGCGTCAGCTTCCATGACGACGATCTGATCCCCCCCGGCTCGTCGCCCTCCGAGCGGGAGGCGGTTCTGAAACGCTTTCGCAGGGCCCTGGACCAGACCGGCGTCAAGGTACCGATGGCCACCACCAACCTGTTCTCCCGTCCCATATTCAAGGAAGGCGCGTTCACGGCGAACGATCCCAAGGTTCGCCGGTATGCCCTGGCCAAGACGCTCGACGCGATCGACCTGGGGATCGAGCTTGGGGCCGGCGTGTACGTGATGTGGGGAGGGCGCGAGGGAGTCGAATGTGACGCCGCCAAGGATGTTCGTTTGGCTCTGGACCGGTACGCGGAGGCGGTCAACGCCTGCTGCGCTTACGTGCGGGACAGAGGTCACGAGCTTCGCTTCGCCATCGAGCCCAAGCCCAACGAGCCTCGAGGCGACATCTTTCTTCCCACCGTCGGCCATGTACTGGCCTTCATAGAGCGGTTGGAATGGCCCGAGATGGTGGGAGTCAACCCGGAGCTGGCCCACGAGACCATGTCCGGGCTGTCGTTCCACCACGCGGTGGCCCAGGTGCTGTGGGCGGGCAAGCTCTTCCACATCGACCTCAACGCCCAAAGGATCGGCAAGTACGACCAGGACTTCCGCTTCGGTTCGGAGGCTGTCCGAGACGCCTTCTACGTCGTGAAGCTGCTGGAGGATGCTCGCTGGCAGGGGATGCGGCACTTCGACGCCCACCCCTACAGGACCGAGGACGCAGCAGGGGTGTGGGATTTTGCCGCCGGGTGCATGAGGACGTACTTGATCCTGGCCGACAAGGCGAGGAGGTTCCACGAGGACCCGGACATCCGCGAGGCCCTGGCCCACGCCAAGGCCGGGATGCTCGCCGAACCCACCCTGCCCACCGGTCAGGACCCGGCGTCCATCGAAGGACTCAGACGGCAGGTTCAATCGGCGCCGGCCTCCGAGCTGGAGATGCTCGCCACGTATGGCTACCGGCACGAGCGTCTCGACCAGCTGGTGACCGAGCTCCTGCTGGGCGTGCGCTGACCTGCTCATGCCCCTAGTGGCGGGTGTCGATTGCTCGACCACCGCAACCAAGGTCCACGTGCGCGACGCTGACGACGGACGCCTGCTCGGCTGCGGGAGCGCGCCTCATCCCCCGTCCGAGCCGCCGTGCAGCGAGGCTGATCCGGAGGCCTGGTGGGATGCTCTGTCGAGGGCTCTCTGGATCGCCACCCAAGGTGCCGGGGTGAAACCGAACGAGATCGCGGCGATCTCCGTGGGCGCCCAACAGCACGGGATGGTGACCGTGGACAGTGACGGGTCGGTGATAAGGCCGGCCAAGCTTTGGAACGACTCCGAGTCGGCACCCCAGGCGCGCGAGCTCGTCCACAAGCTCGGTAAGCAAGCGTGGGCGGCTGCGTGCGGGAGCGTGCCGGTTGCCTCCTTCACGATCACCAAGCTCGCCTGGCTTCGCCGCCACGAACCCCGCAACTTCTCGCGTGTCTCACTCCTGCTCCTGCCGCACGACTGGCTCACGTGGCGGCTGTGCGGACGGGCCGCTACGGACCGGGGCGATGCTTCGGGGACTGGCTACTGGTCTCCCTTCGAAGGTCGTTGGAGGCCGGACCTGCTTGCTCTGGTCGACCAGAGCCTGGAGGTCGACTACGAGCACCGGCTGCCGGAGGTTCTTGCGCCTTCGGAGCCCGCGGGTGAAGTTGTCCCTTCGGTGGTGTCGCACCTTGGCCTGAAACCGGGCACTGTCGTCGGACCCGGTACCGGCGACAACATGGGCGCAGCCCTTGGGGTTGCCCTCGACGAGAGAGATGCCGCCGTCTCGATAGGCACGTCGGGGACCGTCTACACCGTGGCGAGGACTCCGGTTGCTGACGCGTCCGGATCGGTCGCGGGCTTTGCAGATGCTACGGGCCGCTTCCTCCCGCTGGTGTGCACTCTCAACGCAACGCGCGTGACGGATGCATTCGCCAGGCTGCTCGGCGTCGGCAGCGAGTCGTTCGACCTACTGGCGCTTTCGACGCCGCCTGGGGCCGGTGGGCTGGTGCTGGTTCCCTACCTGGACGGTGAGCGGACGCCCGATCGACCGGAGGCGCGGGGTGTCTTGGCGGGGCTTGCCTCCGACGTCTCTCGCGCGGAAGTCGCACGCGCCGCGGTGGAAGGAGTCGTGTGCGGATTGCTGGAGGGACTGGACGCATTGGTGGGGGCCGGCGTCGCGTGGGAGGGACGTCGGCTGGTGCTCCTGGGAGGAGGCTCCCGGTCCAGCTCCTACCGGAGGGTGCTGGCGGATCTTGCCGGGCTTCCCGTGGTGGTGCCGATGGAGCCGGAGCCGGTCGCGGCGGGGGCGTGTGTACAGGCGGCGGCGGTCCTTGCCGGGAGTGACACGGGGCAGGTGGCCTCAGTCTGGGCCGGCGGCTCGTCGGTGGAGGTTGTCGAGCCCGACCTGTCGGTGGACGCCCGGGCGTTGAGGTCCAGGTACGCGCGGTGGAGGGGGTAGCCGGACGGGTGGGCGGCGGTGCCGGGTTCCGGCAGGGTGACGAGCAGTGTTTGGGTTGGCCACGTACGAGTCGCTGACAGTGAAATCACTGACCGCTTAGGGTCATACCGCTCTCGTATGGAGCATCGAACAAATGTTCGATACACTCGGATATCATGAGCATCGCCGACCCGGTCCCGGACTTTGACCCCAACGTCAGGAGTCGGGGACAGGAGTGGGGGGGTGCTTCCACCCCCGGGTTGGAGGCCGTGGGCGAGCTGGCCCGGCCGGTCACGCCCGCGTCCGAGCAGTTCTTGGCCGTCTCCCCGGCCCTGGCCGATCTGCTCCCCGGAGGGGGCCTGGGGCGGGGGTCCACCGTCGCTGTTACGGGCAGAGGGGGCTCCACTTCGCTGATCCTTTCGCTCATGGCCAAGCCTTCGATGGAAGGGGCTTGGTGTGCAGTCGTCGGTCTTCCGGCTCTTGGTGTGATCGCAGCCTCGGAGCTCGGGGTGGAGCTCAAGAGGTTGGCGTTGGTGCCATCCCCAGGAGATCGGTGGGCGACGGTGGTCGCCGCGTTGCTGGATGCCTTCGACGTGGTGGCGGTGGCACCCCCCGTTCAGGTGAGACCACAAGAGTCCAGGCGACTGGCTGCGAGGGCCCGTCAGCGAAGGGCCGTTCTCTTGGCCATGCCTCGTGAGGCTGGTGTGCGAAGGGTGGAGCCGCTCGAGCGTGTATGGCCCGAGGTCCCCGACATTGGTCTGGAGGTTGTTGAGAGCGACTGGTGTGGTCCCGAGGATGGCTACGGCTTCCTCAAGAGGCACCGATTGAACGTTCTCTCCAAGGGTCGCAGGGCTGCGGGACGTACAAGGTGTGTCGTGTTGTGCCTCCCTCAGGGCGACGGCCTGGGAACCGACCGGTGAGCGCGCGCACCTTGGTCGTATGGTGCCCGGACTGGCCGATCACGGCAGCCCGTGTGCCGGCGGGGGTGCCGGCGGCGGTCGTACATGCCAATCGAGTCGAAGCTTGCTCTCCGGAGGCGAGGGACCTGGGCTTGCGGCCGGGTCTTCGACGCCGTCAGGCGCAGGGTCGGTGCCCGGGACTGATGGTCTTGGAAAGGAGACCTGGGCAGGAGACGGCATATTTTGAGACGACGGTGGTGAAGGCGGTGGAGAGGTTCAGCCCCCGGGTCGAGGTTCGCGACCCCGGCGAGTGTGCGTTCCCTTCACTCGGACCCAGTCGCTACTTCGGAGGAGATGAGTCGTTGGCCCAAAAGGTGGCCCTTGGGGTGGCGCGCGCCCTGGATCGAGAGAGGGTCCACTCGTTCGGGCTGGTGGGACGTGGTTGGCGTGTTGGTGTAGCTGATGGTCCTTTTGCCGCTCGGATGGCGGCTCGGACGGGGGTTGTGGTCCCTCCCGGGGGGAGCGCCGACTTCCTGGCCCTCTTTCCCGTCACTGCTCTCGAGCGTCCCGACATGGCAGACCTCCTGAATCGGCTGGGCATCCGGACCTTGTCGGAGCTCGCCGCCTTGCCCGAGGAGGCCGTGTCCGATCGCTTCGGGGTGGAGGGGCAGCTGTGCCACCGCTTGGCGCGCGGGCTCGACGAGAGGGTTCTCGAACTCAGGTCTCCCGATGCGGACTTGGTCGTCTCCTTGGAGTTGGATCCTCCCGCAGAACGAGTGGATTCTGCGGCGTTCTCAGCAAGAGCTCTTTCCAATGAGTTGTTCGACCGGTTGGACCACGTGGGCCTCTACTGCACCCGGGTAAGAGTGGAGACCGAGACCGAGCACGGCGAGCATCTTTCCCGTCTGTGGTCCCATGACGGTCCGTTCACTCCCGGCGAGTTGGCGGAGCGTGTGAGGTGGCAGCTGGAAGGGTGGCTCACCGGACGGTTCTCGAGCGACGGGAGGGGTGCCCGAGGCACAAGCGTTGTCCGTCCCACTGCCGGTCTCGTCGTCTTGAGACTGGTCCCCGAAGAGTTGACTCCTCACGGCATGGGTCAGTCAGGCTTCTGGGGGGAAGTGGGCGAGATGAGGGAGCGAGCATCTCGGGCCCTGGCACGCGTGCAAGGGTTGCTCGGGCAAGGGGGTGTTGTGACACCAGCCTTGGTCGGCGGCAGGGGACCGGCCGATCGAGTGTGCTTGACGCCTTGGGGCGACCCCCGTCCCCAACTGGCAACGGAGTCATGGCCCTGGCCGGGTCGCATACCGGCTCCCTCGCCGGCCATCGTCCACCCCGAGCCTCTCGAGGCGCGGTTGGTGGACGGCGACGGCGACTCCCTCGGAGTGAACGGACGTGGTGTTTCCACCGGAAGGCCTTTCCGTCTTTCCGTCGAAGGGGGGCCGTGGTTGGAGGTTGTGAACTGGGCCGGACCATGGCCGTCCACCGAGCACTGGTGGGATCGTTCGTCCCGTCGACGTAGAGCCCGCATCCAGGTGATCGTCCAAGGCGGGACCGCATACCTGCTTTCTCTCGAGAACAGCGAGTGGGGCGTCGAGGCCTGTTACGACTGACCAGCTATCGTTCTGTCTGACTGGGAGTCATTGCTTCAGCTCCCAACCCCTACTGCCGATAGCCAGCGCATGAACAATATGGACACCGGGAGATCAGGAGACTCTGAGCCGTTCAGCGTCTCTTTGCCTCAGGACGAGAGCGAGCGCCTGTCCCTGGTCGGGGAGCTCTGCAAGGACGTACTGGGTTGCATGGCCCGGATCAAGGCAGACCAGTCGGAGCTCCAACGGACCGTTCAAGAGCTGCGGTCCGTGCTCGGACAAACGGGCGCCGGCCATGACGAACTGGAATGGCTGAGAGCCGTCCCGAGCGCCACCCCCGGGATCGAGTCTTCGGACGCCGACGTCGCAAATCAAGTCTCGAGCCTTGTTCAACCACAGGCCCAAGGCCCCGGGGCACCACCTGTCACTTCGCCTGGTCCTGTTCCCCTCAAGCCGCCGGCATCGGTTGGCCGGGCTCCGGAGAAGTCGAGCCGTCTAGCGGACGGGCCCGTGGACGTCCCCAAAGAGGGCGAGCTGGACGCCTTGACCCTGCTCGGTTTCGGGTTCAAGGAAGGGTCAAAGGAAGGGTCAAAGGAAGGGTCAAATAAGGGCGCACCGTCGCCGCCGGAGCCGGCTTCAGAGCCCGCTTCCCAAGCTTCGCCTTGGCCTACTCCCAAGGTGGCCGCTCCTCCGATCGGACCGGCGGAGCGAAGGCTCCAGCCCCCGGCGCGCTCTGCTGTTCAGCAAGGAGCGACCTCTCCTAAGCAGCAAGAGCCGACGATCGACGAGCTCCTCGAGGCCGAGTTCGGATCCGCTCCGTCCGCCGCGGAAGGCGTTCCGCCCACGCGAGAGGCAGACGTGTCGGAGCTGTCGCAGAGGAACTACTTGGAGAGCGCCAGGCAGGAGGCCGAGATCCGCGCGACCCGGGAGGCCCATGGCGATCTGGGGCCCGGAGACTCCGACGAAGAGGCTCCGAACGAGGACTTCTTCGGGGCGGAGGAGATCAGTCACGACTTCTTCGCACGGGGCTCGACGCTGAGGCGCTTCCGCAAGGACAGATGAGTAAGGACAGATGAGTAACGACAGGTGAAGAAGGACAGGTGAACACAGGGATGCCTGGGAAGAGCCGTTGTTGACCTCGGTCCCCGAGCTCCGCCTGCTGGTCATCGGAGGGACCTCAGGCGTTGGTAGAGCGGTTGTGCTGGCTGCAGCAAAGGGAGGAGCAAGGGTCGCTTTTGGGGGCCGGCGTCCCGACCTGCTAGAGGAGGTCGAGGCCCTGGGAGGAGAAGGTTGTGTGGGCCTGCCATGCGATGTCTGCGACCCGGACTCCCTGGCCTGGGCGGTTGCAGAAGGTGCGCGGAGCCTCGGGGGTCTGAACTCACTCGTCTACACGCCGGCGTACGTCCCCCTGCTGTGGCTGGGCGAGGCGACGCCGCTCGAGTGGCGACGGGTGTTCGAGACCAACGTCGTCGGGGCCTGCGAGGCTGTGAGGAGGGCCTTGCCGGCTCTTCAGCAGTCGAGGGGAAGGGTGCTGTTCGTGTCATCGGACTGGCTCCGCTACCCCCGGGCGGCACTCTCCCTCTACGGCACCAGCAAGGCGGCCCTTGACGCCGCATGTGTCGGCTTCCGGATCGAGGTGCCAGAGGTCAGCTTCACCACGGTGGTGCTCGGCCCCACGGTTCCCACGGACATATCCCGCGAATGGGACTTCGACAAAGCAGGCCCGATCATGCAGACGTGGGAAGCCAAGGGGATCAACTACAGAGGATTCATGGACGTGGAAGACACAGCCTCAGAGATGCTCCGCGTGCTGACCTCACCCGTGCGGATCGACGAGATCGTCCTGGAGCCCCCGGAGGGCGGCCCTCACTAGCCCTTGATCAGGCCGGCGACCCGCGCCCTGTGCTCGGCGGCGGTGCCGAACTGGGTGTCGCCCCACTTGGCCCGCTTCAGGTAGAGGTGCAGATCGTGCTCCCACGTGTAGCCGATCCCACCGTGGAGCTGCAGGCCGTCTTGCACGATCAGTCGTTGGCACTCCCCGGCCGCCGCCTTGGCCATGGAGGTGGCCAGCGTTCGCCGCGGATCGTTCTCTGCGATCGTCAGAGCGGCGAGGTACCCGACGGCCCGGGCGCGCTCGAGAGAGATGAACATGTCGGCCAGCTTGTGCTTCACGGCCTGAAAGCTGCCGACCGGCACGTTGAACTGCTCGCGTGCCTTGACGTAGTCGAGCGTCATGTCGAATATCGCCTGGCAGGTGCCGACGGTACTCACGGCTATCGCGGCGGTCGACTCTTCCACGGCGCGCCTCAGTGCGGAGGCTCCCTGTTCTGATGGCCCCAGCTCCCGGTCCGCAGAGACCCTTACCCGATCGAGGACGATCCCGGCTTGCCGCTGTGTCCCGTCCAGCATCCTCGTAGGGAGCGCTTCAACCTGATCGCCGGGCACGACGAACAACGCGTGACATCCATCTGGCGTGCTCTCACCCTGGTGGTCGATCACACGTGCGGCCACCACCATCTCGTCGGCGGTAAAGCCGTCGGCCACGTAGTGCTTGGTGCCCTCGATCACCCAATCGCTGCCCTCCCGCCGGGCGGTGGTGGCGAGCCGGCGCGGCGGCCACAGGCCGTCCTCCTCTGCCACCGCCATGGTCCCCGTCATGCTCCCCTTGGCGACCCACCCGAGAAAACGTGCTTGCTGCTCGGGTGTCCCCGCCTCGCGTACGGCGGGGACGAATTGCGTGACCGTGGCAAGGTAGGGGCCCGGAGCTATCGATCGGCCCATCTCTTCGAGCACGACCGCGAGCTCGACGTAGCCGAGGCCCAGCCCGCCGAGATCCTCGGGTATGGTCAGGGCCGGCCAATCCAGGCCGGTGAGCGTCGCCCAGAGGCCGTCAGGCCGGACGTCCTTCTCCACCACCTCCCGTACGAGGGAGATGGGGCACTCCCTGTCGAGAACCGCCCGCACAGACCGCCGTAGCTCCTCCTGCTCGCTTGTGAACTCGAAATCCATGCCGGGACGGTTCTCCAGTCAGGTGTGAAAGGTGCCGTCGGTCTGACGGTGCCACCCGCCGGCGGCGAGATTGCCACCGTCGACGTGGATGGTGGTTCCCGTCACGAACGAGCTGGCGTCCGAGGCCAGGTACACGGCGGCCGCGGCGACGTCCTCGACCCGACCTCGCCGGGTCAGCGGTGTGGTGACATCCCCGAGACCGTCCTCGCCACCGAGACCCGGCGTGGGTATCACATCCGGCGCGATGCAGTTGACGCGTATCCGCCGATCGCCGAGCTCGAGCGCGAGAGACTTGGTGAGGTTCGTGACGGCGGCCTTCATGGCGGAGTAGACGGCGTAGTTGGGGCCGGCGCGATGTGCCTCGATCGAGGTGATGTTGACTATCGAGGCGCCCTCGCCCATCCGGGGGAGTGCCGCCCGGGTCAGGTTGGCGACACTCGAGAAGTTCTCGGCGACAAGGGCCTCCTGACCCCGGGGCGAGATGTCCTGGAAGGGCGACCGGAACCCCCCGCCGGCATTGTTGACGAGAATCCGGATGGCCCCGAAGCAGTCGCCGACCTCCCCGATCAGATGGGCGACCGCGCCGGGATCGCGGACGTCCATCACAGTCGCATGCGCGCGGCGCCCGGCCCGCTCCACCGCCTCCCTCGTCTCTTCGAGGCTGGGCCCGTCACGATCACACAGAGCCACATCCGCACCGAAGCGAGCAAACGCCAGGGCCACACCCTCGCCGATGCCGGTCGCGGCACCGGTGACCAGCGCTACACGGTCCTCGAGGAGAAAGGCATCAGGCCCGAGGTTCAGCGACGCGGGGCCATGTCGAGGTCGGGTGGCGGATGGTCGGGGATCTTCCAGCGCAGGAACTCCTTGTCGTACACCTCGTGATACGCGTTCGCAGCATTCACCATCGCGTGAAAGGCGTCCTCGAAACCCTCCCAGTCCTCCGTCTCGATCGCCTTCTTGACGGCGGCCACTTCCTCGTCGATGAACTTTGCCATGTTGTCGCTGTACTTGGGCCGGACGAAAGCCCCCTTCTCCATGAGGTTGACCGCCTCTTTGAGCTGGAAGCGGGCAAGCGGCTGGTTCTTCGCCTTGCCGGCGTAGTAGCACTTCCAGATCCGTACACCGACTTGAGGCATGATCTCAGCCATACCGGGCTGGGTGTGGCCGAGCTCGTCGAGTGTGAGCTCGCTCTTGCCGGTGTCGACCAGGTGATCGTGCTTGGGGACCTCTGCCATCCGTCCTCCTCGAAGGGTGAGAGCACCAGGACCGTACGCCGCAAGAGAATAGCGACGGCCTGACAGGTACGTCAGGTTGGGGCGGATAAGTGACCAAAACGTGCTCAAGTTCGCCATCCCGCGGTGCCGACATACAGGGCGAAGCCTTTCCGCAAGGCGCCAGGACCCCTCCTATCGTGATCTCGACATTCAAGCTTCGCTCCACCAGGCGACCGGCAGGCGAGACGGGACCCTTTGGTGTCACCGAGGTCACCGTGGCGCTGTTGATAGTCGCCATCTTCTTGGCGATCGCGGTTCCGCTCTTTCTCGGTGCCCGCGCGAGCGCTCAAGACGGTGCCGCTCAGGGCGACCTCCGCAACGCTTTCACCGCCGCGCGCACCTACTACACGGGGAGGCTCTCCTATGCAGGGCTCACGGTCGGGAAGCTGGCCACCATAGAGCCGTCGATCACCTTCCAAGAAGGACCTGTGGGAGCAGGAGGCCGCCAGGTGTCGTTCACCGCTCCCGACGCCGGGACCGTCGTGTTCGCGGCCTGGTCGGCCACAAGCACCTGTTGGTACATGGTCGATGCCGCGAGACCTCATTCGGGCGCCCTGGGAGTCGGGGGGATCACTCGGCCCGGTAACTGGTACGCGAAGGTGGACGACGCCGCCAGGTGCGCCGCTACCGGCTACAGGGGACCGGGCTTGGCTTTCCGGGCCACGGCCTTCCCCGGCAGCTAGTACGTTCCTGCGCGACGACCTGGCGAAACCTCGCCAAGGGGCTGGGAGGGGTCGGTGCTCACCGTCACCGCGATCGCTTGCGCAACCTTCGTGGCTCTGGGGGTCCGCTTCGGACCGGTGTCGGAGCTACCCGCCTACTGCGTTCTGGCCGCGGGAATGGTGGTCGCCGCCGCGACGGACATCGACCATTACCGCATACCCAAGAGGATCGTCTACGCGACTCTGTCGGTCGGCGCGCCGCTGTTGGTTCTCGCTTCGGCAGACGGCTCGAGATGGCATCAGCTCACCACGGCGGTCCTCGGAGGCGCGATCGCCTTTGCCCTCTTCGCCTGTCTCCATCTCGTGTCTCCAAAGGGAATGGGGTTCGGCGACGTGAGGTTGGCCGGCCTCGCCGGCGTATTCCTGGGATGGTTAGGGCCAGCGCAGGTTGCGATTGGGCTGTTCCTGGCGTTCTTGATTGGCAGCCTTACCGGTCTCGTCCTGGTTCTCTTCTGGCGATGGAGTCCGAGGTCGAAGCTCCCGTTTGCGCCGTTCCTGGCGGCGGGGACGCTCCTGGCAGTTCTGTTCGGTGACAGCGTTCGCAGACTCTGGCTGGGGTAAGGTCGACGCGTTGCCGCCCGGTTCCGCCACGGTCAAGAGCCGGCGCTAACCTGCCGAGACTGTGGCTGGGACCGGTTCCTTGGAGGAGCGATGTTCAAGCGCAAGGAGGGGAGGCGGCGGTTAGCCGACTTGGTCGGCGAGGACGCACCCGCCGCGGCTCCCGACCTCGCTCCACCGACCGGCCTTTCGGAGGGCGAAGAAGCGCAAGACGGCGCCGGGCAGCGCAGCACCGAGTCTGCGGAACCCGGCACTGCGCCGATCGAGCCGATCCGACTTTCCGGCGTGTCGCTTCTCACCTCCACCGACAAGGGCCCTGTGAGGGTTCCCGATCTGGGACTCAGCTTCGACGCCGCAGGCGTCACGGTGGCCAAGGGCAATGGAGACGTTGTTCGGGTTTTGCCATGGGACGACCTGACGGGACTGTCCGTTGAGCCGCTTCCGGCTGGAGCGCCCGAGCAGATGGTCGCGTTGAAGGTCAGCACCGAGCACCGCTCGCATCACTTCGTCGTCGGGACCTCGGATCCGGCAATCTTTCGGGCCCGTCTGTCACAGATGGCTCGCTTCTACCGAGGGCGGTCGGAGCCAGCGGAGTCCGAGAGCCAAGCGTCCGTGCCCGAGAGCGCGGAGCCCGAGAGCGCGGAGCCCGAGAGCGCAGTGTCGTTGTCCGAGCCCGCGGAGTCCCTGCGCATGTCCGAGAGCGCGGAGCCAGAGAGGGCAGCGCCCGAGAGCACTGTGTCCGAGCCGACGGCACCTCAGCGGGTGGGGCCTCGGGTCCGGGTCTCATCGGACGCCGGGGCACCGATCCAAGGTGAGATCCGCCGGCACCGCAAGAAGGGACGAATGCGGCGGTGGATGTTCGGGATCTTCTTGCTGGTGGTCGTCGTCTGCGCGGGGCTGTACCTCGCTCAGAGGGAGGGTTATATCCACTTCCTTCCGAAGAGCATCGTCTCGGCGCCGAGCACTACCAGCGCGAGCCTTCCCAATGCGACATCTGCGGTGGGTTCGGCAGGGACCCTGAGCGCCAAGCCGATCCCCGGCCTACCGGTCAACGTGGTCACCACGGAGATGAGCGATCAAGGGTTGTCGTGCGCGGCATCGTCTAACGGCTCGTTCAGCTGCACCAGTCCGACCGGCAACTCGACGGTGCGGATAACTCAAGCGAGCGGCATGGTGAGCATGGTCTCCGCTAGCTACCAGGGACCTGCTACGGCCAAGGCGGCAAACAGCCTGTTCCAGTCGATCGCCACGCTGCCCTACACGGGGTACCGGCCCCAGGCTGCCATGACCTGGCTGAACAGCCACCTCTCCTCTTCTGGGAGGGCCACGTTCGGCGCCGCGCAGCTCAGCCTGGTCGCCCTCCCCAACGCCTCGGTGCTGCAGTTGAGCGTTCCCCCCACGTCCTAGCCAGGGCCCAGGGGGTCCTCTCGCCCCGAGGCCCCTGGCATCCCGAACATACGTTCGATACATTCCCCGGCCATGGGCGGCCGCGTCCCCTATGCAGAGCTGCATTGCCACTCCAACTTCAGCTTCCTGGATGGTGCCTCCCACCCCGAGGAGCTGGTGGCGGAGGCCCTGCGACTGGGGCTGGAAGCCCTGGCCATCACGGACCATGACGGTGTCTACGGGGTGGTGCGCTTCGCACAGGCAGCACAGGCAGCACAGGCAGCACAGGCAGCACAGGCAGCCGCCGCCAGCGGCCTGGGGACAGTTTTCGGTGCCGAGCTGACTCTCGACCTGTCCCCGCCGAGGGCAACCATCCCGGCCGGCCACCGCCAGGGCACACCCGACCCCCGCGGGGCATCACCTGGTCGTGCTTGCCCGTGACCCTGAGGGTTACTCCAGGCTGTGCCGGGCGGTCACCCGGACCCAACTGGCGGGGGGAGAGAAGGGATGGCCCATCCTCTCCTTGGAAGAGCTGTCGGGTATGCACGGCGGCCACTGGGTGGTTCTTACCGGTTGCAGGAAGGGAGCGGTGCCCGCTGCTTTGGAGCGCGACGGCCCCGGCGCCGCATCGAGGCGCCTGGACCGACTCGTGGAAGTCTTCGGACGCTGCAATGTCGTAGTCGAGTGCTGGGATCACGGCGATCCTCTCGACTCGGTTCGAAATGATGCTCTTGCACGACTGGCGATCTCCCACTCCTTGGAGATGGTCGCAACCAACAACGTCCATTACGCCGTCCCGTCGTGTCGCCCCCTGGCGACAGCGCTCGCAGCCGTGAGCGCCAGGAGGTCTCTAGACGAGATCGACGGCTGGTTGCCGGCGGGTGCCGGTGCCCACCTGCGTTCGGGTGCCGAGCAGGCACGACGCTTCGCCCGCTGGCCGGGGGTCGTAGAGCGGGCGGCCGAGTTGGGACGCGCTTGCTCATTCGACCTGAGACTGGTCGCGCCTCGATTGCCGGATTTCCCCGTTCCAGCGGGGCATACGGAGATGAGCTGGCTCACCGCCCTCACCGAGGCCGGAGCCGGGCGGCGCTACGGCCCACGAGGGGCCGAATCCGTTCCCGGGGCATACGCCCAAGTGGACCACGAGTTGAGAGTCATAGAGGAGCTGGGTTTTGCCGGCTACTTCTTGGTGGTCTGGGACATCGTGGAGATGTGCCGGCGATCGAACATCCTCTGCCAGGGAAGAGGATCGGCGGCCAACTCGGCCGTCTGCTACGCGCTGGGCATCACCAATGCCGACGCCGTGTCACTCGGCCTCTTGTTCGAACGCTTTCTGTCCCCCGAACGTGATGGTCCTCCTGACATCGATGTCG
Organism: uncultured Actinomycetes bacterium; assembly: GCA_963736925.1. Taxonomy (GTDB): domain Bacteria; phylum Actinomycetota; class Acidimicrobiia; order Acidimicrobiales; family CAVTQP01; genus CAVTQP01. The sequence goes on from CAVTQP010000003.1 coordinate 610,706, forward strand.
ACATCGAGGCAGGCCGGCGCGAAGAGGTCATTCAATACGTGTACTCCCGCTACGGGAGGGACCGTGCAGCCCAGGTGGCCAATGTCATCACCTACAGGGCCCGCTCCGCGGTCAGGGACATGGGCAGGGCCCTGGGACACGCAACAGGTCAGCTCGACGCCTGGTCGAAGCAAGTGGATCGCTGGGGAGTGTTGAGGGACACGGCTGGAGCGACGGAGCCGGACGGCCGGCCGGCTCACGACATACCGTCTCCGGTTCTCGCCCTCGCCGCTCAGGTTGAGGACTTCCCGCGTCATCTAGGAATTCACTCCGGGGGAATGGTCATATGCGATCGTCCGGTCTCGGAGGTGTGCCCGGTGGAATGGGCGAGGATGGAAGGGCGCACGGTCCTGCAGTGGGACAAGGAGGATTGTGCCGCCGTAGGGCTGGTCAAGTTCGATTTGCTGGGCCTCGGGATGCTCTCTGCGCTCCATGCCACCCTCGACCTGGTGCGGACTCATCACAGGGTGGAGGTGGACCTGGCCGGCCTTGCCCAAGAAGACGCCGTATACGACATGCTCTCCCGTGCGGACACGGTGGGCGTGTTCCAAGTGGAGAGCAGGGCGCAGATGGCGACGTTGCCCCGTCTCAAACCGCGTGGCTTCTACGACTTGGTGATCGAGGTGGCGCTCATACGCCCCGGTCCCATCCAGGGCGGATCGGTTCATCCCTACCTGCGCCGCCGTGCGGGGACCGAGCGGGTCACCTACCTGCACCCTCTCCTCGAGCGGTCTCTGGCCAAGACCTTGGGGGTTCCGCTGTTCCAGGAGCAGCTGATGCAGATGGCCATCGACGTGGCCGGGTTCAGCGCGGCTGAATCGGACCAGTTGCGACAAGCCATGGGCTCCAAACGCTCCGTGCAACGCATGGAGGGCATGCGTGAGCGCTTCTACTCGGGAATGGCCGAGCGAGGGATAACGGGAGAGGTGGCAGACGACATCTACTCAAAACTGGCCGGGTTCGCCAACTTCGGGTTTCCCGAGAGCCATTCGGTTTCCTTCGCCTACTTGGTGTACTCCAGCGCCTGGTTGAAGCTGCACTACCCAGCGGCATTCTGCGCCGGCCTCCTCAACTCTCAGCCCATGGGCTTCTGGTCTCCCCGGACACTGGTGGCCGACGCGAAGAGGCATGGTGTGGAGGTGCGGGCTCCGGACGTGAACGCCAGCTCGGCGCAGGCCACGCTCGAAGTACAAAATGGGGATGCGGCGGTGCGACTGGGCCTCGAGTACGTGCGATCGATCGGGCCCGACCTGGCGGAGCGAATCGCCGCCGGTCGCCCCTACCTCAGCATGGACGAGCTGGTTCGCCGGGCGGGCGTTTCGCGGACACAGTTGGAGGCTCTGGCCACAGCCGGCGCGTTGTCAGGCATGGCTCCGAGCGCGCGCAACGACGCCGGGCTCTCTCGCCGAGAGGCGTTGTGGGCCGCGGGGGCCGTGTCCCAGAGCGGTCCGGGGAGATTGGAAGGGATCGTTACGGGCGCCAAGGCGCCGAAGCTGCCGGAGATGACTCCGGTGGAGGAGCTTGCCGCCGACCTTTGGTCGACCGGGATCTCCTCCACCACCCATCCCCTCGACTTCGCAAGGCATGACCTGGACCAGAGAGGGGTGGTTACCGCCTCAGGCTTGGAGAAGGCCGGACCCGAATGCCGGGTGCTCGTTGCCGGCGTGGTCACTCACCGGCAACGTCCTTCCACTGCTGGAGGGACCACGTTCATCAGCCTGGAGGACGAGACCGGCCTGATCAACGTGATCTGCTCGAAAGGGGTATGGACCCGCTACCGCAGGGTGGCCAGCTCGGCTGCGGCATTGGTGGTGAGGGGCAGGTTGGAGAGAGCGGACGGAGTCACAAACGTGGTGGCCGAACGCTTGGAGGAGCTGAGGCTTCCCGTCGCCACCTCATCGCGGGACTTCCGGTGACGGCGCCGAGCCGATCCTCCCCTTCCAGACCCACCAGGGCGACCAGGGGCCCCTCCGGTCCGACGTCCACGGAGACGGCGGAGCCATCACCAAGGTGGCCAGGTCCAACAGCACCGTGTCGTAGTTGACCCGCCACCCGGCAAAGTCGCGCCAGGCCTGATCACGGTCGGGCTTGAGAGGGACACCTTTGCGCTCCAACTGGGCGAGCAGCGCGTCGAACTCGTCGCGCCGGATGCTTATCGGGTCATCGGGGCGGGGATCGTGATCGAAGGGGATGCGGAACTGCTCGGCGATGCGTCGCAGCGACAGCCATCCCGCTCGCAGGCAGAGCTGCGCGGCAGGGTCGCGGGGGCGGTCGAGCGCGGACACCGCTATCGCAGCCGTGTCCAAGACCGCGCCGGCGGCCGTCACCCATGAGTGGTCGGCGAGAGGGGAGCGAAAGCTGACCAGGGCCGGGAACGTCGTATGCGTCTCTTGTATCTCGACGAACCACCACTCCCAGCTGGGCCAGAACTCGTGCAGGTCCTCCAGGCCGCCGATGATCACCAGCCGCAGAAGGAATGTGATCGCCGAGGGGGGCGAGCCTGCACGGGTCTCGAGGCTTGCCACGGCGGCCTCCCTCCGGGAGAAGGCCGAGTAGATGGCGGGTAGGTACGCGATGAGCAGTGCGAGCAAGAGAAGGGTGATCGCGGCCTCGCTGAACACCAGGACCGTGCTGGGTAGGTCCTTCACGCCGGCGAAGCCGAGCGTGAACGCCGAGGACCCGGACAGGACGAAGGCCTGCCTCGGGGTGCGATTCTCGAAGCCCCACAGCATCGCCCCATAAGCGCCTATGACCAACACCAGCCATGTCGCCAGGAGGGCCAGCAACGAGACCGGGCCGAAGAGCGCCATTACCGCGTCCCGCCTGGAGAAGGAGGCGTCTCGTCCAATCGCCAGCCGCAGGATCAGCCTCACTGAAAGGAACACCCGACGGGTCAAGACGCTTATCGATGACCGCGGCAACACCAGCGTACGGACCGCGTTCAAGAGGACGGTTACGACCAGGAGGCCCCCGGCTATGAAGGCGACGACCCGGCCAGCCACGGCGTCAAGATAACCTCCCCCCGGTGAAGGGCAGTGCTGGGAACAGGCACCTGCTGGATTCCGCGTCGAGAGCGCTCATCGACGAGCGGCGCCAGCTCACCGAGGAGGAGCTGGGTGCCTTGGCTGCCCTTCCCGTCGAGTCGGTCGCCTCTCTCGCCGCGTTGGCTCACGAGGTGCGCCTGGCCTGGTGTGGGCCCGAGGTGGAGTTGGAGGGGATTCTTTCCGCCAAGACCGGCGGTTGCCCCGAGGACTGCAGCTTCTGCAGCCAATCCTCCCGCTTCGAATCGCCCGTGAGGGCCACTCCGTTCCTCGATATCGATGAGCTCCTGACGGCGGCCGAGGAGACGGCCAAGCTCGGAGCGTCGGAGTTCTGCATCGTCCTCGCCGTGCGGGGCCCTGACGAGCGGGTGATGTCCAGGCTCCTCGAAGCTGTTCCCGCCGTGCGCCGACGCACCGGCCTGAACGTCGCGGTGAGCGCGGGAATCCTCGGCCCCGAACACGCTCGGCGCCTGGCTGAAGCCGGGGTGCACCGCTACAACCACAACCTCGAGACAGCGCGGTCCTTCTTCGAGCGCATCGTCACGACGCACACCTGGGAGGAGCGGCTCGAGACCTGCATGCTCGTCAAAAGGGAGGGCATGGAGCTGTGCTGTGGAGCGCTCATCGGCATGGGTGAAAGTGATGGCCAGCGGCTCGAGCTGATCGGGCAGCTGCGGCAGGTGGGACCTGCGGAGGTGCCGGTCAACTTCTTGAACCCCAGACGCGGGACTCCTCTCGGGAACCGCCCTCTCGTCTCCGCCATGGACGCGATCCGGTGGATCGCTCTGTTCAGGCTCGGTCTCCCTGGGGTGATACTGCGTTACGCCGGCGGTCGCGAGGTGACCCTCCGCGACCTTCAGGCGATGGGCATGACGGCGGGCATCAACGCCCTGATCGTGGGGAACTACCTGACGACCCTGGGCCGCCCAGCATCGGCCGACCTGCGAATGCTGGAGGACCTGCAGATGCCGATCGGCGCACTCTCAAAGGTCTGGTGAGGGCCACGTACTGCGTGAGTTGCGGGCGACCCCGCGATCGTTGCCGGGGCGAGTGCCGGCGCGACCTCGACCCACCTCGCTTCTGTGAGACGTGCGGGCGCCGGCTTACCGTTCAGCTGACGCCGGCAAGCGTGACAGCACGCTGCAGGGACCACGGGCACCAGAACCACCGGTACGAGGACCGCGGTCAGGACCGCCGGTACCGGGACCACGGGTCCGAGGCCCAAGGGCACAGGGAGCCATGACAGACGGCCCGTCGTGGATCGAGCGCGATGCCCGCGTCGTCTGGCATGGGTTCACCCAGATGTCGAGCTACGCCTCGAACGCGCCCATCGTGGTCGAACGAGGTGAGGGGCGGGAGCTGATCGCCGTCGACGGGAAGCGCTATCTGGACGCGATCTCTTCTTTGTGGCTGACCACCCTCGGACACCGGGTTCCGGAACTTGACGCCGCGGTCGTCGAGCAACTCGGCAGGATCGCGCACTCGACGATGCTCGGCAACGGCAACCGGATCACCGTCGAGTTCGCCGAGGAGCTGGCGCGGGTCGTGCCGGTGGACGAGCCACACGTGCTGTTCGCCTCTGACGGGGCGGCTGCCGTGGAGCAAGCTCTCAAGATCGCCTTCCAGTACTGGTGGCTCAAAGGTGACCGCAGGCGCACCACCTACCTGACCCTGGAGGAGGCCTATCATGGCGACACTGTCGGGTCGCTCTCGGTCGGCGGCGGCGGATTCGGGACCGGGCTGTTCGATCCGCTCCGGTTCCCGGTGCTCCGCGCTCCGAGCGTTCCCGCGCTGATCGACATGCTTGATCAGACCGCCGCTGATCTGGCGGCGGTGGTCGTCGAGCCGCTCGTCCAGGGCGCCGCCGGGATGATCCTGCACGACCCCGAGGCCCTCGCACGGCTCGGCCGGGAGTGCGAGCGAACACGTGTGCTGCTCGTGTGCGACGAGGTCGCGACCGGCTTCGGACGAACGGGAACCCTTTTCGCGTCGGAGGGCTGTGACCTGCGCCCTGACATCCTGTGCTTGGGCAAAGGCCTTACCGGAGGGTACCTCCCCATGTCGGCAACCGTCGTCTCAGCGCCCGTCTACGACGCCTTCCTCGGGCCTGACCTCTCGGAGTACACCTTCTACCACGGCCATTCCTACGGGGGGAACGCGCTCGGCGCCGCCGTGGCGCTTCGCCACCTGAGGTTGCTGGCCGAATGGGACGTGCTCGACAACGTGCGGTCGCGTTCTGATCAGCTTCGTGCCTTGCTGACCGAGCACTTGTCGCCGCACCCGGCGGTCAAGGAGATCCGCCTGTGTGGTCTCATGGGCGGAGTCGAGCTCGCGCCCCCCGCGGAGGACTTGAACTGGGGGCGTCGCGTTTGCGCCCGCGCGGTCGCGTCGGGGGTGCTCCTCCGCCCCCTTGGTGACGTGGTCGTGCTCATGCCCATGCTCACCAGCTCGTCTGACGAGATCGGGCGCATCGTCTCGGTGCTGGAGTCGGCCGTCACAGAGGTTTGTCGATGAGTTGGGCTCGATGGGCGGCCGAGCAAGGTGATGCGATCCGTTCCAGGGGCCGTTGGCGTGCGCCTCGGGTCTTCGACGCGGCGGGGCCTACGGGCCACGTCGAGGGGAGGCGCGTCGTGTCCTTCGCGTCGAACGATTACCTCGGGTTGACACAGCACCCCCAGGTGAGGCTCGGCGCGATCTCGGCCCTCGAGCGTTGGGGTACCGGGGCCGGCGCCTCTCGCCTCGTCGTGGGATCCCGTCCCGTGCATGCGCAGCTGGAGTCGGCCCTCGCCGCTTGGAAGGGAGAGGAGGCGGCCGTCGTCTTCCCCACCGGCTTCGCCGCCAACCTGGGCGTGGTCACGACCTTCGCCGGGCCGGGAACGCGGGTGCTCTCCGACGAGCTCAACCACGCGTCGATAATCGACGGCTGTAAGGCGTCAGGCGCCGAGGTCGTCGTCTACCGCCACCGCGACGCGGACCACTGTGCTCGGCTGCTTGCGGCCTCATCGGCACCGAGCGTGGTGGTGACCGACCTGGTGTTCTCGATGGACGGGGACATGGCGCCCGTGGCGGAGCTGGCTTCGGCATGCAGCGCCCGAGGGGCATTTCTCGTACTGGATGAAGCACATGCGGTGCTGGGGCCACACGAGGTCCCATCGTGTGAGTACATACGGGTTGGGACGATGTCGAAGACCCTTGGCGCGCTGGGCGGTTTCGTGTCCGGGCGTCGGGTGTTCACCGATCTGGTCGTGAACAGGGCACGCTCGTACATCTTCACGACCGCGCTGTCGCCTGCGGACGCGGGAGCTGCCCTCGCCGCCGTGGGCATCGTCGGTGGAGACGAGGGCGATGTCATGCGTCACCGGCTCCGCCAGCTGGTCGACCGGCTCGCGCCGGCACATCCGTCGCCGATCGTTCCGATCGTCATAGGGGACGATAGAGAAGCTGTGGCGGTGGCTGGCGCGCTGCTGGAGCGCGGATTGCTGGTTCCGGCGATCCGACCCCCCACGGTTCGCGAGGGGACCTCCCGGCTCCGGGTCGCCCTGTCGGCCGCTCACGCCGAGGATGCGGTGGACGACCTCCTGGAGGCTCTCGACCAGGTCTGGCCTACCTGGCGCCCCGCTCGAGCCGGGGCTCGGTGACGCGGCCGCGGCGGCTGGTTGTCGTCGGCGGGACCGCCACGGACGTGGGCAAGACTTGGGTCGCCGTCCGCCTGGCCACGGTGTTGAGAGGCCTGGGACGCAGTGTGGTGGCTCGAAAGCCCGCTCAGTCCTTCGATGCCGGCCAACTCCCGACCGATGCCGACCTGCTCGGTGCGGCAACCGGCGAGGACCCATGCGGGGTCTGCCCTCGCCATCGCTGGTACGAGATGGCCGCGGCGCCGTTCATGGCTGCCGAGATGCTGGGGCGTGCGCCTTTTGGTCTGGCTGACCTTGTCGGGGAGATCGCTTTTCCGCCATGGGAGGCGGACGTCGGCGTCATCGAGACAGCGGGCGGTGTCCGATCGCCGATCAGCAGCGACGGCGCAGACGCTGTGGACCTTGCTGCGGCGCTGGGGTGCGATCAGGTGATCCTGGTGGCGGGGGCCGGACTAGGGGCCATCAACAACGTTCGCCTCTGTCTGTCGGCGCTGGAAGGCTTTGAGGTCGCCGTCTTCCTCAACCGCTTCGATGTCGCAGACGACCTCCAGCGACGCAACCGTTCGTGGCTCGCAGGCCATACGGGCGCACGCGTCGTCACCACCGTCGCGGAGCTCGGTAGGCTCGTGAGCGCAACCCAGGGACGCGGCCGGTAGGCAGCGACGAGGCGAGGAGGACCGCAGATGGCCTGGGACTTCTCCACCGATCCGGAGTTCGAGAGCCAGCTCGAGTGGATGCGCGGCTTCGTACGCGAGGAGATCTTCCCGCTCGAGACGCTCGAGTTGGACCACGAGTCGTTTCTTCGCGCCGTCCGTCCTCTTCAGGAACAGGTCAAGGCGCGCAATCTCTGGGCTTCCCATCTACCCCCCGAGCTCGGCGGTGGCGGGTTCGGTCAGGTGAAGCTGGGTCTCATGCACGAGATCCTCGGCCAGTCCCCTTACGCGCCGTTCGTCTTCGGCAACAACGCTCCCGACTCGGGGAACGCCGAGCTGATCGCTGTAGGAATCGAGTCGAGTGGCCGGCAAGAGCACCGTGAACGGTGGCTCGCTCCGTTGCTGGCCGGCCACCTGCGCAGCGCCTTCTCCATGACCGAGCCGGGCGCGGGCGCCGATCCCACCCTCATCAAGTCAACGGCCGTGCGCGACGGGGACGAGTGGGTCATAAACGGCCACAAGTGGTTCACCTCCAACGGGTCGGTGTCCGACTTCTTGATCGTCATGGCCGTGACGAACCCCGACGTGCACCCTTACCAGGGCACTTCGATGATCATTGTGCCGACCGGGACACCGGGGGTGAGCATCCTCAGGGACATTCCCACCATGGAGCATCCCTTCGAGCACATTGGCAGGTACGGCGGGCACTCCGAAGTCCTCTACCACGACGTGAGGGTTCCCTACGAGAACCTCGTGGGAAGAGAAGGGGAGGGTTTTGTTCTCGCTCAGAAACGGCTCGGACCCGGAAGGATCCACCACTGCATGCGTTGGTTGGGCCAGTCCCGCCGTGCCTTCGACATGCTCTGCGAGCGAGCAGTATCGCGCTATACGCATGGCTCGTTCCTGGCGGAGAAGCAGACAGTCCAGAACTGGATCGCCGATTCGCTAGCCGAGATGACCGCGGCACGCCTGATGACCCTCTACGCGGCCTGGCGCATGGACCACGAGGGCCCTTCCGCCGCACGGGTGGAGATCGCGATGATCAAGTACTACGGCGCCCAGGTCCTCTACGACGTTATCGACAGGGCGATACAGATACACGGCTCACTCGGGTTCTCCACCGACCTCCCCCTGGAGTCGATGTACCGCGCGGCCAGGGCGGCTCGGATCTACGACGGGCCCGACGAGGTCCACCGGGTCACCGTTGCCCGCCGGGTCCTCAAGGGCTACAAGCCCGTGGAAGTTCCCACAGAGCACGTGCCCACGAGAAGAGAAGCCGCCAAGGCGCGCTTTGCCGACCTCCTGGAGCACGCGACCGTCGACCTCTAGCAGCCGGCCGCAGGTGGGCGCCCGCCCCCCCGTGCGCGCGAAGGTGGTGGTGAGGGGACAAGTACAGGGTGTGTTCTTCCGCCAGTCCTGTCGCCGTCAGGCTCAGGCGGCACGCCTGTCCGGATGGGTGCGCAACCGAGGTGACGGCGCCGTCGAGGCGGCCTTCGAAGGTGATCCGGTGGCCGTGAGCCGCCTCGTCGACTGGTGCCGCGTGGGACCTCCCGGGGCCGTCGTGACCGACGTGTCCGTTTCCGCCGACAGGCCCTCGGGTGAGAGGGGCTTCCGCATCCTCTGAAGATCGGGGAAACCTCGGTTCAGCCGACGGTAGTCTCGCGGCCATGGCGTTGCTCAGCAGCCAAGAGGTCCGCAGGGGCGTGGCCAAGCTGGGCTGGGAGCGGGAGGGTGACGAGCTGGTCACGATCCGCAAGTGCAATGGGTTCGCCGGCGCGATCAGATTCGTGAACGCGGTCGCAGACCTGGCCGAGGAGGCCGATCATCACCCCGACATCGACATCCGCTGGAACACCGTCACGCTCAGGCTCTCCACCCATTCGGAGGGAGGGATAACCCAGGCCGACCTGGACCTGGCCCGGAAGATCGACGTCCTGCCCGAGGGACGGTCTTGACGGCGCTCGTTGGATTACGCCCCCTACCACCAGCTGGACAGCCGTCCCAGCGTGATCGCGGACGGACCCCCGGCGCCGGGCACCGTGATCACGCTCTCCCACTGGCCTCATAGCCCGACTCCCAGGGCTCTGGCCCGCGACCTGTCCGCTCAGATCGTCTTCGCGTTCCTGAGCTCCTGGCGCCGTTGGCCTCGCGCCGAGCTCGTATCCAACGACCATGTCGATCAGGACGGCCTCGTCTCGGTCTACGCGCTGGTCAATCCCGAGGATGCCCTGGCGCGACGCGAGCTGCTCGAGGACGTCGCGGCCGCGGGGGACTTCGCGACCTTCAAGACCCGCCGGGCCGCTCGCATCAGCTTCTCCCTCGCCACGCTCGCCGACCAGGACCGGTCGCCTCTGGCCGCGGCTCCCGGGCCGGCGTACGGGTACGAGGAGAGCTGTGGCGCCCTCTACCGGGAGCTGCTCGCCATGTTCCCCCACCTGCTGGAGAGCCCCGGCTCGCATCGAGGTCTTTGGGAGGAGGAGGATTCCAACCTCGCTGCCAGCGAGGCTGCCTTCGACAGCGGGCAAGCTTCCCTGACAGAGGAACCCCAGGCCGACCTGGCTGTCGTGAACGTTGCCGACGGTTTCGCCGCTCCGGGCCTTTGCACGCGTTTCACACACGCCGTGCGCTCCCCACTCCACCCCGCCTCTATCCACAATCGCACAGACCGACTCCGGTACGTGGTCGCGTGGGGCCGGCGGTACAGAGTGATATTTCGTTACGAATCCTGGGTCAGGCTGATGTCCCGCAAGCCCCCCGCACGGGTGGATCTCTCTCCTCTGGCCGAGAGGCTGAACAACGACGAGCGGGGCGACGCGCGCTGGAGCTTCGATGCTGTCGGAGCGCTCGAGCCCGTGTTGAGCACCGGCGAAGGACAGGAGAGCAGCCTCGAGCCCGGCCGGGTGATCGAGCTGCTCAGGGCGTACCTTGTGACAGCGCGTCCGGCCTGGGACCCCTATGCGCAGGCCTAGCTTGCGTTGCACGGCGCTAGCTTTGGATGCACGGCGCTAGCTTTGGACCGGTGGCCGGGCCCCTGGTAGCGATCCCCGCCTACCACCTCGACCGGGGGAGGGTCAGCGGATGGAAGTCGGGCGCGTACGCCGTCCCCGATCCCTACGTGGACGCGGTGTCGCGAGCCGGGGGACGCGCGCTGTTGGTCCTCGACACCGATGAGGGTGCCACCCGGGAACCCTTCGACGCGCTCCTGCTGGCCGGAGGGGGCGACATGGACCCGGCCAGCTACGGAGCGGATCCACACCCCAGGGTGGACTCGATCGATCCCCGTCGCGACCGCGTGGAGATGGGCTTGGCGAGGTGGGCCGCCCGACGAGGCATGCCCACCCTTGCGATATGCCGCGGGATGCAGGTTCTCAACGTCGCGTTGGGAGGGACACTTCATCAACACCTGCCCGACCTCGGCCCGTTCGACCACGGGAGGGAAGGGGACGCCAGCCATCCCGTCGAGGTGAGCCCGCGGTCTCATCTCGCCGGTGTGACCGGAACCACCGTCGCCAGGTGCGTCTCGCACCATCATCAGGGAGTGGACCGTCTCGCCGATGATCTCTTTGCGGTTGGCTGGAGCGCCGACGGATTGGTGGAGGCCCTGGAGACGGCAGAGGGAGAGATCGTCGGCGTGCAGTGGCATCCGGAACGTTCGGCTGCCGAGGACGCCCGGCAGCAATCCCTGTTCGACGCCCTCGTCGAGCGGGCGAGTACCCGTCGTGGATGAGGCGGTAATCTGGCTTGCATGGTTACAACCGAGGTTTCTCTCACCGACGAGCAGGTGCGAGAGGAGGTGGTCGCCTGGCTGCGCGAGAGCCTTCCGCCTTCTTGGGTAAAGGCGGTTGACGAGGGTGACGACTCCACGATCGCCGCGGCAAGGTTGGCTCTCGACTACAACGGATGGTGCGAAAGGCTCGGAAGGGCAGGGTGGGCCACGCCGACGTGGCCGCGCGAGTACGGGGGTGCCGGGCTCAGCCCATCGCAGGCGTGTGTAGTGAACGACGAGCTCACCCATTTCAAGGTCCCGCGTACTTACAACGTCATCGGGATCGGGATGGGCGCCCCGACCATCATGCAGTGGGGCACCGACGAGCTGTGTCGGCGCTACCTGCCACCGATGGCACAGGGTCGCGAGATCTGGTGCCAGCTGTTCAGCGAACCTGGTGCCGGGTCCGATGTCGCCGGCCTGTCCACCAGAGCGGTTCTTGACGGTGACGAGTGGGTCGTTACCGGCCAGAAGGTGTGGACGACATTGGCCCACATCGCTTCGTTCGGCCTCCTGGTGGCTCGCACCAACCCCGAGGTCCCCAAGCACAAGGGCCTCACCTACTTCATCGTCGACATGCATGCTCCGGGTGTGGATGCGAGGCCGCTGCGTCAGATGACCGGTGACGCGGAGTTCAACGAGGTCTTCTTCACAGACGTCCGCGTACCCGACAGACACCGTCTGGGCCCGGTCGGTGACGGATGGGCCGTCGCCACCACCACACTCATGAACGAGAGGGTCGCCCTGTCGGGGGCGGGGAGCGTCGCCGGAGACGTGGTCGGCGGCGGACCTGTGGACCAGCTGATCAAGGTGGCTCGAAAGAGCGGCGCTTTCTCGGATCCCTTGGTCCGCCAGCGTCTTATGAAGGCACTGTCCGAGAGCCGAGTCATCAAGGTGACCAACTTCCGTGCAGCAGCTGCGCGCAAGGCGGGCAAGCCCCCCGGGGCGGAGGGATCCATCACCAAGCTGTTCGCCGCCGAGCACAACCAACGGGTCCAGGAGCTGGCGGTCGAGCTGCTGGGAGCGGGGGCCATGGCATGGGTCCCCTCGGACTCCGCGAGGGCGGGGACCGTCCGAGGCTTCCTCAGGTCACGTGCCAACACCATCGAGGGCGGCACCTCCGAGATCATGCGGAACATCCTCGGTGAGCGCGTGCTGGGCCTACCCAGGGAGCCCGCCGTGGACAGGGACGTACCCTGGAAGGACGTGGCCCGGTCGTCCTAGCGGAGTGGCCGCCCTACCTGGAGCGGTCCTCCTATAGGGGCATCCCCCAAAGCGAGAACCAGCGGGACAGGTCCTCTTCCATGTGGAGGTCTTCTCCCACCAGGGCGCGCAGGCGGAGCTCCAGCTCGTTGTCCCGCCTCTCCTTGCCGTTCGGGGCGAACGGATAGAAGGAGCCTCTCTTGTAGAGGTACACGAGGTAGGCCTTGGCCGCTGCCTGGGAGCCTGAGGGGGCGCCCTCGCTCAGGGCGAAAACCGAACAGAGCAGCTGGGGACCGTATCCGTGGTCCTGCAAGGTGGAGTTGACCACGTGGACCCTGGTTACCAGCTCGCTCGGATCGGGATCCTCCAGCACCATCCAGCGGTAGCCGTAGTTGTCGGACTGGATCCCAGGGTCAGAGGCCGCGCCACCCTGGCCCTTTCCGTCGGCGGACAGGAGCTGGGTGATCTCGGTTTGGATCTCGTCGAAGGGCTGACCCGCGCCGGGCTTGAAGCAGATAGCCGCTCGGCCGGTCAGCTGTAGGCCCGCCTCCGCCTGAAGGGTTATGGCCGCCGAGGGTAAGGCGAAAAGAGCATCGAGATTGGCCTGCGCCGGCTTGGTCCGTCCGAGAAGTGTGTCCAGTATCCTCACGCCCGCTTGCCCATCTCTGCCTCCAGGCGGGCGAGCTGGTCCAGGCGCTTCTCGAGACTCGGGTGGGTGGAGAACAGGGACGAAAGGCTCGTTCCGTTGGAGAGGGCCGGTGTGAAGTAGAAGGCGTTGAACGCCTCCGCGGAGCGCAGGTCGCGGGTCGGGATGCGGGACATCTCGCCGGTGACCTTGATGAGCGCCGAGGCCAGGATCGAGGGGCGACCGGTGAGGATGGCGCCCGAGCGGTCGGCCGACAGCTCCCGGTACCGGGACAGAGCCCGCGTCAAAAGGAAGCTGATGGCGTACACGAGGGCCGAGACTGCGATGATTGCCAGCTCCATGAGGGCCGCGTTGTCACCTTCGCCGTCACCGTCACCGAAGCCACCGAACATCCCCGCATAGAAGGCGAACCTGGTGACCAGACCAGCGAGGATGCCGAGGAAGCTGGCGATCGTCATCACCGCCACGTCGCGGTGGGCGACGTGTGACAGCTCGTGAGCGAGGACCGCCTCCAGCTCGGGTTCTTCCAATCGCCTCATGATGCCGGTGGTGGCGCATACCACGGCGCTGTTCTGGTTGCGGCCTGTCGCGAAGGCGTTCGGAAGATCGATGTCCGCAACGGCGACACGGGGCTTCTTCATGTCGGCCAGAGCGCAAAGACGGTCGACGATCCCGTGAAGGACCGGCTCCTGCTCTGGTGTGACCTCGTGACCCCCCATGGCGAAAAGGGCGATCTTGTCGGAGAAGTAATACTGGACAACCAGAACGACCGCCGCTATGGCGATCACCAGGGCGACGCTGACGTGCACCGCGATCAGCACTGCCACGAAGACCACATAGAGCAGGCCCAACAGGAACATCGTGGTGACCATCCTGGTGGACAGGCCCTTGTCCTTGGGAAAGCGAGTGCTCGGCATCAGTCGGTGACAGCCCCCTTGTCGTGCAACAGCTCGTAGACCTCCTCGCGCGAGGCGCTCTCGGGAGGCAGAGCCATGTCCGAGGGCCCGAGGTAGTCGTCCGGGAGCCGGGTGCCGGCCGAGCGAACCTTTGTGAACAGTGCCTGGAGGGCCGAACGGAACCGGGCCTCGTCCTTGCCGTCAACGGCTTTCATGAGGGCCGCGTCGAGCTTCTCCAGCTCCTTGGCCTGCTCGTCCGGCACCTCGAACTGGCCCTCGGCCGCTATGCGCACGATCACTGCTCTGACTCGTTGGTCTGCGCCTCGATGGCTTTTGCGGGTGGGGTCGCGCCGCTGCCCACCTCTCCCTTGATGCGTGCGAGCTCGGCCTCGACGGACGAAGAGGCCGAGCCCTTGTTCAGCTCTGCTTGGATGTCGTCACTCCCCTGCGTCACGTCCTCGAGGGCTCCGGAGGTCACCAGCTCGTCGACGGCTCCGGCCCGTGCCTGCATCTGGGCCACCTTGTCCTGGGCCCGCTGCATGGCCATCCCGACGTCACCCATCTCCTCCGAGATGCCCGACACGGCCTCGCCGATCTTGGTCTGGGCCTCGGCGGCGGTGTAGGTGGCCTTGATGGTCTCCTTCTGGGTCCGGAACGAGTCGACCTTGGCCTGCAGTCGCTGAGACGACTCGACCAGCTTGGCTTGCTGGTCCTCCAGCTGCTCGTGCTGGGTTGTGAGCGACTGGAGCTGCGTGGCGATGTTGGCGCGGCGCGTGAGCGCCTCGGTTGCCAGGTCCTCGCGGCCCTGGGTGACCGCTTGGCGAGCCTGGTCCTCCAGCTTGGCTGCCGAGGTCTGCAGCTGGGTGGCCTGCAGCTCCAGGCGCTTCTTAGATGTGGCGACATCTGCCACCCCGCGGCGGACCTTCTGCAGCATCTCCAGCTGCTTCTCGTAGGACAGGTCGAGGGTCTCGCGTGGATCCTCGGCCTTGTCGAGAAGCTTGTTGGCCTTGGCCTGGAAAATGCCCGAAAGCCGCTTCATCACCGACATTGGCCCTTCCTCCGCCTACCGGCCCGGGACCCGTCTGCGGTCCCTCCGCAGGGGCCCGTTCCGCTGGCGGACACGAGCTTAGGTGCTTGGCTAGAAGCGTGAGCCGCGGCTGGTGGGAGGTGGGGTCCTTGCCTTCGCGTGGCTGATCTGCCACGGCGGCTACGGCCGAACCGGCCACCGCCGAACGCTAGGTTGGGTGGATGGACGAACGCCTCTGTCTCCTGTGCGTCCACGCCCACCCTGACGACGAGTCGTCGAAGGGTTCGGGCACGGTCGCCCGCTACCACCACGAGGGCGTCCACACGGTCCTTGTCTGCTGCACGGGCGGGGAGGAGGGCGACATCCTTAACCCGGCCATGGAGCGTCCCGACATCCGGGAGAACCTCCCCGAGGTCCGCTTGAAGGAGTTGAGGCGTGCCACCGAGATCATCGGGTACGACGAGGTGGTCATGCTCGGCTACCGCGACTCCGGGATGCCTGGGACGCCGAGCAACGAGGACCCGAGGAGTTTCGCGGCCGCCCCACTGGAGGAGTCGGCGGCGCGGCTGGTCGAGGTCATTCGCCGGAACCGGCCCCAGGTGATCATCACCTACTCGGACGACCAGCAGGGGTACCCCCACCCGGACCACTTGCGGGTGCACGACGTCAGCGTGGCGGCCTTCGACGCCGCCGGAGACCCCGAGGCGTTCCCGTCGGCGGGACAGCCTTGGCAACCGCTGAAGCTGTACTACAGCGTTTGGTCCTCCCGGCGCATCAGGGCGATGCACGAGAAGTTCCTGGAGCTCGGTCTCGAGTCGCCTTTCCCCAAGGAGTGGCTCGAACGGCCCTCCAACGACGACATGATCACAACCGAGATCGACATCGCCGGCCACGCCGACGTCCGCACCCAGGCTCTGTTGGCCCACGAGACGCAGGTGGACCCCACGTCGAGGTTCTGGTTCGGCCTCCCACCCGAGGTATCCCGCGAGGTGCACCCCTTCGAGGACTACGCCCTTGCCCGCAGCCTGGTGGACGGCGCCGTCCCCGAGGAAGACCTCTTCGCGGGTGTGCGCGAGCCGGCAAGCGGTGAGCGGGTCAGCCGGTAGCATTCGACGGCGGTCCGTAACACGCCAGACTTTGCAGACGACAGGGGGATCTTGAACATGTCCAAGTGGCTAAGCCAGGAGTGGCTGGACGAGACCAAGAAGATGGCTGAGAGCCAGCCAGAGCGACCAGGAGCCTCGGCGACCATGCAGTACGTGGTGACTGGGGGTCCCGACGGGGACATCCACTACTACTGGGTGCTCGATAACGGGAAGTTGAAGGAGAGCAAGCTCGGGGACCACTCAGATCCGGAGGTGACCCTGACCCAGACCTACGACGACGCGATGAAGATCCAGAAGGGTGAGCTGGACGCCAACGCCGCTTTCATGCAGGGCCGGGTGAAGGTGACCGGCAACATGGCGAAGCTGATGTCGCTGCTGCCGTTGACCAACGCTCCCGAGTACAAACAGCTCCAGGCCGAGATAGCCGCCGTCACCGAGTACTAGGCGCTAGCGCATGAGAGCCCGGAGCTCTCGGTAACCGATGACCATGACACCGGCACGTTCGGCCAGCGCTGGCAGTGAGTGGTCGTTCATGATCAGGTCGTGGTCGTCCACCCGGTTGGCCCACTCAGGAGAGAACGCCCTCAGCTCAGAGGTGTCCACCGCGGGGTGGACATAGAACTCGGTCACTCCGGGTTTCAGATCACCGAGGGCCTTCTCGATCACC
Organism: uncultured Actinomycetes bacterium; assembly: GCA_963736925.1. Taxonomy (GTDB): domain Bacteria; phylum Actinomycetota; class Acidimicrobiia; order Acidimicrobiales; family CAVTQP01; genus CAVTQP01. Next base: position 627,385 of record CAVTQP010000003.1, read on the forward strand.
GGTCTACTGCCGACTCCCGGGACGACGAGGAGGTGATCGGGGAACACGGCACCCTCCTCTGCGGCAAGGCTGCGAAACGGAAAGCCGATGGTCCGCTCGCTCGACGCTCCCGACAAGCGAAGCGGCAGTCGGAACTCGATCGCCAGCTCCAGGTAGACGTCGAAGAACTCGGGACGAAACTGGAGCGTTCCCATGTGAGAGTCCAGGTGGCTGACGTCGAAGCCCCAGTAGATCGCCCGCTCGATCTGGGCACGGCACTCCCGCCTGGCCTCGTCCAGGTCGGCATGATCCCAGAGGTCTTGGATTGTTCGCGGAAAGCCCCCGTCGCCGTCGAGGAGTGACGGTGCATGGGTGATAGGGCCCCATCGGTACAGGTCGTACTCGGCGTTGAGGGTCAGGTGGACGCCGACGTCCTCACCCCGGTAGCGGGCGGCTGCCTCACGGGCCCACGGTGCGGGCACCATGAGACTGGCGCTGGTGGCCCAGCCCGACCGTAAGCACTCGTACACCCCGACGTTCGCGGCATGGCTGGAGCCGAGGTCGTCGCAGTTTATGATCAGGAGCTTGTCTTGGGGGGAGTGACCCAATCGCTCCGCCAGGGTCGCTCCCTCGCTTCCAGTTGCCATGTCTCAGCCGCCCCTACCCGGTCGCCCCTACCCGCCCCTCTGATCGAGCCTAAGAGCGCTCGATCAGCGTGCCCGTCCCCAGACCGCCTCCACAACACATTGTGATCAGGGCTTTGCTCGCGCCTGTCCTCTCCAGGTTGTGGAGTGCCGTCGTCAAAAGGCGCGCTCCAGAGCAACCCACCGGGTGCCCGAGGGCTATCGCCCCTCCGTTCGCGTTTACCCGCTCCATGTCCGGATGCAGTTCCTTCTCCCACGCCAGAACCACCGAGGCGAAGGCTTCGTTGATCTCGATGGCGTCGATGTCGTCGATGGCGAGCCCGGAGCGCTCGAGGATCAGGGTGGTGGCGTCGATGGGCCCGGTGAGCATCAGGACCGGGTCCACGCCCACCAGGCACTGGTGGCTGAGCCGGGCTCGAGGGGTCACACCGAGGGATGCCGCCCGGTCCGGCGACATCAACAGGACCGCGGCGGCCCCGTCAGAGATCTGTGACGAGCTTCCGGCCGTGTGTACACCGTCCTCCCGTGCGACCGGCTCGAGCGAGGCCAGCTTGTCGAGCGACGTCTCCCTCAGACCCTCGTCCCTGGCGACCCGGTGGGTGGAGCCCGTGGGCTTGCCTTCCTCGTCCGCGTCGGGTGCGTCGATGGCGAGCACCTCGGGATCGAAACGGCCCTCCGCCCAGGCACGCCCTGCGCTCTGCTGCGACCGGAGACCGAGCTCGTCGCAGTCCGCTCTGCTGATCGCCCACTTGTCGGCGATGCGTTCTGCACCCTCGAACTGGCTGGTGAACTCGTAGCGGGCGAAGTACGCCTTCGGGAGCGGGCGGCCAGGCCCGGCGGCGGTGTTGGACCCGAGCGGGACCCGGCTCATCGACTCGACCCCACACGCCAGCGCCACGTCCACGGCGCCGGATGCCACCAGGCCGGCGGCCAGGTTGGTGGCCTGCTGCGACGAACCGCACTGGCTGTCCACCGTGGTGGCCGCCACGCTCTGAGGCAGCCCCGCGGTGAGCCAGGCCGTGCGCGCGATGTTGTAGGACTGCTCACCGACGCTGCTGACGCATCCACCGACCACCTGTCCGACCTCGGAGGGATCGATGCCCGCCCGCTCCACGACGGCCGCCTGGACCGCACCCAGCAACAGTGCGGGGTGCATCGTGGACAGCCCTCCTCCGCGCCGTCCGATGGGGCTCCTGACCGCCTCTGCTATCACGACCTCGTTCACGCGCCCAGGTTACCGGGGACGGTTCGGGTAGGGCCGGGGATGTCCCCGGCCGCGGGGCGTTTCGAGGATGGGATCAAGCGGCCGGGCGCTGGGCGGAGTCCTTGTGGGGGACTGCGCAGAGGACTGCCCGAGCCTCCGCAACGCCCTTCAGCCCACGCTGGCGGGTGCCCTCGTCCAGCTGCCAGTCGCTTCTGCCGTCTTCGAGGAGAGCCAGTTGCGTTTCCATGGCTCCATCATGGCGGTGGGGTGTGACGCTATCCCTCGCTTAGAGTGCGCCAATGCCCCGTCACGGAATCACGGTCCCCTTCGACAACGTGCCGCTGCACCGGCACGAGGAATGGTTCAGGGAGCTCGTCGACCTCGGCTACACAGACGTCTGGTCGAGTGAGGCCAGCGGCACCGACGGGTTCATCCCGCTGGCGCTGGCCGCGGCTTGGGCTCCGGAGCTCCGCCTGGGCACGGCGATAATCCCCGCGTTCACGAGGGGGCCGGGGCTGATGGCCATGACCGTGGCGGCCATGGCCGAGGCCGCCCCCGGGAGGTTCGCTCTGGGGATCGGGACCTCGTCTGACGTCATCGTCGAGCGGTGGAACGACATCGCCTTCGACGAGCCTTTCAGGCGGACACGCGACACGATCAGGTTCCTGCGTGACTCGCTTACGGGATCCAGGGTCGACAGGGAGTACGAGACCTTTCGGGTCAGAGGGTTCAGGATCGGCAGGCCGCTGTCGGAGCCGCCTCCCATTCTCGTCGGAGCGCTGCGTCCGGGCATGCTCCGGCTGGCCGGCCGCGAGGCCGATGGGGCGATCATCAACTGGTTGTCGGCTGAAGACGTGGCGAAGGTGCTGCCGGAGGTCGTGGCCGGCGCCGGCGGGGGCGACCGCGGCGGAGGAAAGCGGGGCGGGGAGGGCGATAGGGGTGGGGCCGACAAACGCAAGGAGATCGTGGCGCGGATCTTCGTGTGCCCTTCCACGGACACGGCGGCGGTCCGGGCCATGGGTCGCTTTGCCATTTCGGCTTATCTCAACGTCCCTGTCTATGCCGCGTTTCATGAATGGCTGGGACGCGGGCCCGTGTTGGGGGGGATGTGGGAGGCCTGGAAGGCGGGAGATCGAAAGGCCGCAACAGCGGCCATACCCGACGAGGTGGTCGACGACTTGATTGTGCACGGCTCCCCCGAGGAGTGCAGGGCACACGTGCAGCGCTACGTGGACAACGGGGTCACCACGACCGCTCTGGCGCCGATGGCCCTCGGCAGTGCCGACATCAGGCAGGCCGTGAGGGACTTGTCGCCATTGGCAGGGTGAGCCGGCGGCGCTTGTCGCCAGCGGCGATCTGAGGTGGGACAATTTCCCATGCCCCCTTTCACCTTGGTGGCAGACGCAAACGTCGGTGGCATAGTTGCCGGGTCGGTGATCGGGGCGATCGTGATCTTCCTGATCGTGCTCAGAGCGCTGTTGATCGTCGTCACGGAATACGAGCGGGCCGTGTTCTTCCGGCTCGGCCGCATAAGGGACACGGCCAAGGGTCCGGGCATGATCAGCCGTGTGCCGGGCGTCGACCGGGTCGTGAAGGTCAACTTGCGGGTCGAGGTGGTCGACATCCCGCCCCAGTCGGTGATCACGTCTGACAACGTCACCGTCCAGGTAGACGCCGTCGTGTACTTCCAGGTCATAGATCCGGTGCGGGCCGTGGTGGGGGTGGACAACTTCCGATTCGCCAGCCAGCGGGTGGCCATGACCAGCTTGCGGTCGATCATCGGCCGGTTCCAGCTGGACGATCTCCTCGCCCACCGGGCCACTGTGAACAACGAGCTCCGGGCCACCATTGCCGCTTCCACGGAGAGTTGGGGTGTCGAGGTGAGACAGGTAGAGGTGCGGGACATCACCCTTCCGCCGGAACTCTTGCGGGCCATGGCCCGTCAAGCGGAGGCTGAAAGGGAGCGCCGAGCCAAGGTCATTGCCGCGACCGGCGAGCTGGAGGCCAGCAAGGAGCTTGCCGAGGCCGCAGACAAGCTGACCGGCAGCCCGGGCGCCCTTCAGCTGAGGACCCTGCAGACCCTGGCGGAGGTCTCGACCGAGCGGAACTCGACCTTGATCTTTCCCGTACCGGTCGAGCTGTTGAACATGTTCCAGAGATCTCCGGACCGCTGACCGATCTTCGGAGTCACGACCTTCGACCTGTCGGCGCGGCGCTTGCCTGTTTTGGCGCCTTCTGGGGGAGCTGGGCCGTGGCGGCGCTCGACGTGGAGAGGTTCCTCAGGTTTTCGCCGGCAGGGCTAGGCCTGCTTCTCTCGGTCGGAATAATGGGAGCAGCAGCCGCGAACGTTCTGGGTGGCTCCTTTAGCGAGCGTTGGGGTACCCGGTCGGTGCAGGCTTGGACGCTGGTCGCCTGGGGTGCCTTGCTCGTGGCGACGGCCGCGAGCGACCAGAAGGCTGCGTTCGTCGTTTTGTTCGTCGGCGCGGTCTCGGTCGGTGGTGTGCTCGACGTCGTTATCAACGTGGCCGCGACGGCCGGGCTGGGTCGGCGCCCGGGACGGCTGTTGCGCTTTCACGGGTTGTTCAACGGCGGCGCGGTGCTGGGGGCAGCAGTCACGGCGGCTCTCCACGGAGGCGGTATCTCCTGGCGATGGCTGTGGGCGGCGGTCGGCCTTCTCGCTATAGGGGCGGCCCTTCTCACGGCGAAGGCTCACCTTCCCGCAGGCTCCCGAGGGCAGCGAGGCTCGCTTTGGTCGTCCGTCGTCTCATTGAGGGGCGGCCTGATCGTTCTGGCGGTTCTCGTCGGGTTGGGAGCCGTGGTCGAGGGGGGCCTCGACACGTGGGGCGTGCTCTACTTACGCTCCCAGCTGGCATCGGGCGTCTTGGTGGGGTCCCTCGGATACGTGATCGGCCAGAGCCTCGCGACGGCCAGCCGGGTCGGGTTGGGCCCATCGATCGGCGCCGTGGGCGCCCGGCGGGGCGTTTCGCTGGGGGCCGGCGTCGCCGCCGGAGGATTGGTGCTCGAGGTGTGGTCCCCGGAGGCGGCGCTCGCCGGCGTCGGCCTGGCCATGGCAGTGGTGGGGATTGCGGCCTGCTGGCCTCTGCTGATGGCCGAGGCCGGCGGTGGCCTGGAGCGCCCGGGGGCCGTCGTGGGAGGGGTTACCACGGTCGGTTACCTGGGTCTCTTGATCGGGCCGCTCGTGGTGGGAGGGGTGTCAAGCGCGCTGGGGCTGGGAGCCGGTCTGATCACGCTCGCCATCGCCGCCGCGGCGGTGTCACTTGCCATGGCGGGCAGATCGAATGTGCCCAGGGGCGGGTAGTGGTCGGTAAGTCAGACAGGCGGTGGGGGCAGGGGAGGCGGCGGTCCCAGCTCCCCCAGCTGGGACGTGTCGCGGGGGAAGAACAGCCCGATCGTCCAGTCGCTCACCACTCTGGCGCGCCGCGCCCCTCCGGGCATCATCAGGAGGTGGTACGACCGCCCCATCCACCAGGCGATGAACCCAGTGAAGGTGAGTCTGTACACCTGCGCGGTCCCCTTGCTGTTGCCGAGAGTCACGGCGAGGCCCCGGTTGCGATATCGGAAAGGAGCCGCTTCGCCAAGTCCCAAGGCAGCCGCTACGTTCCTTCCGCACCGGATCCCTTGGCGCATCGCGTGTTGCGCGGTCGGCGGGCAAAATCCCCCTCCGCGGTCGGGCACCGCCGCACCGTCCCCCACCGCGTAGACGTCCGGATGGTCGGGGACGCGCAGGTACGCGTCTACCTCCACACGCCCGTGCTCGTCGATCGGAAAGCCGGCGTCAGCGAGCAACGGGTTCGGTCGTTGCCCGGTGGTCCAGACGGTCGTGCTGCACTCGTATGTCCCCACCGAGGGATCGTCCAGGGTCACCTTGCCCGATGCACAGCTCACGAGCCTGGTGGACAGGTGGATCTCCACCCCTCGGCGACGCAGTTGGCGCTCGGTGTACATGGCCAGCCGCTTGTTCAATCCGGGAAGCAGCGAGTCAGCGGCCTCCACGAGCACCCATCGCAGGTCTTCGGCCTTCACCCGCTGGTACTGGTTGACCGCAGCCCGGGCCAGCGACTCCAGCTCGGCCAACCCCTCTACTCCTGCGTAGCCCCCGCCGACGAAGGTGAACGTGAGCAGGTGACGCCGCTCGGTCGGGTCGTGGGTGGTTTCGGCCGCCTCTAGTTGGCGCAGGACCCGATTTCGGAGCCAGATGGCGTCGGCGAGGGTCTTGAAGCCCACCGCCTCCTCTCGCAAGCCCGGGATGTCGAGAGTGCTCGGCACCGATCCTGCAGACAGGATCAGCCGGCCGTACCGGATGGTGCTGCGCTGGCCCATCAAGTCGCGGACCGTGACGGTGTGGCCCCCCGGATCGACATCTTCGACGTGGCCTGTCTGCACCACGGTCGAAGCGAGCATCTCTCGCAACGGGATGACCGCATGACGGGGCTCCAGAGTGCCCGACGCGGCCTCGGGTAACACCGGTGCGAACAAGAAGAAGTTCTCGTCAGAGACAAGAAGGACCCTCGTGGGCCGCCCTCGGAGACTGCGCTCCAGGGAGCGGGCGGCGTAGGCGCCACCGAAGCCTCCGCCCACGATTACCACGTCGTATTCGATCATGTGCCTGCCACAAGGCTAGCTGTGTCGTGCGCCGATGCTCTGAAGCAGTTCGAGCGAGTAGTGGACACCGCCGGTCAGACCCCGGGGCTTCTGCGCCGCCAGATGTACAGCGGCCGATCCCATGGCTTCCGGCGGCTCGATCATGTCAGCGTCGACCTTTATCCCCGACGCTACCGCCCCCTCGGTCATGACGACCTTGCTTGGAGCCAGGCAATTGACTGCGATGTTGTGAGGGCGCAGCTCCGTGGCCAGACCGGTGTAGAGGCGCTCGACGCCGGACTTCGACACCCAGTACGCATTGGAGCCCAAGTGCTTCATGGCGACGCCGCTGGTGGTGATGGCTATCAAGGAGCCGGAGGCTCGTTTCTTCACTTGGGGGAGGACTGCTTTGGTCACGAGGAACACCCCCGTGAGGTTCACCCTCAAGCAAAGCTCCCATCGGGCGAGCGGAGTCTCGAGGACCGGCGCCAGCCACATCACTCCGGCATTGGCAACCAGGACGTCGATTCCGCCGAGCACCTTTACGGTTGAGGCGACCGCGCCGGCAACCGAGCCCTCATCGGTCACGTCACACAGGGCTGGGTGGGCAACCCCGCCTTCGGAGCGGATGTGCTCGGCCACCGAATAGACGGTGCCCGGCAACCTGCCCTCGCTGCCCGAGCGAGCCGCCACCGCGACGGCCGCCCCGGCTCGCGCGAGGGCCAGGGCGATGTCGCGCCCGATGCCTCGGCTGGCCCCCGCAACGAAGGCAACCTTGCCGTCGAGGCGGGGAGGTTCCGACGTCACGATTCCAGGCCCGCGATCACCTGGCGTGGGGGTCACCGCGGGCCGGGACCGACCTGCGCCCGCGGCCCCGGCGGGGGGCTACCGGGGCCGGGGACACCTGGGGGGAACCGGGACTTCTAACTTCTTCCGCCTTTCAGCTCTCCCATCTTGTGGACCTGTCCGAGGGTGTCGTCCATGTACTCGGGGCCTTCGGCCGTGGGGATGAACCAGCCCGTCGGACACATCGTGAGGACCTCCACGCACGAGAACCCTTCGCCTTGGAGCTGGGTCTCGAAGGCTCGATGGACCATCCTCTTGGTGCGCGCCACGGCCCCTGCACTGTGCACCGAGCCCCTTGCCACGTAGGCAGCCCCTTCTAGCTGTGCCAGGAGGTCGCCGATGCGAATGGGGTAGCCGTGATAGCCGGCATCCCTGCCGTCCAAGCTGTTCTTGGTTCGTTGCCCGATGACGCTCGTCGCCGTCATGTGGCCTCCGGTCTCACCGAAGACGCCGTTGTTCAAAAGGACAGCCGTGACGTTCTCACCCCTCGCCGCGGTGTGGAGGATCTCTTGCAGGCCCTCGTTGACCATGTCCCCGTCTCCTTGCATGGTAAAGACGACGGCGTCGGGCAGCATCCGTTTCACGCCTGTTGCGAGGGACGGCGCCCGACCGTGAAGGGCCTGGACCACGTCGACGTCGACGTTGGCAGAGAATCCCGTGTAACAACCGATGCCGGGGACTGCGATGGAGCGCTCCTGCAAGCCCATCTGGACCAAGGTCTCGAGAACTATGCGAAGGGCGAGCGGTTCCCCACAGCCGGGGCACATCCCGTGCTCCTCGCTGAGCAAGAGTGCAGGCTTGAGCTCACCCACCTTGCGGGCTCCCTGAGGGGTCGAGCCCGTGTCGAGCACCTGCCGGGTTCCGGGTATATGCGTCAAAATTTTGCCTCCTCGGCCTCTTCGTCCCTGCTTCCACTCGAGTCGTTCTGATCCAGGAGTGACTCGATCCGTCCGCGAATGACATCCACGTCGAGGAGCGGTCCCACCCCGAAGCCGGAACCGTCGGTCGAGATGCCTCCGATCGGAAGCACCGGAGCCCTTCCCAGCACGCCGATGCGGACATCGTCGATCATCTGGCCACCGTTCACCTCGAAGACCATCACCTGCCTCATGCCTTCAGCGGAGCGGGCCAGGGTCTCGTAGGGAAACGGCCACAGGGTGATCGGCCTCAAATAGCCGATTCGGATCCCCTCCTCGCGAAGCTGACCGACGACGTATCTGGCGAACTTGGCGGCCGTACCGAATGCCACCACGAGCTGGTCCGCGCCCTCCAGGAAGCCAGTCTCCACCCTGGTCTCCTCAGCCGCTATCGCCGACTGCTTGGGAATGACCGCCTCGAAATGGGCGGCGATGCCGGCGGAGGGCTGTCCCACCTTGCCCATTCCGAGGGAGTTGACGTTTCGGGACCGGCCGGTGCCGCCTAGGGACCCGTCGACAGCCCATCCCTTGGGTGGCAGCGGAGGAAACTCGATCGGCGCGACGTCCACCGCCTCTGCGGTGTGAGCCAGTAGATAGTCTCCGTAGACCAGGACGGGGTTACGCCACTTGTCAGCGAGGAAGAACGCGAGCTGGGTGATCTGCACCGCCTCCATGATGTCCATGGGTGCCAGGACGATGTGTCTGTAGTCGCCGTGCCCCCCTCCTCGCGTCGACTGGTAGTAGTCGCCTTGACCCCGGGCCATGTTGAAGACGACGAGCGGCAGCTCCGCCAAGGTGGCCTCGGCCAACGACTCCTGCATGAGCGACAGCCCTTGCCCGGTCGATCCCGTAGCCGCACGGGCTCCGGTCGCAGCCGCCCCCCAGGCCATCCCGACGGCCTCCAACTCGCTCTCGGCGTTGATACAGACGCCACTGTTCTGGGGCAGGAGGCGGGCCATGTGCTCGAGGAGCTCGGTGAATGGAGTCATGGGATATCCGGCGAAGAACTTGCATCCAGCTGCGATCGCGGCCTCGGCGACGGCCTCCGAGCCTTCCATCAGCAACTTGCTGCTCATGTCACTCCTTCTCGGTCTCGCACGTGTCCGGGGACCCGCTCTCAAATGAGACCGGGACCTCGTACTTGTAGACCTCGAAGACGAAGTCTGGGCACATGTCCAGACAAGCCCGGCATCCCGTGCAACCGGGGTGCAGGAGCGGGTAGTGATAACCCAGGCTGTTCACCTCGTCGGACATGGTGAGGACCTGCGGGGGACAAGCCGGTATGCAGAGCTCACAGCCCTTGCAACCTTCCACGTCGATCGTGACCGTTCCTCGCGCCAGCACGGTGGTCATAGGCCGGTTCCAGGGGTATCAGCGGCGGCTCGGCGAGCCCCGTCCTCTTGGCGAGACCCGGCTCGCGGCGGCTCCGGCCAAGCCGGCGCGATCAGCTTGTCGACTACGTCGTACCCAGCCCCGAGCGCCGCCTCGTTCCCGTCGATGTGCTGGCGCCGGTAAGGCGGAAGGGACTGGCGCATTCCCTCGATGGCAGATCCGAGGTCGACGAGCCCGGTGACACCGACGTACGCACCCACCATCACCATCGACGAAGCCAGCTCGTTTCCCAGGCCGATTGATATCTCTGTCGCGGGCACGTCGAACACGCGAAACGTGTCGCGGTCGACTCGGCCTTCGAAGAGAGTCGAGTTCACCATGACCACGCCAGCCTTGCGAAGTTTCGGGATCGTTGGTTCCCAGAACTTGTGGTGCATGACGATGGCGGACCAGGCATGCGTGACGATAGGGGGCGCTTCGATCGGCCCCTCGGCGACGACCACCGAGGACTCGGTGTTCCCGCCCCTCATGATTCCGGAGTAGATCCCGAAGAGCATGGTGCTTCGGCCTTCATGAGTCGCGGCACGGGCGACCGTCTGCGCCGCCAGCTGCACTCCCTGGCCGCCGATGCCGGTCAGCAACAGCTCTCGCTCCATGTCAGATGCTCCGTCCAGTCGGAGTTCTTGAGGGTTCGGCGTCGACCCCGAGGCCCCTCAGGACGAATCCGACCAGGTGCTCGACCTGGCTTGGGGTGGGTGCCGTGCGGGCGGCCAGGCAGGCCTCCATGCTGCCCATCACGAGACGGTACGCAGCACGGACTCTCTCCTCGATGCCTTCGTCGCGCCGGGGCCGGTTTGGAGGGAGCCCTTTGTCGAGCAGAGCCACTAGAGGTGCCTCGATGACGCCTTCCATGGCCCTGCACTCGTCTGGAAAGCGTTCCATCAGCCTGGTGCTGTTGACGACTACGCCTCGGGTCGCCTCGGCCGCATCCTCGTTGCCGGCCTGGGCCATGATGCCCTCCACCCAACGCCGGACCTTCCCGGTGACGGTGACCTCCTTCGCCATCTGGTGGCCCAGGTAGTCGACCAGCTGCCGGAGGCCGTCATCGAGGATGGCGAGAAGCAGCTCGTCCTTGCTCCGGAAGTGGCGGTAAAAGGCCTGGTTCGACAAGCCCGCCTCCGCCACGATCTCCCCGACCCTCGGGTTCCCGGTGTCACTACGTCGCATGACGGCCACCCCGGCACGCATCAGCCGGTCCACCTCATCGAGGTAAGCGGAGTACCGGCCGGCCAGGGCGCGATCGACCGAACGCAGGGCGAGGGGGCCATAGCCCGCCCCGGTCCCACTGTCACTCGAGCCGGGGGTAGCCACAGTCTCCATTTCGAGAATCTTATTCTCACTGTTCGGTATGTGCTAGGAGATCGTCTCGAACGACGCTCACCAGAGCCTTTTCCAACACCTGGGACCCCCCGTTCCACCACCTGCGAGACGGCGGGTGCTAGATAGTTCGTGATCTGGTCGCCGCCGCGAGCCCCGATTCCCGTCGGCAGGACGCTTCGAAGGAGGAATGATGGACATCCGCAGGCTCGGTGCCGAGCTGGTTGGGACGTTCCTGCTCGTGATATTCGCCGTCGGGGTCGCGACCCTGTCGTTCGGCTTCAAGTTCGCGGGGACGAGCAAGTCTGCGGGTGTGGTGGCCACCGCCCTGGCGTTCGGCTTGGTCGTGCTGGCCCTGGTCTACGCCATCGGGCCCATCTCGGGCTGCCACGTGAACCCGGCCGTCACGATGGGATTCCTTGCGGCGCGACGCATCTCGGTGGTCGAGGCGGTCGGCTACTGGATCGCACAGTTCGCGGGGGGGATTCTCGGCGCGCTCGTGCTCTGGGGGATCTTCTCGGGCTCCCCCGAATACAGCAGGAAGACCCAGGGCCTGGGAGCTGACGGTTACGGGGCCAATTCGCTGGTCCATCTCAACGCGGGAGGCGCCTTTGGCGCTGAGGTGGTCCTGACGTTCCTGTTCGTGATCGTGGTGCTTGCCGCCACTAAGCACGTCACCTCGGCGGGTTTCGCGGGCCTTGCGATCGGGATGGCCCTCGCCGTCGTTCACCTGCTGGGCATACCGCTGACCGGCACATCGGTGAACCCCGCCAGGAGCGTCGGCCCGGCCATCGTCGTCGGGGGGAGTGCTCTGTCCCAGGTCTGGCTGTTCATCGCGGCGCCGCTCGTGGGAGGGCTGGCGGCAGCCCTCGGCTACCGCTTGCTGCTGGGGCCGGAGCTGCCGGGGGAGCCCGAACCCCCTGCCGGTCGTGTCGAGCCCTCCGACATCAGCGCATGATCCCCTGGCGAGTCCCTGCTTCGGGCTGCCGTCCAGCACAGTGGATTCAGCCACGCTCGGAACAACCACACTGGGTGACAGCTGACCCGGGCGCACGATTCGCCCGAGCTCCTGAACCTCTCACACGAAGGTGCTCTCGTTTGGCTACATACGAGTCGCTCTGAGTGAGAACCGCTCTCGCCCAGAGCGCGATATGACTGCTATGGGCCCGATCACAGCTTCCCGACCACCAGTCTTCCACTAGAGAGAGAGCCTGAACAGGTCGCCACTCAACGTGGCTGGCGAACCGAAGGGCGGCTAGCTGCCTCTCCGCAGCCTGCCTCGTAAGGTCACCAGTGCCAACGAGACGCTGACGAGGCCGATACATGCGACTGCGGCAAGGGCCTTGCCTATCGCGGCCCCCTCCCATCCGGAGGAGACGATTGCCCTCAGCCCGTCCAGGAGGTAGGTGACCGGATTGTAGGTGGCTATCGCGGAGAGCCACCCGGTCAAGACCTGCTTGGGGACGAACGCGTCGGTGAGGAACGCGAAAGGAAAGAACAACACGAAGCTCGCGCTGACCGCCGCCGGGCTTCCCGTCTTGAGTGCGATCGCATAGGGGAAACCGGTGAACACCAGGCCCCATGAGGCAGCCAGGAGAACGAACGCGAGGACGCCCAGCGGGCCGGTGGCGAAGCGCACGCCCACAGCGAAGCCCAGGATCAGGACGGGAACGGACAGGGCGACCACCAGTGCGAAGTCGGCGACCATCAAGCCGAGCAGCAGCGCCAGGCGCTTGACCGGGGTCACGCAGAGTCGGTCGAAGTAGCCGCCTTGAATGTCGGTGACGAGCGCAGACGCTCGCGAAACTCCGGTGACCGCGAAGACGATCGAAAGGGGCAGGAGGAAGGCTTTGTAGTTGACGCCGGTTTGAGCCTGGGTCACCTTTTGCAGCGATCCCACGTTCACGGTGAAGAAGAAGGTTGGAACGATGATCGCGGGGATGATCGCCTCCGGCTCCCTGGGTATCTGTCGCAGGGCTCGTCCGGCGACGGCGACGAGGTCTCGCAGGAAACCTGCCTCGCGTCCCCTGATCGTGGGTCCCTCAGGGAGCGGGCCAGCCTTGGCCAGGGCGGTCGCCATCAGTGCCTCAGCGGTCTCCCGTTGTTTCTATGTGACCGCCCGTCAGCTCCAGGAAGACGTCGTCGAGCGTGGGTGTTCGAAGGGTCAGGCTCTTTACAACCAGGTCGCTCTCGCTGAGGGCTACGGCGACCCTGCTTATGGTCCCGGCGCCGTCCGCGGCGCGGACGCTGATCTCGTTTCCTTCGACGTGTGCGTGATGGACTCCTGGCAAACCCTCCAGCTGGGCGGCGACAGCAGGGTCATGCCCTTCCACTTGGGCGATGATGAGGTCGTCACCGATCGAGCGCTTCAGGTCGGCGGGTCTGCCCTCGGCCACGATGCGGCCATTCGAGATGATCCCTACCCGCTCGGCGAGCTGGTCGGCCTCCTCGAGGTACTGGGTCGTCAAGAAGATGGTCATCCCCAAGTCGGTTTTGAGACGGCGCACCTCCTGCCACACGAGTGATCGGCTGGCCGGGTCCAAACCCGTCGTCGGCTCGTCCAGGAAGAGGACCTCGGGGTTGTGTACAAGGGAGGCTGCAAGGTCTAGGCGGCGCTTCATACCGCCCGAGTAGGTTCCGATTCGCCGATTGATCGCATCGCCTATGTCAACGAGGTCGAGGATCTCGTTCAACCGGGTCTCTATCTCCGGGTTCCTCAAACCGTAGAGCCGGCCCTGGAGGCGAAGAAGCTCGCTTCCCGTCTGCGTGTCATCCAACGCCGCGTCCTGAAGAGCCACCCCGATGCGCAGCCGCACCTCCTGGGGATGCTCGACCACGTCAAATCCGGCAACAACGCCCCGACCGGCCGTAGGTCGCATCAGAGTGCACAGCATGCGGATCACCGTGGACTTGCCGGCGCCGTTGGGTCCGAGGAAGCCGTATATCTCGCCGCGATGGACCGCCAGGTCCACGCCGTCCACTGCCTTGACCTCACCGAAGTTCTTCTCGATCGCCTCGGTGATGACGGCATAGCCGCTGTTCGTGTCGATCGGAGTACGCGAGGGCGCCTGCTCGGCGGTGTCGACGGATGCCACGTCTTCAGCTTGCCAGGCACCGGGCTCCGGCGGCCAAGCCAAAGCGTCAGCGCGGGATGGTCGTGTGCTTGAACTCGTTGAGTTCGGGGTGTCCTTCCAGAAGCCCGATCACGTGATCCACCGTGGAGATGGCTCGGGCACCGTCACCCGCAGGCCTGGTCATCAAGCGGACGAAAGCCGCCCGGTCTCCGAGGATGAAGGTCGGCACCCCGAACACGTCGTGGTCGTGGACCAACGCTTCATGGCTTTCCTGCAGCGTTCGGAGAGGCCATCCGTCCTCAACCTCGGCGAACACGGCGTGTTCGTCGACCCCGTTATCGGCCAGGACCTTGCGCAGCTCTCCTTCGTCCCGGAGGTCACGGGACTCGTCGTGGCGAACTGTGAACAGCGCGAGATGAGTCCGCAAGAAGGCTTCCGGATGTCGATCCCTTACCACGATTCCGACCAGCATCGCAATGAGGTCTCGGCGTTTCGTGGAGTCCTCCCAGACCGGGGGGTCATCCTCGTCCGTGTGAACTTGTGACAAGGAGAACGGAGCGAAGTCCACCTCCCACCCGGCCCCGGCTTCGAGTCCGGCGACCACGTGCTCATGGGCATTCCTCGCGAAAGGGCAGCGATAATCCCAGGTAACCGCGAACGTCCGATCACCCATGGCCCCTACAACGCCGGGACTCCCGAGGACATTCCTGGTAGCGGCTCTGTGCCCGGTGGCACCATGAACTGGTGGAGCGTCACGTCCTGGCCAAGGCCATCTTCGATGTCTCCCACCTGACGGGTGAGTTCACTCTCAGATCGGGTGTCACGAGCGGCGAATATTTTGACAAGTACCGGTTCGAAGCCGACCCGGATCTCTTGGATGCTCTCGTCCATGCGATGGTTCCATTGGTTCCGAGCCGAGCGGATGCTCTGGCCGGACTGGAGCTGGGCGGTGTTCCACTGTCGACCGCGCTCTCGCGCTGCCACGGGCCTGCCCACGTTCTTCGTGAGGAAGCAACCGAAGGACTACGGTACGCGTCAGCTGGCTGAGGGCGGAGACGTCAGCGGGAGACGGCTTGCTGTCGTCGAAGACGTCATAACATCGGGCGGCCAGGTCGTCTCCTCTTGTGCCGCCCTCGAGGATCGCGGAGCTGACATCGAGGCGGTGCTGTGTGTGATCGACCGGGAGGCCGGTGGACGCGATGCGCTGTCCGCCGCCGGGGTCGAGATGAGGGCGCTGTTCACCATGAACGAGCTGTCGGCGACCGCTTCCTCGAGCTGACCGGGGATTTCGTTGGGAGGCGAAACGGCCTCCCCGCGAAGCTCTTCACTAGCACGCGGTGGGGTCTCCACCGAAGGCCGGGCAGTAGGCCTTGAAGTAGCAGAAATCGCACAGGGCCGACACCTTGGGACGGAAGTCGTCTTTGTGGCAGGCGCGCTCATCGCGGACCAGATGGCTGTGGAACGCCTCTCCAAGCCCTTGATCGACTGGTCTGAAGGGGTGGCCACGATCGCGGTGGCGTCGCGAAGGTAGAGGAGCTGGACCCGGGCCGGGCGGAGGCCCAGCACCTCCTGGCACAACAGGGCATAGAAGTGGACGCCGCCGAGCCTCGCCTGCTCGTGGGTAAGACCGGGGATCTTGCCGGTCTTGTAGTCGGTCACGACCAGCTGTCCGTCGTAGTCCAGATCGAGGCGATCGATGATGCCCCTGAGACAAAGGCTCCCCACTCGTGCCTCCATGCTCAGCTCGACCCCGATGGCTTGGACCGCGTTCGGATCTTCGAGCTCGAAGTACCTGCGGACCAGGAACTGGGCGTCGGCCAGGAAGTCTGCCGCCTGGTCGGGAGACATCTCGAGGGCCATGAGATCGGGGTGGGCCTCAGCCTCTTTCCACGCCAGGGCCAGCTGGTCCTGCGCGGAGTCAAGGTCTCGTCTGCCTGGCGGAGCCGACCAGAACAACCTCTCGAGGGCCCGATGGACGAGGGTCCCCTTGAGGGCGAGCGCAGAAGGGGGCTCAGGGATCCTGTCGATGACCGAGAACCGGAAGGCCATCGCGCATTCCTTGAACGACGAGACCTTGGAAGGGGAGAGTGAGCTGGGCACGGGTAGGCTCATGGCTGACCAGGGTAGGCCCGAGCTGTATCAACGGGCGGGATGCTCGAAGGCTTCGAGGACTGTGGCGGCAACTGCCTGAGGATCCTCCATCGGACCGAAATGACCCAGGGTGGCCAGCATCTCGATTCGTCCTCTCGCCAGCCGGGAGGCTAGCTCTGCCATGTAGTCGGGACCGAAGGTGTCTGTGGACTCCCCGAAGGCCACCGTGACCGGACAGGAGACATGGCCCAGGTGCTCGAAAGCATCGTGAAAAGGAGCCATCGCATACACCCGTGCCTCGTCCTCTGGGTCGCACTTCAGCTTCACCCCGCCTTCTGGAAGGTCGGCAAAGCCGTACTCCACATAGGCGTCGAGGGCCTCGGGCGCAAGCGCGGAGAGCGGGGGCTTGGAGGAGTAGTTCTCGTAGGCCTCCCGCCTGGACGCGAACACCGCCCGGCGCCTGCGCGCGCTCGCAGCCAGATGGTTGTTCTCGTGGCCGGCGGCGGGCCAGCTCGGCGAAATCACGATGGGCTCGTAGCAGTACAGACCGGAGAAGATCCCGGGCCTGCGCTGTTCCGCGAGCAGCATTGCCGCGCCCCCGCACGAATGGCCGAAGCCGAACGGCAGCTCGAGACCCAGGCCGTCCACCACTGCCAGCACGTCCGAGGCGAAGCCGTCCCAGGCGAAGTTGGCACCGGGCGGTGATCCTGAGTCTCCGTGCCCTCTCTCGTCGAGAGCGAGGCATCGATAGCTTGTCGAGAGGCGCCCGGCCATGGGAGCCAACGCCATACCGTGAAAGCCGGTCGCGTGTGAGATCAGCAGGACCGGCCCGGATCCGCCGAGATCATGGACGGCGATGCCGACGCCGTCCTCGGTCACCACCCGTATCGCTCCCGGCATGACCTGACGCTACCGGCCCTGGTAGAAACGGCAGATGCAAAGCTTCGTCGCCTCGTCGGGGTATTTGGCCGTCTTTTTGCTCATGCTCGCCGAGTCCGCATGCGTGCCCATCCCGTCCGAGGTGACGATGCTCGCCGCGGGCGCGTTTGCCGCCCAGGGGAGGTTGAGCCTTGGTGCGGTGATAGCGCTAGGCACCTTGGGTAACTTGGTGGGCAGCTATCTGGCATGGGCTGTCGGTCGAACCGGGGGGCGGGCGGTGCTCGGCCGCTTCGGTCGGCTGGTCCTCATTCGTGAAGAGGACCTCGACCGCGCCGAGGCATGGTTCAAGGTGCGGGGGGAGCTGGCCGTGTTCTTGGGGCGGCTCGTGCCGGTCGTACGGACTTTCATCTCGCTACCGGCCGGCGTGGCCGAGATGCCACCCGTTCGCTTCGGTATCTACACGCTGTTGGGGTGCCTTCCTTGGACCGCAGCGCTAGGCGCTCTTGGGTACGCGTTGGGAAGCACCTGGCACTCGATCGTGCACGGATTCAGTGCCGCCACCTACGTGATCGCAGCACTGGCGGTGGCCGGAATCGCGGGATTCTTCGCCATCAGGTACCGGAGAAGAAGAGCCGTGTCAGCGCCCTCATCGGCTCCGGTAGGCAGCGCACGGGACTGACAGGCAACCGCAAAGGACTGTGAGCGCACGGGACTGACAACCGAGCCTCAGCTGAGCACGTCCTTGCGCTTGAAGTACCACCAGCCGACGCTCAAGAAGACTGCGGCATATCCCACCTGGACCAGGACACCGCGCACCATGTCGGCTGTGACCGTCGGCTGAAAGAACAGATGGTGCCAGGCGTCGAGGTAATGGGTGGGAAACCCGTAGCGGTACCAACCGCTGCTGATGACCCCGTCCAGAATCTGTGACACCACACCGAGCGCCACGCCCCCGGCCACCGCGCCGAAGGCGCTGTCGGTCATGGCCGAAAGCATGAACGCGAAGGAGATGAAGGCCGCCATGCCCCAGGCCACGTAAAGAGTGGCTAGGAGAAGGCGCCACAGAGCGGTGCTCTGGGGCATCGATGTGAGCGAAAGATGCGACGAGCCTGAGATATAGCCGGACGTTGTCAACGGGTGCCACCCGAAGAAAGCGATGCCAGCGACAAGTGCAACAACGCTGATCAAGATGGTCGCCACCAACGACAGAACGGCCGCGACACCTAGCTTGGTGATCAACAGCTTCGACCGTCCCACAGGGCGCAGCAGGAGGTAGCGCAGCGTGCCCCAGTTGGCCTCGCCTGCGATCGTCTCCCCTGCAAAGAGCGACACCACGACCACGAGGAAGAAGCCGCTCATGAACTCGAGCGCCGCGAGGGGCATGTTGAGTCCCGAGAAGGTTGCCAGCCGGATGAGGCCTTCTTCGTTGCCGCTTCCGCCGTGAGCGGGACGGTACTTGACCGCGATGGTGATTATCACGGGCAGGGCCACCACCATGGCCACACCTATGTAGGTGCGTAGCCGGAACGCCTGCTTGCGCAGCTCCACGAGGATCACGCGCTCGCCCCCTCCAGCAGCCCGATGAACGCGTCTTCGAGCCTGTTCCTCGCCGTAAGTGTCTCCACTCCGATCCCTTCATTGACGAGCGTCGACACCAGGTCCGTGCGCTTCATTCCGTCGAGCTCGACGGCGAGGCCCGCGCCTTCGCGCTCCACGTGAGAGACGCCGGTCAGTCTGTCCAGGAGGCTGCCCGCACGGGATCGGTCGTCCACCTCGAGGTACACGACCGTCGTAGCCCCGACGAGCTCGGCCACCGTACCAACGGTGACCAGCTTTCCCCTGTTCATCACGGCCGCCCGGTCACAGACCTGCTCGACCTCGCTCAGCAGGTGGCTCGACAGCAAGACGGTCGTGCCACGGGCCGACACGTCACGGACAAGCTCGCGGATCTCGCGCATCTGGTGCGGGTCGAGGCCGCTGGTGGGCTCGTCCAGGATCAGCAGGTCCGGTCTTCCGAGAAGAGCCTGCGCCAGCCCCAGTCGCTGGCGCATCCCGTGCGAGTAGGTGCTGTACTTGCGGTGCAACGCCTCCCCGAGATCGGCCAGCTCCAGCGCCTCGTCCAGGTGTGCCTCCGAAAGGGGCGCGCCGCCCGCCCTCCAGAAGAGCTCCAGGTTCGAGATCCCCGAAAGATGGGGTACAAAACCCGGCGAATCCACCAGGGCCCCCACGCGGGCCAGCACCGGAACGCCGGGCCGCACGATCTCCCCGAAGACCCGCGTCTGCCCGGCGGTCGGGCGGATGAGCCCGAAGAGCATCCTCATGATCGTCGTCTTGCCCGCTCCGTTCGGGCCGAGTAGGCCCATCACCTGGCCTTCCTCCACGGTGAGGTCCACTCCGTCGACAGCGAGCACGTCGTGGCTGTAGCGCTTGGTCAGCCGGTCCAAGACGATGGGCGGTCCGCTCATGTCCTCTCCATGAGTTCGATCCGGTTGCCGAAGGGGTCGTCCACATAGACATGCTCGAAGCCTTCCAGTGGTTCTCCGGGGCGGACCTCGAGGGAGGCCGAGCGCAGCTTGTCGACCAACTCGTTCAGCTCGCTCACCAGCAGCGCCGGGTGTGCCTTGCGCGCCGGGCGGAAGTCCTCCTCGACCCCCAGGTGAACCTTGACCCGTCCACCTTCGAACCAGCAGCCGCCGCGCGCCGCGAGCTGAGGAGGCTTGGGGACGTTGGGAATGCCCAAAACTCCCTCATAGAAGGAGACAGCCTCGTCTTCGACACCGGCCGGCATGGCCAGCTGAACGTGCTCGATCGATGTAACCACCATGCGTCCGGTTCCTGTGACCCGATCCCCGTCTTGTCAGCTAGGTGCCAGCCCCAGCTCGGGGTGCCGAGCCATGAGCATACGCTCCATGCCGGTTCGCCACTCGACGCGGGCCTCCCCGATGAGTTGGTGCATCAGGGTGTTGTCGGTGGTGACACTTTCCAGCGTCTGATCCGTGTACACGTATTCTGGGTGGAGGCCTGCGAGCCCCCCGAGGTATTCGCACCATTCCTCGATGCTGACCGCATCGCGGCCGGCCCAGTTGACAACTGTGGGGGGCACCGCGGCCACATCGAGCATCTTGGGGATCTGGTCGATGATGTCATCCTCATGAATCGGGTTGTAGAGGCTCGGCTTGTCGCTGTGCACCGGGATAGGGCTACCGGCGAGCATCCAGTCGAGGTGCATGGCCGGCCAACCTCCGTTGTCGCCGTAGGGAACGTTCAGCCTGGCGATCGTCGTGGGGATCCCCCATTGGCGAGCGCAGTAGCGGGCCATCACCTCGGAGGCGATCTTGCTGATGCTGTAGGTCGGGAGGAAGATTCGGTGGTTGTCGCCAAGCGGGTCGGTCTCGGCGAATGGATGGTGACCGGCCGCCTGGTACACGGCAGTGGACGAGCAGTGGAGGAAGCCCGTCGCCGAACGGCAATGCGACATGAGCAGACCGATCGCTTCGGCGTTGACGGCCAGATCGTTCGCAAAATCGTTGCTCTTCACCACGGCGAAATTGAGCACGTGGGAGAAGTCGTCCGGAAGGTCGGAGAAGTCTCCTTGGGTCATGTCGACCGAGACACAACGGACGCCTGACCCTTCAAGGCTTTCTCGGACTCCCGGTTGCGAGAAGCGGGCTATGGCCCATACCTCTGAGTCCTTCGCCAGTGCCTTGGCGACGGGTTCCCCCACCTGGCCGGTGGCCCCCGTGATCAGGATCTTCGCATCCTCCAGCACGAAGTCAGTCTGCCACCGTGTCGGCCAAAGCGTCACCCCGGGTCAATCACCAGCCAGAGATGACAGCCTTTCGAGAACATTGGAGTTCGACGGGATCTGCCACTGCTGAGTCCCGATCGAGTCGAAGCGCACCGTCCCGTCTCGATCCACGACGAACACGGCGGGTCGCTGGCCGAGACTGCTCAACCGGTTGACCACGTCGTACGCGTCGAACACGGCGTGGTCACTGTCGGCGAGCAGCGGGAACGGAAACTCGTTGTCCCTTGTGAATCGGGCTACCCCTTCCGTCGAGTCCGGAGCGATCGCGACCACTCGAGCTCCCCGCTCCTTGAACTGCTCAATGTCATCCCGCAACTGCGAGAGGTGCCTTCGGCAGAAGGGTCAACCGAACCCGCGCAGGAAGACGAGGGCGACAGGCCCCTCGCCCAGAGCTCGCGACAGTTGGAACTCCTGGTCGTTCTGATCGGTGAGTCGGAAGTCCGGCGCGGCCTGGCCCAAGGTGGCGGTGCGGCTATGGATGGTCATGTTCGCGCTCCTCGTATCGTATAGGACCGCTGGTAGAGCAACCTGTGGCAAGAGCAGGTGGTAAGAGCAGGCTGAGGCCCGAGCTCTCGTTGCCTCCCTGCGGACAGGCGCTCTGTCGGCGGACGCCGAGCGGGTGAGGGGAGTCGAACCCCCGTGACCAGCTTGGAAGGCTGGGGCTCTACCGTTGAGCTACACCCGCGCAAGGACGAGAGAGTAGCTGCAACCGGCCTGCTCCCGCGGGCGAATCGGTGGCAATACCATGCCCGCGAGAAGACCTCGGGAGAGCGTGACATGGCCCATTTCAGCATCGAGCGAGCCGCCGCCATTCAACAGACCCGTGAAGCGACCAAGGGACTCCCGCCGGAGCTGCAGGAAAGAGCGATCGAAGCCGTGATCTCCAAGCCGAGCCTCACGACCACCGATTTCTTGTGGCGGAGCCTGGTGGTCGGCCTCCTGGTCCTGGTGGGCCTGTCCCTGATCGGCTTCTTCGTCCTGCTCGGGACCAACAACAACACCGATCCGGCCATAACGGTCTTCACGGCGCTTCTCACGGGCCTCCTCGGGCTGTTCATAAAGTCTCCGACGGACGCCACCAGCGAACCGGCCCGGGCTACCCAGGCTGAGGAACCCCGCCCGACCATATAGCGCCGGACCATGTGGCGGCGATCGTGCTGGGTCACCGGTGCTCGCGTCGTCGCGGGCAAAGTGACAGAACTCAGGCAATCGGGTGGGCGTTAGCGGACTCACATGAGCAAGTCCGGCATGTGCAACCTGCGCTCTTCGAAGCGATCGACTCGGGGAGGCTCAAGCGAGCCCACACGACCTTGCCGCCAGCGTCTCTTCGAACACCCCAATCGTGCCCAAGCTCCTCGACGATCGCCAAGCCCCTCCCGAACGTCGAGTGCTCATCGACTTGGAGGCGTCTCGGTTCGCCAGGGGCATTGTCTGCGACCAGCACGTCTATGAATTCGTGGTGCACTTGCAGGCGTACCTCGATGGGGTCTCCCCCCGCCGACAAGGCATTGGTGACGAGCTCCGAGGTGACGAGCACGAGATCATCAAGGTCCCGGCTGCCTCCCCACCGAGTCGCCGCGTCTCGCACCAGGTGGCGAGCGTAGGAAACGCTCACCGCCCGGCCCGGGAGCTCGAAGCAGATGTCGTTGCACACTAGGTGGTGTGTGTACCCGTTTTGGGGCGCTTCACACCGGTCATGCCGCCTGGTGGGCGGTGGCCTGATAGGGGCTGATCTAAGTTCCCTCGGCCACCAAGGTGCTCTCCAGCCCTGCGATCCGTATCAGTCGCACCACCAGGGGCGGTGCGTTCGTAAGAGCCAATCTGCCCGATCGATCGACGGCGAACTGCTGGCAGGCCACCAGGGCGTCCAGTCCACAAACCCCCATGAAGTCCAGACCCGCCAGATCGACCACGACGTGAGGTCGATCGCCGCTCGCCAAGACGTGCAATAGCTCGCTTCTGAACCTGTCGACGGTGGCGATGTCCAGGTCGCCCTCGAGGGTGACGAGGATCCTTCCGTTGTCGAGCTGCTCCACTCCCACGTTCAACGTGACGCGACGCTCCACGCCCGCTTGGCATGCCGGTTTGGCGGCCGGCGGGGCGGATGGGAGATTCCGCGGTGATGAGCTAGAAGTTACTGGTGCTCCTGGTCTTCACGCTCCCAGACGTCAGGTCCATTTAGCGCGACCGGCGCCGGACATGGCTGGTCTTGGACAAGACGCTAGCTCTTGCAACGAGCTCCGGGTACGACCAAGCGATGGTGACCGGATGGGGCGGTCCCGTCGGGGAGGGGGGTCGGGGAGGGGGGATTCGAACCCCCGACCGCCTGCCCCCAAAGCAGGTGCGCTACCACTGCGCCACTCCCCGGATGACTCTTCTCGCTCCAGGGAAAGCCAGCCTACGGCACCCGCTCGGCCCCCCTGTGTGGGATCGGCCCCGGTGCTTGGCAGATGCTGAGTCACCGCGAGCAGCGGGCGGTTGGCCGCCTCGCCTACTAGCGGGCTCCCGAACCTCCCCTATACCCTACCAGGGTAACCTATTCGATGTTGGCCGAGGATCGATAGCTCGGGAGGGGATGGATGGCCGGTTACACGAACAGCAAGGCGCGGGTGAACATGCGACTCCGGCGGGTCGAGGGTCAAGTGCGGGGCCTGCAGCGCCTGGTCGACGAGGACGCCTATTGCATCGACGTGCTCACCCAGGTCTCGGCGGCGACTCGAGCTCTGCAGAGCGTTGCGCTCGAGCTGCTCGGCGAGCACCTAGCCCACTGCGTGCAGGACGCTTTGGTGAGCGGAGGCCCCGACGCTCAGGCCAAGGTCCGGGAGGCGCAGGAGGCGATCGGACGCCTTGTCCGGTCATGACCCTGTGAGCGGCCCCGCATGAGCGTCTTGCACGCGCTCGGCCATGCGCTGAGCCTGGCCGGGTCGATGACCTGGGAGATCCTCTGGGCGCTGATCCTGGGGTTTGCTCTCGCGGCTGTGATCCAGTCGGTGGTGCGAAGGAGCGAGGTGACGAGGCACCTCGGTGACGACCGGCCGAGAACTCTGGCCCTCGCCGCGGGGCTCGGCGCGGCTTCATCCTCCTGCTCGTACGCAGCGGTGGCGTTGGCCCGCTCACTGTTCAGCAAGGGAGCGAGCTTCGTCACGGCCATGGCGTTCGAGATCGCGTCGACCAACCTGGTGGTCGAGCTCGGCATCATCCTGGCCCTTCTGATCGCGTGGCAGTTCGCCGCTGGCAGAGTTCGTGGGCGGCCCGATCATGATCGTCCTGGTGGCGGTCGCCTTTCGCCTGTTCCTAAGCAAACGGCTCCTAGACAGCGCTCGGCAGCAGACCGCAAGGGGCCTGGCCGGTTCCATGGAGGGTCACGCGGCCATGGACATGAGCATCGAGGCGACGGGCCCGATCTGGCGACGGCTCAACGCCCCCGGGGCCGGTGTCGCCGTCTCCCACATATTCGTCATGGAGTGGGCGGCGGTGATCCGGGACATTGCCGCCGGGCTGCTCATAGCGGGGGCCGTGGGAGCGTGGGTACCGGACTCGTTCTGGCATCAGTTCTTCCTTACCGGTCACCCCGTGCTGGCCAAGCTCTGGGGTCCGGTCGTAGGTCCGGCGGTGAGCATCGTCAGCTTCGTGTGCTCCATCGGCAACGTGCCACTTGCCGGCGTGCTCTGGAACGGAGGCATCAGCTTCGGTGGAGTGGTCTCGTTCATCTTCGCCGACCTCATCATCCTTCCGATCTTGGTCATCTACCGGAAGTACTACGGCACCCGTATGATGCTGTTCGTCCTCGGGACCTTCTACGCCACGATGGTGGTGGCAGGCTACGTCGTCGAGTTCCTCTTCGGCGCCGTGGGCCTCATCCCGTCAGAGCGGGATGCCAAGGTCGTGGAAGCCTCGGTGACCCTCAACTACACGACCATCCTCAACATCGTCTTCTTGGCGCTTGCCGCTGTGTTGATCTACCGGTTCGTTCGCAGTGGCGGCGTTCGCATGCTTCGGATGATGGGTGGCGAGGGGGCTTCCTAGTCGCCCCCCGCCCCACGCAGCCCAGGTGACGCATGGATCAGCGCCTCGATCTGGCCGAGGTGGCGCGCCTTGTCTTTCTCGGGGAGGAACGAGGCCTTGAAGCTGTTTCGGGCCAGCTGGACCAGCGCGGCATCTGGCAGCTTCAGGCCCCTGGCCACTGCGACGTAGTTGTCCGCCACGTACCCACCGAAGTATGCCGGGTCATCGGAGTTGATCGTGGGGCAGAGTCCCGCTTCGAGCATCCTTCCCAGGGGATGGTTCTCGATCTTGTCGAAGACCCCAAGCTTGACGTTCGACAAGGGGCAAGTGGTCAAGGGTGTCTGGTCCTCCACTAGTCGATCGACGAGTCGGGGGTCCTCCAGGGCGCGAACGCCGTGATCGATGCGCTCCGCCTTGAGATCGACGAGGGCCTGCCATATGTACTCCGGCGGCCCCTCTTCCCCGGCGTGGGCCACGGTCCGAAACCCCTCAGCCCGCGCCCGCTCGAACACCTCTTTGAACTTGACCGGAGGGTTGCCGACCTCGGAGGAGTCCAGCCCCACAGCCTCGATGTGGCGCCGGTAGGGCCTCGCGGCGTCCAGCGTTGCCATTGCGTCGTCGGCGCTCAGGTGGCGGAGGAAGCACATGATGAGGCCCGAGGTGATGCCCAGGTGCGTCTTGCCGTCAGCGAGCGCCCCGGCGATGCCCTCGATCACCTTCCCGATCTGGACACCCCGCACTGTATGGGTTTGAGGATCGAAGAAGACCTCGGTGTGACGGACGCCCTGTTCCCCGGCCCGGCGAAGATACGACATCGTCAGGTCGTAGAAGTCGCGTTCGCCTCGAAGGACGTCACAAGCGCGGTAGTAGATGTCCAGAAAGGACTGCAAGTTCGAGAAGACGTAGGCGGCCCGCACCTGCTCGGCCGAGCGATAAGGGAGAGATATGCCATTGCGCCGGCCCAGGGCGAACATCAGGTCGGGCTCGAGGGCGCCCTCGATGTGGATATGGAGCTCGGCTTTTGGGAGCAGCGCTGCGAGGTCGGTCATTGCCCCTGATTATGGAGGGAGCGGCGGCCCTTGGATGCAGCCTCCGAACCTAGCCCCCGACGCCGCCTATCCGTCGTGGTCGGGCGCGGCGGCGGCCTGCGGGACCCCCGCCGGAC
The DNA here is from genome assembly GCA_963736925.1 of uncultured Actinomycetes bacterium. Classification (GTDB taxonomy): domain Bacteria; phylum Actinomycetota; class Acidimicrobiia; order Acidimicrobiales; family CAVTQP01; genus CAVTQP01. The sequence continues at coordinate 653,308 of CAVTQP010000003.1, forward strand.
GAGGTGTGCCGGTGAGGGTGGTACCGGGATGCACCGGCAGCGTCATCGGAGGGAGCGGCCTCTGAGCGAAATCGAAGTCGCTGGCCAGGTTCCCGAGAATCTTCACGTCCTCCCGGACGTCGGGCCTCGGGTCCGGTCGGCCGTCGGTTCTCGGGTCGAGTCTCTGGCCGTGGAGAAAGTCGTCCTCGATGAACTTGTCGTAGGCGTCGAAGCTGAGAGTCTGGTGGTCGACGTAGCCACGCTTCGCATACGGGCTGATGACCATGGCCGGGACCCGCAGCCCGTACCCGTTCTCGTCGACGTTGGGTGGAGCCACGTGGTCGTAGAAGCCACCCCAGTCGTCCCAACCGAGAAAGATGGCCGTCGAGTCCCAGTCGGGGCTCGCCATCACGGCGTTGATCAAGCTGGTCACGTAGCTCTGACCGAAACTGACCGGTGAAGGCGGATGCTCGCTCAGCGTGCCCGACGGTACGACCCACGACACCGCGGGGAGCGACCCCGACTTCGCAGCCGAGTAGAACTGGTCGACGGATTGGATGTTGCCCAGCTGACCGTCCGCTCGCACCGTGTCGAAGTATGGGAGCGGGTTCCAGATTCCGGGGGTCTTGGCATTTTGGGACACCGGGGAGCAGCTGACAGCGGAATCGTTCTCACAGTCGGGCTCCGTCCCGCTCACGACGTAGTACCCCCAGTTCACCCCGTTTTTGTGGAGCAGGTAGGTCAGATCGGTCCATGCGTAGATCGGGTTGGCGCCTGTCTTGCCGCGCTTGCGGTTGAAGTCGGGCGGGAGGCCGGGTGCTTCGAGTGCGTTCTTGCAGCTTCCGGGGTTGTCGTGCTGAGTGCAGTACGCCGACCATTCGGAGACCTGGAAAAGGTGCTCAGGCAGGCTCCACGACACGTTGGGCTCGAACATGTGGTCCTGGAGGACGAAGTGTTGGGCGTACGACCAGTAGTTGGGGATGTCCGATGACGTGTGGTAGCCCATCACGTCGGGGCTGACGGCGCTCGTGCAGGCCGGGTTGGTCGGGTCGAGGCAGCCCTTCTTGGCTTTCGCCGCCTGCCCTATGAAGCCGTTCATCTTGCCTCCGTTGATGTCGGCGGTGGCGTTGGACTCGCCATGGGGCCCGCCGCCGTTCACGTCGGCATGATCCGGGAACGGCTTCACGCATTGGCCGGTCTGGGGGTCTGGGACGCACGTGGTCAGGGCCCCGTTTTGACTAGGAAGGCCGTCAGCCCCGGGATAGGTCCCGAAATAGCTGTCAAAGGACCGGTTCTCCTGCATGATCACGACGACGTGCCGGATCTTGTGGATACCGGTCTCGTCGGCAGCTGAGGAGGCGCCGGACGCGCCGGACGTGCTCTTTTCGGATCCAGTGCCCTGTGAGGAGTTGGTGGATGAGCCGCACGAGGCTGCCACGAGGGCCACGGACACCATGATGACCGCAACCGAGCCTGCCCGGCGGGCAGAGAATTCGGCGTGTCCGGTGCCCTTTCTGTCAGATTGACGCAGGCTCGACATACTCGGTGTGCTCCGATCTTCGGTGTGTGATCCGCGACCTTCCCGTGGGTTTCCTGGTCACTGTGTTGCCGATAGCGTCCGTCCCCTTCGCGAGGAGAGCGCGAGCAGAGTATGAGGAGTTTGTTAGCAGATCGAGACGTCTTTGACGTGGCGGTGGTGGGCGGGGGACTGGTCGGAGCGTCTCTCGCTTACGAGCTCGTGTGCGGGGGAGCCAGAGTGGTGCTGGTAGACCGCGGGGACCCGGGTCGGGCGAGCGACGCCGGTGCGGGCATCCTTTCCGCGGAGACGACGCAATCGAACGACGCGGATTGGTTCGAGCTCGCGCGAGCCTCGAGCTCGCATTATGTCGAATTGGTCGCGCGGCTGGAGGAAGACGGAGCGGGTGATTTTGGCTACGAGGTTTGCGGCCTCGTCTCGGTAGCCGTTCGCGAGGGTGACGACGAGTGGTTCGAGCGGGCCGCCGACCTGGCAGCGCGGCGTTCCGGCGAGGTCGTCCGCGAGATCGACCCGCCTGAGGCCGCGCGCATGTTCCCACCGCTCGGGACGGTCCGGCGCGCCCTTCACAATCCCCGCGCCGCCCGGGTTGACGGCATGCGGTTGTCGCGTGCCCTTCGGCGATCTGCGGAGCGCCGGGGACTGGCGGTCCGGGGCTCCGGAGTGAGACGGCTCCTCCTGCGGGATGGGCGGGTCACGGCGGTCGAGACCGATGACGGCTCTCTCGCCTGCGGGGCGGTGGTCATCGCCGGTGGTGCCTGGTCGAAAGACTTCGGGAGCCAGCTGGGCGCCCGGATACCGGTGGAGCCCTGCAAGGGCCAGATAGCCCATCTCCAGCTGCCCGGCACGGACAGCGCACGCTGGCCGATCGTCCAGCCGGTCCTGAGCCATTACCTGGTCCCTTGGCCGGGAGGGCGAGTCGCAGTCGGGGGAACCTTCGAGCCGCGAGCGGGGTTCGACGCGCGTCCCACGGCGGCAGGGATACACGAGCTTCTGCGGGAGTGCCTTGTCGTCGCACCCGGGATGGCGCAAGCGACCTTCCTCGAGGTCCGGGTTGGGCTGCGGCCGATGGCAAGCGACGACTCACCGGTGCTCGGCTTGGTACCCGGATGGGAGAACGCCTATCTCGCGACCGGTCACGGCGCCAATGGTCTGTTGCTGGGACCTTACAGCGCGAAGTTGGTTGCCGACCTGGTCCTGGGCGAGGGAGGTCTCCGAGAGCTGCTCGCCCCGTTCTCGGCCGGCCGTTTCTGATATGCGACGGTGTGCGACCGGCCGAGCGCGAGTCCATCCGGCGGGGGATCGGCCGGTCAGCCGCCGGTCGGCGCCCGGATAAACTCTCCCTCTCATATGCGAGCGCAGGTCCAACCGGCCGAGGGTAACAAGGTCAAGCTCTCGGTCGAGGTGGCCGAAGAGGAGTTCGAGAAGACTCTCGAGTCGACCTTCCGCAAGCTCAGTCGTGAGGTCAGGCTCCCCGGGTTCCGTCCGGGAAAGGCGCCTCGCAAGGTGCTCGAGGCCCGAATGGGCGCCGGGGCCGTGCGGCGGGAAGCCATCCAAGAGGCTGTTCCCGATCTGTACGCGGAGGCGATCCGTGAACACGACGTGGACGCGATTGCGCCGCCACAGATAGACATCACTTCTGGGAGCGAGTCCGGTCCCGTCTCCTTCGACGCCTTGGTCGAGGTACGCCCTCATGTATCCGTCGCCGGTTACCAGGGTCTTCAGGTGACGGTTCCCTCCTTGAGCGTCAGCGAGGAGGAAGTGGACTCCCAAGTCGATCGCCTGCGCGGCCAGTTCGCCGAGCTCGTCTCGGTTGCCAGGCCGGCCACCGACGGCGACCACGTGACCATCGACATCAAGGGTACGAGGCATGGCCAGACCGTCGAGGGGCTGACCGCGGATGACTACCTGTACGAGGTCGGGAGCGGCTCGATTGTTCCCGCGCTCGATGACGAGCTGAGGGGAGCGAGAGCGGGCGACATCTTCAAGTTCAACGCCGAGGTGGGTGACCAGGAGGCGACTTTTCAGGTCCTGGTCAAGGAGATCAAGCAAAAGGTGCTCCCCGAGGTCACCGACGAGTGGGCCTCGGACGCGTCCGAGTTCGACACGGTGGCGGAGCTTCTGGGGGATCTGCGCAACCGCATCGCAGCCGTCAAGAGAATGCAAGCGCAACTGGCTCTCAGAGAGAGTGCGTTGGCGTCGCTGACGGCGTTGGTCCAGGACGCGCCTCCTGAGGTATTGGTGGAGGAGGAAGTGAGGCGGCGCCTACACGAGCTGATGCACCGACTCGATTCTCGGGGAACGGAGCTTGCACAGTATCTGGAGGCCAGCGGCCTCGACCAGGAGAGCATGCTCCAAGAGCTCAGCGAATCCGCACGCCGGGCGGTCCAGGCGGACCTGGCGCTGAGAGCGGTTGCCGATGCCGAGGGGATCGACGTCACCGAAGAGGAGGTCGACAACGAGATAGACAGGTTGGCCGAGGCGCTGGAAAAGAAGCCCGCCGAGGTGCGCAGGCAACTTGAACGCGCTGACCGGCTCGGGGAGGTACGCTCGGACATCAGGAGCACGAAAGCCCTTACCTGGCTCTTGGACAATGTGGAGTTGGTGGACGCAGATGGAGAAGCCGTGAACAGGGCTGAGTTGAACCCACCCGCAGACGGCGGTGGTGCCCCCGAGGCTGCTGGATCAGAAGCACATCCAGAGGTAGCAGCAGTTGAGACTGTCGAGACAGTGGAGAGCAAGACGTGATCGAACCGGTTTACAACTACTTGGTTCCCACGGTGGTCGAGTCCAACAACCGTGGTGAGCGCGCCTACGACCTGTACTCTCGTCTGCTCAAGGAACGGATCATCTTCCTAGGCACCCCAATAGACGACACGGTCGCCAACCTGGTCTGCGCGCAGCTTCTGTTCTTGGAGTACGAGGACCCCGACAAAGACATTCACGTTTACATCAACTCTCCCGGTGGGGAGATCACGGCTCTCTATGCGATATACGACACCATGAAGTTCGTGAAGCCCGACAAGTCGACGTTCTGCTACGGCCAGGCCGCCTCAGCCGCAGCAGTGCTCCTCGCCGCCGGCACTCCTGGCAAGAGGTTCGCCCTTCCGCACGCCCGCGTGCTGTTGCACCAGCCTTACGGTGGAGCGGCCGGGCAGGCCACCGATATCGAGCTCCAGGCCAGAGAGATCATCCGGATGAGGGATCTTCTGAACCGCATGCTGGCCGCTGACACCGGTCAGCCGATCGAGAAGATCCAAAAGGACACCGACAGGGATTTCGTGATGAGCGCAGAAGAAGCGAAGGAATACGGTCTCATCGATGAAGTGATCGTCAACAGGGAGCCGGTCGGCGTGCCAGCACCTGCCGAAGTGGCCTGAGCTGGAGGGGGAATCGTGGCGAAGTTCGGGGACGGCGGCGACCTGGTGAAGTGCAGCTTCTGCGGTAAATCGCAGAAGCAGGTGAAGAAGCTCATCGCGGGACCGGGCGTCTACATCTGCGACGAGTGCATCGACCTGTGCAACGACATCATCGAGGAGGAGCTGGCTGATTCCTCCGAGTTCCGTTTCGACGAGCTTCCCAAGCCGCGGGAGATCTTCGATTTCCTGAACGACTACGTGATCGGCCAGGACTATGCCAAGAAGATCCTGTCCGTCGCCGTTTACAACCACTACAAGCGCGTCCAGGCCGGTATCTATCACGATTCAGAGGTTGAGCTCGCCAAGTCCAATATCCTGCTTCTCGGTCCCACGGGTTGCGGAAAGACTCTGCTTGCTCAGACCCTCGCCCGCATGCTCAATGTCCCTTTCGCGATCGCCGATGCGACGGCCCTGACAGAGGCCGGGTACGTAGGCGAGGACGTCGAGAACATTCTCCTAAAGCTGATCCAGGTCGCCGACTACGACGTCAAGAAGGCCGAGACGGGCATCATCTACATAGACGAGATCGACAAGATCGCCCGGAAGAGCGAGAACCCCTCGATCACCCGGGACGTCTCAGGCGAAGGCGTCCAGCAGGCTCTGCTCAAGATCCTCGAAGGGACTACGGCGTCGGTACCACCCCAAGGCGGCAGGAAGCACCCGCATCAGGAGTTCATACAGATAGACACCACGAACATCTTGTTCATCTGCGGAGGGGCATTCGCCGGGCTCGACAAGATCATCGAGAGCCGCATCGGTCGCAAGGGAATCGGTTTTCGTGCCGAGGTGCGCCGCAGCGGCGAGGTGGACGATTGCGAGGTACTTCGACAGCGTCCTTCCCGAAGACTTGCTCAAGTTCGGGTTGATACCGGAGTTCGTGGGGAGGCTCCCTGTCATCGGAGCCGTTTCGAGCCTGGACAGGGATGCACTCGTGCGCATCCTCGTGGAGCCGAAGAACGCCTTGGTCAAGCAGTACCGGCGGGTGTTCGAGCTTGACGATGTGGAGCTCGAGCTTGCAGACGATGCTCTCGAGGCCGTGGCCGAGCAGGCCCTGCTCCGGGGCACCGGTGCTCGGGGACTGCGGGCGATCCTCGAGGAGGTGCTCTTGGAGGTCATGTACGACCTGCCGAGCCGGAGTGACATCGGGAAGTGCGTGATCGACCGGGCGGTGGTGCTGGACCGCGTCAACCCGACCCTCGTCCCCAAGAGCGAGCCCGACAAGGCCGAGAGGCCGCGGCGAGCTGCTTCCTGAGAAGACGTCCGCCAGCGTCGGCCCTCCCGCGGTGAGAGTCGCCGGAATCGGTCTCGACGAGGTACTGAGCTGGCTCGAGAGCCACGTCAATCTGGAGGCGATAGTTGCCGGCCGGAGGGACGCGCCGACCCTTGACCGAATGGTCGAGCTGGTGTCGCTTATGGCCGAGCCCCAGCGGGCGTACCCGGTGCTCCATCTCACCGGAACAAATGGCAAGGGGTCGACGGCGAGGATTCTCACGAACCTCCTGCTTGCCCACGGGCTCAACGTGGGCACCTACACCAGTCCGAACCTGGAGCGGGTGAACGAGCGCCTGGCCTATCGGGGGGAGCCCATAGGTGACGACGAGCTCGCGGAGCTTCTCCTCGCGGTCGCCTCGCTCGAGCAGCTCATGCACGAGCGCGCCTCCAGGTTCGAGATCCTCACCGCATCGGCGTTCCGCTGGTTCGCCGATCTCGCGGTGGACGCCGCGGTGGTCGAGGTCGGCTTGGGCGGCCGCTGGGACGCGACCAATGTCGCAGATGCTCGAGTCGCCCTCGTGACCAACGTCAGCTTGGACCACACCGAGATCTTGGGTCCCAGCCTCGAGGACATTGCCGGCGAGAAAGCCGGGATAGTGAAGCCCGGGAGCTCCCTCGTCCTCGGCGAGACCGATCCGCGCCTGGCGGGGATCTTTCGTGACGCAGGCGCCGCCGAGGTCTTTCAGCGCGGGCCGGACTACGACTGTGTACAGAGCCGGGTGGCTCATGGGGGACGCCTGCTCGACCTACGGACCCAGGGGTCCGAGTACCCGGACGTGTACCTTCCTCTTCACGGAGCCCACCAAGGTGACAACGCGGCGTCCGCACTGGCGGCCGCAGAGTGCTTCTTCGGCGGACCGCTTTCTCCCGACGTGGTCGAGGGGGCATTCGCAAACGTCCGGGTCCCGGGTCGCATGGAGGTGGTGCACCGTCACCCGTTGTGCATCCTGGACGGAGCTCACAACCCGGCGGGGGCCGAGGCGGCCGCCGCAACCCTGGAGGAGGAGTTCTCGGTCTTCGAGCGGCTCGTGGTGGTGATGGGCTTGCTGAAGGGGCGGGATCCTCGAGAGATGCTCGGACCCCTGCCGACCGAGCGCGTCCGGCTGGTGGTGGCCAGCCCTCCACCTTCTCCCCGGGCGATGGCACCCGAGGACCTGGCCGAGGTCGCCGATCGGATGGGTCTGGATACTTCGATTGCGGGTTCGACGGCCGAAGCGGTCGACCTCGCCATCGCCTCGGCCGCCCCCGAGGACCTCGTTCTGATCACCGGGTCGCTGTACCTGGTCGGGGAGGCCCGGCCGTTGCTGGTCCATCGCCCTTGGTGAAAGCTAACGTCGCCGCCCAATGGGGAGGACTCTCTTCATATGCAAGCCCGACGCCATGGAGCGAGGCTTAGCCGGCGAGATCCTCGGGCGCCTCGAAAGCAAGGGTCTCCGGTTCGTGGCGGCCGAGATTCGCACGATCGGTCCCGATCTCGCCCACCGCCATTACGAGGAGCACCTGGGTAAGCCCTTCTACGAGGAGCTGGTGGCATTCATAGGGCGCGCCCCTTCGTTGTTGTTGGTGGTGGAGGGCCCGGGAGAGGCTTGGGCCACAGTTCGCACGATGGTGGGAGCTACCGACCCGGCAGAGGCTGCTCCCGGCACGATTCGTGGCGACCTTGCCACCGAGCTCACCGAGAACCTGGTGCACGGATCCGATTCAGCGGCATCGGCCCGACGCGAGATCGAGCTGTTCTTCCCGGGCCTCCGTTAGCTGCACGCCTTGTCCTGGGAGGCATCCTCCCCTAGCCTTGACCTGGACCACGCCTCGTCCAGGGAGAGTGCCGGGAATGCCCGAGAGCCGTTTGTTTTCTTTCCAACTGGGCCGCGACATGGCAGTCGACCTGGGCACGGCCAACACGCTCGTGTACGTGAGAGGCCGGGGGATCATCCTCAACGAACCCTCGGTGGTGGCCGTGAACGTGAAGGACGGGCGCCCTCTAGCCGTCGGGGCGGAGGCCAAGCGGATGATCGGCCGTACGCCGGGCCACATACAGGCCATTCGGCCGCTCAAGGACGGAGTCATCGCCGACTTCGAGATCTGTGAGCGCATGCTGCGCTATTTCATTCATCGAGTGCACCCGCGGCGCTTCGCGAAGCCGCGCATGGTCATATGTGTCCCTTCCGGGATCACGGGTGTGGAGCAGAGGGCGGTGCAGGAGGCGGCCGAGTATGCGGGAGCTCGCAAGCCGGCTTACATAATCGAGGAGCCCATGGCGGCGGCCATCGGTGCGGGGCTCCCGGTGCACGAGCCGACCGGGAACATGGTCGTCGACATCGGCGGCGGCACGACCGAGGTTGCGGTGATCTCGCTGGGCGGCATCGTCACCAGCCAGTCGATCCGCATCGGTGGCGACGAGATGGACGAAGCCATCGTCACATACGTCAAGAAGGAGTACAGCCTGGCACTGGGCGAGCGCACCTCCGAGGAGATCAAGATCGCCCTCGGCTCGGCCTGCCCGCTCGAGGAGGAGCTGCACGCCGAGATCAGGGGTCGCGACCTGATCACCGGGCTGCCCAAGACCATCGTCACGACGACCGAGGAGATCCGTAAAGCCCTGGACGAGCCCGTTAGCGCGATAATCGACGCGGTCAAGATCACCCTGGACAAGACGCCCCCGGAGCTGGCGGCCGACATCATGGAGCAGGGCATCGTGCTCACCGGCGGCGGGGCGCTCCTGCACGGATTGGACGCCAGGCTCTCCAGCGAGACGGGTATGCCCATAATCGTCGCTCGGGATCCCCTGCACTCGGTGGCCATCGGAAGTGGCCAGTGCCTGGAGGAGTTCGAGGCGCTGAAGCAAGTGCTGATCTCTTCCAGCTCCCGCTAGGGGAGCCGCTGTGGAGGACGTGCACGGTCGCCGGACGACTGGCGAAGACATGCACCCTGGAGTGTGACCGGCCCTACCCGCTTCACGTCTCGCCACTTTGAGGTCGTGGCACGCAGGAGGAACAGGCCTCGCTACATCCTCCTGGTGTTGGTGCTGGCTTCCGCTACGGCGATCACGATCGGCTACAGGGGACAGACGAACGGCGCGGTTTCGGGCCTGAAGAGAGTTGCACATGATGTCTTCTCGCCGATCGACTCGGCGGTGTCGTCGGCATTGCGCCCGGTCGGGAATTTCTTCGAGGGTGCGTTCCACTACGGTGACCTGCAGGACCAGAACGCCCGGCTGCTACAGGAGAACGCCAGGCTGCGGACGAGGAGCCTTCAGGCCCAGGGGGCGCAGCGTCAGGTCGAGCAGCTGAGGCGCCAGCTGAACGTCCCCGGCAACTTTCCCGCGGTCACGGCGGAGGTGACGTCCAACTCCTCGTCCAACTTCAGCGCGACAGTTCAACTCGACAAGGGACAGTCGTCGGGGATCGAGGATGGCATGCCGGTGGTCTCGGGAGGCGCGCTCGTGGGCCGCGTGGTGGAATCGTGGCACTCGGGATGCACCGTGCTCTTGATCACCGATCCCACCTCCAGCGTCGGGGTCCGCTACGGCAGTGCCCCGGCGGCCGAGGCGGTGCTGTCTGGACAGGGAGTCGGCCAGCCTCTCAGGGTGGATGACGCCCTTCCCCAGACAACTGTCCGGGTGGGGGAGCCGATGGACACGAGCGGTCTGCAAAATGCAGTCTTTCCCCCGGACATCCCCGTGGGCACGGTCAAGTCGGCCAGGCTTCGGCCCTCCTCCCCTCAGTGGGATGCCACGCTCTCGCCCGTGATCGACCTGACCAGACTCGAGTTCGTGACGGTGCTGGAATGGACACCGCAAGGATGACGCAGCCTTGATCCGCCTCCGCCTCCCCCTGTTGGTCGTTGCCGTGCTGATCATCCAACAGACCGTGTTGAACGGGCTGCGCGTTCACGGGGTACATCCCGATGCCATGATCCTCCTCCCTATAGCCGCCGGACTGACCGCAGGGCCCGAGACGGGTGCGGCGGTGGGTTTCGTAGTCGGGATCATCGCCGATTTGTTCGTGGACACCCCCTTCGGCCTGTCCGCCCTGGTCTACGGGCTCGTGGGCTTCTTCCTGGGCTTCCTCTCGGCGAGCCTGGCCGGGTCCGCCTGGTGGGTGCCTCCCTTCACAGCCACCGTCGCCACGGCCGCTGGGACCGCCCTGTACGCGCTTCTGGGCGCCGTCGTGGGGCAGAGCCAGATGCTTCACCACAACCTGGCCTGGATCGTCGGCGTGGTCTCCTTGTTCAACGGAGTCCTGGCCGGCCCGGTCGTATGGGCGATGGCCTGGGCCTTGCCCGAGCCGGCAAGGGTGCGGAGCCTGTGACACCGCGGCGCGACAGCTCGAGGGTGCGTCTTCGCGTGGCCGGGGTCGTGGTGGCGGGGCTGTTCGCGGCCATGTTCGTCCGCTTGTGGTACTTGCAGGTGCTCGACGCCCCCAGCTTCAAGCATGCCGTTTCGGTCACGCAGATACGTACCGTCTACGAGCAAGGACCTCGGGGCGAGATCATGGATCGCAACGGCGCGGCGATCGTGAACAACACGAGCAGCGAGACGATCACCCTCGACCGGGTGACCGCCACCAAGCGACCCGACGTCGTGAGCCGCCTCGCTCTGCTGATTGGCAAGCCCAAGGGGTATGTCTACGCCCAGACGCTAAACCCCAAGTACAGCCCTTACAGGCCCGTGCCCATAATGACCGACGTCCCCTCGAACATGGTTCTCTACCTGAGCGAGCACCAGGACGAGTTCCCCGGGGTCAAGGTCCAGCTCGACACGGAGCGGAGCTACCCGTACGGCGACACGCTGGCCAACGTGCTCGGCTACGTGGGAAATGTCAGCTCCCAGGATCTCGCCACGTTCAAGAACCAGGGCTACCAGCAAGGCGACAGCATCGGGAAGTCGGGGGTCGAACGCTCGTACGAGTCGGTCCTCAGAGGCAAGCCCGGGTCCACGCGGCTGGAGGTCAACGCGAGCGGGCAGGTCACCCGCGCCCTCAGCACCAACCCGCCTCAACCCGGCGACAACGTCCAGCTGTCTATCGACCTCGGGCTCCAGCAGGCCGTGGAGACGGACCTCGCCAACCAGATCATGACCCTGCGCGGGTCGACGGACCCGACCAACGGCAATCCGATCCCCGCAACCGACGGTGCGGCCGTGGTGCTGGACCCGAGGAACGGGCAGGTGCTAGCCATGGCCTCGTTCCCCACGTACAACCCCTCCGACTTCGTCGGCGGCATCAGCCAGCAGAAGTTCGCCCAGTACCAGGCGCCGGGCAGCGGCGATCCGCTCCAGAACAAGGCGACCCAAGGCTTCTACACCCCCGGGTCGACCTTCAAGATCGTCACCGCCACAGCCGCGTTGAACAGCGGGCTCATCAACACAAACACCCAGATCGACGACCCGGGCAGCTTTACCCTTCCCAACTGCACTGGGGGTCAGTGCTCCTTCAAGGACGACGATCCTGCCGAGGCGGGCTCTTACAACGTTCAAAGCGCTATAACCGCGTCTGACGACGTGTTCTTCTACAACCTGGGCTACATGTTCTGGACCCAGAGCGGCCACTATGGAAAGACGCCCATCCAGGACACTGCGGCCTCCTACGGCCTTGGCCAGTACTCCGGCATACCCCTGCCTGGCGAGTCCAAGAATTCGGTGGATTCACCTGCTTTGCGGCAAGTGGAGTACCAGGCGAACCCGAAGGCGTTCCCTGCAGGCCCGGGATGGTACGCGGGTGACAACGTCGAGCTCGCCTTCGGCCAGGGCGAGACCACCGTCACCCCGCTCCAGCTGGCAAACGCGTACGCAACCTTCGCCAACGGAGGCACCCGTTACCAGCCCCAGCTCGCGGCCGCCGTCGACAACCAGGCCGGCAAGGCGGTGCACAGCGTCGGTCCGGTCGCGGCCGGGCATGTGGAACTACCGGGCTCGACCAGGGACCCCATGCTGGCCGGCTTCGAGGGCGTCACCACCTCGGGGACGGCTGCGGGCGCCTTCTCGGGCTTCCCCCAGGACCAGCTGCAGGTGGCCGGCAAGACCGGGACCGCCACGGTCAGCACCAACGGAGGTGAGCCGGTGTCCCTGTTCGTGTGCTTCGCTCCGGCCGCCAGCCCCCGGTACACGGTGGCGGTGGTGATCAACAAGGGGGGGTACGGTGCCCAAGCCTCCGCCCCCGTCGCCCGCCAGATCCTCGAGTACCTCTTGCAGCATCCCATCGGGCCCCTAAAGGCTCCCACGCCGGCTTCATGACCCGGTCGGGTCGGACTTCCGTGGCAAGAGAGCCGGAGCCGTCGCTGGCTACACTCGATGGGACATGACTTCCCTCTGGCCGCGGGTCGAGCCGCTTCTGGCCAAGGTCAGCAAACCTGCCCGCTACATAGGCCTCGAGGACGGCTTCCAGCAGCCCGTTCACGGTCCGGGCAAGGTGTCGTGGCTGCTGGTGTACCCCGACACCTACGAGATCGGTCTACCGAACCAGGGTCTCCAGATCCTCTACGAGATCCTCAACGAACGCCCTGACAGCCTGGCCGAGCGATCGTACGCGCCGTGGGTGGACATGGAGTCCCTCATGCGGGAGAGAGGAGTGCCGCTCTTCTCGGTCGATACGCATCGCGCCGCGGGCTCCTTCGACGTCATAGCGTTCAACCTGTCGGCGGAGCTGACCTACACCAACGTGCTCAACTGCGTGGACCTCGGGGGCGTGCCGCTCAGGTCGGAGCACCGATCTCCAGGGGACCCGCTCGTGGTGGCGGGTGGTCATTGCGCCTTCAACCCCGAGCCTCTCGCCGATTTCGTGGACGCGTTCGTGATCGGCGACGGCGAGGAGGTCGTGGGCGAGGTCACCGAGGTGCTGGGTGATTGGAAGGCGGGTGGGAGGTCGCCCGGTTCGAGAGAGCGCGTGCTCAGGTACTTGAGCGGCGTCCCGGGCGTGTATGTACCTTCGATGTACGAGGTCTCCTACCGTGGGCCTCAGGTGGCGGCGGTGGAGCCGCGCTATCCGGAGGTCCCCGAGCGGGTCGAGAAGAGGACGATCCCCGATCTGGCCGCTTGGCCCTACCCCAAGCGCCAGCTGGTGCCCCTTACCGAGGTGGTGCACGATCGCCTGAACGTCGAGATCTTCAGAGGATGCACGAGAGGATGCCGGTTCTGCCAGGCGGGGATGATCACACGCCCGGTTCGCGAGCGCCCTGCGGAGCAGGTGCGCCAGATGGTCAGGGAGGGTCTGGCTCGAACCGGTTACGACGAGGTCAGTCTCACGTCGCTGTCGAGCGCCGACTACTCCGGGATCGACTCGGTGGTGTCCTCCATCGTCAACGACCCCATGTGCGGGGGTCAGGTGGCGGTCAGCCTGCCGAGCCTGCGAGTCGACGCCTTCACTGTTGGCATCGCCAGCGAGATCCAAAGAGTACGCCGCACCGGTCTCACGTTCGCGCCGGAAGGCGGCACCTGGCGCATGCGCCAGGTGATCAACAAGCTGATCCGTGAGGAAGACCTTTATGGCGCTGTGGAGTCAGCGTTCTCGCAGGGATGGCAACGGGTGAAGCTGTATTTCTTGACAGGTCTGCCGACCGAAGCCGACGAGGACACCCTTGGGATCGCCGAGTTGGCGCGCCGTTGCGTGGAAATAGGCCGGAGCCATCGTGACAGGGTGACGGTGACAGCGTCTCTCGGAGGCTTCGTTCCCAAGCCGCAGACACCCTTCCAGTGGTTCGGCCAGAACACGGTCGGGGAGCTGCAACGCAAGATCAACCTTTTGCGAGATGCCACCCGGAGGGAGAAGGGGCTGGCGTTGCGCTGGCACGATCCCAAGGCAACCCTGGCGGAAGGGATCGCCACCAGAGGTGACCGGAGGCTGGGAGCCGTGATCGAGGACGTGTGGCGGCGGGGGGGCACATTCCAGGAGTGGTCGGAGCACTTCGACCTTTCTCTATGGGAGGAAGCGATGGCGTCCCACGGTCTGTCCGTGGACGACTTTGTGCATCGCGACAGGGACCTTGACGAGATCCTGCCTTGGGACCACATATCCGCGGGTCTCCACCGGGACTTCTTGTGGCAGGACTGGGGTGAGGCCCTGTCTCGAGCCGGGCTGGAGGACTGCCGCTGGACGCCCTGCTACGACTGCGGTGCATGCACCGGCTATGGCTTGGAGCACGTGGTCGCCTCCACCGTTCCACCAGCGGGGGGAAGCCAGGGAACCGGGCAGGACCTGAGCGCTGCAGGCTCGGTGCCCGTACCGCTTGTGCCGAGATCCGAGCGGGTGGGGGTCGGCTGATGCGCCTGCGCCTGCGCTTCTCCAAGACCGGCAAGGTGCGCTGGACGAGTCACAGGGACGTGGCACGCATGTGGGAGAGAGCCTTTCGCCGGGTGAGGCTTCCGATCGCCCATACTGAGGGGTTCTCGCCGAGGCCGAAGTTGAGCTTCGGGCTCGCGCTCCCTACGGGGGCGGAGTCGTGTGCCGAATACCTCGACGTGCACCTGGATCACCGGGGCGGAGAGGTCGGCCCGGAGGAGCTGGTTCCCTCACTCAGCTCTGCCTTGCCTCCAGGCGTGGACGCGGTGGCCGTGCGACTCGAGGAGGAAGGCGCCTCGCTGCAAGAGGACGTGACCTCTTGCAGATGGGAGCTGGAAGTGGAAGCAACGGCGGCCGCTGACCTCGCCGCCCGGGTGGAGAGGACGCTTGCTGCGCCTTCGATCCGGGTGAAGCGCCAGCGCAAGGGCCGGGAGATCGAAGACGACCTAAGGCCCGCCATTTTGTCGTTGACGGCATCGGGACCGGACCGCAAGCGGCCGGCCCGCCTGGATGCCGTGCTGGCGACGCAGCCCAGAGGAGTCAGGCCCTCCGAGCTGCTAGAGGGAATCGGGTCCGAGATCGTGCTCACGCGGATGACCAGGACCCACCAATGGATCGAGCGCGACGGCGCCCGGCTGGAGCCCATCCCGCTGGATGCGACGGACGCGCAGCACGCTCTGGAGCGTGCCTCATGAGAAGGGACCACCTAGATGTCCGATCGAGTGACCAGGCCCACCGGCGACGCCGGCGGGACATCAGACCAGGAGAGCGACTCCCGAGACCAAGGAGCTGATCGCGGAGAGGGCTCCGGGCGCCGGCGGCGCCGCGGATCCCGGGGAGGCCGCCGGCAAACCGCGAACACCCAAGCGACCGCGTCGCCCTCGGCCGATCCGCAAGGCACCGCCTCGCAACGCATCGACTCCCAAGCGACCGCGTCGCCCTCGGCCGACTCACCACCGGCCGACCCGCACGCCGACTCACCAGTCGAGTCGCAGGCGCCCCCGCCGCCTCCTCGGCCGAGGATCGGCGACACACGCCCCGCACCTAAGGTCGGCGACACCCGGCCATCCCCGTCGCCTCGTCAGCCGTCCCCGCCGTTGGGCCTTCCGGCCAGGCCGGCCGCCGACAGCGAAGCGACATCGGACGCGTCTGGTGGCGGCACGGCGGCCAAACGCCGGCGTCGTCGGGGCGGCAGAGGTCGTGGCAAGAGCTCGAGCGGCGCGCCGGGTGCGCCCGGCCGCCCCGCCCTGGAACCGGCCGCGCCCGACGAGGCGGTGACCGACTCGGGGGAGGCGGCCGAGGCGGAAGCGGGGGTCGAGGAGCAACGCCGGCGCGGGCGCGAACGTCGTGGTCGGCCAGTGGGCCGCTACTTGATGTGCGTGCACGTACGTCCACATGCCGCTCAGGTCGCCGTCCTGGAAGGGCGATCTCTGATAGAGCACTACGTCTCGAGGCCTCAGGACGAAGCGACGGAGATCGACGGGAACATCTACCTGGGCAAGGTGCAGAACGTGCTCCCCGGGATGGAGGCGGCCTTCATCGACATCGGCACACCGAAGAACGCGGTCCTCTACCGGGGCGACGTCCATTACGACCGGGACGACGTGGAGGGGGACGGCGCCGAGACCGAGGCTCAGGGCACGCGGATAGAGCAGATCCTCCGCCAGGGCCAGACGATCATCTGCCAGGTCACCAAGAACCCGATCGGCACAAAGGGGGCGCGTCTGACCCAGGAGGTCTCCTTGCCAGGTCGCTTTGTGGTCCTGATACCCAATAGCTCCACCTACGGCATCTCCAAGCGGCTGAACGACGACGAGAGGAAGAGGCTCCGTCGGATCCTCGACGACCTGAGACCCGCAGGTCACGGACTGATCGTCCGGACTGCCGCCGAAGGTTCCACGGCCGCCGAGCTTCGCCGGGACGTCGACCTTCTGGTTCGCAAATGGACCGAGATCGACACCGAGGCTCGTCGGGCTGCGGCACCCACCCTTTTATACGCCGAGCCTGACATGGCGGTGCGAGTCATTCGTGAGGAGTTCAACGGAGACTACCGGGGCGTGGTGATCGACGACCAGAGGTTGTTCGAGGAGGTACGCGACTACGTGGCGAGCATCAGCCCCGACCTCGCCGACAGGGTGGAATGGTATGACACCGAGGGCGACCGGTTGCCGCTGTTCGAGCGTAACCACGTTCACGAGCAGCTGCACAAGGCGCTTGACCGCAAGGTTTGGCTTCCCTCAGGGGGCTCGATCATCATCGAGCGGACAGAAGCCCTAACCGTGATAGACGTCAACACGGGCAAGAACGTGGGAACGTCGAACCTGGAAGAGACGGTGTTTCGAAACAACTGCGAGGCGGCGGAGGAGATCGCCCGCCAGCTCCGCTTGCGGGACATCGGCGGGATCATCGTCATCGATTTCATTGACATGGACGTAAGGTCGAACCGGGAAGGTGTCATGAAGGTCTTCCGGGAGGCACTCGCCCGGGACAAGACCCGGACGCAGGTGTTCGACATGTCCGAGCTGGGGCTGGTGCAGATGACCCGGAAGAGGGTCTCGGAGGGCTTGGTGGAGTCGTTCTCCCAGGAATGCCCGGCATGTCAGGGCCGCGGGATCATCTTCGACGAGTCCCTGCTGTAGCCTGGTCGGTCCATGTACGCAGTGATCCGCACTGGTGGCAAGCAGGAGAAGGTTTCGGAGGGCCAGCAGCTCGAGGTGGAGCTGCTCGGCCTGGACCAGGGCGACGACGTTTCCTTCGAACCCCTCATGGTGGTCGACGGGGACAGGGTCCTCGCCGAGCCCGTGGCCTTGTCGGGCGCCAGCGTCTCGGCACGGGTGCTGCGAACGTCGAAGGGTCCCAAGGTGACCGGCTTCACGTACAAGCCCAAGTCCAACAACCGACGCCGCTGGGGCCACCGACAGCGGTACACGACGATCGAGATCACCGGGATCACCGCCCCCGCGGGGGCCGGCAGCAGGCGGAAGCCCCCACGTCGGACCGAGAAGGAGAGCTGAGCGGATGTCCAAGACCAAAGGAGGCGGCTCGACTCGGAACGGCCGCGACTCGGCGGCTCAGAGGTTGGGCGTCAAGGTTTACGACGGGACCCAGGTGAAGGCCGGAGCCATAATCGTCCGCCAACGGGGTACGCGCTTTCATCCGGGCCTCAACGTGGGAAAGGGAAGCGACGACACCTTGTTCGCCAAGTCGGAGGGCAAGGTGAAGTTCGGCGTGCGCAAGAATCGCAGGCTTGTCGACGTCGTCTGAAGCCTCGACGCGATCACACAGCAGTTTTGTCGACGAGGCTCAGCTGCACGCCAAGGCCGGTGACGGGGGAGCCGGCGCTGTCTCGTTCCGCCGGGAGGCCCACGTAAACAGGGGAGGGCCCGACGGCGGAGACGGGGGCCGCGGTGGCGCCGTGTGGCTCGTGGCCAGCACCGACCTGGCGTCATTGCTGGCCTTCCGGGACCATCCTCATCGCCGGGGCGGCAACGCGGGTCACGGCAAGGGGAAGCGTCGCCATGGGGCAAACGGCACCGACACCTGTGTCGAGGTGCCGGTGGGAACCGTTGTTCGCGGCCTCGACGGAGCCGTTCTCGCCGACCTGGCGAGCAGCGGTCAGAGGTGGTTGGCTGCCGGGGGCGGTCGTGGAGGACGCGGGAACGCAAGGTTCTTGTCCAATCGCCGGAGAGCGCCGTCGTTTGCTGAGCAAGGTGAGTCGGGTGAGGAGAGATGGCTCAACCTCGAGCTCAAGCTGATGGCGGACGTGGCCCTGGTCGGTCTTCCGAACGCGGGCAAGAGCACGCTGATCTCCCGGGTCTCGGCAGCGAGACCCAAGATCGCCGATTACCCCTTCACCACGCTCGCGCCGCAACTGGGGGTCGTGCGCAACGACGAGTTCGAGATGGTGGTGGCCGACATCCCAGGCCTGATAGAGGGCGCGAGTCGCGGCCGAGGTCTCGGCCATCGGTTCCTTCGCCACATCGAGAGGGCTCGCGTCCTGGTCTTCTTGATAGACCTGGCGCCGGGCGAGGTTCCGCCTCCGGCGGAACAGGCACGGGTGCTCATCGACGAGCTGAGGCGATACAGACCCGAGCTGTTGAACAGGCCGCGGATGATTGTGGGGTCCAAGGCCGACGTTGCACTGGACAGCGTTGCGCGATTGTTCGAAGGGTTGCGGGTCTCGGCTGTCTCGGGAGAAGGGCTTGAGAATTGGATCGGCTCCTTGAGGGAACTCGTGCGGGAAGCACGGAATGCAGAGCCGGATCTGCCGAGTGAGGTGGAGGTCGTTCACCGGCCAAGGGCGCAGGGGATAGCCGTCGAACGAGGACCCGACGGCACGTTCGTCGTCAGGGGACGACCGGCGGAGCGTGCCGTGGCCGTGAGCGACCTCAACGACTTCCAGGCAGCGGAGTACGTGCAGCATCGTTTGAGCCGCGTGGGCGTCGTGCGCGCGCTCGCCCGTGCCGGGGCGAGGCAAGGAGACATCGTGCACATAGGCGGCTTCACCTTCACCTACGAGCCCGACAGTTGACCGGCCAATGATCGTGGTGGTCAAGATCGGCACGTCCTCGGTGACCGAGGAAGGGGGCGGCGTCGATTCGGCGTCGGTGGAACGCGTTTGCGGCCAGGTCGCGTCCCTGCGCCACGACCGACACCCGGTCGTGGTCGTCACCTCGGGCGCGATCGCCGCCGGCCTGCCGGCGCTCAAGATGGAGCGCTCGCCGGACCTGGCCACCCTGCAAGCGGTGTCGGCGGTCGGCCAGAGCCGGCTGATGGCGGTCTATGACCGGGCCCTCGAGAGCCACGGTCTGGTCGCCGGGCAGGTCCTCCTGGCCCCGCTCGACTTCGTCCACCGCCAGCAGTACCTGCACGCTCGACAGACCCTCACGCGGCTCTTGGATCTCGGGGTCGTCCCCGTCGTCAACGAGAACGACGCCGTCGCAGACGACGAGATCCGTTTCGGGGACAACGATCGCCTTGCCGCTCTGGTGGCCCACCTGGTCGGCGCCGACCTCTTGGTCCTGTTGACCGACATGCCCGGTCTGTTGACCGCCGATCCCCGCTTGGACGCTCGAGCCTCACTCATCGAGGAGGTTGTCGAGGTCGACCACCAGCTCGAGCGAGCCGCAGGTGGCCCGGTCACCGCGATGGGTAGTGGAGGGATGGCGTCGAAGCTGGCGGCTGCCAAGATTGCCGCCTGGTCCGGGGTGCGGGTGGTCATCGCATCTTCCAAGAGACCCGACGTGATCGTCTCGGCGCTGGCGGGAGACACAGTTTCGGGCACGGTCGTTCGTGCGCAACAGCGGCGGTTGCCGGCACGCAAATTGTGGATCGCCTTTGCCGTGGGTGCTTCAGGGACGGTGGTCGTCGACCAGGGCGCCCGCGTCGCCTTGTCCGAACGGGGCACGTCGCTTCTACCGGCAGGCGTCGTCTCCGTGAAAGGGACCTTCGAGGCCGACGACGCGGTGGAGGTCGCGGACACGGGAGGAGCCGTGTTCGCCAAGGGTTTGGTCCGTCACACTGCCGCCGAGGTCACCAGGTGGGCGGGGCGTCGCAGCAGCGAGCTGCCGGAGGGGACGCAGCACGAGGTCATCCACCGCGACGACCTGGTGCTTCTCGCGTGAGCGGCTCCCGGCCTGCTCGAGCCTGAGGGGCCTCTCGGAAGCCGACGGATAACCTGGGTCCATGGCAAGACCCTCTCCGCTCCTAGCTTCGGGCCGGCGCGCCCGCGAAGCCGCGCGTGAGCTGGCGACCGTACCGACATCCGCCAAGGACGAGGCCCTGTTGGCGGGGGCGGACCGCCTCGAAGAAGGGGTTGGCGACGTTCTGGAGGCCAACGCTGCAGACCTCGCTCGCGCCGAGAGCATCGGCGCGACGCCGGCGGGGCTCGACCGGCTCCGGCTCACCCCGGCAAGGGTCGAGTCCATGGCGGCGGGGTTGCGGAAGGTGGCGGCCCTGCCCGACCCGGTCGGGGAGGTGGTGGAGGGATCAGTACGACCCAACGGGCTGAGGGTGACGAAGGTCCGGGTGCCGTTAGGGGTCGTAGGCGTGATCTACGAGAACAGGCCCAACGTCACGAGCGACGCGGCGGGGCTGTGCCTCAAGTCCGGCAACGCGGTGATGCTTCGGGGCTCGTCGGCGGCCATCCGATCGAACCTCTGCGTCGCCTCGGCACTCGGGGAGGGAGTGGCCAAGGCCGGGCTCCCGGAGGCGGCGATCGTCATGCTCGACGATGCCAGCCACTCCTCGGCGATCGAGTTCATGCAGCTGACCGGGATCGTCGACTGCCTGATACCACGGGGCGGCCCCGGACTCGTCTCCTCGGTGCGGGAGCACGCGCGCGTCCCCTACGTGATCGACGGCGACGGGAACTGCCACGTGTACGTGGACAGAGACGCCGATCTCGACATGGCGGTGTCGATAGTCGTCAACGCCAAGGCGAGCAGACCCAGTGTCTGCAACGCCGCCGAGTCCCTCCTGGTGCACCAGGCTGTCGCCGAAAGGCTCCTGCTGAGGCTGGCGGATGAGCTCGCCGAGGTTGAGATGGTGGGAGACGAGCGGACCCGAGCCGTCTTGCCAGGGGTAGAGATGGCCACAGATGCCGACTACGCGGCCGAATATCTCGCCCTCAAGTTGAGCGTGAAGGTGGTGGATGATCTCGACCAGGCGGTGGCGCACATCTCCCGGTACGGCTCAGGCCACTCGGAGGCGATAGTCACCACAGATCTCGACGCGGCGGAGCGATTCGTTCGAGAGGTGGATGCCGCCGCCGTGCTCGTGAATGCTTCCACCCGGTTCGTCGACGGTGAGGAGCTGGGCCTGGGTGCGGAGATAGGGATAAGCACCCAGAAGCTCCACGCCCGTGGACCGCTGGGCCTGCGGGAGCTGACCACCCCCAAATATGTGGTCCGCGGAGAGGGGCAGGTACGGGTGTGAGCGTCGAAGTGCCGCCCGCACGATTCGAGTCGGTTCCCCAGGTTCGCGAGGGCCTTTCTTCGGTCCAGTACCTCGCCGATGAGGGGATCGCCGGGGTGGTCTACCTGGCAGACCGCTTGGGAAAGCCCGTGCTCGTGGAAGGTCCGGCGGGCACCGGCAAGACGGAGCTGGCCAAGAGCGTCGCCCGGATGACCGGCTCCAGACTCATCCGCCTCCAGTGCTACGAGGGCCTCGACGAGTCCAAAGCCCTTTACGAGTGGAACTACAAGAAGCAGCTCCTGCGTATCCAGGCGGAGCGGGTGACCGAAGACGGAGCCGCTCACGACAGCCGCTCCAGCACCTGGCGTGACATAGAAGAGGACATCTTCAGCCAGGAGTTCCTCTTGACCCGGCCCTTGTTGGAGGCCATCAGGGCTTCCGAGCCGGTCGTCTTGCTCATCGACGAGGTCGACCGGGTCGAGGTCGAGACCGAGGCGCTCCTTCTCGAGGTGCTCTCCGACTACCAGGTCTCGATCCCCGAGCTGGGCACGGTCAGCGCCAGCCAGATCCCCCTGGTCTTTCTGACCTCGAACAACACGCGGGAGCTGTCCGAGGCCCTGAAGCGCCGCTGCCTTTACCTGTACATCGACTACCCGCAGCTGGAGCGGGAGAAGGCGATCGTCAGGACCAGGGTGCCCGAGATCACCGAGCACCTCGCGGATCAGGTCGTGCGGATCGTCCGCTCACTTCGCAGCCTGGAGCTGAAAAAGCACCCGTCGGTCTCCGAGACCCTGGACTGGGCGAGGACCTTGGTCATCATGGGCATCGAGTCGATCGACGCCGACCGCGCCCGTGACACCCTGCACATCCTGCTCAAGTACCGGAGCGACATCGACAAGGCGGCGAAGGAGGTGGCGGTTGCGGAGCCCGACGGCGCCAAGCCGACCCTGACCGACCGCCCCTCAGGCTCGAGAGCACCCGGTCGCTGACGAGTGCTCGACCTGCTCACCGGATTCATAGGCGAGCTGAGGGCGGCCGGGCTCCCGGTCTCTCTCACCGAGAACATCGACGCCACCGAGGCGGTGCGACACATTCCGATCGAGGACCGGGAGGCGTTCAAGTACGCCCTCGGCGCCACCCTCGTCAAGAGCCATTCCCACTGGAAGGCCTTCGAGACCGTCTTCGAGGTCTACTTCTCCGTGAGGGGACCCCAGTTCGCCGTGCAAGAGCCGGGAGAGGGTGGAGACGAGCCGCCTGCAGGAGCCGGCGAGGCACGGGCAGGCCAGGAGGGCCAGGGCGGGGCGATGGACTCGATGACACCAGAGCAGCTGGCGGAGATGCTCTACCGCGCGCTGCTGCATGCTGACGACGCCATGATGAGGGCGCTCTCCCGCCAGGCGGTGACCCGTTTCTCGGGCATGGAGCCTGGCCGGCCCGTCGGGGGCACTTACTACCTCTACAGGACCCTGCGAAACCTCGATCTCGACGGTGTCCTGGCGCGGCTGATGGACGCCGCCCGCCGGGAGGCCGACGGGGGGCTCACGGCGCTCGAGGAACGGCTGGCGAGAGACGAGCACGAGGCTCGAATCGACCAGCTGAAGAAGGAGGTCGAGGCCGAGATCCGCAGGAGGCTGGTAGCTGACCGGGGGGCCGGGGCGATGGCCAAGACCCTTCGCAAGCCCCTGCCCGAGGACATCGACTTCATGCATGCGACGCGCGAGGAGCTTGCGGCGTTACGTCGCGCAATCTACCCGCTGACCAGGAAGCTGGCGGTCCGTCTGGCCCGGAAGCGCCGGCATGGGCGCAAAGGCCCATTGGACTTCAGGAACACCGTTCGCCACTCGCTCTCCTACGGCGGAGTCCCTGCCGACCCCAAATTCCGGTACCCGCGTCCCGCCAAGCCGGAGATCTTCGTCATAGCCGACATCTCGGGGTCGGTCGCCGCCTTCGCTCGCTTCACGCTCCAGCTCGTCTATGCCATCAGCGCCCAGTTCTCGAGGGTGCGCAGCTTCGTGTTCATAGACGGAATAGACGAGGTCACCGCCTTCTTCGAGGGTGTCGAGGACATCAGCCAGGCGGTCACGAGGGTCAACAGCGAGGCCGACGTCATCTGGGTGGACGGACATTCCGACTACGGCCACGCGCTCGAGACCTTCTGGGAGCGGTGGGGAAAGGAGATTTCGCCAAAGTCCAGCGTGATCCTCCTGGGCGACGCCCGCAACAACTACCACGCCTCGCAGGCGTGGGTGGTGAAGGAGATCCGCCAGAGGGCCCGCCACGTCTTCTGGCTCAACCCCGAGCCGAGGTCGTACTGGGGGACCGGCGACTCGATAGTGGAGGAGTACGCCGACCATTGCGACGGGGCTTTCGAGTGCCGGAACCTTCGCCAGCTGGAGCGCTTCGTGGAGGAGCTGGCTTGAGCGAGCCCGGGCGGGATGTCTCCAGCGGGGGTTGTGTCTCCAACGGGCAAGCTGTCTCTCAAGGGCGCGATGTCTCCTACCAGCGGGATGTCTCCTACCAGCGGGATGTCTCCAACTGGCGGGACGGCCGCTACGGACGCGCCGGTGTACGGGGCACGCCGGCCGTTGGGCGCATCGTGCTGGTCCGCCACGGCGAGGCCGAGTGCAACGCGAACCGCGTCGTAGGCGGGTTGAGGGGGTGCACCGGGCTCACCGAGCTGGGGACCCGCCAGGTGAAGCTGCTGGCGCGGCGGCTCGCGGCCACCGGCGAGCTCGACGGCGCCACGGCTCTGTACTCGAGCCTGCTCCCGCGAGCGCTCGAGACGGCGGAGCTCCTCGCCCCCGCGCTCGGGGATCTCGAGATCCGGGCCGATTGCTGCTTCTGCGAGCTTCACCCGGGGGCGTGCGACGGAATGGCCTGGGAGGATGTCGGCGGGGCGTACGGCGATCCGGACTTCTCCGCCGATCCGGACCGCCCACTGTCCCCCGGTGGGGAGTCCTGGCGGCAGTTCCTGGTCCGGGTCGCGGACAGCCTGGTCGGTATCGCAGGCGCCCACTCCGGTGAGACCGTAGTGGTCGCATGCCACGGGGGCATCATCGACGGCTCTCTGGTGACCTTCCTCGGGGTGCCGCATCTGGGTACGGCGATGGACCTGCGGACCAGCCATGCCTCCTTGACAGTATGGGAGCACCAAGGGACAAGGTGGCGACTGCTCGGCTACAACGACGCCAGCCACCTGCGGGGCCTCGATGCTTGAACCTCGATGCGGGAGGCCTCGATGCTTGAACCTCGACAGGGGAGGTCTCGCGGCTTGAAGTCTCTATCCTCTAGGTCCCGATGCGGGAGACCGGCTCAACAGGCGTAGTCCATGTCCCAGTTGTGCGGAGGTACGCCGAAGTAGCCGTATTGGATCAGCCAGACCGGGCCCCCGTCGAAAGAGACGGTCCCGTCGATCGGGTTGCCCTCCCGGAAGGCTCCCGGGACACACCACGCCTGGGCGTCCGACAGAGGCCCGGCGCCGGCCACCCATTGCGGCGCTCCGGGAAGGTAGCTGGGACCGGTTATCTGAACCCACTGGTACTGGGTCCCGTATACACCGGCTGTGAAGCCCATGTTGCGTAGAGAGTCCAAGGCGCCCTGGATCACTTGGGAATTCAGGGTGGGGTCTCCCGACCAGCAGTTGCTGCACGTCTCCACGTCCAGCCACCAAACAGAGGCGTGCACCCCCTGGGAGTTCGCGTAGTTGACTGCGTCGGCGGCGTCCCCGTATCCGAAGTTGTAGGCCTGCGAGGTGCTGGGGCCGACCGCACTGAGCCCGTAGTTGATGTTCATGTAGAGATTCCTGGAGGTGCCCGCGCTCCAGGCTCCTTCGGCGGCGAGGCACGGGTTGTGCTTGAAAGCGAGCCCTCCGTCGGCCCCGACAACCGCAACGGTTGAAGCGGGTGGGAAGTTCGAGGGGCACTGGGGCCATGAGATGTCGTAGCCGGTGCTTCCCGAGGGAAAGGCTCCGGGGCCGAAGAACCCCGGTAGCCCCGGTCCCTGGGCCATGCCCACGATGGGGGCGTTGAGCCTGAGAAGGGCCAATGATCCCCGGAAAGGAGCGTCTCCCTCGGAGAAGACGCCGCCGTCCGACGCCACCATCCAGTAGCCGCGGTGGTCGGGCGTCGTAGCCATGCCCACGACCGGCCGGACCAGGGGAAGGCCACCTACGGAGCCGAAGAACGGGGCGTCCCCGAAAGCGAAGATCCCGCCGTCGGCAGCGGCCATCCAGTAGCCGTTGCCGCTCGCGGTGGCGGCCATCGAGACCACCGGCTCGACCAGACGCTGTCCTCCCATCGACCCGTGGAACGCCGCGTCCCCGAAGGCGAATATCCCCCCGTCAGAGGCCACCATCCAGTAGCCGTGACCCGCGGGGGTTGCGGCCATCGCCACGACAGGGGCGTTGAGGGGCTGTCCTCCCATCGACCCGTGGAACGCCGCGTCCCCGAAGGCGAATATCCCCCCGTCAGAGGCCACCATCCAGTAGCCACCGCCGTCGGGCGTGGGGGCGATCCCCACGACAGGGGCGTTGAGGGGCTGTCCTCCCATCGACCCGTGGAACGCCGCGTCCCCGAAGGCGAATATCCCCCCGTCAGAGGCCACCATCCAGTAGCCACCGCCGTTGGGCGTGGGGGCGATCCCCACGACAGGGGCGTTGAGGGGCTGCCCGCCCATCGACCCGTGGAAGGGCGCTCCCCCGAGCGCGTAGATTCCACCGTCGGAGCCAACGATCCAGTAGCCGGGTGGTCCGTTGGGTGAGGGCACCGCCCCCGCGGCCGGTGCGTGCAGCGGTACGGCGGCGATGCCCACGGCGAGGCCCATGGCGGCGAGCAGCGCAGTCCAAAAACGGATGGTCCAGAAACGGATGAGTGGCTCTCCCCGGAAGTGCATCCCTAAGCGCCTGTCCTCGCCCCCCAGTGTCGGCTCGTCAGTTCAACCGCCGGGCTCGCGGATCATGCCCGCGGCCACGGTGGCATTGCTGCCTTCCTCCATGAGTATGAAGTTCCCCGTTGCGCGATTGCGCCTGTATGGGTCATACATGAGCGGGGACGTCACGCGCAACCACAAGCGTCCGATTTCGTTGAGACCGAGGCCTGTCGCTCCTTCGTCGCGGTGCAAGGTATTGATGTCCAGCCGGTACGACAGAGCCTTGACCACGGCCCGAGCCGTCCTCGTTGTGTGCTTGAGGAAGTATCGCTTTCCGGCCTCGAGCCGGGAGTCCGTCAGCCAGCACACCATGGCGTCGATGTCCTGGCCCACGTTGGGCAGGTTGTGGACCCGACAGATCATGTCGCCGCGTGATATGTCGATGTCGTCGGCCACACGGATGGTCACCGACATCGGCGGGAATGCCTCGGGCACGGGACCGTCGAAGGTGTCGATGCTCTCGACGTGGGTGGTGAGCCCCGAGGGAAGGACCACGACCTCGTCACCTGGGCGGAGAACGCCACTGGCCAGCTGCCCGGCATAGCCCCTGTAATCGTGGTGGTGCCGAGTGTGGGGCCTGATCACGTACTGGACGGGAAAACGGACGTCGACCAGGTTCCGATCCGAGGCGATGTGCACCTCCTCCAGGTGGTGCAGGAGAGGCGTGCCCTGGTACCAATCCATGTTGGGCGAGCGCTCCACCACGTTGTCCCCCAGCAGGGCCGATACCGGGATCACGGTTACGTCGCTCACGTCGAGGCGTGCCGCAAAGTTGCGAAATTCGGTCTTTATCTCCTCGAACGTCCCCTGGTCCCAGTCCACGAGATCCATCTTGTTGACGCACACCACCAGGTGGGGGATGCGTAGGAGACTCGATATGAAGGCGTGACGGCGGCTCTGCTCGAGGAGGCCCTTGCGGGCGTCGATCAGCACGATCGCCAGGTCGGCTGTCGAGGCACCCGTGACCATGTTCCTGGTGTACTGAACGTGCCCCGGCGTGTCGGCGATTATGAACTCCCGCCTAGGGGTGGCGAAGTAGCGATAGGCCACGTCGATTGTGATCCCTTGCTCCCTCTCGGCCCGCAGCCCGTCGGTCAGGAGGGCCAGGTTGGTTTGTGCCAGGCCCATGTGGGAGCTCGAACGCTCGACGGCTTCGAGCTGGTCCTCGAAGATGGACTTGGCGTCGAAGAGAAGGCGGCCTATGAGGGTGCTCTTGCCGTCGTCGACCGACCCGCTGGTGGCCAGCCTCAACAGATCGGGCACCTAGAAGTACCCCTCGCGCTTTCGGTCCTCCATCGCGGCTTCGGAGAAGCGGTCGTCGGCTCTCGTCGCCCCCCTCTCGGTGACACGGGTGGCGGCCACCTCTGCAATGACCTCCGCGAGGCTCTCCGCCGTGGACTCGACGGCGCCGGTGCAGCTCATGTCCCCCACCGTCCTGTAGCGCACGCTCGCCTCGAACGGCTCCTCGTGAGGAAGCAACTCGACGTAGGGGCCAGTCGAGAGAAGCATGCCGTCCCGCTCGAAGACATGTCTCCGGTGTGAGAAGTAGATGGAGGGGACCGAGACTCCCTCTTTGGCGATGTAGTTCCACACGTCCAGCTCGGTCCAGTTAGAGATGGGGAAGGCCCTGATGTGCTCTCCCTTGCGGATCCGCCCGTTGTACAGGTTCCATAGCTCGGGACGCTGGTTCTTCGGATCCCATTGGCCGAAGTCGTCCCGAAACGAGAGGAAGCGCTCCTTGGCCCTGGCCTTCTCCTCGTCACGTCGAGCGCCTCCGAAGCACGCGTCGAAGCCGTGTTCGGCGATGGCGTCGAGAAGCGTGGTGGTCTGTGCTCGGTTCCTCGACGCCCTGGGGCCGTCCTCCTCCTCGACCCGACCGCTGTCGATCGTCTCCTGTACCGACGCCACCATGAGCCGCTCGCCCAGCTCCGATATGCGACGGTCGCGGAACTCGAGCACCTCGGGGAAGTTGTGCCCGGTGTCGACGTGCATCACGGGGAAGGGGAAACGCCTGGGACGGAACGCCTTCTCGGCCAGGCGCAGGAGCACGGCCGAGTCCTTGCCCCCGCTGAAGAGGAGCACCGGCCGCTCGAGCTCGGCCGCCACCTCGCGGAACACGAAGATCGCCTCGGCCTCCAGGTAGTCGAGCTGGGACAGCTCGTAAGCAGGGGTGACGGTCATGGGACGGTTCAGGAGCGGAGCAGCTCGGCCACCCGGAACGCCAGGTCTATGCCCTGCTTCGCGTTGAGCCTGGGATCGCAGGCTGTCGTGTAGCGCAGGTCCAGGTGGTCCTCCAGGACCTCCTCGGCCCCTCCCAGGCACTCGGTGACGTCGTCGCCCGTGAGCTCGAGGTGCACGCCGCCCGGCCAGGTGCCCTCGGAGCGGTGAGCGCTGAAAAACCCGGTGATCTCTTCCAGGATGTCGTCGAAGCGGCGGGTCTTGCGGCCCCCGTCGCTCAAGAACGTGTTGCCGTGCATCGGGTCGCAGACCCACAGGACGGGGTGGCCGGCATCGGTCACCGCCCTGAGCAGCTTGGGCAGGCGCCTGCCCACCTGGTCGGCACCCATCCGGGTGATCAGCGTGAGACGTCCCGGGACCCGTCCGGGGTTGAGCCGCTCGCAGATGGCGAGCACCTCATCGGAGGTGGCCGACGGCCCGATTTTGCACCCGAGGGGATTCTTGACCCCGGAGGCGAACTCCATGTGGCCCCCCGCCAGTGCTCTGGTGCGCTCGCCGATCCAGAGCATGTGGGATGAGCAGTCATACCAATCCCCGGTGAGCGAGTCCTGCCGGGTCAGGGCCTCTTCGTAGCCGAGGATCAACGCGTCGTGGCTGGTCCACAGGTCGACCTGGTGCAGGGTCGCCTCCCGCCCCACCTCAATGCCGCACGCCTTCATGAAGCGCAACGCCCGGTCTATCTCTCCGGCTATCTGCTCGTAGCGACGGCCCTCGGGGCTCGCGGCCACGAACTGCTGGTTCCACGAATGGACTTGTGACAGGTCGGCGAAGCCCCCCTTGGTGAAGGCCCTCAACAGGTTGAGGGTGGCGGCTGACTGGTGATAGGCGTCTATGAGCCGTTCGGGGTCGGGCACCCTGGCCTCGGGCGTCATCGACTCGTCGTTGACCATGTGGCCCCGGAACGAAGGCAGCTCGAGGTCACCGATCGTCTCGGTGGCGGACGATCTGGGCTTGGCGAACTGGCCCGCGATCCGTCCCACCTTGAGCACGGGTACGCCCGATCCGTAAGTGAGCACCACGGCCATCTGAAGGATCACCCTCAGCTTGTCCCGGATCGAGTCCGCCGAGTGGTCGGCGAAGGACTCCGCGCAGTCACCGGCTTGCAGGAGAAACGCCCTTCGCTCGGAGGCGTCACCGAGGGCGTTGGTCAACAGCCGCGCCTCGCCTGCGAAGACCAGTGGAGGAAGGCCGGCGAGCTGCTTCAGGCAGCGATCCAGATGGGCCTGATCAGGCCATTCGGGCTGTTGCGCCATGACGCGGTCCGCCCAGCTGTGCGGGCTCCAGGTGGCTCCTTTCGGGTCCGTCGGCACGCATCCAGCGTGGCCGAACAAGTGGTGCTTGGCAAAGCGGTTCCGGCATAGGCTCGCCTGCATGGCGAGGTTTCGTTTCGCGGTCCAACTGTCTAAGGCAGCCTCGGGGAATGCGTGGCGGGACACGGCCCGCAAGGTCGAATCCCTCGGCTACTCCACTCTCTACGTTCCTGATCACTTCGGCGACGAGTGGGGGCCGCTTGTCGCGCTCACGGTCGCCGCCGAGTCAACGACTCAGCTAAGGGTCGGCTCGCTGGTGTTCGACAACGACTACCGGCACCCGGTGGTCCTGGCCAAGGAGATCGCGACCCTGGACCTCCTGAGCGAGGGTCGGGTGGAGTTCGGGCTGGGGGCCGGCTGGATGGTGAGCGACTACGAGCAGTCCGGGCTTCCCTACGATCCTCCCTCGGCGAGAGTGGAGAGGATGGCCGAGAGCTTGTCGATCATGAAGTCGCTCTGGGCCCATGGCAAGGCGAGTTTCTCGGGGAAGCACTACGAGGTCACCGAGGCCGAGGGGTTTCCGAGGCCACATTCCTCGCCCCACCCTCCGATTCTGGTCGGCGGGGGCAGCCGCAAGGTCCTTTCGATCGCGGGGGCCGAGGCCGACATCGTCGGGATCAACCCCAGTCTCGCTCCTGGTGCGATCAACCTCGAGGTGGCTCGATCGGCCAGGGCGGAGCTCTACCGCGAGCGAGTGGGTTGGGTCAGGGAGGCCGCGGGCGAGCGCTTCGGCTCCTTGGAGTTGCAGGCTCTCACCTTCATCGTCCAGGTGGTGCCCGATGCCAGGAAGGTGATCGAGGAGACCGCACCTCTGTTCGGGCTCTCGACCGAGGAGGCCGCAGAGGTCCCCTGTGTCCTGGTCGGCAGCGAGGACCAGATCGTCGAGACCCTCCAGCGCCGGCGAGAGCAGTACGGGCTCAGCTACTGGGTGGTGCACGAGGGCGAGATGGAGGCCTTCGCTCCGATCGTGTCCAGCCTGGTGGGGACCTGACGGCCGGGTCCGGAGGGGGTGTCACCGCGACCGCCGGGGCGCATAGGCATCTTCGGAGGGACGTTCGACCCCATCCACGTCGGGCATCTGGTCGCAGCGATCAACGCCAGGTATGCCCTTTCGCTCGACAAGGTGCTGATGGTCGTGGCCAGCCGCCCCTGGCAGAAGACCTCGGCCAGGGAGGTGAGCTCGGCCGCAGACCGCTACGCCGTCGTCGAGGCAGCCGTGTCGGGGGTCGAGGGGCTCGAGGCCTCCGCGTTGGAGATAGAGCGAGGAGGCAACTCCTATACCGTCGACACGCTCGAGGACCTGGCCGGGTCCCATCCCGGCGCCGAGCTGTACATGATCGTGGGATCGGACCTGGTCCGGGAGCTCGAGACGTGGGAGCGGGCCGAAGACCTGCCTTCGCTTTGCCGCCTCGTCGTAGTCAGCAGGCCGGGAGCGGAGCCCGACCGGCTGCCCGAGAGCTGGAGGACTGTCATTGTGGACATGCCGGGTCTGGACATATCGAGCACCGACTTGAGGACCCGAGCGGCGGAGGGGCGTCCCCTCGACTTCTTGATCCCGCCTCCGGCCGTCCGCTGCATCCGCGAGCGCGGTATGTACGCTATGACCAGATGAAGACCGTTCCAGAGGCGGCGTCCTGGGACGACGTCGGCTCATCCGGCGAGGGCGCCAGGGTGCAGCGGCGCAAGCGCCATCGGCACGAGCGGAGGGTCAGGGCTCTGAGCTTGCTCGTGCTCGCCCTGTCGGTCGGCGCGGCCGTGGCGCTCCTCGACCTACGCCATGGGTCGGATCCGACCGGACCCGCGGCCACCACTCCCCACGCGGTCACCGCTCATGCCCGGGGAGGCCGGTGACCGAAGGACTGGGGGCACACCCGCAAGGCGGGGATTTTGCAAGGCGTCTGGCGGTGGCCGCCGCTGCCGCGGCGTCCGAGAAGAAGGGAGAGCACACGGTCGTCTTGGAGGTCGGGCCCATACTCGCCATAACGGACTTCTTCGTCATCACCAGCGCCACCAATACGCGCCAGGTTCGGACAATCACCGAGGAGGTGCAGCTAGCGCTCAAGAGGGCCGGCTCGATCAGGCCGAACAAGGTGGAAGGGCTGGACGACGCGCGGTGGGTCCTCATGGACTACGGCGACTTCGTCGTCCACGTGTTCTTGGACGAGGCCCGCAGCTACTACCAGCTCGAGCGTCTCTGGGCGGATGCTCCGGTGCTCGAGTTCGAGGCCGAGCTCGCCAGGGCACAGGGGCCAGGGCGGCAAAATATGCCCGGGTGAGCCGGGGGGCAACTCCAGTGTGTCGGCCCGGATGCAACGAGCGCCTCAACGCTCGCACACCGGCAACTCGACCACGAAGCGGGCCCCACCCCCGGGGCTCTCCTCCACCCATACCCTTCCCCCGTGGAGTCTCACGTGCTCCGACACCAGCGACAGCCCCAGCCCCGCTCCCTCCGAGCCAGACCTACTGCCCGCGGTCGCGCCCCGGGAGAAGCGCTCGAAGACGCGCTGGCGCTCCTCCGGCGCCACGCCGGGGCCGTCGTCGTCCACGACGATCCGAAATATCCCGTCGGCCGTCTCCACGCATAGTCCGCTCACTCCGCCTCCGTAGACCGAGGCGTTCTCCACCAGGTTTCCGATCACCCGCTCCATCCGGCGCTTGTCGACCGTTACCCGTAGATCGCAAGCCCCGTCGCTGACGGTGAGGCGCGGGTGCTCCCACGAGCCGGCCGCCTTGTCGACGAGCTCGGCGACTCCTACCTCATCGAGGGAGAGTGTCGCGGCACCCAGGTCGAAGCGTGAGATCTCGAGCAGGTCGGTGACCAACCGCTGGAAGCGGACGACATCGGACGCCAGCAGGTCGACGGCCCGCCGGGACCGCTCCGACAGCTCCTCTCGACGGGATTCCAGGACGGCGACCGAGGTGGTGAGGGTGGTGAGCGGGGATCTCAGCTCGTGGCTGACGTCGGAGGCGAACCTCGCCTCGCGCTGGATCCGGTCCTGGAGGTTGTCGGCCATCCGGTTGAAGGACGCGGCCAGCTTGGCAAGGTCGGGGCCCCCGCGGCCGTCGAGTCGTGTGTCCAGGTGCCCCCCGGCAATCGACTCGGCGACTGCCGAGACCACGCCAAGAGGCTGTAAGGCCCTGCCGCTGACCCATCGTCCCAGGATCGCTCCCGCAAGGGTAATAGCCGCGGCCGCCCCGCCGAGAATGAGCGCCAGATGGCGCTGGCTGGGGACGTCGTGGCGGGCGGTGGCATACGTGATCACTGCCAGTGAGGCCGACAGCAACAGTGCGCCACCAGCGAAGGCGGCCGTTACCCGCCCTCGAAGGCCGAGCGGCCGCAGGCCACGGCGCGAGAGCCCCTTCACCTCTCCGGCCCCACCCCCGAGCACGCCCAGATGGTCACTCGCCATGTCAGCCGGCCAGCTTGTACCCGAGTCCCCGGACGGTCAGTATGTGGGTGGGCTTGGCGGGATCCGTCTCCACCTTGGTGCGCAACCTCCGCAGGTGCACGTCTACCAGCCGGCCGTCGCCGAAGTAGTCGTATCCCCAGACCCTCTCGAGCAACGCCTCCCTGCTGAACACCTTTCCGGGGCTGGAGGCCAGCTCGCATATGAGCCGGAACTCTGTACGGGTCAGGTGGACCTCGTTGCCCTCGGTCCTGACCACTCCCTCATCGGGGAGGATCTCCAAGTCGCCGAAGCTGAGGGGCTTGTCGCTCGGGGCGGTGGAGCGAGAGCGGCGAAGATGGGCGCGGATGCGGGCGGCGAGCTCTTTGGCCACGAAGGGCTTTGTCACGTAGTCGTCCGCTCCTGCCTCCAGGCCCGCCACAACGTCATGGGTATCCGAGCGGGCGGTCACCATGATCAAGGGAACCGAGCTGTTGCGCCGCATCTCCCGGCAGCACTCGAAGCCGTCGATTCCCGGAAGGAGCAGGTCCACGAGCACCAGGTCCGGGATCTGGGCGGAGAAGGACGCCAGGGCGTCCTCACCGGAGCCCGCCTCCTCCACGTCCCAGCCCTCATCCTCCAGGGCCAGCCGCATCGAGGCGCGTATCCTCGCGTCATCCTCGACGAGGAGTATGCGCGCCGGCATGACACGATGGTGGCACAGGATCCGGCGCACCCCGGGACCACCTGCCACCTGCCCGAAGGCAACCATCGCAGGCCGGGCCCCGCCACTGGCAACCATCGCAGGCCGGGACCCGGCATTAGCCTCGAGGGTTGAGAGTTATGCCTACCCGAGGGGAGTCTCACCGCTACCTACCGGCCCTGGACGGGGTGCGTGCGTTCGCAGTCGCGTCGGTGATCGTCTTCCACGTGGGGTTCGCCCATGCCGGCGGTGGTTTTCTCGGAGTCGACATCTTCTTCGTCCTGAGCGGCTTCTTGATCACCGGCCTCCTGCTGGGCGAGCGCGAGAAGACCGGTGGCATCCGGCTGCCGGCGTTCTGGGGCCGCCGGGCCCGCCGTCTTCTACCGGCGCTTCTGACGATGCTCGTCGTGCTCGCCGCCTACACGTGGGCCGGCGGGCCCGGCATGAACCCCCAGACCGTGCGCCCCGATGCCGTGGCCACCCTGTTCTACTTCGCCAACTGGCACTTCATAGTCGACCAGCAGCCCTACTTCTCGCAGTTCATGGCTGCGTCGCCCCTGGTGCACACCTGGTCGCTGGCGATCGAGGAGCAGTTCTACCTGATCTGGCCTCTGGCCATGGTGGCCATGTTGCATGTGGGCAGACGCGGGAGGCACGCGAAGGGCGACGACACGGCCCTCGACTCCCGGAGGCGTCTGGCGTTGCTCGTCACCCTCGTCCTGGTGGCCGCTTCGGCCGCCTCGATGGCCCTCCAGTTCCACGGAGCCGCCACCGACTACCGGGTGTACTACGGAACCGACACCCGGGCGTTCGAGCTGCTGGTAGGTGCGGCTCTGGCCCTGTTCATGGCGCCGCGACCCGTGCTCCCGGAAAGGGCTCGTGGAGCCCTGCACCTGGCGGGAATCTTGTCGTTCCTGGGGCTCGTGTACTGGGTGGTGGCCGCCTCCGCGCAATCCTCGAACCAAGCTTGGATGTACCAGGGAGGGTTCCTTGGTGCGGTCCTCCTGGCGGCCGTGGTGATCGCGGACGTCAGCCAGCCGAACCCCGGACCGCTCGGCGCCCTCTTGTCGATCCGCCCCGTCCGCTGGGTGGGGAAGATCTCCTACGGCCTCTACCTGTGGCACTGGCCGGTCATCCAGATCACGAACCAGGCCAACACCGGGTTGTCGGGCCTGGCGCTCCAGGCGACCCAGATCGGGATCACCTTCGGGATAGCCACCGTCAGCTACTACGTGATAGAGGTGCCTCTCCGCCGAGCCACGTACTCCAGCTGGCGCAAGTGGGTCGTCGCCCCCGTAGGCGTGGTCAGCACAGCTGGGATCATCCTCGCCGGGACTGTGCCCGTCGCCGAGGCGTCCTCCGTGTCCTTGGTGTCTCCGGAGGCTGTGAGCCGGTCCGGCACCTCGGCGCTCTCGGCCAGGGCCCAGACGCTCCCCTCGGACCCACCACTCTCCTCCGCAAGCCTGGGGACCGCGGCGACGCAACCGCCGATCACCCTTCCAGCCGGGCGGGTTGTCTCTCGTTCCAACCCGCTTCGCGTGGACGTCATCGGCGACAGCGTGATGTACGACGCCGAACCCGGTGTCGCCGCCGCCTTGCAAGGCACGGGGTCCGTCAAGGTGGTCAACGACAGCTTTCCGGGATGGGGCCTGACCGCCCCAGGATGGCGCAACGGCTTCTCGGACATGATCAAGCGAGACCATCCGGACCTGGTCGTGGGCACCTGGAGCTGGGACTTCGGAGCGGCCGAGGCGGACCCGGTGGGCTACTCCGACCTCATGAACCAGGCCCTCCAGACCCTGCTGGCGCCTGGGAGCGGAGTGAGCGGCGTGGCCATCCTCGAGTTTCCCAAGTCCGGCTCACGCGGGTCACAGTTCGACGCCACCGAGAGGATCGCATCGGCCAAGCAACAAGAGGCGAGCCGTGAGACCTGGAACGCTGTCGAGAACGGTCTCGTCCCGCTCTGGCCCGGGAGGCTGATGTTCCTCCCGGTAGCCCCCTCGCTAGAGGTGAACGGTCACTACTCTGTCTGGCTTCCCGGGTCGGGGGGCAACTGGGTGAGGGCCAGGAAGACCGACAACACCCACATCTGTCCCTTGGGGGCTGCCGACTACGGCGCGGCCGTGCTGGCCGACCTGACTCCCGTGTTCCGTCTGCCCCCGCCCCAGTCGGGATGGCCCACGGCCTCCTGGACGAACGACCCGCGTTATAACGACCCGCCCGGGTCGTGCCCGGCGGACCAGCCGCCGCCCGGGTACGTGTCGTCGCTCTCCCCGCACGCCTCGTCGACCTCGCAGTTCAACTAGAGGGTTAGGGTGAAGCATGGCGACCCCGCATCCGTTGGGGCCCAATCCGTTGCGGGTTGTGGGCCGTATACCCGTGGAATGAGGGGAACTAGGGGCCCGGCGCCCGCCACCGATGAGCTTTCCGACGAGAGCCTGCTGGCGGGCCTCGGACTGGCTGATCCGTCGGCGAGCACGGCGTTCGTATCCCGGTTCCAGGGGAGGGTCTACGGTCTGGCCCGGACGATCCTCGACGACCCCGCCCTGGCGGAGGACGTCGCCCAGGAGGCCATGTCGCGCGCGTGGCGTCACGCTCAGGCGTTCGACCCGAGGAAGGGGTCGGTAGCCACGTGGCTGCTCTCGATCACCCGCAATCTCTCCATCGACGCCCTGCGCCTCCGACGGGCGGTTCCCATCGACCCCGAGGCCGTGTTGGCCTTCGACCACCCGTCGACTGACAAGGGACCCGCCGACAAGGCCGGCCTTTCTGACGATGTCGCCAGGTTGAAGACGGCGATCGCGTCTTTGCCTGTCGAGCAGATGAGGGCTGTCGTCCTGGCTGGCCTTTACGGCCGGACAGCCCAGGAGATCAGCCTGGCCGAGGGCATTCCTCTGGGTACCGCCAAGACGCGGATACGAACCGCGATGGGAAAGTTGCGCCTGGCGCTGGTCGAGGGGGAGACGGCGCGATGGGGCCAATGACTTGCGAGCAGCTGCACCAGGTCGTGCCGGAGGTCGCTCTAGGGGTGCTGTCCGGATCCGAGCGGGCCGATGCCCTGGGCCACCTGCAGGACTGCCCGGCATGCCAGGTCATCGTCGACGAGATGGCTCGGGTGTCCGACGCGCTCTTGTTCCTTGCGCCCGAGGAAGATCCGCCTCTCGGCTTCGAGAACAGGGTGGCCGCGGCACTGGGTCTCGAGGGCCAACCCCGAGCACGACACTCGGCTCGCCGGATTTCTCGCATTCGCGTGACGCGGCGTACATGGACCATCGGCGGGTCCGCTCTCGCCGGCGTGGCGGCTTGCGCTGCTGGCCTCGCCGTGTGGCTCGGCGGCGGGTCGCCGGCCCCTTCGCAGTCGACCAGCGCTCCGGCTCAGGTGGCCGCTCCGCGCGGTTCCGTCCCCAGCTTCAAGCAGGCCACGTTTCGCACCTCTTCGGGGACCGCGGCCGGTCGGGTGATGGCCCATTCGGGAAGGCCTTCGTGGGTGTTCATGACCGTCGACGAGCCTGGTGCCGAAGGCTGGGTCGTCTGCGACCTCGAGACCACGACGGGCACGGTCCGGCTGGGGAGGTTTGACGTCTACGAGGGACACGGCTCATGGGGGGCCGCCACGCCTGTGGCCATAGGGTCCCTCCGCGGTGCGCGTCTGGTCGCCGACGACGGCACCGTGATAGCGAGCGCCACGTTCTAAGCAGTACAGGGATTCAGCAAACACCAGTACAGGGATCCACCAAACATAGGCCCCAGGCGGAGCCCATATAGCCTGTCGATGTGAGCGAGCTCGCGCCATGGCCCGAACCGGTCCGGGAGGTGTTCGAGCGTTTCTTGACCGCAGATGTCGCCACGGTCACGCAAAAGGGAACGCCCGTAACTTTGCCTCTCACC
Organism: uncultured Actinomycetes bacterium; assembly: GCA_963736925.1. Lineage (GTDB taxonomy): Bacteria > Actinomycetota > Acidimicrobiia > Acidimicrobiales > CAVTQP01 > CAVTQP01. Next base: position 691,151 of record CAVTQP010000003.1, read on the forward strand.
CCCTATGTGGGAACAGAGACGCTCGACGTCTCCACCGGTGTCACCTATCCGGCCAAAGCCGAACGCGTGCGCAGGCGCCCGAAGGTGGCGATGCTCTTCCATGATTCCTACGGTTCCGGCTTGGCCGAGCCGCCAACCGTGCTGGTTCAGGGTGTCGGAGCGGTCCGGGACGCGGACCTTCAAACCAACACGGACCGCTACGTGAAGGAGTCGCTCGCCAAGCTCCCGGGTGCCTGGCGCGGGCAACCGCGCTTGCTCGTGCGCGCGCAGCCCTGGTACTGGGCGCGGATCTATGTGGAGATAACGCCGATTTTGATCTTGTGGTGGCCGAAAGGCGACATGAGCGGCTCACCACAGAGCTGGCGGGCCCGCACCGGGACGGCCTTGCCCCGTTCGGACCCGGCACCGGACGGACGCCGGCCTCCCCCGTGGCAGAGCGAGCCCGCCGGTTGGAGAGAACGCGCCGAGCACTCTCTGGCGAACCTCGGGCCTCCGACTCTCACGGTCATCGGGCCGGAAGGGTACCCCTTGATCGGCAAGACAGAAGAAGCGGCACTCCGCGGTGAAGGTTTCCGTTTGGCGCTACCGGGATGGATCGGCGAGAAAGCTGTACGGCCGGCCGCCTGCTTGACGTTCGGCGCCGTGCACGGAGAGGACTTTCGGGGGCAGGAGAACGCCTGCTTCATCGGGGAGCTCCGGCCCGAGGGCGCGTTTGTCGTGGAGCGCCTCCTCCCCGACTTCAGTCTTCCCTCGCGCGGCCTCGACCGCTACCGCAGCTTCTTCGGCGCCAGGTCGCGGCTCCGGCACCGTCTGCGCACCGAGTGCGCAAGACGGGATCAAGCTGTCCCCAAGGTCCACCTTCCCGCGACGTTCCCGGGACGGGCCAGGTGATCGTGTGAGACCCGTTGGTGGCGGCGGCGCCGCGGTTGGCTTAGACGCGCTCATCCTGGACGTGGGAGGGGTCATCTTCGTCCCCGATCATTCCCGAGTTGTCGAAGAGCTGTCCGCCTTGGGCGTCAACGTCGATGCCGAGTCCCTCGGCAGGGCTCACTACCACGGGATGTGGGCTGTCGACACCGCACGCTCGGAGGAGAGGCCGGCCGACATCGCAGGAAGCTGGGGCACCGAGCGCATCTACGTCGAGGGTATGGCGTCGGCGCTGGATTCCGGCGACGGGTTGCACGGCCGCGTGGTCGAGGTGCTCGCCGAGGCCCTGAGAGGACCGGCGTGCGAGGTTTGGCAGTCGCCGGTTCCGGGCTCCCTAGAGGCCGTCGCAACGCTCGGCGAGAAGGGGTTCCCCCTGGCGGTGGTGAGCAACTCGGATGGGACCGTCGAGGAGAAGCTCCGTTCGGCGGGCGTCTGCCAGGTAGGCAAGGGGACCGGCGTTTCGGTGGCCGCCGTAGTGGACTCGACCGTGATGGGGGTGTGGAAGCCGGATCCGGGGATATTTCGTCCGGCGTTGGAAGCCCTAGGGGCTGACGCGGCGCGGACCGCTTACGTCGGAGACAGTGTTCATTACGACGTGGGCGGGGCGAGATCGGCGGGCTTGATACCTCTTCACTTCGACCCGGTGGGTCTGTGCACGTCCGCCGACCATGCGCATGTGTCACTGCTGGCCGAAGTAGTCGCGTCGTTGGATGGCTGAGGGCATGCCGGCCCCTGATGATCTGAAGTCCTCGCGTCCCCGGCGGGCAGCGGCGGGTCTTCTGGGAGGTGCCCCCCTTCCCCGGACGGTCCCGGTCGAGCTGGAAGAGCACTACCTACGAGAAGGTCACTGGACCGAGATGGGTTTGGGGCAGCTGTTGGCCGCCGGCCTGGTGCAAGGCGCCCACCTCGACTGCCGGGTCAGGTCGAAGGTGCGTCCATGGACGGGCACCTACAGGGACCTTCACCAGATGTCGCTCCGGCTCGCCGGCGGGTTGAAGGCAAGGGGGGTGGGCCCCGGTGACGTGGTGGCGTTTCAGTTGCCCAACTGGATGGAGGCGGTGATCACGTTCTACGCGGTTGCCTTCCTCGGTGCCGTCGTCGTCCCCATCGTCCATTTCTACGGGGAGAAGGAGGTGGGGTTCATACTCCGCCAGTCGGGGGCGAGCGTCTTGGTAACCGCCAGCGACTTTGGTCGTTTCGACTACCTAACGGTGCTCGAGCGGCTGCGGCCGGAGCTGGGGCATCTGCGAGATGTCTTCGTTGTGGGTGGCGGCCCCGCGTTCGAGGAAGGGTCGTTGCCGACCGGGATGTTGCCACTGTCCGATCTGTTGAACGGTGATCCTATCGAAGGGCCCGTCCGGGTCGACCCGGCCGGTCCCGCGCTGGTGGCCTACACGTCCGGTACGACGGCGGACCCCAAGGGTGTGGTGCACGCTCACCGGACGATCGGGTTCGAGGTGCGCCAGCTTGCGGAGATGCAAGCCACCCGGCCGGCAGCGATCGTTGGAGCACCGGTCGGTCACGGCATCGGCATGCTCTCGGGACTGCTACTGCCCGTCTACAGACGCAAGCCGATGCACCTGATCGACGTCTGGGATCCTCGAGCCGTCCTCGAAGCCATGGTCGCCGACGGCGTGTCGGCGGGGAGCGGGTCCACCTACTTTCTCACCAGCCTTCTAGATCACCCCGACTTCGGGACTCAGCACGTGCCTTTGATGCGCGAGGTGGGGCTGGGTGGATCCCCGATACCGGGCGCGGTGGCCGAGCGGGCCGAGGCATTGGGTCTGTCGCTTCTCCGGTCGTATGGCTCCACCGAGCATCCATCCACCACCGGCTCTAGGCGAACCGACTCCCGCGAGAAGCGGCTGTTCACCGACGGATGTCCGCTGACCGGCGTGGAGATCAAGCTTTGCGACGACCTCGGCCACGAGGTGGCTCGGGGAGACGAGGGCGAGATCGTAAGCAGGGGACCGGACCGTTTCGCTTGCTACACGGCCCCGGAGCTCACTGCTGACGCCATCGACGAAGACGGGTGGTACTCGACGGGCGACGTGGGATATATCGACCGAGACGGCTTCCTCGTCGTCACCGACAGGAAGAAGGACATCATCATCCGGGGAGGAGAAAACGTGAGCGCCGCCGAGGTGGAAGAGGCGCTGGCCCGCTTGCCGGGTGTCCTAGAAGTCGCGGTCGTGGCCGCGCCCGACCCCCGCTTCGGGGAGCACGGCTGCGCTTTCCTCAAGATGGTCCGGGGTACCGCGGCGCCTGACCTCGACACTCTGCGTGCTCGCCTCAAAGAGGTAGGCATGGCTCCACAAAAATGGCCGGAGGATGTGAGGGTGGTGGACGAGTTCCCCAGGACCCCTTCGGGCAAGATCCAGAAGTTCCGTCTGCGAGACCGGCTGAGGTCTCGGAGCTGACTAGTCGTCCTCCCATTCGGCGATCAGCTCTTTTCTGAGCAGGTCGGCGTGGACGACCAGAGCGCCGAGCAGCTCTTCGCGGTTGAGGGTGCTCGTCGTTCGACACGACCAGTTGGGCTCTCCGGTCTCGTCGATGCACTTTATGAGGACGAACGCCTCCAGGGGTGTCCAGCGTGGCTCCAAGGGATGAAGTTCCAGCCCAGTGAGCACTTCTGCAATTGGTCTGCGTTCCTCGTCGTCGGGCACCGCCCCATTCTGGCCCCGATTTCCGCGAACCGTGCAAACGCCCTAAAGGGGCCTCCTGAACCCGGCGAAGCCCCTGGCGAGCGCCCCGTGAGCGTCGCCGACCACAAGGCGAGAGGAACCCCGACCGCAAGCGAGCGCGAGGGCACGAGATGCCCCTAGGGGAACGTATGTTTGTCGCCGACGGAGGTCAGCCCGGGGCGGGACAGCGGGCTACCCGAATAATGACGTTCGACCGTGGTTCTTGGCGGCCACCTTCAGCGACTGGCGCTCGCGGGCGATCAGCTCGGGCCCGAGCACGTATGCGAGCACCGTCACCACGCAGGCGAACACTAGAGCGCTCCACCCGAGAGTGCTGTGAATCCGTTCCAGGGCGAGCGCGCAAGCCACGACTAGGGAGATTGGCAGGACCAGTTGCGCCACTCCCCACCGGGCGCCCGGCTCGAACTGTGGTCTTATCGGTCCAGACATCTTTGTTGATCTCCTCGCTTGCGCTCGCTCTCTTCTTGCTCCGGCTGCCGTGCTCAGGCTCCTTGCTCTGGTTGCCTCGCTGTGCTCGTTCCGTGTGCTCGTTCCGTGGTTCCCGTTCCGTGGTTCCCGTTCCGTGGTTCCCGGACGGTCATCTTTGTACTTTGCAGCTTTGCCTGAGCAGTACCTGTGAACGTGTTGCGGGCGAGACTAGAAGTCCGCTTCCTGGGCGCGCGCCTCACGGGCCAGGCGTCGAGCCTCTTGTATCGGGACGGGAGTCCGGGCGCCCTCGGTCGAGGATTCGAGCACGACGGCCGACGCCGTCTCGGGGCTGGTGCGCCATCCGGCATGCGCCAGCACCGGCCTCGCCCCCGTCCTCGTGCACACCCAAACGGCCACCACGTTCCCGCCCAGACGGACCGGGCTGACCGAACCCCGGACCAACGGCGGGAACGATCCGTTCGCGAGTAGGGGTCGGTGGGTGACCCCCACCGTCGGCATGTCCAGCACGGCTCCGAGGTGGATGGCGACGCCTGCTCCCCTGGGGTGGTCCTGGCCTGTCGCATCCACAAGGAGAACCTCCGGCCGCGTATCGAGCGCCTCGACGGCAGCCGTGAGGACGGGTCCCTCGCGGAGGGCGAGGAGTCCTGCGAGATAGGGAGCGTTGGCATCGCCCGTGACCACCGCCTGAGCGTCGACGTCCGATGCGCGCCTTGGTCCGTCCGAGTCCGTACGACCTTTCAGGTGGCGATCCGCACTGCGATAGCGATGACCATCGCGCGATAGCGGCAACTGACGGTCTCCACACGGCGGCCGCCGCCCACGCCCGCTCCAGCCGGCCGGGGCCTGTTGCGTAGGGTCGGGAGAAGGTCGCAAAGCAGCCACCCACCGATGGGTACGCCGAGAGGACGAACGGCCCTTGAGCAAGCGCTTCCCTTGCCCCTCGGGCTACCAGAGCCTGGCTACGTATCAGCTCCTCCGGTGTCTTCGGCCAGCGCGGGGCGGAGGTGTCGTGTGTCACCTGTCAAGGATGACGCCTCAGCGCTCCTCTTCCGGACGCCAGCGCATCCGCTTCCGTCGACCGGGGTCCTCGGATCCTTTGTAGGTGGCGAGGGGGCGGAACCGGCGTACCGGCTCGACCAGGTCGCCTTGTTGACCCATTACCTCCTCGAGGTCCTTGTAGGCGCCTGGCATCTCGTCCAGGACGGCCTGCTTGCTGGCGGCGAACACCTTGCCACCGGCGTCCTCGATGAGGGCCAGCTGATGCGTCAGGTCGAGCAGGTTGCGGGCACGGGAGCGGCTGAGCTGCCGCCCAGCACCGTGAGCGCAGGAACAGAAGGAACGGCGTTCACCGAGGCCCCGACCCAACACCGACCCGGTCCCCATCGACCCGGGAGTGACCGTCGGTGTGCCCTGGTCGGCCTTCACCGCCCCCTTACGGTGTATCCATACCGTCCGGCCATAATGGTCCTCGAGTGTGGCGTCATTGTGGTGGATGTTGACCACATGGTCCCATTCCATGCATTTCGGGAATCGTCTCTCCAAGATGGTGGCCACCGCCTCCAACATGCGCGTCCGGTTCATCTCGGCGTACCCGAGGGCGGCGCGCAGCGCTCGCTCGTAGCAAGAGCCTGCTGTCGTCCAGGGATCGCCCACCGTGCCGGACGAAGAGATCGGTAGCCACGCGAGGCCCGGGTCGGGGAGTTCCTCCCGTGATGACGCGCAGAAGGCAAGGGCCATCCGGTGGAAGTTCGCGCATATGAGCCCGCCCACTCCTCGCGACCCCGAGTGAACGAGGACCCAAACGTCGCCGTCGGGACCAGCCAACAGCTCGATGAAATGGTTCCCGGACCCGAGCGTGCCGAGCTGGGATCGACCTCTGGATTCGAGCTCGTCGAGAGTGAGATGGCGTCCCGCACGATCGAGATGAGCTGACTGGTTGGTCGAGAGCCGCACCCCGCACGAAGCCGACCCCTCGTCCATGGCTCCGAACGCAATGCGAAGAAGGAGGTCTGTCTCGGTGTCGGGGTTGCCGTCGCGGTTCCGATCGGGACCCGAAGGGATGGACGCTTGGACGCGTTCCATGATGTCGTCTCGCGCGACCACGTGGGAGCGGCCGCTCGGCCCGGGCAAGGGCGCCAGCAACTCCTCGGTGGTCAGGCTCGTCGGCAACAATGCCATCCCACATCCGATGTCGTTGCCGACCGCGTATGGCGAAAGGGCATCTTCGAGAGCTATGACCGCCCCGATCGGCACGCCGTAGCCCTGATGGCCGTCAGCCATGACCGCCACATGGTGGAAGGCCCTGGAATGGTTGGCGCAGTTGAGCGCCTGGCGGAGGGCGCCCTCTTCCAGCGCGGAGGCCCAGCTGAAGACGGGAAGCCGAGCCTTCTCTATCACCTGCACGGGATTACCCGCATGGCCACCACCCTCTGACACCTGCAAGGGCACCACCAGAGGCGAAGACCAATCTATCCGGCCCCGGCGACCTATCCCGCCTCACCGACCTATCCCAAATTGCTGGCTGGGGTAGGTAGCACCGGCAGAGCTGTTCCACCCTCGGGCTCAGTGTCAAATGCGCCCTCGGGGGTAAAAGAGGACGGAGAGTCGAGGTCTCGGCCTACGAGGGTGAAGGGAGGGAAAATGCCCCAGAGCACTTGGAGCAGGAAGCGAGAACGTCAATACGAGCATGTCAAGGAGGGGCTGCGGAGCAGGGGCCGCAGCGGGCGCACAGCCGCGGAGATCGCCTCTCGCACCGTTAACAAGGAACGCGCCCGCTCGGGCGAGAGCAGGCAGGCAAGCCGTACGTCGACCCAGGATCTGTCCTCGGCCAAAAGGGGCGGGCGGCGGTCCCACACTGGCTCGGCCGGTCGCACCTACAAGCAACTCTACGCGGAGGCGCGCAGGAAGCGTCTGAAGGGACGCTCGAACATGACGAAGAGTCAGCTCGCTCGGGCAGTAGGCCGGCGCTAGGTCAGCACGCGGTCGGGTCTAAGGGCGGGTATTGCGCCGGCGCCGGTGCCGGGGGGCTGGATGCCGGACGGAACGGGTTGGCGCCCGCCCGCACACCTGAATAGTTGGCGCCGGTGATCAAGGCGACAGGCACGCCCGACAGACTGGTGTCCTGTTGAATGGAGGCTCCTCCGACGAGCTCACTCTGGAGAAGTTGGGCGTCTGCCTCCTGGCCGGGTGCGTAGAGGACAACGGATTGCGTGTAGCGGTAGTTGGCGGCGTCGCCGGTCTTCCCGACCTTGAACTGAGCTGCCCTGAGGTCGCCTGCAGCCTTCGCGGCCTGGCCTCCGACGCCCGAGCCGTTGAACACGTCGGTGGCCACGCTGGCCGGACTGGGAAGTGCCGGGGTCGCGGGAGTAGATACAGATCCGCGACCGAGAAATTGGGCAACCGTTCGCTGGGTCTGGGGTTGCACGGGGAAGAGCACATCGCCGAAGTTCTGGTATCCGTTGACGGGTCGCGTGGGGATTGTGTAGTTGGGGACCGCTGACGGCTGCAGCGAACGGAACTTGAGCGCCAGTTGGACGATGGTCGCGGTGGACAGCTCCTGGTCCACCGTGACGTCGTTGACGGCCGAGGCGATCAGCGAGTTGGCTGTGATCGGGTTGTGGATTCCGGCGGAGATGGCTCTTTCCATCAACACCCGAAGGAAGGCGTGCTGCCGCTCTATCCGCCCGAGGTCGCCGGTGCCGTCGTACTGCCAGCGACCGTTGCTGAAGTACTGGTAGTCCCGGCTCCGTGCAAGTGCCAGCGCTGCGGCGCCGTCGAGGTGCTGGCAGCCGGTTGACGTGATCTTCAGGCCGGAGACCTGGTCACGCGCGGGCATCGGGAAGTTCATGCTGATACCTCCGACGGAGTCCACGATCTGCTGGAAACCTTGGAAGTTCACCGAGACGTAATGGTTGATCTGGATCCCGAAGTCTTGCTGAATGGTCTCGACCAGCTGATTTGGCCCTGTGTTGAAGGCCGCGTTGATCCGATCCGATCCCTTGCTTCCGGCGATCGGGACGAACAAGTCCCGGGGTATCGAAAGGATCGAAGCCTGCTGCGAGGCCGGGTCTGTGTGCAAGATGATGATCACGTCACTCCGCTGACCGGGATTCTGAGCGATGCTCCCAAAATGTTGGACGGATCCGGCGGGTAGGCCCGACCTGGTGTCGGAGCCCACTACGAGAATGTTCATGGGCTGTCCCGCCGGTGGCGGAGTCGCGATGGAGGGAATGGAGACACGCTTGATCTGGTCCACCCGGAGGGTCACATAGGCCCAAGCTCCAAGCGTCGAAAGGATGCAGACCGCGACGAGGATGCATGCCCCCAACACCGCCCGGCGGGGCCACCGGCGAACGAGTTGTCTCCGGTGCCGGGGCGGGCCCTTGCGCTGGCGCCCTGGGTTGGGTGAAAGGATCGCCTCGGGTTCAGCCAGCTGGTCGAAGACGCGGGCCACGAGCGGCCAGGCTACTTTGGCGAATCGTCAAGGTGATGGCAAGCGCGTGGGCCGTCACTCTGGGCGTCGTCATGTCGAACCAGCGGTTTGGAACGTGACCATGGAACCCGTTGTCGCCGCGCTGCTCCAAACACCTGACTCCGACCTCCACTCCATGCCGTCGAATGCGACCGAGGGGATCTGGTACTGCCAAGCGTGACCGACGAGCCAGCTCGAGACGGTCCAGCCACGTGACTGGGAAACAGGCGTCTCCGTGGCGGGAGCACCCAGCTCCTGATCTGCGGCGGCCGACAGGGCGGCGTTCGCGCGTGTGTCCGAAGGTTTCGCAAATCGACAGGTGAGACCGGCGGGACTCTCGCCGGTCATGGCCGTCGCCAGAGTCCTTGCCTCCGGCTCCCACTGGGCGTAACCGTTGGGCGCGGCACTGTGTTGGACGGCCTGGGCCGCGTCAGTCACGGGAAGACTCTCCCACCCGCTCACCGATGCCAGCCTCTTGTAGAAAGCCTCTGCTGCGTCACGGGGAATCATGATCGTTTGTGGAGTCCCCCAGCCCTCCGAAGGGCGCTGCTGGAACAGACCGAGTGAATCGAGGTCGCCATGGGGGAGATTGTGCAGCTTGGACTCTTGTAGAGCGGCCGCGAGGGCGACAGTCACGGCGTGATCGGGCATTCCCAACCGCTTCCCGACGGCCGCGATCGTGGTGGCGTTCTCTGCCTGCTGGACATCCAATGGATACTTGACGGACCCGACAGCAACCTGGCAACTCGGTGTCGCGGGCCCACCGGACGTAACCAGAAAGGCTGTTGCTGTCCCCGCGGCCAGGCACAAGCTGACCCCAATCAGGGGCCAGGCCCTCCGTACACGTCTATGCGCACGTCGAGGCACACAACGAATGTCTCACACACTCGCGGACGAAAGGCGTCGAGCGGATGGTCTTGAGCTCACACAATACGAACCTCGCGCTCGACGATAGCGGGTTCGTTGCCGGGGCGGGCTGCCGACATCAGGGCTGCGGAGCGTCGTCGGCGGCATGCAGATGGGCGCGCTCTCCGTCGTGGTCGAAGATGGTAAGGATCTCGACAGGACCATCGTGTGCACAGATGGTGTGCGGGACCATGGTCGAGAACTCGGCTGCGTCGCCTGTCTGGACCAGGATCGTTCGCTCACCAAGGTGCAGGCGGGCGGTGCCGGACAGGACGGTGAACCACTCGCGGCCTGGGTGCACGCGCCGCTGCTCTGACCCGGTCGGCCGTTGGGGGGTGATGCGCATCTTCGCCACGGTCACGCCGTGGAGAGCCCGTTCGCGGGACAGGAGCCAGGTCGTCAGCCCTCGCGTGTGATCAGGTTCCGGTCGGATCACCACGTCCTCGTTCTCGATGGACTCGACGAGGTGATCGAGCGTGGTGCCGAGAGCCCGTCCGATGGGGACCAGCTGATCGAGGGCAATCCTGCGGTGCCCCGTCTCGATGCGGCTCAGGGTGGAAGGGCTGAGGAAGCAGCGGGCGGCGAGGGTGTCAAGTGACCAGCCGCGAGCCAGTCGCAGGCCGCGGATGCGCTGTCGGATCACGGCATCCATGGCCAGTTCTTGCGTCATAAGCAAGAGTGTATGCCTATGGCGCAGGAGATGCATAAGGTGGAGGCAATGACTTGGAGGCAATGACTTGGAGGCAATGACTTGGAGGCAGTGACTTGGAGGCAATGACACCGCACTCTCACCACCGCCACGGTGGCGGGTCCGTCCACGACCAAGAGGCAGGACTCGCGGATCTGCTGGACCTGGACGCAGAGGTACTGGGGTCTTACCTGGACGAGGTGACGGAGTGGGTCGGACGGCTTGCTCCAGATGTTCCGCGCACGGTCGTCGACGTGGGTGCTGGAACGGGCACCGGCAGCTTGGCGCTCGCACAGCGCTTCGGGGCGGCTGAGGTGGTCGCGATCGACAGGTCGACGTTGATGCTCGAGCGCCTTCGAGTGGCGGCGCTCGGGCAGGGGCTGGCCGATCGAGTGCGCGTCGTACAGGCCGACCTGGACGTCGCATGGCCGAGGATCGGTGCAGCGAACGTCGTGTGGGCGGCCTCGTCGTTGCACGAGGTCACCGACCCGGACAGGGTGCTCCGCGACGTGTACTCCGCACTCGAGCCCGGCGGCGTTCTGGTGGTCATCGAGATGGACGACCTGCCACGCTTCCTACCCGACGACGTCGGCCTCGGCCGGCCCGGCCTGGAGTCACGCTGCCATGAGGCCTTGGCGCAGGCGAACTGGAACTCGCACCCGAACTGGCGGCCCCACGTCGAGCGGGCCGGTTTTGAGATGGCCGGCCAGCGCACCTTCGCCACCGGCGCGGGGCCGCCCCCGCCGAGCACCGGGCGCTACGCGTATGCCTACCTGCGACGCGTCCGCTCCGCCCTCGACGGCGAGCTGGCAACCGACGACCTCAACACCCTCGACCACCTCCTGTCAGGCGACAACCCCGACGCTGTCCTGCTTCGCCGCGACCTGACGGTCCGCGACAGCCGAACCGCCTGGGCGGCTCGTCGCCCCTGAGCTCGCCCAGGGCACCGAGGACGCTCGGCGAGGCGTGGTCCTCAAGTATGTTGCCGCCTGGCTCCCCCACAGGTAACCCACATCTTGGCGTGCCTGCTGAAATAGCCGCCGATCTTCCTGAGCGCCTCCATGAACGGGCGGCGCGAGACAATGATGACCGCCGAGGTCTTCAACGGACTAGGCGGCAATCAGATGGCAGACCCTCCTAGTCGTCGTGCTATGCGCGCACGCGGAGCGGCCAGAACACACTAAGCCAGAACACACTAAGGCTGATCCTCGAGTAGCCATCTGAGGCCGTCCCGTAGTTCCTCTAAGCGCCGCTGAACCGTTGCTAGCTCGGTAAGTAGCCGCATGGCATCCTCACGGTTCAGGGCAACGGCGCCAGGCTGAAGCATCGCTAGAGACTGCCACAGCCCATTCAGTTCAGCCCTATCGAATCGTTTCGATCGACCAGGCACGGAGCGTAGCCCAGCGAACACCTGTTCGGGTATGCCAGAGGGATGTTCAGCGTCAGGGGTGTGCCGCACCTCAACCAAGGGGTCCTGGTAGCCCCTTTGCTCCAGTGGCTCCGTCAAGGAGAGCCGCCAATGCTTGCAAGAGGCGAAGCGACGGGACCGTGGTCGGGAGCCGCCTCTCCTTGGAGGGCCTTACCGCAGGCGGCAAGGCTCAGTGACGACAGCCCGCCCGAAAGTGCTTTAGCCTGCACAGCCCTCCCCCCAAGAACCTAGGAGCGATTATCGCGCGCTGAGTGGCTGCATGCTCAGTGGCAGCAGCGTGGCCTAGAAGACCCGAGGATCAGTAACTCCCAATCAACTAATTGACCGGGCGCTAGTTATCTCAAGCATCCCACTCTGGGTGATGTACCGCAAGGCCCCGAGCTGTCCGCCAGACTTGGCCCGAACCGTCCGCCTGACTTGGCCCGAGCATTGCCGTGGAAGGGGGGAGGACTCGGATGAGGAAACGTCTCACTTGGCTCGCCGGGTCGGCATGCTCGTTGACGCTCGTGCTCGTCGGCCTTCCCGGAGCGCTCCTGCAGACGCCGAGCGCCTTTGCCGCTGCCGCGAGTCCCGCGGTCACGGGGCCGGTCACGGGCGGGAACCGCCAACCGACAGTGCTCCCGGCGACCTTCAACCTAGCCCAGGTCGGTTACGAGGAGTCCGAGTACTTCCTCTCGGGTACGGCGAGGAGCTACACCTCGGGCACCGCGCTGACGAGTGACGGCAGATGGACCGTGACGCCGAGCGCCACCGCGCCCTATACCACCCGGGCCGTCGTCAGGCGGCCCATCGACCCGAGCAGGTTCAACGGAACAGTCATCGTCGAGTGGCTCAACGTCACGGGCGGTGTCGATGCCGATCCTGACTGGACGATGAGTCACAACCTTCTTGTCCGGAGCGGGTTTGTGTGGGTGGGCGTCTCCGCTCAATCCGTAGGGGTGAACGCGACGAAATCAACCGATTCGACCAGGTATGCCCCGCTGTCACATCCCGGCGACAGCTTCTCCTACGACATCTTCTCCCAGGCGGGACAGGCACTGCGTGATCGTGCAGTGCGGATGCTCGGAGGCCTGAAGCCCCGACGCGTCCTTGCGATCGGGGAATCCCAATCGGCCGGTCGGCTGGTCACCTACATAGATGCGGTTCATCCGCTTGTGCACGTGTACGACGGATATCTTGTGCACAGTCGATTCTCGACAGGCGCGCCGCTCTCCCAGGCACCCCAGGACAACGTGCCCGCTCCAGTACCGACGATGATCCGAAGTGATCTAAAGGTACCCGTCTTCGTCTTCGAGACCGAGACAGATGTCCTGAGCAGCAGACTCGCTGATCGCCAGCCGGACACCAGCTTGTTCCGCCTCTGGGAGGTCGCGGGCACATCACACTACGACAACTACGGGCTCGAGATCGGGCCTCAGGATACTGGGAACGGCCAAGGTGCGGTCTTGAATCTGGCTGCCATGCAGAATCCTCCGACCTCCCCTCCCCCGGGGACCTTCACGTGCGATCTTGGGATCAACACCGGGGGCGCTCATTGGGTGCTCGACGCCGCCGTCTACCGGCTCAACCAATGGTTGACCGAGCGCAAGTTGCCTCCCATCGCACCACGCATACAATTGGCGAGCGCGTCGCCGCTCGTGCTCGCGCGGGACGCCAACGGCAACGCGCTAGGAGGAGTACGCACTCCACAGGTCGACGCACCAATCGCGACGCTGAGTGGCACGGGAAGTAGTGGAAGCGGTTCCATCGGACAATTTTGTGCGATCTTCGGAACGACAATGCCGTTTAGCGCGACCAAGGTCGCCAGCCTCTACAAAAGCCACGGCCAGTTCGTCACGCAATGGGAGAGATCGGCTCATCGCGACGTCGAAGCAGGTTTCCTCCTCCAACGTGATGCGACTGAACTGATGCACTCGGCCCACGCTTCGCAAATCGGGAAATAGGACAACATCGGTATGACAGACCCGGCAATGCCCATACTGGCGTGAGGCGCCTGACATCTGCTCCCAACGCTTCACTAGTCGCGGTAGCTGATCCTATCGGAGCGCGGCTAACAGCTACGGCACTAGCGAGGAACGTAGCTCCACCGACCCGGGTGAACCGCCCGATGCTAAGCATGGCATCCCCCGGGAGGAGACTCGAACTCCTGCCCAACATGAAAGTGTGAGGTAGCGGGCAGTTACCGCAGTGCTAGCGTGCACTTCCCCACATTTTGCTGTCGAGCGAGTTGGACCTGTTATCCGCTGACTTTCCGAGCTGCAACTGCCCGACGTATGGCACCACTTGGCCAGAGCAGCAGGGCGCTTAGGTCGACGGGTGTTCGTTGGTGTCGGGCGCTCATGCTGGGTTCGAGTAGACGCGAGTGGGAGAGACGAGGACGGCGGTGCGGCGCTCCTCGCGCATTGCTCGGTCGTAGGTGGCCCAGTCGTCGTGGGTCCCCCCTGCTGCGCTGAAGATGTCTCGAAGGAGGAGCCGGAGCCGTTCGTCGTCTACCTCCGGGTGAGGGTCATCGGGTCCGACCAGCTGGGCGCGGCCTTCGGCGGCGGCCCATTGCCAGCCGGCTCGGACGACGACTGCGATGGTGGGGTCGGTGCGCAGATGAGCAAGCTTGTAAGTGCCACCCGCGGCGACGAACGCGACGACGCGGGCACCTGTCACGGGATGGGGAAGGACGCCGGCGTTCACGACGGCGGTGTGCGGGGTGTGGTCGGTGCGCAGGGTGACGACGACACACAGCCCGTGGTCGAGGGGCACCAGTTCTGCGAATCGTGCCAGATCGGTCATGTTCACCTCCGGGGGTCTACAGCGCGAGTGCCGATCAGTTCGAGAAGCTGGCCCGCCGGCGTCGCGTCGGTAGTGTTGGGAAGGCCGGGATCGTCGCAACGCTCACGAGGCGCTCACGAGCGGGTCAGGCTATCTCCCTGCTCGCGTCGAGGGAACCGGGCGTTGGCTGACCACTCGAAGGCGATTTTGTCCGCGCTGACCACACGGCACTTGGACGTACCTTGAATGAGCTGGTGTTCGCCGCAGGAGACGTTGGGAGACCGGCCAGCGGCTTTGGCCCAGTGCACACCGAAAGCGGCCCACCTGGGGTGGGGGGCTCCCTGTCTAGGCTTCCTCCAAAGTCTACGGTCGTCGCATAAAGGCACAGCCACCGCTGGGAAAGGAGAAGGAGTTGTCGACCGTGAACTTGAAGACGACGGTCGTCGTCCCCTCTCCGATGGTCATGTGCGCCGGGCCTCTGACCAGGACGTTCGGGTGGAGGCGAGGGGACTCGAACCCCCGAACCTCTTGACTGCCAGTCAAGCGCTCTACCAACTGAGCTACGCCCCCGCGAGGCGTCCATCATATCCAGCAAGCTACGGAGCGATTTCAGAGAGCCGCGGACGCACGGCCTCTGTCGCCGGCTTCCAACAGCCGTGCGATCTCTCGCACCTCAGCTGCCACCGCCGACCTGAACCAGCGACCGGCCGCAACGTCGTAAAACCATCCGAGGACAGAGTGGCCAAAATCCATCGTTTCGACGTGCCGCAGGCTGGCG
This sequence comes from uncultured Actinomycetes bacterium, assembly GCA_963736925.1. GTDB lineage: Bacteria > Actinomycetota > Acidimicrobiia > Acidimicrobiales > CAVTQP01 > CAVTQP01. Next base: position 706,247 of record CAVTQP010000003.1, read on the forward strand.
CCGTCCTGGCGCTGCTCGATGTCGAACCAAGCGTGCAGCTGTCTCGGTATGCCGTGCTCGAGGGTGACATCGATCCGGTTGGGTCTTCGCCAGCGATAACGGGTGATCACGGTGCCCCTGAACCGTCCAAGGAACTTGCCGTCCTCCCGTGCGATCATCCCGTCGGGTGTGTCCGCCAGCTTCGTCACCCAAACCATCTTGGTGTCTGCCTTGGTGTACTGCGCCGGGTCGAGGACGAAGTCGAAGACGTCGTCTGCCGTAACCCCGTGCACGAACACCTGGCCCTCGCCCCGGATCACCCCAAGACGTTACTGAAGGCAAAGGTCGGCGGTGTGCGCGCGCCCTTGTCCTCGCCGAGACCCTCTGACAGAGTGAACGAGGTGGCGCCAGATGGCGGCTTCTACCAGCCGGGAGGAGGTAACTGTGGCAATTGCGCTCAGCCATGCTGAGCAGGCCGCAGACTTCTTGGGCGTGAACCTGACCACACAAGCTGCCCGAGACTACATGGAGGAGCTGGTGGCCAACGCCAGGCTCTTCGCAGGAGAGAGCCGCCACCTTCTCTATGACGAGGAGTTCTCCCTGGTCCGCGAGTGGTCGACCAACGGCGCGGCTGGCGGTGTCCCGAACCGGTTGCTGATGGAGCTGGCCATGCGCGGTTACGAGGTGGCCTACCGGCTCTGCGACGGAGGAGAGACGTGTAGGGACAAGCTCGCGATCATCGGCTTGGGCCCGGATGCCCTGCGGGAGTGGCGCGGGCTCGACAGGTGGATCGCTTACTCGTTCGCTCGGCTGGTGTGCCTTTTCCTGGTGGAAGAGGGCGTGGCCTGAGCCCGTTGGTAGCCGCGGCGGGCGCTGGGGTGCTCGCGGCGTACGGCTGGTGGGCCACCCAGCTGATCCAGTTCACCTGGCCCGCTCGGATTGCCTTTGGTGTCCCGGGCGCACTCGTTCTCGGCCTCGCCCTGGCCAGACAGGGCCGTCGCTCGAGTGTCGCCGAGGGAACCCGCTTGGCGTGGGCAGCCATCGCCCGGGGGGTCCTGCGAGGCGGAGGAGGCAGTCGGGGCTCGAGGTTCTGGGGGGCGATGGTCTGGTGGGGGCTCATCGGGTTCGCCATAGCTTGGGAGCTCTACAGCTTCATCAGCGCCGAGCACGACCGCCTCCCGACCATCAGCCACTTCATCTTCGATGTCACCCACAACCATGTGGCGGAGACGGTTGGTTTCGTCCTCTGGCTATCTGTCGGCTGGTATCTCGCCCGTATAGCCGGCAAGTCTGCGCCGCCGTGATCGGCACCGTCGTGTGGGCGCTGACGGCGGTGGCGGCACTCGCGTGGGAGACCGTGGCGCGCGCGAGCCACGGCCGCTTTCCGACGCTTGCCGACGGCCTGGTCCAGGTGAACCAGGTCACCTGGACCCGCTGGTTCCTGTTGGGCCTGTGGGGTCTGCTGGGCTGGCACGTGTTCATCGGGTTCCCCTAGCAGGTCTTGGGACCCTCGCGGTCGACCTGCGCAGTTAACATCGTGTCATGGCCGAGGCCTACGACGTCCAGGGAGTGGAGAAGAAGTGGCAGCAACGCTGGCTGGCCGACGCCTCCTACGACGTGGACGAGGACGATCCCCGCCCTCCGGCATACGTCCTGTCCATGTACCCCTATCCAAGCGGTCCCGCTCACCAGGGGCACGTGCGTAACTACACCTTTGGGGACCTCATCGTCCGCTGGCGAACGATGCTGGGCCAAGCTGTCCTTTCTCCCATCGGATTCGACTCGTTCGGGCTTCCGGCGGAGAACGCCGCCATCGCCTCGGGCGTCCATCCGAGAGCCTTCAGCGACGCGCGGATAGAAGAGTTGAAGGCCAGCCTCATCGGGATCGGGGCCGTCTACGACTGGCGCCGGGAGGTGCGCAGCCACGACCCCTCCTACATCCGTTGGAACCAGTACATCTTCAAGCGGCTCCTGGACGTGGGCCTCGCCTACCGGGACAACGCGCTGGTGAACTGGTGCCCGGGGTGCCAGACCGTCCTGGCCAACGAGCAGGTCCTACCGGACGGCACATGCGAGCGGTCGGGCGACATGGTGGTTAAGACGAGCCTGGAGCAATGGTTCTTCCGCATCACCGCCTACGCCGAGGATCTGCTCGCGGGCCTCGACACCCTGGAGTGGCCCGAGCGCGTCAAGGTGATGCAGCGGAACTGGATAGGCCGATCCGAAGGTGCCACGTTCTCCATGCCCGTCGAGGGGCGACCCGATCTGGCGATTGAGGTGTTCACCACCCGGCCGGATACCAGCTTCGGGATGACCTACGCAGTCCTTGCACCCGAGCACCCGCTGGTGGACGCTCTGGTAGTGCCCGAGCGGCGCGCCGACGTCGACGACCTACTCGACAGGGTGCGGAGCCGCTCCGACGTGGAACGCCAATCCACCGAGGAAGGGCTCGACAAGCGCGGCGTCTTCACCGGTAGCTATGTGATCAATCCGTTCAACGACCGTCCCGTGCCGGTCTGGCTGGCCGATTACGTGCTCATGGGATATGGGACGGGCGCCATAATGGCTGTTCCTGGTGAGGACCAGCGCGATTGGGACTTCGCGACGGCCAACGACCTTCCTATCATCCGGACCGTCGAGCCTCCGGAGGGCTGGGATGGTGAGGCTTACACGGGCGACGGCGTCAAAGTGAACAGTGGATTCCTGGACGGCTTGGACGTTGCCACCGCCAAGTCCCGCGCCATCGACTGGTTGGAAGAGCGTGGCATCGGCAAGGGTGCGGTGAAATACCGCCTGCGTGACTGGCTGGTGAGCCGCCAACGCTACTGGGGTTGCCCGATCCCGGTCATCTATTGCGAAACGTGTGGGATGAGAACGGTGCCCGACGAAGACCTGCCCGTTCTGGCCCCTGACGACGTGGAGTTCCTTCCCACGGGCCAGTCACCTCTGCGCCTGCACGAGGGGTTCCGGAAGGTGGCGTGCCCAGGGTGCGGGGGACCGGCCGAGCGGGAGACGGACACCCTCGACACGTTCGTGGACTCGTCTTGGTACTTCCTTCGATTTTGCGACCCATGGGCCTCCGATGTTCCTTTCCGCGAGGAGCCTGTCGAGCACTGGATGCCCGTAGACCAGTACATCGGTGGGATAACTCACGCGATCCTTCATCTTCTCTACGCGCGCTTTTTCACCCGTGCCCTCATCGACGTGGGCATCGCGCCGGGCGTCATGGAGAGGGAGCCGTTCGAGCGCCTGTTCACCCAGGGGATGATCCGGCTGGGTGGCCGGGCCATGTCCAAGTCGCGGCGGAACATCGTCGCGCCATCGAGCTACCTGGAGACGGTGGGTGCCGACGCCCTTCGCCTCTTCCACCTCTTCGTGGGCCCGCCGGCGGACGATGTGGACTGGTCCGAGCAGACCGACGAGATCATCGACGGCAGCGGCAGGTTCCTGGCGAGGGTCTGGCGCCTGGGCGTCGGCGAGGCGGGTGCCGGTGGCTCGCCCGGTCCGGGGGAGCGCGAGATGAACGATGCCGACCGGGACGTGGAGCGATCGATCCACCGCCTTACAGCCAGGGTGACAGACGATTTTCACAGGTGGTCCTACAACACGGCGGTGGCGGCCGTCATGGAGCAGACCAACAATCTCTACCGCTATGTGCGTTCCGGCGCGCGTGCAGAGACACTGGACCGAGCCGTGGACAACCTTCTGTTGCTGATGGCCCCGATGACGCCTCACCTGACCGCAGAGCTTTGGGAGAGGCGCCGCGGCGGGCACATCCACGCCGAGACCTGGCCCCGAGCGGATCCCGCCCAGCTGAGGATGGAAAGGGTCACCATGGTGGTGCAGGTCAACGGCAAGCTGAAGGACCGGGTCGAGGTGGAGCCGGCGATCCCCGAAGACGAAGCCGTCCGCCTCGCCCTGGAATCGGAGAAGGTCCTGGCCACCATGGCGGGCAGGCACCCGAGAAAGGTAGTGGCGCGACCACCCAAGCTGGTCAACTTGGTGGTCTGAGCGCCGTAACCTGCGGTGTGGCGGCGGGGTCCAACAGGTGTGACCCCCTCCTTCCCCCCCGAGACGATTCCCGGACGCATCGAGCAGGCCACGCTTCGCAACGGGACGATCACTTTCCTCGGCGCAGACCGTACTTCCGAGCAGGTCTCCTGGGCTCAATTGCACGAGGAGGCCAGAGCCGTAGCGGCAAGCCTTCAGGCGCGCGGCGTATGCCCTGGGGACCATGTGACCATCCTCGGCTCGACGTCACGTTGCTTGGTGACGGCCATCCAGGCGACCTGGCTTGCCGGGGCTGCCACCGTGGTGCTCCCGCTGCCGCTACGAATGGGATCTGTCGACGAGTTCGTCTCCCAGACACGCGCTCGGATACAGAACGCAGACTCGCGCCTCACGCTCATCGACTCCGACCTTTCGCCCTACATGGACGGGAGACCGGGTGACCCACCGGTCGTGGCGCTAGACGATCTGGGAGCGCGAGGCGGAGGAAGCACCGAGTCCCATTTCGAGGTGCCCGAGATCGACCCGGGCTCGGTTGCAATCCTCCAGTTCACCAGTGGGTCGACGGCCGACCCAAAGGGAGTCATGCTCGCGCACCGGCAGGTGACCGCGAACGTCGACTCGATCGTGCAGGCAGCCCGTCTCGACCTCGAGTACGACCGTATCGTCTCGTGGCTTCCCCTCTATCACGACATGGGCTTGATCGGCTTGATGGGCGTGCCGATGCTGAACGGAGTCCAGCTGGCGTTGGGCGCACCGCAGGACTTCATGGCGGCGCCGGACCGCTGGATGGAGTGGATGAGTGAGCAACGTGCCACTGCCACCGGCGGCCCGAACTTCGCTTACACGTTGGCGGCGAGGGGACTGGCACGCCAACGGGGCCTGGACCTCTCGCGATGGCGGATCGCACTGAACGGCGCAGAGCCCATCGATCCCGATGCGGTCGAAGCCTTCTGCGCCGCAGCGCGGCCGCACGGCTTCGATCCGGATGCTGTCTTTTGCGTGTACGGGATGGCGGAGGCGACACTCGCCATCAGCTTTCCCGAGCCGGGTGAGGGAATGGCGACCGATTGCGTCGACAGATGGGTGCTCGAGCAGGAAGCATGCGCTCTGCCGGTGGAGCCAGGGGACAGGCGAGGAAGGCGCCTGGCCAGGTTGGGTCGCCCGATCCCTGGGTTGGAGGTGCGGGTCGTGGACACCGACGACCGCCGTCCGGTGCTCGAGCGGGAGGTCGGGGAGATCGAGATCCGCGGGAATTCGCTCATGACCGGCTACTACAAGCGCCCCGATGCCACGGCTGAGGTCTTTTGGGACGGTTGGCTCCGTACCGGTGATCTCGGATACCAGGTGGACGGCGAGCTCGTGGTGTGTGGCCGTTCGAAGGACATGATCATCGTCGGCGGACGGAACATCTTCCCCGAGGACGTCGAGAGGGCGGTGGCTTCGGTTCAAGGGGTGCGGCCGGGAAACGTGATCGCGTTCGGCGTGCAGGGGCGCAAGGGTCGCGAGGCGCTGGTCGTCGTGGCCGAGACCCGCGAGGAAGATCACGCGCCGATCCGCAAAGCGGTAGGCCAGACCGTACGCCATAAGGTAGGGCTTCCCCTGGAGGAGCTCGTGCTGGTCACTCCTGGCAGCCTGCCCAAGACCTCCTCTGGAAAGCTCCAGCGCTCGTTGTGCCGTTCCCGTTACCTCAACGCCAAGCTCGAGCCGGTCTGACTCAGCCCTCCTTCAGAGCGGCAAGCATGCGTGACCAGCGCTCGGGCTCCGCTCTGTAAGGCGCATAGAAGCTGATGCGGTCCACTATGTCGCCGTAGCGCGACAACACCCTTGCCGGGACTTCCTCGGGGGATGCGATCACCGCGAACGCGTCGAGCATCTCGTCTGTGATGAGGTCGCCCATTCGGCCCCATTCGCCTTGCTTGGACAGGATGTTCAACTCACCCTGGAGTGCTCCCCAGCCGTGCAGCTCCAGAACGCCTCGGTAGGCCGGCGTCGAACCGTAGAAGGCGATTTGGCCACGCACCGCCTTCTTGGCCTCGCCCAGCTCGGTCTCGCCGCTCCCGGTGACGATGAAACCCGGGTACGAAACCTCGAAATCGTCACGCTTGCGACCCGCTCGTTCCAGGCCTCTATGGAGGGCAGGAAGCGTCACCTCGCGCAAGTACCGCTCGGTGGTGAAGCCGTGGATCAGTATGCCGTCGGCGACCTCGCCGGCCACCTCGGTCATCTTCTCGCCGACGGCTGCAAGGAACACCTTGGGTGGCCCATACGGGTTGGGACCTGGGCTGAAGAACGGAGTCATCAGGGTGTGCGTGTAGAAGTCTCCCCGGAAGTCCAGCCTGGTCCCGGTGGCCCAGGAATCCCAAATGGCGCGCATTGCAAGGATCAGCTCGCGCATCCGTGCGGCCGGGTGGGACCACGGCATGCTGAAACGCTTCTCGATGTGGGCCTTGATTTGTGAGCCCAGGCCCATGATGAAGCGACCCCCGGAGAACTCCTGTAGGTCGTTGGCGATGACGGCCAGTGTCATCGGGTTGCGGGCGAAAGCCACCGCGATGGCCGTCCCCAGCTCCACACTGCGGGTGCGCTCGGCGGCGATCAGCAGCGGCAAGAAGGGATCGTGCCCCGCCTCGGCGCTCCATATCCCGTCATAGCCCGCGGCCTCCGCCTCCTGGGCCGCTCTTCCCGCACCTTCCGCTCCGCTGAGCCCGAGACCCACCCCTGCGTCAACTCGCATGGGGAGAACCTAGTGCTCGCCTCGGAGGTAGCGCTCGAGCTCCGCGGCGATCTGGTCCCCGCTGGGTACCTCTCCGATGTCCATCGGATTGCCTTCGGCGGCGTCGATGCTGGCTTCTAGCTGGCTGACCATGGCCGTGTGCTCGCTGCTCTGGGCGATCAGGTCGTCCACCTTTCCTCGGGTCTCGTCTGCTGCCGCATGGAGTGCCGAGGCGTCGAGCGTCAACCCCGCCACCCTGGACAGCCCGTCGACGAGCACGGCGCTCGCTGCTGGGAAAGGCATTGCGGCGACGTAATGAGGAACCCGCGCCCACAGCCCTACGGCCTGAATACCTTCAGCGGCAAACGAATGCTCCAACACTGCACCAATGCCTCCCGGCACTTCGATGGTGGCGTTTATGTAGCCCACCCGCGCCGCCAGATCGGGGTCGGTCGTGGTCGCGGCCAACCGGATGGGTCGTGTGTGCGGGGCTGGGGCCGGAAAGGCGCCGAGGCCTACGGCCAATCGAACGCCGAGGTGGTCGGACAGCTCGACCACGTCCGACGCGAACGCGTGCCATCGGAGGTCGGGTTCAGGCCCGACCAGGAAGCAGACGTCGTTGCCGCCGACGTCCTGGCCGCAACGTATTTGTATCTCGGGCCATCTCAGTTCGGTGCTCACGCCGTTCTCGATCCGGACGACAGGACGACGCGCGCGATGGTCAACCAGCTCATCCGTGTCGAAGGTCGCGATCACCTCTGTCTTGATGGAGCCGAGCATGCTGGCGACGGCGTTGGCGGCACCGAGCCCGGCGTCCACCCATCCCTCTAGCGCTACTACGAGAACGGGAGAGTGCAGCTCGGGATCCGTCCGGAGCTGGTATAGGGCCATCAGCAATTCCTCGCTACAACCGGTCAGCCGCCTCGCGAGCTGCCTCTGCGAGGGACCTCACCTGATCTGACAGGGACTCGGTTCCCGAACGGTCACCGCCGCCCGCCCCGCCGAGGTAGCGCGCGTAGACACCCTCCACTATGCACGCGAGCTTCCAGTAACCGAACGCCACATAGAAGTCGAGCTCCGAGACGTCCCGACCGGACAACTCCCCGTACAGTCGCTTCATGTCTGCTCGTCGCGGAAAGCCGGGCAAGGCGGTAGGGGCTACGCCGAGGGCCGGGCTCGTGTCACCTTGCTCTGCCCAGTACACCATCAACAGTCCTAGGTCGGCGAGCGGGTCACCGAGGGTGCACAGCTCCCAGTCGAGGACAGCTCTGACTTGCCCGTCCTCGCCCAGCATCGTGTTGTCGAGCCGGTAGTCACCGTGGACGATGGTCGCGGGGCCCTGCTTGGGAACTCGGGAGGCAAGGACGTCGTGAATCTCGTTCACCAGCGGAACCTGTCGGCCGGTGAGAGCCTGCGACTGCTCGAACTGGGAGTACCAACGCCTGAGCTGTCGCTCTATGTATCCCTCGCGCTTGCCGAAGTCACCGAGGCCTACGGCGTCCACGTCCACGGCATGGATCTTCGAAAGAACATCTACCATTGACTCGCCGGCCGCCCTCCTGCACCCCTCGCTCAGCACCCTTCCTGCGGTCTCGGCGTCTCTGAGTATGTGCCCGTCCACATGTCCCATCACATAGAAGGGTCTTCCGTTGACCGAGTCATCGGCACAGTAGCCGAGAGCGGGAGGCACTGGAACCAGGGTCGGCCCTAAGGCCGCGATGATGCGATGCTCGCGGCCCATGTCATGGGCGGTAGGAAGCACGTGACTCACCGGCGGCCTGCGTAGCACGAAGGGGTGACCGCCTGCGTCGGTCACCTTGTACGTGAGGTTGGAGCGCCCCCCGGCTATCAGCTCGAAATCGAGCGGGGGCTGCACCCCGTCGAGGTTGGCCTCGAACCATCGCGTCACACCCCGCTCGTCAATGCCCTCCATGGTCCTCGTTCGCCCTCCATCCGTCCGAAACCTCGAGTCCCGGAACTCGCCGGCGCCCCGGAGTCCCCGGCCGCACCGGGGAGCCTCTCTTCACGCCTTGAACGCTAACGGAGCGGCGATGGCCGATTCCCCTCCCTCGGCCCGCCCCGACCCCCGGCGCGGCCTGGTGCCGCCGGGCGCCGGCGCGTCGGCAGGTATGGTCGGCCATGTGATGGACGTCACCGACGAGACCTTTGAGACGGCGGTTCTCGAGCGGTCGGACCAGGTGCCCGTGGTCGTTGACCTGTGGGCTCCCTGGTGCGGGCCATGCAAGACCCTTGGACCCGTACTCGAGCGAGCCGTGGAGAGCACAGGCGGCTCGGTCGAGCTCGCCAAGGTCAACGTGGACGAGAACCCGAAGATCGGGGCGACATTCCGAGTCCAGTCCATTCCTGCGGTGTTCGCCATGAGCAAGCGTCAGGTGGTCGACGGCTTCGTAGGAGCGCAGCCCGAGCCGGCGGTAATCGAGTTCGTGAACGGCCTGGCTCCGGCTCCGACGGAGGCGGATGAGCTGGTGGCCACCGGAGACGAGGGATCGTTGCGCCGTGCGCTGGAACTGGAGCCCGACCACCCGGGCGCAGTGGTGGGTCTCGCCGAGCTCTTGGTGCGGCGCGGCGAAGGGGCCGAAGCCCTGTCGCTCCTCGGCCGTGTCCCCGAGACGCCTGAGGTGCGGAGGGTCGCGGCGCGGGCTCGCCTGGAAGAGGCGGGTGCCCAACTCGGCGACGCATCTGGCTCCGATGGCATCGAGAACAGGCTGGAGGGTCTCTTGAAGCGAGTAAAAGACGACGAGCAGGCTAGGCAGGAGTTCGTCGATCTCCTGGAGACTATGGGCCCCGAGGACCCGAGGACTACCCGCTATCGCAAGGCGCTGGCGGCCCGACTCTACTGATAACTCGAAGGCTGCGAGCTCTGGCCCCTTGAACCTGCGACTGGGCGACCACAGCTACGAGCTCTCGACCAGGCCGCTCGTGATGGGCGTGCTCAACCGAACCCCGGACTCCTTTTTCGACCGGGGTGCCTACTTCTCGATGGAGGAGTTCCTGGCCAGGGCCGAGCGTCTGGTCGCTGCGGGGGCGGACATCCTTGACGTCGGAGGCGTCAGGGCCGGCCCCGGTCCAGAAGTAGGAATTGAAGAAGAGCTCGAGCGCGTGGTCCCGGCAATAGAAGCGCTGCACACCCGTTACGACCTTCCGATATCGGTCGATACATGGCGCGCCGAGGTCGCCAAGGAGTCATATGGTGCTGGCGCGGTCATGGGCAACGACATCAGCGGGCTCGCAGACTCGGACTACCTTCCCGTGTCGGTGGCGGCGGGGGCCTCCGTCGTGGTGACACACATCCGTTTGGCTCCCCGTATCCCGGATCCTGACCCTTGTTACAGTGACCTGCTCGGCGAGGTGAGCGCGTTCTTGCGTGAGCGTGCGCTGCGGGCGGAGAAAGCGGGCCTAGCTCGAGACCAGATCGTTCTCGACGCCGGGCTCGACCTGGGAAAGACGTGGAAACAGTCCCTGCGGCTGTTGCGAGCCTCTGATCATTTGGCGAACCTCGGCTACCCCTTGCTCCTGTCGGCGTCCAACAAGCCCTTCTTGGGCCACCTCTTCGGAATAGAGGTCGACGATCGCGAGGAGGCTTCCCTGGCTACGGCGGCACTCGGTGTGTGCCTCGGATGCCGTATCGTCCGGACCCATGACGTCGCCGGCACGAAACGCGTGTGCAAGACCTTGTCCACCGTAATGGAGGCCGCATGAGTAAGCCGGCCCTCGCCTACCTGGTTAAGGGAGAGGATGCGGCGCTGGCTGAGCGGAAGGGACGCGAGATCATCCACGGTCTGGTGGGGGAGGAGGACATCGCCCTGGTAATCGAGGAGCACAACGGCGGAGATCTGGAGCTAGGAGCCGTTCTAGCGGCCTGCTCGACCCCGCCTTTTCTCTCGGAGCGACGTGTTGTCGTCGTGCGTGAGGCGAGCAAAATGAGCGCGGCGGACACGCAGGCCCTGGTCCACTACCTGGAGGCTCCGCTTCCGACCACGGTGCTGGTTCTCGTCGAGAGTCCAGGATCCGTTCCCGCCAAGTTGCTGAACGCGGTGAAGAAGGTGGGAGAGCTGGTGGACACCTCTGTCGGGCGGAACCGCCAACAGTGGCTCTCATCGCGGGTTCGCTCGAGTCCGGTGAATTTGGACAGCCAAGCCACGTCCCGCCTGGCGGACCACCTAGGCGAGGACCTGTGGCGCTTGGATGCGATCCTCGACACGTTGGGGTCCGCGTACGGGGAGGGGGCACGCCTAGAGGCGGACGATGTGGAGCCGTTCCTCGGCGCCCCAGGGGGCGTGGCTCCTTGGGAGCTGACCGATGCCATCGACCGCGGCGACACGGAGGCCGCGCTGGAGACGCTGCACCGGATGCTGGAGGGTGGACAGCGACACCCGTTGATGCTCATGTCCACTCTCCACCGCCACTACTCCAACATGCTTCGCCTCGACGGCGCCGGTGCCGCCAGCCCGGAGGACGCGGCAGCGTTGCTAGGAAGCCGTTCGACCTTCGCCGCCGGGAAGGCCCTCGACCTGTCGCGTCGCATGGGAACCGAGCGCCTGGGGCTTGCAATGAAGCTCTTGGCCGATGCGGACCTCGCCCTGCGGGGCATGACGGCCTGGACGCCCGAGGTCGTGATGGAGGTGTTGGTGGCCAGGCTCAGTCGCCTCACGCGCCCAGCGCGTGTCAGGAGGGCTGCGACGACTCGATCCGGTTGATCCTCCGCATGAGCCTCGACTTGCGGTTGGCCGCTTGGTTTCGGTGGATGATTCCCTTAGCGGCGGCTTTGTCCAGGCGCTTTACGGCCGAGCGAACCGCTTGTCCGGTGTCTTCGGCTCCAGCTTCGGTGGCTGTCACAGCCGTCTTGATCCGGGTCTTGATCTCTGAGCGCGCCGCCTTGTTGCGCTCATGGCGCCGCTTGTTCTGGCGATTGCGTTTGATCTGGCTTCTTATGTTGGCCACTGGAACCCTTCAGGACGGTGGGCAACCGCAAAACAAAAATTCTAGCAGGTGGCGGAGCTCCCACTCGGCGGCTCGTGCCTCTGGTCGGGCACGTGGCTAGGCGCACCGCGACGGCCCTCACGGACACCCACAAGATTCGCAACTTCTCCATAATCAGTCACGTCGACCATGGCAAGTCGACCCTATCCGACCGTGTGCTCGAGCTCACGGGGGCCGTGGACCCGAGGGACATGCGTGCTCAGTTTCTCGACTCGATGGACATCGAGCGCGAGCGTGGAATCACCATCAAGGCTCAAAATGTTCGCGTCCATTGGAGGGACCACGTCCTTCACCTCATAGACACGCCGGGACACGTGGATTTTGGTTACGAGGTGAGCAGGAGTCTGGCGGCTTGTGAGGGCGTGGTCCTGTTGGTCGACGCGTCCCAGGGAATCGAGGCGCAGACCCTGGCCAATTGTTACTTGGCGCTAGAGCATGGCTTGGAGATCGTTGCCGCATTGAACAAGATCGACCTTCCGGCTGCCGATCCCGAGAGGTATGCGGGCGAGATAGAGCAGGTGCTCGGTCTCGGCAGCTCCGAGATCCTCCGAATCTCGGCGAAGACGGGTGAAGGAGTAGTCGAGCTGCTGGACTCTGTCGTGGAGCGGATCCCCCCTCCCATGGGTGATCCTTCCGCTCCGCTCCAGGGCTTGATCTTCGACTCGTATTACGACCAGTACCGAGGGGTCATAAGCGCTGTTCGCGTGGTCAACGGGGAGCTGTCCTCGAAGAGCCGGCTTCGCTTCATGCAAGCAGGGTCCACCCACGAGGTGGAGGAGATAGGAATCCGGAGCCCAGAGCCCGTCGTCGTCGAGGAGCTAGGTCCCGGTGAGGTGGGCTACCTGATCGCCGGTATCAAGGACGTTGGTGAAGCCCGCTCGGGAGAGACCGTCACCGAGGCCTCTAGGGCTGCAATCGACCCGTTGGAAGGCTATCGAGATCCGAAACCGATGGTCTTCTGCGGCCTCTACCCGATGGAAGGTGATGCCTTCGAGGATCTTCGGGACGCGCTACAGAAGCTCCGACTGAACGACGCCAGCATCACCTACGAGCCAGAGACGTCGGGCGCACTTGGCTTCGGCTTTCGCTGCGGATTCCTCGGCCTGCTGCACATGGACATCGTGCGGGAGCGTCTGGAAAGGGAATTCGGCCTGGGTCTCATTGCAACGGCGCCGTCGGTCGAGTATCTCGCTCACCTAACGAACGGCGATGTGGCGACCGTTGACAACCCCAGTGACCTGCCTGTGCCAAACGCGATAGAGCGCATCGACGAGCCGATGCTCAACGTCACCGTCGTCACTCCCTCGGCCTACACCGGCACCGTCATGGATCTCTGTCAGAGCCGGCGAGGAACCATGACCCGGATGGAGTACCTCTCGCCGGAGCGTTTGGAGCTCGTTTACCGGATCCCGCTGTCCGAGGTCGTCGTGGGCTTTTTCGACCAGCTGAAGAGTCGTACCAGGGGCTATGCCAGCCTCGATTACGAGGCTGCCGGTTACCAGGATTCCAACCTGGTGAGAGTAGACATCTTGCTCAACGCTCAGCCGGTCGATGCCTTCAGCACCATTGTTCATCGCTCGAAGGCCGAGGAGTTCGGCCGACGAATGACTGCGAAGCTCAGCGATCTGATCCCCCGTCAGCTCTTTGACGTTCCGATCCAGGCGGCAATCGGAGGACGCATCATCTCGCGTGAGACGGTCAGGGCAAAGCGCAAGGACGTCGTCGCAAAATGCTATGGGGGGGACGTGACCCGTAAGCGCAAGCTCCTGGAGCGCCAGAAGGAAGGTAAGCGCCGAATGAAGAGCATCGGAAGGGTGGAAGTCCCCCAAGAGGCGTTCATATCGGCGCTGAGATTGGATGGTTAGGTCCGGTTAGCTCCGGCGGACGGGCTCCTTCGTTGTGTCCGGAGCCTTCACGCTTCGAACGCCGCGGTTGCCGAAGCCCAAGAAGGCGAACAGCACGACTCCGAGGTACGTGACATAGACGAGGGCTTGGAGGATGGACGGTTGACTTGCGTAGCCCAAAAAGCTGTGAAAGATATCGCCTAGAGTGCTGTCCTCGGAGAGAATTGAGCCGGTGTTCCAGATCGGGTGGGTCAAGAGTGGAAGCCAACCGAGCTCTTGGAGGTTCTCTACCGCATCCACGAGCAATCCCGCGGCAAACACCATGAGCAGGGCTCCCAAAACGTTGAAGAAAGCCCCGATGTTCAATCGCCTCCCCAACTTGTAGATCACAAAGGCGATGCACAGCGAGACGAACAGCCCGGCCAGACCTCCGACGATAACCGCGTGAGCGCTAGAGGCGAAGACGATGGCCAGCGTGAACACCATCGTTTCCAGCCCCTCTCGGCCGACTGCTTGGAATGCGAGCAGGCCCAAGCCGGCGCGCGCTCCGCTGTCCAGTGCGATGTCGGTCCTTGCTCGCAACTCCTGTGAGATGGTGCGGCTGTGATTGCGCATCCAGAACGTCATGTAGGTGAGAACGGCGGCCGCCAGCAGGTACGTGAATGTCTCGAAGATGGTCTGTGCCCTCGAACCGGAATACGTACGGATCGTCAGGAACAAAGCCACTCCCCCTGCCGCCGCAAGTAGGAGGGCGGCCCCAACCCCGAGGAACACGTCGCGAAAGTGCCGGCGTTGTCCCACTCGGTCCAAGTAGGCGAGAAGGATCGCCACGATCATGCTCGCCTCGATGCCTTCTCTGAGGAAGATGACGAACGTGGCGACCATGGATCTCCGGGTGCCGGTAGGATGTTAGGCAGGCCATACATAGCTGATATGGCCCCCCTATGACAAGAGAAGGCCCGAGTGTCGGCTGAGAAAGGAGGCCGGTTTCAGGTCGGCCCTTATGATCCGGCTACTTGGGCCCTGGTGTCCGAATCAGGCGGGATGAAAACCTTTTCCCATCGAGAGGCCATGGAATCCCTGGCAGTCGGTAGAATCGAGTGCCAAATGACAAGGTCGCGGCCATAAGATGATGGATGAGCGGAAGGCGGCGATCCTCCGCGCCGTCGTCAACGAGTACGTCACAACCGCCTCGCCGGTGGGTTCGGGGCACGTCGTGCGCAGCCCCGGCGTGGACGTCTCCCCAGCCACGGTTCGCAACGAGATGGTTACCCTCGAGCACGAGGGGTACCTGGCCCAGCCCCATACGAGTGCCGGCCGGATACCCACCGACAAGGGCTACCGGTTCTTCGTGGACCAGTTGGCGGCTCCGGGTGTACTCGAGCCGGTCAAGCTGCAACAGGTACGGGAGTTCTTCGCCACCGCCCACGGTGAGCTGGAACGAATGCTGGAGGACACGACCAGGCTGCTCTCCAACCTTACGGACTATGCGGCGGTGGTGGTCAGCCCGGCTCACGAGGCCACGACCATCCGATCCGTACAGCTGGTAGGACTGGGTGCGACCTCGGCGCTGGTCGTCGTGGTACTGGCGGACGGGGCGGTCGAGAAGAGGACGATCGACATAGACGAGGACACGGATCCCTCTCGGCTTGCCGCCGCCGGCGCTCATCTCGCTAACTGCCTGATCGGCAAGGCCAGGGTCCAGGTGCAGGATGTGTCGGTACCTCCGATCGGGGATCGGGCGACCGACCTCATCGTCAGATCTGCTACGGGGTCATTGGTCCGCCCCCCCAATCCCGGGGACTCGGATCAGGTGTACGTCGGCGGGGTCTCCCGCATGGCGACGGCCTTCGATGCCGTCGAGACGGTCAGGTCCGTCCTCGGGACCCTCGAGCAGCAGTATCTGGTCGTCAGCCTGTTGCGGGACATCCTTGATCGTGGACTGTCCGTGGCGATCGGAACCGAGCATGGCTTCGCACCCCTGGAGGAGTGCGCGGTGGTGGTCGCACCCTTCGGGGTCGCGGGCGAAGAGGCCGGGACCATCGGGCTGCTTGGGCCGACGCGTATGAACTACTCCCAAGCCCTGGCCGCAGTGGCGGTGGTCAGCCATCGACTCGGTCGCCACCTGAGCGAGGGCGGTTAGCGGTGCCGAACGAGGATTATTACGAGCTTCTGGGTATCGGGCGCGACGCCACCGAAGACGAGGTCAAGAGGGCCTATCGCCAGCTCGCGCGCGAGTTGCATCCGGACACCAGCAACGGCGATCCCCGATCGGAGGAACGGTTCAAGAAGGTGACCTTGGCGTATGAAACCCTGCGGGATCCGGAGCGTCGACGCCGTTACGACATGTTCGGGTCCGACGACGCAGCTCAAGGGGTCGATCCGGGATCATTCTTCGGAGGAGCGGGGCTGGGCGACATCTTCGAGACGTTCTTCGGCGGACAGAGCCCTTTCGGTGGAGGAGCACGCCGCGGTCACCAGGCTCCCATGCGGGGGTCCGACGCCGAGGTCACCTTGCGCCTTTCATTCGACGAAGCCGTCTTCGGGTGCCAACGCGATGTAAGCCTGCGTGCACCCGTCACGTGTGAGACGTGCGGAGGGAGTGGTGCCCGTCCGGGGACCAAGCCGATCAACTGCCGGGACTGCCACGGGACCGGCGAGATCCGGCGTGTCCGCCAATCCATCCTTGGTCAGGTTGTGACAGCGAGCCCTTGTCCCCGGTGCCGGGGCACCGGGGAGATGATCGAGAGCCCTTGCAAAGACTGCCGCGGAGAGGGTCGTCGGACAGAGGAGCGTACTTACATGGTCGAGGTGCCTGCGGGGGTGGACGGGGGCTCGACTCTGCGTTTGACGGGACGGGGGCCGGCGGCCCCCCGGGGGGGGCCGCCTGGAGATCTCTACGTCCACCTGGCGGTCGAGCCCCATCCGAGGTTCCAGCGGTCCGGGTACGACTTGGTCAGCGTCCAGCACGTGACCATGGCTCAAGCCTCCCTCGGGACCCATCTTGAGTTCGAGACTTTGGACGGCTCCGAGATACTCGTCATCCCGGCGGGTACGCAGAATGGCCGGGTGTTTCGACTGAAGGGACGTGGAGTTCCTCATCTGAACTCACGGGGTCGAGGTGATGTGGTGGTTCAGGTCGTCGTGAACACGCCAACCTCGTTGACCGCCGAGCAGGAGGAGCTACTGCGCCGTTTCGCTCTTAGCAGGGGAGAAGAGGTGTACCCCGTCGAGGACGGCATCTTCTCCAGGATTCGCTCGGCGTTCAAGTAGCCGAACACCTTCGTCTCTTGTCCACCGAGTCGTCTCACGACTTTCCGGGGGTAGCTGCACACGTGTTCGTGAGAGACCTCGATACCCTCGATTTGGATGAGTCCGATCGACACCACTTGGAGCGCGTCCGCCGGCTGCGCACCGGGGAGCGGGTGTCGGTGTCCGATGGGGCGGGGAGCTGGAGAGTGTGCACCTACGAGAGCGGGAAGCGCCAACAACTTCGCCCTGAGACGGCCGTTCTCTTTGAGCCACGGCCTCGGCCAGAGGTAACAATCGCGTTTGCACTGGCTAAAGGAGACAGGCCGAGTTGGACCACCCAGAAGCTGACCGAACTGGGAATCGATCGCGTCCTACCGATGGCCACGGCCCGGTCGGTCGTCCACTGGGAATCCCAGAGATCGAGCGTCCACTTACAGCGGCTGCGTCGGATCGCGCGAGAGGCGGCAATGCAGAGCCGTCGTGTGTGGATACCAGAAGTCGGCAATCTGGTCGACTTCAGAGACCTGGTGACAGATGACGCCTTCTCGCAGTTCGGCGCTCTTGCCCAACGCGGTGGGAGAACACCTTCGCTCGCCCGTCCCTTTATCGCGGTAGGTCCTGAAGGAGGATGGGCGCCTGAAGAGCTGAACTGCGGTCTGCCCACGGTTGGGTTGGGTCCGCACATCATGCGCTCGGAGACAGCAGCGCTAGCGGCGGGTGCTCTGCTTTGCTCAATGCGTGGGCATGACGCGTTTGCTGATCATGACGAGAGATGACCACCAGGCGTAATAACCGCTGGTTGCGGGTATGGCGTCATTTGACTACAGTGATTGGGCCGGCGGCGGGAAATGCTTGCTTCGCGGACATCTTGTGGGGGACACTACGGCGATGACGGATGAGCGGGACCCGCCGTCGTACGCGGCAAAAGTCGGGGCGAGGCTCAGGGCCGTCCGCAAACAGATGCGTCTTTCGTTGCAAGCAGTGGAAGCGAACTCGGGCCAGGAGTTCAAAGCTTCAGTCTTGGGCGCATATGAGCGGGGTGAGCGTTCGATCTCCGTTCCGAGGCTGCAACGGCTGGCCAGGTTGTACGACGTGCCGGTCGATCAACTCCTTCCGCGAGATCAGGCGATCTGGGACGAGGCCGGGGGCTACAGCGATACCGGGGAAGGGGACATCGATCCAGGCCCGCGTTCGGAGGGACGTGCCGCTTGGGACCACACCAACAAGGTGACTATCGACCTGACGAGGCTGGGTCAGGCAAGTGGCCCCGAGCGAGACCTTTTGCGCAGGTTTGTGGGAATGATCCAAGTGCAAAGGCAAGACTTCAACGGCAGGATGATCACAATGCGCGGGGACGACATCCGGGCCATCGCTTGCCTATTCGACCTGTCCACCGAGGCGATGAGCCGACGGCTGGGCGAATTAGGGCTCCTGGTTCACACCTGAGCCCTACCTGACTCCCTCCTCACCCTTCCTGCCCCGGTTTCCGGCCGCCCCTGCTCTCACGATTCCCTTGACTGCCAGGGACTTCTGGTTGCGGTAGAACTGGTGTCATGAGCGGCCGGCCCGTGCTCCGCACGACGATCTGCGAGCTATTGGGAATCGAGTACCCGGTGCTCCTCGCCGGCATGGGTCCCACCATCGGCGACGGTCCCAAGGGCATCGCCGGGCCCGAGCTTGTGGCTGCGGTCTCGAATGCCGGGGGACTCGGTGTGCTCGGTGGCACAGGCTTGAGGCCCGAAGCCATGGAAAGCCAGATCAATCGGATCCGGGAGCTGACGGACAGGCCATTCGGCGTCGACATTCTCCTACCCTCCTTGGCCGCACAGGTGCCGGATGTATCTGTGCTGCCCGATGACCTGCGGACCCTCGTCCCCGAAGAGCACAGGGCGGGCGTCGAGCGGATACGGACTCAGCTCGAGCTGCCCGAGGCCCACGGCGGAGCCCTCGATCTGCTGTCCTTCTCGCCGGCTGAGCAAGTCGACGTCATAACGTCACTGCGGGTGCCGGTCCTCGCGACGGGCCTGGGCAACCCCTCCCCTTATGCCGAGAAGGTGCACGGGTCAGGAGGAACGATCATCTCATTGGTGGGGACGCCATCGGCCGCAAAGGAAGTGGTGGACGGGGGCGCGGACTTAGTCGTGGCTCAAGGTCATGAGGCTGGGGGTCATACCGGACGTATCGGGACCATGGCTCTACTGCCTCAAGTCATCGACGCCGTGGCCCCCATCCCGGTCGTCGCCGCAGGGGGTATCGGTGACGGGAGGGGGCTTGCCGCCGCGCTCGCCATGGGTTGCGTCGGCGCTTGGTGCGGAACGGTGTTCATCGGCGCAGAAGAGGCCGAGCTGGACCCCGTTCGGAAGAAGCGGATCCTCGAAGCGCCCGCCGACGGAACTCGGGTGACCCGCTTTTACAGCGGCAAAACGATGCGCAATGTCAACAACCAGCTGATTGAGGCTTGGGAGGCTTCGGAGCTCAAGGCCCTACCGATGGGACTCCAGAGCGTGCTCGTGGGTGACCTCATCGCAGCCGCACGCGTGTCAGGCCGTAATGATCTGCTCATGAATGCCGCCGGACAAATTTGCGGGATTGTGGACCGTTTGCGTCCCGCAGCCGAGATCTTGGAGGAGATGGTCAGAGAAGCTGCGGCGATCTTGGTCAGATACCTCCCCGAGAGAGTCGAGGCGAAGCTCTAGACGCGAAGTCCTGGACGCGAAGCTCTACATGTCCTAGAGCTCGGGGTCCGGCTCGATGAGGAGGCCGCGCAGATTGCCAAGGGTGGGTTTCGAAACGCCAGCGGGTCCCAAGAGGTAACCCTCTACCGAGCCGTGCTCAGATCGCATCCATGCCAGGGCGGCCGCCAGCGCCGGACGTGAAGCGCTTAGGTATGGACGTACTGCTTCGACATCGACGCCAGCCGTTTCGAGCTCTGGACGAAGCTCCAACAGCCGCTTCTCGGTGCGCAACCGGTTCGTCAACTCGTAGTCGTCGAGAACTGTGTCTTCGGCAACTCCTAGAGCGGTCAATAGCAAGGCGGCGCCAACGCCGGTGCGATCCTTGCCGGCCGTGCAATGGAAGACGGCGGGTAGGTGCTCTGCCTGCGAGAGGATCTCGATCAAGCGCCCGAAAGTGGGGGCATACCTCTCCACCATCAGCCGGTAGATACGGATGACGTCGTCCAACGATATGGACTCGAGTCTTCCCCGCATGACGAGTTCCAACGGCTCGGGCGTCTCCGACGCTTCGCCGCCGATCGCCAGGTTCATCAAGTTCGGAGAGAAGGTCTCTGGTGGAGATGTGGGAGCGCGGTCGCACTCGAGCCGTCGGCGGAAGTCGACGATCGTTCGGATGCCAAGATCCTTCACGCGCGACCAGTCTTGTGCCGAAAGACGCGACAGCGCATCCGCCCGGTAGGCCAGTCCCCAGCGCACGCGCCCTCCGTCGGTCGTCGTGTACCCGCCCACATCGCGGAAGTTGAGGGTGCCTTCGAGTCGGATGACCCGCCGTTGCAAGGTCTCCGCCATTCAATGAGAGTGGCCCGGTCAGACCGGTCGGCGCCAGTCGGTGCTCCGCGGTGGTCGGTGGAACCGTCGCCTAGCGAGCAACGGGCAGGTTGAACACCTGCCCTGGATAGATGAGATCTGGGTCGTCCGGAACGGCGAGACGCTGGCGATTCAGCTCGATGAGATTGCGCCAGTAGGGCTCGATCTCCTGATCGGTGGGAGCGCGACCCCATGCCTGCTCAAGCGCTCCTTGAGCGATGGACCACATGCTGTCGCCAGCCCGGGTGGTCCAGGCCGGGGATGTCGGTTGCGCCGGCGCTCCTGGACCGGCAGGGAGGCCGGGTGGTGATGGTGAAACCGTGGGTGATGGTGAAACCGTCGTGGGGAGACGCTGCATGACCGCTCCGGGGACTGTTGAGCCAACTGCCGCCATCGCCGGCGGGCCCAGAGCAGTGGCACCCGTATAGAGCCCGGTCGCGATGGTCAAGAGGCGCCGCACGATGCGGGGGTTGAGCGATTCGAATGCCTGTTCCAGACGTCCCGATCGAGCCCCTCTCGCCAGGATTCCGACCGAGGTGACCGCCATGAGGTACCAGCCGATCGCCAAGGCCAGCAGGCGGATGGCACAACACGTGACCATGGTGGCCGGCCGGGCTGCTGCCCAGGTCCCAATCTCACCGAGATGCCCCAGCGAGGGACCTCCGAGGGGGCCGCGCCCCAACGACAGCAACCCGGCCTGAGCCACTCCGAGCAGGGCGAGCCAGATCACCATTGTGGCCGACGTGGTCGAACCGGGTGAACGACGCATCCCTGCGGGGGGGTCCATAGATAGTCATGATACGACATAAGACAGCATGAGTCAAGGTTCGGGTGTGATGCGCCCTTCGACCACGCCTGGTGGTGTTGAACCGTGGCGAGGGATTTGGTTCGGTGATTTGGTGGGTCCCATGCAGAGGTATCTCAGACACGTAGTCACTTCCGGGTCGGGTACATACGAGTCACCGATCGTGAGACTGACTTTCACGAGGAGTGGTGCGTCGCTTCTTTCGCACCCGTATGGGCAACTGTGTGGGCAAAGGCCATTGAGGCCCGCGCTAGCACATGGCTCGCACCGGGACCGTCCGACCAATGTCACCCGCAGCGGTCGCCGTCGCTCTCGCGTGAACGATTGTGGTGGCCGAGATGGCGGGGATCGCAGTACCGAAGACCCGTCGTACCGAGCCGACGAGCGAGACACAGACCTGTCGTCCTTGGACCTGCACCCGCACCGGTCCGGCCAGGCTCACCCCCGAGATGGACTGACTGGCCACAGACGCCTCCGCAACCCGCGCCGCCTGCGAGGGATCCAGTCGGATCTGACCCCGTTGATAGAAGGATGGGTCCGAGATCGCGCTGGTCGCGTCTGTGGCCGCCGTTGCGGCGATGTTCGCCAGCTGGCGTTGACCGAGGTAGACGACGGCCGAATCTACGCAGACCGCTCCGAGGATCACCAGCACGAGCACTCCCGCAGGTATCAGGACCAAGACGCTGCCGCGCTCGTCCTCGTGGGGTCGTCTGCAGACTCGTGCTGCGACGGGCGATTCTGGCCTCTCAGCCACAGGCCGCTTGGCCGGTGAGCCCGGCACGATATGGATCCACCAGCTCCCCTTGTCGACCAGACACCACCAACCCGTTCCCCACTCCGCCAAGGAGCGGCACGACCACGAGCGGCACTCGATAGAGCACCGTGACCACCACCCTGGTGCATCGGACGAGATCACCCGAGATCGATATGGACATCCTGCTGACGTCCCTGCCTTGTGCCGCCAAGGTGTCTCGGGCGGCTCGTTCAGCGACGGAGGCAGCATGCGAGGGCGTGGGGGCCTGCACGTATGTTCGGACCGCCTCGCGCGCCGCAGCTTCAACTGCTCCCTTCGCGTCGATCACGGCCCAGGCATTCGCAACCACTAGGGTTCCCAGCACGAGAACGAGGAAGCCGAAGATGAGAGCTTCCATTCCACCGACTTGACCGTTTTCATTGAGATTCATCTGACCCGCTCGCGCCGGACTACGGCCGTCCGATCGACCTGGTCTAAACCCAGAGGGCCCACGAGTAGGGGTGGCAAGATTGTTCGGTTGCGTACGCGAATCGTCAAGCCGACCTGGTCAGACGTGATGTGCCATTGGAAGGCCGCTCCCGAGCCGTAGCCTCCCAAGATCATTCGTGCACTGCGCTCAGCATCAGCACGCGCGATCTCGGTCGCGCCGGCGTCTGAGCCCACGACCACACGCGCGCCATCAAATGCCGCCGTGGTCACTGCAGAACGGGCGTAGAGATCGAAGAGGATCTGCGTCACAAGAAGGACAAGGATGAGGAAGACGGTCATTCCGACCAGCGTCCCGATGAGGCCGGTACCGGACTCCCAGTCGAGGACGCGATCGGAGCCCGGGTTCCGCCCGTCATTTGCCGATGTTGGTGACCTGTTTGTCAACGTTGGTTGTCGCGCCGTTGAGCGTGGCCTTGAAGGCCAGCCACATGGCGACTCCGAGGAAGGCCATGATAAGGACCGCTATTGCTGCAGAAATCACACCCTCACCTGAGTCATCCAAGATGACCCGATCTCTTACCCACATACGCGTCGAGTGCTGCCACACCCAAAACCGCAAGAATAAGTGGCTCATTCAATAGCTCCTTTGCTTAGGATCCGGCGAACAGTCGCAGCGCCTGTATGAATGGAATGATCAGGAAAATGACGCCCGGCACGAGTGTGGCGACGGTCACCGGTATCCAGACCTGCTGGCTCCGACGTTCCATCACGGTGACTAGGTCTCGTTGCACGTCGCGACGAATGGAGCGAGCCTCGTCGGAAACGAGCCGCCCGAGATCGGAGGTCTCAGAGTTGAGTGCGAGAATCGCGACCACCCGGTTCAGGGGCTCAACGCGGGCGAGGTCCGCCCACTCCCGGAGGGCGGCCGGTTCCGTGAGACCTTGACGCACCCGTCCAGTCACTCGACGCAGATCTTGTGCACAGGCGCCCTTGCCGCGATCCGCTAGCCGGTTGAGTGCACTGCCGAGCGAATATCCCGAGGATAAGAGCATGGCGAGTTGTTCGGAGAGCACGGGAAGTTCGATGAAGATTCGCCTCTGCCGTCGTGCTGACGCCGACGAGAGCCGCTGCTCGACAATCAAAAAAGCGAGCAGTCCGCCCCCAGGTGCGAAGACCAGACCAACGAAGCCCGGTGCACGGAGCGCGAACGCGGCAAGGGCTCCACAGGCCGTGCCGAGCAGGGTCCAGCCCAACTGGTGAACCCGAAAACCAGTGGCGTCCAGGGGAGCATGAATGCGCTCGAGTCGTGTCCCCGCATCCTCACCGACGCCCAACAGCCTGGATAGCCTTGCCCCCGCGTCTCGGACAAGCGGCCGCCAGACGTCTCTGAGCGATTCGAACGACACCGAATCGCGCCGGGGGAATTCGGACATCCCGCCTACGCTGTATGGCCGCAGCCGGGCAGCAAGGGAGGGACGCGAAAACCATCGTAGTTTCGATAGAAGGCATGTTGATCCGGCCCATAGTGCGAGACCCGATAGGAGCGTCAGGCGAGTTATCACGACGTGACTCACCGCGAACTACTCATGGAAGACCCGTTGCTCTTCGGGCAGGCGCAAAAGGCGGCCTGCCCATAGCCAGCAGCCGACGATTACTAACACTCCGACCACGACCGCAAATTGGCCGGCGGCCGTCTCATAGGCGGAGCGGCCGGTCCCGATGGAAAGGCCGGCGAGTGCCATGCCTGCGGGAACCAGCAGCACGAATCGCCTGGCAAACCGGACGCCAGCTTGCTTGGATTGAGCGTCCTTGCGCCCTTGGAGATCCAAGACCCGATCTTCAACCAACGCGGCGAGACGCTGGTCAATGTCAGTACCGCCGATCTCGTTAGCCACTAAGAGTGTCTCGCACGTGGCGTCTGCCGTGGGGTCAGCCAGATATTGCTTAAGCAGGGACAGGGTCCGTGCAAAATCGGTCGAAATCAACCATTCTCTCTCCGCCGCGGCGAATGCCGGGCGCATCTCCTGGGGTCCACGCCGGCCCACTTCGAAGAGTGCAAGGGGAATGGAGCGACCGAGCGAGCCGGTCTGCAAGCGGATCTCCTCGATCATTCGAGGCCAGGCCTCGCGTGCCTGTGCCAGGCGCTGTTGCCGCTTCGCTCTGTACATGGCGACGGGAGCTGTGGCGGCAAAGACTCCGGTTGCCATGGCAGGAAGTACGCCACCGAAGATCGCGTAAGCGACGACGGCGCCCACGACCGACAAAATCAGCATGGCGCCGAGCATCTCAGTGGGTTTGGCGCTGCCCAGACCAGCTTGAGCAAGCCACTGGCGAAGCCTTGCCGAGACTGGAGGCATCCCATCTCTTGGTTGAGGCCGGGGCCCTAGCCCTACTCCACGCCAACCGAACGTGAGCGCCGTATAGAGAAGATAGGTTCCATAGGCACCGGCGACCGCGAGCAGGACGCCCACCGCTAGCCTCGCTCGCCCACGGCCACTGACGATCGGGGAGAGCCAAGCAGCTCGAGGACGTCATAACCCGCTGACTCGAGTCCGTGTGAGACGCGCACGGGTACGTTGCCGCTCCATTTTAGGGGGCTCTCACCACGTTCTCTTGAGAAAAGGTCGGTCACCGTGAACGTGGGAGAACCCTGTCCCGTCTGTAGGTCCTCGACAGCGATCAGTTCATCGACCTGCATGTGATTGGCGCGGCGGCTGCAGTAGACAACTATGTCGACCGCTTCAGAGACGAGACTGTTTAGTGCTGGTAGCGGGATGTCATGAGCAGCATCGGACATTTGGGTAACGAGTCTCAAGCGGGTCAAGGCCTGGCGAGCTGATCCCGCGTGGATGGTCGTGTAACCCTTGACACCTGACGAGAGCGTGAGAAGAAGGGGCAGTGCCTCCCGGTCGCGGACTTCGCCGACTATCGCGATATCCGGCGCCATTCTCAGGAAACCTGCTACGAGTCGTCGCAGATCCACCGCCTTCCGATCTGCGCGGGTGGGCCGAGTCTGCATGTGAGCCACATTGGGCAATGGGATGTCCGTCTCGAAGACTTCTTCGGCGATCACGACCCTTAGGCCGGGATCGAGCTCGGTCGCACAGCACGAAAGCATGGTGGTTTTGCCCGAGCCAGGCGGACCCACGAACACGATCGAAAGGCGAGCACGGATGCATGCCCGTAGGAAAACGGCGACCGTCTCGTCAAGCATGCCTCGCTCGACAAGCTCGTCGAGGGACCGAATCGGAAGGCCTGTGAACTTGCGTATGTTGACCAGCACATGGCCGTCCCTGCCAACGTCGCTGTGCACTATGTGTAGACGGGCGCCGGTGTCCAGTTGGGCATCCTGAAGTCCCTCGGCCGGATCAAGCTTTCGATGAGAGCCCGATGCGTCGTCGAGAATCTTGGTCAGGGTGCGTATCACGTGTTCGTCGTCGTAGAACACCTCATCGTGATATCCCGAGTCGCCGGAATGACGGCGCACAAAGATTGCGTCTGGAGCGTTAACCATGATTTCCCAAACGTCGTCGTCCCGGAGGAGTGGCTCGAGGGGCCCGTACCCCGCCAGATTTCGAAACGCGCGTTCGGCCACGACCTGTGGGTCGGCCAGATCGAAGTCGCGCAGGCCGCGCTTGTGATCCTCTGACCACAATGACACCTCATCGTCGATCAAGAACATGAGCTCTCGAGATCCGTTTGGGGAAGCCATGTCCAGGGAGGCCTGCTTGGCTCTTTCCTGTACGCGCCTCTCGACCTCGATCAACGGGGACACCCAGCTCATCCGAGTGCGGCCTCTGGTCCCGGGTCGAGGTCATGATCCGACCAACGTCCGATCGAGCCCGGCGCCACCTTCTCGGGTTCAGTCACCCTCGGCTTGTTACCAGCCAGGTCAATGGTCGCTTCACAGGCCCGCCGCAGAGGCTCACCGATGGCATCGGGAAGCCGAACGCCGTCTTGATGAGCCTCATCCACTCCACGGTCTGGTAGGAAGATCGGCGAGGCTGTGTTGCCCCAGGTGTGACTATTCGCAATGAGGCCGCCGAAGGAGCGGGTCAGTTCGGCCCGGGCACGCGGGTTCCGGGCGCGCGGTTGAAGACTGGGATGAGCCTCGAAGAGGGGACTCCATAGCTCACCAACTCATCTCGCAATTGAGACAGTGAGTGGACTCCCTTCATGCCGACGGCGCCGATCGCGAAGACAACGTCGGCTTGAAGGGCCGTCGTGCGCGCCATTACGTTCCGCTCCTCGACATCCATGGATCCACCAGCCCGTTCTCCCTCGAGGTCGCCCTCGATGTCGCACACGACGATGTCATAGGCCTCCCGCAAGCTTCGAAAGCTGGCCTCGAAGGCCTTTGGCCTCAGTGCAGTCCAAGCAGTCGGCTTGCGCAGGCCTAGCAACAAGTCGTAACCCCTCTCCACGACGTGAAAGGTCAGCGCAACGATCTCGGAAGCATCGGGCCGCCCTGTCCGGTGTGCATCGACCAATTCCTGTACCCCGGGTACCACGTCTCCGGCATCATGAAGCATTGCCTGCTCCGCTCTCCGGCAGAAATCGGCAAGGAGCACTCTCCCCCCTATTCGGCGGTGTGCAAGACTTTGAGCGAGTGCGATCGCCGCGGTAGATGTGCCGGTTCCGCCAGGCCCGCACACGGCCGCGACACGTCCCAAGTGCATGCACACCTCATCGTCGGAAAGACCACGCACTACATCGTCGACTGTCCCGATGGGACGGGCATGCTGGCGGAGGGCGTCGACGAGAGACGACCTCTCCAGTTGGGGCGACAGAACCGTGTTCGCACCGAGTGACAGCCAGTCACGCTGCCTTCTCGAAGAGTCCACCATCAGGGTTGGACAGTCGGCTCGAATGCCGCAGTCGATAAGGTCACGATCGACCGCGGGGAGATTTGCGTCCATGATGGCGGCCGAGAAGGCTCTTCCGGAGACCAGGCGAGCCCGAAGCTCCTCGGCCGACAGGCATTTCACCAGCTCTACGGGTATGGACGAGGAGTTTGCCCACTGAGCGAGATCTGCGAACCAACCAGACCGCGGGTGAGCAAGCCCCAAGAGGACGTAGCGTTGCGAGCCCACTGGTGATCAGCCCCCTGTTCCGTTAGCAGGTCCCTGAGTAGCCGGGACCTCACTTGCCGGGCCCTGGTAGGGGGCGGTCTTCGTGGCGAGCGGTGCGCCCGTTCCGCGGACCAGGATCACCTGACCAGTGTTGACGGCCTGTGCCAGTGCCAGGCTGTCGACATTCGGAGTGATCGCTAGTGTGATCACCTCGCTCTGGTTGGAGTTGTCTGCGAGGCTTCCGGATGAGTCGTTCTTGCTCACCACAGTCACGCCCTGGGCGACGGAAACTGTCGACGCGCTGGAACCGGTCCCATATGTGGCAAGAACATCAACGCGGTCTCCGGGCTGGAGCGTCCCTGCTACAGCGTGCGAGGTGTCGATCGGAAACGAAAGCTGCCTGTCCGTAGAGCCTCCGGACGCTACATCACTCGCCTGTACGAGTTCGCCTGCCTTGACGGGTTCCACGACGAGAGCACCGACAAGGAGGTTCGAGCTCCGGAACGCCATCTGGCTTCCGAGCAATCCTGGGAGTGTCATGGGTTGAGTGGCTATGTCGCCGGCCGCGATGCGGTGGCCAACAGTGAGGGCATTCGTTGCCACCACATATGAGGTCAAGCGATTCCCGGTCGCTCCGGTGTACGCCGTGAAGATCCCCACAGCGGCGACTGCAACGAGGAACCCGCCGACCATTGCTCGACCCCCGGGCAGTGGACGCAGCTCGCCGAACCGCACGTTGGGGCTTGCTCGACGGGGATTCGGCGTCGGTTATGGATGCATCGCGCTCGATGGCTAACACATCGCTTCCCCCAGCTCCCCCAGACTTGGTTGTTCCACGTCTCGAGCTGTCGCACGAGCGCTCGGATGGTAGGTGCGGGCCTGGTGTACTTCAAGGGGTCACCAACCTCTTTCTTGTAACTTCCTGCTGGGTTCTTCTGGAGAATCACCCGAAAGCGTACAAAAGGTTCACCGCGTTCGAGCGAGCACACGTTGTGCGATCACACGCTCCGCGCTTCGGTAACCTCGACCGGTCTTGCTGGGGCGAGATGGAGAGTTGGGGCGAGATCGAGAGCTGGGGATGGCTGGGACAAGCTGGGGTTGTGCAATGGCAAACGAGGATGAGGCGCAGTTGACGATCGCCGGTTACCGGGTCGAGGCAGTTGTAGGTCGGGGTGCGATGGGTGTTGTTTACCGAGCGCGGTCGGTGCATGGGGACCAACTTGCCTTGAAGGTGGTGCCATGCGCCGGCGACGTCCATCTTGCCGAGTCACTGGCCGAGCAAGCAGCGAGGCTCGCCACGGTCGATCAGCGAGGGATCATCGAGGTTCGTGAGGTTGCATTGGACGGGGACTCCCTCGTGCTGGCGATGGTCTATGCGGACCAAGGCTCCCTGTCGCAGCGGCTGGTCCACGGTTCTGTTGACTTGTCGGAAATGTTGGGCTGGCTTGCAAACGCGGCTAACGGGCTGGCAGCGGCGCATGACGTGGAGGTCCTGCACGGTGACATAAAGCCTTCTAGCGTGCTTCTGGTCGGTGAGCCGGATCGATCTCCGCGATCCGGATTGTCGGACATCGGCGTGGCACGTCTCGTCGGGAGCGGTCCCGGAGTACGTCACGTTTCTCTCGGTACTGCTGACTATCTCGATCCCGAGTGCATACAAACTGAGACGTTCACCTCCAAGGGTGACGTCTACTCGTTCGGGATCGTCTGCTATGAGGCGTTCACGGGCCGGCGTCCCTACGAGGCCCGTAGTCCGACCGAGACGTTTCTCTTGGCGGACCGCGCCCAGGCCGAGCCTCTCGCGGAGCTGGCCCCCCACCTATCGAGTCAGGTCTGCGAGGTAGTGCAAGCGGCGATGGCGCGACACCCCGCCGACCGACCTCAGGCGTGCGAGCTTGCGGAAGGCCTCCTGGCGGCTTGGGGCGCTTGCAGCGACCAGACGAAAGGACGCACTCTCGCGTCGGCGGCCCCGGCTCATTCGCGGGTCCTGACGCCGAGCCGGTCACGGAGAACCGCGGACCAGAGTAGGTCGAAGGAACAGAAGGGGCGTAAGGGTCATAAGGAGGCTGGAGTCAGGGCACAGCGCCGACGAGGGCCGCTTCTCACCCGCGCAAGAGTGGCCGGAGCTGCGCCAACCGGAGGCAGGGCCCGAGCTGGCGCCGCCGTGGGCGTCGCCGTAGCTGTGACGGTCGTAGCTGTGGCCGGTCTCCTTGTGGCCGCTCATTTGCGTGTTGGGGTCGAGCCAACGAGACAGGACGCACAGGCGGCCGGCGGTCAACGGCCAGGGTGCGCCCCGGCCGCGGTCGGCCACCCCCAGCACGGAGCCCAGACCCTGGTTGCCGACGTGAGAGGCACCGGCTGCCCGACAGAGGTCTCGTGGCGGCACAACGTGGTGACGGTGGCGCTTCAGGCCGGACGCCCGGCGGTGCGGTTCCGGTTGGGCCTGCCCGGCGATCAACTCCTCTTGGGGAACTGGGACTGCGGGAACCGGGCCACAGCGGCCCTTTACCGGCCGTCCAACGGGGACGTGATCCTCTTCTCTGGCTGGGCTTCCTCGGCCCCGATCAGCGGACGGGTCGTGCGCACGGGAAGGGCCGGAGGGCATGCGGAGGTCGTGCGTACCGCGCGGACGTTGGACGGTCGTCGGGTCACGTGTGCCGTTGTGGTCATTGTGCGCCACTGAGGCCTCTGTGAAAGGTTGAGCGCGGGAAAGCTCATGAGATCACACAATAAGGAGTGGCGCGCTGGTAACCTGGAGAAGATGACCGAATCCATTCGGTGGATGAGCACCAAGGAGGCGTCTGAGCGCTTGGGTGTGACCCTGCGCACCCTCTACCGCTTCATCGACGAGGGCCAGCTGACCGCTTACAAGTTCGGTCGAGTGATCCGCCTGAAGGAGTCAGACGTCGAGGGTTTCATCGAGTCCTCCAGGATCGCGCCGGGCACACTGGAACATCTCTATCCGGAACCCAAGACAGAGACCTCACTGACCCGCTCGAGCTGAACGTAGGCGGTCGTGGGCGGCTCACCGTCCAACAGCAAGGTCATGACGTCATCGCCGACAGATCGAAGCTCGCCCGCGAGATGCTGGGAGACTCCGGCGACGACCGAAATCCTCCGCCTCTCACCGGCCAAGGAGCCAAGGACCTGGTCCAGGCTCACCGCCAGAGGTTTGGCTCGACGCTCAGAAGGGATCATCCCACTCGGATGAGGTCGGATCACTGCCAGTGCCCGAGACGCGATCAATGTGATCCTGCCCGTCGAGGAGCCCTCGACGGCGTAGAAGTCGCGTCCATGGCTAAGCAGCCGGCCCGTGTGAGACCTCCCATCGGACGTGGCGAGCGTCAAGGGGTGGTCCTGCTCGCCGAGGCTCGCCATCAGCCCGGCCATGTTGGCCTCTTCCTGGGCCTGGGCGCGCAGCCACCGCTGGCGCGACCGAGCGGCGGCGGCTTCTTCCACCCGTGCGTCGGCAACCCAACGTGACAGATCGGCCAGCGCGCGCTCGAGGTCGCCGCCGTCCTCGTGCCCGTTTCCCCAGCTCACAGCGGGAGACTAGCCCGGGGTGGCGGTCGGTGTTGGCGAGAGGGCCAGAGGTGGAGAGCCGCGTTACCGGGGGTAGGGTGCGGGGCGTGAGCGACTGCCGATTTTGCAAGATCGTTGCAGGAGAGATCCCCTCTGAGGAAGTGGCCAGGTCAGACAACACCTATGCTTTCCGGGACATCCATCCTGCCGCTCCCACCCACGTACTGGTGGTCCCCCGTTCTCATGTAGGGAGCGCTGCAGACATCGGCCCGGAGCACGGAGGCCTACTCTCCGAGATGGTTGGCACGGCCCAGGAGATCGCAAAGTCCGAAGGCGTCGCAGACTCCGGCTACAGGCTGGTCTTCAACGTGGGGACGGACGCTTTGAACTCGGTTCCCCACCTGCACCTGCATGTTCTCGGAGGGAGGCAGCTGAAAGCCATGGGCTGAGGCGGTGCTCGGCCGGTGCCGCGCTGCTACCCTCGACCCCAAGACATCGTGCCATCGACCCAAGTCAAGATCCTCGTACCCGGCAACCACCTGATGGTCGGTCTGCTCGGCCAGCGCGACGAGCTGCTGCGCCTTGTCGAGGAGTCGTTCAGCGGGGCTCGTATCCACGTACGTGGCAACGAGATATCCATCGACGGGGACGATGCGGAACGGGTCGGGCGGCTCTTCGAGGAGCTGGTCTTGATGCTCGAGCAGGGTCACGGGCTGGACGTGCCCAAGCTCGGGCAGACCATCGACATGGTCAAGGCCGACGAGAAGCCTTCGGAGGTGCTCAACTCGGAGGTTCTGAGATCGGCTAGAGGACGCACCGTACGACCGAAGACCGGGGGCCAGAAGGTCTACACGGACGCAATAGCGTCCAACATCGTCACCTTCGGGATAGGCCCCGCCGGCACAGGTAAGTCCTACCTTGCGGTGGCGCTGGCGGTGCAGGCATTGCAAGCCAAGGCAGTCGATCGAATCATATTGACCCGACCGGCTGTGGAGGCGGGGGAGCGCTTGGGCTTCCTGCCTGGTGACCTGCTGGCCAAGGTTGATCCCTTCCTGAGGCCGCTCTACGACGCTCTTTACGACATGCTCGAACCCGAGGGCATGCAGCGGCTGATGGACCGCGGGGTCATCGAGGTTGCGCCGCTGGCGTTCATGCGAGGCCGTACCTTGAACAACAGCTTTATCATCCTCGACGAGGCTCAAAACACGACTCCGGAACAGATGAAGATGTTCCTGACCCGGATCGGCTTTGGGTCCAAGGTGGTCGTGACCGGTGACGTCACGCAGGTGGACGTCGGCGGTGGCCGCTCGGGCCTGGTCGGCTTGGAGGCGGTGTTGGGGGGCATAGAGGGGTTGGCTTTCGTGCACCTGACAGGTCGCGACGTTGTCCGTCATCGAATCGTGGCGGACATCGTTTCCGCTTACGAGTCCTCGGGAGGCCGCGATTCGCGCGACTTCCGGCGCGGCAGTGGCAACTTGGCGAGCAGAGCTGTGGCTGGATCACGTGACCGCTGAGCACCCGGATGACCGGTAGCGCGCTCGAGGACGTCTTCGTGGCCGACGAGCAGGCTACGAGGCCGGTCGACACCGCAAGGTGGGCAAGACTTGCCGGGAACGTGCTCAAGGCGGAGAGGGTCGAGAGCGAGCTGTCGGTGCTGTTCGTAGACGAGGAGACCATCTCGCAGCTGAACAGCCGCTTCCTGGGTGAGGAAGGCCCTACCGACGTCCTCGCCTTCCCGATCGAGGACGACCTCGGGCCCGGCGGGCGGTCACCGGACGCGGGCGGTACTGGGCCCGGCTGGTTGCCCCCGGAGCCATCCGAGATTCCGACCCTCATCGGCGACGTGGTGATCTGTCCGGAGGTGGCGTGGCGGAATGCGCCGGATCATGCTGGTAGTTATGAGCAGGAGGTTGCGGTCCTCCTGGTGCACGGGATCCTCCACCTGATCGGCATGGACCACGGTAGCGAGGCGGAGGCCGAAGCCATGGAGCGCCGAGAACGCGAGCTGCTGGATCAGTTCCTCGACCAACCGGGTAGATGAGCCCCGTGACGTTGTCTGCCGTGCATTTTCGTGGGTCCGACACGATTCTCATAATCGTGATCGTGGCACTGCTGGTGTGTGCAGCGGTGCTGGCGCTGGCAGAGACCGGCTTGGTACGAATGACCAAGGCGAAGGCGCTCACTCTTCAGGAAGAGGGGAAGCGGGGATCGGGAAGGCTGCTCAGCCTGATCGAGCATCCGGAGAAGTTCCTGAATCCGGTTCTGCTCCTGGTGCTGATCTGCCAGCTGGTGGCCGCCACCCTCGCCGGCGTCGTCTCAGCCCATCTCTTCGGCGCCCTGGGAGTGACCATTGCCGCGATCTTCGAAGTCGTGATCATCTTCGTGTTCGCCGAGGCGGTTCCTAAGAACTGGGCCGTGAGGCATCCGGACCGTGCGGCGTTGTTCGCCGCCCCATTCGTGAGCAGGGTCCTCCGCTTCCCGCCGGTGCGCCTGCTTTCGGCCATGCTCATCGGGCTTTCCAACTTGATCCTTCCGGGAGGCGGTAGGGGGGGCAGCCTTACGGAGTCCGAGTTGCTGGCGATGGCGGACGTCGCCGTCGAAGAGGCCGTGATCGAGACCGACGAGAGAAGATTCATCCGCTCGATCATCGAGTTCGGGGACACCGTGGTCAGGGAGGTGATGTTGCCGAGACCCGACATGCTCGCGGCCCACGGTGAGGATCCAGTTGGTGAGGTCCTGGACCGGGCTATCGCCGCCGGCCACAGCCGGATCCCCGTATACGGCGAGAACGTCGACGACGTCATAGGGCTGATCTTCGGCAAGGACCTGATGAGGGCCGCCCTCGACGGTCACGCCGGATCACCGATCGCCAATCTCGTCCGTGAGGCGCATTTCGTACCGGAGACAAAGCGCGTGGCAGAGCTGTTGCGCGAGATGCAGACCGAGAAGTTTCACATGGCCATCGTCGTGGACGAGTACGGAGGGACGGCGGGCCTGGTCACACTCGAGGACTTGGTGGAGGAGCTGGTGGGGGAGATCGTCGACGAGGACGACTTGGAGCAGCCACAGGCGCAGCCACTGCCCAACGGGGAGTTCCTGGTGAGCGCGCGTATGGCAGTAGACGAGGTGAATGAGCTGTTGCATGCCCGTCTGCCCGAGGGCGACTGGGACACGGTCGGTGGACTGCTGCTAAGCCTGCTTGGCCATCTTCCCGAGGTGGGGGAGTCTGCGGAGGCAGACGGTTGCAGATTGACCGCCGAGCGGGTTCATAGCCGCCGGGTAGAGCAAGTTCGCATCGCCAAGCTCGAACCCCCTCCAGAAGAGGCGGCCGAAGCCGAAGACGGCCGAAGAGACCACACCGACCGCTCAGGCGCCGAGGACCAGCGCCCGGAGGCACCGTCTCGACCCGAGGCTCGACCCAAACCCTCCGATGACGGTGGAGGCGCTTCGGGTGAGAGCGGGCCAAGGCCGGCTCGGTCGAGCGAGTCCGCTTGACCGTCGGCCGGTGAGGTCGGGTTTTGCGACGATCCTGGGAAGGCCGAACGTCGGCAAGTCCACCTTGTTGAACCGCATGCTCGGCACAAAGGTGTCGATAACGTCGGACAAGCCCAATACCACACGAACGCAGGTCCGCGGTGTCCTGAACAGTGAAGGTGCGCAGGTTGTGTTCGTGGACACACCGGGCCTGCACCGTCCCAGGACTCTTCTCGGGGAGCGCCTGAACGCGAAGGCTGACAGCGCCGCGGGCGACGTCGAGGTGGTCCTCGTCGTATTCGATGCCACCGCGCCGATAGGCAGGGGCGATCGCATGGTATCCGCAAAGGCCCCCGAAGGAGCCGTCGCGGTCATCAACAAGGTGGACATCGCGTCTCCCGATCAGGTGACCCTACAGTCGTCTCTCGCAGCCCAACTGGGCTTCAGCGACCGGCACGCGGTCTCAGCGGTGACCGGTGAAGGTGTGCCTCACTTGACAGAAGCGGTGGTGTCGAGGCTCCCCGAGGGGCCTCGCTACTATCCCGAAGACATGGTCACCGACGTCCCCGACGTGTTCTGGGTGGCGGAGCTGGTGCGCGAACAGCTGCTCGGCGTCGTTCGCGACGAGCTGCCGCACTCCGTCGCCTGTCGGGTGACCGAGTGGGATTGGCCGCGTGTGCGGTGTGAGATCCTCGTCGAGCGCGACTCTCAAAAGGGAATAGTGATCGGCAAGGGAGGCGCGGTCTTGAAGGCGGTCGGGACAGCCGTGCGGTCGCAGATGCCCGAGGACGCCTATCTGGAGCTGTTCGTCAAGGTCGACAAGGACTGGCAGCGCCGCCCCGGCGCGCTGGAACGACTCGGCTACTGAGGTCACGGGTGCGGCCTCGATAACGGCGGCCGGCGGCTATGGAGGACCTGTGACGGGTTCGGGTGCACCGCGCCGAGAGAGAAAAGCCTCCACCTCCGACCGGTCGCGAGTCCGCGCCATGGGCGGAAGAGCTCTCACCAGCTCCCACCTGTAGCTCGCTCTGGACAGCCGAGGGTCCAGCACTGCGACGACGCCTCGGTCGGTGGTGGATCGGATCAAGCGCCCGGCGCCCTGGGCGAGCATGGCCGCTGCCCGGGGCAGGTCCACGAGCCGGAAGGCGCCGGGCCCTGCTCGTTCGCGGCGCGCCTGCGTCAGCGGCTCGTCCGGTCGGGGGAAGGGCAGCCGGTCGATGACGACCAGGGACAGGGCCGGTCCGGGGACGTCGATTCCCTGCCAGAATCCCATCGTCGCGAACAGGCAGGAGGACTCCTCGTCCGTGAACGCCTCGATGAGAGCGGGCTTCGGGAGGTCGGATTGCCTCAAGATTCGAAATGGGACTCTTACCCGCACCGCCTCCGCCGCCCGTTCCATGGCGCGCCAGCTCGTGAACAGGGCGAGCGTCTTGCCCCCGGCAGCCCTGATGAGGTGGTAGATCTCGTCGTGAACGGCCGCCTCGGCGTCCGGGTCACGACGGTCGGGAAGATGCGTGGCGCAATAGAGCAGCCCATGGGTCGAGAAGGGGAACGGGCTTCCCACATCGAGCTCGTCGAAGCAGCCCGCTCCCATCCCCAGGCGCGGGCCGAGCCCCGGCGGGATCGTCGCACTCGTCAGCACGGCCGTGACCCGGTTCCAGAGCAACGGCGCCAGGATCGGGGCCACGTCTATGGGAGCAACCTTGAGGGCGGGCGCCTGCTGGGACCCTTCGACCCAAGCGACCCTCTCGGCACCCAGGTCGAGCGCGGTGGTCATCTCCTCGGCGAGGTGGGTCGTCGCGAGCAAGGCCCTCGCCTTGCTCGCCGGCTCGTCCGCACCGCCTCCCGGCGCCTCCCTCAACAGTGAAGTGACCCGGGACAGGCGCTGGCGGCCAAGCACCACGGCACCGGTCAAGTCCTTTCCGAGGTCGCCCGGAAGCCTGCTGCCGACCAACGGAGAAAGGGCAGACTGCAGAGCATCACCCGCTGCGGACAGCTCGTCGACCGCCGCCGCGGCGGCGCCACCTGATTGGGCGGCGACCATCCTTGCCAGGGCACGAAGGCGGGCGGGGGTAATCTCCTTACCGAGTCCCTCGGTCATGATGTCCTCGAGCGCGTGCGCCTCGTCGAAGACGACGATCTCGTGCTCGGGAAGCACCGTACCCCCGCTCGCGAGGTGGGCGGCGTATAGCTGAGTGTTGACCACGACGATGTCAGCGTCTGTGGCGCGGCGGCGAGCGGCCTCCGCCAGGCATTGTTCACCGGAAGGGCACCGGAGGGGACCTGGGCACTCGTTGGACCCCGCGCTGACGGCCGACCAGGCTTGGGGGGTGGGCTCGAACTCCAGGTCCGCCCGGTCCCCGCTCGACGTGCGCCGACCCCACGCGACCAGACGTCTCACCTGACCGGGGGCCCCAGAGCCCGGAGCGCCGAAGTCCAGTCGAGCAGCTCCTCCGTCGCCCGCCACCTCGGCGGCCTTCTGGCGGCACAAGTAGTTGGCTCGGCCCTTCAGGACCGACCACCGGCAGCCGAACGAGGAGAGGGCGGGGAGATCCTTGTGGGCCAGCTGGTCTTGAAGCGCCAGGGTGGCGGTGGCGATCACCACCTTGCGTCGCGACAGGATGGCCGGCACGAGGTAGGCAAGTGACTTGCCGGTGCCGGTACCGGCTTGGACGACCAGGTGCCTGCGCGCCGAGATGGAGTGACCTACGGCTTCGGCCATCGCCAGCTGGCCGCTGCGAGCCTCTCCTCCGCCGGGTAGAGCGGAGACGACCCGGGACAAGGCCTCTCCGATCGTTCCAGGCGCCACGACGGTCGACACTACCCGTGCCTTGGTCCGGTGAGGATGAGCGGGGCTGGCCAGGAGGTAGCTTGCGGCTCGTGGAGCTGGACGGCATCGACCCCAACCGCATCCCCACGCACGTGGGGTGCGTCATGGACGGCAACGGCCGCTGGGCGGCAAAACGCGGCCTGCCCCGCACCGAGGGCCATGCTGCCGGCGAGGTGGCGTTGATGGACGCGGTCGACGGGGCGTTGGACCTCGGCCTGTCGTGGTTCACGGTCTACGCGTTCTCGACCGAGAACTGGAGGCGCCCGCCTGACGAGGTCCGCTACCTGATGCGGTTCAACGAGGGCCTCTTGATGCGCCGCCGTGACGAACTCAACGACAAGGGCGTTCGCATCCGCTTCGCCGGGCGTCGTAACTGGCGGGTACCCAGGCGAGTGCTTCGCCGCATGGACGAGTCGACGGCCCTGACGGGGCACAACCGGCGCATGACCCTCACTATCGCCTTCAACTACGGCGGTCGGGCCGAGATCATCGATGCCGTCCGTTCGCTGGTCGGCGCGGGGGTCCCGGCCGATTCAATCGACGAACGAAGCGTGAGGTCGTGCTTGTACTACCCCGACATGCCCGACCCCGACCTCGTTGTGCGCACTTCGGGGGAGTTCCGTATCTCCAACTTCTTGCTGTGGGAGCTCGCATACAGCGAGCTGGTGTTCACCGACGTCCTCTGGCCCGACTTCCGCCGGGATCACCTGTTCGAGGCCGTGCGCGAGTTCCAACGCCGCGACCGGCGCTACGGCGCGGTAGAGGGCTGAACCATGATCGGGCTGGCCACGATCACGGGTGCGCTCTTCGTCGGGGCGCTGATCGCGCTGGCCTCTTTGGGCCTTGCCTGGGCGACCGAGGTTCTCGTGGTGGCGGCCGTCCTGGTCGGGCTCTTGGCCTATGGCGCCATGAGCCGGCGACAGCCTGGGTCCAGCAGGTGACCAGGTCGGTCCGTTGAGCCTCTATCGCGACCAGGGCGTGGCCCTGCGCACGATCCGGCTGGGGGAAGCCGATCGCATCGTGACGCTGGTCACCTTGGGCCACGGGAAGGTTCGAGCCGTGGTCAAGGGGGTCAGGCGGACCAAGAGCCGCTTCGGCGCCCGCCTCGAACCACTCAGTCACGTCTCCATGATGTGCTGGCAGGGGAGAGAGCTGGACGTTGTGAACCAGGCGGAGGTACTCGACACCTTTCGCTCCGTGAGGGAGGACCTCGAACGTGTGGGCAGGGCGGCGGTGATGCTCGAGGTCACCGACCAAGTCTCACAGGAGCGCCATGCCAATTCGGGCCTGTACCACATGCTGGTCGGCGCCCTCAAGGTGCTCGAG
Organism: uncultured Actinomycetes bacterium; assembly: GCA_963736925.1. Taxonomy (GTDB): domain Bacteria; phylum Actinomycetota; class Acidimicrobiia; order Acidimicrobiales; family CAVTQP01; genus CAVTQP01. The sequence goes on from CAVTQP010000003.1 coordinate 744,801, forward strand.
GCTCGCGACCCCGCGCTGTTGGTCCCGTCGTTCTTCTGGAAGTTGCTCGCGCTCGAAGGGTCGTGCCCCCTCCTGGACGCCTGCGCACGATGTGGCGCCGAGGAGGGCCTGGTCGCGTTCGACCTGTCCGAGGGAGGGGTGCTCTGCAGATCGTGTCGCCGGGGAACCCCCGTCCGCCCGGAGGCGCTACGGATGATCCGGCGAATACTCGGAGGAGGCTTGGCGGGTGCCCTCGACGAGCCCGTTAGCGAAGTGACGGAAGAGGTGGCCGCCCTGGCCACCATGGCGATGGAGCACCATCTCGAGCGCCGGTTGCGCAGCGTGCGAACCGGCCGCCTCGTCCAGATGGGTTGAGGTGCGCCCATCGGCGCCTGGCGGGGTCTCCACTATCCTCGTCCTGTATGGCGCCCGATGACGTGATGGAGCGCGTGGTGAACCTGTGCAAGCGCAGGGGCTTCGTCTTTCCCTCGGCTGAGATCTACGGCGGGTTCCGCTCCACCTACGACTACGGGCCGCTGGGTGTGCTGATGCTGCGCAATGTCAAGGACGCTTGGTGGAGGTCGATGGTCCAGTACCGGGACGACGTGGTGGGCCTCGACGCCGCCATCCTGACCGGGCCGAGGATCTGGGAGGTCTCTGGTCACCTGACCAACTTCACGGACCCCCTGGTCGACTGCCGCAACTGCAAGGAGCGGTGGAGGGCCGACGAGATCGGGGGTGTGTGCCCGAACTGCGGCTCCACCGACCTTACCGAGGCCAGAGCGTTCAACATGATGTTCAAGACTCAGGCCGGCCCGGTGGCAGACGAAGGTGCCGCCGCCTACCTCAGGCCGGAGACGGCCCAGGGCATGTTCGTCAACTTCACCAATGTGCTCAACACGACGCGGAAGAAGCCTCCCTTCGGCATCGCCCAGGTGGGCAAGTCCTTCAGGAACGAGATCACGCCCGGGAACTTCGTGTTCAGGACGCGAGAGTTCGAGCAGATGGAGATGGAGTACTTCGTGCCGCCCGACGAGGGACCGAAGTGGTTCGAGTACTGGTGTGCCGAACGCCGAGCTTGGTACGAAGACCTGGGCGTCCCCTCCGACAAGCTCAGGCTAAGGGCTCACGAGCCCGAGGAGCTGAGCCACTACTCGGCTGCGACATCGGACGTCGAGTTCCTGTTCCCCTGGGGCTGGGGAGAGCTGGAGGGCATAGCCAACCGGACCGACTACGACCTGACGGCTCACTCCGAAGCATCGGGCCACCGGCTCGAGTACTTCGATCACGCGACCGGCGAGCGATACATACCTCACGTCGTGGAACCGGCGGCGGGCGCCACCAGGAGCATGATGGCGTTCCTCATATCCGCATACGACGAGGACCGGGTGGGGGGCGAGGCGAGGACCGTGCTCCGACTGGACTCCCGTCTGGCTCCCTACTCGGTTGCCGTTCTGCCACTCTCCAGGAACGAGGCGCTCACGCCGCTCGCGCGCGAGGTTCTCAAGCTCTGTCAACTCCACTTCATGTGCGAGTACGACGAGACGCAGTCGATAGGTCGGCGTTACCGTCGCCAGGACGAGATCGGCACCCCGTACTGCGTCACCGTCGACTTCGACAGCTTGGAGGACGATGCCGTGACCATCCGCGACCGCGACACCACCCAGCAGGTGAGGGTCTCCATCGACAGCCTGTTGGAGGAGCTTTTTGGCAGGCTGGACGTGAGTGAGCGGAGGACTCGATGAAGTACGTGTTCGATTTTGCGACTGAGCACTCGAAGCCGCCGATGGAGCAAAAGGGGCTCTTGGGGGGAAAAGGCGCCAATCTGGCCGAGATGACGTCGGTGCTGGGGCTGCCGGTACCTCCGGGCTTCACGATCTCGACCGATGCGTGCCGCGCGGTACATGTCAACCGGTTGGCCCGAGGAGCTGACAGGCGAGGTCGAGGCGGCGGTAGGGCGACTAGAGGATGCGATGGGAAAGCAGCTGGGCGACCCTTCAGACCCATTGCTGGTCAGCGTGCGATCGGGGGCCAAGTTCTCGATGCCCGGGATGATGGACACGGTCCTCAACCTGGGGCTAAACGACGACTCGGTGGAGGGGCTGGCGAAGCAGACCAGCGACGAGCGTTTTGCCTACGACTCCTACCGCCGCTTCATCCAGATGTACGGCAGGATCGTCCTCGGTCTCCAGGGAGAGGACTTGAACAAGCCGTTCGACGCGGCGAAGGAGCTTGCAGACGTCTCCTCAGATGCCGAAGTGCCCCCGGAGCTGCTGCGCTACCTGGTGAGGTCGTTCAAGCAGATCGTCGAGCGCGACACCGGTGCCGCGTTCCCCCAGGATCCCGCCGGGCAACTTCGCGGGGCGATAGAAGCGGTGTTCAGCTCCTGGAACGGCCCCCGGGCCGTCGCCTACCGAAACCGCGAGCGCATACCGCACGACCTGGGCACAGCGGTCAACGTGCAGGCCATGGTGTTCGGCAACCGTGATGAGAACTCGGGAACGGGCGTGGGCTTCACCCGGGATCCGGCGACGGGCGCGCGCGGGGCTCGTACGGCGACTTCTTGGTCAACGCGCAGGGCGAGGACGTGGTCGCGGGGATACGCAACACCGAGCCTCTGTCAGCTCTCGGCAAGCGCTTCCCGTCGATATACGAGGAGCTGACTGGGATCTTCGCGGGGCTGGAGGCTCACTACCGCGACATGTGCGACACGGAGTTCACCATCGAGCAGGGCAAGCTGTGGATGCTTCAGACGAGGGTCGGCAAGCGCACGGGAGCGGCCGCCCTGAAGATGGCCGTCGACATGACCACCGAAGCCGCGATCGAGCTCTCGCACGAGGAAGCCGTGCAGCGGGTCACCGGCGAGCAGATAGAGGCCGTGCTACACCCCCAGTTCGCGTCGCATCACCTGGACGTGATCGCGATCGGACTGGGCGCCTCGCCCGGGGCCGCGGTCGGGCGTGCTTACTTCAGCGCGGACGCGGCGGCATCCGCAGCCGGCCGGGGCGACAAGGTGATCCTCGTCAGGCCTGAGACCTCGCCCGAGGACGTCCAGGGGATGCTGGCTTCCGAGGGGATCCTCACGTCAAGGGGAGGCCTGGTGAGCCACGCGGCGGTGGTGGCGCGTGGATGGGGGAAGCCCGCCGTCGTTGGTGCCGAGGCGGTGAAGATCTCCGGGAGCCGGTTCACCGCCGGGGGCTCCGCTGTCTCGGAGGGCGACGTTATCTCCATCAACGGCACCACGGGAGAGGTCGTGAAGGGGGCCGTGGAACTGAGCGTCGCCGAGGCCCCTCGGGAGCTGGCGACGCTGCTCGGCTGGGCGGACGAGATCAGGGCCGGGCGCCTGGGGGTAAGGGCCAACGCCGACAACGGGCCCGATGCGGCGAACGCGAGGAGTTTTGGAGCCGAGGGGATCGGGTTGTGCAGGACCGAGCACATGTTCCTCGGCGACGAGCGCCTACCGATAGTTCGAAGGATGATCCTGGCTGACACGCCGGACGCGGAGGAGGCCGCGCTCGAGGAGCTGCGGGTGGCCCAGAGGTCCGACTTCCTCGAGATACTCGAAGCCATGGACGGGCTCCCGGTGACGGTCCGCCTGCTGGACCCCCCGCTGCACGAGTTCCTGCCGGGGACCGAGGAGCTGGCCCTCAAGGAGGCGACGACCGGTCTCGACGAGGAGGAGAGGCGCCTTTACGCCGCGGCCCGGGCTTGGCGGGAGGTGAACCCCATGCTCGGCACCCGGGGGGTGCGGCTCGGGGTCATCAAACCGGGCCTCTACGCGATGCAGGTGCGTGCCCTGGTGGAAGCAGCTCGGGAGCGGGTCGCCAAAGGGGGCGAGCCGGTGGTCGAGATCATGATCCCCCTCACGATCTCCCGCGAGGAGATGGCGCTAGCCCGCTCGTGGGTCGTGGACGCGACCGCCCGGGCCGGGGGGGAAGCGGGCGCGGGGCGTTCGCCAGGGGCCTCCGAAGGTCGCCTCGGGGGATCGGTGGAGGTGTCGATCGGCACCATGATCGAGACACCCCGGGCGGCCCTTCGTGCAGCGGAGATCGCCGAGGAGGCGGAATTCTTCTCGTTCGGCACCAACGACCTGACCCAGATGACCTTCGGCTTCAGCCGTGACGACATCGAGGGTCGGATGATGTCGGCATACCTCGAGCTGGGGCTGATCCCTCGGAACCCTTTCGAGACGCTCGACGCCGCAGGCGTGGGGGAGCTGGTGCGCCTGGGTGTGCAGCGCGGGCGGTCCACCAGGCCGGACCTGAAGGTGGGGGTGTGCGGTGAGCACGGGGGGGATCCCGAGTCGGTGGCCTGTTTCGCGGCCGCAGGGCTCGACTACGTGAGCTGCTCGCCCTACCGGGTGCCGGTCGCCAGGCTGGCCGCCGCCCAAGCAGTGCTCTCGCTCTAGGGCCGGGCCGCAGGGCCGAGGGCGGCTACCGTCGATCACGTGGCCATAGCCGACGACGACATCGTGGCGGTCAGGAGCGCCACCGACATGGTGGCCCTGGTCGGTGAGCACATGGCTCTCAAGCGCCAGGGTCGTCGCTGGGTCGGCCTGTGCCCTTTCCATGCCGAGAAGACACCGTCATTCAGCGTCAATGCGGAGCAAGGCTTGTACTACTGCTTCGGCTGTCAGGCGTCGGGGGACGCCATCAGCTTCATCCGTGCGGTCGAGCACCTGGACTTCGTGGAGGCCGTGGAGCGGTTGGCCGATCGTGTGGGAATCACGCTGGACCGCCAAGAGGGCGGTGCCGTCACCCGCCAGCGCCTGCGCCGACGGGCGCTCTCGGACACGTTGGAGAAGGGGGTCGCGTGGTATCACGACCGTCTGATCAGCCACCCCGACGCCGGGAGAGCTCGGGACTATCTCCGATCACGTGGATACGACGGGGAGGTGGTGAGGGCCTTCAGGCTCGGCTGGGCCCCCGATGAATGGGATGCCCTGGCCAAGCACCTTTCCGTGGGGGACGCGGTGCTGCGGGAGAGCGGGCTTGGTTTTGTCAACCGGCGCGGAAAACAGCAGGACGCGATGCGCGCGCGTGTGATATTTCCCATCTTCGATCCCGGCGGCCGCGCCGTCGCCCTCGGGGGAAGGGTCTTACCGGGCACGTCGGGGGAGGGTGGAGGCGGGAGCGAGGGCGGACCGCCCGGCCCCAAGTACAAGAACTCGCCCGAGACGGCCCTGTACTCGAAGCGGCGTGTCCTTTATGGCCTCAACTGGGCGAAGGGCGCGATCGTGGACACGGGAGAGGTGATCGTATGCGAGGGCTACACCGACGTGATCGCGTTCTTCCAGACCGGGATCCCGCGGGCGGTCGCCACGTGCGGGACCGCACTCGCTGAAGAGCACTTCGAGCTTCTCAAGAACTTCGCCAAGAGGGTGGTGCTTGCTTACGACGCCGACATCGCGGGCCGGGCCGCGGCGGCGCGCTTCTACGAATGGGAGCGCCGCCATGACCTTGACATAGCGGTGGCAGCCCTTCCGCAGGGCTCCGATCCCGCCGAGCTCTTTCGTACCGGCCCCGATGCGTTAGCCGGTGCGGTCAGCTCGGCCCGCCCTTTCCTGCAGTTCAGGGTCGAGCAGGTCATGGGTGCCACTAACTTGGCCACCGCCGAGGGACGAGCCAGGGCGGCAGAGGCCGCCATGAGCGTCATAGTCGAGCATCCCAACGAGCTGGTGCGCGATCAGTACCTGATGAGCGTGGCTGACCGCACGAGGATCGATCCACAGAGGCTGCGCGCGATCCTGACGAGACTGTCCGGGCGTGGGAAGAGCCGTTCCTCAAGCGAACAGGACCGTCGCGGTGGCGGCACTGCCGGACGCGTCGTGGCGAATCCCGGTGCCGAGGCGCTGCGGCTCGCAATCCACCGTCCCGAGGAGATGGCCAGCCTGGAGGAGGTGCTGTTCACCGACCCTTTGCAGCGCGTCGCATTCCATCAGCTGGCTGAGGCAACAACGCTGCACGAGGCCATCGATCGTGCGGACCCGGAGGTTGGAGAGCTCCTCAGGCGCTTGGCCGTCGAGGAAACCGAGGCAGATCCCGCGGACGTGGTAGGGCGTCTTGTCGCCGTGGCGGCCGCCCGGGCTCTGGCCGAGCTGGAATCAGAATCGCGTGTGTCGGAGGTACAGCTTCAGCGAACTGGCTCCAGTCACCACCTGGTTGCGACTCAGTCTGGAGGAGCTGCGTGATCCCGCGCCCGACCTCGCAGTCGTTCAACCATTGGTAGCCTGGCTGGCGGAACGTGCCACCGCGGAACGAGCCGGCGCGGAGCTCGCCGGCGTGGAACGAGCTGGTGCGGAAAGAGCCGGTGCGGAACGATCCGGTGCCCAATTTCCAGAGGAGGACACGTGAGCGAAGGTGCTCCCTCGCTCGAAACCCAACCCGGATTGCAGGAAGCGGACTTCGAGCGTCTCCTGACAAAGGGAAGGCGAAACGGTGTCCTCACTCAGGACGACCTCATGACCGTTCTGGAGAAGGTGGAGCTCACGGCCGAGCTCATTGACGCCCTGGTGGGTCGGGTCCGCGACGAGGGGATCACCTTTGTCGAAGAGGACGTGACCGAACAAGACGGCCAGGAGGCATCCGACGTGCCTGCCGAGGTGGTTCCCAAGGAGCGAGCCAACCACCTCAGATCGGTCCCGTCTGTTCCGAGGGCACCGCGTCTCGCGGACCCGACCGGCTATCTCGACGATTCGGTCCCGAGCGGACAGGGCGCCGATCCGGTTCGCGCATATCTGAAGGAGATAGGAAAGGTCTCGCTGCTGACCGCCGACCTGGAGGTCGAGCTCGCCCGCTGCATTGAGAAGGGGATGAAGGCGACGGAGCAGTTGACCGAGTTGGAGGACAGGTACGGGGACCAGGGAGTTCCCGTTGACCGGGCCGACCACTACGAGCACCTGATCGCAGACGGCCTGGAGGCCAAGGGCATTCTCATCGAGTCGAACCTGAGGCTGGTCGTGTCGATCGCAAAGCGCTACCGAAACCGGGGCATGGCCTTTCTCGACCTGATACAGGAGGGCAACCTCGGGCTCATCCGCGCGGTGGAGAAGTTTGACTACACCCGCGGATTCAAGTTCTCAACCTACGCCACGTGGTGGATCAGGCAAGCCATAACGCGCGCCATAGCCGACCAGGCCCGCACCATCCGCATCCCGGTTCACATGGTCGAGACGATCAACAAGGTCACCAGGTTCCAGCGGCAGATGCTCCAGGAGCTCGGGCGAGAGCCCACGGTGGAGGAGCTGGCGCAGCGCGTGGACCTCCCTGTTGAGCACGTTCGCGAGATCCAACGCATCAACCAGGACACCGTGTCTTTGGAGCAACCCATGAACGACGAGGAGGATTTCAGCCTCGGTGACGTCATCGAGGACCAGGGCGCGGTGGTCCCTGCGGATGCGGCAGCTCGTGTGATGCTGAACGAAGCCGTGAAGAAGGCCCTCTCAGAGCTGAGCGAGAGGGAACAGGAGGTCGTCCGTCTTCGTTTCGGGCTCGATGACGGTCAGATGCGGACCTTGGAGGAGGTCGGTCGTGTCTTCGGAGTCACCCGAGAGCGGATCCGCCAGATAGAGGCGAAAACGCTTGCCAAATTGCGTCACCCCATGCGCTCACAGCCCCTGCGCGACTACCTGGACGAAGAATAGGAGTCGCTCAGGGTTCGGTCGCTCGGGGCGCTTCTTCGCGACTATAGGGTTTCCGGCCGGGCGCTCAGTTCTGCGCGGTTGCCGGGGAGGCGGCTCCATTCGTGTGGCGGGCGTTCCTCAAGTCCCGTGCACGTTCCTTGCCGAGATCGACCACCGCCCGCGCCTTTCCCGTAGCGATGTCGAGGGCGTCGGACTGCTTGGCCCTCTGGATCGCCTGATTGATCTGCTCGTAGCGCTCCCTGCCCGCCATGGTCCCGAAGTAGTAGCCCGCCACGAACCCAAGGATGAATCCCACTCGCAATCTCATGGTACTTTCATATCCCCTTTTGCCGATGAATGGAAACCCGGATCGATGGCAAGAGGCGAGGAGGCACCGAGGAGATAGTCGAGGGTGGGGGGCGCTGGTAGCGTTCCTTTCTCGATCCGGGGTAGCTCAACCGGCAGAGCGGGTGGCTGTTAACCACTAGGTTGAGGGTTCGAGTCCCTCCCCCGGAGCAGCCCTTTCGAAGGGCGGTCGGGCCCGTAGCTCAGTGGTCAGAGCGGAGGACTCATAATCCTTTGGTCGCAGGTTCGATCCCTGCCGGGCCCACTCAAAAAGTCCAGGTCAGCGCGATGATCGGCGCGTAGATCCGATGTTGGAGACGCTGGCGTTACCTGCACGGTACCTTAAGGCACTGGAGGGTCCTCGTTGTGCCTCCCGCCAGGCGGAGCTGAGTGCGTCCGTGACCCGTTGCTCCAGACCTGGCAAGAGATGTCCGTAAGTGTTTAACGTGACGGTGATCGACGAGTGGCCCATCCGTTCCATGATTCCGCGTGCATGTGTTCCCTCTGCGATGAGGAAGCCAGCGTAGGTATGGCGCAGATCATGAAAACGGAGCCCCGTGGGCAATCCAGCCTGTCGCACAGCGGGCTTGAAGTGGCGCTCGTAGAACGCCCTGTGACGTAGCGGACCTCCACGAGGCGCGGTAAAGAGAATATCGCTAGGACCCGCTGCCGGGCGGGTCCCCAGGAAGCCGCTCAGTTCCTCAACGAGGGGGTCGGGCATCGGGACGGATCTCTTTTGGTGGGACTTGGTATCGGAGAACACAAGCCTGCCGTTGACCTCACTTACGGATTCAGCGACCTCAACTGGCTTTCGCAGCAGATCCAAGCGGCCGACGCGAAGCGCCTCTGCCTCTCCAGCCCGGAGACCGGTGTATGCGATGAAACGCACGAGGAAGCCGTACTGAGGAAAGGCATCCCGTCTCCGATGGCTGCCTCCGTTTCGATGGGACTTGGGTTCTGGGTGCGCGATGGCCTCTGCTAGCTCGTGAACCTCTACGTGAGTGAGCACTTGCATCTCGGCAGGGGGAACTGAGCCCAACGGGACCCGCACGGCTGGGTTCGCGCCAATAGCTCCAGCATCATGAGCGTATTCCAGGACCTGTCGCAGGACAGAAACCGCATGACGTGTACGGCTCAACCGACCGGACGTGGGACAAGGTGGCAGCCCAGGAGCGAATCTGGGCCCTATTGATACTGCAGACCGCCCGGTCCGCGAACTCCGGGAGGATGTGCCTGTCAAGCAGAGCTTCGTAGCCTGTTCTCGTGGTCGCCTTACGGGAGTGGAGGGTGGTTCTCCATCTGTCCGCCCATTCACGAAATGGCGTTTGAGCCAGCTCGGGCGCTATCCAGTCACCCCGGCGAGACCGCAGGAGATGGTCCGACAACCAGACTTCGGCGTCGTCTTGTGTGTCGAAGGTCTGAGCGCGGAGCTGCCCGTCCGGTCCGATATAGCGAGCTAACCAGCGGCCCGATGAGAGCCGCCGAAGACTGCCAAACCGTCGTCGGTGTCTCGGCAACTGTCAGACCCTTCCCCTTGCCGACTCTGAGGGTAGGCCACGACGCCGACAATGGGCCATCTCGGAGCATCGACGCTTCGCCACAACTTCTTGAGGAGTAGAGATGACACTTGCCCCAGCTAAGGCGGCTACGCAAAAGGCCCTTTGAAGGACCGCATAGGGCATATGTCCTGGTGGCGGGCTAGAGGATCCTGATCCGGTTTGACGAGGCTTCCGTCGGTTGCTTTCGGGGGCCTGCTTAGCAGCTGCCGTGGCTCCCCGTGACATACAACACCTTGCCAACCCATCACCTCCCCCTGCTTGACATCACCGAGCATTCCCGGCGCTATGGCCTGAAGGTCAGGTGTCTCGGGAGGCACGCGTGAAGCGGGCCATCCCCGTCTACAAGCTCGGCCAGCGCGTCGACTTCTCGCCGGGCGACCTGGACGACTTCTCGGCCCGGCATCGTGAGGAGGCCTCCCAATGACGGCGGGAGACCCGACACTGCTGACGGGTGAGCTGACCTCTCCAACCCACCAGGACCGACGCCGGTCACTGGGTGCGGTCCCAACGGTCCATCTCGTGGATCGGGCTCCAGGCCAACTTTCCCCGCGCCTACATCTCCTCCTCAGACACGGAGACTGCGACCATCGGTATGGAAGGGACGGGAGCAGAATCGTGGGTGCCATTGTCCTGGATGCAGTCAACAACCGGTGCGCCCGCGAGGAGATCTATCGGCTCCTAAAGGACCCGCAGAACAAGGGAGGCTTCGCCTGCTTGAGGTCACGATGGCCGGATTTAAGGCGGCGGTTCGAGCGGGAGTGGGAACGGGCTATCGCCAAGGCGGATGCCTCACCACTCATTGAGGACCGCCAGGAGGCCGCCTACCGGGCACAACAGTTCCTCGAGTCGGTCAGGCTGCTTCCATGGAAGGGTCGAGCGGGCAGCAGCGACCTCGCCGTCTACTCCGCGCTGGTCAAGGTCGCCCAGCGCGTTGGTCGGACTGTCGAGTTGTCGATAAGTGTCCGAGAGCTGGCTGAGCAGGCGGGCGTAACCAAGACCACCTCGAGCGCTTCGCTTCGGCGTCTTGCCGCTCGAGGCCTCATCCGCCAGGTGTACAAGGGCCATGGACTACAGCCAAGCCGCTGGACCTTTTTGCCACCCCTGCGAAGTATCCCGGACAATCTCTCCCACAGCGGCGGGGAGTATGTGGGATCTGAGTGTCCGGTTGACTTCGCAGTGGACTGCTGGGCTTGGGGTGCTGGACTGGGGAAATCAAAGGCCCGGGTCTGGGAGTGTCTGGGAGTGTCAGCCGTCTCGACGGCAGACCTGGCAGCAGGCTTAGGCGTGTGTGTCAGAACGGTTCAGCACCACCTTCGGACCCTCAACGATCATGGCATGGCACGGAGGGTCGAAGGGGGTTGGATTCAAGGGCCGAATGATCCGACACTGGTCTCGGAGATGATTGGGGCAGCTGGACTCGGTACCAAGCGACGGGGACGACACGCCCGGGAGCGCACTGCTTACCTGCTGAGACTCATTCCCGAAGTCTCCGTAGATCCGGAAACGGGGGAAGTATTCCGTCGGGAGGAGATGCTTGGTCGTCGCCCGGACCAAGCCAAGCCCGCTGTCAATACCCTAGCGACCCCTGGATGCGATTCTTCGTCCGTGGCCGTGCCCCGCTGGAGTGGTGTAACTCGACGCCATCCTCGTGATGCTCAGCGTCGACCTCGCGGTTTGGTTGTAGAGGCGGAGGCGACCGCCTTCAGACCATTCTGACTCGGCTCGTAGATCTTTGCCATGGACGACTCCGAGAGGTAGCGCCGATCGGTCACGGCCCACTCGTCATGGTGCTCGGCCACCACGGCAGTGGCCAGGCGAACCACAGCGGCTTCGTTGGGGAAGATGCCCACGACGTCGGTGCGCCGCTTGAGTTCCTTGTTGAGCCGCTCGAGCGGGTTCGTCGACCAGATCTGACGCCAGTGAGCCACCGGGAACGCGGCAAAGGCCAACAAGTCCTCCTTGGAGTCGGTGAGCATGGAGGCCACCTGGGGGAACTGGCGGCCCAGCATGGCCGATATCTCTTCGAGCTGCCCATGGACAAGGGAGGCATCTGGCTGGGCGAAGGCGGTTCGGATGGCGGCGGCCACCATCTCGGCGGAGGCCTTGGGCACCCGGGCCAGGACGTTTCGCATGAAGTGCACCCGGCACCGCTGCCAGGAGGCGTTGGCGAACACCGCCACGATGGCGGCCTTCAGTCCCAGGTGATGATCGGAGACTACAAGCTGGACGCCCGACAGCCCTCGGGCCCGCAGCGAACGCAGGAAGGCTGTCCAAAACGCCCCGTCTTCGGAGTCCCCCACGGCTAGGCCCAACACCTCCCGGTCGCCTTCTCGGGTCACCCCGGTGGCGATGATCACCGCCTTGGAGACCACCCGGCCAGCCACCCTGGCCTTCACGTAGGTGGCATCCGCAAAGACGTAGGGGAACTCCACATGCCCGAGCGGTCGATCTCGGAACGCCGCCATCTCGGCGTCGAGCTCCTTGCAGATCCGAGAGACCTTGGACTTGGAGATTCCCGCATCCAGGCCAAGCGCGGCCACCAAGTCGTCCACCTTCCGAGTCGACACGCCATGGACGTAGGCCTCCATGACCACCGCCCACAGGGCTTGTCGATGCGCCGGCGACGCTCGAGCACCGAGGAGAAGAAGCTGCCTCTGCGCAGCTTGGGGACCCGCAGCTCCACGTCCCCAGCCTTGGTCGAAAGCAGCCGCGACCGGCCCCCGTTGCGCTGGTTGGTTCGGGTCTCAGCTCGTTCGTGACGGGGGGCGCCGATGGTCCCGGTCACCTCCACCTCGATGAGGCTTTGCAGCACCAGCTCGAGCCCTCGACGAACGACGTCGAGATCACCGCCTGCCCAATAGCCTCGAGAAGGTCGGTAACGTCTGTCTGGGTTAGGCCACTGTTGTGTCTCCTTTGCGTAACCCGGCAAGGTCACGCTGAGGATCACGCGGTGGCCCACCTCAGTGGTGGATCCGAATTACACCGCGTCAAGGGACGCCGGCTCGTTCGGCCAACCCGCTCCACAGCCGTTGTCTCTCGCTTGCGCGCTGAACTGGCGACAGGGTGGTGGGGTAAGACACAATCCCGATCATGTGCCCCGCCGCGCCGGGGCGCTCCGAGGCCGTGATGTCGGGGCTCTGCCGCTGGCGGGCAGCCAGGGCGCTTTGACCGATCCCCCGCTCATGAGCCCAGACGCTCGAGAACGGGCCTTGTGCCGCCCCTGGGCGTTCGATGGTCACGTTTGGCCGCGGCCTCTATCATTGCTGCCTAACCACGGTTGTTGCTGAGGGGGCAACGGTGAAGACGCCCACAGAATTGACTCAGCTGTTTCGGGATAGGGGTCTCAAGGTGACACCCCAACGCCAGTGCATCTGCCGGATCCTGCACGGCAACAGGTCCCACCCGACCGCCCATGCGGTCTTCCAGTCCGTCCGGGAGGAGATGCCGACAATCTCGTTGCGCACTGTCTACCAGACCCTAAACGACCTGGTGGCGCTGGGTGAGATCCAGCAGTTCGACGTGGGCACAGGCGCGGCTCGCTTCGATCCAGCGACCGGCGCCCACCACCACGTGGTGTGCACCAGGTGCGGGGCGATGCGCGACGTGCACTGCGACCTCTCAGGCCTTGCGCCTCCCGGCGCGCCACCATCAGGGCTTCACCGTCGAAGGCGCCGAAGTCATCTTCAGGGGCCTGTGTTCCAAGTGTTCGCAAGCAATCAGCCATCAGAAAGAAAAAGCCAGAGAGGAGAAAGACCCACATGCCTGATACCGGCAGCGAAAGCGAAAGCCCAGCAATCCCCTCCCCGATTCCCACGCCGCATCGGCCCATGTCGAACCGGGACTGGTGGCCGAATCAGCTGGATCTCTCGATTCTGCACAAGCACTCGCCCCAGTCCAATCCGATGGGCGAGGGCTTCAACTACAAAGAGGAGTTCAAGACCCTCGAAGTCGAATCGCTCAAGCGGGACATCTTCAAGGTGATGACGACGTCGCAGGACTGGTGGCCCGCCGACTACAGCCACTACGGACCGCTCTTCATCCGCATGACCTGGCACGCCGCAGGCACCTACCGCATCCACGATGGCCGGGGCGGTGGCGGCGAAGGCGCTCAGCGCTTCGCCCCGTTGAACAGTTGGCCCGACAACGCGAGCCTTGACAAGGCGCGCCGGTTGCTGTGGCCGATCAAGCAGAAGTACGGCCGGAAGATCTCCTGGGCGGACCTGATCATCTTCGCCGGCAACTGTGCCTACGAATCGATGGGTTTCAAGACGTTCGGCTTCGGCTTCGGGCGACCCGACATCTGGGAGCCCGACGAGATCTTCTGGGGCCCTGAAGACACCTGGCTTGGTGACGAACGCCACGGCGGCGCCGGGGAGATCCAGGGGCCCTTCGGTGCTGATCACATGGGCCTGATCTACGTGAACCCGCAAGGGCCCGGCGGCAACCCGGATCCGCTCGCTGCGGCGAAATACATTCGAGAGACCTTCCGCCGCATGGCCATGAACGACGAGGAGACGCTTGCGCTCATCGTCGGCGGCCACACGTTCGGCAAGGCCCATGGCGCAGTCAGTGAGGAGTACGTCGGTCCCGAACCCGAGGGTGCCCCCCTCGAGGAGCAGGGCCTCGGTTGGCGGAACACCTTCGGCAGTGGCAAGGGCGCCGACACGCTCACCAGCGGCCTGGAAGGCGCCTGGACCAACGAGCCGACAAAGTGGGACAACGGGTTCCTCGACAACCTGTTCAAGTACGACTGGGAACTCACCGAGAGCGCCGCGGGTGCGAAGCAGTGGAAGCCCAAGAATCCCGAGGCGCAGGGCACCGTGCCCGATGCCCACGATCCGTCGAAGCGACACCCTCCGATGATGCTGACCACCGACCTCTCGCTGAAGCTCGATCCGATCTACGGGCCTATCGCCAAGCGCTTCTACGAGAAACCGGACCAGCTCGCCGACGCGTTCGCCAAGGCGTGGTACAAGCTGTTGCACCGCGACATGGGGCCCGTCACGCGCTACCTGGGCCCCTGGATTGCGGAGCCGCAGCTGTGGCAGGACCCCGTCCCCGCGGTCGATCACCAGCTGATCGGAGACGACGACATCGCTCTCCTCAAGGGCAGGATCCTCGCATCGGGGCTGTCCATCTCCCAGCTGGTCTCCACCGCCTGGGCGTCGGCGGCTACCTTCCGTGGCACCGATAAGCGGGGCGGGGCCAACGGGGCACGGATTCGCCTCGCGCCGCAGAGGGACTGGGAGGTAAACGACCCGACCGAATTGGCAAGGGTGCTGCATGCTCTCGAGCAGGTACAGCAGGACTTCAACGGCTCGCAGTCCGGCGGGAAGAAGGTCTCACTGGCTGACGTGATCGTCCTGGGCGGGTGCGCGGCCGTCGAGCAAGCGGCGAAGAGCGCCGGTCACGACATTACGGTCCCGTTCGCGCCGGGGCGCACGGACGCCTCACAGGAGCAGACCGACGTTGAGTCGTTCGCCGTGCTCGAACCGACCTTCGACGGGTTCCGCAACTACCTCCGAGCCGGAGAGAAGCTGCCGGCGGAGGAGCTACTGGTCGAGCGGGCGTTCATGCTGAACCTGACCGCTCCCCAGATGACGGTCCTCGTCGGCGGCATGCGGGCTCTGAACGCCAACTTCGGGCAATCCCGAAACGGCGTCTTCACCAGCCGGCCCGAGACCCTGACCAATGACTTCTTCGCGAACCTGCTCGACATGAGCACGGAGTGGAAGGCATCCGTCTCGGCTGAGAACGTGTTCGAGGGTCGCGATCGCGCCACGGGCGAGGTCAAGTGGATGGCTACGGCTGTCGATCTCGTTTTCGGTTCGAACTCCCAGCTCCGAACCATCTCGGAGGTCTACGCATGTGACGACTCGAAGGGGAAGTTCGTGCGTGACTTCGTTGCTGCGTGGGACAAAGTCATGAATCTCGATCGCTTCGATCTCGCCTGACCGCCCTCCTGGGTTGGTGACGCGGTTCACGACATCCGGCACGGTAGCCGTGGCCGCCCTCCTGGACGAGCTGGAGCTTCCGCTCGACGTCATTACCCCCACGGCGGATCCCCAGCAAGCGGACCACCTACCGATGGTCCTCAGCCCGGTCACGGTCCTGGAGGGGCCCGCAATACGATCACGTTCTCCGGCGAAGCTCCGGTTAGGGCTTCTGAGCTGGGCTTATGTCGACTAGCTCCTGATACAATGGGTATCGAAGGAGCAAGACATGGTCGCCATGAACAGCCCCAGGAGCCCACGAAGGAGCCACCCGCCAGTCAGGACCCTGGTGAAGACACCGGCTGGCACAAGCTGATCCACTGGCTGCCCCGGGATTTCAAGCCCGACCCCAAGTTGGCCGAGCTGCTGGGCCCTCCCAGCTTCGCAGGGCAACGGGCAGAGCTTCGCCGACGGCGCGCTCAGGTCCAGGAGCAGACGGCTGGCGAGACCAGCAAGTCTGAGTTCCGGGACCACCCCTGGGACGGCCCGATCACAAAGCGGATCAAGGCTTACCGCCGCGGCGAGATCAGCTGGCACGACCTCTACCACGAGCTGACCCATTGGCACTATCAGACCCCAGAGCGCTATGGCCCCAACCGGCCTGAGTTCCCGGACGAGATATGGTTCGACGACCACACGCGGCTGACTGCGACCCCGGCACTTGGGACGAGGTGGAAGCAGCAGCGGCCCAGTCCAGTGGACCCTTGCTTACCCCAGGGCAGTACCGCTCGATCCTGGAGACGTTCCTGAAGGACCACCCAGCGGCTCCCGCGCGCCCTGGGCTACCGCTGGCCGACCCCCACGGCTTCAAGGCTGGACCCCTCGACGAGGACGATCTCTTCACCGGTCCAGGGAATCGATATCTGGGCGCATCACGATGATGTCCCAAGGCTCCAGTGTCGGGTCCACGTTCACAAGGTGGAACAGGGCGTCCCGGACCACCTCGACCTGGGGTGCGCTTCCGCGGATCCTCGCCTTTGACCCGGCCTGCGAGGACGGGCGGCAGCCTGTCGGCCCCGACACCGGCCTTGATCAAACCCAGCAGGGTAAAGCGTTCCTCCGGCACGGATCGATGCTCTCCTCCTGCGACCCATGGGATAAAGCACCAGCTGCTTCTCGCGGGCGTCCCGACCCCAAGAGCGCAGCGGGTGGGCCGGTGACGTCCTAGCGTCCATGTTGGAGCAAGCGGCCCGAGCCACCATGTCGGTGAAGCATCCAAACCTAGGGGCCTCCCTCCGGCGACCCTCGAGATGCCTTCCCTACGTTTCCTCCGGAGGTGGGTCACAACCTTCATGTGGAGCGAGCCCAGGAGCCGTCGACCTCCGAAAGGAGATGCTCTTCATGAGTCCTGGCGTCACCAAAACCCCTGGTGGGATGCTGGCTAGGTGTTCGAACGCTTCACTGACCGGGCCCGCAGGGTGCTGGCGCTGGCTCAGGAGGAGGCGCGCCTCCTCAGCCACAACTTCATCGGGCCCGAACACATCCTGCTTGGGTTGATACACGAGGGCGAAGGGGTGGCAGCCAAGGCGCTCGAGTCGCTCGGTATCTCCCTCGAGGCCGTTCGCGAAAAGGTGGAGGAGACCATCGGTCCCGCCCGGTCATCCTCGCCGGGTTCGCCGCCGTTCACCCCCCGGGCGAAGAAGGTCCTAGAGCTCTCCCTCCGCGAAGCCCTCCAGCTCAGGCACAACTACATAGGTACCGAGCACTTGATACTCGGGCTCCTGCGGGAAGGCGAGGGTGTCGGTGTTCAGGTCCTCACCAGCTTGGGAGTGGATACAGCCCAGTTGCGTAACCGGGTGCTCGAGTTGCTCGCCGGCGAGCTAGGGCGAGCATCATCTGCTGAGGAAGCCCCGCCGAATCCACCGCCATTCACCGGTGCTGCCCCGGCCGGCTGGACGTCGCTGACTCCCCAGGCGAGGTTCCCCCACCGAACCTGCGCCCTTTGCGGACGGGACCTATGGGAGACCGAGCGGTACGTATCGGGGGAGTTCGCCAGGGTTTGCGATCAGTGCATCGCTATCGGCCACCAACGTATCGAGGATGCCGAGAGCGCCGACGAGGGTCCCGAGATCTTCCTCCCGCCGCGTGTTTTTGGCGACGTCCCAAGCGAGGAAGCCGTCGCTCAGATGGTCACGGCGTTTGAGCAGGCATTCAACATTACTGATCCCGCTGAGGAGACCCTGTACCTCGAGGATCCCGAGACCCTCCGCTCCTACCGTGATGAAGCAGCTCGCCGGACCCAACAACGAATAGCGACCTGCCGGGTAGATCGCCTTCGTTTCGTCGCGCCCGATCGCGCCGTAGTGAGGTTCACCCTGACCCTGACGGCAGGCGGGACCTTTCCAATCGAAGGATTAGCCGTGTGCCGGGAGGGACGATGGAAGGTTTCCCGCCAGACTCAGGCAGATCTTCTCCGTCGAGGTGGGCTACAGGTACCCGAGGTCGGACGCTAGGAGATGGTTCTCTAGGTGCCGACGTGCTCGTTAGCTGTGGCTGCTCGTCGTTGTTCACGGGCAGGTTGGCGAGCCTTCGATACTCGTGACCATGCTCGACGTTCCGTCAGCTGTTGAGGAGACCCGGACCGCGCAGATGGCTTTCCTGCAGGCAGCTACAGATCTCCGTCGACAGCTACGTAAGGAGTTAGGAATTACTTCCGACGAGTCGAGCTAGGAGAACCCATGCGCCCCCCTAAGCTATGACTGCCGCCCCGCTCATGTCCGAAGTGCCGGATAACAACATCGATCGGCAGCGTCTACCTGATTATCTCTACCCATAGGAGAAGGACACGGCATTGGAGGTACCGGCCTCGGGCTCGACCGTGAGCGGAACACTTCCCGACGACCCCGACAAGGCTGGCACGGTCACCAAGCACGACGTCTGCGTCGGGCAGCTGGTCGGAGCGTCCTCGCCCCCAAGGAACGCCTGGACGTGCCCATCGGGGCTAAACAAGTAGGCGCCGGACACCGTCACCACCTGGCCAGCCGCTCCGGTCGCTGGAATCAGGGACAGCAGCTCACGGCGCCTCCCCGCCGGAACTGGTTGGGGGGCCGCAGGGGGCGGTGCCACGGCCGCGCCCCCTGCCTGAGTTGGGGTCCGAGAGGAGCCCTTGTTCGAGGTGCTGAGATGAGACGGGCTGGCCCGACTGAGCAAGGGCGACTTGGAAGTCGTGTGACCCCTCATATGTAACACGACGAGAGGGGTACCGAGAACGAGCACGAGGGCACCGACGATGGCCACGCTCGCACGAATGACCTTCTCCACACTCGACACCGTCGGGACATTTCGCGTGCACGGGGTCTCCGCCGGGCCACGATCCCTCCGGTCCCGAGGAAGGCCGATCAGTCGAGTTTGACCGGAGGAAACTCAGGCGGTCTCCCAACTCCGTAACGCCTCCCACTCGCCGGAGGCGAGTTCGCCGTGGCCTCTCAGCATCGGGGACCGATGCCCTACTCGGCGGAGGTACGCCAGGGGCCTCGCGAGCGCGTCGTGCTGCCTCCGCCATCGCGCTCAGTGCACGTTCGTTCTTTCCTGTGGCGGTAGTCCAGGCCATCGGGTCGATCTCCGAGGCAGGCGCTGTCGTTGTAACACACGATATGGCTACTCGCTCCCTATCGGTACACGCCCGGCTGACTGAGTCGGTTCTAGGCGGGTCCACCGACGTTGATCTATCGCTGTACCCGACCCGTTCCCAGCGAGCTGGCCGCGGCCCGTCTTCGTCGCCAGGGCGAGGTCCTTCACGTGACGTCCTATGCGGTGGTCCCGGCCGTAGCCGGCGGCTTCCTAGAAGCCGACGGCCGGGGGGTGGCTGGAGGCCACCACGGCGCTCGCTCTCGGAGCGCCCCGCATGGCGAACCGATGCTCGTCCTCGGCAACGATCACCAGCCCCAGTCCGCGACGACCGAGATTCGAAGACCGGATCTGAGCGCTTGAGGCAGGCGAAGGCGGCCGAACCTGGCGCACACCGACCGCCAGCTCAGGAAGCAATGTGATCGCCTGCGATGTTGTGAGCCGAAATCCTCATTTGCCAGCTTCACGAGTCGCATGGCCTTACCCCCTCAGCTCACCCCAAGGAAAGGAATCGAGGGGGTACCGACCCACTCCGTCTCTCCGGGCTGGCAGCTGGCCAGCAGGAAGGGGGGTCGAGGCTAGCCTGGTGACACGGTTTCGCCGGAACGGCGCCACAAACGAGGAGACCGGACATGGCTGAACACCAAGATCCATCCAGGTGGGCCGTGGCCGAATGGCACGGCAAGATGCTTGTCGATCGCAATGGGGAGAAGATCGGCAAGCTTCAAGACGTCTACGTGGACGTCGAGACCGACGAGCCGCAGTTCGGCACCGTCAAGGAAGGGTTCATCGGCCGACACCTGACCTTCGTGCCGCTGGGCGGGATCAGGATCGGTCCCGATGACCTGCAGGTCGCAGTGACCAAGGATCAGGTCAAGTCCGCTCCCGAGATCGAGATGCACGGCGAGGAGCTGTCCCAGGCGGACGAGTCAACTCTCTACCACCACTTCGAGCTGAACTACAGGCCCCCGGACACGGAGAGCGGGCGTCGCCTCGCCCGTCGCTGACTGGTCGATCGTAGCTGACAAGCAGACGGAGTGACCGGTTCGGCCGAGGCCGCTGAGACCTCCTGACCGCGGCTGGGCTGTAGCACCGGCGCCTACCGCACTGTTTTCGGCCGGCGTTGACACGGAAGGGCCAGTCTGGAGGCTTCACCAAGGCACCTAGCAAGCTGCTTGTCAATCGCACAGGTTCTTCTTCGTGCCCAAAATTGTCACACCGGAAGGAGTGGCTGATGGGCAAGGACGGCGCTCGGAAGGGCTGGCCTAGGCTGCCACTCGTACCTGGGCCCGTCACAAATGGCGAGTTCTTACCGACCTCGGCGAGCCAGCGACACCTCGACATTGCCCAAGAGACGATGGCCCGGGCCGAAGACACTGCGTCCCGGCTCTGGGGGACCGTCGCCACTTCCTCCAGACGGCAGGCGGCATGGCCCTCCTCTTGTCGGTGATCAACCTGGCTGGGTGCTCTTCGGCGGGTCGGCCAACTGCATCCCGAGCGGGCGGAGGTACCACGTCCCAAAGCCTGAGGATGTCCCTCGCTGCCAGGACGCCCTCAGGCAGCCAGGGAGAGTTCATCTTTGACGGCCACACCCATCACGTGATGCCAACGGACCCCTGGGTTCCGGAGAAGCGCCGCAGACCGTACAGCTCGTTCTGGGCATGCTGCCCTCAGGCTGCACCGACTCCAACCCGCTCAACTGCGTCAACCAAGCTGCCTACATCCAAGACCTCTTCATGGGAAGCGACACCACGGTGGCGCTTCTCTCCCGACGTCCCCAACTCTGGGCCCGCCACCGCCGCCGTACCATTCAACGACGCCGTGAGCACCCCGAGGATGCGTCGACTGAGCCATGGCGGAGCACCTCGTCTACTCCTCCATGACCTCCTCTCACCCAACTTTGGCGCCCTCCAAGCTCAACTGGAGGACATGTCAGCCAAGACCGCCACCGGTCATGTAGCTGCCTTCAAGGTGTACACGGCCTGGGGTCCTAACGGGCGGGCTTCTCGCTGGATGATCCGAGCATTGGACTTCCCGTAGTTCAACAAGCCCGGGAACTGGGTGTCCGCGTCTTCTGTGGGCACAAGGGCCTCCCTTGGTCAACTTTGACGCATCCCACAACGGACCCAGGGACATGGTCGCTGTGGCTAAGCAGTTCCCCGCCATGCAGTTTGTCGTCTTCCATAGTGCCTGGGATCCCAACCATGCCGAGGGCCCATATGACCCGGGGAACACGACCATCGGGATCGACTCTTTGCTCAAGGCTCTCGACGACTACGGCGTCCCGCCGAACTCCAACGTCTGGGCTGATCTGGGCACCGTATGGCGAGTGGTTCTGAGCGAGCCTGACCAGGCCGCACACGTCCTGGGCAAGCTCATGTCCCGGGTGGGCGAGGACCAGGTTCTGGGGAACCGACGCCATCTGGTACGGATCTCCCAACCCCAGCTCATGGCCTTTAGGGCGTTTCAGATCACCCCCCAGTACCAAGAGACCTATGGGTATCCCGAGCTCATTGATGAGCGCAAGCGCAAGATCCTCGGACTCAACGGCGCCCGCCTATTCGGGCTGGATCCCAATGCCACCCGCTGCAGTGCTAGAAGACGATCCCATCGCCAAAACCAAGCCAGAGCATGACCACCTCGTACGAGCAGGAGCGTTGCCATCACCATGGGCTCCCAAAGGCCCCATCACTCGACGGCAGATGGTCGACTGGCTGGCGTCGTCCAAGGCACCGTGGTCCCCGCCGTGATTCAGGGAACGTCCCGTCTGCCTCGAAGGCCTTCATTGCTCATCGAGCGTCCTTCCGATTGCCTCCAAGCGACCTGTGGCAGAGTGGCCGATAGCACTCCACCCTAGGACGTGAAGGCCACTGTCTAGGAGACCGAACCTTTCGCCGTAACCATCTGGGCAACCGCGGTCGCGCTCTTCAACCACTGCGGGCGAAGAGAGCGAAGCCCTGGGCATGGTCAGCCCGCCTTATCTTTTTGTCGGCTTCCTGATGGCCTCAGACGCCGTCCTTACGCACCGCTCACACCACCACGACTCGCCCATAACCAAGGCAGGCTCTTCCAGGTCCCTGCCACATCCCGTGCACGTGTGTCCATTGTGCGGGTCC
This sequence comes from uncultured Actinomycetes bacterium, assembly GCA_963736925.1. Taxonomy (GTDB): domain Bacteria; phylum Actinomycetota; class Acidimicrobiia; order Acidimicrobiales; family CAVTQP01; genus CAVTQP01. Next base: position 766,981 of record CAVTQP010000003.1, read on the forward strand.
AGGGCCTCCGAGCCTACGCCGACGTCGCGTGTGTTCACCGTTCAGCCAATATCGCCGGATCCGCGCTCGGCACTTGGACAGCCCAAACCTCTCAGGACCGGTTGAGCAACTCACGTCGACTCAGGGTACGGGTTAACGTGGAGCCGGGCGAGCCACTCTTCAAGCTCATCCGCGTCGAACACCAGCTTTCGGCTGCTGAGCCGGTAGTGGGGGACCCGGCGCTCCTCCACCCATCGGTAGAGGGTGTCGGGCGAGACGCCAAGTCGCTCTGCTGCCTGGCGAGTGGAGAGCCACGTTGGCACCCCCTACGTGTCGGCACAAATCGGACCCCGCCTGAAGGCCCGTTACCTAACGTTACGTAAGGGCTCCCGAAACGTGCGGAAAGCTGCAGAAAGGTGCGGCGGCGGAACGCAGGCTTTAGCTGGGGTGACGCCACTGGGCCCAGATCCTTGCTGGTAGGGAAAATACGCCAAAGGGACTCATAATCCTTTGGTCGCAGGTTCGATCCCTGCCGGGCCCACGGTAAAGGTGTGTGGTTCCGGGTGATCCTGGACAAAATCGTTTCCGGGTGATCCTGTACCACGCCGGCGAACCGCAGCTGGGGCATCCTCCCGATTCTCGGAGCCCCTGTGCCTTATCCGCGCGGTGGACCCCCTACCCGCTCACACCCCGCCTACATCCGAAGCGCCCCTTTGCCTCATGATTGTCGCCCGTCAACACGCTGCCGGGGACCGGGCACCCGATCGGCGAGAGTCGACGGTGAGGCAAGGCCCTGATCAGCCGTCGTCCATCTGACCAGGACAGCCGTCCTCACCCGGTGTCAAGCGGTCCCGTGGCGCGGTTCGAGAACGATCACGAGCGTCTCGGTCGAACGCCGGCCGGCATAGCCGTCGAGCTGCGGTTCGACCACGACCCAGCGCTGCCACAGTCGATCACGCTCCTCTCCCACAACCGGGAGCGCTCGCACCGAGCGCGCATGCTGGCCCGCCAGGCGAACGACAGCATCCGGGTGCGCCTCGAGATTGAGCCACCACGAGGGATGGTCCTCGTCCCAGCCGTTCATCGCAAGCACGACGAGATTCGGGCCGTCCTCGACGTAGCCGATGATGACGCTGCGTTCTTGCCCGGACTTCCTCCCGACGGTCGTGAGGCGCAGCACGCCCGGCCCGCGCTTGTTCGACGTGGTCCACAGGAAGCGGCCGCCACTGAGCCTGTAGAGCACTCGATGAACGCGCCAAGCCACGTGCACGAACCACAGCGGTGGGACTTTCGGCGGTCGCGTTGCCTCAGTGCCTATGGCCGATTCCTCCCCGTACTGGCGCCTCCCCCAACCATACGTCGCGTCCGCACGGCAAGACCGCTTGGATGAGATCATGAAAATGGGTTATTTCTCACCAAGACAGGTGGCATCCTCGGCTGTCATCGTTGAAACGTGGAGGAGTCGACCCAGGTCCGAATCGTGTCTCGGCAGCCCTTGCTGCGAGCTGGACTCGAGCGCCTGGCTGCTTCCGCACGTTTACGCGTCGTTGAGGGCGCTGGGGACGCCGACCTGGTGCTGCGAGCGGCCGATGAGCCGTCCGACGGGTCCCTTGTAGACGTCACCCTGGCCAGCGGCTCCATCGTGGTCACTTGCCAGTCCAGTCCGCGACCTGACGTTTGGGAGGCCTTGGGAAGGATCGTCACGACAGCCTTCTCCGGTTGACTGGGTACGACGTGACAACGTGAGCCGCGCCCACTCGGACCACAACTGCCTGGGGGCACGACCACAGGCCCGGAGGCTTGCTGGGGCCCCACGCTCGAGCGATGAGACTTCTCATCGCCGTGCGGATGATCCTACCGGCAGCCTGAAAGCCCGACGAATTGTGCCAGCGACCCTTGTACGTCCGTCACCGCCAGTCGAGTGGCCATTGCCGCCAACTACGGCAGCTAAGCGGTGGGCAGTCGACCTAGCCAAGTAAACGCACTTCGAACGCGACACTAATACTGCGCTACCGGGCTCTTCTGAACGGCAGTTCGAGGCGAACCGGTTCAACCACGGGTGAAGTGATGCAACCAATGGCTTGATCTCGTCTTGGCAAGAGGAAACCCTGCCACGAGCAAGGCCCATGACAAGCCGTGTCTCTGGATTCTCTCGATCCGTGATTGTGGTTATTCCGACCCAGGGCCGCGGGCAGCTCTACCAGTCATAGCTGGGCAGCTCTACCGGTACCCGATTGGGGCCCTTATCCCTCTCGTTTGGTCGGCTCGAAAAGCGCAGGCTCAAGGAGTCAGCCCACAACTCAAAGCTAAGGAGCCCACAATGACTTACCACTCTTTCGAAGGATCTGGCACACAGACCGCAACTCCGCCCGCTGGAGTCGGAGTGCCGCCCTATGTATCTCCGACCTTTGCACCACCGTCCAGCAATTCGGGTAGCAAGTCCAACTGGGCCATGATTGCGGCCACTGCCGCCATGGTGGTGGCCGTTGCGGTTGCAGCGCTGGTCATTCTCAGGCCCGGAGCCTCTCCCCGCCCGATTCCGGCCAACACGGTCAACCACGTGGTGCGTCCAACCCCGCCGCCCCCGCCGCCCCCGCCGTCCTCGACCCAGCAGTTCCTCAATGATGTCAATGGGCAGGGTGCCGACTTCGCATCGGTTCCCGACTCGCAGCTGCTCGGGTATGGCAACGCAGCGTGTTCCGACTTCCAGGGCGGTAACACGGTTGATCAGACCATCAACGACGCACTCTCGGCTGCGAATAACAACTCGGATGGCCTGAATGTCAGAGACATGGGCGTCATTGTCGGTGCCGCCACAGCGACGCTGTGCCCGACCTACGGGCCTGAGGTGCAGGCTTGGGCGCAAGCGAACGGTTGATTTCCCCAAGCGTTCGAGCATGAGCAGGCCCCCCGGGATCCGGGGGGCTGCTCCGCGTCCGGCCCCGCAGACTAGTCATGGATTGCGGTCGGCGGCGTACCGGCCAGGTACCATCTTCAACGGGTTGGCGGACTGGCGCTCGAGCCATGAGCCGCCCTATTCCTTTTCTCTCTGGCGTCTTGATGAGTTGGGTGCCCTCGGCTCCGATGACTCAGGGTGGCTTTTCGACCTAAGCTTGTAGCCGTGGTCGGGCGGGGGCCGGGAGGGTCGGCTAGCAAGCATGCAGAACGTTCGATCGCCCGCCTTTTTGTGGCTGCTAGGGCCGGTCAGCTCTTTTTCTCCACTCTCATGGTGATCGGCGATCGCCGACGATTCAGTTACCCCAAGCTTCAGAGCGTTGTTCTGTCTGGAGTTATCGCGGAGTCGACGTGGCTCGCTCGTCGCCTCCTGAAGTCTGGGCGCTATCAGGATCGACGTGTCATGTGGGTCGACACGATGTCGTCGGCGGCTGGTCTCGTGACCTCGGCGACCGGATTGGGGACTGGGGATGCGGCCCCATGGATGAAGAACGTGGCCATCGGCTCCATTCTGGGAGCATCGTCCTCGGAGAAGCCTATTGAGCGGATAGCAGCAGTCGGGCTTCTGAGCCTTGCGGCATTTGTCACCGGCGCTCGTGCCAAAGGTCGTGACCGTCACGTAGCCGGTCTCGGTTTGGCGTTGAACGACGTGGTCAGCTGGGCAGGGATGCATGTCGCCGTCAGTTTGTATGTCGCTGCCCACCGACGTTACGCACGGCTCCAGGACGAGGCTGACGAACTGGCTGTCGAGCAGGCTGAACAGGCCGCGGCGGAGGCCGAGCGAAGTCATCAGCACAGCGTCGTGCACCGGGCAACAATCGAGGTCCTGAAGGAGCTTTCTGATTGCAGCGATTCCCAGGTTGCCGGTGCCGTGGCGGGCCGGGAAGCCAGACGCCTCCGCCACATTCTGAGCACCAAAGGCCAAATGCCGTCAGGCCTTGACCGTGCTCTCTACGAAGTTTCCGAAGATGTAAGGGTTGCCGGCCTCCAGGTCGAGTTGGTGACAGCCGATCTGACCGGTGAGGTCCCAGCCGATGCCCTCGCCTCGTTGCGGAAGGCTTTGCTAATTTCTTTGCTCGCTGCCCGAGAATTCGCAGCCGCCGACCGAGCGGTGGTACGAGCAGTCTCCGATGATGATCAGGTCTCGGTGACCGTCCGTCACCACTCTGGTGGTTTCGCTCCGGGGGGAGGATCGCTCTATGAGGGGCGACTTGCGGGACTCCAGCAGGTTCTTGGCCCTGTTTTCGGACGAGTGGAGGTGTGGTCGCAGGAGGAGCGAGGCGTACACGTGTCGTTAACCATGCCAACCGCGGATCCAGCCGCAGAACCTCGAGAACATCGGTCGAAGAAGAACCTTCCGCTAAGGGATGTCGCCCCCGCGGAAGTTGTCACCCCCGGCCCAAGTTTCGCTGGAATTCAACAGGGCGAGCTCGTGGGGCTCGGAATGGCCGACGGTCGAAGCTCAAGCGAGAAGGTACTGGAGCGTGGCTCGTGGCGACAGAACGACGATGCAAACAGGCGCATTCTGGTCCACGACTCCGACCGGGGAGATCTTTGGCAGCTAGTTGCGAAGACAAAGAGCAGCCTTGGTCAACTTGGCCCCTATGGTGTGAGTGGACAAATCGATGAAGCTCTACGCGCTAACCGTACGATCGCCACGCTCTTCATGGCGTGGCGCTGTTCGGGTCTCGCCACTGGATTCGCAGCGCTGATTGCCGGGCGTCGACGTTATCGGAGCCGTATGGCAGCCGTCGTGCAGCTGGCGGGCGCGGTAGTCGAGTCCGTAGGGCTAGCTTGGCGCTTGCATCGGAGGGGATTTCGATTCGACCGCCAGACCCAGTTGACAGACGCCTCTACGGCGGTCGGTGCTTTACTGGCAGGGAGGGCCAATCTCCCCGAGGAGGACCTCTGGACCTGGATTAACTGGGCCCCGTGGAGCTTCGCCGCTAGCGCCGTATCCGGACAGGCTCTTGGCGATCCGCCAACCGGCAACAGTGCCCTTAGGGCTGCGACGATCATCCTGGCTGGAACCGCCCTCGCCGCTCGGTGGAACGATAGGGTAGTCAATGCCTGCGGGATGGCTTCGTGCTTCGCCGTGGGACAGGTTTTTGTGCGCCAGATCCGCAATGGCGCCACTCGGCTCGAAGCCGCTCGGGCAGAGGCCATCGAAGAGGGACGCCGATTAGCATCCGAGAAGGAACGGTCGCGCCAGCTCCGGCTTCTCCATGACAGCGCACTACAAAGCCTTGAAGCTGTGGGAAGCGGACGCTACCCCGACCTCAACTCTGTCCAGTCACTAGCCCGAAACGAAGCCCGCCGGCTCGAGGCTCAATTGGTCGAGCCGAAATCGCCAAGTGGTTCGCTGAACGAAGCAATGGACTCAGTGGTGGACGAGCACCGTGGTTTTGGTCTCGCAATAGACCTGACAATCGGTGTGGTATATGAACCCATTCCTCCTGTCCTACTCGCGCTGCGTGACGCTACGAGCGAAGCGCTGATGAATGTACGTAAACACGCCGGCTCGGCTCATGTCGAGGTCGACGTGGCATCCTCCACCGATGGTGTATGTGTGACGGTTCGGGATCGCGGAGCAGGCTTTGATCCGACGCATCGGGCAGGATTCGGCACTGTCGAGTCCATCGTTAGGCGGATGTCCGATGTTGGTGGTCAGGCCAGGATCGACTCGGCTCTCGGGAAAGGAACGACCGTGATCCTTTGGGGACCGGCATGATTTCAGTGGCAATCGTCGACGACCATCCGGTCTACAGGCAGGGATTGGCGATGGCAGTTGACACGGCTGAAGATCTCGAACTCGTCGGAGAGGCTAAGTCGATCGAGGATTTCGACCAGCTCGAGGCCGAGGTCGATGTGGTGCTACTGGACCTCCATCTTCCCGGTATTGATGGATCAGCCGGGGTGGCGCACGTTTGTGCAAAGGGCCTTCGGGTGCTGGTTGTGTCGGCAGCAGGCACTCCTGAGGACGTCATCGACGCCGTCGCGGCCGGCGCAGTTGGATACCTCACCAAGGAAACCGACGCCGCGGAGATCACGCGTGCCATTCGGACTGTTGGTGCCGGAGACATGTACGTGTCACCTACGCTGGCGTCGTACCTCTTGCGCGCTGAGAAATCCACCTCGGAGTACAAGCTGACGAAGCGAGAACGCGATGTGCTCGCTCTCGTCGCTGCTGGCGAGAGAGACCAGGACATTGCAACGCAGCTCTTCATTGCCACCACTACTGTTCATTCACATCTGGAAAGGATCCGTGACAAGACGGGGGCCCGTCGACGTGCCGAACTCACTGCGCTCGCATACCGGCTAGGAATCGGCCCGGGCGAGCCAGAGCGACGGCTCTGACATCACCTTCTTTGGGAACCTACAGCGGCTTGGTGGTTCCGGCTAGAAGGCAACCGAAGGACGGGACACGGAACACACTGTAGCTAGGGGCCGCGAATGGACACCGGGCGGCGGCCGGTGTGGGTACTTTCACCCCGCCACCCGGGTAGCCCTGCCGAGCGCGAAATAGGTAATCCCAGCCCTGACATCACAGTGCCTTTCAGCTCAGACTGACTCTCATGAGTGAGTCGGAAGCTCGCGTGGCTTCCCGAGGCCAGGAGATCACGCTGAGAGGAACCTCGGCCACCAGCGGGCAGGCGACGCGGGTCAACTGGACTGGGGTGATTCGTCAGGGCGGACCGCCCGTCTTGGAAGGAACTGTGGGCCCCTCGGTTGCCTTCTTGGCCGGACAGGAACTGGGCGGCCTCGTTGGTGCTCTGGCCCTCGCCCTGGGGTGGACTGCGATATGCATGGTGGCGCGAAAGCTGATGGGCCGTCACATCACCGCTCTTTTACTCCTCGGAGCCCTGATGCTTGCCTTACGCTCAGCTGTAGCCGTAGCGCTGCATTCAGCGAGCGCCTTCTTCGTTGGTCCCGTGGTCCTTACAGCGGGGCTCGGGATTGCCTTTGTCGTGTCCGCATTTACGACCAAGCCGCTTGCGAACCGACTTGCCATGGATCTCTTGCCCTCGTCGTGGAAAGAGTTATCACATTCGAATCCAAGCGTCGGTCGCCTTGTTTCGGCGCTATTCGGTTGTGAGCAGGTCCTTTCTGCGGCTCTTTCCGTCGTGCTCTTGCTCAAAATGTCGACAACGGCATATGTGACGTTTCATCTATTGGTGTCAGCGGCACTTTTCGCCCTGAGTGTGATCGTTTCGATCCCCCTTCTCAGGAGTTCCCTTCGAAGGCTCGACGGGTCAGTCGAGTCCGGTGCTCGTCTGCGGCTCGCTTTAGATGGTTCGAGTGTGCCAAAAACCTTGGGCCGTGCGGGTGCCGTAACGAGTGCCTCCACCTAACTCGTCATCGCACGCTGCCACCGGCTGCGTTTCAGCTCGATCGCTGCCTTTGGTCGCAGGGTCGATCCCTGCCGGGGGCCCACGGTAAAGAGGTTCTTCGGTCTTAGCGGGGTGTAGCCACGTAGCAGGGGTCCACCAGTCGAGAAGCAGGGGCTCTCACATTCGGGGGGTTCATCACAGCCAACCGATCGGAGAGCCCCTGTGGAGACGGACCTTACGTGCATTTGTGAGGGTCCTTGTCGGACTTCCCGACGTCACCGTTCTCGGGGTGACCGACCTCGACGGTCAGCCGCTTCGGGTGCACATAGAGACCCGAGATCCGATGACGGCGTGCCCTCGATGTGGCCAGGGGTCGTGGATCAAGGATCGTGCGCCAGTCGAGCTGGTCGATCCAACGGCCTTCGGACGCCCGATTCGCCTGGCCTGGCGAAAGAGACGGCTCGTTTGCCCCAACACCGACTGCGACGTGTCCTCGTTCACCGAGGAGGACCACTCGATCGCCTCCTCGCGCATGGCAATGACCGATCGCGCAGGGAGATCCACGTGGCTGACCCCTTTCACCTCGTCCGGCACGCGAAGTGAGGGCCCTTCTCTACGCCAGCAGGCCGAACTGGGCGCTGCTCACGACCGTCACTCCCCGCTGAATCCGGAGTGCCGCATAACGAGCCCAGAGCGGGCATTCGGTGTTACCTAGCGAGAAGACAATCGGGAAGCCGCTGCGCGCATCGAAGGTGCCGATGCGGCGCGACGCAAAGTCGTCTAGCGTTCGTTTGCCAGCCAGTTAGACAGCTCTCGATGGGAGACCAAACATGGCAACAAAAGGCAAAACCCAGCTGTTGATTACGTTCGTGGCGAGTCCCGACCAGGTCGACAAGATCGATTCACTGGTAGCGAGTCACGGAGCATACATGGCAAAGACTCACCCCCGAGAAGGTTCCAAGGCCTTGCTCAGTTACAACTTCTCGAAGGGACCCGAGTTGGCCAATCCGCTCGATCCCGGCTCCGAGGCCACTGGCAACACCCGATACGTGCTCAACGAGATCTACGAATCCCCGGCGGGTATCGAGAACCACTGGCAAGAGTCACAGAAATCTTGGAGCGACTTTGCATCGATGGTGGAGATGCTTGGTAGCTGTAATACGCACACGCTGCACTGCGGTGAGATCGCCGAGTCTCTCTGGTAGCCAGCGTCATCTGGAGTCTGTCGCCGCCGGGTAAGGCTCGCGGGGATGACGAACGGTGGCCGTGCTACTTGGAGCGGTGGCATACGCGGTTACTGGATGTGCTCACTGAACGACTAGCCGGTCTCGGACGACCGAGGGTGAGGAGCCCAGGCGCAGAACTGCCGTTCGGTAGTCGTCGAAGAAGCGCGGATCCGACCAGAACGCACTCCCATAACGCGCGCCGGAGACGCCGGTGCGGGTGCCACCGATGTGCTGTTCATGGGCAGGCAGCTAGCGCAAGCGCGGGCGTGGCCTGACGGCCACACCCCGCTGATATGCAAAGAGCCTGTAGAGCGGACTAAAGGGGCTCTGCGGATGTTCGGCCACCGCGGAATGGACTGATGGCGAAACGAAAGGGCGGAATGACATGAGCGGTATAGAAGGCGAGAAGCTCTATGAGTACAACCTCCAGGTGACCGGGGGTGGTCGGGTACGGCGCGAGCTTCTCGGACATCATCGGCGGGCAGAGCCCGCCTCCACCTGGAGGCTTGTGCGTCGACGTCGCATTTGAGGGGCCCGTGACCGGGCGCCTGAGTGGCAGTGTCGTCGGTATGGACTACCTCACCGTTCGCGCCGACGGCCGCGCCGAGCTCGATATCAAGGCCGCCATCACCACTGCTGATGGCGAGAAGATTGCCCTTGCCGCCAGCGGCGTCTTGATTCCGCAACCCGGCACACCGACGGCATTGCTGCGGGAGAAGGTCACGCTGACGACCGCGAGCGAGGGCTATGCCTGGGTTAACCCCCTGCAGATATGGGGGGTCGGTTCGGTCGATTTCAACACTGGCAAGATCAACATCAGCGCCTATCTGCCCGATTAGACACGTTCTGGGTCGGTGCCCGCGGGTCACGCCTTCAACCCGCGGCCACAGGGGTTCGACCTGATGGTCGGCTCACGGTGACGAGTCCCGGGGAGGAGCTGAGATTGCTTGCAGGGGGCCTCACCCCGGGACGGGTCACCGCTGGGGAAGCTCGCATGCGACAATAGTGCTCGAGCTCCGTCGGGTCACACCCCGTCATGGAACTCTGTCAAGCCCTGATTTGGACCGTTTGCCCCGTTTGAGGTGATCTGCTGCGGGTTGGAGGCATACTGAGTCGTATGAGCCGCTTTGAGTCATTCGACGGTGCTGTCATGCACTACAGCTCGTTCGGTGAAGGGCCGGCTGTGCTGCTCTTGCACGGGTTCGCTGCTGACAGCGAGGTCAATTGGGTACGGCCACGCGTCGTTGACGCACTGGTCGCTGCGGGAAGGCGCGCCATCGCCCTCGATGCTCGTGGTCACGGCAGGTCGGACAAACCCCACGATCCAGGTTCCTATTCGCACGGGGCCATGGTGAGAGACGCGCAGGCATTGCTCGATCATCTGAGCATCAAGCAAGTCGACGTTTGCGGGTACTCGATGGGCGCCATGAACGCGTACGCCTTGGTGACGCGTGAAGCCCGAGCGTGTTCGGCGGTGCTCGGAGGCTTGGGACGCGGGCTGGCCGATCGCTCGTTTGTCACACGTGGGCCGCGTATCGCGGACGCGCTAATGGCGGAGGATCCCTCGAAGGTCACAGACCCCGTTGGTGCGGCTTTCCGTGCTTTCGCCGACTCGACGGGGGCCGATCGCGTCGCATTGGCGGCAATCCAGCGTTCAGATCGGGCGCCCTTGCCCGACGGAGAGTGTCTTACTGTTCCCACGCTGATCATCGCCGGCGAAAATGACGTCCTAGTCGGTTCGCCCTATGAGCTGGCTGCTCGCATCCCGGGTGCAGCCGTACGCGTAGTGTCGGGCGACCACTTGACTGCGGTGTACGACCCCGCATTTCGAGCGGCGATCGTCGAGTTCCTCGCCCTGGTTGACGACAATCCCTGGAAGAACGCGTGAAGGAGCGTGCCAGCGCCGTCCGCGTCGTCCGCGTTTACGAGGACCCCGGCCGCAAGCGTGGGGAGTACCGCGTGCTTGTCGATCGCCTATGGCCTAGGGGTCTTTCGAAGGGCACGGTCCATTACGACGAGTGGTTGAAACAGGCTGCCCCGAGCACAGATCTGCGGCGATGGTACGGTCATGAGCCTGAGCGATTCGCCGAGTTCTCCCGGCGGTACCGGCGCGAGTTGAAGACATCGGCCGCAGCCGACGCGGTAGAGCACCTGCGCGAGGTGGCGGGGCGCCGGCGGCTCCTCTTGCTGACAGCCACCCGCGAGGTGGAGCATTCGGGGGCGGCGGTGCTGCGTGGGGTGGTGGAGACTAGAGGTGCTTAGCAGTGGTCCGGGCGAAGGGGGTTCGGTGAGGGCAGCGGTGCACGGCATGCCTCGGATCGGCCCTGGCCGGGAGCTCAAGCGGGCTCTCGAGGACTTCTGGGCCGGAAGGACCGGGAGTGTGGAGCTCGAGCGGACTGCGGCATCGATACGGCGACGCAACTGGGAGACAGTGGCGACTGCCGGGGTGGACTTCGTGCCGTCGAACGACTTCTCCCTCTACGACCATTTCCTCGACGCCGCGGTCATGGTGGGCGCGGTCCCCGCTCGCTTCCGTCCCGCTGAGGGCCCATTGGACCTCGAACGTTACTTCGCCATGGCGCGCGGTGGTCACGTAGCGGGACAGTCGGTCAGTCCTCTCGACCTGACCAAGTGGTTCGACACGAACTACCACCATCTCGTGACCGAGCTCGGTCCCGACACAGCGTTCAGGGCCGATGTCACCAAGCCCTGTTCGGAGCTGGCCGAGTCTGCGGGCTTGGGCGTCGAAACTACTCCCGCGTTGGTAGGTCCCATCACCTTCCTCTTACGGAACGCGGGGACCGACGCGGGCTTCCGGCCGCTCGACTTGCTTGACCCTCTCGTGGACACCTACCTGGATGTGTTGGCAGCGCTGGCGCGTCAGGGCGCCGTGTGGGTGAGGCTCGATGAGCCCGCGCTTGTAGAGGATCGCGGCACCGACGAGCTGGATGGCCTGGCGCGGGCGTACAAACGCATGGCGGAGAGCGGGGACCGCCCCAACATGGCGGTGTCGACTTACTTTGGGCATGTCGGGTCGGCGATGCCGGTGCTGGCCGATCTCCCGGTCGAGGGCATCGGTCTGGACATGTGCCGAGGCCCGGACAACCTGGTGCTGTTGCGGGAGGCCGGCGGAATCCGACCCAAGGTGCTGTTCGCGGGCGTCGTGGACGGGCGCAACGTCTGGCTGAATGACCTGAACGTGACCCTCGGGTTGATCGACCAGCTCGCCGGTCTCGGCGGAGAGCTGGTCGTGTCAACCTCATGCTCATTCTTGCATGTACCGCTCAGTCTGGAGCCCGAGGCTGCTCTAGACGGCGATGTTCGCCAGTGGCTCGCTTTCGCCGAGGAGAAGCTGCGCGAGCTCGGAGTCCTGGCGCGCGGGGCAGGCTTGGGTCGCGAAGCCGTGTCCGACTCGCTCGAGGCGAACCGCTCGGCTCTGGAGGCAAAGCGCCGCTCCGAGCGAGTTGTCGACGACTCGATCCGCCACGCGGTGGCGGTGGCTACGGAGGATCCTCGTCGATCGGTGCCGGCCGAGGAGCGCGCAAACCTACAAAGGGAGCGCTTGGGACTTCCACCGCTGCCCACCACCACGATCGGCTCCTTTCCTCAGACAGCGGAGTTGCGCCGGGCGCGAGCGGCAGCGAGGTCGGGACGGCTCGAGGAGACGGAGTACCGTCGTGAGCTGTTCGCCGAGATCGATCGCGTCGTCGCCCTGCAAGAGGAGATCGGGCTCGACGTCTTGGTGCACGGAGAGCCCGAACGTGACGACATGGTGCGGTACTTCGCCGGCCAGCTGACGGGCTTCGTGCTTCCCGAAGAGGGATGGGTTCAGTCTTACGGATCGCGGTGTGTGCGGCCTCCTGTGCTCTTCGGCGACATCGCCCGGATATCGCCCATGACCCTCGATTGGAACCGCTACGCGCAGTCTCGGACTCTCAAGCCTCTGAAAGGCATGTTGACCGGGCCAGTCACCATGCTGCGGTGGTCCTTCGTTCGCGACGACCAACCCGATTCTGCCACGGCCATGCAGCTCGCCTTGGCCATGCGTGATGAGCTCGTAGACTTGCAGTCAGCCGGGGTTGCCGTAGTCCAGGTCGATGAGCCGGCTCTGCGCGAAGGGCTGCCGCTGCGGAACGCCGAGCGACCCGCGTACAAAGCGTGGGCCACACGGGTCTTCCGGACGGTGACCTCTGCAGCCGAACCGGCTACTCAACTGCACACCCACATGTGCTATGCCCAGCTCGGCGACATCGTGGACTCCCTGGAGGACCTCGACATCGACGTGATCTCGCTCGAAGCTGCCCGTTCGGGCATGGGCCTCCTGGATGACCTCGGAAAGGCTCATTACCGTGGCGGGGTGGGTCCTGGCGTCTATGACGTGCATTCCCCGCGTGTCCCCGTGGTCGCCGAGCTGGAAGGGCTGCTCCGTCAGGCCCTGGACATCCTGGGAGCTGACCGGCTATGGGTGAACCCGGATTGTGGGCTGAAGACCCGCCGGTACGACGAAGTGCATCCTGGGCTCCACCACATGGTGACAGCAGCCCAGCGTGTGCGCGCGACCCTGTAGCGCCTCCCACCCGTTAGTCAGTCACCTCAAAACACGTCCCCCAAAGCACGTCGCCTGTGAGAGATCGGGCCGGTCAGCCGACGAGTTCGGCCATGGTCGTGGACGCGAACTCCTCCACTCGTTGCCTGCCCACTTCCGGCCAGCCGCATACGAGATAGCCAACGCCTGCCTCACGCATCGCTTCGGCGTTGCGCCGAACCTGGTCCAGCGGCTCGGAGAGGGAAAGGGAGGACGCTCGAGTGATCTGGGTGGGGTCCCGACCGATCCCCTCCGCCAATCGGCTGAGCTGCGCCGACAGAGCCGTGATGCCCCCGGGATCCGCAAAGGTATGCCACACGTCGGCGAACCGAGCAGCGATCGGTAGGGTGCGACGCCGGCCGGAGCCCCCGATCCAAATCGGCGGATGGGGAGATTGGACCGGCGTGGGGAGCATGCGGGCCCTGTCGAGATGGAACACCTTGCCGTCGTAGGAAACCTCATCGCCGGTGTAGAGACGGAGCATGATCTCGAGGGCATCCTCCAGCATGTCAAAGCGCTGTCCGATCGGCGGAAAGTCGATACCCAGCTGATGATGCTCCGGTTCGAACCAAGCAGCTCCCATCGCCAACTCGAGGCGGCCCTGGGAGGCGTGCTCGATGGTAAGCGCTTGGGCGGCGAGCACCGACGGATGGCGGTAGGTGACGCCGGTTACGAGCAGGCCGAGGCGGATTTGGCTCGTCACGGAGGCCATGGCCGCGAGTGTGGTCATGCCTTCGAAGCAGTTCCCAGGCCCTCGGCCGTACATTGGAACGAAGTGATCAAACCCCCACGCGCCATCGAAGCCAACGTTCTCCGCGAAGCGTGTCCGACTCACGACCTCGTTGAAGTCCACGCGCTGCTGGGCGACATCGATTCCGAACCGCACGGCTGGACCCTAGCAAGACGATCCGCATGAGCATCGGGTCGGGTCATCGGCCGGCATTGATTGAGCATCGAGGCTTTGGGACGGTCTAGCTGACGTACCCTTGCCTGGCTGCTAAGACAGGGTATGCTAGGACAGGGTTGCCACGAGTTGGTCTCCAATGTTCGTGAATGTGGCAGGAGATCCTGAGCGCCCTCGGTGACGGCGACCCCGGACGTGGCGAAAGGTGGGCGTGCACCTCGATCCGTACATAGTTCTCGGGAGCGCTGTCATCGGGTTCCTCGTCGGCATGACCGGCGCCGGCGGTGGTGCCCTCATGACCCCGATGCTCATCCTTCTCTTCGGGGTCAACCCTTCCACCGCCATCTCGAGCGACCTCGTCGCCGCCGTGGTGATGCGACCCCTGGGGGCCGCCGTCCACCTGCGAAGAGGAACCGTCAACCTGCAGCTCGTCAGGTGGATGGTCATGGGTTCGGTGCCGATGGCCTTCTTCGGCGCCTACCTCCTCCATCTGATGGGTCACACCAAGGAGGCGGAGCAGAACGTCCAGACGGCGCTCGGTGCCGCGTTACTGGTGGGAGCAGGCGCCATGGTCTTGCGCCACGCGCTCGACCGCCGCACCAGGCGAACCCACACGAGCCCGGTGGGAGAGCTGACCGTTCGTCCGCTACCCACGATGGCCGTGGGCATGATCGGCGGCATCGTGGTGGGGATCACCTCGGTCGGTTCCGGATCCCTGATGATCGTCTCGCTCCTGTTCCTCTACCCGATGCTCGGCGCGAACCAACTCGTCGGTACGGATCTCACCCAGGCCGTGCCGCTGACCCTTGCCGCGGCCCTCGGAGCCCTCATCTTCGGCCACGTGGAGCTGTCTGTGACCACTTCACTGATCCTCGGAAGCGTCCCGGCGGTGCTGGTGGGGTCGGCCGTGTCCTCCAAGGCTCCGGACCGCTACATCCGGCCCGCCATCACCTTCGTGATCTTCGGTTCGGGGCTTAAGTACGTAGGGGTGGGTACGAAGGTCCTCGGGTGGGTCCTGTGCGGGGTCCTGCTCGCCGGCAGCGTCATATGGCTGTGCTACGCCCGACCCTGGAGGAAGGGGACTCTTACCCCGTCGAGGGCAGAAACAATGCCACGATGATCCCCATGAAGGCTCCGAGGGAGGGCGACCCAAGGCGCTCGGCCCTCACTGCTCTTCGGGATCTTTGCCGGTGGCGGAACTGACCCTTCTAAGGAGGTCGAAGGTTGCTGAAGGTCAAGTTGAGGGTGAGCTTTGGCGACGGAGGCAGGGCTCGAGGTCTCGGATCAGCCGGTCCCGGAGGTGATAGAGAGTAGTGGCGAGACTACGTTGAGTGATGTACAGTGCTCCGTGTCAAGGCCCGGGCTGGGTGCGGGGCCTTACTTCGGGGGGTGTGATTGGGGATGGGGGAAGCCAGGTCTCGGGATACCGACGTGGGCCGTCGGTCTTCGCGAGAGACCGGAAGCGGCCGGGGAAGACTGAGTGCAGCTCTAGCCGCGGAGAGCGCGAAGAGATGGCTGCTGGGCGTCATCAAGGCGACAGTGGTGAAGGCGACGGTATTCGGGGCAGCGGTCCTGGTCGCCACGGGCCTTTTGGCGGTGGTCGGATCCGGGACCGAGGCGAGCGCCGCGCCGAACTCGGTGCCTGACTTCCTCGTCGCCGTGTCCCGCAGCGACGCGACCCTGATTCCTCTCAGCCCGGCCGACGGGAGCCAGCAGGGGAACCCGATCAGCGTCACGAACCCGAATCCGCCTCCGGCCGGATTTGGCCCGGAGAACGTGGCCATCACCCCCGATGGGCGCTTTGCGTACGTGACGGACTCAAACGACTTCCCCAATCCCGGAGGTGCCCAGGCGGTGACGGTCATCGACCTGGCTGCCCAGAAGGCCGGGCCGGTCATCACCGTGGGGAACAAACCCCAGGGGATCGCCGTAACGCCTGACGGCAAGGAGGTCCTGGTGGCCAACGGCGGGACGGGAGAGGCCGGCGGATTAGGGGGAACCGTCTCGGTGATCTCGACCGCGACGAACCAGGTCACCGCCACGCCCACCTTCCCACTAGACCCCGGGACCCCGCCGGCCAGCGGGACGCCCCCGAACCTGGAAGGTGTCGCGATCACCCCCGACGGGAGCACGGCATGGATAGACGACTACAGCGGGGGCATGATCTACCCGCTGAACCTCTCGGACGACTCGGTGGGAACGCCCGTCCATACGGGGGGAAGCCCCTTTGGGATAACGATCACGCCGAACGGAAGGACCGCCTACGTCTCCCTGTCGGGCGACAACCAGGTTGTCCCTGTATCCCTGCAGGGGACGCCCACTCCAGGCTTGCCGATCGCCGTCGGCGAGACACCACAAGAGCTGGCGGTCTCTCCCGACGGCAGCCAGGTGTGGGTGGCCAACCTGGGCCTGACGAGCAAGACCGGAAGTGCCGACGTGATCTCCACGTCCGACAACGTCGCCACTCCAATAGCGGTCCCAGCCGGCGTGCAGCCGGTGGGAATCGCCATGACCCCCGACGCCAAGACCGTGTGGGTGTCGGACCAGAACACGCCGGGCCACGTCGTTCCGATCTCCACCTCCACGGATACCGCCGGGACGCCAGTCCAGACCGGCAATGAGATCTTCGGGCTGGCCGTCACTCCAGACCAGGCCCCTGTGGCGGCCCTGCACGTCACCCCGGCCGCCGCAGGCTCTCCCTCCAGCCTCGACGCGACCGCATCCACCCCGGTCTTTGGCTCGATCACGAACTACCACTGGGACTTCGGAGACGGCAGCGCCCCCGTCGACAGCGGCTCAGGCAAGATGACCCACGTCTACGCGGGCGGAACCTACACAGCTTCGGTGACGGTGACCGACACGGCTGGAACGTCCACCACCCAGGTTTTCGGGGGCACCCAGATGATCCGCGACGGTGGAAGCTCCGCGGAGGCCAGCCAGACCTTCACCGTGGTCACGCCCAACCCATACCACCCGCTCACGCCCTACCGCATCGCTGATACCAGACCGGGGTCTGGACAGCCGTATGCCGGCCAGACCCTCGGGCCTAACTCCACCCTCAACGTCCAGGTGTCTGGCGTAGCCGGCCCACAGGGCCAGACCGTCCCAACCAATGCCACTGCCGTGGTGTTGAACGTGACAGCGGTCGCTCCCAGCTCCGGTACCTATGTAACCGTCTGGCCGAGCGGACAGGCCCTGCCCCTTGCCTCGAACCTCAATGTTCCTGTAGGTGGGGTGGTGCCCAACTTGGTGGAAGTGGGGCTAGGTGCCGGGGGTCAGGTCAGCACCTACAACTCCCTGGGTAACACCAACATCGTGGTCGACGTAGAGGGCTACGTGGGCCCAAGTGCTGACACATCTGGCCTGTTCAATCCGCTAACCCCAGCCAGGATCACCGACACGAGGCCCGGCTCGGGTGAGCCAAATGCGGGACACACCCTTGGACCAGGCGGCACCTTGAACATGCAGGTGACCGGAGAAGGCGGCGTCCCGGCAAAAGGTGCGTCTGCCGTGGTGTTGAACCTGACTGCGGTCGCCCCGAGTTCGGGCACATTTCTAACGGCATGGCCGAACGGCCAATCCCGGCCCCTGGCCTCTAACCTCAACCCGCCTGCAGGGCATAACGTCCCCAACAGGGTGACCGTCCCGGTCGGAGCGGGAGGTCAGGTCGAGATCTACAACAGTCTGGGCTCGGTGGATGTCGTGGTGGACGTTGGCGGTTGGTATACCGATGCCAACACTTCGACCGGCTACAAGTTCTCCCCGGCCGCAGCCCCGATGCGCATTGCCGACACTCGCTCCAGCTCAGGCGAGCCCTACGCGGGACAGACCCTTGGGCCGAACAGCACGTTGGGGGTTCAAGTGGCGAGCGCGAATGGCATTCCGTCCTCGGCAGCAGCGGTGGTCGCCAATGTGACCGTAGTTGACACCTCAGCGGGTTCTTACCTGACGGCTTGGCCAGATCTAGCGCCACGGCCCTTAGCGTCTGATCTCAACTGGGGACCGGGAGAGATCGTTCCAAACCTGGTTGTCACCAAACTGGGCTCCGATGGAGTCCTCGACCTCTATAACAACCTGGGATCCACCGACATCATCGTCGACGTCGGAGGCTGGTACTCCTAGGCCCCAAGTGGGGGCTAGGAGTAGGAAGGAGGCCCTCGGCCACTCCCCAGGGAAGCCTGATATTGAGGGTTCTGAGAGTCGGGACGTGCGTGTGGCCGGCGACGACGATGTCTACCTCTTGGGGCCATCCCCGAGGCGAAGCGACCTCGCACCGTCCCTGACTACCCCGGAACAGCCCTAGACAATCCGTAGGGTCCGATTGGTACCGTTTGGGTTGTGGTGAGCCGGGGACCGGCGCCGGGGAGGAACCGCAATCCACCGGGCCCCGGCTCACCCCAGCCCAGCGATGGCGAAACTGGCCCACTCTGTCACTCACGGGCCGCCATCGCTGTGGCCGCGACGATAAAAAGGAGTGTACCCGGCGCGGCTGTACCCGCCGGCGGCAGAACCCCGAAGTAAAGCCCCGAAGGCGCCCGCTGCACGATGATGGACCCGGCGGTCAAGGCCGGGACCTGGGGCATGGAGAGGGTTCCGGCGACAGGCTCGTGAGCCAGATCTAGCGGCCGATTCCCGGGACCGCAGGTCCCATCATCGCCCCCGCGGTCGCCACGTCGGTCGGGTAGGTCCGCATGGCTTTGAACAGGAAGAACGCGCTGGCGCTTAGTGGCACCAGCATGATGATGAAGGTCCATTGCAGGCCGGACTGAGCTCCACCGAGAAGGTCGGAAGTGGCCCCGAACAGCAAAGGAGCGAGTGCTTGCGCCCCGGTGCGCACGAACGTGCGGATCCCCTCCGCCCTCCCCCACAAGGGCGCCGGCATGATGTCGAGTCGGGCGGCGTCGATGGGCGGGTTCTGGGCCGACAGGGCGGCGGCGGCAACGACGAGGTATGGCAGAGCGGTCATGGTGTTGTGGGTCAGTAGCGCGGGCACGAACAACCCCACGGTGATGACCGCCGAGAAGGCGGCTACCTGGAGCCGGCCCTTGAGATGGCCACGCCGCAGCAAACGGTCGCCGAGCGGGCCGCCGACCAGGATGCCCGCACCCGCGCCGGCGCCGATGACCAGCATCAACAGGTTGGCCAGAGCCTGGTTGACCCGGTACTGGCCCTTCACGAACTCCACACCGAAAGTTTGTATCCCCGCGAGGAAGTAGTAGCCGCACGCTCCTGAGACGATCAGCGCCACGTTCGTGCGGACTGCCAGCACGTAGCGGGCCGCCGAGAAGAATCTCATCTGGCCAGGTGATCCCCTCCGAAGTAGTCGGGGATCGAGGGGGACACGTTGTGCCTGGGCGAGCCGCTGCGCGTCGGTGACACTTGGCCCGCTTTCCTCGCCGCCCTCTTCCGCGACTCGACCCAATGCGGGACGCTGCTCATAGTCGCCCGTGGCCTGGTCGAGCGAACGGGGCAGCAAGGGAGCCTGGCCCCCGCGTGCCGGTTCGGGCAACCGGAAGACCAGCCAGGCGAGGACAAAAGCCGGTAGGGCCAGTATCACGAAGGCCGCCCTCCACGAGAGCGCCGCTACGTCGCCCGTGACGGCGAATCCCGCCCCGGCTCCCATCAGCTCACCGATGAGGATGAAGCTGTATATGCGGCCTCGCTCGGCGCCCGGGAAGTAGTCGCCGACCAAGGAGGCCACGGCCGGTCCGGCGGCGGCGGTGACCACTCCCAAGGCCAGGCGGGCCAGGAGGAGCTTGCCGAAGGTCCCGGCGGTCGCGCTCCACAACATCGCCCCGCCCCACAACACGATTGCGAAGGACAGTGTCCAGGTTCGCCGTACCCGGTCGGCCAGGGCCCCGAAGGGTACCGAGGCGACGGCTCCGACCGCCGAGCTCACGGCCACGAGCAGGCCGATGTCGGTGTTGCCGATGTGAAGCGACTGGCGGAGCTCGGTGGCCGAGGCGCCCACGGTGGCAGCGTCAGCGCTGCTCAGGGCGAGCACAGCGGCCAGGACGACGATCACGCGGGTCCGCTCGGGGCCCCCGAGCCTGACCGTCAGGCGCTGGCGTACGGCCGAAGCTCCACGATGACCCGTTCGCGCGGCCGAGCGGAACGCGCTGTCATGGACGGCGTCAGCCATCGAACTGGACGTTCAAGGAGTGATGGGAGGTCGCCTGGGCCGTTCGGACCGTCGGGGGCGACGGTTGGGCTGTCGAGGACGGACGCCGGGACTCACGCCCAGGCCACTGACCCGGCTGCACTCCCGAGACTCTACCGGGAGGGCCGTCGTCGGGGCTCCGCCACTAGGGTCCTCGAGGCGCTGGTCCACCCGGCCCTCTCGTCGTAAGGATGGGCCAGCCTCTCGTCCTGAGGATGACGTTGAGGAGGTCGAGTGGCAATGTGGGCACGGACTCGAAGGAGCAGCGCTCACGATGGCCGATCACACCCGGTTCGAAGGTCGTATAGGAAGCGACTGGCGGGACTCAGAGCCCTGGTGGCCAGCGGATACCAGACCCCCTAAGGACGCTCCCAACGTCGCGCTCATAGTGCTGGACGATGTCGGGTTCGCGCAGCTCGGCTCGTACGGGTCTGACATCGCCACGCCGACCCTGGACCGTTTGGCCTACGCTGGCGTTCGGCTGGGCAACTTTCATACCACCGCTCTCTGCTCGCCTACACGAGCTTGCCTTCTCACGGGACGAAATCATCACCGGAGCGGGATGGGCCGAGTGGCGGACCTGGCAATGGGCTATCCCGGATACTGGGGGAGACCTCCGCGGGAGAACGGCTTTCTGTCCGAGATACTCCGCGGCAAGCGGCTATGCCACCTACGCGGTTGGCAAGTGGCACCTCACCC
This sequence comes from uncultured Actinomycetes bacterium, assembly GCA_963736925.1. GTDB lineage: Bacteria > Actinomycetota > Acidimicrobiia > Acidimicrobiales > CAVTQP01 > CAVTQP01. The sequence continues at coordinate 787,820 of CAVTQP010000003.1, forward strand.
CGGAGAACGAGACTCATATGGCTGCTTCCCGAGAAACTTGGCCGCTCGGCCGAGGATTCGATCGCTGGTACGGGTTCCATGGTGGTGAGACTCACCAGTTCGTCCCCGCCCTTTATCACGACAACCACTCCGTAAGACCTCCGCGTACGATAGAAGACGGCTACCACCTGAGCGCCGATCTGGCCGACCGTGCCATCGAGTTCCTATCCGATCTGAGAGCGGCCGACGCCGACCAGCCCTTCTTTCTGTACTTCTGCACGGGTGCCTGCCACTCACCTCATCAAGCCCCTGTCGACTGGATCGACCGTTACAGGGGTGCCTTCGACGGCGGATGGGATCTATGGCGCGATCAGGTTTTCGTTCGCCAGCTCGAGACCGGCGTGATCCCTCCTGGGACGGCCTTGTCACCGCGCCCCGATTGGGTCCCGGCGTGGGAGCACCTCAGCTCGGAAGAGCGGGATGTGGCATCCCGGTTCATGGAGTGCTTCGCGGCGTTCCTCTCGTACACAGACGAACAGATCGGGCGGCTTGTGGACTTCCTCGAGGATCTCGGGGAGCTTGATGACACGCTGATCGTGGTCGTGTCTGACAACGGGGCGAGCGCGGAGGGAGGTCGAACGGGCTCCATAAACGACATCAGGCTTTCCAACATGGACCCTGCGGGCACGTCTGAGATGTATAGGCGGATCGAAGAGATCGGTGGTCCACTGACACACAACAACTACCCGTGGGGCTGGACCATGGCAGGGAACACACCCTTCAAACGCTGGAAGCGAGAGGTCCATGAGGGTGGTGTGGCTGATCCCTGCATCGTTCACTGGCCGAAACGCTTTGCCAGCAGCGCCGGCGCCGTGCGCCACCAATTCACCCACGCGATCGACCTCATGCCGACCGTGCTCGAGCTGGTCGGCATCGGGGCCCCGGCCGAGCTGGATTACGTTCCCCAGTCCTCGATCGATGGCGTCAGCTTCAGCTACCTGCTCGGGCGCGATGGTGGCCCGGTGCCCGGACGGCATCTGACGCAGCTCTTCGAGATGTTCGGGTCAAGGGCCCTATTTCACCAGGGATGGAAGGCCGTCACCTTCCACCCCGTGGGCCCCATGTACGACGATGGGCTCAACCCGAATTCATCGTTCGACGAGGACGTGTGGGAGCTATATCACGTGGCCGACGATCTCTCGGAGACGCGGAACCTGGCCGAGGAGTTTCCCGATCGGTTGTCGGAGCTCGTGGAGCTGTGGTGGGTGGAAGCGAGGCGCAACATGGTGTTGCCCCTCGACAATCGGGTGCTGTGGACGCTCGTACACCCCCGGCCCGACCGGCGCCACGGACGAACCCGATTCCGCTATTTCCAGGGAGCCGCTCAGGTGCCCGAGGCGGTGGCCGTGAACGTCCGGAACCGCTCGCACACGATGATCGTCGACGTGGTGGTCCCGGATGGCTCCAAGCCCGAGGGCGTGCTGCTGGCTCTCGGCTGTGCGTTGGGTGGGTGGTCCTTCCAGGTGTACGAGGGCCGGTTGCGCTATGTGCACAACCTTTACGGGAAGCAACAGGATGTGATCGAGGCCGGCGCCGCTGTGGAGCCCGGCAGCCACAGCCTCTCGCTGTCGTTCGAGAAGGACGACGGAGCCGGTGGGATGGTCGTCCTTCGATGCGACGGCAACGTGGTGGGCGAGGGACCGATCACTCGGTTCACACCGTCGGGGTTCAACGGGGTCGGAGCCGGGCTCAGCTGCGGGTACGAGTGGGGTCCCGCAATCGGCCCTGACTACCACGCTCCTTTTCCCTTCAACGGCCTCATTTTGCGCGCCGTTGTCGAAGCTAGCGGAAAGGTCGTCCGTGACCCACTGGCCGAGCTCGAGGCGATTCTCTCGGAGCAATGAGGTCCCGTTCCCCGGTAAGCTCTCTCGGAGCAATGAGGCCGCGTTCCCCGTAAGCGCTGAGAATGGCCGTCATCAGCTGGTCAGTCCGTCGAGGGCCGTTGTCCAGTTGCTTGCGATTCTTCGCTGGGCATCCGCCAGCGAGAGCCGGTGCTGGCAGACAGCATGGTTCAGGGCGTTTTCGACCGAGTCCTTGGCGTAAGAGCCGAGCTGGACGCCGCCGATCGAGACATCGTGGGGTTCCGGCCAGAGGTTCTGGGGAGAACCGGGAGATCCGCCGAGCTCCAAGCTGATCAGGTGGTCCTCTTCGAATTCGCCCAGACGAGCACCCTCCTCGCCATAGGCCGCGAGCTGTTGGAGTTTCAGGTCTTCGGTGTAGGACTCCTTCGGGCGGACCGCGGAGGTCCACCCCTTCGAGCAGATTGTCGATGCGATGTCGCCCTGGGTGACGCCGGCGTCGAGGGCGCCCGGCGTGCAACCGGGGTCAGGCAGCGCACCCCCTTCCCGGTAGGTGCAGCCGGCCGGTACGGAAGCTCCGCGTGTGCCGGGTGCGCTGGTGCCCATCTTGCCCGTAATGCCGGTGGTGCCCGTAATGCCGGTGGTGCCGGTAATGCCGGTGGTGCCGGTAATGCCGGTGGTGCCCTCGGCCGCATTGGAGGGGTTCGAGCCGCAAGCAACGCTGGTAACCCCGACGACGACCAAAAGCGCCGTCACGCGACCTCTTGCCTCCCCGAGCATCGGGGACAGACACTAACCAGCGGCTGTGACGGTCATCTGGAGGACCGTGGTTGACACGCTCCCCGGGAGGCGCTCACTGTCCGGGCTTCAAAAGCCCTCGATCATCGGCGCCACCTCCGCGCCGATAACTTCGAGGGGGGTCAACCGCCGCACGTCCTTCACGCTGCCATGAGCCACCTGGAAGCCCAGATCCGCCAAGGCGCGCAGACGATCGACGGTCTCGGCTACGCGTTCTCCGTTCTCGCCCACGTCGAAGTTGAACAGCACGGTTTTTTCGATGGCTTCGTAGTCACGTCCCTCCCGGGCACAGTGCAGGCGAAGGACTTCCAGCTTGCGGCCTAGGTCAGGGCCGGGGAAGAGGTTGCACGCTTGGGCGTATCGAGCGACCAGCAGTAGCGTCTTTTGCTCGCCGGATCCACCGATCAGGATTGGCGGGTGTGGCTTGGAGAGGGGCTGAGGAGAGTTGAGCGTACGTGTCAGTCGGTAGTGCTCGCCCGTGAAGGTGCCCTGATCCTCGCTCCACATTTGGAGGCACACCTGAATCGCCTCCTCGAGACGCGCGAACCGCTCCGGCAAGGGTGGGAACGGCAGGCCGAGACCGCGGGCCTCTTCTTCGTTCCAGGCAGCGCCGATTCCGAGCCACGCGTGCCCAGCGGACAGCACGTCGAGACTGGTGACGATCTTGGCGAGAAGGCCTGGGTCCCGGTAGACGGCACCAGTCACGAGGGTCATCAGCTTGACCCGCGACGTGTGGGCGGCGAGGAAGCCGAGCGTCGTGTAAGCCTCGAGCATCTCGTGATCGACGGGACCCACTGGAGGAATCTGCCAGACATGGTCCATCACGCTGACCCGGTCGAATCCGGCAGCCTCGGCGGCTTGTGCGACCATCTGGAGGTCGTTGCCCAGATGGCTCGGACCGTTCGGCCATGTGAAATCCGGGATGTGCAGGCCAAGTCTCACGTGTTTCCTCCTACCTAGGTTCACCCCGGCCACGCGGAGCAGCTTTGAGAGTTCGCAGTATTGCGTTCTACCACCGGGTCTTGGGTTCTACGCCGCCGGCCCTCCCCGGCGCGTCCCACTTGCCCGGCTCCACTGACCCGGCGCCTCGCAAGGACTCGGCTCACACGAACAACGCCCGCACGAACAAGGCTCCCACGGACCCGGCCCGCCGAACCGGGCACGTACTCTGGTGGGGGAATGCTCCTTCACGTAGGCACTTCCGGCTGGCAGTACCGGTCGTGGACGGGGCGGTTCTACCCACCGGCGCTTCCTCGAGACAGGTGGTTGGAGCATTACGCAACCGAGTTCGAGAGCCTGGAGGTCAACAACACCTTCTACAGGCTCCCCGAAGCGGAGACCTTTGCCGATTGGCGACGACGGACTCCCGTCGGCTTCGTCATCGCCACAAAAGCCAGCCGCTTCCTGACCCATGTCGGCCGCCTCAAGGAGCCAGAAGAGCCAGTCCATCGGATGCTTGAGCGACTACGGAGGCTCGGCCCCAGGACGGGACCGATCCTCCTACAGTTGCCTCCGAACCTCTCGTTCGAGCCAGACCGGCTGCATCGCACCCTGGCGTGCTTTCCGAGCAGTACCCGTCTGGCCGTTGAGCTTCGTCACCCCTCATGGTTCGTACAGGAGACACTGGACTTGCTCTCGGCCCGAAGCGCGGCGCTTTGCCTTGCTGATCGCGCCGGTATACAGAGCACGGTCCGGAGAACGGCGCGGTGGTCCTACTTGCGAATGCACGAGGGCAAGGCGTCGCCAGCGACGTGCTACGGGCGCAAGGCACTGGACAGCTGGCTCGACCGGCTGTCTGATCTCTGGGTAGGCGACGAAGAGGTATTCGTGTTCTTCAACAATGACTCCAACGCATGCGCGGTCCAAAACGCACGCACCTTCATTGCCCTCGCCGACAAACGCGGGGTGGAGGTAAGGCGGCTGGGGGTGGAGAATGCCACTTGACGACTACCGAGCCAAGCGCGACTTTGAGTCAACACCTGAGCCGTCGGATGACTCTGACCAGTTGCCAGGCTCACAACAGCGACGGTTCGTTGTGCAAGAGCACCATGCTCGTCGGCTGCATTGGGACTTTCGACTGGAGCGCGACGGCGTGCTGGTCTCGTGGGCGATTCCTCGAGGAGTGCCCAAGCATCCCGGTGAGAACCATCTGGCGGTTTCAGTCGAGGACCACCCGCTGTCTTACATCGACTTCTCGGGCGAAATCCCAAAGGGCAGCTACGGCGCCGGAGCGGTGTCGATATGGGACAACGGCACTTACGAGTGCGAAGAGTGGGCAGACGCCAAGGTGAAGGTCATTTTGCACGGAGGGAGGCTGAACGGGAGGTATGCCCTGTTCCGCACCAAGGAGCCCAACTGGATGATCCATCGCATGGATCCCCCGGAGGATCCGGGGTACCAACCCCCTCCCGCTGTGGTGGAGCCCATGAGAGCCCTTTCATCCGACCATCCGCCCAAGGGGGACTCGTGGTCCTTCGAGCTCAAATGGGACGGGATGCGCGTCGTGGCCTTCGTGGAGAGTGGCGTGATCCGTCTTCAGGGACGGAGCCTCAAGGACGTCACCGATCAGTACCCGGAGCTTCGCAGTTTGGGGGAGAGCCTCGCCGACCATGACGTAGTGCTGGACGGCGAGGTCGTCGCGCTCGACGAGGAGGGCCGACCCAGCTTCCGCCGCTTGCAGCAGAGGATGAACGTGGGGCCAAGGGAAGCTGCTCGGAGGATCAGCAGGACGGTTCCCGTTACATACATGGTCTTCGACGTCTTGTATGCGGACGGCCGTATGACGACTGGCCTTCCGTACGCGGAGAGGAGGAGTCTGCTCCAGTCCCTCGACGTGAACGGAGCCTTGTGGCAGACGCCGTCGGCCCACGTCGGGGACGGCCCGGCTCTCCTTGCCAGCACTCGTGACACGGGGCTCGAGGGCCTCGTTGCCAAGCGGGTGGACAGTCCCTACGAGTCCGGGCGGCGATCGCGGAGCTGGCTCAAGATCAAGAACTTCCGCCGCCAGGAGTTCCTCATCGGAGGCTGGCTACCTGGGGAAGGAAGGCGTTCCCAGTCGATCGGGGCGCTGCTCGTGGGCTACTACTCAGATGGCGGGCTCCGCTACGCGGGGAGGGTGGGCTCGGGCTTCAGCGACGCGGACCTCGAGACATTGAAGTCCAGGCTCGCACCTCTGGAGCAGGCCGAAAACGTCTTCGAGGAGCCTCCCGTAGTGCCGGCGGACGTGCGTCGCCAGGCGACGTTCACCGCCCCCACCCTCATGGCCGAGGTCTCGTTCAGCGAGTGGACCGGAGAGGGCGGGGGCGTTCTCCGACAGCCCTCGTACAAAGGGCTTCGAGACGACAAGGACCCCAAGGATGTACACCGTGAGGCCTGAGAGGGCGCTAGAGGCGTGGCAGCCGTTGCTCGCATGTGGGCACGCTCGCGAAGAGGTCCCCGCGCCGCTTGACCCGTTCGACCACCTGAGCGGCCTCGAAGGTGACCGTGCCTTCGTCCTCACGGGACAGAGCCGCCTCGACCTCGTCCCACGTGACCGGGGTGGAGACTCGCGGTCTCTCGGTAGCCCGGAGCGAGTAGACGCAGACGGTGGTCTTGGTGGCGCTGTTCTGGCTCCAATCCACCAGCACCTTGCCCGGTCGTAGCGATTTGTCCATCTTCTGCACCACCAGCTCTGGATGGTTCTTCTCCAGGAGCCCGGCCATCGCGTGAGCGAACGACTTGGTCTGCTCGTAGGTATGGGCGGTGTTGAGGGGAACGTAGACCTGCAGGCCTTTGGATCCTGACGTCTTCACGGCCGAGTCCAGAGCCAGTGCTTCGAGCGACTCCCTGAGCCACAGTGCGACCCTGGCGCAGTCGAGCAGGCTCGCAGGGGCGCCCGGGTCCAGATCGAACACGAGGACTGTCGGTGCTCCCACGTCACTGGACAGGGCCAAGAGAGGGTGGAGCTCGAGGGCTGCCAGGTTGGCGAGCCATATCAGGGTCGGGACGTCGTTGGCCAGGCAGTACGAGACCGAGCCTTCACGACTTCGACTGCTCGGGACGGTGACCGTCTCCACCCAATCGGGACGGTGGGGAGGACATCGCTTTTCGTAGAAGTAGTCCTGGCGGACACCGTTGGGGTAGCGCTTGAGCGTCAACGGCCGCCCGCGCAGGTGGGGAAGGATGAAGTCGGCGATCTCGCGGTAGTAGTCGATGACGCCCGCCTTCGTGGTTCCGGCGTCGGGGTAGATCTCCTTGTCCAAGTTGGTGAGGCGAAGCCTCCTGCCCTCGATCTCCACCTCGTTCGTGGAGTGGCCGGCGCTCCTGCTCACGTCGCTCTCACGATGCCTTGCGTCTGCTCGCCTTCTTGGCAGGGGCCTTTCTGGCAGGGGCCTTCTTCGCCGTCGTTCGAGGTTCATCCTTGACGCGCTCGCTTTCGCGCCCCATCTCGGCTCGGGCTCCTCCATCGTGCAAGCTAGCCTCAAGCGCCGCCATCAGATCGACCACAGGCGTGGGCTCCTCGGCCTCGGGCTCGGCTACCACCTCTTCTCCCTCGGCCTTGCGCTCGATCACCTCGAGCAGGCTCTGCTGGTACGTGTCTTCGAATCGCTTCGGATCGAACTTCTCGACCAGGGTGTCGATCAGCTGGCCTGCCATTTTGAGCTCCTGGTCGGTGGCCGTCACCTCGGGACCCGGCAGTTCCCCGATGTCATCCTCGTCCACGATCTCGTCTGCGAAGTTCATCGTTGAGAGCACGAGCGCCTGGCCGAGGGGTCTGAGAGCGCATAGGTACTGCTTGCTGCGGAGCACGAATTTGGCGATGCCGACCCTTTGGGAGTCGTTCATCGCGTCAACCAGTAGCCGGTACGCCTTCTCACCCCGCTTGTCCGGGACGAGATAGTAAGAGGAGGAGTAATAGATCGGATCGATCTCCTCCAGCGCGGCAAACGACTCTATGTCGATGGTGTGGGTGGCCCTTGGGTTGAGCGTCTCCAGCTCGTCCGCTTCGATCATCACGTATCGACCCGGAGAGAGCTCATAGCCCTTCACCACATCCTCGTAGGCCACCTCGCTGCCCTCTGCGCTGCAGATGCGGCGCTGTTGGATGCGGGCGCCGTCTGCCCGGTGCAGCTGGTGGAAGCGGACATCATGCTTGCGGACGGCGGTGAGAAGCTTCACGGGCACGTTGACCAGGCCGAAGCTGATCGCGCCGCTCCAGATCGGCCTAGGCATGGCTTTTCGGCTCACACATCGCCGTCACCTCCTGATCCCCGATTTCGAACAGCCCGCTCCGGGGCCCCTGCTGACGATGCACCAGCCTACCTTGGACAAGTCGGATTCACGGCCCCAACGGAACGGCTCACGTCTAGATTCGGTGTGTGCACAAGGAGAGCGCCGGCCTTCTCGTGTACCGATTCCGTGGCCCCCCCACAACGTCAACGGACGATTCGGAGGCCACGGAGGTCCTGCTGGTGCATCCGGGCGGCCCGTACTGGGCGAACAAGGACGAGGGGTCTTGGTCCCTGCCAAAGGGCGAGTACGGCCCCGGAGCCGATCCGCTGACCGTGGCCAAGACGGAGTTCGAGGAGGAGCTGGGTAAGGTCCCGCCGCCTGGGCCGTTCAGGGAGCTCGGCTCGGTCAAGCAGCGGGGCGGAAAGGTGGTTCTCGCTTGGGCCGCCGAGGGCGATCTGGACACCTCAGACACTCGGAGCAATACCTTTGAGATCGAGTGGCCGCCACGCTCAGGCCGGCGTGCGAGGTTTCCCGAGATCGACAGGGCAACGTGGTTCAACCTCGAGGAGGCAGAACGCCGCCTCCTCAAGAGCCAGCTCCCCTTCATCTCACGTCTGAAGGCTATGGTCGGTTCCGATCGCTAGCTCGAATCGGCTCTGAACTCTACGGGGTGTAACGGGTCTCGTGGCCGAGCCGGCGCGCGAGCAGGCCGTCATAGGCCTCTCGAGGCGTGCAATGGCCGGTGAGCACCCCGTGGACCTTCTCGCATATTGGCAGCTCGATGTGGTGGCGCGCTGCCAGCTCCATGACCGTGTCGGCCGTCCTCACGCCCTCCGCGATCATGCGTGTCTCGCCCAGGATGTCGTCGAGCTTGCGTCCCTTTCCCAACTCTTCACCGAGTCTTCGGTTGCGGCTCTGGGGGCTCATGCAGGTTGCGAGCAAATCCCCCATGCCGGTGATCCCGGCGAAAGTCGCAAGCTTGCCTCCCATTGCCATGCCGACTCTGGTCAGCTCGCTGAGGCCTCGGGTCATCACCGCCGCACGGGTGTTGTCTCCCACCGCTAGCGCCTGGGCCATTCCGGAAGCAATGGCTATGACGTTCTTCAGCGAACCGCCGATCTCGCAACCGATGACGTCGTCATTCGTGTAGACCCGGAAGGAGCCCGTGGAGAAGACGTCCTGCAGGCGCTCGGCGATGTCCGGATCCTCTATTCCGACGACGCTCACAGCCGCATGCCCTTCCATGATCTCCCGAGCCAGGTTGGGGCCGGTTAGCACGCCCGCGGGATGGCCGGGAAGCACCTCGCCTATCACCTGGGTCATCCTCGACAGGGTGCCCTGCTCGAGTCCCTTGGTGAGGCTCACCACTGGGATTCTCCGCCGCACATGGGACGAGGCCGCCTCGAGAACCTGGCGCGCACCGTGTGAGGGAACGGCAACGACCAGAACGTCAGCTTTCGAGACGGCTGCTGCCAGGTCGTCGGTGGCGCGCAAGGTCTCGGGCAGCTCGAGCTCGGGGAGGTAGACCGAATTTGTATGGTCGGCGTCGATCTCCTTTGCCAGAGCGGAGCTTCGTGCCCACAGCAACGTCGGGTTGTGAGTGCTGGTCAGGCTGGCGACGGTCGTTCCCCACGATCCGGCGCCGACGACGGTTATGTGCTGAGGGTTCACCTATGCGCGCCGCTACGAGTCCGATTCGAGAGATCGGACACCAGCTGCGCCCTGTGACTGAGCAGAGAGAGCTCCTTTGCAAAATCTTGCCTGAGCTTGCCGAGCTCGGGGCCGCTCGAGAGCAAGTGCCGGTGATCGGCAAGGCGAACTGCCGTGGCGAACAGCACCTGCGACACCGACTCGGCACTGTGGACGAGTCCCTGGCGGCAGTACTGGCGACCGAGCTCCAGGCACTCGGCCATGAAGCCCGGTTCGTCGACGGGCGCTCCTTCGGTCGCCACGGCCTGGTTGCCGTGAGAGGCGAGAGCGTCGGCCGTCACCAGGTAGGCCTCGAGAAAGGGTCTAAGCACCCGATGGGCGTTCAAAGGTGAGAGCTCGTCCATTAGCGGGCCGATCCTGTCCGGACCTTGCGATACGTCGTCGACCCAACCAGGACATCGGGTGGCCATCTCATGGGAGAGGTCGCGGCGGAACTGTCCCTTCCCGGGGAAGAAGAACTCGAACTTGAGCAGGTCGCGTAGCGCCATCACCTCGTCCCAGAAACGCTCGATCCCCGACGATCCCGTGTCCTGAAGCTTGAGCAGAGCCAGCTCCGCGATTGCGGAATTGACAAAGAAGTGAACGATGCTGTTCCGGTAGTAGGCCGCAGCCAGCTGCTGGTCGTCCGGTATCGAGAACACCGTCTCACCGTCCCTGTCTCCTTTGACCACTACTCCGTGGCCGACAAGGGAGTCGATGACCTCGGCGGTGGACCCCTTTGCATCCACCAGGGAGGGGACGGCGGGCAGGCGGCGACGCGCTATGTATTCGGCGAGCTCGGCCACCTCCGCCGTGATGGCGTGCCGTGAGGTGGGCTCGGCGGAGTGGCCGAGCATGACCATTGCCACCACGGCTGTGGCGGTGATCGGGGTGACCTGGTTGATCCGCACCGCTACTTCGAAGGCGACCTTTTGAAGGTCTATTTCCGGGTCGTCGGTGGGGTCCAGCACATCCTCGGAGTACGCGGCCCTTCGGGACCCGAGGGCCTCTCGCAGGGATATCGGCTCGGCCAGGTTCACATGAACCCTCCCGTAGCCCTGCCGGAGCGACCGCAGGTAGTCGAGAAAGAACCGGAAGTCCTCTTTGGTCTTGAGGCCACCTCTGGCTTCGGTCACATAGCAGCTGACGTCGTAGAGGTGGTCGTAGGTGATGGCTACCGGTTGCAGCAGCAGGTCTTCCACTCGTCCGGCGAGGTAGGCGTCCACCACGTACTTGAGCAGCCCCATCTTGGGAGGGAGGAGCTTTCCCGTTCGGGAACGGCCTCCCTCCATGTACCACTCGAGATTGAAGCGGTGCTCCAGCACATATCCCAGGTACTGGCGCAGGACGAAGCGGTATACGGGGTCCCCTCGGAACGAACGTCGGATGAAGATCCCCCCGGCCGAGCGGAAGAGCGAGCTGACGGGGAAGAACTTGATGTTCGCTCCACCGAAGGTGTGGTTGTGTGGAAGGTTCTGCTCGTGGAGCACCCACGAGAGGACTATCGGGTCAAGGTAGGTTCGGTGCGACGGTAGGAAGACCACGGGGTGGTCGCGCATCCGCCTCCGTAGGGTTTCGAACTGCCTGCGGTCGTAATCAATGTGGGGGTCGTAGCCCATCGTCAGGACCCGCCGGTAGAGGGCGGCGATGAGGTCGATGACATACTTGCTGTGCCCGGCGGCCATCTCCCGGAGATCCGCTTCCGCGTCACGCAATATCTCTTGTTCGGCTCTGCCGATGGCCGCGGCCAGCCGTGACACTCCGGACTTGAAGGATGCCGTCGCAAGTATTTCCTCCACCACGAGGTGGGGGACCTTGTACCGAGAGCCCGTGAGCTCCCGCTCTGCGCGCTCCGCGGCGAGGGCGGCTTGCCGTGTCACAAAAGAAGCGAACTCCTCAATGTTCCCCGCGCTCGCACCCACGCGTTGCTCGAACCGGCGCCGCAGCTCGCTCGCCGAGGCCGGTTCTCCGGAGATCACGGCGTATCTCTCGGGGTGTCGTCTGAGGGTGATCAGTTGTTTGGCGGTGCCCGGCCGGCGCGGGTTGCCGAGCAAGAGGTCTCGTAGGCGGGCGGCGCCGCTTGCAGCCCCTCCCGGCGGGAGCCATGCGGCACGGACCGGGACCAGCAGGGGATCGTCATCCGCCCCGAGCCTCCGGATCAGAGGCAGTGGGGGTGAGGATCTGGCGGAGGATCGGGCCGGCGACCTGCCGTCGGTCACCGCTATGCGGTCGATCCGGCCGGCGCTCGCGTCGGGCTGGTGCCGGTCGATCCACACGTTGCAGAGGTCCTGCTCGACCTCGGTGCGCGCGAGGATCAGGTAGACCACGGGTACCTCTCCGCCGCCCTGTGGCTCGGAGAGCTGCTCGTCGTCCGCGCGAGTGGCCAAGGTGGTCATCGGCCCGGGGATCGTCCTCGTGCTGGATCTCCGGGCCAGTCGGCAAGTGAGTCGACGTATAGCTGCCTCACTGCGCTTATGCGGTCGGGAAGGTTATGAACCTCCCAATCCTCCACGCCGATGGGCTCGAGCACCGCGACGTCCACCATGCCCGGACGGACAGCGGCGGCTCCTCGCGGCAGCACGTCCGCGGAGTTTCGGATCACGATCGGCACGACTGGCACGCGCCCCTGCATCGCGATGCGGAACGGCCCCTTCTTGAACGGGAGCAACCGCCCGGTCGGAGAGCGCGTTCCTTCGGGGGCTACGAGGATCGAAATGCCCTCGTCGAGCTTGGTGGTCACCTTTCGGAGGGCAGCGACCGCCTGGGCCTGGTCGGTCCTGTCCACGAAGACTACGTCGCCGAAGGTGAGCAGCGGCTTGAGTCCGGGAATGCGCGCCAGCTCGGACTTGGCGACGCCCGTCACGTCTCGCTTGATCAGGCTCAGAGCGATCAGAGGGTCGAAGTTGCTCTGATGGTTGTAGATGAACACCGCCGGGCGGTTGGCCCAGAGGTGGTCTTGACCGACGACGTCGAGCTTCACATGGCTTGCGGCCAGGGCCCACTCGGTCCACAGCTCAGTGCTCAGGTTGAGCCACTGGCGTCGATCGCGGTTCAACAGGGCAGGTGGTAGGGCCGCAAGCAGGGAAGGGGTGAGTCCCCCGACGGCCCCCACCGTTCGCAGGACGTCCGCGGCATTGGCGCGACGGCGGCTGGTGAAGCGCAACACCGGCCAGCCGTGACGCTGGGCCGTGCCGTAGAGACGGGAGTCGGGATTGGTCGGCCTGGGCTTCCCGACGGCTTCGAGGAGGGGGACGTCCTCGTTGCCGTTGGCGTAGAACCAGGACCCCCCGAGCTCGATCCCGTTGTCGGCGGTGAACTTCATGGCCGCCTCCATCTTTCCGGGTCCCCAACGGTCTTCGGACAACCTGCCCGTGAACTTTCCGTCTGCGACTTCGAGCTCGGTGCAAAGCACGTGCTCGACGCCGAGGTCCCTGGCGATGGGGCCCACCTGGTACGGCGACGCCGAGGAGCAAAGGGCGACGGTGTGCCCTCTTGCCTGGTGTGCGTCGATCAGCTGACGCGCCTCCGGGTAGACGCGACCGCCGAGCTTGTCCTCGAACAGCCGCTCGCCGATCCGGGCGAGCTCCCCTTCCTCCATTCCCCTCAACAGCCGGTAGCTCGCGAGGTACAGGGACTTGGCGTCGAGGCGGCCACCGCCGATTTGGGGCATGCCCGTCATCAGGCGAGCGAGCCGGGCGGGCTTCCACCGGTCTGGTCGCAGCTGGTCCTGGGCGAACACCGCTGCCGAGTAACCCTTCAGAACCGTGCCGTCCAAGTCGAAGAAGGCACCCACCTCGGGCCCTTTAGGCGCCTTGGCGACTTCCTCGACCTCCTCGATGAAGCCCCGGACCATCGAGCCACCATCCTTGTTGGGCCACCGACCCTTCGCAGGTCACCGGCCGTGCTGCCCCGAGAGTACCGTCGTCGAGCCACGCGTGCCGCTCGACTGGCTGTCCGAGGAGGAGGTCCAGCCTGATGAGGGCCCTCGCAGCCATGCAGGCCAGGAGACCGAACCAACTGAGCCAGCCACAGCACATGCGGGCCCGTCACGTTTCGATCAACCATTGCAGATCTGGGTAGGAACAGGTCCGGGACCGCGAGAAAGGTGTCGGACAGGACATGCTCAGCGACGACGAGATCAAACTGCTCAACGAGCGGCAGCTTGCCCAGGTGGCCACCGTCATGCCCGACGGCTCACCCCAGCTGACAGCAGTGTGGGTCGATACCGATGGTGACGCCGTTATCTTCAACACGGCAAAGGGGAGGGTCAAGCACCGCAACATCCTCCGCGACCCACGCATCGCGGTGCTCGTGGCGGACAAGGATGACTTCTATCGGACCTTCTCCGCCCGAGGCAGAGCCGAGCTGGTCGAAGAAGGAGCCGACGAGCACATCGACGCCCTCGCACGCAAGTATCTGGGGGCCGACACGTATCCGTTTCGCTCCCCGGACGAGGAGCGAGTCATCGTGCGATTGGTTCCCGGGACCTAGATTCTCTTCATTCCCGAGGCATCCTGGAGGACGGAGGGTGGATCTGGAGCTTCATCCCTGGAACAGGGCGTTCAGCTGGACCGACCACCGGGGGCCGTTTCGCCTCCTGACAGCCGAGCAGGTGCGCGACTTCGACGAGCTCGGTTTCATCGTCATCGACGGCCTGCTGGAGGGACCGACCCGGGAGCGGACTCTTGAGGAGATCGATCATCTTGAGGCGACGAGCAGGGAAGCCCTCCTGTCACAGCCCGATCACCGAGCGTTCATCGCCGAAGCCGGCGCCATCACGTTCTCGGTTCACCTCGTGAGACGCTCCTCATGGCTGCGCCAGCTCTCCGCCACCGAGGCTCTCGTCGATATCTGTCATGACCTGATCGGTCCTGACGCCCGTCTGTACTGGGACCAAGCGGTCTACAAGGCCCCGGAGAAGCCTCGCCGCTTTCCTTGGCACCAGGACAACGGCTACAAGTTCGTGGACCCACAGCAGTACCTCACGTGCTGGGTGGCCCTGACGGACGCCACGCCTGACAACGGGTGTCCGTGGGTGGCGCCGGGGCTCCACCGCCTCGGCACCTTGCGGCACGAGTACGTGGATCCCTTGGGTTTCGAGTGCTTCAGGGACTGGCCAGAAGCGGTCGCAGCACCCGTAAAGGCCGGAGGAGCCGTTGTGTTCTCGTCGTTGACGCCGCATCTCACCGGCCCGAACACAACCGGTACGGTGAGGAAGGCCTACATACTCCAGTACGCCCCCGAAGGGGCCCGCGCCCTGGTCGGTGTACCGCCACAGCCGCCTACGGCACGGGAGGCGTGCGACGCGCCGGACCGCCAGTACCCTGTGCTCGCCGGGGGTCGTGGCGTGCCGCCACCTCCCCTGCCGCTCACCCGCCCCTGAACATCACCAGCCACTGGTCGAGACTTTGTGGCCTGAAGACGTAATTGACGCGGCGGGTCTCTCCCATGGAAGCCGAGGGTGAGGGCGAGTACAGATGTCCGGGAAACAGCACCGCGTCGTCTGGAACCCTGGCGAGCCGTTGGGTGATGCTCTCGTACATGGCAACGGGATCACCACCGGGCAGGTCCACTCTTCCGCAGCCCTCGAGGAACAAGGTGTCTCCTGCCACCAACCGATTGTCCACGAGGAAGCACTGACTTCCGGGAGTGTGGCCAGGAGTGTGGATCAGCTCGACCGGGATCGAGCCAACCTCCACGATGTCCCCGCTGTCATGAGATACAAGGGCGCTGCCGGATATTCCGGTCACTTGGGCAACGCCGCGGGCCTCGGGTGCTTGGACATGGACCGGCACATCGTCGATCTCGAGCAACTGGCGGATGCCCTCGATCGTGTATCCCATGAGGCTCCCGCCCACATGGTCGGGGTGGTAGTGGGTCACCAGGACTGCCGTCAGCTTCATGTCATCGGCAGCCAGGGTGTCGACGAGGTCGCCCACTCCGTATGCAGGGTCGACTGCTACGACCTCCTTGGTGTGATTGTCGCCGATGAGATATGAGAAGTTGACCATCTGCTTGGCGACGAGGTCGTCCTGGGCGAAGTCGCGGCCCGCCAGCATCTGCCGGAAGTAAAGGCGGTCACTCATCTTCATCGTGATGAGGTCCGTCGGTCAGGCTGGTCTTCACTGCATGGCGACCTTCCATCGCAGCGAGCATAGATGGAGCGAGGCCGCGGTACTCTCGGCCAATGGACAGCTCAGAATACCTTTCACACCTGCGCCAGGATGGAGCGGCCCTTGCGGCCGCCGCACGTGAAGGGGGGGAAGAGGGACTTCGCGCCCCTGTGCTTGCCTGTCCAGAATGGGACGTGGCGAAGCTGGTGCTGCACATGGGGATCGTTCACCGCTGGCAGGCCGCCATCGTGGGCACGCATGCTCAGGCGCCGCCGGATATGAGCGGTTCACCACGGGCGCCGGACGGATTGGAGCGGGTCGAATGGCTCGAGGAGGCCACAGGGCAGCTGCTCGTTGCTCTGAAGAGATGCGATGTGGATGAACCCCTGTGGAACTTCAGCGACTCTGACAAGACCGCAGGGTTCTGGTTCAGGCGGTCGGCGCAGGAGACTGCCGTGCATCGCTGGGACATGCAGGCTGCACTCGGCATGCCTCAGCCGATCGACGCAGACCTCGCGGCTGACGGCATTGCCGAAATGTTCGAGGTGATGCTCCCGCGGGTGGCGTCCGGCCTCCCGCGAGAAGGACTCGGAGGAAGCTTGCATCTGCACTGCACCGACGCCCGAGGGGAGTGGCTGGTACAGCTCGGCGCAGGGAGGGCCGACGTGGAGCGTTCGCACGCAAAGGCCGACGCCGCGATCAGAGGTGTAGCGTCCGATCTCGACCTTTTCGTCTGGAACAGAAAGGGACAGGCCCAGCTGGAGGTGATAGGGGACATAGGTGTGGCCGACCGCTGGCCTCAGCTGGTGTCCCTCTGATCCGGACCCTCGCTTCGGCCAGTCTCACGCCGGCGCCAGGGGCGGGGACCCGGATGCCGCGCCCCCGGCATTCCGGGCGACCCCCTTGTAGGCCGGGCGACCCCCTCTAACGCCGCGCCCCGGCAGTCGGGGCGACCCCTTGCATACCGGGCGACCCTTTGGGGTCAGACCTTGGCTCCGGCTCCATACGAGTCACGAGTAGTCACTTGCGCTCTCACTCAGCGTGAGATCGGCGGGGTTTTGGCAACTCCTAGGAGGCCCGAACATGCACAGGGTTTCCCGGGCTGAGGATTCGCTCGTTGACCGATTTTGGGGACGCAACTACCTTCGGCTCCGCCGGCTGCGGGGTGACAGGTCACTTGGCCTTTCGCCAGGGTGGGCCGGTGTGGGCCTACTTGGACCGAAGGGGGGCGAAGGATGGCAGGGTTCTTTCCTCACCGGGGTCTGGGGCGCCTGGCGCCGAGCGTCTTGGTGGTGGCAGCGATGCTGGCCGTGGCACCGATGACGGTTACGGCCCCGCCCGCTGCTGCGGACTCCGAACAGTCGAGCCGGGTGCTTCTCGTCGGAACCTGGCACGGTCACAGGGGTCAGTTCCAGTCGATTCAGGACGCGGTCAACGCGGCCCGTCCAGGTGATTGGATACTCGTGGGCCCCGGCGACTACCGCGAGAGTCCCAACAGCGGCAACGGGGTTTGGATCACGACCCCTCACGTCCACGTGAGAGGGATGGACCGCAATCGTGTGGTCGTCGACGGGACCAAGCCCGGCGACACGCCACCTTGCTCCTCTTTGCCATCGGCCCAGAATTTCGGAGCCTCCGGGCGAAACGGCCTAACCGTCTACAAGGCTAATGGTGACAGCATCGAGAACCTCACAGCCTGCAACTTCGAGAGCAGCGCTGGGGGCGGCGGAAACGAGATCTGGTTCAACGGCGGCGATGGCTCGGGTCAGCAAAACCTCGGGTCGTTCCACGGCGCCTACCTCACAGCCACTTCCACATATACAGCCAACGACGCCAACCTGGCCCAGTACGGCATATTCGTCAGCAACTCCTACGGGCCCGGACGGATCGTGCACAGCTATGCCAACAACATGGCGGACGCCTCCTTCTACGTAGGTGCGTGTCCCAACTGCAACGTGGTGCTCGACCACGACGTCGGCGAGCACAGCGTGCTTGGGTATTCGGGAACGAACGCAGGTGGCAACCTGATCATCGAGAACTCGACTTTTGCCGACAACAGCACCGGCATCGCTCCCAACAGCTTGAACAACGACGATGCTCCCCCTCCCCAGAACGGCGCGTGCCCCAACGGCGGCACCGGACCTTACGGAACTCGCTCGTGCACGGTGATCCGGGGCAACTTCGTGGTGAACAACAACGATCCCAACGTCCCAGGGGGGCAGCCCGGTGGTGGTACCCATGTGATGGGTGTCGGGATCGTCCTGGGAGGAGGCCAGAACGACCTGGCGATTCACAACCTGGTGTTCAACAACGGCTCGTGGGGGATCCTCACCACCGATTATCCCGACACGGAGACGCCTCCTCCGCTCTCGCATTGCCAGGGCGGGGTCAACCTTTTCGGGGTGGTCTGTGACTTTCCGGCTCTGGGCAACGAGATCAAGGCGAACCTGCTGGGTGACAACGGCTTCTTCGGAAATCCGACCAATGCCGACCTCGGGGACAACACCCTGTCCCACGATCCCGGGAACTGCTGGCTCGGCAACGAGCGTCGGGACGAGGGACAGACCGTCACCTCGGACCCGCCGAACATCCAGGTCACCCACTCCAACTGTGGCGTTCCCAACTCGGGTGACCTGAACGGCCCTCTCTCCGTGGAGGTGGCGTGCGCCAGCCAGGCCCTCGGACCGTGTGGCGGCGGAGGGGAGGCGACCGTCGTTCGCCGCGATCGTCGAGCTCGTAAAGCTGCTAGGTGCGCCACTGGGGGGCTTGGCGGCACCTGGCATAGACAAGATACCGGTCAGACTATCCCCAGCAGACCCATGTCGATGCCCCCTATCCGCGCCATCAGCAGTCGATGGACGACCCCTGCCGCGGTGTGCCGGACAACGTCTGGTGCCGGGACAGGTCCTGAGCGGCGCTACTGCGTTCCACCCGCGAGTACGGTACCGGTATGGCGTCGAGCGACACCGCGCCCGTGACCCTTCTGCCTGACCCGAGCCCTCGACCCGTCAAATACACGATCATCTCGGTCGATGACCATCTGATCGAACCGCCTGACATGTTCGAGGATCGTCTCCCGCCGCACCTCGCGGACAGGGCACCCAGGGTGGTGGCCACCGAGCAGGGGGGAGAGGCCTGGCTCTACGAGGACAACCTGTACCCGAACGTCGGGCTCAACGCCGTCGTAGGCCGACCCAGGGATGAATGGAGCATGGAGCCCGCACGCTTCGACCAGATGAGGCCCGGCTGTTGGGACATCAAGTCGCGGATCAAGGACATGGACATCAACGGTGTATGGGCATCGTTGTGTTTTCCCTCGCTGATCGCCGGGTTCTGCGGGTCCGTCTTCTCCAAGTCCGCCGATCAGGAGTTGGGCCTGGCCACCATGCGAGCATGGAACGACTGGCACCTTGAGGTCTGGGCGGGAAGCGCTCCCGAGCGCATCATTCCCCTGCAGATCCCATGGCTTGCCGACCCACTCGTGGCAGCCGACGAGATCCGCCACAATGCCCAACGCGGGTTCAGGGCAGTGAGCTTCGCCGAGCACCCCGTCCAGCTCGGGATCCCGTCCCTTCACTCAGGCCACTGGGATCCCTTCCTTGCCGCATGCGAAGAGACCGGGACGGTGATCTGCCTTCATACCGGGTCTTCCGCCTGGGCACCGATCACAGCGCCCGATGCCCCCTTTGAGGCGATCACCAGCCTGTTCCCGGCCAACGCCCTCATCGCCGCCAATGACTGGTTGTGGTCGGGGGTGCCGCTCCGCTACCCCGGCATCAACATCGCGTTCTCCGAGGGTGGGATCGGGTGGGTGGCGATGCTTGCGGACCGGGCTGACTACGTACTCCACCATTCGGCGTCAGGGAACGAGAGCGGGTCGTGGAAGGGCGATCTCTTGCCGAGCGAGGTGATGCGGCGAAACTTCTGGTTTTGCAGCATCGAGGACCCGTCTGGCTTGGAGCTTCGGCACAACATAGGGGTCGAGAGGATCATGGTGGAGAGTGACTACCCCCATGCCGACTCCACGTGGCCGGACACTCAGATGGTGATCGAGCGGAACTTCGGTCACCTTCCGGACAACGAAGTGCGCATGATGACTCACGAAAACGCGGCCAAGCTGTTTTGCCATCCCCTGCCACGTGAGGCTCAGGCGGGTCTCGATCGGGTTGCCGAGCGCGAACAAGGAGCTTCGTCATGATCGATTGCCTCATCACCGGCGGCACCGTCGTGGACGGTTCTGGTGCCACGGCCAGGCGCGCTGACGTCGCGCTAAAGGATGGTCACATCGTTGGGGTCGGTGACGACCTCAGTCGCGGAGGGGAGTCGGTTGCTCGCCGGGTAGATGCCGGAGGCCTGGTCGTCGCGCCCGGTTTCGTCGACATCCACACGCACTATGACGCCCAGTTGTCATGGGACCCGGTCGCCAGCCCGTCTCCGTTTCACGGGGTGACCACGGTCGTGGGCGGTAACTGCGGCTTCACGTTGGCTCCGGCGGGACCGGCTCATGCGGGATACCTCATGCGGATGATGGCCCGGGTCGAAGGGATGCCTCTGGGCGCCCTGGAGACCGGCCTCTCCTGGGACTGGGGCTCGTTTCGCGAATGGTTGGAGCGGCTCGAGGGCAAGATCGCTGTCAACGCTGGATTCCTGGTCGGACACTCGTCCATCCGCAGGGCGGTCATGGGAGAGTCGGCGGTGGGCGGTCAACCGAGTGCGACCCAGGTCGAGGCGATGTGTGCGGTAGCCGACGAAGCCATGGCCGCCGGCGCACTCGGCTTTTCCACCTCTCAGGCACCCACACACAATGACGGGTCCGGTGACCCGGTTCCGTCTCGAGCGGCAAGCCGGGACGAGCTGATGGCACTTGCACGGACCGTGCGCCGTCATCCGGGCACCACGCTCGAGATGATCCTCGCCGGATGCTTGAACGGCTTCACCGATGAAGAGGTGGACCTTATGACATCGATGTCACTGTCCGCCAACCGCCCGATCAACTGGAACGTGCTGGGGGTGAGCGCTGCCAATACAGGCGGGTTGGAGCACCAGCTGGGCGCTTCCAGCCGAGCTGCTGAAAGGGGTGCTCGGGTGGTGGCCCTCACCCTGCCCCACCCGATGAGCATCAGGCTCAGCTTCCTGACCGGGTTCGTGCTCGATGGACTTCCGGGTTGGCGCGAGACATTCGCCTTGGCTCCTTCCGAGCGCATGAAGGTCCTGGGCGATCCCCAAGTACGGAAGCGCCTGGCGGAAGGAGCATCCTCGCCCGAGGCGGGAGTCCTGCGGGCCTTGTCCAATTGGGGCAACTTGGAGATCGTCGAGACCTTCGCCACGGAGAACGCGGGCCTCGACGGGCGCAGCATCAAAGAGGTCGCTGCAGAGCGGGGAACCGATGCCTTCGACGCTCTGTGCGACATCGTGATCGCCGACGACCTCCGGACGGGGCTGCAGCCGAGGTCCATGGGGGACAACCCCGCCGACTGGGAGCTGCGCGCCAAGGTATGGCAGGACGAAAGGGCGGTCGTGGGAGGATCGGACGCCGGGGCACATCTTGACATGATGTGCGGCGCCATCTACTCGACGTCGCTCCTGGGAGAGGCGGTGCGCGAGCGTCAATTGATACCCATCGAGGTGGCCGTACGGCTTCTGAGCGACGTTCCCGCCCGCCTCTACGGGTTGCGAGACAGGGGCCTTATCGCCGAGGGCTTCGCGGCCGACGTGGTCCTGTTCGATCCGGACGAGGTGGGTTACGAAGCGCCCCGAACTCGCTACGACCTTCCGGGCGGTGCTCCCCGGCTGTACTCGGACGCCGTCGGGGTACATCGCGTGTTTGTCAATGGGACGGAGATCGTGTCCGAGGGATCGGCCACGGGCGCGAGGCCGGGAGCACTACTTCGCTCGGGTGAACACACCGACACCGTGAGCGTCCCCGGGGGCCGGTAGCCGTTTCGAACTGGACGGGATCATGGACGAGATCATGGCCCTGCGGCTTCAGCCGCCCGACGGATAGCTCGACCCGGACTGCCCGGGAAGCGCAGCCTGGCACTGTTCGCTCAAAGCGTGGATCAGGTGACCTTCGTCCACGCGGGTGAACTCGCCGATTGTGAACTCCAGGGCTTGCCACCGACCAGAGTCCGAAGCGGCCAGCGAGGCGAGCGGGAGAGCGTTTCGGAGCTCCTTGAGCGCTTCAGTCCGCTCGCTGGATGCCCCTGCCGGATCGGGATTGGACGCGGCCTTGCCGTACAGGGTCAAGGAGCGCTCCACGTGGTCGCATGCCTGGGTGGCGTAGTCGGTCGCGTTGCTCTCGGCGCAAGCTGTCAAGGTCAGAGCCGACAACAACGCCAGGACGCTCACGCCGGCCAGTCGCCCCATGCCGGGCTAGTCGCCGAGCCAGCCCACGGCTTCCCCGAGAAGGAAGCGGCTCACCGCCAGAGACCGATCGAAGACCTGGCACAACAACTCCTCGCCGGAGAGGATGCGAGCCAGCGAGACGCCTTGGCGGGCGACGATCGAAAGGCGACGCTCAGGAGCGTCAGTCGCCGAAGCGAACGAGTCGATGGCGGACACCTCCAGGGGAAGCTCCACCCCGCCGACCCCGGCGAGATCGATGGCCAGACGGAGAAGGTCGGGACCCTGGGGTAATGGAGGGAAGGCCCACGTAAACGTCAGGGGGAAGTGGAAGTCGTCGGGAGGCTCCTCTTCCTCGGCAAGCTCCATGATGGTGTCTTCGAAGGCCAAGAGCACCCTCGGGTCCACTTCCAACGCCAGGTGTAGATCGAGCGGGCCGCCACATCCCTCCTCTGGGTGCAGATCCACCTCCCAGGCCTGACGCAAGGAGTAGGTCTCCACGAAATGGCGTTCGTCGTGCACGTGGAAACCGTGGTCCACGGCGTGATCTTTGAGCTCCGCCACGTATCCGGCCACGTCGATGACAGCCATCACGCCAGCCTAGAGGAACGCTAGTTTCGTCGACCGTGGACGACGACGAGCTCCAGGGGGTGCTGAACCAGACGGCCGGAGCCGTGCGGGAGTCGTTGCTCGTATTGGAGGATTGGGGCTTGGCAGGCACAAAGGAGGGCCAGCACCACTCCGATCTGGCCGCCGACGCCGCAGCCACTTCCGTGCTGTCGGAGGCGGGGCTGAGCATCTTGAGCGAGGAGTCGGGAAGAACCCCAGGCGATCCGGCCCTGCTGGCGGTGGTGGACCCTCTCGACGGGTCGACAAACGCTGCACAGGGCATCCCTTGGTATGCGACCAGCTTGTGCGTCCTGGACTCCGAGGGACCCCGGGTGAGCCTGGTCGAGAACCTCGTGTCTGGCGATCGCTATCGGGCTGTCCGAGGTCGGGGGGCGGACAAGAACGGCGGCCCCATCGCACCCTCAGCCTGCGAGACGGTCGACCGGGCGATAGTGGGGCTGTCGGGCTATCCGACGAGCCATCTGGGTTGGCGACAGTTCCGTGCTCTCGGCGCGGCGGCCTTGGACCTGTGCTGTGTCGCCGAAGGGGTGCTCGACGCTTATGTGGACTGCAGCGTGGACGGCCTCGGTGCCTGGGACTACCTGGGGGCCATGCTCGTATGTACCGAGGCGGGCGCCGCGCTGACAGGGGCGGGGGGGCAGGAGCTGGTGGTCCGCGGCCCACATGACCGGCGGCATCCGGTTGCCTGCGCAAGCGAGCCGCTCATGTCCGAGCTCGGCCCCCGCGTGTCCTTGCTCGGGGAGATCGCCGAGGCGGGGTCCGAGGGGAAAATGAGTTGACTGGTCCCCACCGTCGTGATCCCCTGGCTATGCTGCTTCGAGGTGGGGAGATGCCCCGAACCTCGAGCCCAAGGAGGTGTGCGGTGGACAGGATGTCCTGGGATGCCATGAGCATCACGGTGACGCGCGTTCTCAGCCCCTCCGTCGGGGTTGGTATGAAGCGCCGGTACGCGTTTGCCCCGTGGTCGACCGGTGCCATCGCAGCCAGCCACTGCAAGAACCACACGGTCGTGCGGCCCGAGGGTCCAACTGGAGGCGATACCGGGTAACCGGGACCATTCCAGCGAAGGCCCAAAGGCCGCCGGGACGACCCGGCGGCCTTTTTGTTTTCCCAAAAGGAGCATCAACCAGCAACAAGACAAGAGCCAGGAACACACCGAAAGGGGACGGCGACATGCTCGCCGACATCGAACGAATACCGCTGAACCAAGACCCGCTCGAGGCTGACCCTTGGGCCGAGGCGCGATGCCGGGACGGATCGACGTCCATGGTGGATCTGTTCTTCTCGGAACAGATAGCCGACATCGCCCGGGCAAAGGCCATCTCCGCGGAGTGCCCCCTGTTGACCCCCTGCCTGGAGGGCGCGATCGAGCGACGGGAGCCTTGGGGAGTGTGGGGCGGTCAGTTGTTCGCCAACGGTCGGATCCTGGCGTTCAAACGGAAGAGGGGACGACCCCCGAAGGACCCTCAGGCTCAGCTGACCGCTTAGCCGGGCGGGCCGCCGCGGGGGAAGTGCTCGTGTCGGCCCGCCAGGGCTGCCAATGTGGCGCGGTGGCCTCTTGGGACCCGGATCAATACCAGCGTTTCAAGGATGAGCGCAGCCTTCCGTTCTTCGACCTGTTGGGATTGATCCAGGGCGAGACACCGACTGGGAGGGTGGTTGACCTGGGTTGCGGCTCCGGCGAGCTCACGGTCGAGCTGCACAAACGCCTGAGAGCCACCGAGACGCTGGGCATCGACAATTCCGCAGCGATGCTGGCGCGGGCGAGAGGCCACGAGCGGACAGGACTGAGCTTCGAGGAAGGTGACATCGGGCGATTCACATCAACTGGGGAGTTCGACGTCGTTTTCTCCAATGCAGCCCTCCAGTGGGTGCCCAACCACGGTGAGGTGTTGGCGCGGTGGTCTAGAGCGCTGCGTCCAGGCGGGCAGCTCGCCGTGCAGCTTCCTGCCAACGCCGATCATCCGTCCCACGGTCTGGCGGCGGAGCTCGCCGCCGAAGATCCGTTCAGGGAGGCGCTCACGGGTGACTTTGCGGAGTGGCACCCAAAGGTGCTGAGCCCCGAGCAATATGCCCTCGCTCTGCACGATCTTGGCTTCGCCAGCCAGCACGTCCGCCTCCAGGTGTATGGCCACGAGTTGGCTTCCTCGTGCGAGGTGGTGGAATGGGTCAGGGGGACAGCGCTGCTTCGCTATCAGGGTCGCTTGTCGGACGAGATGTTCGGTAGGTTCCTGTCGATCTACACGAACCGCCTTCTCGAGGCGATCGGCGACAGGGCTCCGTACTTCTACGCCTTCAAGCGCATCCTGCTATGGGGTCGTCTCGGGTCCGATCGGCCGCATCGGCCAAAGGGGTCGTAGGCTGGCCGAGGGAGGTGAGCGAGTGTGACCACAACGACAGAGACTTCAGTTGACACACCTGACGGGCCGATGCCGGTCTTCGAGGCGACTCCGGAAGGGGGCGGTCGAGGAACAATCGTAGTGATACAGGAGGCTTTCGGTGTGACCAGCCATATCCAGGACGTGAGCCGAAGGCTGGCTGACGCCGGTTGGTCGGCCACCGCCCCGGCCCTCTTCCACCGTCTCGGTTCACCCGTGTTCGCCTACGACGACTTCGACTCCGTGATGCCTGCCATGAGCAAGCTGACCTCGGATGGCATAAGGACGGACCTGTCCGCCGTGTTCGACCACGTCGAGAGAAGGGGGTTGACCAGCTCGAGGTGCGGGATCGTGGGGTTTTGCATGGGTGGAACCGTCGCCCTGTTCGGAGGGACTCTTCGTCCTCTTGGCGCGTCTGTGACCTTCTACGGGGGAGGGGTAGCTGAGGGCCGGTTCGGGTTTCCTGCTCTTCGCGCTCTTGCACCGGCGCTCAAGTCACCATGGCTCGGTCTCTACGGCGACAAGGACCAAAGCATCCCTATCGAGCAGGTGGAGGAACTGCGCGAAGCTGCCAGAACGGCGACGGTGCCGACCGAGGTGGTCCGTTATCCGGAAGCCGAGCACGGCTTCAATTGCAACGATCGTCCCGCTGTCTACAACCCTGAGGCCGCCCAAGACGCTTGGCAACGCATGTTGACCTGGTTCGAGGACCACATCAAAGGGCCATGACCGCGGTTGCGCCGGATTTCGGGCCACTTATCGAGAAATCGGCGTCCCGTGTGCTAGGCACCGCGCCGGTGGCGTAGACGCCATAGCGCTCTTATACCTTCGGCCACCGTCTCGCCCGTCATCCTGGAGGTGACGACCGGGAGGTCCGAGAACGCTATGGGTTCCTCCACCACGATGGCACCGTGGCCGAGAGCAGCGAGGGTCATCTCCACTTCAAACGCCGAGTCAGGTTGGTGTGCCCGATCTGCTCCCGAGTAGATGTAGCCCTCCATATCGTCCAGAACTCGAGCGAGAAGGCCGGTGCGCCAGGCTTTGAAGCTTCCGGTGAGATCGTGTGCGCCAACCTTGAGGAGGGTCCGTGCACACGCGTTGCCAGCCTGAGAAAGGAGCCGGCGTCCGGGAGAGGAGTCCATCGGCCGTGCACCCGGAACGTACCGTGAGCCGAGGCAGAGGTCGGCGTTCTCCAACCGGTCAACCAGGCGCGAGATGGCACCGGGGTCATGGGATCTGCCGGCGTCGAGCTGCACAACTACCCCGTAACGATCCCATTCCAACGCCCATCGGAACGCGTGGAGGAAGGCGGCGCCCGAACCAAGCCTCGTCTCACTGTGGATCAGGTGCAGCCTGCCCGGCCATTCGGCCATGAGCGACTTGACCAGCTCCGCCGCAGGATCAAGGTGCCGACCACTGACGACGAGCGCATGGCGAGTCCCCTCGCCCTCGAGCACCGCGTGCAGAGTGTCCCGGAGGGCCCTCACCTGACTGAACCCGGCGACCACAACCAGGGTTGGCTTTCGAAGGTCCTCTCCGAGACCGCCAGGCGGATGGGCGGGTGCATCAGCTACTCGGGTCGGTGCCTCGGTCGGCTCGTACCGGGCCTCGGCCAGCCCGCTCGGCTCGGCAGCCGCCCCAGGGCCGGTTCTCCCGATGAGGCTTGCCCTGAAGGTGCGCACCTCCTGACGCAAAGCCTCGACTCGCGCCACCGCCGGTGCCCAGCCATCGTCTAATCCTTGGGACACGAGACGGCTGATGGCTCCTCGTTCGATGGGGTTGGCCGGATCGAGCTGGATCACCGTCTCGTAATGTCCGTTGTCGGCTGCCCAGCGAAAGGCGTCCAGATAAGCACTTCGCGCACCATCCTCGGGTGCGCGAGCCAAGATGTGAAGCCGCCCTGGCCACAAGGGTCCGAGGCCCGTCACGACCTGAGCGGTGCCATCCTGCGAGGAGTCGTCAACCACCAAGACGTGCCGACTCGGTTGACCATCCAAGACTGCCGCGAGGATCTCGGGCACTTTGCTTGCATGGTTGTATGTGTTGATCACGACAAGGGTGGCTGGTTCCCCACCGGAAGCGCGTGAAGGTACTGCAACGTCAGAGGGCTGCGGTGGTGGTGTGATCTCCTCAGAGGTTGCTTCCGTCGCGCCCGTCGCCGTCGATAGTGGGCGGGTCTCGTCTGGCGGGCCGAAGATGTCCAGTAGATCGATGTCCACGTCGGGCTGGACCACGATTGCACCCCCGAAGGGATCGACGTTCTCGGGGCCCAATTCCACCTGGGAGCCTCTTCCGTTGAGATTCCTTCTCACCCGGATCATCCAATAAACCCTCTGAGCGGCACCACAGAACATAATAACGGTCGCTTTTCGCCGGCCGGGTGTTCTCGTTTGGAGGCGGTGGGTCCGGGCTGCCACCATGAGAGGGTTGCCGAGGAAGGAGACGAGCATGGCCGGCGGGAGCGCCCAGCTGCACGAACCAGCCGAAAGCCTTCAGCCTGCGACGATCGAGCGTCACCGCGCGACCGTCTCCCTGATGGAGGAGCTGGAAGCCATTGACTGGTACGACCAGCGAATTGACGCTTCTGACGACGAGGCGTTGGCAGAGGTTCTCGAGCACAACCGAGACGAGGAGAAGGAGCATGCGGCCATGGCACTCGAGTGGTTGCGCCGTCACGATCCAGCGCTAGATGGCCACCTTCGCCGATACCTCTTTTCCGAAGGCGACATCGTCGAGGAAGAACAAGATGCTCCCGTCTCGCCAGCAGTGATGTCATCTGATCAGTCCCTGGGCATCGGGGGGCTAGGGCACAAGGAGCTTCTCTGATGGACCACCTACGTCGCGAGCTCGCACCCGTGACGGACGCGGCGTGGTCGGCAATAGAGGCCGAGGCGGCTCGTACACTGCGACATTTTCTCGCCGCGAGACCGCTCGTGGACTTTCAGGGCCCGAAGGGTTGGAAGGAGGCGGCGCAACCGTTGGGCCGGGTCGAGGCCGTAGTCTCGGCGTACGACGGAGTGGACGTTCGCACCCGGAAGGTCCAGCCCTTGATCGAGCTGTCGACGCGGTTTTCCCTGGACCGCCGTGAGCTTGACGATGTGGACCGAGGATTGCCCAATCCTGATCTGTCCAACGTCGTGGATGCCGCACGGAGTGCCGCTTTTGCAGAGGACCGTTCTGTCTTCCACGGCTACGAGGGTGGGTCGATAGTGGGCATCACCCAGGCCAGCCCTCACGAGGCTCTATTGATCGGCGACGACTACCACCACTATCCCAGGACCGTCGCGAAAGCGGTGGCCACACTGCGCACCAGCGGGGTGGGGGGCCCTTACGGAATCGCGCTCGGTCCGCGCTGCTACACAGGCGTGATCGAGACGACCGAACACGGCGGGTACCCGGTACTCGAGCACATCCGACTCATTCTGCAAGGTCCCGTTGTTTGGGCCCCGGCGGTGGATGGAGCGGTAGTCCTCAGCCTCCGGGGCGGGGACTACGCGCTGTCCTGCGGTCAAGACTTCTCGATCGGTTACCGCTCCCACACCGAAGGCTCTGTCGAGCTGTATCTGGAGGAGAGCCTCACGGTCGAGGTCCGGGAGCCCTCTGCAGCGGTCGCCCTCGTGTACTAGGTGGGACTGCGATCACCTCGAGGACCGTTTTTGGGGCGCTTAGCTCAGCTTGGTTAGAGCAGCTGGCTTACAACCAGCAGGTCGGCGGTTCGAGTCCGTCAGCGCCCACGTAAACTTCCAGGGAGAGAAGGGGACGCGCGCCGGGAGACCCCGAAACCGCGGACACGAGGCCGGGCCCGGGACAGGACGGCGACGAGCCGACGAGGCCCGGAGGGCGGCGGGCCCGAGGGCTGGCTGCGGCTCGGGGACAGACCCGGGCACGCGGGACGAGAAGGCTCGACGGGCGGCCTGGGAGCCAGACGCCTGGGAGCGCGAACCGGGCCGCGGCTGAGAGGTGTGCTCTTTAGCCCAATCATGAGGGTCACAGGACTAAGCATCAGCACGCCTCAGCCATCCGCACTGGCATGCGGCAACCCCACCCAAGGCACTGGAGGCATTGGTTGGCGTCGGCGCAGCTAGCGGGCGTGCATCTAAAGCCGTTCGTCCGGTAGAGCCCACCTCTCTCACACAAGGTCAACCACCTCAAAGGGGGCAGTGAGACTACCGCCTGGACCGCGACACGGACCTCGCAAAATCACATAGCCGACGTAAAACTACGAGCAAGACGACGACGGGATCCCGCTGCTCTTGGTTGGGCCTGACAATCGTGGCTACAGGTGGCTGGCTGTTGTGGCGCGCTTGGAACGTGGAAACTACTGCAAAAGACCTGTGGCTGCGCTCGGCAGTCGGCATCGCGCTCTTGACCTTCGGTGGCGGGATTCTTTACGCGGCATCTCCGCGGTTCTTCAGTTGAGAGCCGGCATGAGTGTCGCTGTTCTATTTAGCTGTGTTTCTGAAGAGCCTTTCAGCCTGTCCCCGTCGGCAGGCCTAGGCCGCCTGGCAGCTGGAATACGTTCCCGGTTCCCACGTTCAGCGCTGCGTCGAGGTCGATGGCAGCGTGTATCAAGGCGAGGTGGGTGAAGGCTTGAGGGAAGTTACCGATCTGGTGGCCACTCGGGTCGATCTCTTCGGAGTAGAGCCCCACATGGTTCGCGTAGGTGAGCATTTTCTCGAAGGCGTACTGGGCCTCTTCCAGACGCCCGGCGCGAGCTAGGGCGTCGACGTAGAAGAACGAGCAGAGGGAGAAGGTACCCTCCGACCCCTGCAAGCCGTCGGGTGACGCGCTGGGGTTATAGCGGTAGACCAGGCTATCGGTCACCAGCTCGTCATTCATGGCGTCGAGCGTCGAAAGCCAAAGTGGGTCTTTCGGGGCGACAAAGCCGACCATGGGCATCAGCAGATTCGCGGCGTCGAGCACGTCGGTCCCCGGGTACTGGGTGAATGCGCCGCGCTTTGGGTTCCAGCACTTCTCCATGATCTGCCCGTAGATAGCGTCTCGCATACTTATCCAGCGGGGCACGTCGCCCGGTCGCCCCCGATCGCGGGACAAGCGCACGGCCCGGTCCAGAGCAACCCAAGCCATGACCCGGCCATATGTGAAGTCCTTGCGGCCTCCTCGGGTTTCCCAGACCCCCTCGTCCGGTTGGTCCCAGTTGTCACAGAGCCAATCGACCATGTACGTGAGTTCGCTCCAGCCGAGGGAGCCGACGGGGTCGCCGCTCTGGTCCATCAGGGCGATCGAGTCCATCGCCTCTCCGTAGATATCGAGCTGGAGCTGATCGGCTGCCCCGTTCCCTATCCTTACCGGCCTAGAGCCCATGTAGCCCTCGAAGTGGTCGAGGGTCTCCTCGACCAGGTCCGAGGAGCCGTCTACCCGGTACATGATCTTAAGCGGGCCAGAGTCCACCCCACCCTTTTCTGAGGCTCGCGCGCCCAGCCAGTTGGTAAACGCCCTCGCCTCTTCGACGTAGCCGAGGCCCAAGAGGGCGTAAACCGAGAAGGAGGCGTCCCTAACCCAAGTGAAGCGGTAGTCCCAGTTGCGCTCACCTCCCACCTGCTCGGGTAGCCCCGTGGTCGTCGCCGCCACGAGGGCTCCGGTCGGGGCGTAGGTCATCAGCTTGAGCGACATCGCCGATCGGTGGACCATCTCCCGCCACCGCCCCTGATAGGTGCACCTGCTGAGCCATTCGCGCCAGAAACGCACCGTCTCCTCGAACAGACCGATGGAGCCGCCTCTCTGGATAGCTTGAGGTCCCGTCGACGGCGCCGTCTCCAGTATGAAGCCCCTTACCTCTCCAGCTCTGAGGGTGAAGTCGAGCCGGACGTCACCTTCTCCGGATCGTTCGAGACCGCGCGCTCCGTGCAAGACGACCTCCTGCTGTGGTGTCTGGAACACCGCGCCTTCGCTGGTCATCGACAGTTTGTGGCTCTGGCGGGCATAGTCGAAGCGCGGCTCGCACTCGAGGCGGAAAGCTAGCTCTCCTCGCAAGCAGCGCACGGCCCGGCAGATCCGGTGGTTGTCAGTCACAACGGTGGGGTCATGGATGGGCATGAAGTCGACTAGCTCTCCTACACCGGCGTCTGTCATGAACCGTGTGATGAGACATGCTGACTGGGGAAAGTAGATCTGGGTGGTGGTGCAGTCATCGCGTACTGGCGCTATCCGGAAGCGCCCGCCTTTGCGATGGTCCAGGAGAGAGGCGAAGATGCTGGGCGAGTCGAAGCGAGGCGCACAGAACCAGTCGATGGTCCCGTCCTTCGTGACCAGGGCGGAGGTCTGCAGGTCGCCGATGAGACCATGGTCTTCGATGAGTGGATAGTCGTTCACAGCGCACCTCTTCGTTATTGGCACCAAACCCGCCCGCACTCTAAGCACTGGAGAGCCTTGCAGGTGATTGAGCTTCCAGGCAATGCCCCCAACTTTGACGCGAGACGCTAAGCCAGAACCGTAACGCGGCGAGGCTTCCTGGCTCTACGAGGGACCGGGTTATGTGTGCGCAAACGAGGGAGCCTCGGAGATCCCCGCCGCATGGAATCGGTACAGCTTTCGGGTCGTCTCGCCGAGCGCGAAACTGTCCGCCGCCATGGTCGAGCGAGTTGGGAAGCGGACCGAAAGCGGCTTTCCCGACCCCAAGCCGAAATCCGCAAGAGCTCCAGCAGGCTCCCGAGCATCGGCCCTGGGCGCGCTGACAGTGTTGGTGGGCACGCTCAGCGTGGTTGGCGCATACGCGACCCGCAATCTTGGTTACCTGATCGTCTCGCTGCTGCTGATCATCCTCGGTGTCTCGAGCCTGTGGGTGGCGGCGACGAATCGGCGGTACCGATGGTGGGCCACGACTGGATGCCTCGTCTTTCTCTCCGGGGCGATAGCAACCTTGGTGGTGGCGGGGTCGGGCCTTCGGGCTCTTCTCCTCGCCCTGATCGGGATCGCTCTGACAGGCAGCCTCGGAAGCCTGGCCCTGCGCACGGAAGTCCACGAGGCTCTTGCCAGACGATGGGCCGAGGCGACGCAGGCTCAACGGCCCGTGGCCCTCATGAACCCTTGGTCTGGCGGTGGCAAGGTAGAGCGACTCGACCTGGCAGATGAAGCGCGACGTCGAGGTATCGAGCCGGTAGTACTCCAGCAAGGGGACGACCTCCACGATCTGGCTGAGGCAGCGGTGGCCCGAGGGGCGGACGCGTTGGGCATGGCTGGTGGTGACGGATCACAAGCCGTGGTTGCATCGGTGGCGTGCGACCACGACCTTCCCTACGTGTGCATCCCAGCTGGGACCAGAAACCACCTCGCCCTCGATCTCGGCATAGATCGGGACGACCCAGTCGATGCTCTCAACGCCTTCGGGAAGGCGCGGGAATGCAGAATCGACGTCGCAACCGTCAACGACAAGGTCTTCATCAACAACGTCTCTCTGGGGGTGTACGCCCGCATAGTGGCGTCTCAGGAGTACCGGGATGCAAAGCGCCACACTGTGGCGAACCTGCTGCCGGATCTTCTCGGTCCCGATGCGCCTCGCTTCGATCTACACCTCGACGGCCCATTTGGTCCCGTCCACCACCCCCAGATGGTCCAGATCTCAAACAACCCCTACACGCTGTTGAACCTGGCGGGGTTCGGGTCACGGCCTCGGATCGACACTGGTGAGCTCGGGATCGCGACGTTGCAGGTCAACGGAGCCACAGACGTCGCTCGGCTCGTAGCCCTCGAGGCGGCCGGTCATGTCAAACGCTTTGACGGCTGGCAAGAGTGGTCTGCCCGCGACCTTGAGATATGCGCCGAGGAACGTGTGGCTGCAGCCGTCGATGGCGAAGCGTTGACCCTTGACGCGCCGCTCCGCTTTGCCGTTAGGCCCCGAGCGCTACGTGTTCGCATTGCGCCCGGGCGGTCTGGCGGATCGCCGGCGTTTCAACGCCGCGCAATCACCCCCGCCACCTTGTTCGGTCTCGCTCGCCTCTCGTGGGGCCACCCAAGCCGAATCATTAGCTGACGACCAGCTACTGGGGGAGTCAGCTTGTAGCACCCGCTTGGGCAGCGTGATCAGCAGCTAGCTCAAGACAAGCTATCGGGGGATTGGGCCGACACAACCCAATGCTCAGCTGGCACTGGGTGACTCTGGCCACGCCCCAACCATGACGGCCCGGCAAGAGGGGGCTAGCTTGAGCGAGTTCTCTCACCCTCAAGCGCTGACCAGGAAGGCGTCACAGGCAGTGATCAAGAAGATCCCGGTTGATCAACTTTCCCCCCAGGGGCTGGTGTTGCCGCTGGCCCTGTGTCAGTTCATCGCCAGCTACGCCGGGACCAACATGAACGTGGCGATCAGCAACATCGCAAAGGACCTCGGTACAACTGTCATCGGCGTTCAGACTGCAATCACACTCTTCACACTGACCATGGCCGCCCTGATGATACCGGGGAGCAAGGTGACCGATCTGTGGGGCCGCAAGTACTGCTTCATCCTCGGCCTCTCCATCTATGGGGCCGGGGCGATCATCGCAGCAGTCGCTGGTTCACTTGCCTTCCTCATCGTCGGGTACTCGCTATTCGAAGGCGTCGGGTCAGCCCTGATGATTCCTCCGATATACATAATCATCACCGTCGCCTTCACGGATACGATGTCGAGGGCCAAGTATTTCGGGGTGGTGAGCGCTGCCGCCGGCGTCGGAGCGGCGGCGGGACCCCTGATTGGGGGCTTCATCACCAGCGCGATCAGCTGGCGTGCCTCCTTCGTCGCCCAGGCCGTGGTCGTAGCGATCATCGTTTACCTGACCTACCGCGTTCAGGTGCCACCTCGGGCCAGGCCCAATTACAGCTTCGACTTTCTCGGCGCGGTGCTCTCAGCTGTGGGGCTCTTGCTCGTCATTATCGGGATCCTGCTCTCTCGAACTTACGGGTGGTTGGCCTCACGACAGGACTTCAAGGTCGCCAACACCGTTTTGATCCAAAAGGGAGGAGTCTCGCCTGTGTGGATCTTTCTTGCTGCAGGATGCCTGGTGCTGCTCTGGTTCTACTTGCACATAAGGCGACGGGAACGCTCGGGCAAAGAACCTCTGCTCTCGACAAGGCTGTTCGCCAATCGAACCTCGAACCTGGGCCTCGTGACCCAGAACATTCAATGGCTCGTCATGCAAGGCAGCTTCTTTGTCATCTCCGTGTTCCTTCAACAGGTTCGACACTTCAGCGCGATCGAAACCGGACTCATGCTGACTCCCTCCACGATAGGAATTCTCGTGTCCTCGGCGCTCGCGGGACGCTTGGCTAAGCGGTTCCCTCAGAGAACCTTGATCTGGTCCGGCTTCGTAGTGACCCTTCTCGGGATGGTTTTGCTGTTGGCCCTTGCTCGGGCTACTTCCAATGTCTTGACGTTTGTGCCCGGTCTTCTCTTGACGGGTCTCGGCGTCGGAGCCATGTTGACCTCATCGGTGAACGTCGTGCAATCGAGCTTTCCCGAGAAGGACCAGGGTGAGATCTCAGGCCTATCTCGAAGCATGTCGAACCTGGGGTCATCCATGGGCACGGCGATCGCCGGATCAGTGTTGGTGTCCACCCTCGTTACGGGAAACAGGTTGTTCGCGCTCTCGCTTGCCACGATTACCGTTATTGGCGTAATCGGGTTAGTCGCGGCGGTGATGCTGCCTCGGAGCTCGGTCACCTCGCGCTGATAAGTTCCTACGGGTGAGTGAGCGACTCTGACCCCACGCCTCAGGAAGCTGTCATCACTCGCTGGTTGTTGATTCACCACCCGGCGCTGCCCGGGTCGAGACAGCCTTTATGCGCTCCTTGTGGCCGACTATCAGGCGTGATGAACAGCCAGTTCAAGACCACCTATCAGTTATGCCCAGGCCGGCTGCCAAGGTGATGTCGAGCGCAGCAGCGAGGCGTCGGTCGCCCGATCTTCGAGCAACGAGGAGACCCGCAAGGCCAAGCGCGACCACGGCCAAGATCGTTGCACCTCTCAAGCTGGTGGATACGGACCACAGTCCGGCCCATCCAAGGCAGATGATTGCCGTGCCCGGCACTCCCGCTGCCACAACAGACCATGACGAGCGAAGGGTCGCAGCAGGCTTCCCCGTTCCGAGCCTGCGCTGGTAGCGAATCCGTCCAGCTATGAGATCAGCGAAGGCGTGTGTAAACCAGATGGCCAGAGCGCCAACGAAGACGACCAGCGCGGCAACCGGTGCCCGGAGTTGCTTAGGATCAGGTCCGAGACTGCCAAGGGCAATGAGAACGCCGATCGTACCGTAGATGTATCCACGGATACGGTCCGCTGTGTCCTCACCGCTGAGACCCGAAGGGCCCGTGTCTTTAGCCGCCTCCATTACTGTGCCAATACTGTCACAAGTGATCACAATCGAGATGCTCGGCGATCTCTAGTGGGTCGCCGTGGATCCGGCTTATATCGGACGTTCTGCAAGACAGCCCTGTAACGTCAATCGGCTGCAACCGGTCACAGTGAAGGGACCCGCAAGATGACTCCATCCAACGACCCAAAGTCTGACACAAGGAAAGACCAAGAGCCCGCTGAGCCCTTGGGGCGGAGGCCAAGAGCTTTACAAAAGGCAAAGGACCGCTATGAGGGATCCGCGGCAGAACACACCTGGGGGCGACTCAGTGCGACCGACTTCATCAACAGGGCAATGCTTTTTGCGGCCATCTTGCTGCTCTGCCTACTGCCATCTTTCATCGTGCTCAATGCCCTCGCTGGTCGAAACACGGTCGAGTCTCTCTCGAAGCGTTTTGGGCTGAACCAGGAGGCGGCGCGTGATGTAAGTCGGCTGTTCACCTCAACTTCTTCTACCTCCAACGCGCTGACGGTAGGCAGCTACGTGTTCTTTGTGCTCGGCCTAATCGCGGTGGCAGCCGCCGTCCAGGAGCTCTACGAGCGCTCCTTCCAGCTCGAGCGCCGGGGTAGGTCAGACGTGCTCCGTCAGCTGATTTGGCTCGGAGTCATGCTCGGAGGAACAGCGCTTGTTGGTTGGGCGGGACCACCGCTTCGCAGAACAGGTGGCCCAGTCCTTGCGGGAATCCTGGGCTTGGTTGTGCTCACCGCCTTTTGGTGGTGGACGATGTGGTTCTTGTTATCTGCGCGGATTGCATGGCGAGAGCTGTTCGCGCCCGCGATCGCGACTGCTCTCTTCTGGCTGGGAATGGGGGTGTTCTTCTCCCACTACTTCTCAAGTACCGTCATCGCTAACAACGACAAGTATGGCTCGATTGGAATCATCTTTGCGCTGATGTCCTACCTGATCGCCATGGGCGTGGTCATTGTTCTAGGCGCTGTAGTGGGTGCCGTTTGGCGAGAACGAAATCTCTCGTTCAAGTCGGCCTTCAAGAGGATGCGTCGCGAGCCACCTAGGTCGGACGCCACTGGGAAATGAACGTTGCTGCCTCATGATCGTGAGACAGATAGAGACTCAGGCTCAACCGCTTACCACTCGCCCCGTCGATAAAGGCTCAGCGGACGGCGCTGGGCTCGACAGAAGGTCTCACGAATGTTCCGGTCGAATAGCCACTTGGACCAACTGGCCTCCGTTGCGACACCGATAGCAAGGCCGAGGACTTCTCAGAGCTTCATCGCGGCTGACACGACACGCGCCATGTCGACAACTGGAGCGATGCCGATGAGCACGTCCTGCACGGCCTCCACTGTCAGGCCGGCCTCGGCCGCTGGCCCGAGGTCTAAGAGCTATGAAGCCGCGTGTGCCTTGACAGAGACGCGAGGTGACTCATGACTCTGTATGCATAGAGAGATGATCCAGCATCCCTCGCCTGGACCGGTTGACTATGGCGTGGATCCTATTGAGACGAGCGCGCAAAGACGAGATGGCCGGACTACCAGAGTCTGGAGGGATTTACCCGCCCGGCTTCGTGAAGGCGACACGTACATCCTGGTGTTCTTCCTACTTCCTCGTCTCGTTACTACCCGAGACGACTTGGAGTCGACTTCTTCAGGAGGTGGCGGTCGGAGTCACCGTTCTTCTGATCTTTCGCGCCTCACACCTTCGGTCTCGGTTGCAGTGGACGGCGAGGTTGGGTGTGCTCGGAGGCTTTGTGCTGACCTTGATCGGGTCACTCGCCGCGGGCGCGATGGCCCTTGTTGGCGTGGTCTTCTTCACGATGCTGCTGGCGACCCCGTTGTGATACTCAACCGAATCCTGCGGCACCCGAGCGTCTCGTTGGAAACCATCGCCGGGGCCATCGACGTGTATGTGATCCTTTTCCTCATATTCTCCTCCCTATATCGAGCGATTGCTTCGGCATCAGGAGGTCCCTTCTTCGTTCTGGTTCACCACGCCAGCGTCAACCAGTACCTGTACTTCAGCTTCGCGACACAGACGACTGTCGGATACGGGGACCTTACGGTTGCCACCAATCTTGGGCGCTCCCTAGTTGTTATGGAAGCATTGCTGGGCCAGATCTTCTTGGTGACCCTGGTGGCTCGACTCAGTGTCTTTGCGGCCCGCGAGAAGGCAGTGATGCGGATCGGGTATGGGGGCCGGCGGCGTTTGAGGCGCCCCGCAAAATTGGGCGTCGGAGGGCTAGGTGGGATTCATAGAGTTTGGACCGGCAATCACAATTGGCCAGGACCCTGGGACTTTTGGCCCTACTGAGCAAAGAGCTCGTGAGCCGCAAAATGGTAGGATCGCTAGAAGAAATTCGCAGGAGTGAAGGCTGGCGAGGCTGGGCCCTGCGGACGGGCATTAGGCGCTCGGGCTGCGCAGGTCGCCCGCCGACGGGTGATTCAACGGGGAGGCTTACGAGGCGACAGGGGTAGATGACGATAGCTGGCGAGGGTGACGAGCTTTGGATGCACGCGCAACACAAGGGGCAGATGGTCTCGCGCAACTAATCGCACGACTTCGTTCTCTCGCGGGTGATTTGGCGCTGCACCTGCCGCGTCGTTCGGAGGGCGCCGCGTGGATTCATGGCGACGCAGCGCTGGCTCGGTTGCACGGTGCACTTGTTGAGTTGGAACAGGTCTACCGGGTTGGTAAGGGCTAGGTGATAGCCAAGCGAGGTGTCCAATCGAGCTTTGTCGACCACGTAGATTCCATGACACGTGCTGGTGCCAAAGACCAATCCATTCTGGTAAGCGAACACTGCAACGAGCGAGGTGAGCCAACAGCGTAGGCTCGAGTCAGTCGAGGATCTTTGCCTTGCCCTTCTCGAAGTCCGCTTCGGTGATCTTTCCCTGATCCCGCAGAGTTGCGAGCCTGGCGAGTTCATCGGTAGTCGAGTTCCCGGTGCCAGCAGTCTCACGCACATAGTTCTGAAAAGCTTGTTGTTGAGCCTGAGCTTGTTTCACAGACCGCTCGTGCATTGAGCCGCCCCGTGCGATCAAGTAGACAAATGCCCCTAAATAGGGCACGACAATCACAAAGAGTACCCAGAGTGCTTTAGCCAGACCACCGAGGTCGTGGCTCCGAAAGATGTCTGCGAAAATGATGATTAGCAGGTAGATCCAGATGAAGAAGAGAAAGAACTCGAGCATTGTCCAGAATGCGCCAAGTATTGGATACGAATAGGCGATCACAGTGCCTCCAGAGTCAGTCTCGGTCCCTGCACGGTAACAGCCGACGAAATCTAGTGGTGACTCGGAAGGCCCTCAACCCCAAGGGTGGGCCCCACTAGCGTGTCAAGAAGACCGGGCGCCATCTTGGGCAGTGCCCGGCATCTGGAGGTGGAGCGATGCGTTCCTCGGATCTTCCAACCGGCTCAGACAACACTGGAGCAGGACAGTCTCCTGAGGGCAAGCGTCGGAGAATGGCCTGGCGGCCCTTCATTGCTGGAGTCGCGCTGGTTTTGCTCATCGTCTTTGCAGTGCAAAACACAACGGATGTGACCGTACACTGGGCCTTCTTCACGACGACTAACGCGCTCATCACCGTGATCGTCGTGTCCGCAATCCTCGGTGCACTCGTGGGTCAAGTGGTTGGGATGATTCGGCGCCGCCACAAGAAGGAAGTACGCGGCAACGTGGCTCGACTGTAGAACTCAAGATCATGACGCTGCGCTAGTGTGTTGAGCGCGGTGTTGCACCCGCACCGGGTTTTTGCCATGCTCCGGACAGCCGTACGTTCAGCGCCCGGTGGCCCTCTATCTCACATTGAAGAACCGCCCAGGCGCCTCCCCGCCTCGGCGCTCCGGGCCTCGTCGGCTCGTCGCCGCTTCCCCTCGCCCGGTCCCGGAACACCCCTGATCAAAGCCGTCTGAGCGTTGCCGCAGCGCTATCGATCCGTGACGCTCCGACAGCCCCCGTAGAGCATGGCCTGAACCATTGGCGCAGTTAGATGGGTTGCTCCCTCGGATCGCTGGCGGGCGTCTGCCATCTTCGCTCGATCTCTCGCATCATCGTCGGGTACACGATCAGGTGTCGGAACGGTCTGATCGCGGACATATAGCCGGCCCCAAACAGCCCATTTGGCTTCACGAGGACGGCCATCTGGCCGCGGTAATTGCCGACCCCGTCCGGAACCCAGCCGACGTGCATGACCCCGTGCATGGTCCGGTTGGCGATCTCCGCGGCCCACTCGTCGTCGAGCAGGTACAGCGAGGTGAAGGGGAGCGCGTCGAAGTCCGGGCCGGATGGGGCGTCGCGCAGATCCGCCGGCAACTGATCGCGGAACGTCGGTACCCCTGGACCTTAGGCCAGCGTCCGGGCCGTCTCAACCGAGGAGCTCTCCCACCTTCCAACGGATCGTCCAGAGCGTGCCGACGAGGCACAAGGAGCCCTGCGACGGGTCGGCTAAGGCCAACAGCTGCACCAGCCGAGGGAAATCGTCTGGGCCGCCGGGCGTTGGTAGAGCCCACACGTCCTCGAGCCAGAAGTCACACGCGAGGCAAGCCACCGCGGACCAGATAGTCGGCAAGCTCAAAGAGGTATTGACCCGGATGTTGGCCATCTGTTTCACCGACATAGTCCGATCAACCGCTGAACACCAGGATGAGACGGCTGGCCGCCAACCTTGTGTACAAATGAGATCGCGTGGAGAGCCAGATGAAAGTCGGGCCCGAGGTAGAGGCGATAGAAGTACAAGGACGCGGGCGCCGAGCTCAATTCCAGCGATTTGTGCGCTAGGCCAGCACGGCTACCGGCACGGCGGCCATCGGTCTCGTCGCGAAAGGTCAAACCCACTTCCGCCCAAGGCAGGAGACACACAAAGGTGCTCTGGAGCGCCTTTGATCCTTCAGGCATGAGGCAAGCCTCCAATGGCGAGTTGACCAGGCGGAGTGGTAAAGAAAGCAGGATGCGAGTCGGGGGGGTTACCAGGACATGAATGCACGGACAGAGCGTGTCCTCGACCTAGCCCCTAGCGACCTGGCCCGCTGGCGCGCGTTGGCTGAGAGAGCACTCGAGCCGAATCCCTTCTACGAGCCCCACTTCGTCCTCCCCTACTCGACCAACGCAGCAACCCCGACTGAGCTGTACGTGGTCCTCGTCGAGGAGGGTGACTCGATGCTGGCATGCCTGCCTGTCCACTTCGACCGGCCATGGCACAAGCTGCCCTTTTCCACCTGCTTTTGCTTCTATCGGAGCGTGTGCAACCCACTGGTCGACGCAGATCGCGCGGCAGACGCGTTGGACACCCTCGTCGACCACCTGATCGCCCGGCGGCGAGAGGGTGGTACGAGGTTCTTTGCTTGCGATCAGCTCGTCGAGGACGGACTAGTAGCCCGCCACCTCGGGAGCGCCTTCGGGCGCAAGGGATTGTCTATGGAGCGCTACGAGCATTGGGAGAGGCCGATGCTGTATCGGAACGACACCGGTAGCTACCTCGACGAACGACTCGGCCGAAAGGAGCGATCGACCCTCGCCCGAAAGCGGCGGCGCCTGGGTGAGGCACTGGGAGGCGAGCCAGTACTTGTGGACAGGGCTGGCGACGAGCAAGCCGTGGAGAGCTTCTTATTGTTGGAGGCTTCGGGCTGGAAGGGCCGTGATGGAACAGCCTTGGCCTGCCGGCCACAGGGCGCCGAGGTCTTCAGAGAGCTTTGTCGCAACTTTGCCGCGCTCGGCCGCCTGCAACTGCTGTCATTCGAGGTCGAAGGTACTGCGGTGGCCATGGAGTGCCGCCTCCGCGGAGGCCCGGGGGTCTTCGTATACAAGCTGGGATTCAGCGATGCCTACGCCAAATTCTCCCCGGGAACGCTGTTGACCATCGAGTCCATCGATCACTTCCACAACCAGACTGATGCCGCATGGGTCGACTGCTGCAACCGTCCGGAGTTCAGCGAGGTCCTCGAGCGCTTCTGGGGAGGCCGGCGGCGGGTGGCGACGGTAAGCGCCAGCCTGGGGGGATGGTTCGAAGGGCGGGTGGTCCGCTCATTGGTTCCGATGCGAAAGACGTTCATGCGCCTCCGTGGAAAGCAGCCCGAGCGAGGGGTGAAAGTGGGTTAACAACTACAGCAGGGTTCCCGAGCCTTCCAGGCCCCACGAGAGGCGCCTACGGGCCATTGTGCGGGCCTCCGGGGTCTCGGGGCATGAGAGAGCAGGATGGCCGGAGAGGGCGGAGAAAAGCTGCAGTGAGTGGGCTTCCGGGCGGCCGGTACGAGCGGGGCCGAGCGTTACGTGATGCACGGTAAGCTCCCGCCGTCCCCGCTCGCGCCGTCCCGTCCGCCCCCCCCTTTCGTGTTCCCGAGCGGTGTGCCCGGAGCGGGACTCGAATCCCGAACCCAGTATCAGGTTGATGGCGTGTCCGGGTTTCTCGGTATCCCTACGTCCCCACTGAGCGATCCGGCGATACAGAGGATCACCCAACGCGGACAATGGTTTCGCCGTGCTCGGTCAGTTGATCGAGGAGATCAGCGGTCGGTCGTTCGTCGAGTACATGCAAGAAGAAAATGTTCCATCCACTGAACATGAGCAGGACCAAATGTATCCGCACAGACCGGACCGATGATCTGTTGGCAAGCGGTTATCACTAGGTCTTTGGACGACTGAGGTCGGTCAAGGATTACGATTCCACCCTGCTCGGTCCTGGCTCAGTCCTGTCGCCTTTGTCGGACATGACCGCCTTCGCCGAGTGGCTGTGCACGGCGGAGTGGGGGCGAACGGAAACGTCCTACTCCCAAGACCCTGAAGGGAAATGATGTCGTCCCAATTCTCGATGGACCCCCGCATCCCCGGCATGGGACTCGCGTTCTTCTTGGATCGCCTCGGGCAGTATCGGATCGCAGGTCACGACGGCAATAACCCGGTTTCGCATCCGCGCTCTGGATAGCGCCCGACGACGGGCTCGGCGTCGTTGTGCTGACCAATACTTCCACCTCATTGGCCCATACCTCTTGGCCAGAACGGTTCTCAAGTCGTTGCTTGGAGTTCCCATCGCCTATACAGGTCTGCCGAGCACAGACGTGGCCGACCACCCACATGTTTGCTCCGAGCTGGTAGGTCACTACGCGCCGAGGCCTGGGTCCTCACCAACCTGCGCGTGTGGCAGATGGCGGGTGGCGAGGTGCAGGTTCTTGTCAAGAACCGTCGTCTCGTCATAAGAGCTTTGTCACCGCTACGGCCACTCCGGCAAGGAGTCCACTTGCAGGCGACGGACGTTTCGCCGCGATGCAACCGGGGCGGTCGATGGCGTTGTCGTTGGCTGGCCGGCGAATTCTTCCTTCCATCACCGGTCGACTCTGCGCAGCTCCCGAGTCCGATTGAGACGTACTGCTGGCGGCGGCCTCGCTGCGGCCCTCTGCGGCGCTTGGCAGCGGAGCTCGCCGGGCTCCAGCAGCTGACTAGCTCCAAGTCGAAGTCGCCGCCCGGCTGTGCTGGGGAGTGAACATGGCGAGCACCCTCCGCCGAGGTGCCCTTCAGAAGCTCCCAGCCCGATTCGGGCGCTGCTTACCCCGATATCGATCCCAACGTCTTGTCGGCTAACGACGAGCGGGTGAGCTAGGTTCAGCGGCGAGCTTGATACCCGCCGGAGGTGGCGTTGGTGCTTACGCCGGCCGTCGACAGCGTCAGACTGTTTCTCCATGTGCTTGCGGCCACCGTCTGGGTCGGCGGACAGCTGACCCTGGCCGGCCTGCTGCCAGTCCTCCGCGCATTAGGAGCTGAAGTTCCATCCACGGTCGCCCGAAGTTTTGCCAGAATCTCGTGGCCCGCCTTTTTCCTTCTCGTTGCCACAGGTATTTGGAACGTGGTGGCGGTGCACCCTTCCCGTCAGTCGGGGGCGTGGCGCGTCACGCTTTGGGTCAAGCTGGCCGTGGTCGGTACTTCCGGGCTCTCTGCTTGGCTCCATACCCGGGCCCGTAGCCGGCGGGGCGTTGCCCTGTGGGGCGCAGCCAGTGGCTTGTCGGCAATGTCCGCCCTGCTTCTGGGAGTGATCCTCGAGGGATGAAGCGAGCTACGGTGCGTCATGGCCGAAACCGTCCTTTACCAGCGCGATGGCCACGTGGCGACGATCACCTATAACCGGCCGGATGCTCTAAACGCGGTGAATAGAGACTTACGACGGGACCTCAACGCCGCCTTCGCCCGTTTACGAGACGAAGAGGATGCGTGGGTGGCGATCGTCACTGGTGAGGGACGAGCATTTTGCGCTGGCGCCGACCTGCGAGAGGGCGAGGGTTCGGCAGGGGAGTTCCCCGGGACCTTTTGGGAGCGGCCGACTCTCAATTCGTTCGAGAGTGGCTGGGAGATCCACAAGCCGGTGATCGCCGCCGTCAACGGCCATTGTCTGGGGTATGGGCTGACTCTCGTCACCTGGTGCGATTTTGTGATCGCGAGCGAACGGGCCCGATTCGGGTATCCCGAGGTCAGAATCGGGATCCCGGCGATCGTGGGCGCGACCCGACTTCCCCAGCGGATCGGCTGGGCGGATGCCATGGAGCTTTTGCTGATCGGG
Source organism: uncultured Actinomycetes bacterium (assembly GCA_963736925.1). Lineage (GTDB taxonomy): Bacteria > Actinomycetota > Acidimicrobiia > Acidimicrobiales > CAVTQP01 > CAVTQP01. The sequence continues at coordinate 831,661 of CAVTQP010000003.1, forward strand.
GAGGCCGTCGACGCCGAGCGTGCCCGCCAGATGGGCTTGGTCTGGCGGGTGGTTCCGCACGACGATCTGATGGGGGAGGCCCGGCGTTTGGCCGACCGTCTGGTCGAGGGCGCTCCGTTGGCGCAGAGGGCTATGAAGGAGGCGGCCGTTCGTGCCAGACATCTTTCCTTGTTGGAGGCGATCCGTTTCGGCGAGACCATGCGGAGGGTCGTGACCGCAACGGCGGACGCAGAAGAAGGCATCCGGGCCATCCGGGAGCGTCGGCCTCCGCGCTGGGAGGGTCGCTAGCTCGCAAAGGTCAACAGGGACGGGGGTGGGAAATCGACTCGCCTCTGGTCCAATGGGAAGCCATCATGGGCCGATCGAGTACGTCGCTGCGGTAGCCCTCGAGAGCGGCCTTGAATGGATTCGCAACTCGCCCACCGATCATGGTCGGGTCGATCTGATCGTTCGACGTCCGGCCGAGAACGAGCGGGAGACCCTTTCGGCCGCAGTGCTCGATTGCCTGGAAGGCCTGGTGGGTGACTCCTGGCGAGTGCGCGGAAGCAAGAGGACAGCGGACGGCGCAGCCGAACCCAAGACTCAGCTCACCTTGATGAACGCTCGTGTCGCCGCTCTGGTGGCAGGCGGTGGGGACCGACGGGGGCTAGCCGGCGACCAGCTGTACGTCGACCTGGACCTGAGCCAACAGAATCTCCCTCCTGGTACTCGTCTCGGGATCGGCTCGGCCGTGGTGGAGGTGACTGATCACCCCCACCTGGGCTGTAAGAAGTTCGCCGGCCGGTTTGGCCAGGACGCTCTGCGCTTCGTCAACTCAAAGGTGGGGCGGGAGCTCAGGCTTCGCGGGATGAACGCCCGGGTGGTAGCCGCAGGCACGGTCAGCGCGGGTGACGCCATCTTCAAAGGCCCCGGAATGCCATTACGATCGGACTCTCCAACGGCGTGAGGGGAGACGGGCATCGGCCATCTCAGGCTCCCGTGGTCTTGCCTCCAGCCTTCCAAAACCATTCCGGCCTATAACCCAGCTCTCGGGCCACGGCGACTAAGAGCAGAGTCAGGACCGTGAGAGTGGCGGTGCGAGCGATGATCAGCCCGACGACACATAGTGCGGTAATCGTCTGGTCGTTCGCGCTGACCACGTTATCGAAATGCCGGACAAGCGCGAGGAAAACGGCGCTGATACCCACCGCCGCGGCAAAGGCGGCCGATAGCACGAGAAGCGCCGTCCACCGCCCAGGCGTCGCCGGCGGCCCGGATTCGGTGGAAGCCTCTGCCCACATGTCCCCTCCTGGATCAGCCATAGGAAAGCATATGGCGTCTGAGGCATTCCGGACCAAGCTCGGCTATGAGGAACCCAGTCCGGGGACTCGCTTGCCGTCCTCCAGATAGACGCACGCCGAGGCTCCTAGTGCAGCGCTCACCCGGCGCCGAAGCGGCCCGCTCAGCAGGTTCACCGCCGTCGGCACGTCGACGAAGCGGTGCTCGGAGATCTCTCCGGCTTGGAGCCTGATGTCGTCGAGGGCCCCGCCGTCGAGGGCTCCACAGTCGAACAGGAATCGGATTCCACCCAGCCTTCCATCCCGCGGCCGGAGGAAATCGACACAGGCAAGTCGAGCGGAGCGCATCTCGAGGCCACTCTCTTCGCGTATCTCCCTCTTGCATGCCTCCCAGGGACTCTCGCCGTTTGCCTCCATCTGTCCCCCAGGAACTGTCCAGCCGGCCTTGTACGTCGGCTTGAGGATGAGCAGCCGGGCAGCGTCGTCGAAGACCAACCCTCCCGCCGAGGCTGGTATTCGGCCGACCTCGTGCTCCGTTCCGCTTGGCTCGTCTGCCGCGGTCACGCATTTCAAGGCTACAAGGACTGTGTACAGGCGTCTCGTCGCGCGCCGGTTAGCGCCGCCTAGCGCGGTCCCGGAGGCTGCCAGCCAGGATCGCGGCCGAAGAAGCCGAGCATCCGGCTTGCGACGTCACTGTCTGAGGCGACCTCCACAGGCGGACCGTACATCCCTGATCGGCGGATCGACTCCTCGCTTTGGCGACCCCTCGCGAGCGCATGTTCACACAGTTCTGGGTCAAGTGTCGTGTCGCATTTCACGGCCTTGGCCAGGTCCCAAGTGTGAATGAGCACGTCGGAGGTGAGCGCTGCCAGCAACGGGCCCAAGGCCATCGTGGTCCCTGTCGACTGGCCGACAGATGGCACTGCCACCGGTTCGGCGATTACCCGATCGTCGGAGAGCACCCCGAAGATCGCTTCTTCCGACACCTCCCACCGCGCTCTGGGATCGTTCTTCGGCCGGTGCGGCTTGGCACCGAAGGGCACCAGGATCAATACGTCATGGAAGCCGATTACGTGCTCCACCACTCCTTTGGCGTTCCAACCCGGGCACGGAGAGGGCCAGTCCCACCGATCCTTGGCTCCCGCGACGACCTCTGAGAATCGGTCGCACGCCCGGCCATGATCACGGAGGAGGGTATGGCCGTCAGCCGGCATGGTCAACCAACAGGGTAACAGTTGGCACGCCGACCGTTCGGGTCCGCCGGTCGAGTCGGGCAACGGCCCCGGCTATTTTGAATTCGATGAGCGAGTCCTCGGCGCTTGTGTCTCACGTGAGGGAGTTGCCGGGCTTGGGATGGGGCCATGGCACTCAGCTCAGCTAAGGCCAGGCCCGAAACGACCGCTGGACGCGGTGCAGGCCTCGACTCTCACCTGAAGCGGCTTGCCATCGTCGTGATCCTCGGCGCCATTATGTCGATCCTCGACACGACGATCGTCAATGTAGCGATCGACACCCTCGCTCGGGACTTTCGAGCACCACTGTCGACGATCCAGTGGGTCAGCACCGGGTACTTGCTCGCTCTGTCGATGGTCATCCCCCTGACCGGGTGGGCCGTCGAGCGGTTCGGATCCAAGAGGATGTGGATCATCTCGCTCACCCTCTTCCTGCTCGGTTCGGTGCTCTCGGGTGCCGCCTGGTCGGCAGGCACGCTGATCATGTTCCGGGTGCTCCAGGGGATCGGCGGCGGGATGATCATGCCGATCGGCCAGACCATCCTGGCTGAGGCTGCGGGACCCCAGCGGATGGGCCGGGTGATGAGCGTGCTGGGCGTTCCAATGCTTCTCGGCCCGGTCTTGGGACCTGTCCTAGGTGGGTTGATCGTTGACGCGGTCTCGTGGCGATGGATCTTCTATGTCAACGTGCCCATAGGCGTGGTCGCCCTGGTCCTGGCGGCGAAACTGTTGCCCTCCGACCAACCAGGTGGGCAGGGTCACCGCCTCGACGTGAGAGGCTTCGTGCTGCTGTCCCCGGGTCTGGCCGTCTTTGTCTACGGCCTGGCGGAGGCGGGCAACCAGGGCTCGACCCAACAGGTATTCGTACCACTCGTTCTAGGGGTCGTTCTCGTGGGGGCCTTCGTCGTGCACGCGGGCCGGTCCAAGATCCCACCATTGATCGACATCCGGCTCTTTCGGGACCGCAGCTTCAGCGCTGCGGCCGCCACCTCGTTCTGCTTCGGTGCTGCTTTGTTCGGTGCCATGTTGCTGTTGCCGCTGTACTACCAGGTGGTGCGAGGAGAGAACGCTCTGGGCGCCGGCGCGCTCATGGCTCCCCAAGGAATCGGCGCGGCACTTGTGATGCCGTTGGCGGGACGGTTGACCGACCGACGGGGAGCGGGACGTGTCGTTCCCGTGGGCCTGGTTCTCGCCATGATCGGGACTCTCGCCTATACCCAGCTGACGGCCTCGTCCAGCTATTTCGTCCTCGCCCTGTCTTTGTTTGTTCGCGGCATCGGGTTCGGATTCACGATGATGCCTGCGATGGCTGCGGCGTACCAGACATTGCGCCGTGACCAGGTGCCCAGGGCGACCTCAGCGATCAACATAATCCAGCGGGTGGGCGGTTCGGTTGGCACGGCGCTCTTGGCAGTGGTACTCGAGCGGCAGATCACCAGCCATGTTTCAGGAGCTTCGGGCACCTTCTCGCTTGGGGGAAGCACACTTTCGGCCGCGGCCCGGGCCCACGCCGCACCCTCTCTTGCCACGGCCTTCGCCCACACCTTCTGGTGGGCCTTTGCCCTCGCAGCGCTGGCGTTGGTGCCCGCTCTCATGTTGCCGAAGCGGGCGGGCGGTGACCCGGGAGAAGCGCCCGCAGAGGAAAAGGTGGCTGTCCCGGCGGAGTCGGTCGACTAGTCGACCCGGAAAGGGTCTCTTCCCATCTGCTCGCGCACCGTGACCACCTGCGGATTGGTCAGCTGGCGTCTCTGCCAGTTGGCGCCGTCGACGACGAGGGTGTTCCCGGAGATGAACCGGGCATACGGCGAGGCCAGAAAGGTGGCAGCCCAACCCAGCTCCTGCCTCTGTCCCACCCTCAACGCCGGTTGGCAGTTGTCCCTGTCGCCCGAACGGTCCAGGTTCTCGTTGATGTCAGCGGTCATGTCCTCGTGTGGGAAGAGCCCGGGCACCAGGGTGTTGACCTGTATGCCGTACGGCCCCCATTCCACGGCCAGCGACTCCGTGAGGTTCACCACCCCGGCCTTGGCGGCAGCCGAGTGGGCGAAGCCGGGTCCCCCTGTCCAAGCGTAAGAGGCGGCGATGTTGATGATCGATCCCGGCCGTCCCAAAACGAGGTGGCGACGGCCGAACTCTCGGGCACAGAAGAAGGTGCCATTGAGAGTGATGTCCACCACCGTGCGCCAAGCGTTGGGAGACATGTCTTCAGCGGGGACCGGGAAGTTTGCCGCCGCGTTGTTCACCAAGACGCCGGGAAGCCCCAAGGCAGCCTCAACCGCGTCGAAGGCCCGTCTGATCTGCTCAGGCTCGCGGATGTCACATGAGGCAGTCACCACCGCCGCTCCAGCTGCGCCTATCGCCTGGCGACCAGCATCGAGGTGCTCTTCTCTGCGGCTTATGAGGGCGAGCGAGGCACCCAGCCGTCCGAACTCGGTGGCTATCGCTTTCCCCAGCCCGGTCCCACCTCCGGTTACCATTACGCAGATCCCGTTGAAGGTCCCGGGCTTCAAGGCTGTGTCGCCCACATCCGGCGGACTCGGCAGGCCGATCTTTTCTGTCATGATGGCCTTCAGCTGCCCGTGTAACGCGGTTGGTGACCCTCTGATCTGGTCTTGCGAAATTCGGCAAAATCATCGCTCTTGTTCACGAACGTCTGGTAGATCATCTCATCCGCCATCGAAGAGCGGATGTTCGGAACAGCGAGGTGCCGAATGACCTCTCGCGCCATCTTGACGGTGACAACCGGGACTGACGCGATCTCTTCTGCTACCTCTTTGACTGTGCTGTCGAGCTCGGCTTCAGGGACTACCCGGCTGACAATCCCGTGCTGAAGGGCGTCTTCTGCTGATAACACCCGTCCGGTCAGGACCATGTCACTCACGACGCCATGTCCGCACATCTCGTAAAGAACCGCCACGCCTCCGGTATCCGGGATCACGCCATAGCTCAGCTCTGGCATCCGAAAACGTGTGCCCTCTGCGGCGATACGGATGTCGCATAGGAGAGCTCGCTGAAAGGATCCGCCCATAACCCAGCCTTTACAGGCCACGATTACAGGGGCATCCAGCTCCCATAGCTGCTGAATGCCTCTGTGGCCGCGCCGCATGAGCTCGTGGTGCGACAGAGGCACTTTCAGGTTTCCTATCGAGGAAGCATCGCGTCCTGACGAGAACGACTTACCCTCGCCTCGCCATATCACTGCACGCAGTCCTTGCATCTGCTTGAGCTCGGAGAGGATCTCGAACAAGCGGGCATCCATCTCGTCGTCGAAGGCGTTGTGCCTTTCGGCCGCGTTGTTGGTGATCACCGCAATAGGACCGTCGACGCCGAGGCTCAACCGATCGTTCATAGCCTGGTTGACGATCCTAGTGTCGTGATGCCTCCCTGAACCTGGAGTAAGACCTGGCATGACCAGGTCGCCTTGTTGCCAAGCCCCTTTAAGTCAAGGCTCAGCCTCTTCCAAGGCCGGCATGGGACTCTCTTGCCCGGCAAAGATACCTGGCGACCTCGTAGGGAGTGGATATGGAGCCGGAAACCGGCAGGGTTGCAGATGCAGCTAGCGAAGGAGCTACTGACTCGAGCCGCTTCGGGCCGAAGAGCCCTGGCAGGATTCTCAGGTCCAAGACCGGCCGTGTCGTCCTCTTCGGGGCCTTGGCCGGCGGCCTCGCGGTCGGAGGAGCGGGAATCGCCGCTGCGGCCACCGGAACTCAGAGCCCGAGCTCTGGCTCGAGCTCGGGTTCTAGCAACTCCAGCTCTGGATCCACCACGACTCCGCCTCCACCGGGCGGGAGAGGGCTTTGGCACGGGGCCGGACGATTGGGCATCCCCGGCGGCCTCCTCCACGGCCAGTTCGTGGCCTCCAAGCCTGGTGGGGGATACCAGACGCTCGACGTCCAGCGAGGCACGGCGAGCGCCATCAGCTCAGGCTCGATCACGGTGAGGAGCCAGGACGGTTACTCCCACACGTACTCGGTGAACGCCCAGACTCGCGTTGACGCCCAGCGCGACGGCATCAGCTCGATCTCGAACAACGACGAGCTCATGGTCGTAGCGGTGAACAACAACGGAGCCGACACGGCGCAGAGCATCGCCGACCTCACGAAGCTGCGCCCACCCAACCAGGCCCCCGGCAGCCAGAACGGCAACAGCAGCCCGAACGGCAACACCAGCCAGAGCGGTGCGAGCCAGAGCGGCGACCTACAGGGTCCTGCAGGAGGGCCGTTCGGGCGCTCTGGCGGCTTCGACACAGCCAGCGCCTGAGTTCGTCTCCCCACCCGGTGGCGGGCCCGGCTGTGTTACGGCTAAGCATGACCCGTGGAGGGGCAGTCGAGCGCGCCGCTCTCTGGCAGCATCGTGGCCATGGACGCCACTGCGATCATCGATCGGTTGTCTCTTAGACCTCACCCGGAGGGCGGCTGGTACCGGGAAACCTGGCGGGCTCCCGCGCCACCCGGCCAACGGCCCTCTGGAAGCGCTATCTACTTCCTTCTTGGTGCCGGAGAGGACTCGAGGAACCATCGCATCGACTCCACCGAGATATGGCACTACTACGCTGGCGCCGCGATCGAGCTCGTTATCGAGGAACCTGGGCGGTCCCCGCAATCCTGTGTTCTCGGTCCAGACGTTTCAGCGGGTGAGCTTCCGCAGGTGATAGTACGTCCCCACTCCTGGCAGTCGGCGCGCACTTTGGGAATCTTTACGCTGGCCGGTTGCACGGTATCGCCGGCGTTCGACTTCAGCGGCTTCGAGGTGGAGTAGGCACCCGCCGCGCTACAAGTGAAGGCGCCAGCTGCGAGCCTTCAATGGTCATAGCCTTGGTGCCATGGATCCCAAGAACGCAGTGCGTCTCGACCGCTCCGTGGGTCGCTGGGTCTATCCGCTTCATCGGGCCGTTTACAAGCTCACCGGCGGGCTGGTCGGCCACAAGAGCGGAACCGGACCCATTCTCCTCCTCACGACGACGGGTAGGCGGACGGGCAGGCCCCGCACCAACCCGTTGCTGTACCTGGCCGACGGGGATGATTACGTGGTCGTGGGGTCGAACGGTGGTAGGGACCGTGCGCCCGCCTGGTCGCTCAACCTCTTTGCCAGGCCGGAGGCCATCGTCCAGGTGGGCAGGAAGAAGATGGCTGCGAAGGCAGAGATCCTCGGTCCCGATGAGAGGCGCAAGCTGTGGCCCAAGCTCACGTCTTTCTACAAGGGCTGGGGTTACTACCAGCAGCTGACCGACCGGGAGCTGCCCGTGGTGAGGCTCCGTGCCAGGGCCTAGAGCCCGGGAGGCGTGACACCAGGGAGCCGGTGAGCTCGACGGGCCCAACCGTGCCGTCATGGTCCGGCTTCTCGAGGCATAGCCTTGGCTCATGGCGCATGCATTCGACGACAACAGACCTCACTGGCGGGGTGTCAACCACCTGGCTCTGATCACCATGGACATGGACGCCACCGTGCGCTTCTATCACGGGGTTCTCGGCGCTCGGCTGGTGGCCAACTTGGGGAACCGCTCGTTCCGTCACTACTTCTTCGAGTTCGGAGAGGGGTCGACGGTCGCGTTCTTCGAGTACAAGGGCCTCGATCTGCAGCCGTTCTCGAAACCGGCCGGGATACCTGACCCGAGAGCCGTGCAGTTCGACCACCTTTCCTTCAACCTTCCCGACGAGGAGGCGCTGCTGGCCCTTCGGGAAAGGTTGAAGGAAGCAGGATGCGAGGTGACCGACGTGGTCGATCATGGGTTCGTTCGCTCGGTCTACTTCAATGACCCCAACGGGATAGCCCTGGAGGCGTCCTGGTGGGTGATCGACGCCACGGGCCGAGCTGCCGACTACGGGGATGACCGGCTCTTCGCCGATCCGGACCCCGTTCCTGCGGTGCGCGAGCTGTCAGCGACAGACGAGTTGACCTCGCTGCCCACCACCACGCTCACTCAGGAGTAGGAAGCAGCTCGGTCTCAACCTCTCAGAGGAGCCGGGGAGAGCAACCGGTCCGTCGTGCCGCAATGCGTACCGCGTCCGGGCTGTTGTCCACGAGGAGGAACTGCCTGTCGAGGAGTTGTGCCGCGACGCCGGTGGTCCCGCTTCCGGCGAAGAAGTCAGCAACCAGATCACCCGGACGGCTTGAAGCCGCGACGATCCGCTCGAGCAGCTTGAGCGGCTTCTGAGTCGGATAGCCGGTGCGCTCTTTGCTGTTGGTGGGGACTATCGTCAGCCACCAGACGTCGGTGGGGATCTTGCCACGTCTCGCCTTCTCCTCTCCCACCAATCCTGGCGCCATATAGGGGACACGGTGGACTTGGTCCGGCTCGAACGTCCAGCTGTCCGACTTGGCGTACCAGAGGATGTTGTCGTGCTTGCGAGGCCACATGCGAGGAGATCTTCCGCCATAGTCGTACGCCCAGATGATCTCGTTCACGAACCGTTCCGGGCCGAAGATGTCGTCCAGCAGCAGACGGGCATGATGGACGCTGCGGTAATCGAGGTGGAGGTAGAGCGATCCGACCCGTGAGAGGACGCGGTGGATCTCGATAAGTCGGGAATGGAGGAAGGCGAAGTAGTCCTCAAAGCTCATGTCGTCCCGGTAGCACAAGCCAGCCATCGTCTCGAAGCTGTAGGTTCTCCCACCGAATCCCGTGCGCGTCCGGCTTCCTCTTCCCGTTATGACCGGGTCGAGCCGCCGCAGCTGCCCGGTTCCGAATGGCGGATCGATGTAGACGAGATCGACCGAGCCAGACGGGAGGGTCGCCAGTACCTCCAGGTTGTCACCCAGTATCACCTGCGAGGTCAAGTCGCTAGCCGCGGCAGTTGCCTGAGGTGTAACCGGTGGCGTCGAGGTTGCTAGTGTTAGACGGATCGTGATGATCCTGGGGCCAGGGGCCGCTGGGAGCACACGCAGGTGTGGGCGTCGACCACACGAACAGGCTTCCCTCTCTCGTGCCCTGGGCCACCACCTGCCGATCGAGATGGCCGAAAGGACCGACCGATGCCGCGTTGGCCGACCAGCCGCCGGTGAACTTCGGGAAGCCGGGGGCCTCCTTTCCGTTGGAGTCGAAGGCTCGCAAGTCATATGTAGCGCTTCCAGCGAGCACGTACGGGCCCGCTCCGGCGCCTCCCACGTCGGCAACGACCGGCTCCGCGAGGAAGACGTTGTCGTTGAGGCGTTGAGGGTAAGCGTTCAGCAGCCGCCCGGTCGTGAGGTCCCATGCGTCCACCTGGGTGTCGTTCGGCACCTGTCGGGCCGGCAGGGCGGCGTCGAGAACCTTGCCCAGACTCGACGCCGGCGTGACCAGGCTGACGGCGTCAGATCCTGGCACAAGAGGGCCGAAGACGGGACTTCCCAGGCTCGGGATGGTGGGCGTCACGGGGGAGTTCGACGAGGCACCGGCGGGATGATCCGAAAGCACGTTCGGCAACCCGTTGGCGCCGTTGCCGAGATACGAGGAGCCGTCGGGGTTCAAGACGTAGGCGGGTCCGACAGTCGTGTTGGTGCCCACCTGCAGGCTCCCGGTTCTTCCCACGTCGGCCAACGCCGGGCTACCCGGCGTGCCGTCCCCAACGTCGGGTAGGAGCTCTTCATCGAGGTCGGCCGTCGCAACGGGCCAGCCGGAAAGGAAGGCATTTGCGTTGGGGAAGCCCGGAGGCGGGCTCACGTGGGCCGGCGCGGGTGTCAGCGAACCTCGGGGGTCGATCGCGTAAACGCGGCTGTTGGCCGTGTTCGATCCCACAAAGATCGGGTTCGTGTAGTTCGCGTTGAGCGATCCGCTGTATTCCTCGTCGGAGCTCACAATCACGTCGGGAGGGCCGGTGCCCGAGAGGCGCCCGATGGCGGGTGTCGACATCAGCTTCGTGCCTTGACCCACGCCGGAACCTGGTTTGAACCTCACCTTGTTGGTGACCGGGTCGACCGAGGACACCCGTGAAGGGTCTACGACCAGCACCGGCCACCCTGGCACCGGCCTTCCCTCACGGGTCCACGCGTAGACGTGGCGGTCCATGGAGGCGGCGACGATGTCCAGGTTGCCGTTTCCTTGCAGGTCGGCCAGCGCGGGAGCGCTGATGATCCCCGGCAGCAGCCGGTTGTTCGGATCGCGCGCGGCCGGGCCCGAGTACGAGGAGATGGTCCGCACGGGAAACCCGGGCAGAAGCTTGCCCGAGGCGTTCCACGCGTAGACGCGGCCCTCGAGGTCCGCTGCGACGATGTCCGGTCGTGGCGAGCCCCGGTCGCGCTCGCCGCCTTTGTTCCCGTGATCGCCCCGGTCGTCACCGGCTCCCGGTTGCCCCTTGACGCCGTTGGCCGTCTCGCCGCCGCTTCTCAGGTCCCCGACGGCCACCCCTCCGAGAATGCTGCCCCTTGGGACGTCTGTCACCTCGCCGGTCGTGTATGCACGCTCGCCGGGGTGAAACCCCATATCGGCGGTATGGACGGGCCAACCGGGAACTTCCGTCCCGTCGGGCAGGAACGCGTGCACGGTCCCGTCAGACGCTGCGACGACCAGGGCGTTGGACCCATGGGGCCCTATCGGCGCCGGCACGGGGCTTGCGTCGACGGAGCTTCCGAGCTCCATCGGATAGCCGGCGAGAAGTGTCGGATCGTGGTGGAGGAAGTCGGTCCTTCGTGAAGCTCCCAAAAGGCCCCGATTGTCCTTCACCACCAGCCGGATCGTGAACGCGAAGGCATCGGGGTCGGGCTGGCCGTTGGTCGACATGCCGCCCCCCGAGAAGTCGGTGCCCTTTGGGAACAGAGCCGCGACCTCCCCCAAGCGCACGCGCGCTAAGGGGCCATCGTGAGCTCCCGTCCCCTTGCCCGTCGCCAAGTTGTGCCAGGCGTCGGGTTCCGGAGCTGTCCCTACGCCGACCTGCAGGGTCCAGGTGAACGACCGAGCCCGGACCCCGCCAATCAGGCCGCCGATCGACAGCGTCTGCGCGGGGTCATACGTATCGAACCAGCCAGGCTGGTCCAGGTTCGCCTCGGGTGGGATCAGCCCGCCGGCTATCTGTTGGAGGATCCGCCCGGCATCGATCCTGCCATTGCCCGTATAGGCGTCGAATCCAGGCTGAGTCGGGTAGCGGGTTGTTGCGATCGGGGAGGATACGGCGTAGTTGTCAGCCGGGTACGGTGGCGAGGCCGTTTGAAAGTCGACGTCGTCTGCCGACATGGTCACGAGCTGGGTGAGCTCGTTGGACGACAGCGGTCTTGGCCGTCCGTCGGCGTCGCGAAGTCCGGGGTAGGCCGGCAGCTTCCCGGACTGCATCGCGTCGGTCGCCGCCGACTCAGCCAGCCCCACGATCCCCGCTGTCTTGCCTGTGGCCTCCGAGGAGCAGCTGGAGCTCTCTACGGTAACCGCGATGTTGGCGCCGTAGTTGGTACATCCGTTGAGGTAGAGGTAGCTGTCGGGATCGAACAACGGCGCGTTCGCGAGAGTAGGTGAGCGGGTGGTGCTGTTTACGACAATGGTGCCGGGTAGCACGGCTGGCAGGTTGTGGTGTTCTGCTTCCTCGTCGGCGGCGCTGGCGACCACAGGGACGCCGTGCTCTGTCGCGTAGTTGATCGCTTGGCGTGTGGCACCCGTCACGTCGTATGTGCCCAATGCCTCCTGTACCAGGCTGGCCCCGCTGTCCACCGCGAAGTCGACACCTTCCGCGAAGGGGTTGGCCTGGGTGATAAAGCTCTGTCCCACGCGGATTGGAAGCACCATGCAATTGGGACAGGCGCCAACCTCCTGCGAGAGCGTGTTTGCAGCACCGGTCGAGTCCTCAGCCTCCCCCGTCCCGTGGTCGTAGTGCACGTCGTCGTAGGGGTCGTTGTTGTCGTCCACGAAGTTCCAACCGGCGATGGCTTCGGTGAATCCCGGTGGCCCGACCCGGCTTTCGTGCCCAAAGGCGATGATCAGGTCTTCGGGCGACAGCAGCCCTTCGCCAGCGGTCTGTTGGCAAAACAGAGGTCGGTGGATCCGTGGGTCCGACGCGTACTGGGTGACGTTGAACACGCCGGAGCCGTTCAGGTCGTAAGGATCGCCGTCGTCGAAATGGACGCCTTGTTGCTCGAGGTCCGGCTTGGTCAGGCCGAGTGCATTCTCGGGAAGGGGTAGCGCTTGGCGGTTGATGAAGATCTTGTCGACGATGCCCGAGTCGCACCACTCGATGCCGGAGTCGGTGACCGCGATCACCGTCGTAGGGCGCCCCGTCGATACCTGCCACGCCTGGTCCACGCTGTTGCCTTCCACCCCGCACAGCTCTTGGGGGTTGGTGCTGACCGACCGATCGGTGGTGCGAGCGCTGGTCAACTTCCAGTCGCTTCCTCCGTTTGTCCAGTTGGCCGGGCGCACGGGCGGTTGGGTGGAGGCAGTGTGATCGTAGGCTGCGTAGCTCTCGGGGTTGGACCCGGGCGGAGGTGAAGGCCACGGGAAGGTTCCAGTGGGGGTCCGTTGCTCGCCGTCGGCTCCACCTTGGTCCGCAGGCAGAGGCGGGCAGCTCGCCGGACGTGAAGTGTCCCCAATCGGACTGCTGGTCGCCGAATCGGGTGACACCACGGGCGGGCCGCCTATCAGAGGCTGAGAACTTTCCAGTGCCTCCGCCGGGCCGCTCGCGAGCAATGGTGCCAGCACCCAGGCGGCACACCCGATCGTCATCAAACAGGAGAGGAATCCCGGTAGCCTCTTCAAGCTCCCCCCAAGCCCGGACCCGGGGGATGCACTGCGCAGCGCAGCTTCTTCCAGGCCCTTCCCAGGTCTGTTCAGTTTCTGGTCACCCTATCCCTCCACTGTCTCTGTCTGCTCGTTCGAGTCGGCTGTCCACGGCCTCTCCTTCACTCGTCCGCCCCGGTACCCTTGAGCCGACGTGCGCCTATTTGCTCGGCCTTTTGTTCTGCTCGTTCTCGGCGCCATGGGGATCACTGCCGCCGTCGTCGCATTGGTGCCCTCAGTCCATCTTCTTCTTACATCCGCAAAGGGAACGGCCGTGGCACTCGTCCAGCTGAGGCCGCTTGCCGAACCATCGAGCATCTATGACGATCACGGCAAGCTGCTAGCCACCCTTCAGGACGCCGACTACAGGGTTCCTGTCCCCTTGTCTCGGGTGTCGCCAAATGCACGGAACGCGGTCATCGACATAGAGGACAACACTTTCTATCTTCATGGTGCTATCGACGGACGGGCGATAGCCAGAGCTGTCGTTTCAGACGTGACTCACGGGCATGTAGTGCAGGGTGGTTCTACCATCACGCAGCAGCTCGTGAAGAACTCTGTGCTCTCCCCGGCGCGAAACGTCAACAGAAAGCTTCGCGAGGCGGTGCTCGCCTACCGTCTCGAGCAGCAGATGACGAAGAACCAGATTCTGGAGCGTTATCTGAACACCGTCTACTTCGGGAACGGAGCGTATGGGATAGAAGCCGCCGCGCTTACATACTTCGGGGTGCATGCCTACGAGGTCTCTCCCGCTCAGGCGGCTCTGTTGGCGGGCCTGATCAGCGACCCGTCGGGGTACGATCCCTTCGCACATCCGACGGCAGCGCTGGATCGCCGGCGTTCCGTGTTGGACCAGATGGTCGTCAACGGCCACCTCAGTGGTTTGCAGGCATACATGGCCATGGCGACGCCCCTTCCCTCACATATCATCACTCTCCCCGCCCCGGCCCCGAACGCGTTCGTGACAGAGCTCAAGACCTATCTGTTGACAGACACCAAGGATTATCCTGCCCTGGGGTCTACCCCGGCTCAACGCTTCAACACGCTGTTCCGAGGTGGGCTCAAAATCGAGTCGACTTTTGATCCCGTGTTGCAGTTCGAGGCGCAGCTTGCGGTCAACAGGCAGTTACCACAGCGAATTCGCGGTCCATTTGACGCGGCCCTAGTCGCAATCGACCCCAATACGGGGTACGTCAAGGCGCTGGTGCCTGGCAACGGCAACGACGCGAGCGGCCAGGGTTTCGACGTGGCTACCGGTCGAGGAGGATCAGGCGGTCGCAACCCCGGGTCCTCCGCGAAGCTCTTCACGCTGATGGCCGCCCTCGACAAGGGGGGGTACAGCCCTGATGACGTCGTCGACGGAACGTCACCTTGCCAGTTCGGCGGCCAGTACCTTGGGACCACGCCCCCAGGCGGGATCAGGAACGCTGAGCCTGGGGGGGGCCTGATGACAATCCAGGCGGCGACGGCCGACTCGGTCAACTGCGCTTATGTCCGCCTCGCTGACAACGTGGGACTGCAGAACGTCGTGGACATGGCCAGGCGCCTGGGTGTCAAAGCCGCGACGATCCACCCCTACCTGTCCACAGCGATAGGCGGCTTCAGTGTGAGCCCGCTGGAGATGGCTTCGGCCTATGCGACGATCGCGAATGATGGCGTCTACCATCACCCTACGTTCTTGTGGAGGATCAACGACGAGCAAGGGAACCTGATCTACCAGGACGACGATCACGGCACGCAGGTGGTGCCGTCCCAGGAGGCGCGTGTGGCGACCTCGGTGCTGGGGACGGTAGTCACCCAAGGGACGGGCACGGCTGCCAACATAGATCGGCCGGTCGCCGGGAAGACAGGCACCACCGACAGGAACGAGGATGCCTGGTTCATCGGTTTCACACCTCGGCTGACGACGGCAGTCTGGATGGGGGCACCCGCAAGCGAGACCCTCTCGATGGACGACGTAGGCGGTGTCACCGTCTTCGGCGGGACATATCCCGCCAAGATCTTCCACGACTTCATGCAGGCAGCTCTCGCCGATCAGCCGTCCGAGGGCTTCCCGGCTTTCGATCCCTCCTTGGTGCCGCCGCCCGGCTGCGTCGTCGCGCCAGATTCGCTTGCCCAGGCATGCGGCACCTCTCCCGTCGTCGGCGGAGGATCAGCTGGATCGGGTGTCATCCCCGGCTCCCCCACACTGCCGAGTACTCGGTCACCGAGGGCGGAGCGCAACACCCCGTCCATATCAACGCCCAGTGTGGGCCAATCCCCGCCGGCCACCTGACGCTTTAGAACGATGTCCGAAGCACTCGAGACCCTGCTCGCCGTCCAAGAGCGAGACACGAGCATGGACCGTCTCAGGTTGAGGCGGCGCGAGCTGCCGGAGCGAGCGAGGCTCTTCGACATCAGCCGGCAGATCAGCATCCTTGACGGCGAGCTATCCGAGGTCGGGGGCCGGCGCGACGAGTTGCTCGGACGGCAGGCGAAGATGGAGGACGACATTGGGACCGCGGTCGATCGGATACATCAGATCGAGTCCCGCCTCTACGGGGGAGAGGTGTCTGCTTCGCGCGAACTCCAGGCAATGTCCGACGAAGTGAGGTCCATCCAGCGTCGCCGTTCGATGCTCGAGGACCAGGTGGTGGTGTTGATGGAGGAGGTCGAGCCACTCGAAGCCGAGGTATCGGGGCTTCAGTCGGAGCGTGCCTCCCTCGAGTCCGACGCCGGGGACGTTCGGCGGGGCCTGGCCGCTGCAGAGGCGGCAATCGATGCGGAGATCGCTGTCGAAGCCGAGGCGCGAGCCGCCCTTGCCGCCGATCTGCCTACGGACCTGGCCCAGAGTTACGAGAGGATCAGATATCGCCTCGGTGGGGTCGGAGCGGCCCGGCTTGTGAACGCGTCATGTAGCGGCTGTCACCTGGCTCTCCCGGCGATGGAGCTGGATCGGGTGCGCCATGCCCCTCCAGGAGCGGTGCTCACTTGCGACCAGTGTGGCCGCATCCTCGTGCCTTGAAACGAGCGATTGGGGGCCACCGAGAACCCTTCTCGGTGATGCGGCGGTGATCCTGTTGGTCCGTCACGGTCAGACCGAAGCCAACGTGGCGGGCCTTCTCTTGGGCCGCAGCGATCCTCCACTCACTGATATGGGTCGTGTTCAAGCTCGGGCCCTGGGCACGGCGGTGTCAGGCGCAATCAGGGTGGTCAGCAGCCCTCTCGTGCGGGCCCGGGAGACCGCATGGGCGCTCGGTCTGCCGGCTCCGGTTGAGGTGGATGAGCGATGGCTCGAAGTTGACTACGGGGACTACGAGGGTGAGCCTTTGACGAATGTGCCCTCGGAGGTGTGGGGGCGCTGGAGGGCGAATCCTGCCTGGAGACCGCCCGGTGGCGAATCTCTAGCCGACGTCGGTACCGCGTGAGAGATGCTTGTCAGGGCCTCGTGGGTGCCGCCGCCGGCGGCGACGTAGTGGTCGTGAGTCACGTGTCACCCATCAAGTCTGCGGTCGCTTGGGCGCTTCAAGTGGGTGACGATGTGGCATGGCACATGCATCTGAACCTGGCCTCCATTTGCCGGATCGCCATGGGTACCGACGGGCCGGTGCTACACAGCTTCAACGAGCTCGCCCACTTGGACGTCGGCTAAGGATCGGGTGGTCGGCAGTTGGGGGAGTGCTTCGAACGGTACGTGGTGGTCGACTGGAGCGCGACGAACCGTCCTCTGACCGGGAAGGACAGCATCTGGATCGCTTCGACCTCCCAGGGTGGTTCTCGCCCGTCAGTTGATTTGCTGCAGAACCCGCCTACACGCGCGGAGGCTTTGGGAATTCTGCGAGCCCATTTGTCAGAAGCTCTCAGACGTCACGAACGCGTTCTCGTTGGGTTCGACTTTCCCCTTGGGTACCCCAACGGTCTCGCTCCTGCGCTGGGTCATCGGAGCTCGGCACCATGGCGATACATCTGGAGCAGGTTGCAAAGCTGGATCCACGACGACGTTCGAAATCGGAGCAACCGCTTCGACGTCGCCGCTGCCCTGAACGGCGCCGTTGGTGCAAGGGCAGGCCCCTTCTGGGGTTGCCCGCATGGAGGAGACAGAGAGCTCCTCAGAGCTCGGCGGTCCTTCGATTATCCCGTGCTAGCCGGGGACGTCACGCTCGAAGAATGGCGGCTTACGGAGAAGGTCCTAAGAGCGTCAGGCCGACGTCCTCAACCCTGCTGGAAGCTCACGGGGGCAGGTTCGGTGGGTAGCCAGGCGCTCGTGGGCATTCCAGTGGTGGCGGCCTTACGGGAAGACCCGAACCTGTCACGGCACAGCTCCATCTGGCCCTTCGAGACCGGGATGTCGTGGGGTAGACGACCGGCCGGCTCAGGGGGTTCCAAGCGTTGGATCGTCTACGCCGAAGTGTGGCCGTCGCTTGCTCAGGTCGATAGGGATACTCACCCGGTACCGGATGCGGCTCAAGTGATAGGAATGTCCGGATTGCTCGCCTGGCGCGACAAACTAGGCGGTCTTGATCAACTCTTCGCTCCACAACTAGGGCCGACTGACGAGAAGACGGTGCTCGAAGAAGGCTGGGTCCTCATGGCCACGAGTGAAGGACTTGATGACTGGATCTAAGGCTCTATAAGAGGTCGGCATCGGCGGTATTTACGTACGCCTGACGTTGATACTCAAGGGGCCCGAACATCTAGTGAAGATCGAGAGGGAATACCATTGAGCGGTCCCGACGCGGTGGTGGTCGGATCGGGCCCGAACGGATTGGCCGCGGCCGTGACGTTGGCTAGGTCCGGGCTCTCGGTGGAGGTCTTCGAGGGAGCCGAAGTTCCCGGCGGCGGCTGCCGTACCAGCTACCTGACAATTCCGGGCTTTCGTCATGACGTGTGCTCGGCTGTTCATCCCCTCGGCGCTGCTTCGCCGTTCTTCCGTGGCGTGGACCTCGCTGCTCGCGGGGTACGGTTCCGTACTCCGACGGTCTCCTTCGCCCATCCCCTGGGCGGTGGTCGGGCGGCAGCGGTGGTCGGATCGGTGGACCGTACGGCACAGAACCTGGGCACCGATGCGGTCGCGTACCGACGCTTGTTCTCGGGGCTCGTGCGCGACGGGCAGTTCATCGAATCCGCCATGCTCGCTCCGCTTCGATCCGTTCCCGCCCATCCCTTGGCTGTGGCTCGATTCGGACTTCGAGGACTGCAGTCGGCCACCAGCCTGGCGCAACGCTTCGCCACCGACGAGGCGCGGGCCCTGTTTGCAGGGGTGGCTGCCCACTCGATGCTGCCGCTCACCGAAGCCCTCACGGGTGCGTTCGGCCTGCTCCTCACGGAGATGGCCCATTCGGTGGGATGGCCGATCGTGGAAGGTGGTAGCGGCCGGATAGTCGAAGCCTTGGTGCAAGAGCTCGAATCGCTAGGTGGCCACATCCGGTCCGGAGTGTGGGTGCGGACGCTCCAGGACCTTCCCATGGCCCGGGTGACCATGCTCGACGTGTCTCCGCGCGGGATGGTCCAGATCGCCGACCGGCAGCTCCCTCCGAGCTACCGCCGAGCGCTGGAGGCCTTTGGATACGGCCCTGGCGTGTGCAAGGTCGATTGGGCTCTGGGGGGGCGGGTCCCCTGGGAGGCCGAGCAGTGCACCAAGGCCGGGACGGTTCATCTGGGGGGCACCCTCGCCGAGGTGTCGAGAAGCGAGGCGGACGTGGCCGCAGGGCGTCACCCCGAATATCCCTACTGCATAGTGGCACAGCCCGGCGTGGTGGATCCCACGCGCGCTCCCGAGGGAGGTCACACGCTATGGGGCTATTGCCACGTGCCGGCCGGATCGTCCATCGACATGACCGAACGCATCGAAGCCCAGATCGAGCGATTCGCCCCAGGGTTTCGTGACCTCATCCTCGGACGAGCGACGATGACGGCCGATCAATGTGAGCGTTACAACCCCAACTACGTGGGTGGTGCCATCAACGGTGGTGCAGCGACCATCCGCCAGATGATCTTCCGTCCCACCCTCGGGTGGAAGCCCTACCGGACTGCTCTCCGGGGCGTCTATCTGTGCTCGGCGTCTACTCCACCGGGTGGAGGTGTTCACGGCATGTGCGGTTTCGGGGCTGCGCAAGCGGCCCTTGCGGACCTGGGAACTGGAACCGCGCGTCGGCCTACGGCCACGAGACGGCGGTCCCCACGATGAGGCCGAACCCCAGTCCGGCGAGGACGGCACCGGCGAGACGTCCGGCTCCTCTGCGAAGGCGCTCGGGGAGCAGAAAGCCAATTGTCAGGCCGATCTGTGAAACGACGATGGCTTGCACGCCGACGAGGATGACCACAGGTAACACCGGGACCCGCAGCAGGCCGAGGGTGAAGCCGATGGCGAGCTCGTCGAGCGATACCGACAGCCCCAAGAGAACCAACATGCGCCCGTTGGCGGTGGGTAGGCGCAGTGCCGATTCTCGGTCACCCTGGTCGTCGAGATCGTGAAAAGGCCGTAGCCCAGGAGGGCCGCGCCGGAGACGTAGTCAGCCGCACCTCCGAGGGCGTGACCGAGAGGGCCGCCGAGGAGGAGGCCGACGAGCGGCATCCCGCCCTCGAAGGCGGCGAACGTGAGCGAAAGCCTCAGGCGCTCTCGTCCACTGAGACGGTTCAAGCCGACCGCGGCTGATGCAGCAAGGGTGTCGAGACCCAAAGGTACGATGAGCCCGACGAGGCGCAGGGCTAACACGGAACAAGCATGCCTCCTGGGTCGAGGCCAACATGCCTGGTCAGTTCGGGTTCGGCGCGGGAAGTCTGACCTCGGTGCGACCGCCACCGAAGAACAACAGCCGACTGGGTTCGTTGACGAGCACCCGGTGCCAGAGGCCCTGAGGGACCACGACGGCCTCTCCGGGCTGGAGCGGGACCTCCACGGCACTCCCGTTGTCAAGCTCCAGCGAGAGACGGATGGCCCCGGATACCAGGTACAGAAGCTCATCTCCCCCGAGATGCCGTTCGCCCCGGTGGCCCGAGTCCTCGCTCATATGACCCTCGCCACCGAGGATCCCGTCCACACCCGGGTCCCAGATGATCGTGGTCTCCCCCTGCTTGGTCACGCAACCGATGCCCTCCCTGGGGAGGAACTCCGCCTCTCCTTGCGGTCGCAGGTGGACGTGAGATTCGGAGAGTGTCACGACTTTGGGACGGAACACGGTTTGATCACCTCCCTTTGTCGGCCACCCACCGTATCTCTCGAGGCAAGGCCTACGTAGGGCCAGGCTTGAACATGCCTCTGTGCGATTCGTGACCGACCACTTATCGAAGGAGATCGCTCAGATCGCCTTTACGGCACGGGCGAGGTAGGGCTCCCATCGTGCCAAGCGTTCCGGTGTCCAGTGAGCGGGTTCGTGCTCGAGGATGGATGCCATCTCCCAGTACGGGTGCTGCGTCTCGCCGGTGAGAGCCTCGTACGCGGAGAGAAACCTGTCGGCGGCAGCCGGCCCGGAGAGCTCGAGGAGGTTGGCACGGCAATGCGCAATGTCGCAGCCGCGCGGACCTCGGCACACGTTGGCCCAGTCGACGACGCCGCTCAACTCGCCCCGCGACCACAATACGTTGCCCGGATGCAAGTCTCGGTGGATGAAAGCCGGCCGGTAATCGGGTATTGCGGTGGGCCATAGCTCGATCGCCCTTTCCCATACATGGGGAAGCCTCGATCCGGGGGGCGGGCTTGAGAGCGTGCCCCTGTACCACGGAAAGTACTCATGGGAGAAGCCGGAGGGGTCGGTGTCGTGGACAGCCGCGGCCACCCCGGCAAGCCTTTCGAGGTCGGGGACCGCGAGAGGTGCCCCGGGCAGGTGTGCCATCAAAAGTACGGGGACGCCGTCTCCCACCCCCTCGCCGGTGACGTCGGCCGCGACCGGTTCTGGAACGCGGAGTCCACGGCCGAACGCCAGCCCGAGCCCGTCCAGCTCGCGCCGCGGGGCGATCGGCTCGGCGTCAAGGAAGCCTCTCCATACGTATCGTCGAAGTACCAGTCGCCTTCCATCCGAGAGGGTTAGGCCGTGGAGGGCGCTGGACGACGCTCCGGGAAGCCTTCGTACCCGAAGGACCGTGGCGCCGGTCTCGCCCCTGATCCACGCCCGCACGGTTTCGGGCACGCATGTGCGCCGCAACTCGGCGGGAAGCGAAGCGAGTGTGCGTTGGTTCGGATGGCGCCCCAGCGAGGTCATCGACGGTCCACTCTGCTCTGCCAGCCGGCGAGCTGGGCCAAGTCTCCTGACCGTAGAGGGCGAAAGGAGATGCTCATGCCCACCCGCCGCTCTCGCAGCAAACCGGTGATGCCGGCTTGCCGCTGTAGCCGCAACGAGCCAGATTTTGCCCCTCGAACCGGCGCGCTAGCTCAGAGGAATCCCACGGATGCGATCCTACTCCGAGGAGGGCCGGCGCTGCCGATTCGGATTGATCACAATGTAGGGCGTGCCTGGCATTCCTGCGACCCGTTATGCCAAGGCCGGGGACATCAGCGTGGCCTACCAGGTGCTCGGTGACGGCCCGATCGACCTGGTGAGCATTCACGGTTGGCTCTCCAACCTGGAGGCCACGTGGGACCAACCCCTGCTGGCGCGCTTTTTGCGCCGCCTTGCCTCCTTCAGCCGTCTGATCGTCTTCGACAAGCGAGGTACCGGCCTATCGGACAGGGCTGGTGGCGCATCGACTCTCGAGGACCGCATGGACGACGTCCGGGCGGTCATGGATGCGGTGGGGTCGGATCAGGCGGCCATTGCGGGCTTCTACGACGCCGCTCCTCTGTGCGTGCTGTTCGGGGCCACCTACCCCGAACGGACCAGGGCGCTCGTCCTTTCCAGCGCCTTCGCGAAGTTCACGTGGGACGAGGATCTTCCGTGGGCGGTGCAGACCGACGCGGTCACGAACGTGGCCAAAGCCTGGGAAGTCGGGGAGTGGGGTCGGGGCGACGACTTGTTCCTTGCGGCACCGAGCATGGCTAACGACGAGGGATTCAAAGCTTGGTGGGCTCGCTACGAGCGGCTCTCAGCGAGTCCCAGGGCGGCGGCGGATCTGCTGCGAATGATGGCCCGCATTGATGTCCGCCCGATCCTGCCCACCATCCGGGTTCCGACCCTGGTGATGCACCGGGCGGGGGAGGTCTTGGTTGACCGTCGTTCGGGACGCTACGTGGCCGACCACATTCCCGGCGCCCGATTCATCGAGCTGGAAGGCGTGGACAGTCTTCCATATGTCGGGGACGCTGATGCAGTGCTGGACGCCATACAGGAGTTCCTGACCGGGAGCCGCCGGGAGCCGGAAGAGGACCGAGTGCTCGCCACCGTCCTGTTCACAGACATCGCAGATTCGACCAGGCTGGCAGCGGCCTGGGGAGACCGCCGGTGGCGGTCTGCCCTCGACAGCCATGACGAGATTGCTCTCCGATTGCTCGATCGCTTCCGGGGACGCCTGGTCAAGTCGACCGGGGATGGTGTGCTCGGCGTGTTCGACGGCCCGGCCCGCGCCATTCGCTGCGCGTTCTCGCTACTCATGAGGCCGGAGCACTCGGCTTTGAGATCCGAGCGGGGCTGCACACGGGTGAGATCGAGTTGCGAGGCTCCGACATCGGCGGAATCGCCGTCCATACGGGCCAGCGCATCTGCGATCTCGCCCTGCCCGGCGAGGTGCTCGTCTCCCGCACGGTGGTGGACCTTGTCGCCGGCTCGGGCCTCAGCTTCAGTGCCAGGGGCGAGCACGATCTGAGAGGCATACCAGGTAGATGGGTCGTATTCGCGGCTTCGGAGTCGTCCGGACTGGATTGAGCAGATGTCTACTTCATGCCTGAGGCGAGAGCGCGGAGCCGGCTAACGGTGTTCCAGCTTCGGCTGGTCGCCGCAAGGCCGAGGAGATGCTCCCAGTTCGGTAACCGAGAACCCATGAGGCCGTTCGGGAGATACCCGTAGATCACTCTGTCGCCTACTTCGAACTCGTCTGGGCCGAACTGTTTCCGATCCAATTGGGACAGGACACGGGTGGGAGCTGGCGAGGACAAGAAGACCGCTTGCAGCTGCTTTGAATCAATCCCTCGAGCCACGAAGGGGTTGCCGTCCACCAGCCTTGCCATCTCCTCAGCTGTGCGAACGAGGACTCTGACCTCTAGGCCGAGATCGGCCTCGATGCCGGACGCGATCCGCCGTTCGAGCTGCTCCGCATGACCCTGCCTGCCGATGAAGAGCGCGTTTCCGCTCTGCAGGTATGTGCGGACTCTCTCGTAGCCGAGCGATTCAAGCAGTGCTCGCAGATCGGCCATGGCTACCTTCCGCCGCGGGCCCAGGTTCACTCCACGCAACAGTGCCACCCACGTGGTCGAGGTCATGGCGATCTGACACCGCGGGGGAAAGGCGCAGGTGGCCGAGGGCCACAGGTGAAGATCTGCGGATCCGCTTCGTCCCATGGTGTACGGAGCACGACGTAGGGTATCTCCGTGTGTGATCCTGTGGGTCGTGTGCGGCCGCTTCACCAATGCTCAATCCCGCTACGACCTGGCGCGAGCCTTCAGGGTCGACGAGACGACCAAGGAGGAGCTCCCAGCTAGCTGGAACGTCGCCCCGACGGAGAACGTCTACGCGGTGACGACCTCGAGGCCTAGGCGCACGAGACGGCTGCGCACCCTCCGCTGGGGCTTGGTTCCGAGCTGGGCCAAGGACCCTTCGACCGGCAACAAGATGATCAACGCCCGGGCTGAGACGGTGTCGACCAAGCCCGCGTACCGCAAGGCATTGGTGACAAGGCGCTGCCTCATCCCCGCCGATGGTTTCTACGAATGGAAACGAGCGGCGCGGGCCGGGAAGACAACCCAGCCGTTCTACGTCCACTCCGTCGACGGCAATTTGTTGGCCTTCGCTGGCCTGTGGGAGACCTGGAGCGATGCCGAGCGTCACCCCCTCTACTCGTGTTCGATCCTCACCACTCGAGCCAACAAGACGATGAGCGAGGTCCACAACCGCATGCCGGTCATCCTTCCGCCCGACGACTGGGACGAATGGTTGGCCCCGGAGAGATTAGAAGACAAAGAGTTGAGGAGACTTCTATCACCCGCTCCCAAGGAGCTCCTCTTGCTCGATCCGATCAGCGCCAAGGTGAACGACGCAAAGAACAAGGGGCCGCGAGCTGATCAAGCCGATTGCTTCTGCGGGGCTCCCAACTTCGCCACTCGGACCGAAGCAGTCATGGCAGCTTTTCGCTGTCGGCACGGATCCAGATCGGACCGGAGGCGCCGATGACTAGCGTAGAAAGCGCGGTCGTTAGCATCCCCCGACATCCCGTGTTCAAGCCTCCGCTCTGGGAGGGGTAACTCAGCGTGCGCTCATCGGGCCTAGCAGGGCGCCGGAGTCGTTCTTCGCTGCCCGACGTGTGGAGATGCGGCCGCTCGCATCGTGGTGCTACCTCACCACTATGCGCTCGAATTGCGCGGAACCTGGTTCGTGAACCGATCCAGCATCTAGCCGGCCCACGTAGCGCGGGAACTCGGGGGCGGTTCAGGGTCACGGTGGTCCCATGCTCGTGGCGGGCGACACACGGGCAATCTCTCGCCGGCACGCAGGCGTACAACAGTGCACGCCGACGAATGCCGCCGGTGAGGACGAACAGGAGCAACTTCAAATGACAAGGATCCGACCGAGGACCTATCTCGCTTCCGGGCTAACAGCTTTGGCACTCGGAGCAGCCGCCTACGGTGGGGTTGCCCTGACGTCCGCCTCCGCTACCAAGGTCCAAGACGCCCAGACCGCTCAGCAACCGGTGACCACGCCTACGACGAATCCATTGCCGCCTTCGCCGCCAGTCCAAATGGTGCTGGTCGTGCAAGCGCCACTCGTCATGCCGCCAGCGCTCTCGCAAGCCAAAGCGCCCGTACCCGCCGTGCCGGCGCCCCCGCCAGCACGTGTGCAAGCTCCCGCCCCGGCGCACGCCTCGGGAATTCCCCAAGGTGGTGGCGGCGATGGTGACGGCGACAACAGCGGCGCTCCAAGCGACGGAGACGGTGGGGTCTGACCGAAGCGGGAACGAATCAACGAAACCACGACCGTCGTGGACGAGAGACCCTGGCGTCGTCGCCAGGGTCTCGGCATGTTGGCGAAGGAGCTCCCTGTGCTCGATGAGGAAGTCAACGACCCCGCGATCGACGGTCACCATGAGGCACAGGAGAACGAGAGCCTCGGCGCTTGGTCCGCGTGTTCCCAAAGACCTTGAGGACGATATCCACGGTGTCCTCGGCGATCTCGGGCTCGAGGGGTTCACCACGCACGACCGAGCGCATGAAGAGGGGTCCGATCAACAGGTCCGAGATGAAGGCGAAGTCGACGTCGGATCGCAACTCACCCCGCTCGATCCCTCGGCGCAGAGCCCCCCAGACCGACTCTCGGCGTGGTCCTACGAACTCACCGAGATAGGCCGCGGCAAGTTCGGGGTCGGCCACGAGGTCAGCCACCAGCCCAGCCGTGGTGCGACGGGAGTCAGGCGAGTTCATGAGGGCAACCTGGTCTCGTTGAAAGGCGAGCAGGTCTTCCGCGAGAGTGCCCGTATCAGGCGCGGGGGCGAGGCCCGTTGAATGGGCGAGGGCCGCGATGACGAGTGCCGGCTTCGAGGACCACCGCCGATAGACCGTGGGCCGGCTCACTGCCGCCATCGCCGCAACCCCGTCGATGGTGAGACCGGCGTAGCCCTTCTGACCCAGAATCTTTATCACGGCATCGAGAATTGCCTTGTCATGGCGGGCTTCGCGGGGTCGTCCGGGGCGTCGCTGCCCACCGTCATGGTCACGGGCCTCTTGTGCAATACCGCCGGCTTCAGCCATTTCCCCGCATCTCTCGGATCGGCTAGCTAGATAGTTAGTTTACATGCCCTTGCGTAATAGTGGAGGAGGGTTTATGATGGCAGTGTAACGCTATTCACCAACAGGGACGGGGTCCTCCCTCATGCGTGCGTCCATTCCCATTCCGATGTCGCGACCAGGCTCCACCTCCACCGGGGAGGTGCCTTCGGACGAGAGCCTTCTCGTCGGCATGGGTCTCGGGCAACCAGGAGCAAGTAGGGCCTTCGTGCACCGGTTTCAGCGCAGGGTTTACGGACTGGCTCGCACCATCGTCGGTGATCCAGCCCAAGCAGATGACATCGCCCAAGAGGCCATGGTCCGAGCCTGGCGCCATGCCGACTCCTACGATTCCAGCCGCGGATCGGTCGCCTCCTGGGTGCTCACCATCACCCGCAACCTGTCCATCGACAGCCTGCGACGACACAATTCAGAGCCAGTTGATCCCGAAACGCTGCTCATGCTTCTGGGACCCGCCTCGGAACCTCCCCTCGATGAAGCGATCGTCTCTCACGATCACGCAGGGCAGATCCGAGACGCTGTGGCCCAGCTGCCTCTGCCTCAGCGGCGCGCCGTGGTACTCGCCTCGTTGCAAGGGCGCACCGCCAGGGAGATCAGCGCCATAGAGGCCATACCATTGGGGACTGCCAAGACCCGCATCCGGACAGGGCTACTCAGGCTGAGAGCCATGATGGCCCCACGGCTGGCGGAGGAGAGAGCATCGTTGGCGGGCTGTCCTGCGACGAGCTAGGGGAGCCCTTGGTACATGCGCCCACACGCTTCACTCGGCTACTTGGCACTTCCCTGGTTGACCGAGCAAGGCCTACGGCGACAATGAACAGCGCACGGAGGACGAGCGTCAACGGCCTATAGACCGACCGGCCGCTGCATTATGTTTCCGGCGAGCAGTCGCACGCCCAGGCAGCCGAGTCGGTGCTCCGAGACGGCGGGCAGGGGATGGAGGTCGTTGTCGTCGGCGGAGTCGTGTCGTGCGTGGCAGCCGGAATGCGTCGTCACCGCGCAGACGGAGGAAAGATCACACACGTGTAAAGCCCGCATCGGCAGTCGGGCCTAGACGCCACATGACCCGATGCGAGACCATGGACCCAGCCCGAAACCTGGGGTTTGGGGAAAAAGAGGGAGGCTTGGGAATGAAGTTTCCTGTGGTTGCTTCGCAACCCAACGTGCCGGCACCGCCTGCGGTCATGGTCGAGGCCTTCAAGGGGTTCAAGAAGTGGATGGCTGATCAGATGAAAGCCGGCGTCGTGGACTGTGCCTTCGGCTTTGCCTCTGGAGGTGGAGGGTGTGGGATCATCAACGCTTCATCGGGCGAGGAACTCCAGGGCCTGGTCCTGGGCTCGCCACTGGGGCCGTTCTCCACCTTCGAGGTTCGGCCCTTGGCTGAGTTCAACTCGGGAATGGATCTGGCTATCGAACAGCTCACAGCAGCAGCTGCGGCCATGGGCTGAGTGAGAACGGAAGGCTCCATCCCTGACATGGCCCTCCAGCTTTCGGCTCGTGTCTAATTGCGCCGTGGCCACTGAGGCCGGGCGTTGTTTCCGGCACGTGGAGAAGGCGATCACCGGCCAAACGTTGCCATGCCCGGGTGAGGTCAAAAGGCCCGGCCGACTTCGAGCCAACGACGGTCGCTGGTAGTCTGTGGTGGCTTGTGACGAGCATGTCGCTGTCGTAGGCCGTGATTCGCTCAGTGAGCGCGTCGAGCAGCGGTCCTCGTTGCCACGTTGACGGTCGGTCCATCTCGATCGGTGATCGCGTAGCTTGCCTCGACCTCGGCGACGCTCAGTGGGACGATCTCGGTGTCGACGCGCTTCGGTAGCGCGATGCGGATACAGGGCGCCGCGGCGATCAGCCGGTCGCCCACCGCGGTCTTGAAGATGGTGGAGACCCACCGGTAGACGAGCTCCACCGATCCCGGCGCGAGCACCGTGCTGCGGTCCTTCACCCAGGCGTGGATCTCACTCCGCCGGATCGCTCCCAGACGCCGGTGGCCGAGGCGGGGAAAAGCGTGGAGGCGCAGATAGGTCTCGGCCTGCGCGGCCGTGGAGGACCGGTGGATCTGTCGGCTCGCCACTGCTCGGCGTAGTCCCCGAACAGGACCGTCCTACGGCCGCGTCGACATAGAGGCCGTGGGCCAAGTCCCCGCGGATCCCGTCGAGGAAGCGCTCGGCGTCTCCCTTCCGGTCGAAGTGCCGGGTCTTCTGGGGCCCGCCGGGGTACGCCCGCCACCTGGCCCGGTAGCGCCCGTCGGCCCGTCTGTCGATGCTCGCCACCGCTCCCTCCACCCAACTCCCGAAGCCTCAGTGACCCGCGAGTCAGTCCTCAATTAGTCCTCAGGTCCTCAAAAAGTCCTCAGCTCTGAGGACTACAACGGATATTCGCGGTCACCAACGGTTAGCCACCGACACCGCAAAACACCAGCTGAGAGAGCATATTAGCCTCGCCGGCACCGAGAGGTGATGGTGAGCCGGCCTGTAGGCGGGGTTCTGTCCACCTCTCGGCACCTGGCCGGCGGTGGGGTGGCCATCCATCTAAGCGGCCTACCAGGGGACATCGGGCGGGCAGCCCGTCCCACGCTTGGCCTTGCTCCGGGTGGGGTTTGCCTAGCTGACCGGGTCGCCCCGGCCACTGGTGCGCTCTTACCACACCGTTTCACCCTTGCCTGTGCGAGGTAGGAGCCCCGCCATCGGCGGTCTGTTCTCTGTGGCACTGTCCTGCGGGTCGCCCCGACTGGCCGTTAGCCAGCACCCTGCCCTGTGGAGCCCCGACCTTCCTCAGACCGGTACCCGTCCAAGACAGGTCCGGACCGCGGCCACCCGGCCGACTCACCATCGGTGCCCATGGTCACACCGGATCGAATGGACGTCAACCACGATACTGGGGGTCGAGGCAGCCTGAGCTGGGAGATCGTCGGCGTGGGATCGTTCGCAATCGCGGACACCAGATGGCAGCCGCCCCACATTCCGGCCCAAAATTACATGGTTGTAACTGACGCAAGCTCCTGGGATGCTTGACCCGTGACGACTGGCACTCTCGGAGCGGTGGCCTACCGGTTGGCCCATCTGCTGACCACAGGCGAAGGCGGGCTGGGGGACCCAGGCAGAACCAGACTCGATTTTGATGCCCCGGTAGAGCCACGCCTGCTCGAACCGAAGCCGGTGCCGCCGGAGGTCTGGGCCGTCGACGGCGGGCAGGCCCTAGTCGTCGACGCCCGCTGCCTGCAGGTGGTGGCCACCAGGGCGTCACGCGTCTGCTTCCGGTCCGGGGCCTGTGTCATGGAGGAAGAAGGGACCCTGAGAGCCCACGTCCTCGGGGGAAAGGAGAGCCGAGCCGTATTGGAGGAGATGGACCTCCACCTCCCGCCCGACACCGTGGTGGACGCGAACCTGATCCGGGACCGCTGGGAATGGGATGCCGTCCAGCGCTGCATCGCCGACGCCGTCCCAGGCGCGCTGGTGATGGTCGACGGGGACCTCGAGCCGGACTGGCGGATCGCGCAGGGCCACGTGGCGGGGCTGGTGGACGATGCGCGGCGAAAGGGCGTGAAGCTGGCCGGCGTCACCAAGCACTCGTCGCTCTCCCGGGGTGGCGCCCCGCTGTTGGGTCAACTCGAGATGGAGGCCGGGCGGATTCTCGGCGACAGTGCCAGGTGGTGGGTCCCCGTGGCGCGAACTCGGGCTGGCGAGGACCGGGACCTGGCCTTGCGGGTGGTGGCTGCACGCCTCGATCCCATGGCTCGCTTCTGTTTTCGGGTGGACGTCCCGATGGGAGACGACGTCGAAGCCGGGCTAGGGGTCATGGCCGCCGTCTCCGACGATGCGGCGTTCCCTGGATACCCGTACCCCCTCGCTGTGGCGGACCGCTTGGCCGCATGCCCACCGTGGCTTCGCGACGAGCTGCGAGCTCTTCTTGACGAATATCTGGCGATCGCCGGCGTGGGCTACGAGGTGAGGGAGCGGGCTTTTGCGGACCGGCATCGGATGATGGAGCGGGCATGACCGATCTCGCCGGAGCGGATCACTCGCCACGGGTCGGCATCAGCCGGGGAAGGCTGTTCGGCCGCAACGTCCTCGAGGGGATCTTCCGCGCAGCCCCCGACGAGGACCTGTTCCTGGGGGAGCTGCTCGTGGGCGTGGACGACGACACTGGCAGGCGCTACATGTTCCGTGTCGTCGACATCACCTACGGCACCGAGCACCGCGAGCCGGGATGGGCCGAACGCGTCGCAGGGACGCTGCTGGCCGATGACGTTCTGGGTGCCACCGGCGACCATCCGGTGTACGACAGGGCACAACGCACATACCGGGTGGCCAACTGTCGTTGCCTGGGCTACCTCAGCCCGGACGGCAGGTCATTTCGAAAGCCCAAGAGCTTGCCCACGCAGTTCTCCCGTGTGGTCGCACCAGAGCTGGCCGACTTCGAGTTCCTCAGGAGCCGGATGGGCGACCTGGCGGTCGGCCGCTTGCGTAGCGGTGAGGATGTGGTCGACCTGGAGGTGGGCATCCCCGGGTCCAGCCTCGCCACCCATATCGGGGTCTTCGCGACCACCGGGATGGGAAAGTCGAACCTCATGCAAGTCCTGGCCGGCGCGGTCATGGCACGCCAGGGACGCTACGGGCTCGTTTTGATCGATCCCCACGGCGAGTACCGTTCCGCGTTGGCACAGCACCCCTGGGCGGGGGAGCGTCTGCGCACCTATTCGAGCCGCAACCTCCCCGGTACGACAGCGCTGCGAGTCAGCCTGGGCGAGCTAAGCGTGGACGACTTGCGAACCGCTTACGTGTGGAGCCGCCCCCAGGAGGAGGCCATCTTCGAGCTGGAGAGGCACCACGACTCCGAAGGGCTCGGGTGGTTGTTGCCGTTCTCCCAAGTAGAGGACCTCGCCGGCTTCCGTGAGGTCGAGCTCAATGGTCGGGTGGCGCTCAGCACTCTTCAAGTGGTCCATAGACGCGCCAGGCGGATCGTGGAGCTGCCGTGCACCTCGACCGACACCGCGGTCTCGGTTGGAGGCGCTGTGCTCAGAGACCTTAGGGACGGCATGGTGGTGTTGGTCGACGTGAGCGGGCTCGGCTCGACCGAAGAAGTGCTCGTCGCCTCCTTCCTGGCGCGCCGGGTGCTAGACGAATGGTCCGCCGCCTACCTCGAACGGCCCGAGGAGCACGGCCAGCTGCCCGTGGTGGCGATGGTGCTCGAGGAGGCTCAGAGGGTGCTCGGATCCTCGCAGGACCGTGACTCCAACGTGTTCCCTCGCATGGCAAGGGAGGGCCGCAAGTTCAAGGTCGGCCTGTGCGCGGTGTCCCAGCAACCCAAGTTGGTGGACGACGAGCTTCTCAGCCAGTTCAACACATTCTTCGTGCTCGGCCTCGCCGACGAGAAGGACCGCAACATCCTGAGGTCGTCATCCAAGCAGGACCTGTCCGCGCTGGGTCCCGAGATACAGACGCTGATGCCCGGCGAGTGCTTGCTGGTCAACCTCGAAGCACCCTTCGCGGTGCCTGCGAAGGTCCACCTGTTCTCCGACAGCGTCGCCGCATGCCCGGCACCACCCGCCCCTCGTCGTGCCACGCCGCCCAACCTGGCCGCTCTGGTGGATTGAGGGGGTGAACTGACGTGCTGATCGCCGCCATCGGCGACGCCCATCTGGGCCGCTCCTACTATCCCGTGACGACACCTGACGGGGTCAACCAGCGCGAGAGGGACTTCGAGGTCTCCTTCGAGAAGGCTGTGGAGACGGTGCTCGCGGAGAGCCCGCAACTGGTCGTATGGCTCGGCGACGTTTTCGATCACCCGAGGCCAACCTACCGGTCGTTTCGCTTGGCCCAGCGCGGGCTCGCCCGCATCCGCGAGCACGGGATCCCAGCCGTGGTCATCAGCGGAAACCACGACACCCCCCGGCTTCCCGGTACCGGGAGCCCCTACTCAGCCTTGTCCGACGCCTTTCCCGACATGCACTTCGCGCACCGGCTCACCTACGAGCGATTCGAGCTGGAGGGTCTCGTCGTGCATGCGGTACCCCAGATGCTCACGGTCGAGGCCACCCTCGCAGCCTTGGTCGAGGTGGAGAGCAACAGGAGCCTCGACAAGGTCGACCTCATACTGACCCATCCGCGGGTCACTCAGGTCGAGCCCAAGTACGCCGACATCAACGAGATAGAGATCGATGCCGGAGCTATCAAGTCGGATCTCGCGTTGCTCGGCCATTATCACAACTTCGCGTCGGTCACCGACTCGATGTGGTACGCCGGATCCACCGACACGTTTTCGTTTGCCGACGAGCCCGACCGACCAAAGGGCATCGTCATGTTGGACACCGACACCGCGGAGTGCCGGCATGTGCCCGTTCGGGGTCACCGACCGCTTATCACCCTCCCGAGCGTGGAGGCGTTGGGCCTCCCGCCCTCGGAGCTCCAGGCGAGGGTGCTGGAGCGGGTCTCCACGGTTCCCGAAGGTGCCGTGGCCAGGCTGTTCATCGACGGGGTGGACCCGGAGGCCTACCGCCTCCTCGACCTGCAGGCGGTGCGCGACGCTCACCGTCAGGCCCTGCATTGCCAGCTCAAGCCCGATTTTGCAGGCACGCAGAGCCAGGTGGAGCTGATCGAGATGGACTCCATGCCGTCTCGCTGGGCCCGTTACCTGCAAGGACAAGACTTGACCGGCTTCGATCGGGGCCGGCTCGACCAGCTCGGGCGGGACTACCTGACGCGCGCCGTGGAGAGCTCGGGATGAGGATCAAGGGCCGGGGATGAGGATCACCCGCCTCTACCTCCGCAACTACCGGGTGTACGAGCAGCCGGTCGACCTCGAGCTACCCTCCGGGCTCATCGGCATATACGGGCCCAACGGCAGCGGTAAGTCCGTGCTGCTCGAGTCGATCCTCTTCTGCCTCTACGGGAGGTCGCGTACCACCAAGGACGAGATACGAACGTCCGGCATCAACGCGGACTGCGTGAGCGAGGTCGAGTTCGAACACGAGGGGCACCTCTACTGCGTGAGGCGTACTGTCGCCGGACAGTCGGCGACCGTTCGGGCACAAGCCGAGGCCGACGGATCCCAGGTGGCGGAGGGGGCCGTGGACACGCGCCGGTATGTGCACTCGGTGCTCGGGATGGACGACACGGCGTTTCGTTCGTCGGTTTTCGCGGAGCAACGGCAACTGGCGGCGTTCTCCAGCACGACCCCGGCAGAGCGGCGCCGCCTTGTTCTCGGGCTTCTCGGGGTGACCCCACTTGACGGAGCTCGGTCGCAGGCTCGTAAGGACTCAACCGAAGCCCGACGGCAGCTGGATCAGCTGCGGATCGTTCTGACCGACGTCGACCAGCTCGCCGATGAGCTGGCTCGTGCGGAGGCTGCGGCCTCCGAGGCCGAGGACCTCTCTACGGCGGCTGCGGAGGCAGCATCGGAGGCCGAGCGCGCGCTACACGGCGCCCAGGCCGAACATGACCGCCTGAGCGAGATGGCGAGGGCCCACCGGGAACTGGTGAGCGAGGGCCGTTCCAAGGCTGAGGAGTTGAAGGCCGCAACGGCGAGGGTGGGGCAACTGCAGAGGGAGGCCGGTGATCTCGCGAGGGCGGAGAGCCGCCTCGCCGAGATCGATCCCCAATCACACGGCGTCGAGGAGGTCGAGGAGAAGGTCCGGTTGGCGCTCGACGTCGAACGGGCGCAGAGAGCCGTCTTCTCCGCGCCCATGCCTGAGAAGCCCCCCGAACCGGATCGGGAGGCGCTTGTCGCCGCGGCCGGTTCCGCACAGGCGGCGCGGGGCGCGTCTCCAACCTGGAGGGCCTGCGCTCGGGAGCGCTGGAGGAGCTTCAACGTGCCGGACAGGCGTCGCAGAAGGCCGCGGGACTCTCGGACGAGGCCGACTGCCCGCTATGTGGCCAGCCGTTGGGTGAGGCTTTCGAGCAGGTGCGGGCGCACCGGGCCGACGAGCTGGCTCACACAGAGAAGAGGGTGGTCGAGCTCGAGGCGGAGCTGGCATCCGCTCTCGAACATTCTGCGAACCTGACGGCCGAGGAGGAGAGAGCAGCAGCCTGCCAACGCAAGATGGAGGAGGCGAGGGCCAATTACGACAGGTCCCGCTTCGCCCGTGCCCAGACCGAGCAGGCGCTGCGGTCCGCGCTCGAAGCCGCCCCGTTCCTCGGTCCGATCTCCCGTGTGGCCGTCGATCTTGCGGAGGCTCCTCACGCGCAGCTCGAAGTGGTTCAGTCCGAGATCGAGGCGGTTCGATCCGAGGTCGAGGCATGGTCCTCGGAGGCCACCCGGCGCCGAGCCGCCCTACAGGAGCGCGCGAACCTGTCAGGGCGTCTGGAGCGAAAGCCGGCCGTCGAGCGCGAGCTCGCGCATGAGGCCGAAAGGGCAGGAACGCTGCAATCGCAGGTGGACCAACTGCGCGGGACCTTGCGGGAGCTGTGCTTCGACAAAGCGGACCTGGACGAGGCGACGACCCTCCGGGACCAGGCCCATGCTCGGTGGACCGAAACCACGAGGAGGGCCAGCGAGGCGGGATTAGCCGCTGCTCGCGCCCGGGGCACCGCCGACACCGAGGCCAAGCGTTTGCAGGACGCGAAGCAACAGCACGCTAAGGCAGCCGAGCTCGAAGAAGGCGCCCGCCACCTGGGCAGGGCGGCAGACCTGCTGGACGGCTTTCGCAACACGGTCGTCGCCAGCGTCGGCCCGCGACTCTCCGCCCAAGCCGCAGAGCTCTTCGGAGAGCTGACGGATCACGAGTACGACCGCCTCGAGGTCGACCCCGAGACCTACGAGATCCAGATACGGGACCAGGGCTCGCTGTTCGGGATGGACCGCTTCTCAGGTTCGGAAACCGACCTCGCCAACCTGGCCCTTCGCGTGGCCATCAGCGAGCAGCTGCGGTTCCAGTCTGGTGGTGCGGTTGGGCTTCTAGTCCTCGACGAGGTGTTCGGTCCTCTGGACGACGAACGCAAGGAGCGCATGCTTGCTGCGCTCGAGCGACTGAGGGCCCGGTTCAGGCAGGTTTTGGTCGTCACACATGACAACGCGATCAAAGAGCAGCTTCCGAACGCCATCGAAGTGGTGAAGCTGCAGGGACGGCGCGCCGCCGCTCAACTCCTATAGAAAGTCATATGCGCGCCGTCGCGGTCGTCGGAGCCTCATTGGCCGGTTTGCGTGCGGTCGAATCGCTCCGCCACGAGGGCTACGACGGACGTCTCTTCGTCATCGGCGCCGAGAAGCATCTCCCCTATGACAGACCCCCGCTGTCCAAGCAGGTCCTTGCGGGTGAGTGGGGGCCTGACGACATCGCGCTGCGCCAGCCGGAGCGTTACCAAGAGCTCGGCGCGGAATGGCTCCTCGGTGCGGAGGCCCGAAAGCTCGACCTGGAGCAGCGCCGCTTGCAGCTCGCCGACGGCTCGACCCTCGGCTTCGACGGCCTGGTGATCGCCACCGGCGCGGCGCCGAGAGTGTTGTCAGGCGTGCCGGATCACATCGAGGGCCTTCACACCCTGCGCAGTATCGAGGACTCTGTCGCCCTGTCACACCGCTTGGACCAGGCGGGAGCCCGCGTCCTTGTCGTCGGCGCCGGCTTCATCGGGTCCGAGGTGGCGGCGACCTGCCACAAGCGAGGTGCCGATGTGACCGTGGTGGAAGCTCTGACGACACCGCTGGCCGGCGTTCTCGGTCCGCAGATGGGCGCGTTGTGTGCCTCCTTGCACCGAGACAACGGGGTGGGGCTCCGCTTGGGCGTGGGGGTGAGTGAGATCGAGGGAGGCAGCCGGGTCGAGGGCGTACGTCTCGCGGACGGTTCGTTCCTTCAAGCCGATGTGGTCGTCGTGGGTGTCGGGGTATCGCCGAACACCGGGTGGCTGAGGGGGAGCGGGATCGAGGTCGCAAACGGCGTGGTCTGCGATGCGCGACTGTTCGCCGGGCCAGGTGTCGTGGCCGCGGGTGACGTGGCCCGGTGGCATCACAGCCAGCTGGGCGAGGACATGAGAGTGGAGCACTGGACGAACGCCACCGAGCAGGGCACCGCTGCGGGCCACAACCTCCTTGCCGGCGAGGAGAATGCGGTGGATTTCGTACCGGTTCCGTTCTTCTGGTCCGACCAGTACGACGTCAAGATCCAGTACGTGGGGCACTCGAGGCCCGACGACCAGGTGGCCGTCGTGCACGGCTCGGTGGAAGAGCGACGTTTTGTAGCCATCTACGGGAGGGAGGGTCGTCTGACGGGGGCGCTCGCGTTCTCGCGTCCCCGTCAGCTGATGACCTACCGCCGGCTCCTGGCCCGACAGGCCTCCTGGGAGCAGGCGCTCGAGGCCGGGGCCTAGGGACCGGTTCTCAGACGGCAACGGACCGCGGACCGGATCGGCTGCCGGCGGCAAGGGATCCCAACCGGCTCTGCGAGCAATAGAAGGGATCCCAGCCGGCTCTGCGAGCAATAGTACGATCGGGGGTTGCGCCGTAACCTGGATGATCGGCCAACCCCCAAGGCCGCATCTCGAAAGGAGCCCCTCGACCGCATGCTGGCTGGCGCCGCTCTAGCACTCCTCTCGGCCGCGTTCTACAACTGTGGCTTCGTCGCCGAGAAGTGGGCGGTGGCCCGCATGCCCGAGATCGACGCGCGGCGGAGCGTGCACATGGTTCGGACTTTGGCTTCGTCCCGGATCTGGTTGCTCGGCTTCTGTGGCCTCCTCGCGGGTATGGGATGCCAGGTGCTGGCCCTTTCTCTCGCCCCGATCTCGATCGTCCAGCCAGTTTTCGCTTCGGGCATCGTGCTCTTGCTCGTGCTGTCACGCGTGCTCCTGAGAGAGCGACTGGGAACCCTCGAGTGGCTTGGCCTCGGAGTGGTGGCCCTGGCGATCGTTCTCATAGGGCTGTCCTTGGACCGTGCCTCCGACATCGCCGGCCTGGGAGGGAACCTCCCTCGGGTCTTCGCGGCGGGAGCGCCCACTGTCGTCTTGGCGGCCGCGGCATTCGGCATCGCCTGCCGCTTCCCGCGCAGGGGAGCGGCGCTCTTCGGCCTGGCCTCGGGTCTCCTCTACGGTGGCGCGGCCCTGGCCATCAAGGAGGCCTCAACGGTGATCGAACGGCACGGCCTCCTTGCTGCTGTGCCCAAGGTGATGGCGTCGGCCGACCCGTACCTGTTCATAGCGTTCTCGGTCCTCGGTCTGCTCGCCTTTCAGACAGGATTGCAGCGCTGTCGGGTCTCCATTCTGGTCCCGGTCTCCAACGTCATATCGAGTGGATACCTCGTTGCGATCGGGACCGTCATCTTCGCTGAGCACCTCCCCTCGGACCCCTCTCGGCTGGCTCTGCGGGTCGTGGGGTTCGCGGGCATCGCCGCGGGCATGTTCCTGCTCGCTCGCGGCGAGGGCTTTGCGGTCGGAGCCGCCGCCGGTCCGGACGAGGTCGTCAACGTGGGCTTGGCCGTCGTCGAGCCGGAGCTCGCGTCGCCCAGAGGATGAGCGCGTTCTCCAGAAATCGAGGTCTGAAAGCTCGGGAACGGTCCGCAGTGCGCGTTCTCGAGCTTCCCTCCAGCGGTCGCGATCGAGCGTCGCCTTGGGCTCGAACACCGAGCGCGGCCTCCACATCGCGGCCAGGTCCTCCGGCCCGGTCCACATGCCGAGGGACAGGCCCGCGAGGTAGGCGGCGCCGAGTGTCGTCGCCTCGAGCACCGGCGACACCTCGACCGGTCGCCGGCACGCGTCGGCCAGGGCCTGCAAGAAAGAACGGTTGTCGGTCATGCCGCCGTCGACCCTGAGACGTTCCACGGCCAGACCCGAATCGCCCTCGGCGGCCTCGAGGAGGTCGGCTCCCCGGTGGGCCACGCCCTCCAGCACCGCTCGGACGATCTCGGGTTTGCCCGCGCCCCGGGTCAGGCCGAGCAGGGTGCCTCGAGCCCCGAAGTCCCATACGGGTGTGCCCATCCCCAACAGGGCGGGCACGAACCACACGTCGCCGCTTTCCCGACAGGACGCGGCTAGCTCGTCGGTTTCCCCGGGCGAGGAGATGAGGCCGAGGTCCTCGGCCAGCCAGTCGACCGCACTCCCAGCCGAGAGCATGACCGCCTCGATGCCCCACGCCGGGCTTCCCTCCAGCTGCCAAGCCACGATCGGAAAGGTCCCGTGTCCGCCCCGGCGGCTGAAAGCGGGGCGGTCAGACCCCACGCACTGGTCGAGCATCGCTCCGGTGCCGAAGGTCGCCTTGGCCAGCCCCTTGAGCGTGCATCCCTGTCCGATCAGGGAAGCCTGCTGGTCGCCCGCGATGCCGGTGATGGGCGGCGAGCCCGGGAGGGCGCTCGCGGCGCCGATTGGCCCCGAGGAGTCGACGATGTCTGGAAGGAGAGTCCCGGGTATGTTCAGGGCCTGTAGCACCTTGGGCGACCAGGTGAGGCCCACCTCGTCCTCGGAGACCATGTCGGTGGCCGCCGCATTGGTCGCGTCGGTCACGTGCACGCCTCCCTCCGACAAGGTCCACGCCACCCATGTGTCGACCGTCCCGAAGCAAAGGTCTCTTCTTCGGTCGGGGTCCGCCATGTCCAACAGGGCGGCCAGCTTTGTCGCTGACGCGTTCGGGGCGAGACGCAGCCCCTCAGCCTGGAGAGTCAGGCAGGTGCCTACCGTGCGGAGGTCCTGCCACCCGATCCCGGGCGCTACAGGAGCTCCGGTCGCACGGTCCCACAAGATCGTGGAAGCCCGCTGGTTGGCGACACCGACTCCCTCGACCGAGCCGGCCTCGCTCAACGAGAGGCTGGCAACGTCTAGGACGGCGTCTGCCATCCGGAGGGGGTCCAGCTCCACCAGCCCGGGACCCGGTGACGTCGGGCGCACCGACCGGTGGTGAACGTGGCCCACGGAGCCGTCTGCGTCGACCACCGCGGCGCGTACCCCGCTGGTGCCCACGTCGATCGAAAGAATGCTCACGGCCACGGGGGGCGGCCATATGGAGAAGGGAGGCCCAGCTTGCCGGGATTCAGGATCCCCCGGGGGTCGAGCGCCCGCTTGAGGGCCGACAGCACACCGAAACCCTCGCCGAGGCTGGCCTCCACGTGGCGCGACCGGTTTAGCCCGATGCCGTGATGGTGGCTGATGGTGCATCCGTGCTCGATCGTCGGCGACATCACCGCCTGCCACGCCGAGGTGTAGTAGGCCTCGGCCCACGGCAGGTCGCCAGGGTCGGTGCCTCGCCCGGCGAAGGTGAAGTACAGGCACGCGCCGTCGGTGTAGGCGTGTGACTGATGGGCCGACACCACGATCGTGCCCGGAACGGCCCCAACCCGTTCCAAAACGGCCTCGTACAGGCTGGGAAGGGCCGCCCACCGACCGGCCACCTCGACGGTGTCGACCACGATGCCCGACCGGGTGAGCGAACCGAGCGCGGACACGTCGTTTCTGTGCTCCAGCCATCGCCCCACCAAGGAGTCGTCCACGCGCCTGGCCCCCATGCACTCGAGCGACACCGACTGCATGGACGCGTCTACGAGCGAGGGGTCGCCCTCGTCGAGCACGATGAGCACGCACACGCCTTCGGTCCCGAAGTTGCGCGCCGACTCTGCTAGGTCGTAAAGGCGGAGAACCGCAGGTGTCGCTCCCCTGCGCAAGGTCCGCCTGCACGCCTCGAGACCCTCGGTGAACCGGGCGAAGCCCCAAGCACCTCTCCGCTCGGCTGTCGGGGTGGGACGCACGCGCAGGGTCGCTCCCGTCACGACCCCCAGGGTGCCCTCGCTGCCGGTGAACAGCTGGTTCAGGTCAGGTCCCACCGCGGCGCGCGGTGCCCGCCCACCCGTGTTCACCAGCCGACCGTCCGCCAGGACCACCCTCAGGCCGGCGACCATGTCCTCGATCTTCCCGTAACGGGTGGAGTACTGCCCTGCCGAGCGGCAGGCGATCCAGCCGCCGACAGTCGAGAGGTTGATCGATTGGGGCCAGTGCCCCAGGGTGAGGTCGAACTCCCCTCGCAAGGCTTCCTCCAGATCGTCGCCGTAGGTCCCTGACCGCACGTCGATGAGAAGGGACGTGTCGTCCACGTCCTCCAGCCCGACCATCGAGGACATGTCGAGTGAGACGCCTCCGAAAATCGGAACGCTTCCACCGCAGACCCCGCTGCGGCCCCCCACGGTCGTCACAGGCACCCCCGCCTCGTTGCAAAGTGCAAGGACACCGGCCACCTGGAACGGGTCGCTCGGTCTGGCCACCGCTGCGGAGGTAGCGGGGACCATTCCCTCGGTGGCCCAGCGAAGGCCGATCGGCCACCAGTCACGGCCCGCCTCCACGCAGGACTTGCGATCGGTGGCCACCTCCGAGCACGCCCGCGACAACCGCCCTAGGAACCTCTCGTCCAGCTCGACGTGCTGTCCCGGGATCCTGTTCGTCACGTTCTCATAGGGAACGCCAAGCTCGATCGCCTGAGCCGGGCCAGGACGTTCGATCGACCTCACAACGGGGTTCCGACGCTGTGGAGGCGGCGGAACTCCTCGAGCTGGCGCTCGACCCGCAGCCGGTCCCAACCCAGCTCGGACCCGAGCAGTTCGGCGACACCACCGGCCGCGGCGAGGGTGTCCTCCCGGCGGTGCAGCACGGCCCTGGTGCGGCGGGCTAGCACGTCGTCGAGGGTAAGGGCCATCTCGGCCCTTGCGGCCCAGACGACCTCCGCACCGAGGTAGGGGAGGCCTGGAACGATGGGCTCGGACAGCTTCGGGTCGGAGCGGGTCAGCTCCCAGACCAGGGGGGCCTCGTTTCCGTAGCGGGAGGCCAGGTGTTCGGCCGTGTCAGACGGTGCCGGTGGCCGCCCGGTGGTGGCCCAGGCTCCGGGCCCATCCGGGTCCCGACCACCTTGGGATCCGATGAGGGCCATCCTCTTGGTCGGGCTGCGGTGCGGGCCGTGCCCGAGAAGGCGGATCACCTCGGCGACGGTGTCGGCGGCCATCTTGCGGTAGGTGGTGAGCTTCCCGCCGGTCACGGTCACCATGCCCGACGGCGACGAGTTGACCTGGTGCCGCCGCGAGAGGTCAGCGGTCCGTGCGCTCCTCGCCGGCCCCCCGTTGCCAACCAAGAGGGGCCGCAGTCCTGCCCAGGATCCGGTCACGTCGTCATGCGACAGAGAC
The DNA here is from genome assembly GCA_963736925.1 of uncultured Actinomycetes bacterium. Classification (GTDB taxonomy): domain Bacteria; phylum Actinomycetota; class Acidimicrobiia; order Acidimicrobiales; family CAVTQP01; genus CAVTQP01. Next base: position 872,750 of record CAVTQP010000003.1, read on the forward strand.
GGGTCCACGTAGCGGTTGACCGCGTCGAGCACGTAGTCCACGTCGCCCCTGTCGCAAGGTGGATCCTCGAGAGGACCGTCGTAGTCGGTGTCAGTCGTGCCCAGGTAGACGTCCGAACCCCACGGAACCACGAAGATGGAGCGCTGGTCACCCGGCACCGGAAGCACAGCTGCGATGTCGCATGGCAGCTTCTCTCTGCTCACCGTGACGTGAATTCCCTTGGCGGGGCGAATCGATCGCGGGTGGTGGCCTTCGTCCAGCGCCCTCACATCATCCGCCCAGACCCCGGTCGCGTTGACCACCACGCGCGTGTCGATCGAGATCTCATCGCCCGCGGCTGTGATCACACGCGCTCGCCTCAGCCGTCCGCGAGAGTCCTTGTCGAAGTCCTCCACTGCCGCGTAGTTGACAACCACAGCCCCGTGCTCGAGGGCGGCTGTCCGATGGACAGCCAGAGTCAGGCGGGCGTCGTCGGCTTGAGCGTCGAAGTACAGGAATCCCGCCACCAAGCGGTCGGTCTTGAGCGTGGGCAGGTGGGCGAGAGCCTGGCTTCTCGTTACCCGTTTGTGCAGCTTTCCTATTCGCAGCCCGCCGGTTATGTCGTAGAGCCAGAGGGCGCTGGAGTATGCCCGGGCCAGGGCGGCGTTGACTGCTCCCTCCCTGCCGAACAAAGGGATGAGGAACGGCAGAGGCTTCACCAGATGAGGCGCGTTCCTCAACAGGCGCTGGCGCTCCGCCAGGTTCTCGTAGACCAGGGCGACCTCGTGCTGTTGCAGATAACGCAGGCCCCCGTGCACAAGCTTGGAGGACTTGGAGGAGGTTCCCGAGGCGAAGTCCTGACGCTCCACCAGCGCGGTGCGCAGTCCCCGGGCGGCGGCGTCCAGCGCCACTCCGGCACCCGTGATCCCGCCGCCAACCACCAAGATGTCGAAGGGATCCTCACCCAGCACGGCCAGGCTGCGCGACCGGTCGAAACCACCGGGCTGTTCGAAGCTGCCGTGGGGAGGGGTCATGGCGATGGAGACCCGAGCTTGTCCCAGCCTGAGCTCTCTGTTGCCGCCGAGACCGTGGTCGAGTGGGTGGACTGCGTGCCTCGCCGGGGATCAAACGACAATGGTTGTTTGGTAACAGCGTCTGGTGCTAGTGTGGATGTCGACGTGAAGACCGTCGACGAGCTGACCGAGTTGTTTCGTGCCAACGGCCGCAAGGTGACTCCTCAGCGCCAGTGCATCTTCAAGGTGCTACAGGGCGACGAGACCCACCCTACGGCCGAGACGGTGCACGCCGCAGCTCGGGACCAGATGTCGACGATCTCCCTCAAGACCGTCTACCAGACCCTGCACGACATGGCCGAGATGGGCGAGCTGGCCACCCTGGACCTGGGGACGGGCTCGAGCCGCTTCGATCCGAACGTGGAGTCCGGGCACCATCACCTGGTGTGCACCAGCTGCGGGAAGGTTCGTGACCTACACGCCGACTTCAGCCGGCTCCAGGCTCCGAGAGGGACGGGCTTCGCGGTGGGATCGGCGGAGGTCGTGTTCAGGGGCCGCTGCGCCGAGTGCCGTTCGGCTTCGAAGAGGCAGAGGAGACCGAAGAGGTCGAAGTAGCCGGCTCACAACGATCCCAGGACGGTCCAAGGAGAAGGACGCCTGTACACACCCAGGCACGACTAGAAAGGAACACAATTGGCACAGCTGAGGAACAGCAAGACCGAGGCCAACCTCAAGGAGGCCTTTGCCGGGGAGAGCCAGGCGAATCGCCGCTATCTCTACTTCGCGCAGAAGGCCGACGTCGAGGGTTATCCGGACGTCGCGGCCCTGTTCCGCTCGGTTGCGGAGGGGGAGACGGGCCACGCCTTCGGTCACTTCGACTTCCTGGCGGAGGTGGGCGACCCGGTGACCGGCGCAGCGGTCGGTGCCACCGAGGACAACCTCAAGTCGGCCATAGCCGGCGAGACCTATGAGTACACAGAGATGTACCCGGGTTTCGCAAAGACCGCACGGGACGAGGGGTTCGACAAGGTCGCAGAATGGCTCGAGACCCTTGCACGAGCTGAGAAGAGCCACGCGGGGCGATTCACCGAGGGCCTTTCCAAGGTCAGCTGACGTCTCGATCTGCGTCGTCTCATCGTCCCGGGCCTACGGGCCGGGGACGGTGGGGATGACGCGCTCGGCGACCATGACAAAGCTGACTCTCGCTGACATCTCGGACCTTCGCGCGTATGAGCGCGAGCGCGAAGACTTCCTGGACCGCGTGATCGCTCTCAAGCGGATCCGGCGGGTGGCGATCGGGCAGATACTGACCGTGGTCTTCGAGAACCACGACACCATCCGTTTCCAGATCCAGGAGATGGCTCGCGCCGAGAGGATGCGTAGCGACGCCCAGATACAGACCGAGCTGGACGTGTACAACCCCCTGATTCCGGAGCCGGGTGAGCTGTCGGCGACCTTGTTCATAGAGCTGACCTCCGAGGCCGAGCTCCGAGGGTGGTTGCCCAAGTTGGTGGGCATAGAACGCGCCGTGCGTCTTCGCACAGGCGAGGATGAGGTGGCCTCCGAGCCCGAAGAGGCGCACGCCGCCCAGCTGACCAGGGAGGAGGTAACGGCCTCGGTGCACTACGTGAGGTTCCGCCTGACCCCCCAGCAGGTAGAGCGATTCGCCGGCGGGCCCCTTGTCCTGGCCGTGGAGCACCCCGCCTACCGGGAAGCGGTCCCCTTGGGGGAGGAGACGAGGAAGTCCCTGCTAGAGGACCTGGGAGGCCCGACGAAGTGAGCAGCCGAACGGGGCGGGACGAGGCGAATACCCCTGGACTTCACCTGCTGTGATGGTCCATACTCGAAATGCCGGGGGGGTCAAGCGGCCGGGGTGATCGCGGCCGTGCGACCACCGCGACGACCACGGAAAGTAGCAAGGATGTGAGCCCCCCCATGAAGCCAATCTGGCGCCAAAGTGCGGCCTGCCGGGGAATCGACCCGGCCATCTTCTATCCGCCGTCGGATGAGGAGGCCGAGGAAGCCAAGGCCATCTGCAATCAGTGCGCGGTCCGCAAGCCCTGCTTGGAGTACGCGTTGACCAACCGGGAGCGGGACGGGGTCTGGGGAGGCGCCACCGAGCGGGAGAGGCGTCGCATGATCCGCCACCGCCGCAAGTCCGCCTGAGCGGACCAGGCGCCTCCGGCCGATAGCCCTGATCCGAGGGCGGGGAGCCGGGCTCGGCCGGATACAGGCCGGTCGGGCGCGCCTGTCGCGGAAGTAGCCTCCGTTCATGGATTTCGAGCTCTCGCCCGAGATGGCGCAGCTCCAGGCGAGCGTCCGGCGACTGGCCCAGGACAAGGTCCGGCCCCGGGCACGAGATATCGACGAGACGGGGCAATACCCCGAAGACCTCTTCGAGCTGTTCAGGGAGGCGGGCCTCCTCGCCCTGTGCATACCCGAGGCCTATGGGGGCTCCGGGGCCGGGATCCTGGGGCTGACCCTGGCGATCGAGGAGGTGTCCAAGTACTCCAACACCGCCGCCCTCATGCTGCTGTTGACCAGGCTCCCCACCGGCCCGGTGATGATCGCGGGCTCGGAGGAACAGAAGCGGCGGTACCTGCCCGGGATCGCCGACGGCACCTCCCGCGCGGCATTTGGACTCTCCGAGCCACAAGCAGGAAGCGATGTCATGGGCATGCGGACCCGAGCCGTCCCCGACCCCCGTCGTCCGGGAGGCTGGGTGCTGAGCGGCGTCAAGTGCTGGATGTCCGGGGTCGTCCAAGCCGACTGGTACACCGTGTTCGCCAAGACGTCTGAGGTGTCGAGCAGGGCGCACGACTCCGTGACGGCCTTCATCGTCGAGCGCCGCTGGAAGGGGGTGAGGGTAGCCGGCACCGACCGCAAGATGGGCGTGCGTGGCGTTGACACGGGCGAGCTGGTGCTTGACGACGTAGAGGTGCCGCCCGAAAACGTCATAGGCGAGGTCGGAGGCTTCCGGCTGGCCATGCTGGGCCTGAACTCGATGCGTCCGATCGTCGCGGCGCGCGGAATAGGCCTCGCCGAAGGGGCGCTCATGTACGCGACCGAGTACGTACAGGCCCGGGAGGCCTTCGGCGGGACCATTGCCGACTTTCAAGGCGTCCAGTGGGAGATCGCCAAGCTTGCCGTGGAGATCGAGGCGGCGCGCCTTCTCACCTACCGCTCGGCGTGGATGGCCGACCGGGGGGAGTTCACCAGAGAGCACGTCCCATACCTGTCGATGGCGAAGTACTACGCCACCGAGGTGGCGGTACGAGCCTCCGGCGTCGCCGTCCAGCTCCTGGGCGCCGCCGGCTACATGAAGGACCACCCGACCGAGCTCTACTACCGGGACGCCCGCCAGCTCACGATCGTGGAGGGCACCTCCGAGGTGCAACTGGGCCTCATCGGGCGGGGTGTGCTCGACAGGAGCCTCTGGTGGGACTGATGCCCGGCCCGGGAGTGGGCGAAGGCTCGGACACACGAGGGTGTGGGCGGGGCTCGGCTGCGGCTGACGCTGCAGCCGTCGCCAAGGCTTTCGATGACCTGGGCGGATGGTCGGGGGTGTTGGGCCGGCTCTGGTCGGGGGGCGACCTAAGCCGGGGGGAGGCGGCCCTCACCCTCTCGGAGATACTCGCCGGCCGGGCCAACGCGTCCCAGATCGCGTCCTTCCTGACCGCGCTGCGCATCAAGGGCGAGACGGTCGAAGAGATGTCGGGGCTGGTGAGCGCCATGTTCGACGCGGCCGAGCCACTTGTCGTAGGTGGGGACCTGATCGACACTTGCGGCACCGGCGGCGACAAGACCGGAACCATCAACGTCTCGACCCTCGCCGCGCTGGTGGTAGCCGGCGCCGGTTCCCGCGTCTGCAAGCACGGGAACAGGGCGGCGTCCTCGGCAGCAGGATCCGCTGACGTTCTGGAGGCCCTGGGTGTGGCGATCGACCTGGACAGCGCCGGCGTCGCTCGGTGCATCGAGGAGGCTGGGATGGGGTTCTGCTTCGCTCAGCGGTTCCACCCCGCGATGCGCCACGTAGGGCCTGTTCGCAAGGACCTGGGCGTCGCCACGGTCTTCAACTTCATGGGGCCCCTGGCCAACCCCGCTCGGGCCCGCTACCAGGTCGTCGGGGTCAGCGATCCCGGTATGGCCGAGCGTATGATCGCCGTCCTCGGGGCCAACGGATGCAAACGGGCAATGGTGGTCTACGGACACGACGGCCTGGACGAGCTTTCGACCACGTCGACGTCGACGGTGTTGGACCTCGTCCCCGGAGACGGAGCCGGGGTAGACGTGCGTACCTACGAGGTCGACCCGTCCTCCCTTGGCCTCAAGAAAGTGGAGCTCCGCGATCTGCGGGGAGGCGACGCGAGAGTCAACGCAGACCTGGCATGCCGTGTGCTGGACGGCGACCGGGGCCCCCATCGGGAGGTCGTGGCGTTGAACGCGGCCGCCGCGTTGATGGTCGGCGGGAAGGCGGCAGACCTCCCCGAAGGACTGGCTCTCGCCGCGGCCGCAATTGACGACGGGTCGGCGGCCGAGGTGTTGGAGCAGCTGATTTCCGTGTCCAGGACGGCATCTTCGGACCGGCCGGCGTCTCCGGCCAGCGGCTAACTTGCGACAAATGACCCGGCTCGACGCTCCTTCGCCGCGCGCCGACTTCCCGCAGGGGTACCGGGACCCGGCCTCGGGAGACGGCAGCGAGCCGGCGGTCGTCGTCGAGCGCCTAGAGAAGAGCTACGGCGAGATAAAGGCCGTGAAAGCCGTCAGCTTCGAGGTGGCCCGGGGAGAGACCTTCGGATTCCTCGGCCCCAACGGAGCCGGCAAGTCCACGACGATATCTATGCTGTGCACGCTGGCGAGGCCCACGGGCGGTGGGGCCAGGGTGGCGGGTTACGACATCGTTCACTCCCAGGCCGAGGTGCGCCGTCGCATAGGCCTGGTCTTCCAGGACACCACCCTCGACGACTACCTGACGGCGGCGGAGAACCTCAGATTTCACGCCGAGCTCTACGGTGTTCCCAAAGCCGTGGTGGCCGAGCGGCTTCGCCAGGTCATGGACATGGTCGGGCTGTGGGACCGGCGTGGACATCTGGTTCGGACCTTCTCGGGCGGAATGAAGAGACGCCTCGAGATCGCCCGAGGCCTGCTGCACTCTCCGGGCGTTCTGTTCCTGGACGAGCCGACGGTCGGGTTGGACCCACAGACACGCAGCCACATATGGGGCTACATCGACGACCTCCGGCGGCGTGAGGAGATCACGATATTCCTTACGACGCACTATATGGACGAAGCCGAGCACTGTGACAGGATCGCCATCATCGACCACGGCGAGATCGTGGTGATCGACAGTCCCGAGGCGCTGAAGGCCGCCGTTGCGAAGGACCGAGTGGAACTGCGAACTGACGACGACGCGGTCGTGATCGCGGCGCTGAAGAGGCTCTACGACATCGATGCCAAGGTGAGCGAAGGGGCGGTTGCCTTCCACGTGGACGCAGGCGAGGAGTTCGTCCCCAGATTGTTCTCGGACCTGTCCACACCGATCAGATCCGTCAGTGTCGCCCGGCCCACCCTCGACGACGTGTTCATGAGCTACACAGGGCGCACGGTCAGGGATGCCGAGGCCTCGGTCAGCGAGCGAAGCGCTGCTTCGCCCTGGATCCGGGCGCAGAGGCGACGCTGATGGCTGTAGCCGCGCCGGTGGCCGGCGTGAGGCTTGCGGGAGGCACGCTCCGGGACGACGTTCGGGCGGCGACGATGGTCTGGAAGCGCGAGACCATCCGCTTCCGCCGGGTCCCTCTGCGGGTCGTGACGTCGGTGGTGCAACCCGTCCTCTTCCTGTTCGTGCTCGGCACAGGTCTTTCGACGATCGTTCAGGGCGGGATCTCCACCAGCGGATTCAGCTTCAAGACGTTCATCTTTCCCGGCGTCATCGCCATGACTGTGCTGTTCAGCTCCATCTTCTCGGCGATCTCGATCGTGTGGGACCGGGAGTTCGGTTTCTTGAGGGAGATGCTGGTGGCTCCGATCCGGCGCGGGGCCCTGGTCGTCGGCAAGTGCGCGGGCGGGGCCACCACCGCTTCTGCCCAAGGGATCATCATGCTGGCGATGGCCGGCCTGGTGGGGTTGAGCTACTCCCCGGCATTCCTGCTGGCCATGGTTGCGGAGATCGTGCTCATGGCGCTGGCCCTCACCGCCGTCGGGATGGTCATCTCGGCGCGAATGCAAGAGATCGAGTCGTTCCAGGTGGTGACCCAGTTCATCGTGCTGCCTATGTTCTTCCTGTCGGGGGCGATGTTCCCCACATCGAGGTTGCCGCAGTGGCTGGCCGTGCTAACCAAGCTGGATCCGCTGAGCTATGCCGTGGACCCGATGCGTCGCGCGGTCTTCGCGCACACATCTGTTCCCGCTTCGGTCTCCAGGGTGCTGAACCCCGGGATCACCTGGAACGGCTGGCGCCTGCCCACATGGATGGAGCTGGCGATGGTCGCGGCCCTCGGACTCGGCGCATTGGCGATCGCCGTCGTGCAGTTCTCCCAGCAGGACTGATCTCCGAGCAGGACTGAATGCCGGGGGCCCGAACGCAGGACTGAAGGCCGGCGGCCCGTCAGGGCCCCTCACTAGCCGGCCGTGACCTTTAGGGAGCGGTCTCTGCCCTCCGGACCCCGGCGGGGGTCCGCCCAAGGTCCCTTCTCCTGTCGAGAGCGGTGACGGCTGCGTCGTCTCCAGGTGCCCGACGCTGGTCCGTGTGAAGCCGCCCCAGCCTCTTCAGAGCGACCACGAGCTGGGTGTACTCGACAAGAGCGTCCATCTCCGCGCCCCCGACGGACATCATCGGGCCTCCAAGCTTCCATAGGCCGTCACTGCGCCGCTGACAAGAGACCACCTTTAGCTCGACCGACACGTTCCGCCGGTGTCCATGCAGGTTCTCCAGGTGGGCGCTCACCTCGACGGTGCTGCCTTCCGCCCACGGCTTCGGGCTCACCAACCCCATGCCGTAGGGGGTGAGGTCAGAGATCTTGACCAGCGTCTCGTCCACGCTGGCGCTGACGCCTACCGGCGCACGGTAGTGGCGGCGTAGCTGGCGTCGCTTGGCGACGAGGGTCAAGGTACGAGCGATGATCAACGACTCCCAGCAGGTGAAGAACAGGCCTGCCCCGAGGGCGAGACTGCTGAGGTGGGGAAGCGTGACGACGCCGAACTGGGACAGAAGCCGCCCGATCAAACCGGCGAGCAGCGCCGATATCGCAAGAAGCGGGACCGGCAGCTGGCGCACCCCGGACCATCCACCTCGGTCGATTCCCACCTTTGGTGTGACCTTGAAGGTCGAGATCGCGGGGCTGATGATCGTCAGGGCGGCCCGCGAGAATATTCCGGCGGTGAGCCAGGTCCCGTGGGACTCCTCCACGAGCGACATGCGACCGCGCGCGAAGAGAGTGGAGCTCAGCATTGCAAGCAAGGCCCAGGGCAGCCAGAAAGTCGTGAAGCCGAGCAGTGTCGCGTCCGCGGGTAACGCTCCTGTGAGCATCATCGCCACCAACACGCCGACCATCGCCAGGCGCTGGACGGGGGTTAGGTAGGCGAGGAGCGATCCGAGGTAGCTCAGCCTCTGTTTGAAGGAGAGCCCACGGCAGCTGACGGGGTTCTCCGGTGTGTGGAACACCGCCAGGTTGCCCCGTGCCCACCTGTCTCGCTGTAGCAGGAATGAGGCCAGGTCATGGGGAGCTATCCCCTGGACCAAGGTCTCTCCGTGGTAGCGGGTCCTCCAGTGGTTCTTGTGCAACTTGATGGTCGTATGGAAGTCCTCGGCGATCGTGTCGGTTGCCACCCCACCTATCTCTTCGAGAGCCTCGCGACGGACCACGGCGGCCGAGCCGCACCAGAACGCACCGTTGTGGCGGTCCTTACCTCGGAGGATGACGTCGAAGAACAGGCTCTGGTCGTGTCTAGCCGTATCGAAGTGCTGGAAGGAATCGAGGTTGGAGAAGTCGTGCGGGGTCTGGACAACTGCCACGTCTGGCTCGTCGAAGTAGCCGACGGTCGCGTCGAGGACGTCGGGAAGCGGGACGTGGTCAGCGTCGAGAACGAGGATCAGGTCGCCTGCGGTCTTGGTGAGGGCGTGATTGACGTTGCCAGCCTTGGCGTGGCCGTTGTCGTCACGCGTGAGGTATCCGGCTCCCATCACCTCCGCAAGCTCCCTCGCCTCGGGCCTCCGTCCGTCGTCGAGCAGCCAGGTGGCGTGCGGGTAGGTGATGCGGTTGCAGCCGAGCAGGGTGGATTGGAGTATGTCCAGGTCCTCGTCGTAAGTGCATACGAACACGTCCACCGTCGCGGCGAGGCGGACAGGGGGACGCGTGGTCGCGGGGGTGCGCCACGCCAAGAAGACGAAGAAGAACAGGGTCACCCACGAGAAGACCTCGGCCGCAAGAAGCATCGAGAAGGCAACCGGGTTTGAGCCTTCCCAGGTGCTCAGGGCACGCCACACGAGGTAGACCGCTCCCCAGCCCAGCGCCGTAAGACCGACCCCCTGCAGCAGCCGCTGGTGGTCCGCGGCTGCGGCACCGATCCTCGGGAGTCGCATCTTGGGGGAATCGACAACTTGGGACCCGCACTTGAGCAAATGAGCCTGGTCCCCCGCACCGCAAGCCCGCCTCTTCTCTCACCGGTCAGACGGTGCCGATCGCGTCACCCATCAGGCCGAGGGGAGGGGCGCCCAGGGCCAGCAGGGCATCGTGGAAGCGCCTCAGGCGGTAGCGCTTGCCCCACACGGCCCTCGCCTCGTCGCGGAGAGCGCGGATCTCCAGCTTCCCCCACGTGTAGCGCCCGTAGGTGGGATCGAATGCGGCCCGCTCGGCCTCGCTGCGGGCGGCGGAACCTGCGAGGAAGGCATCCTCCTCGAAACGATGCACGGCCTCGTCGAGGGTCATCGCCGAGGTGTGCAACCCGATGGCCACCGCCAGACGGGTGACTCGTACCAGCGCCTCGATGCACACTCCGACGGCAAAACGGGGGTCGTTCGACCGGAACCCCTCCTCGACCATGAGCTCCTCGCCGTAGTGAGCCCAACCCTCGACGAACGATGACGAGAACAGGGTGCGCCGGACCTCGCCGTCCAGCCGCCGCAGCATCCTGCCGTGGGCGTAGTGGCCGGGCGTCACCTCGTGGACCGTTATCGCGGGGAGCGTGGTGCGGCTGAAGACCGACAGCCACTCCTCCTGCTCTCTCTCGGTCCAGGTAGGGTCCGGCGGGTTGACGTAGTACCACGCGGGAGCGTCGGCTTCGAAGGGGGCTGTCCAGGACATCATCGCCATGGCCCAACGGCGCGACGGTGGTGCCGGCCCCACCCTGCACTCGCCCCCTGGATCGGCGAGAAGGTCCTTCTCCAAGACGAACGCGGTGGCCTCTTGTATCTGTGCTCTGGCCTCCGGGTAGATGCCCTCTGCGTCAGGGTGGTCGGCCAGGAGGTCGTTGACGAGGGCCGAGCGGGCAGCATCCCCGGCCGGACCACGAGCCCCCGCTTCTGCACGCAGCGAGCCGCATGCCTCTATCAGCATCTCCGTCACCCGGTCGCGTTCGCCCTCGGCTTGACGGCTCAATCGGCCGAGGTCGACGGGCATGGCCTCGGGATCTCCCATCAGGCGACCGAGCATCTCGACCCCCAAGGCCGCGTCGGGCGGGCCGGCCGAAACGGCCTTCTCCAGATGGGCCACGAAACGTGCGTGCGCCGCCCGTGCCGAATCGAGCAGCTCTGGGCCCACCGCGCGGGGGCTGGTCGCATCCGGGTTCGGCAGAGAGTCCGCCAGCCCGCGCGCGGCGCCCAAGAGGCCCCTGGCTACGGGCGCGGGGACGCGATCCAGCGACTCGACGGCGGCGTCCACCGCTTCCGGCCACCGGGCGATATGACGCCGCTTGCCCTCGGCGCGCTCGTCCTCTTCCGAGTAGAGGCGGTCGTAGCAGGCCAGGTCCAGGTTGGCTATGTGCAGCAGGGGATTGCGGCGATGCTCCTCGACGTGCTCGAAGACGGTCCGGGCCGCCACCTCTGCTCCACGCAGGTGGGCCTCGTCATGAGGGTCCCGCTCGGGCGACCCTTCTCCCAGCCGAGCCAAGCACGCTCTGACCCCGGCAGGGGAGAGGTCTTGCACGACGCCGTCGTAGGAATGGATGCCCGCGTACTCTCTCGCCTCGGCCACCGACAGGTCGCACAATCTGCGCAGCCTCGTGAGCATGTGGCCCAAGCTACTGACTAGCCCTCGTCTACCCTGGCCGCGATGCCTGATCCTCGGCGTTACCGGTGCCGGGCTTGTGGGAACCTGACGCGCTTCGACGTCGTGTCCACCGTGCGCAAAAGGTCGTTTCACCACTACAGCGTGGGAGGTGAGCTCGCCGTGGAGGAGACCGAGGTGCTGTCCGAGGTGGTCGAGCGGGTGAGCTGCCGCTGGTGCGAGCGGGCCGAGGCCGTGGAGGAGCTGACGCCGGCCAGGGCAGATACCACGACCGGTACCGCGCCTGAGACCGAGACCGAGACAAGGACCTGAGGATCTGGGGGTGGCGGCCACAGGAGACCGGATGGAGCGAGGATCGGGCGTGCGTCTGGATGGACGAGCGGCGCCGGCCGCCGGCCGGGCGTCTCTGGAGGGCCGGCTGCGGCGGTTGGGGACCGAGCTCGGCCTCGAAGGAGTCGGAATAGCGACCGCGGAGGCCTTTCGTGACACCCGCTCCGACCTGGAGGGTCGAAAACGGCGCGGCCTGCACGGCGGGATGTGGTTCACGTACGGGAACCCGGCGCGTTCGACCGACCCCGGCAGGGCGCTGCCGGGGGCCCGCTCCTTGGTGGTGGGAGCCCGTTCATACAGGCGGGCGGGTGCCGTCGCGGGCTCGGCGAGTCTCCGCCGCTCGGATGACCCCGCCGCGGGCGACGACCGCTCGGAAGGGTCGGGGCCGTTCGGATCGGTTGCCCGTTACTCCTGGAGGGACCACTATGTCCCGCTTCGCGAGGCTCTTTCGGCGCTTGGGGGCCTCTTGGCGAAGGAGGGATGGAGGGCCAAGGTGCTCGTCGACGACAACGCCCTGGTCGACCGGGCGGCGGCCCACCGCGCGGGCCTGGGATGGTACGGCAAGAACACCCTCTTGCTGCTGCCCGGGAGGGGCTCTTGGTATGTGCTGGGGTCTGTCGTCACCGACGCTCCCCTCAGGCGGTCAGCCTCGGTCCCGGTCGCCGACGGCTGCGGATCCTGCAGCCGCTGCCTGTCGGCTTGTCCTACCGGGGCGCTAGTGGCGCCGGGAGTGCTGGACGCTCGCCGTTGTCTGGCATGGCTGCTCGAGGCTCCAGGCTGGTTCCCCCTCGAGCATCGCCGAGCCCTCGGGGGTCGCGTGTACGGATGCGACGATTGCCAGGAGGTCTGCCCCGTCAACAAGCTGGCCGACCGAAGGGACCCCCCGCCACCTCCGGGTTCAGACGAGGAGCCATGGGTCGATCTGGTTTGGATGCTGGGCCTCTCCGACGACCAACTGCTCGAGCATTTCGGGCGTTGGTACGTGCCCAGGCGCGAAGCCCGCTACCTGCGGCGCAACGCCCTGGTGGCGCTGGGCAACGTCGGCAGGCCCGACGATCTTCGGGTCCAGGGGGCGCTCGAGGCCTCGCTCGGCCATGCCGATCCCGTGGTGCGGGGCCATGCCGCATGGGCCGCGAGGAACCTCGGCCGAGGCGATCTCCTCGATCCGCTGGTGGGCCGCGAGCAGGACGAGCGGGTCCGGGCCGAGCTCACCACGCCGGCGTCTCCGTGAGCCACCTCCTCGTCACAAACGACTTCCCCCCCAAGGTCGGAGGGATCCAGTCCTACCTGTGGGAGCTGTGGAGAAGGCTTCCCCCGGACTCCTTCGCCGTGCTGACCACCCCCTATCCCGGCTCGGCCGACTTCGACGCCAAGCAGGAGTTCAGGGTCGACCGGGTCCCGGCGCCCGTGCTGGTGCCCTCGGCGGGCCTGGTGAGGCGCGTCCGCTTCGCCGCGGAGGAGGTCGGAGCCGGGCTCGTCGTCCTGGATCCAGCCCTTCCCGTCGGCTTGATCGGGCCGCGTCTCGGCATTCCCTACGGGGTGATCCTCCATGGTGCCGAGGTGACCGTGCCCTCCCGCCTCCCGGGTGTGCGCCGGGCGCTGGCAGGGGTGTTGAGGGGCGCCTCATGGATACTGTCGGGTGGCGCCTACCCCACGGCCGAGGCCAGGGAGCTCGTCGGGGGCTCGCTTCCCCCCGTTACCGTCATCCCGCCCGGCGTCGACACAGAGCGGTTCCGGCCCCTCGACCCGGAGGAGCGGGCGGAGACGAGGGAACGGTGGCGCTTCCCCCAGGACGCGCGCTTGGTGGTGAGCGTCAGCCGTCTCGTCCCCCGCAAGGGAATGGACACATTGATAGAGGCGGCGGGCACGCTGAGCCGGGACCGGCCCGATCTGTTGGTTGCGATCGTGGGCCAGGGCCGAGATAGGGGTCGTCTGGCAGTTGGAACTGTGAGATCGAGAGCGCCGGTGCGCCTTCTCGGCGCGGTGGCAGCTGACGACCTTCCCCGGCTCTACGGGTGCGCGGACCTCTTCGCCATGCTGTGCCGGGACCGCTGGGGAGGCCTGGAGAAGGAGGGCTTCGGAATCGTCTTCCTGGAGGCGGCGGCGGCCGGCCTTCCCCAGGTCGCCGGCGACAGCGGAGGGGCGAGGGAGGCGGTGAGCGACGGCATCACCGGCCTGTTGGTGTCGCCGCCGGGTGATCCGCGTTGCGCGCACGACGCCCTGGCCAGGTTGCTGGACGATCACCTGCTGCGTGGACGAATGGGTGAGACGGCCAGGCTGCGCGCAATGGCCGAGTTCGACTACGACGCGCTGGCCAAGCAGCTGCAAGCCTCCCTGGCCGAGGCGCCCTACTAGCCGGATCGACCCGGGGCACCGTTGGTACGCTGCGAACCTCGTCGGGCCGGGCAGGCCGTACCCGAAGGGAGTGCACTTGGCTGAGCAGGCCACCGAGCGGATGATCGTGGGTGGGCCCGCGGAGCGCTGCTTCGCGGTGGTGGCCGATTTCGAGAGGTACCCGGAATGGGCCGCCGACATCAAGGAGGTGGAGATCGTTCGGCGTGACGCCGACGGACGGCCGCAAAATGTGGCCTTTCGAGCGGCAGCCTTCGGCAGAAGCACGAGGTACACCCTGGCTTACGACTACTCCAAGGCTCCGAGGTCGATCTCTTGGGTGCAGACCGCCGGTGACCTCACCAACCGTCTGGACGGTGCCTATGAGTTCGAGGCCTCCGGAGAGGAAGAGACCGAGGTCACGTACCACCTCGACGTGGAGATGCGCGTACCTCTCCCCGGGTTCGTCAAACGCAGGGCCGAGGGCAGGATCATGCACACGGCGCTCAAGGAGCTGAAGGCACGGGTAGAAGGTACCTAGGCGACTCACAGAGGGTTTCGGTCTCCAGTCAGGAGGGGTTCTGTTGACGACACTGAACGAGGAGACCATCCGAAGCCTCGCAGCCTTCGACAGCCACGGTGCCCCCGTCGTCACCGCCTATCTCGACATCGACGGCCGTAGGTATGTGCGGCCACAAGACTACGAAAGGGAGCTCTCACGCCTCATTGACGCCGCCAGGTCGAGCAACGGCGCGCAGGAGGCCGGTGCAGACCTCGCGTGGATCCAGACCCACGTGCACGCCGGCCTGGACCGGTCGCGGGTCAGGGGCCTCGCCATCTTCGCCTGCTCTGCGCAAGACCTTTGGATGGTTGTAGATCTCCCAGTCCCCGTGCGCAGCCGGATACTGGTCAACCAGACACCCCAGGTCGCCCAGCTCGAAGCTCTGTCCGAGAGCTTTCACCGCCTCGGCGTGATGGCGGTCGACCGCCAGCGCGCCCGGATCCTCGTGGTCGAGATGGGGGAGATACTGCGCGCGTTGGGCCGCTTCGACGAGCTCCCGCGACATGAGGACGACAAGGGTGAGTGGGACAAGGACCACGTCCATGACCACCAGCAGGTGGCGGCCCACCACCATCTGCGCCGGGCCGCCCAGCAGGCTTTCGCCGCTTGGCAGCGTGAGAGGTTCGACCACCTGATCATCGCCGGACCGGAGGGGATCTCCGCAGAGGTAGAGCGACACCTGCACCCATACGTCCGTGACCGGGTGGTGGCCCGTGTTGGTGTGGCCGCCAACGCCAGCGACGAAGAGCTTCGACAGATCGCGCTTCGTGTCGAGGAGCAGGTCGAACGAAGGCGTCAGTCCGAGCTGGTGGACCGGCTGCGGGACAGCCTCGGGACCCGGAAGGGCGTCGTGGGGCTACCGGACGTGCTACTCGCGATCGCTGAAGGGCGGGCGGAGACCATCCTCGTGTCCCCCGGCTACGAGGCTCCCGGGTGGCGCTGCGGTCGTTGCGGGCACCTGAGCACCAAAGGGCCGAGCTGTCAGCTGTGCTCGAACCGTATGGAACGGGTCGAGGACGTGATCGAGGAGGCGGTCGACGAAGCGCTGCTCAAGTCCTGTCGCATGGTTCCCTGTCCCGAGAATGCCGACCTCGACGTGCTCGGTCGCATCGGTGCTCTTCTCCGGTACTGACGACCGGGTCGGCAAGGAGGCAGCGGAGGTTGCTGCGGTGGGCGTCGACGTGGGAGGGAGCAAGGTTCTCGGCGTCGCACTCGACCGGGCAGGCCGGGTGATGGCCGACTTACGGGTGCCCACGCCGAGCGAGGGGCCGGCGGTGGTGGAGGCGGTGATGGGGGTGGCCCTCGCGATGTCGGCGAGTGAGGATGGCCGGCCCGAGAGCGCTCGGCCGAACGCGCCGAGCGCGCCCCCGCCTCTAGGGGTGGGGGCGCCGGGGATGGTCGACCGGCCGGGCCGCGTGCATTTCTCGCCCAACCTGACTTGCGCCGAGGGCCTTTACCTCAAAGCGGAGCTGTCAAGGAAGCTTCCCGGGGTGGCGCTTGTGGTCGAGAACGACGCGACGTGCGCGTGCGCTGCAGAGCAGGCGATGGGCGCTGCAAGGGGCGCCGAAGACGTGTTGATGGTCACCTTGGGGACGGGCATCGGTGGAGGGATCATGAGCGGCGGCCGCCTGCTGGTCGGATCCCACGGGTTCGCCGGTGAGATAGGCCACATGGTGGTGGACTCCCAGGGGCCGGAGTGCCCTTGCGGGCAGCGCGGTTGCTGGGAGCGGTTCGCGTCGGGGAGCGGTCTCGCACGCATGGGGCGCCAGGCCGTGCTGGAGGGTACCGCTCCGGTGCTCGGACGCATTGCCGGCAGTTCCGGGGAGGTTCGCGGCGAGCACGTCACCGCGGCGGCGGTGGCGGGGGACCCGGGCGCAGCCGAGGTGCTGGACCGGTTCGCCCGGTGGCTGGGTTTAGGGCTGGCCAACCTGGCAAACGTCTTGGATCCTCAGGTGATCGTCCTCGGGGGCGGGCTCATCGAGGCGGGAGACGTCCTCCTCGAGCCGACGAGGGCGGCGCTGCTGAAGCTGGTTGAAGCGGGACACCTGCGGCCGGAGATCCCTCTCTTGCCGGCTGCCCTCGGTGAACGCGCTGGCGCCATCGGCGCAGCCCTCCTGGCCGGCAGGTACTAGGCCGGCAGCGCAGCGGAGGAAACAGCCGGAGGGAACCGGAGGAAATATGCTCCAGGCTCCCGCAGACCGGGCGTTACCCTGAGGGGGATGGAGTTTCGACGCATAGGTGGCTTGCCACCATACGTGTTCGGGATCATCGACGGACTTAAGATGGAAGCCCGGCGCGCCGGGAGAGACGTGATCGACCTGGGTTTCGGCAACCCGGACATCCCCTCGCCCGACGTGGCCGTGGAGAAGCTGGCCGAGGCCGTCCACAACCCCAAGAACCATCGCTATAGCGCGAGCCGCGGGATCCCGAAACTGCGGACGGCGGTCTCGGACCTTTACCTGCGCCGTTTCGGCGTCGACCTCGATCCCGAGACAGAGGTGGTGACGACGATCGGGGCCAAGGAGGGTCTGTCCCACCTGATGTGGGTCCTGGTTGGCCCGGGGGACACGGCGATGGTTCCCTCTCCCTCGTACCCGATCCACACGTGGGCTCCACTGTTCGCCGGGGCAGAGGTTCGCCAGGTGCGTCTCGGCGAAACGGGGGAGGTCGGACAGAGCGGTCAGGCTGAAGAGATGTTCTTCGCCAACGTGGTGGATGCCTGGGAGTCGACCTGGCCCAAGCCGCGAGTGATCGTCCTCTCGTTCCCGCACAACCCGACGACCACATGTGTAGACCTGACCTGGATGCGACGGATCGTGGAGTTCGCCCGGGAGCATGACCTCGTGTTGGTCCATGACTTCGCGTACTCCGATACGTCCTTCGACGGGTACGTACCGCCGTCGATACTGGAGGTGCCCGGAGCCAAGGATGTGGCCGTCGAGCTCTACACCCTCACCAAGTCGTTCTCGATGGCAGGGTGGCGGGTTGGCTTCCTCGTCGGGAACTCCGCCATCGTCGCCGCTCTGACGAAGCTCAAGAGCTATCTCGACTACGGGACGTTCCAGCCGATCCAGATCGCCTCGATCGTCGCCCTGAACGAGGCATCCGGCTACCCCAAGGTCGTGAACGAGATCTACCAAGGGCGTCGTGACACGCTCTGTGACGGCTTGTCGCGCATGGGCTGGGCGGTACCCCGTCCCAAGGGCAGCATGTTCGTCTGGGCGCCGATTCCGGAGCCGTACACCGAGATGGGATCCCTAGAGTTCGCCAAGCTCCTCGTGTCCGAGGCCGAAGTGGCCACCTCGCCCGGCGTGGGATTCGGACCGGGCGGGGACGCCCACGTTCGCTTCGCACTGATAGAGAACGAAAAGCGCATCGGCCAGGCCGTGCGAAGCCTGAGGCGCAGCCTCAGTCGCCTCCCAAGGTAGAGTCCGCGCTATCCGGCGCCGCCAAGGTCGGCGCGTGCCCAAGACCGGGAACGGTGCAGGGCAGCGTGCCAGCCGGCGTGCTTTGCCTGGGCGTCTTCCCTGGAGATCTCCGGCTCGAAGGCGGACTCCGGAGACCACACCTCGGAGAGCTCCTCCAGCGAAGACCAAACTCCTTCCGCGAGGCCGGCCAGGTATATGGCTCCCATCGCCGTGGTCTCCGGCGTGGAGGCACGGGCCACCCGCAGCTGGAGCTGGTCGGCCTGCAGCTGCAGCAAGAGGTCCATCACGGAGGCGCCACCGTCGACGCGCAGCTCAGCGGGAGGCTGGCCGGACACGGCTGTCATCGAGTCGACGACGTCGCGGGTCTGGTGGACCATCGCGTCAATCGCGGCGCGCGCCAGGTGCGCCCTGCAGATTCCCCGGGTGAGCCCCACGATCGTGCCCCTTGCATGGGAATCCCACCACGGGCTTCCCAAGCCGGTGAAGGCAGGCACGATGAAGACCCCTTCGGAGCTGTCGACGCTGGATGCCAGCGGCTCGATCTCTGAAGCGTTCTCTATCAGGCCCAGCTCGTCGCGCAACCATTGAATAGTGGCGCCTGTCACGAAGATCGAACCTTCGAGGGCATACGTCAGATCGCTGGTAGCGTCACCCAGTTGCCATGCGACCGTGGTAAGGAGTCCCTCGGCAGGAGCGGGGCACTCGGTGCCTACGTTCATGAGGACGAAGCTCCCGGTTCCGTAGGTGTTCTTCGTCATGCCGGGGTCGAAGCACGCCTGACCAAACAGCGCGGCTTGCTGGTCTCCCGCAATGCCGCTCACAGGGATGCCCGCGGGAAGATCGCCGGCGACATCCGGTTCCGTCAGGCCGATCCGGCTCGAGGACGGGCAAACCTCGGGCAGACTGCGTGGCGGTACGTGGAAAAGGGCACACAGCTCATCCGACCAGCCTCTGTCCACGATGTCATAGAGCAAGGTGCGGCAGGCGTTGGAGGGATCAGTGGCGTGAACGCCCCCATGCGTGCCGCCGGTGAGGTTCCACAGCACCCATGAGTCGACGGTGCCGAGTCTCAGATGAGGGCCGGCCTCGATGCCCCCCTGGGTCAGAAGCCATTCGAACTTGGTACCCGAGAAGTACGGGTCGAGCATCAGGCCGGTGCGTGACCTGACGAAGGGAAGGGCGCCCGCTTCGAGCAGCTCCTCGCATCGGTGCGCGGTCCGTCGATCCTGCCAGACGATGGCCCGGTGGAGGGGCTGGCCGTCTTGGTCGTCCCACACGACGGCCGTCTCCCTCTGGTTGGTGATGCCGACGGCGGCGACGGGCTGGTCAACCCTCACGAAAAGCTCCGCCATGGTGGCTTGGACGGCCCGCCAGATCTCAGTCGGATCGTGCTCGATCCAGCCGGGTCTCGGATAGTGCTGGCGTAACTCCCGGTAGGCGATCCCGCCGATGCCTCCGTTCTCCTGCACAGCTATGGCGCGTACCCCGCTGGTCCCGGCGTCGATCGCGACGAGAACAGCCACAACGGGGCACCGTAGCCGCACGCTACGGGTGTACTGCGGCCTGGCCTCGAACCAGCTAGCGCCTCGAAGCAGCGCGACCGGGAGCCTGTCGGGCATCGGTGCCGCTCCGCATCGGCTGACCGGCTCTCTTTTCGCTGCGACCCCTGTTGATCAGCGGTGGCCGCTCGGATTTTGCCCGGGCCAGCTCGGCGGCCATCCCGGGGATCTCGTAGGCCTCCCGGGCAGAAGACCAGAAGTAGCCCTGGGCGTTGTCGCACCCCAGGTCTGTCAGGAACTCCAACTGCTCTCGTGTCTCCACCCCCTCGGCCACCACCTCGAGGTCGAGGCTGTGAGCGAGGTTGACGATGCTCTCCACGATGGGCGCGCCTGCGGCGTCGGTTGCGATGGCCGCGACAAAATCCTTGTCTATCTTGATGCCGCTGACCGGGTAGCGGCTCAGGTACACGAGGGACGAGTACCCCGTGCCGAAGTCGTCGATATACACCTTCACCTCCATGCGCCTGAGTGCCTCGAGTTGCTCGGACCACGGTCCTTGCCTGTCGATAAGGGTGCTTTCGGTCATCTCGATGCCTAATGCGGAGGAATCGAGGCCATACGCGCCAAGGCGGCCGTGCACGCTCGCTGCCAGGTCCGGTTGGGCCAGTTGCGATGCGGACATGTTCACCAACACGGCGATGTCCTCGGGTAGTGAGGGATCCCCTCGCCAAGCCGCTACGTTGCGGCACGCCTCGTCGAGTATCCAATCGCCGATGGGGATGATCAGGCCCGTCTCTTCTGCTCGAGTTATGAAATCGGCAGCCCCCAGGACGCCCAGCTCCGGGTGATCCCACCGGACCAGCGCCTCGGCTGCCACCATGGTCTCGGAACCAAGAGACACAACTGGTTGGAATCGAAGGCGGAGCTGTTTCCGCTCCAGGGCGTGTCTGAGGCCACGGTCCAGGTTGAGGCTCGTGACCGCCTCAATCCGCATGGAGTCGTCGAACAGCTCGATCCTCCCACGGCCTCGTCCCTTTGCTTGGTACATGGCCGCGTCGGCATCCCGGATCAGGTCCTCGGGGTTGACGTTGGCATCCCCGGTCATCACGATCCCGATGCTGGCGGTCAGCACGATCTCGCGCTCGTCGAGCACGAGGGGGGTCGAGATCGAGGCAAGGACCCTTTCCGCGATCTCGGCGGCCTCTCCGCTGCCCGAGACATGCTCGCACAGCACCACTAGCTCATCTCCGCCGAACCTGGCCACCGTGTCGTTCGTCCGGACAGCGGCGGGCAGGCGGTCGCCGAGCTCTCGCAGGAACATGTCGCCGGCCCCGTGGCCCAAGCTGTCGTTGACGATCTTGAAGCGGTCGACGTCGACGAACAGCACTGCGAGCCGGGACGGCTGGCGTCGCAACCGCGCAACGGCGTGGTTCATCCGGTCCATTAGCAGAGTGCGGTTTGGCAGCCCGGTCAGAGCGTCGATCAGCGCTTGGCGTTCTAGCGCAGCCTGCGTCTGCTTGCGATCGGTGATGTCACGGGCGAACGCTCGAAAGCACAACTCGCCGGCGACCACGACGGACGTCACGGTGACCTCGACCGGGAACCTCGTTCCATCACGTCTCATGGCCGTGGTCTCGATGCGTCGATCGTGGTTGGGTAGCCCTCCGTGATTCGTCCTCTCCAGCACCCTCTCGATCGCTGCGCGATGTGATCTGCGCAGGTCGGCCGGCACCACCAGCTCGATCACCGTCCGGCCCAACGCCTCCTGGCGCGACCATCCGAAAATGCCCTCGGCCGCGACGTTCCAGTCGGTGATCACGCCCTCGGCATTCATTCCGATGAAGCCGTCACTCGTGGCCTCTATGGTCGATCTGAAGGCGCTCTCGCTCTGACGAAGCTGCTCGGTGGCCCGCTCACGGTCCGAGACGTCGACGGCGATGCCGATCATTCGAGCCGGGTCACCGGAAGCGTCCAGCTGGCTCCGGCAACGGACATTGACCAAACGCACGCGCTGTCGACCGTCGATGACCCGTACGATTTCGTCGAAGCGGTGATTGCTGACGACCAGGCTTCCGGTCATGGTTGCAAGTAGCCGGGGTACGTCTTCGGGGTGAACGTGCTCCATGAAACCCTGGCCCATCCTTTCGGCGGCGCTCTCGTCAAGCTCGTACAGACTTGCGAAGTTGTCTGAGACCTGGAGCTTCTGGCTCTTGATATCGAACTGGAAACCCACCGTGTCGGAGTCCTCCAAGGTCATTCGCAGACGATCCCCGCTCTGTCTGATCTCTTCGAGCAGCTTGGCTTGCTCTCGTTGGGCCGCTATGCGATCGGTCTGGTCCTTGGCTATGGCGAATACTCCTCTTACCTTGCCGTCCACCGATATCGGCAGGGCAGTCACCAGGAACTCGATGGGATCACCGTCTTTGTGGATCGCCGTGGCTTCGAAGGTGTTGCTCTCACCCCTCAGCACCCTGGTCATCGTGGCGACCAACTCGTCGAGCCTGTCCGCGGGCACTAGCGGACGGATGCTGGTCCCCGCCAGTTCCTCGGGCTGGTAACCAAGCAGCCTGTGGCATGCGTGGTTGACCGCCGTGATGGTCCCATCAGGGTCCATCGCGAACACGAGATCCGGGTTCTCCTCGAACATGGAGCGATACCGCTGATCGATGATCTCCAACTGTCCGACCGTCTCGTAGGTGGCAGTGACATCGCGCGAGACGAATTGAATTAGATCTCTTCCCTCGGCCGACGTCACGCTGTGCTCTAGCCAGACCGTGGCCCCGTCGCTACGAAGATGTCGCAGCACCAGCACACCGTCGCCATCGGCCGCACGGACCAGCGCCTGGTAATCGCCGCGCCAGTTCTCGGTATGGAACCCGCCTTCCTCGCCACCGTCTCGGCCTTCGGGATGTGAGAGCTCGGCGAAGTTGTGTCCGACCAGCTCTGCCGGAGTCCAGCCCAAGACGTCAGAGCTGACATCGTTCAGATAGAGGATGGTCCCGTCGCGGGCCAAGACCCAGACCAGATCCCGCGACAGCCGCAGAGCCTGGCTGAAGGCTCGATTCTGGCGGTGAAGCCGCTGGAAGGCGCTTCCGGTCCCTGCGCCCACAGCCAACAAGACAACGAAGCGGAAGATGGCCAGGCTGGCCTTCTCGGTGGTTGCAGCCCCGATTCCTCGTTGGATGGACCACGCTACGGTTACCAGTCCTCCGCCAGTTCCGGCCGCCATTCCGCCGGACAAGCCGTAGCGCATCGCAGCTTCGAAGATGACCGGGATCGTGAGACTCCAGAGTGAGCCCTCCTGGCCGTTGACCTCACTCCACATGAAGCCCAGGCATGCCAACGAGTCCGCAGCGAGCGCGCTTGCGCCGAGAGCGCGCAGCGCCCTCTTCGAAGGATCGTTTGTAAGCACCAGACCTACCACCGTTGCGGTGGCTGCCAGCAGCCCGGTCAGCGACGCGTCTTGCCAGCGGTGGGTGGACTGGGAGAGAACCTGGGTGACGACAGAGCCGATCGTCAGCACGACCCTGACCCTGTTGATCCGTTTCTCGAGGACGTAGGGGTCGGTGTCGACCCCCAGCTGGGCCATGGTGGGGACACGGTGACGCGTCATGCCACCCGATCTGGGACGTCGATGCGATGGCTGGTCCTGGCGGTCATGTTGCCGCTCCGAGCAGGAAGTTCTCCGGTATTTGTCGGCACCGCGGAGGCCCGGCCTTAGGGGGAAGGGGTTGACAGCGGTGAAACTACGATGATGTAATTGCCCATCATCTCGTGGTTGGCGGAAACGCCACCTACAACATCTTGTGGATTAGGCTGGAGCCCGGGCATGGGCCCCGGCGCCGGGCGCGGGAAGCGGAGCTAGAAGGGAACCAAGGACATGGCCATTGCCTTCCAGGGTGTCGGCATCGGCATCCGGCGTCACTTCACCACACGAGGGGGCGACCCCTATGACAGCGTCGAGTGGGAGACGCGAGATGCCCGGATCACAAATCTCCGGGACGGGAGCGTCGCTTTCGAGCAGAGGGCCGTCGAGGTGCCGGCCACCTGGAGTGCCAACTCGACCAACATCCTTGCCCAGAAGTACTTCCGGGGGACTCTGGGGACGACGGAGCGGGAGCATTCGCTTCGTCAGGTGGTCGATCGCGTGGTGGACACGATCACCGCCTGGGGGGCGAAGGACGGCTATTTCGTCGATGACGAAGCTCATGCCTTCCGCGACGAGCTCAAGTACCTGATCATCCATCAGCGTGCGGCGTTCAACTCGCCGGTCTGGTTCAACATCGGCGTGGATGGCGTGCCACAGCAAGCCAGCGCCTGCTTCATCTTGTCGGTCGAGGACACCATGGATTCCATCCTCAACTGGTACGTCGAGGAGGGGACCATCTTCAAAGGAGGTTCGGGGTCGGGGATCAACCTGTCGCGGATCCGCTCCTCGAGCGAGGGCCTGAAGGGAGGCGGGACCGCGTCCGGCCCGGTGAGCTTCATGAGAGGAGCCGATGCGTCAGCCGGCACGATCAAGTCGGGTGGAAAGACTCGCCGAGCCGCCAAGATGGTCATCCTGAACGCTGACCACCCCGACATCGAAGACTTCATCTGGTGCAAGGCGATAGAGGAGCGCAAGGCCCGGGCCCTGCGAGATGCCGGCTTCGACATGGATCTTGACGGGCTGGACAGCCACTCCATCCAGTACCAGAACGCCAACAACTCCGTGCGGCTGACCGACGATTTCATGCAGGCCGTGCTGGACGATGCCGAATGGGACCTTCGCGCGATCACGACGGGTGAGTCAGTGCGTACCGTCCGGGCACGGGAGCTGTTCAGCCAGATAGCGAAGGCGGCGTGGGAGTGCGCAGATCCGGGGATTCAGTTCGACACGACGATCAACCGTTGGCACACCGCTCCGGTGGCGGGTCGGATCAATGCCTCGAACCCGTGCTCAGAGTACCTCCACCTCGACGACTCCGCTTGCAACCTCGCCAGCTTGAACCTGTTGAAGTTCTTGGACGATCACAACAACTTCGACACCGACGGATTCAAAGCGGCAGTGGAGGTGCTGTTCACCGCCCAAGAGATCCTGGTGGGCAACGCCGACTACCCGACCGAAAAGATCGCCGACAACGCGCGGCGCTTTCGACAGCTCGGCCTCGGCTACGCCAACCTGGGTGCACTGCTCATGGCCGAGGGACTCGCTTACGACTCCGACGCCGGGCGGGCGTGGGCTGGCGCGATCACCGCCCTCATGACGGGTCAGGCGTACTGTACGTCGGCCCGCACGGCTGCCCGGATGGGCCCGTTCGCCGGTTACCACAGCAACGCAGAGGACACGCTCGGGGTTGTCCGGATGCATCGCGATGAAGTGGCAAGGATCGACGAGGAGCTGGTTCCGCACCAGCTATTGTCCGCCGCCCAAGAGGCTTGGGACTCCGCCGCCGACCTAGGTGAGGAGTTCGGCGTGCGCAATTCCCAAGCCAGCGTCCTGGCCCCTACCGGGACCATCGGGTTGCTGATGGATTGTGACACGACCGGTGTAGAACCGGATCTGGGTCTGGTTAAGACGAAGAAGCTCGTTGGTGGCGGCACCATGTCCATTGTCAACCAGACCGTTCCGAGAGCTCTTCGAGGTCTCGGCTACGCCGAGAGCCAGATCGACGAGATCGTGGCCTACATAGCCAAGAACATGTCCATCGTTGGCGCTCCCCACCTGGCGCCGGAGCACCTTCCCGTGTTCGCGTGCTCGATGGGGGACAACCCCATCCACTACAGCGGCCACGTCCGAATGATGGCTGCGGTGCAGCCGTTCATCTCGGGAGCGATCTCAAAGACCGTCAACGTGCCCGAGCACGTGACCGTGCAGGAGATCGGGCAGCTCCACATAGACGCGTGGCAACAGGGCTTGAAGGCCATTGCCATCTACAGGGACAACTGCAAGGTGGCACAACCTCTGGCTACCACCAAGGCAATCGACGAGCCGGTCTCGGAAGCCGAGGCCCACGACCAGGACCTGGCCATGAAGGTGGCCGAGCTGGAGGCGGCCCTGAGTCACCAGACCACGGTCGTAGTCAAGCAGCCGATCCGGGAGCGTCTGCCCCGTAGGCGACGTTCGTCCACGTTCGCTTTCCGGGTGGCCGATTGCGAGGGCTATGTCACCGTGGGTGAGTACGAGGATGGTCGCCCCGGGGAGGTCTTCATGAAGGTCTCCAAGCAGGGGTCCACCCTGGCCGGCATCATGGACGCCTTCGCCATTGCGGTCAGCCTCGGACTGCAACACGGCGTCCCTCTTGCGACATTCGTACGCAAGTACACCAACATGCGGTTCGAACCCGCGGGCATGACCGACGACCCCGACCTTCGGCTGGCGTCCAGCCTGGCCGACTACATCTTCCGGAGGCTGGCGGTGGACTATCTAAGCGTCGAGGAGCGCTCCGAGCTGGGTATCCAGACCAGCGCCGAGAGGATCCAGCCGACGCTTCCGGGCGTAGAGGAGCCGGTACTAGACGAATCTGGCGGCGGTCCTCCCTCGGCCCCGGGTGCCATACCTGCCAACGGTGTCGCGGCGAGTCCAACCCACGCGCCTCAGCTCGAGGCGCGTGACGCTCCCTATTGCTATCAGTGCGGCAATGCTATGCAGCGTGCGGGGTCCTGCTACGTCTGTCCCAGCTGTGGAACCACCAGCGGCTGCTCCTGAGGACCCGGGTCCGGCTCCCATCAGAGCCACACGTTGGCCAATATCACTTGCATGACATCCGCAAGCGAGGCCCACAGAGTGCTGATCGTGGGCTCAGGATTCGGTGGCCTGTTCGCGGCACGTGCGCTCCGCCGTGCCCCCGTGGATGTGACCATCGTCGACCGTACCAACCATCACCTCTTCCAGCCTCTCCTCTACCAGGTGGCCACCGGGATCCTTTCGGAGGGCGAGGTCGCACCGGCTATCCGGGACATTCTCCGTCATCAGGCAAATGCTCACGTCTACCTGGGAACAGTCACCGGTATCGAACTCAGAGAACGCAGGGTGACAGTGAGGCAACTGGATTCTGAGCACGAGTTCTCGTATGACAAGCCTCATCGTCTCGGCGGGAGCACAACAGTCGTACTTCGGACACGACGAGTTCGGCCGATGGGCACCCGGCATGAAGTCGGTCAGCGACGCGCTGGAGCTCCGAGGACGCATCCTCGGAGCGTTCGAGATCGCCGAGGCGCAGGCCGACCTCGACGAGGCCCGGAGGTGGCTGACCTTTGCCGTGGTGGGTGGGGGACCGACTGGCGTTGAGCTTGCCGGGCAGATAGCCGAGCTGTCTCGACGGTCCCTCCGCGGGAATTTTCGCCGCATCGATCCGAGCTCGGCCCGAGTCATGCTGTTCGAAGGTGGCAGGGAGATTCTTCCGAACTTCGGAAGGAGCCTTTCGGCCAAGGCGAGACGAGAGCTGGAGCGACAGGGAGTCGAGGTCAACACTGAGACCACCGTGACCGGAGTCGATTCAGACGGGATCGACGTCAGCGGATCGGGCGGCGAGATGAGACGGGTCGGTGCCAAGACCAAGGTTTGGGCTGCCGGCGTCGAAGCGTCACCGCTTGCCCGCTTGCTATCCGAACAAAGCGGCGCAGAGGTCGACAAGGCGGGCCGGGTCAAGGTGATGAAGGACTGCACGCTACCCGGGAACCCCGACACATTCGCGATCGGGGACATGATGGCGTTGGACGACCTACCTGGCGTGGCCGAGGTCGCCATGCAGCAAGGCTTGTATGCTGCGAGGTCCATCAAGCGACGCATCGCGGGCAAGCAGGTGAGTCCTGAGTTTCATTATCGTGACCTTGGGAGCCTGGCTACGGTGTCGAGGTTCAAAGCAGTCGCCAGTTTCGGGCCTTTGCGGTTCAGCGGCTTCATCGGTTGGGTGCTGTGGATGGTGGTCCACCTCGCGTTCCTCACGGGCTTCAAGAACCGGTTGGTAGCCCTTCTTCACTGGGCGATCAGCTTCATTGGAAGAGGACGTGTCGAACGCGCCATCAGCTCGTCGATGATCGAGTCTGAACAATGAGCAGGTCGGAGATTCGCTGCCACTGGGCAGACCGAAGCGAGGAAATGACCGCCTACCACGATCACGAGTGGGGTGTCCCGTTGCACGACGAGCGTCGGCTGTTCGAGCTGTTGGTGCTCGAAGGCGCGCAAGCCGGCCTCAGCTGGTCGACGGTGCTCTCAAGGCGTGACGGCTATCGGAAGGCTTTTGACGGATTCGACCCCCGATCCATAGCGACCTTCGGCCAAGCCGACATTGATCGCTTGCTCGAGGATCCGGGGATCATCCGAAACAGACGAAAGATTGAGTCAGTTGTGGACAATGCCAAGGCCTACGTCAGGCTCGAGCACGAGGCCCTGACCCTTGACGGTCTGGTCTGGTCGTTTGTCGGTGGCGTCGCTGTGCAGAACCAGTGGCGCACACTCGACGAGGTTCCCAGCTCGACAGAAGCTTCGATGAGCCTAAGTCGCGGGCTCCGGCAGCGCGGCTTCAACTTTGTGGGGCCCACGATCTGCTATGCATTCATGCAGTCAGCAGGCCTGGTAAACGACCACGTCAGATCGTGCTTCCGATGGCGCGAGCTGGCCCATTCGGGCCCTGGGCGAAGCAAGCCCATGCATCGCACAAGGAAAGGATATGGCCGGCGCACATAGGCGGGCCCTCATATTGTCCGGATCGATCGGCATGGGTCATGACACGGTTGCCCAGGCGTGCACGACCTCTCTTGCCGAGCATGGATGGGAGACCGCCACCTATGACGCCATAGCCCTTCTGGGGGGTGGAGCGAGCAGGGCCGCCGACAGAGCGTTCCGACGGATCCTGGCAATACCGCCGCTCTACGACGCCCTGTACTACTCCGCCCTCAGGACGGGAAAGGTGCTGGCCAGGGCCATGGACTGGGCCGCGGCCACCAAGTCGGTCCCGGCTGTCGAGGCACTGATCGACGAGCACGAACCGGACCTGATCATCTCGGTGTTCGCCACCGCAGCGTCCGTGGTCAGCCAGATCAAGAAGGAACGCCCTGAACTGGTCAGCATCGTCCTTTGCACCGACGTTACCGCTCATCGATTGTGGGTCCACGAGGGTACCGATCTGTTTCTCGTTACATCGGAGGTTGCGCGACGATCCGTCCAGCGCTTTCGGCCTGAAGCCCAGGTTGCGGTCGTCCCTACGCCTATGCGGTCGTCGTTCTACGAACCCCTCGCTCGCGAAGAGGCGCGTATCCGGCTCGGAGTGCCAGAAGGCGAGACGTGCGTGCTCTTGATGGCGGGCGGTTGGGGACTCGGTCCAATCGCTGCCATCGCCCGTAGCCTCGCTGAAAGTGGGTTTCAGGTTCTGGCGGTAGCCGGGCAGAACAAACGCCTCCTGGGGGAGCTGAAAGCCGTCAGTGTGAGCTGTCCGCAAGTCACGCCGTTCGGGTTCACCGAGCGCGTCTCCGAGCTGATGGCCGCGTGCGACCTCGTGGTCACCAGCCCTGGGAACACGTGCTTCGAGGCACGTGCGATTGGGCGCACGCTGCTGTTGCTCGACATCGTTCCTGGGCACGGGAGGGACAACCTCCAGCATGAGCTCGAGTTGGGTAACGCCTATGTGAGCTCGGGACATCCGGACAGCGGTGGCGCGTGCGGCTCGCTGGATCCTCGGTACCGAGCAGCCGGCGATGAAGCGGTCGGTTGTGTCCCCCGAAGTCTGGGAGACCACGTTCAGGTCGGCCCTAGGCAGGATCGCAGGCGGGATGGCGCCAACGGCAACCAGCCGGCAATAGCCTGGGCTCAGACATGGCCACACGGGGCGAACTCCGCGAGCCCGTCCTGAGCTAGCGAATGCCGGACGTGAACTGCTGTACCAGTTCGGGGTGGGATTGGGCTTTCTGGCGACCGTTCGCCGGGACGGCGGACCCCGGGTCCACCCGATATGCCCGCTCCTGACAGCCGACCACCTGCTGGCATTTCTCGTTCCATCGCAGAAGCGTGACGACCTACTGCGCGACGGCGAGTTCGCCCTCCATTCCTTTCCTTGCCCCCGGAACGAAGACGCCTTCTACGTGGCGGGCCGGGCTCACGAACGAAATGAGGCGCCCCTGCGCTGTCTCCTGGTCCAGCAGTTCCTGGACGAAAGGGAGGGACTGTCCTTGTCAGAAGGCGACCTCGACGGACAGATGCTCTTCGAGCTCGACATCCAAACCTGCCTCCATACCGAGAGTTCGGGACACGGTGGACCCGGAGCCCCGACACACCGTCTGGCGACCCTAGCGACGGCTCCACCTCGGGCCGGCCAGCATGATTGGAGGCACCAGGCGGCGGAGCCACATGCAGTGTTGTTTCGAGCGCATACAGGTGGTCAAACCACGGGGAGCGAATGGCGATCTCACACAACGTGACTCGTATGGACCCCGTGCCATCGATCAGCCGCAGCGTGGCGGGAGGCCAGCGCCTCGGAGCACTCGACCGCCTATAGTTGCTTGACGAAAGCAATAAAATAGACTGTGTGTGGTTTGGCCTGAACAGCGAGGTGGTTCCTTTCGATGCTCGATGATGACCGGCTCGATGACGAGGGGCTCGATGACGAGGGGCTCGATGACGAGGGGCTCGATGACGACGGGGCCGAAGTCGTCGAGATCGAGGCGGCCATGGATGGGGTGGCTCATGCTGCGACGCGCGTCCGTTTCCATGAGCGGACGCTGGCGCTTGCCAGGGTCGACCTGGACCGGACCGGTGCCACGCTGCTGCGCCATCTGGCGGTCTGCCACGGGAAGTTGAGGCTTTGCGACCTGGCCGACCGTCTCGGTGTGGACGCCCCAGCCGTAACCCGCAAGGTTCAGCAGCTGGAGCGCGAGGGCCTCGTGGCTCGCAGCCTTGACGGCAGTGACCGTCGCGCCTTCCGGCTCAGGACCACCCGCCAGGGCGAGCGCGTCCTGGGACGCATCCTGGCGGCTCGCAGGACTCGGCTTGCGGAGCTGCTGTCCGATTGGAGCAATGTCGATCGGGTGACCTTCGCCAGGCTCCTGCGTAGGTTCGCGGAGGATCTCCTCAAGGATCAGACCAGCGAGGACTCTCGTGACCGTTGAGCTGAGCGAGCGCCCACCTTCGGAACAGGGTGACGAGCCACAGCAGCTCACCCATCGGAGCATCCTGGTCATACTCAGCGCCTTGATGCTGGGGATGCTGCTCGCAGCCTTGGATCAGACCATCGTCGCGACGGCGTTGCCCACGATCGCAGGTGATCTGGGCGGACTCAACCATCTCTCGTGGGTTGTCACCGCCTACCTGTTGACCTCGACCATCTCCACGCCTCTTTGGGGCAAGCTCGGCGACCTCTACGGGCGAAAGAAGCTCTTTCAGGCCGCGATCGTGATCTTCCTGGTCGGCTCGGCGCTGTCGGGCTTGTCGCAGAGCATGAGTGAGCTGATTGCATTCCGAGCATTGCAAGGTGTGGGTGCCGGCGGTCTGATCGTGGGGGCCCAGGCGATCATCGGGGACGTGGTGAGCCCGCGCCGGCGGGGCCGGTACATGGGGTACTTCGGCGCGGTGTTTGGAGTCACCAGCATCGCAGGGCCGCTCCTGGGAGGGTTCTTTACCGAGAGCCTCACGTGGAGGTGGGTCTTCTACATCAACCTGCCGATCGGCTTCATCGCCCTCGCCGTCGTCGCCGCGGTTCTCCACTTGCCACGAAAGCGTACGGACCACGCTGTCGACTACTGGGGTACGGCCCTGCTGGGCGGGGGAGTGACGGCGATCATCCTGCTCACCACATGGGGCGGAACGACCTATCCCTGGGGTTCGCCGGTCATCGTTTCCCTGGCCGTCCTTGGCGCCGCGCTCATAGGCGCCTTCTGCCTGGTCGAGAGACGGGTACCCGAACCGCTCATTCCCCTCGAGCTGTTCACTAATCGTGTCTTTTCGGTCACGAGCATGATCGGCTTCATCCTCGGGTTCGCGATGTTCGGCACGATCGTCTACCTGCCGCTCTACCTACAGACCGTGCACGGGGCCAGCCCGACCAGTTCGGGCCTGCAGCTGCTCCCACTCATGGTGGGAATGCTGGGGACGTCGGTCACCAGCGGACGGCTCATCTCACGCTGGGGAC
Source organism: uncultured Actinomycetes bacterium (assembly GCA_963736925.1). GTDB lineage: Bacteria > Actinomycetota > Acidimicrobiia > Acidimicrobiales > CAVTQP01 > CAVTQP01. The sequence goes on from CAVTQP010000003.1 coordinate 904,213, forward strand.
GCTACAAGATCTTCCCAATCCTCGGAATGGCAATCATGGCCTTGGGCATCTACCTGCTCTCCCGTATGACGGCGTCAACGCCTTTCGTGGTCTCTGCCCTGTTCATGTTCGTAGTTGGGGTGGGGTTGGGAGGTGTGATGCAGGTCCTCGTCATCGCGATACAGAACTCTGTCCCCTACCGGTATCTGGGAACGGCCACCTCGACTGCCACCTTCTTTCGGTCGATAGGCGGTTCGTTTGGGGTATCCGTATTTGGTGCGATCTTCAACAACAGGCTGCGGGCCAACCTCCCTCTCTATCTTCCGGCTCAGGCGATATCGCACATCGGGGGCACGAACATCGCAAGCAACCCCGCCCAGCTTGGGACTCTTCCCCCATCGATCCATCATGGGTTCGTGATGGCATTCAGCCATACTCTCGAGACGGTGTTCCTCGTCGGAGTGCCTGTGGTCGTAATCGGGTTCGCCCTGACGTGGCTACTCAAAGAGGTGCCTTTGCGAGATCAGCCCTTCGTGTCAGGAGAGGGCGAGCAGCTAGCGGTCGTTGACAGCCCGGCCTAGATGGCCCTCCGAGGGCCCAAACGCGACAAACGGACCCGTCTGCCGGGCCCGTTTGTCGAACTAACTGACTGAGGGTATCTAGTGGGTGCCGCAAACGGGCCATTGGCCCCAACCGCTGCGGGCCTCCAGCTGCTGGGCCGCCTGGTCCTGGACCGAAGCGGAGTAGTCACTTGCTACTCCCGAATAGCCCAGGCTGTGCCAGGTCGACGTGCTGAACTGGTAAGCGCCGTAATACCCGTTGCCAGTGTTGTCGGAGTAGTTGCCGCCCGACTCACACTGGCGGATAGCGGCCCACCTACCCCCGGCGCCGCCACCGCCACCGCCACCGTTGCTGGTGTTGGTGGGGCCGGTGATGCTCTCACCACCGGTGTGTCGGCTAACCGCGGCTAGCTCGCCCTCTTGGACGCCAGTCGCGTACACGGCGGCATCCAGCCACATGTAGTACTCGGTGGAGTACACAGCGGCGCCGAGCCACTTGTAGTACTCGGTGGAGTACACAGCGGCGTCCAACCGCCAGTGATAAGCGCTCAATGAGACGGGTGAGTTTGGCGGGCGTTGGCTCCGGATCGCGGAGCCGGAGGCTCCGGCTCGAGCCGGTGCCGAGATGAAACTGAATGCGGCGGTCATTGCTCCAATGACGAGCATGATGAACGCCGAGACTGCAGTATGCCGGTGCTTGCGCATTTTGCGCCTCCTTGAAGTCACGGAAAGCCCGGAGGGCTTCAGGTGTGGCTTGAAATGCGGGCAGACCGTCAAAGTGCATACGACTCGCAAACCGGCGTCGGTAGGACGCACCGGTTCAGGACGCGGTTCAGTCCGTACGAGGTGCGGACGGAAAACCCTAGGGACCTTGTTCCTTTGCTACACCCCCCAATCTGCCGGCCATGTCAGGTGGCCGCGTCACGTTGTGGCTGCGTTACCCCCCAACAGCCACGCACGTCAAGGCCCCCTATTGGAAGCCTTGCCCCAGCTGAGATCCCCAGGTCTCAGGACACTTGCGCGGTACTGGAGTTCAACCAGCACGCCTACTTGTGTTGTCGGAGATCTTAGAACACGAACGTGGCAACGCAGTCAAGTTGGCAGCTGTGCGCGTCCTCGACTTTTGCCATTGGTCCTCGACTTTTCGAAAGAGAAAGGGGCTGGTCAGAGACGAACTCTCAGTGCGCCCAGGATTTTTTCGGCGATGTACGCGTCAGGGACATTTATCCACAGCTTCGCGCTGCCACTTGTCAGCCTTGAGCGGGCTTCAACAGACTTGTGGCGAGTCGGATCTTGGATGTTTCACGAAGAGTTTCACGAGAGCTCGAATGGCCTTGTGCGCAACCCATCATTGCGCGGAAATGTCAAACCGCGCGTGGGCAATTGGCTGGCGCAACCTCGGTGCGCGGCCAGATGCCCAGCAATGGCTCCAGTGCCGGGACCGCGTCATGCTCGGCCGCCTCCGTCACCGTGGTGAGCGGCGTCAGGGTGGCGTAGCCCGCCTCCACGAGGGCGACGTCACTCTCAGATGTATGCGTGGGAGGCCGGAGAGACGGCTCCAGCACCAATCGGTCCCCTTCCTCCACCAAGGTGGCCTGTGCGCCACCCGTGGTGACCAGACGCGCTCTGCGGACTCCTTGCAGCGCCGCCAGCGGCAATCCCGGCACATTGAGGTTGACCACGGTCCCCGGAGGCGACTGGGGAAGGCGGGCGACGATGAGTCGGGCCAAGGTCGTGGCTGTCTTCCATTGGGGATCCTCGGTGGCCTGCACGCTCACGGCGAGCCCGGTTACGTTGAAGTTCGCGGCAGTCAACGCTGCCCCGACCGTGCCCGAGTGCATAACGGCCCGTCCCGTGTTGTACCCCAGGTTGACACCCGAGACAACGAGGTCGGGGACCGGTCCGAAGCCGCCCAAGCCGGCTGCGAACACGGCGAGGGCGGGAAGACCGTGTATCCCATAGGCAGGAGTGTCGTCGAGGCCTTCGATCTTTACCCGGTCGAAAGCGATTCCGCCCTGGAGCAGCGCCAGCCCTATGCCGGTCCCGGTGCCGCTGCGATCCTCCATAGGTGCTGCCACCACGACGTCGTGGCCATCCTCGACGAGGGTGGTGGCCAGGGCACCGATGCCGGGGGCGAAGTACCCGTCGTCGTTGGTAACCAGGATTCGCATGTCCTACCTCTCACCTCCGTGAGGGCCACGTCCCAGAATCAGGCAACCACGCCCGATCGTCGCCCCGGTGCCCCCGAGGTGAACGGCTGGTGAACACTGAGGTGCGGGCACCTGCAACGACCAGGTTATCCCGACGCTATGGCAGGATCTGGCGTTGGAGGGCCACCGGTGCGGCATCATCAGACGGTGAGTTCTTCGGCATGGACCGGCATCGGGCAGAGATCCGGGCCGCCGCCTCCTTCGGGTCGTCAGATAGAGCTCTCCCGCGGCAAACAGGCCGCCATCGTGACCGAGGTCGGCGCGACGCTCCGTTCCTACCGCTCGGGCGAGATGGCGCACCTTGACGGCTTCTCCCCGGGGGAGATGTGTGACGGAGGGCGGGGGCAACCGCTCGTCCCGTGGCCCAACCGGCTGGCGGACGGGTCTTACCGGTTCAGAGAGGTCGACCACCAGCTGCCTCTGGACGAGCCCGAGAACCACAACGCCATCCACGGACTGGTGAGATGGGCAGCCTGGGCGCCGGTCGAGGTCCAACCACACCGAGCGGTCATGTCACACGTCCTCCACCCCCGTCCCGGCTACCCGTTCACGCTAGGCCTCGACCTCGCGTACGAGCTGGTTGACGGTGGCCTCAGAGTCGAGCTGCGCGCGGCGAATCTCGGGGGCGGCGGACCGCTTCCCTTCGGAGCGGGGTTCCATCCGTACCTGACGGTCGGGACATCGAGCGTGGACTCCGTGGTGCTGTCCCTTCCGGGACGTACCCGGCTAGAGACCGACCAGCGGGGCATCCCGGTGGGCTCGTCACTCGTCGAGGGGACGAGCCTCGACTTTCGCGGGGCGGGGCGCGCTGTGGGACCGGCCCAGCTGGACGACTGCTTCGCCGAGTTGGAGCGCGATCGAGAAGGCATCGCCCGTGCCGTCCTCAGCGATCCGGCCACAGGTCGCTCGCTTCGGTTGTGGGTGGACAGGTCCTTCACGCACCTGATGGTCTTCAGCGGCGACACGCTGCCGGCTGGGGCGCGCCGCAGAAGCTTGGCGGTCGAGCCCATGACATGTCCTCCGAACGCCTTGCGCAGCGGCGAGGGATTGACCATTCTCGAACCGGGCGCGGAGACGACGGCTCGCTGGGGTATCGAGCCAGGTTGAGCATGTGGACGAGCCCGATCACGGGATGAGACTTCCGGAATGGACGGTACACGTTCCGCCGGGAATCGACGCGGGTTCGCTGGATGTCGTCGCGGAGAGGAGCCTCCCCGCGGCGTGGGAGGCGGCATGGGCGTGGGACATGTCGGCTCCCGTGGTCGCGGACGTCCGGTCCGCGCGCTGGATGTCTGCCGGTGAGCTGGAGGAGTCGAGCCGCGCGGCGGCCCAACGCTTCCTCCGACTCGGGCTCGACCAAGGTAGCCGGGTCCTGTTCAGCTGCGCATCCTCGGTTGAGCTGGTGATCGCCCATGTCGGCGCGCTGCGCGCCGGGCTGGTTGTACTTCCTGTCAACTCTTCCTACAGGCCACGCGAGCTGTCACACATACTCCGCGACGCCCGACCATCTGCCGCTGTGGTCGACGACAACGGCCGAGGGGCGGATCTGCATGAAGCGGACCCTGGCCTGGTAGTCGTCGGTCCCTACGTGGACGGACCTGCACGCGCGGGGACGGTCGACCTCCCACCACCTGACGCGGCTTCCGCGGCGCTGATGGCTTACACCTCGGGGACCACAGGAGTCCCAAAAGGGGCGCTTCACTCTCACGCCAGCCTCCTCGCGTCGGCGCGTTCGGTGGCCATTGCCTGGAGGTGGAGCCCGGCTGACCGGCTGGTGCTGTCGTTGCCGCTCTTCCACGGGCACGGCCTCTGCGTCGGGCTGCACGGGACCCTCCTGGCCGGCGCTTCCGCTGTCCTGGTTCCGAGGTTTGGCGCGGGTGCCGTTCTCGACGCGGCCGCGCAGCATCGGGCCAGCTTGTTCTTCGGAGTCCCCACCATGTACCACCGCCTCGCCGACTCGGCGCGCGCGGGAGAACTCCGGTCCCTTCGGCTGTGCGTCTCGGGGTCGGCTGCCCTGCCGGCCGAGCTCCATCGCGGGATCGAAGAGCTGTCCGGGCAGCAGATACTCGAGAGATACGGCACCACCGAGACCTTGATGTGCGTATCCAACCCTTACGAGGGCGAGCGCAGGGCCGGGACGGTCGGCTTTCCACTTCCCGGTGTACAGGTAAGGCTGGCTGACGACGGGGAGATTCTGGTACGAGGCCCCAACGTTTTTCTGGGCTACTGGGGCCAGCCACAGCAGACGGCGGATGCGATGGACGGCGGCTGGTACCGCACCGGGGACTTGGGACGACTCGACCCGGACGGCTACCTGCGCATCTTGGGCCGCTCCAAGGAGCTGATCATCACGGGTGGCTTCAACGTCTATCCACGTGAGGTGGAAGAGGTCCTTCTCGGTCACCCTGCCGTCGCGGAGGCGGCGGTGGTCGGAATCCCCTCGGAGGAGTGGGGCGAGATGGTCATCGCGTTCGTCGTGCCGACCGGGGAGAGGTGTCGCGTGGACGAGTTGCGGGAGTTCGCGGTCCGTGAGTTAGCGGCGTACAAGCTGCCGAAAGAGCTCTATTTTGTGGATTCGTTGCCGCGAAACGCATTGGGCAAGGTGATCAAGTCAGAGTTGGTGTCGCCCAGACAGCGGACGATGTCACGGCCTCAGTAAGCCTTACCTACTATCGCCATCAACTCGGCGTCACCTTCCCACGGTACGGGTAGCCCGCCGCCGGCTCCCTGGAGGCAGCGCACGCTAAGACCGCGCTCGGCGAGCTTTGCCTCGCCGTCCTCTCCGACCTTGCTCCAGGGGATGCGGGCGAAACCATCCTCACAGGCCTCTACGACCTCTGCCATCTCGAACACCGTGCGCGTGCGGGAGGCTTGTCGCCGAGCGGCTTCCTCGGCAAGGGAGGCTTGCGCGCGATCCAGCGTCTCGGCGATACGGCGGTTGATGCCATCGAGACTTATCGCCTCCTTTGTGCCGGTATCGCGCCGCGCGAGTACGACCTTGGCCTCCACGAGCTCTCGAGGGCCCGCCTCTATGCGCAACGGGACGCCCTTAAGCTCCCAGTCCGTCACCCGGCGGCCGAACGACGAGTCTGTGTTGCCGTCGAACGCGACACGTACACCGGATTTCGAAAGGTCGTCTGCGAGACGTCGGGCCTTCTCACCCGAGCCCTCCTCGTCGCGGACCAAGAGGACCACCGCTTGCACGGGAGCGAGCCGCGGCGGGATGCGCAGCCCGGCATCGTCCCCGTGGGCCATTATCAGCCCTCCCACCAGCCGGGTCGAGACCCCCCAAGAGGTCTGCCAGCCGTACACGGACTCACCGGTCTCGGACTGGAACTCGATGCCGAACGCGCGGGAGAAGTTCTGACCGAGCTCGTGGCTGGTCCCCATCTGGAGCGCCTTGCCGTCACCCATCATCGCCTCGCACGCCCACGAGGTGTTGGCACCAGCGAAGCGCTCCCTTTGCGTCTTACGTCCGGCGAACACCGGCAATGCCATCACATTGAGCATGAAGTCCGTGTAGACGTCATTGAGTACCCTGAGCGCGAATCGGCGCGCCTTTTCTTCCGTGGCTTGGACCGTGTGACCCTCCTGCCAGAGAAACTCGCTAGTCCGAAGGAACAGCCGGGGCCTCATCTCCCAGCGAACCACGTTCGACCACTGGTTGATCATCATCGGCAGGTCACGCCAGCTCTGGACCCATTTTGCAAAATAGGAATTGATGATGGTCTCGCTCGTCGGCCGCACCACGACGGCCTCTTCGAGCTTCTTCCCCCCGCCGTGGGTCACCACGGCCAGCTCGGGGCTGAACCCCTCCACATGCTCGGCTTCCTTGTGCAGATACGACTCCGGGATGAACAACGGGAAGTACGCGTTCTGAACTCCGAGGGCCTTGATGCGCCCGTCTAGCTCGTGTTGCATGCGCTCCCAGATGGCGTAGCCGTAAGGCCGAATCACCATCGTGCCCCGCACAGGACCGTTGTCGGCCAGTTCGGCTTTGGCGACCACGTCCTGGTACCAACGCGGAAAGTCGGACGAGCGCGACGTGATGACCGAGGCCTTCGCCATGGAGGTGATCGTAGTGGAGCTCTGGCGGCCGCCTAATGTGCGGGACAGGCGGTCGGGTCGAACGTGGGCAGAGGCTGTTGGGCAGGGGTCACTTGACCGGCAGGATTGGAGGCCGTACTGCCCGGAGCCGTGGTGGCCGGGGCGGCGGTGGTCGGCGTCGAGGTTGCTGGGGCCGGAGGCGGGTTCACGCTCATCGTCGATCCGAGCGTGAGAACCAGGTCGTCCCCGGGAGGAGTCTGACCCTGCGCCAGCGCGGCCGAACCGGAGAGATAGCTCAGTAGTTGCTGGGCTGCCGCCAGATGACCGGGCGCGTAGGTGATCACTGTCTCAGCAGGGTTCCCGACTGCTTGTGCATAACCGGTGCCGGTGACTTGGAAGCCGTACTTGGCAAGCTGGCCGGCCACGGCGCCGGCATCCCCCCTTCCGGATCCGTTGAGAAGCTGCATGGTGGTACCCGCGGGCGCGGTGGGAGGCGGTGATTGAGTCAAGAACTGGTCGATCGTTGCCTGGTCACCCGGCTGGCTCGGAAACACCACGCTTCCGAGATTGGCGCCCTTGTAGTAATAGGAGTTCGGGTCCTCGATCACCGGGAGCGTGTAGGTGGGTACAGCATTGGGGTTCACGCCGTGGAAGCTCAACGCCATGCTGACCATTTCAGCAAGCGAGAACCCCGAGTCAACTTCCAGCTTGGGGGTGACAGAGCCTAGGAGTGCATTGGCGGTGAGCGGATTGGACAGTCCCTTTCGGCTCACCTGGGCGGCCAAGATCCTGAGAAACTCTTGATCTCGCTGGATGCGGCTCAGGTCACCCTGCCCGTCATATTGCCAACTCCCGTTTTGCAGGTAGTAGAGATGGCGCGATCGGACCACGGCCAGAGCCTGGAACCCGTTGAGCGGCTGGCAACCGGGCTGAGCGACGTTGAGCGCCGAATATGCGTCCTTTAGTGGAACCGGGAAGTACATCCGTATCCCACCGAGATCGTCCACGACGCTCTGAAATGTGTCGAAGTTGAGGCTGACGTAGTGATCGATCGGGATACCGAGATCCTGTTCGATTGTCTCGACCAGGAAGCTGGGGCCCTTGTTGAGGGCGGCATCGACTCGAAGCTGGTCCTTGGTACCCGGAACCGGAAGCCAAAGATCGCGCGGTATAGAGAGAACCGACACCTGAGTGGTTTGCGGGTCGACATGCAGGAGCATCGTGACGTCGCTCCGCTCGCCACCGACCTCTCCACAAGTCCCGAATGCGTTAGCCTGCTGTCCGTTCAGGGCACAGCGGGTGTTGTTTCCGACCAAGAGAATTGTCTGTGGCCCGCCCGACGGGTTCACGGTGGGCGTACGCAGGTTGTGGACCGTGACCTTGTGGATCTGAGAGTAGCGGTAGTGGACGTAGTAGAAGGCGATCCCCATTGCCACGATGCAGACCAGCACCAAGACGTTCAGGCCGATCAGAGTACGGCGCAGCCATACGCGCTTGTGCCGGCGTCTGCTCCCGATCCGATGACGGGGTGGTTGCGAGTGTCGGACCGGGCTCTTCATCTGGTCGAAGGGTTGACGGCGCCGCTCATGCAGAACCATCCTCGGAAGGAGACATCAGTTTCGGAGTAGGGTAGAGCGACTGTCCCCTTGGTGGCAGGGCACCCGGGTTTCGCGTGCGCCCCGGGGGATTCGAACCCCCAACCTGCGGATTAAGAGTCCGTTGCTCTGCCGTTGAGCTAGAGGCGCAACGGAATCCTAGTCAGCGCTGTCGGTGACTAGGGGCGCTCTGACCCGGAGCCTGCGACGACCGGATGGGTGCGGTCGATGCGCGGGCGGGTGCGAGGCCGACCTGGCCGAGGACGGTCTTCCAAGCCCGCCAGTCCCTCGGAGAGAAAACGTCTCCTCCACAAGCTCACATACGATTCCTTGATGCCCACTCGTCGCGCCACCTGGCGATTGGGGACTCCGTCGGCTGCCAGGAGGATGATTCGTGCCCGTCGGGCGACTCGCACCGGGCTCGTGTGCGCCCTGGCCCTGCGCTCCAGCTCGAGGCGTTCTTCGACCGTGATCTCTAAAGGTGGAACACGCCACATAGAGTGATCCCTCCTCGACTCGGCAGGTCGAGTGAATCACATGGCTGTCATTTAGTGGGGGATGCCCCATCCAGGGTGACCGGGGGTGACCGAGGGGACTTGAACCCCCGACCTCCAGGGCCACAACCTGGCGCTCTAACCAAACTGAGCTACGGCCACCGCGACGACGCCAGCTTTGCACAATCGTCTGCGTCAAGCGCCGGGGTAGAGCCCCGGCTGTGCGGCGACAATTTTGACTCAGTCCTTTGACTCAGTCTTTGACTCACCCGTTGTGGCTGGAGGTCCAGGCCAGCAGGCGGTCCTGTTCCCAAGTGTTGACCACGCTCTCGGTCGGCCCGTTACACCGGGCTACCCGCTCGCAGCCGTGCCGCTGCCATTCGAGCTGGCCGGGTGCGTGCGCATCAGTGTCGATCGCCAGCTTGCATCCCATCTCGATCGCCAAGCGAAGCAGCCGGATCGGAGGGTCGAGCCGCTCCGGGCGACAGTTGACCTCCACCGCCTTTCCGGCGTCCCGGCACTCACCGAATACTCGGGAAGCATCGAAGGTCGACTCCGGCCTGCCCCGGCCGACGATCATGCGTCCGGTGCAGTGGCCCAGGATGTCGACGTGAGGGTTCGATATCGCCCGGAGCAATCGCCGTGTCATCTCTTCGGAGTCCATTCTCAGTTTCGAATGAGCACTTGCCACCACGACGTCGAGCTGAGCCAGCATCTCCTCGTCCTGGTCGAGAGACCCGTCTTCGAGAATGTCGACCTCGATTCCCGTCAAGATGCGAAAGCTGCGTCCCTCCTCGGAGAACCGCGTGTTCAGCTCCGCCACGACCTCTAGTTGCTCCGCGAGACGCTTGGAGTCGAGACCATGCGCCACCGTAAGGCGTGGAGAGTGATCGGTCAGCGACCAGTACCGGTGGCCGATCTGGGCCGCGGCCTCGGCCATTACTGCGATGGAGCTTCCCCCGTCGGACCAGTCCGTGTGCCCGTGACAGTCTCCAAGCAAGGCGTTGCGAAGGTCGGCGGCAGGGCCCGACAGTCCGGGCTCGTCTGCTTCCTCCTCTAGGCGGCTCAAGTAAGTAGGCTGGTCCCCTGTCAGGGCTTCGACGATCACCCGCTCGGTCGTCTTCCCGACGCAGGGAAGATGCTGGAGCTGGCCTTGCCCCGCCAGATCAGACAGGCGGTCGGGCGGAGTTGCCGCCACGACGTCGGCTGCCCTTCGGAACGCTTGAACCCGATGCCTCGGACTGCCCTGTCGCTCCAACAGATAGGCAATGCGATCGAGAGCCTCAGCGGGACGCATCATCAGGTCGATCGGACGACGAATCTGGCAGTTGACACGACGACGTCGGAGCGCTCGGCATTCCGCGAAAGGTTAGGTGATTCCCGACCAGCGCTGGGAGCCGGCACAGCTGCTGGTGCATCATGTCGGTGTGGCCCTGGACCACGCCGGTGTGGTGGGTGGCGGGATCGTGGGACTAGCCGTGGCCCGGCGGCTCGCCCAGCTGCGTCACGGCACGAGAGTGACGGTCTTCGAGAAGGAGAGCCGGGTGGGCGCCCATCAGACCGGTCATAACAGTGGGGTCGTCCACGCCGGCCTCTACTACAGGCCGGGATCCCTGAAGGCCGTGCTGTGCCGATCGGGGGCCAGCCAGCTCAAGGACTACTGCTCCGAGCACGGTATCGCCTTCCGAGAGCTTGGTAAGACGGTGGTGGCGGCATCGACCGAGGAGATCGGGAGGTTGAGATGGCTCGAGCGGAATGCTCGCGAGAACGGGGTGCGAGACCTGGCGAGGCTGAGCTCTGCTGAGCTCCGCGACATCGAGCCGAACGTGGGTGGGCACGCCGCGCTCCATTCTCCCCATACCGCGGTCGTGGACTTTGCCTCGGTGGCTAGGCAGCTGTCCCGCGACCTGGCCGACAACGGGGGTGAGGTGCTGTTGCGACATGAGGTGACCGGCATTCGCCAAAGCCCTGACACCGTGTCTGTACGGGCGGGAGGTCGCCGTTTCGACCTCGAAGCCCTGGTCGTCTGCGCCGGGCTCGGTACCGATCGGCTTGCCGAGTCCGGAGCGGCGAACGAGGTGCGGATCGTTCCGTTTCGGGGCGAGTACTACCAACTGGTCGGCGAGGCGCGGAACCTCGTGAGGGGGCTCGTTTACCCTGTCCCGGATCCCAGTTTTCCCTTCCTCGGCGTCCACCTGACCCGGAGCGTGGACGACAGGATCTTGCTGGGCCCCAATGCTGTTCTCGCGCTGGCGAACGAGGGCTACCGCTGGTCCGACGTCAGTGCAAGGGACGTGGCCGCGTACCTTCGCTGGCCTGGCTTCTGGCGATTGGCCGCGAGCAACTGGCGGACCGGCATGCGGGAGCTCGGCTCCTCAGTGTCGAGGCACAGTTTCGCAGAGCTCGCTCGTAGATACGTGCCGACGATACGCGATGCCGATCTGCGTCGCTCGATCGCCGGGGTGCGCGCCCAAGCCGTCGACAGGCAGGGAACGTTGATGGACGACTTCGTCATCGAGAGGATCGGCCGGGTGGTCGTAGTGCGCAATGCGCCGTCTCCCGCGGCCACCTCGAGCCTCGCGATCGCGGACCTATTGATGGCGGAGGTCCCCTGAGGGCGCGTGCACGACCAGCACGGTTGCCAAGGCGGAGCGGGTCCGGTAGGAAGGGCGTCATGGCGGCAAAACCGGAACAGCGTCGCGTGTCAGTCGGCCATGTCGAGCTTGCTCTGCTCGAAGCCGGCGTCGGTGGGCGAGGTTTGCTCTTCGTGCACGGGTTCACCGGTGCCAAGGAGGACTTCGCAGATGCACTCGTACCGCTTGCGGACCGCGGGTGGCACGCTGTGGCGCCGGATCTTCGCGGACACGGCCAGAGCGACCATCCCGTAGGCGAGTCGTCATACAGCTTGGGCCGATTCGCCGAGGACCTCTCTGAGCTCTTCGGAGTCCTCGGATGGTCGAGCATGATGATGCTCGGACATTCGATGGGTGGGATGGTCGCACAGGTCTTCGCCCTGTCCCATCCGGAGATCCTTGACGGATTGGTTCTGATGGACACCACCCATGGTCCGCCTACCGGATTTGATCTGGACATGCTGGCGCTCGCCAAGGGTGTCGTCCAGACAGAGGGCCTAGCAAAACTGCTCGAGCTGCAGCACCAGCTCGGCGATCCGCTCTCGACCCCGGCGCACCTTCGGTTGCTCGAAGACCGGCCCGGTTATGCAGAATTCGAGGACGCCAAGTGCTTGGCATCCTCGCGGGACATGTGGTTATCCGTCGTCGACGAGATGTTTTTGGGACAGACCGAGCGCCTCGGCGAGTTGGCCGGCTTGCGCGTCCCTACGCTCGTGATCGTAGGAGAGCAGGACAAGCCTTTTCTCGAGCCCAGCAGGGCAATAGCCGACGTGATACCCGGAGCGAAGCTAGAGGTGATCGCCGGCGCGGGTCACTCGGCCCAGTTCGAGAACTGGCCGGCATGGTGGAACGCCCTTACCGGGTTCGTGGACTCTCTCGCACGCTCGCGTCAGACCGAAGTTTCTTGAGATGAGCTTCATGCGGAGACGCTCCGCTTGGGCCAGAGAACCGAATGGTGCCTTGCCGGCCCACCTGACAATGAGGCTGCTTGGCGTTCGAGCGCCGGAAAGCCCTGCTTGGTGGCACTGGACCGAGCATCGGCAAGCAGTCTTGCCCGCCGTTCGGCCCGCCGGCGCCCCGAGCGGGACAGCAACATAGCCGCCCATTGAAGCTGTGTTCGTGCCAGCAAATATGGCGAACCGAGGGACGCGTGAGTACTTGCGGCACTGGCAAAGTGGGACTCGGCCTCGTTGAGCAGGCCCAGGACCGCTGCCAGGGCTCCGAGTTGGTGAGCCACGGACCCGCCGATGGTGGCACCGTCGAAGACGACATGGTCGTGCCAGGGCTTTAGCTTGTCGTACAACCTCTGGGCGGAAGGGACATCCCGGAGGTGGGCCGACACCTCGGCCCAGCCGGTCGCCCTTTTGAGCCACATCGGGTCGTGACGGTCGGTGAAGGAGTCGGCTCTCGCCTCGAGCCCGAGAAGGCGCGTGGCCTCGTCGTCTCTGCCGGTCTCGCAGTATGCGATTCCCAGCCTGATTCGCATGGCCGACAGCTGCCCGGCGGGGGACTCGAAGCCGTTCACGAGCGCGATGGCCTCGTCGAGGCGGCCTTGCATTCGGCGAAGCTCGAAGAGCTGACCGAGGTGCAGCGCTGAAGCATCGGCCCGTCGCGCCGAATTCCCGATGCTGAGCGCTCGGTCGACCAACCCCCCGGCTTCGTCACAGCGTCCGAACAGCAAGGCCAGGCTGACTCGGTTGACGACGCAGCGCCATTGCAGGCCGGGTTGACCCACCGACCCGTCGAGGAGAGCGCACTGCTCTTCGAGCCTGTCGATTCCAGCTCGATCGGCTGCCTGGATGGCCGCGGCTCCCCGTACGAGCTCCGCCGCCAGCTTCGAGACGGAGTCACCTGACATTTGGGCGGCCTTCACCGCCTCCTCTGAGTCCTTCAGCCTGCGAGCAAGTGTTTCAGGCGCGTAGTCGTCGAGCATGACACGGCACATGACATAGAGTGCAGTCGCCGGATCGTCGAGGTTTCGAGCCATGCGCAGGGCCTCGTCGGCGGCTGCCGCCTTTCGGAGAGGCTCCGCGGTGCTGAGCCCTCCGGCAACGGCGCTGAGCAGACGAGCACGGTCGGCGGTCGCTCCGTCGCCGCAGACGGCCAGCGCAGCCTCGTAACCCCCCAGCACGGCGGAGTCCATCTCTCCGAGAGAGCGGGCCCAGCTGTGGTCGTGAGCCAGGGTCGCTTCCAGCAGACGCGTGTTGTCTCCGAGGGCTTGCGCCAGATGAGCGGCACTCAGCAACGTTTGCCGGTGAGCCGGCAGACCGGCCAGCTCCTGGGCCGTTCCCAGCCCCACAAGCAGGTCCGTGTGAACTCGTTGGTCCCCGTCGGGGAGCTTCTTCCACAGCGCTAGAGCCCTGGAGAACCATCGCATGGCCTCCTCGGGGGCGAGCTCTTCGAGAGTGCGTACCCCGGCGCGGCGCGAGCACTCGATAGCCCTGGTGGCGTCGGTGTCGTCCCCGGTCCCGAAGTACCAATGGTGAGCCAGCTCCAGCAGGCGAGCATCGGGGTCGTTGCGGCAGAGCCCCTCCAATGCCTCGGCGACCCGTCGGTGGGTGCGCTGCCGTCGGGTCGAGCTCAGTTCCTGGTAAAGAGAATGCCTTAGAACCGAATGCGCAAAGCGATGGCGATCATTGTCCATTTCGACCAGGAGGCCGGCTTCGACGGCTTCGTGCAGAAGGACCAGCAGGTCGCCCTCCGCCATGTGGGAGACCTCGGTCAACAGCTCAAGGTCGAACTGGGTTCCAATGACCGAAGCGAACGACAAGACCTTGTCGGCGTGCTCATCGAGCGTGCGCACCCGGTAGCCGATCACCTCCCGGATTCCGCCGGGCATCCCGATACCCTCGAGATCGACGTTGGCGAGCCAATCCCCCTCGACCCGGGGGTAGAGCCAGCCGGATTCCTCGAGATGCTGCAGTAGCTCCCAGACGAAGAACGGGTTGCCTTGCGTCTCTCTTTTGAGCGCTTCGGCAAGGGCCCGGGATCCTTGACCCAGGTCATGGGCGGCGGCCTCTACCAGGTCGACGACCTCAACCTCTTGCAAACCGCCGATGGACAAGAGCTCGGTATCGGGATCGTCCTGCAAAGCCGACAGCAAGTCCAAGAGGGGGTGCGCATTCGACAGCTCCGAAGGCTGGTACACGAGCACCAGGGCGACGTTCATCCGGTCCCGTGCCGAGAGGATGTGTTCCAAAAGCATCGAGCTGGACCGGTCCGCCCATTGCAGGTCGTCGAGAGCGAGGAGAATTGGACGGTCCCTCGACCCCGCAGCGAGCACGTCGACGACCGCCTTGAAGAGGAGATGCCTGTCGGTCATCGCGTCGGATCTCGCGTGAGGCATGTCCATTGCAGCTCGGCTACCCGCGGTCAGAAGGAGCCTTCGCAACAACCCGGTGCTGTCAGCTTCCAAGACCTTCAAGGCCTCCGACGGACCACACGCCCAGAACTTGGAGACACACTCCCTGAAGGGTTGGTACGGCACGCGAAGGTCCTCGTTGCATTGGCCGTAGAGGACGGTCGTGCCCGCCTGGCCGGCATGGTGTGCAGCCTCGGTCAAGAGGGACGTCTTACCTATGCCCGGATCTCCGGCGACGAGCAGAACGCGTCGTCCGCCGGTCGCCTTCAAATGTTCGATCGCCGTGTGAATCACGCCGCGCTCGTGCTCTCGTCCAACGAACGGTCGAAGCGGCGATGCGGTGGTTTCGGCGGTGGTCATGCTCTTGGGTCGAGGCCCCCCTGTACCCGGGCAGTCCGAAGACTGTAGGCCGGTTAGGACGCTGCTGTCACAGACAGTGATCTGGCCACCTGTATTGCCAGAGAGACCATCGCCGTACTCAGCCATCTTGGTCGCTGCCCCTGAGCTGGATGTATCAAGGTGAGACGTACTATCCGGGATGTCCAGGCCGAGGGCCGCCGATCATGCCCCGGTGGACGATCGGTTCACTCTCGGTGTTCCGTTGAAGGGGAGCCTTCACAGCCTCCCTTGTTCCACAAGCGTGTTGAGCTCAACATCGAGATCCATACGCTCGGCGTCCTCGCCCAGGTCGTTCCCGCCACCGCCCGGATCGTCAACGAGAACCAAAATGTCGGCAGCGTCGTCGATACTCATCTGTCCCAATCGCATGCGCACCTCCAGTACCACGGCGTCCCGCTTGGGTCCGGGCAGTTCGATGACGCTTCCGGTCGTGGGCCAGACGGCGCCATCAACAGAAGCGAGCTGATTTTGTGACTTCTGCTCCAAGACCAGGGTGCGAACCCTCCGATAAAGAGGAGAATGGGGCAACTCGGCGGCAGGCATTTGGTGGTACCTCCATGGTGGGTCTGGGCTGGGGTAAGGGACCACCTCGCGGTGGCCTCTCCTTCACCTCCTCGACCGGATCCGACGGGGCGTCATGGCCATCACGGGCACGATGTTACGACGCCCGCGCAAAACAACCCGGCCACGGGTGATCCCGCCACGGTCCACTCGAGAGGGCAGGTGTCTCATCCGAGAACGTCCTGATGTTCCTGGTGGAGTTGCTCTTGGAGCGCTTGGGTTTTGATCGGGGTCGAGGGGGCCAGATGGTCGGAACCGGCCAGGCCGGGGGGGGGGTAGCCCGATGGAGATGTAGTGCAAGTACGGGTTCCCGGCCCTGGGGGGTATTCTCCCAGGCAGGGACGGTCAAATGAGCCCCTGTAGCTCAGCTGGACAGAGCGGCTGCCTTCTAAGCGCTCAGCCCCAAACGTTGTGCTAGTTGCCGAAAGCCCAGCGCTCCTTTGACCGTCAGCGCAGAGTTATTCATTGTCAATCAGACCGGCCGTTAGACGACCGTGGGGGCCGGTCCGGACTCCCGACCGCCCGCGCCGCAAGCGGTGCATCCGGCCCCAGGAGGACCCAGGACCGAACCTGGGGAGATTAGTCGGAGGGTGCGACGCGGTGGCTGGCCGCACCGGAACGACCGAGCCATAGGGTCTCCCGCTAGGCGTACCATTCGCGAGGCTCAGGGAGATGGGGGTGGTCCTATGTCCTTCCGTCGGCGAGGGGTCTCCGGTTCCGGCCTACTAGTCGGTCGTCGCCGGCGTCGTCATGTGGCGCTGCCTCTGGTGTGCTTTGTGAGCCTCTTGGGCGCGCTTGGCATCGTGATGCTCCAAGCAGGAGAGGCTGACGCCGCGCCTGCAACTTGGTCCATCACCCCCAGCCCCAACCCGGGGAGCGCCAGCAACGATCTTCTCCAAGGCGTGTCGTGCATCAGTTCGACCAACTGCGTGGCGGTTGGATCTTCGTCAGGCAAGACCCTGGTCGAGACCTGGGATGGGACCAAATGGTCCATCACCCCCAGCCCGAATGAGGGGAGCGCCGGCGGCAACTTCCTCAACGGCGTGTCGTGCATCAGTTCGACCAACTGCGTGGCGGTTGGATCTTCGTCAGGCAAGACCCTGGTCGAGACCTGGGATGGGACCAAATGGTCCGTCACCCCCAGCCCGAATGAGGGGAGCGCCGGCAACTTCCTCAACGGCGTGTCGTGCACCAGCTCCACCAACTGCGTGGCGGTTGGGGACTACCAAGCTTCGCCAAACCTGAGCCAGACCTTGGTCGAGACCTGGGACGGGACCACCTGGTCCATCACCCCCAGTCCCAACCAGGTGAGCCCCTTCCCGGCACCCCCCACCGACAACAACTTCCTAAACGGCGTGTCGTGCACTAGCTCCACCAACTGCGTGGCCGTTGGGTACTACTTGGCCACGAAGTTCATAAAGGTGGGATTAGGGATCCAACCCGTATCCCACAACCAGACTTTGGTCGAGACTTGGGACGGCAAGACTTGGTCCATCACCCCCACTCCCAATGTCGGCGGTATGGTAAATGAGGAGAACTATCTCGACGGTGTGTCGTGCACCGGGCCGACCAACTGTGTGGCGGTTGGGGACTATCTGAATACCCAAACTTCGCTAAACTCCTACTTCCAGACCTTGGTCGAGACCGGGGACGGCTCCTGGTCCATCACCCCTAGCCCGAATGCGGGAACCGGCACCGACAACGGACTGAACGGAGTGTCGTGCCTCAGTTCGACCAACTGCGTGGCGATCGGATCATTCGATAACCCCTCATCCGGCTCGCTATACACCCTTGTCGAGACCTGGGATGGGACCAAATGGTCCGTCACCCCCAGCCCGAATGAGGGGAAAGAGCCAAGTCTTTCCGGTGTGTCGTGCACTGGGTCAAGCGAGTGTGTGGCGGTTGGATCCTACGTCAATTCGTCAAACGTGTTCCAGACCTTGGTCGAGACCAATGCGACAACCACACGGGTCCTCATTCCCTCGAACGGCGCATCACTCAGCGGTAGCCAGTACCTCGACGCTGCGGCGTCGAACGCCAACAAGGTCGAGTTCCACCTGACCGGCGGGACGTTCAACGAGTCCCTGATAGCTACTGCCACCCTTACCTACTACGACTGGCTGGCGAGCTGGAACACGACAACAGTTCCAAACGGCAGCCACACCCTTCAAAGCGTGGCCTATAACGCCGCGGGTATGAGTGCCCACAGCGCACCCGTCGCGATCACAATCAACAACTCTCCACCGTCCACTAAGGTGCTTCGTCCCTCGAACGGCGCCACGCTGTCTGGGGGTCAGTACCTAGACGCCAGCGCCTCAAGCGGCCTGAACAAGGTCGAGTTCCACCTGACGGGCGGCAGTCTTAACGATGTCGTCATTGCGACGGGTACGCCGACCTACTACGGCTGGATCGGAGGATGGGACACCACAACTGTGCCGAGCGGCACTTACACCCTGCAAAGCGTCGCCTACTATGCCGGCGGTGTCAGTGGGAGGAGTGCCGGCATCACCGTGACGATAGCGAACTAGGGCGCGCCCCGACTGCTGGCTGCTCGCGCTCTCCCGCGATGCGACAGCAGCCTCGGAGTCCCTCGTCGACGTGCTCGTCACAAGCCTCGACGGCGTACCAGCACCCGTCCTGGGCGCGGAATCTGCCTGGCCACCTGACCTCACCCGGACACGGCATCGGCTGCTGAGTGGTGGACTTCTCCACGTAGCGAAACATCGGCCAGGTTCTGTGGGCGAAGACCTCGGCGTAGTTGGTCACACCCGGACCCTATTCTCTGGTGAACCGCTCCGGGTTTGATGACTGCTCGGCCTTTTGGGTGACGGCCTCTTAGGCGGCCTGGTTCTGACGGTAGTAGTGAGACTCGAACTCCGTTGGGGTGACGTAGCTGTTGCCGTCAGTGATCTCGCCGTGGAGGCGGCGGTGGTTGAACCAGTCGATGTAGCCGAGGGTGGCGAACTCGACGTCGTCGAAACCGGTCCAGGGTCCTTGGGGGTAGATGAGCTCCCACTTGTAGAGGCTATTGAACGCCTCCGCCATGGCATTGTCGTAGGAATACCCGCGGGAACCGACCGAGGCCACGATGTCGTTGTCGGCCAGCCGTTCGGAGTAACGAATGCACAGATATTGCACGCCCCTGTCCAAATGATGGACCAGGCCGTCGAGGACCTGGCCAGCTCTGGTGCGGTTCCACACGGCCATTTCGAGCGCGTCAATGGCCAGGTCGGCGCGCAGACTGTTCGAGATCTGCCAGCCGACCACCATCCTGGAGTACACGTCGATGATGAACGCCGCGTACACCCAGCTACCGTGGGTCTTCACATAGGTCAGATCGGCAACCCACAGCCGGTTCGGGGCCGGCGCTTTGAAGTATCGATCCACCAAGTCGGCGGGTCGGTGTTGTCGTTCGTCGGAGCGGGTCGTGACCTTGAAATCCTTGCCCCGCCTGACTCCCGACAGACCCAGGTCGCGCATGAGCCGCTCCACGGTGCAACAGGCCACCCGATGCCCTCCCGGTTGAGCTGGGCCCACACCTTGTCCGCCCCGTAGGCCTCGAGGTTCTGGGCGTGCACGCGAGCGATCTCGGCTTTGAGGTACTCGTCGCGAACCGTGCGGCCTGACGGCGGCCGCTTGCGGGCCGTCCAGTAGGTGTTCGGGGCGATCTTGCAGCCGTGATCTGCTAGCACCCTACAGATCGGCTCAACTCCGAACGGTCCCGGTGGGCATCGATGAAGGCCACTATCGCAGCGGTTGGCGGTCGAGCTCCGCCCCGAAGAAATGCGCCGCCGCCTTTAGGATCTCATTGGCCCGGCGCAGCTCCTTAACCTCACGCTCCAACTCGCGCATCGGTCCTGAGCCGGGGGGCTCACCGGCGTCGGTCTCCGCCCGGCGCACCCACTGACGCAATGTCTCGTGATTGAGGTGGATCTTCTTGGCGATCGACTCGATCGCCTTCCACTGCGTCGGGTACTCACAGGTGACGTCATAGCGTCCATGTAAAAGCAAGTGGCCCGAGCCACCATGTCGGAGACGTAATCAGCACCAACCGACAAGGAGGATCAGGCCGATGAGGAGGCTAACTCCGTCAGTGACCGCCCGCGCCGAGCTGGAAGAGCTCTTGGAACAAGGAGCAGCTCCAGGGGAGAACCTGGTATCGAGCTTCGTCCACCTGGTGGCGAGGGCGGTGGCCCAAGAGCTCTTGGAAGCCGAACAGACGGACTTCCTGGGTGGACGGGGCCGCTATGAGAGAAGGGGCCAGGCTCAGCGCGGTTCGCGCAACGGCTATCAGGGAGGCCGTCTGCGAAGCGCCGAGGGTGACATCGCCATCCGCATCCCCCAGGTGCGTGACACCGAGGAGCCCTTCAGACCCCTGCTGGTCTCCTTCTTGGATGGCAACTCCGAGGTCTTGGAGCGCCTGGTCACTGAGATGTATCCCGGGGGATGTCGACGAGGGACATCGAGGACGCCTTCAGGGCCGAAGACGGCACCTCATTGCTATCCCGCAGCGCGGTGTCCGAGATCACCGACCGGCTCTGGGAGTCCTACGAGGCGTTCCTGGCCAAGGACCTGTCTGGGCTCTCAATCCACTACCTGTTTTGCGATGCGGTATTCGAGTCCTTGAGGCGGCACGGGGCCAAGGAGGCCGTCTTGGTCTGCTGGGGGATCGACGCCGACGGTCACAAGCACCTGTTGCACATCGGTCTCGGCAACAAGGAATCGGAAGCCTGCTGGACGGAGTTCTTCCACCACATGACCCGCCGCGGCCTACGCCAACCGACAAGTGTCACCTCAGATGGGGCTCCAGGGCTCGTCAATGCCATCAAGGCCATCTTCGGATCCTCTATCCGCATTCGGTGTTGGTTCCATCGACTCTCCAACATCCGAGCCAAGCTGCCCGAAGAGGAAGCCCCTGAGGTCATGGCCGAGGTGAGAGCGATAAGAGATGCCCCCAACCTGGAGGCTGCCCGGGCCCAGGCCCACCGGGTGAGGACGGTCTATGCCAGGTCTTTCCCCTCGGCGCTGGCCTGTCTGGAAGAAGACATGGAAGTGCTCTTGTAACACATCGCCTGCCCGTCCGTCACCGCAGGGTCGTTCGCACCACCAACCTGGCCGAGAGATCCTTTGAAGAAGAACGCCGGCGCACCAAGGTGATCCCCCGGTTCGCAGACGAGCGCTCGGCATGAAGCTGGTATTCGCCTCCTTGATCCGCTGCGCCGAGCGCTGGAGGCGGGTGTCGATCTCCGACCTCGAGCGCCGTCAGCTCGACCAGCTACGCGTGCAACTTGGGCTCGATCCTCCGCCCGCGGGATCGAAGGAGACGCAGCAGCGCGGGCGACGCAGAACCGCGGCATGAGGTTCGGGGAACTGCATTTACAGATCGTGAGATGGACCGAGTGAGGAGCGCAGCCAGGAAGACAAAGCAGCCGTTCTATATGCACTCTGCAGGCGATCCGCTCTACTCGTGTGGGATGTGCAAGTAGCGTTTCCAAGCCCGGAGCGCTATTCTCCCAGCTAGAGAGCACAAACTGAGCCCCTGTAGCTCAGCTGGACAGAGCGGCTGCCTTCTAAGCGCTCAGCCCTAAACGTTGTGCTAGTTGCCGAATCCCCTGCGCGTCTCTGAGCGTCGGTGCAAAGTTATCGGCTGCGAATCGTCCGCTCTCTGCTGGCCAACCCTGCGGGGGGAGGGCCGACAAGGAGACCCTCCCCCAATCACCAAGGCCCTACCGATCCCTCCAAGGACCTAGCCCGTCCAGCACTGGAGGATGGAGCTGAACCTGCTCACTCTATGCCTGGGGTGTGATAGCGGGCTGGTAGTCGGCAACACCAACGACGCTTTCGCTGAGGCTGCGCCGGCGCCGGAGCGCTCGGCGCTCGTCTTCACTCGTCCCTGCCCATATCCCTTGGGCCGCGCCCGGCCACGTGAGCGCATAGTCAAGACACTCGCTCCTCACGAGACAGCCCGACCAGATCGCCCTGGCCAGTTCCCCTGTCTCGCCCACGTCGGGGAACCAGGAGACCTCCGGGTGTTCGCGGCAAGCCGCGTCGGCGTGCCAGTCGGGACGACCGGATTTGAGGAGGCGCCACAGCTCGGTGGCCGGTGTGCGGTTGGTGCCCTCGAAGAAGTTTGCATCGGAGAGGACCGCCACGGAGCGGTGAGGCTACTCCCCCGGGTCGCGAAAGGTAGGAACGTAGCGGGGCGGTCCGTCGCGGGCCTTAGAGGCGATCCTGGGCGGACTTGCGCCGAGTGCGGAGTCGCGTTCACCCTCTGACACTACCCGTAACGCGTTACGGGTGCTGGCGCGGGTGTGCTCCGACTCAGCCCCCGACGTTGCCTCCGGTCGCAAGCCACAGCTGCGTCTTGGCATTAGCCAATTCCGCCAGCGAAGTGTTCAAGCCGCTCCGATTCCCAGAGCTAATTGAGTCAATGCAGTCGGAAGCCGCTTTGCCGTAGGTAGCCAGGACCGCTGGCATCGTTGCCGCCCAAGCTGTGGGCTTGGTCTCCGGAGGGAAGCTCTGAACGCTCCTCACATCGGCTTGCATCTGTTTGCAACCAGCGGTGGTGTGAGTCAATGAGCCGGAAGCAGCATCGGACGAGATGCCCGCAGCGTCGGTAACCATCTTTTGGACACCCTTGTCGTAGGCGAAGGCGTTATAGATTGGCGGCATATTCGAAAAGGCGGAAGCGCCCAAGGAGATGCTCCCGCGGACCGCAGTTCCCAGGACCAGCAGAGATACAACCAGGCCAATCACTACTGAGATGATGCTAAAGGCAAGCACACCTGCTACCCAACCGAGGATCACAGAGCGCCTCTTTGAACCAGGTGAGTTTGAGGCCTCCAAGCTTTGGAGAGTCGGATTCACGCGACTGGCCTTTGTTTGCTCATTCCCGGGTAACAGTATGCAACTCCGTTCATTGGATTGCCACGACAGGGCCCCGGTACGCCGCCGGCTAGCCAGGGTTCCGCCATCTTGAAGAGCTGACCACCGCACTTCCCCAACGTCCCGGATGGCTCGGTTCTTTGAGTGACGCATCGTCCTCGCCAGCTCGATGTCTCCCGAGACCTGAGCCCGGGACTTACGTGCACCCCTACCCGTAACGCTCAACGGTGAGGTTCAGCCGTGATCGCCCGCACCGCCCGGGCAGGGACCACGTAGCGGCCGAGGGCCTTGTGGCCGCGTGGCCCGTAGCTGCGCGCCTCGACGGTGATCTGCTGCGCGTCGACCGCCACCACCTCGCCGTGGTAAGGGGTGCCGGCGGTGGCGAGGATGGAGACGTTCACGATGTGAACGGGGGAAGGGCTACGTCGTTGTTGACGGTGTTCACAGCGGATAGGAGAGCGTGTGTGGCTGCATCCGCTGCGTTGGTCGTCGGAGCCGGCCCGGAGCCCGCCTGGAGGGTGTTCACACGTGCGACGACAACCGAGCGGGCGTCGTTTGATGCTGATCCGTAGGCCAGTTGATAAGTGAGATCGTGGTGGCAAAGCTCTCCATCGCCTGGGAAACGCCTTGAGCCGCGGCCAGTCCCTGTGCGTTCGAGTTGACTTTGCCTGCCTGGTTCACTGTCCGTACTAGCTGCGCCTCGGCCGCCCAGCCATGGCTAAGAAACAAACTAGGCGATGCTTTCGAAGAACCTCGACGGCCCGATCACGGCCGTGGTTGAATGCACGGTCACGGATGCTATGTATTCGGGCATTTCACATGTAGTGTTCAGCGTGACTGACCTCGACCCCAGCAAGAACTGGTACGAGCGGGTACTCGGATGGCAGCAACTCGTTGCCGGCGAGGACGCCGGCACGCGATTCGCCGTGGGTGCGATGGCTGGCAACTTCCTCGTAGGACTTCGCCAGCATCCCAACGGTTCAGGCGATCGGTTCGACCCACGACGGGACAGGCCTTGACCACGTCTCGCTGGCTGTCGGTAGCCGGGACGATCTGACCCGCTGGGAACAGCGGCTCACTGAGCTCCAAGTCACGTACTCCGACACCGTCGACGGGCCTTGCGGCTACGTTCTCAGCTTCAAGGACCCTGACGAGATCGCGCTCGAGTTCTTCGCCCTACCGGGCGACGGTTGAACCCGAGCAAGCCGCATCACGTAGTACTACTTCATGTGCATCCCGAGTAGATGAGACGATCAAAATGTCGCTTCTGGGGGGCTCGTTATTATGTAGGCGCGGCAACGGTAAAGAACCTACCTCCGAAGTGAGCTGGCCCCTGTAGGCCACCGCCGCTCCCCACAGTCGCAGGATTGAGGAAGGTTCCCGATGTACTGAGGCGCGGCACCTCCAAGGCGTAAAGGTACAGCGGTTTGCGATTGAAGGTGACCTGGCGGGAGCCATCGGGCCTCACGATTAGTCCTACTGAGGATTTGGCCAATCCCCCCGTCACTTGAGGAGTCGACGTGCTCAGTGCTGGAAGCCAGGTCCGAGCACATGAGCCGGTGCATGCGCTTTGGCTCGGTCCATCCTTGCTATAGGTGTAAACGGTAAATGCTATTGAGCCCGAGTTAGGGAATATTGAGGCTGCACCTGGGTACATGACAGCGCTCACCACCGTATTGCCGTTTGTCAATCTCTGCGTGGTGAGGGTGCGTGTGCCGGCGATAGGTCCACCCTTATTGGGCGAAACCAGGTACCAAACACCGTGCCAGGGAGGAAGGGGTGAGACGGTCTCGGGGAAAGCCTGTCCCGTGAACATATGGGGCGCCATATCGAATAGGTACAGCAGGTGTCCGCCGTAGCTGACCTGCTGGGCTCCGATGTCGGCTCGATAGACGCTGCTGAGTAGACGCTTGTTCACGCCCGGACCGGCAACGGGGGGGCCGTCGGTGGTAAGGGCTGGCCAGTCGGCAGTCTTGTCAGTCTCCGCTCCCGCGCATGAAAGCTGCATGCCCAGCACCGCAACGGTGGTGGTATTGCAGGCAGCTGGTGAGTTGTTGTCGAACTCGTAGAGCGAATAGCCGGCAAACTGTCCTGAACCGACCACCAGGATTTTGCCGTAGGGACTGCTCGCCGTAGTCACTACGGTTCCTGACGAACTGGACGACGCTGAAGCTGGGCTAGGTAGAGCCAGCCCGTTGATTCCTACGACTAGTGTCACCGATGCGATGAGGCTGAAGAGTATTTTCATTGCTGTCAAGGTGCGACACGCTCCTTTGCCGACTGTCTCTTCCGTAACCTGTGCTTCCAAGACCCTTTAGCATCGTCATCTCTCGGCTACGACTTGAGATGCCCGCTCGGTGGCTCTCATCGGCCAAGTGGGCTAGGCCTTTCTGGCTCCGCCGCTCCATCCCTAGGCTGAATCTGACCTGCGGGTTTGCGGTTTCTGTGCTGGTCTACCCCCAGGGTGAACAACCCGAGGAATGATGGGCCAGAGCTGATCGAGTCGGCAAAGGAGTACCCACCGGGCAAATGCGGCCCGCCCTTTCCGTTTCAGCCAGTCAGTCGTTGCTGAAACCGGGAGGGCACCCGCCACCGATGTGGGTCTTGATGAACTGGTTTGCTTCTGACTGAGGGTCGGGGACGTAGTAGCTCTGGCCAGCAGCGGCATTTGCAAGCTGTGTCTGCTTCTCCTGCAAGAACTGCGCCTGGAACACCCTTTCAAAACAGGGGGCAACGTTACCGAAGCCATAGGTCAGGAGCGCCTGCTTCAGGTCATCGTGCAAGACAGTTGGGTCGACTAATGCGAAGGCAGGAGGAGGTGGTGTTGTTACCGGTGGGGCTACTGGCGTGTCGTCGGAGGGAGCGTTGTCGTAGTTGTTGTAGTGGTTGTAGTTGAGGACGAGGTGGTGGTCGTCGGCAATGTCGTAGTTGTTGTCTCGGCCAGTTTCTTCGCCTTTGCCGACACCTGACTACCGCATCCGGTGAGTCCCGCCAATGCCATCGTGACTAGTGCCAGGGTGCCGAGCTTCATGGCTCTGCGTGAGGACCTCTCTGCCGATGTCATCAGGCGCCTCGCCACAGGAAAAGAGGGTACATCGCGTTCGCAAACCCGTGAGGTAATGGGTTTCCCTTGGCGTGACTTTCACGCAGCTCAGGCGCACCCCCGATACAAGGATTCGTCAGATGATGACATGCGCCATCCCGTTCGCGTCCACGGATAAACGCGGCTCGGGGCGCTGCTCGGCCGAGCGCTCGGCGATGACCTGCTCCCGGCCGTGCGCTCGGAAGTTGCGAAGCCAGACGGTCGTGGTCATGTCGGTGTCCGCGGCCGTAATCGGGTGGGCGTAGTGGCGATCCCAAAGACAACGGCTCAGCAACAAGAGATACCCGAAACTATGCCTTGACAGATGCTAGAGGTGCGTCCGCCCGCCGTCCCGCCCGTGTGCCGCCCGCCGTTTCGGGTTCGTCCGGGTTCTGTGCCGCTCGGGGCCTGCGGGTGTTCCTGGTGTCATTCAGGCAACTGGGAGTCCGCATTGCGACAGTCGAGCCGTTAGAGGTGGAAACCCGAAACGGGTTCAATGCCTATTCGGCAAGCCACAGCCCTGCGCCACCGTAGCCACCTCACGTTTGTTGAGAGGGCCCGGGCTCGGCAGTTGGCCCTTTTGGTCGAGAAGCCAACCCATGGTCAGATCGGGATCGAAGAAGGGCTGCGGCCGGTAGGAGCGGGGAAGCGTCTGAGCTAACGGTGATCGGGAGGTCGTGAGTATGCATTGGCGCAGATAGGTTTGGACACCAACCTGGTAAACGACGTCTCGTGGACGAGCAATCTTTTCTGCGTTGCCCGGGACACCCAACAGAAGCATCAGCACCATGACTGGAAGAACTATCTTCCAACGGCACCTGATGGCTTCCATAGACAGAGCGATGGCGGGGAGTGCCAACGCTGTGATGATGTCAAGGTAATGACTGTTGGTGGCGTAACCCATGAGGAGGGGCCTTGCCCTCGTCCAGCCCGTACTTACGACGAAGATGAAGGTCCCGACCAACAGCGCAGACGGGGCAGCTCCACGTGTCCTGAGATCGCCGAATGACAGGATGACGCCGAGAATGAGGACGATGGCGAGGGCGACTCCTACTCCTTGGAGTTGACCCATGGCAGAAAACGAGCCCGTCACTGATCGTTTCACCCACTGAGCCAACTCTCCAAGGTTGGGACTGCTGCCTGGGCTCAATGAGTACTGGTACTCGCGCCCAATAGCCAACCACCAGGAGGTGTAGATCACGGCAAGGGGTCCGACATGGAACAGCGCGACTCGCCAACCCCTGCGTATGAAGGTAGCAAGGCCGACGATCACTGTCATGATTACGGCAAGTCCTCCAGCGCACATCAGCCCCGCTGCACCGGCCAGCAGTCCTAACCGATCCCGTCGGTCCAGTGGACCATCATGGTCGGCGAGGATGAGCTGAGTGAGTCCTAAGACCAGCGCGCCGTCGAAGCCGATTTGGAACGCCCAGGCGATGTCATCGTATCCCGACCCGAACAGGGCAAACAGGGAAGCGGCTGCGGTTGAAAGCCAGGGGTGCACTCCCGCTCGCCGAATGATTTTCCACAACAGGGCTGCAGCGACGAGGTGGAGAGTCACAACCAAAAGCTGATACGGAAGATAGGTACGTAGTCCGAAGGCATGAAACAGGGTTCGATAAACCAAGATGGGTAGCGTTGACCAGTGTCCGACATGTGGGCGAAACAGATCAGTGAGGCTGCCTAGCCTGCGGTTGACCAGAAAGTCCCATTCGTCAGCGAAGAACCACTGGTGACGCGCCAACACCAAGACCGTCACGAATGCGCTGACCTCTACTGCGATGAAGGCGACCACCGCACCCGGTCCGGCGAGGGAAGGGACGGCCACGGTTCGGTGCCGCCTCAGCGGGACCTGTTCGCTTGCTGCAACCACTCCAATACCCCCCCGGGTGGCTCGGGACAGCTTGATCCTGTCGCTACGTCAGAATCAAGGCTCTCCGCGTTAATCGGGGGAACGTGAGCTAGCCGAGCATCCACCGAGGCGGTCCAGAGGCCCCGTCATCGTTGCTGTGTTCGAGGACAGCGACGACAAGGAAACCCCCAGACATGGCAGACGCTACCGGGCTCGCGGAGAAGATGTTGAGACTGGACGGCTTTCGGGTGCTAGAGGTCCTCGAAGCCAAGGCGGAGCCTCGTCTACAACCTCACCAGACTGCACTCCACGATCGCTACCGGAGTCTGCTCGCCCCTACGAAGTCACCTATGCTGCAAAGGGTCACCGCCGATGCGGCATGGTCAGGCTGTCCGTCAAAACGGGCCCACTCCTGCTGGTCAGCGCGGAATTGTTGACATAGCGTCCTCTCCGTGACGCGACAGTTGTCGCATAACCCATGAGGACTAGCTGGGCGGTGCAAACTGACCAAGGCGGTCGACCGCCGGGAAACGACTCTGGTCCGGCATTCACACAACGTAGGTGGGTGTACGAGGTCGGCTATGCCACCCTCGTCGCCGGGACAGCGGCACTCGTTCTCTCCCCAGTACTTCGCCGCTCCGGATGGCCCCTCAATCAGGCCACCACTGCCCCTCTCCTTCTGGTGCAGATATACGCAGCGCACTTTCGTCACCTCGACTTTCTTCCCGTGTGGTCGAGCACCGATGGGTACGGGATGGGTTCTCCGGTGTTGCTCTACTACCATCGGACGTTTTTCTATATTGCCGGCTTCATTTACGCATTATTGGGTGGTGGTCTCAAACCCTCGGTGGTCGCAACGATCGCCATCTTTCTCGCGGTCGGTGCCTACGGCATGCGTCAGGCCCTCGGTATCGTCACGAATAGCGGGATGTTGCGCACGGTGGGCTCATTGGGATTCTTATTAGCCAATTACGTATTCACTGATTGGTTGGATCCGCGTGGCGACCTGGCTGAGTTCTCTGCCCTGATGATAGTTCCCTGGCTGCTCTACTGGTGCCTCAATCTGGTGAAGCACCGACGCGTCTCGTTCTTACTAATTCCGATCATGGTTTTGCTAGTCAACGCCCACAGTGCGATCGCACTCACTTCTTTGTTTACCCTAGTCATCGCTTTGGTCACTTTCGTCACGGTCGCCGGGTTCCGGGGGCTCCGAGCTATGGCTCTGCGCCTGATCGTCTCGGTGACCGGTGCGACACTGTTCCTGGCGCCAACACTTCTGGCCGAGCTCCGGTTCAGCCAGTTTTATGATCCTCAAACCAAGAACACCATCGCCGGCTGGGCCGTTTCTCAACAGTTCGTCCGCTTCGGGTCGTACTTCTACGACAGGATGCATCGTTGGTTTTCTCCCGATCAACTCCCCCCCCGTCTCAACTTCGTGCAGATCGATTTCGCCATCTGGGTGCCGATCGCGGCCACCATGGCTGCCATAGGGGGGTACTGGATCCTCCGCGTATGGAGACGAAATCGGTGGAGGCCTCTTGGCCGCCTTCACCTACCGGTCGTGGTCTTCCTCGTGGTCAGTCTCGCGGTCTACTTGTTCTTGCAATTGAGGATCTCGTACGACGTGTACCGTCTCCTCACACCACTCCAGATCATCAACTTCCCCTGGCGAATGCTCGCTTTCATCACTCCCATCGGAGTCATTCTGGTCATGGTTATCGCTGATGATTTGATGCGCCGATACCCGATCAGAGTCTTTTGGGGGGCCCTGATGGGTGGCTGGTTCGCTTCTTTGGTTGTGCTGTCGCCTATCACTTCGAGCTTGGTAATTGAGAATGGGTTTTATGCTGCGCCGGGTCAGTTCCCTACAATGGGGTTGTTCACAGCTCCGAGGGATGTGGACTACCAGACCTTCAATGGGTTCTTTCTCGGCGGAGGCCTCGGTCCGCTCTATAATGTGTTCCTCCCGAAAGTCTTCGCGGCGAATGGCCGCGAAGTGGGGTATGTCCTCCCGCTCTACGCACGGCTTCACCAACAACAAGCTGGTGCACAGTCCTTAAGCCAGGTCCCCTGTACAGTCGTCGGACCGCCACATGCGCCTTTTGAAACGTTGCAACTCACGTTCTCAGTGACCTGCGACAGCGCAACAAGGTTGGCCTTACCTGTCAGCTACAGCGCTTACTCGAAAGTCTCGTTGGAGCGAGCGGGGGGGAAACTACGGCAGATTCCGTATTTTCATGTCCGCACCGATCCGAGAATTGTCATCAATTTGGCAAGCTCCCAACACGAGACCGTAGTGGTGCAATTACCTACTTTGTGGGGAATCTTGTCCTGACCCCGCCTTGGTCGCCCGGGTGGTCGTCGCCAGGCCCGGGCCGAAGGGTTCGGTCACACCTTGCCCACGGCGGCACGTTGCAAGCAAGCTGCCCATCGGGAGCGAAAGGCTCAATCGAAGGGCAAGCGGTGAGGAATGATCCGGAGCCCTACTACGGGCGCACCATTGCACCGCCGTCCGACCCGAACCTGCTGTTCGATACCCGTCGACACCTCGATTACTTGGACATCCTCCGCCCAGAGGAGAACGAGGCTACCGTTGCTTTACTTCTGACCGGCACCGGCTCAGCGGCACACGGCAAGGTTTATGCCCAGCTCGACCCGGCGGTGGAGCGCGGGTTCGAGCGCTGGGGGAAGATGACCGACTCACCTTCAAGGACCTCCTCAACCGGTTTGTGCGGACGTACTCTCGGCACGCTGGGCCGCGGTCGAGGCGGCATAGAGCTGGAGCATCTGGCGACTCTTCCAACCGGCCAACGTCATCAAGTCGCTTCTGCGCCGCCCTCGCTGAGGAACCCGTGGGCGTAGGTGTGTCTTGGCTGGTGCGGGTGCACGTGTCCCAGGCCGGCTTGTTCAGCACGACGCTGGAGAATCTGTCGCAGTCCGCTGTCGGTGATGCGTCCCTTGGGGCCGATAAAAGGCGACTCGGAGGAGGCCAGTCGATGCGTACGCCTTGACCGGATGTAGCGATCGATGCTTGCCGCGGTCTTGGCGCCATAAGGACAGGCTCGGGGACGCCGGGCCTTGCCCGTGACCAGCGCAACCTGCATGTCGCGGTCCAGATCGTCCAGCTTCAGCCCGACCAACTCGCCGGCGCGCATTCCGGTGTCGACGAGCAGCCGGAGCATCGCCGAGTCCCTCTCTGCTCGAAGGTCTTGCCCTCGGTGACTTTCAAGAGCCGGCGAAGATCATCCTCGTCGAGTACGGGCACGGCTTGTTCAGGGATGATCGGCGGCTTCATCCGCTCCATGGGGGAGCGTTGGATTTCGCCTTCTTCGACCAAATACTTGAACAGTTGCTCGAGCGACTGTAACGCTGGTTCGCCGTCGTTGGCTTGAAACGGGAGAGCTGGTCCTCCATGAACAGCTTGACGTGTTCTCGCGCAATGGCCGACGCGTCGGTGGCCATCCCGTTCGCGACAGCGAAGTCGATCAGGCGCTGCGCGGCGTCACCGTAAATGCGTACCGTCTTCGGTTCTTTGCCCGCAGCGCGAAGACTCCGCTCAAAGTCACCAAGCAGAGTGCGCAGATCTCCAGGTCTTAGAGTCCGCGCTTTGGTCGTAGTCTTGCCGCGTATATAGATAGTGCGATGCATCAGGCGGTAAAGTTGTCGTCTCTCGTACCGTTGTGCAAGCCTGGCTTTGGGAGGTCGAGAGGCGTTCTCCCAGGTAGAGACCGCAAAACGAGCCCCTGTAGCTCAGCTGGATAGAGCGGCTGCCTTCTAAGCAGCGGGTCGCAGGTTCGAGTCCTGCCGGGGGCGCACAGTCGCGAGACATGGGGATAGGAGATAAAGGCCCCGAAATGCCCCACCCCCTCTGGCGAGCAGGGTCTCCGCTGTCCCAACAACCACCACCCGCTGTCCGGCAACGTGAGGGCGGGAGGCCGTACGAGAAAGCGCAGACCGGCGCGACGATACGAAGCGCGCCAAGCCGGGGCCAGCGGCGACAGCCACGGCGCCAGGCCCGGCAGAGGGCAGGGCTAGACCATCGGCCCACGCCGAGTCAACGGGGCGGACAAGTCATGGCCGATTCTCGCTTAGCAGTTGGCCGGCCTCGTCGTGGCCCACCACGCCCCGGGATCGCCCATGCCCTGAGGCTCATGGGGTCGTCTCAGGTGAAGCCATGGGATTTAGACAGGCGGGTCAGATAGGCGTAGCTTCGGGGCAGGAGAACAAGGGGGTCGAAGTTGTTGGGTTCACTCCGGCGTCGGATTCTTCATTGCGTGGCCGGACTGAGCGCGCTGCTCCTCCTTTGCTCGGCGGGAAGCACCACGATGATCTTTTACGCGTCCCAGCGAGCAAGCGCGGCGGCGCAGTCTGCAAGTTCTAGAGGCAGTTGGACAGCCTACGTTGCCAGCGGGGACAACACCGTCACACCCATCGATGTTTCGACCAACAAGCCAGGAACACCCATCTCGGTCGGCTCCACACCAGGGGCGATCGCCATCACGCCGAACGGCTCCAGGGCATACGTGATCACTAACGGCGGAAGTGCGGTCACCCCAATCGACACCGCCACCAACACTGCGGGTACGCCCATTCGTATCGGCACGACTGTCAGCTCTCAGAGCGCCGGTGCAAATGGCATCGCGGTCACCCCGAACGGCTCCACAATGTACGTCGTCAACGAAGGATCGCCGTTCAACCCGGGGAACACCGTGAGCGCGATCAACACCTCCACTGACACCGTCGTCTCAACCATCTCCGTCGGCTCCCTTCCCAGGGGGGTGGCAATCACTCCCAACGGGTCCACCGCGTATGTGACAAACGGCTTCTCCGGTGACGTCACACCCATCAGTACCGCCACGAACACAGCGGGCCCGCCAATTCCGACGGGAGGCATCCTTCCTAGTGGGATCGCGATCACCCCGAACGGCTCGACCGCGTACGTGGCCAATGCAGTCTTCGGCACCGTGACCCCGATCGATCTCTCAACTAACACGGCAGGGACGCCTATTCCGGTTGGCTCCGGCTCTGGACCAAATGCCATTGCCATTGCGCCAGACGGCTCGACCGCGTACGTGGCCAATGCGAGCGGGACCGTGACCCCGATTGAGACCTCGAGCAACACCGCCGAGCCTCCCATTACCGCGGGATCTGGATATGCCATCGCCGTCACGCCGGACGGCTCAACGGCCTACGTCGGGGGCGACAACCCCAGTTCGCCCAACCTTCCCGGGACCGTGACCCCCATCGATCTGTCCACCAAGACCGTCGGCACGCCGATCCTCGTGGGACCTGGGCCAGCCGGCATCGCTATCACGCCGGACCAGGCGCCTATCGCACGACTTGCAGTGACCCCTGAGCCCTCGGGAAGAGCCACCGGTTTCAACGCGTCAGCATCTACCGTGGCATTCGGCACGATCGTCTCGTACTCATGGACCTTCGGCGACGGCACGACGGCCAACACGACGACTCCGGCCACCACCCACACCTACAACGCACCCGGCACCTACACAGCCACGGTCACCGAGACCGACTCGGCCGGCACCTCGACGACGCAGGTCTTCACGGGACAAACCATGAGTCGGAACGGAGGCCCCTCGGCCGAGGCCGGCCAACAGTTCACCATCCCGGTTCCTGGGCCTTCCGTGGCCAGTGTGACGCCGAACAAGGGCCCGGCATTCGGATTCACCTTGGTCCGGATATCAGGAAACAACCTGACCTCCGGGGGCGCTGTCCTGCTTCTGGCTCAACATCTCGCGCTGTGGTGTGAGGGTCTATTTCGGTTCGAGGCAGGGCTTCGTCCTGTTCGCCTCACCCACCAGTCTCTGGGTGCTCTCGCCGCCGGGAACAGGGACGGTCGACGTTCAAGTCACAGTCGCTGGTCAGACGAGCGCAACCAGCCCACGGGACCGGTTCACCTACGTGTCCTTCCGGCTGTAGTCGGAAAATGCTCTGACCTCTGGGCCGTGCGGCGCGTTGACGACCCACGCGTGCGAAGGCGGTTCCGCCTACGCGGAGGCCAGAGGTGGCGTGATCCGTCGGACACCAACGGTCAACGACCCGCTCGCACTGGTTGTCGAACTCCGTCCGGGCGCGCCAACGCACCTGATCGCCTGACGCTGTCCTCAGAAGTATCGTGCGGATTCTCGGCGACGATGTCGAAAAATCCGGGCCTGCTCCTTCCCAGAGTGCAGCCGGCCGACAGGGCCGACATCACACACGGAGAACACCATGGCGCAAGTACCTCAAGCCACCCACTAAAGGTGTCGGCTAACGAGGGCACCCACCTAAAGGGTCCCGGGATGCTGGGGGGTGGGCATGGGTGCTCCTCGGACCCTCCGTGCGCGACCGCCGGACAACGGCCCACCCCCAGCCACTTAGCTCCGATGGCTCACCGAAGGCTCCCAAACGCCCCACCCGCTGGCCAGGGCCTCAGCGGGGCTTCGTCGCCAGTCCCGAACCCGCATAGAGGCTTCCAAACCCCCCTCAATGAGCTGCCTAAGTACTCAGTTGGCGACCGTGATGCTGATACCCGCGCTGTGAGCGCTGTTTCCAGCGGCATCGTAGGCGACGCCTTGTAAGGTGTAGTTACCGTCGGGAACGGTAGTGGTAGCCCACGAGGCAAGCCAGCCGTAGTAGGTCAAGCTAGCCGTGGCGATGAGGTTGTCGTTATAGGACCCACCGGTGAGGTGGAACTCGACCTTCGTTACCCCAACATTGTCCGAGGCAGAGGCATCGAGGGTCTGAGTACCGGTCAGACTGGCTCCGTTCGACGGAATTAGCACGCTCGTGGTCGGTGGAGTGTTGTCGACAGTGATGCTGATGCCGGCGCTGTGAGTGCTGTTGCCGGCTGTGTCATACGCAACGCTCTGGAGCGTGTAGGTTCCATCGGGAACCGTGGTGGTATCCCACCCAGCAAGCCACCCGTATTGCGTTGGCGTGGCCGTAGCAATCAGAGCGTCGTTCAAGCTCCCGCCCGTAACGTGAAACTCAACCTTGTCGACACCCACGTTGTCTGATGCCGCCGCATCAAGGATCTGACTCCCACCAAAATCCGCGCCGTTCGACGGAATGATCACGCTCGTTGTGGGTGAGGCGTGTTTCTGCTTCTCGCCCAACCTCGTTCGACTGGGGGTTGCCTTCTTCTCCGCTAGGTGGAAAACGATCGAGCCCTCCAGGCAGCAGAGCATCTTCTTGTAAGTGTGGGAGTGGAGCGCGTACGTGTAGCCGGGGCCGTCGGACCACTCCGAAACCGGGAGGCCGCTGGCTCGCATCTCTTCAGCGAAGGATTCAGTGTTCACCGGATCCGAACTTACCGCCGGTGGTTCACGCTGTGCGGGCTCCTGGAGCCGGCGATCGGGGGCGCCCCGGCTTTGAGCGCGGGTCTGCCGGTCGTCGCCTGACGCCCTAAGGTTGCTGGCATGCGCGCAGCGGTCAATCTCCACGTCAACGCGCCGCCGGACAGGGTCTGGGGGCTCGTCAGCGACATCACGAAGATGGGCGAGTACAGCCCCGAGGTGATGGAGGCCGAGTGGATCGACGGCGCCACCGGTCCGGAGGTCGGCGTGCGGTACCGGGGCCACGTAAAGCGGAATGAGAACTGGCCCGTCCTTTACTGGACCACATGTAAGATTACCGAGTGCGTGCCCGGTGAGGTCTTCGAGTTCGCGGTCATCATGCGCGACCGGCCAGTGAACACCTGGCGCTACGAGTTTCGCGCCACCGAGGACGGAGGCACCGATGTCACGGAGTCATTCGACCTCGGCGACAACCTCTTCACCAAGATTTGGCGCCCACTCGGTGGGTTCCTGCGGGAGCGTCGCAACCAGCGGGACATGCTCCGCACCCTCGAACGAGTCAAGGCAGTCGCTGAAACGCCGCGCCAGCAGCCCAGCCCCTGAGGGCACCGATAGCGTGCGACCCAGCCGGCGGTATGGGGCACCCTCCTCACCGGACCCGAGGGTGAAGGGCAGCTTCCCTGCGGAGTTAGCGCAGCGGAGGGGCCCCGGTTGGTCGAGTCTCGTCGCTCACCGGTTTGTCGTGGCGCCCACTCCGAAGCCTCTGCTTAGGAGGTGTCGTTCCGCTAGTTAGTGGATTGCTATGGCTGATGGCTCTGGGCCAAATGGGCCGACTGGAATAGGAGTCTCTGTGGTGTTGTGCGCCGTGTCGATCGGAAC
The DNA here is from genome assembly GCA_963736925.1 of uncultured Actinomycetes bacterium. Lineage (GTDB taxonomy): Bacteria > Actinomycetota > Acidimicrobiia > Acidimicrobiales > CAVTQP01 > CAVTQP01. The sequence continues at coordinate 940,045 of CAVTQP010000003.1, forward strand.
GAGCGTGTTGTTTCTGGTTACAACGTAGGCGGTCGTTCCGTCTGGGGTTATGGCGATTTGAAAACCGGGCGTACCAGTAAGCGTGGCGTTGAGCGTGATGGGGCTGCCCGCGGAATTGGTTGCGATGTCGATTGGGGTGACGGTGCTGCTCGCAAGGTTCATCACATAGGCGGTCGCTCCGTCTGGGGTAATGGCCACTGAGCTCGGCTCGGAGCCCACTGTGATCGGGGTGCCTGCGGTGTCGGTGGCAGTGTCGATGGGAGTCACCGTGGTGCCATCCGAGATCTGCATGACCTGCCCATTCACGACTTCGAACGCTCCGAAATTGGCCGCGTAGAGCGTCGCACCGTCAGGGGTGATCGCGAGACCTTCAGGACCTTCCCCGGCAGGGATTGGGCTCCCCGCCGTGTTGGTGGAGGTGTTGATCGGGACGACGGTGCCGCCGAGGGGACAAGCCACGTAGGCTGTGGAGCCGTCCGGGCTAATGACGATGTCAGCTGGGCTGCCATCTCGGGCGGTGCAGGCGGGGATGGGGGTCCCAATCGTCTTGGTGGCCAGATTGATGGGAATGACCGCATCCGTGACCTCTTCGCCCACGTACGCGGTGGATCCATTGGGAGTGATGGCAATGGCACCCGGAAAGGCGTTCGCCGCAATCGTGATGGGCGTTTCTGCGAAACCGGTCACAAGGTTGATGGGCGTGATGGCCCCTGGCTCGGTGGCGTTCGAGACGTAGGCGGTGGTCCCATCTGGGGTGATGGCGATGGCGAGCGGACTGTCGCCGATGCCTGTGATCGGCCGACCGGGTGTGTTGTTTTCGGTATCGATTGGTGTCACGTTGCTGGGCCCGTTGCTGCCGCCGCCGATTTCAGTCACATAGGCAACGGGACCGTTGAGAACGCTGACGGTTATCCCGGTGCTGTGGGTACTAAAGCCTTCGGCGTCGTAGGCAACGCTCTGGAGCGTGTAGGTGCCATTCGGAACAGTCCTGCTGTTCCAGTCTGCGATCCAACCAAAGAGAGTGGGAGTTGCTGTCGCGATGGACGCATCGTTCAGGATTCCTCCGGTTAGGTGGAACTCGACCTTTGTGACCCCGACGTTGTCCGAAGCCGCCGCATCGAGGTTGGCTGGCCCAAATAGCGTCGCTCCCCTCGAGGGAATCAGCACGCTGGTACTCGGAGGTGTGTTGTCCACCGTGATGGTGATCGCCGTGCTCGTCCCACTCTTTCCATTGGCGTCGGCAACGCTCTGGAGGGTGTAGGTGCCGTTGGGTACAGTCGTGCTGTTCCAAAGCGCAATCCACCCGTAGATCGTGGGGGCACCGGTGCCGATGACCACCTTTCTGTGACTCCCCTCTTTGAGCACGAACTGAACCTGGGTCGTCCCAGATGAAGCCGAGGCGTCGAGCGCCACCTTGGTACCCGAGACGGTCGCCATGTTCGTCGGCACCAGAACGGTTGTCGTGAGGGGTTTTGCAGACGCAGGCTCGACCAAGACAACAAACTCGACTGCGATCAGCATCGCCACCGCCGAGACTCCTGCGGCGCCTCGTAGCGGCGAGACACGCCCCGCTCGGTGCCGCCTGCTGGCCCGTGACCGACTGATCATTGGAGACCCCCGACATCGGAGACACGCCGGGACCGCTCCAGCGGTTCCTGCGTCTCTTTCTCGAGGCTTAGTCCTGTCCTGCTTCTACGTCAAGGGAGATTGCTTCTCAAACGGGGAGGGTGCTGTGACGATCCAGCGTGGCTCCATACGGGTCTAACCATCGCCATATAGCGGGCAGCGAGGATTAAGTCGGGCTAACGGTCCACCATGTCGATGAGGGATCTCGTCAGCGTGCCAGTTCGGACTGTCCTGAAGACGATCCGTCAGCCCAACGCGTACACGATCCCGCCTCAGGACTGGCCACCGATGCGACCCGGGGATGCACTGGAAAGGGCCAGACGCTCTTGAAATGTCATCTAAGGCCATCCAAACTGCGATGTACCACCCGCAAACCTCGGGCGGGTTGAGATAATCGTCCTGATGCCAGTCTCTTTGACTGCTGACCCAACCCGTGAGGTTTAGGTGCAAGATCATCTCGTCCCCAATGAGTTTGTTGATGCGGTCCATAAGGGGGGGATAGAGACAAAGATCGCGGACTTCGGGTAGGACTTCATACGGCGTGGGGGTTTGGTAACCGTGAAGACAGTGGTATCGGTGAAAGCGAGCGCAGTAGCGATCGTTTGAACGAATCGCTCAAGTCCTGAATGGCGCCCACCTAGCGGAGGCACGACGGAGCATGCATAGCGCCGTTGTCTGTCCAGATCCTTACTCACTGCAGTCGGGTCTTTGCGGGCCCTTGCCATACGTTCCGTCAGCGCCAAGCCATCGCCGCCCAGCCCTCTGAGCAGCGGCGTCCGGGTTTCTCGCGATCCCTTTATCCCCAGTCGCGAGACATAAGCGACTATGTCGCGGGACATCGTAGACAACCAGCTCACGGCATGGGTTGGTAGTCCAGTGCCGGATCCAGCCTTAGACGTCGCAGGGGCGAGCCATCGATGCCCAGGATCTGGACGTCCCTGCCAGCGACCAGCAGGATCACCCGCCAGCCGGCGTAGGGCCGTCCGACTCCGATGTGATGCAGGCGCCCGCGGTAGCGCAAGGTCACCGTGCCGTTCTTGTTCACCTTGTCCTGTGGGAGCCGGTAGCCGACAGCGTCGATCCTCGGACCCTTGGGATAAGCCTTGTCCCGAGCGCCGAACACCTCGGCCGGTGTGCGCCTGCCGATAGCCCGATTCGGGCGGACCTCGTTGTAGTAGGCGACGAAGCGATCCAGCTGACGCTGGAGCGCTTTGCGCGACGTGGCCGGATGCTGTTTGGCCAAGTACCTCTTCATCGTCTGGTGAAAGCGCTCGACCTTCCCACAGGTCTGGGGATGGTAGGGGCGGGAGTGCTTGGTCAGGATCCCGAGCGAGACCAGCTCGACCTCCATCTCCGCGATCCCCTTGCGATACGACGCGGTGAAGATGGCGCCGTTGAGTTCCTAAGCGATGTCAAGCCACCCTGTGAGTCCTAGCCTTGGCCGGGGACGATCCGACGAGCCTCCTCGGGCATGAGCGGCGTCCCATCGACATCGCGGATGAGGTAGGGGGTGCCCCGGCGCCAGCAGGCAATGATCCTGGCTAGAAGGACCGTGCTCACGTGACACAGCGCAGAGTTGTGGTGCTTGCCCTCGTTGACCATGAGCCGGTGATAGCGGGCGGCGAGGCTGGGGTCGACGCTGCCGTGCGGCGTTGGCGGCGATGAAGAGGGCTTCACGTAGAGGCGCATCCCCGGACTTGGTGGGTGGGCCGTGCCTTCCGTTCACACCCCCGAGGCGTTGAGGGAGGGCACCAGGCCGCTGAACGACCGGGCGCCGGCCAAGGAGCGGAATCGTTTGGGATCTCCCAGGCGGGCCAGGATCTGCGCGGCGTTGACCTTCCCCACTCCGGGCACAGAGGTCATGATTCCCGCCGGATCGCGGTCATAGAGAATCACGGCGATTCGCTGGTCGAGCTCGTGGATCTCCTCGCTCAACTGGAGCGCCAGGCGGGCCTCGACGGCGATGTCGTCAGCCAGCTCGCCGCAGTCGATCTCGTCTCCCCAAACCGCCATCGTCTGTTGGGCCGCTTCCAGGAGTTGGCTTGCTTCGCTGTCGCCCCACGCCCCGTGAGAATGGCGCCAGAGGAACTTGACCAGGCGTGCTCGACCTAATCGTCGCAGCGTATGGGGGTCGCTATAGCCGGCGGCCAGGAACCGAAGGGGCGTGTTGGACGAGGTGTGGGCGCCAAAGACGCCGTGCCAGGCGGGGCTCATGAGCTCGAGATAGGCGTCGAGGCGGGCGATCACCATTGTGCGCCTTTTCACCAGGCTGGCGCGGAGCTTGGTGGCGCGTCGCATGGGGTCGGCTGGGCCCAACCCTTCTGCCGGCCACAGCCCCTCGGGATGCAGCAGCGGCAGGCGAGCAAGGATTCGAGAGTCCAGGCGATCGGACTTGGTGTGCTTGGCGTAGTAGTCCCGCAGGTCTGCCGACTGCTCGGGAGGCACCAAGATGACAGTCGCCCCCCGGCGCCGAAACCACGCCATGAGAGGCACCCAGGCGTTGCGGGTCGGCTCCATGACGACTGTGACTTCAGCGTCAGCAGGCAGGCTCTGCCAGAGCGCTTCCAGGTCCTCAGGGGTCGTCCGGAACTTGCGGGCGCTCCAGATGAAGCGCCCCGAGTGATCAGCCAGGGTCCCCTGATGGGCAGCCTGACAGGCAACGTCGATACCCAAGGTCAGCTTCTGCACACTTCCTCCTTTGTGGTGGTCGAGAACCGACCAGATGGCAAAGTCGAGGAGGTGTCGTGCCGGACATTCGTTAATAGGGATCCGACGAAGTCGGTCGCCGAGTTCTTAACAGGACGGATCACAACCTCAGCGTTGCCCCCACCCGCCTCGTGCCCAACAGGCAAGGAGTCGTGCACAAAGAACGCTCCGATCGGTCAGCAACGACGACGGGTAGGCGCCGGTCACCCAGAATCTTCATGCCGCCGGCCGGCCAACACGGGGACCTGGGAACTCACCCAGCTTGAATATCGGTGAGGAAGCTCTCCGGATAGCCCCACCGACCAGCGCTTCTGTGCAGGTGCGCACCACGTCGGTCGAACGGGTGTGCACGAAGGCCCTGGAGGCCACACACAGCCTGGAGTGGTCGTCCATGACGTTCAAGACCTCCAAGACCACGCCACAGGCCACCACCACGTGGGTGACATCAGCCTGCCAGCACTCATTGGCCACCTCGGCCTCGAAGCGGATGTAGGAGGACTTCGGTCGCTTATGGGGTTGGGGCGTGATGAAGCCTCTGGCCTTCAACACCCGCCAGATCGTCGACACCGAGGGCACCCTGGGTGTCGCTTCGACAGGTGGTAGTAGATGCTCTCGGCTCCCGCGTCCATGCCCAGGTCCAACAGCTCCTTGCGCAGCGCCACGATCTGGTCTTCGTAGAGGTCGGCGATGCGCTTGGGCGAGCGATGGGGTCGCCTCGAGCGGGGCTCCAGCCCGGCCTCCCCCTGTCTCCGGTAGCGGGCGAGACGCCGGTAGATCCAGCTCCGGTCGACCCCGTAGACCCGAGCCAGCTCGCCGATCGGGCGTCCGGTCCGCAGGTGCGTCTCGATAACAAACCGGCCCTTATCCACAAGCGACCTCCCGCCTCGGTGTCGCTTATGTCTTGACACAGGCGAACCTGCACCTGTGGCTTATGTCATGAACTCACAGACTGCCGGGGCGCGCTGCCGGGGGCGCACTGCCGGGGGCGCCCTGCCGGGGGCTCGGGATAAAGGGGTAAGGAGAAACCCGGACACTCCCCGGTCGGAACACCGGCTCGGGGGATATTGGCCGCATTGGCGCAGCTAGCGGGGTAAAGCCCGGGCCCTGAGCGGCCGATAAGGGGGATGTGGAGGGGCCCCTTCGTCGCCTAGATCGCAGGATTCGCTGGCCTCGGTGCGGTCCCCGTCATGGTCCTCCTCGTGCTTGCGTACTTCCTGCCAGCCGTTGTCGCCTTCGCTCGACAACCGCGGCCATTCGTCCATGACTAAGTTCGAGCGGAGACCGCACGACGCGCGTCGGTGGGAGCTCTCTGAAGAAGAGCGAGCGCGGATCGCCCAAGAGTATGAGAAGCCGCTGAGTCGACACGATCTCGCCCGCTTGATCGTCAGGAACCCACGGCTAGCGCTCGAGTTACTACACGCGATGGGCACAGGAGCGATAGACGCCGTGCGAACCGGAAGCTCGGTGATGTGGACGATCGATGCTGCGCGGGTCCGGAATGTCGTGCCCCAGGCGGCTTCCGGTGTCTCTTGGTCCAGCGAGTCGACGTTCCTCGAGGCGCTGCTGCCGAGGATCGCTCCAGGAACGCGGGTAATGGATCTCGGCTGTGGCGCAGGGCGATTCGCCCGGAGCGTCGCCCCGGTAGTGGGCGAGGTGATATGTGTCGACTCGTCCCGGCTGTTGCTTGAGGAGGCGCGCGTACAACTACGCGAGTACGGCAATGTCAGCTATGTGCGAAACCAAGGATGCACACTGGTGGACATCCGCGATAGCTCGATCGACATTGTCTTCTCGCAAGGTCTGTTTGGCTACCTCGATCCTCGCGAATTCGTTGCGCTCGCCATCGAGACGAGGCGGGTCTTGAAGCCAAATGGTGAGTTCGTGTTCAGCGCGTATACGTTCACGGATGAGCCTTCCGCGACTTGGGCAGGCACCTCCCTGCGGCGAGTCATAGAGAGGCGCCGAGTGCACGCCGGCGTCCCCGAGCCTTACACGATCGATTACCTCGTCGCGCTCCTTGGTCTCGCGGGGTTCCAAGTGACAGATCCGCGGGGCATTAACGTCGATTCGACGAACGGTTACGCGATTTTTGCCATGTCGGCCTGCGGCCGAGCCGCGGCTCTTCACTAGGTACCTCCCGCGAAGCAAGCCTTGAGAAATGGGAAGTGACCGAGATGGCTAAAAGGCACGACCCCTTTCGTTCTGCTTCGGGTTACTGGGTTGCGCCAGAAGGGTCATGACGACTTGCCTATTCGACACGAGGAATCGGTCGATCTAGCTCTTGCTTTTCGAGCTCGAGTTGGCGAACGTAGTTGGCGGTGTCGCCAATGTGCTTCTCCTTGAGGGCGATTTCACATTCGAGATGTGCAATATTGGCTCTTAGGCCTTCGACTTCCTCGTGCATCAATTGTAAGGAAAAGCGAATGAAGTCATCCAGTACGTTCGCGGGACCTAGGCGGTCGATGAGCGATGTGTGTTCTCTTGGCACGTAGTACCGGTTAAGATGCTGGCAGCCCCTAACTCTAGGTAGACCGACTCGGGAGCCTTGGCTTTCGCTCCTTCCCCATACGCGAACGCCCTTAGCCAGCGCCAAAGGCGAGACGATGGGCTAGACCGGCAAAGCGTGGGCCAGTGGCGTACTAGAGGTGGTTGAAGCTCCCTGCCTCTTTAAGCGTCATCCCGACCGTGACGGGGTGCTTGTCGAAGTGGGCGACCGCACCTGCGAAGTCATTGAGCAAGATTGTGGCTAAATCGCGCGTCACTCCCTGTCGCACCAAGATTCGTTCTACTGCTATGTCTGACGCCGAGCCGGTCAAGGTGTAGGCGGGCACCTGCCAGCCCTCCGTCCGGAGCCGGTCGGCCAAGTCGAAGAGCGAGTAGCCAGGATCTTCACCGTCCTTGATCTTCCATGTCACCGTTGGAATCCCTGTGGCAGGGTTGGAGTCACAAAGCAGCTCGAACGGACCAAGCTTCACGATCTCCTCGGCCAGGTACTGACCCGTATTGTACGACGCCATGTGCACGCGACGGTACCCGTCCTTTCCGAGCCGGATGAAGTCGTAGTACTGGGTGATGATTTGTCCGGCTGGACGAGAGAAGTTGATCTGGAAGTCCGGCATGTCACCGCCGAGGTAATTCACGTGAAAGATGAGGTCTTCGGGCAGCTCTGCGGCGTCACGCCAGATAACCCAGCCCACGCCTAGCGGCGCGAGCCCGAACTTGTGGCCGGAGGTGCTGATGGACTTCACGTGTGGAATTCGAAAGTCGAATGGCACCTCGGGTGCACAAAACGGAGCTAGAAAAGCGCCGCTCGCGCCGTCGACGTGGATATCCACGTCGATGCCCTTCTCCCGGTGAAGCTGGTCGAGCGCCTGGGCGAGCTCGAGGACCGGCTCGTAAGCGCCCGTGTAGGTCACACCAAAGGTTGGTACCACGAAGATCGTATTCTCGTCGACCCTCGCGAGCATGTTCTCGACGTCCATGCCGTACCGGCCATGAGCCATGGGCACCTCACGGATCTCGATATCCCAATACCGGGCGAACTTGTGCCACACCACCTGTACTGGACCACAGACCATGTTGGGTGCGTCGGCCGGCTGGCCTGATGCCTTTCGCTTGGCCCGCCACCGCCACTTGGCAGCCAGCCCACCGAGCATGCACGCTTCAGATGATCCGATGGTGGAGGTTCCCGCGGTGTTTGCCGAGTGGGGCGTGCCCCACAGATCTGCCAGCATGTGTACGCAGCGCCGCTCGATCTCGGCTGTTTGGGGGTACTCGTCCTTGTCAATCATGTTCTTGTCGATTGAGAGGTCCATGAGCCTGTGGACCTCGAGTTCCTCCCAGGTCTGACAAAACGTCGCGAGGTTCTGACGAGCGTTTCCATCGAGGAGTAACTCGTCGGAGATCACCTGATATGCCGCCTGCGACCGAGTCTCTGAGGTTGGAAACTTGTACTTGGGCAGCGCCGTGGCAAGCTCCGCCGACCCGAACAACGAGTCGTCGAGCTCCTCACGCACTGAGTTTCGTACGTGCAACGGCATATTTTGTGACCTCCAACTACCCGGAAAGGAAAAGGGCTGCTTTACGCGAGAATCTTGGCCTTCTGAGCAGCGAACTCTTCTTCAGTGATGACGCCTTGATCCTTTAGCCCTGCCAGTTCTTTGAGTTGCTGAACTGGGTCGGGAGGCGCCGCGGCCACTTGGGCAGGTGGTGCTTGGGGAGCATCTTCGGCGCCATATCGGGCCTCTTGGCGACGGGCCACTCGGCCACTTACAGATGTGGCTGTGCCCGCCACAACGGCCGTGCCGATGGCAGCTCTGGCAATGGGTCGGCGTCGCAACATGATGGATTGCCTCCGTTCGTTTCTAAATGATCAGCCGGCTGATTGCAACTCAGCAAAGGCCGCCTCGATGAGTTCATGGGGGATGCGGGAGCCTTCGATAAGCACACCGCCCGCTTTGCGAAGGGACTCGACAAGGGGGATAGCCCAGGTGTCTTCCCAGACCAAGAGTGCGGCAGAGGAGTTGCGATCAAGGTCCTGCCCGGCATATTCGATGTCCTCCCGGCTTATGAGCCCGCCCGCCTCACCCTCTAGAGCCGCAAAGGGTGCGAACTCATCGAGTTGATCGAACTCGAACCCGCTCACTTCGCCATCGGCTCCCTTGGTGATGAATGCAAGATCGATGATGCGTATAGTGCCGCTCTCTACGAGCTTGGCCAGTGCTGGGACGATCTCACCAGTGAACTTGTTCGCCGGGAAACCGAGGATGATGTACTCGACTGGACCGATTGGCATTGTGAAACCTCCCATGTACTGTCCTCGCGAGTCAGACTACTTGATCCATCAGGCACTATCTATGCCCTAAGTAGGGCGTCGCCGGCTGGAGATGGAAGGCCCGCATTTGTCTCGCGTTCGGAGTTGCTCCTCGGACACAGTTCCTTCTGCGCACAAGAACAAACTCATATCGGCAAGCACGAGCCGGATTGAGGAGCCTTATTCTCAACACGTCGACATTACGAGAAGCCGCTGATCCCAGGGTGCTGCGATCGCGCTCCTGTTGCTCCGCTCGCTCATGCATCCTCCCACCTCGGGCAATCAAGTACGCCAGTACACCGATGAGGGGGACCATGAGAACCAAGAGGACCCACAGAGCCTTGTGGAGACCACCAATGTCGTGCTTCGAAAGATGTCTGCAAAGATGATGACGAGCAAGTAGATCCAGATGGCGAAGCCGAAGAATATCAACATTGTCCAGAAGACACTCAGCAGTGGAAAATCGTATGCAAGCATGTTTCCCTCCTTGGATCGAATAGTCCGAACAACCTGTCTGGGTGCCTAGCTTGTAGCCGGGAACATAGGCAATTACTCGGTGAAGCAGTGCATGTTCGTGTTGCCCACCGGTACCCTCCTCAGCGCGGTGGACGTTGAGCTAGACGTGGCCCTAGAGCCTGGGGGTCCGCGTGGTGGGACTGGACGAAGAAGGGCGGGGCTGGTCGAGCAGCTCTCTAAAGCGCTGTCGATCAAGCATTAGCGACGACCCGGAAGCCCAGGTCGCCGGTCGACGACTCGGGATCGCCGCCGTGGCGAGCTGCGACACGGTAGCGGCGACAATGCGAGCTGTGGCAGATATATGAGCCGCCGCGCATGACCCTGCGTAGGCGAACCTGAAACCCCGAAGGGTCCTTGGGCGGCGGCGACACCGCGTAGAACACCGGGTCGTACCTGCCGAGCACCACTCCCACACATTTCCGGTCACGTTGTGGAGCCCGAAACCGTTCGGGGGGTACACGTTCACCGGTGCTGTGCAACGTAGCCATCGGCGCCCCGTGTTCTCGGCAGGAAACTTGCCCTGGAAGAAGTTCATGCGATGTTCACCGCCCGGCTCAAGGTCGTCCGCCCAGGGGAACGACGTCGTCGCACCATCGCGCGCTGCGTACTCCCACTCCGCCTCAGTCGACAACCGCGTGCCCGAACATGCGCATTACGCTTGAGCGCCGTTCCACGACGCGTGCACGACCGGGTGGTCCGAGCGATCCGCTATCGCAGATTGGGGACCTTCGGGGTGCCGCCAATCAGCGCCGTACACCTGGCGCCACCGGGGTGTCGCGGCTACTGCGCGCGTATCGGGGAAGTTGTCAGGCAATAGGCCGCTGAATACAAACGACCAGCCGAAACGTTCGGCGTCCGTGCGATACTTGGTCGAAGCGACGAATTTGGCAAAGCGGGCGTTAGACACCGCGTAACGATCGACACGGAAGGTGCTGAGGTCGACGTCGTGCAACGACCCTTCACCATCACCCGGATAGGCCCATACTGACTCGTCACCCATGCGGAACCTGCCCCCAGGCAACGTGACGAGTGTCGCTGGAGGATCAGCCTCCCGCCGTGGGAGGGTCAGCTGGGGCTCACCGCCGCGACTGTCCCCGGGGATGCAACACGCGCCCCGTACCATCTAAAAGCACTCTCGCCGGACCGCTCCTGAGGCTCCGCGGCACCCGCCGCGACGAGCCCGTCCGCTAGATGGCCCGCAAAGGTCCGCGCCTCCTCCAAGTGGTAGTCCTGAATGTTGGTCCCTGGGATCTTCATACCGAAGTATCGCTCGCGGTACTCGCCCGATCCGAGGTAGCTAAGCAGTGACAGCAGCGAGCGCACCTGGCCGCCTTGGTAGCGGAAGTGGATGCCGTCGACGAAGATGCCGCCGCGGAGCGTTCCGAGCCTCCTTACCGTCTTCAGGTTGTGCCACCAATAGCGGCGGCAGGGGACGGCAGCGGCAAAGCGCTTTCCCTCGAGGACCCGGCCCGCCGGTTCCGATTCCAAGGAGGAACGGATCGGCACGTTCGTGGATAGCCACCAGGTGGGTGAGCCGATGCACACGAGGTCATACTCCCGTTCGGTTACGACCTCGGGGATGCGGATCTTGCCGGGGCGACGGCGGAGCTCCGCTGGGATCATTCCTACGACCTACCGGAACGGGTGGGCATCGGGAAGTCTTTGAACCGATCGGTGTAGTGAGGGTCGACGACTCAATGGCTCCCAAATGGACGTCACAACCGCGGTCGCGAAGCACGTTGGCCATCGCCTCGGTCACTTTCAGGGCTGCTGGGTATACGTGTAGTACACGAACAAGACTGAGGGCTGCTGGTTGAGGGATCCATCTCCGCTTTTCCTTAGTCTGCTCCACGACGAGGGCGTCGGAATCTTCTAGACATCGCTGCGCGTCCTCCTACTAATCGTCGTAGCGACGCGCATGAGCTCTTCGGGGGAGATGAGGTGGTCGTGGCTGTCGTCGCCAGTGTGGAGTTGCACCCAGTTTACCGTGCCGGTGAACTCACTGGTCGATGAGGCGTACTCCTCGCTGACTGGTGTGCCGATATCACGACCGGTGTCACATGTCTCATCGGCCGAGTAGATCATCGGCACGGTGGCGTTGATCCGACCCTCGCCAACCTTCCTGCCGTCGAGGTAGAGCGACGCGTTGACGCCTTTGGCGAGTCCGCCTCCGTCCTAAGCGAACTCCATGCGCACCTGATGCTTTTCCCTTCGGCACGGTGGACGAACCTTCTACGTAGAAGCGCATCAGGCCCGCGAGGTTGTGACAGTACTTCGGCTTGCCGTTATGCAGGTACAAGTTCCAGCCTGCGAAGGCACCGCCCTGCGCGACGGTTGTGAGAGGAAGAGGAGCCCGTGGTGGTTCCGCGCTAAGGCTCCGCAATTCAGAGGGCATGGCGGAGCCGCGTATTGAGCCTGTGAGAACCCGCGCGAAGAGTCGTGTTGCCACTAGCTCCAGCTGGACAGTGAACAGACGCCGCCGAGTAGATGGACTCCGCATGAAGCATGCTGGCCCGTAGACGCTCGACGATCTCGACCGGTGCCGAACGGCGACGGCGGAGTGGCCCGCTAAGCGCTTCGTGGTCGAACCGAGAGGCGGGGATTATCGCAAGCTCCCTGCGGTCCCGAACCGAAGGACTTGGTGCCCGGTCATGGGCCATCAAAGCACTTGAATTCGGGTACCGCAGGGAAGAGGCTTCGGCCGGTTCGCAGGGGCCGAGGCCTGTCAGTTACTTTACGACCGGCACTTGTAGCTCGGTGACGCTGAGCTTGGCATCGTCTTCGTGCCACTCATGGTATAGCTCTCGACTGAATCCAGCTTGGCGGTAACCGCTGTCATCGATCCAGCGTAGGAGTGACTCATAGACGGGCTCCACGGCGTCCATCGAACCCCGGTGGACAACCGAGGCCACCTCGGTGACCGGCAGATCCATGACACGGATCCGGTCCGTTCCGCCGGCGTCTTGTTCATCGACCTCAAAACCGGCATGAACCGTGACCGATCCGTCGTCTGCTGGCTCTTCGTACCAGGCGACCATGATGCCGGGGCGAGCAGTGATCTCCTGGAGGTAAGCAAGCACCTCCGGCACCAGTCGCATGAATACCGGCCCAAGATTGTCGGAACCGAAGCCTGGCGCACAGCCTTGAGCCTCGGCGATACGAAGGGGTTGAGTTTGTTTGATGACGATGTCTTGAACCTGCACGGTGACGTTCCTTTCGAGTGCTCGGAGGTTTGCTTCGACGCGGCGCAGACGGGACTGCTCCTCGCTCAGGGTCTGTTCGATCTGGGCTTGGCGCATGCGCAGCATCCCCTGGAGCTGCTCGAGCGACGGATCGTCGTCGAGAAGCTGGCGGATCTGTTCAAGGCTGAAGCCGAGGTCACGCAGAGCGAGCAGCCGGTGGAGCTGTCCCAGTTGAGCGACTGCATACGAGCGGTAGCCCGTGCTTCGATCTACCCGCTCGGGCCGAAGCAGGCCGATCTCGTCGTAGTGGCGAAGCATTCTCGGCGAGATCTGTCCGAGCCGTGCGAAGTCTCCGATAGTCAGCATGACACTCTTACTGCTACGCCCTCACACAGTGTGAAGGTCAAGCCCTCTGGCCGTTGTCCTTGGTGACCTGGGCATTCCAGAACCCTCGATCGAGTCTCGGGGGCCAGAGTCGGCTGTCACTGGAATCGTGCCTTACGCAGGGACATTACCGTGATTGGTTTTCCGGGTTCAGCTGCATCGCTTGCCGATCGGGAACGCCTATTTGACGCTCTGTGACGAGAGCCATCTCAAGGAATCAATCCAGGCGGAGTGGTTCGGAAGGTCTAATAGGGCTCGGTGTCAGAGGACAACGACTCGACGGCAAATTCTCGGATTTGACAAAGGGGTCTGTTCAGGAAGATTCGACTGGCGTCTGGGGCAGACGTCCCCACTCGGCCCACGAGCCGTCATAGACCCGAGCGCGTTCATAACCTAGTAGCTGGGTGAGGACGAACCAGGATGTGCACGCACGTCCTCCAATCGTGCAGTACGGGATGACCTCGGTGTCGGCGCTCAAGTCGATCCGGGAGTAGAGCCGGCGCAGGTCAGCGGCCGACTTGAATGCGCCCTTAGAGTCGTAGAGATCGTCTGCCTGTAGGTGCACTGCAGAGGGTATGTGTCCGGCGCGCCCACCCTCCTCTTGACCCCCGGAGGGCCAGAACCGCTCACCTTGATACTCGGGATCGCTTCGCACATCGAGAATGATGCAACTGGGATCGTTGATCGCCGCCTGCACCAGTTGCTGCTGAGCGCGGATTCCGTCATCCTCGTGGGGAAGCGGATAGGTAGTCGGTGTCGGCCGCTGCACGTCTGTGCTCCAGGGACGCCCCTCGCGTTTCCATGTCGTCCGGTTCGTGTTGAGAACTCGGACATTCGAGTGGCCGAACAGCTTCATTAGCCAGAATCCCATCGCGGGTGCGTATCCGTAGAACACGACGGTGGAGTCTGAGGCAATGCCCGAGCGTTCGAGCAGGCCTTGGATCGCCGCCTGGTTGACGAGCTGGTAGTCGGCGTCCTTGAGATCCTTGTACACATCCCACAGGACGGCACCGAGGATGTGCCCCTGAAGGTAGGGTTCCCGGCTCACATCGACCTCTACCAGATGTAGGTCGGGATCGTGGATGTGCTCCTCAAGCCATCGCGCATCGACGAGCACATCGTCCCTCGCGTATCGATCCTGACTCACACTCATGCCTCGCGTTAGTTGCCTTCCATCACAATCGCCAACCATAGATCACTCTATGCCGGCCGCCGGCTCCTTCCTCTCGTCTCTTCTCGTCTGCCAGCTTGCCTCGGCTTGACGGCTGAGCCGGGTGCCTGCCTCGGAGGGGTTCGTAACTCGCCACCCCCCCAAGGGACGGGTCAGGGCCCGCGCCGCGCGACGCCGCCCACCAAAGGATGAAACTCTCGTACGACCAGGCGGTGTATATGCGATCCTTGACGTCTTCCGCGTTCCTACAGCCAACGAGGCGGGCCAGGTGGCCCTTAACGAGCACGTCGGGCACCTGGTCCCCTGAGGCGATGGCGGGCTGGCAGTGGGCTGCGGACCTCAAGCCCAGACGGCCGATCCGCTTCCGTAGTGCTCTCGGTCCCGGCGTTCAGGTGGCCAGCAAGCCTGCGTAATGAGACGTCAGCTACCTAGGAGACGGTTTGACACCAGAGCTTCGAGAACTGATCGAAGCCGATGGGATTGATGCTGAACCAATCAGGTTCCCGCGGGAACCTCGTCCTTTAGGTTCTCTTTCAGCCATGCCCTGACCTCGGCGGTGTTCTGGTGGCCATGGACCGAGACGGCGTGTTGGATCGCGGCAGTCATGACCTCATCCTCCTCGCCGGCGATCGTCAGGGTGCATCCGCTTTCGCTTGGGTAATCTCTGCAATCGGCAACTTTGCGTCCCATCGAAAGCCTCCTTATGACTCGGGTCGTGCCTCAGGCTCGCCACGCGATGCCTCTCATGGCGTCCTGCAACTTTGGCCCCAGCGGGCCGTAATGTCCAGCAGTCGGGGGGCCTGATTCAGATAACAAGGCAAGGCTTGACGCCGTCCAGGACGGCCCTCGTGCGAATGCGACGCCCGCCAGGAGGGGGTATCGCCTGGCGGGCGTCGCAGCGCTGAGATCGATAGCAGGGCCGATCTAGTGCAGGATGTCCAAGGCGTTGGTCCCGTCGTCTGCCAGGTACACCCCCCGGTGGTCCGCCGGAGCCAGCCCGAACAGGGTGCCGGCGCCTTGGGGTTCAACGGTCCGTGTCGCCACCGCCCGAGCGAAGAACGGGTTGACTTCAACCAGGTTTCCGTCCTGAGCGTTCACCGTAAGTATGTCCCCGCCAGGTGCGATGGCCAAGCCGAGGGGCTGGTTCAAGGGCGAACCGGCCAGCACCGTGCGCCCAAGAGTGGTCGGCTCGGAGCGATGTAAGGCATCTGGGACCGCGGCGATACGGTTCCCAAGAGTATCGGCCACGTA
Organism: uncultured Actinomycetes bacterium; assembly: GCA_963736925.1. Taxonomy (GTDB): domain Bacteria; phylum Actinomycetota; class Acidimicrobiia; order Acidimicrobiales; family CAVTQP01; genus CAVTQP01. Next base: position 955,694 of record CAVTQP010000003.1, read on the forward strand.
CAGGGTGCCGTCGAATCCCACTCCGACACCGGTCGGACCGATTATCAAGGCGGAGCCGCTGGTCTGTTCCGGGAAACCCTTAGCCACTACTGCCGCAGAGGTGACACGCGGGGGGCTGTCGCTGTCGCTGTCATCAGGGAGGTGGAGCCTGAGCCTGACCACGGTCCCCTGGTCGACCACCGTGTTGTTGGCCGCCGCCGCCGGAGTTATGCCGTTGAGAACATTGCTCACGAACAAGACCACCCCGTCATCGCGGGGAACGGCCGTCATGTCCCAAGGCCCGTTGATGAGTGGGTTCGTGATGGTCTCCACGACATGGCCGTGATCGTTGAGGACGATCAGTCCACCCGACTTGATAGTCGCGGCGGTCCCGTCGGCTGTCGAGACGCTGCCGACCACGACCCAGCCTCCCGGCAAAACCGAAAGCGCAGTCGTTAGGCCCACGCCTACGGGAAACGTGCTCGGGGGTATCTGTGCAAAGACCTGTGCCTTACCAGACGGCGAGACCTCCACGATCGTGGTTCCGGTACCTTGCAGGTTTTTCGAGTTATTGAAGTTGCTTACCAGGACATCACCTTGGACCAGGTTTCCCTTGGTTCTGGGAACCACCACCACGCCGTAGGGGTTGACGTCACCGTTGGCGGGCACCGTCGACGCCACCTGGTCCACCTTGTGAAACGGCCCCACGAAGGATGCAGACATGTGAAACGACCCTTCAACATCCGCCGACGCAATAGCGGGGCTAGCCCACCCCACGAGGGAGGCCGCCATCAAGGTCGATATCGACAGTCCCATTGCCAAAGCCCATTTGGAACCCTTGGGTCGGCCATGTCGGCGCGTGCCCTCTCGAGTCATGTCAAGATTCATTAGCTCCTCCCTTTGAGGCGGCAGCTGACCTACCGCCAGTTGTGAGGGGTACGACCGCGATTGTCGGAGGGATTGCAGTTACCGAGAATTCACTCGGCGCGAGGAAGTTCGCAGCCAAACCAGTCACTACACGCGCGAAGTGCACTACGAATAGTGGTTGGAAGGGCTCTGTCTTGCGCGATCACCAGGCTTGACGACGGGCGGTTGCGACCATGTGTCTGCCGCGTTCCCCCTACCGGCGTCTCGTATTCTTGGAAGGACTCGCGCGGGTCACCATTGAGTTGGCCGAATGGCTTCCACAAGCGGTCAGCCGCAACGCTGCCATGGCCAACCGTGCCTAAAGTTGCCGCTCATTACTGGGAAGGGAAGGCCGACATGCCGAAGTATCTTATTCAGTCCCGTCACAACCCAGAGGGTGTGAAGGGCCTCCTGAAGGAAGGGGGCACGAGCCGGCGAGCAGAGGCGGCACGAGCTGTCGAGAGTGTCGGGGGCAAGCTCGAGTGCTTCTACTACGCGTTCGGCGGGACGGATGTGTTCATCATTGCTGAGCTGCCTGACAACGCGTCGGCAGCGTCTTTGAATCTGGCGACCGCCGTCACGGGGGCCATCAGTGGCGAGACGGTTGTTCTCCTGACCCCGGAGGAGCTCGACGAAGCGACAAAGAAACGCCCTTCGTATCGAGCCCCTGGTGCCTAGCAGCAGGCGGTCGCATGGTCGACCGGCCAATCTGCGAGCCCGGTGATCGCTCTGTCGATCTCGTATATCGCACCGGTTGCACGTAGGTAGAGCGCCCCGGGAGTTGCGCGGCGGAGCCGCCCGAACCCGGTGTGGTTGTCCGTTTCACGGTAAATCGGTGGCGGCTCGCCGGGAGCTCCTGGCACAGTACGCCCGTGCCGACGGTCTACTTCGACGAACGGGTGGCGGCGGGGTACGACGCGGGCGCAACGGAGATGTTCGAGCATACCGTCGTTGACCCGGCTGTAAGTTTTCTTGCCGAGCTGGCGGGAGAAGGAGGCGCCCTCGAACTGGGCATCGGGACCGGCCGCATCGCGTTGCCGCTCAGAGGGCGGGGTGTTCGCGTGCACGGGATTGACTTGTCGCCGGCCATGATCGCGCGGCTGAGGGCGAAGCCTGGCGCGGACGAGATTGGCCTGACGGTCGGCGACTTCGCCACAACCAGGGTGGGCGCCACCTTCGGGCTCGCCTACCTCGTGTACAACACGATCGAGAACTTGACCACGCAGCACGATCAGGTTGAGTGTTTCCGCAATGTCGCCGCGCATCTGGAGCCCGGCGGGCGCTTCGTGATCGAGGTGGAGGTGCCGGCGCTCCAGCGCCTTCCGCCGGGCGAAACCATCCGGGCCTTCACCGTGAGCCCGACGCATCTGGGATTCGATGAACTCGACGTTGCAGCGCAACTCGGAATCTCTCATCACTACTGGGCCGTCGAGGGACAGCTTGGAGTCTTCTCAATGCCGTATCGCTACGTATGGCCGTCCGAACTCGATTTGATGGCGCGCCTCGCCGGTATGACCCTGAGCGAGCGCTGGAGCGGCTGGAAGCGAGAGCCCTTCACAAGCGAAAGCACTAAACATGTTTCGGTATGGAAGAAGGGGGCGTAACGGTCGACTGCAGCTAGATCGGGCCGTTCTAGGAGAGAACGGCCCGCTTCTTCCTGAAGGACATCACCGACCAAGCCGACAAAGCCGAGAGCATCGATCCCACCGACGCGAAAGACCCGATCGCAAGTACCGACCCGGTGGAACCCACTGATGCGACTGACAAGGCCGAACCCACCGAACCAACTGACAGTACTGACCCTTTTGACGCGATCGAAAGGAACGAGTCCGAGGACCAGAGAGACCATAGCGACCTTGAAGGCTTGTTACTCATTAGACTTCATTATGTCCGGCCAATGTCGGGGCGGCGCATTCGGGGATCTCCGCCTCGGTGAGAGAATGGGTAGTCATCAAGTATCTCTCCCATTGACTTGAACTCTACTTCAAGTGTTTGGCTGGGAACATGGAGATGGTCGAGAGATCGCGACGAGGGAGGTGGAGGGTGCTGCCGCACGCCGGTCCCGGCAAGATCGAGGCTCCGCGTTGATGCACAGCTTCGATGGCCTTGCCGGTTGCGTGGCAGCCCGCCTCATGGCCTGGATGAACCGCGACATGGAAGGACGGCTGTGGCGGAACTCGGACCCGAGGCCGGCTCAGATGTGCTTGCCGTAGGTTTCGGGCCGGGTGTGGGCATAGCCGAGCTGACCCGCCACTGCTCGCGTGGGTTCGTGGCCGGTGTGGACCCCTCGACAGGAATGCTCAAACGGGCCAAGGCCCTCAACCGTCAAGCCATCGCCGAGGGCTGGGTCGACCTGCGTCTCAGAACCGCCGAAATGCTGCCGTTTCAGGATCAGTCATTCGACGGCGCATGGCGGTCAACAGCATGCAACCGTGGGATCCGCTGTCAGCCGGGATCCGTCAAGTCGGGCGGGTGCTGCGGCGTGGTGGGACCCTTGTGGTGCTCACCCACGACTGGGCGATCGAGAGAAGGCGTCCCGTCGCAGATTTCGTCGAGATGGCGCGTGAGCTGATGGAGCGCGAGGTGCTGTCCATTCTCGGGGTCCGACCGGAGCGCTTTCGTTTCGGCGCGGCGACCGTGCTTGTCGCCGATGTCCGTCGATAGCGGATGGGTTGCTTCGTCTGGCGCAGCGCTGGCTGTCGAAGTGCCGGTGATTGGTTTGCCAATCTCCATCGGGTTGATGATCCGCATGGTAGAAATGACTGATCGTAGGAAGACGAAAGTGGTTGTTGAGACATGCCCGGAATGGTTCCCCCGGTCGCTGATGAGCGCGAGGCGCTGCTCGCCTACCTCGGTCATCAACGCTACGTCGTCAGGCTGGCCGCGTACGGGCTGACGGACGAACAGGTCCGCGACAAACCGTCGGCGAGCACGTTGTGCATCGCCGGCCTGATCAAGCACCTCGCCAACATGGAGAGGAGTTGGATTGACACGGTGATGCAGCGCAGCCAGAGATCGGAGGCCGACTACGAATCAAACTTCCGCCTCGAGCCCGAGGAAACCCTTGCCGACGTGCTGAGACTCTATGAAGAGGCCGCCGAGGAAACCGAGGCCGTGATAGGCGGCATCTCGGATCTCGGGCAGGCGGTGCCGGTGCCAAAAGGTGTTCCCTGGTTCCCCAAGGACGTCGAGGCCTGGTCTGTGCGCTGGGTTCTGCTCCACCTCATCGAGGAGACAGCCCGTCATGCCGGCCACGCCGACATCCTGCGGGAATCCCTGGACGGTGCTACCGCATTTCCGCTGATGGCTGCAGCCGAGGGTTGGCAGGTCACGCCGTGGCTGCAACCGTGGGTACCCGATGACGTCTCATCCGCCGGAGAGGCTTAGCCTCCGAATATCGCGGGGAGGGCGGAGGAGTGACCCGCCACGAAGAGCCCTCCGATCGTCACCGATGACACTCCTGTCAGCGCGCCGAGAGCGATTTGAGCCTTGGGAGCGCTGCGAGCACCCAGGAGGCCGGTCAGCCAGGAGGCCGCGATTCCCAGGTCGCTCAACACCATGCCGGCCACGAAGGCCACCAGGATGAGCATTGCTGCCTCCTTCGAACCCGAGGTTCCCGCAGCCGCGAACAGCACGACTTGGGTAGGGGTCTCGGCACCCGTGCCGTGGATCACCCCGACGGCGAATGCCGATCGAGGAGACAGATCGTCAAGGGGCTCGGCTGGACCTGAGCCCGCGCGCCTGGCCCGTGCCCAGGCGCGCCTCACGATGCCGACAAGCAGGCGGACGCGCCCGGAGTACCGATAAGCGCTGCGATCTCTACCGAGTTGCCAAAGGACGAACACTCCGAGGGCGAGGAGCGTCGTTCCGACGACACTCTCGAACACCCGGTCGATCTCCCCGGGCAAATTGACACCCAACAGACCGACCACCACGCCGAGAAGGACGATCACCAGGCCATGCCCGATGCAATACCAAAACGCGAGCCCAAGGCTCCGTCGAGCCTTCCCCAGGTTCTTGACGGCGGATGGCGGATCCAGCCGACTTGCCGCGGCGAGGTCGGTGACGGCGGCGATGTGGTCCCAATCGAAGGCGTGACGACACCCCAGGACGAAGGCCGTACCGATGATGAGCAGGGTCGGCCAGGACAAGAGGGCGTGAGCTGTTGCCACCGGGCTCTCCGGAACAAACGCGGCCATAATTCACGCCACAGGGCTTCTGGCTCCCAGCCCTACAACTGGTCACAGCATGTCCCTGCGCCGGACTCTCACCGGCTTGCCCGTGACGTCGCCGGACAAGATACATCTCGGCCGGGCAACCCGTCACTCGAAGAGAATGCTTATGCTCTCGCGGTTGTAGATCCTCTTGATTGCTTCTCCGAACAGGGGTGCAACCGAAACGCTTTCCACCTTTGGGGACAGTGCCACCGGTTGAGTCTCCACGGTGTCGGTTATGAACAAGCGCTCGATGGGGCTCTCATCCAGTCGGTGCATGGCCTCCCCGGCCAGCAAGCCATGGGTTACCGCACCGAATACAGACGATGCGCCGCGTTCCACCAGCTTGCGAGCTGCGTCCACAAGGGTCCCAGCCGAGATCGTGAAATCATCCACCAGCACGGCTGTTCGTCCGGACACGTCTCCGATCACGTCCATGATCTCGGCCAGCTCTCCGTGGCCAGGCCTGCGCTTGTCGGCTATCGCAAGGGGCGATCCCAAGCGTGTGGCCCACGCCCTGGCCTTTTTCGCAAACCCAGCATCTGGTGCTACCACGACCAACTCGGGAAGATCCTTTTCGGCGATGGCGTCACACAGAACGGGCATCGCGTAAAGGTCGTCCACCGGCACCTTGAAGAAGCCTTGAACTTGGGGAGCGTGCAGATCCATCGTGACCACTCGGTCGGCACCGGCTGCCTCGATTGCGTCTGCGCACACACGAGCCCGGATCGAGACCCGAGGCTCGTCCTTCTTGTCACCTTTGGCGTAGCTGAAGTAGGGGATCACCGCAGTGACTGAGGCCGCGCTGGCGCGCTTCAGCGCATCCACCCAGAAGAGGAGCTCTACGAAGTTGTCGTTCGCGGGAAAGGCCGTACCCTGAACCAAGAAGGTATGGCGACCCCTGACGTTGTCCAGAACCCTCACGAAGAGATTGCCCTCTGGGAACCTCACGACCTCGCCCGATGCCAGCGGCCGGTTGAGATACTCCGCGATCGCCTGGCATAGGCGTCGGCTGGCACTCCCAGCGAACACGAGAAGCCCGTCGTCGGCCACTTCGGGTGCAACAGTAGCCCGCTCCGGCTGGGGCACCGTCAGCGCCGACCAGCCGGTCTCTTGGCCGGGTCGGTTCGGCTGCTACCGTTTTTTGGTGCAGAGCAACCGGCGGGAGCCCACTCGCATCACGGCATTGTTGGGACCCGTGGCCATGGTGGTAGCTCTTGGTTCGGCCCTCGGGGCCTGCTCTAGCGGCTCTTCTCCGAGCAGCGGGTCCTCCAGTACGAGCTCGCCCGCATCGACGGGCAATGGGGAAGCATCCAAATCGGCGTCGCAGGTAATTCAAGACGCCAGACAAGCGACAGGTGGCGCGTCGAGCGTACGTGTGCATGGCCAGGTTCGTAGTTCGGGAAGCACCGTCTCTTTGGATATCTCCTTGTCCAACAAGGGAGGAGGCGGGTCGATCTCGGTCGACAATGAGCGCTTCGAGATAATCCAGCTCGGGCAGACGGTCTACGTGCGGACGGACCAAGCGACGCTGCGGCGCGTGACGAACAACGCTGCGGTGGCACAGTTGGTCGGTGGACGTTGGCTGGAGACGACCACGGCAAACTCCGATTTCAAGGACTTGACCCAGCTCACCAACCTCAGCTCGCTGGTGCAGGGGCTCTCCCCCCAGGGCTCCATCACCAAGGGTTCGCCGACGACGGTGAACGGCAGGCAGGCGGTGCCGCTCCATGACTCTGAAGGAGCCACGCTCTACGTCTCGGCGATCGGGCAGCCCTACATTCTCGAGATTTCGGCTCCTTCGGGAACGGCCGGCGGCAGCGGACGGCTCACGTTCGATGACTACGGGACGGCGGTCATCCCGGCGGCGCCTGCCAACCCGATCAACATCGACCAGCTCCCCAAGTCGTAGACCCGACTGGCGTTTGGTCTGTCGAGGCTGGTGACCAGGGATTCGACCACGCTCATACCATCAGGGTTGCTGCAGGGTCACACGATCATGACGTATCGGTGGACAGAACGCGAGTGTGCCAGTAATTAATGGGCGTATCCCGTCGGGCACGAAGGGCCCAGGCTGGCCGATACCGAACGGTGCCGGCGAAGTCTGGCAAGACATTGGCCCGGAGCCTCCCGGGAACGCGAGGCGACTCCGGAGACCGGTTTGGGGGGCTGGGGGCGGTCTCGGAGTCGTTTCGCGCTCAGCCCTGACGATGGTCGCCGGCCAGTTGGCGTCGGACCCGCTCGGTCACCTTTCGCTCGATCACGAATGCGAGGAAGGGCAGGAATCCGGCACCGACCATTGCCGCCAGCTGGAGCAAGGTGAATCGGGCCCTCCTCGCCAGGTCGAGCGCGGCGACCAGGTACACGATGTAAAGGATTCCGTGGATCGGCCCGACGACCTCGGCGACGCCGGGCTTGTTCGCCGCATGCTGCAACGGCACTCCCACGAACACGAGTATGAGCAGGCCTACCCCAACCACGTAAGCCATGATCCGGTAGCGGATCAGCGCATGGCTCACCGGCTGCGAGTCTCAGATGGAGGGCGCCACGGGTTTCGCCACGTCTTGGGCTGGTCGCTCGTTGCCAAGCCGGCCAGGTAGTCGTTGTACGCCGCGAGGTCCTCGTCTTCCTGATCGAAGTTGCGGATCCGAGAACGGGATACGGACCCGTCTGCTTGTTCGGTCTTCAAGGCCTCGGTGCGAAGGGCCCGGGCCTCGGCGCTGTCAGGTTCATCGTGGACTAGGGTCCACCAGACCACGCCGGCGAAGACGGCGAAGACGGGCCATTCCACGGCATAGACGTAACTCAGGGTGTTGCCCGCCATTGCCTGGGTGGCCTGCCACCAACCTGCGAAGAGGCACCCGGGCGCGACGACCATCAGGGTGAGGTGCAATAGCAGGGCCCGGCGGGAGAGCCAGCGTTGCCGCACGGCTCAGACTTTATCTACCTGGTCCTTTGTGCGGATTCGCCCCCCCTCAGCTGCTAAGAGGTCCTGCATTTGGGGACTCTGCGGACCGAGGCGGTGTCGATCTGGAACCAAGCTCACGAACGCGCTTTGACCCTGAGACCGGACGGGGGACGTATCGGCCTCAGGGTCAAAGTGGTGAGACCATGCGGTCGCTTCGAAGCATATGGGCGCAATCGAACCGACGCGGCCGATTTCGGTGAACATTGAGAGAACACTGGGCAAACCCGGGGCGGGTGGCCCATCGAGCGATGCCCCCCGGACCGATCAATGCACAGCCCAGATGCCCCAGAGGACAGCCCAGATGGACAGCCGAGATGGAGAGCCGAGATGGAGAGCCCGGCCAGCTGTTGACCGAGGTCCCGCTTATCCGGGCCAGAAACGGGGTGAGCACGGTCGGAGTTGGTGCCACTACTCCTCGCGCGGTACTGGCAATGCAGGTCTGCCCCCGTTAACGTGCGTCGAGCCCAATGTGTCACTCCCTGTTTCGCCGTCATTTCCGCGGAGTCGCAGTCGCGTTGGCAGTTCTGACGGTGGGCGCTGCCCAGTCCGCAGGTACGGCATCAGCTGAACCCATAGCCACCACCCAGGCTCATGCCAGTCAGTTGGCCGTTGAGATCGAGTCCCTTGGCAGCAAGGACTCGGCTCTCTCGCAGCAGTACGACGGGGCTGTTCTGCGCGCACAGCAGCTCGACGGCGCAGTGACCGTCGCTCGGGGCGAGCTCGCGGGTGCCACCCGCCAGGAGCAAGCGACAGAGGAGAAGCTGAAGGCCCAAGCGATTCGGGCTTTTGTGCAGGGATCCGACTCGGCGAGTCTGTTCGATCTCCTGCAAGGAACCGGCAAGGACCTCCCTATCCGGTCCCAGTACCTGCGCGTCGCATCCAGGCAAGAAGGCGATGTCCTCGACCAGGTGCGGGTCGCACGTGACGCGGTCGCTGCCCGGGAGAAGAGCTTGCAGGCCGCCCAACAGCAGGCTCGCGCAGCTTTGGTCTTGATCAGCCAGAGCAGACAGCAAGTTCTGGCGACCGAGAGTCAGCTGAACTCCGTCTACGGCCAGGTCAAGGGTCAGCTAGCGGCTGAGGTGGCTCAGGCACAGGCGGCCAAGGTCGCTTCGGATGCTGCAGCCGCTCGGACAAGGCTTGCGGCGGCCGAACCGTCAACCTCCGCAACGTCAACCGCCGCAACATCCAAGCCTCCTCAGCCAACCCCGGCAGCTCCCAACGCACCGTCACGTATGGGCGCTACTCGTTCCGGCTCCTCCCCGACAATGAGCTTTTCGGCTCCTCCAGTACCGGTGAGTGGCGGAGCGGGAAGGGCTGTCGCCATAGCGGAGGCTCAAGTTGGCAAGCCCTACGTCTGGGGCGCGGCAGGCCCGGGATCTTTCGACTGCTCTGGCTTGACGATGTTTGCGTGGGAGGCCGCGGGCGTGTCACTCCCTCACTACACGGTCTCCCAGTTCGACAGCACTACTCACGTCTCGATGGGAGCCCTACAACCCGGCGACCTGCTGTTCAACGCCAGCATGGGCCACGTGGCGATGTACGTGGGCGGGGGGATGATGGTCGAGGCCCCCTACACAGGAGCTGACGTGCGCGTAGTCCCGGTCCGTTCGGAGATGGTGCTGGCCAGCCGGCCCTGATACCCATTCGACACAGGTGGCCCGGTTGTCTAGACCGCCCGCATGTCCCCCTCTAGGGCCGCTGCGATCTTCTTGGCCGGGCTCGCCGCGGGCACGGTCAACACGATTGTCGGCTCAGGGTCTCTGATCACCTTTCCCACTCTTCTCGGCTTCGGCTACCCGCCCGTTGTTGCCAACGTCACCAACACCGTGGGCCTCGTGCCCGGAGCGCTGAGCGGAGCCATCGGGTACCGTCGCGAGCTCCGAGGACAGGCTCGCCGTCTGCTCGTTCTCGGGATCGCCTCGGTCTTGGGCGGAGTCACCGGCGCCGTGCTCCTCCTGGCCTTGCCCGGCTCGGTGTTCCGCCAGGTGGTGCCGGCGTTGATTCTCGTTGCATGTGGTCTCATCGCGTTGCAGCCGTGGCTAAGCCGACAGGTGGCGTTGCGAATCGGAGAAGCTCGTTACGGCGGCGCGGGGTTGTTCCTCACCGTGTACGTAACCGCCGTGTACGGGGGCTACTTCGGAGCAGCCCAAGGCGTGATCCTGATCGCGTTGCTCGCCATCTTCTTGACGGGCGATCTCCAGGATCTCAACGCGGCCAAGAACGTGCTCGCGTTGCTGGCAAACGCCGTTGCAGCGATCCTGTTCGCCGTCTTTGCCCACGTGGCTTGGGAAGCTGCAGGAGTGCTGGCGGGCGGGGCCGTCGTGGGAGGCCAGTTGGGGGCGACGATCGGACGGCGCCTGCCTCCGAGGATGCTACGAGTCACCATCGTCGCGGTAGGTGTCGCCGTGGCGGTGAGACTCCTCTTGTAGTCAAGACCGTTCTTTCAAGCTCGAAGTTTGGCTCGGACCACGCCGCCGGATTCGTGAGCGATCTCAGATGGGCATCGCTTATGCTCCGGTCATGCCGATGTACATGGACCGCCACGATGCACCGGGTATCTCTCCTGAAGACGTAGCCGAAGCTCACTACCGGGACCTCGCCATGCAGGCGGAGCACGGGGTTCGCTATCACACCTACTGGTTCGACCCCGCGGAGCAATCGGTATTCTGTCTTGCGGAAGGACCGAGCAAGCAAGCTGTAGAGGCGGTCCACCAAGAGGCCCACGGTTTCTTGGCCACTACGATCTTGGAACTCGACCCCAAGGCGCCTCTGAACGCACTGTTCGGCACATTACCCCATCACCCCGCGGGTAAGCCCTACACCTCACCGGCGATGCGCGCGATCGTCTTCACGGATATCTGTGGCTCTGTCGAGCAAACCCACCGACTCGGGGACGAAGTTCATATCCAGCTTCTGACTGAACACAACAACATCGTGCGCGGGGCGCTTGCTTCGCATGGGGGTCGAGAGGTCAAGCACACCGGTGACGGCATTATGGCTGCCTTCACCTCTGTCGCCTCAGCGGTCAGCTTTGCCATCGATGTACAGAGAGCCCTTCACGTGCGCATCAAGCGAATGTCTTCCCCCCTCGATGTGAGCATCGGGATCAGTGCGGAGGCCGGAGAGATAGCGGTGTCGGTAGCCGTTCGAGAGCTGTGCATCGGCAAGGAATTTCGATTCGAGGACCGCGGTCGAGTTGCACTTAAGGGCCTGCCAGAGCCTACGCAGACCTATGCTGTGTCGTGGGCAGACTGACGACCTGTAACCGGGGACTGGGTGTAGCTGTCGTCCCGGATGTAGTCCGATGCTGGCGTGCTCGCGCTCTTCCGGGTGCGTGGGCTAGGCGACCATCAAGAGAGAATGTTGACGGCGCGCGAGGCGACGACCACGACCGTGAGCAGAGCCACGCTGGCTTCGCCGAGCATGAGCATCTTCGACCAGATGCTTATCGGCATGGCATCCGTGGGGCTGAAGGCGGTGGCGTTGGTGAAAGATACGTAGAGGTAGTCGTAGAAGCGCGGCATCCAGGCGGATCTCAGGTCCGGAGTGGTCATCTGAGGGAACAGGAAGTCGGCTCTTCTTACCAGGCCCACTCCTCTTGCCACCGGTCCTCCTCGGTCCAGCTCCCAGTACCAGAGGGCGAACACCAAGACGTTGGTTACCCAGATCTGCATGGCCGTGATCATCAGCGATCTACCGCCGGCCTTGATGTGATGGTCGAGCAGGGAGTGGACGAGCAGACCCAGCGAGGTGATGTTGGCGGCGTTTATCAGGGCGATCAATGTCACCGAAACCGCTCGGGTGAGGCGGGTCTCGGTCGTCATCCGGACCGGATTGGTTATCAACAGAGGGACTAACAGGGCGGCTTCCAGAGTGGGGAGGACCCAACGTGGGCCTAGCACGAGCTCCCCTGGCAGGGTCAGGTAGAGAACGAGGGCGGCGACAATGGTCAGCGTGGCCGGCCCGCGATGCTCGGGCCGGTGGCCTTCCACGTATCGCTCGCTTTCGCCGAATCCCGTCGAGGACAGCTTGTCTCCGAGTCTCCGATGACCTGTTCGCGAGCCCGAATTGTCGCATCCCGGAGCAGCACGGCCGCGGACCGTCGGCTGGTCACGCCGGACTGGTCAGCGCATGCGGGCCCTCGGTAACGAACAGGTCATCGAGGGCTGGGTCGAGTACTTGCCGATCTCCGCCCGGCGCCGCCATGATCAAAGCCAATTGCTGCTCGCGTCATACGGATTTCCTGGCTTAGTGTTTGGCGGCGGCCCCCCCTCGACCCTAAAGGTCTCATTGAGGTCGGCACTCCTTTCGAACCCAGCTCGACAATCACTCAACGCGGTGGGGAGATCGGCGGAAGGACAGGAGGCATGTCCGACAGGTGAGGCGATCTTCCAACCGCGAGTTGCAACCGCGATGAGAGGAAAGAGAGTTGCAACAGTGATTCGAAAAAGAACCTCTGGTGTTGGCCGAACGGCTCGGGATAACGTCGCCCCCCGTGCATCCCGGGACAAGCTGGGTTCGCCGTGTGCTCGGATCGGCGATCGGGGTAGTCGGGGTGCTCGCTGGGGTGATGGCGCTGCTCGCGTCTCCTGCCGGCGCTGTGTCCTCGCACATGACCCCCGTTCCGGCGAGCCAAACCCCCTTGACCCCGCAACCCTCCTCCGGTCAGTCCCAGCCTGGTGCTCCGGGCTTTGGGGATTCGGGTGTCCTGTCCTTCGGTGACGCTGGATTCCACGGAAGTCCCGAGGGCCTAACTCTGTCCTCGCCCGTGGTCGGTATGGCGCGAACACCTTCGGGCCAGGGGTACTGGCTCGTCGCAGCCGACGGCGGGGTCTTCTCATACGGTGATGCTGCCTTTCATGGATCGGCGGGCGGCATCGGCCTCTACGCCCCGATCGTGGGCATGGCGCCGACGCCCGACGGTGGGGGGTACTGGCTGATCGCCCTCGACGGCGGCATATTCGCTTACGGCGACGCGCAGTTCTATGGCTCGATGGGCGGCAGGCCCCTAAACGAGCCCATCAACGGCATGGCCGCCACACCGGACGGTCACGGATACTGGCTGGTCGCCTCCGACGGGGGCATGTTCGCTTTCGGCGATGCCCCCTACTTCGGCTCGATGGGCGGTCAGCCTCTCAATGCCCCAGTGGTCGGAATGACCGCCAACCCCAACGGAGCCGGGTACTGGCTCGTCGCCTCTGACGGGGGGATATTCGCCTTCGGTGACGCCCCGTTCTTCGGCTCGATGGGCGGCAGGCCCCTCAACGCCTCCATAACCGGAATGGCCGCCACGCCTCAGGGGATCGGTTACTGGATGGTCGGCGCCGACGGTGGAGTGTTCAGTTTCGGTAACGCCGGCTTCCATGGGTCCAACGGAGGTAGGGTCCCGACGCCCCCCATCGAGGGTATGGTCTCCACACCCAGCGGAAACGGGTACTGGCTGCTGGATCCTGACGCATTCCCGACGATCTTCAACCATCCGGGTCAGCCGTCGGGACAGGCGCAGGCGATCGTGCAGGCCGCTGCCAGCCAGATCGGGGCCGACCCCTACGGCGGCTACTACTGCAACCCCTACGGTCCCTGCGAGGAGTGGTGCGCCCTGTTTGCCACCTGGGCCTGGGAGCAGGCAGGAGTGCCCATCCCGAGGTACGCGTTCACGGGAGACGTGTGGAGCTGGGCAGCCTTCAACTCCGGGGTGTTGTTTCCTTGGCTCCCCGGGGCCGGTGATGCCGTGCTCTACGGCACAGGACCCCAGAACACCTCGACCTCCGTCCACATGGGGATCGTGGCCCAGGTCTGGCCCGACGGTGCGATCGTGACCATCGACGGCGATGCCGGCCCCGGTCCGACGGGTCACCACGACGTGATCATGAACGGGCCGTTCCTGCCCTGGGATTCCCCGGCCTTCAATGGCTTCCCCGTCTACGCCTTCGCCATTCCCTGACGGCTGTCTGAAGCGGGCAGCGGGAAGTGTTCAGGGCGCTCGTCGCAACCGCAACGAGTGGTGACGAACCTCAAGGACACCCTTCGACCTTGGATGCCGATCCCTCAACCTGGGCACTGGTCCCTCAACCTCTTGTTGAGGCAACCCTCTCGAGGAGCCAACCCGACACCGCCGCAGCAACCTCCACGTCCCGGCCCCGCATCCCGTGGTCCGCTCCGTCGATCCACCGGTGGGTCACCTCTCCGCCAACAGGGGCTGACGCCCGCTCGAGTTCGACGGGGGAAGCGAAGGCGTCCCGGGTTCCCGACACGAACAGGCACGGGACTGGTATCTGCGGGAAGTGCTGATCACGCAGGCTCTCCCGGCGTCCAGGAGGGTGGAGAGGGTAGCTGATCAGCACGAGCGCAGCGGCCGGGAGCCCCTCCGCCAGCGCGATTGAACAGATGCGGCCGCCCATGGATCGACCTCCCAAGGCCACCTCCGGCTGGTCCACTCCTGCGCGGCTCGCCAACGAGATCGCAGCCTCCTGCACCGATGCCAGGAGCGCGGGTTGGCGGTCCGGCGTCTTACGGCCGGCTCGCCGGTAAGGAAAGTCCATGCGCTCGACTGTGATGCCCACCTTGCTCACCGCGGAGTCGACGGCGACCAGGGCGCTGTGAGCCCGACCGGCCCCGGCACCAGGAGCGAGCAGCAAGGCCCTCACCGGGAGAGGCGGTCCGCCACGGCCCGACCTCGGTCCCCTGGCAACGTCACGAGGGGCGGTGCGGTCGGGAGGGACGGTGTGTTTGGGGGCCGGGTTCAGGACTCAACCCTTCCCTCGGGGTCACCGTGTCGGCCCGCTCCCGCGGCGAAGCGCGCCGCTCCTTCGGTGGACTCACCGCTTCGGATCGTAGCTATTCCATGCTCGTACTCAAGGGCCATAGCCGAGTCGAGATCCAACGACCATTGCTCGTAGGACGAGATCCGGTCGCTTCTTAGGCATCTCTGGGGGAACGCGGCCAAGCTGTGGGCGAGGTCCACAGAGGCGTCGAGTGCCTTGCCGGTCTCGACCAGGCGGTTTGCGAGGCCCATCTCCCTGGCTTCCTCGCCCGACACACCCCTGCCGGTCAGGATCAGGTCGAGGGCCCGGCTTTGCCCCACGAGCCTTGGCAGGCGCACCGTGCCTCCGTCGACCAGTGGCACCCCGAAGCGGCGGCAGTAGACGCCGAAGACGGCGTCGGTGGCGGCGACCCGCAGATCGCACCAAAGGGCGAGCTCGAGCCCTCCGGCCACCGCGTGGCCCTCGACGGCAGCGATCACGGGCTTGGCGAGTTGCATGCGCGTCGGCCCCATGGGGCCGACGCCTTCTCGTTGGACCCGGTTGCCGTTGCCCCTGGCCACGGCCTTCAGGTCCGCTCCCGCGCAAAACGTGCCGCCCGCGCCGGTGAGCACCCCGACGCTGCTCGTGTCGTCGGCCTCGAACGAAGCGAAGGCTGCCACCAGCGAGGCGGCCGTGGGCCCGTCGACAGCGTTGCGAACCTCCGGTCGGTCGATGGTGACCACCGTGATCGGTCCGATTCGTTCGGAGGTCACCGAGGAGGCGGGTCGGGCGTATCCGCCGGCTTCGTTCGTCATATGAGCTCCCTTCTGTCCGTGGCTCCCAGCTCATGGCGAGCAGCTGCCACCTCATGGCGGCCCGAGGGAAGCTGACGACTCCGCCCGCCACTCAGATCCAACGTCACCGGCACCGGGGAGTCGACTTCGACCTTGTCATCCTCGACACTCACCTCTACGAGGCCCCACGGAGTGGGTGCCGATCCGTGGGCCCACTCGAGGGGACCGAGCCGGGGTGACACTCGCACGGCTGCAAAACCCGGGGTATCCGGGCTTATCCCCAACGTGTACACGATCAGGTCGCGGGTAGGCGTGGAGCTCCATCCATGGCAGTGGGTGCCTCCGTGCCACGTCTCGGGCCATGTGGTCTCGCCGTTGTCCGTGAAGACTGTCCAATCGCGGCACAGCTCCACCACTTGCTCTGCGCGCCCCGCAACCGCCACTGCGTCATGAACCACATACCGGAAGAACGGTTGGGCCTCCACGATCCGGCGCTCGACGTCCCAAGAGGGCTCGGGCAGGCCGCGGAACAACAAGACGTCTGCCACGGCGCCGCTGTCCTCTCTGGCCATGGCCTCCATCGCGCTGGATACGCGAATGAGCCTCCTTTTGTCGGTGATCGTGTCGATCAGGGGTAGGAGCCGACCCTCCGCCACCAAGCCCGCACATATGGCTGCGGCGTTGGCGTGCTGGCTCACCGCAGGCCTGGCATCACCGTCGCGGATCTGGTCGACATAGACACCACGATCGGGATCCCAGAAGCGTTCGAATCCTCGTTCGACCTCTGATAGGACCGAGGCCGCCCATGCGGAGCGGCCGTTGTCGCCGAGCCACACGCTGATCTGGGCATAGTCGCGAAGCGCCCTTGCCCATAAGGCGTTGAGGGCGCTGCTGGTGCCGAGGGTATGGACGTCGCTCCAGTCGATGAGGGTCCAGCCGCAGACGTTTCCCAGCAACCCATCGCCTTCCTGGAAAGGGAGGAACCACCGCAACAGGTTCTCGACGGTCGGGGCCAACGAGGAGACAAGGTCGCGGTCGCCCGTCCAGCGCATGAGGTTGTGCACCGAGCGGACCCAGTGCAATGCCCAGTCAGGTATGTAGGAGCCGTCCTCGGCTTCGGGCATGCCGGCGGCCACCATGGGGAGCATTCCGTCCGGCCTCGGCGAGGCTGCGAGCCGAGCGTGGCGGATCGCGAGGCCCCAGTCGGGGTTGGTTGCCAGGTGCACCTGCTGGTGCACAACCGAGTCTCCGGTCCAGGCCCGCTGCTCGCGGGTGGGGCAGTCTATGTAGGCGTCCTGCGCGCAGAGATCCACCGTCCGTAGGCCAATCCGGAAGATCTCGTTGAGAGCGGCGTCACTGCACTCGAAATAGGGTCCGGGTGGCCGAGGATAGAGGCGCTCGTGCACGGCGAGCCTTCGCAGAACGATTGGCCGACCGCCGCCACCGACGCCGCCACCACCGCCGCCACCACCGACGCCACCGACGCCACTCGCGCCGTCGTGGCCTTCTGACCCGCTCGAACGGATCGCCAATCGGGCGAAGCGGGTCCCTATGGGGTCGAATGTCTCGAAAGCGTCACGACCTCCTCTCGTGACGTAGCGGAACCCGGTCTCTTGAAAGAGCCGCGACAGTTTGCCCGCGGGGGTCAGCGACTCGGCACACGAGACGTCGATCCGCGTGCCGGCAGGGGACTCAAGGTCCAATAGCAGAGTGCCGGCGACCACCTCCCCGAAGTCCACGGTGACGAGGAGCACCTCTTCGGCACCGCATTCGAGGGCGATGGGCATGGCCGCTCCGGGCAACCGGCCCCCGGCTGCTCCCTCTGTCCCCGGGCCGGAAGGTTGCGTCGCCAAAGGTTCGGATCCCTCGTCCAGGTCCACCTGGAGGACGGGGTAATCCGACGGCGGACCTCCGTGCACCGCGGTAACGGAGACGACCCGACTGTCTTTCGTGTCGCCCGCGAGGGCGGGGATGGGCCGGGGTAGCAGTGCGCCGTAGGGGAGCGTGGGTGGGCGATGCTCACCTGACGCGCCAACGTGCACGACGTCGAGGACCCAGGCCGCACCCCACGACGAGTCGTCAAAATCGGGGTCCTTCCATCCCGGGTCCAGCCCCCTCGCATCGTGCACCTCCGCAAGCGACCCTCCGAGCCCGCGTGGTGCCTGAGGTGTCCAGGCTTCACCGGCGGAGGCCTTCCAGGAGCCATCGGAGACGACGTGATCCGTGTCGATGCGTGCCTCGGCCACCAAGACCCCCGCTCCCATGCTCGGAATCGAAGGCGCGGGGATCCACCACGCGGTCGGGTAGCCGTAGAAGCGCGCAAGCACTGCGATCGAGTTCCTGCCCTCCCTGAGGTGGTTCGTGATTTCGACCTCGTCGTAATGCAGGCGCCGCGGGTTGGACCTGATGGGGCCCCGGCAGACCTCTTCCCCGTTCACCCAGGCCACGTAGCGAGAGTCGGCGGTGATGCGCAGGGTGGCCGAGCGAGGTCGCGATCCCAGCTCGACTGTCCTTCGAAAGCACTTGTAGCGGTCGAACAAGTCTGTGTCGGCGGCCTTCCCGGCACGGCCGGTCAGCACGTTCCCGTACCGGCGCCGGGCGCCCTCCCAGATCCACCGGCCGCGCCAGCGCTCAGCCATCCATGTCGACTCTCTCGGGGCACGTGTAAACGTTGGCGCGGTCCCCGCGCACGAAACCGATGACCGTCATTCCGACCATGCGCGCCGTCTCGACCGCGAGGCTCGAGGGAGCCGACACCGCGGCGAGAAGCGGGACCCCCGCTACTGCAGCCTTCTGGACGATCTCGAAGCTGACCCTTCCTGACACCACCATCAAGTGACCGGACAGCGGAAGGTCGCCGTCCAGGGCGGAGCGACCCACGAGCTTGTCCACGGCGTTGTGGCGGCCTATGTCTTCACGCACACGGGCCAGGCCGCCGTCGGCTCGGAACAAGCCGGCCGCGTGCAGGCCGCCCGTCTGGTCGAACAGCTCCTGTGCGCCTCGCAGCCTGTCGGGGAGACCGACCAGCATGGATGCCTTCACCACCGGCCCGGGTCTCACCTGTGGGCAACGGTCCCGGATCTGTTCGAGGGTGCTGGTGCCGCACACACCGCAGCTCGAGTTGACGGCGAACGCGCGCTGGGGTCCAGCAAGCCGAGCCGCCCGTGCCAGATGGACGGTGACAATGTTGTAGCTCTGGGCCTCGTGCTCGGAGGGCTCGCAGTAGCGCACGGCGACGACATCGCCGGGGTGTTCGACGACCCCTTCGGAGACAAGGAAGCCGACCGCGAGCTCGAAGTCGTTACCGGGCGTACGCATGGTGACGCTCAGGGGCTTCACAGCCGCGTCGCCCGGACCGGCGAGCCGGATCTCCATGGGCTCTTCGGTGACGAGGCGGTCGGGAAGCTCCATATGGTGCGATCCCCGGATCCTCACCACCCTGACGGGAGTGACGCGACGCCGTGGCGAGTGTCGGCGGATCTCTCCGAGGCCCTCCGTCAACCGTCGCCGCCTCCGAAAACCGGGCGCGTGAAGGGCTTGGCGTTCGCCGCTACGAGGTCCTGCACGCGCTTCAAGTCCTGTGGTGTGTCCATGTCGCAAAATTGGGCCGGTTCCGCCACACCGCCCCAACCCCTCTCGTCAACCGTCACGACGTCAGCGCGGTCCAGGAGCGGACGCATCGACCGTTCACCAGCGGACAGCTGCTGATCACACGACGCCAGGGCTCCGGCGCTGTAGCGGGCGCACAACTGCTGGGTCCTCCCGTCGACCACCGGGACCACGCTGGCGTCGCCGGGCCAGGAGGCGAGCAGATCCAGGAGCGCCGGCGTGATCAAGGGCATGTCGCAGGCCACCACGAGGGCAGGTCCGTGGTGGCCCATGCTCCGCAGCGCCGACCAGCCGGCGGCTACCGCTGCGAGGGGCCCGTCGCCCGCCACCCCCTCCATCACCGCGGGCAGAGCGGTATGCGCGGGGCCTACCTCGATCGCCGGGTTGGTGATGGCCGAGAGCCGCTCCGCAACGAGTTGACTGCAGGCCTCACCGCGCACCCGAAGGGTCGCCTTGTCGCGTCCCATCCTCCGGCTCGACCCGCCGGTGAGCAACAAGCCGGCAACGCCAGACACGGATGTCAGGTTAGGGCGGCGACGGCGCCGAACGCTTCGTCGGAGCCCGGGGGTCATGCGCTTGCGTTGCGCAGCATCGGGACCGCGGCTAACTTGTTCGGCCCCCGCCCCCGCAGGAGCACCGAGGCTCGGGCCGGCCTCCACTGCGTGCAGGGCGGGAAACGGGGAGAAGTCGTGCCGGCGGATGCTGATCCCGATCTCGAGGCCGAACAGGCCTATGTCGATCGCGCCTATGGGTTCCTGGCAGGGATGCGAAGGCGCGCCGAGGCCCTGGTGGGCGATTCCGAGGATCCCGACCTGGAGGCTGCGCTCGCCCGGCGTGTCGCGTTGCTGACCGACGGCGGACGGGCTCTCTGCTTCGGGCGTACCGACGACAGGGGTGGGCAGACCTGGCGCATCGGCAGGCGCCACGTCGAGGACGAACGTGGTGACCCGGTGGTCATCGAGTGGCGCGCGCCGGTGGCTCTGCCCTTCTACCGGGCCAGCCTGGCCGAACCGATGGATCTGGAGCGGCGCCGCCAGTTCGTGGCCGACCGTGACCGGCTGTTGTCGATCGCCGATGACGTCTTCGGTCCTCGTACGAAAGCAGATCAAGGACCGGTGGTGCGTGGTCGCGACGCCCTCCTGGCCGAGATGGACCGCACCAGGGCGGGCGAGATGCTCGACATCGTCGCCACCATCCAGGCCGAGCAGGACGAGGTGATACGGGCGCCCCTCGAGGGAGTGCTCGCCGTTCAGGGCGGCCCGGGGACCGGCAAGACTGCGATAGGGCTGCATCGGGCCGCCTACCTGCTCTACGCCCATCCGCCGCTGTCCCGCAGCGGCGTCCTGGTCATCGGCCCGAACCGGACGTTCTTGCGTTACATCGCCCAGGTGCTGCCGTCTCTCGGTGAGGAGGCGGTAACACAGACCACCTTGGTCGATCTGGTTCCCCCCGTCCGTGTGCGCGGCACGGAGAGCGTGGACGCGCAAAGGGTCAAGGGTGACGGCCGCATGGCAGAGGTGCTCGCAAGAGCGCTCCACAAGCGACGTGTCCCCCTCGAATCGCACCTCGAGATGCGCACGGGCCGGCATCGCCTGGTGCTCGAGCCCGATCGCGCATGGGAGGCGGTGGAGGTCGTCGCAGCCCGGAGACTCCCTTACCAGACGGGGCGCAACGCGCTGCGCGAGAGGCTGCTGCGGCTGGTCCACGAGGGGCATGCGCGACGAATAGGTCGCCTGGGTGCCGTGGAACCCTCGGTGGTCGCAGCCGGGGTTCGCGGAGATCCGGCGTTCAGGGCGGCCCTCGACCGGCTCTGGCCGGCGGTGTCGCCGGTGGCGCTGGTGCGGGAGCTGATCTGCAGGCCTGAGGCCCTCAGTGCCGCCGCCGGCGGCATTCTCGACGAGGGCGAGCAGGCAGCCCTGGTCAGGAGGCCGGCGGCCACATCGGGCCGGGAGCCCTGGACCGAAGCCGACGCCGCGCTGGTAGACGAGGCTCGGGCGCTCCTGTCCGGGCCACCGCGTTCTTACGGACACGTCGTGGTCGACGAGGCCCAGGACCTCAGCCCGATGCAGCTGCGCATGCTCGCCCGGCGCTGCCCCGCAGGCTCTCTGACGGTGCTGGGCGACCTGGCCCAGGGCACCGGGTCCTGGGCTCACGACTCATGGGGAGAGGTGGTCCGGCAACTGCCGGTACCCAAAGGATGGAGGGAGCGGGAGCTGCGTCTCGGCTACCGCACACCCGCTCAGGTGCTCGATCTCGCTTCGAGGCTGCTCCGGTCGGCGGCTCCCGGACTCCGTCCCACCGAGTCGATCCGCCCGGGGCGCAGCCGCCCCGTAGTGAGGCGCGTCGAACAGGATGCCTTAGCCGCGTCGTCCGCCGCAGAGGCGGGGAAGCTGTGCACCGGCGGTCGCTCGGTCGGCGTCATCGTCCCCGCCTCGTGGCGGCGGCGCGTGAGCAGCGCTCTGGACGCGGAGGGCGTTGACCACGGAGAGGCTGCGAGAGACGGCTTGCGCTATGCCGTGACTGTCCTTGGCGCGACCGAGGCGAGGGGTCTCGAGTTCGACTCGGTGGTGCTGGTCGAGCCGGCCGCTGTCGCCTCGGAATCGCCTCGGGGCCTGCGTCTGCTGTATGTGGCGATGACCCGGCCGGTCCACCACCTGAGCGTCGTTCACTTCGAGCCGCTTCCGGATCCGCTGACGGCGGCGACCTGAGGGGTCTGGGGGCTCATGGCGACGAAGGAGGACCCTCAGGGCTTTAGGTCGATGCCCGGATAGAGAGGGAACTTGGCCAACAGGTCAGAGACGCGGGAGCCGGCAGCGTCCACTACCCCGCGATCGAGGGAGTAGCGCGCCTTGGAGGGCTGGCCTGCGCCCGCGCCCCGCGTGATCGTCTCCGGCCGGGTCGCCTCGAGCACCGTGTGAATCACATCGGCGATCTCGGCCATCTCGTCCACGCCCATTTGGAGCGTGGTCACCGCCGGGGTGCCAAAACGCATCCCGCTTGTGTACCAGGAGCCGTTGGGGTCCCTTGGAACCACGTTGCGGTTGGCGGTCAGGCGCGCAGCCCGCAAGGCTCCTTCGGCCTGGCGGCCCGTGATCCCGAAGCCGCTCACGTCGATCATCACCAGGTGGTTGTCGGTCCCACCGGTCAGCACCCGCACCCCTCTGGAGGCAAGGGACTCGGCGAGAGCTCGTGCATTGTCCACGATGGAGCGCGCGTACGAAGAGAACCCAGGCCGCGAAGCCTCGTCGAAGGCGACCGCCTTTGCGGCCATGACGTGGGGAAGGGGCCCGCCTAGGACGAGCGGACAGCCGCGGTCCACGGCGCCTGCCAGCTCGTTGTCGCAGAGGACCAACCCCCCTCGGGGACCCCGAAGCGTCTTGTGGGTGGTGGTGGTGACGATGTGGGCGTTGGCGACAGGGTCGAAGTCGCCACTGAAGACCTTCCCGGCGACCAGTCCCGCGAAATGCGCCATGTCCACCATGAAGGTGGCTCCCACCTCGTCGGCGATCTCCCGGAAGATCCTGAAGTTGATGAGCCGCGGGTAGGAGCTGTAGCCGGCCAGCAAGATGAGCGGGCGTTCGGCCCTGGCGTGCCTGGCGATGTCCGCGTAGTCGAGGGTTCCGGTCTCCGGATCGACTCCATATGCGCGATGGCGGAAGAGCTTGCCGGAGATGTTCGGCCGGAATCCGTGGGTGAGGTGGCCTCCGGCATCGAGGGTCATTCCCATGAGCTTCTGGTCTCCGAGCTCCACCCGTAGCTTCTCCCAGTCCTCGGGGGACAGCTGGTTGAGGTCGGCGGCCCCTAGACGGGCCAGTGCCGGGGCCTCGATCTTGTGGCTGAGAACGGCCCAGAACGCGACCAGGTTGGCGTCGATGCCCGAGTGCGGCTGCACGTAGGCATGCTCGGCGCCGAAGAGGGACCTTGCCAGCTCCGCGGCCCGCGACTCGACCGTGTCGACGTTGTCGCAGCCTGCATAGAACCGGTGGCCGGGCACCCCTTCGGCGTACTTGTCCGACAGCCAGTTCCCCATGGCCAGGAGCACCGCAGGCGAGGCGAAGTTCTCGCTGGCGATGAGCTTCAGATTGGACCTCTGGTCGGCGAGCTCCGCCAGTATGGCGCCGGCGATCTCGGGCGAGGTGGCCGCCACTGTGTCGAGCGCGGCGGCGAAGGCCACGGTCTCGCTGGAGAGGCGAGCACCGGCGATGCTGTCGGCAAGCTCGGGGACCGCGCTGACCAGGTAGTCGGTGAGCAGGGAGCCATTGCTCATGGGCGCCTCCAGTCGCTGGTTCCGGCCCGGTCAGGCCGTCTCGTGGTGCCCAGGCGTGCGGCGATGATCTCTTCGTCGTTCCCCGGTGGTTGCATCCACCCTGGGGCCGCCGAGGCAGCCCCGACGCCAGTTGCGACGTAACGACCGTATGGCTTCGGTGAGCGAAGTGTCAATCGGCGGGCCGCCAGGCCGCTCGTTGGGGGCGCCGGTAGCTGGGTGGCTCGTCGAACGCGCGGTGGAGGAGTAAATGGCGTCTGCTCAACTGGTCACGGTGAGGGAACCATGCATGAAGGGATGGACCGTGCAGTGGTAGGCGAAGGTCCCGACCGTGTCGGTCACGAAGGATCCGGTGCCACCGCCCCCGGAGATGTCTCCGGTGTCGAAGCTGGCTCCGCTCCCGCTCAGGGCGGTGACCGTGTGGGCGACCTGATCCTGGTTGACCACCTTGACGGTGGTGCCCTTCTTCACGGTCAAGGGGTTGGGGGAGAACGCGTAATTGTGGATCGTCAAGGTAACCGTGGAGCCGCCGTTCGAGCTGACGGTAGGCACGGTGCTTGTGGTCGTCGAGCTGCAAGCGGCCAGGAGCACGGCGAGGGCTACCCCGCCCAGGATCCTTCGAGCCGCCATCGGGAACGAACCGGCGGGAAGCGCCAGAGAGTGGTTAGCGGCTCGGCGCCCTGGAACTCGGGATCTGCCCCGTTGCCCTCGCACTTGCAACCTCCCGGTTCCCTGGATTCTGGGCCAGGCTATCCACGGCGGTGAGGTGGGTGCCGTCATCGCCCGATCCACAGGGCGGACCGTCAGGGCGGAGCAGCTGGGGCGAGCCGGGCGTTGTGCTGTCGGCTCCAGGCTTTCGTAACGTGTCAACGGGCGAAGCCCCGGGGCACTCTCAGTAGACCCCTGGTGCACCCTCCATAGACCCTCGGTAGACATTGTACGTGAGGAAACGAGGTACCGAAGTGAGAATCAGTCGTGTGGTCCTTAGCGGGGCAGCCATCGGCACGATCCTCGGCACAGGGCGCGCCGACCTGAACAACACGCACGTGGTCAACCCCAAATGGCCGCCACACGCACGGTTTCACAGCGCGGCCGGGTGGGGAACCGTTGTCGGCTCGCAGCTACTCGCACTGTGGCTGCTCTGGCGACCTGGCCAGCAGCAGGCAGAAGGTGACCTGGCCGTGAAGACGGCCGCGCTCCTTCCCACGATCGCGTGGTCACCCTTCTTCTTCGCTCTCGCGGTCCCCGGTACCGCGGTTGAAGACGAGCCGGGCCACCTTCCACGCGTCGCGGGCCTCCCACTCAACCTCGTCCCCGCCTCGTTGATACCGGCAATCTCCGCGCTCGGCTATGCCTTGCACCGCGGCGGACGATAGGCACCCCCACCTACCTGCCCTCTGCCGCATCCGCCTACCGCCCCCGACACGTCATCGCCGTGCTCATCGCAAATCTCGACTGCACTGGCATCAGTCGTTGGCTGCGCCTCGGCCAGGACTAGCACGTACAGTAGTCAATAGAACATGCTCCGTGGCATAGTGGGCGTCCAGGTATGTGAAGTACCAGTTGTACGTCGCTACCTCGAAGGCTGAGCATTGGAGCACTCGGCAATGGCCCGGCGCAGCCACTCAAGGTGGTTTCATCTGACCGTGTGAACATCGAAAAGGTCATAGCTAGGAACACCTACGGGGACGGCCTCGAGGCGGTGGACCTGCCCGGTGGCCCCATGACCTACCCGCACGACACCAACCTGTAGGTCAACGGGTTCACGGCGGACAACGCCGGCCGTGTGGGCATCACACCTGCCGGCGTCCAGTGTGGACTCTTCGAGAACATCAGCCTGAGCAACTCGGCTACCGCGAGCATCGACTCCGAGTCAGACACCTCGGTGGGAACTGGGAATGTGACGCTCGAAAACGTCTACTACGACAGCCGGGTGGACGTGGTCCAGCGACTCATCGGACCGTTCTACTACCTCCACCAGAACTGGGCCCGTGAGGACCGCTGGTGGGTTGGAGCCAGCGGCTATCCCATCACCTTCGACCATAGCTCACTCCATTGCGCGCCTCACGCGCCAGGAGCTTGCATCAGAGACAGCGGCGGAAACGTCACCGTGTCGAACGATGACATTGCTTACGGCGCGGGGGTGCAACCCGACACCGAACTTGTCTATGAGGCAATCAACGGTGCGCACCTAACGTTCCAGAGCACTCCGTCTCTGCCGCCGCGCGTAGTCCACCTGGCTACGTTGACTCGACCTCGAGCGTCACGGTCCGGTAGTCCATAGTGTGTCCGCGTAAGCGGTTCAGCCGTGTACGCGGTCAATTTCGCCCGCGAGCTCGGAAAGCTCGAGCAGCAGCCCGAACACGACCTCGAGGAGAGGCAATGAGAGCGCTAGTGCAGAAGGTGACGCGGGCGACGGTGAGAGTGGAAGGCGAGAGCGTGGGCGAGATCGGCGCGGGCCTTTGCGTCTTTATCGGCGTTGCCCATGGTGACACCGAGGCGTCCGCGGCGAAGCTGGCCTCGAAGGTGTGGAACCTGCGCGTGCTCGAGGGTGACGCCCGGCCCATGGAGCGGTCTGTGGCGGAGGCCGGTGGTGCCGTCGTGGTGGTCAGTCAGTTCACCCTCTACGGGGACACCAGCCGGGGGAGGCGCCCGTCGTGGGTCGAGGCGGCCTCGCCCTCGGCTGCCGAGCCCCTGGTCGAGGCCTTCTGTAGCGACTTGCGAGATCTCGGGGCCGTCGTCGAGTCGGGTCGCTTCGGGGCCCACATGGAGGTGGAGCTGGTGAACGACGGGCCGGTCACCTTAATGCTGGAGGCCTGACGCGCCATTCTCCCCACAGGGCCACTTGAAACGGGGCGCGGCGCAGCCGCCGGCGGGCAGGCAGCTCGGGTCGAGCACCTTGGGCGGGGTCGCGGGCCACTGACCGACTAGGTACCGGTACCCCTGTCCACCGACTGGTAGTGGGCGCGCTGGCTGTCCCGACCGACGGCGTCGGGATCCCACCAGACCTCGCGGGCGTCCTTGATCCCGCCGTAGTCGTGCCTCGTGTAGGCGTTCCGGTAGTTCGTTCCTTGGGCGTTGGGGCCTTGGGACTGCCCCGAAAACCGCGATCTCCGCCAAGGCGAAGTTGACGATGCGGTTGGCCTGTAGACGAGGACCAACCCGACAGCCAACAGAGAGTAGGTGGAGCCGGTCACGGCCCCGTAGGCCAATCCGGGCCGGGACGTGGCGCGGAGCGACCAGGTCTACGACGAGGGGTGAACAGCACCATGGCCAGGTCACGGCCAAAGGACCCAGACCGACCCATGCGGACGATGCGAGGCGGAGCCCAAAGGGCCCGCTAGGCGACCCCTTCCAGCAGCTTGCGTAAGTCCGCCGGGCCTTGTCGATCGCGCCGTGCCAACAGCCTGCAACTGTCGGGAGTAGCGTAACTGTCCGGTCTCCGGGGAGAAAGGGAAGCGTCGGTGGTCGTCGCGGCCGTGATACGCCTCTCGACTCGGCCCTGAGGCCCTCCCCGCAGGGCCAGGAGGTTGGCGATGCTCAACGAGTCCCGCGACAACCGATTTGCTCGCTCGCTCTTCAACGGTCTCCCAGCTCGATACGACGCCCTCGCCGAGATCCTCTCCTTCGGCCAGAACAGGCGATGGCGCGCCGCGATGGTCCGGGCTGTCGCCGACGGACTAGACGGGCGAGAGTCCACCTCTGCGGCTCTGGACGTGGCGACTGGAACGGGGGGAGTCGCCCTGGCGCTCACCGAGCGCGGGGTTGGCCGTGTCGTGGGCATCGACCTCACCGAGGGCATGCTGCGACGGGGCAAGGAGAAAATGGAAACGGTGGGAGCCTTCGGGGCACGGGAGCCGATCGACCTGCTTGTGGGGCGGGCAGAGCAGCTCCCGTTCCAGGATTCGACGTTTAACGCTCTCTCTTTCACCTACTTGTTGCGTTACGTGGCAGACCCGGCTGCAACCCTTGCCGAGA
Source organism: uncultured Actinomycetes bacterium (assembly GCA_963736925.1). Lineage (GTDB taxonomy): Bacteria > Actinomycetota > Acidimicrobiia > Acidimicrobiales > CAVTQP01 > CAVTQP01. The sequence goes on from CAVTQP010000003.1 coordinate 983,149, forward strand.
TGGCCCGCGTGGTCAGGCCCGGCGGCGTAGTCGCCTCGTTGGAGTTCCACGAACCGACCAACGCGGTCTGTAACAGGCTCTGGTGGCTCTACACCAGGATGGTGCTGCCCGTCGGGGGGCTGTTGCTGGGTGGCCCCGAATGGTTTCGAGTAGGCCGCTTCTTGGGCCCGAGCATCTCTGAGCACTACCGCCGTTACGGCGACGCGTGGACGCTGGACGCCTGGCGAGAGGCGGGCCTGACCCAGCTGGAATCTCGGGTCATGAGCCTGGGAGGCGGCGTGGTCACCTGGGGGCGCAGGGGAGCGCCTCCCGGTCGCCAGGACGTCGGCGTCGACAACACCCGCCGGGCATGGACTCTGTCCGGGTCAGAAGCCGGCATCCGGGGGTGAGCAGTTGGCTGAACCTGTGAAAGGACCCGCCTTCTACGCGACGTCCGGGGGAGGATGGCGCGACTGGTGGGTCGTCCTTCACCCCCCGTACACGGCGTGGCACCTCTCCTATGTGGTCATCGGAGCCTGCGTCGCCCCCAACGTCAGGCTCACCACCCTGCTCGCGACCCTGCTGGCCTTCTTCCTGGCGGTCGGGGTGGCGGCACACACCTTCGACGAGCTAAACGGGCGTCCGCTCGGTACCGGGATACCGGCAGGCGTCCTGGTCATGGTCGGGCTGGCAGGCCTCGCCGGGGCCGTCGGGTTCGGGATCGCAGGCGTCTCGAGGGTCGGTCCGTGGCTGGTCCCATTCATCGCGGTGGGGACCTTTCTCGTCCTGGCGTACGACCTCGAGTTGATGGGGGGCCGGTTCCACACCGATGTCGGTTTTGCGGCCGCATGGGGAGCCTTCCCGGTGTTGACGTCGTACTTCGCCCAGGCGGGCGACCTGGCTCTGCCGGCCGGCGCGATGGCGGTCGGAGCGCTCGGGCTCTCCTGGGCACAGCGAGTGTTGAGCACCCCGGCGCGGACGTTGCGACGGAGGGCGGTCGACGCGGGGGGAACGGTGACCCTCGCCGACGGCACTTCGTTCGCGCTGGACCGGCAGATCCTGCTCGCCCCCCTCGAGCGGGCGCTCAAGTCCCTTTCCTGGTCGACGGTGGCACTGGCCGTCGGTCTGGCTCTGTACCGTTTGGCCGGCTAGCACGAGGGGACTCGTCCCGGCGGGTTGCTACCCTCGACTCGTGACCGAGGGGGTGCCCGAGCGGGCTGTTGTCGTCTCCGCCCATCCGGACGACGTCGACTTCGGCGCTTCCGGGACGGTGGCCAACTGGACCGACGCGGGCTGCGACGTCACCTACTGCATCGTCACCGACGGGGATGCCGGAGGGTTCGACCCCTCGGTTCCGCGGTCTGAGATCGTCGGCATCCGTCGAGGCGAGCAGCGGGCCGCTGCCAAGACCGTCGGAGTGAGCGACGTCGAATTCCTCGCCTACCCCGACGGCAGGCTGCGGGTGAGCATGGATCTCCGACGTGACCTTGCACGGGTCATCCGGCGGATTCGTCCCGACCGCGTCCTGTCCCACAGCCCCGAACGCCATTGGCAGAGGATCCAGGCCAGCCATCCCGATCACCTCGCCGCCGGGGAGGCGACCCTTTGTGCGGTTTACCCCGACGCCCGCAACCCGTTCGCCTTTCCCGAGCTCCTCGGAGAAGGCCTCGAGCCGCACTCTGTCGGTGAGGTGTGGCTGATGGCGAGCCCGCGGTCGGACCGCTTCGTCGACATCACAGACAACATCGACCGGAAGCTGGCGGCCCTCCGCTGCCACGTGAGCCAGATGACCGACCCGGAAGCGATCGACGAACGGGTCCGCACGTGGACGGCGGTGACGGCAAAGGATGGTGGCCTTGCCGAAGAGCGGCTCGCCGAGGCCTTCCAGGTCGTTCCCACCGCCTGAGGGCGCCCGATCTGCTTAGACCGCTCGAAGGGTTGCCGGCCTCAGCGGTGAAGGGCGTCCCAGACCACCTGGACCGACTGCTCGACGCTTCGGTCGTGCGTCGGGACGACCAGCTCCGGTGACAGAGGGGCTTCGTACGGGTCGTCGACCCCGGTCATCGAGTCGATCTCACCCCTTCGGGCTCTGGCATACAGGCCCTTGACGTCCCGCCGGGCGCACACCTCCAAAGGTGCAGACACATGTACCTCGAAGAAGCGCCCGTCGTGCAGCCGCCTCAGCTCGTCGCGCACAGACCGGAAGGGAGAGATGACCGAGCACAGCACGACGACACCATTTCGTGACAGGAGGTGGGCGACAAAGCCGATCCGTCGCACGTTCTCGTCCCTGTCCTCCCGGGAGAACCCCAAGCCTCGCGTGAGATGAGCCCGCGCGACGTCACCGTCGAGGAGCTCTACCTTGTGGCCCGCCATCGCCAAGCGCTCTCGCAACGCCCTCGCCAGCGTGGTCTTCCCCGAAGAGGGAAGACCTGTCAGCCATACCGTGAGGCCGGCGTCGAGCCGGGTAGCCTTCGCTTCGGAAGCCGTCACTCGTCGGCGACCTCGTGTGTCACTGGTCATCCACCTGGTAGAGGCGAATTGCGAACCGCGTGGGAGAGGAAGCGGCGGCTCGAGGTCGATAGACCGTTATGCCCGCCTCCCAGTAGAAGCCGTCGCTGCCCGAGTGCCGGGAGATGATCTGCTCGCCCGATATCCCGGTCGCCTGAACGTCTCCTTGGACCGTCCATTTGCGGGCGGCAAGTGAGTATAGGTAGAAGGCGACCACCTGCTGGTAGGTAGCCGTGGTCCGGTAGCTGACGCTCCGGTCGTAGGTGGACCCTCCGGCATCCTTGTCGACCAGAGGCGCGGCGACGGAGCCCTCCGGCACGGGAAGGGCGGCGAGGACGTCGCTTGGAGGCTCGCCGCCCCGGGGCCGGAAGTCGGATGTGGCCGCTCTCGCGGTCAAACCGCTCTCGCTCGAGGACGCTGCAGGGCGCGGGGCAGGTGCCGGCGTGGGCTGGCGCTGGAGGGCGGAGGCGATCATGAAACCGAAGCCGACCGCCGCCGTTCCCACGACTAGTAGCAACACCAAGGCGTTCCGGCGCGAGCCGGATTCCTGCCGGGGAGTCGGTGACGACGGGGGGGCTGTTGAGCTCGAACCGCGAGCCTTTTGCGTCGATGGGGGACCGCCTACGGCCGACGACACTTCCTTTCCGGCCACCGACGACTCGCCCCTGCGATGAGCGGCCAGCGCCTTCGCCCTCTGCTCTTCTGACATGTCCCTCGGGCCATCCTAAGTGAAGCTTGCCGGCGGGCTTCCCAGCCGGGGGCCGGCCCCTCCGTGACTCCTGCCACGGCCGGCGGGAGGTTCTTACGTTCACGTAAGATATGCGCGCGATGGCTGTATTGGGGGATCGGGCCACGAGGATCGAATCCGACCGCCGGGGGGTACCGGTCGTCCCCGCGCAGGCGCCAGACCGCTACAAGTGGACGGCCCTTTCCAACACGACGCTCGGCGTGTTCATCACGCTGCTCAACACCTCGATAGTCATCATCTCGATGCCGGCGATCTTCCGCGGAATCCACCTCGACCCCTTGCGGGCCAGCAACATCGGCTACCTGCTGTGGCTTCTCCAGGGATTCCTCATCGTGACCGCCGTCCTGGTCGTCACCTTCGGGCGAATAGGCGACATGTACGGACGGGTGCGGATGTACAACCTCGGCTTTGTGATCTTCACGGCGGCTTCTATCGCCCTTGCAGCGGTGCCGGGTCATGGACCTGTTGGGGCCATGGAGCTGATCGCGGGGCGAATCGTGCAAGGGGTGGGCGGCGCCCTCCTAATGGCCAACTCCACGGCGATCCTCACCGACGCGTTCCCACCCGAAGAGCGAGGCATGGCTCTTGGATTCAACATGGTTGCCGGCATCACCGGGTCGTTTCTGGGATTCCTCGTTGGGGGACTGCTGGCTGACCTGCAGTGGCGGCTGGTCTTCCTCGTGAGCGTGCCGTTCGGTCTGTTCGGGACGGTCTGGGCCTACATGAAACTGAGGGATGTCGGCGAGCGAGCCAAAGCCTCCATCGACTGGTTGGGAAACGTCACCCTCGCCGCTGGGCTGGTTTCGATCCTCGTGGGGATCACATACGGCATCCAACCCTACGGGCACCACTCCATGGGCTGGACCAGCCCATCCGTGATCGCCGAGCTGCTCGGGGGGCTGGTCCTGCTCGTGGTGTTCACGTGGGTCGAGTCTAGGGCGGCGGACCCGTTGTTCCACATCGAGCTGTTTCGTATCCGCGCGTTTACCGCGGCCTCGGTGGCCAATCTGCTCTCGTCGATGGGACGCGGCGGCCTGCAGTTCATGCTCATCATCTGGCTGCAAGGAATCTGGCTGCCCCTGCACGGCTACAGCTTCGTAAGCACTCCGTTCTGGTCGGGCATCTACATGATTCCGATGAGCGTGGGCTTCTTGGCCGCAGGACCAGTGTCAGGCTGGCTCTCGGACCGCTACGGCCCCCGACCATTCGCAACGGGAGGGATGGCTCTTGCCGCTCTCTCCTTCGGCCTGCTTTTGACCCTGCCGGCGAACTTCTCCTTCCCCGCCTTCGCGGTCTTGCTGCTGGCCTTCGGCGTCGGGCTCGGCTTGTTTGCAGCACCTAACACCACCACGATCATGAACGCCGTCCCGCCCCACCAACGGGGCGCCGCGTCGGGTATGCGTGCCACCTTCCAGAACACCGGCTTCGTGCTCTCGATCGGGATCTTCTTCTCCTTGATGATCGCGGGATTGGCGGCAAGCCTCCCTCATACCCTCTACCAGGGGCTGGTCTCCCAGGGGGTGCATCCAGCTGCTGCGGCGCGTGTCGCCGGCCTCCCGCCGGTCGGTAGCCTGTTCGCGGCCTTTCTCGGCTACAACCCGGTACACACTCTCCTGGGTCCTGGGGTGCTGCATTCCCTTCCGCCGGCCAAGGCTGCGTATCTGACCGGCAACAGCTTCTTCCCGTCCCTTATCGCCGGCCCGTTCCGGCGAGGACTGGTCATCGCCTTCTCCGTGTCCGTCTTCATGTGCGCGGTAGCGGCGGTGGAATCGTGGCGGGCCGGGGGACGCTATGTCTACGGCGAGGACGAAACATGAGGCGCACGAATGAGGCCACCATCCGCATTGGGGACCTGGCGGCTCGTGCGGGGGTCTCGTGCCGGACGCTGCGCTACTACGAGGAGCTAGGCCTGCTGGTCCCCTCGTTCGAGCGCGGCGAAGGCGGGACCCGCCGCTACAGCGAGCAGGACCTGGGCCGGCTGCTTCGAATCAAGGAGCTTCAGGAGCTGATGGGCTTCGATCTCGACGAGATCGGCTCGATCCTCGGCGCCGAGGACCGCCTCGCCCAGTTGCGCGGGGAGTGGCAGGCCGGGGCGCACCCGGAACGCCAGGAAGCGATCCTCGCCGAGGCGGTGGAGATCAACAGCCGGCTCCGATCGCAGGTCCGCCAGAAGCTTGACAAGCTCGAGGAGATGCTCGGCGCGCTCGAGACCAGGGCAAGGCGCTACCGCGACTTCTCGCGCCAGATCTCCAAGGGTCAGACCTGCTGAGGGCTATCCTGATTGTTCCCCGGCGGCGTGGCCGAGTGGTTTAGGCAGGGGCCTGCAAAGCCCCGTACGGCGGTTCGATTCCGCCCGCCGCCTCCCTCCGCTGACTAGCTCTGGTACCTGGTTATTTTTCGGTCGTCCCGAAGTGACCGGTAGTCCTGGGTACCTACCCGGAGGTCGAGGCGCCAGCAGCAAGCTCCGAGGGAGGCCAGAGGGCGCTGACGACCGTTGTTAGGTGGACGGCGCCGCACAGGACGGTGACGATGCCCCAGATCGTCCAACCGGCTGAGGCCATGGCCATCCGTCGTCATTGGCCATCCGTCAGACCCCGCAGTAAGCGCCGACGTGCATGGCGACGCCCTCCCATCCGGATGCCAGATGGAGGGCGAGTGCCTCAGCAGGTGTTTTGGCCCTTTGGCGGTTTTCTCCAAAAAGCTCTAAAGGAGATTGAGGGCACTGCCGACACAATGAGTAGTCGACTGCGGTCGGCACCTGCACCGCCCCTGCCGGCATCCCCCCCAGCCGGTATTGGCGGATCCTGGCCCGCCCGCACCCCCCCAGCGGGCGGGCCAGGGCCCCAGGTTTCCACGCCCGCGCCCTTTGGCACAATGGCTCTTTCCAGGGCTTTCGTGATCAAAAGGGGGGAATGTGCCTACAAGCGCAGAAGTAGAGGGGCAGCTTACCGGCCCGGGGGCGCCCTTCGAAGTCGTGACCGAGCAGGTCAACGGCGTGCCTACGAAGGTTTTCAAGCAGCGTATGCGCTCGCTTCGCGACATCGCCGCGCTGGCAGCTCTAAAGGGCGACGAGGAGCCTTTAATCGTTCACCGGGGCCGGCGGGTGGGCTTCGCCAGTTTTGTCGGCTACGCAAACGTAGTCTCCGCCACCCTTGCCGGCTCTTTTGGACTCCAGAGAGGTGACCGTGTAGCGGTTCTTTCGCCCAACAACCTCGAGTGGTGCCTGAGCTTCTGGGGGGCCGTCGACGCCGGCTTGATACTCGTGGGGCTGAACGGCTGGTGGAAGAACGACGAGATCACATTCGGTCTCAGAGACTCCGGGGCGAGAGTGCTTGTCGCCGACCGCAACAGATTCGCACGAATCGCCAACAGGGTCGCAGAGTGCCCGGAGCTCGAAGCGGTCTTCCTCATCGATGCCGACGCCAAGGACTGGCCGGACACGACGGCCAGTCTCCATCATTTTGAGGAGCTGCTCGACGTCAGAGGATCGGACTCCGTCGGCCTGCCCGCGGCGACGATCGCTGAGGACGATCCGGCCGTGATCTTCTACACGAGCGGTACGACGGGGCGACCGAAAGGTGCGGTGTCGACTCATAGGTCCATGATCGCCAATCTCCAGAACACCTTCTATGCCGTTACGGTCACCGCACTGACGGTCGGCTCCGATGAGCCCACTGTCGTTCCGAGCTCTATGGTCGCGCTTCTCACGTCTCCGCTCTTTCACGTCTCCGGGTGCCACTCGGGACTCGTCGTCGGTCTCGCGGCTGGTATGACGCTGGTGATACCGGACGGGAGGTTTGAACCACAGGAGGTGATGCGCCTCATGGACGAAGAGCGGGTGACCACCTGGGCAACCGTTCCCACGATGGTGTGGCGAGTCGTGGAGCACCCCCAACGTCACAACTACGACTTGTCCTCAGTCACAACCGTTAGCTATGGAGGGTCGCCGTCGGCGGCGGAGCTACAGAGGCGGGTCCGTGAGACCTTTCCCAACGTCAAGAGCATGGCCAACGCCTACGGTCTGACAGAGTCCAGCTCGGTGGTCACGGTCAACAGCGGTCCTGACCTGGTTGAGAGGCCAGACTCCGTGGGAAGAGTGATGCCGGTTGTCGAGGTTCGCATCGTCTCCGAGGACGGCAAGGACGTGGCAACAGGTCAGTCCGGCGAAGTCTGGGTCAAGGGCCCCATCATCATGCCCGGTTATTGGAACGATCCCCGGGGGACGGACGAGGTGCTGAAGGACGGGTGGCTGCACACTGGTGACGTCGGATGCACGGACCGGGACGGTTTCCTCTACATAACCGACAGGGCGAAGGACATGATCATCCGCGGAGGAGAAAACGTCTACTGCGTCGAGATAGAGAATCGTCTTGTGGAGCATCCCGGCATCGCTGAGGCGGCGGTGGTCGGTGTGCCTCATAAGACCCTGGGCGAGGAGGTGAAGGCCGTAGTAAGGGTGGAGGATGGGGCGACCCTCACGAAGGCAGAGGTTCGCGAGTGGGTTGCCTGTTCGCTCGCCGACTTCAAGGTGCCGGCCCACGTCGAATTGACCCGCGACCTCCTGCCAAGAAACGCCTCAGGGAAGCTGCTCAAGAACGTGCTGCGAGGCGAGGGCGAGGTGAGCTTGGACGAGACGATGTAACCGCTTCGTCAACCCTCGGCGAGCTCCCAGATCATGCGAGAAGCTGCGTCGCTTCCCAAAATCTGGGCCGGGTTCCTCTTGTCTATGTGGCCGATCAACCCCATGTAAACGCCATAGCCGACCAGCTGCTGCAGGCGCGAGGAGAAGTGCTTCACCGTCTCGATGGGGAGGCCCAGCTGTTGATTCTCCTGCTGCCTGATGTACCCAGCGCAGTAGTTCATGGCGACACCGATGCGCCTCTTATCGGTGTGGTTACTGCCGCCCCCGTGCCAGAGGCTCCCGTGCCACACCAGCACGCTGCCCTTGGGCATCTCAGCAGGAACACTGTCATATGGAGCTCCGTAGTCCGGTGACCTGTCCGCGAGATGACTGCCCGGGATGACCCGGGTGGCACCGTTCTCCTCGGTGAAGTCGGTGAGCGCCCACATTGTGTTGCACACAGTCGGCGGGTGGGGCTTTGGTATCGGAATTACCTGATCGTCGGCATGTATCGGTTGAGCGGTCTCATCGGGACCGATGTCTATCGAAGACAGGGACGAAACCAGGCACTCCGGATCGAGCACCCGCTCGACGATCGGCAAGACGTTGGGATGGACGGGGATCTTTTCGTACAAGGGTCCATGGGCGAGGAGGTTGTATACCCGGAGGGTCTTGGTACCTTCGAACTCGTTCCCGGCCGGGTTGACATCCAGTGCTCTCTCGAGGCGGGCGAGATCTTCCTTGAGTGCAGCGATCAAGTCGGGTTCGATAGCGCCCTCGACGATCGTGTAGCCCTCCTGATTGATCCGGCGGAGGTGAGATGCGACTTCGGCTGGCTCCATCGATCGGATCCCCGTTCAAACGATTTTAGTGACGACGCGAAGGTACACCGCTCGGACGACTCTGCCAGCTCCACCCTGGGCGCGGGATGGTAGGATTTTGGTCCTGTGGGCCGTTGGCGCAGTTGGTAGCGCACTTGCATGACGCGCAAGGGGTCAGAGGTTCGAGTCCTCTACGGCCCACTCTGCCGGGGGCGCACTGCCGGGGCGCACTCTACGGCCTACGGCGCACACTCTACGGCCCGCGATTGGGATGTGTGCCACGCACCGGCGACGGACCCATCTCCCAGTACAGGGTACAGACCTTCTCATAGAGCAGTGATGCTGTGCGCTTAGTCGTCGCTAACCGGGCTTCCCGTTTCGTTCGAGGAATGGCCTGGGACTGGGTTCTTCGTTCCACGGTGCACGATGGAAAGGTCCTCCTCTCCGAGCGCCTCTTCTTCTTCGACCGATACGACAACCGTCGGTTGGAAGAGCTGCTGCGCAATGAGCGTCGGAATGAAGGCAGAAAGGATCACAACCGTCACAAGCTCCGTGTACTGGGTCTTGTCGATGAGGTGATGATTCAGTCCGAACAGAGCCGAAATGGACCCGAAAGTGAGTCCGGTCGCCATCAGGAGGGTTGTATAGGTGCGTTCCTTCACCGGAATGCGGAATGCCGCTGACGTCGGCCACACGCCGATGAGCTTGGTCACCATCTTGACGATAAAGAGCGCTCCAATGATCCCGGCGCCTGAGACCAGGGCCGGTGCCGAAATCAACAGTCCGGCTCGTAGAAAGAAGAACGGGGTGAGCAGAGCGAAGGAGATGGCTCGAATCCTGTCGAGGATGATCCGATCCTGCATGAAGACTCCCGCCACGACAAGTCCGGCAATGTAGGCGGGAAGGACTGCCTCGCTGCCAGCGGCGGTCGCCAGTCCACCGAGGGCGAACAGAATGACGAAGAGGAACTTCACCTCAGGCTCACTTACTCGGTGTCCGAACCGTGCGATGACGAACCGCATGCCTTTTGGCAAGACGAACATGGAGACAGCAGTGAGGATGACGAACACCAAGAGGAGCCACCGAAGGTTCGCAAACAGACCACCTAAAGCCATTACCGTCCCGAGGTCGGTAACGAACCTGCCGCCAGGATCAGTTTGCCTATATCGTTGCGATTCAAGCCCGTTTCGACCATCACTGCGTAGACCACGGCGACCGAGGTCGTGCTGAGGGCGATACCGCCGATCTCGGCAGCGTGCAAGTGCCAGCCGAGCACGAGCTTGCACAAGCCGAAAGCGCCCAAGAATGGCAACAGGAACGAGATCAGGCCGATTGAGAGACTCGCCTTCCAGTGCCTTTTCAACGAGACGGGATCAATCTCCGCACCTGCAAGGAAGGTGAGCAGAAGAGAACCGATACTTGCGAGAAACGTCGTGAACGCCGTTTGTTCGATGTGTTCCTTGATGCCGGGGATGTTGCCGATAACGGCTCCGACCAGGATTTCAACAAGAGCGACAGAGACGCCCAGACGAATACTGATGAACGAGGCGAGGACCGCCATGCCCAGCCAGATCGCAGCGACGTAGTAGATGTTCATCCGTACCTCCTGCTTGGCAGGGGTACGGTCGCTTGCCCCTACCAGCGCTTTTCGAGCTGGTAGAAGCCATCAGCCGAGCGACGTTCGGCGGTTCAAGGAGCGGGCTTCATCGCGCCGCTCCCGACTATAACCAGGTTCCCCCGGCTGCAGAATGGGAATCGCAGACTCGGTGCTCGGGAGTAGAGGCGGGTAGAGACGAGTGCCTCTAGCCTCGAGGCTGTGATCGCGGCGAACTGGACAACAATCTCCTCACTTGCTACGGCGGGTGGGACTCTGGTATTGGCGGCGGCCACCTTTGTCTCGGTGCGTTCGGCGAACCATGCCGCGCGCACTGCTGAACGGGCATTCGAAGTTGGGTTGCGCCCGCTGCTGTTTCCGTCACACCTCGAGGACGCCTCCCAAAAGATCCGATAGGGAGACGACCACTGGGCAAACCTTCCGGGAGGGTTGGCCACGATGGAAGAGGTCGACGACAACATCTACATGGCGATGTCCTTGCGAAACGTCGGTTCGGGCATCGCAGTGCTGCATTCCTGGCGTGCAGAGCGCCTGGTCGATCGGCCCCCTGCTCCACAAGAGCGACCGTCCCTCGAAGAGTTTCGCCCCCAGACCCGGGATCTCTATGTGCCTCCGGGGGAGATGAGCTTCTGGCAGGGTGCCATCCGGGACCTGCAAGACCCCAGCCAGTCGGCGCTCCGCGGTGCCATCCGTTCACGCAGCCTGATTCTCGTCGATCTGTTGTATACCGACCACGAAGGTGGTCAGCGAACGATCAGCCGTTTCACCGCTACTCCGAGAGGAGATGAACAAGCGGTATGGCTGTGCTCGGTCGTCCGCCACTGGAACATCGATCGAACAGATCCACGGTGAAGCGACTGGGCGATGCCATCTCTAGGTGCCCAGACGAGGTCTAGGGGTCCGTAGGGGATTTGCGTCGGCTTACCCGGACGGAAGGCCTTTAGGAGTGGGAACAGACGTCGACAAGGCGATGGCCTTGGACCCCGCCGGGCAGGCTGTGGGGTCGTAGCCCGGTAGGGACGATTGCGGTTCACTCGCCGGGGTCAGCGCTGTGGAGGAGGTCGAACCGGTCGATGTCGTGGAGCTGCTCGAGGACGCTGTGGGAGGGGGAGTGACGGCGAGATAACTACCGGTGACCACCTGCAGGGCGGTGCCAGTGGGGAGATTGGCCTGAGCCAGAGCGACATTGCCGGAGAGCTTCCGGGCGAGTGCCTGTGCTGCGCCAAGCTGTCTGGGCGAGTAGCGGACGAGCGTCTCGTCTGGCTGGGCCACGATGCTCGTGTCCCCGATGTTGGTGATCTGGTAGCCGTAGGACTCGAGCCCTTTGGCCGTACGGGAAGCTTGGTTGGCGCCGCCCGAACCGTTGAGGACCTGAACGGTCACCCCTGACGGAGCGGGAATGTTCGAGGCGGGAACACCGAGGAACTGGTCGATGACCTGCTGGTCTTGGGGCCAAACCGGGAACACGACCGATCCGTAACTGCTCCCCTCGTAGACGTAGCTGTTGGGGTCTGCCTGGATCGGGAGCGTGAACTGGGGGATGTTGTTCGGATTCACCGAATGGAAGTTGAGCACAAGGCCGACCATGTTGGACAAGGAGAGCTGGGAGTCGACAGCCAGTTGGGGGGCAACCGAGCCGATAAGGGAGTTGTCGGTCAAAGGATTGCCGAGGCCCCGAGCGACAACCGACGAGGCCAAGACTCTCAGGAACTCGTGATCACGCGCGATACGACTCAAGTCACCGTTACCGTCGTAACGCCACCGGCCGCCTTGCAGGTAGTACATGTGGCGAGCTCTCACCACCGCCAAGGCCTGGAAACCATTGAGGGCATAGCAGCCGGCGGCCGGGACGTTGAGAGCTGAATAGGAGTCGTAGACCGCAACTGGAAAGTACATGTCGACACCTCCCAGGGCCAACACGACGCTCTGGAACGAATCGAAGTTCAACTCGACGTAGTGGTTGATAGGGATCCCGAGATCCTGCTGCACGGTCTGGACCAGGGCCGTAGGTCCTTGGTTGAGCGCGTCGTCGACTCGGGTCTCCTTGGATGTTCCCGGTATTGGGAGCCAGGTGTCTCGTGGGATGGACAGTAGCGACGCGGACTTGTTCTGGGGATTCAAGTGCAAGACCATCAAGACGTCGCTACGGCCACCAGCGACCTGCGAGCCGGTGCCAAAGGCGTTGGACTGCTTGCCGTTGAGACAGCTGCGACAATTGTCGCCCACCATCAGGATGTTGGTGGGGTGATTGTCCACCTCGCCGGCCAGTCCACCAACGTTGAACTTGTGAACCTGGTTGTAGCGGTAGCGGGCATAGAGGTAGCCGCCCAACACCAACAACAGGAGCAGGGTTACAAGCACGATCGATCCAAGCGTGACCCGCTTGGGCCAGTGGCGATCTCTCGACCGACGGTGCGCGGGGCCGGGGGCGCGAACAGGCGATGGCGCAACCTTCACGATGCCCGGAGATTACCGGCCTCGTTAGCCTCAGGGGTGTCAAGCCCCCGGTTCGTAGCCGTGCCAGGTTGGCCCAGCCCCCTTCTTAGGGGGCCAATGCTCGAGGTCGGTCATCGCGAGAGCCCCGAAGGCCATGACCGTCGATTCTCAGCGACGGAAGCTGACGACCTGTTGAAAGGTCGGCCGGTTGGTGTATGGCATCGTCTCGGGCAACAAGCCAGGCTGGAAGACGATACGCTGATCGGCCAACCTCCAGGCGTCCTCGTTCGTGCCTTGAGCGGCGGTAAGCGCTTGCACCGTCTGCTCAATGGCCGTCCAAAGCGACGCACGGCATGTCTCCAGGCTGCCGTTTCCGCAATAGACCCGGCTGTAGCGGCCCCGGACCGGCTGTCCCAGAATGGTACGAAGGTCCTTGTCCACTGCGGACATCCCGTCGGTGGGGATTTCGCTCACCAGGTTGCCGAGCACCGGGCTCAGCACGGCGTTGACGATCTTCGCCCACGCCTGGTCGAGGATGGCGGCTCCCGGCAAGTCGACCTTGCCGTCTCCAGTCGTGTCGAGCAGATGGCCACCGGCTTGTACCCACTGGGTCACCAGGTCGGCCGCCTGCTTTGCTGCGGGGTTCGGCGCCGGGCCGCTTGCGAGTACCTGCTCTATGACTGGCCACACGAGTACCGCGCGTGGGTCTTGAGTAGCTGCCTGGTTCATGGCTCCCACCAGGTTCCATGCGTGGTTCTTGTCGCCGGTCAGCGGGTTGCTGAGCAAGAGGACGTGATCGATGGGGCCCTCGCCCCAATTGTCAGAGGCGGCCCCCCATCCCGGCGCAGGCTGGTTGTTCCAGTTGATCAGCTCCTCGCCCGGGGGGTTGACGGCCTGGGGGTGGGCGTCAGCTGGGAGGAAGCCTCGCCAGTCGTAGTGGCCCGTGCCGATCGTGGGAAGCGTGGGGTTGGTTTGGGGAGCACGGATCGGCAGACGTCCCGAGGAGAAGTAAGCGACATGGTTCGCGTCGGCGTAGAACCAGTTGAAGGTGAATTCGATGTCGCTGGCGGCACGCAGGAAGCTTTGAGGGTTGTGAACGCTGCCGTCGTTGAGTTGCTCGAACCCGAGCACGCTGACCACATCGCGCCCGTAGGTCGAACGTTGTGTGCTGATCGCATAGGGCACCCCCTTGATGGTGCAGGTCCCGCTTACCGGGCCATGAATCGTCCGGTGGAAGACGACCTCTCCTCCGGGAGCGCCGCCGCCCGGGTGGAGGTAGCCGGCGTCGACGGTGCTCATGGGCCTGCACTTTCCGCGAAACAGGTAGTGCGTGCTCTGGCGGGTGGGAGGGCTGCCATCAGGGTTGCACAGCTGTTCCACGAACTGGTCGACGTTCTCCGATCCCGAGGAGGTAGCGCTCCAGGCAAAGTTCGGCCCCCGACCCAACTCGACGTACAGCGAGGTTCCTGGGAACGCCGCTCCCCGTGCGTCGAGGCCGCCTCCGTGGATGTCCATCTCCAGGAGGATCTCGGGGTAGTAGTAGCCGACCTGAGGGCCCATAACTGCCACACTTGTGCCTCTCGAGGTACGGTTTGGTCCGAGTAGCAGCGCGTTGGACATGTGAAGGCGCGGTGTCAGCGGCGACACTGACTCTAACGAGCCAGCATCTATCACGGCTGATCCCGGCGTCGGGCCGTTGGGGACTGGTTCGTATGTGTAGTGCTGGTGGATGGTGGTGGGTGTCTCGGGGTCCTGTGCCTCGCGCAGGTCCGTGAAGACTTGAGATCCCGCGCTCGCGCCGAGGCGCTGCTCCAGATCCGCGAGGATGGCGGAGTCTTGGGCCTGGTTGCCCCCTCCTCTCCCGAAGACCGCTCCGATCAGAGCGGTAGCGGCCGCGACGTCGTTCACCGTCCACGGCGCGGCGGAGTTATGGGTCTGCTTGTAGTAGGCGTTGATGCCCGTCACGTAGCTCTGGGCGTCGGCTAGGACCTGCTTGCCCTGGGGTCCGTACTGCTGGCCCAGTTGCAGCTCGTCTGTCAGGAACTCTTCGGTGCTTGAGGTCGGGTCGAACTGCTGGAGGTTGCCAGCGACCGAGAATGCGTCGAGGCCCGGTACGTCGAGAGCAGCGATTCGTCCCGCGCCACGGATGGTCTCCATCACCAACCCCCGGTCTTCGGCGGACACCCACCCGGCTCCAAACTCGGCGACTGCTCGGGTTTGCCCGAAGATGTGAGGGACGCCATAGCTGTCGCGGAGGATCTTCAAGCCGGATTCGGGGACAGCTTCGAGAGTTCCCGAGGTGGACCCTAACCGGTCTGCCTTGAAATATCGCTTGACGTCGTTGGCGGTGACGTTTCCCGATAGCGGGGTCAGGCCGCTGTAGAGCGGGATCTGGTCGGTCGAGTGAGCGCTTGGCGGAAACGTGCCGGCCTCGCCGGGCACAAGCACATCACGGTCGCGCAGGGCAGACAAGGAATCGGCTGACGCCAAACCGGGGAGGGCAGCCACCCCCAGGGACATGACCGCCATCAATGACCCAACGCCGATCCACCGCCTACCGATCCACCGCCAAACTCGCATGGATGATCCCCCCTCGACGAGCTCCCGACTCTTCATCATCCTAAATCTAAGTCTGAGTGCTGTCTTCTGTACGGAGCCGACTTCTGTACGGAGCCGACGACGTCTGCGTGCTCCCGCAAATTCAGAACCGGTGACGTGTGTGGCTGAAGTTGCCCTTGCCGAACGCGAGAATCTTGTTGGGCGTTACCCCGAAGACCAGGGCGTCACCACCACTCTCGTGGTGAAAGCGGCCGCCACGCGCCCCGAATTGCCATCGCCCGTCCCACTTCGTGGCCCAAGCCTCGGCGAGGCGTTCGAGCACCGCATCGTCTGTGACCTGGACGGCATCGCCCTCGACGACGACGTCCACTCCTTGGTTCCAATGGTTGCAGCCGGTTGTGAGAATCACGTGAGGGTTTGCAGCCAGGTTGATGGCCTTCTGTTCGGTGGCACCGGTCGAGAAGTGGATGGCGCCGTCGAGCCACACGGCAACGAGCGGAGTGACGTGGGGTCGACCGTCGGACCGGACCGTAGAGATCCAGAACAGCTCAGCCGTTTCGAGGGTTCGACGGGCCGCATCCCATCCCGTTGCAACTGCGTCCGGGTCGCTGAATCGTCCGTCGAGTTCGGTCTCTGGTTCGCTCATCTGCGTACTCCGTTCGGTCGTCCGCTGGTTTGATCTAACGGGTGCAGCGCGGTCAGGTAGCCGGAAGGTTCTCCCCGATTGGGGGGCCGCGGTACTCCGAAGTGGACCTCGTCTTTGACGCCGAGCGGGCCCGTGATCTCGTCTCGCAATAGAGCCGAGATTGTTCGTCCGTCGTTCGACGCATGATCTCGCCCAACAGGAAGCCGAAGGTCTTTGAGTGTCTCACCCAGAGCACACTGTTCATTCGTGCTGGCACCTGCTTCGTGCCCAACCACCTTCCCCGACCGCTTTGAAGGTTGCTGCTACGCCTGGTCGGCGGCAGCGTAGATCGCTGCTACGTCGAGCTTTTTCATGCCCAACACGGCCCGCATGGCTCGTTCCCGGCGGCCCTCGTCTGGGTCGCTCATCAGCTCGGCATATCCGGCAGGGACGACCTGCCAGGACAGCCCGTACCTGTCCTTCAGCCATCCACACGGGCCCTCCTCACCGCCCTCGGAAAGCTTGGTCCAGTAGTAGTCCACCTCTTCCTGGTTGGCGCAGTTCACCAGCAGCGAGATCGCTTCGTCGAAACTGAACTGTGGGCCACCGTTGATCGCGGTGAACTCCTGGCCATCGAGCACGAACTCGACGGTCAGCACCGTGCCGACCGGTCGCGGACCGGCGTCGGTGTAATAGGAGACCTTTCTGATCTCCGAGTCCGGGAACACCGAGACATAGAACTCGGCAGCCTCCCTGCTCTCAGTGTCGAACCAGAGATTGGGGGTGATCCGGGGCATGTCACTCTCCTGTCTTGATGTCGTCCGTCTACCCTTGTGCTGACAGTTGATCCCGTGAAAGTGGCAGCCAGGTTTGCCGAACTGCAGAAGCCCTGCCAACCAATGGTTAGACGGCGCGTGAGCCGGATACTCATCGGTGGGCCAGCCAGCAGTTCCATCGTGACGTCCGGTCACCGTGGGCGAAGACCGTATTCGACGGCGTTGGGACGGGTTTGCTCCGACGGGCGCGAAAATCTGACCTGATGAGAGCGGTACCACCCGACTACGACTCCGACCCCGGGCGCTGGCAGTCCTGGGAGTCTCCGCGGGACGTGCACCACATGATCGCGCCGGAGCTATGCGGGCCAGTCCTCGATGTCGGCTGTGGGGAAGGCCGGCTCGCGTCTCTCCTCGACCCTGGGGTCACCTGGATCGGGGTGGATTCGTCGCCGGCGCAGACTGCGGCGAACCCGCATCGACCAGTGGTGCTCGCCGATATGCGGTGGCTTCCGTTCCGCCCCGACGTGTTTGCGGAGGTGACCCACTTGTGGTGCCTGTACCACCTGGATGACCCTTTGCTCGCCATCGGCGAAGCCGCCCGTGTTCTGCGTCCTGGTGGCTGTTACTACGCTTCGACCGGGGCGCGCGACAACGATCCGGAGATCATGTGGGAGGGGTATTCGCCCTCGTCGTTTGACGCCGAGGAGGCGGTCGAGATCGTGGCGTCGGTGTTCGCTCAGGTCGAATCGGAGCGATGGGACCGCACGTTCTTCCCGCTACAAACGCGCGACGAAGTCCGCGGGTACTGCCGACACAACTACGTCCCGATGGAGCGAGCCGAGGAGGCCGAACTGCCACTGTCGCTGACCAAGCGGGGTGTGCTTGTACGGGCCACGAAGGGCTGATCCGAGCGGCGAGTGACCCGCATGCGAGGGTGGTTGTTGGGGCCCGGCTTAGACGCGGGATGGGCCCGGTGCGGAGCCATTGACGGTCAGGAACATGAACAACGCCCGGCCTCACTCGACAGCCGGCATTTGTTTGGTACCTTCAGGAGGATCCGATGATCTCAGTGGGAGCTTGCCACGCTGACCGGCGTGGCTAGAGCTCGCCGCAGGTCAGCCTGGCCGGACGGGAGGGGGGCCGGTCGCGGTCAGGGTTCCCCCGCCGGGAGGGTGGATGACAGGGCTGTTGCGAAGTCCGGGCAGGCTGGTGGCGTTAGCGCTGCTCGGTGGTCTTTGCGCTGCGTGCATACCGACCAATCCACCCACGGTGAGTGGCGTCAGCCCAACCTCCGGTCCCGCCGCCGGAGGGACCCCTGTGACCGTCACCGGGACCAACCTCAACGGGGCTACCGCAGTCGATTTCGGAACGGTTCCAGCCAGCGGATTCAGCTGTGCGAGCACCTCGTGCAGCGTCAGCTCCCCCTCTCATCAGCCGGGCCAGGTCGACGTCACCGTCACCACCGCCGGGGGAACCAGTGCCACGACAGCAGCGGACCGCTTCACCTACCAGAGCCCGCCGCCGCAGGTGACCATGATCAGCCCAACCTCCGGTCCCGCCGCCGGAGGGACCCCTGTGACCGTCACCGGGACCAACCTCAACGGGGCTACCGCAGTCGATTTCGGAACGGTTCCAGCCAGCGGATTCAGCTGTACGAGCACCTCGTGCAGCGTCAGCTCCCCCTCTCATCAGCCGGGCCAGGTCGACGTCACCGTCACCACCGCCGGGGGAACCAGTGCCACGACAGCAGCGGACCGCTTCACCTACCAGAGCCCGCCGCCGCAGGTGACCATGATCAGCCCAACCTCCGGTCCCGCCGCCGGAGGGACCCCTGTGACCGTCACCGGGACCAACCTCAACGGGGCTACCGCAGTCGATTTCGGAACGGTTCCAGCCAGCGGATTCAGCTGTGCGAGCACCTCGTGCAGCGTCAGCTCCCCCTCTCATCAGCCGGGCCAGGTCGACGTCACCGTCACCACCGCCGGGGGAACCAGTGCCACGACAGCAGCGGACCGCTTCACCTACCAGAGCCCGCCGCCCTCGCGAGCCGAGGTGGTGGCAGTCGACCGATCCGGGGGAGCCGTGACCCCGGTATCTCTTGCATCCGGGGCCGCGGGAACGCCCGTCTCAGTGGGAGCGAAACCCGAATACGTCGCCATCTCGCCCGATGGCACGACGGCCTATGTGACAGACACCGATGACACATATCCCGATCCCCCCAACGGTCCACCTCCAGGGCCCCAGCAACTGACCGCCGTGCATCTCCTCAATGGAACCACCTCGACCATTTCGGTAGGGCACAAGCCCCAGGGCGTAGCCGTAACCCCGAACGGCTCCGAGGTTCTCGTGGCCAACGGGGACGGGACCATAAGCGTTGTGACGGCCTCGACCCTCACTGTGGCAAGCACCCTTGATGTTTCGGCGTCGGCGAACCTGGAAGGGATAGCTGTAAGCCCGGACGGTTCCCATGCCTATGTATGCGACTACGGAGACGGGGACGATTCACCGCAGGTCTACCCAATCTCCCTCGTCTCTGGAGCAGTGGGCTCACCGTTACACATCGGTGGTGGTTGCTTCGGTATTTCGGTGACTCCGAATGGTCACACTGCGTATGTGACCAGCTCGGGTGACGATGATGTCGTACCCATAGACCTCACCGGCTCCACACCCGTTGAGGAGCCGGTGATCCCTATTGGCTCCGTCCCTCAAGAGATAGCGATCAGCCCTGACGGCGGCCAGGCTTGGATCGCCAACTTGTTGGGAACAAGTGTAAGCGTCATCGACACGGCGACCAACAGGGTCGCCAGGACCGTTACGCTCCCATCCGGTACCGAGCCTCTCGGAGTGGCCGTAACGCCCGACGGCAAAACCGCATGGGTCTCCGACGAGAACAACGGGCAGCTCTTCCCGATATCAACGGCCACCTTCGCTGTCGGCGCGCCTGTCCCGATCGGCATAGAAGGATTCGGTGTGGCGATTACGCCAGATCAAGCACCGGTTGCTTCACTGACGGTAACGCCTGCGCCAGCGGGACAGCCCACCAGGTTGGACGCGTCGGGCTCCACCGTGTCCAACGGGACCATCGCTGCTTGCCACTGGGATTTCGGTGACGGCCAGACAGCAGACTCATCGACGTCGGTGGTGAATCACGTCTATTCGTCGCGGGGGAGCTATACCGCTACGGTGACCGAGACCGATTCAGCAGGCACCTCCACGAGCCTCGTCTTTACAGGCTCCACGGTCGTCCGCAACGGGGGACCGAGTGCTCGGGCCTCACAGAGCTTCGGGGTCGGTTAGACCGACGCGCCTCCGGGCAGTTCCTTGGGAAGAATCGAGGTCCCGACCCGCAAGAGAAATTACAAGTCCTCGGCCCCGATCTCCTCAATTATGGCGATGCCGCAGATTAAGACCGGTCAATGGTCTCGGCCCCGCAGAAGCCGGCGCAAGGCTGAAGGACACAATGATTACCAGTGCAACATTGACTTACTACGGGTGGCTGGTGCCCTGGAACACCACCGCAGTCCCCTGACGGCAACTACCCACACTGCAAAGGGTGCTTACGATGGGGAGGGTTTCAGCACGCATGGCTCCAGCATCGCGGTGACACTACTAGATTGTGCTGGCGAGCTCTCGACTCGTCGTAGACTCTGCATTCTCTTGGGGGACCCTCTCCTCGAGGGGCCGAACGAGGTTCTGAAAGGCTCACGTGGCGAGAAACGCGATGCGAAACGAACCGACCAAGACGCGGGGCTCAATCCCGGAGTTGGCCGATGCCGTCGCCGAGGTCGACTTGACGGTGGTAGTGCCCTTCTACAACCCGGGGCGCCGACTCCTCGACACCGTCATGCGTGCCATGGATACGCTTCGGAGTACTGGCGTTAGCTTCGAGCTCGTTGCGGTTTCAGACGGCTCCACCGATGGCAGCGAGGAGAGCTTGGATGTCCTGCCGACAGGCATGGTGTGCCGCCTCGTGCTCCCGCATCAGGGCGGCAAGGGACTCGCCCTCAGAGCTGGACTGTCGCAAGGCAGGGGGCGTTATCTGGGGTTCATAGATGGCGATGGCGACGTGCCACCAGAGCTGCTGGCTGATTTTGTGGCCATCGCACAGGAGCGAGAACCCGACATCATCCTTGGCAGCAAGCGCCACCCAGAGTCTCAAGTCGTATATCCGGTTGCACGGCGGATGTACTCCTGGGGGTACCAGCAGCTGGTCCGGCTCTTGTTCCGAATGGACGTCAGAGACACCCAGGCAGGAATCAAACTTGTACGCCGCGAAGTTCTTAGCTCGGTACTGCCACACATGATGGAGCGCGGGTACGCCTTCGATCTCGAGTTGCTGGTCGTAGCACGGCATCTGGGCTTTCGGCGCTTTGTCGAAGCCCCGGTCAGGATCGGTCAACGGTTCTCCAGCACGATCTCCATCCGAGCGGTTGCCGCAATCTTCCGCGACACGGTTAGGATCTTCTGGAGACTGCGTGTGTCCCATGCCTACCGGGCGGCATGACCAGGACCAGCCTCGCCGCCCCGGATGCCGATCTCACCGCTCGGCGGCCGCCTCTGAGAACTAACGTCGTCGCGGCGAGAGAGGACTTCCAGATTGCGAGTGAGGTGCGGTCGCTGTCGACATAGCGGGTTTCCCGAGTCGTTTCCTTCTGCCTCTGAGAGCCGCAGCCACGGTGGCGAGCATCAACGCTAGTACGGCCGACCAGGTAACCACAGCCACCCACACCGAGGCTTCTGCCACTGAGACCATAAAGCCGAGCCCGGATGACTGACCCAAGGTCTTCGAGGTCACGGCGTACATGCCCAGGGGGAAGACCCCCGCCCACAAGCCGGGCTCGTAGCGACGAAAGCGACGGCTCAGACCGTATCGCCAAAGGGTCAACAGGGTGAGCAACGGGATCCAAGCGGTGGCGAACGCCCAAAGGAGCACGGCAAGCCCGAGCATGAAGGCATGCAGGGCGCTGACGAGCGGAGTGTGAAGCGCCAGGATCTCGGCTGCGGCGTTGGCGCTGATGGCCGCCGCCCCCATGGTGATCCAGTAGGCAGGACCGAGGTCGTCGATCGAGACCTGCGCCAGCAACAGGCGAAGGAACACCAGGGTCACGAGGGTGAGATAGAGGATCACCCCGAAGGCCCACATGCACACCGCCACTGCTGGGAGGTCTCCGCGGAGACCCGGGAAGCTGGTAACCGCGGCGAGCTCAGCGGCCAACATCGAGAGTGACTGGGTCCCGACGACCCAGATCAACCAGGTGGCATTGACATCGCCCAGGCGAGGGCGCACGCTGCCAGCGACCATGGCAACCGGCAACCCATAGGTCAGCACGAGCCAGACCAGTGCGGCCGCCGTACCGAGAACGAGGGCGACCATGGGATGTCCTGCTATGAGCATGCGTGTCGCTAAGACGTTCGTGCCTGCGACGAGGGTGAAGTACCCCAACGCAGTAGATCGGATCCGAGACGTTCCGGCGGAATTGGGCCGGGAACCGGAGTGCCTGGGCCGAGTACGCCACCGAGAGGCTCACGAAGGCGACAATCCCCACGACCAGGGTGATCCGCGACAGGGTCCTGTGGCCGAGGTCAGCTGTGGAGACGGACACGATGCCGCTTGCCATGACCCAGGAGAAATATGTCGGATCGAGACCGGCCAACGTGCTCCGCAGGACGCCGTCGGGAGGCTTGCCGGTTGGGTCAGCCCCTCGGAAGCGTGACTGTTGCCCGATGCTCGTCAGTCGGAGAACTCCACCCGATGCCCGTCAGTCGGAGAGCCAAAATGCCCATCGTGACAGGATGATATCGTCCCGGGAAGTGTCACTGCCTGACTCCGCCTACGGGCGGTTGCTTGCGCTGCGAACGGGCCTGAGGCACTTCGAGCGCTGGAGCGAGCAGCAAGCTCGGTCTGCCGGCCTGACCCCGGCCCGACATCAGCTCCTGCTCGCGATCAGGGGCCACGGTGACCTGCGTGGTCCCACCATCGGGGAGCTGGCCGATCATCTGCTTCTGAAACATCACAGCGCGGTGGGCCTTGTCGACCGGGCAGCGACGGCCGGACTCGTGAGACGTTGCCGCGATGAAGAGGACCATCGGGTCGTGCGCCTGAAGCTCACCGACCGGGGTGAGAGATCTCTCGAGAACCTGTCCACCTTGCACCTCGAGGAACTGCAGCGCTTGGCTCCACAACTGTCGGCCATATCGGACGGATTGGAGCCAGTGCAGAGTGCCCGTGCGGGCGGTGGTTCGCCTCCCGAGCAACAGTAGACGCCCGACGTCGGGGGCCACCTAATGGGACGGCTCTGCCCGATCGAGGCTTTGCTTGGTGGCGGGCTCTGCTCGTTGGGAGCTCCGCCTAGTGGTGGGCAGCGCCCAAGGGTCCTCGATGAGATTCGTTGAAGTAGTGCAGCGCACCGATGGGGTGGAGTAGACCTCGATGGCGGCATCGCGCGCACGAGTTGAGCCGCATGGTTCCTCGCGCCAGGCCGAGATGCCCGCATTGAGCACACCGGGCGAAGCGGATCATACCCACTGTCCCCATGGCACCGATCAACGCCATCGAGGTGCTCACGATGGCCAGCGCCAGCGCGAGCGCCACTGTCACACCCTCGACGACCAGCATGGTTCCGACCTCCTCTCTAGGGCCGGTTGGGCCTCGGTTCCGTCCTTGTTTGACTCGTGGAACGATTATATCGCTACACGATACCGGCGTCCAGGGCGTGGTGGAGACCCCACCGGCTTGTCGTGCTGGGACGAGTGCCTGACCGGGCTAGCTGGAAACTTGCCAGGAGCCCGCGCCAACAGCGGTCGTACACTCGGACGATGCCGCTTCAGGGGCCCTACCGGCGGCAAGGGCTCTCGTCGGGCCGTTCGATCGGGCGCGAGGTTCCAGTGGTGGCCGCAGTAGTGCTTCTGCTCGGGGTCGGGGTGGTCGCGCTCGTCTTTACCGTCTTCCACGTGAACTCGACCAAGCTCGCACCGGGCTGCATAGAGGTCACCGTGGCGAGCTCGACTGGGGCCGGGACCTTCACATCGTGTGGGAGCGCGGCCGCACAGCTCTGTAGAGCGCAGGCCGCACGTGACGACAGCTATGCACGGGCGGTTCGCGCCGGTTGCCGTCGTGCGGGCTATCGCTGACGGCCTTCGGGTCCTGTATCCCACGTAGCCGCGCAGTCAGCTTGCGGCCCGTGCCGCCCGACTCGCTATTTCAGCTTCTCGGTGAAGGACTGTCGCAAGCGCCAGGCGCTATCGGGGTACTTGGTCCGAAGGTGATGCCACCCTTTTGCCAATTCACCGCCCTCGTGAGACCTCTTGTATGCCGCCACTGCTTGGAAGTACTGGGCCTCAGCTGCCACCTGAGAGGTGGGAAAGCGGGTCAGCACATCGCCGAAGATGGATTCAGCGCCGGGCTCGTCGTGGAGCCTTAGATAGGCGTGTCCTTGCCCGACTAGCAGTTGCGCGAGGAACTCATAGGGAGGCAGGTATCCGTTCCAGCCATATAACTCGAAGCCGTCGGCGTCCAGCACTCGCAGGTCGGGCGTCCATACCTGACGGTATCGCTCAACGACAGCGTCACCGGTGCCGTCTTGGGTGTTTATCTGGCAGCCGACGAAACGGTCTTCTAGGGTGGCTACGACGGTGGCTTCAGGGTACGTCACGGTACCCATTGTCTGGCACCCTCCTCAAACTGGAGAGAAGAAGTCCAGGAAGACCAACTTTCCCTCCCGTCCCGCCTGGCCACAGGCTTGGTCGAGATCGTTCATCCAACGGATTTGAGCCATGTCGGCGCCTCTCTGTCGTTGGTCACGCCCTCTATACCCCATGACGGCCGAGCCGGATCATGAGCCGCAGGGGGGCGTGAACCGATCGGACTTCGGGACAGTTCCCGATAGCCTTTCTTGTGGTGCAAGCTCTTGGCTGAGGAGGCCCAATCGAACGCCACGATCGTGGACAACCCTGGCCGTCAACGCTATGAGGTGCGCGTTGGGGATCGGGTTGCCGGCTTTGTCGATTACCGAATCGAGGGGAATGACCAGGTCTTTGTCCATACGGAGATAGACCCGGCTTATGAGGGAAGCGGTCTGGGAAGTCTTCTCGCCAGGCAAGCCCTCGAGGACGTGCGTGACCGAGGGCAGACGGTGAGGCCGGTCTGCCCCTTCATCACCGGCTACATACGCCGGCATCCGGAGTTTGAAGACCTGGTCAGGAAGTAACCACCCGCCCATAGCTGGCCCGAGAGAGCCGGCTCGATGAGAGTGGCTGACCTCGAGGGGCGGATCGGGCTGCCGGTGCCGCTTGCGGAGTTGACGGCCCGGCGCTGGGATTCGGTCGTGGTCGGAGGGGGCCACAACGGCCTTGCCGCGGCGGCATACATGGCTCGGTCCGGCCTGTCAGTGCTGGTACTCGAGGCACGCGAGCGCTTGGGCGGTGCCTGCACTGCCGAGAGGCCATTCGCCGATCAGCGCTATGTCGTCAGCCCATGCGCCTATCTGGTCGGCCTGTTGCATCCACTGGTGGTCGACGAGCTCCAGCTGGCCCGCCACGGTTACCGGGTACACGTGGTGGATCCGCACCTGTGGTGCCCCTTCGACGACGGTTCTGCACTC
The DNA here is from genome assembly GCA_963736925.1 of uncultured Actinomycetes bacterium. Taxonomy (GTDB): domain Bacteria; phylum Actinomycetota; class Acidimicrobiia; order Acidimicrobiales; family CAVTQP01; genus CAVTQP01. Next base: position 1,008,440 of record CAVTQP010000003.1, read on the forward strand.
GCGCTCTGGGATGACGAGGCGCGTACGGCCGCCGCGGTGACCGCTCTGTCGCCGGGCGACGTCGAAGGCGTTCTCGCCTACCAGGCGCTGTTCTCGCGGATCCGCAAGGCACTTCGACGACCCGACATGGACACCTGGGTGGGCGCCTCCCCGTGCCGCGCAGAGTTGGAGGAGCTGCTGGGCCATGACAGCGAGGCCATTGAAGTCCTTTTCGAAGCGTCGATCGCGGACGTCGTCGAGCGCTACGTCTCCGACAGCCGGATCAGGACCGCCCTGCACGGTCAAGGTCTCATAGGGACCTGGGCAGGCCCGCGTGATCCTGGCACGGCCGCCATACACAGCCTGCACTCGTGCGGGGTCATCGATGGGCGCGAAGGCGCTTGGGGATATGTCGAAGGCGGGATGGGCCAGGTGTCCTTTGCGCTTGCGGAGGCTGCGCTCGAGGCCGGAGCGGTGATCGCGTCAGGAACGCCGGTCGCCGCGATTCTTCCGGGTCGAGGAGTCGGGCTCGATGGAGGCGATTGGATCGACGCAACCGTCGTGCTGTCCAACGCGGACCCTCGGCGAACGGTCTCGCTCTGCTCAGCGCACGTGCCTCCCGAATTCGCGGCCCGGGTCTCTGCCTGGCGGATGGAGGGACCCGTGCTCAAGCTCAACTCCGCGCTGGCACGACTGCCCTCGTTTCCAGCGGCTGGGGCGAGTGGAGGAGACCGGGGTGCTTCGCCCCATCGGTCCATGGTCACGATCAGCGGCAGCATCGACGAGACTCAGGCCGGCTGTGACGAGAGCAGAGGGGGCCATCCCTCTCCCGTCTGGTGTGAGCTCTACTTTCCGAGCTCGTATGACGCGCGGCTGGCCCCTCCGGGAGGCCATGTCATGAGCGTCTTCGCCCAGTATGCCCCTTACCAGCTGGCCTGGGGCACCTGGGACGATCGCCGCGAGGAGATCGGCGCCATGGTGATTGAGCGGATCGCCCAGTTCTTACCGGATATCGGCGATGTCATCGTGCACCGTGAGGTGCTCGGGCCGCCTGACATCGAGGCTCGAGTCGGCCTTTCTGGGGGTCACATATTCCAGGGTGAGTGCCTACCAGAACAGATGTGGGAGGGCCGGTTCGCCCCCCGCACTCCCGTCCCTGGCCTGTACATGTGTGGTGCGGCGACCCACCCCGGCGGCAGCGTCATCGCGGTCAACGGGCGCAACGCGGCGATGGCGGTTGTCGAGGACTTGTCAGTGTCGTGAGTTTCGATGGCAGAGTTGAATCATCGAAGCCGTTGAATCACCGAAGCCCCATGAAGTAATCGGCCCACCATCGCAGGTCGGGCAAGCGTAGACGCGGCCGGGGGATGCGACGGAAAGCCACGATCCGTAGCATCCCGCCGACCACGATCATCGCCGCCGCCAGTCCGAGGGGTCCCCGAACATCGAAGCCGGTGAACGGGAGCGTCGGGGCAGCGGTTCCTGAGGAAACCGACGCGCCGGGGGAAGACCCAGCGCCGGACAGAGACCCTCCAGAAGGTGGACCGTTCAGCGCGGCTGCCGTATTTGCACCGGCCGAGAGTGAGGAAAGCACCACTGCCCCTGCTGGGCAACCTACCCGAGCTACGACGCCGGGACCCCAAGCTTCCCCAGGCGATGGGAGGTCTGCCTGGAGTGTGTGACACCCGGGTGGGTAGCGGAGGCTAAGCGTGCCCGATCCAGACGCCTTCCCGTAGGTGGAATGGCTCGCCCTGTCAAATAGGTACAACGTTCCATTCGGAGGTACGCCCGAGGCGGTGACTGCAGTGGACCCGAAGGTGATGGTCTCACTCGCCCCGGCCAGGGTGGTACTGCCTCCCCATGCCAACCCGCCCAGGAGGAAGGCAGCGAGGCCCAGACCAAACCGTCGCAGTGAAGAGAGCTTCCACGACCGGGGCCTGGCCGATGGCTGGGAGGACCAGCAATCCCCGGCGATCCTTAGGAGAAAAAGAGTCTCCAACTCGATAGAGGCTTCCAAAATCACCTAGCTGGATGCCTCTGATACCCCACGACTCGAAGCGCCCCATTGCTCCGAACCCCCCAACAGTTCATTGGGGCTATACCCTCCGAATCCCGATTCTCACCTTAAAGGGAGTCTGACCAGCTCAGGGCGGTATCAGTCGGCACATCGGAGTCCGGGCCCCACTGGGCAGGGGATAATGGCGTTCAGTCGAAAAGGAGGGCGAGATGGTGATCCAGTTGAACCACACGATCATCCCGGTCCAAGACAAGAAAGCCTCGGCCATGTTCCTCTCTGAGGTCCTCGGTCTCGATGGCCCGACGCCGTTTGGTCCCTTCATGTGTGTCGAAACCGCCAACGGCGTGAGCCTCGACTACGACGACCGTTGGGGACCGGTCCCGGGCCACTACGCCTTCCTCGTCAGCGAGGAGGAGTTCGATGGCATCTTCTCGCGTATCAAAGAACGTGGGCTGAGGTACTGGGCAGATCCGGGGCACCGGCAGGAGAATGTCATCAACGACAACGGGCGAGGCTTCTACTTCGAAGATCCGGCAGGCCACAACATGGAGGTTCTGACACGCCCATACGGAACCTGAACTGGCCCGCGGATTAGCCGTTGTCGGCGCCTTCGTGAGCCGAAAGGAGGTGACCGTGGGCCGCAGGTCGCACGGGTGTCCGGTGGTGGGCCAAGGGTTCGGCGCGGGGGAGGGTGTGAGCGGGATTCGAAAGCAAGCGACATGTACGATCGACAGCACACCGGGCGGAACGGCTGCTGGCAGGTACCCCGTATCTAGGGCAAGGTTACACAGAAGAGGCCCCTGAGATGTCTCGGGGACGTCCGGCGTGCCATGCCAGAGTGACCACGATCGGGAGCACCAGGATCCCGACGTTTTTCAGCGATGCGGAGATCGTCCTTGACTCCTCATCGCGGATTGATCGGCTACAAGCCGTTCATCGCGGCCGACAAGCCCTTTGTATTCGAGGTCGGCCGCGATGTGATCGAGACGCTCGACGGTAAGGGATCAACCCCAGGTCGCATGGGGGACCCACACGACTGAGACGATCTAGGACGAATTGAACATCGCCTACTTCAGCCGCTACGCGATCCGTAGCGCCTGGCCCGCAAGAAGCAGTCCTCTGAGCAGCGCTTTCTGATCGGACTGAATTGTTCTCGAGGTGCCCTAAAGGGCGCGAGGAGTTCCGCCGATGCCTAGCTGAGCCGGCCTTTGTCGGCCATTGAAAGGAGCTACATCTCCATGCTGAGGTGCTTGGCGCGTGGATTGATCGTGGTGGTTACGGCTGCCTTCGTTATGGCCGGCTCGAGCGCCGTCGCTTTCGCTCAAGGTGCTACCTCATCATCAACGGGACGGCTTCGGCCGCTCCCTCTTCGGCGAATAAGTCAACTCCTGTTGGAGAAATGGTTCTGCCACCGCCCACACCGACGCCTAAGGCGGCTGTAGCGAGCTCCTCAGCCACGGCGCGCACGAGCTCGACGCCAAATCAAAGCGCTGCGGGGGCCAAGGACCCACCAGACCCTCCGCTGCTTCCTCCGATCTCTGTCGATCCACACCTTGAGTCCCCACAGCCGCCGCCTGGAACTACGTTTCGGGTCGGCTCGGGGTTCGCAGCTACGCCGGTTGGAACCCAGGCGGTGCTCTATGGCGGTGGCGATGTCTTCAACAACGGCGCGTCTTTGGGGGACACTTGGGTATGGAACGGTACGCAATGGACCCCTGAATGCGGTACCACCACTCCCGGCGCGACATCGCCGTGCCTGCCGGGCCCCCGAGACCTGGTGGGGGAGGCGACCGGTCCGACTGGTGTGGTCCTCTATGGGGGAAGGACCGTCGATGCTTCGGGTAACCAGACCGGCCCTCTTGCGGACAGCTATTTGTGGAATGGAAGCGCCTGGCAACAGCTGTGCTCTCCCTGTGCTCCAGGTGGGCGCACCGCCCCGGCCATGGCCGGCAACGGCACCATTGTGTTGTTGTTCGGCGGCGGCAATGTGGGTAACAACGGCCCCGCCATGCCCCTGGGTGACACATGGCAATTCGATGGCAGCACCTGGATCCAGGTCAACCCGGGGGGTGTGGGCCAACCCGAGCCTCGTATCGGCGCGGCGATGGCATGGGACGGCCAGCATTTTGTCCTCTTCGGTGGCCTAGGCGAGGACAGCAGCGGCAACGCCATACCACTTGGTGACACTTGGATCTGGACCGGCTCCGAATGGGTGCAGGCCTGTGGCCAGCCACTCGCCGCCTGCGGGCCCACACCTCGGGTGCTGGGGGGATTCGCCTACCTCGCCAGCACGGACCCGAACCAACGAGGCGCTCTTCTCGTGGGAGGGCTGGGTTTTCCCAACGGAGTCAACAACGGCAACCCTGATGTCCTCGGCGACATCTGGTTCTGGAATGGCAGCACATGGATCCAACAGTCCTCGCCCTGGCCCGATGCCACCGCCCTCGGCAGCGGCCCTCCTCCATTCGGGCTGCCCATAGTGGGTGCCCTTGCCTCGCTACCCGCTTCGTGTCAGGCCACTCTTGCTGGAGACTTTGCTGCGAACACGGGCAGTGGGCCGGTTCCAATGGCCGGAACCTGGAACATCGGCTTCGACGCCAATGGCGACGGTCACCCCGACCCCTGCCCGAGCTTGGCTGTGAGCTCTACGGCGGGCACTGTTGCCAGAGCGTCCTCCGCTGGTCACACCGAGCTGTCGACACAAGGGGTCATCGGCACAAAGGGCAGTAGTACTCTGCCCCTAACAGGTGCACCCATCACCCTTGCCGGCTTGCTTGGTGCCGTACTTCTTTTGGCAGGTGTAATCCTCCGCGCTGCCAGCCAGCTTATGTCCTCACCTAGAAATCGCTCGGCTGTCGAGGGCTAGGCGCCCGAAGGCGATCCACCTGGCGGCCATCGCCTGGGAAGTCCCAGCCTTCCTCGATAGTCGTGCAGATGGTGAGGGATCCATATGACGCATTTCGGACGGGCGGACGTTGCCCTGTTCTCGGCGCGATGGACGCGGCTGCCTTAATGGAGAGAAGACGAAGAAGATCCATCATGCAGAGCTTGTTCATGAAGGTTGGCACCGAGTGGGACACCTTTCCGCGTTTACGTGCGGGCACGAGATCCTTCGCTGACTTGACGACACGACTTAGGCGTCGACGCGAGTTCTGCCCACCGGCCACTGTCGGGCGTCAGGCGTTCCCGAGACCTATCCGGTGACTGCCCAGGCGTATTTCTCTATCCGGCCTGATGGCTGGCATGGCCCGGGTGGCCCGATGAAGACTGGTCGGCGTGGGTATCCAAAAATCGGAGCAGGCTCGTTGGCCGGAGCATCTTCCGGTGGGTGCGCTGCGTGTCGTGCGGTGGAGTGCGAGCTACGACGAGACGGTCATCTTTTACAGGGACACCATCGGGCTATCGGTTCTTGAAAGCTTCCACGAGAGCTACGGCCTGGACGGGACGATCTTTGGCCTGCCCGGCCGCTCAGCTCACTTGGAGATCGTCCGTCTGAGGGACGCGCCGCACCCCGCGCATGGGCTTGATCAGCTTGTGTTCTACCTGCCGGGTGGCGCCGCCCAGGAGGGAATGATGGCCCGCGGCCGCGGGCGTCCACCCGGTGGAGCAGATCGATTACTGGGAGGACAACGGCGGCGTTATCTTCCGGGACCCGGACGGGCGAGAAGTGGTGTTCGCGTCCTCGATCTATGGCCCGTCCGGATCGTGATCCGCGGCGGAAGTGCAAAGCGGCGCAAACGCTCGTTCAGGAATGGCCCCCTACAGACGCGTACAGTCCGTGGGATGAAGTCGGTAGAGCTATTCTCGCTCGATGACTTCTATGGTGCTTACCCGGAGATAGAGGAAGCCTTTCAACCATCACTCGACAAAGCCTGCAGCAGGCACACGGGCCGGAGTTGCTCTACGACCGCGTGTATCTCTTGTCTACGGAGCGGTAGCCGCCTTTGCCGGGTCGGGGGGCTTGAGGCGCTCTCTGGGCTCGAGGAGCAAGGTGGGTGGGGAGCCGCAACCAGAGCCCCATTGGCTTGAATGCCCATCTCTGGCAGGCTTTCCATAGGGCGGGGGCCACGAACGAAGGGAGGCAGCCCATGAAGACCTACATGGACGACATACGTCGGCTCATGGAGGAGCTCGCCGAAGAGGGGCAAGCCACAGCCAGTGCTGAGGTAGCGGCCGTCGAGGTTGAAAGGCGTGCCAAAGAGCGATCGCCTGATGCTTGGGAACGGTTCGTGAGAGTGGTCCTCACTGACAAGCTGCAAGCGGAGTGGCGGTCCTTGCAGCGCGAGCGGCGCGTCGATGAGGCCCTCGAGGCGGGCCGTGACAAGGTCTCCAAGTGGTCTCGACAAGCCAAGGCCAAGCTTGAGGAGCGACGCTCTTCTAAGTAAGCGGACGGGTTGCTCGACGAGCGACCGAGGATCGCCTGGCCCGTCCTCGGCCATTAGCGTATACGCCATGCTAAAGGGGCTGGGCGTACAACTGGTTGCCATAGCGATATGTCCGAAACCGGGCATCACCGTCGCCGAGGAGGACCACGCTCACTGGCCCCTGCCGATGCTGCCAGCAGTCCTGGCGTACGCCCGTGGGCAGACGAGGTCGTCAACGCCAAGGAGTGGGACAGCTCCGGAGCTAGCAGAACTTCAGCTACCCAAGCATTGCCGAGTTGGTAGGGGAAGCCGGCCTCAACGAACGCCGGACATCTCGGGATACCGGCTGATGCCGAGCCCTGATCAGTTCTAGACTCTCAGTCCGAACCATTCCTAAGATCCGCATTTCGAACTTCGAGCGGACTGCTTCACGTCAGATTCGAGAGGACAGGGCACATGAACGGGACCGGGGTCGGCGTTTTGTTGGGCGTTATCTACTTCGTCCTGTTGGTCTCCCTTGGGGTGCTATCAATTAGAAAGGGCCACTGGATCATGTTCATAGTCGGATTCTTCATTCCTCTGTTTTGGCTGATTGGGGCAATACTTCCGGCAGCTCAGCGCTACTGAGGATGTGCATGGAGGGGAGCGGAGTGCGACCGCCCACCCCCGAGCAAGCTTGGGCCTCGCTCTAGGCCCTTAGAGGGATGTCTGGGAGGAGTCTGTGAGCGGGTCGCCGCGTTCTGGTCGTTCCTCCTTGCCACCAGTTGGCGACGGAATGAGAAAGTTTGCCAGTGCCTTGATGGGGTCGGACTAGCACAAATCTCCGATTGGGCGAAAAGCAAAAGGTTTGGTGCGCGACCGCGAGGCGTGCCACGCAGCGGTGCCGCTCCTGGCGCCTTGGTGCCTTTGTTAGGGGGCGGAACCGCGACTGGACCCGGCAGATCTGCTTTCGCTACTCGAGTGGTTGCTGTCCCTCCATCCCTGAGTGCCGGCCGCGCCTGCCGCCCTCAGCTGTTGCCACTTCATCCTTGCCATCTCGCTCGGAGGTCGCTCCAACTGCCTGACCCACTTCCTCGCTGCCGCGGCCAGGGCCGTACTGCCGAGAAGAGCGCCAGTGAAGATGAGAAATCCACCGACCCCGATGAGGACCGCTGCTCCGACTATGAGCCGACGGTCTACCTGAACCGGATCGTTTGAGTTCATTGCACCTCCAGCCGAGTCGGGCAAGTCTGGCTCTTCGTCGGTCGTCTCATCCTTCCATAGGAGGTGGATGCCCGCTACAAGGTGGCTGTCCGCGACCTATGCCGCCCGAGCAACGGCGCCATCCCCGCCCAACCGGCTACCGAGTGTGACCATTGGTGCCGGCATCTCGATGCGTCTCGACCGGCGCTACGCGCTTGGCCCAAGCCATGCCACGACCTCGCTGATTGGCTAACTGGAGCCGCTCTGGCGAGAAGAGCGTTTCCTGGGTTGGGCTGATCCGATCGGCCGAGGAGAGGCCGCGGCTGGGCTGCTTGGCGAACTCTGTTGGCCGGGTTGGGATCCGGTGGACCGCCATGGGGGAATGATTGCCAGGTCAACAACCGTGACTGCCCCGTCCACCATGAGGCTGGTCCCCGTGGTCAGGGCCGCACCAAGAAACGAGGTGAAGGAACTGATGCTCGAACCGATCGGGCCCCCTACTCCACTCATTGTCCTAGCGGCACGCAGCGAGACATCGGCTCCAGCCCGGTTGACCGCTTCGGCCCACACAGAGGGCCGTCCAGTGCTTCGACGCTTCATCCCCAACCCAGCCAGCCCTGAAGCTACAAAGAATGTCAGAGCTTCCTCCATCGGTCCTCACAACTATACCTCTATACCTCGACCCCCGCTCCCGCTCGTGGGTCCGACTTCTTCGGGTGCGGACATGGTCTGTTCTTGCTCGTGTCCTGGCTCATCGCGACCGGTACGAAGACCTCCACCGGCTCCGTGACTCGCTAGCCACGAATCTTGATTACCGCGCGGGGTACTCAGTTATCGGACACCGACGCCGTATGTTCGGGCTCCCGATCAGACTTTCGTTGACGAGGACGTATCAATCGCCTGAAGGCAGCTGAGAACGTGAGCTGGTGGTCTTGCCACACGATCCCCACGACTGCCCCAAGAATGATAACCACCCCAGCTGCGATTAGCCACGACATTAGGGCGAAGACGACCCCGATCGCTCCATATTCGCGATGGTCTCCGATGACGGTGTTGGAGAAGAAGAATTTGGAGAACACTCCAAGTCCTAACCAGAAGGCGGCAGTAGCGATTGCGGGGGAGCGGAGCTTTCGCCACGGGACCCGGTCCGAGAGAAGGAGCCACATCGTAAACATCCAGAAGATCGCGTTGAATACGAAAGCCGCCACGCCGAGGAGGACCGGACCGGCTGACACATCTCGAATCTTCGGTCCAACCCACCCGAGAAGCGCAGCGGCGCCGACCACTGACAGGATCCAGATGAGCTGCCGGTGAAAGTCCTTCATCCCTCGCGATGTGAGGTCATACACCCTTTCGTACAGGACCTGAAGCGTGGCGGCCGTACCGACACCGCCGAGCACAGCAAAAATGATTCCCCGAACATTCACAGCGGCTGCAGTCTTTGAGGCGGGATTGAACACCTGCTGTACAAGCTCGGTCGCCTGATGGTTCAGACCCATGTGTCGCGCGATACCAGACGCCGCGTCACGTCCAGCGAGTGAGCTGATCACGATTAGGAACGGTAAGAAAGCGAGCAGGAGCAGGCCTGCGAATTGCATCGCCTGATTGATGAAGTCCACGGCGTTGAGCCGTGCCCACATGTGCTCGGCCGAAGAACCCTGATAGCGCTGTTTTGCAGCGTCCGCCCGCTGGGCGAACTCCTTGCGAGATCGTGCAAACCTTCCGGTAGCACCCTCGGGTGAGGTGCTACCGGAACCAGACTCTGCCACTGCCAGAGCATACGGCCTCGATCACGTTCTGACGTGCATTTCGGCAGTCTCGACCGTTCGCGCTGGGCAGCACAACATCTAGCGTTTAGACAACCGCTCTGTCTCCACCAACGTGAGGGGGGAACCAACATGGCCCTGTGGCCCGACGTTGTGGTTCAGCTCTTGTAATCGGCCAAAGTTTCGCGAAGTTGACGCCGAGAGCTGACGTTGAGCTTGGAGTAGACATTGCTCAGGTGATATTCGACTGTTTTGACGCTCACGTATAGTTCCGCTGCCGCCTCGGGGTTGGAAAGGCCAGAAGCCACAAGATGTGGAACAGATTGTTCCCTTGGAGTAAGGCCGATAGAGCCATGAGCACGCCGCACACCACCACGTAAACCGCACGCCCTTAGCTCAAGTTCGCAAAGGTCGAGATAGGGTCTCGCCTTTATTGAAACAAGACGATCGCGGGCTGATAGAAGCTGAGCGATGGCATTGCGCCGGCTTCCTGAGCGACGCAAGCATTGACCGTAAGCTATCTCCAACAGGGCATGGGCGAACGGGAACCGGCTCCCCTCTGCAATTGTCTGGCCCTGGGCAAAAGCGCTCTGGGCAGACTTGGCGTTCCCCCGGCGTCCTCTAACGCACCTCGGAGCCGGAGGCCTTGCAGCATGGTGGCAGGGAAAGGCTTGGTCGCCGCCAGATTCTGCAGCGCCTGGACCGCGACATCGGCATCATCGAGGCGGCCAGTTCGAATCAGCGCCTCAACATGTAGTACCCGCCAAGGTATGACGATCGCGGTCGGTGGACTAAGAACTATATCCGTTCGATTCGGGACTCCCGGGGTCTCAGAGAGGTTGCGGGCGATTTGGGCGCTCCATGCCACGTTGGCAGGGTCATCGGTCACACCCCCGGGCAGCAGTCTCCTGGTGTGAAGGTCGATGAAGAACCGTACGTGCATGGTCTTGAGTCGGACCGACTCAACGGTGAACCGATCACAGGCGATGATCGATGAGGCCTGGGTCCGAGTGAACGACAACCGCCCCGGTTGAACCACAACCGCCCGGTCGCTGCCGTAGCTATGCCTCCTGGGCGGTCTCGAGCACCTGCGACGGGGCCTCTGGCCGGGCAGCGTTCGCATCGCGCTCGGCGGCGCTGGCAGGCGGTCGCAGGCTGGGCACAATCCCGGCCGCTGCTGCGGCCACGAGGCAGATGATGGCGCTAACTGCAAACGCTCGGGTAAACCCGGACGTCAGAGCCAGGTGCTCGGCCCCGAGACCGTGGGGTCCGGCTCGCAACGCTGCGGCGGTTTGCGCTGTGGCTGCCGTGGCCAGCGCCGCTAAGCCTATGGCGCCACCAACCTGGCGAGAGGTGTTGAGCAGACCCGATGCGAGGCCCTGCTCGCCTGGCTCCACACCTGTAGTGGCAGCCGCAGCGAGGGGTGTGAAGGCAAGTCCCACCCCCAGAGGGGCAAGGAAACCAGGGCCGAAGACGTCCGCCCAATAGGTGCTCGTGGCGCCCAGATGAGAAAACCACCACAGTCCAGCCGCGGCCGTGATCATCCCAACCACCAGCAAGGGACGCGGCCCGGTTCGGGGTACGAAGCGAGAGCCGATCTGGGCTCCCACAATGATGCCCACGGCCATGGGGAAGAAGGCCAGGCCCGCCTTGATCGGGCTATATCCAAGGACGTTCTGGAGATACAGGGACAAGAAGTACCACATGGCGAAGAAGGCCGCCGCGACCAACAGCATGGTGATGTTGGCCCCGGACACCGAACGGGAACGAAACAGCCGCAGGGGCATGACCGGTGCCTTGGCTACTCGTGCCTCGACCAAGACGAAAGCAACCAGCAAGACCACAGCCACCGCCAAGGTCACCAGGGTGTGGGCCGAGCCCCACGAATGAGAGTTCGTCTCGACGATTCCGTACACGAGGGTGACCAGACCGGCCGTGACGAGTACGGCGCCGCCCACGTCGAGGCTGCGGTGCTGGGTGAGCCGGCGCCCTTCAGTGAGAAGGAGGACTGCCGCCAACATGGCTGCGGCCCCGATGGGGACGTTCACGAAGAGGATCCAGCGCCAGGACAGGTAGTTGGTGAGCACACCGCCCAGGAGAGCCCCCGCGGCGCCTCCTGCTCCTGCTACCGAGCTCCAGACCCCCAGCGCCTTGGCCCGGGCACGGCCCTCGGTAAACGTGGTGGTGATGATGGTGAGGGTGGCGGGGGACAATATCGCCCCGCCCAGACCCTGGGCTGCGCGGGCCACCGTGAGCATGGTGGGGCTCTGGGACATGCCGCCAACCAGGCTGGCCACCGAGAACAGTGCCAGTCCCAGAATGAACACCCGCCGACGGCCGTATAGGTCGGCGGCCCTACCACCAAGGAGGAGGAAGCCCGCGAAGGCCAGGGTGTACGCGTTGACCACCCATTGCAGCCCCGAAGCACTGAAATGAAGGTTGTGGCGGATGGAGGGCAGGGCGACGTTGACGATGGAGATGTCGAGCACGACCATGAACTGGGCCACGCTGGCCAGGGAGAGAACCATCCAGTCGGGAGCATTGCGACTCCTGGCTGGGGCAGGCTGTCGACCCGAATCCCCGCCGGTCATGGCGCTCGATCCCCTCTCAGGACTTCGATCTTCCAACACGCCTTCTCCTCCATCAACGTTGACCGAGAGATCTAGCCCGGAGAGCTGCGTCCATGTTCCGTCTAGTTAGCTAGCTATCCCCGCATGGGTGCATGAATGGGCCCTGATCTCGGATGGTTCCGATGCTCGATCCACGGTTCAACCGAGAACAGGGCGGTGGTATTCCTCTGCTGTTCTCACCGATCCGGCAAACGGTTGTGCCCGGGGACGTCGCCTGGTCGTGCCCCAGGGCACTCTGTGTGGTCAGGAGTCGGCCGTCACTTGGCCCGAACTGCTAGGCTCGACGATGGTCCTCGCGTGTTGCTCGGGGTCGTCAAGTGCGTCCAATGCTGTCTTGACGCCCTCACCGATGAGCGGCACCGTCCAGACCATGCAGGTTTGGGACTTCGTTAGGTACATCGCATGCTCGTCGGAATCGACGCCGCTTGCCGCGAGCTCAGAGCCCAGCGTCTGGTAGCTGATCCCTCGACCGACGATCATGTGGTCGCTGACCGCCACCCCGACTCGTCTTCGTTCTCTACCGCGACGTTCTGCTTGGTGATGTCGAGTTGTTTCATGTCGAACTCAGCCATTCCTCGCGCTCCTCGGTTGTTGCGAGCTTCCATTTGTCTTCACACCGCCACATCCGACCCCAAGATTGCAGCCTGCAGGTCGATCTCGCGCTTGAGGATCTTTCCGGTTGGGCCCTTGGGAAGCTCGCCCGTCAACCAGACCACGCGCGGGTACTTGTAGTCAGCGACCTTGGAGCGCACATAGTCACGCAGCTCATCGGGCGTGGCCTGCTTGCCGGACCTCAGCACCACTGCAGCTCCCACCTCTTCGCCAAGCGAGTCGTTCGGCATCCCCATGACCGCTGCCTCCAGTACGGCGGGGTGCGTGTAGAGCACCTCCTCGACCTCTCGCGGGTAGACGTTGTAGCCGCCCCGGATGATCAGATCCTTCTTGCGGTCGACGATGAAGAAGTACCCGTCGTCGTCGACGGTGGCGATGTCGCCAGTGTGGAACCAACCGTCCCGCATTGCCTCCTTGGTGGCGTCCTCGCGGCCCCAGTAGCCGGCCATCACGAAGGGCCCGCTCAGCACGATCTCACCAAGCCCGCCCGCGGGGACCTCGTGGCCATGGTCGTCCACGATCTTCATCTCAGTGCCACCTACCGGTACGCCGATCGATCCAGGCTTGCGTTCACGGTCCCGGAGGTTGAACGACGCCATGCCCGTGGTCTCGGACAGGCCGTAGCCCTCTAGGATCTTCGCTCCGAAGGCCTCGTCGAACCCGCGCAACACCTCGACGGGCATAGCGGATCCCCCCGAGACGCACAGCTCGAGGGCGGATACGTCGTAGTGGCTGCGATCGGGGTGGTTCAGCAGCGCCGCGTACATCGTTGGCACGCCGGCGAACGTCGTCGCGCGATCTCGCTCGATCACCTCGAGGACCTTGGTGGGCTCGAATCGCGACACCAATGTCATCAGCCCACGAGCGAGGAAAGTCGTGTTCATTATCGAGTTCATGCCGAATACGTGGAACAGCGGGAGCGTGGCCACCGACACCGACTCGGGCCCCGCATCAACCAGCTCGCGCGCCACCTCGGCCGCGGCCCGAAGGTTGCCGTGAGTCAGCGTCGCCCCCTTCGGTACCCCGGTCGTTCCCGACGTGTAGATGATCACGGCCGGGTCGTCATCGGCGCGCTCGGTGACCTCGTCGACGGGAACGGATCGGCCGAGCAGGTTCTCGAACCCTCCCGGTTCGATAAGGATGCAAGTGGCGCCGGCCTGGTCGCTCCCCCCGCGCGCCGCGTTCTCGAAGCCATACCACCCGACCATTAACCGAGAGCCCGAGTCGGAAAGTTGGTAGGCGACCTCCCCGGTCTTGAGCAGTGGGTTCATCGGTACTGCGACCGCACCTAGCCGCAACACTGCGTAGTAGACGATCGGAAGGTACGGCAGGTTCGGAAGCTGTATCCCGACGCGGTCTCCCTGGCGAACGCCCTCGCCACGGAGCAGTCCCGCGGCCTCCGCTATGGCACCCTCGAGCGCGCCATAGGACAACGTGAGGTCATCGAGCTTGACTGCCGGGAGCGTAGGGGCTTCTTCAGCGGCCACGACTGGTCCGAGGGCAAAGTTCGTCACGTCAGGCCCTTCTTCCGTCACACCGATGGCACCGTCAACAACGACCATATTATCCATATGGTCAGTACCGAAACACGCCGTCGCAAACTGGCCGTCGACGATCGACGCGACGAACTGGTGCAGGTGTGCCTGACCTCTACCTAGCAGCCGTTCGCTCCGCCGCTAATGAGCCCAGCGAAGCGACCTGTCCCGACACAGCCCTTCCCATCGGGCAACGTCTGCTCAAGGGGCTCCGAGCTCACCTCGACTGGATCCAGGAGCACACGCGCTCGCCTACCGGGCGATCCTGCAAGGCGGGATCAGCTCGGACCGCAACGTCCAAGCAATCGTCGAAGACTCACGCGCCGAGGTGGTCAGCCGACTGGCGGAGGCCTTCGAGTTCAGTCATTGTCACCTGCGCAACGAATCGCGATCGGGGGGTGGGTGGGGTTCCTCGATGGCGCGTGCCTCGACTGGCTGATTGCGAGGGACATCACCAAGCCGCACCTCGCCCGCCTCCTCGCCGCATCGGTCTCCGGTGCACTGGCCGCGCAGGTAGATCTAGACGCGACGTCATCGGACAACGATCCACAGATCGTGGTGGGTGGCCGCTGATAAGAGCCCGGGATAGCGGCTCGCCTAGTTGTCGCTGATGCTGGACGCGGCTGTGGCTGCTCCGATGCTGCCGCTTGGCTCCCGCTCGTTCCAGCGACACTCACAGTTGTGTTCACCTCGACGTTTGGGACGCGTCGCTTGGTCGGCCGCCTCGGGATCGAGCGCATGCTGCTCGCCGGTCTCGACTGGATCGCTGCGGGCCAGTTCTGGCTGACTCATAATTCCTGATCGCGGCCGGGTTGGCGGTGGTGGCCGCGGCGCTCGTGGCTGCGCAGCTCAAGGCGCGGGTCTGCGAGCGGGAACTCGCGTGCCGGCGAGAGTCGCACGCGACATCCTTACCGAAGGCGAGGCAAAGAAATAATCGTCGTGGCTGGTCGAACCTACGCCGGGGAGTGCACCTTGCCTACCGAGCGGGTGGAGGGTCAAGGACGAGCGCCCAGAGGTGGACGGGGTCCTGTAGGCCCTTGAGTCTATGTTTGCCAACGTCGAGGAACTGAAAGCCCTTCCCGGTGGCGAGCGCTCGAACCACAGGCGTGACGAGCACCTGGCCCGGTGTGCTGACGTCGCAAACTCTTGACGCGATCTGTACCACCGCACCGAACAGGTCTTGTTCATCGGAGACAGGCTCGCCGGCGTTCAATCCGATCCTGAGATTGAGGTCGGCCGCCTCACCAGTTCGGCGCATCTCCCGAGCCCACCTCTGCATCTCGATGACGGCCTGTAACGCCCACGTCGCCGATCTGAAGGAGGCCATGATCCCGTCCCCGGTGTGCTTTATTTCCCGGCCGCCGAAGCGTTTTAGACTTTGGCGAACCAACCGGTTGTGGGCACGCACTACACGATGACCGGCACGGTCACCCAAGCGACCTGTCATCTCGGTGCTTCCACATATGTCGGTAAAAATGATCGTCATCGACTGCTGAAAATGTGGGTCCTGGGAGCCGCGGTCGGCGGATGGAAGCGCCAGATCCTCTATCCCGAGGAACTCCCCGATGGCGCTTAGCGCAGGATCGGGATCCTCCTCCCACAGATTGTGTGCGCGACCCTCGAGTCCGACGAACTGTCCCTTGGGTAGGTCAGCACCTAGCCGACGGCCTAGAGCGAAAGGAATTGACCTGGTTCGTGATCGGTGAAGCACGAGGGTCGGCATCGTTACCTTGGGAAGGAGATGGGAGACGTCCACAGAAAACGACAACCGATACAGATCGATCAGCGTTTCTGGGGAGATAGCCCTTCTGAGTCGGTTCACACGGGAATCATGTCCAACGTGGGGATCTGGGTCCGTGATGTAGCTCAAACTTGAAAACACCATTGTGGGTTGGGACCGCACCATCTCAAGCATGTCGAGGAACTTCGCCGCAGAATCCGGGCGCATGATGTCTGCACCCCGCGGATAGGTTCCATCAAGGATCAACCGGTCCACCTTTTCTGGATGCGAGGCCGCGTAGTTGATGGCTATGGGTCCTCCGTAACTAGATCCCCACAGTTCGATAGGTTCCGTTGTTGGGAGCGAGTTGACCACGGCTTCGAGGTCGCTCGTCAGGCTTTTCAAATCTGGAGGTGCGGGGAGGTCGCGATCAGCCAGCCCGTTACCACGCGTGTCGTATCGCACGAGGGTGCGGTGAGAGGCGATGACCGAAAAAAAAGGCTCGATGGCTGGATCAGTTCTCTGCAACTCCAGATGGGTGATCCAACCGCGGGCAAAGACAATGTACTGACCCGTGCCGCTGACCTCGACAGCCACCCGGACACCGTCGGGAGCCCTAACAAAACGGATAGGTGGAACCATAGAGGCGGAATAGAGCCTATATCGCAACTCATCAGCGCACTTGCTGTCGGGACATGGCAACCTTTCCTCCAAATCCATGGGAGGGAGAGAGAATGCCCGCTGCGCAGGTGGCGTTAGCCAAACTCAACCAGAAGCTCGGTCCGGGCCAGATTGAGAACCTGGATGCCGACTTGTTCGCGGAAGGCAAGCAGTTATCAGATGCTCTGCCCGATGCGGATACCAAGAAGAAGGTAGCTTTCGCACTAGACGCCCTTCCGTACGGCGTGCACGATGCGATCCGCTCAGTCCTTCGCAGCGCCGTGAAAAGGAGGATGCCTGTCACCCTTTCCTGGGCACCTGGGTATGACTTCAAGGTGACGATCTGGGACGTTGCATCTACTGACGAAACCGAAGGTGGAATCACCGTCCTGATCGAGACTCGTTACCCCGAAGACGCCCATCCATTGCAGGGGACCATGAGCATGGCAAGTAGGAAGAAGAACACCGCCTAGTTCGTTGTCTACGGATCCTCGCTGGGTCGTGTTGGTGGTGCGGCTGATGGCCGCCAAGGCCATAAGGGAGCCAAACGCCCGTAGATCCGCCAACCGAGCGAACTGCTCCACCGTTCCCTTTCCCGGACCGGCCCTATTCGCCGCGTGATCAGCCCGATATTCCTGGTAGACGTCAGGTCGGCCCCCCACCACTCATTGAGGGACTGTCACCACCGAAAGCGGTCATTGGCAGGTTGCTTACCGTGAGTGTCGGAAAATTGTCATCCAAGAGGGTGGCCGGTGCCGTAGGCATCGACGATGGTGTTCGGGGGGGACAGCGCGTCGATGGACACAACTCAATGTCTTCGGCAGTGATCCTCGTCGCGAGTGGATGGAACAACCTGACAGATCTCTGCGACCAAAAAGGGGGAGTGATGGAGAACGTCAGTCGACGGAAGTTCCTGGGACGGACGACCACAGCAGCAGCGGCGGTGGGAACGATCGCAGCCGTTCCAGGTATTCCAGGCGTCTTGAACGTCGGCAGGCCGACAGCCTCGAGCGCAGCTCCAACAATACCGGAGGGAGCGACGCTAGGCGAGCCAATCGTCGCACACGTTCGCGATCTGGCGACCGGCGAGATCGACCTCTTCGCGGGTACCCGCCAAGTGACCATCCGCGACCCACAGGTCGTGGCCAAGTTGTTCAAGGCGAGCCGCTGATGACGCGAAGCCAACCCAGACCAGTTCCCGCCGACCTAATGAGGTGAACCATTGTCGTCACATCGCGAAGCTCCCGAAATCTCCAAGGATCCTGTCGCCGACAGCACCGACGTCTACGCCTTCGTCAGCCCCGACAAGCCTGACACCGTCACGCTGATTGCCAACTACGTACCCCTCCAGGCGCCAGACGGCGGGCCAAACTTCTACGAGTTCGGTAACGATGTGCTTTATCGGATCAACATCGACAACGATGGAGATGCCGACGCCGACATCAGTTTTGAGTTTCGCTTTAGGACCGTCGTCGAAGACCCCGATACCTTTCTTTATAACGTCGGGCCTATTCAGTCCATCGACGACAACAACTGGAACCGCCGGCAGTTCTATTCTGTGACCCGGTTGGATGAGCACCGAGGACCGACCGTGCTCGGCTCCGGACTGACCTGCCCACCGTGCAACATAGGTCCGCTGTCCACGCCCAACTACGACAAGTTGGCCAACCAAGCCATCCATTCTCTCCCAGGTGACATCAGTGTTTACGCGGGACAGCGAGCCGAGGGCTTCTACGTGGATCTCGGGGCCATCTTCGATCTTGGAGACCTTCGACCATTGCAGAACCTGCACAATCATTTCGGGCTGGACGTGCCGGCGCTCACACAACCTGGTACCGGGGTGAACTCCACAAAGGGCGTCAATGTCCACTCCATCGCTATCCAGATCCCAAAGACCCAGCTGACATCCGACGGCTCACGTCCCACTGGTGTCTCTGATTCGCGCTCGGTCATCGGAGTCTGGACTACGGCAAGTCGTCAGAAGGTCAGAGTTTCGGCTGAGGATGGGGGCGACGATGTGAACGCGGGTCCGTTCGTCCAGGTATCGAGGTTGGCGAACCCGCTAGTCAACGAGGTACTGATCCCCATGGGCAAGAAGGACACTTGGAACACCAAGGACCCTGAGGATGACAGCGAGTTTGCCATCTACATCCAACAACCTGAGCTAGCCAAACTGCTCCCAACGCTTTATCCAAACGCCTTTCCGAAACTGGCTGCCTTCAATGCTTCGGGCATGCCCCGGGCTGACCTGCAAGCCATCTTCCTCACAGGAATTCCCTCCGGGATCGTTTCCGGATTCCAGAACTTCACCGGCGCGACGTTGGCTGACCTCTTACGACTCAACATGGCTGTTCCACCCAGCGTTTCCAGCCCCAACAACCTCGGGTTGGTGGCGAAGGACCCCGCCGGCTTCCCCAACGGAAGGCGGGTCTTTGACGACGTGACGACCATCGAGCTGCAGGCCCTAGCGGGACTCACCCTTCCTTTGGTCGATAAGACCTACAGCCCTGACGCAGCCGTGCCGCAGGTCACCGACGGGCTCACCAGCGGACCGAGCGACCTCACAGCCAAGGGTACCGAGAAGTACTTGTCCACCTTCCCGTATCTGGGCACACCCCACAGCGGCTTCGAGACACCCTCTAGTTAGACGAAGAGCACGATGCCTACTCAGGGACCTCATGATCCGACCGACCATGGCGTTGTCGTCTTGGAGATAGGAGGAGATCTAGGGGCGTTGATCATTCATACTGCGCCTGGCCTGGCCGGGAGGGAAATAGAGGTCGCAGTTCCAGATCATCCACCTGTGCACACTGCGGTGCGGCCACGCCACGTCGGTGGACGGTGCTCGTATGCAGCCGTGTTCCCGAGCCTCCCGGCTGGGGAGTATCAACTGTGCCCGGCAAAGTCCGAAAGCATGGGGACAACCGAGATCCTTGGTGGTCATGTCACCGAGATTGATTGGCGCGATGTTGATTTGCGAGTGAGAGGCTGGCCCGTTGGCGCTCTCGCTACGACCGCGCTCGTGTAGGGCTCGACTTCACGGCGGTAGCTGTCCTTCTTGAGGAAGCCGCAAAGAACTTACAGCGCACCCTGCCCGTTTCCTTTGGCTCGGTACATCTCGGTGTCCGCGTTGGCGACAAGGCTCGCCGGTCCTCACCCCGTCCTGAGATGAGAGTAACGCCGATGCTAGCGGCAATTGAGAGCATCTTGATTCGAACGCCACTGGCGGGGAGATCGACCCGCCAAGCACTCGCGGGCGACCGTTGCATAGCTTACCCTTCGACTCATGGCAGGGACGGCGAAATCTAATAGATATCGCACCCGGCCAAGACCCTCTTGAGTCCAAACGTAATGCTCAGAGGCATTACAGCGTACCTCAAGCAGTCGGGCGTCGACAGACACCGACCGTCCGAGTCTCATCCTGGCCAAGGGTTCTTGGGTCACATGATCGGGTGGGGGGGCGCCCCGACCGCCGGAGGCGTCGCAGCGGACTCGAACTCGGTCTTGCCAGAGTCGTCATGGCCCGTCGGTGGCAAGGTTCCGAAGAAATTAGAAGAGAGCGGAGTGACCGCCTCGAACTGATGCTCGACACACCTCTGCCTCCGACGGTTCCGCCGAAGGCCTCGAGGAGTCGTTGACCTGTTCGACTCTACGGGCTCTCCCGTCGATGCAACACAGGGCACGAGCCGGGACTGCTGCGTCAGGTGGAGCGAATACATTTTTTGCTTCTTCTGCCTCCCTTTGGAGTTTGGATGCTCATCTACGAGGGAACTATCAGAAATATGCATATCTCGCGATACGACATCTAGGGGGGACGCACGTGTGTCCCGAAAGGGAGCATTTGACGTGAAATGTCTCAGGTAGCCGTCGTTACTGGCGCGTCAGCAGGAGTGGGCCGCGCGACGGCACGGGCGTTTGCAGAGCGAGGATTCGACGTGGTGCTCTTGGCCCGAGGGCAGGCCGGTCTCGATGCCGTGGCTAAGGAGGTGGAAGAGGTCGGCAACCAAGCGTTGGCGATCCCTACCGACGTGTCCCAGTTTGAACAGGTCGACCGGGCTGCTGCCAGGGCGGAGGCCGAGCTGGGACCGATTGACGTGTGGGTCAACGACGCCATGACAACGGTGTTCGCTCCCTCGTGGGAAGTCAAACCGGCGGACTTTAGGCGTGCCATCGAGGTCACCTTTCTCGGCCAGGCGTGGGGGACGATAGCGGCGCTGGCACGGATGCGTCCGCGGGACCGAGGTGCGATCATCAATATCGGCTCCGCGCTGGCGTTCATCGGCATCCCGCTCCAGTCGGCCTACTGCTCGTCGAAGTTCGCATGCCGGGGTTTTTTCGAGTCGACCCGGGCTGAGCTTATACACGAAGGTAGCCATGTCCGCATGAGCATGGTTCACCTCCCGGCGGTCAACACCCCTCAGTTCGACTGGTGCCAGACCGCTCTGTCACGTCACCCGATGCCAGTGCCGCCCATCTATCAGCCCGAGATCCCAGCCAAGTTCATCGTGGAGACTGCCCTCGACAACCGGCGGGACAAGGTCATCGGCTCATGGAACAAGCTGCTGGTGCTGGCGGCGAGGCTAGCGCCCGGGCTGGGCAACCAGTACGCAGCCCTCGGAGCATGGGAGACCCAACTCACTCCCCAGGCCATCAGCCCACACCGACACATCAATTTGTACGAGCCGGCCGATCACGATATCGACTACGGGGCGCACGGCTCCTTCGACGGCCAGGCCGGAGGGTTCATGGACCCCAGCTTTCTGAAGTCCCTTCCTCAGACGGTCAAGACCTTCTTCCAGGCGGCCGCGGCGACCGCCAAGTACAAGAAACTGGTCTGGGACAACAAGAAGGGACTGTCCTAGCGGGACGACGAGCCAGCCATGAGATTTGGACACCTGAACATCGAGTCAATCGACGTCGGCGTCTATGAGATCCCCACAGACCGAACCGAAGCGGACGGGACGCTGGAGTGGATGTCCACCACCATGGTCCTCATCGAGGTCCGCTCCGGCGGGCAGACCGGGCTGGGGTGGACCTACGCGGGCGCCGGCAGCGCCACAGTCGTCGCGGAGAAGCTGACCGACGTATGCGTCGGTGCCAGCCCATTGGACGTTCCCGGCATCAACGAGCGCATGTCACGGGCTTGTCGGAACCTGGGCCGCCCCGGGCTGGTGGCCTGCGCCATCTCCGCGGTGGACATCGCCCTGTGGGATCTCAAGGCCAGGCTCTTGGGGTTGCCGCTCACTGCCCTGTTCGGCCAGGCCCGTCCGGACGCGCCGGTCTACGGCAGCGGTGGCTTCACCACCTACGACGATGCCACCACAAGGGCCCAGCTCGAGCAGTGGGTCGAGGAGTGGGCAATCCCGCGGGTGAAGATCAAGATCGGCGAGTCGTGGGGTGCGGACCCCGGTCGGGACCTGGCGCGGGTGGCGTTGGCGCGCCAGGTGATCGGCGGCGACGTGGAGCTGTACGTGGACGCCAATGGCGGCTACAGCGGCAAGCAGGCGGTGCGGATGGGCCTCACCTTCTGTGACGAGCACGGGGTCACCTGGTTCGAGGAGCCCGTATCCTCCGACGACCTTGCCGGTCTCCGCGAGGTCCGGGACAACTGCGCGGCCGACGTCGCCGCGGGCGAGTACGGCTACAGCCTCGATTACTTCGCCAGCATGGTCCGAGCGGGAGCGGTCGACTGCTTGCAGGTCGACGTCACTCGCTGCGGGGGCTATACCGTCTGGCTGCGCGCGGCCGCCTTGGCCGCGGCCCACAACCTGCAGGTGTCGGGGCACTGCGCTCCCAATCTGCACGCCCATGTGGCCACTGCTGTGCCCAACTTGCGCCACCTCGAGTACTTCCACGACCACCACCGCATCGAGACGATGCTCTTCGACGGCACCCTTCCCCCCGACGGCGGCATGCTCGTCCCAGATCCGGACCGCCCCGGACACGGACTCACCCTCCGCCAAGACGAAGCCAGGAAATACCGTGTTGGCTAATCGCCGGCTCGTGTGTCAGTCATGAACAAGACGAACAAGCCAGTCACCTCAGGTTCGACAGACATACATAGACCAGATCAGGAGTGACGATGGGCAAGACAGCAGCGGACAATCTCTGTGAGAGGCTGGTCGAGTGGGGCGTCGACACCATCTACGGCTTCCCGGGGGACGGGATCAACGGGATCCTGGGAGCCCTGCGCCGCCACGAGGACCGGCTCCGCTTCATCCAGACCCGCCACGAGGAGATGGCCAGCTTCATGGCGTGCGGGCACGCCAAGTTCACCGGCAGCGTCGGCGTCTGCATGGCCACGTCCGGCCCCGGGGCCATCCACCTGCTGAACGGACTCTACGACGCCAAACTCGACCATCAGCCGGTGGTGGCCATCGTCGGGCAGACCTTCGTGCGGGCTCTGGGCGGTGACTTCCAGCAGGAGGTCAACCTGCTGCAGCTGTACTCCGATGTGGCATCGTCGTGGTGCCAGCAGGTCAATACTCCCTCGTCGGTGCGTCACATCGTCGACCGGGCCTTTCGCATCGCTCTGGCAGAGCGGACCGTCACTTGTGTGATCGTGCCGGCCGACGTCCAGGACATGGACGCGGTGGAGGAGCAGCCCAAGAAGACCCATACCGTGCACACCGGGGTCGGCTGGTGGAAGCCCCGCGTCGATTCCGTCAGCGGAGCAGCTGCGCCAGGCGGCGGACATCTTGAACGCCGGGGAGCGGGTGGCAATGCTGGTGGGCGCCGGGGCCATGCACGCTACCGACGAGGTGCTGGCCGTGGCCGACGCCCTGGGGGCGGGGGTCGCCAAGGCGCTGCTCGGCAAGGCGGCGGTCCCCGACGACGTCCCGTACTGCACCGGGAGCATCGGCCTGCTCGGAACCAAGCCGTCGTGGGACATGATGCAAGACGCCGACACTCTGTTGATGGTCGGCTCGTCGTTCCCCTACTCGGAGTTCCTGCCCACCACCGGCCAGGCCAAGGGCGTCCAGATCGACCTGGCGCCCCGCATGCTTTCGATCCGCTACCCGATGGACCTGGGCCTCGTCGGGGACGCCAAGGACACCCTGGCCGAGCTGCTTGCCGCTGCTGCACCGCAAGACCGACCGCTCCTGGCAGGACAAGATCGCCGAGAACGTGAAGGAATGGTGGGAGCTGATGGACGACGCGGGGCCAGCCGTCCGATCTCGACGGACGGATTCGTCCCCAGGGCCTGTTCTCGTCGCTGTCGCGTCACCTGCCCGACAACGCCATTCTTGTCGTCGGACTCGGGGACGGCGGCCGACTGGTACGCCCGTCACATCCGCATCCGGCGGGGGATGAAGGCGTCGCTGTCGGGCAACCTGGCCACCATGGTGCCCGGGTGTGCCTTACGGGATCGCCGCCAAGTTCGCCTTCCCCGACCGGGTCTCGGTGGCCATGGTCGGCGACGGCGCCATGCAGATGGGCGGCATGGCCGAGATGCTGACCGCGGCCAAGTACTACAAGACCTGGGCCGATCCCCGCTACGTCGTGCTGGTGCTCAACAACGAGGACCTCAACCAGGTCACCTGGGAGCAGCGGGCCATGGAAGGCGACCCCCGCTTCGACGCCTCCCAGGCCATCCCCTATGTCTCCTACGCCGACTGGGCGGACATGATCGGCCTGAAGGGCATCAAGGTGACCACGTCATCCGACAGATCGAGGCGGCGTTCACCGAGGCGTTCGCCGCGGACCGGCCCGTCATCGTCGACGCCCTGACCACGCCCGACGAGCCGCCCATGCCCCCCCACGTCACCTTCGAGCAGGCTAAGGCCCTCATGGAGTCCGTGGTCGCCGACCCTGCCGCAGGCATCCCCGGCGCCAAGGAAGGGGTGCGGGAGATGATCCACGAGTTCTTTCACCGGAAGGATTGACTGTGTCCATACGAACCGGGACCCGCAGCCACTCCGACGCGATGGGCGAAGCGGTCCACCTCATCGACGGGCGTTCGCAGACGTCGCCCACGGCCGCTTCGAGCGATCGCTTTCGGGTCTTACGGCCCTAGCCGCCGCGGTGACCACAGCGGAGATCTACTTCGAGCACTACAAGGCCAGCTTCGGCAACAAGTGGATGTGGAGCCCGATCATCGTCACCCCGCCGGTCGTGGTGGCCGGGATCATGGGGGTGTTCTCGCAGGCGATGGGCCAAGACAGCGCTGCCTGTGGCAGCGCTCGTCTACACCGCCAACGGGCTCTTGGGTGAGTACTTCCACGCCCGTGGGGTGGCCCGCAAGCCGGGCGGATGGGGACTTGCCAGCTACAACGTGCCCATGGGGCCGCCCATCTCCGCGCCCGGCCTAATGACCCTGGTGGGCGGGATGGGGCTGCTGGCCGCCCTGCTGCGACGGGAGGACTAGGTGCCCGACGCCCTGGACCCCCGAGACGCCGGCCCGCGCAATCTCACCCAGCCGAGTCACCTTCCCAACGTCCGCCCGGGCAGGCAGCCGCCGCACCCGTCGTGGCTCCCCCGGCAACGCCGTGGCACCACCCCCCAGATGGTCGGGCGCTACCCCGACTACGACGTGTTCGACGCGGTCGACACCTGGGACGACGCTACCCGGGAGGTGGTCACTGCCGCGCCTCCACGTCCCGACCGACCTGTCGTTCTTCTCGCCCGCCGAAGCGCCGACGTTGCGGGCCTTTTGCGACGTGTGCGTGGCCCAGGACGACGAGCCCCGAGTGCCCGTGGCGGAGATGGTCGACGAGAAGCTGGCCGCCGGGCGCTTGGATGGCTACCAGTACGCCGATATGCCCGACGACCGCGACACGTGGCAACTGGTCCTCGCCGGGTTGGACGAAGTGGCCGATAGCCGCTACGGCCGGCCGACTTTCGCGGCGTGTGACGTCGAGGGCCAGGAGGCCATGGTGGGGGACCTCGCCGACGCCAAGCTGTCGGCCGGGGCGTGGGACCAGCTCAACGTCAAGCGGGCCTGGTCGGTGTGCATGCGAATGATCCTTGCCGCCTTCTACTCGCATCCATGGGCCTGGAACGAGATCGGCTTCGGCGGTCCCGCCTATCCCCGGGGGTTCATGCGCCTCGGGCCCACCAGCACCAGGGAGCCGTTCGAGCGGCCCGGGGCCACCTCCGAGGACCCGGTCCGTGTCGCCCCGAAGCTGGAAGGGTGAAATGAAGAGGCACTGGTTGAAGGGTGCGGTCGGACCCAAGGACAACGACTCTCGCTATCTTCTCGACGTCCACCGCCGGGACCTGCCCGGGTGAGGACACCATGGTGCGCTACCGACGACGACGACGAGGTCGACCTGGTGGTGGTGGGCGCCGGAGCCGGCGGATCGGTCCTGGCCCAGCGGCTGGCCCGGCCGGGTTGGAGGGTGGTGATCATCGAAGCCGGGCCTTTCTGGCATCCCGACGAGGACTGGGTCTCCGACGAGGCCGGCTCGCACCAGCTGTACTGGACCCAGAAGCGGATCATCGGCGGTTCCGACCCAATCGAGATGGGAAAGAACAACTCCGGGCGAGGCGTCGGTGGGTCCATGGTCCACTATGCCGGATACTGTCCACGGTTCCACCCTTCCGACTTCCAGACCCATACCCTCGACGGGGTCGGGGCCGACTGGCCCATCACCTACGAGGAGATCCGGGCGCAATACGAGACGGTGGAACGCGAGCTCCCCGTAGCCGGCCAGGACTGGCCGTGGGGACACCCTCACACGTACCCCTTCTCGCCCCATCCCATCTCCGAAGCAGCCTCCGTGCTATGGCGGGGAGCGCACAAGCTGGGCATCAAGATGCGGGTCGGCCCGGTCGGCATCGTCAACGGCACGTTCGGCAATCGGCCCCACTGCATCTACCGCGGCTACTGCCTGCAAGGCTGCAAGGTGAACGCCAAGGCCAGTCCTTACGTGACCCACCTGCCCGACGCCTTGGCGCACCAGGTGGAGATCCGAGCGGGCTGCATGGCCGCCCGGGTGGAGATCGATCCAGGCAGCCGTCGTGCCGTCGGGGTCACCTACATCAAGGAGGGCGAGCGGGTCGAGCGGCTGCAACGGGCCAAGGTGGTCGCGCTCGCCGGCTACTCGATCGAGACTCCGCGCCTGCTGTTCAACTCGGCGACCCAAGGGTTCCCCTACGGCCTGTGCAACAACGAGGACCAGGTAGGCCGCTACGTGATGGTGCAGGGCGCCTCGCAGACAGCCGGGCGGTTCCCCGAGGAGCTGCGCATGTACAAGGCGCCTCCCCCCGAGGTGTCGTCGGAGGACTTCTACGAGACCGACCGGGGCCGGGGATTCGCTCGCGGGTTCTCCATCCAGACGGTGTCGCCAATGCCCATCGGCTGGGCCGAGCACGTCCTGGCCGACGGCCACTGGGGGCGTGCGTTGCGCGAGTACATGCGCGACTACAACCACTGGAGTACCGTCGGCGTGCTAAACGAGCTGCTGGCCCAACCCGACAACCGGGTCACCCTGGCGGAAGAGACCGACCAGTACGGCCTGCCCGTAGCC
Source organism: uncultured Actinomycetes bacterium (assembly GCA_963736925.1). Lineage (GTDB taxonomy): Bacteria > Actinomycetota > Acidimicrobiia > Acidimicrobiales > CAVTQP01 > CAVTQP01. Next base: position 1,035,377 of record CAVTQP010000003.1, read on the forward strand.
CGGTTCGACTACAGCCTCTGCGACAACGACCAGGCCAACATCGAGCACTCCACCAAGGTCATCACCGATATCCTCCACGCGGCCGACGCCCAGGACGTCCTCACCATCCACCGCTACGCCCACCTGGTGGGCGGCGGACGCATGGGGACCTCGCCGGACAACAGCGTGGTCGACGCCGATCAGCGGACCTGGGCGATCACCAACCTGTACCTGGCGGACGGCAGCGTCTGTCCCACCCAGGGATCGGCCAACCCGGCGCTTACCATCATGGCCCTCGCCTCCCGCCTTGGTGCTCACCTCGCCGCTAACAAACCTGCACCCGGGTAACGGGATACCCGAGATGACCAAATACAAGACCTTCCCGGTCTGGATCGTCGCCACCCACTTCTTGAACATCGCCTTCACGTGGTTCATGGGACGATCGGGGCTGGAGATCCTCTCCGCCTTCCCGAAGTTCTATCTTTCTGCCGACTGTCCGCCGGGTAAGGAATCGCTGCGGCTAAGCCACAATGTCGTGTCCGCTGACAGCGCCCACCCGTGGACCTCGCTGGACGAGGAGGAGCCCTGGAACCCGCTGATCGGACTGGACAACTACAGCCACCTAGCTTCGCCACGGGCAGACGATGATCCACTTTACCGACGGTATAACCGAGGCATCTATCGGTTCTGGATGGCTCGGGATAGAGGGTTGGTTGGAGCGTTCGGGGAATGTGCCGCAAAGAAGCCAGCGGTAGGTGGTGGACGCGGTCCTCACAAAGGTGTCGGCCGAAGCCGTTCAGCGTGATGACAGAGCAATGCTCGCCTTGGCTCCGAAGTAAATCCGGGTCCTGCGCCTAGCGCAACCTCCTTGACCAGGGTCCCCTACAACCTCTGCCACCGATGTACTGGGCTGCTGGACCGGCAAATAGTGTGACCTCCGGAATGCCCGGCGCTAACGGGGCGAAACCTGTCGGTGCCCAAGATCCCAAACGGGTCTCGAGCATCCGAACTCCCGGCTTACTCGATCAGGGAGCCTCAAAGATCTCGGAGCGCGCTCGGCCGGCTCCCTTTGCTCGGTACATGGCGGTATCGGCGTTGGCGACCAGCGTCTCTGGGTCATCACCCTGTCCTGAGGTGAGAGCAACACCGATGCTGGCGGTAATTGAGACCATTCGGGATTCGATCGCCAGGGGCTGAGAGATGGATATGGCTAGATGCTCGGCGGCGGCCATCGCAGATAGCTTTCCAGCCTGGAATCCATGGCAAAGGACCACGAACTCGTCTCCGCCGAAGCGGGACACGAGGTCCTTGGGCCGCACCGTAGCCTTCAGTCGTTTGCCTATAGCCACCAGTACCTGGTCACCAAAGCCATGACCGTAGGAGTCGTTCACCTCCTTGAACCGGTCAAGGTCGGTGAACAATACAGCTAGGTCCGTTGATCCTGGGACGAGAGAGGATAGGGCTCGGCCGAGATGTTCCATGAAAAGATGACGATTTGCCAGCCTGGTCAGCGGATCGTGACAGGCCTGGAAGGCGAGTTCCGCGTGGCTCTGGGTCAGGTCATCCCTCATGTTGGCGGCGAGGTTGTCAAAGTGCTTGGCGGAGCGCATCAGAAAGCTGTCACAGCTCATGCGAAGGCCAGCGAGCACTTCTTCGACAACCGTGACTGGCACCAAAAGACGGCCAGCTTCTTCGACGAGCACTTCGGTAACCGCGTCGCGAAAACAGAGCTGGGATCGCATCACCTCCGTTAACGAAACAAAATTGCTGGCGGCCGCCTGGCCGCCAACCCGAGCCAGGCTGTCAATGGCGTCGGGATCAGGGGCCCGCCTCTCTAAGAGCCAATCCACCAAGATCTGGGTGGAAACTGTGGCCGCGTGGTGGCGCTGAGCGGTCACGTCCGCAGACTGTCCCTTGCCAGAAGGCGTCGGTCGCCGACTCCGAGCCTCGGTCCTTTCCACGATCTCGCCGAAGCGGGCCTTCAGTGCGTCACCGAGCGCCTGATGATGCCTAGGGACATGATGTCCAGCGACGCTCTCATCCGTATCCTTGTCCTGGGACGGACGGATCCGCCAATCGCCAGGCATGCAACAGATATCGGTCGGAGCCAAAGCCCTCTTGAGCCCTTCCCTGATCGAAGACGCCGATTCGTTGTCGAAGCCGGGCTATGGAACGATGAGAACTCTCCGCCCGTGGCCCGGGGGCTGTGTGTGCTTCTCGATGGCCCCACAGGCTGAACGCGACTATGACGGCATCTGCAGAACCTGTCATCGCGACTCGATGTCATCGTGGTGCTGAACGGTGGGTAGCCTCGACCAAGCGCTCAAGGTTGAGTGCGAGGGTGGGGCATGCGGAAACGGCGCGCCGAGCATGGTCGAGGAGCTCGGGCGGGATTGGCCTCGGATCGACGATCGGATAGCCCCAATCATCAAGTCGGATCCACTCCGGAATGAGGTCAGCACAGAGGCCGTGACCGGTACAGGCGATCGGGTTGACGCTCAATTTGAGGTTTCTTCGCATCAGCTCCCTAACGCTCGCTCCCGACGGGTAGGGCGACGACGCCTTGGCGTTGCCCTTTGCATGGACCGAACCGACGGTGATTGGCGATCTCGGCCTCGAAGAGTTCCATCCCGGAGCGGACAAGTCCCATAGCACCATCGGGATGATGGCATGCGCCCCTGCCGCGGATCTGTCCCATCCAGTCGGCGACCTGCGCTTCGGCCCCCTGCCGTGCGTGTCCGGCCGCCAACGCCCGCAGAACAGCTGCAATAGCACCGAGACCGTTCTCACACGGCCCGCATTGCTTCGCGCTCTGGGCGGCCAGGTACGTGGATATAGACGCCGTCTCGACGAGGCCGCACCGATCTGTCGGGAGGGCCATGATCACCCCCGCCCCCAGAGAGCCGCCTCTGTCACTCAGGTCGTCGTGGCTGAGGGGGGTGGCAAGAGCAGGCCTGCGCGCCATCCAGGTGCCGAGATAGCCACCCACCAAAAACGCCTCCACCGGAGCCGTCAATCCCCCTGCAAGGTGGACCACCTCTTGGAGCAGTGTTCCGGTGGGCACCTCGTAGACGCCCGGGCGAGTCACCGCACCAGAAAGGTGAAGGAGCATGGAGCCAGGTTCGCTTCTCACCCCCACCTCCTTGAACCATTCTGGTCCGTGGCGAGCGATCAGGGCCATGTGAGCGAATGTCTCGACATTGCTCACCAGGGTCGGCCGGCCCCATACGCCTCGCTCGAAGGGCCGTGGCGGCGTGAAGGTAGGAAGCGCCACCCCGGAATTCAGAAAATGCACAAGGGCAGACTCCTCGCCCGCCACGAAGCGATTGGGCACACGGACAAGGATCAGCTCCACCCGATCCGATATCGTGCTCTTTCGCTCCGAGATCGCCCGTTCCACGCCTCGGGCCGCAGATGGGCGCGCTTCGTTCACACAGACAAACGCCGTGTCCGCGCCAAGGGCACAAGCGGCAAGCAAGATGCCGTCTAGTACGAGATGAGGGGTGTGACCGAGGAGTACCTGATCCTTGCCGCTCAAGGGCTCCGCCTCGACGCCATTGGCAACCACAACCTTCTTCCGACGGCTTGCGGCGACAGCCTCGAGCTTGCGGGACGTGGGAAACGCAGCCCCGCCTCTACCCCTCAGGCAAGCCTGGTCGACGAAATCGAACAGGGGATGCTTCCCCCATCCTGACGCTCCAAGGATGTGCAGCGGTCCGTGTGCGTCCAGATGGGCTTCCCGGAGAAGGGGACCCGGCCGACTCTGGACACCGGCCAAGAGCCTTGGCATGGCACTCCGGACACGGCTCGGTAACTCGGACGACTGGCTCACTGCTGGTCCCCAATGCCGGCACCGTCGCTTTCAGCCGACGATGAATCCGACGGGCCGACCGAGAGGGACGTCGTCCTGGCTGTACCACTCACGGAACCCGTGGCGGAGTCGATTTTGAGCTGGACAGAGAGGTCGAAAGACTTACCGGCGCCCGAGAGCTCTGCGACCAGCGATGTCCCCTCGAGTTGGCGGATCCGGCCCTGATACATCGTGGGTTGTGGCGGCGGGCCAACGGTGACGCTGCTCGACTCCATCTGAACCCCGTCGGAGAGGGCGATGCCACGGATGACCATGTGGAGGCGGCCGCTCGCTCCCTGGCTGAGTTGGGCGGAGATGTCGATGGTCTCCGTTCCGTCACTCGCCGGGTGAGTGTGGGCCTGCGTGCCGCTCAGCGATGCGCCGAAGGGCGGCGACAGCGCCGGGGTTGCCGGCGCCTGCGATGGCGACGGAGACGATGCGCCCGGCAGGGGAGTGGACCGCGACCGGCTCCCGGTCGCGGTCGTGTTCGCGGCAGCTAGAAGGTTGCCAGGTGTTCCGGCCCTGGCAGCCCATCCGGGGCGCAGTGGTCCGGCAGCCGCCCAAACCCCGATGACGATCAAGACGAGGCTACCCAGGGCGCCAGAGACCAATCGCTGACGGGCGCCGCGAGGCCAACCCGATACGAGTCGCCAGGTCACGGACAAGACGACCGCGGCGACGCAGACGGCGTTGAGTACGAAGACCCAATCCAGGCGCGCGTCGGTGCCCGTTCCAAGGCCATGAACCAGCGCAAGGGGCCAGGACAGGTACACGAGCCAATGAACGATGCGCCAGGTCCGTTGCCCAAGTCGTACCCTGACCAAGCTGGTGAGTAGCACCGCTACGAACAGGTCGAAGGCGAGCGTGCCAAACCCGAGCCATAGGGGCCGGTACTCGGAGGCGAAAGGTATGGCGGTGGCCAGCCAGCCTACCGGTGCGAAGGTGTCCAGCTCGGCGGTCACGATGTGGATAACGAGGAAGAGGAATGCAAGGAGGGAGACGTTGCGGTGCAGCGCCGATGTGACGAACCTGGGCATCCGGTCGCTCGACCAGCCGATCGAACCGACTATGCCCAAGACGACCGAGCCGGTCAGCAGAACCAGCGCTACTACGCCGCTCCCCCTGGTGAGGTACCAGAGAGCCTGCGGTGAGGCGGCAGCCAGCACCGTCGGGATCACGGTTCCTGCTCCGGCCAGTCTCCGACAATCATCACGGTCCCGTCCGCCTTCACGAGGCGTGCTGGCAAACCGTGTCGGGAAAGCCAAGCCGGAGCCCGCTCACCGAGGATGATGGCGGCGGTGGCGCCTGCGTTGGCATCGACGCACGATGCGCCAGCAACCGACGAGGTCCTCCATATGACTCTGGCGGGCCCACCCGAGGTGGGATCGATGATGTGATGGACCAGCCGGCCTCCGCGCTGCCAACGCCGGGTGGTCGTGCTGGAGGTGGCGATGCCGCCGCAACCGAGGGAGATCGTCTGGTCGAGAGGGCCAGGCGCCGCCAGGTGCTCCTCGGCGATCCGAATGCTCCAACCGCCGGCAGGCGGCGTGCCCCTGATGGCGATGTCCCCACCCAGGCTGACCAGAAGGCCCGAGCCGGTAGCCAGCAAGGCCCTTTCTGCGATGCGATCGGCGGCCCAAGCCTTGGCAGTGGCTCCGAGGTCGAGCACCACGCCCTCAGGTACCCGGATCGTGCGAGGGGCACGGTGAAGCTCCACGGCCTGCCACCCCGGTATCCGGAGCAGGCTCACGCCCAGGGGAGGCCCGTCGGCTTGCACGGCGGCAAAGTCCCTGTCGTAACCAATGAGTCGCAAGGATGTCCCGACCGTTGGATCGACCAGTCCTTCTGTGGCCTCAGCCACGCGAAGAGCTACCTCGACAGCTTCGAACAACAGGGTGCTCACAGTTACCCTCTGACCGGCCGCCCTGTTGAGCATGGCGAGCTCGGAGTCTTCGCTGAAGCGGCTGCAGGCATGTCCGATGCGGTCGAGCTCCTCGTCTAGGACCTTCGTTGCAAGTGCCTGGGCGGCGGATTCGGTAACCAGCAGTGTCGCCGTTGTTCCCCAGACCACCCGCTCGGCTGCGTGCCAGTAGGACAGTGACGCTGACTCCCGGTCGGCCCTCTTCGTAGTGCCCGCCGCCGAGCTGACTTGTGTGTCCACTATCGGACCGAGGTGGCACCCGAGCTGACCGCCGGAGGAGTCACTGATCGTGACGGCGGCTGCGCAGGGGGTTGGAGGGAGGAGCTGTCCGGTGCCGTGGTCGAAGGAGCCGAAGCGCTGGGCGAATTCTCCTGGCTCGGGCTGGGGGAGTTCTGAACGGAGGGCCCGCCTTGTGTAGGTGCCGGGTTCGTCGCACTTGACCCAGCTGAAGAGCTTGTGGGGACGGCAGATCGGCCCGGCAATGCATGCGCCACGATCCCGGTGATGATTCCCATGAGGACCAGTGCTCCTGACGCAATCCAGCGAGTCGCTCGAGAGACCACGTGCAGGCCCTGGTCTCGGCGGCGTACTTGATGACCATCCATGAGATGTGCTCCCGCTCTGTAGGTATGACACTTCGTGAAGAGCCAAGAAGCGTCAATCGACTCTGTCGATTCTGACCTGTTCGGAATGAACAGCGGACGCGGGAAGGTCAAAGAAACCGTAAAGATGCTGGGCTCTGGCTGAGAGTTCCCGGCATTTGCTCGAACCCCGTTGATATTTACCAAATTGTTGCCAAAAACGGCCTGTCTCGTCGTGCAGAACCCCTTAGCTTCAAAAGATGGCTATGGAGTCGCGCTTTGACAGCGGTTTGTCCGATCAGCATGGCAATAGGCGTTCGGCTCACAGCATCCAAGACGGCGTGGAGTCGAACGGGCGTGTTACCGCTTCGACCTCGGCAGTTCTGTTGCTACTCCTTGCGGCCGAAGGAGTCACGATCCTGCGCATCCGGGGACTGCTGTCGCCCCACGTCTTCATCGGCATGCTCATCATCCCTCCAGTGCTCTTGAAGATGGGAACCACCACCTACCGCTTCGTTCGCTACTACCTCGGTTCGCCTGCATACCGAAGGAAAGGTCCCCCGCCGCCGTTGCTCCGGTTACTCGGCCCAATGGTGGTTGTCCTCACCGTGGTGGTCCTGGCCAGCGGGGTCGCTCTGGTGTTGGCAGGTCCCTCCTGGCGACAGTCCATTCTCGACGTGCACAAGGCCAGTTTTGTCTTTTGGTTGGTGGGGATGGCAGTCCACGTGCTCGGTCACCTGGTGGAAACCGCACGACTGGCTCCGCGCGACTGGATGCGCAGGACCCACCGCGAGGTCGCCGGCGCCGGGCTTCGCCGGTGGGCGGTGGCTTCCAGCATCGTCGCGGGGGTCCTCCTCGGGTTCCTCCTCCTCGGACAGGTGGGTCCGTGGCTGGCGTCGACACCACATCTCGGGAGGTGACCTGCCGACCCGATGAGGAGAGGACCGGGGGGTTGCGTCGTGGCGAGTCGCGGAACCGAGATGTCCGCGTTCAAGCCCACCGGGAGGCTTGCCGATACTGCAAGGCGCAGGGGATCGGTCGGCTTGGGTCCGGCTTGGCGGCCGGGGCATCCGGCCGTAGCAGGGACGACGCCGCTACCGTTTCCAGCTCCTCATCCGTTCAAAAGGGGCGGTACCCACTTGTCCGATGTCCTCACTTAGGCTCGAGCAGATGATCTCGCGAGCACTTCCCCTCATCGCGTCATGATCGGTTCTACCCGGGAGAAGGCGGGGCTCGACCCCCAGACAGTCGGCGATGAACCTTCGAGGTCCCGGCCTTCCCACAGAAGGAAGTTGAGCAGGCGGACTCGCCTACGCAGGCTGCGTGCGCTCTTGGCCCTCGTCCTGGGGCTGCTCCTCGTTCCGATCCTGTGGTCGTACGCCGGGGCGCTGGCGGCTCCGGGGAACGCGAGCCTGTCCGTACGTTCCGTCGAATGGCTGAGGGGGCATGGCGCGGCGGGCCTGGTGACTGCGGTCGAGAACTTCTGGTACACCCATCATCAGCCGCCGGTCGGTGGCAAGCCCAAGGCCGGGGCCATCCCTACGGCCACCAGCACGCCGTCCACGACAGCCCCCTTGCCCGGACTGGCGGCACCAAAGCCCATCCCTCCCGCCGCCCAGCCGCCCCTGCCGGGGGAGGGTGACTGGTTGCCGATCGGGCCAAGGGTGGGCGGCGCCCCCGCGATGTACGCGGCGTTCCTTCGCCCAGACGCCATCCACACCAGCCTGGTGGCCGGAGTGGCCTGGATGGACCCCGAGCTGGTAAGCCTTCGTCTCTTTGCGGGGACCCAGGAGCCTGGTGGAGGCGGTTGGCAATACCAATCTCCGGTACCCAACGCCCTTCTGTCGTCGTTCGTGGCCGCGTTCAACTCAGGGTTCCGTCTGGACCAGTCCCGCGGCGGCTACTACGCGAACGGCAAGACCGCCAGTCCCTTGCGTGACGGAGCTGCGTCCTTGGTGATCTATGGCGACGGGTCTGCGAAGGTGGGAGTGTGGGGAAGGGATGCGGCCATGAGTCCTGCCGTCGAATCGGTCCGTCAGAACCTCGAGCTGATCGTGGACAACGGCCAACCAGTTCCGAACCTGCTCACCGACTCGAACTCCCATTGGGGATTCACGGTGTCCAACAAGGTTCTCGTGTGGCGCTCGGGCGTCGGTGTCACGGCCAACGGCGCCGTCGTGTACGCCGCCGGCTCGGGGCTCTCGGTGGCTTCGTTGGCCGACATCCTGGCACGGGCAGGAGCGGTGCGCGCCATGGAGTTGGACATCAACTCTTCGTGGGTCAACTTCTTCTACTACAACCCACCCGCGGGCCAACCGGCCTCTCCCGCCAACGGCCAGCGGCTCCTCAACGACATGTCCCGCTCTCCGAGCCGATACTTCTCGACTGACGAACGGGACTTCTTCGGCGTCTTCTCCCGATCCGCCCCTCTCACCTCGCTCACCTCTGTTCAGTAGCCGTGCCATACGCCTGGGCGAGAATCGGGTTTCGCTAGCGGAACATCCCGCTACTGACCATCAAAAACGGGATGACAGTCTCCTCCACAGTGGCTCGGGCAGGTGCCGAAGGAGAACGGCTGGCACTCTGAGCGCTCCGGGCACCCACGACAGCCCCAGATCCTTCTCGAGCGAACGGATCAGGACGTCTGCGACTGCATCGGGCGTGGTGGACAGGGGCGGCACCTTCATGCCCTCGGTCATCCGTGTGTGCACGAATCCGGGCCTGATCACCAGGACCCTTCCACCGGATTCCGTGAGGGAATAGCCGAGGCCGCGGTAATAGGCGTCCAAGCCGCTCTTGGCCCCTCCGTAGACGAAATTGGAGCGCCGGGGGCGTTCTGCCGCCACGGACGACAACACAGCGATCGTTCCCTGCCCCTGGCGGCGCACAACCTCCCCAAGTGCCGCTCCGACGGCGGCAGGCGAGACGAAGTTCACCGCCAGCATCGCCGCCGTGGCTCGGGCGTCTCGTTCGTCGGCCATCTGGTCACCGAGCTGGCCCACCGCGATGAGCGCCAGATCTATCTCGCCGAGGGCATCCACCGCGGCTTCCACCATCGACGAATGGCCATCGAGGGAGCCCGCTTCCCAAGGAAGGATCGCCACCTGGGTGGCGCCGCCGTTTCTTGCACCCGCCGCGGCCTCGTCCATCCTGGCTCCGGGCCTCCCCGCCAGAGCGACCTTGCGGGTTCGCCGAGCCACGAGCCGCCTGAGGCACGCGCCGGCGATCTCGGAGCTTCCTCCGACCACCAGAGCGCTCTGTGGCATACCCAATGCGTCGTTCACCCTTCATCCTCCCCAAGGAGACCCAGGCGCTCGGACAGGTCCGAGCGAAGCACCCCGGCAGGGTCGATCTCATCACGGATCGCGCGCCACTCGGCCAGGCGGGGATACATGGCCTTGACCAGGTCGGGTCGAAGCCGGGAGTCCTTGGCCAGGTATACCCTTCCTCCGGCACAAGCCGTGATCTCGTCCAAGTGGTCGAGAACCCGTCCCAACTTGGACGGACCGACGGGCAGGTCCACAGCGAGAGTCCACCCTCGGATCGGAAAAGACAGGTGACCCCGGTCGGGAGGTCCGAACCTCTTCAGCACTGCCAAGAAGGCGGGCACCCCCGCCTCGGCGATCGTTCGAACTGTTTGCTCCAGGGCTTCCTCGGCTCCGAAGGGGACCACCGACTGATACTGGACGAACCCGCACCTCCCGTAGAGGCGATTCCATTGGTCGATACCGTCGAGTGGATGGAAGAAGTTCTCGAAACGGCTCAGCTTTGCTGTCTCGCGAGCGGGATACCTGCGGAACCAGGCTTCGTTGAACGCAGACACCGACAGCCGGTTCAACAGCCGGGAGGGAGCCCACCGGGGGGCTCTTCTCGACCGTGAAGGCTTCACCTCGAGTGGCCGGCTCCGCTTGTCCGGCGGCAGGTCGTCGGCACGAGCGTGGTCGGCTCCGGTGATGATCCCCCTTCCGAAGCCCGACCCCCGTGAAAGGCAGTCGAGCCATGCCACCGAGTACCGGTGGCGGGTGTCCTCGTTGGCAAGAGCGTCCAACGTGTCGTCGAAGGAGGAGGTGCGGGTGGTGTCCACCATCACCCAGGCGGACTCCACCGCGATCAAGCGAATCCGCGCTCGGGTGATCACGCCGGTCAAGCCCATGCCCCCCGCCGTGGCCCAGAACAGCCCGGGATCACGGTCGGGCGCGATGTCGCGGGTGCCGGTCGGTGTCACCAGCTCCAGGCTGTCCACCCAGGGAGCTACCGAGCCATCCCGGTGATGGTTCTTGCCGTGCACATCGGCGGCGATGGCACCCCCGACGGTCACACGGCGCGTCCCTGGGGTCACGGGCACGAAATAGCCCGACACGACTGCCTGTCTGATCAACTCGTCGAAGGAGAGACCACCTCCTACCGTCATGGTGGCCGATGTCGGGTCGGAGGAAAGTTGGTTCAACTGGGTGAGGTCAATGGCCGTTCCTCCGGCCCGTTGAGCGGCGTCCCCGTAGGAGCGCCCGAGGCCTCGGGGAACCACCCCGCGCCGGGATGCACCTCCGATCGAAGAGGCCCGGGCAAGAAGCGCGGCCACCTCTGACTGGTCACGCACCCTGACCACATGCGTCGCCGCGGGGGTGGTACGTCCCCAGCCACAGATGACATCCCTTTCCTCTTGGCTTCGTCTGCTCGTTTCTCGCGACGGCGACAGGTCGGTCACCGCGTGTAGACGCCGACAGCGAACAGAACCAGCCAGCACAGGCCGAGCACCTGGAGGGTGCGGCTGCTCATTATCAGGTCCTCGGGCTGCTCTCCGTCGCCGAGCTCGACCAACCTCGCCCAGGTGAGGATGGCCAGCGTGAAGGGTACGATGGTCAGCTCGAAGATCAGCGGCGCCCTACCGCTCCTCGCCTTGTCGAACGCCCAAAGGCAGTATGCGGTGACGGTGACAGCCGACGATAGCGTGCGCACGTACCGCAAGTAGTCCAGGGTGTAGCCCCCGAGAGCAGGACGTCGGAAGCCCCGCTGATCTCCAGCTTCCAGGTGCTCGGCGAAACGCCTTCCGCAGACGATGAACAACGAGCCGAACGAGGCGACGATGAGGAACCAATCCGAGAGCGGCACTCCGGTGGCGACGCCGCCGGCGATGGCCCGGAGCAAGTAGGACGCAGCGACTGTCGCCATGTCCAGGACGGGCTCGTGCTTCAGCCAGAGGCAGTAGGAGATGTTGAGCGCCACGTAGATTCCGAGCACAGCGGCCAAACCGAGACGCGTGAGTGTGAGCGACAGAACCAGGGCGGCCACCATCAAGATGGCCGCCATGGCGAGTGCACGACCCTTCGAGAGCTCTCCCGCTGCTACCGGCCGTTGACGCTTCTGGGGGTGGTGCCGGTCCGACTCGGCGTCCAGCACGTCGTTGAGTGCGTACGTTCCCGAGGCCGCCAGGCAGAAGGCCACCACGGCAACCAGCGTCTCCCTCAAAGCGACGGAGTGTCCGAGAACGCCGGCCGCTCCCGGCGCGGCGACGACCAGCAGGTTCTTCACCCACTGCTTGGGGCGCGCAGTGGCTATGACCGCCCTGGAGACCGGACGAGGGCCCCGCGTCCGCCTACCTCTTGAGAGCTCTCGGGGCGCTTCTAGGGACGATTGGCCTGAAGGGGATCGTCTTGTTCGCAAGGAGCACCTGTCATGTTGGGTGATGGGGCACCAAGCCCTGGCGGCGGGTGCGACCTGCAACCCCTGGTGGGCGGGCCCGAGACGATTGTACCGCCGTGGTCGCCCATCCTTGGGATGAACCGATTCTCTCGGCTCGCGCTCGGGGCTCTCGGGTGAGACCGGCGCTGGGCCCGTCACGGCTAGAAAGGCTGCAACGGGAAGGGCGTTGAAGCAGTTGAAACAAATGTCGAAGGATTGGAAGAGAATTGGTAAAGGGCCTCGTTTCAGGAGCTCTGGAGGTCCAAGGTGACTGCCATGACCCGAGTCCTCCTGGTCGAGGACGACGACGCGATCGCGGAACCTCTCGTCGCCGGACTGCGCAGAGAAGGTTTTGAAGTGCTCCGGGTCGCCTCGGGAGCGGATGCGATGGCTGCTGATGGGGTTGAGATGGTCCTTTTGGACCTTGGCCTGCCTGACATGGACGGCAACGAGGTGTGCAGACGCATTCGAGCGAAGTCGGGCGTGCCGATCATCGTCGTCACGGCCCGTGGGGATGAGATGGACAGGGTCGTGGGGCTGGAGCTGGGCGCAGACGACTACATCGTGAAGCCATTCGGCTTCCGCGAGTTGCTGGCGAGGATCCGGGCCGTCCACCGCAGGACATCCGTCCATCTCGAGCATGAGAATGTTCAGCGTCTGGGCACTCTGGAGATCGACCGACGGACCCGGCGAGTTCGGGTCGGGGACATCGACATCCAGCTCACGGCCAAGGAGTATGACCTCTTGCTCGTCCTGGCCGAGGACCCGGGTTCGGTGGTCTCGCGTCAAGAGATACTCGAGCAAGCTTGGGATCCCGTCTGGTTCGGGACCACCAAGACCATCGACGTGCACGTGGCCTCGCTGCGACGGAAACTAGGAGGCCCTTCCTGGATCGAGACAGTACGGGGCGTGGGATTTCGTCTGGAGTCCCAGGGTTGAAACGCAGGCTCCTCCTCGGCTACATGGGGTTCACGGTGCTGGTCGTCGTGGCGTTGGAGGTGCCGCTCGCAATCAGCGACGCGCGCCGGCTTCACGAGCAGTCCATCACGGCCCTCGAAGGCAGCGCTTCCACTCTCTCGGTGCTCGCCCACGAGGGCCTCGAGCACGACGATGCGACCAGGCTCGACAGCCTGGTCAGCCAGTCCGCCCATCGGACCGGCACCGATGTGGCCGTCATCGGCGCCACCGGGCAGGTCGTCGCCATGTCGAGGAACGGCACCTTCGCCGAGCTGGTTCGTGACCTGCTCCCCGGGCTCGCCCGGTCGAGAGCTCATCCGAAGCTGGAAGGGACCCGGCGGCAGGCGGTCGGCCAACCCGGTCTCCTCTATGTGACCACTTCTTTCTCACTGGACCGGGGTGGGCAAGGAACGGTAATAGCCTCCGTCTCGACCGCGTCACTCGATCGCGAGACGACGAGGCATCGAGTGGAGCTGGTGGCGATCGGCGTGGCGGTCTTGGGTGCGAGCAGCCTCCTAGCGCTCTTACTAACCCGATCGCTTACACGTCCCTTGGGCGCGATCGAGCGTGCGGTCGGCCAGCTCGGCCACGGTGACCTCGACGCGCGCCGCGCCCGAGCATGTCGGGCCCGGGGAGCTTCGCGTCCTGGCCGGCACGATCAACGACATGGCCAGAAGACTCGACGGGCTTGTCAAGGCGCAGCGGGCTTTTGTAGCAGATGCTTCCCACCAGCTTCGGACACCCTTGACTGCCTTGAGGTTGCGGCTCGAGAACCTGGCCTCTCAGCTAGATGGCCCTGCCACCGGGGACATGCAGGCGGCCATCAGCGAGGGCCAGCGCCTGGCTGGCCTGATCGATGTTCTCTTGGCTCTGGCACGCGCCGAAGGGACCAGGCCCGAGCGGCTCGACATCGATGTCGGGCAACTGGCGACGCAGCGTCTGAGTGCTTGGTCGGCCCTGGCGGAGGAAACCAATGTGTCCCTCACGCGAGAGGGACCCGCTCATACCTGGGCCAAGGTGGTGCCGGGATACTTGGAGCAAGTGCTGGACAACCTGCTGGCCAATGCTCTGGACGCCTCGCCGCGCGGCTCGACGGTCACGATCCGGACCGAACTGGCTGGTCGCTGGATTGACATCCACGTTTGCGACCGCGGCCTGGGGATGTCCGAGGAGGATCGCGGCAGGGCCTTTGACCGGTTCTGGCGGAGGGATCCTTCGACCGGTGTCGGAACAGGCCTGGGTCTGGCGATCGTTGACCAGCTGCTAACGGCGTGTCGGGGAACCGCAGACTTGAGGGACAACCCTGGCGGGGGAACGGACGCAGTCGTGCGCTTGGAGCGGGGTCTGACATTCTTCGACCAGCCCGAAGCCGAAGCCTTGGCCGTCATGCCGTCGATGCCGAGAACCACTGGTCCCGATACGGGAAAAGGTATCGATCGGTCATGAAGTTGATGACCCGGCGGGTCTGACCGAACCGCTCGCCGATCTGTCCGACGACTTGAAGTGTCCGGGTGGGCGGAGAAGGAGCCGAGCGCACGGCCATCTGATACCACCGCTGCCCGAGGCGTTCGAGCAGTCCCACCGCCCCGAGGTCGGCGAGAGAGTCGGGAAGCGCCTCAGGATCCCGCTCGGCGCCGTGGCTCTCCTGGAGGCCGGAGATCCTTCCAGCTCGAAGGAGACGGCCTTCTTCGACCGTGCTGAACCCGTGAGTGGCCGTGTGGTCGGGGAAGACCCCGGTCAGGAACAGCGCCAGGTCTCCCAGCCGCCGGTATATGCCGGTTCGCTCGAGGGTGGGAACCACCTCGAGCAAGGAGGCCAGCCGCACGGGATCCAGCTCGCTGAACCGCCTCCGCCTCCACCCCCGTCTGGTCTGAACGAAGACGGAGCCGCTGACCACGTGGGTGAACGAGGCGAGTAGCTCGGCGAGGAAGAGCCGCCGCCAGGGGTCGGCCAACGCCTCCTCGAGGTCCCCGGACCCCATGATGGGCAGGCGTCGCTTGGGTCCAGCCCACTCGGTCACGTACGGGGCCTTGCCGAGCTCCTGGTGGCAGCGGTGCACGGCGAGGGCGAACACGAGGAACGGCGAGACGTGAAGCAGCGACTGGTCGGGGCTCTCGGCCGAGAAGATCTCTTCGAATGCAGACGGCCGCTCCAGCAAGGACTCGACCAGGTCGGGCCGGCTTCTCGGTGAGCCGTGGCGGACCGCGTCCGCATTGCGGGCCCCCGCCGACCCCAGCACGGCCAGGTCCTCGTCGCTCAGGTGCTCCAGATACCGATGTCCCGGGGTCTGGCCTTCCACATCGGTCATTCTGCCAGTCGAGGGTAGTTCGGACGATGGGTAACTATGGCTGTGTGGAGGCGATTACCGTCAGGGCCCCGGTGGAGTGCGACGGGGGCTTTGAGGGGTGACGGTCCCGTTCTTCGACCGGTTCGCAGACCGTGCCGACGCCGGGCGGCAGCTGGCCCGCGCCTCTGACGAGCCGGCCCGGGCTGGTCGGCGAACCCGACGTCTTGGTCCTGGCCCTGCCCCGCGGTGGTGTGCCGGTCGGCTTCGAGGTGGCCCGGGAGCTGGGAGCGCAGCTCGACGTGTTGGTCGTCCGCAAGCTCGGGGTTCCGGGGCACGAGGAGCTGGCCATGGGAGCGGTCGCTCTCGGTGGTGTCCACGTGGTCAACGAGACCGTGGTTGAGGCGCTGGGCGTCTCGGCCGACCAGCTGGCTGCCGCCGCCGAAGCCGAGCAGGACTCCCTTGACGCCGCGGCCCGCGCCTACCGGGGCGAACGTCCGCCACCCGAGGTAAGCGGCCGTATCGTTGTGCTGGTGGACGACGGCCTGGCGACGGGATCGACGATGAAGGCGGCCCTCGGAGTGGTTCGCCGGCTGGGTCCGGCGCGCCTGATAGCCGCCGTCCCCGTGGCCGCGCGGGAAGCGTGCCGTGACATGGAGGCCATGGCAGACGAGGCGGTTTGTCTGTTGACCCCGGATCCTTTCAATGCGGTCAGCCTCTGGTACGAGGACTTCTCACAGACAACCGACGACGAGGTTCGCGATCTGCTCTCCCGGGCGGACTCCTGATCGATACCCGGTGATCGAACACCCGGGCGCATCCCATAGGGTTCGGCCGACTGCCCATGGCTGATGCCTTGAAGACGGATCTATACGAGCTCACCCTGGCTGCCAGCTACTTGAAGCAAGGTATGACCGGCCCGGCGACATTCAGCCTCTTCGTCAGGGGCCTCCCTCCCACGAGAGGGTTCCTGGTCGCGGCCGGACTCGAGAGCTGCCTCTCGTTCCTGGAAGACTTCCGGATAGAGGAGGCCGACCTCGAGTACCTGTCACGGGTCGGCTTCGAGGAAGACTCCCTGGCCCTTCTAGAAGGGTTGCGCTTCAGCGGCGACGTGTGGGCCGTGCCCGAGGGACGATTGGTCTTCGCCCAAGAGCCGATCGTCGAGGTGACGGCTCCCATCGCCCAAGCGCAGCTGATGGAGACCTACCTGCTAAATCAGGTGAGTTTTCAGACGTCTCTGGCCTCGAAAGCCGCTCGATATCGGCTGGCGGCGGGAGACCGGATCGAGCTGGTCGACTTCGCCTTCCGGCGTGCGCACGGGATCGAAGCGGCGATGGCCGTGGCGCGGCTGTCGGCCATGGTGGGATTCTCAGCTACCAGCAACGTCGAAGCGGCTCGCAGGCTGGGGTTGAGACCCTCCGGGACCATGGCCCATTCCTACGTCGAGGCGTTCCCCAAGGAGATCGAGGCATTTCGGGCATATGCCTCTGATCATGTGGGTCCGCTCACCTTCTTGGTGGACACCTACGACACCGGGACCGGCGTGCAGGCTGCCATCGAGGTGATCGACCAGCTCGGATTGGAAGCCCCGATCGGGATCCGCCTCGATAGTGGGGACCTCGACGATCTCGCCCAGCGGGCGAGAGAAGCGCTGGACGCGTCCGGGCACAGCGAGGTGCGCATAGTGGCAAGCGGGGGCTTGGACGAGACTGACGTGGAACGACTGGTCACCTCCGGCGTTCCTGTGGACGCGGTCGGAATCGGGACGAGGATGGGCGTATCGGCCGACGCCCCCTCGTTGGACACCGGCTACAAGCTCGTCGCTTATGACGGCCGCCCGGTCCTCAAGCTGTCCACCGGCAAGGCGACGCTACCCGGGGCCAAGCAGGTGTTCCGTCGCGACGAACCGCTACTGGACGTCCTGGCGCTCCGGGACGAGACCGCCCCGGCGGGAACTGCTCCATTGATGGAACAGGTGATGAAAGGGGGAGAGCGGCTCCAAGAGACGGCGGGCGCCGGCACCGGGAGCTCTGTGCTGGCGGCAGGACGAGCCGCCTTCGAGCGCGATATGGCGCTGCTGCCCCCATCTGCTCGGGACATCGAGGTCCCCGTGGCACCCGGGCCCAACCTGTCGGACCGATTGGTCAAGCTGACCGAGGAGCTGACGGGGAAGCTGCGGGCAAGTGCTGATTGATGATCTCGGCGGTCGCTTAGCTAAGGGGCGGTACTGACATATGACCTTGGATCACCGAGAATGGCCCGGGTAATCGAATGACGAACATGTCCGGGGTCCGCCTGCGCTTCGGCGCGCTCGCTGGCTTCATGATGGCTGTGCTCGCGGTTGCGGGTGTCGCTTGCAGCACCACCACGGCTGCGAGGAGCTCGGCGCCGTCCACAAGGTCTGCCACCAGCGCCCCAGGATCGACGAGCACGACGGGCGGCGCGCGTTCCTCGCAAGGCGCGCAAGGAGCGAGCACCCCTCCGACCGTGAGGGCCACCAGCGGAGGAGAGTTCTGCAATCGGGCGGCGAACGTAGCGAACCTGAACCTTTCCAGCTCGGCGAACGGAGATGGAAACGCCGCATCGCTGAAGAGTCGCTTCGACCAGGCCAAGTCCGATGAAGCTGCAGTGCTGGCGACTGCACCCGACGTGATCAAAGGTGACTTGCAGACCATTTTCAGCTTCAGCGATGACTACATGAACGAGCTGGCCAGCGTCGGCTACGACGCGACCAGGATTCCCCAGTCCTTCAGCCAGGGCCTCGAAGCCCGATCCGCCGGCCTCAACGCGGCCAGCAATCGGGTCACCGTCTACCTTCAAAAGCAATGCGGGATCGCCTTTCCCCAGGGGTCACCTACCGGTTCGGGCAGCCACGGGTCGGGCGGATCGACGAACGGGTCCTAACTGGCTGTCCAATGCTCGGGTGCGCGGATCGAGCGGGGTTTGAGCGGCGGAACCCAGCCGATGCCCTCGACATGACGGCGAACCACACGGGCTGGTGTCCCTGCGATGACCGAGTGGTCGGGGAAGCGGCCGCGCACGACCGATCCGGCACCTACCGTGACGTTTCTGCCAATGGAGGCCCCGGGCAGGACGATGACGCCGGTGCCCAGCCAGCTTCCACGGCCGACCGTAACCGGGTCGTCTGCGGGCCACTGGCGGCCGATCGGCACGTCCGTCTCCGCGTAGGTGTGGTTGTGGTCGGTGATGTAGACGTTGGGTCCCGTGGTCACGTCGTCTTCGATCTCGACCCGGCATCTCGCGACGATCGAGGTCCCGCGGCCGATCGTGCAGCGGTTCCCGATGACCAGGACCGCTTCCGAGCACTGCTCGAGCGGTTCATCCGGCATCCCTACGGCCAGGCTCACGTGAGGTGCTACCAGAGTGCCGGTTCCGATCGTGATCCAGTGCTCGCCGTGCATGGCTCCGGGCGGGAACGAGATGCAGCTTCCTGTGCCCATGGCCCGGAATCGCCGCCCGGAGGGGTCGGTCGGCGTGACGCTCCCCACCTCGTTGATCCAGCGCCAGGTGCTGTGGATGAGCCTGGCGGTGAGCTTGCGAGCTCGAGGCGGGAGCTCCGAGGACGAGAGCATCCTGGCAACGTAGCGGCTCGATACAGTTCCGGCATGCGGGGAACGTGGGCCTGATTCCCGAGACTCGGACCACCGAATCGAAGGTCCGGGACCTTCGATGGGCTGTCATGGTCTTGTCGGCTTTCGCCGCAGTGCTTCTCTTCGCGTCTTGCGGCGGTGCCGACAGCCACGGCTCGACAGCCTCCACCGGCAGGGCGGGCTCCACGACCTCAACGACCTCAACGACAGGGCCCCGGTCCGTGACCGGCACGGCGCCGAGAAGTCCTCCGGCCACCACCGCCGAGGAAGCTCTGCCTCCCGGTTTCCCCAAGACGCAGGTACCGCTGCCGGACGGCCTGCGAGTCGTCAACGCCCAGGTGGCGAACAACCCCGTACAGGGCGCGAACAACCCAGTGCAGGGATCTGCGGCGACCGTTGTCGACTACGACATCGTCGGAGGAGTGGTGGGCGACCTGACGAGCGTGATCGGAGACTACAAGGCCAAGCTCCAGTCGTCTCATTACACGGTCCAGAACAGCTCCTCCGCGCGCACCGGCTCCGCGGCCATGGCCGACCTCGGCGCCCAGGGAACGAGGTGGAGCATTCAGGTCACTGCCAGCAGCAGGCCGGTCGCGCCGAGCCTTTACCGTCCCGGCGAGGTCCAGGTCTCGATCAACGTCAGTCAGCTGGGCGCCGCTCCGGGATGAACGTCAGCACCACCCGGCGGTGAGGGTTGTCGGCGTTCAGGTCGACTAGAACAACGCTCTGCCACGTGCCCAGCGACGGGCGTCCGTCCCGTACCGGAAACGTCATCGATGGGCTGACCAGCACCGGTAACAGGTGGTCGGCCCCGTGTCCGGGGGCGCCGTGGTGATGCCGGTAGCTGGCGTCGCGGGGCATGAGCCTGTCGAGCAGCTCGAGCAGGTCCTTCTCGGAACCTGAACCCAGCTCCATCAACGCAATTCCCGCTGTCGCATGCGGAGCGAAAACGTTGAGGAGCCCGTCTCCCACGTCGCTACAGAACCGGTTGACTTCGGGCGTGAGGTCGGCGAGTTGTCGGCTCCGGGTGTCGACCGTCACCTCTGTCGTGTGCATCTCAGGAAACCTGGTCGATCAAGGGGGCGTAACGGTCCATCACCTTGAGCACGGTGCTCCGGTCCGCCGCTGGAAGTGGCAGAACCGCTCGGGTGACGCCCAGAGAGGAGTAGTGGGTCAAGCTTCCGGGATCGGGATTGACCCAAATGAGCCCGACTTGAAGGGAGGCCGGGTCACGCCCCACCTCGCCGGCCGCCTCCCGGAGTAGCCCCCAGCTCTGTTGCAGTCCCGAGCCACCCAAGGGCATCCAGCCGTCGGCATACTCGGCGATGTGGCGGAACAAGGTCGGCCCCGCAGCCCCACCGATGAGGATCGGGGGATGAGGCGACTGGACGGGCTTGGGCCAGGACCAGCTCGGTCCGAAGCGGACGTGGTTCCCCTCGAAGCCGGCCACATCTCGGGTCCAGAGCGCCTTCATGGCGAGGGTCTTCTCGCGCACCATCTGCCTTCTCGAACGGGGGTCGACGCCGTGGTCCTCCATCTCGTCCGCGTTCCACCCGTAGCCGATCCCGAAGATGAACCGGCCCCCGGAAAGGCGGTCGAGCGAGGCGACCTCCTTGGCCAGAACGATCGGATCTCTCTGGGCAACCAGGCAAACGCCGGTGCCGATCTTGAGGGTGGTGGTCGCCGCTGCTGCTGCAGCCAGGGCTACAAAGGGGTCGTGTGTCCGCTTGTACTCCTCCGGCAGCTCGCCGCCGATGGGGTAGGGCGTGCGCCGGCTCGTGGGTATGTGGGTGTGCTCCGGAAAGAAGACCGATTCGAAGCCCCGTTCCTCTGCCGCGGAGGCCATCTCCACGGGAGACACGGTGGTGTCGGTGACAAACATGGTGAGGCCGAGTTCCATGGACCAGTTTCTTAGCCCACCGGGGATGGGTACGCTCGGAGACGCCCGAACACCGCGAGGCTAGGTACCGTCCCAGCCGAGCAGGAAGTAGAATGGTGGACTAGATAGGCAGGATCCGTCGGGGTTTCCCTGGCACTGCCGATTCTGACAGAGGGAGCCGACCGTCCCCCCGGGTCGGCTCCTCTCGCGTTCTCCCGTAGTCGGGGCCATGGGTCGGCCTCGTCCGGGAGGCGATCCTTCGCATCGGGCTTCGGCAGCGATGAATCGGGCTGCGGCGTGCCGTAGGTTTGGCCCGATGCAAGCCGCAGCCCCCCCGCCGCGAGGAACGAGGTTGCCGCTGCGGGCCAGGCTGGCGGCGGCCTCGGGTGGGGTGGTGGCGTCGGTGTCCAGGCTTCTCGGCGCGGGGGACGGGACCGTCATCGGCGGGAGGGTCAGCCTGACCATGGACCCGCTGCTGCTCGAGAGGCTGGCACAGGGCCACGAGATCGCGCTGGTCACAGGCACGAACGGGAAGACGACCACGAACCGGCTGCTCGGCGCCGCCTTGGCGACCGCCGGTCCCGTCGTGGCCAACTCGGACGGGTCGAACCTCCCGAGCGGCCTGGTGACCGCGCTGTGTGGCCGGTCGGGCGAGTTCCGGGCATCCCTGGAGGTGGACGAGGCATACCTGGGACAGGTGGCCCACACCACCAGCCCTAAGGCGATACTTCTGTTGAACCTCTCTAGAGACCAGCTCGATCGCATCAGCGAGGTGCGGATGCTCGCGGCCCGCTGGCACTCCGCGCTGGCCAGCCTTTCCCGCTCTCATGTGGTGGCCAACGCCGACGACCCCATCGTCGCATGGGCGGCGAGCGCGGGGCGAAGGGTCACGTGGGTGGCCGCGGGCCAGCCGTGGCGAAGCGATTCCACCGGCTGTCCCCGATGCGAGGGACGCATCGACTTCGAGGGGCAGGTGTGGTCATGCGCGTCGTGCGGGCTGGCTCGGCCCGATCCCGGGGCGTGGCTGGACGGCGATGCGATGGTGGGAACGGACGGCGGCAAGCACGAGTTCGGCCTCGCCCTTCCCGGTTGGTTCAACCGGGCCAACGCGATGATGGCGGCGGTCGGGGCGGCGACGATGGGGGTTCCGACCGACAGAGGTCTCGCAGCCATGGCTTCGACCACCGACGTCTCCGGGCGCTACCAGTCCGTGACGGTGGACGGGGTGGTTGCGCGGCTCCTGCTCGCGAAGAACCCGGCCGGATGGGTGGCCGTGTTCGACTTGCTGCACCCTGAGCCGGGGCCCGTGGTCGTGGCCATCAACGCCCGGGTTGCTGACGGGCGCGATCCCTCGTGGTTGTGGGATGTACCGTTTGAGCGCCTCCGCGGGCGCCCCACCATGGCCAGCGGCGAGCGGGCAGCCGACCTGGCGGTCCGGTTGGGCTACGCCGAGGTGGACCACGAGATCGTGCACGATCCCCTGGAGGCCCTTCGCCGGGTCGGGAGCGGTAAGGTCGATTTCGTGGGCAACTACACGGCGTTCCAGGACTTGCGCTCCGCCCTGCGCCGTTCGTCGCGTTGAGCGTGCGCACGCCCGACTCGGCCGTGAGGATCGTGGTGGTCCACCCGGACCTGCTCGGCACATACGGGGACGGTGGAAACGCGTCGGTTCTCGCCCAGCGGCTCCGCTGGCGCGGCTTCCCGGCCGAGGTGATCGAGGCGCACTCTGCTAACCCCGTTCCCGCCAGCGCGGACCTCTACTGCCTGGGCGGCGGAGAGGACGGCCCCGAGGCCGAGTCCGCCGCGTTGCTGTCGGCCAGCAGGTCCTTGCACCGTGCCGTCGATTCGGGCGCGGCCGTGCTGGCGGTGTGTGCCGGCTTCCAGGTCGTGGGCCGGGATTTTGCCGGGGCCGACGGCAGGCCTCGCCGTGGGCTCGACCTTCTCGACGTGTCGGCGGTCAAAGGCGAGGGGCGCCGGGCGGTGGGCGAGGTGGTGGTCGACCCCGAGGCGCGCTTGGGCCTCCCGGCGCTCACCGGCTACGAGAACCACGGGAGCGTCACGATCCTCGGTCCTTCGGTGCGTCCCTTGGGAACGGTCAGGGCAGGGGTCGGCAACGGAGGCGGCGATGGCAAAGAGGGCGCCGTGGGGGAGCGGGTGCTCGGCACCTACCTCCACGGTCCGGTGCTGGCCCGCAATCCTGCCCTCGCCGACCTGGTGCTGTCGTGGGTCGTCGGCTCGGTCCTGCCCATCGGGGAAGGCGGCGTGGAAGATGAGGTCGCAATGTTGCGCTTCGAGAGGCTGGGCGCCGGCCGGGCGTTGCGTCCGGCATGGAGGACGACAAGGAGCAGGCGGGCCGGCCGATCGGGCCCCGGCGGGCTCTGGGGGGCCTTGCGCGCCGGGAGTCCCCGGAGGGGAGCGCTCAGGCCTGCCGGTCGCGGATGAGGTTCAAGGCGCTCCCGGCGCGGAACCATTCGATGTGCGTGGGCGACATGGTGTGGGTGCACGTGAAACGAGAAGTAGTGCCATCCGCGGTGGTGATCCTGCAGTCCACCGGCCTTCCGGGTGCGAGGTCGGAGAGGCCCAGCACCGATATGCGGTCCTCCTCGCCTATCTGGTCGTAGGTGCGGGGATCCGAGAAGGTGAGGGCGAGGACGCCCTGCTTCTTCAGGTTGGTCTCGTGAATACGGGCGAACGACCGGGCCAGGATGGCCCGGCCCCCCATGTGGCGGGGCTCCATCGCGGCGTGCTCGCGCGACGACCCCTCTCCGTAGTTCTCGTCCCCGATCGCGACCCAGGACCGGCCGGCGTCCCGGCAATGCCGCGCGACGTCGGGCAGGGGCTCCGTCGTCCCGTGCACGATGCACCGCCCGGTACCCGGCTCTCGAGCGAAGGCGTTGACCGCACCCGCGAACAGGTTCCGCGAGATGTTCTCCAGGTGCCCCCGGTACGTGAGCCACGGACCCGCGGCAGAGATGTGGTCGGTCGTGCACTTGCCTTCGGCCTTGAGGAGGACGGGCAGGTCGACGAGGTCCTTCCCGTCCCAAGCCGCGAACGGCGTAAGCAGCTGCAGGCGGTCGCTATCGGGCCGGACCACAACCTCGATTCTCGTTCGGTCGGCGGGCGGCGGCACGAAGCCGGACTCGCCCAGCTCGAACCCGGCGAGCGGCAGCTCCGTGCCGACGGGCGCTTCGAGGACGCTTCCCTCCACAGGGTCGCGCTCGAGGATCGAAGTCGAGGGTGCCCGCCAGGGAGTAGGCCACCACCACCTCGGGGGAGGCGATGAACGAGAGGGTGCTGGCGTTGCCGTCGTTCCTCTTGGGGAAGTTGCGGTTGTAGGAGTTGAGGATGGAGTTCGTCTGTCCAGGCTCGATATCGGAACGCTGCCACTGCCCTATGCAGGGACCGCAGGCGTTGGCCAGGACCGTGGCGCCAACCGCTTCGAGGTCGTCCAACAGCCCGTCCCGTTCGATGGTGGCGTGCACCCGTTCCGAGCCGGGGGTCACCAGGAGGGGGGTCTTGGCCTTCACACCTCGGGCGGCCGCCTGGCGCGCGACACTCGCCGCCCTGGTGATGTCCTCGTAGGAGGAGTTCGTGCAGGAGCCGACCAGGCACTGGGACAGATCGACCGGCCAGTCGTGGGCGAGCGCGTCCCGACCCATGGCCGACACCGGTCGTGCCAGGTCGGGGGAGTGGGGACCCACGATATGGGGCTCCAGGGTGTCGAGGTCTAGCTCTATGACCTTGTCGAAACAGATGTCGGGATCCGAGTCGACCTCTTCGTCTGCGCAAAGGTCCCCTCGCACCGCCATGGCACGCGTGGCGACACCGGCGCGCCCGGTCGCTTCTAGGTAGGAGACCGCGTGCTCGTCGAAGGGGAACAGCGAGCAGGTCGCGCCGATCTCGGCGCCCATGTTGCAGATTGTCGCCTTGCCCGTGGCGCTGATCGTCGTCGCCCCGGGCCCGAAGTACTCGACTATCGCGCCGGTGCCTCCCTTGACGGTGAGGACCTCCGCCACCTTCAAGATGATGTCCTTGGCGGAGGTCCAGCCTCGCATGGAGCCCGACAGCCGCACTCCGATGAGTCCGGGCCAGCGCAGCCCGAAGGGCTCTCCCACCATGACGTCCACCGCGTCCGCGCCCCCGACGCCTATCGCCACCATGCCCAGCCCTCCGGCGTTGGGGGTGTGGCTGTCCGTCCCGATCATCATGCCGCCGGGGAACGCGTACTGCTCGAGCACGACCTGGTGGATGATCCCGGACCCCGGCTTCCAGAAGCCGATGCCGTACTTGGCGGAGACCGTGCGCAGGAACTCGTAAACCTCCTGGTTGGCGTCCTCGGCCGCGGCCAGGTCCCGTTCCGCTCCCAACCTCGCCCGGATGAGATGGTCGCAATGCACCGTGGTCGGAACGGCCGTGCGCTCCAGCCCCGCGGTCATGAACTGGAGCAGGGCCATCTGGGCGGTGGCGTCTTGCATGGCGACCCGGTCGGGATGCAACTCGACGTAGCTGCGCCCCCGCTCGAGCTCGGCGCCCTCCGGATCTGCAAGGTGGTCGAAGAGCACCTTCTCGGCGAGGGTCACGGGCCTGCCCAAGCGTCTGCGGGCGGTGGACGCCCTCTCTGGCAACCTTTGGTAGACGTCGGCTATCAACTCGGTGGGCGTCGCGCGGCTACCTCGGTCATGTGATCTCCTTGGGTGACGAGAGCAAGCCTAGCGACGAGAGCCGAGAGGCCACTCCCGGTCGACCCCAGCGCGCGCACCCCGGTCGAGGGTCCAGGATCGCCGCCATGGGCTGATGTCCGGGCCCGAGAGCGGAGGGGTGTCCCCGCGTGCGGCCCGTCGCCGGGACTGCCACCAGTCAGACACAGACTCGTCGGCCAGCACGCTCACCTCTTCCTCGATTCGAGCCGCAAAATGCCTCGCGTCCTCCTCGGTACGCGCCGCGATGGGAGACCCGAAGGTGACCTTCGTCGGCCCCGGACGCAGGCGCGCGCCGGACTTGGGGAGAATCTGCCCGGTGCCTTTGATGTGCACGGGCACGACGGGAAGCCCGGTTCGCTTGGCCAGGTAGGCAGCACCGCCTTTGAAGGGCTGTGCCCACCCGTCCGGCGAGCGGCCTCCTTCGGGGAAGATCACCAGGCTCCATCCTTGCGACAGCAGCTCCGAAGCCAGCAGCGCGGACCGCCTATCGACCTTGGTGCGCTCGACGGGGATGGCGGCGACCGCGAAAGACCACAGCGCCGCTTTCCACGTACGGTCGAAGAAGTAGTCGGCGCCGGCCCCGACGACCGTCCTGTGGCGGAACCGGGCGGGGAGCGCGCACAGGAGCAGAGGTGTGTCGAGGTGGCTGGCGTGGTTGCTTGCGAATATCGCCGGCGGGTCGAGGTCGGCCAGCGACTCGATGCCCGCGACCCGGGGGGACGCGACGGCCTCCAGGGCAGGCCGGGTGACACCGTCGAGGAACAGAGCCCGCGCCATTCGCACCGGGTACCGCCGTGACCAGGCGGTGCCGTAGTCCACGCCGACGCTTCGCTCCGGCGGCGACCTGGGCACCCGGGCGGGCCAGTGGGGGGCGCCGAACGGGAACTCGCCCGCCCTGGGGCGCAGCCGGCGGGTGCGCGCGGGAAGGCTCGGTGTGCTCAAGTCACCTCGGCCAGCATCAGAGGCGGGGCGTGGAAGTGGGTTATGGACGGCGAGGGGCCCACGACGTCCTCTGCCATCTCCAGGGCGTCGGCCAGGCTGGACGCGGGCTTGAACCCCATGCGCCTAACCGCGTCCCGGTTTCCTCCGACGACTATCACCACCCCCAGGTGCGCGAGCGCGTGTGCGCACCAGTACCACATGTAGAAGGGATGGACGCCGTGGTAGGCGTGGCTGGTCCTGTAGAGATGGACGTACCAGGGATCGGTCGCAAAATCTTGCTCGTACTTCGACTCGATCTCACCCGGGTCCGTCGTCTCCGCCAGCACCTGCTCGAAGAAGTCGATGTAGCTCGGGTGGTGAACCGGGTGGAACGACCACGGAGTGGTGTGGCTCATGACGAGGGCGCCGCCCTCCCGCACCAAGGGCCTTCCCCTGTAGAGGTTGAAGAAGTACCCGAGGCCCAGGCACGCCACCAGGATGGGGTTCATTATCGAGTTGACGTTGTAGGGGCACAGGTAAGGAAGCCCCATCGTCAAGATGTCCGCCTGGCCTTCCACGGGAACCAGGTGCTGGCGGTAGAGGTTCTCGGTGGTGAGGGCGTGGACCGCCTCGACCTCGCCGGCCTGAACGGTGGTCATGGCGTGGGGCGACCTGACGGACTGGAAGATCGAGCGGGCGAGGCCGGGCGGGGTCCGCTCGAGGGCCTTCGACACGGTGACGAAAGACGCTCTGTCGCGCACTGACCATTCCCATTCGCGCCGCTGGAGGAAGGCGAACTGCGGAGGGAAGCTGTTCGTGTTGAGGGTCGACTCGACTTGGAAGACCCTGACGCCTGAGGCTGCGATCAGGCGGCCCATCCTCCAGTTGGACGAGTGAAGCTCCGACCGGTGCTGGTCCATGAACGACCGGCTGTTCTGCATGGTACGGACGTTGTGGTGGTGCCGGAGGCTGGCGTAGCTGGCGAGCCCCGTTGCCACGCTCTTGTGACCGCCGTCCATGGCGACGAGATTGATGTTGACGTAGACGAGCAGGTCGCTCTCGGCTGCCCGCCTGTTTATCTCGACGTCCTCCCCCGCGTCGGTGACGCCGAGGTGCACGAGGTTGGCGGGGTCCTCCGCGTCGTGCTGGGTGAGGAGACCATGAGGTGCGAACGCGTCGAAGACACGGTCGCCCAGGGCGTGGCGAAGCTCCGCTTCGGTCATGCGCCGGTGCAGCGACAACGCGGCGATTAGAACAACATCGTCCACTCCCGCCTCGGCCGCCATGTCGAGGACGGCTTCGATCACCCGCTGACGAACGTCTGGCGGGCGCATGGGAGGGAGGGGCAGCGAGACGTCGTCGAACGCGATGGTGAGCTTCATCCCCGGAGATAGCAGCGCGGGAAGGGGAGCGCTGTCCCCCTCGGGATGAAACAGGGCTTGTCGTATGGCTGAATCCGGGTCGTCGAGCGGGTTAAGCGGCTCGGGCGGGTACAGGATCGCGCGAGCCGGCCGGCAGCCTCTCGAGCCGGAATCCCTCTCCGTGCCAGAACAGCGTGGGAGGGGTGGACCGGTCCACCTCGAGCACGAAGCCGGGCCTAGGGCTCACCTGATCCTCCGCCGCCTCGGAGCCGGTCGGGGCGAGGGTGCCTTGGGGTCGAAGGCCACCTTGACCGATCCCCGTCTCCCGGCGCCGGCTGCATGGGATATCGCCTCCTCGAAGCGCTCCAACGGGTAGCGGGCGCTCAGGAGGCGATCGAGCCGGGCGCTGGCGACCAGGTCGAGGGCGAGGTCGAAGGTGGAGGTGCTCTGGCCGCCGACCTGCTCCATCCCGTAGGCGTACGAGCCTACGAGGCTCACCTCCCGGTGCCACAGGGAGGCCAGGTCGAGGTTGACCCTTCCGGGCATTCCCAACAGCACGACCCTCCCGCGGGGCCTCACCACCGCCAGGCCGTGCTGGATCGAGTCGGCGTTGCCGGCGCAGTCGATCACGACGTCAGCGCCTCCGGTGAGCTGGTGCCGCGTCGAGAACGAGCGGGTGTGGCGACGTACCGCCCTGGCCAGCTCGCCGGGCTCGAGGGCTACGTCCGCACCGAGCTCGGCGGCGAGGTTCCGTTGCTCGGGGTAGCGGGCCGACACCATCACGGTCCCCGGAAGGGTCAGCGCTCGCAGCGCGGCCACCGTGCACAGGCCGAGCGTGCCTGAGCCGAGGACGACCACGCAGTCGCCCGGTGTCAACTGCGCCGACAGCGCCGCGTGGACGGCACAGGCGGTGGGCTCCACCATCACAGCGGCCTCGTCGCTCATGGACTCCGGCACCGGGAGGATCTGGCTGTCGTGGGCCACCAGGCCACCCGACCAACCTCCGCCTGTGCTGGCGCAGTAACCCGTCTGCAAGCCCGGCTCGAGCTCGCCGAAGGCCACTCTCTCGCAGGCACCGACCTGACCGTGGGCACAGGCGTTGCAGGGAGGGGCGACATTTCGTGACAGACAGCCGAGAGCCGGCTGGATCACCACGCGCCGCCCGCTGCGGTGCAAGCCCTCGTCCAAGTCCCCCACCACCTCGTGGCCCGGGACGAAGGGGAAGCTCACGACGTCTTCGAAGTACCGCGAACCGTGACCTTCCAGCGTGGACAGGTCCGAGCCGCATATCCCGGCGAGGCGGGGCGTCACCCTGTGCCATCCGGGACCGGGCAGCTCCGGCGGCGCGATGTCGGCGAGGCGCAGCGGTCCCACGCCGACACCCATCGCCGGGGCTGACCCCCGAGACCGCCCTGGCCGCCGCGAAGCGCCCGAGGTTGCGTTCTATCAATAGAGCCTTCATGCCTTGACTAGCAGAGCCTTCATGCCTTGACCAGCAGAGCCTTCATGCCTTGACCAGCAGAGCCTTCATGCCTTGGCCCCCATGGGAAGGAGCGGCCTCGGAGCGCCGGGCGCCCGTTCCCACCTTTCCACGTGCCAGCCCCTCCTGCGGGCGATCGTCGCCAGCTTGGGTTCGGGGTTCACCGCCACCGGATGGCCCACGGCCTCCAGAAGGGGAAGGTCGCTGGTCGAATCGGCGTAAACGACCGACTCCTCCAGCGCCAGACGCAGGGACTCGGCGTACGAAGCGATCATCAGCGCGCGTGCTTCTCCTGTCGGCGGTGACTGGTCGAGCCGGCCCGAGACGAGCCCGTCGTGCTCGGTCAGGCGAGCACACACGATGTCGTCGAACAGGGGACGCAGCGGCTCCACAACGAAGTCGAGGGCTCCGGTGATGAGGAGTGTCCTGTGGCCGGCCGCCCGGTGCTCCCTCACCCGCCGGATCCCTGCAGGGAAGGCCTTGGCGAGGATCAGGTCACTGAACATCTCCCACGAATCGCTTCGCAGTCGTCCTGTCGGCGCGTCCTCGTAGCGCCTGTAGAAGGAACGGAGGAAGTCCCCGCGATCGCGCCGGTCCAGGCTCAACAGCCCGGGTGCCTGCCAAAGCAAGGTGAGTGCGAACAGCGCCCTTTTGCCCGCTGGCAGGTGTCGCGTCGCCAGCCAGGCGTAGGACTCGACCACGTTGGAGGAGATGAGAGTGTTCTCCAAGTCGAACGCGGCCAGGTGGCGTTCGGGCGAGAGCACGGCACGCCGACCCCGCTTCTGGCGGTCCTGATCGCCACGCGCTGCTCGGCTGGACCCTCCGCTGTGGCGCACCCGGCCGTGCAGCACGACGGAGGGCAGGTGGACCTGGTGCAGGTAGTGCCTCCAGTTCACCACGCGGGGGTCGAAGCAGAAGGTCTGCCGATCGAAGCCTTCCGTGGCGTTCCACAGCTCGAGCAGACGGTCCACCTTGAAGACGGCCTCACTCTCGGCATAAGCGCCATAGAGCTCCACGTAGCTGAGCGCCCGTTCGGCCTGGGCGCGCCTCTCCTCGAGGGTCGCGGAAGCCTCGGCCTGCCGTCCGCGGACCGGAAGCGAAGACAAGACCCTTTCGGCACCCGAGAGAGCCTGAGTCGCTCGCGTCAGCTGGCGCTGCACGCGGCCGCGTCCCGGGAAGGACAATTCGGGCACCACGATCGGCTGACCGTGGCGGTCTTGGAGAGGGCGCTCGACGAACCATTCGTGGACCAGGTCGACCAATGCCCCGTATCGCAACGGGTTAACGGCCCCGGACGCGACGTGGTAGACGCCCGGCTCGCCCGGCCCCGGTCCGCTCGCCGCCACCGCGAGAATGGCCGCGACGACCAGGTCGACGGGTACGACGTCGATGACCCCTTCAGGCACTCCGGGGAACTGGTCCAGCAGGCCCCTGGCGTAGGAGATGATCACCGGCTCGGCCATACGAAAGCCACGGATCCAGCCCGGCTCCGGCTCCGCCAGAGCCGACTCGATGATCGACGGCCTCACGATCGTGACCGGCAGGTCACCACGTCCCTCGAGCAGGGCGCGCTCTCCCAGCGCCTTGGTGTAGGCGTACGCGTCGGGCCAACCGAGGACCTTGGCGCGGGCGCGGCCGGCTTGGACGAGCTGGTTTCGAACCCAGTCCTTGCGCTTGCGTTCGGCCCTCTCCGCCAGCAGCGGGGTGCCGGCCGCCCCGAGTTCGCCGCGCGCCTGGCGCGAGAATCGCTGCAGCAGCGCGGGGCGGCGACTCTCGGCATCCGCGTCGCCCTGCGCGCGGCGGGCGGCCGCCACCTCGCCCCGCCAGTCCACCTCGGCCGCGTAAGGAGTCTGGTCGAGGAGCAACTCCGGGGCGGCACCGCGCCGGGTTCCCGCGACATAGGCGGTGGAGACGGCGATGAGATGCGCGGTGTTGGCGCGAGGTTTCGCTCCGCTCGTGTTCGCGCCGAGGGCGGCGGCGACCCTCGAAGGTCCGAGCAGGTTCACCTCCACGGCGGTGTCGAGAGGCGCCTCGAAGCTGACGGCGGCCGCGGAGTGGACGACTACGTCGCATCCTGCGAGCAGCTCGGCCGACTGGTGGTCCATCCCCAGACCCTCGGCGGCGACGTCACCTCCCATCACGACCAGACGCCGTTGCATCTCGGCCTCGAAACGGTCTCCCAGCTCGGACCGCAGGCGGTTGAAGCAGTCGTTGCGCAGGATCTCCCTCTGCGCCCGCTGGGCGGGCGTGGCCCTTCGGCCCTCCCGGATCAAGACGGCCACCTCGCACCCGGGCACGCTCCGCAGTAGCCGCTCTACCAGGGCGGTCCCGAGGAACCCCGTGGCGCCGGTGATCCCGATCCTCTTGCCGGCGAGGCTGTCCTCGATCATGCGGCTCCCGGCCGCCTACCGCCGACCATACCCAACTGTCTACCATATGGTAAGTGGGCAGTTCCACCAGCGAGCGCATCCTGGACGCCGCCTTGGAGTCGTTTGGCGGCTCGAGGGGATACGAGGCAACCTCGCTCGACGCCCTGGCAAAGACCCTCGGTCTGCGAAAGCAGACGATCCTTTACTGGTTCTCCAGCAAGGAGGCCTTGCTGGAGGCGCTGATCGACCGGAGCGCAGGGGAGATTTTGGAGGCCTTGGAGCAGGGGCTGGAGCGGGCAGGAGATGGCTGGGGCCACGTCGAGGCCGTGGTGCGATCTGTGTTTCGGGTCGCAGCGCGCCGTCCCGAACTGCTCGGCCTGGTGAGGGAGGTGAGCCGGCTGGGGCCTCCGCCGGCCACGCGCCTCACCCGGGCGCTGGAGCCGCTCGTCGACAGGGCCTGCGGTTTCCTCGAGGCCGAGATGGACGCGGGCAACATGCGGCGCCACGAGCCCCGGTTGCTGCTGCTTGCCGCATATTCGGCGGTGATCGGCATGGCCACCGAGGCGGAGGTCCTTCGCGCCCTCGGAGAGGAACCGAACGCCCGGTCATTGGTCAAGCGGCGAAACGAGCTTCTCAACCTGCTGCGATCCGCCCTCTTCGTGAGCGGGCCGGGGGAGGGGTGAGTAGTGGCAGGGATCCGGCGCAGCGCTGAGCTGCTCAGCCCTGCCTCTGTCGCGCCTGGGTCCCGTCTGCTCGGCCCTGCTTCTGTCGCGCCTGGGTTCCGTACCGCTTGCTGCGGCCTCTTCCGGCCGGCGGTGTGTAGCGCTTCGAAGCCTCGGGGTGCCTGCCCTTCGTGGCGTCTGATTCGCGGCGACGCCCGAAGGCGCGCGCCGCACCCCCGCGTCCCGACCCCGCGCCTGCGGCCGTGGTGGGCCCGGTCCCTTCACCCTTTCCTTGCGCCCCCTTGGTGGGCAAGCTCCTGGCGGCGCGGTCCCTGATCGCGGCCCCTCTGGCTGTCAAACCCTTGGTGATGCCGCTTCCTGCCGTACTGGTGGTGCCCTTTCGCGCCGTCCCACCCTGGGCCTCGCGTGCCGTCCCGCCCTTGGTTTCGCGTGCCGTCCCACCCTTGGCCTGGCTACGAGAGATCCGGAACGCCTTGAAGAGCAGCCACGCTGCGAGGCCCGTGACTATGACCGCTCCGATGAGGTTGCCGCCCCAGGGGCCGGCGAACCCGACCATGAGCGCGACGAAGCCCACCAGGGTTCTCCGCCGGGAGAGGGCGCTTGCCGCCAGGATCGCCGCCAGCACGAGACCCTCGATCAGGTATGCATGGGCGTCGGATCGAACGGCCGCTCTGTGCGAGCTGAAACTGGGAACCCAAATGGCCACGAATGAGGCCGCGGCGAGCACCGCGGTCGCCAGGCTGGCCACGAACTCGGTGGTATCGAGGGAGCTGAGAGCCTTGGATGGCCGCCTGGAGAGGACGTCCCCCTGGTCCTCCCGGTCAGGTCCGCTCACGCATCACACGCTACCGTTCCGCCGCCTCGAGGGTGTAAGCCGGGGCGAGTGACTGGGCGCCAGCTCGGACGCACGTCGTTGCCGATAGTGGCCCTGCTGTGCGTCCTTTCGGCTTGTAGCGCCTCCTCCACGGGCAGGGCCTCTTCGAGCAAGGGTGCGCAGCCGCCCTGCCGCGTCAGCTGCGGCACCGCAGCTTCGCGGACGGCTACAGGTCGCCCAGGGCAGGCTCCGTCAGGGTCTGCCGGGTCCGAGCTCCCGTCGGTATGGGTACCCACTCTCGCGACTCCGGCCCAGCTGGCAATGGTGCCTACCTGTGACGATCGTGGTTACTGGCTCCGTTCCGGCGACGGTGGGGTCTTCTCCTTCGGAGACGCCGCCTTTTACGGATCGATGGGAGGAAAGCAGCCTCACTCGCTGGAGGATCCCATCGTTGGCATGGTGCATACTCCGGATTGCAAGGGCTACTGGCTCGTCGCGGCCGATGGCGGCGTCTTCACCTTCGGGGACGCCGGTTACTTCGGCTCGGCAGGTGGCAGGCAGCTCAGCCAACCGGTGGTTGGCATGGCAACCATGCCTGACGGCCGTGGCTACCGCCTTGTCGCCGCCGACGGCGGAGTCTTTTCGTTCGGGGATGCGGGCTTCTATGGGTCGGCGATCGGTGCCTTGATCGATTCTCCTGTGGCCGGGCTGGAGACCACCCCTGACGGCAAGGGCTACTACGAGGTCACCAGCGACGGCAGCGTCCTGTCGTTTGGAGATGCCAGGTTCGCAGGCGCACTGAGCGGCACGTCGTTGAACGCCCCCGTCGTCGCCATGGCCACGACTCGCGATGCGAGAGGATATTGGCTGGCCGCCGCCGACGGCGGTGTCTTTGCCTTCGGTGACGCTTCGTTCCACGGCTCCACGCCATTGAGCTCTTCGGATCCACTTGCCGACTTTCGTGCGACGGTCGACGGGCGCGGGTACTACCTGGTGACCGCGAACGGAACGGTGACAGCGTCAGGGGATGCGAAGGCGGCCGGTTCGATGACCGCCAGGTCCGCTCAGGGGTTGTCGGTTGCCTGGACGGCGCGCGGCTCGGGCTACTGGTTCACGGGATCGGACGGCGGGGTCTTCTCCTTCGGGGACGCCCGGTTCTACGGATCCCTTGGTGGCAGCCCTTCGCTCGCCGCCGCGCGTGAGGGGTCCCCGATAACCCTGCCCCAAGGCCGGGTCGTCTCGGCTGCCGATCCATTGCGCGTGGACGTCATCGGAGACAGCGTGATGTACGACGAGGAACCGGCCTTGGCCGCCGCACTTGCCGCGACCGGGACGGCGAAGGTCGTCACCAACTACAGCTTCGGTGGCTGGGGGCTCACATCGGATCCCACGTGGCGGATGGGGTTCTTTTCCTCGATCATCGCGGCCGATCATCCTGACCTCGTAGTCGGCACTTGGAGCTGGGACACCCCAGCCGCTCAGTCCGATCCGGCCGGCTATGCCAACCTCGTCGATCAGGCCCTCGCCCTGTTGCTGGCACCTGGGAACGGTGTCAGCGGCGTGATCTTCTTCGAATTCCCGAAATCAGGGTCCAATCCGGCGCAGTCCGACGCAGTCAAGCGAATCACCGCCGCCCGCACACAAGAAACCGGCCGCACTGCGTGGAACTCGGTGGTGAACGGATTGGTCACCCAGTGGCCGGGCAAGGTGATGTTCCTGCCACTCGACTCTTCGCTGGAGGTCAACGGCCATTACTCCGCGTGGTTGCCGGAGTTCGCCGGCAACTGGGTGAGGGCACGCAAGATGGACAACGCTCACGTGTGCCCGCTCGGAGCCGCCGACTATGCCGCACAGATTGTCGCCGAGATGGCACCTGTGTTCCATCTTCCTCCTCCGGAGCCGGGCTGGTTCAGCGGTTCGTGGACTGGGGACCCGCGCTACAACGACCCACCCGGGACTTGTGCTAGCGACAGCCCCACGCAGGCTTATCTGTGGTCGTTGGCGCCCAACGCTCCATTGACCTCCCAGTACAGCTAGTGTCGGATGGTTGCCATGAGCAGCCGGACTAGAGTTGCCAGAACCGATCTTCAGCTTCACTCCTTCGCGCTAACCACCCGAACCGGGATCGGGGTGGAGCGCCCCCGAACCGCGATGCGTCGACGCTCAGCATAAAGAGGAGCTCGGTCGTTCTCCTCCGCGTAGAGATCTTCGGCGATAACGACCTGCCCTGGTCCAGCATGGGACTGAAGACGGGAAGCCATGTTGACCGGGTCGCCGAGTGCGGTGAAGTCAACCACACGATCCGCTCCCACATTTCCCACGTATGCCGAGCCGGCAACTACAGCTGCACCAACAGGCAACGTAGATGTGTGGGTCAAGGCGGCTACCAACGAGAATGCCGCAGTGGTCGCCTGATGTCGATAGTGAGGACCTGCGATGCCGGGGACAAAGAATGCCATCACCTCGTCCCCGATGAGCTTGTCGATGATAGCGTCATGGCGGATCAAAACCTCTGTCGCCGATCGGTAGAAGCAATTCAACGATCGGGCGAACTCCATGGCGCCGAGCCGTTCGGATAAGGCAGTCGACTCACGCACATCAGCGAACAGCACGGCGACATCGAGTTCCATGCCTCCCGTTGGCAGCGTCTCGCAGCATCGGATGCGCAGATTCGGGTTCTTGCGAGAAGGCTTGAACCCGATCAATCCCACGAGGCGTCCTCCCACCCCTCCGAACGGGTTATAACATAGCTTGCAGCGGGGTGGACTCGGAAGGTGTCGGAAGACTCGATGAGCCCGGAGAAGCTGCCGCGTGTCCGTCAACGAGTACCTTTCGCCACGCGGCGTCGGCTTGCTGTTCTTTGTCCTTCATAATGTTTGCTCTCATAGGGTTGATTCCGGGATGATCGAGTGGCAGTGACACCTCCGTCTCCACGTAGTATCCAGCTGGAGGGGACGGGCGGCTAGTACAAAGTTTGTAGTTCCGGGGTGCGCTCTGGGTCATTAGCCTTGTGGCGTGAGCAGCTACGGCCAATTTTGCCCGGTGTCCAAGGCGGCCGAAGTGCTCTGCCAACGCTGGACGCCGCTCATCGTTCGGGAGCTCCTTTGCGGAAGCCGCCGGTTCAACGAGATCCAGCGTGGGGTTCCGCTGATGTCACAGTCGCTACTGTCCCAGCGGCTGAAGGAGCTCAACCGGGCCGGGGTAGTGGTCCGTGCTGACGACGGTGGCTATGAACTGACGGAGGCTGGCACCGAGCTCTACGGAATCGTGCGCGCCCTCGGAGAGTGGGGCCAGCGTTGGGCGCGCCGCAGCTACCAGCAGAACGAGCTCGATCCCGGCCTCCTACTGTGGGACATGCACCGCTTTCTCCGACCCGGCGGGCTCGGACCGGGACGGTGCGTGGTCGAATTCGACTTCCCGCGCCAACCCCCCCGCAAGCGTCGCTACTGGCTGGTCAGCACCCCAGAGGACGTGGACGTCTGCCTGGTCGACCCAGGGTTCCCCGTGGACGTGATCGTGAAGGCCGACCTGGCAGCGCTGACCAAGGTCTGGATGGGCGACTCGTCGTTTGTCGATGAGCTGAGGCGCAACCGCATCGAAATGAAGGGGCCACGTCTGCTCCTCCGCCGCCTGCCCCAATGGCTGGGGCAGCACCCTGTGCTGGCGTCGGTGATGCCAGCACGGCGCTGACCTTGCTCGCTCGCTTGGGCGGGGTTCCGAGCGGGACGTCCCTGTCATCTCCGGGTTCAGACCCCCGGCGGTCACCCGGTAGGCCGCTCGAGAACAAAATCTGGGGCGGTGCTCTAGGAGGGGCCGCGTCATCGCCGTACCATGGCATCGTGCAACGGCACCGGCAGCGGAATCCCGAGATCTCCAGGGTGGCGGGAGGCGCGGCCGTCCTCTTGGTGCTGGTGGCCGCGATGCTCTGGCTCAGTCGCCCTTACCGATCTTGGGACCGCTTCGGGTACGGGTACTACGGGAGCACGGACTCGGCGGGACCGGTGCCAGCAGGACAGGCTCCCTCCGATCAGCTCAGCTGGGCCATCGTGGGAACCGTCGTCGGAGCGGGCCTCGTGCTGCTGGCGCTGGCAACGCTGGGGTACCTGGTAGCTCAGCGCCGCAAGTACCGGAAGGAGGCCAACGGGATCTGGCTGCTCAGCGTGGCTGCCGCTTCGAAGCTTGCCGAAAGCGGCTCCGCCGGGAGCAGCCGCGGTCCGTTCGCGTTGGGTGCCCGACACCGTTGTTCCGATCTCGATCGGGGTCGGGTTGGTGCCGTGGTGGGGGAGAATTTCGCAATTGGGACGCTCGGCGCCGAGGACATGGCGCAGCGAATGGAGGCGGTTCAGTCCGCTGCCTTGTTTGGCGAGCTGAGGCCGGCCCTCGAAGGGCTTCGCTGGCAGTGGCCAGACCTCGAGTGGCTGCACAAGCACCCAAGGTGGATCCGGGACCTGGCCGTATCGCGTTGCCACGAGGGGTGTTGTCGTGACTACCGAGGCTGCCTCAAGCTTCTGGACGAGGAGCTAAGCCGCCTCCGGCAAGCACTACTTCCTTCCGAGGCCGAGCGAGAGGTCGTTCGCTGCCGGCTCATCGACGCGGTTGGCAGCGGGCGGCTCCAGCTCGACGAGCTGGATGAGCGCCTCGACGAGGTCGAGACGGCTCGCTCGGCCCAACGGCTGTCCGCGGTGGTAGCCGACTTGCCAGGGCAGGACCTACGAGTGCACCCCGCGCTGTCGGGGGGATACCCCGGACTCCCCGCCGAGGTTGGACAT
Source organism: uncultured Actinomycetes bacterium (assembly GCA_963736925.1). Lineage (GTDB taxonomy): Bacteria > Actinomycetota > Acidimicrobiia > Acidimicrobiales > CAVTQP01 > CAVTQP01. The sequence continues at coordinate 1,073,215 of CAVTQP010000003.1, forward strand.
CGGCTCGGGAACCGCTCGCACGTTTGAGATGGCATCTTGTCCGAGCTTTGGCGGGTTTTGTCGAGCCTTTACCGTTCTCCTTCACCAAGGAGGTCTTGGAGGCCCTTATGCTGGTCTCTTTGTTGGGGGCTCTTTGGGCGCTTAGCTCAGCTGGTTAGAGCGCAGCCTTCACACGGCTGAGGTCATCGGTTCGAGTCCGGTAGCGCCCACATAGAAAAGCGCAGGTCAGCGGGCTATTTGCCCTCAGCGCCCTCAGGGTCGACCCGCGTTCGTGACCCACCCGTGACCCACGCTGCGTTGATCGGCGCGGCGACGGTCTTCGCCATGGTGTCCAGCTCGGTTGTCATGTGCTCCTCCGAGCTTGGCAACAGGTGTCCGTAGCGATCCAAAACAGTGACTACCGAGCGATGCTCCGCGCGCTTGGCTACCTCGTTGGGAGATGCGCTTGCGGCAATCCAAAACGCAACTGCGGTATGCCGCAGATCGTGTGGCCGCAAACCGTGAAGCCCGGAAGCTTCAACAGCGTCGCCAGTAACGCTTTCGCCACGACTGGGCTCGAATGGGCCCTCCCATCGGGGCTTGGAACACATAGGGACTGTCTGCTCGTGGATTGACACGACTCAGGTGCTTGGCCAACTCGTCCCCAACGGCTTCGGGAATTGGAACAGTTCGACGGCTAGCACTCGTCTTGGGCTGACCCGAGATATTCCTGCTTTCTACCTCGGTCACAATCGACCGGACAATTACTCGGCGCTGCAGCAGGTTCACGTCCTTGACCTGTAGACCGCAGAGCTCGCCGACCCGTAAGCCTCCGTAGGCTCCTAACAAAACCAGCGCTCGATAGCGAACGTCTATGGCGCTCGCAAGCTTGGCGACCTCTGCAGGCGTGAGGAAGCGCATTTCATCATGTTGGATTTTGGGGCAGCCTGACTCTGCGGACCGGATTTGTGCGTAGCCTGCCTTGATCGACTGCGCTCTGGACCACCTTCCCAAAGATCTGGGCAGCCTTTACCACCGTTGAGGCGGAGAGCCCCTGCCTCTGGAGCTTGGAGACCCACGCCTGGGACCAGGGGTTGAACGTGGGTGACGTCATTCAAGCAAGGGGATGCTGTTAGCCGAGGCAACCTTCTAGACGCAGGCGGCTGGGTATGGTTGGGGCCGTGGTGCCACGAATGGTGCGGCCCTCATGAGTGCTCTAGGCGACAGGCGACCTGGAACCATCACGGTCGTCTTCACCGATTTGGTCGACTCAACCTCGCTCCGACAGCGGCTCGGCGACGACCGAGCCGATGAGGTCTGCCGGGAGCACGATCGACTGGTGCGGCACGCGACCGCGGCGCTTGGTGGAACCGAAGTCAAGGCTCTGGGCGACGGGTTCATGCTCGTATTCGACGCTGCTGCGAAGGCGGTGGGAGCGGCGGTAGCCATGCATCAGGCGGTCGATCGGTTTTCACGCCGGGCTCCCACAGCGGTTCAGATCCGTATCGGAATGAGCGCCGGCGACGTGGCGTGGGAGGGTGATGACTGTTTCGGCACGCCGGTAGTCGAAGCCAGCCGCCTTTGCGACGCTGCCAAGGGTGGCCAGATACTTGTCGCCGATGTAGTCCGGCTGCTTGCCGGGTCGCGGGGTGGTCACCGATTCGATCCCGTCGGGGCGCTTGAGCTAAAGGGCCTGACGGAACCGCTCGCGGTGTCCGAGATTTGTTGGGAGCCCGCGGTCCCAAGGCATCAGACGCTGCCGACAGCGCTGATGCCATCGGGTCAAGGCCGCTTTGTCGGACGCGCAGCTGAGCGCGAGCGGCTTTCCGCAGCATGGAAGAGCGCGGCGGCAGGCACCCGGCGGGTCGTTCTCATCTCGGGTGAACCCGGTGTAGGCAAGACGCGTCTCGCCGCGGAACTCGCGCGTGCCGCGGACCAGCAAGGGGCGATTGTGCTTTACGGTCGGTGCGATGAGGACCTCGGCGTCCCGTATCAGCCATTCGTCGAGGCCTTCCGTCCCTACGTTGCCAGTTGCGAGGCGGAGGAGCTTGCCGAGCAGGTCGCGAGGTATGGCGGTGACCTTGCCCGCCTCGTCCCGGAGCTAGGTGAGCGGGTAGCGGACCTACCCGATGCGCTGCGCGCGGACCCCGAGACCGAGCGTTACCGGCTCTTTGACGCGGTCATGTTCTTCCTCGACAAGATGACTGCCGCGAGGCCTGTCGTCGTCGTGCTCGACGATCTCCACTGGGCTGCTAAACCGACTCTGCTGCTCCTGCGTCACCTGACCCGCGCTGAGTGGACGGGCTCCTTCCTTCTGCTTGGGACATACCGCGAGTCGGACCTGAGTCGCACGCATCCGCTCGCTGAGATGCTGGCCGATCTCCGTAGGGGACTCGATGTTGAGCGGGTTGCCCTCCGCGGCCTCGACATGGAAGAGGTCGAGGAGTTCGTTAGGGCCGCGGCTGGACAAGACCTCGACGCCGAAGGCGCATGGCTCGCCCGTATGCTCCACGACGAGACGGAGGGGAATCCCTTCTTCATGGGTCAGGTTCTGCTGCATTTGGTCGAGTCGGGAGCGATTATCGAGCGCGAGGGCCGATGGTTGCGGGCGGTACCTGCTGACGAGATCGGCATTCCCGAGGGCGTCCGCGAGGTCGTCGGCCGTCGGTTGGCTCGCTTGCGTTCAGCGACCAATGAGGTTCTGGTTGCCGCGGCGGTAATCGGGCGTGACTTTGATCGCGACGTTCTTACCTCAGCGCTCGACACCGACCGCGAGGCTGTGCTCGACGCGCTCGAAGAAGCAGAGGAAGCGCACCTCATCACAACTGGCGACGGGCCCAGAGGCCGGTACAGCTTCGTGCACGCGCTCGTTCGCTCGACGCTGTACGAGGAGGTCCCGACCACCCGTCGGCTCCGTCAGCACCGTCGGATCGGCGAAGCGCTCGAAGCGACCGATGTCGACCGGCACCTCGACGAGCTGGCCTACCATTTCGCAGAAGCCGCGGCACTGGGCGAGACAGCGAAGGCAGTCGACTACGGCCGGCGCGCCGCGTCGCGCGCAGTTGAACGACTTGCCTACGAAGAAGCGGCCATTAACTACGAGCGGGCTCTCGCGAGTCTCGATCCCGAAAGCGCCGACGATCGGCAGCTCCGGGCGGAGCTGTTCATCGAGCTTGGTCGGGTTCTGTGGATGTTTGGCGAGCGGGCCCATGCTCGCGACGAGCTCGCCATGGCGCTCTCCCTCGCCCGGGAGACCGACAGAGGCGATCTCCTCGCCGATGCCGCGATTACTAGCGGTGGGGTGCGGGCTTGGACTGAGGCCGGGCTTGTGGATGATCACCTGGTGCAGCTGCTGGAGGAGTCTTTGGACGCGCTGCCATCTGGGGATTCAAGCCGACGCGCAATGGTGACCGGGCGGCTCGCCGCCGAGTTGTATTTCCTCCCTGGCTCGATCGAACGGCGGCGGAAATTATCGGCCGAGTCGATCGCTATGGCCCGTCGACTCGACGACGCATCGACGCTGGCCTATGTCCTCAACGCCACGCATTGGGGCATGTGGATGCCGGGGAGCAGCCGGGACCGCGGAGGCCAGTGCCCGGGAGGCGCTTGCGCTTGCCAAATCCGCTGGCGATCGCAACGGCGAGGCTTCGGCTCGGTCCTGGCTGTTCACGGATCTCATTGAATTGGGAGACATTCCCGGCGCCACCGAGCAGCTGGTCGGAGAACTGGCCCTTGCCCAGGAGCTACGCCAGCCCGAACTGCGTTGGGGCGCCATGGTCCACCAGTCTGGGTTGGAGGCGTTCCTCGGGCACATCGATGAATCCCAGCGACTAGCCGACGACGCGCTCGCGTTGGGCCAACAGGTCGGAATCGCCAGCGCGATGCAGATGTATGGGGTTTCGCAGTTCGCGCTTCGACGGTTGCGCGGCGAGCTTGAGGAACTAGTGCCACTTGTCGCCGCGATGGTGGAGTCTTATCCCCTCATTCCCGCGTGGCGAGCGGGACTCGCTTACCTCTACCGGGAACTCGGCCGCCGTGACGGCGCACGGCGAGCAGCTCGAGGTTCTCGCTGCGGACAACTTTGCCCTCCTGCCTCGTGATGGCAACTGGATGGTCGGCGCGGCCATTCTGTCCACCGTGTGCCATCTGCTCGATGACGAAGCAACGCGCTTCTGCCTTGTATAGCGAATTCGTCGAATACGAGGACTTCGTCGTCATGGCAGGGCTGCCTGCTGACATCCTCGGGTCGGCGCACCACTTCCTGATGCTGCTCGCAGCCACGATAAAGCGGTGGGATGCCTTCGAGCGACACGCTAATGAGGCTCTCACACGGAACGAGGCGATGGGCGGCCGCCCTTGGCTGGCAACGACCCAGGTAGAGCTGGCGAGTGTGCTCGCCGCGGCGTAACCACCAAGGCGACAGTGACCGCGCTGTTCATCTCGTCGACGCGTCCCTCAAAACGTGCGCCGAGCTCGGACTGCCCCAGCTCGCAAGGCGAGCCCGCGCGGTTTTCGGGCAATAGAGATAGCCTGCGCGGGCGCGGGTAGCCCTTGATCAGAACGGCGGCTGACGCGCTCGGCACGAGCATACCCCTATTTCAGTTTCTTTGGATTTGGGAGCCTCCTCATTCGGCCTCGTTGATGATCGTGTAGGAAAGGCCATTGTTAGTAGACGGTGCCTGATCCCAGCGGATAGTTTCGATGAGTGGAAGGGCACAGGAGCCGAATAAGCCGAAGGAGCCCTTCTACGTCCACCAGGCGGACGGATCCCCCGTTGGGCTTTGCCGGCCTATGGGAGGTTTGGCACGAAGCGGAAGACAAGCGCTTGTACAGCTGCACGATTGTGACCACGAGGGCAAACCGAGCCATGGCCAGAGTCCACAACCGGATGCCGGCGATCTTGGAGCCTGAGGATTGGGAAGAGCGGCTGGCACTACAGATGCTCGAGGTGTCCGAGCTGAAGCGCCTCCTGGCCCCCCACCAGACGACCGGCTGGTGTTGACACTGGTTAGCACAAAGGTGAACACCACAAAGAACGAGGGTCCCGAACTGATCGAGACGGCATCCCAACTAGGAGAGCGTTTCGGTGGCTCAGACTTTGCCGCCATCGCGCGACCTTTCAGTGTGGCCTACGATTCGCCAGCCCGGGGGGACCTAAATGCTGTTCTTGAATCTGAGCCCAAACTGCGCACGAGAAGTGCCTAGAGGCATTCTCCGCGCTCCAGCGGTACCGTTCGTCAATGGTCTTATTTCCTCAACCGTTGCGTAAGTGCTGAGCTTTGGACGCTCTTGTGACCGATTGGGCGACGGGCCAGGAAGTCCTCTAGGTCGGACCGCCGAAAGACCAGGCGATTACCGACGCGGTAGCCGCGGAGCTCCCGTCGCTGGTTGACGAGCTTGCGTAGATAGGACTCGCTGACTGGAAACTCCTCAGCGGCTTCAGCGACCGACAGCCACTCACGGATGTTACGCCGGGTGGTGGAAGGGATCCTGGCCATGATTCAGATGTCGGCACGCTGGTTAGTTCTCCTGACCCAACGAGCTGTCACTCGCTAGTCGGAGGGGGACAAACGTGATCGCCTCACTACCACTCACGCCCGGTAGGCGGGCACCGAGACCATGGAAGCTATCCCGGAAACTCGGATGCACGGACGTGAATCGGCCGACCCTTGTTCCAGTCCCAAGTTCGTAGGATCGCCCGACTGGAGAGGAGAGAGAAGGTGGCCGTCCCGCCCAAATACTTGCCCGGAGAGATCTGAGTCAAGCGACAGCTGTTTACTCGGGTGCGGTCACCGCTAACCGGTTGCACGGCATCCTGCATCTCAAACGGTGGCCCCTTCGATCGTAAGGGCTTGAGACGCCGCCCTTCCGTCGGACCCGTGGGTGGTAGGGCCAAGAGTATGTCGAGAACATGCCCAGGGCGACCGACGTCGAGCATTATCTTGCGACCATGGACAATCCGGCGACCAGGTACGTGACGGTTGGTGGCGGTCAGGTGGCCTTCGTGGTGATGATCTAGGCGGGTTGGCAGTGCACATCGCGGCGCGGGGTGGGTACGCTGGCGAAGGCACGAGAGATTCTGGTATCGAGCACACTGAAGGATCTCGTTGTCGGTTCTGGAATCGAGTTCACCGACGTGGCGAGCACGAGCTAAAGGGTGTCCCGGGCTCGTGGAGACTGTTCTCTGTAGCGGATTGATGGACTGCGCAGGACCTGCCCATTTCAAGCGCGCAGCTGACGACCGGGAGGCGAACGAGGGGCAACCGCGAAGAGCCTTTACCTAAAGCATTTTCTGGGCTGCGCTGGCGCGTCTGATACGAGCCCATATCTGCTCGAAGACCGTTTAGGTACAGCGTCATTTGGCAATCGCCCTCGCAAGGTGAAGTCATAGCGTTCCTGTAAACACAGGTGGCCTGAGCCACATGTCGGAGACAGAAATCAACAAGCCGACAAGGAGGATCAGGCCGATGAGGAGGCTATCTCCGTCAGTGACCGCGCGCGCCGAGCTCGAAGAGCTCCTAGAACAGGGAGCGGCTCCAGGGGAAAACCTGGTATCGAGCTTCGTCCATCTGGTGGCAAGGGCGGTTGCCCAGGAGCTCTTGGAAGCCGAACAGACCGACTTCTTGGGTGGTCGTGGCCGCTATGAGCGCCGAGGCACCCAGCGCGGTCTGCGCAACGGCTATGAGCCAGGCCACCTGAGAAGCGCTGAAGGTGATATCCCCATCCGCATCCCCCAGGTGCGAGACACAGAAGAGCCCTTCAGGCCCCAGCTGGTCTCCTTCTTGGAGGGCAACTCCGAGGTGTTGGAGCGCCTGGTGACTGAGATGTATGCCCGAGGGATGTCGACCAGAGACATCGAAGACGCCTTCAGGGCAGAGGACGGCAGTTCCCTTTTGTCCCGAAGCGCCGTGTCAGAGATCACCGACCGGCTCTGGGAGTCCTACGAGGCGTTTTTGTCCAAGGACCTCTCGGGACTCGTCCATCCACTACCTATTCGCCGACGCCGTCTTCGAGTCCTTGAGGCGCCACGGCGCCAAGGAGGCCGTGCTGGTGTGCTGGGGTGTCGACGCCGACGGCCACAAGCACCTTCTCCACATAGGCTTGGGGAACAAGGAATCTGAGGCCTCCTGGACCGAGTTCTTCCGCCACATGGTCGCCCGTGGCCTGAGGACCCCGACCAGCGTTACCTCCGACGGCGCTCCGGGGCTCGTCAAGGCCATCGCTTCGGTGTTCGGCTCCTCCATCCGCATCCGGTGCTGGTTCCATCGCCTGTCCAACATTCGAGCCAAGCTTCCCGAAGAGGCCGCTCCTGAGGTGATGGCCGAGGTGAGAGCCATAAGGGATGCCCCCAACTTAGAAGCCGCCCGGGCCCAGGCTCATCGAGTTAGGACGGTCTATGCCAGGTCCTTTCCCTCGGCGCTGGCCTGTTTGGAAGAAGACCTGGATTCCCTCTTGGCCATACATCGCCTGCCGGTTCGTCACCGCAGAGTCGTTCGCACCACCAATCTGGCTGAGAGATCCTTCGAGGAGGAGCGCCGGCGCACCAAGGTGATCCCCCGGTTCGCAGACGAGCGCTCGGCCATGAAGCTGGTATTCGCCTCCTTGATCCGCTGCGCAGATCGCTGGAGGCGCGTATCGATCTCCGATCTCGAGCGGCGTCAGCTGGACCAGCTGCGCATCGAAGTAGGTCTCGATCCTCCGCCCGCGGGATCGAAGGAAGAAACGCGACGCGGGCGACGTAGAACCGCGGCATGAGGGCCCCAGGCATAAGGTGCACTGACAAGCCCAGTTCCCCGTTGCTTTTACAGGACCCTGCGGACTTGACCCCCTCGCAAACCCCTTTACCTACAGCGTTTCGCGCTTCGTCCTTCGGCCGCTCGGCCTCCTGTTGTCGGCCTCTCGTCCTCGGTCCTGGGCTCCCCCGTCCGGGCTCCGGCCGCTCGGGCCCGCTGTCCCCTCCCTGGTGTCACGGCAAAACCGCTGCTCAGAGGCTATGTCGCCCGGTCTCGCGGAGCGGCGTGACCCCAGCGTGACCTCCACGTCAGCTAAAGGGGCCAGAAACTCGCGCGTCGAGCGCGCGATGCGCGGTGTCGAGACGTCCGGGCGACGTCGACCTCGCTGAGGACACCCAGGTGTTTGCAGGACGGCCTCCTTTCGCGGATTGAGGCACCAGCACTGCAGGTCAACCCCTTGGCCGGCGCGGCCCTCACCACCCCACATCCGACCCCGCCTCCCCCGTCAGTCGCGTAGAGATTCCCTAACGATTGTCAAGCCTGCCCAACAACCACGAGCCGTGGCGCGGCAGGAACAGACTGCTCTCGGTCTTGTCACCGGTGCAGCCAGATTAGGCGACGGTCGTGTAGCAACTTCCGCGCCGTTCCTCTCAAAACCGTCTCCTCAGATGCCCTCAGGGCCTCTGAATCACTCCGGTTGGTATGACTGGTGCGGTCCCCTTCGGGCTCGTCCCGTCAGTGGGTGAGGCGCCCTCGGTGTGTCGCCGCCGAGCGAGCGCGAGCCCGGCGGCGGACTTCTTCGCACACAGCTAAGGAGTGTGCTAGTTCCTTCGCCTGTCGACGTGTGATGGCTGTGCCCTCCAGATTCCGAAGCTCATAGAGCTGGCCTGAGCTAAGCGTCGCCCAGGTTCTTCCCACCAGCTTGCGGGCCACCGCACAGTTCGCTTGGGTGTGACAATGACCGCGCTCTTCCATCAGTCGCCTGTAGAAAGCCGCCATCTGGGGGTCGATACTGCGAGCCACGTTGGCTGCCTGGTAGAAGGCCAGCCGCAACTGCTCCGATCCCTCCTTGGTTATCGCTCTCGATGGCTGAGTGGTAAGCCCACTCGACCAATTCGAGGGGTTGAGTCCCACGAAGGCCTGCGCCTGCTTGGCAGCAGAGAATTGCGAGGCATCGCCCATGAAGGCTCGCACCGTCGGGGCCACCCGTGGGCCCATCCCAGGAACCGACAACAACAGGGCGTCGTCGCCCCACAGCGCTTCCCATCGCTTGATGGACTCCTCTTCAGCGTGTGCCACGCGTCTCTCACCGATAGCCACATCCTCCAACAGCTCAGCTGTCTCAGCAGCCAAGGCGTCGAGGTCCAGGTGGCCCCTCCAGAACTCGGCCCAACCCCGCGCCGCTATGCGGATTCGCTCAGCTCGCCGGCCGGCGTCGGCCAAGCCCCGAGTGTGCGCGGCCACCACATCGGCCACTGTGACTAGGTGAGCCCGCCCCAGTGCTTCCAGGTGCGGCCAGCGCCGCAGCACCGCTAGCGCAGTTGCTCGTGAATGCCCGAACGCTATCCACACATCCGGGTAGGCCCAACGGGACTGACCGAGCAGCCTTCGATAGCCCCTGTTGGCGTCCACCACGGCCTTATGCCGTCGCTGGGCCGCTCGTCGCAGTGCCAGCTCGGCGAGATCCGGGATGCGGGCCGGCATCAGCTCGAAGAACTCTCCGGCTCGGGACAGCATCCCCGCATCAATCACGTCGGACTTGTTCTTGCCCGCCAAGGCGGCCCGCAAGCGAGCCGAATGGCGGTTACCGACCAACGCCAGGCGCGATCCGGCCTGCTCTAACGCTATGGCGAGCGACAACCATGTCATCGACGTTGGTTCGGCCACTCCCAGGCTTGGCCCGTAGGCGGCTAGATGCTTGGTTAGCCGCTCCATGCCTGCAAGCGTCGGCGCCACCTTGAACGTCTCGAGTACGTCTCCTGGGCCTCCCGAACGGGGTCGACGGATTACAACCTGGTGATCGGCGACGACCGCGGCGTCGATGCCAACCGCTATGGCACTACCCTCGTCTTGCATCGAGGGCTCTCCTTTCAATCGGGTGGTCACCGGCTTGACCCGCCAAAGATCTCACCGGCGGCCATTGCATTTGCTTGTCGGGAGAGCCCTCGGGCGCGCTTCCCCACTGACTTCCTCCCGACACCACCCCGCCACACGAGTGCGCCAAGTAGGTCACCCAAGCTTGTGAGTCATCCGATGCCTGGCCCGACTGCTACCGACTGGGCACGCCATCAATTCCCTCAACCGGGTCTGCTCGGGAGGCGGGCTCCGGCGACTGTCTCTTTCACGAGCCCGAAGCTCACCCGAAAAGCGTCATTGCCGGAGTCCCTCCCCAGGCCACCCTACGTGGCCCCCGCTGGGTGAAAGCGGATCCAAGTTGATACAAGCCCCATCAGTCAAACAATAGCCTTGTTGAACGGGCGCGGCACTGAGACTCGTTGGTGCGAACACCAACGAGCTCACGTGCTATCGCTGTGACCTGTATCCCTGGGCGGAAGGTGCTTTCGTAGGGCTTCTCGGAAGGCCGGTATCTCGGTTGGATCCAGCGACGCCAAGAGTTCATGTATGAACGCTTCGAGATCGACCGGGTAGATGAACCAGAACTCTATCCAGGCACCTTGGGCGGCTTCGCAAACGAGGATCTCCGTCTGACCGCCAAGGTTGAAACGGACACCTTCTCGTCCACTTCGGATTCGCTTTCCAAGGAGAGTCAGTTCCTTCCGGTCGAGCACCACGTTGGCCGCTCGTGGCCGGCGGTGCTGCCACCACGACACGCGAGTCGGAAGGAAGCGCATGTTGCCAAACATGAACCTTGAAGGAGCACCTGCGGCTGTCCCTCGGATCCATACGGGGATGAATTGCCCTGGGTCCCCACGTGCCCGCCGGGCGAGACGGCGGCGGGCAACCAACTGAATGCTCAGCGTATCGAGCCAACCGGGTGCCCGATCGGAGTCATCGTCGCCGTCTACCACACGCGCTCACAGAGTGGCTCCACGCTCCTCCTCCGGCACGCCTGCCAACTCCAGACAGTAGAAACCGGGCGCCCTCCCGAGCCAAATGCTACGGGCCGCCACACCCCTCCGACGGGAGCCCTCTTCACCGGGTGCCCAGGCTAGCTCCGCGCTCCGAGCCTGGAGTGCGCTCGATACTCCTTCTCATGTTGCCGCGTGGGCCAGGTCCATCTCCCACCACAGGAAGTTCCTCGACTCATCAAGGATCTGTTGACGATGCTCTGTGTACGGCACGTGACAAGTCTCGTTCCAGGACTTGAGGAACGCGTCGAGCCCCTTAGCCTTCGCTCCATTGATCGTGTTCACTGCCAACTGATATGGGACGAGCGGGTCAGTTGTGCAGTGGAAGTCGAGCGCCGGGGCATCGCCTGGCGAGATCGTGCCGACTGCGAGTTGCGCACCCGAAAGCGAGACCGCCGCTCGCACACTCGCTGACGGATCCTCGGAGGAGGAGTAGCCCACGTTCAGAGCGGTGATGGCACCCGCAGATGAGCCGCCTATGGCGATGCGATTCGGGTCAATGCCGTATGCAGTGGCATGGGTTCGAAGGAACTGTATCGCGGTCTGCGCATCAGCGGCGGCCTCCTTAATCGCCGCGACGCAATTCGAGAAGGTTCCCGAGCAGCCCGGTGACTCGAGCCGATAGTCGATCGAGACGTTCAGATATCCCTCCTTAGAGAACGTCGTCGCTTCGTCCACGAGCTCGGGGGACGTCTTGGTGCCACAACAGAACGAGCCGCCGTGGACCCACACGATCGCTGGTCGTCTGGTGACAGTGTCGCCAGTGGGCTGGTACATGTCGAGCTGCAGGTTGACTGTCTGGTTCTCCAGGTTGACAGCGCTGCCGTAGGTCATGTTGCTCGTCACCGTTACCGCGTTGAAAATCGGGTCGCGATATCGCACGGGAGCGTTGCCGGGTGGGATGATGTTGGGCCAGTCGCATCCGGCGGCGAGAATCGCGAGCACACCGACCAAGGCCAGCAAGAGGCGACGACGCATGGTGGCATGCTCGTGCCTTGAGCTGCCCGCAGTCAAGTGCAGTCAAGTATTGGATGGAGCAAGATCGAGATCTGGAACATCTCGTGTCCATGGGATAGCGGCGCAGGCTAGACGGGAGGGTTGCCTGAAGCGTCACGTCGGCCGCCGGTCATCCAGCCCGATGACTGGGCAGTGGTTAACTCCCGAGAGGCTGCGGGAGAAGGAGCTGAAGCGGCTCTTTTCGCTGGCTCCCGAGGACCTCCTGGTGCCCGATCCGGTCACCACGAAGGTAACCAATCCGAGGAATGGCGGCCGTGGGCTGCTTGAGGTCGGGTCCCCGTAGCCACGGGTAACAATGACTTGCCGATATGGGCATCTCAATCCGGAGGGCCGCAGAGGTGGTCGCCATAGCACTCATGTTGGCCACATGTGGTACAGGGGCGTCCAGCGGTGCTCCTCACAGGAGTCAGCGCACAACCACGACCTCGACAACCGCACCACCGCCGCCGACTACAGCGACGACAACCACCACGACCACGATCCCCACCACGACGACGATCCCGCCAAACCCCGTGCTTCCACCTCCCGTTGTAATCCTGGCGGCGGCATTACGGGCCCCCTAACCCTGCTTTGCAGCAACAGCAGCAGACCGCCGCCTAACAAGAGACCAACGGAGCGACCATCGTCTTCTTCGTGGCGGCCTTCGCCTCCAACCCGTCGGTCTCCGACGACGTGGGCCTTTGGGCTGGTGGCTGCAGGGCTGGCGTTGAAGGGTGGCGGTGCGCGGCGGCCAAGTCCCGGGGTAAGAGCCGCGTGCGGTTAATCATCAACGGCACAAGGGCTCTTACGCCGTCACTTCTGGGAAGCCCTGGGCAAGGCCGGACACGAGATCGTCGGCTGTGACGTCACGGATGGGGCCAGAACTAGGGGTAGACGAGTGTGCTGCCGTTTACGAAGTCTCGGGCTGCTCCGTAGTTGTGGGCGTGCGCAGAGTCGGTGGCGTTGCCGAAGTCGCGATACTGCTCCGGGTACTGGTGGATTTCCGAGGGGATGGTGTCGCCGTAACTGATCTCCTGATAGCCGTTGTTGTAGAGGAGATAGCTGGACAGGCCGTAGTCCACCACTGACTTGGGCTGGTCCTGGTATCCGCCGACCTTGAAGTAGCACACATACGGCGTGGAGAACTCGTTGGTGCCATTGCAGGTACTGATCTCGTTTTCCCACACCCGCCAGTCGGAGTGGGACTGGTCGATGGTGTTGTCGTAGCCGTAGGTGTACTCCTGCTCCAGGCCGCTGGTGTAGGGCAGCCAGCTGGCCCACAGGCTCGGGTACTCGGTGTCGAAACCGACGTTGGCGATGAAGCGCTTGTGCGTCCAGTACTGCACCCCCGGTCCCACGCTGGCGAGCATCCCGCCCATGGCCGACTGCACCGAGGCGTCGGTGGTGTACTTGGCAGCCAACCCGTAGGCATTCGCCACGTCCAGGGCATTGTCGGCGAAGACCTCGTTCCACCCGTGAGCGTTCATGTCGGAGATGACGTTGGCATCCCAGGTCTTCTGGTAGTCGGCGTTGCCGTAGTCCATCTCGTACTGGCTGGGCAGGCCCCGCTCGGTGAGACAGGCAGACAGGTTCGTCGGCCCGCAGGTTCCCGAAGCGCCATGGCGCGTGAGGAACCAGTCAGGGTGGTGCTGCATGGCCCAGCACCAGCCCATACCCGTCGCCAGCTCACCGCCGTTCACGTTGTCGCTGCAAGTGGCGGGATGGCGCGGGTCCGTGGTGTCCGAGCTACGGGTACTGGAGAGGTCTTTGTACACCGCCACCATCGCCCAAGGGTTGGCGGAGTGAATCTGAGAAATCTGGTCGTAGTTCCAGGCGTTGAGCTCGATGGTCTCGTATTCGGGTGCCACCGTCGACCAGTTGTAATTGGTGCCGTCGATGTCATAGAGGAACAGAAGTGGCGATCCCTCAGCAGTGGCACCGGCGGGCTGGGTGGTCGTCACCGCCGACGTGCCGACCATGGCGGCCGAGGCCAGCACGGCGGCTGCCAGCAGGCGGGTGAGGTAATAGGTACGTCTTTTCACCAACTTCCCCCCTCGCTTGGATGAGGCCCCAGGGAGTCGAATCCTGGTGTCTCCTGGTAATGAGCCTGGCATGAGCCCCAGCGCCACCCGACCGCTGTCGCAAGGTTAGACGAGCCTATGGGCCACGACGAAGACGTGGACGCGATCCTGACTGGTGGATCGTGCCGAGCACGCCGGGGACCTGGCAAGAGGTCGAAGAGCCAGAGGACGAGCAGAGAACGCCCCGACCTGGAAGCGGCCGCCCCGACCTGGAAGCGGCTGCGAGCTCTTGCGCCGGATCCGCGCTACTCGACCGACACGTGACAAAGGGAGGCCCTATTGGCCACGTTACGTGCCAGAGTACTCACACCGAGTGGAGTTAGGCCTAGCTGGAGTCCCTTTGGCTCACAGCTGGCAGGGGGGATCCGTCGAATGGTCAGAGTGCGTCCTGACTTCGGTGATGGGTAGCGACATCGTCGAGTCACTCCACCTTGTCGAGATCGTCCATCGCTTCCAGGACGATTTGGGGGTCGACTGTGGCGGGTGAGGATCTATCGCCCGAGAACCTCGCCTCGATCACCGGCATGGCGTGGAGACAACACGAGGGCTGTTCTTTTCCAAGCTGGCTGATCCGTCACGAGGTGATGAGCCCCACGAGGACACACCGGCGCATCACCGAGCGCGTTGGCTGGCTCCGACGGCGCCTGTTCGATGTAGTACCCGTAGACGTGGTCGGGCGCGAGGTAGATAAACCCCTCCCCAAGCTCGACCCGATTCCTTGCGCGCAGATCGATCGCGTGAGCCCTACGCAGCCGGAGGGTTGGCGCCACCTCTTGCCCCGAGAGCATTGGACGACAGCCGAGCGTTTTCTAGCGCGAGGAGACCAGGGCTACCTGGCAATGGTCGAAGGCAACTTCGCCGGAAAGATCTGGGTCAGTCGTGTGTCACATCAGGATCCGTGGTCGGGGCTTCATATAAGGCTCGCACCCGACGAGGCATACACATACGCGCTTGGGACCGAAGTGTCCTACCGTCGCATGGGAGTCGCGGCAGCCGTCGTCGCGGCGATGCTCTCAGACTTGCATGAGGACCGCACCTTAAAGCGTGTCTACGCTTGGGTCGACTCGAGTAACCGCGAGAGTGAGACATTGCTGCGAAGCGTCTTCGGCTTCACGCAGGTCCAGACTGTCAAACGGGCTCATCTGCTTCGTCGCATCGGCTGGCAGGTCCCCGGCTCCGATCAGCCAAGGTTCGGACCGGTTTCTCGCATAGGTCACCACGCCGACGCAAGGCGACCTGCGACTAGCTTCGCCTGACTACTTTCATCCAGCTTCCATCTCAGACGAGGGATGTCTCCGATCAGCCCACTCGCGGCAACCCGCTCTGCACCTGGATCGGGGTCCCAACACCTTGGCATGCCCGACTCCAAGTACTCGACGGCACGGTCGTGGTCATCGACCACAGCCAAGTCCTCCAGCTGCCAGGACCATCCTCGTGGTTGGCCTTGAACCCGTGGCGCTCGAACAACGAGCTATTCGGCTCGTTGCGCCTTGGGCCAACGGTCAGCTCCGGGGACAGAATGGCTTTAGCCAGGTGGCACACGGTCTCGATGGTTGGAGT
Organism: uncultured Actinomycetes bacterium; assembly: GCA_963736925.1. GTDB lineage: Bacteria > Actinomycetota > Acidimicrobiia > Acidimicrobiales > CAVTQP01 > CAVTQP01. The sequence goes on from CAVTQP010000003.1 coordinate 1,088,653, forward strand.
GCGTCGCGAAGCCGCCGGTATTGACCAGCTGGGTGCCAGGTGATCCACTTGCAGGGGAATCGCCGACTACGCGAGGGCGGTCGTGAACTTCCCAAGAGCGCGACCCGAGCTGGTCGTAAGCAATGAAGACCTTCGGGCAGCCGGGCTCTACGATCCTGAGGCACCCGACGCTGATGAGCGTCTGGCTTTGTTGGAGTGGCTGCTCAAAGAGGGCGCCACCGTGAGCCAAATGGTGGAGGCGCACCTTGACGCACGCTTGATCGCGGTGGGCGGCGACCTGCTCGTCTTCCCCATGGGTCGTCCCTTAACGGCGCAGGAGGTCGCCGACCGCGCTGACGTGACTCTCGACGTGGTCGAGCGCGTCTGGCGAGCTCTCGGTCTCGGTGTCCCGGAGGCGGGGAAACCGGCCTTCACCGAGGCTGACGTGGTTGTCTTCAGCGAGTTCCGAGCGGCAAGCGAAGTCCTCGAGGAGCGGGCCGTGCTGGAGTTCGTGCGTGTCCTCGGGTCAAGCCTGGCGCGGATCGCTGAGGCCGCGAGCGCGATCTTCGGCTCGGAGGTGTTCATTCCCCTGCGCGATAGGACCACGCCGCTCGAACGAGGCCAGCTCGACCAGCTCGGACGGGCCGCGCTCCTGCGTGTACCCACGGCGCTGGACCCGTTGTTCCGGCATGTACATCACGCCACGATGCGACGCGCAAACCGGGCCTTTGACCCCATCACGATGGACACGATCCCCCTCACGGTCGGCTTCGTCGATCTCGTGGGCTTCACGCCTCTGTCCCAACGCCTTTCGACCCTCGAACTCACGGCGATGGTGACAGAGTTCGAAGCGCGAGCGACCGACCTTGCGGCTGCGCACGAGGCACGGGTGGTCAAGCTCATCGGCGACGAGGTGATGTTCGTAGCGCTTGAGCCGACTGCGGGCTGCGAGGTGGCGCTCGGTCTGACGGAGTCCTTCCGCGGCGACGACGGCCGGGTGATGCCCCGAGGCGGCGTGGCATGCGGTCGGGTCCTGGCGCGAGGCGGAGACTACTACGGGCCAACCGTGAACCTCGCCTCGCGGATCGCTGACTTGGCGGTGCCCCTCGAAATTCTCGCTGACGATGAACTGCGGCGGGCGGTCGACGGGTGCGGCGGTCCCTTCTCCTTCGAGTCCGCAGGTCGTCGTATGCTGAAAGGGTTCAACGAGCCTATCGTCCTGTCGAGCGTCTTGCGCGCTTAACTCGGCTCCGGGGCCCCAGGTCGTAGCGCAGCCTGCCGGCCAACATCGCAACGGGGGATTGGAGAGCCATGCCTAACTTCGTCGCGCGGGACACTAGGGGGCTCGACCCGAGAAGGGGAACGCGATGAGTGAGGCTGTCGGTGCCGTCGTGGAGCTGCGGAGGTTTCCCGTCAAGTCCATGCTCGGCGAGAGGCTCGATGCGGCCGAGGCGACAAAGAGTGGGCTGCTAGGCGACCGTGTCTACGCCCTCATCGACAAAGAGACAGACAAGGTGGTGAGCGCAAAGAACCCGAAGTTGTAGCCAGGCCTTTTGGCTGCCGAGCCGCTTTTGTCGAGCCTCCACGGGCGGGTGAGTAGCCACCGGCCGTGCAGATCAAGTTCCCTGACGGCACATCGGCAAAGAGTGATGCCCCCGATGTCGAGGCTGCCCTTTCTGCTCTCTTCGGAAGCCAAGTCAGGCTCGCGCAGGCCACTCCCGAGGACTTCACGATCGACCACCACCAACCCCGACCTCGAGGAGCTCGACTCAGAGGGACACCGCGACACAGTGGTCGAGTGAAAGCGATCGCCAAGGGCGAGAAGGCGGTGGAAGAATTGGGAAAGGGTCGGGAGCGCCAGACGCCTACTCTCGACGGTCTCCAGCAGGAACGGTCAAGTTGAGGCTCCGCGACTTGGGAAGGGACATCTACGCCTTCAGGGATCGCCCGGACGGGATGAAGACTCCGTCTCTGACGTGGAGTTGGACCCAGAGGTCCGACTCACGTCCCCTAGACGGCTTGGAATACGACCACTACCGCAGGAGCGGTAGGGACCTCGGCCATGGACTCGGGCGATGATGGGGGCGCACTCGCTAATTGCCCGGTTGGTCGCTTTTGGTCCCCGTGGGGGTGTTCGTCGCTGACTGGTCAGGCGATCGGAGAGGTTCTCGCTTTCGGTGTCGGGGTCGCGCTGAGCCCACTGGCGATCGTTGCGGTGGTGGTGATGTTGGTCGCTCCGGACGGGACGCGGTCCGCGGCGGTGTTCGCTGCGGGGTGGGTTGGTGTCGCTGGCGCTGGTGTCCAAGCTCGTCCTGGTGCTCGCCGACGGCGCAGATGAGAGCGCGAATGGGGAACCAGCGTCGTGGGTGAGCGTGGTGAAGATCGTGGAGATGCGAGTGCCTCGGGACAGGCGGCTGCCGTTGGCGTGTTCGTGGTGCTAGGCACCGCCGGTCTCGTGATCCCCCTAAGCCATCCACGTACTGATGCCCAATCGAGGGAGAGATCTGCTGATCGGGTCGCGCGATTGGATGGTGCGCGATAACACCACGATCATTCCAAACTCTCCTCTCCGGCACCGCTCCGGTCGCGCCCGCCCGATTCCCGTGCTCGCATCGGCCGCGTACCGTCGCGTCTCCTTGCATCGCCCTCGCCCCCCGGGAGGTCGGCGTCCCGCCGACCTCCCGTCCGTTTCCCCCTTCTCGGGGGAGCGTGCAACCGGAACGAAGAGCAAGGCACGGGACCGCCATACGCTAGCAACGCCAAATCCGTTGACTGACGACCGCGTAGCTCGTTATCGTCCCCGCGACTCATCCAGAGCGACTCGAGGGACCTGGCCCTTTGAGGTCCGGCACCCGCTACGGCGCGGTGCCAATGCCAGGATCGATGAGGGAGAGCACGATGTCCGACGACCTGCAGGTCACCTGCCGTCGTGCACGCACCTCGGACGTGCCGAACATTGCTGCGCTCCACGCCGACAGCTGGCGCCGCAACTACCGCGGCGCCTATCTCGATTCCTTCCTCGACAGCGATGTGATGGCCGACCGGCTGGCCGTCTGGACCGACCGACTCGCACAGCCCGAGACGAGTCAGCACACCACCATTGCCGACCTCGACGGTGTTGTGGTCGGGTTTGCCCACACCATCGTGGACTCGGACCCAACCTGGGGTGCCCTGCTAGACAATCTCCACGTGACCCACGAATTGAAGGGCCGGGGGATCGGGACCCAGCTCATGGCAGAGACGGCCGTGTCCCTAATCCGGTTAACCCGGTCTTCGGGACTCTACCTGTGGGTCCTCGAACAGAACAAGGCTGCGCAGGCCTTCTACAACGCACGTGGAGGAGCGTGCGTGGAGCGCGCGATCGGAGGTCCTTTCCCAGGGGGCGGGACAGCAGCCACCCTCCGGTATGTATGGCCCGACCCCTCGACACTGCTCTACCCCCAATGAGCTCGATCGGGTGCTACGTGGTCATCGACTGACCGTGGGGCCGCACGGGCTAGAGGTCACAGCCTTAGGGTTGGTCATAACACCCGCCTGGAGTCGCTCCCAACGATCAGCCGCCTGGCGTCCAAATCAGCCGTGCGGGCTCGCCGATACGTTCAGACACGAGCGCTTCCAGTCGACTTCTCGCTGCCTTACGTTCTGATGTCCGCTACGAGGACCCGACGGGCAAGGTGGAGCCGTAGTCGCCGACGCCCGGCTGAGATCGACCTAATGAACCATCCCAACACTCAGCTGCTTCGGAGAGGAGACCTCGAACCGCTACTTGAAGCTCTCGCCGATGATGTTTCCTGGAGGGACTCCACCTTGGGCCCGTCGGGTGGCGATTACTCGGGCAAAGACGAGGTCCAGGGGCTCTTCACCAAAATGATGGAGGGGTACGGAGGAAGCCTGGCGCTGGATGTTGTCGATATCTTGGCGAACGATCATCATGGCGTCGTCTTGACTCAAGAATCGGGCACGAGCGGCGGCGATTCGATGGCCTGGAGCGGAGTCCACCTCTGGACTCTCCGGAATGGCCGGCTCGCAGAGTTTGTCGCATATACCGGCGCCGAGTACCAACGATTCTGGATCAGCAAGAGCCGAGATACCTAACCCCCGCCGAGCCTGTGCCTTGGCTAACACACAGCTGGCTTAGGACGGCACTAAGTGCGGGTCATGCAGACGTGGAGCTGTCATCGATATGCGCAGTGTGCGGTGACCCCTCTGGGTCGACACATGTGGCTGATTCAACAATTGGGGCTGGAGGCAACGAGCTCGGTTTCCGCTAGCTCTCGCAGACCGTCGTCGAAGGGCACAGTCGCCCGAAAACCAAGCACGAGCGCCGCTAGCTCTGGTGACGCGAAGACATGCCGAACATCTCCCAGGCGCCACCGGCCAGTTGTCAGTGGCGGTGGTGCCCGGTAGCTCGACGCGCGGTACAACGATTCTGCCAGCTCCCGCACCGAACGAGGCCGGCCGCTAGCGATATTGAACGGGCCAGAGATCGTCGTTGGCGCACTCAGGGCGACAAGGTTGGCGGCTGCGACGTCTCTGACATGGACAAAGTCACGCAGCTGGCCTCCGTCCTCGAACAGGTAAGCCGGCTCACCACGACGGAGAGCGGACAGAAAGAGGCTGGCGACGCCTGCATACGGCGTGTTCAGGGGCGCTCGGGGACCATAGACGTTGTGATAGCGCAACGCGATCACCGATGACCCGGACTCCCGCTCATAAGCGAAACAGAGCTGCTCCTGATGTGCCTTCGTAGCGGCATACACGTTGCGGGGATCCAGCCTGGCCTCTTCGGTTACGGGTTGGGGCAGGAGGTCCTTGCCACATCCGGGACAGGGGTGTTCGAAGCGCCCGGCGGTCATACGTTCCTCGGAGCGAGGGCTGGGTCGCACAGGCCCGCAGTCGTCGCACCTGAACGCTCCTTCGCCGTATACGGTCATGCTGCTTGCGAGCACAATCCTTCCGGTAAAGCCCGAGGAATGGAGCGTCTGGAGAAGCACGCCGGTGCCGAGGTCGTTGTCCATGACGTACCCGGTGACGTCATCGAAGTCGACACCCAAGCCCACCCGAGATGCCTGGTGACTGACCGCCTCCACACCTTCCAGAGCTTTCTCACAAGCGTTCGCATCGCGCAGGTCTCCCTGCACGTAACGTGCCTCAGGGCTAGGGCAGGTCGGTGCCCGGCGGTCGAAGACGCAGACATCATGGCCCGCGTCCACCAGGCCGTCGACAACGTGTGAGCCGATGAAGCCGGCTCCTCCCGTGACGAGTACCTTCATGTCAGCTCGGCTGTTCGAGGGGGAGGCGAACGGTGAAACAACAGCCCTTCCCTGAGTTCTCTGCGGCTATCGCGCCATGGTGTGCTTCGACCAAGCCCTTGGCGATTGCGAGGCCCAAGCCGCCGCCATTGGTGTCACTTGGAGTTCGCGCCCCCTCGGCCCGGAAAGCGAGGTCGAAGACCCTGGACAAGTCCGCGTCCTCTATTCCGCCACACGTGTCCGTAACGGAGACGATGGCCTCCTGATCGTCAAGACCCGCTGACACCCAGACCGTGCCGTCGCTCGGGGTGTGGCGGATGGCATTTTCGAGAAGGTTGCGCAGGACTCGTGCTACCTCGGGGGTGGAAAGGGTCAATTCGGGGGCGGAAGGTACTGGCCGGCCCTGGAGTCGAACTCCCTTGACCGCGGCCAATGGATCGGCCGATGCGATCGCGTCTGACACGAGGTCTGCTAACGAGGCCCGCTCCATCTCCAGCCTGAGGGCCCCAGCCTGAATGCGGCTCAGCTCGAACAGATCATTCACCAGTGCAGTGAGCTGATCGGCTTCCTTTCGAAGAGTCTGGTGGTACCTGCATGTCGTCTGGAGGTCGTTTACGACGCCATCCTCCAACGCTTCAGCGATTGCACGGATCCCTGCCAGGGGAGTCCTCAGGTCGTGCGATACCCACGCCACGAGCTCCCGGCGCGAAGCTTCCAATGCCCTCTCGTGCGCCCGAGCCGCGTCCAGACGCCGGGACGTCTCATCGAGCTCATGAGCGAGGGTGGTCAGCTCGCTGGCAACGGGTACGTTCAGCCTAGTGGTGGTCCTCGCGCCTCCTATCTCCCGTGCCGCCATCTCGAGGGACTGGGTCGCGGCGACAACACTGCGGGCGAGGAAGAGGGCCGTCACGACGCCCACTGAAGCAGCGCCGGTGAGCACGGCAAGTAGGAGCTTCAGATCATGGGAGGTTGTGTACATCGAAAGCGTCGTAGCGTAGGTGGCGGCGACGGCGAATACTGCGGTCAAGGCGACAACTACCACTTGGACACCCACTGACCGGCGTCGCAATACCGATAGTGTTGCCGCTCCGGCGGCGCCTGAAGCGGAGAGGGCGACGCCAGCTCGCCAACCCAGTGACAACGTCATCGACAGGGACATGCCGAGCGAGGCGACTACGGCAGCCATGGCGGCGAAGCCGACCGAGCCCGCCAGGAACGGAGCCCGGCGATTGAGGAGCAACGAACGTCTCATGGTTCGAAGAGATAGCCCACGCCCCAGATCGTTGTGATCCGACGGGGATGGGATGGATCGCCTTCGATCTTCTCGCGCAGGCGACGGACATGCACCGTAACAGTGGAGGTGTCTCCGTAGGTATAACCCCAGACATGTTCGAGAATCTCGGCGCGGCTGAACGCTTGCCGTGGGTGTCGCATCAAGTAGACGAGGAGGTCGAACTCCTTTACCGTGAGCGAGATGGTCTCCCCTCCCACAAAGGCTTCACGGGCGCGCACGTCCACCCGAAGATCACGAGCCTCGAGCTCCGCCTCAACGCCCCCTAGATTAGAAATGCCACCTCCTTGTGCCCGACGCATCACTGACTGGACCCGAGCGACCAGCTCCCGTGGGGAGAACGGCTTGGTCACGTAGTCGTCGGCTCCGAGGCTCAAACCTAGAACACGATCATCTTCCTCTCCCCTGGCGGTGAGCATGATGATCGGGATAGGAGCGAGCTCCCTCAGCCGCTGGCACACGTCGAGGCCGTCCATGCTTGGGAGCATCAGGTCGAGCACGACCAGATCGGGCATCCTTGAAGCCACAGCGTCGAGCGCCAGTTTGCCATCGCTGACACAGTCGGTGTTGAAGCCTTCTCGTGCCAGGTAGCGAGTGACGACTTCGGCAACAGTGGTGTCGTCTTCGACCACCAGGACCGTGCTCATCGACAAGAGAGTAATTAGCTCAAGCACCGTCGGGGCCGCAGGGTACAGAGTTCCCCAAATCGTAAGGAGATGGGTCGGCTGGGGGGTAGGCCTCTGGTTATGTTGGAAACTGTGATCGACGTGGTCCTCCCGGTGCTCGACGAAGCCGCCGCCCTGCCCTGGGTTCTATCGAGGGTTCCATTTGGCTGCAGGCCAATCGTCGTTGATAACGGCTCGAGCGATGGGTCGGGAGACATTGCCCTGAATGCCGGAGCCGTCGTGGTGAGAGAGCCGAAGCGGGGATTCGGATCGGCATGTGCTGCAGGCTTGCGGGTCGCCACGAATCCTGTCGTCTGCTTCATGGACGCCGACGCCTCTCTCGACCCGGCCGACCTTCCACTCGTCCTCGCAGGCGTGCTGGACGGTAGGGCAGACCTGGTTCTGGGCGCACGCAGGCCCGAACGTTGGGCTTGGCCCCTTCATGCAAGGCTCGGCAATCGGCTTCTCGCTCTGGAGGTCGGTCGGAGGACGGGGCTGTCTCTGAGGGACCTGGGACCTATGCGCGCGGCCCGGCTGGAGCGCCTCCGAAGCCTTCAGCTCGATGACCGTCGGTCCGGGTGGCCGCTCGAGATGATTCTGCGCGCCTGCTCGGAAGGTTTGCTCATCGAGGAGGTCCAGGTGCCTTACAGGCCCCGGGTGGGTTGCTCGAAGGTGACCGGGTCTGTTCGTGGAACCCTTCGAGCCATGAAGGATATTTCTGCTGTATTGAGAGCGGCTTGAAGTGGAAGCTGCGGGCGTCGAGATGCCTCAGGGTGATTCAAATGCTCAGGTTCCTGTGCAGGTCCTGATCATGACGAAGGCACCACTGCCGGGTCAGGTTAAGACGCGCCTGTGCCCTCCAATGACCCCGGAGCAGGCGGCTGCCTTGGCGAGGGCGTGCCTGTTGGACACCGTTGCAGCTGTGACTGCCGCGCATGTTCGACGCCGTCTCCTAGCTGTGTCGGGTGAGCTCCAGCCGGAGCTGTGCGAGGGCTTCTTGGTCTTCGCTCAGCGTGGAGACGGACTCGACGAACGTCTGGACAAGGCTGCGGAGGACGCATGGCGCAGGTCCAGGCTCCCGCTTGTCATCATCGGTATGGACACGCCACAGCTGACCCCCGAGCTCATCAGATCGGTCGGGCGGGCACTGTTAGGCGAACGCACCGACGCCATCCTCGGTCCGACACGCGACGGGGGTTTTTGGTGTATCGGCCTTCGCCGGCCCAGTCCAGGCCTGTTCACCGGAGTCACCATGAGCTCGTCTGACACCGCGCGACTCCAGCTAGACCGCATTCGCGCACGCGGGCTGACCTGTAAGACAGCGCCGATGCTCTGCGATGTAGATACCTTCGCCGACGCTCTCGATGTAGCGTCGAACTCGTCGGGCGGTCGCTTTCTCGCCACTTTGCACGAGGTGGTCGGGCACATCGAACCTGCCCAGAGCTCGCGGTGAACTCCCGCGGCGACGACAGCTATCCAGTGGTCATGCGGACACAAGACGGGGCGGTCTTGAAGCTGAACCTCGATCGCTGGTTCGCACCAGTGGATCGTCACGATCGTTCGGTGCTTGAGCGAGCAGTAGCCCCGGTGATCGACGTCGGCTGTGGTCCTGGCCGTCATCTCGCTGCTCTCTGTGGCCGCGGTCTCGTGGCTCTCGGTGTAGATGTGGCACCGACCGCAGTGCGGGTCGCGCGGGCCAAGGGTGCTCCGGTGCTCCAGCGGTCCGTCTTCGATCGTCTTCCCGGCGAGGGGCGCTGGCGCAGCGTCCTTCTTCTGGACGGGAGCATCGGGATAGGAGGATGCCCTGCACGCTTGCTCAGGCGAATCTCCCAGCTGATCTCACCGTCGGGCCAGGTGCTGGTCGAGGTCGAGCGCCCAGGCGCACCGAGTCAGAGCATGACCGTTCGGCTCGAACGCGGAAGCGACGTGGGACCGTGGTTTCCGTGGGCGACGGTGGGAATCACTGACCTGAGCTCTCTAGCTTCGCGAAACGGCTGTGACCTCAAGGACGGATGGCGCTCGGGGAACCGGTGGTTTGGCCGTCTCGAGCCCATGATCACCTCCTCACGTAAGGCATGTAGGGCCTGAGTGGGAGATCGGTCACGGGAAAAAAGCACTGATAGCAGCTAAAGGGATCTCGCGTCGGCCTGTACCACGTATCGAGCGTCGAGGTCAGGGTTGCAGCGTCGCCTGGGTTGTCCACGAATACTGCCGACACCCCGGGGCTCGCCAACGTTCTCCTTATGCTCGCTCTGAGGTCGGACGCCGCTTTGTTGGGGCCGGCGCGAAGAACGTCCACGACAGCTTCTCCTTGTGCCCACGAGGGCTTGCCCGCCATGTTCCCGTACCACGGGTGGTCCAACACGATCACCTTCCCGCGCACTCGTGAGACCATCGCGACGAAGCGCCGTCCCTGTGCCTCGTCGGCACTACTCGGGATCTGTCTGGATGGCGAGTACGCGAGGAGCGCGAACTGAGAGGCCACCACGGCACCGAGACACGCCAGGCCAAGCAGACCGACTGTCTGGGCCCGCGGCCTCCCCGGTGAAGCCGGGAGGCCCTGGGGGCGACCCGCCACGACACGTGGTGGCTCATCTCTGAGATTGGCGGGGGAGACGAGGCCGAAGCCGAGGCCCCCAGCAAGGGCAAGACCTGCATAGGCCGGCATCAGCACATCCTGGCCACCGCCTTGATGCAGCCTCGAGATCCATGCGGCACCGACGAAGCCCACGACCACCGAGCACCAAAACGCCACGGGCACCCGCACGGCTCTCCTGGCCACCGACCAAACAAGTCCGGTCAGTGCGAGCAAGACAGCCATGCCGAAGGGTTCGAGGAGGTCCTTGGGGACGAAGCTTCCCCAGCTGGCTCCCACGACGGAGTGGTGTGCCAGCTCCTTGAGGACGTAGTACCCGTACCAGCCATGCGACTGCGAGTCGAGCCAGATCGTCGTGCCGGCGATGCCCGAAGCCAGGGTCACGAGAGCGGCGAGACCCACTCTTAGACGCGTGACCAGCAGGATGACGAGGAGGGGGGTGACGGCTAGAACGGCTGTCTGCTTGGTGAGAGCAGCGGCGAGGAAGAGAAGACCACTGACCACTCCAGCCTTCGTGTTCCGAGCGGACCGAGCAGCGCCGACTGACAAGATGATAAGGAAGACGAACAGCGAGTCGACCCTCCCGATGTCGAACCAGGCGTCGGAGGCCGAGAAAGTAGCTGCGTAAAGGCCGGCAGCCACGACTCCGGCCACGCGGTCAGCCGTCTCCCTCCGAACGATGATGAACAGCGCCACGAAGGTGCCACATGACGCGATGAACGAGACCAAACGCAGCGGCAGGAAACCGATACCGGTGAGGTGGGCGACAGCGGCTGATACCCAGAAGTAGACCGGCGGATACACGTAGGGTACATAGTGCAGCGACGGTTGCGTGTAGATGGCATGACCATCGAGAACGCGCTTGACGACTTCAACAGCGCCTCCCTCCATCCACTCAAGCTCAAAGGGGTATCCGATCCTCCTCACTGCGACGTAGAGGTAGATCCCAACCGGGACGAGTGCCATCGCTGTGATGAGCGACCGAAGTACGGCGCGGGAATGGACCGAGAGGTCCAGTCTGGCCGTTCGACCCCGAGTCAATCGATCTTGACTCGTCGTTTCCACGACCAGGCCGCGAGCCCCGCAGAGACGAGCCACACCACGCCCAGCACTGCAAGGAGGCCGTGGGCGTAGTTCAGTGGGAGACGGCTGAACCCAGCTCTCGGGCTGCGCCCCGCGCCCGAGACCAGGGGATAGGCATAGAGGGTCACGATGACCGACGCGAAGAGCCCGAACTGTGCTGGCATCAGAAGCCAGCGCGGAGCGAAGCGTCGTACCAGGAAGCCGCCAAGGAGGGTAAGGGGAACGACGATCGCGTCGTTGATGACGTTCAAGCCGACAAGCAGCCGAAACAAGCCGGGTGGGTTCGTCTCATTGGAGGCCCGAAAGAGTCCCTGTAACCCGAAGGCGATTACGCCCCACCCGATGGCTGCCATCACAAGGAACCTCAGGCGATGTTTCTTCTGGACCTCGCATCGAGCACCCGGAGTGCTCATAAGACGACGACCTTGGATACCCATTTCGTTTGCAGCACCCCTGCGCGGTTGGGGGCGATCAGGCGAACCGGGTAGCCGTGATCCAAGTCGAGCTCCTCCCCGTTCAGCTCGAGGGCGAGGAGCGTGTCCGGGTCACTTGAATGATCCGGGTGGAGAACCGAGCTCGAGTACAAACGGTCGGCGGCCTCGAGTGACTCGATCCGCACGGGCGCGCCCGGACGGGCGCCGGCGATCTGGAGGAGCAAAGGGACCGAAACTCCTCGCCAGGACGCGGAGGCGCTCCATCCCTCGACACAGGTGATCGGGAGACCGGCCTGGCGCTGGGGTAGTCTCCGAAGCTGTTCCAGGTTGAATGACATCCGGCGGCGGCAGCGACCCTCAACCGACAGCCGGTAAGCCGAGTCGCGGGCAAGCTCTACCACTTGCGCTTCTATGGCAGACTGATTGACAGGTAGTCGTTGCGGCCCGGTGAGTGGGTTGCGGGGAGCCAGCACCGCGAGACGGCTCAGTGGGACCGCCGCCTCTCCGACCACCACTGCCACGAGGGCTCCGGCCGTCGCCGCCGCTGTCGCCATGAAGCCCCTGCGGGTAAGGCCACCGTGGGGAATGGCCTCGTCTACGTCTCCAGGGGACGGCGGAGTCGACTTGTTTGACCCCTCTTGGGTTCCTCGCTGGAGGGCGATGCGCGTCTCGGTCGCTTTTGCCCCGACGTGGACGACGAGGGCCCCTACGGTGATCCAGGCGACCCAAAAGTGTGCCGTAGGGAAGAAAAACGGGAGTGGTCCGTACCAGTACGCGATGTTGAGGACCCCCGTGAAGAGCAGGAAGAGTGAGCCGCCGACGAGCGGCACGAGGCTGAGGCGTTCGAGCGTGCCGGCAATCCCTTGCAGGGGAGGCCAAACGAAGAGCTTGGGATATACAACCCACAGCTTTGCCATCAACAGCGGGATACTGGCGATCCCGGTGACGACGTGGACCCCCTCAGTGATTCGGTAGAGGTTCACAGGTCGGGACGGCCAACCGAACCATGTCGGGCCTCGCTGCACCGCCCAGTCGACGAGCCCTGTCAGGAAGCAGACCCCAAAGGTGACGGCGAGGGCCACCCCGAGTACCGAGGCCGGCCATGGGTCGTGCAGGCGGCTACGGAACATGCCGGCGATCCGACGGACGGGATGCTCGACCACCGACAAGACGCTAAGCCCGATATCGTTCTTCGATGCTTGAGTGGTGATTAAGAAGCGCGAAACTATTGGGCTTCGGCTAGTCCTCAACGCCGGGGCGGGTCACCTGCATGACGGCGAGCCTCCCGCCACCTAGTGGCTGCGAGTTCGAGATGGAGGTGGCCGCCGCGAGCTGGCGGCGCACATCCGGCGTCGTGAGCACACGTCCTGCCTTCGCCAGGGCCGAAGCCCAGACCCCTCACGACTGTTCAGACGCTAGTGGGAACCGGGGAGGACCGAGTGTCGGCGTTCGGAGCACCCCGAATACAGCCGCAAGACCGGTCATGGGGCAACTCGGAGATCACACCCTCGAGCAGCTGCCGGGTCTTGTCAACCACCTTCTCCAGCATCGCGAAGGCGGAGTCCATGGTGACAGCGGGGGTCTGGTGTGATCGTTGTGTGCCCGTGTCGTAGTCTGTCACCTGGGCAATCCCCGAGTAGCACATACCGAGCTCCCGGGCGAGCGCGGCTTCGGGGTACTGGGTCATGTTCACAACGTCCCAGCCCTGCGCGCGGAACCACTGCGACTCTGCCCTCGTCGAGAACCTTGGCCCTTGGATCACCACAACCGTGCCTGCAGGATGCGTGGTGATCCCGAGGCGCTCACCTGATGCCACCACTAGCTGGCTCAATTCGGGACAGTACGGGTCGGCGAAGGGCAGATGCCAAAGGTCGTGGCCGTCGAAGTATGTGTCCCTTCTCCCCCAAGTGCGCTCCACGAGTTGGTCCAGAACGACGATGTCGCCGGGGTGGACGTCAGGTCGCAGCGACCCGACCGCGCACGGCGCGAGTATCCTTTCGACGCCCAGCTCGTGGAAGGCCCAGACGTTGGCCCGAGCGTTGATCCTATGGGGGGGAACTCGGTGCCCGTTCCCGTGGCGCGCTAGGAACGCGACGTTACGTTCCCCGAGCTTGCCGACCTTTACCGGTCCAGAGGTCGATCCGTAAGGCGTGCGGGTCTCCACCTCGGCCGTCGAATCGAGGAACTCATAGAACCCGCTACCGCCGAAGACGCCGATCTCGGCAATGGGAGACATCTTGCGGCCCTCCTCGATGAACGAGCCCGTTAGCCCGCCTCAGGTCACGCTCAGGGTAACCCGGATGCTCCCGAGGCCAGCCAGCAAATAGAGCGATTTAGGGAAATGTAAGGATCGCGGTGATCGAACGGGACTGTCATGAAGCGCAGCCGCTCGCGGAACCGGTGGATCTGAAAGTCGGTGTCGAAGGTGAAGATCATTCGGTGGCCCTGCTCCTCAGCGAGCGCGACACGCGTGGCGTCCGTCGGGTCAGCAGCTGCACGTCGGACCCTCTCGTCGAGATCAGGTCAAGTCGAAGGCTTCGCATGGGCTTGGCATCGTCTTCCTGGCGGACTGTGAGCACGCCGGCCAGGTTGGAGTATACGACCCCGTCCTCATGCCTTGGCGCCTGGAGAATGGACCTACCAAGGTCCGACATCACCCTCCGCCCAGCCCGAGGACTTCCGCCGGCTCACCCGGGACCGTCAGGAACGCCCGCCTGATCACCGGCCTCCTCGTCCTTGCTCATGTTTCTCCACGCCTCGTCGCTGGGAGACGGCCCGATTCACCCGGTACGGGTGATGTCTCGACGGCGCTGTGATGTCACGATGGCATCAAGAACGTATTCCGCGCCGAGGTGCTCGTCCGGCGCGGATCGGCGCAACGCGAGACGAGCAGGGAGAGCAACGGCATGCTTGCTGATACGTATCCGCTTCTGAATGTATTTTGGACGTTGTTCATGTTCTTCGCCCTGCTCGTCTGGCTGTGGCTCTTGGTGGTTATCTTTGGTGACATCTTCCGGAGCCATGACATCGGTGGGTTGGCTAAGGCGCTCTGGGTGCTCTTTGTTCTAGCTGTTCCTATACTGGGCATCCTCTCGTACGTGATCTTCCGAGGTGGCGGAATGCACGAGCGAGGCCTGCAGCGGGCTGAGCGGCAGGGCATGGGAGTTTGACATCTGCCAGCTGCCGTGGGGGCCGCTGGGTGACGGGAAGCGATGGGAGCGACAGTGGACAATCAAACAGCTAACGCTGGACTACAGGTGAACAAGAACCTTCTGGTAGCGGGCGGAGTCCTGGTGGGAATCGGGTGCCTCTTGTGGGTCACGGGGTTCATGCTCGGTAGCTCCGCCTTGCTATCGGCGATGCGCCAGTGGATACGGCAACTCGAGCGACCACCGAGCGAGACCGCAAAGCTGAAGTGGAAGCAGTTCAGGGGAGCCACTGCTGCGGGCGCCAAGGCTTGGCAGGGCGAGCTGAATCGCTGAGTCCATTCAGGGACAATCGAAGGTCACGCGAGACGCTTTCAGCGTCCTCTGTTGATCCGGAGGGATCCACTCACTTCGACAAGCGAATTCGGAGCCGTACACACTGTCGGGGAGGAAATCGGCCTGAATCGATTCTGTGGGCAATGCAGACGCGGAACTCCCTGCGGAAAAGACCAGGTTAAGCATGATGTCGCGGAGACATTCCCTAGGGACCTAGAGTGCGGGCGGACATCGTGCCGCATGCGGGGAGGGACGTGCGGGGGAGGGATGCGCCGGGGCCCCATGACCCATACACTCGAGGATGGAGAGACAGCCGGGGTGGGTGCCGATTTCCTTCCGGCTCGAGCGAAGTATCACGTCCCTGTTGAGCGGGCTGATTTCGTACTACGACCGCGGTTGACAAATCGACTGGCGGCGTCGTCCCACAAACCGGTCGTACTGCTAACAGCTGGAGCCGGGTATGGCAAGTCCACCGTTGCATCACAGTGGACGCGCAGTGATCCTCGTCCGTTCGCATGGGTAGCGATCGACGAATCCGACAACGAGCCGGTCGCGTTCATGCGTTCTATCTCCCGGGCGCTTGGTGGTATTCAACGGTTGTCGGACGAACTGACCAACGAGCTGGACAGCCGAAACCCCGCTCTCGCCCCCGTGGTGATGCCGCTGATAAGTGACGCTATGTCTGCGTGTTCGCCATTCGTGCTTGTCCTGGACGACATCGGTCGTATCAAGGCGCCAGAAGTGCTTGGCTGGCTGGAGAGGTGCATTGCCAGCCTCCCGGCCGAGTCCCAGATCGCTCTGGTAGGGCGGGAGGTGCCCCGGATTCGGTTGGCTCGCATGAGGCTCGAGGACCGACTTGAGGAGATCCAGGCGGAAGATCTCGCAATGTCAGCTCGTGAGGCAGAAATGCTCCTCGAGCGAGCAGATCTTCATTTGCGCAAAACGGAAATCGCGAACGTCATCATGCGAACTGAGGGATGGGCAGCAGGGCTGCATCTTGCCACTCTCGCCCTGAGGCAGCGAGGGAGCAAGGGAAGCTCGCCGGAATCCTTCGATGGCAGTGAGTGGCGGGTCGCTGATTATTTGAGAGATGAATTGCTCAGCCGGCTCCCGGAGGATGTCGTCACCTTCCTCATCGAGACTTCGATCCTGGAGGAGCTCTCCGGACAGCTCTGTGACGCGGTCCTAGAGACGAAGGGTAACGGCCAACGCCTTCGTTGGCTCGAGAAATCCAAAAACATGTTCCTCATTCCACTTGATCGGCGTGGGCGGTGGTATAGGTACCACCACTTGTTCGCCCAGCTGTTGCGCAGCGAGCTGGATGCGAGGGAAGGAAAGGCGGCGGCGGTCCTCCATCAGCGAGCGAGTAGATGGTACGAGGACCATGGCGAGATCACCCGAGCCGTGAGTCACGCGCGCCAGGCTGGTGACTTTGACCGAGCCGGAGGTTTGGTCCTCGGACACTTCCTCGAGTTTGCGGCTAGGGGTCAGAACGGAACGGTTGGACTCTGGCTCGAAGCGTTCTCCGACGGGGACGCGAGTCGGTCGGTGCCGTTGGCGCTTGCCAGGGCCTGGTTTGACGTCGGGCTCGGACGAGTTCCCGCAGCTGAGCGGTGGATCGCAACGGCTGAGGCTGGGCACTGGAGTGGACCGCTTCCGGACGGCTCACCGAACCTGGAGTCGGCGATAGCCATCCTGCGAGCCATGGTCGGGTCTGATGGTTTGCAAGCCTTGGCTGGACACGCGGACTCTGTCCGTGCTCTTGGGCCCAACGGGAGCGCCTGGTATCCCGTGGCCTGCTCCCTTCATGCAAGCGCGTGCTTGTTCATGGGGGACTTGGAGGTCGCTTCGGAGCTCCTGCCTCGAGCGGAACGAGCGTCGCGGGGCGTTCCTGCCGTCCATGTCGCATCTTTGGCGTTCCTCGGGCTGCTTGCTACTGAGAATGAAGACTGGGATCGCGCGGCCATGCTTGCCGATCAGGCGATGGCCGAGCTTACGGCCAATGGTCTTCAGGAATTTCGCCCCAATCTTCTCGCCTATGCGCTATCGGCACTCATGTCAGCGAGGGCGGCTGACGATGCATCCGCGCTCAAGCTGGCAGGCAAGGCTCTTGACCTCCTAGGCAGCGGGAACGATTTTACGACTCGGGGCCGCATCGCAGCCCTCGTTCTCCTGGGGGAGATGGAACTGTTGCTCGGTGACCAAGCGTCTGCGGCTGCGTTTGCACGAGATGCTGATGCCGGCCTGAGGAACGAGACAGAAGCCCACCTCCTGCGGGATCGCGTCGATCGCCTGACGAAGGTCCTCGAGAACTCCCCTACACACCATAGGACTACCAGACCTATATTGACTCCAGCTGAGATGCGTGTCTTGGCCCTGTTACCGACCCACCTTGGTCTCGGTGAGATTGCCAAGGCCATCTATCTCTCCCGCAACACCGTCAAGACGCACGCAATTGCCATATATCGCAAACTTGGTGTGTCAGCTCGCGGACCCGCGGTTGAGCGAGCGCGCTCGCTTGGATATCTCGACGGCTGAAATCACCCGGTTCGGATGATGCCTAGTTAGGGCTCGGTGGGTAGCCTCAGCCTCTAGCAGGATGGCATGGGAGGTGTCTGGCCTCCCGAAAAGAGGATGGATGGGATTGTTCCTGCGCCGCGTTCGGCCGATTGGCCGGCTGGCGGGAGGTGCGGCAAGTGTGGAGGCTGCCCACACTCTGGGTAACGGACGCCACGCGCAGGAACTGGTCGAGCAAATCTCATCCTCATATCTGGCCGCTCAAGCGTTACCGGCACCCGAGTACGCCCCGTCCCCCGGTCCTTCGGCACCGAGCGGCACTGTACGAACGGGAGGCACGATGCAAGAACTCGAAAAGCTAGTTGAGTTGCATGACTCCAACTCCCTCACCGATGAGGAGTTTGCTGCAGCCAAGTTCAAGCTGCTCGACCTCTAGGTCGGCCAAACGACCATTCCAGCTCCAGATAGGACACCAAATGCCTGCATCACGGCGGTCTGTGCTTCTCAGGGCTCTTGAGGTTGCGTTCGGTGCAGGTCAGGACGACCTTTCACTCCTCTTCACCCACGATGTCAAAGGGTGGTCACCGACGGTGTCTGTGTCGTCTCTAGCTGAATTGGAAGAGAGGTTCGACGAGCGGGATGACGCCCTCTCGGATGTCACAATCTCCATCGATTCGCTGGAGTTCGTTGCGTCAAAAGCCATCACAGAATGGCGCCTCACTGCACTCCACAGTGGCCCGATGCTCCTCGCTGACGATCTGTTGATAGAGCCCACGGGCTGCCGGATCCTGCTCGCAGGTGCCACAGTCGCCGAGTTTCGCGAGGACAAGATCTGCTCATTTCGCAGCTATTTCGACGACGCGGCTCTGTTGGAGCAGTTTCTGTTGACCAGCTGAACGACGCAGTTTTCATCTGCCGGGTTGGTTGCAAGCGTGGGCTCTTCTGCTGAGTGAATTGGTTATCCGGTATCGCGCCAATCACCCGGATCGGGTGATGTGTGCCAGTCGAGGTCGCCCTTACCATAACCCGTTACGCCGTGCCCTAGGCACGTTGCCACGATGAACCCGAGGAGTCGAATGGCTGGATCGTGGGCGCTTGTCCCTTTGAGTATTCCCGGGACCTCACGGTCATGGTGAATTGATATCTCACCGTCGGCTGTCGAGATTCAGTCGACCAGACTGGCGAGGGTAGAAGACGAGGATGACCACCGCCTCCGGTCCCGACAACGATCCTCTAGCCGCCCTTCGATCCCGCAGCTACGTCGGATTGCTGGCGCTCTCGGGTCTTCTCGGCGCGCCCATCGCGGTGGCCGCGTACTGGTTTCTCGACCTTGTCACTCATCTCAACCAATGGATCTTCGTGGACCCGGTTCCCAAATGGCTTGGATTCCACGGAGCGCCGATCTGGTGGCCGCTTCCGCTGCTCGGCATATCCGGTGTTTTGGTCGCCTTGACTATCCGGTACCTACCGGGAAGGGGCGGGGCGTCGCCGGCGGACGGGTTCAAGGCGGGGGAAAGGCCCTCGCCCATCGAGCTCCCCGGTATCGCCATAGCGGCCTTGGCCAGCCTTGCTTTGGGCGCGGTCATCGGGCCAGAAGCTCCGCTCATCGCCTTAGGGGCTGGGCTTGGAGTGGGCGCGGTCCGCCTACTCAAACGCGATGCTCCTGTCGCGGCTACGGCGGCGGTGGCGGCCGCCGGGGCGTTCGCCGCGATAGCCACCCTCTTGGGTTCGCCGCTTCTTGGTGCCTTTCTCCTCTTGGAGGCGTCAGGACTCGGGGGTCCGCTGCAGAGGGTCGTTCTGCTTCCGGGTCTATTGGCCGCCGGAGTCGGCGCACTCATCTTCGTTGGCCTTGGCTCCTGGACGGGACATGGGACATTCTCTCTGGCCATACCGAACCTCCCCCATTTTGCCCGACCCAATGCTGCCGAGTTCGGGTGGGCACTCACCATCGGTCTGGCGGCTCCTGTGGTGGGAGTGACGATCCGACGGCTCGCCTTGCTTCTTCGGGCACACGTCGAGAAGCAAACACTGCTGCTCACCCCGGTGATAGGCCTCGCGATCGCGGGTCTGGCAATTGCCTTTGCCGAGGGCACCGGAAAGGCCAGCTCCGAAGTGCTGTTCTCCGGGCAGTCGGCGTTAGGTCCCTTCCTCGCTCACAGTGCCACATACTCCGTGGGCGCCTTGTTGCTGCTCATGGGTTGCAAGGGGCTCGCCTACAGTGCGTCATTGAGCAGCTTTCGGGGTGGGCCCACCTTTCCAGCGATGTTCGTTGGGGCCATAGGGGGTGTTGCGCTGTCTCACGCTCCGGGGTTGCCAATGGTTGCAGGAGCCGCGATGGGGATCGGCGCCATGACTGCAGTCATGCTCAGGCTTCCAATCGTCTCGGTTTTGTTGGCGACCCTTTTATTGTCATCGGACGGGCTGGCAGTCATGCCGCTTGTGATCGTGGCCGTGGTAGTTGCGTATGTGACAGCGGAGAGACTTGCGCCCAGTGCGCCCCCTCCTCCCGGGCCGGACTCGGGTGCGCCTCCATCTGCAGTCTCAGCGACGGCAAAGGCGACTGAAGCCCCCGTCCCGACAGTTCGGCACTGACGAGAGCTCCGTCGGCGGTGGACAACGCCGCACGACTCCGACCCAATGGTCACGCTTCTCCGAGCTCGGCAACGCTTCGCTCGCCAGCGGACAGGTGATCACTCCACTTGGTGCCGCCTCATCCTGTGGGTAGGCCCAGCCCAGCTGGCAGCTGGAACACATTTCCAGCCCCCACGTTGAGCGCCGCGTCGAGATCGATGGCCGCGTGGATCAACGCAAGGTGGGTGAAGGCCTGGGGGAAGTTGCCGATCTGGCGACCACTTGGGTCGATCTCCTCCGAGTACAACCCGACGTGGTTCGAGTAGGTCAGCATCTTCTCGAAGGCGTACTGCGCCTCCTCCAGCCGCCCGCCGCGGGCCAGGGCGTCCACGAAGAAGAACGAGCACAGCGAGAAGGTCCCCTCCGAGCCCCGCAGGCCGTCAGGCGAAGCGCTCGGGTTGTAGCGGTAGACCAGGCTGTCCGTGACGAGCTCCTCGTTCATAGCCGCCAGGGTTGACAGCCAGAGAGGATCCTTGGGAGCGACAAACCCCACGAGCGGCATCAGCAAGTTCGAGGCGTCGAGCACCTCGGTCCCGGGATACTGGGTGAACGCGCCGCGTTTTGCGTTCCAGCACTTGTCCATGACTTGCCGGTAGATGGCGTCGCGGGTGCTGGTCCATCGAGCTAAGTCGCCCGGCCGGCCCCGGTCACGTGCCAGGCGAACGGCACGGTCAAGAGCCACCCACTCCATGACTCGCCCGTAGGTGAAGTCCTTCCGGCCACCGCGGGTCTCCCAAACCCCCTCGTCGGGTTGGTCCCAGTTGTCACAGAGCCAATCGAGGATGTAGGTGAGCTCGGTCCAGCCGAGGTACCCTACGGGCTCGGTTGGGTCCGCCAGAGCGATCGAGTCCATGGCCTCGCCGTAGATGTCGAGCTGGAGCTGATCGGAGGCTCCGTTCCCGATCCGTACTGGTCTCGAACCCATGTAGCCCTCGAAGTGGTCCAGGGTCTCTTCCTCCAGGTCCGAGGAGCCGTCCACCCGGTACATGATCTTCAACGGGCCAGAGCCGGCCCCGGCCTTCTCGGAGACCCGGTGGCCCAGCCAGGTGACGAATGCTCGTGCTTCCTCGGTGTATCCCAGGCCCAGCAGGGCGTACACGGAAAAGGACGCGTCTCTGACCCAGGTGAAGCGGTAGTCCCAGTTGCGTTCGCCGCCCACCTGCTCTGGGAGGCCGGTCGTCGGGGCCGCAACCAGTGCGCCGCTGGGGGCGTAGGTCATGAGCTTGAGCGACATGGCCGAGCGGTGGACCATCTCCCGCCAGCGTCCTTGGTAGGTGCAGCGGCCCAGCCACTCCCGCCAAAAGCGGACAGTTTCCTCGAACAGCCTCGCGCCCTCGTCCGCGCGCATCGGCCGAGGCCCGGTCGACGGTGCCGTTTCGAGGATGAACCCTCGTCTCTCCCCTGACTTGACCACGAAGTCGAGCCGAACGTCGCCGTCTCCCGATTGCTCGAGACCGTGGGCTCCGTGAAGGGCGAGCTCCTGCTCGGGCGACTGGAACAGGGCGCCCTCCCCCGTGAGGGACAGCTTGTGGCTCTGGCGGCCGTAGTCCAGGCGGGGCTCGCACTCCAGCCGGAAGGGCATCTCTCCACGCAGGCATCGGACGCCACGGGCGATCCGGTGGTTCTCGGTGACAACGGTGGGATTGTGTATAGGCATGAAGTCGACGAGCTCTCCGACGCCGGCGTCTGTCATGAAGCGGGTGATGAGACAGGCTGACTGCGGGAAATAGATCTGGGTCGTCGTGCAGTCGTCGCGTATGGGAGCGATCCGGAAGCGCCCACCCCGGCGGAGGTCGAGGAGCGAGGCAAAGATGCTGGGTGAGTCGAAGCGAGGGGCGCAGAACCAGTCGATGGTCCCGTCGTTGGTGACGAGCGCAGCCGTCTGCAGGTCCCCGATCAAGCCATGATCGCTAATCAGGGGATAGTCGCTCACACTGACCTCCTTTTAGTGTACCGGCGGCGATGCTACCGATAAACCGACGCCACGGGTATGAGACGAGCGTGCACCTGTTCGCGCGTCCTCCCAACTGCTCGATTCTCCAACAGGATCCGTAAGGCGTCGTCATCCTGATCGGGTGATCCCTCGGCTCCCGCGCTGCCAGAGCCGTTGCTGGAGGCCGAGGGCGATGGCACCGACCACGATCAGCAGCGCCAGGTTGAGCAATAGTTGCAAGGCTGAGCCCCATGCCTCGCTCCAGCTGCGGAACGCCGTCGAGAGCCCGATGTCGGCAGCTGCGGGGACGGTTGTCACCGAGACGAACACGCCGATGAGCGCGTTGGTTCTCGCCTCGGCGAGCGAGACAACCCCGACGATGCCGGCCAGAACGGCGACTACTACGGAGAAGAAGTTGGGGCTGTTGATGAGGTCCGACACCGGCCGGATCCCTCTATCGAATGCTCTGGGTTCCAGATTGAAGCCGCGAATCACCAGACTGAACAGGAGGCTAGCGATGATGGCGATCAGAAAACCTATTACCAGGACGAGCAATCCCCGGCGGATGCGTGGACTCTCCCTCTTGCGGATGCCGAGGGCCACGCTGGCTATGGCTCCATACTCTGGGCCGACGATCATGGCGCCCACGATGAGGATCTGCGAATTCGTGAGAATTCCCACAGCAGCGATGAGGCAAGCGATGGCGAGCAGGATGAACCAGCTGGGAGAGTAGGTCCCCAGGGCACGGATTCTGGCATCGACCTGCTCCCAGATCGGTGAGAAGTCTTTGCCTCCGGGCTCTCTTCCCTCAGCGTGCGCGGCCAGGTCGGAGATCGATGTCTCCACGGTCTCGATCATGATCGAGCCTCGGCGGTCGATCTCCAGATTGCGCAGATCGCTGAGCACGCTATTGGCCTCGGCCGTGATGATGTCGAACTGGACTGCATCACCGTCAGGACTTCTCGCTGCCCCCTCGAGAACAACCAGGTTGAGGACGCCGGGATTGCTGTCGAGGCTCTCGACGAGCCGCGGCGTCACATCAGCGGGACTGACTGCCCTGATGTGGATCACTTCATAGGATGGCGATTGGGTTGACCGGCGAACCGGTGCCGGTCGGCAGCCGGAGTGGGGCGATCACACATAGGAAGGACCAGCGACCTATGGCCTCGCACGAGGTGGTGAGGTCCTCGAGCTGTAGATAGTCGAGCAGGTGCAGCCCCATGGCGTTGATCGCGAGAACATGAACGGGAAAGGCGATCCCCGCCGTCGTGCTGGGAGCGGTGTCGCTGTTGCCGTCACTTCCAAGCGCGGCGATCCGCTGGTCTGCCAGGAGCTTTAGAGCAGCTGGATGGAGCCCAGCACGTGCCTTGGCGGCGTTCCAGGGGCCGAGCTCGATCCGGCGCCGGTGATGGCCGACCCGCACGAGAAGAATGTCGCCCCGATCGATGGTGACGTGCTGTGCTCTTTCGGCCGCGACCAGCTCGTCGGCGGTCACCTGATCACCGGGCTCCAGCCAGGGCACGTCGCGCAATCGCGGGATGTCGAGCAGGACTCCGCGGCCGACGATCCCGTCGCGCGCGACGTCGACCGACAGCTGGGTTGCCCCCGTCTGCGTGATTGTGTCCGCTGGGACGCCGTTGTAGAGGACATGGTCATAGATCACGTGGCACAACGCGTCGAGATGGCTGTCGGCGTTCCCGTGGATATTCATCTTCAGACGGTCCAACGCGAACTGGAGCCCACCGGCGCTGGTGTCGCCGGTCATCTCGTGCCCGGCGGGGGTGGGGTTGTCCGGTGAGGTGGCGGTCTCGATCGGCGCAGCGAGAGAGATGGTATGACCCGTTCGGACTGCCTTGACGGCGGCCAGTACCACTGCTGGCGTGATGTTGTTCAAGGCTCCGCGTCTGTCAGCCGGCCCCCACGGGACCTTGTGCCGGATGGCCTCGAAGAGGCCGCGAAACTCTGCCTCGTTCAGCAAAGAGCTGCCATCGGAGCCAGGGGTCGCCGGCACCCTACCGCTCTTCGCCTGCACTAGGAGGAGACGCCGTCTGCGCCCTTCCAGTCGAATGTGCAAGGTCCGGCCGAGGGTCTTCCGCGTTTGGAGAGGCCAGCCGTCGCCTGAAGACGTGGTAGCTCCAGGCCTGATAGGCCAAGACTAGGGGCAGGAAGATGCCCGCCACCACCGTCATGACTGTCAGGGCGTAGGAGCCGCTCGCCGCATTGTCAACTGTGACGTTGAAGGCTGAGCTCGTGCTGGACACCATCACGTTGGAGTAGAGGTGCGCGAATATGGTCGTGATCGTGCCGCCCATCGCCACCGAGGACATGGCGAACGCCCACCCCTCGCGGTCGCTACCGGTCAGTGACACGGCCGCTACGACTGCCAGCACAGTGAGTGCCCCGATCAGATTGGGGATGGCTCCCCGACCCGAGATGACTGCCGTCCACACGACAAAGCCGGCGACCAACAGTGCCGCTGCCGAGCCGAATCCGCGCGATAGGCGCACGACCCGGTCGTGGAGGTCCCCTCTGGTCTTGAGGACGAGGAACGTCGCACCCGACAGAAGAGATAGGGCCAGCAGAGTGACGCCGGTCCACAGCCCGTAGGCGGTGAGCAGATCCCAGAAGCTTCCCGTGTAGTCGTGGTGCCTATTGATGGGCAGTCCATGAAGGAGGTCGCCGAGGGCCACGCCGATCAGCAATGGGACGAGGGCGCTGCCGAGGGTCATGGACCACTTCCACGCCGTTCCCCATCTGGGGTCCTGGAGCTTTCCCCGGTACTCGAAGGACACCCCGCGCGCCATCAAGGCCACCAGGGTGATGAGCAGGGCGAGGTAGAAGGCGGAGAACATCGTGCCGTACCAGAGCGGGAAGGCGGCGAACATAGACGCCCCGGCGACGATGAGCCACACTTCGTTGCCGTCCCAAGTCGGACCGATCGCGTTGACTGCCACCCGACGTTCTGGGTCGTTTCTACCCACGAACGAGTGGAGCATGCCGACACCGAAGTCGAAGCCCTCGAGCACGAAGAACCCCACCCAGAGGTAGGAGACGATCACAAACCACAGAGTCTTCACGAGAGCTCCTTAGTACACGATCGCCGGCACGTCGGCGCGTTCGAGTTCGGGTCGGGCCGAGCGATCTTCTCCCGCCGGGTCCTCCTCCAGCGCCCTGCGGCCATAACGGATCATGAGGAACACGTCGGCCACGCCCAAGGCGATGTAGACCAAGACAAACGCGATCAGGCTGATCCAGACGTCGGTGGAGGTCACGGAGGGGGAGACCCCTTGTGAGGTCTTCATCAACCCTTGGACGATCCACGGCTGTCGTCCGTTCTCCGTCAGCAGCCAACCAGCCGTGCTCATGAGGAAGGGTGCCACGACAGCCCAAATGGCTAGGCGCTGGAACCATTTGGATCTGTCGAGCCTGCGCCGGGTGAGCAGGTACACCCCCCAGAGGGCGAACACGAACATGAGTGCCCCCAAGTACGCCATGACCCGCATTCCCCAGTACTGGATGAAGACAATCGGCACGTAGCTACCGGGGCCGTACTGCTTTACGTACTGGGCCTGGACCTGGTTCATGCCCTCCACCTTGCCGTTCCAGTGGCCGGTCGCCAGGACCGATAGCAAATGGGGGATCGGGATGATGAGATTGGGGTTCTCGTCGTTGTTGCCGCCTCCGATCTGGAAGGCGGAGAACGAGCAGGGCTGGCAGGTGTTCCATTGGCCTTCGGCCGCCGCGATCTTCATGGGCTGGTACTTGGTCTCGTTGATCCCGAGCCGGCCGCCGAAGAACAGGACGAGCATGGTCGCCGGGAGCAGCACGATCAGCGCCACCGAGGCCGTCTTGCGGAAGGCCTGTACCTGCTGCCGCCGGCGCAGGTGCCAGGCCGAGACCGCCAGCATCACTAGGGAGCCCGTGACCAGCGATGCCATGATCACGTGCAGGTATCCCCAGTAGAAGACGGGGTTGGCGAACAGCGCCCAGATGTCGTTCAGCTGCGGTTGGTGCGTTGTGGGATTGATCGTGTAGCCGACGGGGTGCTGCATCCAGGAGTTCGCCGCCATGATGAACATGGCCGACAGCATCGAACCCAGGACCACCATCCAGATGCAGGCAAGATGGACCCGCCTCGGTAGCCGGTTCCAGCCGAAGATCCACAAACCGAGGAATGTGGACTCCAAGAAGAAGGCGGCCAGGCCTTCCATGGCCAGAGGCCCTCCGAACACGTCTCCGACAAAGCGCGAGTACGCCGACCAATTCATACCGAACTCGAATTCCTGTACCAGGCCGGTGACGACGCCGACGGCCACGTTGATCAACAAGAGGGTCCCGAAGAACCTGGTGAGCCGGCGGTAGACGGGGTCTCCTCCCCATCGAAGGGAGCGATGCCAGGTCGTCTGCAGCACGGCGACGAGGAAGGCAAGCCCTATGGTGACCGGGACGAACAGGAAGTGGTAGATGCTCGTGGTCGCGAACTGCCATCGCGCCAGCTGGGTCATGACGTGAGGCTCCTCTCGACAGGGTTGCCGCCGATAGCAGCCGGGGCCGGCATCCTGCCGCCCTGGTTGTCGGGCGGCGATCCTGAGATTCCCATGCTGATCTCCTGCCACCAGAGCTGCGAGTAGAGCCCGCCGGCCGCGAGCAGCTGGTCATGCGTCCCTCGTTCGATCACCCTGCCTCCGTCGAGGACCATCACCTCGTCGACGGCGTCGAGGCCAGCGATGCGGTGAGTAATGAGCAGGGTCGACCGCCCGGAGGTCAGATCGAGAAGGTCGGCGGTCATGGCATCGGCGGCTGGCTGATCGAGGTGCTCGGCGGGCTCGTCGAGCACGAGGACGGGAAAGTCCGCCAGCACGGCACGAGCCACCGCCAACCTCTGGCGCTGCCCGCCGGACAACCGGCTGCCACGTTCCCCCAACCCGGTGGCGAGGCCCTCGGGCAGCTGTTCCACCCAGCCGCCGAGCCCAACCCTGGCCAGGGCCGCGAGCAGCCGATCATCAGTCGCACCGTGGTCTCCGACCCGGAGGTTCTCGGCCAGCGTGGTGTCGAAGATGTGGACGTCTTGATCCACCAACCCCACCACCGACCGCGTGTCGTCCCCCGCAAACCGGTCAGACTCCACGCCGTCGATGGTCATTGAGCCCCCTTCGTAGGGCAGGAACCGCACCAGTACTTCGGCTAGAGCCGACTTGCCGGCGCCGCTGGGACCGACGATCCCCACACGAAGGCCTGGGGAGAGGCTCACGTCGATGTCGTCGAGGGCCCGCCGGCTCTGACCGACGTAGCGGGCACGCAGGGACCGAGCCGTAAGCTCGTGGGGTGGGGGAGGGACGACAGCTGGCGCGGTCGGTTCCCTCACGGGCGCCGGATGGTCGATCACTGCGAACACGCGCTCGGCCGAGCGGCGGGCCCGTCGCAGGGACTGCGTCGCTACCGGAAGCCCGGCTACCAGCTCGACCGCGGCGAGGGGGATCAAGGTGATGACGCCGAGGAGGACACCGTCGAGACGGCCACCATGAACGGCGGGGACGCCGACCAAGAGGCTTCCCCACGCGGCTAGCCCAGCCAGAAGGGTTGTCAGTGCAAGCCCCACCCCTGCCGTCCTGGCGGAGGCCGACGCCACTTTGGTGAGCAGGGCGTCGGCGTCCTTTACCCGTTCAACCTGGGCCCTTGTAGCGCCTAAGACCGCCAGTTCCGAAGCGCCCTCGACGAGATCGATCACGGACGTAGTCAGCTCCCCGCGCGCAGTTGCCTGGCCGGACTCCGATCGCCTGGCCAGCGTCCCGGTCAGCCAGGGAACGAGCGTGGCGGCCAGCAGGAGCGAGCCGAGCAAGATGAGCCCCGCGGCCGGGAGGAGCCACCAGACCAGGGCGACGGTCACCGCTCCCACCACGATGGCGATGGCGAACGGCGGGATGACCCGCAGGATGAGATCCTGAAGCGAATCGACGTCCTCGACCAGGCGGGCCAGCAGGTCGCCGCTGCGGAAGGCGGGAAGACCGGCCGGCGCCAGGGTCTCGAGCCGCTTGTAGATGCCGGTCCGGAGGTCGGCAAGGACTCGGAAGGCGACATCGTGGCCGACAAGACGCTCCCCGTATCGAAGAAGACCCCTCGACAGCGCAAAGAACTGTACCCCGACGATGGCGATGCCCAGATCCGACTCGGATGGCCGCTGCGACGCCCTCGAGATCAGCCAGGCCGATGTGCCGATGAGCCCGATTGCGGCCCCGATTGCACCAGCACCCAGGAGGGTGGCCAGCGCGAGTCTCCCGGCGACCGGGCGGGCTACGCGAAGCGTCCGCCAGAGGTGAGCTTGCGGCTCTGGCGCGGCTCCCGCGGAGCCAATGCCGGAGGTCTCCGTCGCAGCCCGGACGCTCGTCACGAAGTCACCGTCTCGGGGACCAGGCGCACCACCCGGTCAGCCATCGCCACCAGCGCCGGCCGGTGGGCGACCAGCAGGACGGTTCGTCCAACCACCAGGCGTCGAACCGAACGAACTATCTCCTCCTCTGTGCGACCGTCCAGGTTCGCCGTGGGCTCGTCGAGTAGCAGTAGGGGCGCGTCCCGCAAGAATGCGCGGGCCAGGGCCACCCGTTGACGTTCGCCAGCCGAAAGCCCTGCACCACGCTCGCCGATGCTCGTCCCGAGCCCGTCTGGCAAGCCGGCGACGACCTCGCCGAGTCCGGCGTCAGTGACGGCGCGCGCAACTTCGCGAGGGTCCGCGTCGGGCCGTCCAAGCCTGACATTGTCGCCGATAGATGCAGCGAACAGGTGAGGACGTTGCGGCACCCACGCCAACCGTGACCGCCAGGCATCGACGTCGAGCTCGGCCAGTTCGGTTCCTCCGACATGAACCGAGCCCTCGTCCCGCGCCACCAGTCCGAGCAGGACGCTCAGCAGAGTCGACTTGCCGCAGCCGCTCGGCCCGATTATCGCGACCACCTCTCCCGGCTCGAGATTGAAGGAGATCCGTCGAAGAGCCGGCTGGTCGCGACCGGGGTAGGTCACCTGGAGGTCACGGACGGAGAGGGCGGTGACGGACGTATCGGGGACTGCGGCAATGGTCCCTGTAGGCGGGAGCGGCTGCTCGAGCAACGCGAAGGCCTGATCCGCCGCCTTCATCCCCTCGGCGCTGGCGTGGAAGTTCGCACCGAGCACACGGAGCGGGAGGTAGGCCTCGGGCGCCAGCACCAGCACAAACAGGGCGGTGCGGAGGTCCAGGTGCCCACCCATCAGGCGAAGGCCGACGGCGACCGCTACCAGCGCGACCGAGAAGGTCGCCAGCAGCTCGAGTACCAGGGAGGATAGGAATGCGACTCGAAGTGTCGCCATAGAGGTGT
Source organism: uncultured Actinomycetes bacterium (assembly GCA_963736925.1). Classification (GTDB taxonomy): domain Bacteria; phylum Actinomycetota; class Acidimicrobiia; order Acidimicrobiales; family CAVTQP01; genus CAVTQP01. The sequence continues at coordinate 1,117,862 of CAVTQP010000003.1, forward strand.
GCCGGTAGCGGTCGGTCATCTCGGCGATGGCCTTGGCCTGTGCCTTGGCCCGACCGAAGACCTTGAGTGTCGGCAGGCCGGCCACAACGTCGAGGAAGTGTCCCGCTAGCCGCTGGAGCGAGAGCATCTGGCGTTCGGTGTGATCGCGGGTGGAGGCTCCCACGAGAGCCATGAACAGCGGGATCAGCGGCACCGTGATGGCGATGATCACGGCCGCAATCCAGTCGAGCCCGGACACGACGGCGATGACGCTGAAGGGGACGATCACGGCCAAGAAGACCTGCGGCAAGTACCGGGAGAAGTACCCGTCGAGAGCGTCCATTCCACGCGTGGCGAGGATGGTCAAACTACCGGTGTGCTCCTCATCCAAGCGAGTGGGGCCCAAGGCGGCGATGTGCCCTACCAGAGCGGTGCGTAGCTCGGATTTCGCTTGTCCCGAGGCGCGCTGAGCAGCACGCTCGGCACCCCAGGCGACGGTGGCACGTCCTACGACGACGGCGAGCAGGAGCAGGAGTGGCACACGGAGCTGGGCGATACCTTCCCTGTGGACGAACGCGCCAGCGACGGTGTCGGCCACCAGCCAGGCCTGGGCCAGCACTAACAGCGCGGTGACACCGCCGATGAGGACGGTCAGCATGAGATAAGTGCGGGTCGTCCTGGCGTATCTGAGAAGTCTCGGGTCGAAGGCTCTGGTCTCGCGAGTCCTCCCGACCATGCGTGAACGTGGCGGGACTGACACGACGGGGGCGGTCATGACACTGGCTGTCGAGACCCCGGTTCGATGGTCAAGAGACCTGCTCCGGCTGTTTGCCCTCGCTCACTTCCGCGCTGTCGTCCGCACTCTCGTTGTCGCTCCAGTCGATCCTCGCGGCGTCGGGGCGATCGATGATCGAAGAGGCGGCCCGGTTGCTGCTGAAGTAGTCCCACCCCCAGGAAATGAACGCGTCCACCTTGGCCCTGATGCCGTTGAGCAGCCAGGCGTGGACGCCGAGCCAGGCGGCGAAGGCGATCGGGCCGTGCAGCTCGTGGTGGTGCGCGCCCATCTCCGCTACGGCAGCACCGCGTCCGAAACGAGGGTGACCGATCATCGCCATGATTCCCTTGTCGTGGTAACGGAAGCTTGGTCGGGACTTGCCGGTGATGTCGGCCATGATGCTGTCCCCAGCGGCCCGTCCCGCTTGCAGGGCAACCGATCCGAGCTGAGGTAGCGCGGTTCCGTCCGAGCTGGGGATGTTGGCGACGTCGCCAACGGCGTACACGCCGGCGAAGCCTTCGATGCTCAGGTCCGGCTGCACGTCGAAGCGGCCTCCGCGCCCCTGGGGAAGCCCAGATCTCCCCGCCAGCGTGGGTGCCATGATCCCACCACCCCACACGACACAGCGCGTGAGGATTTCGGTGCCATCGCTTAGCACCACGCGGTCGGGGGCGATCTGCTTGGCCGACACTCCGAGCTTGAGGTGCACCCCCTCCCTCTGGAGGACCTTGGCCGCGTACTCGTGGGCTTTGTCGGAGAAGGCGGCAAGAAGCACGTGGCCAAGGTCGACGAGGTAGAGGTTGGCGTGGTGCACGAGGACGTCGTCCCGGAACCTGTGCGGCATCACGTTGTTCACGAGGTCGGCCAGAGCTCCCGCCGTCTCGACCCCGGTAGGACCACCGCCGACGATCACGAAGTTCAAGGCTCCACGGTCGAGCAGTGAGCGATTGCGGTCAGCGTCTTCGAACACCTCGAACACCCGTGATCGGAGCCGCTCGGCGTCGTCCACAGAGTACAGGGGAAACGAGTGCTCCTCGGCCCCGGGAGTTTGGAAGAAGTTGGGCTGTGAGCCGAGGGCGAGGACCAGGTAGTCCCCCGAGAGCTGTGTGCCGTCCTCGAGCGTGACGGTCCTGGTTACCGGATCGACTGCGGTGACCTCTCCCTTCTTCACGTCGACACTGCGGGTCTTGCGGAAGATGCCCCGCAGGGGATTGGCCACGTCGGAGGACGCCAACTGCGCCGTGGCGACCTGGTAGAGCAGCGGCTGAAACTGGTGGTAGTTGTTCCTGTCGACCAGCGTGACCGGCACGTCTCGCTTTGCGAGCTCGTGGGCACAGCCCACGCCTGCGAAGCCGCCTCCGACGATCAGGACCCTGGGGGTGGGGTTGCTGCTCACTGGCCCTCCCTCGCCTTGTGGTTGTTGGCCTGAGGATGTCTGATGGTCCGGCCCAGCCGGTCCAACCGGCTAACCGAGATCGCTGATTTGTGATGCTCCCAGCGCGGAGGGCATGCGTCCACACCCAAAACGGATGATTCTCGACGCCTTGGCCACGGGAGCCACCGCCGATTAGAGCTTCGACATATCACCCGTTACGGGTGACGACCATCGTGACCTTTGTTTCCTACGCTGTCCAGAGGGCGGAAGGAGAACCGGGTGCCTGAGCGCTACGACGTGATCGTCATCGGCAGCGGCGCGGGTGGTGGGACTCTGGCACACACCCTCGCCTCGTCGGGGAAGAAGATTCTCCTACTCGAACGGGGAAACCATCTACCTCGGGAGTTGGGCAACTGGGACCCGGACCGGGTCTTCGTCGACGGTCGATACATCTCACCCGACACCTGGTACGACTCCGACGGCAAGCCGTTCCAGCCCCAGGTCCACTATTTCGTCGGGGGGGCCACCAAGCTTTACGGCTCCGCGCTGTACCGGCTCCGGCCCCAGGACTTCGGGGAGCTCCCTCACGTCGACGGCTTGTCGCCGGCCTGGCCTCTCACTTACGACGATTTCGAGCCTTGGTACACCAAGGCGGAGTGGCTCTACCAGGTCCATGGCAACCACGGCGAGGATCCCACCGAAGGCCATTGGAGCAAGGAGTATCCGTGGCCGGCGGTCTCCCACGAGCCCCGACTCGAGCAGCTGTCCGACGATCTGCGATCTGCCGGCTATCACCCATTCCACGCCCCATGCGGGATCCTGCTCGACGAGTCCGAACGAGCGAGGAGCACCTGCATCCGTTGCGCGACGTGCGACGGCTATCCCTGCTTGGTGCATGCCAAGTCCGATGCAGAGGTCATCGCCGTCCGCCCCTTGCTCGACAGGCCGAACGTGACGCTCCTCGTCGACAGCGAGGTCACAAAGCTCGACACCGATCCTGGGGGCCGTGCCGTTACCGGCGTCGTCGTGAACCGTGATGGTCAGGAAGAGATCTACGAGGCTGACGTCGTGGCGCTTTCGGCGGGGGCGGCCAACAGCGCCAAAGTCCTGCTTGGCTCGGCCAACGACCACCATCCCAACGGCTTGGCGAACAGCTCCGACCAGGTCGGCCGCAACTACATGTTCCACAACTGCAAGGCCGCCGTCGCCCTCGACAAGGAACCCAACGACACCGTTTTCCAGAAGACCCTGGGTTTGAATGACTTCTACTTCGGGGTCGACGATTACCCGTGGCCCGTTGGGAACCTTCAGATGGTCGGCAAGTCGAACGCGGCCGCGATGAAAGGCGAGGAGCCCAAGCTGACCAAGTTGGCACCTAGGTGGAGCCTTGAGAGGGTCGCCCGCCACGCGGTCGACTTCTGGCTCACCACTGAGGATCTGCCTGTGCCTGATAATAGGGTCACCGTGGATCGCCACGGGAGTATCCGGCTCGCCTACACCTCGACCAACGACGAGGAGGCGGAACGCCTATATCACGAGTTCAAAAAGGTCCTGAACCACGCCGGAATGGCGAACCACCACGTGCTCGACAAGAACTTCTACATGGACATGAGCATCAAGGTCGCCGGGTGCGCTCACCAAGCGGGCACCTGCCGGTTCGGGACCGACCCGGCGACATCGGTGCTCGACGTCAACTGCAAGACCCACGAGCTCGACAACCTCTACGTGGTCGACACGAGCTTCTTTCCGAGCATTGGCGCGGTGAACCCGGCGCTCACGGCCATGGCCAACGCCATACGGGTCGGAGAGCACCTCGTTGAGCGGATGAACTAGGGCAGGAATCGGGCGGAGAGCCGGGACTACATCTATAGCTAGGAGTGAACCATGAGCCTGGAAGGCAAGGTCGCCATCGTCACCGGCGGCAATAGCGGTATCGGGCAGGCCATCACGCTCGCGCTCGCGGAGCAGAGCGCCAATGTCGTGATCGACTACGTGGCCCATCCCGAAGCCACCGAGGCGCTCGAGCGGAAGATAACTGCTCTGGGCGACAGGTCGATTGGCGTCGAGGCGGACGTCAGCAAGGTCGCGGACCTGCAGCGGCTCGTCGACAGTGCGGTCAAGGCCTTCGGCCGGCTTGACATCATGGTCAACAATGCGGGCATCGAGACCCGCAGCTCTGTGCTGGACACCACCGAGGACCAGTATGCCAAGGTGCTCGACATCAACTTGAAGAGCGCCTTCTTCGGTACCCAGGTGGCGGCGAAGCAGATGATCTCCCAAGGTCGTGGCGGCCGGATCATCAACATGACCTCGGTGCACGAGGACTGGCCGATGCCGGGAAATACCCCCTATTGCCTGTCCAAGGGCGGTATGCGCATGCTCACCCGCACCGCCGGCGTAGAGCTGGCAGCTCACGGTGTCCTGGTCGTCGGGGTGGGGCCGGGGGCGGTGATCACTCCGATCAACAGGCCGACCCTGGACGACCCGGAGAAGCTCAAGACGATCAACTCCGCCATCCCCCTGGGCCGGATGGCGGAGCCGGAGGAGATCGCGAGCGTCGTCGCCTTCCTGGCCGGTGACGGCGCCAGCTACTTGACGGCGATGACGATCATGGCCGATGGCGGCCTCATCCAGAGCAGCCCCGGCCTGTAGCGTCACGCACTCAAAGTGGCTCGCGGCCTACCCGATCGCTCCGATGTTCACGAGCGGACTCCGGGAGCTGTTCAGTCGAGGGTATCGGGGTCGATCTCATTTATGAGCGGAGTGGCTGCGAGATAGCGAAGTAGGTTCTCCTGGAAGAGTGCCACGATCCGCTCGTTCTCCTTCTCGGACAGGGCGGCCGTATGGGGGCTGACCAGGACGTTAGGCAATTCCCACAGTGGGCTGTCGCCGGGAAGCGGCTCGGTGGAGAACACGTCGAGAGCTGCGCCAGCGAGCCGACCGTCGCGCAAGGCGTCGACTAGCGCTGCTTCGTCGATGACCCTTCCACGACCGACGTTGACCAGGATGGCCCCACGCTTCATCTTGGCGATCGCCCTAGCATCGAGCAAGTTCTCCGTCTCACCAGTCAGCGGGAGCGTCAACACGATGGCATCAGCCTCGGGAAGTACCCGATGCAGATGCTGAGTCGGAAAGACCCTGTCGACAAATTGTGACTCGTCAGCGTGACGGGAGACTCCGATGACCCTCATGCCCATTGCTGTTGCGAGTTTCGCTACTTCGGTGCCCACCGCGCCGAGTCCCACCACCGCGAGGGTTCTGCCGGCTAGCTCGCCAACCGGATAGTGATTCCAGTGCCGGCGCCGTTGATCGGCGATGAGGCGCGGGAGGTTCTTCGTGAAGGCCAGGAGGCCCAGGATGCAGAACTCTGCCAATGGTCCGGCGTGCACGCCGCTCGCGGTGGTGACCACCACTCGTTGGAGCTCTTGTCGGGAAAGCCGCGCAGCGCGCACCTGTTCTGCCGCGCCAGCAGCGGTGGCTTGAACCCAGTGAAGGCGAGCGTTGCTGCGAACTACCGCCGCCAGCCCTCGCGGAGAATCGCCGGGCAGGCCGAAGAGGACCTCGGCTCCATCGATCAGTGTTCTCCATCTACGCTCGGCCTCGGGCTGCCTTCGGAACGATCTCACCCCCTGGTGGTCGTTCGTGTACCGCTGAGGAGGCAGGAGATCTGGCTCGTAATGGACCTCGAGGCGATGGTCTGTGTCGCGAATCTTTGCCACCAGCTCGGATTGAAGAGGGGTGGCAATGGCCACGATCAGCCGTTTGTCCCAATGCCGGGGTAATCGCTGCTCGCTTCTGTGCGATCCTTGATCTTGGCCACTTGCTCCCAATGCGATTCGCTCCGGAGTGGTGAATGGTCTACTGAGACTGAACGCTCTGATTGGATCAGCACCAAACCTCTTGTGCATGCTGGAAGGGTCAGTATGACAAGGGTGGGGGAGAGTGGTGAACTCGGTCAGCACCGTCCATAACGCCCCCGCTGAGGCGGTGAGATCCCGGGCTCCCTCCGTTCGTTTGAACAAAGACATGGCCAAACTACTGGTTTCCACAATCATTCTCGTAGTGGCGGGCACCCAAGCTCAGCCACAAGATCGGACGGCGCCGCTCAGGCGGTCAAGAACCTTTGGTCAGTGCTCCGCGTACCGAGCACCGTTCGCCTCCCCCGCGCTCTCGGCGCACCGGAGGCAATCTTGATCACCGGATGGACTGCGGCGGGCTGCACAAGACCCCAGTCGTCGCAGCCGTTGTAACCTACAGAATGCTCACGTATTGGCTACCGGCAGTCCCGGGCAGGACAGAGCTCCGATTACTGCACGACGAGGCTATCTATAGTGAATCATCCTCAGTGGGCGACGATTCGAGAATCGGTCGCCCGTACACTACTTCAATCGGAACCCGACCATCGTGCTACAGCCTCGGGCAACGTACGCCTCTAGGAAGGTGCTTTGAGATGGCCAAGGAGTCTCGAGGCGTACTCTGGCCAGAGATGATTGGCGTTGACGGATCCGGACGCCAGTTCCGGAGCGAACTTGCCGCCTGTTGACGGAGCTAAGCGGAGGGGACTTTCCCGCGTAGACATGCGCCGGCGAGCCGAGAGCGCAAGGGGGCGATTTGCGGGCTCCACCGCAGAAAGCATGTGGAGCCGGCTCAATGCTATGGACTTCATCAATCAGGCAATGATCTTCGCCGCTATTCTCCTCCTTGCATTCTTGCCGTTTCTCATTGTTGTCAGTGCTCTCGCCGGGCGTGATGTGGTATCCGGCATCTCCCGACACCTCGGCCTGAACCACCAAGCGGCGGCAGACGTGCGAGAGCTGTTCAACTCGTCCTCGAAGACCTCGAGCGCCGTGACGGTGCAAGGCGTGATCTTTTCCGTCTTCGGTGGCATTGGGACCGCGGCTACGCTTCAAGGCATTTACGAACGGCTATACGGCCTCGAATCGCGAGGCATGAAAGACTTTCATCGCCAGCTCGTCTGGGTAGCCGCGGTTCTCGGAGGCTCGGCGTTCGCTGGCTGGGCGGGACCGCATATCAGGCATGTCGCAGCTGGCCCCGTCCTGCTCGGCGCTTCCGGCCTTGCCTTCACCGCTAGCTTTTGGCTGTTCACGATGTGGCTACTTCTCTCGAACAGGGTTGCATGGCGCGAGCTTCTGAGCCCAGCGATCGCCACCGCAATCTTCTGGCTCGGCTTGGGCGTGTTCTCGAAATTCTTCTTTTCAAACACGGTCATCGGGGACAATCGCGAATACGGTCCAGTCGGGGTTGTATTCGCCCTAATGTCCTGGCTCATTGCGGTCGGGGTGGTCATCATCCTGGGGGCGGTGGTGGGGATCGTCTGGCGAGAGCGAGAACTGTCATTTGCAGCCGCGTTTCGCCGACTGGTCCGTACCCGACGGAAGCTCGGGTCGCCGGAGCCCGATCAGCCAGCAGTCCAATCTCGGCGTCGGACCGGGCTGGACGATTCAGCGTGAGAATGACCCCGACTGAGCGGCGCGGGCACCACCAGCAGATTGATGGCTCTGCCACCCGCGGGACAATTTTTGATTCAGCAGGCGAGGAACCGTTTCTTTCGTTCGAGAAGGCGGATAGCAGGCCTTCCTGATATGGATGTTTCGCAAGCCTCTGGTCAGAACCGGCGAGGGATCCAAGCCTGGAAAGGGATGGCTAACCGGTTGCGCCGGGGCGACACGTACATCCTGGTGTTTGTTCTACTCGTCGTCACGTATTTCCTGGTTTCGCTCTTGCCAGAGGCGACCTGGAGCCGACTCCTTCAGGAGGTGGTGGCCGGAGCCACACTTCTCGTGACCCTTCATGCCTCGCACGCCAAGGCCCGGCTCCAGGTCGCTGCTGGGATAGGTGTCGCGGTCGGGTTCGTTCTTACGCTAATCGGGTCGCTTGTCGGGAGCTCACTTGCTCTCGTGGGTGTGGTCTTCTTCGTCCTTCTTGTGGTGACCCCGTTCGTGATCCTCAACCGAATTCTTCGGCACCCGGTGGTGTCTATCGAGACCATTGCCGGTGCCATCGACGTGTATGTCATTCTCGGTCTGGTGTTCTCCAGCCTATACCGGGCCGTTGATGCAGCATCGGGTACACCGTTCTTTGTCCAAACCCATCACGCCAGCGTCAACCAGTTCCTGTACTTCAGCTTCGCCACTCAGACCACCGTTGGATATGGAGACCTGACGGCGGCCACCAACCTCGGACGCTCGCTCGTTGTGATGGAGGCGTTGATTGGCCAGATCTTCCTGGTAACCCTGGTCGCGCGTCTCGTGTCGCTCCGGCCTCAGAGAGGATCGGAGCCTCCTAGCTGACGATGAGCTTCAATCACCCAAGTTGGAGGATGCCGGGCGATGTCTACTACTGAATAATCGGGTGCAGCCGATATCGGTGGTCATAGGGTCATAGGACTGACAAGGAGATTTGTGTCATGGGAGTCATCCATCGTGCGGGGGTTGTACTTGGCACGGCGCTGACGCTGCCTGTGGGCCTTGTTGCCTGCAGCAGTGGCGCGGCCACTTGTGCCGCCAACACTAACGTCACTGTGAATGGCGGTACCATTACATACACACCGCAGACGAGCGCGTTGCAAGGGGCTGGCGTGACCACTTCAGCAGTATCGCCGGCCACTAGCTCCTCAAACGGTGGTTTCCACCTGCCGATCTCTGGCGGGAGCGTCAACAATGCCTCGTTGGCGGGCACGATCAACACCAACGGCGGCATCAAGTTCTCGGGCCCAGCTGGGAGGTCGGTGTCACTCACCCACTTCGCCATCAACACCCAGAATGGTGTCGTAACTACCCAGGTCAATGGCCACTCAGTGCAGCTCCTGCAGGTGACCCTTTCCACGGCGTCGAAGTCCACCTCCTCTAATCAGGCAAATGTTTCCGGGCTTGCCTCGACCCTGGCTCGTGCGGGTGCGGTCGCCCTGAACCAGGACCTGGCCATCGCGGCGTTTACTCCTGGCGTCCAGCTCGGGACCTTCACCGGCGGCATCACCTACAGCTGTTAGTCGTTCCGCGTTCGACAAGGCGCGAGCCTGAGCGTGTGCTCTCAGTCGTTGCCCCGGCGCCTCGCCCATTCGAGTGCGGTGTCAACGTTTGAAAAGATCCGGTCGGGGGCGATGGACGCCAGAAGACCCGACCCGCCCGCTCCTCTACTCCGTGACAGGTCTGCCCCCGTAGACGACCAGCGCGTATATGACGAGCACGTCCATGGCGATCATGATGATCGACCATACGGGATAGGTCCCCAAGAAGAGCAACTGTCCAATGGCGCTTAGGAGCGCAACCAGGATGCCAATGAACGATGCAATGAGACTTCCTGTCAGAACGAAGAGGCCCGTTAGGAACACGATGATCCCAATAATCAAGACCGTCCAACCCCACGCATTAAGGCTCCCGAACACGAGGTGTGGAGCAAGGTAGTTCGCATTTCGTATCGCTACGATGCCATCGATGAAGTTGAAGATTCCCGCCAGGATCAGCATGAATCCGGCAAAGCCGACCCATCCCGTTCCCTTTCGCGCAGCTACTCCCGACTGAGACATTCCGTTTCTCCTTCTGTCAAGCGGTTCTGCCAGGCGCTACGAGGATCTTACCGCTACGTGAATACCCCTCGAAATGTCTCGGTTCGCGTCCAGACGGCCAGCCCATGTCGTTAGCGCTCAGGGAGTCAGGCCGCTATCTGAGAGCATTACTGTCCGATTTGGTGGCTTTTGCGCCAGCGCCGAACCCCACGGCCGTACCCAATCTCGACCGGAACAAGCTCGGCTCGGTGTAACGATCCTTTGAGGCGCAAGGGGACGTCGCGGCGGCCACCCGGCTCATCCTCCGGTGATCATGCCGCGTAGGTCGATGTTCGGGTCTGTTAGGTGACGGGCGTCGATCCGGCGCTTGGAGGCGACCAAGGCGGCGATGTCGTCTGCAACATCCCAGACGTTCACGTTCATTCCTGCAGCCAAGCGTCCATCTTTCAGCCAGAAGGCGATGAACTCTCGATCTGCCGGGTCACCCCGGAAGACGACCTCGTCCCATTCGGTGGCGTATCCGGAATACTCCATGCCGACCTCGTACTGGTCCGAGAAGAAGTAGGGGATTCGGTCGTACGGGGTCTTGATTCCGAGCATGTTGCGGGCCGCGGCTGGTCCCTGATTCAGGGCCGATGACCAGTGCTCGAGGCGAATACGTCGATCTAGGACGGGGTGCCAGGCACTCGCTACGTCTCCGGCCGCGAACACGCCAACTACGTCGGAGGCAAGGTGCTGATCGGTGACCACGCCGTTGTCCAAGGGGATGCCTGCGTCCTCAGCGAGGTCCACCCTGGGTGCTACCCCGACGCCGACAACGAACACGTCGCCGGCGACGACCCGGCCGTCGGTAAGAAGGACCTCCTCGACTCTCGTCCCACCGCGCAATGCCTCAACGCCAACTCCCAGATGCAGGGCTACGCCCTTGTCGGCGTGGAGATCTCGGTAGAAGCGGCCCAGCTCTGTACCCAGGACCTTCATCAGGGGAAGCTCGGACATCTCCACCATGGTCACATCCGCGCCGAGCTGGCGAGCAGAGGCGGCCACCTCGCATCCGATCCAACCAGCCCCAATAACCACCACGCCGTTTGCACTGCCGATGGCAGTTCGCAGCCTGTCGGAGTCGGATAGGTCCCTCAGGTATTGGAGGCCCTCCAAGTCGGCCCCTGGCACTCGAAGGTGCCTCGGGGCTGCTCCGGTGGAAAGCAGCACAGCGTCATAAGCAATTCGTTCTCCCGAGGCCAACGACACTTGTCTGCTCCGAGGCTCCAGCTTTGTCACCTTGGTCGAAAGGCGAAGATCTATGTCGTGGTCGTCGTAGTAGCCCTCGTCGTGCACGAAGACCTTCTCAGGTCCGGCCTCTCCGCGTAGATAGTCCTTGGACAGTGGTGGTCGCTCGTAAGGGGCGACAGCCTCTTCCCCAATGAGCGACACTCGTCCCTCGAAGCCCTCGTTGCGCAAGGTCTCAGCCGCCTTGGCTCCGGCCAGGCTGGCGCCGATGATGACGAAGTTGCGGACGTCGCTCATGGTCATCTCCTCATGGCCGGATCCCGGCCAGGGCCAGGAACTCGCTCCGGGTACGATCGTCGTCGCGAAGCACGCCCCGCAAGGCCGAGGTAACAGTGCGGGCTCTTGTGGATTGGACGCCACGCAACGACATGCACAGATGTTCGGCTTCCACCACGACCCCCACGCCTCTGGGTTTGAGGTGCTCGCTCAACCAGTGGGCCACCTGCCCGGTGAGGCGCTCTTGGACCTGCAGACGACGAGCGAAGTGCTCGACGACGCGGGCAAGCTTCGACAGCCCGAGAATCCGGGCCCCGGGTAGATAGCCGACGTGTGCGACCCCTACAAACGGAAGTATGTGGTGCTCGCAGACAGAGTGGAAGGCGATGTCCCGCATGACCACCAACTCGTCGTAACCCTCACTGTTCGGGAAGGTGGTGAGGTTGACAGGCTGCGGTGAGAGCAAGTCTCCATATGTCCTAGCCACCCTTGCCGGCGTCTCGACGAGCGCGTCGTCGGTCACGTCGACGCCGAGGGCTCCGAGGAAGTCAGCCATAGCTCGCTCGGCGCGTCTCAAATCGACGCCACCGCCGGCCTTCCGTACGAGATGAAAGTTCGGCAAGTCAGCCTCGCCCGTGCCAGCGGGACCTGGGTCCCCAGTGGAGAGAGCGGCCTCGGGCGCGGCTGAATCCTCAAGGGCGGTCACCGAGAGCCCAGACCGCGCTCGAGATCCGTGGGCCTGGGGGCGGCGCCCAGGATCGGGTGGCACAGGGACCCGTAGGTACAGCCACTCGAGAAGGGTGCTCGTCCCCGAGCCTGGACGGTTGTGGCCATTGCCGACCTCCCGTGCTCTCAGCATCTGGCGCTGACCACAATATAGCTAATACTCATTGGTCATAAGCAAGACAGCTGGAGAAATCCGTGGCAGAGGGGACAGAGCTAGCCTTTCCCCAAGGAAGAGTGGCAATATCCTAGGAGGGCGATGGAGCCAGACTCGGAACTGCTGGCTGTGACAGCCCTGGGCGAGGAGGTGCGGCGAAGCCTCTATGGTTTTGTGCGCCGCCAGGGTCGCCCCGTCACCCGGGAGGAGGCTGCCCGGGCGCTTCGGATCTCGGTCAAGCTCGCCGCTTTCCACCTCGACAAGCTGGTCGACCGCGGCCTGCTGCGGGCCGACAACGAGGTGCCGCGGGGAGTCCGGCGCCGGGTCGGTCGTGCCCCCAAGCGCTATGCGCCCTCCGATCTCGAGCTGTCGATGTCGGTTCCAGAGCGACGCTACGACCTGATAGGGGAGATCCTCGTCGATGCCCTCGCTGCACTCGAGCCGAGCGATACGCCGAAAGAGACGCCGAGCGACACGCCGGTTGAGGTGGCCCGGCGGGTGGCCTCGGACAGGGGACGGCGGTTGGGAGTGGACGCCCGGCAGGCCCGCCGCCTCGGTCGGCCGGGACCTGAGCGTACACTGGCGACGGCAGAGCATCTGCTCGATCAGCACGGCTACGAGCCCGTTGAGGACGGACACGGCGGGTTGGTGTTGCGCAACTGTCCGTTTCATGTATTGGTTGGTCGCGCACCCGAGTTGATCTGCTCCATCAACGCCGCCCTCATCGACGGCGTGCTGCGCGGCCTCGGCAACGGCGACGTTCGGGCCGACCTCCAGCCCGAAGGCGGGCTTTGTTGCGTACGAGTTCGCCCCCCGGGTTCGGAGCCGACCCCCTTGGAGACCTGAATGAGGTTCGTAATCGAGGCGAGATCCACCATTCCCACCACACGACGGTCGAGCTCCGCTACAAGAGTGGTCGTCCCGGTAGTGGTCAGGATTGCTCGGGCGCCAGGAGGCTGACCGCAGTCGAGAGCGCTGACAACAGCCGCAGCCGGCCCTCTTTGGCCCTCAGTTCGTCAAAATGGTGCTGAACGATTGCCTCGACTTCGTTGTGTAGGTCGTGTTCGAGGTGTCCGATCGAGGAGCTTCTTGGGTGTCAGCTTCGATGGATCATGAGCAGCGATTCCTGCGTGAGCTAGCCGAGCGCCTCCGGACGTGTATCGCGTCAATGACATGGAATGGTCCGGTCGCGACCCCGGATGAAAAGTCGTCCTGGGTAGAGGCGCCGGGATGGTTCGCCATCTGGAGCTTTCCCGCTTCGCTCATCGACCTACCATTCGAATCTCCACGATGACTGCGGGACCGCCGGTCGAGCCAAGCGACGCTTCGAAGGAAGACGGGGGCTGGCTAACTGCAGGGGTCAGCAGCGTCGGAGCAGCCAGCTTCTTCTCCGACAGCGGGCACGAGATCGCCACGGCGGTGCTCCCCAGCTTTCTATCGAGTGTCCTTCACGCTTCGGCCTCTGCCCTCGGGCTGATCGAAGGATTCAGCGATGCGTTGCTGGGTCTCATGTCGATGTTGGGCGGGCCCTTGGCGAACGACCGCGGACGCCGCCAGTTTCTGGCCACCGGGGGATATCTCGGCACAGCGGTGGCCGCTGGTGCGATCGGACTTGCGACGACGGTCTGGCAGGCGGGAGTGCTTCGAGCTCTCGGTTGGATGTCCAGGGGCTTGCGCTCACCCGCACGGGACTCGCTCCTGGCCTCTTTGGCACCCGAACAGGCCTTTGGTCGGGCGTACGGGCTGGAACGCGCGGGGGACAACCTGGGTGCAGTCGCCGGTCCGCTTCTTGCCGCCGGTCTCGTGAGCTGGTTCGGCATCCGCACTGCGCTGTACTTCTCCGCCATTCCGGGGGTGTTCGCGGCTGTGGCCATCACAGTCGCCGCTCGTGAGGCCCGCCGCCATGATCTCCCAGTTCGGCGGCGATTCAGCCTGGAGCTGGGCCATCTGCGCGAAGCGGGCCTGCTGGGCCCCCTCCTGCCTGTAGCGCTTTTCGAGCTGGCCAACATCGCTACGACTCTGCTGATCCTGCGTGCAAGCCAGCTGTTGCACACGGGGGGGCGCTCTGCGGCGGCTGCGGCTTCATTGGCCATACTTCTGTATGCGGCGCACAATGCGGTCGGTGCGGTTGTGGCAGGGGCCGGAGGTCATTGGATCGACCGTTCCGGGCCGCAGGTGGTCTTCGTGAGCGGAGCGATCTTGTATGTTCTGGCTTACCTCGGCTTCGCCGTCTCCTGGCACGAATGGCCCTTGTTGTTGGTTGCCTTCTGCCTCGCCGGGGCCGGGATCGGCTTGGCTGAAACCGCTGAGTCCACACTCGTGGCCCGGCGTCTTCCCGACCATCTGCGAGGCAGCGGTTTCGGTCTCTTGGGGGGCGTCCAGGCACTGGGCGGATTCCTCTCATCGGCTATCGTCGGCGTGCTCTACGCCGCGGTCTCGCCGACTGCGGGCTTTCTCTATGCCGGTGGCTGGATGGCCCTCTCGGCGGTGGCCTCTTCCTCGAGGCGGATGATGGGGTGAAGCGGGACCGAGGCCTCACTATGATGTCCCAGTGCCCATGGGGGGGTTTACTGTCAGCCGACGCCAGCTGCTGGCCGCGGGGTTGGTCGGTGGCGCGGGGGCTCTTATCTCACCTAAGGCGGAAGCAACCCTCCGGCTCGCCCGCTCGGTCCTGCCGGCCGGGTCGGACCTAGGTGCGATCGAGCATGTGATCTTCCTGATTCAAGAGAACCGCTCGTTCGATCACTACTTCGGCTCCTACAGAGGAGTGCGTGGCTTCGACGATCATGGCGAGAGAGATCTCGATGCCTTCGCGCAGCCGTGGCCGGCGAACACCACCAAGCCACCCGTGGGTGAGCTGCTGCCCTTCCACCTGGACACGCAGACGACCAACGCCGAGTGCACCTACGACCTGGCCCACGACTGGGCCTCACAGCACGAGTGCTGGAACGGGGGCCGGATGGACGGGTTCGTCACCACCCACACGTCTCCAGCTGAGGAGGGTCCGGCGAACGGTGTCCTGACGATGGGCTACTACACCGCGAAGACCTCGCCTTTTATTACGCCTTGGCCGACGCCTTCACGATTTGCGACGGGTACCACTGCTCGGTCTTCGGTCCCACGCACCCGAACCGTCTCTACTCGCTCTCGGCGACCCTGGATCCCGCAGGGGAGGCCGGGGGGCCGGTCCTGATCACGAACACCTCGCCTTCGGCTCAGTTCAGCGTCTCTTGGCCGACCATGCCTGAGGTCTTGCAGGCGAATGGGATCTCATGGAAGGTCTACAACCCTCCGGGAAGCGACTACCAGCCGGGCAGTCCGGTGGCCATGCTCGTGTCTGACAACATCCTTCTCTATTTCAAGCAGTACTCCGATCCCGCCTCGGCCCTTTACAAGAACGCGTTCTCGCCTGTCTATCCCACGGACTTCTGCAGAGACGTGACGAACGATGCTCTTCCGAGCGTCTCATGGATCGTTTCACCGGTGCTGCCCAAGGGCTTGGATGAGCATCCGCCTGCGCCGTCCGCCCTCGGGGAGTTCTTCACCCACCAGGTCCTGTCGACCATCGTCTCGAATCCGAAGGTCTGGGCCAAGACGGTCCTGTTCATCACCCATGACGAGAACGACGGGTTCTTCGATCACCTTCGACCACATACGCCGCATCACACCAGGGAGGGTGAGTTTTTGACGGTCGACCCCCTGCCGGCCGACGCAAATGGAATAGCGGGTCCGATCGGCCTGGGCTTCAGGGTGCCCATGCTGGTCGTATCGCCCTTCTCTACCGGGGGCTTGGTTTGCTCCGAGACCTTTGACCACACATCTCAGCTCCGGTTCCTGGAAGCCCGGTTCGGCGTTGAGGTACCGAACCTCTCCCGCTGGCGGAGGAAGGTGACAGGCAACCTCGTCTCCACCCTGCACGACGACTATGCCGACACCTCCGTACCCACGCTTCCCCCCACACCTGAGAACGACCCCCGGATAGCCCGAGAGTGCCAGCCGCTCCAGCTGCTGGAGCTGAACGTCGCAGTACCCCCGTACCCCCTTCCCTCCGTGCAGCAAATGCCTAGCCAGGAGCCCGGGCAACCGAGAAGGGTTCACAACCGCTGAGCCACAAACGCTGAGCCGGTCAGGCTAGGTTCGGCGGCCCCAAGCCGAGATCATCGGGGGTTGTGCGAGGTCCAGCTTTCCTGCCGTCACGCTCGCAAGATGACGTTCGACCTCCTCGGGGGTGGCAACGCGGTGTGAGACCAGGTCGTCGCGGATCGCCTTGACTGTGGCCAGCTCCAGCCGGGCGCAAGCTGACAGGGCCACGGGAAAATAAGCGTCTGCCCCGACATCAGCCAAGCCGGCGTCTCTTAGAAGTCGCGGCAGCTTCCTTCCGTAGGCAAGGTCGACGCCCCGCTCGGAGAGCAGTGTCCTGAATCCCCCGCGTAGCTTGTTGGCCAGGTGCTCCTCGGGAGTCCGTGGTTCCAGGCAGCTCAACGGTTGTAGAGCTGGGTCGGCATCCTCGACGAGGAGCCAGCCGCCGGGACGAAGAGCCTCGGCCATCGAGCGCAGCGCCCGGTTACGGGCGCGCACATGGACCAGTACCAGGCGGGCGTGGACCAGATCGAAGCTCTCCAGCGGAGATGCGTCTCGTCCCACGTCATGGGAGCGCAGCTCGACGGAGGGCCCGGCGGGGTCTCTGGCCGAGGACAGGTCGATGTCGGTTGCTAGCACGTGGCCTCCGGAGCCCACCTGCTCGGCCAGCCAGCGGATGACCGAGGACCCACCCGCTCCCACCTCCCAGCAACGCCAACCCTCCTCGATCCCGAGATCCCTCATGTGGCGGAACGTGGACGGATCGAAGAGAGTCGAGAGGGCCTCGAAACGGGCACCTGCCTCGACTGCTTGGTTGTCCAGCAGATATCTCTGCCGTGCGTCGTCTTCGACGTCCACTGCGTCGAGCCTACGAGCGGACACGCCTGCGTTACTCGGCGTCCGATGCGGGGTGCTCGACTATGGCCACGACCCGAGTCGCCATGAACCTGGCCGTGCGCACCGGCTGGCTCGATCGGGTGACCTCGGTGACTTCGACTGTGCCCCGCACCGATGAGATCTCGATACGCCGTCCGGCCTTGGTCGCCACAACCTCGAACTGGCGGATCCCGCCCCCGCCCACGTCGACCAAGACCTCCACCCGGTCGCCTATCACCCTCCTAAGGGTAGGCGAGAGGCTGTTGACGGGGTGTGGATGGCACCCGCCCGTTGCCGAGGGACTGCGCGGGAGAGCCGCGGGAGCATGTGGCTCGACGGCCGCCACTAGGGTTCGGGGGTGCCTGAGATCGAAGCCGTGCTCTTCGACTTCGGAGGAGTGTTCACGGTCTCGCCGTTCACGGCTGCCCGTGAGGCCGGCCGCGAACGCGGCATCGACATCGAGCTTGCCCACGAGCTTTGCTTCGGCCCGTACCACCAGGACACGGACCATCCCTGGCATCGCCTCGAAAGAGGAGAGGTGTCCCTCGACGACGCCCGGATGGCGCTTGTGGAACTTGCGTCCGGCCAAGGTGTCGAGGCCGACCCCTTCACCTTCCTCGCGAGCCTCAACGGCGAGGACTCGCAGCGGGAGGTGGTGGTCGAGCGGGCTCTCGCATTGCGGTCGGGCGGCTTGCGGACCGCCCTTGTCACCAACAACGTGGCCGAGTTCGGGGAGGCCTGGCGCTCGATGGTGCCCGTCGACGAGCTGTTCGAGGTGGTGATCGACTCCAGCCGTGCAGGAGTGCGTAAGCCGAACGCCAAGATGTTCCAGATGGCTCTGGATGCGCTCGCGACGAGCGCGTCGAACGCCGTCTTCTTGGACGACCATCCCGCGAACGTCGCAGCAGCGCAAGCGCTGGGGATGCACGGGATCGTCGTGGGGGACGATCGCCTGGAGGCCCTCGACCGACTAGGGGAGCTCCTCGGCTCTCACCTCTCGTCATCACCGTGAGGCACTGTCGGGCGCTCGCCGTCAGGCGTGAAGACGACCACTCCGTCGGAGGTGCCCTGGTAGTCCGAGCCGGTACCCAGCACCACGGAGTCGCCCACCGTGGCAATGCCGGACCAGCACTGCGAAGAGAGCGTGAGCTGGGTGAGCAGCGAACCGGTTGCCGCGCTACGGACCTGAGCGACGTCCTGAAGGGCCACCCCCGCGAACGTCATCCCGCCTGCCACCGTCGTGGGACCGAACGACTCGGCGTGGGTTGCCTGCCAGGCGACCGTGCCGGTGCGCGCATCCAATGAATGCACGCTCGGCTCTTGCAGAACGGTGTCGCGAGGGTCAGCGGGGTCGCATGGCCCTGAGACATCCCCGAGGGCGGTGGAGCCGTAGACCCGCCTGCCGTCGTACGCTGTCGTGCCGATAAAGCCTCCGGCATCCCCCCCGAAGACCACGTTCGTGCTCCAGCGCGGCTGGCCCGTTCGGGGATCGAGCGAGTAGTAGGTGCCGTCCTTGCCACCCACGCCCAGGAACGAGGTCTTGCCCAGCCAGGTCGACCCGGCGTTGACCGTCGCGCCAAAGTCCAGGTCGCAGCTCGCGTCCGGCCGTGCCGGCCGGTAGTCCCAGACAACGCGCCCATCGGCGATCGTGAGGGCCATCACCGACTCGCTGAACATTGCCTGATTGGCGCCGTGGCAGTCCGCCAGGTCGAATACGACCAGCCTCGGGTGGGACAGGACGGTGCCAGACGACCACACGTTGCCGCAGCCGTCGTTCAAGACGTTGCCTCGGGAGTCAACATCCGTCTGGAATTCCCAGACTGGCTCGCCCGTCAGCAGGTCGGCAGCGACGATGTAGCCGCGGTGCGCCGTTTCGCCGTCTGCCGACACGCCGATCATCACCTTGCCCTCCGCCACGACCGGAGACGAGAAGATGCGCGTCGAGTCATTTACGGGATCGGGTGGAAGATCCGGGCGTCCGGTGTAGTCATGCTTCCAGAAGAGGTGCCCCGTATCGGCGTTCAGAGCGTAGAGCGTGTAGCCGCCGCCGAAGATCACTAGATCCGGGTGCTGGCGGGTGCCTGGCTCGAACCATGCTGAGGATGTGACCAACCCGCCGTCTGAGGTGATGAAGCGCGGGGTCTGTCCGGGTTGGGGGTGCACGGCGGGTTGGGAGGCGAGCTGGAACTTCCAGCGAAGGGCGCCGTCTCGCAGACGAAGGGCGTAGAAGTACCCGTCCCAGGACCCGACGTAGATCGTGCCGTGCACCACTGTGGGCGTCGCGGTGACGGCGTCTCCTGTGGGGAACGACCAGGCTTGGCGTAGCCGCGGGGCGAGTGCGGGAGTCAGCGTGGTCGGCGAGTGAAAGGAGTGCTGGGGATCATGGCCATAGGTCGGCCAGTCCCACGGCTGAGGGTTGGATCCGAAGAATGGCTCCGCCTCACCGGCGGTGCTGAGCGTCTTGTTTCCGTTTACGAATGTTCCCCCGCCGACGGGTGGGAGCAGGGAAAAAGTGACCGAGAGCGCGCACGCCGGGAAAACGTATGACATCCTGGCGTGCAGCCGCCTTGCCACTCGTCTATTTCCGTTGCTGATGCGGCGGCCTCGGGCAAACCTCGAGCCTGGGCACGCATATGGTGACGCTCGTCGGGAAGTTGAAGCCGGTGGCAACAGCCGTGGGAGGGTTGGGCAGGCCGGCGGTGGAGGTGAACTTCATGATCCGCCCGGCGTTTGCCTGTGGGCCGCAGCCGACGAGCGGTGACTGACAGACGATGTGGATGTCGACGAAATACCCGGTGCCGTCAGGAGCGAAGGCCAGCCCGAATGGGTTGTACCCGTTCGGCTCTCCTATCTGGCTCAACGACTCGCCGTGGACGACGCCCATGGAGGGCAGGCGTTGTCCTTGCTCGTTGAACCAGACGATCGCCGGGTCGCCGAAGGTCGTGTCGACTGCCCAGCAGTCACAAGCGGGGTCGTGGGCGATTGCGAGAGCGAAGGGGAGCAGCGAAAGGCTGCCTTGCACGAAGACCGAAGTGCTGAGCCTGCCACTCGGGTAGAGCCCGTCCGGCCCGCAGTCCCCAGCGCTGCGAGGGAAGGACCCGTGGTCGAACTTCAGCACCCTGCCGGCTGGAAGGCCGCCCTGTATGGCGCCGGCCTCGGGAAGGAGGAGGTTGTCGTGCTCGTCGAAGGCGATGTCGCCCGGCTGGCGGAGGCCCCCCGTGCCATCCACGTGGTGAGGGCCCACTCCGCCTTGGGTGGGACCGTCGAGGACGCAGTAAGTGTTGTAGGAAGGGCCGAACCACTCGATGAGCCGTCCGTCGTCAGGGGAGGGGTACTGACCCTGGGCGGTCCCCAGGTCTGTGGCGAACAGGTTTCCCCTTCTGTCGAAGGCGCATCCGGTGTAGGTGCCGTTGTTGTTGAAAGCGCCGGTGCCCGCGTCGGGAGGGATGTCACCACCTAAGGTCTGCCCGGGCAGCTTGTACTGACCCGGTACGTAGATCGTCTTGCCGGTGAAGTTCCCGCGCCGGTCCCACATCGCCTCGCCGACCGGCGGTTGCATCACGGGCTTCAGGCTGCCGGGGTTGTGCTGGCTGGGAAGGGTGGGGTTGTACCCGGTAACGAAACGCCCGCTTCCGTCGGGAAGGATGCACATCTGACCGTTGGGGTCATAGGGGGGGACCAGCTGCCCCTGGCGGCCGGATCGGGCGGCTAGCAAGTCCTCCTCCTCGTTCTGGTCCCAGTAGACGAGGTAGCCCCCGTGCCCGCGCTCATCCCCGCGGCCCTCGCCATGAACCCCTCGCTGATCGCCCTGGCCCCCCTGGTCGAGCTGTGAGCCGGGCACAGCCCGCGCGGGCACGGAGGAGGTGGAAGCGGATGCTGACAGCACGCCCGTCGTGCCGGTCAACAGAACCACGAGGAGAAACGTCGCCAGGCGCCGCACCATCCGATACCCCCCCTTCGAGATGCTGCCCCGAGGCTCTGCTCCGCATCCCTGGAGCGGCGAACGTACCGCCGAGGGTCGGTGCTTGCAACAAGGCGTGCGACCAGGCGTGAGGCAAGGCTCTGAGACGAGGCTTGAGACAAGGCCCTCCTGCTCTGCGAGGGACTTCGTGGAAGCCGGGGACTTCGGAGCTTGGCTCAGCCGAGCGTGACGAGCCGACCCAGGCCGATCGCCTGGAACGCGCTTTGGATCTCGGTCGTCACCCAGGTCAGCCTGTCGAGAACCAGGAGCACACCGAAGAAGGCCATCACGGCCGAGGACACCAGCACGATCCCGGTGAAATGTCGTCTCACCAAAGAGAGCGCGCGGCTGAGGCGACCCATCGCCAGGCCGGTCACCAGGAAGGGCACCCCGAGCCCGAGGGTGTAGGCGGCCAGGAGCCCGGCGCCGCTGGCAGCGCGACCTGACGTTGCCGAGACAGCGAGCACCGAGGCGAGCACCGGTCCGATGCAAGGTGTCCAACCGAAGCCGAACGCCGCACCGGCCACCGGCGCGGCGAACGGTCCAAAACGCGAGGGGCTCGGATGCAAGCGCCTCTCCCGATACAGCCACGGCGACTGGAGGATGACCGATCCGGCGAGGAATGCGGCCATGGCCACGACCAGCACGCCCGAGACCCGGGTCAGGAGCGTGTGGTTCCGGAACAGGGCTCCGCCCACAGTCGTTGCCGACAACCCGAGAAGCATGAAGACAACGCCGAAACCTCCGACGAAGAGCCCGGTGTCACGAGCTATCTTGGCCAGCTGCCGCCCGGAGGGCTCCTGTACCTCCGCGACCTCGAGTCCGGTGATTATCGAAAGGTAGGCGGGGACCAGGGGAAGGACGCACGGGGATAGGAAGGACACCACGCCCCCGCCGAATGCTGCGAGATAGCCGACGTTCGTACCTGGCATCTGAACCCGAGCCTATCCAGGCGAAGAGCAGGGGCTTTCCGGCTGCGGCCGACGGGAGGGATGATCCCCGGCATAGAGTCGGAGGAAGCGGGCCGATCGACCGGCAGCTGACTCGAGGAGGCGTCATGGACGTTAGGGGCCAGATCTACATCGACGGGGCGTGGGTCCCCTCGACGGGCGGCTCGAAGTTGGAGGTGGTCAACTCGGCCACCGAAGAGGTTATGGGGACGATCCCCGAAGGGACGCCTGAGGACGTCGACAGGGCGGTCGCGGCAGCGCGGTCATCCTTCGCGTCCTGGTCACAGACGTCGACCGACGAGAGGGCGAAGTACTTGTCGCGCGTTCAAGAGGGCTTGCAGTCGCGCATGAGCGACATCGCCAACACGATCGCCTCTGAGGTCGGAATGCCTATCAACCTGTCGATGATGATCCAAGCCGGGCTCCCCACAATCACCTTTGGCTCGATGGCCCAGCTCATATCGGAGTTCCCGATGGAGGAGCAGGTAGGTAACTCCGTGGTCGTCCGGGAACCCGTAGGCGTGGTCGGCGCGATCACCCCATGGAACTACCCTCTGCACCAGATCGCCGCCAAGGTGGCGCCCGCTCTGGCTGCCGGGTGCACCGTCGTGCTCAAGCCGAGCGAGGTAGCTCCTCTCAACGCGTTCATCCTGGCCGAAATCGTCGACGACGTCGGTCTCCCGGCAGGGGTGTTCAACCTGGTTTCGGGAACGGGACCCGTCGTGGGAGAGGCCATCGCTTCGCACTCGGACGTGGACATGGTGAGCTTCACCGGCTCGACGAGAGCCGGTCGCCGGGTCAGCGAGCTGGCATCGGCCACCGTGAAACGCGTGGCTCTCGAGCTTGGCGGGAAGTCTGCCAATGTGATCCTCGACGACGCAGACCTCGAACGGGCGGTTAGCGCGGGGGTGAACGGCTGCTACCTCAACTCCGGGCAGACCTGCAGCGCGTTGACCCGCATGATCGTTCCCCGTGACAGGCTGGCCGAGGTCGAGGAGGTGGCGGCGCGAACGGCGCAGACGTTCACGGTCGGAGACCCCTTTGCCGAAGGCTCGCGTCTCGGCCCCCTTGTGTCGGCAACCCAGCGCGACCGCGTGGTCCGTTACATCGAGAAGGGGATATCGGAGGGCGCCAAGCTCGTGACCGGGGGGCCGGAGGCTCCGTCGGGGTTGGACCGTGGTTACTTCGTGCAGCCGACGGTCTTCTCAGAGGTGAGGCCGGCCATGACGATCGCCCAAGAGGAGATATTCGGGCCGGTCCTGTCGATCATTCCCTATGACAGCGAGGAAGAGGCGATCGAGATCGCCAACGGCACAATGTACGGCTTGGCTGGAGCGGTGTGGTCGGGTGACGCCGACCGGGCCAAGCGCGTGGCCCGCCGGATGCGCACGGGACAGGTGGACGTCAACGGCGGGAGCTTCAACCCGCTCGCCCCGTTCGGGGGCTACAAGCAGTCCGGGCATGGCCGTGAGCTCGGCAAGTTCGGGCTGGAGGAGTACCTCGAGGTCAAGTCCCTCCAGCTCTGAATTTGTGCTCGTAACCCGGTAGCGGGGTGCGGTAGACGCAACAGTCGCAGCTCATGGGTTCCTGTCCGTCGACCGCGCGGCGATAACGCTCCAGCACCAGGCCGGCCAGTCGGGGGTCGACGCCGAGAACGTCTGCCACCACGACGGGAGTGCCCGTGTCCTGTCCCCAGTGGAGGGCCTGGTCGTGGATCCGGTCAACCAGCCGCCCGTTGAACAAGAAGTACGGCGCCACGACGACGCGTTTTGCTCCGAGCGCCGCGCACCGTTCGAGGGCCTCTGTTACCGAAGGAGGCGCGAGCGAGACAAAGGCCGGCTCGACCGTCTCCAGGCCCCTCGAGTCAGAGATCAGGCGGCTTACCTTGTAAAGGTCGGAGTTGGCATCTGGATCGGTGGAGCCTCTGCCCACCAAGACGACGGCGGACTCACCCGGCAGACGTGATCGGGACTCGGCTATTCGATCCTCCGCGACCTGGAGGACTGCGGGGTGAATCCCGAGGTCCCTGGCGTAGGTGAACCTCGTGGCGGGATGGCGCGCACGCGCCTCGGACAAGGCGGCGGGGCCGTCGTTCTTCAGGTGTCCGGCGGCAAGGAGGACCATCGGCACAGCGACCACGCAGCGCTCACCGCCGGCTACGAGGCGGTCTATCGCAACGGACACCGCGGGGTCGGCCAGCTCGATGAATCCCAGCTCCGAGGCCACGTCGGGGGCCAGCTTCTCGACTAGATCGGCGAGCTCGCGGCACTGGGCCACCCCCGCGCCTGACCGGCTGCCGTGGCCGATCAGCAGCAGAGCAGGCCGATCAGCTCGTCGCACGGCCCAGAGCCAAGCGGGACAGGGAGTTGACCACCGCCGCCGCGATCGAGGAGCCTCCCTTTTCTCCCCTGTTGGATATGGAAGGCAGGCCTGACGCCCTCAGGGCGTCCTTCGACTCCGCCGCTCCGACGAATCCCACCGGCGTTCCCACGACGAGGGCGGGATCGAGGGCTCCTTCTTCGGCCATCCGCACCACCTCGGTCAGTGCGGTCGGGGCACACCCCACGACGAAGATCGCGCCTTGGGGATGGGCTGACGCCGCCAGGCGCATGCCCGTCGCGCTGCGAGTAAGTGGCGGATCCCATGAACCGGGCTCCGCCGAGACCGCTGGCAAGTAGCAGAGGGCGTTCAACGTGGTGATGCCGAGCCTGAGCATCTCGACGTCGGCGACCACGGGCGCTCCGGCGCGCAAAGCCTCGACGCCGGCCTCCGCGGATCTCTCGTCGACCACCATGGTGTCGGCATAAGCCAGGTCGGCGGTGGCGTGGACCACCCGCGCGACCACGGCTCGCGAGCCCGGACCGAGGTGGGACAGGTCTACCCGCCGCCCGAGGATCCTGTAGCTCTCCTTCTCTACCGGGTGGACCGCCTCAGGATTCATGAGCGCCACTTCCCTGTCACCGGAGCCTCGCGTATGGAGCCGGTCGGGCACACCTCGATGCAGGCCAGGCAGGCTGTGCAACGGCCTTCCAGCACAAGGGGCCGGCCCGGGGCAGGAGCCAATGCGGACTCGGGACAGGTGAGCAGGCACGAACCGCAGGCCGTGCAGCGGTCGTCGACCACCACCGTGGTCATCGGTCAGTCACCTCCGGCTGCCACTCCGGCTGCCTCGGGGGTGACCATGCCTCCCCGGGGTGTGACCATGCGTCCTCCGACAACTCTCGTGGCGGACGAGCCGACGATCACACACGTCGTCATCCCGACGCTCTCGGCATCGAGATCGACCAGCGTCGTGATGACCCGAGAGTCTCCCGGCCGGCAGGCGTCGGAGACCACACCCACGGGCGTCCATGGCTCACGGTGCTCCAGCAGGACCTTGCGGGCCGCGTCCAGCTGCCAGGTCCTCACACGTGAACGAGGGTTGTAGATGGCGACCGGCATATCGGCTTCCGCCGCTGCCCGCAGACGTGACTCGATGAGCTCCCATGGGGTGAGAAGGTCCGAGAGGCTGATGGTGACGTGGTCGTGGCCGAGGGGCGCCCCCAGTGACGCGGCGGCCGCGGCGGCCGCCGTCACCCCGGGGATCACCTCGGTGTCCACCGTTGCTTGGTCTGTCGCGAGGCCGAGGATGACCGACGCCATGCCGTAGATGCCCGGGTCACCCGAGGACACCACTGCCACGCGCCGGCCCGAGAGCGATTCGGAGACGGCTCGCTCTGCTCGCTCGGCCTCCGCCCCGATCGGGTAGGCGAGCACCTGCTGGCTCGGCGAGAGCAGGTCGTGGCAACCCGCGAGGTATTTCTCGTAGCCGATCACCACCTCCGCGTTGCGGATCGCACGCTCGGCGGCAGCAGTCCGGTGCTCCGCACCTCCGGGTCCGGTGCCGACCACCGATAGCGAGCCGCGTGGCTTGCGCCGGCGGGCCACAGCGACAGTCGTCCGCGCGCTCTTTTGCTTGGCGACAACCAGCCGGGCGCCGGGACCCGCGGCCAACAGGGCCGCTGCCTCCGCCACGCTGTGGGTTCCCATCGCCGCGGCCACCGCCGAGCTGGGTGACGGGACATCCACCGGCGCGAGTGCCTCGGTCGGATAGGTGCGAACCGGCAAGCCGAGGCCCGCCAGGGCGGGATGGTCCTTGCGCCGGTCGACTGTCGCAACCTCGGACAGGGAGTCCGGAACCAAGCCTGCCTCGGCGAGCGTCAGCTCGAGGAGGTCACTGAGCTCCGGCGCGCCCGCGTCGGACGAAGCGCCGATCCCGGCCACCAGGCTCTTCGGATGGATGCATGCCACACCTGGTCCAGCGGTTCCCTTCTCCGGGGACGGCCGTTCGTCGGTGACCACTAGTTTCTCGGGACCCTCTCCACCCCTTATCGAGGGGGGGATGGGCCAGCCCAAAGGGTTGACGACCAAGGGGTAGCGGCCGTCGAGCGTCGCGACCGTGACGGCCGCCACGTCCCCGCTGGTGGTGAACCCGGCAAGTCTGTCCAGAGCCGGCTGACCGCTCACATCCGTGGCGGTCGTGATGACGGGCGTGGCACCGACCAGGCTGGCGACTTGAGCGGCCAGGGAGTTGGCCCCCGGTTCCGAGTGACCGCCGAGGAGGGCGACTGCGTGGTTTCCTGCCTCGTCGAGA
This sequence comes from uncultured Actinomycetes bacterium, assembly GCA_963736925.1. Lineage (GTDB taxonomy): Bacteria > Actinomycetota > Acidimicrobiia > Acidimicrobiales > CAVTQP01 > CAVTQP01. The sequence continues at coordinate 1,144,402 of CAVTQP010000003.1, forward strand.
CACACGACCGCGGGGTCGGAGCGCTTGGGCCCGAGCAGCGGGGCGATCAGCCGCACGGCCGCTCCCGTGGCGAGGATCAAGACGAAGCCATCCACTTTTCCCCACATCGACCTGACCGTGTCGGCGGCGCCGCCATGAGAACGCTCGAAAGGCAAGCGCTCGGACATCGCCCGGCCACGTTCTGTCACCGAGATGGTGAGGACCTTCACGGTACGAAGTCCCCTTCCCCGGCGGCGGGTCCCCAGGCGACGAACGTCGGGTTCTCCGCAACCAGGCGCGTACCGCCGTCGGGAAGGTCGGCGGCCCTCGAGATGCTGACCTGGGTGAGTGAGCCGAGCCGGCGCCGCGCTTCCAGCGCACGATCCAGCGCCGCATAGGTGGCCACCACCCGGCCCCCCGGGGCCAGTCGCCGAAGCGACGTGTCGAGGGCGACGACGCCACCGCCCCCCACGAACACCCGGTCGGGGTCGGGGAGATCCGCCAGCGCCTCAGGTGCTCTTCCTCGCACCACGGTCACGGTCGCTCCGTGGGCGTCCGCATTGGCGCGGATCCTCTCGGCGTCCCCCGCGCGTGGCTCGACGGCGAGGACCCGGAGCCCGGGAGCGAGGCGGGCGCATTCGACCGAGACGCTCCCGCTGCCGGCGCCGACGTCCCACATGGTGCCGGTCGTGGGCAGCTCCAGCTTCCCGAGCACGATCGAGCGCACCTCGGACTTGGTGATCATGCTGTCGCGGTGGTCGAACGCGCTCTCCGGGAGGCCCCATCCGCAGGCTTGCCAACCGGTCGCCGGACGGCTCGACACCCCGGTGCCCGAAAGCAGGATTACGACAGAGACCGGGTCCCATTCACCCTTGGCAAGACCCTCCAGGTCGGTTCTGGTAACGGTCTCCTCCTCGGTCCCCAGCCTGGTGCAAACGACCGCGGCCTCATGTCGCGCTCCCAGCCCGACCAGGGCGCGCCCAAGTGCCCTGGGCGGTGAATCGGGGGAGACCAGCACCGCCACCTTCGGATGGCCCAGCGACGCCATCGCAGCCCGGCGAAGCGGACGGCCGTGTGCGGACACGACCATGGCGTCGTCCCAGGGGAGTCCCAGTCGGGCGAAGGAGAGGGCCACGGAGGACGGGGCCGGATGCACGTCGAGGCATTCGGGCCCGAAGCGCTCGGCCAGCGGCCGGACGATGCCGAAGAAACCGGGGTCCCCCGATGCGACTACGCACACCGGGCCTGGCTCTCGTGCCGCGGCCTCGAGCACGCCTGCGATGTCTCCCTCTATCGCGGCCCAGCGCTGGCGTCTCCGATCGACTGCACCGAGTGACTCGAGACGATCGAGGTGTCGGTGGCCGGCAACCACGAGCCGAGCGCTTTGAAGGGCCGACAGTGCCTCCGGGTGGATCCCCTGCCCGAATGACCCATCCGAGCCGACAACGCTTATCCGCTCAGGCACCGGCTATCACCCTCTCGCCCTCGAAGTCCACCATCAGCACGTCCACCGGCAAGGATCCGCCGGTGTGCCGCTCGCACGAGCGTCTCGCCCACTCGCACAGCCGCTGGAGTGGCGCGGTGGACCCGCGCTCCAGGCAGGTTTCGAAGAAGTGCCGTGCGGTGGCGGTGGCTGTGGCTGCCTCGACGACCGCGCGCGGCGCGCAGCACTGTCGGGCCGCCTCGGCCATCAGGTCGTTGTCGACCCTCGACCGGTGGAAGTGGGTCATCAGCACTCCCGACGCCAGCTTTGTGATCTTGCCTGCCATGGCCACCAGCAGCGCATGTCGCATCCCCGCGCCGGCGGCCTTCCGGAGGGCGATCCCGGTGAAGTCGCCCACCTCCACGAAGCAGACCTCGTCCAGGTCCGGGCGGAGGCGCATAGCGGCCTTCTCCGAGCGGCTCCCGGTCGCAAGAGCGATGGAGCGCTCGCCTTGCGCTGCGGCCACGTCGATCTGCTGGACCACCGATGCCCGGTAGGCGGCGGTGGAGAAGGGCCTGACGATCCCGCTCGTGCCGAGGATGGAGATGCCTCCGGTGATACCGAGCCTGGCGTTGCTGGTCCGAGAGGCCATCGCCTCTCCGGCGGGGACCGAGAAGGTGACAACGAGCGAAGCGCCGGTCACTTCCTCCAGAGCCGACATGATCATCCGGCGCGGCACGGGGTTTATGGCCGGGAGCCCGACCGGAAGTCCCAGGCCCGGTTTGGTGACGGTGCCGACGCCGGGTCCCGCGACGAGAGTCGTCGGCTGCCCGGTGGCGGCCCATCGGACGCTCGCGGTCATGCGGGCCCCGTCGGTGCAGTCGGGGTCGTCGCCGGCGTCCTTGACCACCACCGCGACACCTGGTCTGTCGGCCTCGACTCGGAAGCCCACCCGCCTTCCTCCGGGCAGGGCCACGTCGACCGATGCCGGAGCCTCGCCGGTCGTCAGCCCGACGGCGGCTGCCTTTGCCGCCGCCGAAGCGCAGGTTCCGGTTGTCCAACCGGTCCGCAGCCCCCTGCGGCGTGCCGACACCTCTGTGCTCTGGCCGGGCTCGGAGGTGGTCACGGCGCGCTTGACTCCGACCCCGGGGTGGCCTGCGGCTTGGCCGGCCGTCCGAGCGTCGAGCCCGGCTCGGAACGCCGGCGGTACAGGTGGGCGTAGCCCGGCGAATAGAGATGGCTTCGTCGGGCGGCCGGCAGGGCATCGCCCAGGGCCGGGCCCACCAGCACGAGGACGGTCTTGCGGGCGCCGGCGCTCACCATGTCCTGTGAGAGCCTCCCCACTGTCGTCCGGGTGACCAGCTGGTCGGCCCATGTAGCCCTGGCGACGATCACCGCCGGGGTGTCGAGGTGGTAGCCGCTTCCTTCGGCCACCAGCTCCTCTTGCAGCTGGTGGGGCCGGGCTCCCGAGAGGAACACCGCCATCGTCGTCCCATGGCCTGCGAAGGCGGCGACGCTCTCGCCCGCAGGCACGGATGCGCCGGTCCTCCCCGACAAGCGTGTGAGAACGACGCTCTGGGCGACCCCCGGCACCGTGAGCTCGCGGCCTGCGACGGCAGCCGCCGCCCCGAGGGAGCTGACTCCGGGGACGATTTCGAAGTCCCGCCTGTTCGCCAGACACCAGTCGATCTGCTCGCCGATGGCGCCGTACAAGGAGGGGTCACCAGAGTGCAACCTCACCACGAGCTCGCGGGGTGCTCCGAGTAGACCTGCAGAACGTCTTCGAGAGTCATGACCGCGGAGTCGTGGATGACGGCGTCCTCGTCGGCGTGGCGCAAAAGCTCTTCTCGCACGAGTGAGGACGCCCACACCACGACCTGCGCCCGGCCCAGGCGTTGGACGCCTCGGAGCGTGATGAGATCGGCCGCACCCGGGCCGGCTCCGACGAAGCTGATCAACGGGGAGCCTCGGGCGGGACCGCGGGAGGGACGATGACCGTGACGAGATAGCTTGCCGGACCGTCAGCAAGGTCGCCGAGCGGTCCCGAACGCTCGCCGGGCAAGCCAAGCAGCTCGCCCATGAGGGCTCCCTCCAGACGTCCGGCTGCTTCGACGCGCTCCTTGACGCCGGCGAGATGTCGCCCACCCTTGTAGACGACAACCGCGCCGGGCTGGCAGAGTGCGTCCTCCAGGCTCTCGGTGCCGTCCAGGGCGGTCACCAGCGAGAGGGATTCCGTGCCCCTGCACAGGACCTTGCGGGCGTGGGCCGCGAGGTCCTGGAACGCCGTGATCCCCGGGACCGTCGAGACCTCCAGGCCGGGCCGCAGCCGGGAGACCTCATCTGCCAGGGCGGCGAAGGTGCTGTAGATGTTGGGGTCGCCCAAGGTCACAAAGCACACCTCTTCTCCCGCATCGATCCACCCCACCATCTGGGACGCCGCTCCCCGGTATGCGGCTGCGTGGCCGTCCGCACCCCTGCCGTCGCTCATCTCGAACACGACGCGATCTATCCGGGCTCCCGGCACCGCCTGGCGTACGATCGCCTCGGCCCGTCCCGGCGCGTCGGCCGACGCGGTCGGAGCTACCACCCGGTCAGCTCGGGCGACGACGCGAGCTGCAAGGAGGGTCATCAGCTCGGGATCACCGGGACCTACGCCCACGCCGACAAGGCCCCCGCGCCTGTCATCCATGACGCCTGCCAGACATCTATGCCGCTCCATCAAAACGCCGCGCTCGGCCGGCGCCCGGTGGGTCCCTGGCTCCCGGATCGCGGCGCACCCCCGCCCTCGCCGGATCAGCGACCCGGTGCTCGCGGTGGGGGATGGCTCCCCGGTCACAGCGACAGTCTCTGGCGCCGGTCTCGCACCGGCTTCCCACCCTCGACGCTCGCATCCGATGCTACTGGCTGGGGCCCCGTGCGCAACGTGGGTCTCCTGCGGTATGGAGACCCTGTGGTGGTCTCTCCGGCCGGCTTCGCCCTAACGTGTGGGATCCGGCCGGCGGCGAGACAGGACGGCGGGACAGGACCGCGGGACAGGACCGTGGGACAGGACGGTAGGACGGAAGGGATACCCGGGTGATGGAGATCGACGCCTTCTTGGCCGACTCGGTTGTCAACGCCGAGGGGAAGCTGTACGCGCAGGGCGGGGGATGGAACACCATCACCACGGCCAACCTCCCATTTCGCCACCCGCGGGTCGGGATCGGCATCCTCATACGTGTCCCCTACACCGGAACGAACGAGGTGCATTCTCCCGATGTGCGCCTGGAGGACGGGGACGGGCGCCAGATCGCCCTCGGCGAGACCCAGCCCGGGCCTGACGCACCCGACGGCAAGCTCTACAGGCTGCGCACTCAGTTCAACCTGGGCCGGCCACCTCAGCTGCGGCCTGGCGACGACCAGCTCGTGGCTCTCGCGATGAACATCGATGGCCTGGTCTTCGATCGCGAGGACGGCTATCGCTTCGTGATCGCCATGGACGGCCAGGATTCGAAGACCCTCCCTTTGCGCGTCATGGTCGCCGGTCAGCTGGCTCCGGGGCGGACCTGAGACACGAAGCGCTCCGCCGGCGACGGGTCCGAGCCGAGATGCAGGTGCAGGTAGGACGCGAGCAGGTTGGGCGAGGCGAAGCCCGCCCGCCTGGGCCCCTCCCTACCCTCGATCTCGAAGCAGTCACCGCAAGGGTCGACCATCGAGTAGTGGAACTCGTGGCCGCGCAGCACCGTTCCGGGCGGGGCGAGAGGGGTGGGCACGAGCGTCCGTGCACGGCGGTAGCCGAGCGTCAGCTGTCCGCTCATGGCTCCGGCCGCGTCGATCGCACCACATAGAGCTTTGCCGTCCAGGGATCGGCACATCCACAGCATCCCTCCGCACTCCGCCCAGGTGGGCAGCCCCCTCCTGACTTGCTCAGCCACCGCCGACAGCAGTGGACGGTTCTCCGCGAGGGCGGGCAGGAACGCCTCGGGGAAGCCGCCGCCGGCGTAGAGGGCCTGCGTTCCGCCCGGGAGGGCATGGTCGGCGATCGGGTCGAAAGGGACTAGCTCGGCGCCCGCCTCCTCGAGCCTTTCGAGGTTGTCGCGGTACACGAAGCTGAACGCCGGTTCGCCGGCGACGGCCACCCTCGCCCTCCCCGAGCGTCGTGCGGGCCGCGGGTGGCCCGTCTCCCGGGCGGGCGACGAGGCGGCGAGTGCCAGTATCCCGTCCAGGTCGCAGCTCGCCTCGATTGTTCGCGAGAGCCGGGTGATCGAGCGGTGCACCTGAGTCGGCCGCTCGACGACTGGAACGAGCCCGAGGTGCCGGTCCCGCCATGTGACGGACGCGTCGTTACGGAGCGCTCCGAGCACGGGTTGTCCCGCCGAGGCCAGAGCCTCCCTGAGCAGTTCTTCGTGACGGCCGCTTCCGACCCTGTTGAGGATCACCCCGGCGACCCTCACGCGGCGATCGAAGGTGGAGTAGCCCTTCACCAAGGCCGCCACGGAGGTGCTCATCCCCGACGCGTCCACCACGAGCAGGACGGGCGCCTCGATCAGGCGTGACAGCTCGGCGGTGCTCGCATCGGCGGGTGATCGCTCGAAGGAGCTCCCGTCGAACAGCCCCATCACCCCTTCGACCACCAGCACGTCTGCCCCAGCGCCGGCTCGAGCCGCCAGCGGCGCCATAGCCTCCGGTCCGCAGATCCAAGCGTCGAGGTTGCGGCCCGGCCGGCCGGTGGCCACGGAGTGGTAGCCGGGGTCGATGAAGTCGGGCCCGACCTTCGCGCCCGCGACCTTCATGCCCCGGCTGGCGAGGGCGGCCATTATGCCGGTGGCGATCGTGGTTTTTCCGACCCCTGAATGGGTGCCGGCGACGACCAGGCGCGGGCCGAGCCTGGTGGCACTGCCGGCGTCGCCTCTAGTACTCAATTCCCTTCTTCGCCTTGATGCCCCTGTCGAACGCGTGCTTGACGTTGCGCATCTCGGTCACCGTGTCGGCGATCTGGACCAGCTCTTCGGGAGCATCTCGACCTGTAACGACCACGTTGGTCTTGGGTGCCCGACCCTGCACCCCCGCCACCACGTCGTCCACGGGCACCCATCCGTACTTCACCGCGTAGGTGAGCTCGTCGAGGATCAGCATCTCGTAGCGCCCGGACGACAATTTCTCTTTCGCCACCTCCCAAGCATGGCGACCCTTCGCGGCTGTCTCGTCCAGGTCCGTCGACTCCCATGTGAACCCGTCGCCCAAGGTGTGCCATTCGACGCCGAGGTGGTCCGCCAGCTTGCGCTCGCCGACCTTCCACTTCCCGCTCTTCACGAACTGCACAACTCCCACGTTCCATCCCCGCGCCCATGCCCTGCCCATGACCCCGAAGGCGGCGGAGGACTTGCCCTTGCCGTGGCCCGTGTTGACGAGCACGATCGACTCGGCGCGGGTCATGGTCGGCACGGTAGTGTGCCACCCGCAGCGCAGGGAACCCGGTGCGAGTCCGGGGCTGTCCCGCAACTGTCACCGGGGACCGACCCTCGACTGGTGGCCACGGCCCGAAAGGGCGGGAAGGCCGTAGGGCGACGGGGATCCGGGAGCCAGGAGACCTGCCTGTCCGGAACCCAACGCTCGGGTCCAGGAGATCGAGGAGACGCGTGGACGTCGTGGAGTGTCAGATTCGCTCCCGCCGGGAGGCCGGCCGGCAGCTGTCGGTGCTGGTGTGGCGCCTCCCCGAGCCCATGAGGGCCATCGCCTCCAGCCCTCACGGAGGAGGCCTTGGCCATCGGCGCTGGGTCGTCAACGCGCAGGTGCCGTCTTCGTATGCCCGGCGGGACCCCGATCACCACCTGGCCAAGCTGGGCGTGTCGCTGGGCTTGCCCGGGCGCGGCGTGGGGATGTTGACGGCCGCCGACGTGCGGGAGCGCGCGGTGGACCAAGACGGTGGAGCCTCGGTCGCGGCGACGGTCGGCCTGGGTCACCCCATCCGGGCCGCCAGCTCCGAAGCGACGAAGCAGCCGCTCGTCGGCACGATCAACGTCGTGGTGTTCCTGCCCGAGAGACTGGCCGATCCGGCGCTGGTCAACATGGTTGGGACGGTGACGGAGGCGAAGACCCAGGCTCTTGCGGACTTCGGGCTGGACGCCACCGGTACGGCGACGGACGCTGTTTGCGTTCTTTGTCCCGAGGAGGGACGGCCGTACTCCTTCGGGGGCCCGAGGTCGGTGTGGGGCTCGCGAGTGGCACGCGCCGTGCACCGCGTCGTGCTCTCGGGCGCCCGCTCGCTGAGGGACCCCTCGTGATCAGCTTGCTGCTCGGCGGGGCCCGGTCGGGAAAGTCGGAGGTTGCCGAGGCACTCGCTTCTCGACTGCCTCAACCCGTCATATATGTGGCCACGGCAGCGGCTTCTGACGAAGAGATGGAGGGACGTATCCGGGCCCACCGAGCCCGGCGGCCTTCTGGTTGGCGGACCGTGGAGGTGCCAGGGGGCGTCGACCTCGGCGAGCTGCTGAGACGCATCCGCGGGAGCGTGCTCGTCGACTCTGTGGGGACTTGGCTCGCGGGCGTTGACGCCTTCAACACCGATCCCCGTTCCTTGTGCAGGGACCTGGTCAAAAGGGGCGGTGACACGGTCCTGGTGAGCGACGAGGTCGGTCTCGGCGTGCATCCCGGCACCGAAGCCGGTCGGAGGTTCCGCGACGCCCTCGGGGTCTTGAACCGCCACCTGGCAGAAGCGGCCGACCAGACGTTGCTGGTGGTCGCCGGGATGGCACTCAGGTTGGAGCCGATCGGATGAGGCGGGCGCTCGCGTTCCTCACCCCACTCGGTCGGGCTGCGCCTCCCTCGAAGGGCGCGCTGGCTTGGTTTCCCGTCGCCGGTCTGCTGATCGGGGCGGCTCTCGGCGCCATTTGGTGGCTTTCGGCGCGAGCCTGGCCGTACTGGGTGGCTGCCGCGATCACGGTGGCCGCGGATCTCGGGTTGACCGGGATGCTGCATGCCGACGGCTTGGTCGACTCTGCCGACGGCCTCCTTCCCCACATGGACCGGAACCGCCGTCTCGAAGTGATGGCGGAGCCGACGGTGGGCGCCTTCGGGGTGATGGTCGGAACGGCCACGCTTCTGCTTCGCTGGGTCTCGCTGGCTTCGATAAGGCCTTCCGTGTGGTTGCTTGCCGGTCTGTGGTGCGCATCGCGCACCTGGATGGCGACAGTCGTCCTCTCTTGCCCGTATGCCCGGACTGACGGGCTGGCGAGCGGCTTCGGGGCCGTGGGCGGGGAGCGCGCCGGCTACCGCCGCCCGAGCCTTCTCGACAGCCCGGCCGTGGCTTGTTGCGCCGCATTGGGACTGGCCGCGTCGATCGGGCTCTCGCTCGTCTGGAACTTGGGGGCGGGGGCGATCGTGGTGGCGGCGGCCACAATTTCAGGCGCTGCCGTCGTCGTGGTCTCGATCCGGCGGCTGGGCGGGTTCACGGGTGACGTGCTTGGCGCCTCGGGCATGGTGGGTGAGACCGTCGGGCTGGTCGTGGCGGCTGCATGGTGACGGTCAGGAGAGCTCCAGGGCGTACGGCCACCGCCGGCCACCTCCAGGGGGCCGCGCGCAGGGTGAGGAGGGGCCGCGTGGTCGGAGCCGGGCTGGGGATCTTCCTCGACGCGATGCTGGGCGAGCCCCGACTCGGCCCTCATCCCGTCGCCTTGTTCGGTGTGACCATGCGAGCCCTCGAGCGGCGAATCTGGCAAAACACCCGCCTTTCCGGAATCGCATACGCCTCGGCGGGTACCGGGTTGGGTGCTGCTTGGGGGGTGGCGCTGACCCTCGTGGCCGACCGGCTGGGCGGTCCCGCCTGGCTGGCACCGGCAGGCGGCTGCTACCTGGCGACGGCGTCGAGGTCTCTAATCGAGACTGCAAGAAGAGTCGAGGTCGCCCTGGCTGCCGGCGATCTCGAGTCGGCCAGGTTGACCCTCCCCGCTCTGGTGGGAAGGGAGACGGGGCAGATGGACGAGAAGGAAGTCGCGCGCGCCGTCGTGGAGTCAGTGGCCGAGAACACCGTCGACGCGATCGTGGCGCCGGTCGTATGGACCTTCTTCGCCGGTGCGCCCGGTGCGTTGGGATACCGGGCGGTGAACACCCTCGACGCGATGGTGGGTCACCGCAGCGCGCGCTACGAGCTCTTCGGATGGGCCAGCGCCCGCCTCGACGACTGGTGCGGGTGGCTCCCCGCCCGAGTCACCGCGGTGTTGGTGGCTCTCGTTCGCCCTCGTCTCGCCCGTGAGGTGGCTCGAGTCGTTCTCCGGAGCGCTTCTTCGCATCCCTCGCCAAATGCCGGAGTGGCCGAAGCGGCGTACGCCGCGGCGCTCGGCGTGAGGCTCGGGGGCGAGAACAGGTACGGCGAGCGATCGGAGGTTCGGCCGTTCCTCGGAGATGGGCGGTCTCCCGAGCTCGGGGACATCGAGCGCGCGCTGCGCCTGTGCTCGGATCTGTCCGTGGCGTTGGGGACGCTGATCGCCGCGGTGGCGCTCGCGTTGTCGGTTCGGTTGGCGGGACGAGGTTGTAGGACGTGAGAGACGAGACGATGACACCGATACGGATTCCGATACCGCCTGCAGGCGAGCACGGAGGCGACGGACACAAGCTGGCAAGGACGCTCGGCCTCGACCCGTCCGAGATACTGGACCTGTCCGCCAGCTTGAACCCGCTCGCGCCGGACGCGAGGCGGGTCGTTGCCCGACACCTCGACTCCCTGGGTAGGTACCCGGACGCCGGCGCCGCCACTGCCGCCCTCGCCGAGGTCATCGGTGTCGAAAAGCAGCGGTTGCTGTTGACCAACGGCGCCGCCGAGGCGATCGCTCTGGTTGCCACCGAGCTGGGTACGGCTTCGGTAGCCGAGCCCGAGTTCAGCCTCTACCGGCGCCACCTGCGCGCCGTGGACCCGCGCGCCCCGGTGCTGCGCTCCAACCCCAACAACCCGACCGGACTGCTCGCCGCCCCGCTCGAGCGCGCCGATGTCTGGGACGAGGCCTTCTACCAGCTGGCGACGGGTCGGTGGACGCGCGGGGACCCGGGCTCCACCGTGGTTGGCTCTCTCACAAAGCTTCTGGCGTGCCCGGGACTACGCCTGGGCTACGTGATCGCGCCCGACGAGGACCTGGCCCGAAGGTTGAGCTCCCGCCAACCCCGGTGGTCAGTCAACGGCCCGGCGGTCGATTCGCTGCCTGAACTCCTGTTCATGGCCGATCTGGAAGCTTGGGCCGCTCGCATCTCCGGGCTGCGTGCGGACCTGGCGGAGGTGTTGAAGCTGCACGGGCTGTCGGCGAGGCCGTCGCAGGCCAACTTCGTCCTGGTCGACGCTGCGGGGGACCTGCGCGCGCAGCTGGCATCCGAGGGTGTCTTCGTGCGGGATTGCGCAAGCTTCGGCTTGCCGGATTGCGTTCGGATCGCCGTTCCAGGGCCCGACGGCCTGGAGAGGTTCGAGCGCGCTCTCGCCCGTGTGAGGGACCGCGCGGTCCGGGTGACTCCGTGAAGGGCGGGCTCATGGTCTGTGGCACCAACAGCGATGCCGGAAAGAGCCACTTCGTAACAGGGCTGTGCCGTGTACTTGCTCGCAGGGGAGCACGTGTCGCGCCCTTCAAGTCGCAAAATATGTCCCTCAACTCTTACGTCACGCGCTCCGGTCACGAGATCGGGCGTGCCCAGGGCGTGCAGGCGATGGCCGCGAGTGTCGAAGCCGAAGTGGCGATGAACCCCATCCTTCTCAAGCCCACCGGGGAGCGCACCAGCCAGGTGGTCGTGATGGGGAGGCCTCTTGCCCACATGAATGCGAGCCGCTACCAGGACGAGAAGTCGGTTCTCTTCGGTGTGGTGCTCCAAGCACTCGAAGGACTACGAGCCCGCTTCGACGTGGTCATTTGCGAGGGGGCGGGCAGCGCTGCCGAGATCAACCTCTCCTCCCACGACCTGGTGAACTTGAGGCTCGCCTCGAGGGCCGGGCTTCCGGCGCTCATCGTCGGAGACATCGACCGGGGCGGCGTTTTTGCGTCGCTCTACGGCACGGCGGTGCTGCAACCCCCCGACCATCGCCGGCTGATCAAAGGGTTCGTCATCAACAAGCTCCGCGGTGACCCGGGGCTGCTGGGAGACGGGCCGTCCGAGATCGAGCGGCTGTGCGGCGTTCCGACCATCGGGGTGCTTCCCTGGATCCACGACGTGGGCATCGATGCCGAGGACTCTTTGTCCCTGCCCGGCGACACGGGTCCGCCGCACGCCGCCCCTGCGGTGCTCGACGTGGTGGCAGTGCGGCTGCCTCGCATCGCCAACTTCACCGACCTCGACCCACTTTTCGCCGAACCTGGTCTGGGAGTGCGGCTCGTGTCCAGCCCGGCAGGGTTGGGCGACCCGGATCTCGTGATCATCCCCGGTTCGAAGGCGACCGTCTCGGACCTCGAGTGGTTGAGGGCCGGGGGCCTTGACCGGGCGCTTGCGGGGTGCGTCAGCCGCGGGACGACGGTCCTAGGGGTCTGCGCCGGCTACCAGATGCTCGGTGTCCGTATCAAGGACGATGTCGAGTCGCGTCGTGGTGAGGTGACCGGCCTTGGATGGCTCGACGTGGAGACGACCTTCGAGCCCGGGAAGCTGACCCGCCAGCGTAGGGGCTTCGCCATGGGCCAGAGGGTGAGCGGCTACGAGATCCGCCACGGGAGGCCGAGGGTGGGAGGTTCCAGCCGACAGTGGCTGACCCTCGACGACGTCTACGGGACCGAGAGCGAAGGAGCCGTCGACCAACGGGGTGCGGTGGTGGGAACGAACCTGCACGGTATCTTCGAGTCGGACGGGTTCCGCAGCGCGTGGCTATCACACGTAGCCGAACGCCGGGGGAAGCGCTTCGGGGGCTCGGGAGTGAGCTTCGGCTCGTCGCGCCAGACCCAGATAGACCGTCTCGCGGATCTGGTCGAGGGCCATGTCGACTTGGACGCCCTGGAAGAGATCATCTCGCTCGGCGCACGCGCGACAGACACGGCGGCGGCTCTCGCCGCGAGGCCTGAGCACGGGGGACCGGCGGGATGATCCTCTTTCTGACCAACGCCGACACCGAGATCCTGGCGCTCAGGAGCATTGCCGAGGGTCTTCCTCACGGGTTCCCGGAGATCCGCGCGGCCAACCCATCGAAGCTGGGCGATGCGCCGTCCTTGGACCAGGTCGGCGCGGTGGTGGTGAGGCTCCTGGGAGGCCGCAGAGCATGGGAACGGGCCTTCGACCGCACGAGAGAGCGGTGCATGGAGCGGGGGATACCCCTCCTTGCGTTCGGCGGTGAGATGGCTCACGACCTCGAGCTGGCTGCCGCATCCACCGCCGATGCCCGCGTCGTGTCACAGGCGTTCGAATATCTGAGACAAGGTGGCCTGGCCAACTTCGCGAACCTGGTGCGCTTCGTCGCCTCCTCGGTCGGCATGTACGACTGCTCTTACGAGCCGCCCGAGGGGATTTCTTCTTCAGGTGTGTTTGGGACGCCGGAGACCGATCCCTCACGGCCGACGGTTGGAGTGGTCTTCTACCGGGCACACCTGATCTCCGGCAACACGCAGTTCGTCTCCGACCTCTGCCAAGCCATTGAGGCCCACGGTGCGAACGCGCTTCCCGTCTATTGCTACTCGCTGCGTCCGGACGAGAGCGGCCATGTCCCGGCGATCGAGCTGCTGGCCGACAAGCGCGTGAACACCCTCGTCACCACGGTACTCGCCTCGGGTTCGCCCGAGGAGGGGGGCGACGGTTGGGCGTCTCCCGCATTGGCGTCGCTCGATGTCCCGATAGTTCAAGCCGTGACGGCTACGGCTTCGCATGTCGCTTGGGGCGACAGCAGCATGGGGCTGTCACCGACGGACGTGGCCATGGCGGTGGCCATTCCCGAGCTCGACGGCCGGATCGTGAGCGTTCCTTTCTCGTTCAAGGAGGTCGTTGACGACGGTGAGGAGCTTGGCTCGCCAGTGTCGGCGTACCGCACCGTGCCCGACAGGGTCGAGCGTGTGGCCGGGCTGGCCACCCGGCTCGCCAGGCTGCACCGCACCCCAGTCGAGGAGCGGCGCGTGGCAATCGTGTTGTCCTCGTACCCGACCAAGCGCAGCCGGATCGGCAACGCCGTAGGTCTGGACACTCCGGCGTCGGCAATCCTGTTGCTGCGGGAGCTGCGCGCTGGCGGATACCGTGTCGATCGGGTTCCCGAGGACGGGGACGAGCTCATGAGCGAGCTGGCCGACGCCCTGCAGTACGACGAGCCAGCCTCGGCCTGTGCGGGACAACAGGTGCTGGCGGGTCGTTGCTCCGCTGGGGAGTACCGGAGCTGGTTCGACGCACTGCCCCTCGCACTGCGTCAGGAGATGACCTCCAGCTGGGGGCCGCCCCCGGGCGTCGTCCAAACAGCCGGGTCCGACAAGGAAGGTGAAGCCGACTTTGTGTTCAGCGGGTTGGACTTGGGCGGGGTGCTCGTGGCCGTTCAACCCCCTCGTGGCTTCGGGGAGAACCCCGTTGCCGTGTACCACTCGCCCGACCTAGCGCCGACCCATCAATACCTCGCCTTCTACAGGTGGCTTGACCAATCGTGGGGTGCGGACGCCGTCGTGCACCTGGGAAAGCACGGCACGCTGGAATGGCTCCCGGGCAAGGGCGTCGGACTGTCAGCGTCCTGCGCGCCCGATGCCGTGCTGGGAGATCTGCCATTGATCTATCCCTTCGTAGTCAATGACCCCGGTGAGGGAACACAGGCCAAGCGAAGGTCGCACGCGGTGATCGTGGACCATCTGATACCTCCCATGACGAGGGCTGATACGTACGACGACCTAGCGCGGCTCGAGACGCTGCTCGATTCTCACGCTCACCTCGCTTCGCTCGACCCCTCGAAGCTCCCCGGTATCCGGCGCCAGATCTGGGAACTGATGATCGAGGCCGAGATACATCGCGACTTGGGTATGGCCGACGACGCCACCGGAGAGGACTTCCAGGACGACGCCTTCGACGCCCTGCTCCTGGAGGTCGACGGCTACCTCTGCGAGCTGAAGGACGCACAGATCCGGGGAGGCCTGCACGTCCTCGGGCAACCACCTCGAGGGGAGGCCCAGCTCGATCTGGTTCTCGCCATGACGCGTGTCCCTGGACAGGGGGTGCCGTCCCTTAGGGAGACGGTCGCATCCGACCTGGGCGTGGACCTGTCCGCCGGAAGGCGCGAAGGGACCGACCGGGTGGAGGCGGAGTGCCGCCGCCGGTTGAGCCGGCTGCAAGAGCGGGGTTGGCGGCTGGACTCCGAAACCGACGGCGATCCCATCCCTAGCCACGGCGACCCCACCCTTGCATGGGTCTGTAAGAGGTTGATACCCGCGCTGCGAAGCACGACGCAGGAGTTGTCCGCGGTGCTGGCCTCGCTGAGCGGCCGTTACGTGCCCGCCGGCCCGAGCGGGGCTCCAACAAGAGGCATGGCACACGTGCTCCCCACCGGCCGCAACTTCTTCTCGCTGGACCCGCGTGCGGTGCCGTCGCAACCGGCGTGGGAGGTGGGGAGCGGGCTTGCGAACGCCCTACTGGATCGTCACCTGAGTGAGGAGGGCCGGTATCCGGAGTCCGTCGGGCTGGTGGTATGGGGCACCTCTGCAATGCGGACCGCGGGGGACGACGTGGCCCTGGCGCTGGCATTGATGGGGGTCCGCCCTCGCTGGAGGGAGGAGAGCGGCAGGGTCGAAGGTGTCGAGGTGGTTCCTCTTCGGGAGCTGGGGAGGCCGCGGGTGGACGTCACGATCCGGGTCTCGGGCTTCTTCCGCGACGCGTTCCCGCACGTGATCGACCTGCTTGACGACGCGGTCGGGCAGGTGAGCAGCCTCGACGAACCCACTGCAATGAACTTCGTGCGGGCGCACGGTGGGCAGGATCCGCGGGTCTTCGGGCCCAAGCCTGGTGCCTACGGGTCTGGAATCCTCACCGTCTTGGAGTCGGGAGAGTGGGAGTCAGGCGGCGACCTGGCCGCGGTGTACCTGGCGTGGGGGGCCTGGTCGTATGGCCGGGGCGCCATGGGCGTCGCGGATCCAGACGCCATGCGTCGACGGTTCGCCTCGATCGACGTGGCCGTGAAGAACCAAGACAACCGGGAACACGACATATTCGACTCGGACGACTACCTGCAGGACCACGGGGGGATGGTCGCGACCATGCGTAGCCTCCGTCCGGACAGCAGCGCGAAGGCCTGGTTCGGAGACTCGTCGGATCCCGCGAGGCCACGCGTGAGATCCCTGGCCGAAGAAGCCGCACGTGTTGTGCGCACCAGGGTCGTGAACCCGAAGTGGATCACAGCCATGCGCCGGCACGGTTACAAGGGCGCCTTCGAGATGGCCGCGACCGTCGACTACCTCTTTGGCTACGACGCGACGGCTCACGTGGCCGAGGACTGGATGTATGAGAAGGTCACGGAGACTTACGTTGCCGACGCGGACGTACGCAAGTTCTTCGAGCAGTCCAATCCCTGGGCGTTGCGCTCGATCGCCGAGCGATTGCTCGAAGCTCGCGAACGCGGCTTGTGGGATGCCTCTGACGGGGCGGTGCGGGTGTTGCGGTCGGCACTCCTCGAAGCGGAGGGTTGGGAGGAGGCGCGGTGACCGGCAAGGACCCAAACGACACCTTCCCTTTGACAGCGGTCGTCGGTCAGGCAGACCTGAAGCTCGCGCTGTTGTTGAACGCCCTGGATCCCGGAATTGGGGGGGTTCTCCTGCGGGGTCAGAAAGGTAGCGGAAAGACAACAGCGGCACGCGGGCTCGCAGCTCTGCTGCCCGGGCAGGCCCCCTTCGTCGAGCTGCCGCTAGGTGCCACCGAGGACCGGCTGGTCGGCACCATCGACCTGAGGGCGGCCCTGACGCGGGGGGAGAAGCGGTTTCAGCCTGGCCTGCTGCACGAGGCTCATCAAGGGGTTCTCTACGTGGACGAGGTGAACTTGCTTCCGGATCACCTGGTAGACGTGCTTCTCGACGTGGCGGCGAGTGGCGTGAACCGGATGGAGCGGGAGGGCATCTCCGAGAGCCATCCGAGTCGCTTCGTGTTGGTCGGGTCGATGAACCCCGAAGAGGGGGAGTTGCGACCTCAGCTGCTGGACAGGTTCGGCCTTGCAGTTGACGTGCTCGCAAGCTCGGACCCCGAGGAACGAGCGATGGCAGTCGAGCGAAGGCTCGGCTTCGAATCCGATCCAGGTGGTTTCCTCGAAAGGTGGTCGGAGGAAGAGGAGTCCTTGCGATCGACGCTCTCAACCACCGTCACCACGCCGGTCGCGGAGCTGGATCCGGTGCTTGTGCGGACCGTCTCGCGCCTGTGCGCTGAGGTCGGTGCCGAAGGCCTACGGGCCGATCTCGTCATCTGCAGGGCCGCGGCCGCGCTGGCAGGCTGGGAGGAGACGGAGGTCGGTTTGGACCAGGTTCGGCGAGTAGCGCCTCTGGCGTTGGCGCACCGCCGCCGCCGTTCTCCTCTCGATGAGCACGGCATCGACCCCCAAGTGATCGAACAGGCTCTCGCTTCGGCGTCCGGGTCGACCTCGAACGGAGCTGGGTCGGGTCAGACCTGTTCCGCGGCTTCACCCGACGCCGTGCAGACCCCTAAGGCCGCGCAGACCCCTGACGCCGCGCAGACCCCTAAGGCCGCGCAGACTCCCGACGCCGTGCAGACCCCTAAGGCCGCGCAGACTCCCGACGCCACGCAGACCCCCGTTCACCCGCCGGGCGACAGCCTGGTTCCACCGAACGAGCCGACGCCCGTGATCCCCCTTCGTCCGAGCACAAAGGCTGGACCATTTGCCAATGGCGCCGTCGGCCGGCGCAGCAACGCCGAGGGGTCGCGCGGCCGGTTGGTGGGCGACCGGGCTCCCGATGGGCCGCCTTTATCGGTGGCCCTCGCGGCGACTGCCCGGGCGGCCGCGGCGCGGCGAGCGACCGCGCCGGAACCGCCTTTAGCAGCCCGGGGCCCTGTCTCTGACGGAGCTGTCTCTGAGAGAGCCCATGGAAGCGGTGAAGCCTTGGTCGAGACCGAAGACGTGCGGGAGGCAGTGCGGCACCAGAGGGTGGCCAACCTCATCGTCTTCGCCGTCGATGCCTCAGGATCCATGGGCGCTCACAAGAGGATGGAAGCCGTCAAGGGCGCCGTAATCAGCTTGCTGATCGACGCCTACCAGAGACGGGACCGGGTAGCCCTCGTGACCTTTCGAGATGAGCGGGCGGAGGTCGTGTTGCGTCCGACCAGCAGCGTCGAGGTGGCTCGTGCCCGCTTGGCTGCTCTTCGTACGGGGGGCCGAACGCCGTTGGCTGCGGGGATCAAGGAGGCATTATTGGTCGCGGAAAGCTCCAGGGCGGGAAACCACGCACCCTTGTTGGTAGTGGTCTCCGACGGGCGAGCGACTGCGGCCCCGCCGGGCTTGGATCCGGTCGAAGCCGCAATGGAGGCGGCGAGGTCGGTCCGCACCCGCGCGCTCAGTGCCGCGGTCGTCGATGCGGAGGAGGGGACTGCTCGCCTGGGGCTCACTGAACCTCTGGCGGATGCAATGGGCGCGAGGTACCTGACCTTGGATCAGCTCTCGGGTGGCTCGCTTGCAGAGGCGGTCACGTGGACGTTGGCAACGGCCGCATCTCCGCCGGGTCCCAGTAGGCCTTCAGGCTAGTGATAAGGCCGTGGTCGTCGATCTCCAGTGTGTCGACGATGTCTATCGCCGCAGCGGCGCCATCCGCAGAACGGGTGGTGATCGTGAAGACCATCGCAGCGTGGTTGCCGCACACATTGACCCGCTGCAGGTCGAAATTGAAGCTATCTGCAAGCGACGAGACCCCATCCCAGAACGCTGCGATCGCCGCCTTGCCTACATTCGGGCTTGTGGTTACCGGATCGATCTGGACAGCGTCCTCTCTGAAGCACGCCAAGAAGGTGTCGCGGTCCTTGTTGTCGAACGCTGCTTTGTATGAGTCGATCAGAGATCGAACCTGCTCTGCAGTAGGGGCCACGGACACCTCCGGAAGAAGGATGGCACAGCTTAGGCGGTGCCCCCGATCGCGGGACGCCCACGGACTCGGTCGTGAAGGCCATGGTTCGCCCCATAGGCAAGGGTAGGAGCCGGTGGAATACGAAGAGCCGACCTGGGGACTGGTCGAGCCAAGCGAGCTCGAAAGGATCACGGTCCTCTCCCCCCACTTCGACGACGCCGCCATGGGAGCCGGCTACCTGTTGAGCAGCTATGACGCGTGCACCGTGATCACCGTCTTCGGCGGCTGGCCTCCTGCATACCCGCCCGAGCCGACCCAGTGGGACGCAGAGGGAGGCTTCGTAGCAGGCGACGATGTCGTCGAGGCGCGCCGTCAAGAGGACCGGGCTGCCATGGAGGTCCTCGGGGCCACGCCTGTGTGGATGGAGTTTCCGGACCACCAGTACCTCGAGCCCCCGGAGAGACCGACCCCGGAAGAGGTGGCTCCCCAACTCGAGAAGACGATTGTGGGGGCGAGGCCCACCGCGGTCTTCCTACCGATGGGACTGGCAAATCCCGACCACGTGGTGACGCACGATTCAGCCCTGGTGGTGCGGGAGCGACATCCCGAGTTTGCGTGGTTTTGCTACGAGGACCACGGCTACAAGCACATACCCGGGCTCCTGTCGTGGCGGGTGGCCAGGCTCCTGAGGTCCGGTCGGTGGGCCACGCCGGCGATCATCCCCCACGATCCCGACCTCGAGCGCAAGAAGCAGGCGATCTGGTGCTACAAGAGCCAGATCGCGCCGCTGGAGCGGGACCACGCGCTGACGGCGCGGATCGAAGGCAAGGTTCCGGAGCAGTTCTGGAGGCTGGCCCCACCCCCGAAGGGGTGGGAGGGTCTCTCCGAATGGATCTGAGCGGTGCAGGGAGGCATGGGGGTCGAGGGGCACCACTCATTGTGACGGGCATCTCCTTCAGCGAGAGGTCACTACTTGTGGCGCCTGGGAGATGGCTAGGAGGCAGGTTGTATGCCGAGCGGCTTGACAGTATTCGGCGCATACGAGTGCAGTTTCACTGCACGTGATTTCGACAAACGCTGACAGCGACTCATATGTGCCGGGTTTGCACACCTCAAATGGAGCGAGGGGTGCCGTCGACGGAAACAACGAGCCGCGGCCGAGCACGCTGAGCGCGCACTATCGGTTGCGCACGGACTCCAGCTCGCGCACCTCGAACGCCGGGATCGCGCCTACGGTGGCGAGGCTGCTGAGGCTTCCGGTCGATCCACCCAGTGCCCAGGTCGCCGACCAACGTTCTTGAACCGTGACCGTGTACGGGCCTGGTGAATCCCACGTGTGGGTGATGGTGCCAAGAGGCCACGGGCCGCCGGCGGTGGAGTAGGGACCTTGCCAGCCCGTACCGTCCCCCCAGTCCACGTACAAGCGCCCGGTAGCAGCGATCGCCAGGGTTCCCAGAGGGGTCTGGTTTGAGAAGTCTTGGTCGATCTGCGCGCCGGTCTCCAGGTATGCCAGCTTTCCGGAGAGGGCATATCCCGGGGCGATGCTCGGTCGCGGCCTGCTCAGCAAGTCCACACCGTGAACCTGCCACCAAGAGGCTGCCACCGCAGAAGGGGGCACAGGGACTGCTACACCCGGGCAGGGAATGTAGTGACGCAGGAGGATGGACCACCCTGTCGAGTAGTTCCGGTTGATACTCGCGGCCCCAGCGGCGGTAGGGAAGGACTGAGTCAACACGGTGATGCAGGAACCTCCGGCCGCCGTTGCCATCAAGGTGGGGAGGTACGCGGTGAGCGGGTTCGGGACGGATGTGCCCGGCGGCCCATTTCCGTTTCCCTGCGTTCCTTGCGGACCAGGTGAATGGTCGGCGGGATGGCCGCCACGTCCGTCGAAGGAAATGGCGCCTCCGCTTCCCTCGAGGGAGATCGTGTCGGCGCGCGCGGTGGGGACGGCCAACCAGGCTGCCAACACCGCGAGCAGCGCCATTGCCGATCCAGCCGCCGTCGGCCGGGTCACGGGCCGCTCGTGCAGGAGTCGGCTACCGGTGCTCCGGTGTTGTCGTAGCCGATGAAGTCGAACACCCATGGTGTGGGGTTCAGGTGGCCGGGATCGTCAGCCGGCACGCTGGAGCGGAGCACCACATAGGCGGTTGACGGAGAGGGCGACCCCTTCTCCGAGGCGCTGTAGTCCCTCGTAACCATGACGAAGATGCACGTGCGGCTGGCTGAGATGAGCCTCGACAGACGGTCCGTCACCGGGCCGGGGCTCGGTAGGAAGTTGCCCGTCCCGCTGCTCAAGGTCTGAACCCAGATGGCGAGCTGCTGGCCGTAGAAGGCCGAGGAGTTGACCGCCCGAAGGGTGGCGATGGCCTGAGGCGGCAGGTCATCGGTCGAGACGATCAGCGCCGTCGCCTGGGCGGTCACACCCTCCAAGCGATCAAGTACGCCCTGCACGTAAGCGGACGTGATCGTGGCAGGAACCGAATAGCCCTGAGCGGGCGAGGTGGCGGGAGTCTCGGCCAACGGCGAAGACCTGGGCAATGTGGCTCCTACCGTCGCCCGGGTGGTCGGAGCCGAGCAACCCCCGACGGCTACCGCCAACGCGGGAAGTGCGTACACGAGCAAGGACAGTGCCTTGCCCTCTCTCGGCCGCCCCAGCATTTCTCGCAAGATATCAGTGCACCCGGCGCCTGACCAGGGTCACGCGCCCACAGCGTGGAAGCCCCCGTCCACATGAACGATCTCGCCTGTGGTCATAGGGAACCAATCGGACAACAAGGCGACGCATGCCTTGGACACCGACGTAGGGTCGGTAACATCCCAGCCGAGCGGTGCCCGCGTGTCCCACACCTCTTCGAAGCGAGCGAAACCTGGGATCGACTTCGCGGCCGTCGTCCGTATCGGCCCCGCAGCTACCAGGTTGACGCGGATGCCCGAGGGTGCCAGGTCACGAGCAAGGTAACGGTTGAGCGACTCCATGGCCCCCTTCGCGACCCCCATCCAGTCGTAGCCGGGCCAAGCCACCGAGGCGTCGAAGTCCAGGCCAACGACCGACGAGCGTCTGGCGCTCGCCAACAGGGGCCGGAGCGCTTGGGCCAGGGCCTTCAGTGAATAGGCGGAGACCTCGAGGGCCACCGACACGTCCGTCCAACTTGCTCGGGTGATGTCACCGCCGAGGCATTCGGGGGGTGCGAACCCAACTGCATGAAGGACCCCGTCCAGACGCTGCCATCGTCGAGCGAGCTGATCGGCGACGTTGCTCAGATCCGCGGGTTCGGTGACATCCAGCTCCAACACGGGCGCCTCCCGCTCCAGCTTGCGAGCGGTGCGCCGGGTGAGCGACAGCCCCCTGCCGGCGCCGGTCAGAGCGACCTCGGCACCTTCCTCCTGTGCCAGCCGTGCCACCCCGAAAGCCAGCGAGTCGTCGGTCAAAACGCCGGTGACGAGAATCCTCTTAGCCTCAAGGATGCCCACGGACCCTCCTTCGTCAAGCGCACCGCTCCAGCTTGGTCAACCGAACCTTTGCAGATGAGCAGGTGGACGTGACGGCGCAGGTCGTGCTTCGCCCATCTCGCCGAGCCACAGCTCCAGGTCGTGGGGCGGCAGGGGTTTGCTCAACGCGTACCCTTGTGCCAGGTCGCAGCCGACGGCGCGCAGGCTCTCCCACGTGCTGTCGTCTTCGACTCCCTCGGCGAGCACTCGCAGACCGAGATTGTGGGCAAGCCCGACGGTCGAGCGGACGATGACCGCGTCGCTGGCCTGCCTGTCCATGTGCACGATGAACGACTTGTCTATCTTCACCTCGTCCACGGGCAGCTGTTGGAGGTAGCTGAGCGAGGAATGACCGGTGCCGAAGTCGTCTACGGCGAGGCAGATGCCCATGCCGCTCAGCTGACGGAGGCACCCAAGGGTGTGATCCAGGTCGGCCATTATCCCGCTCTCGGTGATCTCGAGGGTCAAGGCACCGGGCACGAGCCCGGAAGCCCTCAAGGCGGATTCGACCTTTTCCACTAGCTCGGGATCGAGAAGGTTCCTCACTGACAGGTTCACCGACACGGTGAGTTCCAGCCCGCTTCGTCGCCAAGACGCCGCCTGTTCGAGAGCCGATCTCAAAACGAGATCTGTGAGCGGCCGTATGAGGTCCGTACGTTCGGCGATCGGGATGAACTCGTCAGGCGGAAGGAAGCCTCGGTGGGGATGAGGCCACCGAATCAACGCTTCCGCTCCGACGACTCCGCCAGTTCTGAGAGACGCGATCGGCTGGTAGTGGAGGGTGAGGTCCCCGTTATCGATGGCGTGTCGAAGCTCTCCCACGAGTGCGAGGCGCCTCGGCGTGTAATGGTCGTGCTCAGGTGCATAGAAGCGCACCTCGCCGTGGCTGGCCTTGGCGGCATACATCGCCACCTCGGCTCGCTGGAGGAGGATCGTCGAGTCGCCACCGTCCGCCGGATGCACAGCCGCGCCGATGCTCGCGCCCATCTCGAAGGTGAGGTTCTCGAGGGCATACGGTGCCAGAAGAGCGTTCTTTACAGAATCGGCCACGGCCAGCACCTGCTCGGGGCCGGAAACGCCACTCAACAGAACGGCGAACTCGTCGCCGCCTAGACGAGCGACCGCACGGGAGCCAGTCTCACCCAGGGCACGGGTGATGCGGCCCGTAGCCTCCTGGAGTATCAGGTCCCCGTTCTGATGGCCGAGGGTGTCATTGACCTCCTTGAACCTGTCCAGATCGATGAGGAGAACCGCAGCATGGTCGCCGGTCGACACCGCGTGGTCCAGCCACGCGACGAACGACGCTCTGTTGGGCAGGCCGGTCAGGGAGTCATGCGCAGCATGATGAGCCCGCTCCGCCGCCTCTTGCCGTAGCTGGGCCACCAACCAGTCGTTCTGCAAGGCGATGGCCGCGTGGTTGGCCAGACTCTCGAGGAGCTCTAGGTCCTCGGAGTCGAACGTGGTCGAAGCCGGCGGGCGGTCTGCTACGACGAGGATTCCTAGGAACCCATCATTGTTCTTGAGAGGGGCTGCGACTGCGTCCCTAACCTTGCGATCGGCGAGCATGTGTCGGAGCACGGCCACGTCAGGCGCGCGAGGCAGCACTATGCCGGTGCCCGACCGGGCCACGGCGGCCTCCAGGCCGTTGGGGTCGAACGGGACATTCGTGGTTACCAGCTCGTTCTCAGCACCCGCCGTTGTTCGTCTCAGCCTGCCCCGGGCGTTGATCGTCGCCAGCTCCGCGCTTTCGGCATTCAGCAAGATGCGCGCTTGTTCGAGGACGATCGCGGCAACCGGTTGGTCGGCAGCGAGGTCGCCCACGACGCGGGTGAAGCGATGCACGGCGGACAGGCCGCTGTTGCGCTCTCTGAGTGACGAGTTCTCCAGCGCCGACACGTAGACCAACCCGATCGGCCCGCACAAAAAGAGGACCGACCAGGGTTCGGACCAGAGCCGCGTAGACGCCCAACAGTCCAAGAGTTGAATCGGCGCCCCACGCGAGAGCGTGGGCTGCGCCCAAGTCCGTCAGTCGGTCTCGATCTGTGACCTTCACGTGGGCGTAGCGCCCCAGTGCGGCAGTTTCAAACCAGCTGACGGCCTCGTAGACGGACGCCGCCAGCAGCACGGCGACGAAACCCCTCCCGGAGAGGGGATCCGCATTTGCGAGAACGGCGTAGTAGGCGGGAACCGCCGCGCATGCTGCAAAGACGACAACGATGATCTGAACGGGGTGTGTGGATCGGTCGGGCCCGGGAAGCAATCGAACGGCGAACGCACCGGCTGCGCTGCCCAGGAGAGCCGAGCCGACGGTCTCTACGGGCGTGGAGAATACGAGGGAGAGAACGACCACGACGCCGCTGAACGACAGGCCGTTTCGCAGGCCGCGAGTGCCGCCAGGCAAACGGACGATCTGAGCCAGGGCGAAGCCGGCGGCGATCAGCGGCCACGGGGCATGGTGTGGGGCGGCAGACCTTACTAGGCCGTTCACCGTGGTCAGGTACAAGACGGCGGCTCCGACGCCAAAGCAGCCTGTCAGCACGAACACGGGGATGGCGGGGCTGGATCGACTGATTCTCCGTGAAGCCGACCGGGTGCGATCGGTCCCGTTCACGGCGCCCTAGTCCAACACAAGGGCGCCGCCGGGGGTCGGATGGTGCAAGGGTATGCGCCGTGCACGTGGGGATACTTGGTGGCACCGGTCCGGCGGGACGGGGTCTGGCGGCCCGCCTCGCGTCGGCGGGCGTGCGGGTGACCATCGGGTCCCGCTCAAAGGAGCGTGCCGTCGAGACCCGCGACGAACTGGTGCACCGATGGCCCGGTTGGGACCTGCACATCGCAGGAGAGGACAATCAGAGAGCGGCATCGGCCGAGGTGGTCATAGTGGGAACAGCTTGGGACGCCGCGGTCGCCACGACCGAGTCGGTGGCTCACCTGCTGAGCGGAAAGCTCGTCGTCTCCATGGCCAACGCTCTCGTCAGGTCGGGCAGAGAGTTCCAACCACTCGTACCGGCCCGCGGATCGCTCGCAGCCGGACTTCAGTCCGCCGCGCCGGAATCACGTGTCGTGGCGGGCCTACACCACCTGCCTGCGGGGCGTTTGGGTGAGCTGGACCGGCCGATCGACTCGGACGTCCTGGTCTGCTCCGACCATCGGGATGCGAAACAGGAGGCGGCCCGGCTCATAGACCGCGTGCCAGGCTTGCGTCCATTGGACGCGGGCAGCTTGTCCTCCGCTGCGGCCGTTGAGGCTTTCACCGCCGTGCTAGTGAACCTGAACATCCGCTACAAGGCACACTCGGCCATACGGCTGACGGGAATCGATCGGGAAATCGACTGGTGACGCGAACCGGGGTTGTGCCGTGAGGCTCTACGACACCGCCTCGCAGACGGTTGTTCCGTTCCGTCCCGGGCCCCTGGTCACGATGTACACGTGCGGGATCACGCCCTACGACGCCGCCCACATCGGGCACGCGGCGGTTTACCTGCACTACGACGTGCTGCAGCGGCGCCTGCGTGACCTGGGACATCAGACCCGGTGCGTGCGCAACATCACAGACGTGGACGATGACATCCTGCGCAAGGCACGGGAGCTGGGCGTTCACTTCCTAGATCTGGCGGCGGAGGAGATGAAGCGGTTCGACAACGACATGCGCACGCTCGGCCTCCTGCCCGCGTTCAGCGAGCCCAGAGCCACTTCGGCGATCCCGGACATCCTGGGCTTCATTGGCATGGTCCTGGACTCGGGTAACGCGTACAGATCAGGGGAGGCCGTCTACTTCAGCGTCAGGTCGTTCCCGCGTTTCGGGCAAGTGAGCCATCTGGACAGGGTGGAGATGCTGAAGCTCGCCGCCGAGAACGGTGGAAACCCAGACGATCCCAACAAACGCGATCCGCTCGATTTCGTCCTGTGGCAGCCTTCGGGCCCTGGGGAGCCCGAGTGGGAGTCCTTGTGGGGGCCTGGCAGACCGGGCTGGCACGTAGAGTGCTCCGCGCTGGCCATGCGGGAGCTGAACACGACGATCGATCTTCATGGCGGCGGCATGGACCTGATCTTTCCGCACCACGAGTGCGAGACCGCACAGTCAGAGTCAGCGACCGGGGAGAAGTTCGTGCGGCACTGGATGCATGTGGGACTCGTTCGTCTGAACGGCGTGAAGATGTCCAAGTCGCTCGGAAACCTGGTATTCGTGAGCGATCTCCTGAAGGAGTGGGACTCTCGAGCTGTCCGCCTGGCGATCCTGGCCAATCACTACAGGAGCTCGTGGGACTGGGAGGAGTCGCTGTTGCGTCGAGCGGAGGAGCGCGTGGCCGCCTGGCGTGAGGCCGGAGAGGGCTCAGGAGGGTTGGACGACGTCCGAGCCTGTCTCGACGA
This sequence comes from uncultured Actinomycetes bacterium, assembly GCA_963736925.1. Lineage (GTDB taxonomy): Bacteria > Actinomycetota > Acidimicrobiia > Acidimicrobiales > CAVTQP01 > CAVTQP01. The sequence continues at coordinate 1,170,604 of CAVTQP010000003.1, forward strand.
TGACCTCGACACACCCTCCGCCCTGGCGGCGATCGACGTCGCTGCACAGGCGGGTCACGGCGTGTCTCGAGCGGCGCGGTTGTTGGGCGTCTGGTAAGTCGCCGGGCGCGCCAGCGTGGCGCCGCTATCCTCCCTCGGATGGCGGACGAGATCACGGTGACCCTCCCCGACGGCTCAGCGCAAAGGCTTGCCAAAGGGGCCACTGGCTACGACCTGGCCGGCGTGGTCGGCAAGCGGATGGCCCGTGACGCTGTGGTGGCAGTCGTCGGCGGGACGACCGTCGACCTGTCCAAGCCCCTTGTCGACGGGGCGAACGTGTCGATCGTAACGGGAGACTCGGACATCGGACGAGAGGTCATCCGCCACTCGACCTCCCACGTGCTCGCCCAGGCTGTCCTGGACCTGTGGCCGGGCGCGAGGTTCGCAATCGGACCACCGATCGAAGATGGCTTCTATTACGACTTCGAGCTGCCGGATGGTGCTCGCTTCACCGATGAGGATCTCGAGCGGATCGAAGCCGGGATGCGCCATATCATCGACCTAGGTCAGCCCTTCGTCCGGGAGGAACGCTCCCGGGAAGAGGCGCTCGAGCTTTTCGAGGGACAGCCCTACAAGCGGGAGATCATCGAGGCGGCGCAGTCCGAGGTCCCCGGGCACCACGCAGCCGAAGACCTGGCAACCGAGGTGTCCCGCTCCGAGGTGATTAGCACTTACAGGAACAGTGATCGGTTCGTCGACCTCTGCAGGGGACCGCACGTGCTGTCCACCGAGCGCCTCGGGTTCTTCAAGCTGATGCGGGTTGCCGGGGCGTACTGGCGGGGCGACGAGCACCGACCGCAGCTGCAGAGGATCTATGGGACCGCCTGGGAGTCGGAAGCGGCGCTCTCTGAGCATCTCATGCACCTGGAGGCGGCCGAGAAGAGAGACCACCGCAGGCTGGGAGCGGAGCTGGATCTGTTCCACTTCCCTCCGGAGATCGGAAGCGGGCTCCCGGTGTTCCACCCGAAGGGTGCATTGGTGCGTCAACTGATGGAGGACTACTCACGAAGGGAGCATCTGTCAGCGGGCTACCAGCTCGTCTGGACGCCACATGTTGCGAAAGCCGCCCTCTTCGAGACGTCCGGTCACCTCCAGTGGTACTCGCACGCGATGTACCCCCCCATGGAGGTGGAGGGTGCGGACTACTACCTCAAGCCGATGAACTGTCCGATGCACATCCTTGTCTACAAGAGCCGCTCGCGGTCCTACAGGGAGCTGCCTCTGAGATTGTTCGAGCTCGGCACCGTCTACCGCTTCGAGAGATCCGGGGTCCTGCACGGTCTGGCCCGAGTACGGGGCATGACGATGGACGACTCGCATATCTTCTGTCGCGCGGACCAACTGGGCGCAGAGCTGACCAACCTGTTGTCGTTCGTCCTGCGAATGCTCCGCGCTTTCGGGCTGTCCGACTTCGAGGCCGAGCTGTCGACCAGGCCCGACAAGTTGGTCGGTGAGCCGGAGGAATGGGACCGAGCGACCGAGGCGCTCCAAGTGGCCCTGGACGCCTCCGGCATCTCATACGACGTCGCCGAAGGCGAGGGCGCTTATTACGCGCCGAAGGTGGACGTGCACCTCAGGGATGCCATCGGCCGCCGCTGGCAGGTGTCGACCCTTCAGGTCGACTTCCAGCTCCCGCAGCGGTTCGACCTGTCGTTTGTTGGCAAAGACAACGAGCGGCACCGCCCGGTCATGATCCATCGTGCCCTCTTCGGTTCGGTGGAACGCTTCTTCGCCATCCTCCTCGAGCACTACGCGGGCGCTGTTCCGCTCTGGCTCTCTCCGGTGCAGGCTCGTGTTCTACCGGTTCGGGCGGACCACGACGCTTACGGCCAGAAGTTGGTAGACCGTCTCCGTGAGGCGGGGTTTCGCGCCGACTTGGAAGTTGCGACAGAGCCCCTAGGCGGAAGGATCCGTAGAGCCAAGCTCGAGAAGATCCCCTATGTGCTCGTGGTGGGAGACGACGACGTCGCGTCCGAGACTGTGGGAGTCAACGCGCGTGGCTCGGACACGCCTGAGCGCGACGTCGCAATCTCCGAGCTAGAGATAAGGATGCGCGCGGAGGCCGAGGTCGCCCGCGGGTGAGCGGAATGGACCGGATCTGGGCCGGGTGGCGCATGCCCTACATCAACGCCGCGGCCGAGCAGGACCGGTTGAAAGCGGAGCAGGGGACGAGTGAGAGAGAGTGCATATTTTGCAGCATCCTGGAGTCCGACGCGCCGGATCCCTCCACATACGTTCTGTGGAGGGGGGAGGAGTGCTTCGCGATACTCAACGCGTACCCGTATACGAGCGGCCACCTGATGGTCATGCCGTGCCGGCATGTCGGCGAGCTGGATCAGCTCAGCCCGGGAGAGCTGTTGGAGATGTGGAGCGGAGTCATTGACGGGATCTCCGCGCTCACGAAGGCGTTCGACCCGGCCGGCATCAATCTCGGCGCGAACCTGGGCCGAGTGGCCGGAGCAGGCGTACCCAATCACTTCCACATGCACGTGGTGCCGCGTTGGGGCGGTGACACCAACTTCATGACGACCGTGGCCGAGGCGAGGGTATTACCTGAGTCGCTTACCGAGACGTGGGAGCGGCTGAGTGCAGCGTGGCCGAAGAAGTTTTGAGGCTCGGGAACAGGGATTAGGGCGAAGCAGCCCTAGCCAACCTCTCGGCGAGATGCTGTGGCATGACGTCGTAATGATGGTGGGTCAGAGTGAAGCGCCCGCGGCCTCCGGTGAGCGAACGCAGGTCTATGGCGTAGCGCAAGACCTCGGAAGTGGGAACGAGGGCGATGATCACCTGCTCACCGTGCTCTCCACCCTCCGTGCCCTGGACGCGACCTCTTCTCGAGTTGAGCTCGCCCATCACGTCGCCCTGGTAGCTGGCGGGGACGGTGACCTCCAGCTCTGAGATTGGCTCCAACAGGACGGGATGCGCCTTGGCCATCGCTTCTCTGAACCCGAGGGCTCCCGCCATCTTGAAGCTCATCTCCGACGAGTCGACGGAGTGGTACTTGCCGTCGTAGCACGTGACCTCCACGTCCACTACCGGGTAGCCGAAGACCCCGCCCTGGGTCATGGCTTCGAGGACTCCCTTCTCCACCGCCGGTATGAACTGGCGGGGGATCGCGCCTCCGACGATCTGGTCGTGGAAGACGAACCCCTTGCCGCGCTCGAGCGGGGCGATCCGCAGGTCGGCTACGCCGAACTGGCCGTGGCCACCGGTTTGCTTCTTGTACTTGCCTTCCGCATCGGCGGACTCCGTGATCGTCTCGCGATAGGGAACCTTCAGCTCCTCGGTCGCCACGTCCACCCCGAACTTGCGCTGGAGGCGCTCGCAAGCGATCGCCAGGTGTGTCTCTCCGGTCCCGGACAAGATGGTCTGATGAGTCTCGTCGTCCCGGCGCACGGCGAGCGCGGGGTCCTCCTCCTGGAGCTTGTGAAGCCCCGTCATGAGCTTGTCCTCGTCGCCCTTCGACCGGGGGACGATGGCGATCGAGAGGGCAGGTTGCCAAGAGGTCTCTGCGGCGACCAAGACCGGGGTCCCCTTGGGAGCCAGGGTGTCGCCGGTCGCGGTCGACGTCAGCTTCGCTACGGCGACGACGTCACCTGCCGGCGCCTCGGGCACCTGCTCCTGCTCCTTGCCTCTCATGTTGAAGAGCGCGTGAAGCTTCTCATCGGTGTGCGTGCGGGGGTTGGTCAGGACTGCGTCGGGCCTGATCGTCCCCGACAGGACCTTCAACAACGAGACTTTGCCGACGTAGGGATCGGAGATCGTCTTGAAGACCCGTGCCAGGGGCCTTCCGGTCGGTTCGGGCGCGACCTCATGGGTTGTATCACCCGCCACCACCCTCAGGGGGGGACGCTGGAGCGGAGATGGTCCTATCTCGCATATGAAGCCGGCTAGCCGATCGACGGCGATCCCTTTTGCTGCCGAACCGCAAACGACCGGGAAGACGGTCGCCGACGCAACTCCGTGCGCAAGGGTCTCTCCCAGCTCCTTGGCGCTGGGGATGTCCCCCTCGAGGTAGCGCTCCATCAAGGAGTCGTCGGCAACGACGATCCCTTCTACCAGGTTGTCGTGAACCTGGTGCTCGAGGGTCTCCATCGCGTCGGGGACGGCCTCCTCGTGAGGCTTGCCGTCCTCGTAGACGATCGCCGTGTCGGTGAGCAGGTCCGCGACGCCGCGGAAGCTGCCCTCCTCTCCGATCGGCAGCTCCAGTGGAGCGACCCCCGCTCCGAAAGTCTGACGGAGCTGGTCGAGCGTCCGCTCGAAGCTGGCGCGCTCACGGTCGAGCTTGTTCACGAAGATCATGCGCGGAACCCCGGCCTTCGCCGCCAGCCGCCAGACCGCTTCGGTCTGGACCTCCACTCCCTCGACGGCGCTCACCACGACCACCGCCAGGTCCGCCACGGACAGCGCAGCCGCCGCGTCCACGATGAAGTCGGCGTAACCGGGCGTGTCGATGAGGTTGATCTTGTGCGCCTCCCAGACGAAGGGCGCCATGCCGAGGGAGAGCGATATTCCTCTTTTCACCTCCTCGGGCTCGAAATCGGTGGTGGTGTTGCCGTCCTCTACCCGTCCCCGGCGCGAGACGGACCCCGCCCCGAAGAGCAGCGCCTCGGTCAGGGTCGTCTTCCCTGCTCCTCCGTGTCCGACCAGGGCCACGTTCCGGATCTTGTCGGGAGGAAAGCTGTTCACCCCGCACCTCACTTGCTCAGGAGCTCTGTCCGCAAAAGGTAGATGCCAGCCTAACGGGGGCGTAGTGGTAGCGTGGAAGGTCAAACGGGCATATGCCCCTGGCACCGAGGTCTCGTGTGAGTGCCGTGGGCGCAGGCTTTGCCCTTGGCAGATTCGAGGAGCATTCGCGATCGTGTTCGACGGCCGATGGAGGGCTGGAGTCGACCGGGGGACGGAGCCACTCGGGGCCGCACTTGGTCAGAAGGGCATAACGGCCGACGAGCTCACCGTCACCGGATTGGTCATGGCGTTAGCGTGCGCGCTCGCCATCGGCTCGGGCCACTTGAAGATCGGGGTGGCGTTCCTGGTGGCATCGGGGTTGCCGGATCTGCTCGACGGGCCCGTGGCCAAGGCCTCTGGCATGAGCTCGGCGCGAGGTGCCTTCTTCGACTCCGTGGCCGATCGTGTGACTGATTCGTTGATCCTGGGCGGTGTGGCGTGGCACCTGGCCGGGACGCAGCAGTCGAAGGAGGTGCTGCTCCTTCCTTTTGCCATCTTGGGGATGACCTTCCTCGTGTCCTATGAGCGGGCCAAGGCGGAATCCCTTGGCTTGGAAGCCAGAGGCGGCTTGATGGAGCGAGCGGAGCGGATGATCATGCTCGGAGCGGGCCTGTTCTTCAGCTCCGTGCTGATCCCGTTCCTTTGGGCGATACTCGTCCTGACGCTGCTGACAGCAATTCAGCGGTTCGCGACGGTCTGGCTCCAGGCGACCCCGAGCGCGAGCGCCACAGCGAGAGCTCGAGCGGCGATACCCCGCACAACCTCTGGACCTCCGAGCGAGGGATGGAGGGTGGAAGAGCCACACGTGCGGTCGGGGCGTCCGAGGCGAAGTGGGACCTCGGTCGGCAGGTGGAGGGCGCGACGCCAGATGACGCTTTCGAGCCGTGCCAGCCGCGCGGTCCGGGCCGGCAGGCAGAGAGCCGGCCGCGCACCGGGCGCTGCCGGACGCGGTGGGCGACCAGGCTGGTCGGGCGGCCGTCTGCGAATGGGTGAGGCCCTGCGCAGGCGCGTCGACGGCGGGCAGTAGCTTCCTCGCCGAAGCATGCGCAAGGGCGCGCTCGCGCTCCTGGGGTATCGCAGCGGTTCTGCCGCCTCCCGGCTGGTGCCCCGTTGGGCCCTCGCGGGGGTCGCTAACGCGATAGGTAGCGGGGTCGCGGCTCTGGCGACAGACAGGCGGAGGGTCGTTGCCGGCAATCTCCGCAGGGTGCTCGGACCCGAGACGGATGGCCCCACCCTCGAGCGGGCGGTCCGTCGCGCTTTTTGCTACTACATCTATTACTGGATGGAATCGTTCCGCCTCGGCTCCACCCGGCCCGGCGAGTTCGCACTCCACATGAGCTCCGAGGGCTTCGAGCACGTTTTGGCGGCGACCGAGACCGGAAGGGGGGCCATTCTCGCTCTTCCACACCTCGGCAGCTGGGACTACGCGGGCGCGTGGATGGCGTCGATCGGGTATCCGATGACGGTCGTGGTAGAGCCGCTCGATCCGCCGGAGGTCTTCCGGTGGTTCATGGAGCTTCGCCAGTCACTCGGGCTGACCGTCGTGCCGATGGGAGCAGGCGCCGCACCGGCGGTCATCCGCACACTGCGCGCCGGGCGTGTCGTGGGCCTTCTCAGCGACCGGGATCTCGCCGGAAACGGAGTGGAGGTCGAGTTCTTCGGCGAGCGGACGACCCTCCCGGCAGGCCCTGCCACCATCGCGTTGAGGACGGGGGCTGCCCTACTGCCCACAGGCGTCTACACCATGCCCCGAGGAGACCACACGTCGATAGTGCGTCCACCGATCCCCCTCGACCGGACGGGCTCGCTTCGCGAGGACGTGGAGCGGATAACCCGCATACTCGCCCGCGAGCTCGAGTGTCTGGTGCGGCGCGCCCCGTCGCAATGGCATGTGTTCCAGCCGAACTGGCCTGGTGGCGAGAATGGCGCCGTGGGAGATCCCGCGTGAGATCAGCATGAGGTCGGCGCCGGTGTGCGATCGACACGAGAGATCGGCATGAGGATCGCCCAGGTCTGCCCCTACAGCCTCAGGGTGCCTGGAGGAGTTCAGGCCCAGGTCGTGGCGCTTGCCAAGGCGCTCTCCAGTCTCGGACACGACGCAGAGGTCGTCGCTCCGGTGGGTCGTTCGCTTCGCGTACCGGCGAACGGCTCCTTGGCCCCGATCGCGCCATTCCCCATCACCTTGTACCGGACCTCCAAGGAGATTCGCCTAGGCGATTTCGACGTCGTCCACCTACACGAGCCGCTCGTTCCGGGGCCTGCCCTCGCGTGCTTGGCTCGTTGCCGCCGGCCCATGATGGCCACCTTCCATCGTTCCGGCGACAGCTGGGCATACAAGGCCCTCGGACCCCCGGCACGGCGTTTGGCCAGCCGACTCGAGCTTCGCTGCGCCGTGTCGGAAGCGGCGGCTGAGACGGCCGCCAGGGCGCTTGGTGGGGAGTACGAGCTGGTGTTCAACGGAGTGGACATCGACTTGTTCGCCGGCGCAGACCCCCGTCCCACCTCGGCGCCTACCATCGCCTTCATCGGCCGCCACGAAGAGCGAAAGGGACTGAGCGTCCTCCTGGATGCATACCGACTCTTGCCGACCGGTACTCGATTGTGGGTGATGGGGGAGGGGCCCCGGTCGCGCCGTATGCGGTCCAAGACCGCGGAACTGGAGAACGTCGAGTGGCTTGGAAGGGTCGAGGACGGTGAGAAGGCCTCACGCATCAAGGGAGCCGACGTGCTATGCGCGCCGTCACTCTTCGGCGAGTCGTTCGGGGTGGTGCTGCTGGAGGCGATGTCGGCCGGTACCCCCGTCGTCGCCTCCGACCTTCCCGGATACCGTGCGGCTGCCGGACGTGACACCTCGCTGCTCGTGCGACCGGGAGACCCTGTCTCGCTAGCAGGCGCGCTGAGGCAGGTGCTCGAGGAGCCCGGCCTGGGTCGGAAGATGGCCGTCCGGGGCCGTGAAAGGGCCGCCGAGTTCTCGATGGAGCGGCTCGCCGGCCGTTATCTCGCCATGTACGCCGCGATGAGCCCGGTTGCCGCGTGAGCCCCGATCCGTCTGGCGACCTGCCGGCACGCCTCCGTGCCAACCGGCACAGGGCGACGGCGCTCGTGATCATCCCCGCGCTGGCGGGATTCGTCGTTGCTCTTGTGATCGGTTTTGTTGTCTCGGGGCTCGCTGCCGGGCTGGTCGCGGGTTTGGTAGTGGCTGTCGCCAGTGCAACCGCAGCGTGGCTGAGCGCCACCAGGGTCGTGCTGATCACCACCGGTGCCAGGCCGGCCGGAGCCCAGGACCAGCCGCGTGTGCACAACCTCATCGAAGGGCTCTGCGCCGCGGCGGGGCTCCCCAAGCCGTCCGTCTACGTCGTGCCCGATGACAGGCTCAACGCCTTCTCTGCCGGTCGGTCGCCGCGAAGAGCCGCCGTAACGGTCACGAGCGGAATGGTGGCGGGTCTCGATCGGATGGAGCTCGAAGGCGTGCTCGCACACGAGCTGAGCCACATCAAGGCCGGAGACATCATCCCTTCGACTGTGGCCGTCAACTCCCTCGGGTGGCTTCTCGCCCTTCTCCCCAGTGCTCCACACTTGCTGGAGTCGGTGGTCGGCCCCGATCGCGAGGCCATCGCAGACCTCGCCGCGGTCTCCCTCACCCGTTACCCGCCCGGGCTCATCTCCGCCCTGGAGAAGATGACGGTCGCGGACGACGGAGACGGCCCACCCTTGCGACGGTCCGGTCTCGCCACCCGGACGACGTCCCACCTCTGGTCGATCCCCTGGCTTACCACGAGCGGATCGAGCGGCGTCAACGAGCGGATAGAGGCGCTGAGGGAGCTCTGAGTACCAGGCCGGTCGCGCCGGTACACTGGCTTCGTGGAAGCCGGACGAGGGCGCGGGCGGGAGCGAGCTGAAGCGCGGTCCACGGGCACCGTGCGTGTGAAGCGCGGGCTTGCGGAGATGCTCCGGGGCGGCGTGATCATGGACGTCGTCGACGCCGGACAGGCGCGTGTGGCCGAGGACGCCGGCGCGGTGGCGGTGATGGCCCTCGAGCGGGTGCCGGCGGACATCCGCCGGGACGGCGGGGTCGCCCGCATGAGCGACCCGGCTCTGATCGAGGCCATCCAGCAGGCGGTCACCATTCCTGTCATGGCGAAGGCGAGAATCGGCCATTTTGCCGAAGCTCAGGTCCTCGAGGCTCTCTCGGTCGACTACATCGACGAGAGCGAGGTTCTCACGCCGGCAGACGAGGCCCACCACGTCGACAAGTGGGCGTTCTCGGTCCCCTTCGTGTGCGGCGCCACCAATCTCGGAGAGGCGCTGCGGCGGATATCAGAGGGTGCGGCCCTGATCCGGTCGAAGGGAGAAGCCGGCACCGGCAACGTGGTGGAGGCGGTACGACACCTGAGGTCTGTGGTCGGCGACCTCCGGCGGATCACCCAGGCCGACCCGGCCGAGCTGTTCGGGTGGGCGAAGTCTCTGCAGGCCCCGGTGGGGCTGGTCGAGGAGATCGCGGGGACAGGTCGGCTCCCTGTGCCCCTCTTCTGTGCAGGCGGGATCGCCACGCCGGCCGACGCCAGCTTGGTGATGCAACTGGGAGCCGAAGCCGTGTTTGTCGGGTCCGGCATCTTCAAGAGCGGTGATCCTGCTCGCAGGGCGCGCGCGATCGTCGAGGCGACAGCTCACTACCGGGATCCGCACATCGTGGCCAAGGTCAGCCGCAGCCTGGGCGAGCCCATGGTCGGCGTGGAGATGGACGATGTCGGCATGAAGCTCGCCGACAGGGGATGGTGATGGGCACAAGGCGGCCGCCAGGTGAAGGTAGGTGTCCTCGCGCTCCAAGGAGACGTCAGAGAGCACTGCGGGCTGCTCGATGAGCTGGGCGCTCACTCGGTAGAGGTACGCAGCGAGCCCGACCTGTCGGGCGTCGACGCCCTCGTGATCCCGGGGGGCGAGTCGACGACCCTTTCGTTGCTCATCGGGTCCTCGGGGCTCCGGGATCCGCTCGCGTCCATGCTCCGCGAAGGAATGCCGGCCATGGGGACCTGTGCCGGCCTGATCTTGCTCTCGTCCGAGATCCTTGACGGCAGGCCGGACCAGTGGTCGTTCGGAACGGTCGGCATCGCTGTACGCCGCAACGCCTTCGGTCCCCAGCGGGAGTCCTTCGAGTGCGATCTCGACGTCGAAGGGATCGGCCGCGTTCCTGCGGTGTTCATACGGGCTCCGGTGGTGGAACGTGCTGGGCCCGAGGTCGAGGTGCTCTCTTCGGTCGCGGGACGACCGGTGGTCTGCAGGCAGGGCCCGGTGCTGGTGACTTGCTTCCATCCGGAACTTTCAGGGGATCTCCGGCTGCACCAGCTGTTCTTGAACACCGTCGACGAAAGGGGCCTTTAGAGATGTCGGGTCACTCGAAGTGGGCCACCACCAAGCACCGGAAGGGGGCCGTCGACAAGGCGAGGGGCAAGCTGTTCGCCAAGCTGATCCGCCAGGTAGAGGTTGCCGCCAGGGAGGGAGGCGGTGACATGACCTCCAACCCGACGCTTCGAACGATGTTTGCCAAGGCGCGCGACGCATCCGTCCCCACCGACACCATCGAGAGGGCGATCAAGCGGGGAACGGGTGAGCTGGAAGGCGTGCGCTACGAGGCGGTCACCCACGAGGGCTACGCGCCCGGCGGTGTCGCCGTCATCGTCGAGTGCCTCACGGACAACCGAAACCGCACCAGCGCGGAGATACGCAACATATTCACACGCAACGGGGGGTCGACCGCGGAGCCCGGTTCGGTGGCTTGGCAGTTCGAGCGCAAAGGAGTCATCATCCTTCCCAAGAGCGTGGACGAGGAGGAGCTCATGCTCGCGACCGTGGACGCCGGTGCGGAGGACCTCAGCGACGAGGGTGACACCTGGCGTGTGGCTTGCCGGTCTTCGGACCTACCTCGGGTCCGAAGGGCTCTGGAAGATGCGGGGATCCCTTACGACTCAGCGGATCCGGCCCTCGTGCCCAGGACCCTCGTCCCCTTGGCGAACGAAGCAGACGCTCGCAAGGTCCTCCGCGTGATCGAGGCACTCGACGATCACGACGACGTCCAAAACGTGTACTCCAACTTCGACGTACCGGACAGCATCATCGAAGAAGTGGCGGCGTCCTGAGCCGGGAGATCCGCGCCGCCACCTGCTTGACGGAGTAGTGTCGAACGGGTGTTCGTGCTGGGAATCGACCCGGGACTCACCCGGTGCGGCTACGGCTGTGTCGCGCGCCGTGGCAACAAGCTCTCGGTGGTGGCGGGAGGGCTTGTCACCACCCCTCCCCGACTTCCACTGCCCGAGCGCCTGGCCGCGTTGGGGTCGGAGCTGCGCGGCCTCGTCGCCGAGCTGGCGCCCGAGACCGTGGTGGTGGAACGCGTGCTCTTCCAAGCGAACGCGAGGACAGCGATGGCCGTCGGTCAGGCCAGCGGGCTCGCACTGGCTGCAGCGGCAGAGCGCGGCTGTGAGGTCGCCCAGTACTCCGCCAACGAGGTCAAGCGCGCCGTGGCCGGCTACGGAGCGGCAACCAAACAGCAGGTCCAGGTCATGGTTGCGAAGCTGCTGGGCCTTGCGGACAAGCCCGATCCACCCGATGTGGCCGACGCCCTGGCCCTTGCCCTGTGCCACCTTGCCGCTTTGCCGATGAGGCGGGCCGTCGGGTCATGATCGGGTCGCTTCGCGGCACCCTGGTCGAAAGGATCGAGGGCGACCAGCTGCTCGTCGAGGTGGGCGGCGTCGGTTACCGGGTCCTCGTGCCGTCCTCGACGACGGCCGGCCAAGGGGAGCCGGGGAGCCAGGTTTTTCTGCACGTCCACACCCACGTGCGCGAGGACGCCATCGTGCTCTACGGCTTCTCTAGCCGCGACGAGCGGCACGCGTTCGAGAGCTTGATCGGGGCACATGGGATCGGGCCGTCGCTGGCCCTCGCGATCCTGTCGGTGCACAAGCCGGCGGCCCTCACCAGGGCGGTGGTGGCGGGTGACCTCGACAGCCTCATGCTCGTGCCCGGGGTGGGGGCCAAGACGGCCGCCCGACTGCTGGTCGAGTTGAGGGCGAGGCTCGACGTGGACGACCTAGAGGTCCCAGAGCTCGACGGCGCTTCTTCGTCGGCTCGTTCTGCGGCGACCCCTCTCGCCGAGGTGGGGGCCGCTCTCGGCGGCCTCGGCTACGCACCGGACGAGGTGCGCCGGGCCCTCCGGGCTTTGCCGGAGGACGGCTGCACCGAGGACCTGCTGAAGGCGGCGTTGCGCGAGCTGGCAGTAGCCGGATGACGCGCCATGAGATCCTGGCGGCCGGCCCGGACGGCAGGCCCGAGCAGGGCGCGGCGGACAACGTGACCAGGCCGGTGAGCCCGATGGCGGGCGAAGGGGAGGCGCTCGAGGAAGTAGGGCTCCGGCCCAGGCGGTTGGCGGAGTTCGTGGGTCAGCGACAGCTCAAGGAGCACCTGGAGATCGTCCTGGAGGCGGCGAGGCGGCGCAACCAGGCGGTTGACCATGTGCTCTTCGCCGGCCCGCCGGGCCTGGGCAAGACCTCGCTTGCCGGGATCGTGGCTGCCGAGATGGGCGCCGGCCTTCGGGTCACCTCCGGACCGGCCCTGGTGAGAGGCGGCGACCTGGCTGCCATCTTGAACGACCTCGGCGACAGGGACGTGTTGTTCATCGACGAGATCCACCGCCTTGCCAAGGCGGTGGAGGAGATCCTGTATCCGGCCATGGAGGACTTCAAGCTGGACATCGTCATCGGCAAGGGGCCCACCGCGAGGTCGGTTCGCCTCGACCTGCCTCGCTTCACCCTTGTAGGTGCCACGACGCGTACCGGGCTGGTCACCGGTCCGCTCAGGGACCGCTTCGGGTACGTGGCGCGCCTCGATTACTACGCCGTGGACGAGCTCGAGGAGATAGTCGAGCGAGCGGCGCGCATACTGGGCGTCCGCATCGACGGCGCGGGGGCCGCGGAGATCGCCGGGCGGTCCCGGGGGACCCCTCGCATCGCCAATCGACTCCTACGCCGGGTTCGCGACTTCGTCGAGGTACGAGGCGACGGGGTGATCACCCCCGGTTCGGCGGCCGAGGGGCTGGACCTGTTCGGCGTCGACAGGCTCGGTTTGGACAAGGTCGACCGGGCGATCCTCGTGGCTTTGTGCCAGCGGTTCTCGGGCCGTCCCGTGGGGCTCTCCACCCTGGCCGTGAGCGTCGGGGAGGAGCCCGAGACCATCGAGGACGTCTACGAGCCCTTCTTGTTGCAAGAGGGGTTGCTGATGCGCACGGCCCGAGGCAGGGTCGCCACGCCCTCGGCCTGGACCCATCTGGGGATCGAAGCCGGGGCCGGCCTCTTCGGCGCCTAGCTCTACGCTTCTAAGCCGCATGCCGTCCATGGACGCCTTCGACTACTACCTGCCCGATCACGCCATCGCCCAGGAGCCTGCCGAACCGAGGACCTCGGCCCGCCTCATGGTGGCCACCGACCCCGCCGGTCGTGTCCGTCATGCGCTCGTCAGCGCTCTGCCCTGCCTTCTGGACGCCGGCGACTTGCTGGTGTTGAACGACACCAGGGTGATCCCTGCACGGTTGCGACTGCGCAAGGCGACGGGCGGCGCTGTCGAGGTCCTCTTGCTCGAGCCTCGAACTCATCCTCTTCTCTGGCATGCGCTCGTGCGTCGCAGCAGCCGCGTGCCTCCCGGAACCACGCTGTACTGGGCCGAGCGACCGGCGGTGGAGGTTGGCGGGCTCACCGGTGGGGGGAGACGCCTCGTGAGGCTGGTGGACTCCTCGGTGATCACCAAGGCGGGGACGGTGGCGCTCCCGCCCTACATACGCAGAGAGCTCGAGGACCCGGAGCGCTACCAGACCGTCTACTCGAGACAACCCGGATCGGTCGCGGCACCCACGGCCGGCCTCCATCTCAGCCAGGAGCTCCTGGACCGTTGCACGCAGAGGGGAGCCGCGGTGGCCACGGTGGACCTCGCCGTGGGGATGGACACCTTTCGTCCTATCTCGGCGTCCAAGGCCGAGGCCCACGAGATGCACTCCGAGCGCTACCGGGTCCCGCCCGAGACAATGGAAGCCTGCCGGCAGGCGGCCAGGGTCGTGGCGGTGGGCACGACCGCGGTTAGGGCGCTCGAGTCCGTTGCGCTGACAGGAGAGCTGTGCGGGAGGACCTCGCTGTTCATCCGCCGTCCGTTCGATTTCCGGGTCGTCGACGTGCTGTTGACCAACTTCCACCTCCCGCGGTCGTCCCTCCTCGTCATGCTCGAGGCGTTCTGCGGCCCGCGGTGGCGCGACATCTACTCCACGGCGCTGGAAGAGCGCTACCGGTTCTTGTCCTTCGGTGACGCCATGATCGTGGGAAAGGAGAGGTGACGGCGTGCCTGACCGTGGAGGCCGTCGACGGGGCGGCCCGGAGCGGTCATGTCGAGACATCGCGCGGACGCTTCAATGTGCCCTGCTTCATGCCGGTGGGGACCCGAGGGAGCGTGAGGTCGCTTTCGACGGCCGACCTGGAAGAACTCGGAAGCGAGACCCTGCTCGCCAACACCTACCACCTCATGCTGAGGCCGGGCCCCGACGTGGTCACCCGGATCGGGGGCATTCACAGGTTCGTGTCTTGGCGGGGCCACGTTCTCACCGACTCCGGCGGCTATCAGGTCATGTCCCTCTCACCGAGGCTGGACGACGGAGGGGTGACCTTCCGCTCGGTCTACGACGGCTCCGTCCGGCGGCTGACGCCCGAGGGCGCGGTTGCGATACAGGAGCGGCTCGGGTCCGACATCCAGATGGCGCTCGACGTTTGCCCTCGCCTTCCGGCCGAGCCCGCCGAGCTGAGGCTGGCGGTCGAGCGGACAGCCGACTGGGCCGCCAGGGCCCGCCGGGTCCACCGCCGGGAGGGTCAGGCCTTGTTCGGGATCGCGCAGGGGGGCCTCGATCCGAGGCTGCGCCGGGAGAGCGCCCGTCACATGGTGCAGCTGGGGTTCGACGGCTACGCCGTGGGCGGCCTGTCCGTGGGGGAGAGCAGGGAGCAGATGCTCGACGCGCTGGGGCACGCTCTGGACGAGCTGCCCACAGACAGCGTCCGGTACCTGATGGGAGTCGGTGACGCCATCGGCCTCGTAGAGGCCATCGCGATGGGAGTGGACCTGTTCGACAGCGTGATGCCCACCCGCCTGGCGCGACATGGCACCGTACTCACAGGGTCGGGGCGGCTCCGGGTGCGCAACGCGGCCTACACGGACGACGACCGGCCCTTGGACCTCGCATGCTCGTGCCCGGTGTGCACACGGTGGTCGCGCGCCTACCTACATCACCTCCTCTCGGTGGGGGAGCTGTCCGCGCAGCGCCTCTTGAGCATCCACAACCTGGCATGGACGCTGGGCCTGGTGAGCCGGGCCCGAGAGGCCGTGATCGGAGGGCGAGGTGCGCTGCTGGGCCTGCGAAAAGAGCTGGCAGCCACGTGGGGCGAGGCATCCCCGTAGCCCTCGTAGCGCCCTTGCTGGGCTAACGTTGCCAAGTTCCAGGACCAATCCAAAGTCGGTGCAGTGAGCGCAACCAGCTACGTATTCATCCCCCTGATCCTGATCGTGGGGTACTTCTTCCTGATAAGGCCCCAGCAACAGCGCGTGCGGCGCCAGCAACAGCTCCTGTCGTCAATCCAGGTGGGAGACCAGGTGGTGACCGCGGGAGGGATCGTCGCCCGGGTCAGCTCTCTGGACGACGAGAGGGCGTCGCTCGAGGTGGCGCCCGGGACCAACGTGGTCTTCCTGCGCCAAGCGATCGCCAGGCGACTGGACGAGGGTTCGCCCACGCCGGGTGACGACGTGGTGGAAGGGCGGTAGTGAAGCGCTCGCTCGTCGCGTGCGTGGTCGGCACGATCGTGGTGTCGGTCGGGGCGCTGATAGCGGTGCTGGCGGCCGGCTGGACACCTCAGCTCGGCTTGGACCTCCAAGGGGGAGCCTCCGTCGTCTACAAGCCCGCGCACCCCGTCTCCGATCCCACCCTCAACCAATCCATCGACATCATCAGGAACCGGGTGGACGCGCTAGGGGTGGCAGAGCCCAACATCGCCAGGCAGGGCGACAACATCGTGGTCCAGCTGCCGGGCGTGAAGAACCCCCAAAGAGCCCTGCGCATAATCGGTGAGACCGCTCAGCTCTACTTCCGTCCGGTGCTGTGCCTGGCCCCCCCATACCAGGCGCCCAAGGGCAAGCCGCAACCGGCGCTCACCGGTCCTCCGCCCCCGTGCAACTCCCAGGTGGCTCCTGGGGGGGAAGACCCGACGTTGGCGAGCGTGCCCAGCACCTCCCAGACGGCGGACTCTCCCAGCAGCAGCGTCCTCCTGCCCCAAAAAGGCAGCAACGGGACGGGACCCGTGCAGGTCCGCTACGCGATGGGCCCGTCGCCCCTCAACGGCAGCGCGATCAAGTCCGCCAACGCCGTCCTGAGCAACAGCGGCGCCTGGCAGGTCAACTTCACCCTCACCGGCGCGGGGTCGCCCAAGTTCGACGCTCTGGCCTCCGCCAACTACCAGAAGCAGGTAGCCATCGTCCTCGACGGAGTCGTGCGATCGGCCCCGACGATCAACGCCAGGAGCTTCGGCGGACAGGGTCAGATCACGGGCAACTTCAGCCAGAGCGACGCCCAGGACCTGGCACTGGTCCTCAACTACGGGTCCTTGCCAGTCCAGCTCCAGCAACAGACCGTGCAGACCATCTCGCCCACGCTCGGAAGGAGCTCCTTGCAGGCGGGGCTCTACGCGGGCCTCGGCGGGCTCGCGCTCGTGATGATCTACATGATCATCTACTACCGGGGTCTCGGGATCGTGGTGGTCCTCGGTCTGGCGACGACCGCAGCCCTCCTTTGGGCGATCATCTGCCTGCTGGGGCACACCAACGGGCTGACTCTCGACTTGTCGGGCGTGACAGGGATCATCGTCTCGGTCGGGGTCACCGTGGACTCCTACGTCGTGTACTTCGAACGGCTGAAAGACGAGGTCCGCTCGGGAAAGACCATCCGCACGTCGGTAGACCGCGGCTTCAAGCGGGCATACCGGACCATCCTCGCCGCCGACGCGGTGTCCTTCCTCGGAGCGCTCCTCCTCTACCTGCTGAGCATCGGACCGGTAAGAGGGTTCGCGTTCTTCCTCGGCTTGTCCACCCTGCTGGACGTGTTCACGGCCTACCTGTTCACCCGTCCGTTGGTGATCCTCCTCGGGCGTAGCCGCCTGTTCACGGAGGCGCGCTGGCTGGGAGTGGCACCCGGGCTCGCGCTCGAAGGAGCGGCACCGCGACCCAAGCGAGAGCCGGTCGGCGCTGGGAGCCGGGCATGACCGACACGATGGCCCCCGAGGAGCCGCGCCACAAGCCCTCCGATGCGCACGGGGTGTGGACGCGTCTCTACCGCGGCGAGACCTCCTTCGACTTCGTGGGGCGCCGCCGCCGGTGGTTCCTCATCTCGGCGACGATCATCCTGATCGGGATCATCTCGCTGTTCACAAGGGGCCTGAACCTCGGCATCGACTTCAAGGGCGGCACGTCCTGGCAAGTGCCGTCGGCGACCTTGAGCACCGGCCAGGTCCAAGACGCCGCGGGCTCGGTGGGGCTGGGGGCGGCGACGGTGGAGGTGCTCGGCAACGGCGCTCACCGGACCATCGAGGTGCAAGACAACCTCGGGAGCCTCTCGCAGGCGGCCAAGAACGCCAAGGAGACCCAGGTCTCCTCCAAGCTCGCCTCCCTTGCCCACGTTCCGTTCAACCAGGTGAGCCTCAGCGATGTGGGACCGAGCTGGGGCGGCGACATAACGACCAAGGCGGTACGCGCGCTGATCGTGTTCCTGGCGGCCATCGCCGTCTACATCAGTTTCCGTTTCGAATGGAAGATGGCGATAGCGGCGTTGGTGGCGCTGTTCCACGACATCATCCTGACAGTCGGCATCTACTCACTCTCGGGGTTCCAGGTCACCCCGGCCACGGTGATCGCCTTCCTCACGATCCTCGGGTACTCGCTGTATGACACGATCGTCGTGTTCGACCGGGTGCAGGAGAACACGAGAGGCATAGGGGCGTCAGGGAAGGTCACCTACTCAGAGGTGGTCAACCTCTCGATGAACCAGACTCTGGCGCGCTCCGTGAACACGACCCTGGTGGCCATCCTGCCCATACTCTCCGTCCTTTTGATCGGCGCCCAGCTTCTCGGTGCCACGACCCTCCAGGAGTTCGGGCTGGCGCTCTTCATCGGGTTGTCCACGGGTGCCTATTCCTCGATATTCATCGCCTCTCCACTCTTGGCGCTGATCAAAGAGCGGGAGGGACGCTACGCGACGATCCGCCAGCGCCTCGAAGCGAGGGGAGACTCGGTGGGGATGCTCACACCTTCCGGTGTCGCGGCCCGGGGCCTGGGTGGGGGAGCCGCGGCGCGCAGCACCAACGGTGCGGGGCTCACCGACGGGCGCCCCGAGCCAAGGAGGACCCCGCCACGTCCCCCTGCGCGCCGGCCGCCGGCCGCCCGCTCGGGCACGCGCCGGCCGCCACCCAGGCCGCGCAAGAAAGGCAAGCGTCGCTGACGAGCTGACCCGGGGATAGCCATGGGCACCCGCGCTGGGCCGGTACCGTGGAGAGATGGCAACCGTCGACAAGGTGCTTCCGTGGCGGCGTCATCCCTCGGGCAGCGAGGATGCTGACGGCCGCTTCAAGGGGGCATCGGTGGTCGGCCAGGAGCCAGGCCAGGCCGTCTCGGCGATTGCCACCGCCTTTCTCGGCAGGCACCCTGAGGAAGACACCGGCGCGATACGGCGGGCCTACGCGGTCGCGGAGCGTGCCCACGTAGGACAGCTTCGCCACTCGGGCGACGAGTACATAAGCCATCCCGTCGCGGTAGCAACGATCGTGGCCGACCTGGGCCTCGACGACGTGAGCGTGGTCGCGGCCCTCCTCCACGACGCCGTCGAGGACACCGACTTGGCCCTCGAGGAGGTCCGGCGGGATTTCGGACCAGAGGTGGCGGCCCTAGTGGACGGCGTCACCAAGCTGGACAGGCTCCATTTTGACTCCAAGGAGGCTCAACAGGCCGCAACCGTACGCAAGATGCTCGTCGCCATGGCCAAGGACTGGCGCGTGCTCGTGATAAAGCTCGCCGACCGCTTGCACAACATGCGAACCCTTGCCGCCATGCCCGAGTGGAGGCAGCGGCGGACCGCCCAAGAGACGCTCGACATCTACGGCCCTCTCGCTCACCGCCTCGGCATCCAGGAGGTGAAGTGGCAGCTCGAGGACCTCGCCTTCGCCACCCTCTACCCGAAGCGTTATGCGGAGATAGAGCAGATGCTCGCCACTCGCGCACCGGAGCGCGACGTCTACCTCGCCGAGGTCCTCGAGGCCGTGAAGGAGCGGCTGGGCAGGGTGGGGATCCAAGCCGAGGTGACCGGGCGGCCGAAACACCTGTGGAGCATCTACGAGAAGATGGTCGTGCGGGGGCGTGAGTTCGACGAGATCTACGACCTGGTGGGGATCAGGGTGCTCACCGAGGAGGAAAAGGACTGCTGGGCGGCCCTCGGTTGCATCCATGCGGCATGGAACCCGGTGCCTGGTCGCTTCAAGGACTACGTCAACGCCCCGAAGTTCAACCTGTACCAATCCCTGCACACGACCGTCGTGGGACCGGAGGGGAAGCCCCTAGAGGTGCAGATCCGGACCCGGGAGATGCACGGGCGCGCCGAGTACGGGATAGCGGCCCACTGGGGCTACAAGGAGAAGGCGTCCCCTTCGGACATGGCGTGGCTGCGGAGGATCGTCGACTGGCAGGCCGACACGCCTGACCCGGTCGAGTTCCTGGAGTCGCTCAAGCTGGACCTGCTTCAGGACGAGGTCTACGTGTTCACGCCCAAGGGGAAGGTGATCACGCTTCCTTCGGGGGCCACGCCCATCGACTTCGCCTACGCCATCCACACCGAGGTGGGCCACAGCTGCATCGGAGCAAGGATCAGCGGCCGCCTGGCCTCACTCGACACCGGCCTGGCGTCGGGTGACACGGTCGAGATCTTCACGTCCAAGGCGCCCACCGCGGGCCCTTCGCGTGACTGGTTGAAGATCGTCGCCAGCCCTCGCGCAAGGAACAAGATCCGTCAGTGGTTCAGCCGGGAACGTCGTGAGGACGCCATCGACACTGGCAAGGAGGAGCTCGTCAAGGCCCTCCGGCGGGAGGGGCTGCCGGCGGCCAAGCTCGCCGGCTCTGCCGCCATGGCCAAGCTCGCGGCGACCATGAACTACACGGACCTCGACTCGCTCTATGCGGCGATCGGCGAGAGCCACGTATCGGCCCGCTCCGTCGCCCAGAGACTGGCGCGGGAGCTGCGCGGCGGGGACCACGAAGAGAAGTTGCCCACGACGGTTCTCCCGACCCGGAGACCCGGGCACCAGCGGAGCACGGGTGTCTATGTCGAGGGCCTCGACGACGTCATGATCCGCCTCTCCCGCTGCTGCACCCCCGTGCCCGGGGACGAGATCATCGGTTTCGTGACCCAGGGCCGGGGGGTCTCGATTCACAGGGCAGACTGCGCCAACGCCGTGTCGCTGTCAGCGGCGACGGGTGAGCGGCTCATCGAGGTCGAATGGGACCGCGACCGCAGCGGGAGCTTCGTGGCCTCCATCGAGGTGAAGGCTCTGGACCGGACCCGGCTTCTGGCCGACGTCACCCGGGTCCTGTCCGAGCACCACCTCAACATCCTGGCCAGCTCCAGCCAGTCGACTTCGGACCGGGTCAGCCGCATGCGGTTCGACCTCGAGCTGGCCGACCCCACGCACCTCGACTCGGTGCTCGGATCGCTGCGGCGGCTGGACGCCGTCTACGAGGCTTACCGAATACTGCCCGGCCGCCGTTCCTGACTCGGCGCGCTGCTGACCCAGGTCGGGGGAAGGACCTGCGGCACTAACCTGACCGCTCGTGCCGGAATCGCCAGCCTTTCGGGCTCCCACGGGCACTCGTGACATCCTCGCCCCGGAGTCCTCCCGGTGGGAGGCGCTGGTGAGATCCTTCGCCTCTCATGTCGAGAAGGCCGGATATTCACTGGCGCTCTCCCCGATGTTCGAAGACGTTGGTGTCTTCGTGAGAGGCATGGGCGAGACGACCGAGGTCGTGAGCAAGGAGATGTACGACTTCCTGGACAAGGGTGACCGCCACGTCGCGCTCAGGCCCGAGGGAACGGCTTCGATCGCCAGGGCGTTCGTCCAGCATCGCCCGTCCACCGTCTGGAAGGTCTGGTACGCAACACCCGCGTTCCGCTACGAGCGACCCCAGGCCGGCAGGTTCCGCCAGCACCATCAGCTGGGTGTCGAGGCCATAGGTACGGAGGACCCCGACATCGACGCGGAGGTTGTGGCGCTGGCGGCAGGCTTCTACGGCTCGCTCGGACTGACGCGTGTGTCCCTCGCCGTCGGGTCGATGGGGGATGCCATCTGCAGGCCGGCGTACGTGGCGCTTCTCGCGTCGTTCCTGGAGGAGCGATCAGCGGACCTCTGCGGCGAGCACCACGCCAGATGGGAGGTGAACCCCTTGCGGGTCCTCGACTGCAAGCGGCCGGAGTGCCGCAAGATCACCGAGGACGCTCCCAGGCTGATCGATCAGCTGTGCGAGCCGTGTGCCCGGCACTTCTCCCGCTTCCGTGAAGGGTTGGAGGCTCTCGGCGTGCGATACGAGGTCGACCACCGACTGGTCAGAGGCCTCGACTACTACACCCGCACCACCTTCGAGTTCGCCGCGGACGCGCTCGACACGGCACAGAACGGCGTCGGGGGAGGGGGACGCTACGACGGGCTGGTCGAGGCGCTGGGTGGTCCCGCCACACCCGGCATCGGCTTCGCCGCCGGCGTGGAGCGGATCCTGCTCGCATGTGACGCCGAGGGTGCCTTCCCCCGACCCGAGGTCGGAGTCGGCGTGTTCGTCGTGGACCTGGTCGGGGGCCGGGAGGCGAGAGCGCTCACCTTCGAGCTCCGCCGTGCGGGCTTGCGTGCCGACAGGGCCTTCGACAACCGGTCGCTGAAGGCCCAGCTCAAGATCGCCGATCGTTCGGGGGCTGACATTGCCGTCATCGTCGGACCCGACGAGCTGGCGGCCGGGACGGTGACCGTAAGACCGCTCCGCGGCCCTGAGCGCGAAAGGGCGCAGCGTCAGGTCCCCCGTGCCAGGGTGGTGGAAGAGCTGCGTGAGGCGCTCGGTTGAGCGCGGCGGCCGGGATGCGCACCGACTACTGCGGCGAGCTGGGCGAAGTCGACGTCGGCCGGCAGGTACGGCTGTGCGGCTGGGTGGCCCGGCGGCGGGAGCACGGGGAGCACCTCGCCTTCGTGGACTTGCGCGACCACACCGGCCTCATCCAGTGCGTCGTGGACGGAGCGCACGACCTACGGTCCGAATACGTCGTTGCCGTCGAGGGAACGGTGCGGGTACGCCCGGAAGGCACGGCCAACCCCTCGATGCCCACCGGTCAGGTGGAGGTAGGCGACTGCAGCGTGCAGATCCTCTCGGTCGCCGAGGCCCCTCCCGTCCCGGTGGGGACCGCGGCCGGCGGCAGGCCCGAGGCCGACGAGTCTGTCCGCCTCCGGTACAGGTACATCGACCTGCGCAGCGATTGGATGCAGTCCAACCTGCGCATCCGGGCGAAGATGAACTCGGCGATCCGCTCCTCGATGGAGCGCCAGGGTTTTGTAGAGGTCGAGACGCCCTTGCTTTGGACACCCACACCCGAGGGGGCGCGTGAGTTCGCCGTGCCTTCGCGGCGCCAGCCGGGGACGTTCTACGTGCTGCCCCAGAGCCCCCAGATCGCCAAGCAGCTCCTGATGGTAGGAGGGCTTGACCGCTATTACCAGATGGCCCGCTGCATGCGGGACGAGGACGTTCGTGCAGACCGACAGTTCGAGTTCACCCAGCTGGACATGGAAGCGTCTTTCGTGGATGCGGGAGATGTCATGGGGTTCGTCTCCGAGGCGGTGCTCGACGCGGCCGAGGCTGTGACCGGTGAGCGTCCCGGGTGCATCGAGGTGATGAGCTGGGACGACGCCCTCGACCGCTACGGGACTGACAAGCCTGACCTTCGCTTCGGGATGGAGCTCGTCGACCTAAAGCCGGTGCTGGCCGACACCGAGCTTCGCGCCCTGCAGGCAGACTGCGTGAGAGCCATCTGCTTGGCGGGGCAGGCGGACATCGGAAGGAGCCGGCTCGACGCGCTGAGGGACCGTGCCCAGGCGCTCGGGGCGGCCGGGTTGGTATGGCTCAAGGTCATCGAGGGCGAAGGCGGCCACGACCTCGACTCGCCGGTAGCCCGCTTCCTCAGCGAAGAGGACAAGGCGGGAATCGTCAAGGCGGCGGGGGCAGGACCTGGCGACTTGCTGCTCGTGGTTGCCGGGGACCGCAAGCTGACTTGCCGGGTTCTGGGGCAGTTGAGGATCGAGCTGGGGAGACCTCCGCCGAGCCTCGGACCTCACGGTCCGTACAGGTACGTATGGATCGTGGACTTCCCGATGTTCGAGTCACTCGACGAGACCGGCAGACCCGTTCCCGCCCACCACCCCTTCACGATGCCGCACGAGGAGGACCTGGACCTGATCGATAACGACCCGCTCTCGGTGCGATCCAAGACCTACGATCTCGTCCTCAACGGCTGGGAGCTGGGATCGGGGAGCATCCGGATCCACCGTGGCGACGTGCAGAGCAGGGTGTTCTCCGCGCTGGGCATGTCGGCCGAAACGGCCGAGGAACGCTTCGGGTTCCTCCTGAACGCGTTCAGGTACGGCGTGCCCCCGCACGGGGGCTTCGCCTTCGGTACCGACCGTCTGGCCGCCATATTCGCGGGGCAGGAGAACATCCGGGAGGTGATCGCCTTCCCGAAGACGCAGTCGGGGGTCGATCCGATGACCGGTGCACCCAAGGTGCTGCCCGAGGAGAGCCTCAAGGAACTGGGGATCCGGTTGAGGTGAGCCTCTTCGACGCGGTCCTGGAGGAGCGCCTCTCAGCACAGGCGCCCCTGGCGGCCCGGATGCGCCCCCACAACCTGGACGAGGTCGTCGGCCAAGACCATCTGCTCGGACCCGGCGCGGCGCTGAGAAGCCTCATCGAGGAGGACCGCCTGTCGTCGGCCGTCCTCTGGGGACCTCCGGGCACTGGTAAGACCACGCTGGCCCGGCTGGCCGCCGACCAGACCGAGAAGGCCTTCATCCCCATGTCGGCCGTGACCGCCGGCGTCAAGGACGTGCGGGAGGTGATCGACGGGGCGCGGTCGCGCCTGGCCGAGCACGGGCGGGGCACCATGCTGTTCCTCGACGAGGTGCACCGGTTCAACAAGGCTCAGCAGGATGCGTTGCTCCCGGCCGTCGAGGACGGCTTGATCGTCCTCATCGGCGCCACGACCGAGAACCCCTTCTTCCAGGTGAACGCCCCGCTGATGAGCCGCTCGACCCTGTTCCGGCTGGAGGCGCTGTCGGCCGCCGACCTCAGGTCCGTGCTGGATCGGGCCCTTGACGTCGAGGATGCCGACGCCGACGAGGACGCCCTGGGCCACCTGGTGAACCTGGTGGAGGGGGACGCCAGGGCGGTCCTCAACTCTCTCGAGGTAGCGCTGGCGGTGGCGGGCGCTCACGCCGGGCAAGGCGGGCAGGCGCCGCGACGCCTTCGGGTCACCCTCGAGGACGCCGAGAGGGCGCGTGGTACACGGGCACTGCGGTATGGCGAGGACGACCACTACGACGTGGTGAGCGCTTTCATAAAGAGCATTCGGGGATCGGACCCGGACGCGGGCCTCTACTGGCTGGCACGCATGATCGAGTCCGGAGAGGACCCCCGTTTCATCGCGCGGCGAATGGTGATCCTTGCAAGCGAGGACGTGGGCATGGCGGACCCGCTCGCTCTCGTCGTCGCAGACGCGGCCTCCCGCGCGGTGGAGGTGGTGGGCCTCCCGGAGGCCTCGCTGAACCTCGCCGAAGGCGTCGTCTATCTCGCCACGGCTCCGAAATCGAACCGTGTCACCGTGGCCCTTGGCCGCGCACACGCCGACGTCCGTGACACACCTGCGGGGCCGGTGCCCGCCCACCTGCGAGACAGCCATTACCCCGGCGCCGCGGCCCTGGGCCACGGCGCGGGTTACGAGTATCCCCACGACCACCCGGGTGGTCGGGTTCACCAGCAGTACCGCCCCCCCGAGGTGGCCGACCACGTGTACTACGAGCCCGGCGACAGCGGCGAGGAGCCGGGGGTCGACCGCTCCTGAAGCGGGCCTGGATACCATGAAGCGTGTTCAAAAGGCTGTTCTGGATGTGTGTCGGCGTCGGCCTCGGGTTCGGCGTCTCGTTCTGGGGGATGAGGATGGTACGTCGAGCGGCCTCGCGGTACTCCCCTCAGCGCCTGGTCTCCGACGTGCGTGTGATGGTGAAGGGACCGGCCGGCGACGGCACGTGATCCCCGCCAGAGCGCGGAGCGGCTTTGGCATCCCGGCAGCTCTCCCGGCAGCTCTCCCGGCATCGACCGGTAGGCTTCCGGCCCGTCATGGCAGCTAAGGGTATGGACGCGAACGGGCTGCGTCGGGCCTTCATCGGGTTCTTCACGGCCCGCGGGCACGAGGCCGTTCCTTCCGCTCCGCTCGTACCCGTAGATCCGACCGTCCTGTTCACCATCGCCGGCATGGTGCCTTTCAAGCCCTACTACCTCGGGGATCAGCCGCCTCCCTACAGGCGGGCCACCTCTGTCCAGAAATGCTTCCGGATGGTCGACATCGAGAACGTCGGCACCACCTTCCGCCATTTCACCTTCTTCGAGATGCTCGGCAACTTCAGCTTCGGCGACTATTTCAAGGAGCAGGCGATCCCCATGGCGTGGGAGCTCCTCACCGGCACCCTGGGCATGGACGAAGGCCGCCTGTGGGTGAGTGTCCACGAGAGCGACCGGGAGGCGACGGACATCTGGGCTGACACGGTTGGCTTCCCCCGGCCGCGCATCCAGAAGATGGGGGAGGAGAACTGGTGGGGGATGGGCGAAGTAGGCCCCTGCGGCCCTTCTTCAGAGGTGTACTTCGACAGGGGGAACGAGTACGGGGCAGGAGGCGGACCGGCGGCCGGTGACGAGGAGCGCTACGTCGAGATCTGGAACCTCGTGTTCATGCAGCACAACAGGCTGGCCGACGGGACGCTGGCGGACCTCCCTAGGAAGAACATCGACACCGGCGCCGGCCTGGACAGGGTCCTCCCGCTCATCCAGGGGGTCGAGTCGGCATATGACACCGATCTGCTCGCGCCGGTGGTGGATGCCGCCTGCTCCGTCACCGGTCGAGGTTACGGTGACAGAGCAGACGTCGACGTGAGCCTGCGCATCATGGCCGATCACGCGCGAGCCGTTACCTTCCTCGTGTCGGACGGTGTCTTCCCCTCGAACGAGGGCCGCGGATATGTGCTGAGGCGGGTCATACGGCGCGCCGTGCGTCGCGCTTTCCAGCTCGGTGTCGAGAATGTGGTGATGCCGGAGCTGTCCTCGGTCGTCGTGTCGATCATGAAAGAGGCCTATCCCGAGCTGGCTCGGAACGAGGATGCCATCGCCTCGGTGCTCGAGCGTGAAGAGGAGCGCTTCCGCCAGACCTTGAAGGTCGGCTCGGCGATACTCGACGAAGAGCTGGAAGGCCGGCCTGAGAGGGTCACCGGCGAGGTGGCCTTTCGCCTGCACGACACCTTCGGCTTCCCTATCGAGCTGACCGGCGAGATAGCCGCTGAACGAGGCGTCGAGGTGGATCTCGCGGGCTTCGAGGCAGCCATGGACGCTCAGCGCCGGCGCGCGCGCGAGGCGAGCAAGGGAGTCGACGGCGAGGCCGCCTCCCTCGACGTCTATCGAGCGCTGCTCGAGGAGCTCGGACCTACCGTGTTCACGGGATACGACGAGTACACATCTGGAGCCAGGGTGATCGCCGTCTTACCTGCCGGCCGTGACGCCGGGACCCCGGCGAGGAGTGCCGAAGTGGAACTCTTCCTCGACCGGACACCCTTCTATGCCGAGGGGGGCGGCCAGGTCGGGGACACAGGGGCGATCGTCACCCCGACCGGGCGGGCGATCGTATCGGACACTACGTACGCGCTGCCCGGCCTCGTTCGCCACCATGCGGTGGTCGAGGGTGAGGTGATGCCCGGCCAGGACGCCACTGCGCGGGTCGACGCGGTGCGTAGGGATGCGATACGGAGGAACCACACCGGCACGCACCTCTTGCACTGGGCGCTACGCGAGGCCCTCGGAGATCACGTGAAGCAGCAGGGCTCTTTAGTGGCGCCTGACCGGCTGCGGTTCGACTTCAGCCATTTTGCTGCCGTTGGCCCCGAGGAGCTGCGGCGGGTGGAAGACATGGTCAACGAGAAGATCCTGGCCGACGAGCCGGTGCACGCCTACGAGACGAGCAGGGCCGACGCGGATCGCAAGGGGGCGGTCGCGTTCTTCGGCGAGAAGTACGGCGAGGCGGTCCGGGTCGTGGAGGCCGGGTCGGATTCCGTCGAGCTCTGCGGTGGGACTCACGTGAACGCGTTGGGGATGATCGGACCGATCAAGATCGTCTCCGAGGGATCGATCGGGTCCAACACCCGTCGGATCGAGGCACTGACCGGGCTCGGATCACTGGAGCGGATTCGCGAGACCGAGAGCACGCTCAACCGAACGGCCGGCCTGCTTCGCTCCCAGTCGCCGGAGGTGCCCGATGCCGTCGAGAGGCTGTTGGACAAGCAACAGGAGGCAGAGGCGGAGGTAAGAGCTCTCCGTGCCAGCCTGGCCCGCGCCGAGGCGGAAGAGATGGCCGCCGAGGCCTCAGATGGCGTGGTGGTCGCCCGGCGCGACGGGCTCGACCAGGCTCAGCTACGCGAGCTGGCTGCCTCCTTGCGGGACAAGGCCGGCATCCGTGCCGCCGTGCTGATCGGCTCGCCGGACGGACGCGCGGTGGCGCTCGTCGCCGCAGTCGCCAAGGGGGCTGGGCTCCGCGCGTCGGACCTCATCGCCGACGCGGCCCGGACAGTCGGAGGCGGCGGAGGCCGGGACGCGGAGCTGGCCGTGGCGGGAGGAAGGGACCCGGGCCGGATAGAGGAAGCTCTCGGGCAGGTGAGGGCGCGACTCGGTGCGGCGTGAGGGTCCTGGGCGTCGACCTCGGCACTCGCCGGATCGGGGTGGCCACCAGCGACACCGCAGGAAGGGTTGCCACACCGCACCGGGTGATCGTACGGAATGAGGATCCCGCAGACGACTACGCCGAGCTCGCCCACCTTGTCAGAGACCTGGGGGCGGAGAAGCTCGTCGTCGGCCTGCCCCTTTCGCTCGACGGCAGCGTAGGTCCCGCCGCGCGGGCCGCCCTGAGGGAGGTCGACGCCTTGGCCGACGTCGCCGGCGTGCCGGTGGAGACCCATGACGAGCGGCTGACCACGGTGACCGCGCAGAGACCCGTGCGCTCGGCGAGCGCCGCGCGCACAGGTCCCTCCGGCGCCAGGGCGGGTCGGAGGCGGCGCGACCTGGTCGACAGCTCTGCGGCCGCGGTGATGTTGCAGAGCTGGCTCGACCGTAGGCGTTCGTGAAGAGCACCCAGGAGGACAATGAGAGTGAGTCCCGCGACGCCCCCAAGGCCGGGCGCCGGCGCCGGTGGGTGCCGGGTGCGCTGGCGCTGTTGATCCTGGCGGGCATCGCGGTCGGTATCTGGGTCGACCGCCGGCTGAACCCGCCCGGAGGGCCCGGCGCGGGGCCGCCCACGTGGGCGGTGACCATCCCCGAGGGGTTCACGCTCAAGCAGATAGCGGCTCGAGTGGGGCGGGTGGTGCCGGGTCACACCGATAACGGGTTCCTCGCCACCGCGAACGGGGGCACCGTGCGCTCACCCTATGAGCCTGCCGGTGTGGATAGCCTGGAAGGGCTCCTCTTTCCCGACACCTATACGGTCGGTCCGGGCGACAGCGACGCAAGGATCCTTAGGCGGATGGTCGATCGCTTCGACGAGGTCGCCTCGACGGTGGGCATCGACCAGGCGGCGGCCAGGGTGGGAATCACCCCTTACCAGGCCGTCATCGTCGCGTCGATGGTGGAGAGGGAGGCCAGGCTCACCGGCGACCGGGGCAAGGTCGCCCAGGTGATCTACAACCGCCTGCACGCGAGCATGAAGCTACAGATCGACTCGACGGTCATCTACGGGCTGGGAGGCGATCTCGACAACGTCACGGGGTCGGACCTCGCCATCCCAACCCCTTACAACACGTATTTGATCCCCGGATTGCCGCCGACGCCGATCGCGAGCCCCGGTCAGCCTTCGCTGGAAGCTTCGATCTTGCCGACGCCCGGACCGTGGCTGTTCTTCGTCGTGGTGTCCCCCGACGGCGGGGAGGCATTCTCGGTGACACTGGCCCAGCAGCAAGCCAACGAGGCGCTGGCCCGCGAGAGGGGTCTCGGTTGAGAGGCCTTCCGAGGAAGGGTCGAGCCGGGTGGCCGACGGGCTCGACGCGCCTCGCCGGGGTGATCGGCGATCCCGTCAGGCACTCCCTCTCGCCTGCCCTGCAAAATGCCGCTTTTGCCGAGTTGGGCCTCGACTGGGCGTTCGTGGCTTTCCCTGTGTCACCCGGAGAGCTGGCGCAGGCCTTGGCGGGAATCAAGGCGCTGGGCGTCGAGGGTCTGTCGGTCACCATGCCTCACAAGTCCGAGGTTGCCCGCTTGGTGGGGCGCCTGTCTGCGACGGCGGAGGCGCTCGTAGCGGTCAACACGGTTGTGCGCACGCACGGAGAGCTGGCGGGAGAGAACACAGACGGCGCCGGGTTCCTGGCGGCGCTCCGAGAAGAGGCGGACTTCGACGCCAGGGGCCGCCGGTGCGCTGTCTTCGGTGGAGGTGGCGCCGCGCGGGCGGTGGTGCTAGCTCTCGCCGAGGCCGGCGCCTCCGAGGTGGTCGTCGTGAACCGCAGCGCCGCGCGTGCTCGGGCGGCGGCTTCGCTGGCCCGCGGCAGAGGGCGGGTCGGCGATCCCGGCGAGGTCGTCGAGGCTGAGCTAGTCGTGAACGCCACCCCGGTAGGGATGGAAGGGGGACCGAGTGGACTGGTGTGTGACCCCGAGCTCATCGATGCGGGCCAGCTCGTGGTGGACCTCGTGTACCAACCGCCCGTCACCCCTTTGATCGAGGCGGCCCGGGCGCGGGGCGCCACCGCGCACAACGGACTCGGCATGCTCGTCCACCAGGCTGCGCTGGCGTTCGCGCTGTGGACGGGTGAAGAGGCGCCGGTCCAGGTCATGCAAGGTGTAGCGGCCGAGGCCCTCGGGATTCCTAGGCGGTCGTGATCCCGTCACTCGCCAGGCGGGCGTTCACCCTGGTGCGGATCGCCCTGGCCACCCGGGCGCTGTCCCGAACGGGGGTCTTCACGGCCAAACGTACGGTCTGGCCGGAGCTGTCCATCGACTCTACGCCCCACACCTCCGGGGCCTCCAAGCAAGAAGGTGCCCAGCGTGGCTCGCTGGCCAGCGTGGAGACCTCGTCGTTCATGGTCGCGATCGCGCGGTTCACGTCCGCGCCCAACGGCAGGACTACGTCCACGAGGGCCCGTGACCACTGAATGGAACTGTTGCCGACCTTGCGGATCTCGCCGTTGGCCACGTACCAGACGGTGCCGTCGACCGCCCGGAGCCTCGTGACGCGTATGCTCAGCTCCTCCACGACGCCGCTCGTATCTCCGATCTGGACCACGTCTCCGATCCCGTACTGGTCCTCGATGACTATGAAGAGGCCCGCGAGGGTGTCTCGCACCAAGCTCTGGGCACCGAAGCCCAGCGCGGCGCCGACGACTGCGGCGCCGGCGAGCAGGGGGGTGAGGTTGACACCGACCGTTTCGAGGACGATCAGCCCCGCGATGATCCACACGATGATCTTCCAGGTGCTCGAAACCAGAGCCCCGATGGTCGCAACCCGTGGAGCGGCCCGGTGCGAATCGGTACGGGTCACCACCCGGTCGTGAACGGACCTGAGGATCCGGCGGGCGATGCGGCTTCCCAGCCGGGCGATCAGGTACGCCAGCACCAGGATCACGACGATCTCGAGAGGACGGACCAGGACGAACTGGACAGTTCGGGCGGTGAGGTCGCTCGCCCCCCAATGGGTGAGGAGCCGGTAGATGTAGTCCGTGTTCGGCGAGGGAGACGTCGTCGTCGGGGTGGTCGTCGGCGACGTGACCGCGGCGAGTTGGATCAGCGGGGAAGTCGGGGAGGTCACGTCCGCCATTCTCTTATGCGGGGTAGCCGGTGATCCATGACCCTCGGTGCCGCCGGGTACCCTTGGGCCCACCCACGCCTACCAAGGGCCCGACGGCTTGGGCGCGGTCACTGTCGGTCGTATGAGTCGAATCAGGAGCAGGAGGGCTTGGCGCAGCACGTACTAGACCGCCGGAGCGTTCTCCAGCACCGCAACGGCGTGGTGCGCCAGGTGGCCCAGCACGTCGACGTGGTCCTTGCTCTGGTGACCGTCGCCGTAGCCGGGCTCGGTGTGCTGATGGTCTATTCCGCAACCAGGGCCAAGCTGGCGGCTGCAGGCATCGACCCCCACTACTACCTGAAGAAGCAGGGAACGTACGTCGCCCTCGGGATCGTGGTCATGGTCATAGTCACCCTTGTCGACTACCGGCGTCTCGAGGAGTGGAGCTGGGTCGTCTACGGCTTGGTCCTGGTAGGGCTCGTGGCCGTCCTGAGCCCCCTAGGGCAGAGCAACGGCCAAGCCACCCGTTGGTTCAGCCTGGGCTCCTTCGCCCTCCAGCCCTCCTCTTTCGCCAGCCTGGCGTTGATCGCGGTGGGAGCCGCCTACTGCGCGCGGCACCAGGGCGACATGACCCCGCGGAGGGTGGTCGTCCTCCTCGGGCTGGCGGCCCTTCCGATACTGCTCGTGATCAAGCAACCGGACCTGGGGACGGCGATCATCATGAGCGTCATCCTGATGACGATGCTCGTCGTCGCCGGGGTGCGGGCGCGCTACCTCGCGCTCATCGTTGTGTTGGCGGCTGGGGCCATGTTCCTGGCCGTCCATTTTGGAGTGCTGAAGCAGTACCAGATCGAGCGGCTCACCGTGTTCATCTCCCAAGGCCATCACCAGACCACCAAAGAGCTGCGGGGCGCTTCTTACAACCTCGACCAGTCCATGACCGCGATCGCGAACGGCGGTCTCCAAGGTGACGGCCTGTTCAAGGGGACGTTGACGAACCTGTCCTACGTGCCCGAGCAACAGACAGACTTCATCTTCACCGCCATCGGCGAGCAGCTGGGCTTCGCCGGCACGGCGACGGTGCTGACGCTGTTCGGCGTCCTGGTGTGGCGCGTCCTGCGAACCGCCCAGCTCGCGCGCGACCCTCTGGGGAGGTACCTGTGCGCGGGATCCTTCGGGCTCATCGCCTTCTCGGTGTTCCAGAACGCCGGGATGACCATGGGGATCATGCCGATCACCGGGGTGCCCCTTCCCTTCATGAGCTACGGCGGCTCGGCCACGCTTGCGTTCTTCGCGGCAGTGGGTCTGGTTCTCAACGTGGGCATGCGGCGCTTCAGGTAGCCGGTCCGGGCCGTCGATCAGGTAACGGATGCTCGTCCCCGCCCGACCCCGGTAGCCCATGCTCGACGACATGCGCCAGGTGACTCTGGCCGAGGTGTCCCTGGAGCTTCCGGGCACGCATCCCACGGTGGTCCTGCAAGAGGTCGACCCGCCTCATCGTGAGCTTCGCTTTCCCATCGGCTACCCGGAGGGTGTGGCGATCGCCTACGCGTGGAAGCAGATGGCCAGCCCGAGGCCCCTCACCCATGAGCTGTTCGCCGAGGTCCTCGAGGAGCTGAACGTCAGTCTGGAGCTGGTGGAGATAACCGGTGTCGAGGGTGCCACCTACCTGGCCCAGCTCACCTTCATCGCCGGCGGGGAGCGCAAGGTCGTGCCCAGCCGGCCTTCCGACGCGCTCGCTCTGGCTCTCCGCCAGAAGGTACCGGTGCCGATCATGGTGAGAGAGCAGTTGCTCGTCCGGATGTGAGAGCCGGTTCGCTG
The DNA here is from genome assembly GCA_963736925.1 of uncultured Actinomycetes bacterium. Lineage (GTDB taxonomy): Bacteria > Actinomycetota > Acidimicrobiia > Acidimicrobiales > CAVTQP01 > CAVTQP01. The sequence continues at coordinate 1,203,392 of CAVTQP010000003.1, forward strand.
CTGACTGACTCGTTGGAGATGCGCATCAAAAGAGCGATGAGCACGTAGTTGGCCACCAAAGAGGAGCCGCCGTAGGCCACAAAAGGAAGTGTCACTCCCGTCAACGGCAGCAGCCGCACCACCCCGGCCATGATGAAGAACGCCTGGAACCCGAGCAGTGCCGTGAAGCCTGCCGCCAGCAGCTTGGCAAAATCCGACCTCGCTCTCAGAGCGATCCTCATCCCCACCCCCACCAGGCTCACGTAAGCGACCACCAAGAAAGTGGTGCCCACGAGGCCGAGCTCCTCGCCGAACGCCGCGAAGATGAAGTCGCTGGCGACGACGGGTATGAGATAGGGGCGGCCGAGCCCGAGGCCCGTTCCGACCACGCCTCCGCTTCCCAGCGCGTACTGGCTCTGCACGACCTGGTAGCCGCTGGTCTGGGAGTACTTCCAGGGGTCGAGCCAGACGGTGATCCGCTCGTGGACGTGGCCGAAGAGGTGTAGGGCGACGAAAGCACCCGCGACGAAAAGTACTGCTCCGACGAAGAGGTACAGGAAACGCCCGGTGGTTACCCACAGCAGCGAGATGAAGATGACGAAGAGCAGCAGGGAGAATCCGATGTCACGTTCGGCGGTCATGACGAGCAACGAGAAGGCCCAAGCCACCACCACCGGGCCGAAAGGCCTCGGATCGGTCACCAGGCGGTTGCCGACCCTCACGGTGGGAAGGCTGAGAAGTTCGCGCTTCTCCACGAAGTAGGAGGCGAAGAAGATGACCAGCGCGAGCTTGGCGAGCTCGACGGGCTGGAAGGTGAGGGGCCCGAGCCTGATCCAAAGGCGCGCTCCGTTGATGCTCTGGCCGATCTTGGGAAGGAGCGGCATCAACAGCAGGCCGATCCCCGCCAGGGCGAGCAGGTAGCGGTAGCGGTCTAGGTCCCGCGACCTGCGGACGAGGAACAGGGTGATCACGTACGCGGCGACCCCGAGGGCCGTCCAGGTGGCCTGGAGGCCGGCGAGCTGGTAGTCGAGGCGGGCGATCATCACGTAGCCCAGGCCGTTGAGCAGGGCCGCGATCGGGAGGATCACAGGATCCGCGTCGGGCGCGAGCCATCGGTTGGCGAGGTGCGCGGCCAGGGAGAGCCCCAGCATCACCGCCAGGAAGGGCAGCACGTTGGCCGGGATCCTCGCCGTCTTGCCCAAGGAGGCGAGCACGTACGCGAACACCACGATGATCGCCTGGATGACGAGCAGCCCCAGCTCGGTCCGGCGCCGGTTTGTCACCGCACCTGTCTTGAACATCGCCCTTGCCACGGGGCCTCACGGTAGCCGTGCGCCTCGAACGCGACGGGTACCTCCATGATCGGCGGTGCGCCACAACGGTCTCCGAAGAGGGCCTCATGAGCGAGCTCAGGGCACCAAGGACGCTTGGCGGGTGCCTTGTAGACTGTTCTCATGGCTGTCCAGGCTGATCGGCTTCCCGCGTCGGCGCTGCGATTGGACGAGCTCGATCCTGGCAAGCCGGGAACCCGGTACCTGAGCCGCGAGCTCTCGGAGCTGGATTTCGACGGCCGTCTGCTCGACCTGGCCGAGGATCCCGAGGTCCCTCTCCTCGAGAGGGCCAAGTTCCTCGCAATCTTCAGCGAGAGGGGGGACGAGTTCTTCCAGGTGCGGGTGGCCGGTCTCAAGGACCAGGTGGAGGCCGGACTGGTCGTCGCCTCTCCCGGGGGCCTCAGCCCCGAGGAGGAGCTGCGCGCCATACGGTCCAAGTGGGAGGTTCTGGAGGAGCGCCAGAGCCAGATCTTCCTGAAGAAGCTGGTCCCGGCACTGGCGGAGGCGAACGTACGCCTCGCGGACTGGGGTGCGCTGGACCCGGCCGATCGGCGCCATCTGGACGAGGTGTTCGACCAGCGGATCTTTCCGGTGCTGACGCCCCTGGCGGTCGACCCCGGTCATCCGTTTCCCTACATCTCCAACCTGTCGCTCAACCTCGCGGTGATGGTCACGGACCCCGTCACGAAGGAGCAGCGCTTCGCGCGGGTAAAGGTGCCGCCTTTGCTCCCGCGCTTCATCATGATGCCGGACGGGGAGCGCTTCGTCGCCCTCGAGCAGGTCATCGCCGCCCACCTCGACGCGCTCTTCCCGGACATGTCCGTGGGCGAGCACCGTTGCTTCCGGGTCACCCGCAACGCCGACCTCACGCTCGAAGGGGGGGAGGCTGACGACTTGCTCGTGGCGGTGGAGATGGAGCTTCGGCGCAGGCGCTTCGGCCGTGCCGTGCGGCTCGAGATCGAGCCCGAGAGCGGCCAGGAGGTCCGCGACCTTCTGATGCAGGAGCTGGAGATAGGGCCCGACGACGTCTACGACGTGGAGGGCCCCTTGGGGCTGGAGGGGCTCTGGACGGTCCATGCCCTGAACCGTCCCGACCTGCACGACTCCTCCTGGGCCCCTATGACCCAGCCCCGCCTCGCCACCGCCGGTGACGAGCCGGTCGACCTCTTCGCTGTGCTCCGCGAGCGCGACGTGTTGGTCCACCATCCCTACGACTCGTTCGCCACCTCGGTGGAGGCGTTCATCGCCCAGGCCGCCGACGATCCCGGCGTACTGGCCATCAAGCAGACCCTCTACCGAACCGACGGTGACAGCCCGATAGTCGCCAGCCTGATCAGGGCGGCCGAGCAGGGCAAGCAGGTCGCCGCCCTGGTGGAGCTGAAGGCCCGCTTCGACGAGCAGGCCAACATAGCCTGGGCGCGCGCCTTGGAGGAGGCCGGCGTTCATGTGGTCTACGGGCTCGTCGGCTTGAAGACGCACTCCAAGACGCTGCTGGTCGTCCGCAGGGAAGAGGACGGGATGCTGCGGCGGTACTGCCACGTGGGCACCGGTAACTACAACTCGAAGACGGCGCGCCTCTACGACGACCTGGGCCTGCTGTCGGCCGACCAGGACCTGGGTGCCGATCTGACAGATCTGTTCAACTTCTTGACCGGCTACAGCAGGCGCTCGAGCTATCGCAAGCTGTTGGTCGCCCCGGTGGAGCTTCGTGATCGGATGATCGAGATGATCAAGGAGGAGCAGGCGGCAGGACCTTCCGGACGGATCGTCATGAAGGTGAACGGGATGGACGATCCCGACATCATCGAAGCGTTGTATGGAGCCTCTTCCGCCGGTGTGCAGATCGACTTGGTGGTGAGGGCGATCTGCAGCCTCCGCCCCCTGGTGCCCGGCCTGTCCGAGACGATAAGGGTCAGGTCGATAGTCGGAAGGTTTCTCGAGCACGCCCGCATCTTCAGCTTCGGCGGGACGGACGGTCGTCGGGCCCGATACCTCATAGGGTCTGCGGACATGAGGAGGCGCAACCTCGACAGGAGGATCGAGGCGGTGGTTCCTGTCGACGATCCCGAGCTGCAGGCCCGCCTGCAGGAGATCATCGATCTCAACCTCGCCGACGACACGCAAACCTGGTTGCTGGGGAGCGACGGGAGCTGGTCGAGAGCCCCCAACGTGAGAGGTGTGACCGCCCAGAGGCGCTTCCAGGAGATCGCCTTGGAGCGAGCCCGCCACAGACGCGACCCGGAGAACCTGGCTTCCGGAAGACGCTAGTGCGCGGCAGGCGCGGCCAGTGAGCTTCACCGGCTCGGAAGGGGGATCCCGGGTGCAGCTCGAGCGCGAGCTCAAGCTGTCCGCCCCCGCCGACTTCGTGCTGCCGGACCTGAGCGACGCTCTCCCGGGAGCCGCCATGACAGCGCTGCCGCCCACACGGCTTACCACCACCTACTGGGACACGCCCGATCTCAGGCTGTCCCGCGCGGGGGTGAGCCTCAGGCATCGAGCCGAAGATGGCAAGGCGCCTGTGTGGACCGTGAAGCTCGCGACAGGAACGGCGAAGGCGGTGCTGGAGCGAGGAGAGGTCGATTTCGAAGGTGAGGCCGGCAAGGTCCCCGAACAGGCGGCCAACCTGGTGCTTGCGTACACGCGAAAGGCGCGTTTGGAGGAGGTGTCGGTACTGGAGAGCCGTCGCGTGCGCCTGGAGCTACGCGACGGCCGGGGACGCAGGCTTGCGGAGATAGACGACGACGCGGTGTCGGTCGTCGACCGGTCGCGGGTGACCGATCGTTTCCGCGAGCTGGAGGTGGAGCTTGGTCCGGAGGCGTCCGAGTCGGTTGCCGAGACGGTCGTCCACCGACTCCAGGACGCCGGGGCCGGCGATACCGGACGGCGGTCCAAGGTCTCGAGGGCGCTGGGCCCCGGTGCGATGGAACCCCCCGACTTCGAGGGCCCGGCTGTCGACCGGGAGTCAGGCGCGGGGGCGTGGTTCAAGGCCGTGGTGGCGGGCGGCGTGGCTCGCCTGGTGCGCCACGACGCCGGTGTGCGTCTGGCCGAGGACCCCGAGGAGCTGCACCAGGCGAGGGTGGCGGTACGCCGGCTGCGCTCGGACCTGCGGCTCCTGTCGCCCCTGGTCGATCAGAAGTGGGTGGACGGGCTGCGGTCCGAGCTGGACTGGGTGGCGGCACCCCTTGGACGCGCCCGGGATGCCGACGTCTTGATACAGCGCCTGTGGCACCACGTGGAGCTTCTTTCCCGCGACGACCTCGAGCCGGCGACTCATCTGCTGGAAGTGCTGGCGACCTCGCGCGTCAGGCTGCAGGAGGAGCTCCGGGACATGCTGGACAGCCCCCGTTATCTCGGCGTGCTGGACGTGCTGATCAGGGCCGTCCAGGACCCCGTCCTCTCGGACGCAGCGTCGTCTCCGGCGGCCGAGGTCGCCCCGGTGCTGGTGGGCAGGACCTGGAAGACGCTCGCCAAGAGGGCCAGAGCCGTGAGGAGGGGCCAGTGGAGCGAAACGCGTGACCAGCAGCTCCACCGTGTGCGCATCGCGGCGAAGCGGTGCCGCTACGGCTGTGAGGCGGCTTCCCTGATCGTGGGAAGGCCCGCTGCGCGGATGGCCCGGGCCGTCAGCCGGGTACAAGACGTCCTCGGAGAGCTCCAGGACGCGGTCGTGGCCGAGCAGTGGCTGCGGCAGACCAGCACCGGCCAGCTCAGTTCCCGACAGGCGGTCGTGGTGGGCGAGATGATCGCCTACGAACGCTTCATGGCCGAGGAGCGCCGCCGGCAGTGGGAGGAGGTCTGGGTTCAGGCCTCGAAGAAGAAGCTACGCTCCTGGCTGGGTTGAGCGGCGAGTCAGAGTCACAGCGCGCCCTGGCGCCACGGCGGGCCCCCCTCAGAGTGACAGCGGGCCCTGCCGTCGCCACGTACGTCGGGCCCCTCAGAGTGACAGCGGGCCGTGCGAGTGTCTCGTCAAGACCTGATGACCCTCGTCTGTGATCAAGACCACCTCGCTGGCGAGGTAACCCCCCAACCCCGAGGTCCAGGTGTAGCCGCCAATCGAGAGGACCATTCCCGGCTCGAGGATCGTGACGGCGCCGGCGTCTGCGGGCACCCCCCGGCCGACCAGGGGGGGCTCCATGCCCAGGCCCACGCCATGTGCCACCGGGAAGGGCGGCATCGGCTCGCCGGACTCGTCGTACGCTCCGAGGAGGTCACCCGCAGGCAGGCCCGGCCTCGCGCAGTCCGAGAGCCTTTCCCATAGCGCGGCCCAACGGTGGTGCAGCCGACGTTCCTCCCCGGTCGCACGCCGGCTCCCGGTGGCCCGGGGAGGACACAGCCAGGTTCTGGCCAGGCTTCCCTCGTAGCCGGCGTACATGACTCCTGCCCTCATCGCGACCAGGTCGCCCCCGTCAACCGAGCGGTTGGTGGAGACCTGGCGGAGGGGAGCGTCCGGTCTGTCGCGCCGGAGGGCATGCCCGCCCGCGTGTCGGCGCCCGTCACGGTCGCCGGCCTGACGCGGGATCGTGCAGAAGGTGCCCTCCATGGCAGGGATCGTGAGGCCCAACTGGGACATGCGCTCCTCGAAACGCCCGAGAAGCTGCCTCTCGGTAACCCCCGGCGTGAGGTGTGCCGTGCAGTGGGCGAGGGACGCCTCGGCCACGCCTATGGCAATGCGGATGCACATGATCTCGTCCGGTGTCTTGGTCGCTCGTGCTGCCGTCAACGGGGTGCTGCCGTCGACCAGCTCGGCGTGGGGGGCCACGCTCTCGATGATCCGCGCGAACGAGGCTGACATCCCGTCGACGCCGACGCGCCTCGCGGCCCCCACGCCTGGGATCCCCTCGAGGACCCTGGCGTAGCCTGCCGGGTTCCAGGTCAGCCCGAAGAGGTTCTCCCTCGGTATCTCCGGTGGGACGCCGTCGTCCCAGGTGGAAAGCAGGTGCACCTGTGCAGAGGAACCGACGACAACGCATCCCGGGCCGAAGGGACGCGTGCCGGCATTCCAGAGCCGCCTCGCGCCAGAGACGTAGCGGGCGTTCGACTCACGCCCGAGAACGAGCACGTCGATTCCGGCCTGGTCCATGACCGTGAGGCAGCGTTTCAGTCGTTCCCGCCTTAGCCGGGCAAAATCGACCCTTCCTCCTTCCTCGAGGGCCATGGTCCCGACATTCGGGCTCCCCGCCGGAGAAGACCTTTCGCTCCCAGAGCTCCTCCCCGTGCCGGGCTCAGTCATAGGGGAAGTACGGGTAATCGGTGAGCGTCACGTAGCCGTCCTCGGTAACGGCGACGATGTCCTCGGAGCGGTAGCCGGAGCAGCCCTCGTCCCAGATGACCGGCTCCAGGACCATCACCATGCCGGGGGCGAGCACGATCCCGTCGTCAAATGCCGGCCCGAGATCGGTCCCGATCAAGGGCATCTCGGCGCTGTCGGTGCCCACGCCGTGAATCAGATAGAAATGGGAAAGCCACGGGCGCTCTCCCCCTGCAGCATCTGCGGCCGAGCGCGTCAGGTCACCGCCGGTGGCGCCGGGCCGGATCTGTCCGAGGGTGGCGTCCATCACCAGGCGCCACCGTTTGTACTGGTCCCGTCGTCGGGGTCCCGGGTCCGGGTCTCGCGACACCAGCCAGGTCCTTCCGAAGTCGGAGGAGTAACCCTGGTAGTTGACACCCGAATCAACCCAGATGACGTCGCCCTCGGCGAGAATGCGGTCGGTCGTGGTGAGGGGGAAGGCCACCTCACCGTTGGTCGTGTAGGGACCGGCCGCCCGCGAGGCGGGCATCACCTGCCAGATCGGGTCGATGGCGTTGCCGGTGACGCCCAGGTCGAACATCCGGCGCAAGAGGATGCCTGTCAGCTCGCTCTGGCGCATCCCGGGTCCGAGGGCCGCATGCACGTCATACATGGCCAGCTCGTTGATCCTCTGCGCCCGCCGTATGCATTCGATCTCGTCGGCCGTCTTGCACAACTTGGCCGGTGAGAGGATGCTGCCCGCGTCCCTAGTCCGAACCCGAGGCAGGGATGTCGGCATGCCCAGATGCATCGCCACCGTCGTTTCGTCGACCGCCAGCGTGGCCTGCTCACCCAGGTACTCCCTAAGGGTGCGTGCCATAGAGGCCACGCCCTCCTCGGTCTCGAGGTAGAGAGGAGGATGGACATGGTCGCCGTCGAGATCGGCCGGCGCGGACTCGGGGTACGGGGTGAAGAGGTGAGGCAGCTCATCGCCTTCGACCAACAGTCCCGCGCTGCGTTGGTAGGTCGCCCGCGGCACGCGTCCGAGATCATCGGCGACGCCCCGATTGCGTACTGCACCGCGCTCGTTCCCAGCACGAGTAGGGCGTCAACACCCGTGGTTTGCATTCCACTCGTCAGCTTGGCGCGCCGCTCGCGCCTCATGCGACCGAGGTCGAGCTGGTTGGATGGAAACAGAGACTCGTAAGGGGAGATCAGGCCGTCACCGTGATCGGGAGCTTGTAAGCGCGTACGGCGTTCTCGCTCAAGATCTTGCGTTGGTCCGCGGGGGAGAGCGGAGAGAGGTTCTCCATCAGCTCTTCCAGGACGTCTTCGCTGTACTCGGGATGGGGGTAGTCGGAGGCCCAGAGGATGCGTTCGGGACCGATCCATTCGGCCGAAGCAGCCAGGTTCCATTCTTCGGGATCGAAGCTCACATAGCACTGCCGGCGGAAGTAGTCACTTGGCATCATGGACAACCACCGGCGCTCGAGGGGGAACTCCTCGCATTGCTCGTCCATCCGCTCCAGCTGGGTGGCGCACCACCCGCCACCGGACTCGAGGAATATGAAGTTGAGCTTCGGGAACCGTTCGCAGACACCTCCCATCAGCAGCCGCCCCATGCTCACGATCATGTCGACCGCGTTGCCGATGGCTTGACCGAATCCCGAGCCTCCGTACTCCGGGGTGACGGCGGCGTTCGCGACGCTGAGGTTCGGGTTGCTCCGCACGAGGTTGAGCTTGCGGCAGGCGCCGGGCGTGTCCACGTGTACCGCCGGGTGCAAGGAGATCGGGACGCCAAGTTCGGAGACCGCGGCCCAGAAGGGGTCGTAGACCCTGTGGCTGAGCGGCAGCTCGTCGACGTAGGGCGAGGGACGTATGAAGACGCCCTTCAGCCCGAGCACCTTCACGACTCGCTCGGCCTCCTCGACGGCAAGGTCGATGTCCTGGAGAGGCACCGCCCCGATGCCGAAGAGGCGGTCGGGGGCGGCCGAGCAGTACTCGGCCAGCCAGTCGTTGTAGGCCTGCTGGCAGGCCAGCACGAACCTCGTGTCGTGAAGGGCCTTGATGGGGTCCAGCGGGCCGAAGAAGAGGCCGCTGGTGGGGTAGAGGACCGCCACGTCGAGACCGTCGCGGTCCATGTCCTCCAGGCGAGCCTTGGGGTCGTATCCTCCGGCCCTTCCGAGGCTGGCGTTGGTCTCGTCGAGAGCGGCCACCACCTCTTCCTCAGGGATGTCGGCCAGCTCCGCTATCTGGTGCACGGTGTCAGGTCCGCGCCCTCTGATCTCGCCTCCGACCCAGAGCGTTCCGTCAGCATCGAGATGCGGTATCCAGTCGCCCCACCTCTTCTCGTCCATGCGGGCAGACCACAGGTCGGGAGGCTCTATGACGTGACCATCCCCGTCGACCACCTTGGTGCCGTCAACCGTCGTCTCCAACCCCCTATCTCAGCGGGTCTCCCCGACGCCGTAGCGACATGGTCGACGTACTCGACGACACACGCGCTCGACATACCTGACGTTAGCGTCATATGGGTAACCCAGCCTCGAAAAACCTGTCAAGGCTGGCCGGCCGCCAGCTGCCCACTACGCAGCTGCTGGCGCAACACGTACTTTTTCACCTTGCTGGAAGGGGTCCTTGGCAGGTCGGCGACCACTCGCAGCTCCTCGGGCCATTTCTGGCGTGCGAGACCCGTTTCCTCGAGATGGCGGCGCACCGCCTCCATGCCCGGGACACGGGACCCGGGCCGGGGCCGGAGGAAGGCACAAGCGTGCTCGCCCAGGCGCTCGTCGGGGGCGGCCACGACCGCGACCTCGGCGATGCCCTCCAACATCAGGAGCTGCTCCTCGACCTCTGCGGCACTTATGTTCTCCCCACCTCTGATGATGATGTCCTGGCTCCGGTCCGTGATCGTGAGGTAACCGTCGCCGTCCAGCATCCCGATGTCACCCGTCGAGTACCAGCCCTCGGAATCGACGGCGGCGGCGGTCAGACCAGGGTCGGTGTAGCCGGCGAACAGTTCGGGGCCTCTGCTCTCTATGTGGCCCGCGCGCCCCGGTTCGACACCCTCACCATCCTCGTCGCGCAGGCGGATCTCGACACCCGCAAGAGGGTGCCCGTCGGTGTAGAGACGCTTCTCCAGAGGCTCGTCGTGGGCAGCCCCCGTGATCGAGGGGTGTTCGGTGGAGCCGTAGGAGCGGATGAGCGAAATGCCGAGCGCGCTGGCCCTCTCGCCCACGGAAGATGGAACCGGCGACCCGCCCAGGCCGGCGCTACGGATGTGCTCCAGATGTGACGGCGCGAAGGACGGACAGTCGAGGAGGCTCGTGAGGAAGTAGGTGGCTCCACCCCCGAACACCAGGTCGCCCTCCACCAGCGAGGCGAGAACCGCCTCGGGATTCCAGACGTCCGTCAGGTGTATGGCCCGTCCCCTGTAAAGGGGACCGAGGAGTCCGCCGAGCATGCCGATGGCGTGCCCGACCGGCGCGCCCATCAATGACGGCCGCGCGTCGGGCGACCATGTCATCACGGCTTGGTGCAGTTCGGCGGAGAGGCTCTGGTGCGAGTGGATCACGCCCTTTGGGTCCGAGGTGGTTCCCGACGTGTAGGCGATGACCGCCGGGCCACTCGGGTCGAGCATGGGCCCCTCGCGAACGGGCACGGCCTCGAGCAGGTCCACGAGAGGGATCGCTCCAGGTGGGCCCTGTGGCCTCGATGCGCGGTCGCTTCCCACCACGACGACATGCTCCAGGGTGTCCACCGCGGGAAGCAGTTGCTCGAGGCCCTGAAGGTAGTCGAGGTGGCCGAAGGTGTCGGCCGTCACCAACGCCCTTGCTCCCGACTGGCGCAGTATGAAACCAAGTTCCTTTGGTCCGTAGAAGTGGACCACGGGCACGAGGGCCGCCCCGAGGAGGCATACCCCGTAGAACGTCGCAGCTGCCTCTTCCCAGTTGGGTAGCTGGAAGGCCACGACGTCGTCGGGTCCGATACCCAACCGGGCGAGCCCGCCGGCCAGGCGCCTCGCGAGGTCGTGGACATCGGCCACCGTTCCCCGGTAGGGACGGGTGGTCGACCACACCCGGAACTCCTGACGCGCGTTGGTGCTCAAGGACTCCCCGAGGAGCTGGCCCAGTGTCTGGTCCGTCCAAAGGCCGGCGTCGCGGTAGCTGCGGGCCAGCCACGTGGGCGTGGCACGCAGGGGCCAACGTGACATGCGTGGAAGCATAGAGTCGCTCCGACATACGCATCGCCGCCGTTCCGCTGTAGGGCCAGCGACTCGAGTGCGAGCTGTTCGGAGAGGTGCTCAACAGGCGTCTGGAGATCGTGACCGGCCCGTGGCGGCGACGAGGTTTTGAGACGTGCCCTGAGATCCTTCGCTGGCCCGGGTGGCTCGGGCCGCGAGTCTCTTCAGCTCCTTCGCTTTTTGCTGGCGGGAGCTCCCGGGCTCGACTCGAAGGGAGAGGTACGCGAGGCCCCCCACAGGGATCGGCAGCCAGAAGTTCACGAGGCGGTAGCTGATCACCCCGAGGATGGCGACGCCGCGCGGGAGGCCGAAGCCGGCCAGAGTCGGTATGAGAACGCCCTCGACGACACCGAGGCCGCCGGGCGTTATGGGGAGGGCTGCCAGGACGTTGGCGAGGCTATAGCAGACAAGGAGCGCGATCGGCGAGATGAAGTGACCGAAGGCACCGAGAAAGACCCAGAGGGAGGCGGCATCGAGCAACCAGTTGGCGGCCGCCCAGCCTCCGGCTCTCAAGAGCAGCTTTCTGTCCGATCCCAGCTCGCGCAGTCGGTCGGCAAGGGAGTGGAACGTCCGGGTAACCGCGTCCTCGGTCAGTAGCGGTACGCGCCGTGCGATCGCGCGCAAGATCCGCGTGGCGTGTTCCTCGCCCCGCGTGAGGAAGTACACGAGAAAGGCGAAGCTCGCGAGCAGGAGTACGCCGACGATCGCGGCCGTCCCGTAGAGAGGGTTGAAGCCTCTCAGCGGCACGATGATGACGAGAGCGAGCCAGAGGATGACGTTGAGCACGAGCGCTGAGCCGATTCCCTGAGTGCTGACCGCGAACGCGGCGTCCGTGCCGCGAACGTTCTCCTCGGTCAGCAACCGGTACCCCAGACCGGTGCCGGCTGCCGTGCCACCCGGCAGGATGTGGCTCACGGACAAGGTCGAGAGGTCGATGCGCAAAAGGGTGAAGAAAGACGGCGAACCGGGCGGGAGCACGGCGCGGGTCAGGCGCGCGTAAGCGAGAAGCGCGGCGATCTCCAGCAGCACGCCTGCGACCAAGTACGGGATCTCCACCGTCCCGAGGAGGTGGACCGCCTTGCGCGCCCCGGCAAGTTGGGGGATCACCAGGACCTCGACCACCAGGGCGAGCAGAAGGGCCGTTATGCCTCGGCGCAGGGGCCTCGGGAGATAGCGCTTCCAGACAGACGCCGGCCGAGGCTGCTGAGGACGTGTCATGGCCGCGCCCCCCGACCCGTCTCGGATAGGGAGCCTCGTTCGCGCGCCCGGCACAGGTCTCTTGCCGCGCCCGCACGAGGGGTGCTCCGATTTTCGTCGGCGATCCCATAGACTCCCGGCCGTGCGAACTCTGGTGGTACTGCCCACCTACCAGGAGGCGGACAACATTGCCAGAGTACTGCGACTCGTTCGCGAAGCGGTCCCTCCTGCCAGCGTCCTGGTGGTGGATGACGACAGCCCCGACGGGACCGCGAAGCTGGCCGAGGAGACCGGTGAGGAGATCGGGGGCGTGGAGGTTCTGAGAAGGGCCGCGAAGGCAGGTCTCGGGTCGGCATACCGTGACGGCTTCGCTTGGGGTCTGGAGCGTGGCTTCGACGCACTGGTGGAGATGGACTCTGACCTGTCCCACGACCCGCTGGTCCTGCCTCTCTTGTTAGAGCCGCTCGAAACGGATGCGGCAGAGCTGGTGATCGGGTCTCGGTACGTCCCAGGGGGATCCATCCCGAACTGGGTGTTCCACCGTCGCCTGCTCTCGAAGGCGGGCAACGTCTACGCGGCGATGCTCTTGGGTCTGAGGATCACCGACCTCACGTCGGGGTACAGGGCGTACTCCGCCAGGGTCCTGCGCAGGATCGACCTGGCGGGCGTCAGGGCGGACAGCTACGGCTTCCAGATCGAGATGGCCTATCGGGCCGTCCTGGCCGGGGGGCGGGTACGGGAGGTTCCGATTCGCTTCGTGGACAGGGTCGAGGGGAAGTCGAAGATGTCTACGTACACGGTCGTGGAGGCACTCGGCCTCGTAACGTGGTGGGGTGTGCGCAGGCTGGGCCGTCTCGGCCTATCCCGTGCTCGGAGATCGTCCCCACCTCGAAGCCTCTCAGATGCTCCGCGATGAGAGGGAGCGCGTCCAGTGCAGAGCGCCAGCTTCCCGGTGCCGAGGTGCAATCCGAATCGTGAAGCAAAACGGTGGCCCCCGGGCGCATCCCGGACTCGACATCGGCGGCCACGCCGGCGGCCGTCGCCCGACCCGTCCATTCACGTCCCCAGGTTGTCCATAGCACCGTTTGCAGCGAGAGCTTGGAGCAGAACAGGACGGTGCTCGTGGCCAGTGCACCGTAAGGAGGGCGAAACCAGCGGGGCCTCGCGCCGGTCGCGTCGACGATGGTGGTCAAACCGGACTCGAGGTCTTCCCGCACCTCCGAGGGACGCCGCAGTAAATGAGACACATGGATGTCTCCGTGGAGGGCCACCTCGTGGCCGGCTCCCACGACCTCTCGTGCCAGAGAAGGTGCTCTCCGTACCATCGCGCCCAGCATGAAGAACGTGGCCCTCCATCCGAGGTCGTCCAGAGCGTCCAGGAAGGCGGGGGTGGACTCGGGGTCAGGTCCGTCATCGAAGCTCAAGGCGATGTGTTCGGGCCGGCCGATGCCGTTGAGCCCGGAGAACAGCACACGACGCACCGGGGACACGCTTGTGACGGCCGGGAGCGCGTGAGCCAGCGCCATTGCTCCCGCCGAGGCCCCTACAAGGACGGCTGAACGGTTCAGGGTCGGCTGTCCACTGCTCAGTGCAGGGTCGCCAAGGGCTCGTTGCTCACGTGGGTTCCCACGAGAGTCGAGCCGAGCTCCTGCAAGGTGGCGTTCAGCTGCCCGGTGGTGGAGCGCTCGGCGTCGAGCACGTAGATCGTCCTGGGCACCAGCCGACGGGGCACGTGGCCCGGTACCAGGACCAGCGAGGCGTGCACGACTCGCTCGTGCTGCAGGTGGGCGGCGACCAAGTCGAATCCGTTCACCGCGATGTCCGGCGCGAAGTCGGGGCATCGGCGATGAGTCGCCGTGCTGATGACCTGCCGGGCCCGGACGACGCCGTCCTCCATGCCCATGAGGTGCAACCCGTCTCCACCTCCCCACCCGCCGTTTGCCAGATCCACCCCGGCAGCCGAGAGCCTGCGCAGGGCCACGCGGTGGCGCAGGGCCAGGTCCCCTTCGACGATGGCAGTCGTGTGGTGGGCCGCCAGGAGCGCGGGCAGCTCTGGATCGGCCATGTTGCCCGGGCCGAGGCGCACGGCGACATACGTGGCCCGGGTGTTGGAAGCCGGGTGAGCGGTGCCCACGCCCGAGGCCGTGGCCGCAAAGGCGCCGACGTTGACGGTCGCGTAGGCAACGATGGCGGCGGCCGCCACGGTTACCGCTCTTCGCGGCCGGGCCTTGGAGAAACGGCCCGAGAACGCACCGGCGTCTTCCATCGACACGGCGGCCGTTGACGCCAGCTCGAGCACGTCGTCGGCGGCATCGCCTGCGAACATGGCCCTCCCGCGCCCGGTCATCTGGCGACCTGCGAGAGTCGTTACCCGGTCGAGAACCGCTTCCAGGCTCTCGGAGTCATGGGCGAACGCGGCCACCCCTGCTCTTTCCATGTCGATTGCGTTCTGGCGGCCGTGCCCGGGGATGGGACGGAAGCTCACCACCGGGAGACCGGCAGCGAAGGCCTCCATGCACGTCAGACCCCCGCCGTTTTGCACGAGCACGTCCGACGCAGCCATGAGCTCGGGCATCTCGTCCGTCCACCCGAGGATCCTGCCCGTCTCGCGCTCCTCCAGGCGCCTTCGCAGTTCTTCGTTGGATCCGCAGACTGCGATCGGCAGGTAGGAACCGGACCGGGCGATTTCGTCGAACGCCTCCTCGAGCTCGCCCACACCCCAAGACCCAGCCACGAGCAGTGCGACCTTGGCTTCGTCGGGGAGCCCGAGGGAGAGGCGCGCCGTCGAGCGACGGGGGAGGCCGGTCAGGAACTTCGCTGACACGAGCGGGCCGGGAGCCCGGCTCGGTGTCGCAGCCTCGAACCCGACTTGGCGGGCGGACTGCGGATGGACGCACAGGTGCAGGTCGACTTTCGGGTGCACCCAGAGCGGATGCACCGCGAAGTCGGTGAGGTAGGTAGCCACCGGTACTCCCAGCCGGCGACGCTCGTGGCCCAGGACGACCGACGCGAGCGGATAGGTCGAGACCACCGCATGCGCGTCGAGCTCTCGCGCCCACCGCCGCATCCGGCGCCCGAAGAGCATGCTGAGGACGGCGACCATCGGGCGGCACAGCAGGGGCGCGAGGAACCAGATCCGATAGGTGGCCTCGTAGCTCCACGGTGCCGCCCGCAGCTGCAGGTGGTAGAGGAAATGAAGCAGGCGGCCGATCTTGGGGCAAGCGTCGAGGAAGTCCACCAGCCTGGTCCGGCACCCGGCGGCCTCGAGGCGCCTGGAAAGCTCCTTGGCCGCTCCGTCATGTCCTGCGCCCATCCGCGCGGACACAACCAAGATCCTCGGGGACATGCCGTCACAACCTATCGTCTTGGTGCCATGGCCATAGCGACAGCGGTGGGCTCCGCCCTGCTCTACGCCTTGGCTTCGGTCCTCCAGCACCGAGCGGCTGTTAGCATGCCGGCCGATCGGTCCATGAGGATGGGGCTGCTGCTCGGCCTCGGCGCGCGCCCTCTGTGGGTGCTCGGGATCGCCGCAGACCTCGGTGCCTATGCGCTTCAGTTCGTCGCTCTCGGTCATGGCTCGCTCGTCTTGGTGCAACCCATCCTGGTCACAGGACTGTTGATCGCCCTTCCCATCGGCGCCGCCATGACCCACCGCCGTCTAAACCGGCGCGAATGGTTGTCGTCTGGGGCGGTCGTGTGCGGTCTGGCCTTGTTCTTGGTGGTTGCCTCGCCCGCACAAGGAGCCGCGAGCGCAAGTCCGAAGGCCTGGGTGGCCATGGGACTGTCCGGGGCCGCCTTCGTCGTGTCCATGATATGGCTCTCGGGTCCCCCCGGAACGGTCAGGCGGGCCTGCCTGCTGGCCGCTGCCGCAGGAGTCGTGATCGGTATCGCCGCGGCCTTGACGAAGACGACCTCGCGCCTCCTATCGGACGGGGGGTTACACGTGCTCGCCGGCTGGGAGCCCTACGCACTGTTGGCATGCGGCGCAATCGGCCTCCTCCTGACCCAGAGCGCCTTTCAAGCCGGCCCGATCCGGTGGTCCCTGCCCATGCTCACGGTGACCGAGACCGTGTCGGGCATCGCGATCGGCGCGCTGGCGCTTCACGAGAGCGTCGACAACTCCCCCGGCGCCCTTGCCCTCGAGCTCATCGGGTTGGCCGCGATGGGGGTGGGCGTGTTCGGGTTGGGCCAGGGTGCCGCGTTCGGGGATTCCAAGCCCAAGCTTGGCTCCGCTTCAGGGAATCCTCAGGTTTCGCGCCGAGACTCCCACCAAGGAGAGCCGGAGGTCGAGTGAATGGATCGGACAACCAGGTGCCAGCCCACCACCTCGAGGTCCTCCGACGGGCCCGGCAAGTCCCCCGCCGGGCCAGGTCTCCCCGCGGTCGGAACCGGTCTCCCACGAGACGGCTGCGCACGACCTGCCCGCGGGGAGCACCTTGCCGCCGCCCCGATCAGAGCCGTGAAGCCTTCCAGAGCGTTAGCGAGCCCATCCCCCCTGGAGCTCGTTCGAGTGGTTTCTCGGCTCCGGGGGTGGCGGTAGGGCGGACGGCGTGGTCGAGGCAGCGGGCGGACAACCCGGGCCACAGGAAGGCTCCCCTTCTGCGATCATTCAGCCCGTGGCGGATGAAGGCGAGGGACGCATTCTCGTCGTTGACGACGAGCCTTACATAACCGAGCTGGTCTCGGCCGCCCTGCGGTACGAAGGCTTCGAAGTGGCCGTCGCCGCCAACGGGAGGGAGGCCCTTTCCTCAGCCGCCTCGTCACGCCACGACCTGGTCGTGTTGGACGTGATGCTCCCCGACATGGACGGTACGGAGGTGTGCCGAAGGCTGAGGTCCGACGGCACCAAGGTGCCGGTGCTGTTCCTCACCGCAAAGGACGCCACCGAGGACAAGGTTGCCGGGCTCACGGTCGGCGGTGACGACTACGTCACGAAACCCTTCAGCCTCGAAGAGCTCATCGCTCGTATCCGGGCGGTCCTGCGGCGGACCAAGGGGGTCATCGGTCAGAGTCGCCTGCAGTTCGCGGACCTGGGGATGGACGAGGAGACGCATGAGGTGTGGCGGCATGACACCCCGATCGAGCTCACCGCCACCGAGTTCAATCTGCTCAGGTTCTTGATGATCAACGCGCGGCGAGTCCTGTCCAAGTCCCAGATACTAGATCACGTCTGGCAGTACGACTTCGGCGGTGACGCCAACATCGTCGAGACGTACATCAGCTACCTCCGCAAGAAGGTCGATGCTTTCGACCCTCCGTTGATCCACACGATCCGGGGGGTGGGCTACAGCTTGCGGCTGCCAAAGGCCTGAGATGTCCCTCCGCCGGCGTATCGTTGTCGGCACACTCGTGCTGCTCGGTGCCGGGCTCATCGTGTCGGCCTTCCTCACATACAACTCTCTGAAGTCGTTCCTCAACGGCCAGGTCGACAACCAGCTGACGCCGGCGCTCGACGACGCGTACCACTACCTGGCCAGCCTGGAGCACCCCTTCGGAGGGCTCACCCAACCCGAGGAGATCCAGCTGATCAGAAGCGTGCCCGGCAACACCTATGTCGAGTACCTCGACCCGACGGGGCAGCTCGAGCTTCGCCAACACCACGCACCCCCCGGTGCTTCCTTCGAACCTGCCCGTGACCGGTGTGCAGCCGCTGCCTGACATCCAGGTGGAGCCGGCCAATCCTCCCAACCCTCCGGCCCCCCTCAGCTTCGAGACCGGCGCTGTGGGCGACTCCCACGTACGCTTCAGAGCCCTCGCTGTCGCAGTTCCATGGCCTCCGGGTGGCGCTCTCGTCGTCGCCCAGTCCCTGCAACCGATGAACCAGACCCTCTCACATCTGGTGACCATCGAGGCGGTGGTGACAGGCGTCGTGCTCGCTCTTCTGATCGTTCTCGTCTACTGGGTGGTGCGAAGAGGACTCAGGCCGCTCGAGGACATGGCTGCTACCGCCGGGGAGATCGCGCAGGGCGACCTCAGCCGCCGGGTGAGCCCGGCCACCCCGGAGACCGAGGTGGGCAGGCTGGGAGAGGCGCTGAACTCCATGCTGGGCCAGATCGAGGCGGCCTTCGCGGAGAGGACCGCATCCGAGGAACGGCTCCGTCGCTTCGTCGGTGATGCGTCCCACGAGCTGCGCACGCCCCTGACCTCGATACGGGGCTACGCCGAGCTTTTCCGGAGGGGCGCGGCACGGGACCCAGAAGGCCTCGACCGGGCAATGGGGCGCATCGAGAGCGAGGCGACGCGGATGGGAGCCCTGGTCGACGACCTGCTGCTGCTCGCCCGCCTGGACCAGGGCCGGCCTCTGGAATCGAAGCCGGTAGATCTGGGCGATCTGGCGCAGGAGGCTGTCGGTGACGCCCGCGTCGTCGACTCGCGGCGGCCGATCACCCTTGACGACTCGGGACAGGTCATCGTCGCGGGGGACGAGGACCGTCTGCGGCAGGTCGCGGGCAACCTGCTGTCCAACGCCGTGTCTCACACGGCGCCGGGCACCCCGGTGCACGTCCGGGTGGCGGAAGGAGGCGGGGTCGCCGTCCTGGAGGTGAGTGACGAAGGGCGGGGGCTCGAGCCCGACGAGGCCGCCAGGGTCTTCGAGCGGTTCTATCGCACGGACAGCGCGCGGACTCGGGGGGGGTCGGGGCTCGGCCTTTCCATCGTGTCCGCCATCGCCAAGGCCCACGGTGGTCGAGCCAGTGTCGAGTCGGTGCCGGGGCACGGCGCCACCTTCCGGGTCGAGCTCCCGCCCTTCGAGGGCGCTCAAGGACGCAACGGGCGCAGGGACGGCGCCACGGACGCCAGGGCGGTCAGATCCGGGCGCCCGTAGGCCGAGCGTCTGGCAGACTTCCGCCATGACCATCGACTTCTCCTTCGGCCCGGACGTCGACGAGGTCAGGTTCCGGGTACGCGAGTTCATCGACTCCGAGGTTCGACCGGCCGAGCTCGCGCTCCGCGAAGACGGATCGGATCGCAAGGCTCTCGTATCGACCATCGTGAAGCTCAGAGGAAAGGCTCAAGAGTGGGGTCTGTGGCTCCCACAAATGCCCGCCGAATGGGGCGGCATGGGCCTGAGGGTGACGGCCATGGCCGCCGTCTCGGCGGAGGCGGCCCGGTCGGGCCTCGGCCCGTTCGTCCTCAACTGTCAGGCTCCTGACGAGGGGAACATGCACACGCTTCTCCACTGGGCCACCGACGAGCAGAAGGAAAGGTACCTGCGGCCGCTCTGCGAGGGCACTTCCCGCTCGTGCTTCGCGATGACCGAGCCGGAGGTGGCAGGCTCCGATCCCACGCTGATACGGACCCACGCATACCAAGACGGCGACGAATGGGTGATCAACGGGCACAAGTGGTTCATCTCCGGGGCTAGAGGGGCGAGCTTCGCCATACTGATCGCTCGCACCGAGGAGGAACCTGAGGTCCCTCAAGCCGCCAACTCCGCCTTCATCGTGGACCTTCCCTCCGAAGGCTGGGAAGCGGTGAGAGACGTCGAGACGATGGCGGGCAGCCACAATCACTGCGAGATCGTGATCACCGACTTGAGGGTGCACGCTTCCAACATGCTGGGCGGGCGGGGGGAGGGCCACCTTCTGGGTCAGGCGCGGCTCGGTCCGGCCCGCTTGGCCCACTGCATGCGTTGGATCGCCCAGGCCGAGACCGCCTTGGACATGATGGTCGAGCGGTCCCTAGGTAGGTTCTCGCACGGCTCTGTGCTGGCGGAGAAGCAGGGCATCCAGTGGATGATCGCCGACTCCACGATCGAGCTCTACCAGTCGAAGCTGATGGTCCTGCACGCAGCGTTCCGGATAGAGAACGGGTTGCCATTCAAGACCGAGGTCTCTATGGCCAAGCACCATGTGGCCAACACGTTGTGGCGAACCGTTGACCGGGCGATCCAGGTTCACGGCGCTCTGGGCTACTCGACGGACACCCCGCTTGCCGACATGCTCAAGCAAGCACGGTGGAGCCGGTTCGCCGACGGCGCCGACGAGATCCACCAGATGACGATCGCCCGTAACGCCATCGCCGCGTTCAAGGACCACGGATCAACGCGCCTGGCTACAGGCGACCTTCCCCTTTAGAGGGAAGGCACCTCCAGTTGTCAGTCGTAGTAGCGCAGGAGCGCGCTGGCGACACAGGAAGGCTTGTCTGCCCCTTCCACCTCGAAGGTGAGATCCATGGTGGCCTGAACACCGCCGCTCACCTCTTCGACTCCTGCCACGGCGACCCCTAGGCGCAGCTTCGAGCCCACGGGAACGGGTGACGGGAAACGGACCTTGTTGCACCCGTAGTTGACCCCCATCGAGATGCCTTCCACGGTGAACACCTCGTGCAGCAAGGCAGGAGCCAGCGACAGCGTCAGGTAGCCGTGGGCTATCGGGCCACCGAACGGGCCGGACCGTGCCCTTTCGACGTCCACGTGGATCCACTGGTGGTCCCCGGTGGCGTCGGCGAACGTGTTGACCTGTTCCTGGGTGACCTCGTGCCAGTCGCTGTAGCCGAGGTGCTCTCCCGCCTTCTCCTTGAGGCCGCCGGTTCCTTTGAGGGTCGTCGCCATGGCACGACCATACGCCCTCGCGGCCGCGGCATGCTCCGAAGGGTCAGGTCACTTGAACCAGATGCGTTGGTAGTCCCGGCTCTGGCGGTGCAACAGCAGCGCCACCAGGGCGATCTGGAAGATCAGGTTCAAGATGCTGACCGACAGACCTGCGCCCACGCCATAGCGCAGGACCACGAAGGCGATGCTCGCCAGGGGCACGATCGCCACCACGACGGCGAGCCAGTATCCCCACTTGCGCTCGTTTGCGATCCCGAAGGCGCCGGCGGCGTCGCCTACGGCGAGGGCGATGAGCACACCACTGGCGAGGCCCCCGAAGAGCAGCGACAGGATCGCGTTGAAGTAGAGGAGCATCTGGGCGGCTTGCAGGGTCTGGGGTTGGGTGTTGTTGAACCAACGGCGAGTCTCCACGGACCACAGTCTTGCAGCCGGTCCCAGGCGAGGCGCGGCGGGGGAGCCCGGTCGCCTGCGCCGCAGCGACCGGTCAGGGCAGTAGCCTCTGGGCATGGCCCGTTCGGTGGAGGTCATGGCCCGTCGCCTGGGCTTTTCTCGCAGCATCGCTGTCCGCCCCGATGCTGGGCGCCCCGCCGGGACGCGGGGTGCGGAACCCCCCGTGCTCGAGCACCACCATCGTGACGTTCAGGGTGGCTGGGCCCGCGCGGCTGTCTTCGGGATGCAGGACGGCTTGGTCTCGAACTTGGCGGTCCTCTTGGGTGTGGCCGGGGATCACCCGGTGGCGAGCCTCGTCCGGGTTGTGGGCCTGGCCGTGCTGGTCAGTGGAGCCTTCTCGATGGCTTCCGGCGAGTACGTGTCGATGACGGCCCAGCGGGAGCTGATGGAGCGAGAGCTGGACCTGGAGCGCAGGGAGATCCGGCTCCGGCCCGAAGGCGAGAGAAGGGAGCTGACCCACATCTACGAGCGCCGTGGGCTCGAAGCGGGGCTCGCGCGCGAGCTCGCAGGCCAGATGATGAGAGATCCCGACCTCGCCCTGGAGACGCACGCGCGTGAGGAGCTCGGGATCCAACCGGGCTCCCTCGGATCACCGGTGCAGGCGGGAGCGTCTTCCTTTCTTGCCTTCACGGTCGGCGCCCTTCTTCCTTTACTGCCGTGGTTCGTGACCACCGGAACGGCGGCGATCGTGGCGTCGGTCGTCGTAGGGGCGGCAGGAGCGGTGCTGGTAGGAGCGGCACTCTCGGTCTTCACCGGCCAGCCACCGTTGCGGTCCTCCCTCCGCCAGCTGGCGTTCACCGTCATACCGGCGGGGATCACATATGCGATCGGCACCGCATTGGGGGTGTCGGGGGTCGGATAGGCCGGTGTGATTCAGTAGTCGCCGACGTATGCGCGGTCAACGTGGTCGACCGCGAACCCGAGGCCTTCGTACATCTTTACGGCGGCCTGGTTCGACGAATCGACGTAGAGCATCGCCACCGTGAGCCCCGCCGTTTCCAACCACTGCAGGCCGGCCACGCACATATCCCGCCCGAGGCCCAGCCCCTGGAAGTCCGGGTGCACGGAGATCACGTAGATCTCTCCCACGGCGGGTTGCTGGTCGTCATGTGATCTTCGTCCAGCAGGAGGCTGCGAGGCGACCCTGCCGCTCGTGAAGGAGGAACCCCGACGGGTCGAACCACGGTTCGGCTTCGCGCCGGCGCAAGGTCTCGAGGTCCCAGCCGCCTTGCTCGGGATGGGACGCGAATGCCCGGTTGTTCACCTCCAGCCACGCCTCCTCGTCCTCCCCGGGCCGGAACGGCCGGATGTCGAGTCGGGGCTCGGGCAAGCCGAGAGGCAGGCAGCATTCGCATCTGGTAGAGCTCTCGCCCGCTCTTCATGCCGTTCGCACGGGCGATCTCGTCGGCGGCAGGTCCTGGCTTCGCCACCCACATGTGGACATGGCCGCCACCCGACCGACGCACCTCCTCGAGCGCGGCGCCGACCAGGTCCGCACCTATCGTGCTGTCCCCGTCCCGGTGGTGGGGGTCGACCACGTACTCGACGGCCCAGCTGTCGGGCCCTGCGCTCAACTGCGCGTAGCCGACCGGATGCGTGTGACCCGGCTCCCATGCCACGAAGCCGGCGAAGCCCTTCCGGCCTCCTTGTACGAGGTCGAGCCACTGGTGCTCGTTGAGCGGCTTGTGCCCGTCGGCGACCGCGGCAACGTGGAGCAGCTCGAAGACGGCGGCCATGTCCGACTCGTCCAAACGGCGCTTGACCTGGACTTTATGCACCACGCAGCACCGTAGCCTCTGCGAGCAGGTCTTCGGCGCCCGGGCCCTCGGCCGTGCACGAAAATGCCTGAAGCACCTTCCCGTCTAACAGCCGTCTAACACCCCGCTCAAAGCTCTTCGGCGGCGGTATCGAGGAGGTCCTCTCCGGTGACCGCAGCGGCACGAGCGTCGGAGTCGAGGGCGTGTGCGTAGATGCTCCATGTGACTGACGGCGAGCTGTGCCCCAGCCGAGCGCTCACCACGTGGACCGGTGTTCCGGCCCGTAGCAGGGAGCAGGCGTGGCTGTGGCGCAGGCCGTGGAAGGTGAGCTGTGTCAAGCCGGCCCGGCGCCGGATGGTCTGGAAGGTCTTGGATACCCGTGCCGGGTGCACTCCCTCGAAGACCCGTTCCGAGCCTGCGCCGGTGGCCAACCGGTGCTCTCTGAGCACGCTCACCGTCCCTTTTCCGATTGGGACGTCACGGCGGGAGGACTCGGTCTTGGTATCGGCGACGAAGGTCACCTCGTAGCCGTCCAAGACGGCTACCTCCCGAACCTTGACCAAGCCGGCCTTGAGGTCCACGTCGGACCATCGCAGCCCGAGCAGCTCCAAACGGCGCATCCCAGTAGCGGCGGCCAGGCGGTAGAAGGCGAACAGGTCGTTACTTCCGGCCTCGGCGAGGAAGGCGGCCACCTCGGCGTCCGACCACGCCTGTGCCCTCTTGGACCTGGCGCTGTACTTGGTGGCGTCCCTGGCCAGGTTTGGCGACGCTGATACGCCCCAGACTTCTATGGCACACGGAGGGCCGGGGCATAGGGAACTTCAAGTTCCGAGTTGCCGCGACCGATAGAGAGACAGATGAGCGATACGTCTCAAGGGCCTCAGTGGTGGCAAGCATCTGATGGCAAGTGGTACCCACCCGAGTTCGCGACCGACTGAAAGCCTCCCACCGCCACCGCCGTCCATTGGGGGCCCGGTGTCGACGGGAGTCGTCCACAAAGACCCTTTGGCTCGTGGGATGGCTGGCGTAGGCATGCCAGAACCGAAGCCGACAGGCGAGCCGCCTGTTGATCGTTCAGGGAGCCGACAACACCGGATGATTGTGGCACTCCTTGCGGCCGCGGTCGTGGTGGTCGTCGGTGGCATCCTTGCGGCTCTGCTTTTCGGTGGAGCGACCGGTGGAGCGACGCACACAATCGGTGGAACGCTGACTTTGAGCGCCAACAACAGTTCCAACAGTTTGTTTGGTAGTAGTAGCAGCACGTTCGCGGGAGATGGTTCTCAGTGCGACGGCACGAATGTTACGCCTGGAGGATACGACGACATTACCAGCGGGGGCGGCGTGACCGTCGAGAATGGTAGTGGAAACGTGGTAGCTACGGGTCAGTTAGGCGGCGGCACCGTGCAAAATGGCTCGTGCGTCTTCCCGATCACAGTGTCTAACGTGCCCGATAGCAGTTTTTACAAGATCGAAGTTAGCCATCGAGGTTTTGTGACCTTCTCGAAGAGCCAGCTTGAAAGTGACGGTTGGAATGCTGGTCTGACATTAGGCAACAACTCGTAGTGAGTGCGGTCAAAATCGCCTCGGTCTGCATACTCGATGAGGAAATATGAGCGATATCTCTCAAGGTCCTGGCTGGTGGCAAGCAAGCGACAGCAAGTGGTACCCCCCTCAGTCTCGCCCCGGCCCAGCTCGGCTGCCTCAGCAACCTGCGTACTTGCAACCTCAGCAGCGAGGACGCTCTGGTTGCCTAACTGCGGCGATAATCGGCGGCGTTGTCGTAGCAGTGGTCGTCGTCGTCATCGTCGTGGCAGTTGCTGTTGGAATCCACCACGTGTCGACAGCCAACTCGTCTACTGCTCATCCGTGTCCAGCGAGTTATCCCGATAAGCAGAGTACCGATCACTGTGCGAATGCCGCCCATCAGGTCACCTTGTCGGGCGTGACTGCGACAGCCGGTGCCCTGCGTCGCGGACCCGATCAGCTCGGTCAGTCGGAGATCTGTTCGGATGTCACGTACAGAAATACGACCGGAGCAACTCAGCCATACAATGAGCTGGACTGGAAGCTTCAGACACCTACGGGACAGGTCCAGACCTTCGACTTTGCCGCTGGGAACACCCTGAACTCGGGAGTGGTCGTGTCCAAAGGGACCACGAGCGGCACTTTAAGTTTTGCAGATCAGGGCGCGTCTGGCTTGTACACCCTGATCTGGAAGCCCAGCCCCTTCGAGGCAGCGAGATCTGGCTCAATACCCTCTGAGACCCTCTCAGGAGTGCTTTGTGTGGATTGTCAGGCGTAAGAGCGCTGGCCTAGAACGTGGACGATGGCCCACTACGCCGAGGTATTCGCCACCGAGCCCGGCCGGTGCTTCCGGTATGTGGAGAAGGTAGCCACTCAGCAGCCGATGCCTTGTCCAGGTGAGGTCAGATGGCGGGGGCGGTTCCGTGCCAACGATGGCCGCTGGTACGCCGTCGAGGCTTGCGCCGAGCACCTCGACGAGGGCGTCGTGGGTGGGAATCCGTGCTAGGGGGCGGCCTGGAAAAACGCCCATGCGGCGCCGAACGCAAAGCCGACAACACAGGTCCATTGGATCAAGGGGACAAGGGTTTTGTAACTGCGTAACTGCCTATCCCTTGACTTGTCGGCCCCGACCATCAGCTCTAGGTAGTCACACGCTGTGCTTTGGCCGAGTTCTTTTTCAAGAGCCCTGATTGCGTCGCGGCCAAGATGCACAAGATGGTCCGTTCGCTTCTCAAGTAGAAAGAACTCTACAGAGATGAGTGCTCCGAAGAGGGCCACGCCGCCCGCCACGAGATAGGCGTGCGCATTGGCCAGAGTCGCTAGCCCTACAGTAAAGAAAGAGACAGCCACTAAGAAGAAGTTGAGGACCTGCATGCGTTGTCCGCCATGAAGGCTGTACCAGCTCCAGGCGTGATCTAGGGCAACGACCTTCGGGTCATACCGTGAGAAGCGAACAGGCTCGGGCGGTGATTGTTGCTGGGTAACTGCGCCCATGACTGGCCTTTCCTCGACTCACCCTCGTTGTCGGCTGGCAGTGACCCAGGCTTGAGCGGTCAGGCGCCATCGGACGACCCAGCGGGAGGGCACAAGGTCGCCTGAGGGCTCGCTCCATAG
The DNA here is from genome assembly GCA_963736925.1 of uncultured Actinomycetes bacterium. GTDB lineage: Bacteria > Actinomycetota > Acidimicrobiia > Acidimicrobiales > CAVTQP01 > CAVTQP01. Next base: position 1,229,262 of record CAVTQP010000003.1, read on the forward strand.
CCATCGGCGGGAGCCGAAGCCAGGGAGTACCGCTGGCCCGGACCTACGGGCCCCGCTCATCCCCACCCACGCACCCGAGATTCTGCCTCGACCAGTGCGTCTCATCAGCATCCTCAAGTGCCTGAATCATTGCGCCGAAAGGGTGTGGGGAGAGATGAACATGGTCAAAACAGGCAGACTGGTGGCAGTAGCAGTTGCCGTCTCGGGTATTGCCCTTGCCCTTGGCGCCTGCGGAAGCAATGGCACGGGCACGTTTTCAACGACGACAACTACGGCGCCTCAGCCAGCCGCGACGAGTGCGCCAATCACGATCGCTCCTACGACAACCACTACGACACCTCCGACAACCACTACGACACCTCCGACAACGACGACCGCTCCGGCCGTGCTCTTTCAGCAATCTGGCAGTGGACAGGCATCCACTTCTCAGTTCACAACGAGCGGGAACTGGGATTTGGCCTGGACCTACGACTGTTCGAACTTCGGTACCAGCGGCAACTTTGACTACACGGTCCAGCAGGGCACCGAAGATGATTTCAACGATAGTGGCCCGAACCAGCTCGGGATGAATGGTCAGGGAGTCGAGCACTACTACGACGCCGGGACATTCAATCTGTCGGTCAACAGCGAGTGTAACTGGACCATCAAGGTGACTAGCACGTGAGGGTCTTTTGCGTCGAAAGTGATGCGGACCGTAACGGTCATGAAGCGGGGCAGCGTTAAGACGAACGCGCTTGGCCGAGCTGAACCTCCTCACACATTCGCCCCTAAGCCCCGCAAACTCTCGCCCCGGTATCTCTGTACGTCGAGGCGAGCAGGACTAACGTGCGCCGACCGTGGGGGAGCGCCCAGGTTTGATGACTGAAGGTCTCTGTCGGCGCTACCGCGAGGTGAACTTCTTTCCGAGCCAGGGCGAAGACCTCGAACCGGCCCGGCGCGTGTGCCGACGGTGCCCGGTGCAGGTTCCGTGCCTGGAATACGCCCTCGCCTTTGATGTGAGCCTCGATGGAGTGTGGGCCGGTACCTCCAAAGCCGACAGCGCCCGTCTGCGAAGCGAGCGCGGGAAGCTCGCGCCCGACACCACGGCCACGCTTGTCGCCTCCGTCGCCGGTGCGGGAAGCCATCACCACGTCACACCTTCAGCGTAGGATTCGTCGGGTTCGGTCCCGTTCCTCCTTGGAGGGCCGAACGCCTTGGTGAATGCGCCGGGGGCCGGTGGTCGGAGACCGGCCCTCCGGTCGTTTCCCCGTCTAACAGCCGTCTAACAAGCCCTGCAAAACGGGGCCTAACAAGACCTCACGAGACCTAACCGGGGCAGCGCCAACATCACGCCTGACCTCGTGAAACCCAACAGCGCCACACAACGCCTTACGGCTCAGAGGAGTCCCAGCCACTGGTGCTCGTTGAGCGGCTTGTGCCCGTCGGCGACTGCGGCCACATGGAGCAGCTCGAAGACGGCGGCCATGTCCGACTCGTCCAAACGGCGCTTGACCTGGACTTTATGCACTGCTGAGCACCGTAGCCCCTGCGAGTGTGCGCGTCGCAATCGGGACGTCGGGCAGAGGGTGTGGCCTCCGTTGCCGCGAGTAGCCTCCTCGCACGTGCCCGTCGACTCTACGAGCGGGAAGGCACGGCCGAGAAGCCCCCGGGGCCGGGCCCGCGAGACCGACGCCAGGCTGAGCGAGCTCTATCCGGGCACGGCCACCCAACTCTCCGCGTTGCGGCACTGGGAACCCTTCCAGCTGCTAGTCGCGACGATTCTCTCGGCGCAGTCCACGGACGAGACGGTGAACAAGGTGACCCCGGCCGTGTTCGCCGCCTACCCGACCCCCACCGCGATGGCCGGGGCGAACCGGGAGGAGCTCGAGAGGATGATCTATTCGACGGGCTTCTTTCGTAGCAAGTCGGCGAGCCTGATCGGCGCAGCCGAAGCCATCACGAACCTCTTCCAGGGCGAGGTGCCCTCATCGATGGAGAACCTGACCTCACTTCCGGGAGTGGGTCGCAAGACGGCAAACGTGATCCGAAGCGTCGGCTTCGGTCTTCCCGGTCTTCCGGTCGATACGCACGTGGGGCGGCTCAGCAGGAGGTTGGGGCTCACGACCGAGTCGGATCCGGTGAGAGTCGAGCAAGACGTGGGCGCACTGCTGGAGCCGCCCCGATGGGGTGCGTTCAGCCTGCGACTGATACTCCACGGACGTCGTGTCTGTGTGGCTCGCGTGCCGAAGTGCCCCGAGTGCGTGCTCAACGACTTCTGCCCCTCGGCCGACGTCGCAGAGCGGCGACCAAAGGGCCGCGGCCGCCCAAAACCGGCGAGCGGATAGCGTTTGCGCAAGGCGCGGAGGCAGGTTCCCGCCATCTGCCTCCGCCCCGGGGTGCCACCGGGGATCCACGGTCAGGGACGCTGAGAGTCCACCACCCGGACGAGCCTGCGGTGGGCGCCGGCCAGGGTGCGCTCGACGCCGTACAGGTCACCGGCCACCTCGTCGTTGCCCTCGGCCGCAAAACTCTCCGCTATCCGGGTCACCCGCCGTGTCAGCTCGTCGAGGGTCGTGCTCATGGAGTAAAGCTCAGCAGTCATCGTGCTCATCCCCCGATAATCGCCCAGGGGAGGACCCTCGGGCGGAGGTACGATCGGGTCAAATGCTCAACCGACTCGACCTGCGGGGGGTCAAGGGCGATCTCGCAGGCCTGCTTCCCCGGCCCGGGGCAGCCAAGGAGTCGCCGCTCGAAGCGGTTCGAAGCATTATCGCCGAGGTGAGAGCGCGAGGGGATGCGGCAGTGCTGGAGCACACCAAGCGCTTCGACGGCGCCAGCCTCGGAGGGCTCCGGGTGCCGCCGGCCGCCGTGATCGATGCGCTGGGCTCGCTGCCGGCACCTCTACGGATGGCGCTTGAAGAGGCGAGCGCGGCCATAACGGACTTCCACAGCCGGACCCGCCCCGAGCCCACCACCTACCGCAGGGACGGGGTGGAGGTCAGGGTGTTGCGGCGACCGGTGGGCCGCGCCGGGCTGTACGCCCCGGGGGGGAGGGCTCGCTACCCGTCGACGGTGCTGATGACGGCCATCCCCGCCCGCGTCGCCGGCGTTCCCGAGGTGGTCCTGTGCGTGCCCCCCGACGTGGACGGATCGGTCAACGCCCCCACCCTTGCCGCCGCCGCTCTGGCCGGAGTCGACGAGGTCTACAGCATCGGGGGAGCCCAGGCGGTGGCCGCCATGGCATACGGGACGGAGTCGGTCACCCCGGTCGACGTCATCGTGGGACCGGGGAACGTCTACGTGTCCCTGGCCAAGCGTGAGGTGGCGGGCCTGGTGGGAGTGCCCTCGGCCTTCGCGGGGCCCTCGGAGGTGGTGGTGGTGGCCGACGAGACCACCCCGGCCGAGCTGGCCGCGATCGACCTTATGGTCCAGGCGGAGCACGGGCCAGACGGCCTGGCCTGGCTGGTCACCTGGTCGGAACGGGTGGCCGTGGAGGTCGGCCGGGAAATTGCCGAGCTGGCGGCGTCGTCGCCGAGGAGAGCCGAGATCGAGTCCACGCTCGGCGACGGTGGCTACACCGTCCTGGTTGACTCACCCGAAAGGGCCATGGAGGTGGCCAACGCGGTGGCTCCCGAGCACCTCCAGCTGATGACGAGGGACCCCGAGAGCCTGCTGCCGATGGTCGCTAGCGCGGGCGCCGTGTTCCTCGGACTCTCCAGCCCGGCCAGCGTCGGCGACTACATAGCCGGGCCCAGCCACGTCCTTCCGACCGACGGGTCGGCCAGGTTCGCCAGCGCGCTCGGCGTGGACGACTTCTCCAAGGAGATCCACGTCGTCTCGCTCGACGAGGCTGCGCTGTCTCGCGTCGGTTCGCATGTCGCGGTCCTAGCCGAGGCAGAAGGCCTCCTCGCCCATGCCGAGTCCATACGCATCAGAGGCGCGGTCCGGTGAACCGGCCCTCGGTGCCGCTGAGGGACGATCTCGAGCTCGTCGAGGGATATCACTCTCCGCAGGTGGACGTGGCGGTACGGCTCAACACCAACGAGTCCCCCTTTCCCCCGCCCGCTGCATGGCTTGACGGCCTCCGCTCCGAACTGGCCGGGCTGCCCTTCCACCGCTATCCCGACAGACGGGCCCTCGCCCTGCGTTCCGCCCTGGCGGGCGAGCACGGCGTGCAGCCTTCACAGGTCTTCTGTGGCAACGGCTCGAACGAGGTGCTCCAGGCGACGCTGCTGGCCTTCGGCGGACCGGGGCGCAAGGCGCTCACCTTCGAGCCCACTTACGCCTTGCACTCCCACATAGCGCGGATAACGGCGACCGATGTGGTGAGCGCGGAAAGGAAGGACGACTTCAGCCTGGACCTGGACGAGGCAGCTCGGGTACTCGGAGACAGCGCGCCTGCAGTCACCTTTCTCTGCTCCCCGAACAACCCGACCGGGCGGTCCGAACCTCAGGCCGTCGTCGAGTGGGTGCTGGACAACACCGAGGGCCTGGTGGTCGTAGACGAGGCCTACGGGCAGTTCGCGCCCTGGTCGTCCGCGTCGCTTCTGGGTGCCTCCGACCGCCTGGTCGTCGTCCGCACGTTCTCCAAGACCTGGTCGATGGCGGCGGCCAGGTTGGGGTACCTGCTCGCGTCCGATCGGGTGGTCGAGGCCCTCGAACGCGTGACCCTTCCCTACCACCTCGACGCGGTCAAGCAAATCGCCGGAAGGCTGGCCCTCAGCTTCCACTCCGAGATGCGGGCGAGGGTGGCTCTGGTAGTCGAGGAGAGGGATCGGCTGTTCACCGCCTTGAGCCGCATGCGGGTCGAGACATGGCCGTCGGACGCCAACTTCATACTGTTCCGGCCTATCGCCAAGGACGGTTTCGCAGTCTGGCAAGGACTGCTGCACCAGTCGGTCCTCGTGAGGGACTGCTCCGGCTGGCCCGGCCTTTCGAGCTGCCTTCGGGTGACTGTCGGCACGCACGAGGAGAACGCTGCCTTCCTGCACGCCCTCGAGAGGTGCCTCGAATGAGCGGTGGACGAACGTCGACCCAGTCACGGCGCACGCGGGAGACCACCATCGACGTGCGCCTGGACCTCGACGGGTCCGGAACGGTGGAAGTGATCACCGGCCTCCCGTTCTTCGACCACATGCTCTCCCAACTGGGTCGCCACGGAGGCTTCGACCTGTGGGTGACGGCGTCAGGAGACCTGGCCGTGGACGCCCACCACACCGTCGAGGACGTGGGGATGGTTCTCGGGCAGGCCCTGCAGGACGCGCTGGGCGACAAGAGCGGCGTGCGCAGGTTCGCATCCATCGCCGTCCCACTTGACGAGGCCCTGATCGACGTGGCCCTGGACCTCTCAGGCCGCCCCTTTCTCCACTACGAGGTGGACACGGCCCAGGAGGCCGTGCCCCTCGGCAGCCCCCCGTTCGAGCCGCAGCTGGCCGAAGAGTTCTGGCGCGCGCTTGTAACGACGGCGGGCATCACGCTTCACGTGCGCATGCGCAGCGGCAGGAACACCCATCACATCCTCGAGGCTGCCTTCAAGGGTGTGGCCCGCGCGCTGCGGGACGCCGTGCGTGTCGAGGACGGCAGCGTCCCCTCCACGAAGGGCACCCTTTGAATGATCGCCGTGTTGGACTATGGCACGGGCAACATCCACTCGGCTCACAAAGCCCTCCAGCATCTCGGTGCGGACGCCGTCCTCGTGGCGTCCCGCCGGGAGGCGGCCGGCGCCGGCGGGGTGGTGCTCCCCGGTGTCGGCGCGTTCGGTGCCTGTCTGGGGGCGCTGCGCACATCGGGGCTCGACCGGGTGGCTCTGGACGCGATAGAGGAGGGGCTTCCCTTCCTCGGTATCTGCGTGGGTCTTCAGATGCTCTACGAGTCGTCGGAGGAGGACCCCTCCGCGCGGGGCCTCGGGGTTCTGTCGGGCACGGTGCGGGCCCTACCGGCAGACCAGAAGAGACCGCAGATGCAGTGGAACCGCCTGCACCTGAGCGGCCGGAGCGCCCTCCTGTCGGGCCTCGGGGACGCCCCGTGGGTGTACTTCGTGCATTCCTTCGCCCCTGAGCGCGCCACCGAGACGGTTGCCACGTGCGACTACGGCGGACCGGTCGTGGCCGCCGTCGAGCGCCAGAACGTGTGGGGAACGCAGTTCCACGCCGAGAAGTCGGGGAGGACCGGGCTCGCGGTGCTCTCCAACTTCGTGAGGGCGTGTGAAGAGGCCTGAGACATGGAGCTCTACCCCGCCATCGATCTCTCCCGAGGCAGGTCCGTCCGCCTGGTCCAGGGGGACTTCGCAAGGGAGACGGTCTACGGCGACCCGCTGGAGATGGCTGCCCAGCTGGTGTCGGCGGGAGCCCGCCGTCTGCACGTGGTGGACCTGGACGCGGCGCGCACTGGAGAGGCTCAAAACCGGCACCTGGTCGAAGCGATCGCGGAGACGGCCGGTGTCCCGGTTCAGGCAGGAGGAGGTGTCCGCGACGAGGAGTCCGCGTCAGCCCTGCTCGGTGGTGGGGTGGCGCGCGTCGTGTTCGGCACAGCGGCGATCGAGGACCCTGATCTGGTCAGGCGGGTCGCCGAACGGAATCCAGGAAGGATCGCCGTGGGCCTCGACCGATGGGTGGGCGACCACGCCGTGGTGCGCGGCTGGTCGGACAGGTCGGCTACGCCGGGGACCGAGTTCCTCGCCCGGTTCGAGGGCTCTTCCGTCGCAGCGGTGGTCGTGACCGACGTGAGCCGCGACGGTACCCTGTGCGGACCTGACGTGGAAGGACTCGCCGAGGCGCTCGGGCACACCAGCCTGGAAGTGATCGCCTCGGGCGGCGTCGGATCGGTAGACGACCTGCTAGCCCTGTCCCGCCTGCGGGTGGGCGCCAGGTCGCTCGAAGGTGTCATCGTCGGAAAGGCCCTCCACGAAGGAGTGTTGAGCGTGGAGGACGCCCTGGAGGCATGCGCGCGGTCCGTGTGATCCCCTGCCTGGACGTGGACGGGGGACGTGTGGTGAAGGGAGTCAATTTTGCCAACCTTGCCGACGCCGGCGATCCCGCGGAGCTCGCCGCCCGCTACGACGGACAGGGCGCCGACGAGGTCGTGTTCTTGGACATCACCGCTTCGTGGGACCGGAGGGACACGATGGTCGACGTGGTCAGGAGGTCGGCCGAGCAGGTGTTCATCCCCCTTACGGTGGGCGGTGGTGTCCGCTCGCTGTCCGACGCGCGCAGGCTGTTGCGCGCCGGGGCGGAGAAGGTGGCTGTCAACACGAGCGCCCTCGATGACCCCCACCTGATTCAGCGCATGGCAGGGGAGCTGGGTTCCCAGTGCGTCGTGGTCGCCATCGACGCGCGCCGCAAGGGCGACGGCTTCGAGGTGTTCACCCAAGGTGGACGCACCCCTACCGGCGTCGACGCCTTGCGATGGGCCGAGAGGTGCGAGGGTCTGGGGGCAGGCGAGTTGCTGATCACCTCCATGGACCGCGACGGCACCAGGACGGGCTTCGACCTCGAGTTGACGCGGGCCGTGGTCGACTCCTGCTCCCTGCCGGTGGTGGCCAGCGGCGGGGTCGGAACGTTGGAGCACCTGGTGCAAGGCGCCCTGGAGGGTGGCGCCGACGCGGTGCTCGCCGCCTCGATCTTCCATTACGGGGAGCACACGGTGGCCGAGGCCAAGGCTTACATGGCGTCCCGCGGGATCGAGCTACGTCCCGCCGGGGCCTGATACCCGGTACGGTGCTCTGTGTGGCACCAACCGAGCGCAAAGACACCCTGAAGGAGACCAGGCCCAAGGAGGGCAGGGCCGCCAAGGAGCGCAGGGATCTAGCGTCAGTCACGGCCAAGGACTCCAAGCAGGCCATAACCATGCTGAGCGACCGGGTGCTGGTGCAGATGCCCCAAGTGGAGGGGGAGCGCAGCTCGCGGGCCGGCATCCTGATACCGGCCACCGCCCAGGTCTCCAAGCGCCTCACCTGGTCGGAGGTGATCGCGGTGGGTCCGCACGTGAGGAACATAAAGCCCGGAGACCAGGTCATGTTCAACCCCGAGGACCGCTACGAGGTGGAGGTGCAGGGCGAGGATTACCTCATCCTGCGCGAGCGGGACATCCACGCGGTCGCCTCGGAGCGCATCGACGGCGGCACCGGGCTCTACCTGTGAACGAACCGCCCGGACGACGTCGAATCGGGCGCGTGTGAACGACGCGCAGTTCACGGCGACCCCCATCGAGGCGGACGAGGAGGCCATCACCTCCGTCGCGTTCAACTCCGACGGTCTGGTGCCGGCAGTGGTGCAGGAGCGATCGAGCGGCGCCATGCTGACACTCGCATGGATGGACGAAGAGGCTCTGCGGCGCACCCTTTCCACGGGAAGGACATGGTTTTGGAGCCGAAGTCGAAAGGAGCACTGGCGCAAGGGGGATACCTCCGGCGACAGGCAATGGGTACGTGAGGCGTTCTATGACTGCGACCGGGACGCTCTTTTGATAGTCGTCGACCAGGAGGGTCGCGGGGCCTGCCACACCGGGGAGCGCACCTGCTTCTACCGGTCCTTCGGGCCACCGGCACCCGGGCGATCCCCGGACGCCGGCTGAGCAGGCATGGTCACCAGTCCCGGGCTAAGAGCTAGGACAGGGCCCCATGAGGGGCCGGCCTCGCGGTCACATACCAGCAGGGATCAGTTCAAGCAGCTGGCCGAGCGCCACACGGTGGTCCCCGTGTGGCGCGAGTTGCTGGCGGACACCCAGACGCCTGTTGCGGCCTTCTCGAGGTTGGTGGGGGACGAGCCCGGGTTCCTGCTGGAGTCAGTGGAGCACGGCGAGCGCTGGGGCCGCTTCTCCTTCGTGGGGAGGCGACCGTCGGCGACGCTTGTGGCCAAGGGAGGGGAGATCGGGGTCGAGGGATCCCTGCCGGCGAGCGTCCCCCGTGACCAGGGGGTGCTGGCTTCCCTCGAAGCGCTGCTGGCGGTGTACCGATCGCCTGCGCTCGTGTCGCTTCCGCCCCTGCACGGGGGTGTGGTCGGGTACGTGGGCTACGACGTGGTCAGGGAGATCGAGCGGTTGCCGCGGGTGCCCGAGGACGATCTGGGCCATCCCGACGCGGTGCTTTCGGTCATTGGTCAGCTGGCCGCTTTCGACCACTGGCGCCAGCGTGTGGTGCTGGTCCACAACGTCGTGGTCGGGCCCGACGACACTCGCTCGGAGCTCGACGCCGCGTACGACGAGGCGTGCGACCACATCGAGGAGATGGCGACCGACCTGTCCACGCCGCTCTGCGAGGAGCTGTTCGAACCTCCCGATCCCGCCGAACCGCTGCCCGAGACGACGCGCTCGGTGTCCCAGCCCATGTACGCGGCGGCGGTGGAGGCCGCGCAGCGAGCTCATACGGGCCGGCGACATCTTCCAGGTCGTGCTTTCGACGCGTTTCGACTTGGAGCTGGGAGCCGAACCCTTCGACGTGTACCGGGTCCTCCGCCAGGTGAACCCCAGCCCGTACATGTACTTCCTCCGCCACCCGAGTGTCACCCTGGTGGGATCGTCTCCGGAGCCGATGGTCCAGCTGCTCGAGGGGCGGGTGATATCGCGCCCGGTCGCCGGCACCCGCAGGCGGGGCGCGACCGAAGAGGACGACCGGCGTATGGCCGGAGAGCTGACCGAGCATCCAAAGGAGCTGGCCGAGCACGTGATGCTCGTGGACCTGGCGCGAAACGACGTCGGTCGGGTCGTCAGCTTCGGGACCGAGTCGGTCGACGAGCTGATGACCCTGGAGCGCTACAGCCACGTCATGCACCTGACCTCCCAGGTGTCGGGACGGCTCGTCCCCGGCATGGGTCCGATAGACGTGCTGCGGGCGACCCTGCCCGCCGGTACGGTTTCCGGGGCGCCAAAGGTGCGCGCCATGGAGATCATCGACGACCTGGAGCCCACCAAGAGGGGTCCTTATGCGGGTGTGGTCGGGTACCTCGACTTCTCCGGGAACCTGGACACGGCCATCGCGATCCGCACGATGGTCGTCTCCCCGGGCGGAAGGGCGTCGGTGCAGGCAGGGGCCGGTATCGTTGCCGACAGTGACCCGGTCACCGAGGACCTCGAGTGCCGCAACAAGGCAGCGGCCTTGCTGGCCGCGGTCCCTGCGGCGAGGCGCATGACCTCGGCCCGAGGCTCCGCCCGCAGGTCTGAGCGGGAGGCCGGGCGGAGGTGAGAGACACGGCACGTCTGGCGGACGAGGGCGCCACCGACACGGCCGCCAGGCACTACGGCGAGCTGCGTGCCGGGGTGGCGCTGCGGTTGGTGGGACGTGACTTTGTGGCGGTCAGCGGGCCCGACGCGCTGGTGTGGCTGCAGGGCCAGCTCAGCCAGGACGTGGAGGCGTTGGGCATGGGCGCTTCGGCCGAGTCCCTCCTCCTCACCCCGCAGGGAAAGATCGACGCCTACATGAGGGTGACCCGCGCCGGCGAGGACCGGGTGCTGCTCGATGTCCAGGATGGGTGGGGAGACGCGGTGTGGGAGCGGCTGATCCGCTTCAAGCTCAGGGTCAAAGCCGACATGGAACGTCTCGAGTGGCGTTGCCTGTCGCTGAGGGGTCCGGCTTCGGCCGAGGCGGCGACCCAGGCGGCACAGGAGCCCGAGACGCTGGTTCTCAGCGCCGGTTGGCCGGGCCTTCCCGGCGTGGACGTGGTGGGCCCGTCGGTCTCGGTGCCAGCCGGACGGGAGCCGTGCGATCTGCAGGCCTGGGAGTCGGCGCGGATCGAGGCCGGCGTTCCGGCAATGGGATCGGAGCTCGACGAACGGACGATCCCGGTCGAGGCAGGCCTGGTCCCGCGGGCGGCGAGCCTCACCAAGGGCTGCTACACCGGCCAGGAGTTGGTGGCGCGCCTGGATGCTAGAGGCAACCGGGTCCCCCGCCTGCTGCGCGGGGTGTTGCTGGAAGGGGCGGCCCCGGTAGGGGCCACGCTGCAGGCCGTCCGAGGGCAGGAGGCGGCGGGGGAGAGGATGGCGAGCTCTCCGTCCTCCGGGGACTCCGAGGGCTCCAAGGCCCCAAAATCGATCGGTACCCTCACCAGCGTCGCGCTCTCCCCCGGCCTGGGCCCTGTGGCCCTCGCCTACGTGCGCAGGGAGATCGTGCCACCCGCCTCGGTCGAGGCGGCCTGGCCGGGCGGCCGCGCCGGCGGCCGGGTGGAGGAGCTTCCGCTGGCGAGCTGAGGGAAGGAGACGACCATCCGCGTTCCCCCGGCGCGGTTGATCGGCGACTCGGCCCCCACCCCCGCGGCCATGGCACCTGCCAGCTCGGCGACGATGGTGAGCCCCAGCCCCGACCCGGCCCTGCGCGCAGGCGTGCGGCCGGGCTGGAACATCCTGTCGAAGGAATGATCCAGGTCGGCCGGGGCGATCCCGGGACCGTCGTCCTCCACCGTGAAGAGCACGCGGCCCGCGCCGGCCGAGGCCGTCACCACGATCGCGGACCTGGCGTAGTTGAACGCGTTCTCGACCAGGTTGGCGGTGATCTGCGCGAGCCGGTCGGGATCGGCCCTCACCCAAAGGGAGCTGTCGTCTGGCACGGCAACATCGAGCGACAGGCCGCTCTTCTCCACCAACGGTCGAAATCCCTCCGCGGTCGCGGGCACGACCTGGCCGCCGTCGACCGGACGCATCTCGAGAGAGAAGCGCCGGGAGTCCAGCTTGGCCAGCTCCAGAAGATCCTGGACCAGGCGTTCGAGGCGTCTCGACTCGCTGGCGATGACCGTGGCCGCCCGTTGAGCATCCGGAGCGGCTCCTTCGGCGATGGCCTCCGCGAAGCCACGTATGGACGTCAGCGGAGTGCGCAGGTCGTGGGAGACCGACAGCAGGAACTGGCGTTCCATGCCCCTCGCCCTGCTCAGACGAGCCGCCATCGTGTTGATCGAGTCAGCCAGGGACACCAGCTCCTTGTAGTCGCCCCGGGAAACCGGAACCTGCGCGTCGAGGTCGCCCGCCGCGATCTTCTGGGTGACAGACACCGCGTGAACGAGCGGCCGGGAGATACGGCGGCTGATCCCGTATCCCACGATCGCCGCGATGCCAAGAGCGATCCCTCCGACGAGCAGGAAATACGACCAGCTCGGCCCGAGGTTGCCGAGCTCGCGGGTTATGACCACCGCGAAGTAGGCGGGTACCGGCGCCCTCAGCCGGGGCGCCTCTACCTGGAGCGCCGTAGGCGCCGCTGCGTAGGCGAGACTTCCCGTGGTGCCCGAGGTGGCGTTTCCCGAGAGAAGCTGCTGAGGTTTGACGTCGGCGAGCGTCACGTTCTGGGGCAGCGTCCCGGACGCGATGCTCCCGTCTACACGCAAGCGCACCACCTCGATATCAGCGACCCTGGCGATCTTGCGGAAGGTCTGCCCGATGGCGCTCTTGCTCGCCCCCGACCTGTCGACGGCCGGGATGGCGGCGAGGGCCTGCGCTTCGGAGAGGATCTGGCTGACAGCTTGATCACGCGCCGACTGGCGGGTGATCACCAGCGTCCCCACGCCCGCCAGGATCAATGCTCCGGCCACCAAGCCGAGCGTTGCGAGCGTCAGGCGGCGTCGCACGGCTGTTGTCCGATCGCTCTCATCAGTCGAGGCGGTATCCCACACCCCAGACCGTCTTCAGGGGCAGGGAGCTCCCAAGCTTCTTTCTGAGCTGGCGCACGTGGACGTCGACGGTCCGCTCGTCCCCGTACCAGCCCGGTCCCCACACGGCGTCCAGGAGCTGGCGCCGGGAGAGCGCCAGCCCGGCGCTCTGGGTCAGGTACGCGAGCAGATCGAACTCGCGGGCGGCGAGGGCCACCTCGCGGCCCGAGGCTCGTACCTCGCGCCTTCCCAGGTCGATCTCTACCTCGCCCACCTCGACCACCCCTTGTGCCCGCCGCGGCCCGTCAGCCCTACGAAGCACCGCCTTCACGCGCGCTGCAAGCTCGCGGGGCGAGAAGGGCTTGGTGACGTAGTCGTCGGCCCCGAGCTCGAGTCCGATCACCCGGTCGATCTCGTCGTCTCTCGCCGTCAGCATGAGAACCGGCACCTCGCTCTCGGAACGAAGCGTCCTGCAGGCGTCCAGCCCGTCGCGGCCCCCGGGCAGCCCTATGTCCAGCACGACCAGCCTGGGCCGCTCCCGGCGCACGAGCTCGAGACCGCGCTCGGCGTCCGCGGCCTGCAACACCCTGAATCCGTCCTTGCGAAGGTACATCTCGACCAGGTCGGCGATGTTCGGGTCGTCCTCGACCACCACGATCGTCCCCTGGCCTTCCACACCATCCAGAGTGTCACCTGCGAGGCCTCGGGTAGCGCCAGGCTGCCGGTAGTCTGGTGCTGCGATGGCGACCTACCTGGACCGGATCCTCGAGGCCCACCGGCGCCGGGCATCAGAAGACGTCCGGGACGTCGACGGGCTGGTGGAGAAGGCCCGCTCCTCCCCTCCACCGAGGGGGTTCCGGTCCTCCCTCGCCGGCAGCCCGGGGATCTGCCTGATCTCGGAGATCAAGCGCAGGTCGCCTTCGAAGGGGCTCCTCGCCCCGGACCTGGACCCGGCTGCACTGGCCCGCTCCTACGAGGCGGGTGGGGCCACGTGCCTTTCCGTGCTCACCGACGGCCAGTTCTTCGGGGGCTCACCCGCCGACCTCGAGGCGGTCCGCCGGGCATGTGCCCTCCCCGTGCTTCGCAAGGACTTCACCGTGGGCCCCTCGGACGTATGCGACGCGAGGATCATGGGTGCGGATGCCCTGCTGTTGATCGTGGCCGCTCTGTCGGACACAGCGCTCTCGGAGCTCGTCGTGCTGACCACCTCGCTCGGCATGGACGCACTCGTGGAGGTTCACGACCAACGCGAACTGGAGCGTGGGCTGTCGGCGGGTGCGAGCTTGATCGGTGTCAACCAGCGGGACCTCCACACCTTCGAGGTCGACCCCCATCGAGCCGAGCGGGTCTCGCAGTCGATTCCGCGGGGCGCGGTCAAGGTGGCCGAGTCGGGGATCGGCGCGCGCGAAGGATGTCGAGCGCCTGCAGGATGCCGGTTTTGAGGGGGTGCTCGTAGGTGAGGCACTGGTTCTCTCGTCAGATCCAGTGGCCTTGGAGCGCGAGCTGCTCGGTGTCCGGAGCGCTTCACCGAGCACGGTTGGCGGTGCCTCGTGTTCGTGAAGGTATGCGGCACCACAAGCGAAGAGGACGCCCTTCTCGCCGTCGCCATGGGAGCGGACGCGGTGGGCTTCGTGTTCGCCCCCTCTCCCCGTCAGATCGCTCCCGTCCGGGCCCGGGACATCGCCAAGCGCCTCCCGCCCGAGATCGTCACGGTGGGGGTGTTCCGCGACGAGGTACCGGAACGGGTGGTGAGGCTGGTCAACGGCAACGGGCTCAAGGCGGCTCAGCTGCACGGCCACGAGTCTGCCGACGCGGTGCGATGGGTGGGTGAGCGGGTCGGGCTGACGATAAAGGCGTTCCCGGCCGGTCACGACTCGGTGGTGAGGGCGGCCGAGTTCGATGCCGATGTGATCCTTCTGGACGGCGCCTCGCCCGGGTCGGGGACAGTGTTCGACTGGCGCTTGGCGGAGGGCCTGCGCGAACCGATGAGGCTGCTGATGTCAGGAGGGCTCACGCCGGACAACGTCGGAGCGGCGATCTCGCTGGTGCGCCCGTGGGGAGTCGACGTGGCGAGCGGCGTCGAGTCCAGTCCCGGGCACAAGGACGCGTCCAAGGTGCGGGCGTTCGTCAGCGCCGCGCGCGACGCGGAGGTCCCTCAGTACGAGCCAGACGAGAGGCCGCCCTTCGACTGGCAAGCCGAGGTCTGAGTTGCCCTCTCCGTGTCTGAGTTGCCCTCTCCGTTGAAGATGGGTGAACCTGCCGCCGACGGGAGGTTCGGCGACTTCGGAGGACGCTTCGTCCCCGAGTCGCTTGTGCCTGCCTGCAAGGAGCTGGAGGAGGCGTTTCGAAGCGCATGGGCCGACGCCTCCTTTCGCGGCGAGCTGGCTCAGATCCTCCGCGATTACGGGGGACGGCCGACTCCTGTCACGGTGTGCAACAGGCTGTCCGCGGCGCCTCGGGGTCAGAGTGCTTCTCAAGCGGGAAGACCTGGCCCACACGGGATCTCACAAGTTGAACAACGTCGTGGGACAGGCCTTGCTGACCCGGCGCATGGGCAAGCGGCGCATGCTCGCGGAGACCGGCGCCGGGCAGCACGGGGTGGCCGCGGCGACGGCGGCAGCCCTGTTCGGGCTGGGCTGCGTCGTCTACATGGGCGCCGTGGACATGGAACGTCAGGCTCTGAACGTGTTCCGCATGAAGCTTCTGGGTGCGGAGGTGCGGACCGTCGAGTCGGGGGGCCGCACCCTGAAGGACGCCATAAACGAGGCCATGCGCGACTGGGTTGCCACGGTGGAGACTACGCATTACTGCCTCGGGTCGGTCATGGGGCCCCATCCCTACCCTTGGATGGTGCGCGAGCTGCAAAGGATCGTGGGCGACGAGGCACGTTCTCAATGCCGGCGGCTGCTGGGAGGGGAGGATCCGGATTTTGTCCTGGCCTGCGTCGGCGGAGGCTCCAACGCGGCCGGGACCTTCGCCGGCTTCGCGGAGACGGATTCAAGGCTCATCGGAGTGGAGGCCGCGGGCGGAGCCGCGCTGTCCAGAGGAGTGACCGGGGTGGTACATGGGATGATGTCACAGCTGCTCCAGGACGATCACGGACAGATCATCGAGGCCCACTCGGTCTCGGCCGGTCTCGACTACCCGGGGGCGGGCCCCGAGCACGCCCATCTCTCGGCTACCGGCAGGGCCACCTACGTCTCCGCCGATGACGAAGAGGTGCTAGAGGCGTTCCAGCTCCTGGCCGAGACCGAAGGCATAATCCCCGCGCTGGAGCCGGCGCACGCGATCGCCTACCTGGTGCGCTCGGCAGGACGGGAGATACCCAGCGGGTCCACCGTGCTGGTCACCATGTCGGGCCGGGGTGACAAGGACGTAGCGCAGGTGATGGAGCTGCTTGGGTGAGCTCCCCTTTGACGAGAGGGCTCGAGACCGCCCACGGCTCCGCGAGACCGGGCGCCCTCGAGACCGCGCTCGAGGGCCAAGCGCGACGGCGGAGGCAAATTGCTGATCCCCTACGTCACGGGTGGCCTCGGGCCGCGATGGGCTGATGTCGTGAGCGCCGTGGTCGCGGCGGGAGCCGACGCCGTGGAGGTCGGCATCCCGTTCTCCGACCCGATGATCGACGGGCCCACCATCCAGGAGGCCTCGTCCCGAGCATTGGCCCTGGGTGCCACACCCATGGGTGTGGTGAGCGAGCTGGGGCGTCTCGACGTCGACGTGCCCGTCGCGCTGATGACCTACTACAACCTCATTTACAAGAGCGGACTCGATCGGATGGCCAGCTGGCTGGCGGGGGCCGGGGTGGCCGGCGCGATCGTTCCGGATCTCCCGCTGGAGGAGATGGGGGAGTGGAGCCGAGCCGCCGATGCGGCCGGGGTCGAGACGGTCATGCTGGCGGCCCCGTCCACCCCCGACGACCGGCTCGTCGTGATCTGCGAGCGGGCCAGGGGCTTCGTCTACGGCTTGGCACTGATGGGAGTCACGGGTGAGCGAGCGCAGCTCGCGGCGACCGCACTGATGATGGCCAAGAGGCTGAAGGCGGCGACCGACAAGCCGGTCATGATCGGCATCGGTGTGTCCGATGCCGATCAGGCGCGCCAGGTATGTGAGGAGGCGGACGGCGTCATCGTCGGTTCCGCCCTTGTTCGCCGGCTGCTCGAGGGGGGCGGCCCGGAGGCGGCGGCCGAGTTCGTCGGCGACCTGCGCAATGGGCTGGATGCCTGAACGGACCGGCGGCTGCGAGCTCTGCGAGGCCGCAATCATCACCAGGCGTTACTTCGAGGACGCCGTTTGCTGGGTGGCTGACTGCGAGATCTGTGACGTGCCGATGGTGGTGTGGGCAAGGCACGGGGCGGATCCGCCCGACCCGGACCTCGAGCACATGATCGACAGGCTCAGCGCCGTCGCGACCGACCGTTTCGGCCGGCAGGGCTTCGAGATCGACCGGGTCATGCGCCAGATCCCCGATCACTTTCACGCGCACGCCCGCGACCCGAGCTGGTGGATGCGCCGGTTCGGCCGCCGGGCGCCCTAGGACACGGCCCCCCGGTTGTCCCGCCGGCGCCGCGCCCGCCGCGTGAGCGCGCGCCACGGCCGGATCCGTTCGCGGCCCTTGCGGCGGTCCTCCATGCGCTGGCGGATGATCTCGCGGCGGGCCTGAAGATCCCGATAGGTGATTTCTTCCACGTCGGGCCTAAGGCCCATGGAGGCTCGCATCCCGTCGAGGTCCACCTCCATGGAGCGCGGGTCCATCCCCACGTCCCTCGCGATGCGTTCTCCATGGTGGGTGGCGAAGTAGCTGGCGAGGTAGCTGATCTCCGCGAAAAGGTCGACGTCGGGCGCCAGCGTCGCCATGGCGCCGTCCAGGAACAACAGGTCCTTCACGAAGAGCATCAGCTCCTTGGGCATTCGGGCGCCGTAGCTCAACATCGCCTTGGTGAGCTCCCTGATCTCCGCGGTCAGCTCCTCCGCGCTCATGGTCGTCGGGTCCTTGACCGGCTGGTCCACCCCGAGGTCGACCATCACGGCGTCCACGTCGGTGTCGACTGGGAGTGCTCCCATGTCGCGAAGTGCCTCGATCTGCAACCTCACGTCATTGACGGTCCCACCCATCATCAGACGGAGGAACGCGAGACGTTGCGGCTCGGCCAGGCGACCGGTGATCCCGAAGTCGAGTAGGGCGACCCTGCCGTCTGGCTGCACGAAGAGATTCCCTCCGTGGAGGTCGCCGTGGAACGTGCCGTAGAGCATCGCCCCCTCCATGAAGGCGATCATGCCGGCCCTTATGACGGCCGAGGTGTCGATGCCCGCGGCGTGCATGCCTGCGACGTCGTCCCAAGCGAAGCCGCTCAACCGCTCCATCACCAGCACCCTGCGCGTGACCAGACGGGGATGGGGTCGCGGAACCACGAGTGTCCTCTGTCCGGTCTCCGCCAGTATGTGGGCGATGTCGAGCATGTTCTCGGCCTCGAGCCGGAAGTCCAGCTCCTCCACGATGGTCTCGGCGAAGAGCTCGACCAGGGCAGGAGGGTTGGCGAGCGCGGTCACAGGGATGCGCCCGACGAGGGCCGGCGCGATCCAGCTCATGGCCGCCAGGTCGCGCCGTACCAGCGAGGCGACCTGGGGCCTCTGGACTTTCACGACCACCTCCTCGCCCGAGCGGAGCGTGGCGTTGTGCACCTGTGCGATGGAAGCGGCGGCGATCGGGGCCTGGTCGAAGTGGGAGAACACCGCCTCGAGCGTGGCGCCGAGATCCGACTCGACCACCTGCCTCACGTCGGTGAAACGCTCAGCGGGCACCCGGTCGCGCAAGAGGCGGAACTGGCTCACCAGCTCCTCGGGAAAGATCCCCTCCCCCGACGAAAGTATCTGGCCGAGCTTGATGTAGGTGGGGCCAAGGCCCTCGAACGCCGATCGGAGCCGCCGCGAGAGCCCAGCTCGGGAACGGTGCTGTCCACTGCCGCGCTCGCGGGTGTACCAGCCGGCGACGGCCTTCCCCAGGGCGTACCCGACCCGCAGCACCCGCCTGCCCGGTGGCAGCCGGCGCCGTCGGAGCAGCGTGGGCACCTCTGCTCGGGTGGCCGTCCGGATCCCTTCGAGGCCCTTTCGCCATGCCAGGTCCCCGGGATCGAGGAACCAGGGGCCTACGTCGCTGAACGATCCGTACTCGACATCGGTCGCCTCTCGGGACTGCAAGGACGGAGTCGCCGTTAGTCGACCGGGACGATCACGAGGCTGCCGTTGTGTCCCCCGAAGCCGAACGAGTTCGAGAGGACGGCGGACGGATCCCAGGGCCTGGGGGCATCCGCCACCACGTCGAGGTGGATGTCAGGATCGGGTGTGGCGAATCCGGCCGTCGGCGGTATCAGCGCTCTTTCGATCGAAAGCACGGCGGCCACCGCCTCGATCGCCCCGGCGGCTCCGAGGGCGTGTCCAGTGACGCCTTTTATGGAGGTGACAGGCGGACCGGGCGTCCCGAACACCTTGTTGATGGCCTCACCCTCGCTGGCGTCGTTAAGCGGGGTGGAGGTGCCGTGGGCGTTGATGTGGCCGACCTCGCCCGGCGATATCCCGGCGTCCTCCATTGCCTGCTCCATGCAGGCCGCAGCGCCGCTCCCCCCGGCGCCGGCGCCGTTATGTGGTAGGCGTCCGCGGTGCTTGCCGCACCTGCCACCTCGCCGTAGACCCACGCGCCTCGTGACCGTGCTCGTTCGAGGTCCTCTAGGACCAGGGCGGCAGCGCCTTCGGCGACGACGAAGCCGTCACGCCCGGCGTCGAAGGGACGTGAGATCCCGGTGGGGGACAACGCGGTCATGTTGGCGAACCCGACGATCCCAAGTTCCGTCATCGCCGCTTCGGACCCTCCGGTGAGGGCGACCTCGCAGCGGCCGCCGGCGACGAGGCGCGCCGCGTTGGCTACGGCATGGGTGCCGGCGGCGCACGCGGTGACGACGGTCTCGCACGGGCCCCTCCAGCCGCAGCGCATCGAGATGGCGGCCGCGCCCGCGTTGGCCATCATCATGGGTACGAGGAAGGGGCTCACCCTCTGGGGGCCCTTGTCCCGGAGGACGCCGGCTTGCTCCTCGAAGCTCTCGATGCCTCCGATCCCCGCCCCCATGATCACCCCTGCACGATCGGGGTCGGGCTCGACGTCGCCGGCGTCGTCCACCGCCATGGCCGCGGCGGCCACGTTGAGCTGGGTGAAGCGGTCCACCCGGCGCGCCTCCTTGGGGCCGAACCATCCGGAGGGGTCGAAGTCCCGGACCCGGCGCTCGCCTTCGGGGGCGTCCGCGCACAGGCCGTCCCAGAAGGCGTCCTTGCCGATCCCGCAGCAGGCGACGACGCCGAGGCCGGTGATCGCGAACGCGGCGCGGCTGGCCTCCCCGGTCGGCTCCCCAGGTCAGGCGCATGTCTAAAGCTTTGAGGAGACCACGTTGAAGGCCTGCTCCACGGTCTCCACCCCATCCAGCTCGGACTCCTCGACGTTGATGTCGAAGGACTCCTCCAGGGCCATGACCAGCTCGACCAGGTCAAGACTGTCTGCGTCGAGATCCTCGCCGAAGCGGGCGTCAAGGGTCACCTGTTCGGGTTTCACCTGGAGGACCTCGACCGTACAGTTCTTGAATTTCTCGAATGCCTCTTCCTCGTCCACGTCTCCAGCCTTCCTTTCGTCGGTCGTGAGAGGCAAGCTCCCGGGATTCGGTACGGCTACAGCCCCATCGCCAGGCCGCCGTCGACGGCCAGCACCGCTCCGGTTATGTAAGAGGCCTGCGGTGACGCCAGGAACTCCACCGCCGCCGCCACCTCCTCCGGAGAGGCGACCCTTCCGAGAGGCACCATCTTGGACATCTCCTCCACGCGTGCTTGTCCGAGGGCGGCGAGCATTTCCGTGTCCACCGTTCCCGGTGCCACCACGTTAACTGTCACGCCCCGCGAGGCCAGCTCACGAGCCAGCGACCGTGCCAGCCCCACGAGCCCGGCCTTGGAGGCTGCGTAGTTGGCCTGACCCGGAAGACCGGAGAAAGCGGTCACAGAGGACACCATCACGATCCGCCCGTGACGGGCGCGGACCATTGAGCGAGCGGCCCGCTTGGCGACGCGGAAGACACCGGTGAGATTCGTGTCGAGTACCCGGGCCCAGGCTTTCTCGTCCATCCGGAGCAAGAGCCTGTCCTCCGTCACGCCTGCGTTGGCCACCAGCACCTCGACAGGGCCGAGCTCACCCTCCACCGCCTCGAATGCCGACTCGACGGCCTCGGGGGATGCGACGTCGCAGCTGACCGCGAAAAGGCCGTGCCGTCCGCCGGGCCCTCCCCGCTTGTCATCTCGTAGCTCCTCGCGGCTCTGGCCCGCTCCGGCCCCTCGATGTGCAGGAGGGGGCGAGTTGTGAAAGGTCACCGCCACCCGGTCCCCTCGCGCCTCGAAGGCCCGCGCGCACGACAGCCCCAAGCCGCGAGATCCTCCGGTTACGACCACGACGCGTCCTGCGGCGTTTTCCCCGACCACCGGCTCGTCTGGTGCCCCGACGCTCACCGACTCCAGCGGATCACGGCGCTGGCCCACGTCATCCCCGCTCCGAAGCCGCACAGCAGCACGTTCTCGCCCGAAAGCACCCTGCCTTCGTCGGCCGCCCGTGCCAGAGCGATGGGTATGGAAGCGGATGAGGTGTTCCCGGTGTCGGTCAGTGAGATGGCCGTGCGCTCCATGACGATGCCAAGCCGTTGGTTGGCAGCCTCGATGATTCTCAGGTTGGCCTGGTGGGGCACGCACAGGGCGATGTCGCTCGGGGACATCTTGGCCTGCTCGAGCGCGTTGCGGGCCGAGGCGACCATGACCCGGACCGCTCGTCTGAAGACCTCTTGGCCTTCCATGTACAGGTGCCCGCCGTGCTCGCAGTAGAGAAGGTGGAGCGCCGACCCGTCCGCGCCCAGGTCCCACCCGAGCAAGGTCTCGTCGTCGCCGGTCGCCTCGATGACCACCGCCCCGGCCCCGTCGGCGAAGAGGATCGCAGTGGACCGGTCGCTGGGATCCGTCAGGCGTGACACCGTGTCAGAACCCACCAACAGGACCCGATCCACCCCACCAGCGACCATGGCGTTGGCCGTGACCAGGCCGTACACGAAGCCGGCGCATGCAGCGTTGAGATCGAAGCCGCCTCCCGAGATGCCAAGCTCTCGGTGCACCGCGGTAGACGTCGCCGGCACCGCCTTGTCGGGGGTGGAGGTGGTGAGAACGAGCAGGTCGATGTCCGAAGCCAGGAGCCCGGCCCTGGAGATGGCCTGATGTCCGGCAGACACCGCCAGGTCTGCGGTCGTGCCGCCGATTCTTCGCTCGCGGATGCCCGTACGCTCCACGATCCACTCGTCGCTGGTGTCGAGCCAGGTGGTCATGTCCTGGTTGGTTATCACCTGATCTGGCAAGGCGTGGCCCCACCCGGTGATAGCTGCCCCGCGGGTCACCGGTCTTCGCCGGCGTACCGCACCCAGGCGACAGGCTGGCCGTTCACCACCCGCTCCCCGACGATCGCAAGCAGTCCCATGAGGCGGCCGGCGAAGGGCGATAGGACCTCCGTGTCCCCCACGGTGCCGATGAACTCCCCGACACCAACCTCGCGTCCCTCAACCGGTTGACCGTCATCGCCATGCCGGGCTCCTTCACCCGCTCTCGCAGTAGGAGTGGCGGCTCTGGGGTCGGGGCCCGAGAAGCTGGGCGCGGGATCGAACAGCCCTGCAGCCGGGCTGAGCACGAGCCGCTCGGACACGTAAAGGTGCTCGCCCTGGTGGGCCGCCGCGTACGCGTGCAGGGAGCTCTCTCCGGCAAGGGTCGCGACCAGGGAGTCGAGGTCATCGGGCGTACCCACGGCCACGCCTTGCGCATCGGGCACCACCCGCCTGGCGAGGCCCGTGAGCACCCCGCCCGGACCCACCTCCACGAGGGCCGTCGCTCCCATATCGTGCAGGGCACGAAGGGTCTGGCGCCACCGCACCGGGCTGCACAGCTGGGCGGACAACAGTCCCTTCCACTCGTCGGCACGAACGTGGGGGCGCGCGTCGACGTTGGCGATGACCGGGATCTCCGGCGCGTAAAATGTCGTGGCTGCGAGACTCTTGCGGAGGCGCTCGCGTGCGGGAGCCATGAGAGGTGTGTGAAAGGCGCCACCGACGGAGATCGGCATGGTCTTCCTGGCTCCCAGAGCCTTGGCAACGGCGGAGGTCGCTTCGACCGCTTCCGCGGTGCCGGCCACGACCACCTGACCGGGAGCGTTGAAGTTGGCGACCCAAGCTTCACCTTCGGCGCGCTGGCAGGCCGCGCCGGCGTCGTCGTCATCGATACCGAGGAGAGCGGCCATGGTCCCGGGCCGAGAGTCAGCGGCCGCCTGCATCGCGTCGCCGCGTTCGGAGACCAGCCGCACGCCGTCTTCGAACCCCAAGGCTCCGCTCGCGACCAGCGCCGTGTACTCGCCCAGGCTGTGCCCGGCACAGGCACCGGGCTCGAGGCCCAGCCTCTCGACGGCGTCGAGCACGACCAGGCTCAGGGTGAACGTGGCCAGCTGCGCGTTACGAGTGGCGGTCAGCTCCTCTGTGTCGGCGGCGAGGAGGAGATGCTCGACGTCCCTGCCGGACGCGACCGAGGCATCGCTCACGAGCTCCCAGGAGGGATGGTCGACCCAGGCTCTGCCCATACCGGGTCGTTGCGAGCCCTGGCCCGGGAAGGTGAATGCCAGCAATGAGGCTCCTCTCCGCTTGCGGCTTGCCACGTAAGACCGCCGGCGGCACTGTTCGGTTTCATCACGCAGGACGGTAGGTGTCGTGTTCTCCAGCGGTGCGGGAGGTGATCCGGACCCTGGATGGCCGCCAATCGCATGACCAGCCAGCCCACGAGAAGGGTATGGAATATACTGCTGGTCCGGTTCTTTGGGAAGACTCGAAGGGCGCAGGAAGATACAAACGGGGGGATTCTTGGCCAAGTCCCTGGACCGGCGGACCTTCCTCAGCAAGGGAGCGAGGCTAGGCGGGGCGACATTGCTTGGCGGGGGGGCGGCTAGCTTCCTCGCCACCGCTGGAGCGATGCCGTCAGCTGCCAGCTCCGGGAACAAGTCACTCGTCTTCGTTGCCCACCAGGATGACAACCTCTTGTTCATCAATCCCGACGAGTACACCGACATCCACGCCGGCGCGTCTGTTCAGGTCGTATGCCTGACAGCGGGTGACGATGGACTCGGTGCCAGCTATTGGCAGGGCCGGGAACAGGGGGAGATGGCGGCGGCTGCCTATATGACGGGAGTCAAGAACTACTGGACGCAAAGCACGTTCTCAGTGAACGGGCACCCGCTTGCTCTCGCCACCCTCACGCGGAGCACAAGAATCACGTTCCTCTTCATGCGGTTACCCGACGGGAACGGGGACGGCTCAGGATTTGCATCGACCAACTATGAGAGCCTTCAGAAGTTGTGGACGGGGTCTATCTCAGTAATGCATGCAATCGATGGCTCAACGAGCTATACGAAGCAAGACCTCATCAACACCTTGGCCGGCATCATGGGGAGCTATCAGCCAAACGTCATTCGCACCCAGGACTACGTCGGCACCTATGGCAACGGAGACCACAGCGACCACTACACAACGGCCTACCTGACCCGAGCAGCCAACCAGACCTACAACACCGGGAACCATCAACTCATTGGCTACATGGGCTATCCAAGCTCGAGCCAGCCGGCGAACGTGTCGGGCACAGCGCAAACGCAAAAAGAGAACGATTTCTTTAACCTATGCCCAGTATGACTCACACGCCTGCCAGACCGCGACCACCTGTCAGCAAGGGTTCGCTGGAGCGACGTACGGCAAGTGGCTTTACCGCCGATACACAGTGGGCACCATAGTCTCGGGTACGCCGCCGGCTACGGCCGTTTCGGTCCCCTCTGATGGCGCCACCTTGACGGGCACCCAAACCCTGGACGCGAGCGCCTCTGACAGCAGCGGCGTGACCAAAGTCGAGTTTCACCTTACCGGCGGGACCCTGAATGACGCAGTGATCGCTACTGGGGCACCAACCTACTATGGCTGGATCGCGTCGTGGGACACAACCACCGTCGCCGACGGAACCTATACTCTGCAGAGCGTCGCCTATGACTCAGGTGATCTGAGCAGGCGCAGCGCGGGCGTCAGGATTACGGTCGACAACGTCCCACCGGCTACGGCCGTTTCGGTCCCCTCTGATGGCGCCACCTTGACGGGCACCCAAACCCTGGACGCGAGCGCCTCTGATGCCGGCGGTGTGACCAAGGTCGAGTTTCACCTTACCGGCGGGACCCTGAACGACGCGGTCATTGCTACTGCGACGCTTACCTACTACGGCTGGATCGCATCGTGGGACACGACAACAGTTCCAAACGGCACATATACGCTTCAGAGCGTCGCCTATGACAATGGCGGCAATAGCACCCATAGCGCAGCCATCGGGATCACAGTCGCGAACTAGGGCGCCTAGCGAGGTGGCCCGAGTCGACGCCACTCCAGTGTTGATGTGATGCTATGGCTTCAGTCGTGACTCTAACTGGGGGGTACTGCGTGAAAGCTCCTTGGAAGCTGGCCGCTAGCACCGTGCTATTGGCCGGTGTCGGTTTGGCTGGCGCTGTTCCGGCCCTTGCGGCTCCTTCCAAGAGCTTCACGTGCTCCGGTACGCCTACCAAGCCCGGAGCCATCCCTGCGAGCACCTACTAGCCAACTCCACGCCGGTTGAGATCCGGGGTCCCGTTGTCATTCAGAACGACGGAGCGTTCAGTTTGGGCACCGAGATGCCGAACGGCCCCCAGTTCGCGTCGATTGAGGGACCAGTCACCGGAGCTAATGCTTCCTCGGTACAGATCCACAACACCTTGGTGTCGGGCCAGTGACGACTGTGGGCGGGGGCGCCGACAACGCACTGATCGACCAGCTCGCCACTCAAGCTGGCGCCTCAGGTCCCAACAACTTCAACGACTTTGAGGACAACCACATCGGGGGCGCCCGTTGACAGAGACCGGGTACGCCGTCGTTTGGGCGGGGATCCTACGGGACACTATCCAGGGCCCATTGACGTTCATCGACAACACCCAATCGATGATCGACGAGTATGACATCGGTGCGCTGGTGGTCAACGGACCGGCGGTGTGCGCCAACAACAATCCTCCTCCAAACATGGGCCACAGTCCCGGACCCCTGAGCGTGGTCCACGGCCCAACGGTGGGCAACCAGGCGGCTACCTGACCGGCGTTCCGAATGGCCACTGAGCATCCCGCTTGCGTCGAACCGCCGGACGTCGCACAGCCCTTAGGCGCTACCTCGCAAGCCGCCGGCCCGTGCGTCACCCGTCCCTGCCGCGCTCGCGAACCATCTCTTCGTGTCCGGCAGAGCAGCGGCATCACTCCGTCGCGGGTAGTTTTCCGTCGGCCCGAGAAATGGGTTGGTAGCACCTAGCAGGCTTCTGGCACAGTGCACGTGTGCCCAAGAACTACTTCGACGAGCGGATAGCAGAACGGTACGAGACCTACTGGCCGGAGTTGTTCGCCCCGGCCGTCATTGACCCTGTCGTGAACTTCCTGGCCGATCTTGCACGAACAGGTGCCGCTCTTGAACTCGGCATTGGCACCGGTCGTATCGCGCTACCGCTCAGTCAGCGAGGCGTTCGGGTGCATGGGGTTGATCTGTCCCCTGCAATGGTTGCGCAGTTGCAGGCTAAGCCGGGTGCGGACCATATAGACGTGACGATCGGCGACTTCGCCACCACCTCGCTGGACGGGACGTTCAAGCTCGCCTACCTCGTGCGCAACACGATCATGAACCTGACCACCCAGGACGAACAGGTCGAATGCTTCCGCAACGTCGCCGCGCACCTGGAACCCCGAGGATACTTCGTGATCGAGGTAGGAGTTCCTTCGCTCCGCCAGCTCCCGCCGGGGGAAACGGTACGGGCGTTCACCGTGACCCCGACGCATCTGGGCTTCGACGATTACGTCGACCTTGCTGCACAGAGTTCTGTTTCTCACCACTACTGGGTAGTTGACGGCCGACTCGAAACCTTCTCTGCGCCGTTCCGTTACGTATGGCCATCCGAGCTGGATCTGATGGGTCGACTCGCCAAAATGACCTTGCGTGAGCGTTGGAGCGACTGGAACCGTTCGCCCTTCACGAGCGACAGCAAGGAACACGTCTCGGTCTGGGAGAAGACGGGATAGCGATGAATGAATCGGCTACCGTGGCGGTTGACAACCCCACGTCTACCGTTCCTAAGGACACGTTTCTTGATGGAAGCCAGCGAACTGTTTTGCACATCGGCCCTACCTGGGTGGGGCATGGCACCTATCGGCCTGGCTGGCGGTGGTCCCAGCACGTTCAACCGATACACAAACGGCCCTCTGCTCGCCACGCTGGCTACGTGCTGTCTGGTCAGATGACTATCCGTGGGAGCGATGGCGCCGAAAGGGTGGTACGGCAAGGCGAAGCGTTCTTCGCGGCGAGCGGCCACGACGCCTGGGTCTCGGGTGAGGCGCCCTGCGTGGCGTTGGATTTTCCCCTCGCATGAGTGACAGTCGGTCTTGTCGGGCTCAGACTTCTATTACTAGAGGTGAACACACGGTCGCACTATCGGTGGGTACCAACGGTCGCCCAGGATAAGGGATCGGGAGCAACCCGGACATTCAGGAGACAATCGCCTCGATCAGCCGGCCATCTCGAGTTCCCTGTTCTCCGTGCCGGCGACGTGTGATAGAGCTTCTTCGCAGGATCCCACTATTGCGTAAGAATGGTCCGGACACGGAACGAAAGGAGCGTGGCATGGCAGCATCCAAAGCCGACGAAGTGATAAGTCGTTGGGCGGATTGCTTCAACGCTCGGGATCTTGACGGACTCGCGTCGATGTACGAGGACGATGCCGTCCTGATCCCAATGCCGGGCCAGGATCCCGTCTCAGGTGGTGACGCGATTCGAGATGCGTTGAAACCGTTCGTGGAGGCCGGTGGCACCATGTCGATTCTGGGGGGCACGTCAGTCCGTCTCGGCGACATTGCTCTTACCCACAACAGGTGGCGGCTCGATATGCCTGGGGCCGACGCCATGGAAGGTTCGACCGCCGAGGTGGTGCGACGCCAGCCGGACGGCTCCTGGAAGTACGCGATCGACAATCCGTATGGGGACACACACCTGGCGGCGAGCAGCTAGAGAGCCCCCGACCCTAAAGGGCCTTCTCCTGGGTCATAGATGGTCCTACCCTTGAGCAGCCACCTCGGGGACCGGCAAGCAGAAACAGGCCGGACGATCACAGCGTCTCAGAATCCGGACGCATTCACCTAAGAAGTCGACTCTCGGGTGGCACCTTTGATGAAGTCCAAACCAGCTCAGTCGCGGTCCGACGGTCAATCGCGGTTCCACCACCCACACGCACAGGGCGCCACTTCACGGGGAGAGCTGGAAGGGCGGATAGCGGTCCGTCACCAGCACGGCGGTGTAAGCCTGAACCCGGACTGACCATCGCATAAGACCGACGACGAAGTCATGGAAGGAGCGGGGGTAGCGGCCGGTGAAAAGCACCACGAACCAGCCGATCACGCTCAAGACGATGCCAGCGATGTAAAGGAAGAAGAGCACGATGTAGTGCGGTATCGCGAGGAACCATTTGACCAACGGCAGCCACCGGTTGAGTCCACCACCGCCCTGGGGGTCAGGAAGCTTAACGTGGACGGCCTGCTCCTCGTCGGTCGAGGGGTACTCGTCCCGGAGGATCAGAAGGTAGGCGAAGGCGCGGTTGCTGAAGCGAACTAGGTTGAGGTTGAAGTCGAACCACCAACCAGGGTACTTGTGCCGGAACAGCAGCATCAGCAGCGTCGGCAGAAAGAGCACCCCGCTGGCACCGAAGCTCCACCCGTATCCGTTGCTGACCTGGCCACTACCGACCAACCCCAGAACGACCAGGATGGGGATGGTCGTGAAGATGCGGAACCCTACGGTCAGGCGGTTTCGCTCGCCGTCCTCGTAGTCGACCGAAAGGTCCACGGGGTAGGGATTGAAGGTCTCTGTCTGCACGATCTCGTTCCTCCTTACTGTGCGCCGGGCCTGTCAAAACGCGGGCGCTCGTCCGTTGATAGCTCCCTTACCCTAAAGGGCGCACCAATTCGATCAGTGGTTACGTGGCGGCGTGCGAGACGATCGCTGTCTCAGCCGTCGCCCGCCTCCAGGCGAACAGCTGGAGCGGAAGCTCTGGGAGGCGCCATACCGGGAACGACGACCCGCCCATGTCCTGATCCGCAGCGAAGGTGCAAAGCGGATGCTCGTCCCTCGCCAAGAGCTCCCAGCTCGGATGTCCGGGTTTCTGCTTATCCCTTCATCCCCGAACGGTCGTCCCGCAGTCCACTCAGGGGAGATTTGAGCCACGGAGACCATCGGGATCTGAGACGACTAGTGCCGAAGGTCATATGTGACCGATGAGTCTCATGTCTCTCGGTCGTCTGTCTCTCTGAAGAATCGAGGGGAGGCGACGAGGAGGACGAGACCGGCGTCAGGTTCACGACTAGCGACGCCGATGCCGACCATACCTGCGGGCCAGCGGCGTGGATGCGGTGACGTGTTGCGCTGGCCGGGCGTGCCGCCCATGTTCGCTTTCCGCGACCGAGATGGATGGCAACGGCCTGGAGATCGTCGAAGCCAGGTGAGCCTCGCTCAGGCTCGCCAGCGAGAGGAGGTCAGATGAGCACATTGAGAAAGCAATTCACAGCAACGCTGCAAAAGAGTCCCAACAAGGGTGGCTGGACCTTCGTGGTAATGCCCGGTTCTGCCGAATTCTTTGGCACTCGGGGTCTCGTGAAGGTCCGAGGCACGGTTGATGGTCATCCGTTCCGGAGTTCATTCATGGCCCTGGGAGATGGGAGGCACAAGCTTTCTTTCAAGGCCGACGTTCGCAGAGCGATCGGGAAGGAAGCGGGTGACTCCGTGACGATCCGTTTGAAGGAGCGGATAGAAGACTGAGTAGGGGCGAACTCTCGCCCCCAACCCCCACTCCACCAGTCCACCTTTCACGCCCCGTAAAGGACGTAGGCACCATAGAGGCCACTAGGGTTTGGGTACCCTCAGCGGTGAGCAGTGACACCAGTTGTCATAGTCGTCCTGGAAGGGACACGGCCATCAGGAGCGCCCGTAAGGCCCGTAAGAGCGGCCTGCTCGGGCGACTTGTCGGAGGCTCTTAGCTTCCCGGACGCGACGTCGCAGCGCTCGTTCGGCTCGCCTCTGCAGCAGGGGCCAACCACGGACTCTTTACGGCGGTGAACAAATCTGTCTCGACGCCAATACAGCGTTGCGGGCTATGCCACGGCAACTCAGAGGATGAAGGGGATCAGCAGCGCGGTGGTCGAGCAGGTCGTCCCAAGAAGCTTGGCGTCTCGAACGATCGCACCTAAGAGGATCCGTGTTTTGGTCCCTCGTCGCTTGATAGCAAGGCGAATGTGGCTTCGGTCAGCCATGACGAGCAGGATGCGTGATCGGCGATGAGTTTCGGCCTCAGCAACCGTCTTAGCGGCAGAGTCTAGAGAGGAGCCCGTGATGGGAAAGCTAGTCGTGACGGAGTTTGTTTCGATCGACGGGGTGTTCGAAGACCCCGGAGGGGCCGAAAGCTACGAGCACGGCGGTTGGACCTTCGAGTACGACCGGGGTGGCGACGGTAACCAGTACAAGATGGACGAGCTGATGGCCGCGGAGATCCAGCTGCTCGGGCGTGTTACCTACGACGGGTTCGCCAAGGCATGGCCGACCCGAGAAGGCGACTTCGCCGACAAGATCAACCACGGACAAAAGTATGTCGTGTCGACCACCTTGACAAATCCCGAATGGGAGAACACGACGGTGATCTCCCACAACATCCCCGAAGAGATCGCACGGCTGAAGAATCAGACCAAAGGGCCCATCCTGGTCGCTGGTAGCGGTGCGTTGATAGCGACGCTGCTCGACAACGATCTAATCGACGAGCTGCGGCTGATGGTCTTCCCGACGGTGCTCGGTCGAGGCCGGCGCCTGTTCCCCGACGGCATCGACCGGCTGAAGTTCCAGCTGGTCGAAACCAGGCCGGTCGGCCCCGACGGCGTCCTCGTCCAGACCTACACCCGAGCCTGATCGATCCAACCGAGCGTCGGCGACGCGCTCCGGTGGCTTGAGATCACGGGCCCCGTCCTAGGTCGGTAGCACGTGATCCCGGGCAGATCCGCCAACCAAACACTGCATTTGCTCCTTCCCCGAGCTACTGGACCTCGTCGCCGCCGACGACCCAGCTGCGTACACGTAGAATGGACAGCCCGGCGGTTGGGGGCAGCGCCGTGCTTGGCGTAGCCGTACGTCCCGATGTGATCTTCGGGGACGATCGAGCCGCCCGGGTCAGCCGGGCTATTTTGGGGCGCGTGTGGGGCCCGGAGAGCGATGAGTTGAGGGCCGCCAGGTCGTCCTACCTCTGCGATGGCCTGGTTTGCGCGAACCCGGCCACACCAACCTACGGCTGGCACCCACGTCAGAGGAGACCACATGTCAAGCGTTCGGGTCCACAACTTCTCGGTTTCGCTCGACGGTTTCGGCACCGGCGCGGGTCAAGGTCTCGAAGCACCCTTCGGACACGCCGGTACCAGGCTCCATGAATGGTTCTTCCCCACGCGCAGCTTCCACGAGATGCAGGGCGAGCCCGGAGGGAGCACCGGCGTGGACGACGCCTTTGCCAGCAACTGGGGCCCGGGCATCGGGGCCGAGATCATGGGACGCAACAAGTTCGGGCCCCAGCGTGGCCCGTGGGCCGACGAGGAGTGGAAGGGCTGGTGGGCCGACGACCCGCCCTTCCATACGCCCGTGTTCATCCTCACCCACCATCCCAGGCCCACGATCGAGATGAAGGGCGGGACAACGTTCCACTTCATCGACGGCAGCCCCGCCGAGGCCCTGGAGGCCGCCCGGGAGGCGGCGGGCGGCCTAGACGTCCGAATTGGCGGAGGACCATCGACGATCCGTCAGTTCCTCGCCGCCGACCTGATCGACCACATGCACATCGCGATCGTGCCCATCGTTCTCGCACGCGGGGAACGCCTGTGGGACGGGCTCCAGGAACTCGAGGAGCGCTTCAACGTCGAGGCGATCAGCTCGCCCAGCGGCGTCACCCATCTAACGTTCACCCGCCGATAATCAGACGGGATCGGTCTCGCAGCCAGCATGTGGGAGCAGTGCTCGGTGGGTCTTCCGGCGGGTCAAGGCCAGAGGTCAGGCTCCGGGCTAGCGGGAGTGCGGGCTGCTCATGAGGTAACCAGTTCGGCGACGTGGGCCAGAGAGTTGCCCAGATGCTCCGGAGGGAACGGCGGGAATCCGATGTGCTCCCGGATGGAGTCCGGGACTGCTGACCAGTCATAGGAGAGAGTGACTGTGGTGTTCGAGGGTCCAGCCGGCGTGAGGTCGTAGCGCCAGGTCCAGCCGCCGAAGCGCAGGGTACCGTCGCCGGCGTCGTAGCCTGGCTCCCAGGAGATGGTGCTCGGCGGGTCGAACTTCTGGACCCGGTTGGCCATCCGGTAGTTACCGTCTGGGTGGTTCGGGTGGTACATGGACATCCGGAAAATCTGCCCGGCGGCGCTCAACGGCTTGCTGTCGAGGGTTTCGCGAACCCAGCCGGTGCCATCGATCGCGGCGTGCTTTGCTGGATCGGCAAGGACTGCGAAGATGGCCTCCGCCGGGGCGTTGATGACCGTGGTCGCGCTGACACTATCGTCGGCCACGTGGCTACCTCCTCATGAGCTGAGCTTGTCACCGGTTCTGACGTTCGCCAAGTCCAGAACTAATCGCTGGCGTCGCCACCGCACCGACCGCCGCCCTCTCCCCAGTTGCTCTCCGCGCCCTGCCGGTTCGGGACGGCCGGGATAAGCCGCCACGACGGTGTTTCGATGGACATCGAGTCCCGCCACCTTGTCCCTGATCTGCTTCATCGTTCACCTCCTGTTGGGAGGCCTCCGGACGAGGGACTGGGTGAAGCGGATGCTGGGGTTCGTGCTCGTAGCGACAATCGATGATCCCCCAAGGTCCCCGCGCCAGACTCAAATTTCCGCGCTCAAGGCTGCAATCGGGTTCGGCGCCTCGGGTGCACAGCTCGACATGTTCGCCAGCGATCACGCCCTATCGGCCCTAGAACCGGCAAGCCCCGAGGTGGTCGACACGGCCACCACCGCCGTCGAGGAGCGGCTCACATTCGCCGGGGAGAAGGAGCAGGCGCTCGCCCGCATCGACCAGGCGCTCGCCACGTTGCGAAAGGACACCGACGACGAGGCCGTCGGGCTGCGGGGTGAGCTGGCCGAGGGGCGCCGCCTCGTGAAGCAGGCGGCCAGCCCGGCCGAGGCCGAAGCCGTGTGGCGGGCGCTAGGGCCGACCGTGAAAGCGCTGTCCGAACGCCAGGCGGCCCACGCAGCGCAGCGTTATGCCGCCGATCCTACGCCCTCGACGGCTGCCAAGCTGAACGGCGTGCCTGGGCAGTTGCACACGTTGCGGCTGGCCAGCTCGGGCGCCAAGGACCCGCCCGCCAAGGTGCTCACGGCACTCGGCCTCGTCGCCGCTAACGCCCTCGCCGGCAACCGCTTCGACGCCACTGACGGGAAAGGCGGCGCCGTGTTCGACGGTGACGGGTGGGACTCACCCACCGTGCGGGCCATCCTCGCTCGTACGGTCGAACGGCTGGAAGCGGGCGGGCAGCTGCCAGCGGCACAACCGGTGGCCGGCGTGACGGCCTCCACTGCGCCCGCGGGATTGAGCGTTAGTGAATCGGCCGCACATTGAGGTGTACGCGAAGGTAGCCGAAATGGCAGCAGGTGGACGGTATAACGAAAGGTCCTGTCCTACCGAAGACCGTGTCGTCGTGAAGCCCGGAATGTAAGAGCACAACGGAATGCAGACCGCTTCCCCTCAGCAAGCCATCTCCGTGACCTGCTGGTGATGACCGGCTACGGGCTACAAGCGCGGGTGTCTGCCCAATCTGCGGCGCTGAAGTCGCCGTGTTCCCAGGCAGCGCAGATGGAGCGCACGAGGTCGGGTTCGCCGACATCGGCAAGCCTGGCATACCGGGCGAGTTGCGGGCCCTGCCAGCTCTGGACGCGCCCGACGGTTTTGATCGATTTCCCGGTGCTGCGAATACACCGTTGCGCGGCGTCCGGGTCACAGGGGTAGTGTCCGGGACGGACTCATGCGAGCAATAGGGGGAACGATGACTGCAGATGAGAACGCCGCGATCATGCGGCGCGCCTACGAGGCCTTCAACACGGTCGACATGAACACGCTCACCGAACTCTTCGACGAAAGCGCCGTGTGGCACTTGCCGGGGCGGAGCCGCTTCGCTGACGACTACCAGGGCCGCGAGGCGACCTTTGCCTACTTCGGCCAGCTGGGACAGGAGACAGGGGGCACCTTCCGGGCCAACCTGGAGCACGTGCTTGCAGATGATGAGGACCGAGTGATCGGCATGCAGCGCAGCACCGCCGAGCGAGACGGCAAGCACCTGGATGTGGGCAACTGCATTGTCTTCCAGCTCAAGGACGGCCGGATTGTCGACGGTCGGGAGCACTTTCACGACCTCTACGCTTGGGACCAGTTCTGGGCCTAGCCCCGCCGGCGCGAGCCCGGCAGACCATCGACGCAGCAGGAGCAACGACACCGTTGCGCGAGAGTGCGATGGCGCAATACTGGCCCTGCCACCCCTGGGCGTAGCACACCTGTAGACTGCCGACCTACCGCGTCGTCGACCCATCGGTTTGCGCACCCGACAAGTTCAGTGGCAAATGCCGCCGCTGCGGCGAGCTCGTCGGCGTACGGGCCGGCTGCCGGCTCGGCTAGTGCCCCCACTGTGAGCGTGTCGTGCTGACCGACCCCGAGCCCGCCTAGCCGGCCCACGGGCCTCCACGGGGATCAGCCCCCACGCCAGGCGGCCCACAGACTCCGCAGAGGCCCTGCCGGCCTGCCGCCCTAGCCCCCTGCTGCCCAACCCGGCCTAGAGGGGCTTAGGGGCCGAATGAGCCTTTGCGTCAAGGAGAGGAAAGGCCAGAAACACTGTAGGTAAAGGGGTTATTCGTGCGCCGGTTTTCTTCCTCAGCTTCCTCTCCTGGCTCCTTAGGCCCTGCCCTGGGGTTGCCTCGGGCTCGTGTGGGCTCTCCCGGGCCGGGGGTGCCCCATGGGGTCGGGGCCGGCATTGGGGGCCTTAGAGGCGATCCTGGAGGCTGTGTCCCCGTGGGACGCAAAGCAGCTCGTCCGTTGCCGTTGTGTAGTGAGAGGACGAGAGGCCGACTCGGGAGGAGGCCGAGCGGCCGAGCACTGGGCGTGGGCCTTGGGTAGGCGGGGGACTGGGGAGATGGCGGCTCGACCGGCGTGGCTGGCGCTCGCTTGGTGCGTCGGTCCTTGCTCGCACGCCGGCGCCGGCGCCGGTGCTTTCGCTTCGTGGGAGCGACCCGGCACGACCGGCTTAGCCGATGCAGTGCCCGAGTGCGATGCGTGGGCGTGGGCGGTTCAGATCATGGGCCAGTGCGTTCGCTAGTTCAGGACCGAAGAGATCGCGGCGGATCACCACCATCAGGCGGAGCCATCCCACTCGACGCCGGTGGACACACAGAACTCGTTGCCCTCGGGATCAGTCATCGTGACCCACTCTGTGGGGCCATACGTTCGAACCCCAGGGTGGGCGCACCGGGCTCCGAGCGTCTCGAGCCGGGACACTTCGGCCTGCACGTCCTCGGATACCAGGTCGATGTGCACCCGGTTCTTGGTTGTCTTCGGCTCCGGAACCCGCTGGAGCAGGACCGGCGTCCCGACGCCCGCCTCGGGCACCAGGACCACGAGCTCGTCGGCCGACCAGTGCTTCCGGTAGCCGAGCGCCTCCCGCCAGAAGCTGCCCAGCTGTAGTGGCTCGCAAGAGTCGATGACGACTTCGATGTTCGACTCGCGCATTGGCTCTCCTCCCGGGGGTGGTGACTCTATTCAAGCCGCGATGCCGGGCTTCCGACCGGATCAGATTGCCGCAGCGGTTACAGAAGCCATGGTCACTGGAATGGTCGCTCATCGCGTCATCTGGCCCGTGCGAGACTCGACGGATACGACTTGGGTGTCTTGATGGCAAACCGGGCATGGATACGTTCTCAGGTTCTGCCACTTCCGGAGGCCGCCTCGCATGTTGACCTGGTGCTGGCACGAGAAGCTCACGAGAGTTGTCTCCCTAGCAACGGGGCCAGGGCTGGCGCCTGGTCGAGAAGGTGAGGGCGAACGTGCAGGGACGGAACGTGGCGAAGGGGTTTTGGCGGACGGCTGTCCACCTCGCATCCGTTCAACAGCTTCGAGGGCGTGCGTCAACCTGCCGAAATTGTCCTCGTCCTCGAAGCGCTCGTCCTCAAAGTCCTCATCGTCAAAGTCCTCGTCGTCACCGAGCCCGGACCCGTTTGCTGGCTTTCATTTGCCCGGCGTTCTCTGTTCTGACCCGAGGAACCTGCTCTAGCCTCGCTAGACGATATTCCTGGGGAATGTAAATGCTGCGATCGCACTCCTTGCATCGGGTGCTACCGGAGCGAGAGGACTCGCCCACTCGTACCCGCAATTTACCTCTAGCGACGCTAGGCCGTGGGGTGACAAGCGAAGCAGAAATGGACTGATCCGGGTCGAGATCGCGAGCGTGACCAGGCAGGGAACGAGCAGGGCGGAGGAACCATTCCTGCTCGTGCATGAGGCCCTTCGGTGGCTCTTCAAGGGCAAGTTGCTGACAGCCTATGTGCTTCACTGTCGTTGGGAAGGGCTCGTCCCAGGATCTAGTGGGCGGATTTCTCCTGTTTCGTCGTGGCTAATCCCGGGCGGTGTTTTCATCTAGCGACGCTAGCGGTCGTAATTTCGGCTGGTGGATTAGCCGGTGTATAAATGGCGGACGAGTCGCGTCGGTATTGCTCACTCGTACCCGGAGGCTGCTTGAAAGTAGATGTTGTCAGTTATGGCCCAGCTGTCGGTCCGGTCGGTAGGGGCGCGTGCCAAACCGCTGTCCTTGTCCAGTCACGTGCGTCATTCCCCGTAAAGGGATTAGGCTCGAACCAAATCTCGGAAGCAGATTCCCCAATGGGGAGAGCGATCCTTACCGACGCCTCGACGCTGTCGCCAGGAGCTAACGCTATTGGCGACTTGTCCTCACCATCGGAGCGATTCTGCGTTGCGGACGTGGCGCACCCCCCGGTTGGACGATCTATCCTTCAGCGCAGCGTAGCCATGGTCCTGCAGGGTGGAGCCACAATGAGCGATGTAACGCCGCCGTCGGCGCGCAGACGAAAAGGCGCCCTCGGCAGGTAGATGTCGGTCGTCTTCCCGAGGAGATTGTCGCTGCGGGCCGGCGTTCAACGAGGCTCAGGCTCCACGGTGTGCATCGCTATCAGGCGATCTGCACCGTTGTCACGCTCTTCGCCGGCATCCCATACCTCTGGGTGCTCTGGGATCTCTGGAATAGGTCACTTGACCCCTTTCGGGTCTATGGGGACGACAATCCGATCTACGACGTCCAGGCACGTGGCCATACATGCATGGCCACCTCTGGCTGCCAAAGCGCTGCATCGTCGGTGGAGGCTTCGTGGCCCACGGTCACGAGTACACTTACTTCGGGATCTTCTCCTCTCTCCTGCGGATACCCATCTTCTTGTTCTCCAGTTCGCTGGACGGTCGGCTCTTCGCGCCGTCGATGTTGGTTGCCTGGATCGCAACCTCAGTTTTTTGCTCGCTCCTTCGTGTGGAGACTGCGGATCTTTCTACGCGGCAATACCACGCTCGGCTGGTTGGAGGGGGCCTCGTACGGGGTGCTCCTCGGTTCTGTCTTGGCTGGATCCGTTCTCATCTTCTTGGCGTCAAGCCCCGACGTGTTCAGCGAGGATGAAGCGTGGAGCGTCGCGCTTGCCTGCGGGAGCCTCTTTGCGCTCGTCGGGGTCCTCGAACGCCCCCCGTGGGGCCGGATCGCCGCCTGCGGCGTACTGGTCTCTCTGCACGAACCTCAACCGGAGCACGACCGGCTACGCAGCCATCGCCGCAACTTGCTCGTCGCGGCGTGGATCGCACTCGGGCGAGCACGGCCCAACGAGCGACTTGGGCTGTTCCTCTGGTGGGCGCCGCTCTGGTGGCGCTCGCGATCGGATGCGCCATCGACTGGCGAAGTTCGGCCTGCTGTTCGGCGTACCGTTTCAGGACCAGCTGTATTTACCATTATTACGGACTCCAGAGAGTGAACGCTGGCAACTACGTCAGCCTCTACTGGCTTCCGAGCACGATTCGGGAATACGTCGACCCTGCAAACTTTCGTTTCTCTTCGGTGTTCCCCTACATCTACCTCCCCGACTCAGCCAACTCGGGCCTTTTAGTAGTAGGTCCGACCGCCAATGTCCCTCTGTCGATGCCGCTGTTGTTCGTCTCTGGGCTATGGGGGGTGATCACGACGTTCACCCCCGGTCGGCACATGCAGTTCCGAGCCCTTCGACTCTTGCTGCTCGCTTCAGGGGCGACCGCGGCCGCCATCATGATCTATGGATGGATATTCGAGCGGTTCGCTGGCCGACTTCATGCCGTTGCTGATGTTGGCCGCCATGATCGGCATGGTGGACGTGTGGAATCGGATCGATGCACGTTCGAGAACCACGCGAACGTTCGTGCCCGTCGTGGCCGCGGTATTGGCGTGGTTCGGCCTCTGGGCCAACATGGCCTTCGCCATAACGCCCTGGGGGACTTGGAACTCGGTGCAGGCGTCCAACTTCCTCAACGTCCAGCGCACGGCCAGCGACGTCACTGGCCATCCCCTTGATCACAAAGTGGTCATTGGAACCGGATTTCCTGACCCCGCGGCGCTGGGCACGCTGTTCGTCAAAGGGCATTGCAGCGCCCTCTATGTAGCCTACGTGACTGTGCGTCCGACCTTTGTGCCGATGAGGTACTATGTACTAGTTGAGCGAGCACCGTACACAGCGCTCTGCCATTCGCTCGTTGAGAACCGGTGACCACAGTCCAGCAAGCTCAAATTATTGCGAGTAGCGGGGTAAGACCATCGCCAACGAGGGCTGGGCACCGTGCGTCAATCTTCGCACCCGTTGCCGCCTATGAAACCTACTCGTCCAGTGCGATTGACGGGAGTGTCTTCGTAGATCGCGGAATGCGACGTAACCGTCTGCATGCCAGACGCGGGGTCGACCGCAACTTGCTTTGAAACGAGCACTGTTCGAAACCCAGGTAGAAGGCGAACTGTCGGAAATGGGGCTTGTATCGTGAGTAAGCCACTGGACCAAAGTTCGTCCCTTCATTCGAAGCCCAGCTGGCCGACGCCCCCGCTCTCCGTGGCTCGGGCGTGCGCCCGTGTCCGGGTTCGGTCGCTCCCGGGGCCGTTTCCCTCTCCCTGGTGTCGGAGCGGTCTGTGCCCGGAGCGGTCTCTGTGCCCGGAGCGGGACTCGAACCCGCACGCCCTTGCGGGCAATGGCTTTTGAGGCCATCGCGTCTGCCGATTCCGCCATCCAGGCTCGCCGAGGAAGCCTACTGTTCCGGCGAAGCCATAGCCTGACCTGCGCAAGGTGTCCTCCAGCTGGAAAGCTGGAGCCGTGCCTCCTGGGAACGCCGCTGAAATAGCCGCGCCCGAACTCGATTCGAGGAGGCGATCTGGTCGCGGCCCTCTCGGAGCGACCGAGCTGGCCGAGGCGGCGGTCCTGGCCGACATGGCCGTGGGTCTCCACCTGCTCAGCTGGCTGTTCCCTTTCGGCTCCGTGTTGTGGCCGGCGTCGGTTGTTCCGATGGCCGCGCTCGCCGTTCGGCACCGGCCGCGGGCCGCCGTCGTCGCCAGCTTGGCAGGTGGATGCGTGGCCTTTGTTGTCGGCGGCCTTGGTTTGGCGATCCAAATGGAGATCAGCGGTTTGCTGGGTCTGGCCGTCGGAGTGGCGGTCGTCCGGCAGTGGGGAATCCTCCGAACGATCGCGGTGGCGATCGCAACCTGCGCCCTCCCTCTTGCTGGCATAGGGGTCGCCCTATTCGCGCTCTTCTCCAACCTCCGCCGGCTGAGCTTTGCCCAGGCCCACCTGGTATGGAACGGCTTCTCCCGTCTCCTCGACAGGGTGGATCTGGGATCGGTCGCCAACGGCGGCAGCCAAGCGCTCTCATGGTGCTTGGCCCATTGGTGGCTTGCCCTTCCGGCCTTCACCCTCGTGAGTGTGGTCGGCTCGGCGTTCTTGGCGCGGGCTGTCGCAGTTCCGGCTCTCGCGCGCCTGGCTGCTGCCACGGCGCGGACCATGCCGCCGGTGCCCCACCCGGAGGCCGGCGGTGTCCCTGCGCGTCTGGAGAATGTGTCGTTCCGGTATACCCATGCGACAGTCGACGCTCTCAGGGACGTGAACCTTGAAGTCCCCGAGGGGATGTTCGTGGGGATCGTCGGCCCGAACGGGTCCGGCAAGTCGACGCTCGCGCGTGTGCTTGCCGGCCTCGCTCCGACCAGCGGCTCAGTGCTGCGTCATGACGTGAACGGTCGGTGCCAGCGGACAGCCATGGTCTTCCAGCGTCCGGAGAGCCAGGTCCTCGGTGTTCGAGTTCGCGACGACGTTCAATGGGGCTTGCGTACGGCTCCCGACGTACTGGGCCTTTTGGATCGTGTGGGTCTCTCAGGGATGGAGGAGCGGGAGACCGCGACCCTCTCGGGTGGCCAGCTCCAGCGTCTGGCCATCGCCTCTGCTCTCGCCCGTGAACCCACTCTCCTGATCTCCGACGAGTCGACGTCGATGCTCGATGGGTCCGGCCGTCGCGAGGTCACCGCGCTGCTGCGGGACGTGACGAGGCAGTCCAATGTCACAGTGGCGCACATAACGCACCGCCTGGAGGAGGCCACGAGTTGCGATCGACTGATCAGGATGGACCGCGGCGGGGCATGTACCGACCCTTGCAGCCGTCGGGCCGGTGATGCCGACGGGGTCCTTGGAGCCCGAGGCCTCGGGGATGAGGTCGGGTGGGCCGCCTCCAGCTCGAGCGGGAGGGCGACAAGCTGGCCCACCCGGGCGGCGGCTAGTGGGAGTGAGAAGGACCGTTCCCGACCGGTCGTAGCTCTTGAGGACGCGGGATTCGTGTACGCGCAGGGATCGCCATGGGCACACAGGGCGCTCAGCGGGATACATGTCGCTGTCTCGGAAGGCGAGAGCGTGTTGATCACAGGTGACAACGGTTCGGGCAAGTCCACACTTGCCTGGATCCTCGCGGGGCTCCTGGTTCCGACCGAGGGGCGGGGGACGCTCGACGGCGAACCGCTCCACGAATGCGTTGGACGGGTAGGAGTCGCCTTCCAGCACGCGCGGTTGCAGCTGTTCCGGCCGACGGTCGCCGAGGATGTCTCCTTCGGGCGCCAGCTGGACTCGGGCCAGATCTCGGCCGCCCTGCACGAGGTCGGGCTGGACGGCGAGAGCATGGCTCGACGCCGGATAGACGCGCTGAGCGGTGGTGAGCAACGACGCGTGGCGCTGGCCGGCCTCATGGTGTCGCGCCCTCGTCTGATCGTCCTGGACGAACCCCTCGCCGGCCTCGACGAGGACGCTGCCAGGACGCTTGTTGACGTGCTGGCCCGCCTGCGTGCGGAGCACTCCATCGCCACGGTCGTCGTCTCCCACGACCTTGAGATGGGGTCACGGCTGGGTGAGCGACATCTGTCCCTCGCGGGGGGCCGGATAGTTGCCGACGAGGCGACCTTCGAAGCCGTGCGGAATCGCACATGAAGGTTCTCGGACGGGCCGCACCCCCCGAAGACTCGACGCGCCGGAAGACCATGGAGCTGCACTTGCTCCGCTACGTGCCGGGGAGCTCGCCCGTGCACCGCACCTGGGCGGGCACGAAGCTCGTGGCTGTCACGGCCTTCGGGCTGACGCTTTCACTCAAGGCCAGCTGGGCCGCGGAGGCCGTGCTCGCGGTGGCGCTGGTCGGCACCTGGTTGCTTGCTCGGATCCCCATAGGTGCGATACCGCGGTTCCCACGATGGATCCTGTGGTTGGTGCTGGGGCTCTCGGCCGTGCCTGCTCTGCTGTCGGGTGGAAGGCCCTACCTGAACCTCGGCGGAGCCGCGATCGGTCTGGGATCGCTCGGGCTGTGGGCAAGGTTCCTGGTGTTCACTGCCCTCCTGCTGCTCGCTACTTATCTGGTGGGATGGACCACGCCTTTGCCCGAGCTGGCTCCCGCGCTCGCGCGCCTCCTCTCGCCGCTTCGCCGTCTCCGTCTCCCGGTCGACGAGGTGGTCATCGCCATCGGGCTCAGCATCCGATGCCTGCCCCTTCTCGTCGACGAGCTGAGGATTCTCTATGCGGCGAGGCGTGTCCGGCGGACCAAGACGCCCGCCAGCCTTATGGAGCTGGTGAGGGAGGCCGTGGACATACTTGTCAGCGCTCTGGTGGTCGCCACGCGCAGGGCCGGCGAGATGGGTGACGCGATCCAAGCACGAGGGGGCGTGGGACCACCCGCGCTGACAGGTGCTCGCCCCGGCCGGCTGGACCTGGCGGCCCTCGCGGTCGTCGGCGTGGTCACCGCCGCCATGGCCGTGGCCTAGCCGGTCCGGGCCGAAGCCTGCTATGGCCGTGCCTGGCCGGTCCGCCCGAAGCCGAGTAGCCCGAGCCCGGTCCGCCCGAAGCCCTCTGGGGCCGGCCTGTGGGCCGGGCACGGTGGCCGCCTTACAATGGGCAGCCCATGAACGGAGCCCTGGTGAAGACCCGGCTGTCCCAGGTCAACCAGAGGCTGCGGCGCGCCCGAGAGGAGCTGGGGGTGGCTGAGGAACAGCTGGCGGCCCTGGCCGATTCGGCGGAAGAGGCGCGCATCCGGGCGTTGGTCTCCGAAACTCCCCTGGCCGAGCGAGACTTTGAGGAGGCACGCCGTCACGCCGATGCCATGGCTCGCAGCCGCGCCGTGTTGCTCGACTCCATAGCCGACCTGGAACGAACTCAGGACGAGCTTCTCGAGCGGATACCCAGCTCCGGCTAGGAGGGTGGCCGTCAGGGTCGTCATCGCGGAGGACGAGGCCATCGTGCGCCTCGATCTGAAGGAGATCCTCGGTGAGGAGGGCTACGAGGTCGTGGGCGAGACCGCTCGGGGCGACGAGGCTGTCACCCTGGTGGACGAGCTGGCGCCCGAGTTGGTGATCCTCGACATCAAGATGCCTGGGATGGACGGCCTGGCGGCGGCGAAGCACATCGCCGGAGCTCGCCGGTCGGCCGTGTTGATCCTGACCGCGTTCAGCCAGAGGGAGCTGGTCACCGAGGCTCGAGACGCCGGAGCCCTCGCCTACCTGGTGAAGCCGTTCCAGAGGTCGGAGCTGCTCCCGGCCATCGAGGTCGCACTCGGCCGGTTCGCCGAGATGAAGGCGCTCGAGTCTGAGATGCAGGCCCTCCGGGCGGAGAACCGCACCCTCGAGGACCAGCTGGAGACGAGGAGGCTGGTGGACCGGGCAAAGGGCATACTCATGGACCGCCACGGCATGAAGGAGGGCCAGGCGTTCAGCTTCATCCAGCGGACCGCCATGCGCAGCCGGACCAAGATGCACGAGGTCTCCGCTCAAGTGATATCGGGGACCCTCAGGCCTTCGCCCTAGGCCCGTCTGATAGCAGCCGTGCAGCGACGGTCGCGGCGCATTTAGGTCAGTTGGCGACGTTCAAGCGGACTCCGCCAGAGGGGTCGCCGGCGCCACGAAGAGGTGCCGGCAGATGGCGGGACCGAGGGCGATGGTGTCCTCGTGGAGGTCCAAGGTCACGGTACCGTCCGGCGCCTTGGAGCGGACGCGCGCGTAGGTGCCCGGCAAGAAGCCGTGCTCGTCGAGATACTCGAGAGACTTCAGGTCGATCTCCACCTGCTCGGTTACACGCTCGAGACGGACGTTGTCTCCCGGGCCGGCCTCGGCCAGGGCCATCTGGGGAGTGGCTCTGGCCACCGTGCCGGGGATGGGGTTGCCGTGAGGGCAGGTGTCCGGGTTCCCCAGAAGCTCGACGAGGCGCGCCTCGACGTCGTCGGAGATCACGTGCTCCCAGCGACCCGCCTCCAGGTGGACCCGGTGCCACTCGAGGCCTATGACGTCGGTCAGCAGTCGCTCGGCCAGCCGGTGCTTTCGGACTACCTTCTCGGCGCGGGCCTGGCCCTTCTCGGTCAGCAGAACGGCACGGTCCTCCAGCTCGACGTAGCCCTCGGCCCGCAGTCGTCGCACCATCTCGGAGACCGAGGGCGCCGAGTGGCCCAACCGTTGTGCCAGCCGTGCCTGAATGACCTGACCCCCCTCCTCCTGGAGGGCGTGGATCGCTTCCAGGTACTCCTCCAGGGGAGGATGGAAGCCATCGGTCATGGCGCAATTCTACCTGGGGAGCCTGCCTCCCTTCTGGGGTGTGTCGTCACGCGCAGGCAGTAGGTTGCTGTCGTGGCCAAGTTCTTGCTGCTCGACGGCAACTCTCTGGCCTACAGGGCGTTCTTCGCTTTGCCGACCGACATGGCGACGGCTTCGGGCCAGGTCACCAACGCCGTCTTCGGGTTCACCTCGATGCTCGTGAACCTCCTGAAGGACCACCGCCCCGACGGGGTCGCCGTCGCCTTTGACCGCCCCGAGCCCACGTTCCGCCACCGGGTGGTAGAGACCTACAAGGCAGGCCGCTCCGCGGCTCCCGACATCCTGCGTCAACAGATGGGGCTCGTGCGGGAGATAGTCGAGACCCTCCGCATACCCATCTTGGAGGTGCCCGGCTACGAGGCCGACGACGTCCTCGCCACCCTTGCGGTTCGCGCTCGCGAGCGAGGCGACGACGTGATCATCGTCACGGGCGATCGTGATGTATACCAGCTAGTAGAGGACCCCCACATCAAGGTGCTCTACAACCGACGGGGTGTCAGCGACTACCTGCTATACGACGAGGCGGGGGTGAGGGACCGAACGGGCGTGGCACCTTCACACTACGTCGACTACGCCGCGCTCGAGGGGCGACACGTCCGACAACCTTCCGGGTGTGCCGGGCGTGGGTGAGAAGACGGCGGCCAAGCTGATCAACGACTACGGGAACCTCGACGGTGTGTTCGCGCATCTCCACGAGGCGTCTCCCAAGCTCGGGCGCAGCCTCGCGGACCACGAGTCGCAGGTTCGCCAGAACGCGACCGTGATCCCTCTCGTAAGGGACCTCGACCTCGACGCTGACCTGGAGGACCTGGCGCTGAAGGGCTGGGACGCCGAGGAGGCTCGAAAGCTCTTCGCGTTCCTCGAGCTGCGCACCTTGTGGGACCGTGTGGTGGAAAACCTCGGAGCCGACGGGCGGGGAGCCGTCCAGGGCACCGCGGGTGCGCCGCGTCGGGAGGGCGCAGGCCGGCTCGGATATGAGATTTTGCGCCCGTCATCGGACGAGGAAGCCGTGAAGGCGCTGGGTGAGCTTTCGGGATGTGCTGTCTCGGTGG
Organism: uncultured Actinomycetes bacterium; assembly: GCA_963736925.1. Lineage (GTDB taxonomy): Bacteria > Actinomycetota > Acidimicrobiia > Acidimicrobiales > CAVTQP01 > CAVTQP01. Next base: position 1,274,248 of record CAVTQP010000003.1, read on the forward strand.
AGGCGGCCTGGCAGGGACAGCGAGGGCGTTCGGAGATCCTGGGCCTGGCCTTGGCTCGTACCGAGACGGCCGACACCGCCAGGACGGGCACCGAGGACCCGACTCTGGTTGTCTGGCTGGAGGAGGCCCTGTTGGGTGACCCCGCGGTCGCGCGGGCGCTGGTGCAGGTCGTGTCGCAGCAGGTCACGGCTCACCGCGCCAAGGAGCTCATGCGGTCTCTCATACCTCAAGGTGTCGACGTCACCGGGCTCGACGTCGATACCGCCGTGGCTGCGTACCTGCTCGACCCGGCCGAAGGCAACTATCTGCTCGAGGATTTTGCCCGCCGCTACCTCGACGTCGAGCTCCTGCCTCCTTCGGCACCGCCGGAAGGACAGCTCGACCTCGGCGTCGACGGTGACGGGCGGGACCCTGCCGAGGACGCCGCCCCAAGGGTCGCGGCCCTCGCCGCGTCTCGGACCTCCGTTGCGTGCCGCCATGGAAGCGCGCGGGCTCGTAGACCTCTACGAGCAAGTGGAACGGCCACTCGTCAGGGTGCTGGCGAGGATGGAGGTGGCGGGGGTGGGTGTCGACGTCGCCTACCTGAAGGAGCTGATCGGGTCCCTAACCGACGAGGTGAGAGACCTCGACTTGGAGATCCAGGCACTGGCGGGCGAACCCTTCAAGGTCAACTCGACCCAACAGCTTCGCGTGATCCTCTACGAACGCCTGGGTCTCTCCCCCCAGAAGAGAACCAAGACGGGGTATTCCACGGACGCGGCGTCGCTCGAGCGGCTGCGAGGCGAGCATCCGATCATCGACGCCCTGCTTCGCTACCGGGAGGTCGAGAAGCTCCGCTCGACTTACGGAGAAGGGCTGCTCGCCGAGGTCGGCCCCGACGGCCGCATCCACGCCAGCTTCAACCAGACCGTTGCCAGGACAGGACGGCTCTCCTCGGACCAACCCAACCTCCACAACATCCCGATCCGGAGCGAGGAGGGAAGGAGGTTCCGCCAAGCCTTCTTACCGGCGCCGGGGACGGAGTTCTTGGTGGCCGACTACAACCAGGTAGAGCTCAGGGTGATCGCGCACCTGGCCGACGATCCCGGCCTGGTAGAGGCGTTCGAGTCCCGCCAGGACATCCACGAGGCCACGGCGTCGCGCATCTTCGGCGTAGCTCCCGAGGAGGTGACACTCGCCCAGCGCTCCAAGGCCAAGATGGTCTCCTACGGTCTCGCATACGGGATGGAGGCCTACGGGCTCTCGCAGCGCCTGGCCATCCCGGTCGAGGAGGCGCGGCTGATCCTGGAGGCGTACTTCGCCGCCTTCCCCAAGGTGCGCGACTACATGGAGACGACGGTGGCCGAGGCAAGGGACAAGGGTTACACCCAGACCCTGTTCGGCCGGCGCCGCCAGATCCCCGAGCTGGCCTCGTCCAATGTCCGGCTCCGCCAGGCGGGGGAGCGTCAGGCCATGAACGCCGGGATACAGGGCCTGGCGGCGGACATCTTCAAAGTCGCCCTGTCCAAGCTCCACGCCGAGCTCGAGGAGGCAGGCCTGGAGACCAGGCTCGTGCTCCAGGTCCACGACGAGGTCATCCTGGAGGTGCCACCCCACGAGCGCGACCGGGCCGCCGCGCTCACCGTCGCCGCGATGGAGAACGCCTGCGCACTGCGGGTTCCGCTCACGGTGGACTTGGCCTGGGGGTCCACCTGGGCCGGGGCCAAGGGCTGAGCCGCACCCGGCGTGCCGATGACCGGGCGTCGCGAAGCCGCCTCGCACAAGGAGCACTTCTTCGAGGCGGTTGCCCGCTTCCTCGGTCCTGCCTATCTGCGCTACTCGTTCACGAAGGGTACCGAGGCCGAGGTGACGACGTTGTGCGAGATCCTGTCCTTGAGACCGGGAGAGCTGGTGCTGGACGTGGGCTGCGGACCCGGGCGTCACTCTCTGGCTCTCCAGAGACGAGGCCTGCGCGTCGTGGGGGTGGAGATAGCGGAGGATTTTGTGAAGCTGGCTGCCGAGGGGGCTGAAAGGTGCGCGGCCTTCGTAAGGGGGGACGTCCGGTCGCTTCCTGTCAGAGCCGGCAGCATCGACGCGGTGATCTCCCTCTGCCAGGGCGGCTTCGGCCTGCTCGGCGGGGACGAGGAGGAAGAAGCAGCGCTGTCGCAGATGGCCCGGGCGCTGCGTGTGGGTGGGCGGCTGGCGTTGAGCGCGCCCTCGGCATATTTTGCCATCCGGTACCTGGAGGAGGGTGACAGCTTCCACGCCGAGCGTGGTCTCAACCACGAGCGCAGCGTCTTGCGGGGCGCGGACGGAACCGAGGCGGAATACGACCTGTGGACCACGTGCTTCACGCCGAGGGAGATGCGCCTGCTGTGCTCGAGGGCGGGCTTGGCGGTGCGTCACATGTGGTCGGTTTCCCCGGGTCGCTACCGCCGAGATCCTCCTGACCTCGATCACCCCGAGCTGTTGGTCGTCGCCGACAAGCGGTGATCGAGCACGAAGAGCCTCGTGGTAACATTCGTGTCGGGCCGGCGTGGATGTTGCTCGGCATGTTGCGTCGCATCTTGCTGGCATGTTCCATCGCCCCCCGACTCCCGCAAGGCCGCCAGGTAGGTAGGCACGGGAAATGTCCGGAAAGAAGGCGACCTAGCAAATGTCCGACCACTCCTCGACCTCCGAAGCCCCCTCCGCCACGGGCTCCGACATGGGAACATTCGACGACCAGGGTGAGTACACGCCTCGGCAGGTGGTGGTCGACGATCTGGGTGGAGTGTCCCTGGAGGACGCCATCGCCGGCACCATCGTCGAGTTCGATGACGGCGACATCGTGCACGGCACGGTCGTCAAGGTGGACAAGGACGAGGTCCTGTTGGACATCGGCTTCAAGTCCGAGGGCGTGATCCCCGCCAGGGAGCTCTCGATACGCCACGATGTCGAGCCGTCGGAAATCGTCGGCGTGGGCGACCAGGTCGAAGCCTTAGTCCTCCAGAAGGAGGACAAGGAAGGGCGACTGATCCTGTCCAAGAAGCGCGCCCAGTACGAGCGAGCCTGGGGTGCCATAGAGAAGCTTAAGGAGAGCAACGGAGTCGTCAAGGGTCCGGTCATCGAGGTGGTCAAGGGCGGGCTGATACTCGACATCGGACTCCGGGGCTTCCTCCCTGCGTCGCTGGTCGAGTTGCGGAGGGTCCGTGACCTTCAGCCCTATGTGGGGCGAGTCCTCGAGGCCAAGATCATCGAGCTGGACAAGAACCGCAACAACGTGGTCCTTTCGCGGCGGGCGTGGTTGGAGGAGACCCAAAAGGAGCAACGAGAGGAGTTCCTCGCCAACCTGAGGCCGGGGGAGGTGAGGCGTGGGGTCGTGTCGTCGGTGGTGAACTTCGGCGCCTTCGTCGACCTTGGCGGCATGGACGGGTTGGTGCACGTGTCGGAGCTGTCCTGGAAGCACGTGGACCATCCCTCGTCCGTCGTGTCGGTTGGTGACCAGATCGACGTGCAGGTGCTCGACGTGGACCTTGACAAGGAGCGGATCAGCCTGTCGCTAAAGGCGACCCAGCAGGACCCCTGGCAGGAGTTCGCCAACGCCCACCGGGTGGGCGAGCTCGTGTACGGGCGGGTCACCAAGCTGGTCCCCTTTGGGGCCTTCATCCACGTGGGCGAGGGCATCGAGGGTCTGGTGCACATCTCGGAGATGGCCACCCATCACGTGGACCTGCCCGAGCAGGTCGTCACGCCCGGGGAGGAGCTGTGGGTGAAGATCATCGACATCGACCTCCAGCGACGAAGGATCAGTCTTTCGATCAAACAGGCTGCGGAGGGTGGCGAAGTGGCCGAGGAGTATCGCGAGGCGTTCGGTGAACATGCCTACGACGAGCAAGGCAACTACATCGGGCCCGACTACTCCACGGCCGAGTTCACGCCGGAGACAGAGGCGCAGGCGGCGTGGGCCGAGTACGTCGCCGAGCAGGGCTCTGCCATGCCACGGTCGTCGCTGGATCAAGGAGACGGCTCGGGAGATTCCGCCACCCGAGCGTCGGAAGAAGCCCAGTAGCCAGGAGACCCGGGGCCACCAGCCGGGCGAGGGCGAACGCGCCGGCTACTGGAGTGCCGGAGCCGGTTCGCTAAGCCGGGCTCCGATCCGGCGCTCGATCGGGAAATGACAGGCCACGAAATGGCCCGGCTCCACCTCCCGGATCTGCGGCTCCTCGTCGGTACATAGCTGCTCGGCGCGGGGGCACCGCGTCCTGAATCGGCACCCGCTAGGTGGGCTGACGGGAGACGGCAGCTCGCCGGGCATCTTGTCCGCTGCCGACATCGGCTTCACAGTGGGGTCGGGTTCGGGGATCGACGTCAACAGGACTGCCGTGTAGGGATGGCGCGGCGAACGGAACAGGTCCTCTGCCTCGGAAACCTCGCACAGCTTCCCGAGATACATCACGGCGACCCTGTCGCTCACGTTCTTCACGACCGCGAGGTCATGGGCGATGAAGATCACCGTCAGCCCGTAGCGGACCTTGGCGTCCTCCAAGAGATTCAGGATCTGCGCCTGCACCGATACGTCGAGAGCCGAGACCGGCTCGTCGCAGATGAGGAGCTTGGGGTCCAGCACCAGCGATCTGGCGATGCTGATCCGCTGGCACTGACCCCCGGAGAACTCGTGCGGTCTGCGCCCGCCGACCGTGTCCACGTCGAGGCCGACGGCGTCGAAGGCGGACCGTACCTTCGCCCCGCGCTCTCCCGACTTGGAGCCTCCCCAGATGGCGAGCGGCTCGGCCACGATGTCCTCCACGCGCCGCCGGGGGTTGAGGGAGGAGATCGGGTCCTGGAATATCAGCTGCATCTTGGGGCGCACCATTCGCAGGCGCTCCCTCTTCAGAGACGTGAGGTCGTCACCGTCGAAGTTGACGGATCCGGAGGTGGGCCGGGGAAGCTGGATGATCGCCCGCCCCGTCGTGGACTTCCCGCAGCCGGACTCGCCCACCAGTCCAAGGGTCTCGCCCTGCATGACGTCGAGGCTCACGTCCGACACAGCGTGCACCTTCCGGCCTGGTCCTGCCGGGAACTCCACCACGAGGTTCTCCACTCGCAGCAGCGCCTCTTCCCCGCGCAGGTGGGCCTTGCCGCTGCCGGCCATGGTCAGATGCCGACGCCCGCGCCAACGCGTCCACGGTTGCGATGGAGGGCATCACGGCCTTCCGGGGTCCCGACCGGATACCAGCACGCGTACAGATGGCCGGGAGTCGGTGCCTCCTGCAAGGGAGGCTCTTCTTCGAGACAACGCGACTGCGCGTAGGGACAGCGCGGGGCGAAGCTGCATCCGGAGGGGAGGTGTACCAGGTCCGGCGGGCGTCCCGAGATCACGCGAAGCCGGTTGTGAGGCTGGTCCGTGGTGCGGGGTATGGACTGGAGCAGCGCTTCGGTGTATGGCATCTTCATATCGGAGAAGAGCGTGCGGGTGGAAGCCTTCTCCACGATCTTTCCGGCGTACATCACCGCGATCTCGTCGGTGCGGCCTGCTACGACCCCGAGGTCGTGGGTGACCAGGATCATGCCCATGAAGCGGTCGGACTGCTGGCGCGCCAGCAGGTCGAGGATCTGAGCCTGCACCGTGACGTCGAGGGCCGTGGTGGGTTCGTCGGCGAGGAGGAGCCTGGGTCCGCATGCGAGTGCGATGGCCACCATGACCCGCTGTCTCATCCCGCCCGAGAGCTGATAGGGGTACTCCTTCAGCCTCCGCTCCGGTTCGGGGATCCCCACCGACCGCAACAGGGCGACGGCGGTCTCCCTGGACTCGTCCCTGCCCATGTGGAGGTGGTAGCGGAGAGACTCGGTTATCTGGCGGCCGACCCGCATAACCGGGTTGAGCGACGTCATCGGGTCCTGGAAGATCATCGTTATCTCCCGGCCCCAGACCTGCCTGAGCTGAACCTCGGAGAGCTGGGTCAGATCCTGGCCGAGGAACAGCACCTCACCCCCCCTGTCCACGTTCGTCCTCGGCAACAGCCCCATTATCGAACGGGCGAGAACGGTCTTGCCCGACCCTGACTCGCCCACGACCCCGAGCGTCTTTCCCCTGTCGACCGAGAGGGACACACCGTCCACGGCCTTCACCACTCCACGCGGGGTTCTGAAGTGGGTCCGCAGGTCGACCACGTCCAGCAGGAGGCCGGTGTCGGCATCGGCGTCGGGAAACGCCAGGGGCTCCCCCCTCATATCGCGCCCTCGCGGACGTCGAAATAGCCCCGGAGCCTGTCGCCGGCCAGGTTGAGCACGAGCGCGGTCAAGAACAAGGCGAGGGCGGGAAGCATGGATATCCATGGGTCGGTCTGAAGGAGATTGCGGCCTTCGTTGATCATGCCGCCCCATGTCGGCGTGGGCGGGGGCACGGACAGGCCCAGAAAGGCGAGCGTTCCTTCGGCGACTATGGCCAGTGCCACCGCGACCAGCGAGAAGGCCAGCGCCGCCGGGATCACGTTAGGAAGGATCTCGCGGACGAGGATGCGCCTTCTCGTCGCCCCCAAGGCGCGGGCCGAGAGCACGAAGTCCCGCTGCGCGTACGTGATCGTGCTGGCCCGCACCAAACGGGTGATGGGCGGCACCGAGAGCACCCCGATCACCACGATCACGATGACGAGGCCCGGCCCCACGAAGCTTATGACCGCGAGAGCGAGGACCAGTGGCGGAAAGGCCAGGCCGATGTTGACGATCGACGACATGAAGGTGTCCACGCCGCCACCAAAGAACCCCGCGATCATCCCGAACATCCCCCCGAAGAACAGCCCTAATGCGATGGACGCGAAGCCCACCTCGAGCGACACGCGGGCGCCGAAGACCAATCTCGACAGCATGTCCCGTCCGATGTCGTCGGTGCCGAGCAGGTGCTGTGAGCTCGGCCCCAGCTTGGGAAGGGAGTTGATCGCGGTGGGGTCGGGTATTGGAAGGATGTTGGCCAAGGCGGCCGCCAGGATGACCAGCACCACCCAGGCAGCCGGTATCCAGAAGCCCCAGCCCAGCCTCTTCCTTAGGCGAGGGGCCTCGGAGACGGCCGGGACCGGCTCGAACTCCGAAGGGAAGGCAACTTCCTCCTCGGCGCGTTCGATCGCGGTGTTCCAGGAGGAGCTGGCGGGCGAGGTCGTATCAGCCACTTAGCCTCACCTGGCGGGTCCTCGGGTCCAGCAACGGATAGAGCAAGTCGATCACGAAGTTGACCAAGACGTAACCGACCGTGATCACCAGGACGCAGCCTTGCACGAGCAGGTAGTCACACGAGTAGATCCCATTGAGGGTCAAGCTTCCCAGTCCTGGAAGGTCGAAGATGATCTCGACTATGAACGCTCCGCCGATGAGGGCTCCTATCTGGAGCCCGGCCACCGTGACGAGGGTGAACGTCGAGGGCCGGAAGGCGTGACGGGAGAGGATGCGCCACGTGGGCAGCCCCTTGGAGCGCGCCATCGTGATGAAGTCCTGCTGAAGCGTGGAGATCATGTCGGCGCGGAGCACCCTCATGTACGTGGCTAGCGAACCGAGCGCCAGCGCTATCGAAGGCAGGATCAGGGAGTTGAGGTTCGAGAGAAAGTTCTGAGTGAGGGGTGTGTAACCCGTTGCTGGGAACCAGTGCAGGCTGACGGCGAAGACGACGACCAGGACCAACGAGATAGTGAACGGCGGAATTGCCAGCGCGCCGAACGAGAGCGTGGTAGCGGACTGGTCGAATAATCGGTTCGGTCTCACCGCCGAGACGATGCCGATTGGTATGGCGAGGATCAGCGCTATGACCTGCGAGATGATGAGAAGCTCGAGGGTGATCGGGAAGTGCTCCCCGATCGCCTTGGAGACGGGCTCGCCGTTTATGTAGGACTTTCCGAGGTCTCCGTGCAACGCATTGTTCACCCAGGTCGTGTACCGAACCGGGAGTGACTGGTCCAGGTTGAGCTGGTGGCGCAGCTCGGCGCGTGCCTTGGTAGTCGCTCCCGGCCCGAGGATGGCGATCGTAGGGTCGCCGGGGAGCAGGTTCAGGAGAAGGAAGGTCAGAAAGCTGACCACGAACAGCACCGGGATCAAGAGGAGGAACTTTCTGATTACGTAGCCCATGCTCTCCTCACCCCCGAAGCCTCGCCACCCCTCGGGACGCGTTCGGCCAGAGGTCGCGCTAGTGGTTCAGCCATACCTGGGTGGTCCACACCGTACCGTTGGTGCTGGGAAGTAATGGCGACCCGTCAGGAGTGGTTCCCCCACTGAAGTTCATGACGTTGCGCTTGGCGGCCACCGCCCAGAGCGTCTTGTTGACCCAAAGGTACGGGATGTCGACTCCGAAGCGCTTGGCCACTGTCTGGTAGGCCTGGGCACGCACGCTTTGATCGGTGTGCTCACGACCCTGGTCCAGGGCCGCCTGGATCTGGGGGTCCTTGTTGCGGGCGAAGTTGAGGGCGAGCTGGCCGACGGGGTTGGCGTTGGGGATGCTCCACCAGACGAAGTTGATGTCGGGGTCCGGCGCGTCGAACTGACGCCAGGTGTACGCGTTGAACTTGCCCTCCAACGCGTTGAGGATGAACTGGGTCTGCTCTACCTGGGCGATGTGGGTCGAGATCCCAACGTTCTGCCACATGCCCTGGAGGAGCTGCACCTCTTGCAGGCTCTTGGTGTTGTTGGTCGTCCCGAGCTCGAAGGAGATCGGGCCCTTGTCCCGCTGGACCGCCTGGACGAGTGAGCGGGCCTGGCCGGGGTTGTACTGGGGATACCCGGTGGGCGCGTAGTCCGGGCTGTCGGGAGGGAAGGGCCCGTTGGAGAGCTGAGTCAGGCCGTTGTTGATCGTCGAGTTGATCGTCGCCTTGTTCGTTGCGTAAGCGAGAGCCCTACGCACCCTCACGTCGTCCAGGGGTGCGACGGCCGTGTTGAGCATGATGAAGTCCTCGTCGGGTTCACCGATCCTGTTGTTGGCGTCGGTGGTGAACTGGACGCTGTTGTTGCCCCGGAGGTCAACGATGGTGTCGGTGTCGCTCGAATGAAGGATGTCGATCTGACCCGAAAGCAGGCTGTCGTCGCGCGACTTCGGTTCCACGATCGGCTTGAAGGTGACCTGGTCCAGGTAGGGGTAACCCGAGCGCCAATAGTTCGGGTTCTTGGTGACGGTGAAATGGTCGTTGGGAACCCATTCCTTGTACACGAACGGGCCCGTTCCCACCGGATGGTTGTTCCCGCTCGAGCTCTTCAACATGTTGGGAGATGGTACGAAGCCGAGCTGGCCGGTGAGGTAGACCGGGAACGCCACCCATGGGGTCTTGGTGTTGACCACGACCGTCATCGGGTCGGTGACGGTCGTGGAGGCGACGTTCAGCAATGCCGGCCCGGTGAGGGACGAGGCGACCAGGTTGTCGATGCTGTACTTGACGGCGTCGGCGTTGAGCGGGGTGCCGTCGTGAAAGGTGATGTTGGGGCGGAGGGTGATCGTCCAAGCCGTGTAGCTGGCATTGGGCTTGATGGACTGCGCCAGGTAGGGCTTGACCGTCCCGTCCGCCGTGTACGCGGTGAGCGGGTCGAAGACCGCACGGGCGTAGATGATGCCGCCGGGGTCGAAGCGCCCCTTGGAGGGGTCGAAGCCGTTCACCTCGGACTCGACCGCGAAAGTGAGGCTGCCTCCGGGCTTCGGGCTGCTCGAGGAGATGCCGCTGGAATTGGACTGGACGGAGGAACCGCCGGAGGTGCCGTTGCTTCCGCACGCGGCCAGGATGCTGGCCGCGCTCCCACCCAAAAGAGTCGCGCCACCCAGCATTGCGCCTCTCGAGAGGAAGGTCCGCCGGTCGAAGGAATCAGTCACAAGTCCTCCAGTCTGCTCGCCGCTGTCAGGGCGGGTTGGCGCTCTCTATTCAGTCTCTATTCAGTCTTTTCTGTTCTCTCGCCCGGCCATCAGGCCTTCGTTGAGGGCATCTGGAGTGTAACTCCGCAACGGCCGGAAAGCCTCGTCACCTGACCACCCCTCGTCGGCATCCCTCTTCACCACCGGGACCTACCGTGGCCGGTGAGTCTGGCAGGGCCCAGGGCTCCGGATCAAGGGCGGTGCTCCCGGGGCCAACCTGCGGGGCCTACCCCGGCGTGCACCACTGTGCTGGGTACCATGCATTCGATGAAGCTGGCCGAGCTGCGGGAGACCATCAGCTCCGTGACCCCTCCGGATCTTCCGGAACGGCGGGGTCGCGGGGAGCAGTTGGTCACCATCGGGGCAGGGGTGTTGGTGGCGGTGGTGGTCGGCGTCGGTCTGGTCCTCCGCTTCTGGACGCGATCCGACATGTGGCTGGACGAGGCGTTGACGCTCAACGTCTCCCGGCTGCCCCTCCACGACCTCCCTCAAGCGCTGCGCCACGACGGCGCCCCGCCCCTGTACTACGTCCTCCTCCACTACTGGACGGCCGCGTTCGGCACCAGCAACCTGGCAGCCCGCTCGCTCTCGGGCATCTTCGGGGTCGTTTCGCTTCCTCTGGCATGGCTTGCGGGCAAGCGTCTCGGTGGTAGGCCGGTCGCGTGGGTCACCCTGCTGGTCGTGGCGTCGTCGCCATTCGCGGTGCGTTACTCCACCGAGAATCGCATGTATTCGATCGCGATCTTCCTGGTGCTGGTCGGTTACCTAGCCATGGACTCGGCGATGAGGCGTCCGGCGCCGTGGAGCCTGGTGACGCTGGGGCTGGTGACCGGTCTGTTGCTCTACACCCATTACTGGGCCATCTACCTCCTGGTGGTGGTCGCGGCGTGCGTTTCGTGGTGGGCGGTACGCGGGTCCTCCAACGCGAGGTGGGTGCTCCTCGCGATGGGCTTGGGTGCGGTGACATTCGTTCCCTGGCTTCCGATCTTCCTCTACCAGACCGCGCATACGGGGACGCCGTGGGCGGTGCCCGCGTCCTTCAGCGCGATGGTCCACGCAGTCACCGAGTTCGCCGGCGGGGACGCCAGTCCGGCACGCGCCCTCGAGCTGATCTTCTTCGCGCTCGCGGGGCTCGCCCTTTTCGGAAAGGCGGTGAACCAACGCCACATCGACCTGGATTTGCGCACGCGCCCGCCTGCGCGGCTGGTCACCGTAGTCACGGCGGGCACCCTCGCATTGGCCATCGTGATCGGCTACCTCACCGGAAGCACCTTCCAGGCCCGCTACACGGCGGTGGTCTTTCCGGTGTTCGCCCTGCTGGTGGCCTACGGGACGACGACCATGACCTACCGGTATGCCCGATACGCGGTCGTGGTCGCGGTCGTGGTCCTGGGTCTGGCGGTGAGCGGCTCCAATGTGACCACCGACCGGAGCCAAGCCGGACAGGTCGCCTCGGCGATCAACTCCGGCGCGAAGCCCGGAGACGTGGTCGGCTACTGCCCGGACCAGCTGGGGCCGGCCGTGAGCCGCCTGCTCCCCTCGAACCTCGTGCAGATCGCCTTCCCGCGGGCGAACGGCCCGCGGATCGTCAACTGGGTGGACTACGCCAAGGCGGTGCAGGCCGGCGATGCGCAGAGCTACTCCCGCCTGCTGGTCCAGCGGGCCGGCCCGGACCGGGATGTCTGGTTCGTGTGGGCGCCGAACTACCTGACCTTGAACGGCAAGTGCGAGGCGATCGAATCCGATCTGAACACGTTGCGACCGGCGTCGCGAGAGCTGGTGCACTACGACTCCACGACTTTCTACGAGTTCGCCGACCTGGTCCGCTACCAGCCTTGACAGGAAAGATCCAGCCTCGATGAGGCCAGCGCCCCGGCGTCGATGAAGGCTCGATGAGCACGGCCCACCGCCGGGGGCTCGGCGATGGGGCCGGTGGGGGGGTCGCCGAGGCTGTCATCGTGGCGCTCCCCCCCTGGGTAGTCGCCCGGGGGGTGGTCGCCGGGAGCCTGGCGCTGGCGCATTACCTCCTCGACCACCTCCACCCGGGCGCGCCCGGGGTCGCCTTCCGCGTGCACCAAGGGCTCTTGGGATGGGACGCGGGTTTCTACCAGGCCATCGCGACGAAGGGATATGGAGGCCTCGGGCACCAAGCGCTTCGGTTCTTCCCGCTGCTGCCGATGCTGACCAAAGCCCTGGCTACGGTCTCACCGTTCAGCGTCGGCACGTCCTTGGTAATCGTCTCCAACGCGTGTGCGCTGGCGGCGGGTGCGATGCTGTATCGGCTTGCCCTCACCGAGACCGGTGACGAACGCCTGGCACGACGTGCCTGCTGGCTGCTCGCGGTGGTGCCCCCTGCCTTCGTCCTCGTTATGGGCTACTCGGAGGCCACGATGCTGGTGCTCACGATCGGTGCCTTCATGGCCTTGCGAGCGCGACGGTTCGGTTGGGCCGCGCTCGCCGGGTTCCTCGCCGGGCTGGCGCGTCCGGTGGGCCTGGTCCTGGTCGTGCCGGCGGCGATCGAGGCTCTGAGCGCCGGCTCGTCCGCTATCACCCGAGGGCCGTCCAGGACGGAGGTCGTAAGCCGAACCGCCGCGGTGATCGCGCCCGTCGCCGGAACCGGAGCCTTCCTGGCATGGGTGGCGTGGCGCTTCGGTGACGGGTTGCTCCCGTTCAGGGTGCAACAGCAGTCAACCCGAAGAGGAGGGTTGACCGATCCGTTCCACACCCTCGCCCACAACGCGTCAGGGATACTGCACGGCCATGTGGGGAGCGCCCTGCACGTCCCGTGGGCGATCGGCCTCGTCCTGTTGCTCCTAGTCTGCTTCAGGAGGTGGCCGATCTCCTACGCGGCCTTCGCGCTCGTGTCCCTCGTCGTAGCGCTTACCTCGTCGAACCTGGACTCTTTGGAACGCTACGCACTGGGTGCCTTTCCATTCGTGCTGACCGGGGCGTCGCTGACGGCCAGCCGGCGGATTGAAAGGGGCGTGTTCGTCCTTGCCGGCGCCGGGATGGCGGGTTACGGGCTGTTGGCCTTCATGAACGCCTATGTACCCTGAGCCGGTCCGCGGGGACGGTATCGTGTCTCGTTGACCCCCAAGAGGAGCGCGCAATTCCCCGTCCACGCCCCGTCAACCGGCCCTTGAACCGCCTGCCAGACTCGGAGATGAAGGCCGTCATAATCGGGGCCGGCCCTGCCGGGCTTACCGCCGCCTACCAGTTGGCCAAGCGCGGCGAGGTCTCGACGGTGCTCGAGGCCGACTCGGTGGTCGGCGGGATCAGTCGCACCTCCGAGCGTGACGGCTGGCGCTTCGACATCGGTGGCCACCGGTTCTTCACGAAGGTCCTGGCCGTCGAGGAGCTCTGGCACGAGATCCTGCCCGGTGACGACTTCCTCATCCGGCCCCGCATGAGCCGCATCTACTACAACGGGAAGTTTTTCGACTACCCGTTGAAGCCCGTCAGCACGCTTCGCGCGCTCGGCGTGGTGGAGTCGATCAGGTGCGTCCTTTCGTACCTTTGGGTGCGCGTACGACCACCCCGTCAGCTGGAGACATTCGAGGGATGGACGGCGTCTCGCTTCGGATGGAGGCTCTATAGGACGTTCTTCAAGACCTACACCGAGAAGGTATGGGGCGTGCCCGCCGCCGACATCAAGGCCGACTGGGCCGCCCAGCGGATCAAGAACCTGTCACTGTTCAAGGCGCTCGCGAACATGATCCTCCCCAAGCGCAACCAGAAGGACATAACCAGCCTCATCGAAGAGTTCCAGTACCCGAAGTTCGGTCCGGGCATGATGTGGGAGCGTGCCAGCGAGCTGGTGGAGGCGCAGGGCACCAAGGTCATCATGGACACCAGGGTTACCGCGGTCCATCGTGAAGGCAGGCGGGCGGTCGCGGTGACCGCGGAGACCGACGGGGTACCGACCCGGTATCCGGCCACCCACGTGGTGTCGTCCATGCCGCTCAGCTCGCTGGTGCGCGCCATGGAGCCTTCTCCTCCCCCCGAGGTCCTGGCCGCGGCGGACGGTCTGTGCTACCGGGCCCACATCACCATCGCCCTGGTCGTGCCCGAGGCGGGCGGCTTTCCCGACAACTGGATCTACGTGCACGCACCCGAAGTGAAGATGGGTCGCATCCAGAACTTCGGGTCCTGGTCCCCCTACATGGTCAAGGACGGGCGGACCTGCCTGGGCTTGGAGTACTTCGTGTTCGAAGGCGACGAGCTGTGGGCCACGCCCGACGAGGAGCTGGTCGAGCTCGGGAAGTTGGAGCTTCATCGCCTGGGTCTGGTGGACCCCTCGGAGGTGGAGTCCGGCTACGTGGTTCGGATGTCCAAGGCTTACCCCACCTACGACGACACCTACCAGGCCAACGTCGAGGTCATGCGCCGGTGGTTGGCCGACAACGTCCCGAATGTGTACCCGGTGGGCCGCAACGGGATGCATAAGTACAACAACCAGGACCACTCGATGTACACGGCGATGCTGTCGGTGGAGAACATCTTCGGGGCGAGCCACGACATCTGGTCGGTCAACGTCGAGGCCGAGTACCACGAGGAGAAGGGGCAGGCCGGCGATGCCGGACGAGGCACCGGCCGGGAAGCGCCGGTGCTACCGAGCCGCGCCAGTTAGGTGGTCGGCGTCCCCCAATCGAGCGCTCCCGCGCTGCGAGCGAGCGCGTGGGGCGACGGCCTCTCGCTCTCGGAGATCGCGGAGAGTGCAGGCCTGCAGCGCATCCACATCCTGGCTTGGCGGGATCTCGACGACCCGGAGGCAGGCGGATCCGAGCTGCACTCACACCGCATCGCCACCCTGTGGGCCCAGGCGGGGTTGGACGTCACGATGCGGACCTCGGTGGCCCAGGGTCATCCCACCTACACCTACCGCGACGGCTACAGGGTTGTTCGCAAGGCGGGCAGGTACATGGTTTTCCCGAGGACCGCTCTGTCGGGTCGGGTGGGGCGCACCGGCCCCCGGGACGCCATGGTCGAGGTGTGGAACGGCATGCCCTTCTTCTCCCCGGCCTGGGCCCGGTGCCCTCGTGTGGTGTTCCTGCATCACGTCCACGCCGAGATGTGGCGAATGGTCCTCCCCCCGAACCTGGCCCGCCTCGGGGAGCTGATCGAGTTCCGCATCGCCCCGCCCGTGTACCGCAACACGCGCATCGTGACACTCTCGGAGTCCTCCCGGACCGAGATCGTGGAGATGCTCGGCCTGCCCGCAACGAACATCTCAGTGGTCTCTCCCGGCGTGGAGGACAGGTTCTCGCCGGGAGGGACCAAGGCGCCGTACCCGCTGGTGGTCGCCGTCGGGCGGCTCGTCCCGGTGAAGCGCTTCGACGTGCTCATCGACTCGCTGTGCCAGCTGAAGGAGCGCCATCCCGGCCTCGAGGCCGTGATCGTCGGCGAGGGATATGAGCGGGCCGCCTTGGAGCGCAAGGCGGGCGAGGCGCGTGCGGACTGGGTCCACCTGCCCGGCTCCTTGAGCGATGAGGAGCTCGTGTCCCTCTACCGGAGGGCCTGGGTGCTGGCGTCGTCCTCCGCGCGAGGGATGGGGGATGACGATCACCGAGGCGGGAGCTTGCGGGACCCCCGCCGTCGTCACTCGCATAGCGGGCCACCTCGACGCCGTCGATCACGGTGTGAGCGGGTTGCTGGCGTTGGGCCCCCGGGAGCTGACCTCCCAACTCGACGCCACCCTGTGCGACAGCGCCTTGAGGGAGCGTCTGGGGTTCGGAGCCCGAGAGAAGAGCGGTGCCCTCACCTGGGAGGCCACCGCCCGGGGAACGCTCACCGCTCTGGCCGAAGAGGCGGTCGGGCGCCGGGGCCCTCGGCGCCTGCGTCCGTTGGCGGGTCCTCCCTAGGCGGCGGCCGGCCGCGGCGCCCGTACTCCACCACGACATCTGCCACCAGAAGGGCGAGTGCGAGCCACGCAAGGGTGTTGCCGAGGGTCATGTTGATCGGCCACTCGAACTCGGGCGGGTAGCGGTAGCGGAGTTGCTCCACCACCATGTACAGCCCTGTGACCGCGAGAAGCCCGGTCGCGGGGAGGGTGGTCGCGAGCCGGGCGCGGGGGAAGAGGAGCCCGGCGAGCACGACGGGTCCGATCAGCAACGCCGCCCACGGCGAGATCAAGACGGCGGCGCCGAAGGCCGCAGCCAGCGTCGCCAACACAACGGCGCCGACCCGCGGCCGGGAACCGGAGCTGAGAAGCGGAGACGTAAGCCGCGGCTGGGAACCCCCCTCGGTGCGGGCCGGCCGGTCGCGGTCCCTCCTACGCAGGGCCACCACCAGCCCGAGGCAGAAGAGGATGGCGATAGCGGACAGGCAAAGAGCCAACCAAACCCAGTTCTGGGGGGCGAAGCGCAGCGTCACGTCCAGGGTGGCCGGCATGCCGTGGGGGCTCACGTACCACCCATTGGCATACCCGTCCATCAGAGACGACGGGCCGAGCGACCGGCCGTCCGAGAGCGTGGCGGTCCATCCCTTGTCCTGGCTCTGCCCGAGGACGAGCCAGAAGGGCTTCCCCGGGTTCCGCACCCGAAGGTGCACGACTGTGCTGTTCTGGTCGACCACGTGGACGGTGGGTGGGGGCGACGGCGAGACCGTGGGCAGCTGGCCGCCGCCGCCGACCGAGGCTGCCGAGCCGCCGGGCGCGGAAGCCAGCGTGAGCTGGTCGAGGTTGATGCCCAGATCGGTGCCGTCAGCGCTTCGGAGAACATGGCTCCCCGCGCCGAGGCCGAGTCCCCTTGACGCGTCGCCACAGGGGGAGACCTGGAGACCGCCGAGGGTCTCAGCCGTGGTTCCGGCGCCGCTCACCGACACCGGCAAGGGATTGCCGTCGACGGTCAGAAGGTCCGAGCGGCAGGTGGCGGGGAGGAGCGGGGGAGGCGGAGGCATCGCAATGCCCGCGATGCCGAGCTCGGCCAGGCCCACGGGCGTGACTATGGGCTGTTGGGAGTAGTACTCCTTGGTGACCACCGGCCGCACGCCCTCGATGGTCACCCGGACCCGCCGGCCCGAGATGGGAGCGAACGTGACCGGGACGTTCGCCGTGGCGTCCTGCGAGGGGCGGTCAGTAACCGGCGGCAGGTTGACCGTCCGCGACCCCGACTCGGTGGAGATCTCCACCCGGGTAGGGACCGAGTGGCGCCCGTCGGCCACGACCGCAAGGTTCATGTGCTCGAAGGTCGTCGGACCGGGAAGGTCGTACTCGACCCATTGGCCTTCCTGGGCCCCGAACGGGGGGCTCCAAAACGTTCCCGGGTTCCCGTCCACGGCCGCCGACGCCCTGTCCTGGACGTCCCCTGGCAGCCGCCCCGACGAGGTGGCCACGATCCCCTCGGTCTGCTGGCCGGTCAGCTGGTCGATCACGTTGTCCGGGGCTTGCGAGGAGAGCCTGGCGGTGCCACCCAGGGTGAAGGTGCGCGCGGTCGGCAGGCTGAACGCCCGCTCGATGGTCGTCTCGGGGTCACTGCGGGGAGGGGTGGGGGCCGACCTCTCCCGGGTCATCACGATGCTCAGCTGGTGGCTCAGCGAAGCGGTCCCCGCCGCCGAGAGCATGTCCTCGGGAAGGCGGATCACCTGATCCATGTGCACGCCCGGGACGCCTATCTCGGCGAACCCCACCCCGCTCAGCCCGGTGTAGGAAGCACGGTGGCCTGTGTTGGTGTCGTCCACGGTGATCTGCAGCGTTCGGAAGCTTCGGCGGGGGAAGGTGACCGACTGGCCCGGGGCACTGCGAGAACCGGGGCCAAGATCGACGGTCACGGGGCTGCCTCCGTCGAAGGTGAGAGTGGTTCGAGTCATCCAGCGGTTTCGCGGTCCGTAGAGCGGCTGGACCAACGTGACGTGGTCGGTGGTAACCGGCTTGGTCAGGCTCACGCGTATCCACTGGCCGACCGGGTCGTCGAAGTCAGCCACCCTCCATGCTGTGCGCAGGTTGCCGTCGAGCGCGCTGGCCGCTTGGTTCTCGGGCGTGTAGGAGATGGGGTTGCCGTAGCCCGACGCCACCACCGAGGAGACGCCGATCTGCTCGGCGACCGTGTGCGCGCTGTCGCCGGCGGCGGGGAAGAGGGGGAGACGCTCGTCGCTCGGGTCGTACGCGGCTGGTTTCTCGCCGGCTCTCTCGGTGTAGCCCTTGTTCTCCCTCACCGTGCTCCACCGGCGCGCCTGCTTGCGGTTGGTGTCGGTGAGCAGGAGGGCGGCGCCCGCCGAGAGGGCGCGTCGCATGCCGGACGGGTCTCCTGCCATCGAGGGGGAGTAAAGGACCGCCGCGTTGGTGTTCAACAGCCCCGTCGGCGCGGCGTCGACCAGCCCCTCACCGTCGCCGTCCACGAGCACTGGCTGGGTGGCGGGGTCGGCACGCACGATGCTGCGGGCCCCCGGGACGGGGAACGTGGCGACAGGAGGGGGATTGGGCGGGTTGGGCGGCTGCGCAAGCGCGATCTCGTCCAGCAGCGGGAACTCGACCGACACGTTGGGAGTGGCCGCGCCGAACTTCCTCGGAGTGGAGAGCCCCGGAGGGGGAGGGTTGAACAGCGCCCAGGTGGGAACCGGACGCGCCGTGTTGTAGCGCTCGTACTGCAGGTCGGACTGGAGCAGGACGTCGCCCGCGCTCATGAGGCGCGCTATGGGGGCGAGAGAGGAACGCACGAAGGTTCCCTCCTGCAAGGTGCTGTCCAGGGCAGACAAGAGGTCGACCGTCCCAGAGGTCCCGTAGGGGAAGACCTCACGTGCCACATACGGCCGGTTCATCAGCCCGGGGAGGACCGGGTCCACGGTATTGCCCCAGCGGTAGGACGCGAAGTCCTCCCCGGGCAGCCCGAGCACCCTGCTCTGATAGCCGGGACCTCCGGGGTTGCGACCCTGGGTGTCCAGGTAGTTCGCCGCCTGGTGCCAGTAGGCGGGAATGGTCTCGGGTCGCTCGAGGTTCCCGCCGATGACGGTGCCCGACCAGAGGGGGAACATGTCGGCCGCCACCAGGGCGAGGATCACCCCCGTCACGGCCAGACGGGCCCCGCGGCTGGGCAACCGGGGGACGACGGCTGATACCCCGGCGCCCAGCAGGACCGCGGTGGCGAGCACCACGAGGGGCACGGCACGGCCGGTGCTGCGCATGGCCAGGCCCACGGTCGATCCGGTTGCGGCCGACTTGAGCAGCTGGCCCAGTGGGGTTGGGTCGTTGAACGGATAGAGGCCGACGCCCATGACCGTCCCCACCAGGAGGAGGCCCACGAAATAGGCCCGGTGCCTCCAGCGGACCAGCACAGCCGAGACAAAGGCGAGGGTTGGCAGTGCGAAGCTCACCCCGATGAGCCAGACCCGCTGGGTGTAGTCCGCCGCGGGCTGGATCCAGGGACCCAGCTTGTCCTGGCCGTAGAAGAACCAGTAACCGAGACCCCGCAGGACCTCCGAGGAGAGTGACGTTCGAGCGACCGTCTTGACGGTCTCGGTGTACTTGAGGACGTTCAGGTTGAAGGCCCCCTCGACATAGAGACCCGCTACCCACCACAAGGACACCGCGACCGTGAGAACGCCCATGCGGGCGACGGTGGCCAGGGCTGTTTTCCAAGTCGCCTCCCGGGTGACCAGCACGGCATAGGGGAACCAGAGCACGGGTGCCACGCCCGCGTACAGGAGCGACGTTGCGTTGACGCCTCCCACCAGGGCCACGACGAGGGCGAACATGGCCGGGTAGCGCCAGCCACCGCGGCGTAGGGCCAAGACGGCCAGCGCGAGCATCCACGGCAGCCCGGCCCAGGGCATGAGGATCGCCGATATCCGGGCGGCGTACTCGAGCCAGTAGGGGCTGAGCATGAAGGCGAGGGCGGCTACCGGCCTTCCGGCGCCGCGAAACCCGAGGACCTTGAGGAGGTAGAGGACCCCCGAGCCGGCGAAGAAGAGAAGCGAGCCCAGCCAGAGGCGCTGTGCCACCCAGCTGGGCGCGCCGAGGTGGTGGAACAGCCAGTAGAAAGGCCCCATCGGGAGCAGGAACCCGATGTTCTGGTGGGTAACTGTCCCCGCTCCGATGCTCGGCGTCCACATCGAGGCTGCGCTCTGGAGCAGCCGATTGGGGTCTATGTAGAAGTAGGCCTTCGTGTCGGCGCCCACCATTCCGGGTGAGGTGAAGAGCAACGGTACGTACGCCACGGCGGCCAACGCTGCGTGGGTCAGCCACCAGGGAGCTTCGGGGGTGCGCACTTCCGGTCGCCGGGGAACGTCCGAGGTCTTCTGGAGCTCGTCGGTCGTGGCCAAGGGCCGGCTTTCTCAGGAGGAGGCTAGGGAGGCAGCGCAGTAGTGTACGCAAGCCCGCCTGGAATGGGGTGTTCCCCCGATGGTCCCGGCAGGCGCGGGCGGCGGAGGCGGTGTGGCGAGCGGGTCGGGTCGACGGGCGAGACGAGGTGGGGACGGGGGACCGGCAGCGGAGACCGATCACGTGCCGGCCGCGGCCAGGCACCGGCGCCCGTCGCCTAAACGCGCTCGGTGGTAGTCGTCGGGCTCACCGGCGGCATCGGCTCGGGGAAGTCGACGGTCTCGGAGATCCTCGAGGCGCGAGGTGCCGTGGTCATCGATGCCGACCGGATCGCGAGACAGGTGGTCGAGCCCGGCGGTCCCGCCTACGGGCCGGTCGTTGAACGCTTCGGGCGCCGAGTGGTGGGACAAGACGGCAGCATCGACCGCCCGGCCTTGGCGTCGATCGTCTTCGCCGACGATGACGCCCGTGCCGACTTGGAGAGGCTTACCCACCCGGCCATAGGAGCGGTGATCGCCGACCGGCTGGCCGCCGAGCGGGGGACGGACCATCTGGTGGTCCTCGACGTCCCCCTCCTGGTCGAGGCCCGGCGGAACCGGGCGGAGGTCGCCGCCGTCATCGTGGTGGACACGCCCGCGGAGCTGGCGGTGGAGCGGCTGGTGTCCGGGCGCGGGATGGATCGCGCCGACGTGGAGGCACGCATGGCCGCCCAGGCGGACCGGGAGAAGCGCCTTGCCAGGGCGGACTTCGTCATCGACAACTCTGGCTCCATGGACGACCTGGGGCGTCAGGTCGATCGCGCCGTCGAATGGATGGAGGGGTTGCGCGAGACAGGCGATCGGTAGGATCGACGCAGATGCCCCCCTTCAAGGTCGTGTCGACCTTCCAGCCCGCGGGAGACCAGCCAAAGGCGGTCGAGGAGTTGAGTCGCGGCCTCGCCCAGGGTGATCGCTTCCAAACCCTTCTCGGCATCACGGGAAGTGGCAAGAGCGCCACTATCGCCTGGGCGATCGAGGCCGCACAGCGGCCCACCCTGGTGATCGCCCCCAACAAGTCGCTCGCCGCCCAGCTGGCCAACGAGTTCCGGGCATTCCTGCCCGACAACCGGGTGGAGTACTTCGTCTCCTACTACGACTACTACCAGCCCGAGGCCTACATCCCCTCGAGTGACACCTACATAGAGAAGGACTCGTCGATCAACGACGAGATCGACCGTCTGCGCCACGCCACCACCGCGAGCCTGCTCACCCGGCGGGACGTCGTCGTCGTGGCGTCGGTCTCTTGCATTTACGGCCTGGGCTCGCCCGAGGAGTACCAACGGCGCATCCTCTTGTTACGGGCGGGCGAGGAGCACGACCAGCGAGCGATCTTGACCAAGCTCGTCGACCTCAACTACGAGCGCAACGACACCAATCTGGTACGGGGAAAGTTTCGTGTCCGCGGGGACACCGTCGAGATCCACCCGGCGTACGAGGAGACCGCCCTTCGTGTCCAGCTCTTCGGGGACGAGGTCGAGCGCATCGTGAGCTTCGACACAGTCACCGGAGAGCAGCTCCAGGAGCTGAGCGATGTGGTCGTCTACCCGGCGACGCACTACATCGCCAGCCCGGAGCACATGAAGGCGGCGATCGACGGCATCGAGGCCGAGCTCGAGGAGCGTCTAGCCTTCTTCGAGTCGAAGGGCAAGCTCCTGGAGGCGCAGCGGCTCCGGATGCGCACGCGCTACGACCTGGAGATGCTGGCTGAGATCGGTGTCTGCAACGGGATCGAGAACTACAGCCGCCACATCGACGGCCGTCGGCCCGGAGAGGCGCCTTACACCCTCATCGACTTCTTTCCTCGGGACTGGCTGCTCGTGATCGACGAGAGCCATGTCACGGTGCCCCAGCTCCACGGTCAGTACGAGGGGGACCGCTCGCGCAAGGACACCCTGGTGGAGCACGGCTTCCGTCTCCCCTCGGCCGTGGACAACAGGCCGCTTCGCTTCGACGAGCTGTACAGCCGGATCAACCAGTGCATCTTCCTTTCGGCCACTCCGGCTTCCTACGAGATCGGGCAGTCCACCCAGGTCGTCGAGCAGATCGTCAGGCCCACCGGCCTCGTCGACCCCGAGGTCCTGGTCAAGCCCACCAAGGGCCAGATCGACGACCTCATCGAGATGGTCAACCAGGTCGTGGGCCGGGATGGCAGGGTCCTGGTTACGACGTTGACCAAGAAGATGGCCGAGGACCTGAGCGAGTACCTCCTCGAGATGGGCTTGCGCGTCCGCTATCTACACTCGAACATCGACACGATCCAGAGGATCGAGATCCTGCGGGACCTCCGCCTCGGCGAGTTCGACGTGCTCGTCGGGATCAACCTCCTGCGCGAGGGCCTCGACCTTCCCGAGGTCTCGCTTGTAGCCATCCTCGACGCAGACAAGGAGGGGTTCCTCCGCAGCGAGACATCGCTCATCCAGACGATGGGCCGGGCGGCCCGCAACGTCGACGG
Organism: uncultured Actinomycetes bacterium; assembly: GCA_963736925.1. Classification (GTDB taxonomy): domain Bacteria; phylum Actinomycetota; class Acidimicrobiia; order Acidimicrobiales; family CAVTQP01; genus CAVTQP01. The sequence goes on from CAVTQP010000003.1 coordinate 1,296,822, forward strand.
GCAGGTGGTCATGTACGCGGACACCGTCACCGACTCCATGCGGAGGGCCATATCGGAGACCCAACGGCGTCGCATGGTTCAGCGGGCCTACAACGCCGAGCACGGGATCGATCCTCAGACGATCCGCAAGGCCGTCACCGACATCCTGGCTCACCTCCGACCCGAGGGAGATGACGGCCAGGTACCGGCAGGCTCCAGGGCACACGGGCGGGGACGGGGAGGGAGACGTGCAAGGGCTGAGGAGCCCCATTTTGCCGAGCTCCCCCAGGAGGAGCTGACGCGTCTCATCCTGACGCTGGAGGAGGAGATGCACGAAGCCGCCGCCGAGCTGCGCTTCGAGTACGCGGCCAGCCTGAGGGACGAGATCGCCGACCTCAAGCGCGAGCTGCGCCAGGTGAGCTGAGCGCTGACCGGCCCGCCCTCGCGGGCCTCGAGACATCCTTGACCGGCCCCGGTCGCTACGGGTGACCGGTAGTCTCCAATCGATGTCCGACCAGATGGTCATCCGGGGTGCCCGGGAGCACAACCTTCAGAACCTGTCTCTCGAGCTCCCTCGCGACAAGCTGATCGTCTTCACCGGGATATCGGGCTCGGGCAAGTCCTCGCTGGCCTTCGACACCATCTACGCCGAGGGGCAGCGACGCTACGTCGAGTCCCTATCTGCCTACGCCCGCCAGTTCCTGGGCCAGATGGAGAAGCCCGACGTCGACTTCATCGAAGGGCTTTCGCCTGCCATATCGATCGATCAGAAGTCTGCCTCACGCAACCCGCGGTCCACAGTAGGGACCATCACCGAGGTCTACGACTACCTGCGCCTCCTGTACGCGCGTATCGGCCAGCCTCACTGCCCACAGTGTGGCCGCCTTGTCACCCGCCAGACCCCCCAGCAGATAGTCGACCGGGTTATGCAGCTGACCGAGGGCACCCGCTTCGAGGTCCTGGCGCCGGTGGTGAGGGGGCGCAAGGGCGAGTACGAGGGCCTGCTCTCCGACCTGGCGTCCGAAGGCTTCGCCCGGGTCCGTGTGGACGGGGAGGAGCGCCAGCTCTCCGAAAGGGGATCCGAGCGGCTGGCCCGCTACGAGCAACACACGATCGAGGTCGTGGTCGACCGGCTGATCCGGCGGGACCGGGTGGTCCGCCGGCTCACGGACTCCCTGGAGACGGCCCTGCGTCTCGCGGACGGCGTGGCCGAGGTGCGCATCGTGGGAACCGGCCGCACCGGTCGGGGCGGGGAGGAAGGCGCAAGCGGACCTGGTGAAGACGAGGTTCTCACGTTCAGCCAGCACCTGGCTTGTTCACACTGCGGGATCAGCTTCGACGAGCTCGCACCTCGGAGCTTCTCGTTCAATTCGCCCTACGGGGCGTGCGAGACCTGTAACGGGTTGGGGACCCGCTACGAGGTCGATCCGGAGCTGGTCGTGCCCAACTCCGACCTGAGCCTGGACCAGGGTGCTATCGCGCCCTGGTCCGGAGGGCGGACAGAGTACTTCGCCCGCGTCGTCGCCGCTGTCGCCGACGAGTACGGCTTCTCGATGACCACGCCGTGGAAGAGGGTGAAGAAGCCTCATCAGCGCGTGCTGCTATACGGGTCCGGCACCCGCCAGATCCATGTGCGCTACCGCAACCGCTACGGGCGTACCCGCTCTTACCAGACACACTACGAAGGGGTGGTGCCGTACCTGCAGCGACGCCATTCGGACGCGGAGTCTGATTTTCCGCGGGAGACCATCGAGGGGTATATGCGGGAGGTCCCGTGCCCGGCGTGTCATGGGGCAAGGTTGCGTCCGGAGTCGCTCGCGGTCATCGTCGGCGACCGCAACATCGATGAGCTGTGCTCGCTCTCGATAGCCAAGGGAGCCGAGGCCGTGGGCTCCCTGGAGCTGTCAGAGCGCGACAGGATGATCGCCGAGCGGGTGCTCCGTGAGATCCGGGCACGGATGCAGTTCCTCCTGGACGTGGGCCTCGACTACCTGACGTTGAACCGCTCGGCCGGGACGCTCGCAGGCGGCGAGGCCCAGAGGATACGACTCGCCAGCCAGATCGGAAGCGGCCTGGTCGGCGTGCTCTACGTGCTGGACGAGCCCTCGATAGGACTGCACCAGCGCGACAACCGGAGGCTCGTCGACACGCTCAGGAGGCTTCGAGACCTGGGCAACACGGTCATCGTCGTGGAGCACGACGAGGAGACCATCCGCGTTGCCGATCACGTCGTGGACATCGGACCCGGCGCCGGGGAGCACGGCGGCGAGGTGGTGCACTCGGGGCCGGTTTCGGGACTGCTGGACAATCCGCGCTCGATCACCGGCCGCTACCTCTCCCGCCGGCTCTCCATACCGGTGCCGGCAATGCGGCGCGAACCCGGAGACGAGTGGCTCGTGGTGCGGGGAGCCCACGAGCACAACCTGGCGGACATAGATGTCGAGATCCCCTTGGGATGCTTCGTCACCGTGACGGGGGTCTCGGGGTCGGGGAAGTCGACGCTGGTGAATGACATCCTGTACCGAGGGTTGATGCAAAAGGTCTACCGCTCCAAGACCGTGCCCGGTCGGCACAAGTCGATCGAGGGCACCGAGCTGGTGGACAAGGTGATCGACATCGACCAGTCACCCATCGGTCGCACCCCCCGGTCCAACCCCGCGACCTACACGGGGGTCTTCGATCACATCCGAAGGCTCTTCAGCCAGACCCAAGAGGCAAAGATCCGGGGCTATCTCCCGGGAAGGTTCTCGTTCAACGTCAAGGGAGGCCGTTGCGAGGCGTGCACCGGAGACGGGACCATCAAGATCGAGATGCACTTCCTGCCCGACGTCTATGTGCCCTGCGAGGTGTGCAAGGCCGCCCGTTACAACAGGGACACACTCGACATCAACTTCAAGGGAAAGAGCATCTCCGAGGTCCTGGAGATGTCCTGCGAGGAGGCCCTGGACTTCTTCGCCAATCAACCCTCGATCGCGCGTCACATGCAGACCCTGGTGGATGTGGGACTCGGATACGTGCGTCTCGGCCAACCCGCGCCCACGCTCTCAGGCGGAGAAGCCCAGCGCGTCAAGCTCTCCAGTGAGCTCTCCAAACGCTCGACTGGCCACACGATGTACATACTGGACGAGCCCACCACCGGCCTTCACTTCGAGGACATCCGCAAGCTGCTCGGGGTCCTCTCGCGCCTGGTGGACCAGGGCAACACCGTCTTGGTGATCGAGCACAACCTCGACGTGATCAAGACGGCCGACTGGATTGTTGACCTCGGGCCCGAAGGGGGCGACGGCGGGGGAGAGGTGGTCGCGGAAGGTCCCCCCGAGAGGGTGGCGAAGACGCCCGAGAGCTACACCGGCGCCTTCCTGGCGAGGGCCCTCTCAGCCTGAGGTCGCCCGCTCGGGCCGGCGGGCGCAGCACTGGGCAGTACTGGTCGGCGCGGTCGGCTGGATCAGACGCGCTCGGGCCGGCGGCGCAGTCTTGGTCGGGGCGGTCGGCCTGCCATCAGACGTGCTCAGACGATCCGAAGCATCCTCTCCAGGGCCACCCGGGCCCAGCTAGACGTGTCCTCGTCGACGGTGATCCGGTTGCGCACCTCTCCCTTCACCAGGCCCTCGAGGATCCAGGCGAGGTGGGCCGCGTCTATTCGGAACATGGTCGAGCAAGGACAGACGAGCGGATCGAGCGAGAGCACCTTCTTGTCGGGATGCTCCTCGGCGAGGCGTTGGACGAGGTGGACCTCGGTGGCGACCCCGAGCACCGTCCCCGGAGAGGCATCCCCGACGGCCTTGATTATGTAGTCGGTCGAACCCACCTGGTCCGCCAGCTCCACCACCTCGTGGGAGCACTCCGGATGGGCGACCACCACGCCACCGGGATGCTCGGCCCGGAACACCTCCACGTGGGACGGACGGAAGCGCTGGTGCACCGAGCAATGCCCCTTCCACAAAAGAAGGGTCGACTGCTTGATCTCCGCCTCTGTCAGGCCCCCCATCTCGCGTTTGGGGTCCCATACCGCCATGTCCTCCTCCCGGTAGCCGAGCTGGTAGCCGGTGTTGCGCCCGAGGTGCTGATCGGGGAAGAAGAGGACCTTGTCGGCCCCAGGCGGCGGCGGGCTCGGCGAGGGCCTGCCTGTCGAGAGCCGCCCAGGCGACGGCGGGCTCGGCGAGGCACCGTCCAGGCCCGCACCGTCCCGGCCCAGCGCCCAGGTGAGCACGGCGCGGGCATTCGAGGAGGTGCACACCGAACCCCCGTGGCGCCCGACGAACGCCTTGAGGGCGGCAGATGAGTTCATGTAGGTGATCGGTGCCATCCGTGCGACGTCGGTCACCGAATCGAGCACGTCCCAGGCCTCTTCGACAGCGTCTATGTCTGCCATGTCAGCCATCGAGCACCCTGCGTTCAGGTCAGGCAGCATCACCGCCTGCTCGTCGGCCGTGAGTATGTCCGCCGACTCGGCCATGAAGTGCACTCCGCAGAAGACCACGAAACGGGCGTCGCGAGCGTCCGCAGCGATTCGCGACAGGCCGAAGGAGTCACCCCGGGCGTCGGCCCACCGCATGACCTCGTCACGCTGGTAGTGGTGGCCGAGGATCAGGAGCCTCGAGCCGAGCGCAGCCTTGGCGCCGGCGATCCAATCCCCCAGCTGGTCCGGGGAGCCTTCGATATAGCGCTCTGGTAGCGGTGTCTGGAGACGGAGCATTTCAGGGATACCCCTTCTTTGATGACGCCTCGCAGATGCCGGCGGGGACAGCCTGGTCGCCCATCCGCGGGGATGTCGGCCACGAAGCGGATATGTCGCCGGGATACCAGGCCGGCGTGACCTCATTGTACCGGGGACTAGGGCACAGTAGGGACGTGCTCCATAAGCCGTCCCCTGCGACCATCCCGGACAGCCCCGGCTCCTACCAGTTCAAGGACTCCGACGGACGGGTGATCTACGTGGGCAAGGCCCACTCGTTGCGACACCGGCTGGCCAGCTATTTCCAGTCGGCTGGGCAGCTCCCTCCCCGGACGGCCCAGATGATGGCTTCGGCTCAAACCGTCGAATGGATGCAGGTCCAAAACGACGTCGAGGCTCTCATGCTCGAGTACAACCTGATCAAGACCCATCGACCGCGCTTCAACGTACGGCTGAGGGACGACAAGAGCTACCCGTACCTCGCTGTGACGGTGAGCGAGGAATGGCCGCGGCCGATGGTCATGAGAGGGGCAAAGCGCAAGGAAATCCGTTACTTCGGTCCCTACGCCCACGCCTATGCGATCCGTGAGACCCTCGACCTGCTGCTGAGGTCGTTTCCCGTCCGGTCGTGCTCGGACGGAAAGTTCGCCCATCACAGGCGCCTCGGGCGTCCGTGCTTGCTGTTCCACATCGAGAAGTGCTCGGGACCCTGTGTGGGTGAGATAGACAAGGAGAACCACGATCGGCTGATAGGCGAGCTGCTGGAGTTCCTCGCCGGGGACACCGACTCGGTGGTCAAGCGCCTCGAAGCGGAGATGCACACCGCTTCGCAGCGACTGGACTACGAGCGGGCCGCGCGCTTGCGTGACCGGCTCACCTCGGTCCACAAGGCGATCGCCAAGCAGCAGATGCTCACCGAGCGTCCAGAGGACCTCGACGTGATCGGGATCGCCGACGACAACCTGGAAGCCGCCGTGGAGATCTTCTATGTCAGAAGGGGGCGCGTGGTAGGGAGGAAAGGCTTCATCGTCGACAAGGTGGAGGACCTGTCGCTGCCACAACTGGTTGCCCATGTGCTGGAGCAGCACTACGCAGAGCCGGGGGCCGAGGTCCCGAGGGAGATCCTCACGCCCGATGAGCCCGACGACCCCGGGCTCCACCAGCGGTGGCTGGAGACGCTCCGAGGGTCCCCGGTGACCGTGCGGGTGCCCAGAAGGGGTGACAAAAAGGCCCTTCACGAAACCGTGTCTCGCAACGCCGCGGAGGATCTGAACCATCATCGTCTCCGGCGTTCGTCCGACCACAACGCCAGGGCTCGCGCACTGAACGCGCTTCAAGAGGAGCTGTGCTTGCCCGAGGCCCCGCTACGGATCGAGTGCTACGACATGAGCCATATTCAGGGGAGCGACTACGTCGGCTCGATGGTCGTGATGGAGGACGGCCTGCCCAAGAAGAGCGACTACCGGCGTTTCCGAGTCACGACAGTTGCGGGCAACGACGACTACGCGGCGATGGAGGAGGTGCTGACGAGACGGCTCTCCGCGCTGTTGGAGGAGCGGGAGCGTCCTGTCTCAGAGCGGGGACGGCGTTTTGCATATCCTCCGCAGCTGCTTCTGCTCGACGGGGGCAAGGGCCAGCTCAACGTCGGTGTCCGGGTGTTGAAGGCCATGGGACTGGACGGCAGCCTGCCGGTGGCGGCTCTGGCAAAGCAGTTCGAGGAGGTCTACCTCCCCGAGCGAGAGCAGCCGGTGCGGATCTCACGGCAGTCTGAGGCCCTCTACCTGCTGCAGAGGATCAGGGACGAGGCCCATCGATTCGCCGTGAGTTACCACCGCCAGCTCCGGGGCAGGCGCATGACCCGCAGCGTGCTCGACGGAGTACCGGGCCTGGGCCCGGCTCGAAAGAAGAGGCTGGTGAACGAGCTGGGAGGTGTGCGGGCGGTGCAGGCATCATCCATCGACGACCTGAAGAGACTGCCCTGGTTGCCGGACGGGGTTGCCGAAGCCGTGCACGAGAAGCTGCATGCGCCCTGAGCCGCCGCCGACGAGCGACCAGGGACTGCGCGACCTCTGGGAGCAAAATGCCGGTTGGTGGCAGTCCGGCTTCACGGGCGGCGCCGATCCGGAGTATGTGGAGCAGATCCTTCCGCTCACCGCAGAGCACCTGACCGGCTCGACAAGGGTCCTGGACGTAGGGACCGGCGAGGGTCAGCTGGCACGCATCGCCGGTCAGGTCGGGGCAGGCGTCACCGTCGGGCTCGACGCCAGTGTCTCACAGCTGAGAAAAGCGGTGGACCTGGGCGGATCGGTCCTGTACGTGCGCGGCGACGTGAGGGCGCTCGCGTTCCGCGGAGGAGCCTTCGACGCGGTGGTCGCCTGCCTAGTGCTGGAACACGTCGACTCGCTGGAGCGGGCCATCGAGGAGGTGGCGCGCGTACTCGCACCACGTGGGCGCTTCCTGCTGTTCGCAAACCACCCCCTCCTGCAGGCTCCCGGAAGCGGATGGATCGACGACCGTGTCCTGGAGGAACAGTACTGGCGGATCGGTCCTTACCTGGACGAAGACACGACGATGGAGGAGGTGGACAAGGGCGTCTTCATCCCCTTCGTGCACCGCCCCCTGTCCCGATATCTGAACGCCTTGTCGAACTGTGGGATGTTCGTGACGCGCATGGAGGAACCGGCGCCACCACCGGGGTTCCTCGCCAAGGCCCGGGAGTACAGGGACGCGGCCAAGATCCCCAGGCTGTTGCTGCTCAGGGCCGAGAAACTCCCTGCCTGAGGGGCCGACCGGCCAACCATTCTCGACGACGGAAGTCCATGCCGCCAGCGGGTGACGGCCCATGCTGCCAGCGGGTGAAGGGACCAGCCCGGCCGGCGAAGGCCCATGCCGCCTCCGGGCGAAGGCACAATGGTCCCCGGATGAGCGACTTCCTGATCATCGCCGGGATGTCTGGAGCCGGCCGCTCCACCGCGGCCGATGCCTTCGAGGACCTCGGATGGTTCGTGATCGACAACATGCCGCCAGCCCTGATCACCAAGGTGGGGGAGCTGGTCGGAAACGCCGGCTCCGAGACCCAGAGGGTGGCTCTGGTCATCGGGCGTGGAGGCAATGAGTACCTCGACGACGTCAAGCCGGCACTCGAGTCGTTGCGGTCGAGCGGGGCGAGTGTGAGGGTCTTGTTCCTCGACGCCTCCGACGACGTGCTGGTCCGTCGATTCGAAGGGACGAGGAGGCGTCACCCCCTGGCGGGTGAGGGGGTGGTCGAATCGATCGTCCAGGAACGCGTGGTCCTGGACCAGATCAAGTCTGAGGCAGACGTCGTGGTGGAAACGAGTGACCTGAACGTCAACCAGCTACGGACCCGCTTGATCGAGTTGTTCGAGCGAGGTGATCTCGCGGCCGGCATGCAGACCACGGTGCTCTCGTTCGGGTTCAAACACGGGATACCCCTGGACGTGGACCTGGTCTTCGACTGTCGCTTCCTGCCCAACCCTCATTGGGTGGACGAGCTTCGGCCTCTCACCGGCCTCGACGACCCTGTGAGGAAGTATGTGCTGGGTCAGCCGGAGACAGAGTCCTTCCTCACCAAGCTGGACGATCTCTTGAGCCTTCTGCTACCCGCATACGTCAGGGAGGGGAAGTCGTACCTCACGGTCGCGGTCGGGTGCACCGGAGGGCGGCACAGGTCGGTGGTCCTCGCCGAGGAGCTAGCCAAGCGGATAGACGCCCACGGGTTCTCCCCCACGATGCACCACAGGGACATCGCGAGATGATCGGCGGCCGGGCTGGGGACCCGAGGGTGGTCGCGGTGGGCGGTGGCCACGGCTTGGCCGCCACGCTCTCAGCCGTTTGCACGTATACCGACCTGGTCACGGCCGTTGTCTCGGTCGCCGACGACGGCGGATCCAGCGGAAGGCTGCGCCAGAGCTACGGGATCCTCGCCCCGGGTGACCTCCGGAAGTGTCTCGTTGCGATGGGAGACCCGACCTCGGTCTGGACGGCGGCCTTCGAGCATCGCTTCGATGCCGGGGACCTCGAAGGCCATACCTTGGGCAACCTCGTGATCGCAGGGCTCGCCGAGGCGACCGGTGACTTCCTGGAAGCCCTGGACCAGGCGGCGCTGCTCGTCGGCTCCAAGGGACGCGTCCTTCCCGCCACCACCGTCCCGGTCGTGCTCAAGGGGGAGCACGAAGGAGGTGAGATCGAGGGCCAGGTCGCAGTGGCCTCGACCCCGCGGATCGCCAAGGTCTCGGTCGTGCCGCCCGACCCGGAGGTGCCCGCGGCGGCTCTCGCAGCCATCGGCTCGGCAGACCAGGTGGTTCTCGGCCCGGGCTCGCTGTACACGAGCGTGCTGGCCGTGGTGGCCGTGCCCGCGATCAGGGCTGCCCTGTCCGGAACCCAAGCCCAGAAGGTGTACGTCTGCAACCTGGGCCAGCAGATCCCCGAAACCGCCTCCTACGATGTGGCAGCCCACGTGGAGGCGCTGGCCGCCCACGACGTGGGTGTCGACATGGTCGTCTGTGACACCACCAAGATCCCCCTGGGGAGGATGTCTAAGCCTTTCGTGGATCGGCCTCTCGCCCAGGACGGTGGACGTGCACACGACCCGGAGAGACTGGCGAGGGTGCTGGAGAATCTGATCCGATGACGGTGAAGAGAGGGGGATGCCGATGACGGTCCGGGCAGGCATCAACGGTTTTGGGCGCATCGGAAGGAACTTCTATCGGGCGGCACGGGCGAACGAGGCGAACGAAAGGGCCTTGGAGGTGGTAGCCGTCAACGACCTGGTGGCACCGGACGTGAACGCGCACCTTCTGGTCCACGACTCCACCCAGGGCACCCTCGACGCGGAGGTAAAGGCCACTCCCGAGGCGATCTCGGTCGGCGGAAGGTCCTTTCGCGTGTTCTCCGAACGCGAACCCAAGGCCATCCCGTGGGGTGAGCTCGGTGTCGATGTGGTCGTGGAGAGTACCGGGCTGTTCACGGACCGGGAGAAGGCCGCCGCCCACCTGGAAGGAGGGGCGCGTCGAGTGATCATCTCGGCCCCCTCGAAGGACGCGGACGCCACCTTCGTCATGGGGGTCAACGACGAGGATTTCGATCCAAAACTTCACCAGGTGGTGTCGAACGCGTCCTGCACCACGAACTGTTTCGTTCCGATGGTGAAGGTCCTCGACGACGCCTTCGGCGTCCGCCAGGGACTCATGACCACGGTGCACGCCTACACGAACGACCAGAATCTCCTGGACCTGGCCCACAAGGACCTGCGTCGGGCCAGGGCGGCGGCCGTCAACATCGTCCCAGCGTCCACGGGGGCGGCAAGAGCGACCGGGCTTGTTCTGCAGGCGATGCGGGGGCGCCTGGACGGTACGGCCTTGCGCGTCCCGGTCGCCGACGGGTCCATCACCGACTTCGTGGGGATGGTGAACGGCGCTGTGACCGTGGAGGACGTGAACGGTGCGTTCCGTGATGCGGCGTCTTCCGGGCCGCTGTCCGGAGTGCTGGTCTACACCGAGGATCCGATCGTCTCCACCGACATAGTCGGGTCGCCCGCGTCGTGCACCTTCGACGCCGAGTTGACCATGGTCGTACCGACCGACGAGGACCGCACGTTGGTGAAGGTACTGGGCTGGTACGACAACGAATGGGGCTACTCGAACCGCCTGGTCGACCTGGCGATCGTGGTGGGCGGAGTCCCGTGATCGGCGGAGCATCGTCCTGACCGCTCGCATGCGGCTACCGCTTCTCGAAGACCTTCCCGACGTCGACGGACGGCGTGTCTTGCTGAGGGCGGACTTCAACGTGCCGCTCACGGCGCCGGAGCTGTCTCCGGAACGTATTCGGGTAGCGGACGATTTCCGGATACGGGCCACGTTGCCGACCATCGAGTGGCTGACGTCGCACGGCGCCGAGGTGACCGCGTGCAGCCACCTCGGGAGGCCCCGCGGAAGGCCGGACCCGAGATACGCGATGGCCCCTGTCCGCCGGGCTCTCGAGGCTTTGGCCCCTGGCGTGACCTTGCTGGAGAACTTGCGGTTCGACCCGGGGGAGGAGGCCAACGAGCCGGCCTTTGTCGAGCGGCTGGTGTCTGGCCAGGACGCGTACGTGGACGACGCGTTCGGGGCGGCCCACCGGGCCCATGCCTCTGTCGTCGGCCCGCCCAAGCATCTGCCGAGCGCCGCGGGCCGGCTTCTCGCCGCAGAGGTAGAAGCGCTGAGCCCCCTCGTGGAGCATCCCATGCGGCCTTTCGTCGCGGTGGTGGGCGGGGCGAAGGTGGCCGACAAGCTGGGCCTTCTGAGGTCGCTTCTCGACAAGGCCGAGGTGGTGCTGGTCGGTGGCCGGATGGCGTTCACCTTCCTGGTCGCCCTGGGCCACGAGGTTGGCGCCTCGTACGTGGAGACCGAGATGGTGGATCCCTGCAGGGAGCTGCTGGACTCGGGGCGGCGGGTGATGCTTCCGACCGACGTGGTGGCGGCCAGTTCCGGAGACGGGGACGAGGTCAGAGTGGTGGGGCGGACGATCCCACCCGGCTGGACGGGTTTCGATATCGGCCCCAAGAGCTCCGCAGAGTTCGCCGAGGAGATCTCGGGCGCGGGCACCGTGTTCTGGAACGGTCCGATGGGGATGTTCGAGGACGGGCGTTTTGCGGCCGGGACCCGCGCGGTTGCCGAATCGGTCGCGGGGTGTGGCGGCTACACGGTCGTGGGGGGAGGCGACAGCGCCAGCGCTCTCGCAGAGATCGGACTGACCGACCGCGTCGATCATGTGTCGACCGGTGGCGGCGCTTCTCTCGAGCTCATCGAGCGCGGTGACCTTCCGGGCCTCGCCGCGCTCGAGATCGGCGCCTCGCGAGAGAGAGGGTCCCGAGCGTGATGCAAGCGGGGAGGGCTCCCGTGGCTGAGTCCACGCCACGCCGTCCGCTGGTGAGCGGCAACTGGAAGATGCACCTCAACCATTTCGAGGCCATCCAGACCGTCCAGAAGCTCTCATACCGGCTCAGTCCCGCCGACTATGCGGCCCTCGACGTCTCGGTTCACCCGCCTTTCACCGACATCCGCTCGGTTCAGACCGTGCTCGACGCCGACGAGATACCTATCGCCCTGGGGGCGCAGAACTGCTATTTCGAGGACCAGGGTGCCTTCACTGGCGAGGTGAGCCCGTCGATGCTGGTGAAGCTTCGAGTGAGCTACGTCATAGTGGGCCACTCGGAGCGTCGCGAGCTGTTCGGCGAGTCGGACGAGCTGGTTGCATCCAAGGTCCGCGCCGTGATCAGGCACGAGATGACGCCGATACTCTGCGTCGGCGAGACCCTCGAGGAGCGAGAAGGCGGCGCGACGGCAGACAAGGTGAGAGGTCAGCTGCTCGCAGCCTTGGAAGGGCTACCCGGCGCCGCGGTCGGCGGCTTGGTCGTCGCCTACGAGCCGATATGGGCCATAGGGACGGGCCGCACCGCCACCCCTGCGGACGCCCAGGAGATCTGCCGCGCTGGTCCGCACTGAGATCGGCGCGGGATTCGGTCCTCAGGCGTCCGACTCTGTGAGGATCCAGTACGGAGGCTCTGTCAAGGTAGACAACGCCGCAGCCATCCTGAGTCAACCGGACATCGACGGTGCCCTGGTCGGCGGCGCGAGCCTGGACCCCGACACCTTCGCCGAGATCGCCAAGGATGCCATCCCGGCGGCGTCGGGCTGACCTGGGATCCAACCAGTGATCTGTTAGCCTTTTTTGCGCTATCGGGGCCAGGAGAATGGTTCGGTGCTCACCGCGATACTCATCACGATCCATGTCATCGTCTCGCTGGGCCTGGTCCTGTTCATCCTCCTCCACAGCGGTCGAGGAGGAGGCTTGTCCGACATGTTCGGCGGGGCAGTGGGATCAGCCGCGGCGGGTTCGACGGTCGTCGAGAGGAACCTGGATCGAATCACGGTCGCGTTGGCCATCATCTTCGCATTCACCTGCGTGGCTCTGGCTCTCCGCCTCCAGTGACTCCCGGCCAGGGATGGTGGGGTCGGAGGACTCCGCCGAAGCCCGGCCTCGCAGCATTCTCTTCCAGGTTGATCGAGACCGCGCCGGGCGACCGGGCGCCCCGCCTGGTCGCGATCGTCCTCGTCTCGTCGCTGACCCTGCTTCTCGCGGCCTGCGATTCCGGACCCCCCTCCAACGCTCCCGTAGCCGCCACACCTCTTGGCCCTGTCCCTCTCAAGCCCGGTGGCAGCCTGACGTTCTCCAGTGAGAGCGGTATCCAGAGCTTCAACCTGAACACCAGTGCAGGGGCCGGCTTGGAGGGGCAATCGGTCATGAATCGCGTCTGGCCCCAAGTCTTCTTCGTCGATGGCCTGCTCCGTCCCACACTCGACACCGACTTCGTGCAGAGCGCCGAGTTGATCAGCACCAATCCCCAGACAATCGTGTACAAGATCAACCCCTCGGCCATCTGGTCCGACGGTGTGCCGATCACCGCCGACGACTTCGTCTACAACTGGAAGGCTCAGGACGGCACCGGCACCGACATCGATGGAAAGCCCTTCGACGCGGTCTCCACCAGCGGCTACGAGGACATCAAGTCGATCACCGGAACCGACAACGAGAAGACTGTCACTGTGGTGTTCTCGCAGCCCTACGGCGACTGGGAATCGCTTTTCAGCAACCTGATCCCGGCTCACATCGCTCGAAAGGTGGGCTGGAACCACGGTTTCGACACCTTCAGCCCCACGACGATCATATCGGGGGGGCCCTTCATGGTCGCGGCCGTGGTACCAGGCCAGGAGATCGTGCTCACCAGGAACCCTCACTACTGGGGACCGGCTGCGAAGCTGGACCAGATCGTCTTCAAGGTCCAGGGCGATCAGAGCCAAGATCCTCTCCTTCTGCAGCTGCAACAGGTCCAGATGATCTATCCGTTCGAGCCTCCGCTCAGCTTGGTCGAGTCGGTGAAGCAGCTTCCCGGACTGGCCCACCAGACGAACCAGGGAATGACGTTCGAGCACCTTGCCTTCAATCAGAGGAACGTTTTTCTTGCAGACCCCAAGGTTCGCCAGGCAATCGCGGAAGCCACCAACCGCAAGGAGTTGATCGCGGACACCGTCGGAAAGGTCAACCGCTCGATCAAGCCGCTGAACAATCGGATCTTCGTCAACAGCCAGCCGGGCTACCAGGACAACTCCGCAGGATTCGATTACGACCTGGCGGGGGCGAGGCAGCTTCTGGAGCAGGACGGCTTCGTGACGGGTCCGGACGGCTACCTCCAAAAGGGCGGTGCCACCCTGGAGCTGCGTCTTTCGACGACAGCGAGCAGCTCTTTGCGGATCGGGATCGAGCTCGTATTCATCGGTCAGATGAAAGCTCTCGGGGTCAAGATCGACGTGGCGAACATCGATCCGGCAACCCTGGTCTCGTCCGTTCTGCCCTCGGGCAACTTCGATGTCGCCGTGCTGGAATCGACGGCCAGTTCCTTTCCTTCGTGGAGCTCCTCGAGCTACCAGACCAATGACCCGGTGTCCCACGAGGGCACGCAGAACTATTACGGCTACTCCAACCCGCAAGTGGATACTTGGTTCACCCAGGCTTCGATGGAGCTCAACCAGAACAGGTCGACTGCCATCTACAACGAGATCGACCAGCAGCTCTGGAAGGACATGGTGACATTGCCCCTTTTCCAGGTGCCCACGTTCATCGCCTACTCGAAGAGCTATGTGAACATCGCCGACAACACCAGCAGTTTCGGTCCCTTTTGGGACGCCGACACATGGGGCATCCGGGCGACTCCGCTTCCCAAGGGGCGCTCTTGAGCGGTGCACCCTGCCAAGATCCGGATCACTACCATCGGCGTGTCGCGGTAGAGTCTCCTGCGCCTTTGGGTGGCACAGCGTCGGAGTGGCGGAATAGGCAGACGCGCTAGCTTGAGGGGCTAGTGTCCGCAAGGACGTGGGGGTTCAAGTCCCCCCTCCGACACTCACCTTTCCCCAAAGCTGGGGGTGGGGATGTCGGCCCGATCGCTTATCCAGAGCTTTGCTGACTCTTCGGATCTCAGCGGGGTGCGCCGTTCACGAAGGTGGGCACTCGACGCCGGGTCGGCCGGATTGTGCCTCACCGACCTGGCGGTATGGGACGGCCACCGATTTGCCTGACGTCCGTTCGCATGTTGATGCTGCCTGGTGATCACCGGTGCCAAAACAGTAGGTGGGTCACTCCGCTGGGGCTGGGCACGGAGTCGAGATGGAAGCGGTCGAGCAGCGGGCTGTGGGACTTCCAGAGGCGTTCACCGCGGCCGAGCTCGATTGGCGCGACGGCGATGTGCATCGTGTCAACGAGGTCGGCGTCGAGGAACTCGCGGACGGTTGCCACCGAGGCGCACGTCCTTGCCACTTGCGGCCTGCTTCGCTAGCAGCAGGGCTTCGGCGGGTGTTGCGTTGAGGAACTGGAAGGTGGTGTCGGACAACGTGAACGACGGGCGGTCGTGATGGGTGAGCACGAACACGGGGGTGTGGAACGGTGGGGTGTCGCCCCACCAGCCCTTCCACTCATGATTCTCCCACAGGCCGCGCTGGGGACCGAATTTGTTGCGACCCATGATCTCGGCACCGATGTTGCGTGTCATGTCGCGGGTGAAGTAGTCGTCGAGTCCTCGGCTGCCGCCGGGGTCAGTGCGGTTCACCCAGCTTGCGGTGGCGCCGGCCCACGAGAACAGGTCTGCGGGGTTGGCGTGTCCGAAGGGGTGGTCCAGGCTCTGGCCGTCACCGGCGCCGAACCCGTCTAACGACACGGTGAAGCACTGCACCCTCAGCAGCTGAGACATTCCCGCTCCTTCCATTGGTCCGTCAAGGGATCAGACGCATGCCGAGGATCGAACTCCTCGGTGGAACCCGCTCGGCCGTGAAAAGAAAGCACATCAGACGTGCCCTCCAAAATGCCGTTAATGGGCAGGCAAATATCGCGAGGACCCGAACGTGGGGTTCGGGGACTCACTGCGAAACCTCACTCGTCATCGCCTCCGACCGTAGTGGCTCCGGGCCGAAGAGCGCGAGTCTCATCGTCCGCTCACTCACGTTGAGTGAACGATTCCCGGATCCAACCCTTCAGCATTTCGAGGGTCGCTTGGAAGTTTTTGCTCGACCGGTTGATGGTGGTTGTGAGCGTGTACGGATCGGATCCCAGTGCGATCTCGTCTTCGAAGGGCACCCGCCGGGCCTCGAGTCTCCGACACAATGCAAGGCGGGCGAGCGCCTCGGTCGAGCCGCAAGCAGGCACCCATGGTTCCTCAGTCTGGCGCGTCGGCACCCGGTCTTTGGAAGATCTCTCTCACTTCCGGGACGACGTCGAGGGCGCCTCGATTCTCCGGACACGCGCGCCCTTGCTGCCAGTCGCGCGGCTGATTCCGACCCCCTGAATTGGTCTCTCCGTTGCTTGCGCAGCGTGCGCCGACGCGTTGGCCGAGCGATCGGAAGCTGCCGCCGACGCGCGAGGCCGGTGCGTTCGCCGAGCTGCGCACGTGCACCGCCGAGCTGCAGACGTGCACCGCCGAGCTGCAGACGTGCACCACGGAGTAGCCACCGCCCCTAAGGTGAGACCCCATCGGCCGGCCGAGGCGCCCTAGCCCTCGGCCTGGCTGACCGTTGGGGGGTGGGCCTGGTCGGTCCGTGGTTCCTCCCCAGCCGGCCGGGTCCACCATTCGGTCCTCGGTCAGGGTGTCTCCTGTCTTTATGTCCAGGAGCTCATCGGTCGCCGAGCAGCCACTCGACGAGGTCCCGACGTCGTGTGCGGTCGGGCCACACCAGGCATCCCGCGCCGGCTGCGATGAGGCCGAGACCTGTCGACACCATCGGCCAGATGTTCAAGCCCGTGAAGGGCAGGGTGGGGCCGCCTCCCGTTCCCGTCGGAGAACCCCCGTTGCCCGTTCCGCCGGGGGTGGCCGCCTTGGAAGGCGTGACCACCACGGGGGCATGTCCGCAGCCGATGGTGGCAACCACCCCGGGCCCCCAGCCGTGGCCCGGGGTCGGCAGGTCGGCTTGGGCTAGCCCGCAGTACCCCCGGGGGTAGGCGACGCTGAGCGTCCCCGAGCTGCCCGAGATCTTGCCGGCTGTCGCCTTGGATGGCACCAGGAACAGATAGAGCGTCGCGTCCCCCCAGCCCGGTGTAAGCGTGGCGGTGACGCCGGTCGGACCGAAGGTGATCGTCGGAGTGGCGAGGGGGGTGGCTGACGCGGGAGTGCCGGCGCCGGTCCAAGCGGCGAGGCTGCCCAGGATCCCCAAGGCGACGGCAACGAGGCTCGGTAGAATGCGTGGGATCGACGGCCGGTGTGTGGTGCAGCGACACCTCATCCCCCATCAACCCCCAAGACAGCCGCGTGCTGCCCTCGATGGCACCTACAGTGGCCATTTTAGCCACTTTGGGTGCGATATCCCCAGAGGACCGGGCACTGTGTGCGATCACGGCCGGTAGTCCACCGACTCAAGGGCAATCCCCACGGCGGCCGATAGTCGAGGTGACGGCAAACTTCGCCCAGGAGGGCCCCCGTTTTGCAGGGATCGAGCAGCTCAAGCAATCGCCTACTCGACCAGCCCCAGGACAGAAGCCGAGCTCGGCCAGAGTGCCCAGCCAGCCGCCGGGACTTCCCGGATCGCCCCGGACCCTCGTCGACGGCGACAAGGTAAGGGGCATCATTCGTCGTCCAGTTGTTCCAAACGGGGCGAACGACTGGGGAACGGCGGGCATGGGTGGCAACGGGCAGTTCAAAGGGCTCAGTGCCCTTGACGACCTCACGGATGAGACCGGACCCCCGGCAGGAGCCTTCGATGCGACCCGGCTGTGGCTTTGAAGGGTGCACGCCGCACCGGTGAATCAGGAGACCGTCACCAAAGTTCCTAGCGGGGTCATGGGCCAAATCGCGGCGGCGGCCTGGTAGGGCAGCTCCACACAGCCGAGGCTCTGTGGAGACCCGTAGCTCCCCCTGTCGAAGCCATGTATGGCGTCACCTCCGTGGAAGTAGCTGACCCAAGGTATTCCGGGATCTGAGTAGTAGCTGCCGTCCGGGTTCGTCCCCGACATGGTGGTAACCCGGAACCGCTCGTAGACGGGCCAGGTGCCGTCGGGAGTCGGTGAATCAGAGATCCCGGTGTTGGCGGGTGTGGAGTAGGAGAGGTCTCCGTTTTGGAACACGGTCAAGGTCTGTGGCCGAGAGGTCTGGGTCACCAACGCGTAGCTGTACGGGTTCGGATCCATTTGGTGGGCGGTGGCAGCGCTTAGGAGCGTTAACCAGACGTCGGGAGTGAGCCGACCGTCTGACGCTAAGCCGTGACCGGACTCGAAGGACATGAGCGCGCCGCTAGTGACGACGTTGTCGACGCCTGGCTGCCACAGTGCCTGGAGTTGGGGCGGCAGGTGTGGGAAACGCCAGGCGAAGCTCCCGAGCTCTGGGGTGAGCCCCGCCGGAGCCGAAGGGGCTTGTCTGTTGGGCGTGAAGCTCACCGGGAGGTAGTTCAGCTCTGCGAGAAGCTGTTGGAGCCGGAGCGTGGAACCGGGCTGGATGGTCCAGGAGTCCGACACCGTGGTCGCCATGGTGGTCTTCTCCACCGAGCGGATGCCGGCGGAGCCAGCGGGCACGGTCAAGGACACCGTGGCCGAAGGAGTGAAGTCTTCACGCGGGATGAAGACCAGGGTTGTGGCGTGGTCCTGCAACGACCATGAGCCCGGCACGGGCGGGGAGATTGTCGGAAGAGGGGTGTCCTTGTTGAGTGGCTCTGAGAAATGAATCGCGATCGGGTCGTTCGCGTCGGCATCAGTGGCCCCTGGAGCAGGCGACAGCGAGATCACTCGCGGTGGCTTGGGTGCGGGCGGGGGTGACGCAGAGGAAATTGACGAGCGGGCGACCAGGACAACGCCAGCAGCCATCAGGGCTACGAGACCGACTCCAAGGCCAGGGCCGCGCCAACTGCGTACTGCGCGCCCCGAAGGCGGTCGCGATCTCTCCCGCTTGGCATGCCGGACGTTCTTGTGAACGCGTCTTGCGTGAGCGCCTCTTGCGCTGGAGCCACTTGTATGGGCACCTCTTGCGTGAGCGCCTGACCGTCCCACCCCGAATCTCCACCCTGCAAGCAATCCGACCTCGGTCGGATGGCGAATCCCTCGAGACAGGTCCCTGCCAACACAGAGGGGCCGTCTTGTCGAGGCCGAATACTAGAAGCCTTTACAGGGCTCTGTCTCGGGGCGATGGGTGGAAGACCTGAGGGTGCCTTTGCAGCGCCTAAGGAAGGCTCACTGACGGTACCGTGAGTGAGGGAGTGCTCACCGGTGGAGCGGTCACCGGGGGGGTCGTCACCGGCGGAACGGTCGTCGGAGGAACCGTCGGCGGCGAAACGGGAGTCGGAGTGGGAGTCGGAGTGGATGGAGCGCTCGAGACCGGAGTGGTCGACGCGGGAGGAGGCGTCGTTCCAGATCCCGGCGACGCGGCCGAACCCGGACGATTGTTGGGCGCCTGGGGGCTCGACGGCGCGGGACCACCAGAGCCACTCCCCGTCGTCGACGGGGACCCTCCCCCAAAGCTTCCAAGGGAGATGATCGGTGTGCTTGCGGCGCCGGCGCCTCCCGAGCCCACAGCTCCTGTCGCAGCTCCGGGCAATGTCAGCGGCAAAGCGGCTCCCGGCTGCGTCGCCGAAGGCCCACTTCCACCCTGGTTGGCGCCAGGCGATCCGTGAGAAGAGCCCCGGCCCTTCGAAGAGTGAAACGCCTGACTGGTCGATCCAAACGGGCCTGCGGCTGCGCCGGCGCCGGAGCCGGCGCCGTCGGGGCCGGCGATTCCGGTCCCGATGTGCGGAGAACCGGGCGGCACTGCGAGGTTGCCACCGAGGAATACCAGCATGAGCGAGGCGGCGACGGCGGAGCTGGTGAGGGCCCCTCCCAGGACGAGGAGCGGGGAGCGCCTCTTGCCATGCCCGGCTCGAACAGCATCGGGGATGGGACGGACGCTCGAGGGGGAGGGCTGGACGCGGTCGGCCAGGGTGGCCGCGTCCGGGAGAGCAAGCCGGTCGGCCGGGCGCTCGGCGACCAGCTCCGGCTCTGGCGACGAGATGCTGGCAGCGGCTGGCACGGGATCACGATGCGCAGGGTGCGAGGCGAGGCCGTATATC
Source organism: uncultured Actinomycetes bacterium (assembly GCA_963736925.1). Taxonomy (GTDB): domain Bacteria; phylum Actinomycetota; class Acidimicrobiia; order Acidimicrobiales; family CAVTQP01; genus CAVTQP01. Next base: position 1,316,601 of record CAVTQP010000003.1, read on the forward strand.
ACCGGCGCAGGTCCGGCTTCCTCGGGGCGAGGATCCTGGCCGAATCCCATCCTGGCGATCACCGCGTCACGTATCTCGTTCCTGACCTCGGGAGCAGGGAGCGAGACGGGAAACTCGGGAGCCGGGAGCCCGATGGATTTATCGACAACGGGGGGCCCAACTAGGGCGTCGACGACGTGAGGCGCCAGCGGGGCCTCGAGGGTTTGGGGCGCGTGCGACTCCTTTGACACCACGTTGAGTGACTCCGACGCGACTGGAGGCAGGTCGGTGGTGGACTCATCGGGGGTCGATTCCGGGTGAATGCCGTCGAGGTCCGCTTCCTTGATGATCAACCGTCGGGGACCCCAGATCCCTATGCCGATCGTGACCATCCCACCGATCCAAAGGAGGGAGACGGTGACCATCACCACTAGCCACAGCAACATCTCGACTCCCCCCACATCGATCCCCAGTGAACGACCAACGCTATCCCCGCCGGAGCCAGATTGCTGTGCACTCGGCCCGCCCGTTGTCTCTCAATGTTGTTTAGGTTGTTTAGGCGTCGCTTAGGCGGGTGGGTAGTTCACGCTCGGTGCACAACCGCGCCCGTCAGGTGGTTGATTCAGCTTGGGCTCGTCCGAAGAGAGAGCTCTCGAGGATATAGAAGGCGGCAATTCCCGCGTAGAGGCACACGCTGGCGATGGAGCTGCCCAACCCGATGAGCGTCGAGGCCAGATAGATGAATGGTCCGGGTAGATAGCTTCTCGAGATTCCCGATACGACGCGAGGGTCAGCATCCTCCCTCAGCAGGCGACGCCCGATCGAGGCGTAGAACCACAGGGCGTTGTAAAGGATCGCCGTTGCCGTAAGCGTGAACCCGTAAGCGAGCGCCGCGGCTTGGGTGCCCTCGGTGCGCAGATGGGCGGCCACGAGCCTGGTCGGGAAGGGCACGAAGGCGATCAGCATGAGGAAGATCACGTTGATCAGCAAGAAGGTGCGGTCCACGCGATCGATCTGAGAGAACACCGTGTGGTGGTTGATCCACATGATCCCGATGGTTATGAAGCTGACCGCGTAAGCGGCGTAACTCGGCCAGATCCGGAGGAGCTGGTGCGAGAGCGGCGAACCGCTGGCCTGGATGTCGAGAATCAAAAGAGTCGCTGCGATGGCGAACACGCCGTCGCTGAAGGTCTCGAGGCGCGATGTGGTCATTCGAGGAAGGCTACCGATCGCCGTATCCCCCACTCGGTGCTTGCTACTGCGACGGGGTCGTGGCGGCGGACCCTGGCGCACTCCTCGAGTTCGTTCCCGCGACCGTGGTAGAGGTCGAGGTGGAAGGCCTCGTGGTCGAGGTGGACGGACCGGTCGTCGATGTTGTGGCGCTGGGAGGAGGGCTTGTCGTGCCGGTGGTCGCGGGACTCTGTTCGGCCGGCAGCGTGGTCGAGGTGGCGGGCACGTTGGGGGACGAGTGGTCGTTCGACGATGACCCGCCGCCGAACACGCTCCCGACAGAAGTTCCCCCCGAGGGGCCACCTCCGATCAGGGACGACACCGGGGCATTCGCGCCGAGCTCGATGAGGGTCACGCTGCCGATGGCCGCGACGAAGGCGATCACGGCTGCCACGGCCACCCGTCGCGGCGGAAGGCGTCTCAGTGCCTCCGGAAGGCTGAGCTTGAGGGTCGGAGCGGATGTCCCCTTTCCGTTGGCCGGACCCTTGCTCGCCGAGTGCCGAGGCGTGTAGCGCTCCTCTTTGCGTGTGGGGTCGAGCTGCCTTCGAACCCAGAAATGGGTCGAACGAAGGGAGTAGGCATACAGAGCAGCTGCAATGGTGGCGACCATGCTGACCACCGCCGCGCCGATGATCGTCCCGGCTACACCGAAGAACGACGCGACGACGGCACCCGACAGCGACGCGAGGGCGCTTGCGAGCACCTGGACGGGGCTGATCTGAATGCGCTGTTGCTTGTGCCCGCCGGGCATCCGGCGACCGTCCCCTTATCTGTAGCCGCTTGGAGAACCGCGTCCAAGACTAGGGGAACGGGGCCCGACTATGTCCGCGCGCAGACCAGGCAAGGGGAGGATCTGGGGGCAAAGCCCTGTGGCCCGAGACTCGGGTGCTAGTCGTCTATCGCCAGGCGGCGCTGGTACTCGGCGCAGGTGTTGTCGATGTCGTGTAGCCGCTGGTGCATGCCCTCCGTCAATCCCGAACCAGCGACCGTACGGAGCTTGGACGACAGCATTCCAACCGCTATCGCGATTTGCCCGACACTCTCGGCCAGGAAGGCCACCGCCTCATGTAGCTGCGTCTCATTTGCACCGGTCTCGTTGTCCATAGGGCAATGATCGCGCCACAGGGGAGGGAACTTGCGAAATCTGCGCCTTGCGAGGAATGGGACAGGATCAAAAGATTGGTCCCGGGGTGGCGGGAACCCCGGGACCTTTCACATCACCTCATGATGTGTTGATATCAGTATTACCCGCGCCTGGCTGATCCGAAACCGACATTGCGCCGTTCAGCCGGTGACCCGAGGGATGTCACGACCGGTGAGCCACCCGATCGCCCCAAGAGCTTGGGGGACGGTCCACGAAGGGCCCGGTTGGTGTTGAAGGTTCTGGACACCCTGGTTGTCCAGCAAAGGCCTGAGGGAAGGATTCAGCTTCCCATAGAGGTCGGGAGGGGTCGTGGTTATGAAGCGCTCGTGGCCTCGGGTGTCGAGCAGGATGAAGCCGTCCGAATGGTCCACGTCGTAGGTGAGGGCTTGATGGGTCCACCAGTCAATTCCGGGTGGCTGTCCCTCCGGCACCTTTTGGTAGTAGATGCCGAAGAACCGCCACAGCCGCTGGATGCTGGCGTCGCCACCGGTCAGCAGGGGCCAGTCGGCACCGAACTGTCGTGAATAGGCGGACAGCCGTGCGGGCGAGTCGCGGTCCGGATCGACGCTCACCCCCATGAAGACCACCTGCTTGCCGAGGCCTGCTTGCCGGACGTCACGCTGCATCGAGATGAACGCACCGGTGGTCAGCGGGCACTCCTCCTGGCAAAGCGAGAGGAAGGGAGCCATGACGACGACCTTGCCGCGAAAGGCGGCGAGGCTCCTAGCCCGGCCCTCTTGATCCATCAACGGCACGGCTGGGACCGGCCGGTCTTGGACTATGCCGAACGACGACGAGGGAGCCGCTGGCGCCGCTCGCGAAGCTCCTCCGCAGGAGGCCAGGAGGATAGCTAGGACGGGTGCGAGGATCGCCCAGCCCCGGCGAATGCCCTGTGGTCTTCCAGGAGCCCTCCCGATCATGAGCCGGTGGTGAGGCTTCACGTCCTCTTGTCGGCTCCCGCATTGGGTGATACGGGGTACCGTCTGGACGAGGCGATCTTCGCAGCGCGAGCCGCCTCCCACGCGTCGACACGTCGAGCCTCGCCGACATCGACCTGGCGGTCCTGCCTGGCGGCCCTCCTCTCTTCCTGCTTCATCCACTGTGCAACCATCACCAAGGCAGCAGCAAAGGTGATAAGCATGCTGGCGCCCCAGAACACCGCTCCTCCCGCCCGTGTATCGGACAAGGAGTGCTCAGGTGCGATCGGATGGCTGAAGTTCATCAGGGCCACCCCCAGGAAGACCTCGAAAGGCATTCCAGCGAACATCGCGAGGATCCGCGACGGGAAAGCCGGACGGTGAGGAAGTTGGTCGACAGCGATCATGGGCCACCAGAAGAGGCATCCCAGGCCGAACATCACCAAGTGCTCCAGGTTGTGAGCGACGTCGTGTCGTATCGAGTACGGGTAGAAGGAGGTGAGCAACGCTACGTACATGGCGCCGTAGTAGAGGACGGCGGCGATCAGAGGCACCGTCAGGAGCCGCAGCACCGGGTTTCGGACGACGTGGACGATGCGGCTCTGGGTCGGTCTGTTGGCAGCCTGCATGGCCAGCGTGACCGGAGCCCCGAGTGAGAGCAGCGGCGGCGCCACCATCATGATCACCACATGCTGGATGACGTGGACGACGAACACCGAGTCGTCATAGCTGGACAGCCCCGAGACCAGCACGATCGTGAGGGACAGGATGCCCGATATGAACGCGACAGCTCGCAGGCGGGGCCATCGGCGCCCCCTGCGCGAGAGCCGGCGGATCGCCGCCAGGTACCAGAGGAGAGCCAGGACCTGGACGGCCAGAGCGATGACCGCGAAGGCGTCACCTAGCTGCCAACCGGTCAGGAGGGTGTGCAGGTGTACTGCGGGAGAGGGGGAGTCCGCGTCAGCTACCAGCACTTATGCGCATCTTCCTCGCAGGTCACCTTGTTCGTCCCAAGAACATAGGCCCTGACGGGCGAGCCCGGCACGGCGGGGTGAGATGGCGAAGGAACGAGTGTGGCTAGCGACCTGCCGTGCAACGACCTGCCCGCGCAGCGACCCTGCCCGCGTGGCGACCCTCAGGCGCCCGCGTTCATGCGCGTGTCGTCCTCGAGAGATGCTCCCGTTCGGGTCGTCAGCGCCTGGGTGGCCCGGGTGGCCAGGTAGCTTCCGAAGGCGAGGCTGGTGATGAAGAAGCTGACCGGGTAGGCGACGTAGTAGGAGATGAACAGTCCCCCCCACGTGAAGGCGAGCGATAGCGCGGCCGAGACCAGCAGCCCCCTGCCCGGCGTGGTGGTGAGCCGCTCGGCAATGGCGGCAGGGGTCACGAGGAGGGCGAAGATCAACAGAACCCCGACCACCTGGACGGCTTCGGAGACGGCGATGGCCAAGACGACCAAGAAGACGACCGAGAGCCCTCGCACCGGCAAGCCCCGAGCCTGAGCGACTTCCTCGTCCACCGAGGCGAACAAGAGGGGTCGGTAGAGGACCGCGAGCGCCACCAGGCTGACTGCTCCGGCCACCACCGTGACCGCGACGTCCCGCACGCTGATACCGAGGATCTCGCCGAACAAGATCGCATAGGCCTGGGTGGCATAGCCGCTGTACAGGGACAGGAACAGAACGCCAAGGCCCAGGGTCCACGCCATGACTATGCCGATGGTTACATCTCGACCTCGCAGCCGAGCCCCCAACAGCCCGATCCCTATGGCTGCCACGACCGTGAAACCCAGCAGGCCCAGAACCGGGCTCACACCTACCACGACCGCGCCTGCTGCACCGGCGAAGCCGATGTGAGAGAGAGCATGGCCGGCAAAAGAGGACTGGCGCAGGACGACGAAGTAACCGATCATGCCCGCCACTACGGCCACGACCGTCCCTGCCTCGAATGCGTGCTGCATGAACGCGTAGTGGAAGACCTGGCTCAGGTCGGTGATTGGGTTCCAACTCGCCGAGGGGCTGCCGATCGCCGTGAGCCCATTCTCGAAGGTCCCCTCGAACGTCACTGGCAGTCTCCCCAATGGCCGCCGATCCCGGCTGGCCCGATGGCACTCTCCGGTCCTACCGTCAGCAGGCGGCCCCGGCTGTCCGTGAGCACCTCGATCGGAGACCCGTACAAGCGGCTCAGGGTCTCCGGGTTGATGACGTCGGCGACCTTTCCCACCGCCATGCGCCTGTTCGCCACGTAGACCACTCGGTCGACGAACGGCAGAAGCGGGTTGATGTCATGGGTGATCAGGGCGGCTGTCAGACCGCGATCGCAGACAAGGCTGGCGACTAGCTCGGTCATCGACGCTTGGTGACGGAGATCGAGGCTGGCGAGAGGCTCGTCCAGCAGAAGCAGCGCGGGATCGCTGACCAAGGCTTGAGCAAGCACGAGTCGTTGCTGCTCGCCCCCCGAGAGCTGACCGATGGGGCGGCCCGCGTAATCGTGGGCGCCGACGGCCATGAGTGCCGCGTGGACACGGCCGTACTTGTCCGAACGCCTGTGTCCCGGCGCCGGGACCCCCCACCTGTGACCGTCGAGCCCCAACCCCACGAAGCTCGTTCCCCTGATGCGCAGGCCGGGATCGAGGGTCCTTCGCTGGGGTACGTAGCCGATTCGGGGATTGCCCCGCCGGGGTGGATGGCCGAGCACGGAGAGCCGGCCGGCGGCCGGAGCCATGAGGCCCAGGAGCACCCGGAAGAGAGTCGATTTTCCGGCTCCGTTAGGTCCGAGGATCGCAACGAACTCACCCGCTCCGATCGCGAAGCTGGCGTCGGACCAGACGGGCAAGCCCCGGTAGCGAGCGGCGAGGCCCACCGCCTCGATCGAGATCGGGTGTTCGCCCGTCGGCAACCTTCTACGGGGGGCTGCCGGGCGTCGGCGAGTGTCCGGCGCGGTGAGGGGACCTGCTTCGACCCCACCCCCCGGCTCGTCTGCTGCCATGCGCTCTCCCATCAGCTACCGGCCGGAGGCTTGCTCGAGAGCGGACGCGATCTTGGAGAGCTGCGCTGTCTGCCAGGCTTGGAACGTCGTACCCGGCGGCTGGAGTGTCTCGCTGATACCCACAACCGGTATCCCGTGGGTAGCGGCGATCTGCTTGATGTTCGTAGTGACCGCGGTGACGGTTTGGGAGTTGTAGACGAGCAGCGCCACCTGTCTGGTGGACAGCTGTGACTGGAATGCCGCCACTGCGGACGCCGGAGGATCATTGCCTTCGGCCACCGCTTTCATGAACGGTACGGGGCTTACCAAGTCGAGCTTCAGGGCGCTGGACATGTAGACGAAGATCGACTCGGTCGAGGAGACAGGCTTTCGTCCAAAATATGCTGCTATCGCGTTGATCTTCTGATGATATGGACCTAGCGCTGCCTCGAACTTCGAACGCTGAGCGCGGAAGTAGCTCGTCTCAGCAGGATCGATTTTGCCGAGGTCGGCGCTTATCCGATCCGCGACAGCCTCCACGTAGACAGGGCTGTACCAGAAGTGAGGGTTGTCGCCCTCGCGCTTGTGCAAGAGGGTGGCCACCGTGAGCAGCCTTCGTCGGCCCGAGGGATTTGCGGAGAGCAGCTTCTCGCCCCAGTCGTCGTAACCGGCCCCGTTCAAGATCACGTAGTCGGCTTCAGCGAAGGCCCGAGCGTCACCCGTACTGCTCTCGTACTCATGGGGATCGGCGTTTGGGTCCGTCACGACGCTTCGCACCTGCACGCGTGACCCTCCGAGCTGAGCGGCGATGCTTCCCCAGAAGTTCTCGGCGGCGACAACCTGGACCATCCTCGAGCCGGCTCCGGGCTGGTTGGCCGACGACGCGGTGCACGAAGGAAGGGCGACAGCGGCCGCAGCGGCCACGGCGAGCCTTCGCCCGACGGTCACGAGGCGAGCGTGTCGTCCGGGGGGAGTGCTCTGTCCCTGTCCGACGGTCAAGTGCGCTCCTCGGTCGTATCCGAAATGGTTTTGAGTAACCTAGGCTGCAACGGTTCCCGATGCAAGTGCAAGTAGTACGGTGTGCCGCGGACGTGGTATGCCGCATGGGAGAAGGGAGTGACCCGTGGGCGACGGCAACGCTGAGACTCGTTCGACCAGGCAGAAGCGGGCCCTCAGTGCCGTCCTCGACGATGCCGCGGGCTTTCAGAGCGCCCAGGACCTTTACGCGGAGCTGAGAAGGCGGGGTGAGCGCGTCGGCCTCACAACCGTGTACCAGCAGCTGAAGGGCCTGGCCGACTCCGGCGACGTCGACGTCTTGCGGTCGGACCTCGGGGAGTCCCTGTACCGCCGCTGTCTGACCGACTCCCACCACCATCACCTGGTCTGTCGACTTTGCGGTCACACGGTGGAGGTGGAGGGACCCGAGGTGGAGACCTGGGCGGGACGGGTGGCCGCGGCGTCCGGCTTCCATGACGTAGAACACACGGTCGAGATCTTCGGCACGTGCTCGGGCTGCGCGGAAGGTGATGGTCACGACCTTGGCGGGAGAGTGCCGGCGGCGAGCCTAGAGTCGCGCCAAGGGCGGGCCGTCAGGTAGCCAGGGCGCCAAAAGGGGACACGATTTGGCCAACCGGGTTCTGGGAGTGGTGGCTGGTTCCAGAGGGGCAAGGGTGACCGTCGAAGAGGTGACGGTCCCCGACCCCGGCCCCGGCGAGGCTCTTGTTCGGGTCAAGGCGTGCGGGGTGTGCCACACGGACCTCCACTATCGGGAAGGCGCCATCTCGGACGACTTCCCCTTCCTCCTGGGCCACGAGGCCGCCGGGACCGTCGAGGCGGTGGGGGCGGGGGTGTCGAATGTGGCGCCGGGTGACTACGTCGTGATCGCCTGGAGAGCGCCCTGCGGTGTTTGCCGCTCCTGCCGTCGAGGCAGGCCCTGGTATTGCTTCGACAGCATGAACGCTGTCCAGCCCATGCTGTTGGCCGACGGGACCGCGTTGACCGCCGCCCTCGGGATCGGCGCCTTCTCGGAGCTGACCCTGGTTGCCGCGGGACAGGCGGTTCCCGTCGATCCACGCGCCCGACCGGAGGCTGCAGGGTTGATCGGTTGTGGGGTCATGGCGGGGTTCGGAGCCGCGGTCAACACGGGGAGGGTCTCCAGTGGCGACACCGTGGCGGTAATCGGGTGTGGCGGCGTGGGGAACGCCGCAATCTCGGCGTCGGCGCTGGTGGGTGCGCGGAAGGTGATCGGCGTCGACGTGGATCCCCGAAAGCTCGAGTGGGCGGAACGTTTCGGAGCGACCGACACCGTTGACTCCTCCCGTGAGGACCCCATCGACGCCGTTCGAGCACTCACCGGCGGCCATGGCGCCGATGTCGTGATCGAGGCTGTGGGATCTCCGCAGACTTACAAGCAGGGGTTCTTAGCCAGGGATCTCGCCGGCACGCTCGTGCAGGTAGGCGTCCCCGACCCGTGCATGACCGTCGAGCTGCCCCTCATCGAGCTCTTCGGTCGCGGAGGGGCTCTCAAGTCCTCGTGGTACGGGGACTGTCTGCCGTCGCGCGACTTCCCGGTGCTGATCGACCTCTACCTCGAGGGAAGGCTGGACCTCGACGGCTTCGTCTCCGAGACGATCGGCTTGGATCAGGTCGAGGAGGCTTTCCACCGGATGGAGAAGGGCGAGGTGCTCAGGTCCGTGGTGATGTTCGGCGGCTGAACGGCGTTCCTGACCGGCCTCCTGTCGCTCAGGCGCGGGGTGTCCTCCACATCAGCCAGAGACTCGGGCCACCTCCCGGGGTGTGGAGCTCCTCGGTGACCTCGAAGCCGTGGCGTGCATAGAACGGAACGTTGCTCTCCTTGGAGGACTCGAGGTAGGCGGGAATGCCCTCTCCGTCACATCTCTCCAGGACTGGCTTCAGCAGGGCCGACCCCACGCCCCTGTGCTGGCGGGACGGCTCCGTGCCCAGGACACCAAGGTAGAAGTGAGGTTCCTTCGGGTGACGTGACTCTGTCGCTTGAACCAGCCGCAGCATTCTGGGAAGGCGCGCGCCGATTGCAGGGACGAGGGGCATCAGGTGAACCAGAGCGCGCAGCCCGGGGCGCGGCTTGCCGGGAGGCGCCCACAGAGCAGCACCAGCGAGGTCTTCGGGCACGTAGATCTCGCCGTCTCCCATGTACTCGTGGCGAAGCTCGATCTCGAAGAAGCGTGGGAGCGCTTTTGCCCGCTTGGCCGGATCCGGAAAGCTGAAGATGGAGACGGGGTCGTCCTGGAAGGCTCGCGCCAACATGGCGGCGAGCTCGCGAACATCCCCCACCCTGGCGTTGCGCAGCTGCAGGCTCACTCCAACACTCTGTCAGGTGGGACCCGGCGCGTGTTCACCAGCTCCAGAGGAAATCGTGGACGCCGGCCCACTCGTTCGCCTTCGGTCGCCGCCCAGGACGGTCACCACCACGGTGGTGCCCAACACGGCGATGATGGCGACGAGGGCGGACCAGGGGGGCGGGTGGACGACATCTGACAGGAGGAGCCTCACTCCGATGAGCACAACGATGATCGATAGCCCCACGCGGAGGTACTCGTAACGCTTGACCAGGCCGGCGAACAACAGGTACATGGCTCGAAGGCCGAGGAGCGCGAATGCGTTGGACGTGAAGACGAGGAAGGCAGCGTCCGTGACACCGAGGACCGCCGGGATCGATTCGAAGGCGAAGGCCACCTCGGCTGCCTCCAGCGCCAACAGCGCTGCGAGCAGGGGAGTGCCCCGGAGATGCCCTCGCTTGCGCACGAAGAAAGCGTCCCCTTCGAAGTGGTCGGTCATCGGTAGGAAGCGCCTGACGACGCGCAGGACAGGGTTCCGATCAGGATGGACGACGGGGCTGCGCTGCAGCGCCATGTGAGCGGCTACGGCCAGGATCGCCGTCCCGAGAAGGTACACGGCCCAACGGAAGTTCTCGAGTAGAAGGATCCCGCCGATTATCAGCGCAACCCGTGAGACCAGGGTCCCCACCAGGCCCCACATGTCGAACAGAACCTTGTGCTGGTACTCGGGGGGGACAGCGAAGAAGGAGAAGATCAGAGCGAAGACGAAGACGTTGTCCAACGCCAGTCCCTTTTCCAGGAAGTAGGCGGAGAAGTACTCCTCGGCCCGGCCGCCGCCGGCAATCACCAGCACGCCTATCCCGAACGCGACCGCCACTGCGACCCAAGCAAGGCTCACGAGCGCGGCCTCTCGTGTCGCGGTCTCTCGTGAGCCGCGACCCAACACGAAGGTGTCGATCGCGACGAGGGCGAGCAGGAGGACGATCACCACCGCCCATAGCCATTGCGGTTCGTTCACGTTGGCCGATCCCGAGTGTCCGGTGAGGTTCCGCCGCCTTGTGCGCAGGAGAGCCGAGTGCTGGGGAGACACTACTGTTAGGGCCGCTGACAGAAGGACCTCTGTCTGGAAGGAGCACGAAGGTCGAAGGCGGCCGGGCGGACCTAGGGGAAGTGGCTGGGGGCATGCTGGTCTCCCCCTGCCGTTGCCCAGCCCATGTGGTCGACCGGGCCGTTGCCCCTCCCCAGTCTCCACGTGGCCGCACCGGCTATGGCCCTGGTCACGTATGCCTTGGCACAGCTGATCGCGGCCAACGGATCGTCACCGAGGGCCAGGCGTGCGGCAATGGCCGCTGACAGCGTGCAGCCGGTGCCGTGAAGATTCCGCGAGTCGACCCGCTTCGCCTGAAGGAGTACATGCTCGCTGCCGTCGAAGATCACATCGGGGCTTCCGCCGCCGGCCAAGTGCCCTCCCTTCACTACGACGTACCTCGGACCGAGAAGGCGGATGCGAGCCGCCGCCTCCCTCATTTCGTCGACGTCGCTGATGCTCATACCCGCGAGGAGGGCTGCCTCTCGAAGGTTGGGTGTGGCCACCATGGCGTGCGGGAGGAGCCGGGCGATGTAAGAGGCCTCGGCGTCGCGGTCCAAGAGACGATCGCCGGTCGAGGACACCAGGACCGGGTCGACGACCAGGCGGGGCAGCGTCCCGTCGGCGGCGCGTCCGGCCACCTCCTCCACGGTTGTGGAGGTCGCGAGCATTCCGGTCTTGACCGCTTCGACGTCGAGGTCCGAGAGGACCGAGTCGATCTGGGCCGCGACGAGCTCGGTCGGAACCGGCATCACCTCGTCAACGCCGACCGTGCTTTGCGCGGTCACGGCGGTGAGCGCCGTCGTGCCGAACACGCCGAGAGCCGAGAACGTCTTCAAGTCGGCCTGGATCCCCGCCCCCGCTCCCGAGTCCGACCCGGCCACGGTCAAGGCCACGGTGGGGCCCCATATCCGGCTGGGTCCGGCGACCCGGTGATCACCGCCCGAAGGACCCGTCGACGCCGAGTCGGTCAAGGTGCCTGCATCGAGAGGTCGGGCATTCCGTCGTCGGGGCTGGAGGCCCGCGGATGGCGCCGCCGGGGTATCCGCCCGGACAGGCTGGCCATGCGGCCCGCCGTCACTGCGTGAGCCATGGCCGCGGCCATGGTGGCGGGCGACCGGGCGCGGGTGATCGCGGATGCCACCATGACGGCGTCACAACCCAGCTCCATGGCGAGGGCCGCGTCGGACGCCGTGCCCACGCCGGCGTCCAGGATCACCGGGACCGACAGCTCCTCGGCCACGATGGCGATGTTGTCGGGGTTGCGGATACCCAGACCACTGCCGATGGGTGATCCGAGCGGCATCACCGCCGCGCAGCCGGCCTGCTCCAAGCGCCTTGCGAGAACGGGGTCGTCGTTGGTGTAGGCGAGCACGGCGAAGCCCTCGCCCACCAGGGACTCCGCGCCTTCGAGCAGCTCGACGGCGTCCGGCAGCAGGGTGTGCTCGTCCCCGATCACCTCCAGCTTGACCCAGTCGGTTCCGAGGGCCTCTCGAGCCAGATGAGCCGTGAGCACCGCCTCCCGAGCCGTGTAGCAGCCGGCCGTGTTCGGTAGCAACCTGACCCCGAGCGCTCGGAGGAGCTCCAACAGCGATCCCTTGGTGGCCGAGTCGACTCTGCGCATCGCGACCGTCGCCAGCTCGCTTCCCGACGACACGACGGCGTCACGGATGCTCGCCAGGCTCGACGCACCGCCGGTCCCGATGATGAGCCGGGAGCCAACCGCCTCCCCCGCGATCGTCAGGCGGTCGTCTGCGGGCTGAGTCATGTCAGCAACCGCCTTGTCATGTCAGCAACCGCCTTGTGCTGCCGTAAGGACCTCCAAGCGGTCACCTTCGCACAGCACGCTCTGACCCCATCGGCTCCGCGGCAGCACCTCCTCGTTGACGGCCACGGCTATCCCCGAGCCTTGCCGGTTCAGGCTGGCCACGACTTGAGCCACCGTCGTACCGCTGTCGACCTCGGTGGCATCACCGTTCACGCTGACGATCACTCTCTCATCTCCCGGCCCCGACCCTGAACCTGTCCGGTGAGAACGGCAACATCTGATCGGGCACGCGTGTGCTCACGAGGAAGTCCGCGACGAGATCGGCTGTCACGGGTGCGAGCAGGATCCCGTTTCGATAGTGGCCGCTCGCCACCACCAAGCCCTCGGCGCCGCCCACGGGTCCCAGCAACGGGGCGTTGTCGGGCGAACCCGGTCGTAGACCGGCGTGGGTTTCCACCAGGCTGAGCTCGGATACTCCGGGGACCAGCCTGACCGCGTCCCGGAGCAGCTCGTAGACCGCGCCCGCGCGTATCGTGGTGTCGAACCCCTGCTCCTCGACGGTGGCGCCGACCACGATCTCGCCGGTGGACCGGGGCCCGAGGTACACGTGTGAGCCGGCCACGATGCCGATCAGGTTCTTGTTGAGCAACGGGGGGTCCGCCGGGCCTCGCAGCCTGAGGATCTGTCCCTTGACGGGACGGATCGGCAGCAGTCCCGGCGGGAGCCCGCCGACTCTAGACGACCAGCAGCCGGCTGCGAGGACCACACGCCGCGAGCTGATCGTCGTGCCGTCGCTCAGCACGGTCCCTGCGACCCGGTCCCCGGAGAACGTGACCTCTGTGACAGGGGAGACTGCAAACCTCACCCCGGCCAGCTCGGCAGCCCTAGCCAGTGCAGACGCGAGAAGACGGTTGTCGACCTGGTGGTCGCCCTCGACGAGCAGGGCTGCTCCGACCCCGGGGGCCAGCATCGGCTCGACCGTCCGCGCTTGACGGCGGGTCAGCAGACACGACTGGAGCCCGAGCGAAGCGTGAAATGCATGTAGCTCTGTCAGGACCGCTCGGTCGCCTGGGTCCAGCCCCACCATGAGCGATCCGATCGGCCGGTAACCGACAGTGGTCTCGGTCAGCTCCTCGAGCTCCGCGATGAACGGGGGATACCGGCGCGCAGACTCGATGTTCAAGCCCAGCAAGGTCTCCTCTCCGTAGTGAAGCTCGGAGACGGGGGCGAGCAGGCCCGCGGCGGCCCACGTTGCCCCCTTTCCGGGAGAGGGGTCCACCAGGGTGACCCTCATGCCTCTCGTGGCGGCCCGCCATGCCGTAGCCATGCCGATGATCCCGCCGCCCACGACCACGACGTCGGGGGAGGGTTCCGCTCGTGGCGGGGCTGCGCTCAAATGACCTCCCTCTTCTCGCAGCATGGGAGGCAGGCACTCCCTGCGCCGGCATTGCCCGGTTCAGGTTCAGACGGTCGGGAGCTTCCAGCCCACCCTCTCAGCCCGGTCAACACCAGGCTCCCGTGTTCGCTCAAATGGTAGCGGGTGGCCGGCCCAACGGGGAAAAGATGCTTCGAGGCACCGGGACCCGGCGTGTAAACTGCGTTCAGACCCATCAGGCAGGCCAGCCAGGGCCAGCGTCGTCCCGGGCACAGCAGTTCGGCCGTTCGACACTTGGATGACCCATGCCCACTGACCCGCAAGGCCTATACAGGCCGACCTTCGAGCACGACGCGTGCGGCATCGCCTTCGTCGCCGACCTGAGCGGCGCCACCAGCCACCGGATGGTGGCGCTCGGCATCACCGCCCTGCACAACCTGGAGCACCGCGGGGCCAAGGGCGCCGAGGTGAACACCGGCGACGGCGCGGGGATCCTGATGCAGGTTCCCCACGGCTTCCTCAGCGAGACGGCCGGCTTCGACCTGCCACCCCCGCGCAGCTACGCCACGGGGATCGCCTTCCTGCCACGGGACAAGGCGGGACTCGAGTCCGCGGTGTCGGGCATCGAGGGGCTGGTGGTCGAGGAGGGCCTCTCGGTCCTCGGCTGGCGGCCGGTCCCCGTGGACGGCTCGATGCTGGGTAGCCGGGCCAGGGCGGCCCAGCCCGAGTTCCGGCAGGTTTTCATCTCGGGCGACGGCCACTCCGGTGAGGATCTGGAACGACGCGTCTACATCCTCCGCAAGCGAATCGAGCACGAGTGCCACGGCACCTACTTCCCGAGCCTGTCCACCCGGGTGCTCGTGTACAAGGGGATGCTCACCGCTCCCCAGCTTCCTCTCTTCTACCCCGAGCTGACCGACCCTCGGCTCGAGAGCGCGCTGGCCCTGGTCCATTCGCGCTTCTCGACCAACACGTTTCCCTCTTGGCCGCTCGCCCATCCCTACCGGTACCTGTGTCACAACGGCGAGATCAACACTCTGGCGGGCAACCGCAACTGGATGAGAGCTCGGGAGTCCCTCCTGGCCAGCGACCTTCTTCCAGGGGACCTGGAGAGGGTCTTGCCGATCGTCACGCCCGATGCCAGCGACTCGGCCTCCTTCGACGAGGTGCTCGAGCTCTTGCACATGGGAGGCAGGGCGCTCCCCCACGCCGTCTTGATGATGATCCCGGAGGCCTGGGAGAACCATGAGTCGATGTCGCCGGAGCGCCGCGCCTTCTACCAGTACCACGCCTCGCTGATGGAACCGTGGGACGGCCCCGCCGCCATCGCGTTCACCGACGGATCCGTGATCGGAGCGGTGCTGGATCGCAACGGGTTGAGACCGGCCCGGTATTGGGTGACGGACGAGGGTTTGGTAGTGATGGCGTCCGAGGTCGGCGTTTTGGACATCGACCCCGCACGGGTGGTCCGCAAGGGACGTCTCCAGCCGGGTCGGATGTTCCTGGTGGACACCGTCAAGCGTCGAATCGTCGACGACGACGAGATCAAGGCGGAGCTCGCCGGCGAGCACCCCTACGGTCAATGGCTGGAGTCGGGGCTCGTTCACCTGAGCAAGCTTCCCGACCGGCAGCACGCGGGGCCAGGTTGGCGCGCCGACCGCTCGAGCGAGGGGAACGGGTCCTTCTCGGAGGGCAACGGCTCCTCGTCCGGCGGCGGAGTCCTGCTACGCGAGCAGCTGTTGTTCGGCTACACGCAAGAGGACCTCCGCGTCCTCATGGCTCCGATGGCCCAAAACGGCGTGGAGCCGGTCGGCTCG
The DNA here is from genome assembly GCA_963736925.1 of uncultured Actinomycetes bacterium. Lineage (GTDB taxonomy): Bacteria > Actinomycetota > Acidimicrobiia > Acidimicrobiales > CAVTQP01 > CAVTQP01. Next base: position 1,332,199 of record CAVTQP010000003.1, read on the forward strand.
ATGGGCTCGGACACCCCTCCCGCGGTGCTGTCGTCACGGCCGCGCCTGCTGTTCGACTACTTCGCGCAGCTCTTCGCCCAGGTGACCAACCCGCCCCTCGACGCCATACGTGAGGAGCTGGTCACCTCGCTTTCCCGGACGCTCGGGCCCGAGGCCAACCTGCTCGAGGCCACCGCCGCATCGTGCCGGCAGGTCGTCATCGACTATCCCATCCTCGACAACGAGGAGATGGCAAAGCTGGTCAACCTCGGCTCGGACGGTGACCACCCCGAGCTACGAGCCGAGACGCTCTACGGCAGCTACCGCGTCAGTGGCGGCGGGCAAGCCCTTCAGGAGGCGCTCGAGCGCATCCGGGCGCAAGCCAGCGCGGCCATCGCCCAAGGCGTGCGCATCCTCGTCCTGTCCGACCGAGAGCACGGTCCGGACCTTGCTCCGATCCCGTCCCTTCTCCTGACGTCTGCCGTCCACCATCACCTCATACGGGAGCGCACGCGTACCCAGGTGGGGCTCGTCGTCGAGTCGGGTGACGCCAGGGAGGTTCACCACATGTCGGTGCTGCTCGGCTACGGCGCCGGCGCCATCAATCCGTATATGGCGTTCGACTCCGTCCTGGACGCGGTCCGATCGGGGCTGATCGAAGGTGTGGGCGAACACAAGGCCGTTCGCAACTACTTGAAGGCCTTGGGCAAGGGCGTGCTCAAGGTGATGTCCAAGCTCGGCATCTCCACGGTGGCCTCGTACACGGGAGCCCAGGTCTTCGAGGCGCTCGGGCTCGGCGAGGACCTCGTGGACGAGTACTTCTGTGGAACGGTGAGCCGGCTTGGGGGCATCGGCATGGAACAGGTGGCGGCCGAGGTTCGAGCCCGGCACACGCGGGCGTTCGAGGCAAGGACCGTAGCCGAAGACCTCCTTCCCGAGGGAGGGGAGTACCAGTGGCGGCGCGACGGGGAGTACCACCTCTTCAATCCCCGGACCGTGTTCAAGCTGCAGCACTCGACTCGTGCCAAGCGCTACGAGATCTTCAAGGAGTACACCAGCGCGGTCGACGACCAGTCAGCTCAGCTGGCGACGCTGCGCGGCATGTTCGAGCTCCGCAGCGGGCTGCGGCCCCCCGTTCCCCTCGAGGAGGTGGAGCCGGTATCGGCGATCGTGAGGCGCTTCGCGACAGGCGCCATGTCCTACGGGTCCATCTCTGCGGAAGCCCACGAGACGCTGGCCATCGCCATGAATCGCCTGGGCGGCAAGTCCAACACAGGCGAGGGTGGAGAGGACCCCGAACGCTACGTCCCGCTCCCCAACGGCGACTCTCGTCGCAGCGCGGTCAAGCAGGTGGCGTCGGGTCGCTTCGGGGTAACGAGCGAGTACCTGGTCAACGCGGACGACCTGCAGATCAAGATCGCTCAAGGTGCGAAGCCGGGTGAAGGGGGACAGCTGCCCGGAAACAAGGTCTATCCCTGGATCGCCAAGACCCGTTACTCGACCCCCGGGGTCGGACTCATCTCCCCTCCGCCCCACCACGACATCTACTCGATAGAGGACCTCGCCCAGCTGATCCACGACCTGAAGAACGCCAACCCCCGGGCCCGGATCCACGTGAAGCTGGTGGCGGAGGTCGGCGTGGGCACGGTGGCAGCCGGAGTGTCCAAGGCCCATTCAGACGTCGTGCTGATCTCGGGGCACGACGGCGGCACCGGGGCCTCGCCCCTCACCTCGCTCAAGCACGCCGGCGCCCCTTGGGAGCTGGGTCTGGCCGAGACACAACAGACGCTGCTTTTGAACGGACTTCGTGATCGCATAGTCGTGCAGGTGGACGGTCAGCTCAAGACCGGCCGCGACGTCGTGGTCGCCGCCCTGCTGGGTGCCGAGGAATATGGTTTCGCCACCGCCCCCCTGGTCGTTTCGGGGTGCATCATGATGCGGGTCTGTCACCTGGACACCTGCCCGGTCGGGGTTGCCACCCAGAATCCCGAGCTACGCAAACGCTTCAACGGGGCCCCGGAGTTCGTCGTGACCTTCTTCGAGTACCTGGCGGAGGAGGTTCGGGAGCACCTGGCGGCCCTGGGGTTCCGCTCGCTGGAGGAGGCCATCGGCCATGTCGAGGCGTTGGACACGGCTCGGGCGATCGAGCACTGGAAGGCCGGCGGGCTCGACCTTTCGCCCATACTCCATGTCCCCGAGCTCGATGACGGCCAGCCGCGCCACCGCGTGGTCGCACAGGACCACGGCCTGGACCGTGCCCTGGACAACCAGTTGATCGAAGCGGCGCGACCGGCTCTCGAGGAGCGGCGCCCGGTTTCCATCGAGGTTCCGATACGCAACGTGAACCGCACGGTCGGGACCATGCTCGGCTACGAGCTGACCCGCCGCCACGGCGGCAAGGGCCTCCCGGACGGAACCATCTCGATGAGGTTCCAAGGGTCTGCAGGCCAGAGCTTCGGAGCGTTCGTGCCCAAAGGGATCACGCTCAGGCTCGAGGGTGACGCGAACGACTACTTGGGCAAGGGACTGTCGGGAGGGCGGCTAGTAGTGCGTCCACCACTCGAATCGTCGCTCGTTGCCGAGGAGAACATCGTGGCTGGAAACGTCGTTCTCTACGGCTCCACCGCAGGGGAGGCCTTCATCCGGGGCCAGGTGGGCGAAAGATTCTGTGTCCGCAACTCCGGGGCGAACGCCGTGGTCGAGGGCGTGGGAGACCATGGCTGCGAGTACATGACGGGGGGCCAGGTCGTGGTGCTGGGCCCCACCGGGAGGAACTTCGGGGCGGGCATGTCCGGGGGCATCGCGTACGTCTACGACCCCACGGGGGTGTTCCCGTTGCATCTCAACCGGGAGATGGTGGACCTGGAGCCTCTGGAAGAGGACGACCGGGCGTGGCTCGAGCTCATGATCGTGCGTCACCTTGAGGAGACCGGGTCGTCCGTGGCCGAACGGGTGCTGGCCCGTTGGGACAGCGAGGTCGAGCTCTTCGTGAAGGTCATGCCCTTGGACTACAGAAGGGTCCTCGAGGCGACCAGGGCTGCCACTCTTAGGGGTGAGCCGGTCGAAGACGCGATCATGGCGGCCGCAAGTGGGTGAGCTGGGAGGGTTTCTCAGGCACCGGCGCGAGTCGCCTTCGCGCCGCCCTGTTCCCATTCGGGTCAGGGACTGGGCCGAGGTCTACGAGCCGTTCGCCGTGGAGAAGGTCCGCACCCAGGCCGGCCGTTGCATGGACTGTGGCATCCCGTTCTGTCATGAGGGCTGTCCCCTCGGGAATCTCATTCCCGACTGGAACGACCTCGTGTACCGCGACGATTGGAGGGCGGCGAGCGCCCGCCTGCACGCGACCAACAACTTTCCCGAGTTCACCGGGAGACTGTGTCCGGCGCCTTGCGAGGGCGCATGCGTGCTCGGCATCAACTCGGAGCCGGTCACCATCAAGCAGGTCGAGGTCGAGATAATCGAGCGGGCAACACGCGAGGGATGGGTAGTTCCCCATGTCCCCGCAGCCTCCGGCGGGAAGGAGGTGGCCGTCGTGGGCTCGGGGCCGGCGGGCCTGGCAGCCGCGCAGCAACTGACGCGGGCGGGCCATCGGGTCGTGGTCTTCGAGAGGGCGGAGCGGCCGGGCGGACTGCTGCGCTACGGGATACCCGAGTTCAAGATGGAGAAGGCCGTGCTGGACCGCCGCCTGGATCAGATGGCGGCGGAGGGTACCGAGTTCGTGGTGGGGACCCAGGTCGGGGGGTCTCTCGGCCCTTGGGAACGCAACGGGGAGGGCGCGCCCCAGGGTTCGCTCGTTCCGTCAGCCAGGAGAAATGGTTCGAGCGGATCGGTCGATCCCAGGATGCCCGCCTGGCCTTCCGGGGCTTCCTTCGTGATACCCGCCACCGAGCTGCGGCGCGACTTCGAGGCGGTGGTTCTGGCTTGCGGGTCGACGGTGCCGAGGGACTTGGACATCCCAGGCAGGGATCTCGACGGCGTCCATACGGCCATGAGCTACCTGAAGCCCGCCAACTTGGTCATGGAGCGACGGTTGGAAGCGTCACCGATCACCGCGGAGGGGAAACGAGTGGTGATCATCGGCGGCGGTGACACCGGGGCCGACTGCCTGGGCACGGCTCACCGGCAGGGTGCGGTCTCGGTGCACCAGCTGGAGATCATGCCCAGACCGCCCGGCGGGCGCACCGGGGACAACCCCTGGCCGACGTGGCCGAACATATTGCGCACCTCTTCGGCCCACGAGGAGGGTTGCGAGCGTCTGTACTCGGTGACCGCCGGCGAGTTCGTGGGGGAGGGGTCGGTCCGGGCTCTGCGGCTCCACGAGGTCGAGATGACCGTCGTCGATGAGCTACCCCGCTTCGTGCCGATCGCCGGCAGCGAGATCGAGCTTGCTTGCGAGCTCGTGTTGCTGGCCATGGGCTTTCTCGGTCCTGAGCGCGACACGGTCATCGGTGAGCTGGGCTTGGACATGGACGGCAGGGGGAACGTGGCTTGCGACGACTGGGCGACGAGCGCTCCAGGAGTGTTCGTCTGCGGGGACATGACCCGCGGGCAGAGCCTCATCGTCTGGGCGATCGCCGAGGGACGCTCGGCCGCCGCTGCGGCCGACCGGTACCTGATGGGAGGGACGAGCCTCCCCTCGCCTCTGGCTCCCGGACAGCTGGCCCTTCGCTGATCACCGACAAGAGCTCTGCGGGAGCCCCTGGCTAACCTCCCCGGGACGCCGGTCTCGTGGCCCCCACGAACTCGCGGGCGCCCATGGTCTCGACCCGAACGGTCGCACCGGTGTGGGGAGCGTCGACCATGTCTCCTCCACCCACGTAGATGCCCACGTGGCTCACGTTCGCGACGGACGGACCGAAGAAGACCAGATCGCCCGGCTGGAGTCGATCCTGGGCGGGGAGCTCGGGGCCTGAGTCGAACTGATCCTGGGCGACCCGGGGAAGGCTGACTCCAGCCGCGGCGTAGGCGGCCTGTGTGAGCCCGGAGCAGTCGAACCCACCGCGGCCGGTCCCTCCCCAGACATAGGGAGTACCGAGGCGCTCCTCTGCGAAGGAGATGGCCGCTTGGGCGATCCACGCCGCCCGAGCGGGCCCCCCGGGGCTTCGGGGAAGGCCGTGAACGAACGCGCCAGACCGAGGACCGTCGACACGTAGGCATCCGAGTGGTTGTAGGCGTACACGGCGTCCGCCACCCTGGTCGAGTCCCCGGCGCCGTTGGCGCAGAGGAGCCTGGCCGCCGAGTACACGGCGTCGACCGGGTCATAGGGGCTGGGCGGCCGGGCCCCGCCCGGGCCCGCGACCGCGTACGTGGCGAAGGTGGAAGGCTCGAACTGCATCGGCCCCTCAGCCCCCGCGAAGTTGGCTCCCGAGCGGACCCCGGCGGCGTCAGACTCCCCGTTGGAGCTCTCGACCGTGCCCACCGCCGCCAGCACCGTCCAAGACAGTCCGGGGCAGGTCGCCGCGGCAGCCTGGTAGAGGCGCAGGTAGTCGGCCGGGATGCGGGATGCGGCCGTTGCGCTGGGAGTCACCGACCCGGTTAGCGCCGCCGTCGTCGCAACCGCCGCGGCCGCGGGCACTACAAGTGCGATGGCCCCCAGCCACACGAGCGGGCGCCCTTTCAAGGGCGAAGGACGACGGTCGAGCACTCGGCGGGCCCATACATCTCAGCTCAGCTATATCTCATATCAGTGAATTTCATGCATTCTCCATCTCAACCCGACCGGTCCGGACCCGCCCTCTCGATGGTGATGGTGAGCAGGACCCGGCGCTCGGCCTCCATGGCCGAGCGAAACTCCCGCCAATCCCTGTGCTCACCCGCCACGGACCGGTACAGCTCGACCAGGCCGTCCATGGCTTCTGGCAGGGGCACGATCCCGGCCGGTCCCTCGACCTGAACCCACGGCCCGAAGAACTCGTCTGGCATGACGCAGAGAGCGGCCCGCGGCCGGCGACGGACATGGATCGTCTTCATCGCCGTCTCGCGGGTGCTGACCACCGCCCTGCCCTGGTGGTCGATGCCTGCCACGACCGGCGACATCTGCACCGACCCGTCTCCCCGCGTGGTCGCCAGCACACAGTGGTGATGCCGGCGCAGGAAAGAGCGGGCCTCCTCGACGTCCACCCGCCGAAGCTACCCTCTGTTCAGGCTCGAGATAGGGGACTCGTCATGCGGAGCACGATGCAGGAGGTGCCGCTGGGGATCGGCCGGATACTCCGTCACGGGCAGTCCAACTACCTGGACAGCCGGGTGATCACGTTCCAGGGCGAACGGACCCAGAGGACCGGCTTCGCCGAGGTCGGGGAGAGAGCGGAGCGCCTGGCTCGCGTCCTGTCGCGCCTTGGAGTCGGCAAGGGAGACCGGGTGGGGACGTTCTGCTGGAACCATCAAGAGCACCTGGAGGCGTACCTGGCCGTCCCCAGCATGGGCGCGGTCCTCCACACCCTCAACATAAGGCTCTTTCCCGACCAACTCGCATATGTGATCAACGACGCCGAGGACCGGGTCATCATCGCCGACGCGTCCCTCGCTCCGTTGCTGGCGCGAGTCGGTGCCGAGCTGAAGAGCGTCGAGAAGATCGTGTCGGTCGGCCAGGGCGACACCGGCGTGCTGTCGGAGTTCTTCGGAGAGCCGGTCGCCTACGACGAGGCCCTCTCAGCAGAAGACCCGGGATTCGCCTGGCCCGAGGTGGACGAGAGAGATGCCGCGGCGATGTGCTACACGAGCGGGACTACGGGGAACCCCAAGGGCGTCGTCTACAGTCACCGATCGACCACCCTTCACTCGATGGCGATCACCTCCTCGGCGTGCCTGGGCCTGTCCGAGGCGGACCGGGAGCTGGTGATCGTTCCCATGTTCCATGCCAACGCCTGGGGCCTCCCTTACGGCGCCTGGTTGGTGGGCACCGACATGATCATGCCCCAGCGGTTCCTGCAGGCGGAGCACCTGAGCAGGATGATCGGCGAGGAGAGGCCGACTCTGGCCGCAGGGGTACCGACCATCTGGAACGACCTTCTTCATTACTCGAGAGACCACGAGGTGGATCTGTCGTCACTTCGGGCCGTCACGGCGGGGGGATCGGCGGTGCCACGGAGCCTGATGGAGCAGTTCCAGGAGCGCTTCGGGGTGCCCATGATCCAGGGCTGGGGCATGACGGAGACCAGCCCCCTCTGCGCCCTGGGCCTACCGCCCAAGAGCGCCTCGCCCGGAGAGGAGATGGAGTACCGGGCCAGGACTGGCCGGGTGGTGCCGGGTGTCGAGCTGCGGGTCGTGGCCGAGGACGGTTCGGTGCTTCCCAACGACGGCAAGACGGTGGGGGAGTTCGAGGTCCGCGGGCCTTGGGTGACCGGCTCCTACTACGGCGATCCCTCGCCGGATCGCTTTCACGAGGGCTGGCTTCGCACCGGTGACGTCGGGTGGTTGGACTCGAGGGGCTACATGCAGATCAGCGACCGCACCAAGGACGTCATCAAAACCGGAGGCGAGTGGATCTCCTCTGTAGAGCTCGAGAACGCGATCATGGCCCACCCCGACGTGGTGGAAGCTGCCGTGGTCGGTGTGCCCGACCCACGCTGGGACGAGCGCCCGCTGGCCTGCGTCGTGCTCCGGAGTGGCGCGGGGATCGACGGTCGCGTTCTCTCGGAGTTTCTCGGCGCCAGGGTGGCAAAATGGTGGATACCCGAGCGATGGGCCTTCGTGGAGGAGATACCCAAGACGAGCGTAGGCAAGTTCGACAAGAAGGCGCTCCGGTCGCTCAGCTCGGAGGGACGCTTGGCCGTGGGCATGACCGAGGGCTGATGCACCGACGCCTGCCCGCGCTGTCCACGGAGCTGGCGGCGGCCCTGGCACCCGAGCGGGTGAGGTCGGGGCCCGTCGAGGTGGGTCTCTACGGGCGTGACGCCTCGATCATGGAGGGGAAGGCTGGACTGGTCTGTTTTCCCTCCTCGACCGAGGAGGTGCAGGCGGCCGTGGCTTTGTGCCGCAAGCACGGGCGGCCCATCGTTCCCCGGGGATCGGGCACGGGGCTCTCGGGCGGAGCCGTGCCGGTGGGGGAACAAGGTGCGGAACCGGTGGTCTTGGTCACCACCAAGATGAACAGGATCCTGCAGATGGACGCCGAGGAGCGCGTGGCCTGGGTGGAGCCGGGAGTGCTCAACTTGGACCTGACCCGATTCGTGGGGCGTTTCGGCCTGCACTTCGCCCCGGATCCCTCGAGCCAGCAGTCGTGCTCGGTCGGAGGCAACGTCGCCAACAACTCGGGAGGCCCGCACTGCCTCGCATACGGCGTCACCAGCGCGCATGTCCTGGCGCTCGACGTCGTCACGGGTGATGGATCGGTGGTCCGCCTCGGCGGGCTCGAGCCGGAGCCGGGCGGCTACGACCTGCGTGGTGCCTTCGTGGGCAGCGAGGGGACCATGGGCATCGCGACCCGCATCGCGGTAAGGCTCACCGAGGATCCGCCGGCGACGTCCACGATCCTCGTGGACTTCGTCACCGCCGAGGCGGCTGCCGCGACGGTGAGCGGGATCATCGCCGCGGGTCTGGTCCCTTCGGCCCTGGAGATGATGGACGCGCCGATCACCGCGGCGGTGGAGCAGTACGTCCACGCGGGTCTCCCGTTGGACGCGGGTGCGATCCTCCTGGTCGAGCTGGACGGCCTGGAGGACGGTGTCGAGGAAGGTGCGCGGGTAGTTGCCGAGGTCGCTCGCGACCGGGGCGCCGCGCGGAGTTCGTGTCGCGGCCGATCGCGACGAGCGTGACCTGTTGTGGAAGGCTCGCAAGTCCGCCTTCGGTGCCATCGCGAGGATCGCGCCCAACTATTACCTCCACGACACGGTCGTGCCGCGCACACGACTCGTCGAGGTGTTGCGCCGGGTCTACGCCATCGCGGCCGACAACGACCTGACGGTGGTCAACGTCTTCCACGCCGGCGACGGAAACCTGCATCCCCTGTTGCTCTTCGACAGGCGCGACCCAGGCGTCATGGAGAGGGTGAGCGCTGCGGGGACAGAGATAATCGACGCGTGCATAGCCGCCGGCGGGGTGCTCTCGGGCGAGCATGGCATCGGACTCGAGAAGCGTGATCACATGCCGAAGTTCTTCTCGGACGTGGACTTGGAGGCTCAAGCTGGCGTGCGTCGGGTGTTCGACCCCGACGGCTGCTTCAACCCCTTCAAGGTGCTTCCGTCAGGCTCCCGATGCGGCGATCTGCAGGGCGTGCCGGCCGGGGCATGGGTTTGAGCCGCGCACCGCTCGAGTCCTTCGCCGCCCAAGTCGGGCCGAAGGATCCTGTGGTTCCGGTAGGCGGGCGGACTCAGTGGCACGTTGGCGGCGATCCTGATCCCGACGCGAGGGAGGTGAGGGCCCCCGCGGGCGTGGTCAGCCACGTACCCGAGGAGATGATCGTCAGGGTCCGGGCGGGCACGGCCGTGGCGGAGTTGGACGCGGTGCTCCTCGGGAAGGGCCAGATGGTTCCCCTCGACCCCTCCGTGCCCGAGCGGGCCACGGTGGGAGGAGTTCTGGCCGTGGGGGCAAGCGGCCCGCGCCGGCTCCGATGGGGCCCCGTACGTGACGGCGTTCTCGAGGCCCGGTTCGTCACAGCCCGGGGCGATCTGGTGAGGGCGGGGGGACCGGTGGTCAAGAACGTCAGCGGGTTCGATCTCTGCCGCCTGTTGGTCGGATCCCTCGGAACCATCGGCCTCCTGGCCGAGGTGGTGCTGAGGACCCATCCGCGCCCGGCGGCATCCCTGTGGATGAGCGGGGAGGAGGACCCCCGGACGGTGCGCCGGCGGCTCTACCGGCCGTCGAGCATCCTCTGGGACGGCCACAGGACATGGGTGTTGCTGGAGGGGAACGCGGCCGACATAGAGGCTCAGGTCTCGGCCCTGGGTTCCGGTTTCCTGAACGAGGCGGGCATGCCGGCCATGCCGGGTCCCGGCCGGCTGTCGCTCGCTCCGGGCGATGTGTTCGGCCTGCCCTCCGGGCACGAGCCGGGCTCCTTCATGGCGGAGGTAGGGGTGGGAACCGTACACACCGGAGCGGCCCCGCCGACGAGTGCGGCGCGTGCAGCCGCCCCGGAGCTGAATCGCAGGGTCAAGGCTGTCTTCGACCCTTCCGGCCGTCTGAACCCGGGCAGGTCACTCGTTTGACCCCGCTGTACGCCGAGGATTTCGCTCCATGAGGCTGGACGTCGACGACGACGAGCTGGCTTCTTGTGTGGCCTGCGGCCTGTGCCTGCCGCACTGCCCGACGTTTCGGGTCACCGGTGAGGAATCCGAGTCGCCGAGGGGCCGTATCGCCGCCATGCGGATGACGCACTCGCAGCCCGACACGCCTGCCACGCCGGAGCTGGTGACGATCTTGGACCATTGCGTCCAGTGCCGCGGGTGCGAGACCGCGTGCCCTTCGTCCGTGCCCTTCGGTCGTCTGATGGAGGGGGCCCGGTACAGCCTCGTCATGAACGCGTCCTATCAACCGCGCTGGAAGCGACTGGGTTACTCGGCGCTCGGCCACCACAGGCTCCTGCTGGCAGCCTCCAGCGCCACCGCGCTGGCACAGCGCGTGGGAGTCGTCCCTGGCCGCCTCGGCCTCGGCCGGCTCCCTCTGGTGCGCAGGCCTCTGCAACCGAAACGGCGGGGCGTCGCCGAGGCGTGGCTGTTCACGGGCTGCGTGATGGACGCGTGGATGCGGCCCGTCCATGCGGCCGCCCTCCGGGTGATGGAGGCGACCGGGGCCGTCGTAGCCATACCGGGGCGTGGCGCCGCCTGCTGCGGCGCCCTTCATCTTCACGCCGGCCTACGGCAGCAGGCCGCAAAGCTGGCGAGAAGCGTGATGGAGGCGATGCCCGGGGACGCGCCCGTAGTGGCGGACTCAGCCGGGTGCGGTGCCGTCATGATGTCCTACGGTGACTGGATGGCCGACGACGAGGCCCGTAGGTTCTCCCAGAGGGTGGTCGACGTGAGCCACTGGCTCGCACCACGGATGGGCGACCTGCCTGCCGGGCGCCGCAAGCTGGCCGGGCGCGTTGCTGTGCAGGATCCGTGCCACCTGCGCCACGTGCAGAAGGCGCACCTGCATGTGCGAACGGTGCTGCGAGATCTCGTCGATCTGGTGGAGCTTGACGACGAGGGTTTGTGCTGTGGCGCTGGAGGCGCCTATTCGGCGCTCCACCCAGAGCTGGCCCGGGGGATACGCGAGCTCAAGAAGCAGTCGATAGAGCGGTCGGGGGCCGACTGGGTGGCCAGCGCGAACCCGGGTTGCATGATGCACCTGCGGGGCGCGGGGCTACACGTTCGCCACCCCGTGGAGATGGTCGACGCGGCACTCGGGCTCGGCGATCCGGCGGAGAATGATCTGGCGGAGAATGATCTGGCGGAGAACGAGCATGCGGGGTGAGCTCGACGGAACATGCGAGAGGCTGCAAGCCGTCGTGGACGAGCTGGACGAGCTCATATCGGCCCGACTGCACGAGGCCGCCGAGAATCTCAGTGCGGGCGCTCGGCCCGGGGCTCTCGCCGAGGAGAGAAGGCTCACCCGGGCCCGACGCTCGGTGGAGAAGGCCCTCTACCTCCTACGGCCTCCGGAGGCCGACTAGGCGTCTCACGCCACCGGTCGCAGCTGTCCCGCCCTCGCCAGCTCCACGGCCAGCAGCACCCCTCCCAAGGTCACGGGGGTCGGTGCGACCTCGGGGCTTGTCACGATCACGTCGAGACCCCGTCGCTTCCCGGGGAGGGTGCTGGCGAGGGCGATCACGTCGCCGTCCCTGTTCACCAGGTGCAGACCGGTGGGCCCATCGCCGTAGATGGCGATGACGCTCTTGTCCCTCCTGTTCCGCACATGCCCCAGGTCCCGGTGAGGACCCGAGTCCGAAAGGGCCAGTGGGTCGACGATGACCGTCGCTATGGTTCGCAACCACGCGTCCAGCAGGGCGACCCGTATCTCGTTCTCGATCCGGATGGCCACGAGGGTGAGCATGCGCTCCCCGTGGGCGGACCCGTGCACCTGCCACAGACCGGCCTCTTGTCTGGCCTCGGCCAGGACACCCTCGTGTGAGACCCAGCTGTAGCCTCTGGTCGTCGCCGTCAGGCTGAAGGACGCCGTTTGAGTGAGTGGGAACTCACAAGAGCAGTACGCGGAGATACCGGTGGCCGGAGGCGCAGGCATCCCGCAGTTCGAGCACGTCTTCACCCCACCCTGATCGGCCGGACCCGTTCCTCGCTTGAGCAGATTGTGGCTCTCGCGCGCCGCCCCTAACCACCTAGGGTGGCCGCCCTGAGCGGGCTGGCCGCCCTCGTGACGCCTCCCTCGGGCCGGGGCGCGACCGGCCGGTAGAGCGTCGAGCGCTGTACGAGGCGCCTCCCGAGGGGCTCCACGAGCTCGGCGAAGGCCCGCTCGTCCATGCGCTGGCCATGGCTGGCACCCGCCGCCCTCGAGATGTTCTCGTCGACCAGGGTTCCGCCGAGGTCGTTGGCCCCCGCGCGGAGGGCCTGACGGGCCCCCTCGACCCCCATCTTCACCCAGCTGACCTGCACGTTGGGCACCAGTCCTCGGTAGGCGATCCTGCCGATCGAGTGCATCAGGAGGGCCTCCCGGAACGTGGGACCCCGCCTGGCTCGTCCCTGGAGGTACAGCGGGGCGGCCATGTGCACGAAGGGGAGGGGCACGAACTCCGTGAAGCCTCCCGTCTGCCTTTGCAGCTCCCGCGTCCTCAACAGGTGCCGCGCCCAGTGCCCGGATCGCTCGACGGATCCGAACATGATGGTGATGTTCGAACGCAGCCCCACCCGGTGGGCGCTGCGATGGGCCTCGAGCCACTCCTCGGTATCGATCTTGTCGGGGCAGATGACGGCCCGGACCTCGTCGTCGAGGATCTCCGCGGCGGTTCCGGGCAGCGTCTTCAGCCCGGCGTCCATCAGCCGCCTCAAGTACGCCTCGAGCGGCTCACCCAGGCGCCGGGCCCCCTCGGTCACCTCGAGGGCCGTGAACCCGTGTATGTGGATGTCGGTCGACGCCGCCCGGACCGCCCTGATGACCTCCAGGTAGTAGTCGCCGTCGAAGCTGGGATGGATCCCGCCCTGGAGGCAGACCTCGGTGGCACCCAGGTCGACCGCTTCGGCGACGCGCGAGCTGATCTCGTCCAGGGTGAGCAGGTAGGGGGCTCCCCGGAGGTTGAGCGACAGCGGGCCTTTGGAGAACGCGCAAAAGCGGCACTTGAAGGTGCACACGTTGGTGTAGTTGATGTTGCGGTTGGCGACCCAGGTCACCGCGTCACCCACGGCCTGGTCCCTCAGACCGTCGGCCACACCGGCGACCTCTCGTATCTGCGACCCATGGGCGGAGAAGAGCGTCACGATCTCGGCCTCGCCTACGTCCTGCCCCGACGACACCCCTGCCAGCACCTCTGCCACCGCGCTGGCAGGTCCGGGGTAGGGACCGGACGCGGGCGGGCCTGCACGGGAGGGTTCTTCGATAGGCCCGAGTACCGGCGGCGGTGGCTCCGTGCCGCCTGAGCACCACGCCGAGTCGCGCGCAAGGCCTTCGGAGTCGGACCGGTCGAGGACGGCGAAGCGCATCGCAGGGTCCAGCCAGCGCTCCGGCTCGGCCGCGAAGGAGGGGTAGATGGTCAGCCGCGGTGCGAGACGCGCCCGCGTGCCTCCGTGGCCGTCGAGAGAGCTTCCAGCGCGGGCCAGGGTCTCTCGGGATTGACATGGTCGACCGTCAGGGGCGACACGCCGCCCCAGTCGTCGATGCCCGCATCGAGAAGCCGCCCGAAATCGTCAGAGAGGTTGGGAGGTGCTTGGAGGTGGATGCGAGGCGGGAGCAGCAGCCGTGCGACGGCCACCGACCACAGGTACTCCTCAGGCGGGCAGGGGAGTGACGAGCGCATGGCGGTGCCGGGTTTGGGGAGGAAGTTCTGGACGATCACCTCTTGGACGTGGCCGTGGCGGCGATGGCTGCGCGCGATGGCCAAGAGCGCGCGGATGCGGTCTTGTCTGGACTCGCCGATGCCGACGAGTATCCCCGTGGTGAAGGGGATGGAGAGCTCGCCGGCCGCCTCCAGCGTCTCGAGGCGCCGCCGAGGGTCCTTGTCCGGTGCGCCCGCGTGGCACTCCAGGTCGGGGTTGAGCGACTCGATCATCATCCCTTGGCTGGCCGACACGCTTCGTAGGCGTGACAGGTCGGGTGCCGAGAGGGCGCCGGCGTTGCAATGGGCAAGCAAGCCGGTCTCGTCCTTGACCAGCGCGGCACAGTGGGCGAGATAGTCGACGGTGTCGGAGAAGCCCTCGCGCTCGAGCCAGGCGCGGGCGGCGGGGTAGCGGTCCTCTGGCGCCTCGCCCAGGGTGAATAGCGCCTCGTGGCATCCCGCGTCCGCTCCCGAGCTCGCTATCGCCAAAACCTCGTCCGGTGCCAGGTAAGGGGCGCGCACGCGAGCGGGTGCCTTGGCGAAGGTGCAGTACCCGCAGCGGTCGCGGCACAACTGGGTGAGCGGTATGAACACCTTGGGGGAGTAGGTGACCCGGTCGCCGTGCACCCGGTCCCTCACCTCGCGGGCCGCGGCGCACACCTGCTCGGCACCGAGGTGGATCAGGTTTTCGCGCATCGGCTCAGGTCTCTCCCGTTGCCGCGGGGTCGGCCAGCCAAACTACCGCGCTCTGCGTAGATCCGCGCGCCGGGGAGGTCGGCGCCTCCGATCACGGCGTTGAGAGCCGACCGTTTGGACGCACCGCGCACCGTCACCAGGACGAGACGGGCAAGCGCGATGCCGGAGTAGGTGAGGGTCATCCGAGGGTGCTGGTTGCGACCGTTGGGGTCCTCGTTGAGGCACACCAGCTGGCCGGGCGCCGCCTCGAGGCCGGATGACCCCGGGAACAGCGACGCGGTATGGCCGTCGGGACCAAGGCCCAGATGCACGAGATCGAGCCGGCCGGCCGCGGCGAGCGAGTCGGCGTAGGGTTGCGGGCCGCTTTCGCACACCATCGGGTGCACCGAGTGTAGCGGCCCCACCTTGTCGAGCAATGCCACGCGCCCCATTCGCTGGTTCGAGTCGTCGTGGTCGGCCGGCACGCAGCGCTCGTCTCCCCAGAACACGTCCACAGCCCGCCAATCGATGCCGGCGCGGGAGGCCGCGAGCGCCTCGTAGCAAGCCATGGCGGTATCGCCCCCGGACATGACCAAGGAGAACCACCGCCCTGGCCGCGACGCGAAAGCGTCCACCACCCGGGTGGCGAACTCCGCTGGAACGTCGTCGACGACGACCAGCTCCCCGTTCATGAAGTCCCGGCTACGGGTCCCACCACCGTCTACCGTCGCGCTCGAGAAGGCGACTCGCCGCGCCGGGTCCCCAGGACCCGGCTGCATACGGCTCCAGGGTGGCTTCGCCTGAACCCCATACCTCGAGAAGCGGGTCCACTATCTGCCAGGCCAGATCCACCTCGTCGGAACGGATGAAGAGCATGGGGTCCCCGATCATGGCGTCGTGGAGCAGTCGCTCGTAAGCGTCGGGGGTCTCCTCCAAGAAGGTGGCGCCGTAGGAGAAGTCCATGCTCACCGTGCGCACCCGGAACTGCGGTCCGGGCACCTTCGCCCCGAAACGAAGGCTGATCCCCTCGTCCGGCTGGACCCGAAGGACCAGCGCGTTGGGCCCCAGGTCCTCCGAGAGGCGGCCGGCGAAGGGCAGGTGGGGCACCGGCTTGAACTGCATGGTGACCTCGGTCGCCCGCTCCGGGAGACGCTTGCCGGTCCGCACGTACACGGGCACGCCCGCCCACCGCCAGTTGTCGACCTCGAGCCGCATGGCGACGAAGGTCTCGGTCTTGGACAAGCGGGACACCCCGTCCTCCTGGCGATACCCGACGACCTTTTGACCCTCGATACGACCGGCCTGGTACTGGCCGCGGACCACCTCTCTCAAGACCGTGTCGGTGTCCATGATCTCGACGGCCCGCAGGACCTTGACCTTCTCGTCGCGGATCATCTGGGCGTCGATCGTGGCCGGTGGCTCCATCAGGGTGAGCGAGATCACCTGCATCACGTGGTTCTGCACTATGTCCCGCAGCGCGCCCGCCTTCTCGTAGAACCCGCCGCGGTGCTCGACTCCGAGGTCCTCGGCCACCGTGATCTGGACATGGTCGACGTAACGACGGTTCCAGATGGGCTCGAAGATCGCATTCGCAAAACGAAGGGCAAGCACGTTTTGAACGGTCTCCTTGCCCATGTAGTGATCTATCCGGTACACCTGGTTCTCGTCGAAGGACCGGTGGACCTGGGCGTCGAGCGCGAGCGCGCTCTCCAGATCCCGCCCGTAGGGCTTCTCCACGACCAGCCGCACGAACGTGCCCTCCCGGTTGGGCTTGCTGAGTCCGTGCTCGCCGAGGGCCTCTGCCACCTCGCCGAACATGGCCGGCACCGTCGCCAGGTAGTACACCCGGTTCTCCGCCGTACCCAGGCGTGAGTCGAGATCGTCGAGCACCTCTTTGAGCGCGGCGAACGTGTCGGGATGGGCGTACTCGCCCGACACGTAGCGGAACTGCTTGACCAAGGAAGGCCACTCCGGCCCGGCGTCTGGTACCGCGTTCACTGCGACCTTGCGGAAGTCCTCGTCTGTCCACGGGGTCCGGGCGATGCCCACCAGGGAGAACGCTTCGGGGAGGGCCCGCCGCCTGGCGAGCCGCTCTATCGCGGGGAGGATCTTTCGCGAGGTGAGGTCACCCGACGCTCCGAAGATGATCAGTACCAGCGGGGGAGTCACCGTGCGGGCCGCGGAAGGACTCACCGCTCTCCAGCGAGCTTGTTGGCCTTGTCCGCCAATACCTGGAGAAGCTCGTCGAAGGACTTGGCGAAGGAGGCCACGCCTTCGTCCTCCAGGGTCTGGGCGACCTGCCCCATGTCGATACCCGCCCTCTCCAGGCCCGCCATGGCCGCCTTCTCCTCTTCCAGTCCCTTGTCCACCGTTCGGGAGACAGTACCGTGGTCCAAGAAGGCGTCCAGGGTGGCGTCGGGCATCGTGTTGACGGTATCGGGCCCGATGAGGCTGTCGACGTAGACAAGGTCGGGATACGCAGGGTTCTTTGTCGAGGTGGATGCCCACAACGGTCGCTGGGGCTTGGCACCCTCGGCGGCGAGCCGGTCCCACCGGAAACCGGAGAAGCGCTCCTCGAACAGCTCGTACGCGAGCTTGGCCTGGGCCACCGCTGCCTTTCCCTCGAGCGAACGCGCCTTCGAGTCGCCGAGGTCTGCGAGCCTACGGTCCACCTCCGTGTCCACCCGGCTGACGAAAAAGGAACCCACGCTGGAAACTCCCGAGAGGTCCCTTCCGGTCGCCGCCAGCGCCTCTAGCCCGGACAGGTAGGCCTCGATCACCTCGCCATAGCGCTCGAGGCTGAAGATCAGGGTGACGTTGATGTTTCTCCCCTCCGAGATCATCTGCCTTATGGCGGGGACCCCGGCTGCCGTGGCGGGGATCTTCACGAACAGGTTCGGCTCGTCGATCCGTTCGTGCAGCTGTCTCGCGGCCTCGGTGGTTGCCTCCGTGTCGTGGGCCAGCGTGGGAGACACCTCCAAGGACACGAATCCGTCGGTGCGACCGCTCGAGTCGTATAGGGGCCGCAGCACTTGGAGCGCTCCACGGATGTCGTCGATGACCAGGTCCCAGTAGGCGTCCTCGATGCTGGTGGTGGAGATCAACGAGCGGAACTGGTCGTCATAGTCGTCCTCGCCCTCTATGGCCTTGGCCAGGATCGTCGGGTTCGCCGTGACCCCGCGCACACCGTCCTCCACCATCTGGGCAAGCGTCCCCTCGATCAGGTACGAACGTTTCAGGTTGTCGATCCACGGGCTCTGCCCCTGGGCTTCGTACAGCTGGTGAAGCTTGGTCACTGTGATTCCTCCTATCAACGTCCTTGTCGATCCGGCCTAGCCTCGGCCAGCTCCCGCGCCGCGGCGACGATGTGCGACGCCGAGATGCCCGCCTCGTCCAACAGCTCGGCCGAGGTCCCCGAGGCCGGCAGACCCCGTACCGCCAGGTGGGCGACCCGCGGTGGGGAGCCGATGGTCGAAAGGCTCTCCATCACGGCCGCCCCCATCCCCCCCTCCGGGTAATGGTCCTCGACGACCACCAACCTCCCGCCGGTGACCGAGCTGGCTTCGAGCAGCGCCTCGCGGTCTACAGGCTTCACCGAGTAAAGGTCGATCACCCGGGCTTCGGTACCCGCCGCGGCCAGCTCCTCGGCGGCCGCAAGGCATTCGTGGAGGGTGACGCCGGCGCCTATCAGCGCGACGCGGTCGTTCGGGCTCCGGCGCAGCACCTTGGAGCCGCCGACCGGGAACTCCTCGTCGTTTCCGTAGATCACCGGGTACGAGCCACGGGTGGTGCGGATGTAGCTGATACCGCTCAGCGCCGACATCGCATGGACCAGCCTGGCTGCCGAGACAGCATCGCTCGGATAGAGAACGGTCGATCCGTGCACGGCGCGCAAGGCTGACAGGTCCTCGAGGGCCATCTGAGACGGCCCGTCGGCCCCGATCTCGACCCCGGCATGAGATCCGGACAGGCGGATGCTCGACCCCGAGATCCCGGTCATTCGGATGAAGTCGTACGCGCGGGACAAGAACGCGGCAAAGGTGGAGGCGAACGGCACATACCCCCTTACGCTGAGCCCGACTGTGGCGGCCACCAGCTGTTGCTCGGCGATGAACATTTCGAAGTAGCGCTCGGGGAAGGCCTTCTTGAACTCGTCGGCGTGGGTGGAGTTGCTCACTTCGCCGTCCAAGGCGACCACCTTCGGCAGCGCTCCCAAGGCCACGAGGGCATCCCCGTAAGCCTTCCGCGTCGCGACCTTGTCCCCGAGGTCGTAGGTGGGCAGCTTTACCGGCGCGGAGACGCCCCTGGGCGCCCGAGGCTCTCCAGGCTCGGGTAGCGGCCCCCTGGCGCGCAGGTCGCGAACGCCGCCCAGCTCCGCGATCGCCCGCTCCGCCATGTCGGGAGGTAGGGGCTTGCCGTGCCATCCCTCCTTGTTCTCCAGCTCCGAGAAGCCCTTGCCTTTCACCGTGCGGGCGAGCACCACGGTGGGACGGTCGAGATCGGCGCGCGCACGGGAGAGCGCCACGTCGATCTGGCTCAGGTCGTGGCCGTCGATCACCAGTGGAAGACACCCGAAGGCCTCGACGCGCTTGCGGTAGACGTCGAGGTCCCAGCCGTACTCGGTCTCACCTCTCTGACCGAGCCGGTTGACGTCGAAGATGGCGGTCAAGTTGCCGAGGCGGTAGTAGGCGGCCTTGTCGAGGGCCTCCCAGATCGAACCTTCGGCCACCTCGCTGTCACCACAGAGCACCCACGAGTGATACGGCAGCTTGTCAAGGTAGCGGCCCGCCGAGCGCGATGCCGACCGCGTAGGGCAAGCCTTGGCCCAAGGACCCCGTGGCCACGTCGACCCAGGGCAGGATCGGGGTGGGGTGTCCCTCCAGCCTGGCACCCGCCCTCCGGTAGGTCTTGACCAGCTCGTCGTCGCCGATCACCCCGACGGCCTTGAACACCGCGTATAGGAGGGGGCTGGCATGGCCTTTGGAGAAGACCAGATGGTCGTTGGTGTCGCTCCCGGGCCGGTCCCAGTCGTAACGCATGTGACGCACGACGAGGGTCGCCAGCACGTCAGCCGCGGACATGCTCGACGTCGGATGTCCCGATCCCGCCTCTGTGCTCGCCCTTATCCCATCCACCCTCAGCTGCTGGGCAAGCTCGTGTACCAGCTCGAGACTTGATCGGGGGGTGACATCCAGCTCCTTCGGCTCCGTGGTCATGCCTACGCCTGTCTCCTTCTTCTCGGTCCTCATTCGCCTCCGAACAAGGCGATGGAGGCGGTGAACCCGTGTAGGAAGTTATGCCCCCCGACGGGCCCGAACTCCCCTGCGGCGAAGAAACCGGCCAGGGGCACCTCTCCGAGCTCCCCACCGAGCGCCCGGGCATCATGGTCCGGGGCGCCGAAGAGGCGGGTGCCGCGACCGTTGCATGTGAACATCAAGGCCCCCTCTGCGCTATGACCGGCCAAAAGGCTCCTCAGGTCCTCGTCCGCGGCGAGGGCGTCGCGCAGGTGGAACTGCACCGTGGCCCCGAGCCGGACCCTGTCGCCGACGGCGATCGCTCCGATCGAGCGGTCGGCGCCGAGCACGTTGCGAACCAAGAAGTCGCCCCGCGAGAACTCGGCCTTGTGCTCGTCGATGACCAGCCCGAGATGCAGGCCGCCGCTGTTGATGAGGCCCACCTCCCGTTCGGAGAGCGAGTCTCTGGCCACTTCGAGAAGGCGCTCGAGGGCCGGTCGCCCTGCCAGCTCGTACACGACGTTGCCCTCCGAGCGTGTGACGGCGAGCGGCGCTCCGACCGGCGTGCATCCCTGCGACACGACCGTCGAGATCTTGGTGTCCGGACCGATGAGGGCGCCGACGGCCCCACCGGTGAGGACCCGCCCGTCCACGACGAGGCGGTTCCCCCCGGGGCCGACCGCAGCCGAGGCCATGCCTCCTATCACGGGCATCCCCGGTTGGCTCTTCTCGAGGAAACCGAAGAGCGCCTCGGCGGGAAACGTGTAGGGGTCCGCTACCAAGACCAGTGCCTGAGGCTCGAACGCCGGCGAGTCCGGCCATCCCCGGATCTGCTCGTCGCTGACGCCAAGCTCTACCGGCACGACCGGGCCGCAACGCCCCGCCCACAGGCACACCGCAGGGCCCTCCTCGACCTCCCGGTTGGTGGCGGCCACCGAGACCGCGGCGCAACCGATGAGGGCCTTGGGCTCGAGGATCGCCCGAACCGTGGTTGCGACATCTTCCAGGGCGCCCGCGTGAGGAGGTGTGACGAAGACCGCGCACAAATCCGGCGCCTGACCCAGCGTTTCCAACACCTGCCCCGTCACCTCGCCCGCTGCATGAGCCGTGATGGGGTGCTCGGAGATCGCAGACGCGAACTGCACCGGACAACAGGCTAGCCCGCAGCCTAGGCGGCCGGTTCCTCCGTCCTGGGCTTTTGAGCCTTGAAGCGGACCTCTGCATGGCGAACCGCGGCCCACTTGCGGCTTTGCATCACCTTGACGAGCCACCACCCGGGGTCTATCTCCCCGGAGCTCAACGCCAACTTGGCGGAGGTAGACGCGGCGTGGTGGTTGTTGTGGAGCCCTTCGCCCGCCGTGATCAGCGCGAGCCACTGGTTGTTCCTGGCGGTGTTGTCGTAAGGCTGGCTGCCGAAATAGTGACCGACGGCGTTTATGGCGGCGTTCAGGGTCAGATAGGTGACCATGTGAACGGCGGCGACCACGAGGGCGAACTGCCAACCAAAAGCGAGCACCAGGATGCCGACACCGATGCCCAGGCCCACGAGCGCGTGGTCGAACAGCATCCGATCCCAACGGTCGGGTGGGAGATCACGCGCGTACCTGGCGACCGCCTCGGGGTCTCGTGCCACCTTGCGATACATGGCGGCGTTGGTGAGCTGAACGCGTAGATACCCGTCGAGGATGGGGGAGTGAGGGTCCCCCTCGACGTCGGTGAAGGCATGATGCTTCCGGTGAACGGCCACCCATTGGCGCGGCCTGATCCCGGTGGTGACCCAGGTGACGATCCTGAACAGCATCGTCACCCGCCGCGAAAGCGTCACCGATCGGTGCGCCAGGGCCCTGTGAAGGAAGACGGTGGTGACGAAGATCGCCACCTGGCACACGGCAAGGCCCACGAGGACCGCGACGATCAGCACTCCTTCAAGCTAGCAGGTGGGGATGTCCGGTAAGCTCTGCGTCGTGCGCCATCGCGTTCGGGACGGCAGTTCGATTGACCCGAGCAAACCATAACTCGAACAGACATAACTGGCATAAGTGACCACCTCCGATATGAGGGTTCAGGTTCCCCCGAACTGTGACTTGACGCTCGGGATGGTCTGTTTGGACAAATCCCAGCCAGGACGGACGAAGTGGGGAATGCGCGCTGACGAGCGCTTCTCCAACCCGGTCGGGGTGATCCAAGGCGGGTTCATCGGCGCGTTCGCAGACTCGGCGATGGGCTCGGCCGCGCTCACGTGGGCTCGCGGCAAGAAGGTGTTCTCCGCGAACGCGGAGCTCAAGGTGAGCTTCTTCAAACCGGTGGCCGTGGGCTCTTCGCTGACCTGCTCGGCCGAGGTGATCTCTGGCGGATCAAGGGTGGCATTCGTCGAGGCAGAGGTCTACGAGGGAGAACGGTTGATCGCCAAGGCAAGCTCGACGTACCTGCTCTCACCGAGGGAATGAGCAATGCCGGATCCGCGGCGTCACCGATGCCGATGTTCCCTCTCGCCACCGTCCTCTTCCCGGGTCAAGAGCTTTCCTTGCATGTCTTCGAGCCTCGCTACCGCCGGCTCGTATCCGATTGCCTGCAAGGCGGCCACGAGTTCGGGGTGGTGTTGATCGAGCGGGGACACGAGGTAGGCGGGGGTGACAGCCGATTCGGGATCGGTACGGTGGCCCGCATTCGCCAGGCTGTCCACCTCCCGGACGGGCGATCGGTCCTGGCGACCGTGGGCGACCGGCGCGTGGGAATAGCTGTCTGGCTTCCTGACGACCCCTACCCGGTGGCCCTGGTGGAGGATCTCCGGGAATGGCGGGTAGACGTTGCTCTCCCCGGGCCTCTGGGCGAGCTGACGCCCAAGGTGCGCAGGTCCCTGGCGATGGCCGCCGAGTTGGGCGAGAGCGTCGCGGCCCCCGTCACCTTCGGGCTGAATCCCGATCCCGGCGCCGCATTGTGGCAGCTTTGTGCCATGGCGCCGATCGGTCCCTTCGACAAACAGAACCTTCTCGAGATGTCAGATCCGGGGAAGCGGCTAGGGAGGCTCTCGGAGCTCATCGACGCAACGACCGAGTCCCTTGCGTATCGTCTATCCGGGCCGTGAAACCTGTCCGAGCTAGGAGAGCCATGACCGCTGTCGGAGCCAGTAGAGCAGTGACCAAGGGCGCTGAGGCCAAGAGCCTCCCGGAGCAGGTCAACGAACTGCGGGAGCTGGTCGTCGGCTATGCCAAGCAGGAGACCCTGGAACCGATCAAGGGACTGGGACGCTTCGTGGCCTTCGGGATGGCCGGCTCCATGGCGCTCTGCCTCGGTCTGGTCGTTCTCGTGGTCGCGGGCCTGAGGGCTCTGCAAACCGAGACAGGAACCACCTTCACCGGGAACTTGACCTGGGTTCCCTACGCTGCGGGCGCCGGGGCGGCGCTGGTCGTCCTGGTCCTTGCGGCGATGTCGGTCGGTCGCCGCCGAGACAAGCGTTACCAACACAGTCGGTCGTCGTGACCGCGCGATTCCACCGGGTCGTCCGCTGTGGCGCGCCGTTTGCCAATCCCGGTCGAGGAGGCTTCCGTGGCTGAAACAAACGTCACTCGCAAGATCACCCGAGACGATATCGAGTCGAAGCTCCGTCAAATCAGCGACGGGGTCGAACAGACGACCGGTGAGGCGCGGCCGAAGCTGATCGGCGCCGGCGTGGGAGCTTCGCTGGCACTTGCCGTGATCGGGTTCTTCATGGGTCGCCGAAGGGGCCGCCGCCGTTCGACGGTGGTAGAGATCAAACGGGTCTGAGGATGCTCGAGCGTCTCCTGCGGTTCGGTAGGTACGGCCTGAGACGAGGCGTCCGCCGGGGTAGCAGGGTGTGGTTGGCCGCAGGAGGGATCGCGTGGTTGGCGGGCCATCTACGACGTGCAGATCCCGACGTGGTCTACAGCGAAGAGCTGAAGCCGGGCGAGAACATCCGGATAGGTCACCTGAACGAGCCCGCCAGGCCGAGCCGACGCGAGCGCCGCCGGAGCCGCGGCGAGACGTGAGCCGTCCCTTCCAACCCGGCGATCGAGCGCTGCTAGTGGACCCGAGAGGACGTCGATACCTGATCACATTGGCCTCGGCCGGAGAGTTCCACAGCCACGCGGGCATCGCCCACCACGACGACCTCATCGGCCGGGCGGAGGGCACGACACTCCGCTCGACATCGGGAACCGAACTCGTGGCCGTACGGCCCACCCTGGCCGAGCTGGTGGTCAAGATGCCCCGCGGCGCCCAGGTGATCTATCCGAAGGACCTCGGCGCCATCCTCATGGTGGCCGATGTCTTTCCCGGAGCGCGCGTCCTCGAAGCAGGCGTCGGGTCGGGAGCGCTGTCGATGGCGTTGGTGCGAGCCGGCGCGAACGTCGTGGGGTACGAGATCAGGCACGACTTCGCGAACCGTGCCAAGGCCAATGTTGCCGCGCTCGGCGCCGGCTGCCGCTACCGCGTCGAGGAGCGGGACGTCTACGAGGGGATCGGTGAGAGCGACGTCGACCGGGTGGTACTGGACGTACCTGAGCCCTGGCGGGTCCTGGCCCACGCTCGCGCCGCGCTCGTTCCCGGGGGGATCCTCGTATCGTTCCTGCCCTCGATCAACCAGGTCGCGCGGCTCCGCGCCGAGCTTCAAGCGGGGGGCTTCGGGATCGCCGAGTCGTTCGAGGTCCTGCACCGCAGGTGGCACCTGAAGGACCGGTCGGTGCGTCCGGACCACCGCATGGTGGCACATACCGGTTTCTTGACCCACGCCAGGCTGCTCGAGCCCGGCTGACTCGAAGCCGGGCCGGCTCGGTTCAGGTAACGCTCAGGTCTTGACGCTCGAGCTCCCTGCTGCCCTCACGTCTCTACGAAGATGCATTCCCCGGGGCACTCCTCGGCCGCTTCCTGCACGGCGTCTTCGAGGTCCGACGGCACAGGGGCCATGCTCGCCGACCCTCCGGGCTCGTTCAGCACGTCATCGCCGTCCTTCACGTAAGCGAGGCCGTCGTCCAGAAGAGTGAACACGGCGGGCGCGATCTCTTCGCACAAACCGTCACCTGTGCAGAGATCTTGATCGATCCAGACCTTCATCCGATAGCCTCTCGCCCCGACGAGCTGAACCTCCACCGTAACTGATTCCCAGGCAAAAGTGTCAAATACCTCTCCGGAGGCCGTTCCCGAGCCGTCTCGTCCCTTTGCAGCAGGCACAACGGTGTCCACGGGCAGGCTATGGCCTCATGCATACAGCCCAGGCTACCGGTGTGGCAGGTGGCCACGTGCACCCTGGTAGCGGTGTATGTTCGACCTTGAGACCTCGCGGACGACACGGTGATCAGGAGGTGGTCCCGACGCCTGATTCGGAGTACGAACGGCGGCTGTCCGCTTACGAGCGCGAGGTGGCCGAGCTGCAGCAGCAAGTGAAGTCCGCCGAGGAGGAGGTGCTGACCCTTCGCCGGCGGCTCCAAGACGCTCCTAAGCGCGTCAGGAGCCTCGAGGAGAAGCTTCTCGAGGCAAAGGGACAGCTGACCCAAGCAGTCTCCAAGAACGAGAAGCTGACCTTCACCCTCCAGCAAGCCAAGGAGCACATCTCGGCCCTCCGCGAGGAGGTCGACAAGCTCACCCAGCCCCCGGCTGCCTACGGGACCTTCCTCGGCGCGAACGACGACGGCACCGCCGACGTCTTCTCGGGTGGCCGCAAGATGCGAGTGGCCGTTCACCCCGAGATCGACATGTTCGAACTTCAAAGGGGCCAAGAAGTCGTGTTGAACGAGTCCCTGAACGTGATCATGGCCCGGTCACCGGAGGTGTCGGGTGAGGTCGTGACCCTCAAGGAGATGCTGGACGGCGGAGAGCGGGCCCTGGTCCTAGGGCGGGCCGACGAGGAGCGCGTCGCAGAGCTCTGCGACGGCCTTGTCGGCTCCAAGCTCCGCGCGGGTGACTCCATCCTCATGGACTCTCGCACCGGCATGCTGCTCGAGCGGCTGCCGCGCCCCGAGGTCGAGGAGCTGATCCTGGAGGAGGTCCCCGACATCTCCTATGCGGACGTCGGAGGCCTCGACGCCCAGATAGAGGCCATCACCGACGCTGTCGAGCTGCCTTTCCTCTACAAGGACCTGTTCGTGGAGCACAAGCTTCCCGCCCCCAAGGGAATCCTTCTCTACGGGCCACCCGGATGCGGCAAGACGCTGATCGCCAAGGCGGTGGCCAACTCCCTCGCCAACAAGACGGTGGAGGCCTCCGACGGAAAGACGGCCCGGAGCTACTTCCTCAACATCAAGGGCCCCGAGCTGCTCAACAAGTACGTGGGTGAGACCGAGCGCCAGATACGCCTGGTTTTCCAACGCGCCCGCGAGAAATCGGAGGAGGGCGTGCCCGTCATCGTCTTCTTCGACGAGATGGACTCGCTGTTCCGCACTCGTGGCTCGGGCATCAGCTCGGACGTGGAGTCCACCATCGTGCCCCAGCTTCTCGCCGAGATCGACGGTGTCGAGGCGCTTCGCAACGTGATAGTTATCGGGGCGTCGAACCGTGAGGACCTCATAGACCCCGCGATCCTGAGACCCGGCCGCCTGGACGTGAAGATCAAGATCGAGCGGCCCGACGAGGCCGCATCGGCTCAGATCTTCGCCCGGTACCTGACATCCGACCTCCCTCTCGATCCTGACGACGTGGGCAACCTGGGCGGGGGTGACCCGGATAAGGCCGTGGCCGCGATGATCGAGACGACGGTGCTCGAGATGTACCGTGCCGACGAGGCCAATCGCTTCCTGGAGGTGACCTACCAGAACGGCGACAAGGAGACCTTGTACTTCAAGGACTTCGCTTCGGGGGCGATGATCGAGAACATTGTGAGGCGGGCCAAGAAGCTCGCGATCAAGCGCCGGATAGCCGGAAAGGGCCGAGGCATCTGCGTCGGTGACCTCCTCGAGTCCATCAGGCAGGAATACAAGGAGCACGAGGACCTACCCAACACCACCAACCCGGACGACTGGGCGAAGATCTCGGGCAAGAAGGGCGAGCGCATCGTGTATGTCCGCACCCTCTTGTCCCAAGGCGAGGAAGCCACAGGGGGACGGTCGATCGAGAGAGTGGGGACGGGGCAGTACCTCTAGGAAAAATCTGAACCTGTGTCCCGTGAGCGCCGCTACGGGGGTATGGTCGCCTTGTGGCACTGCCGAAGGTCTGCGGAATAGAGACCGAGTACGGGATCAACTCGGTCGGCTCGGTCGACGCAAACCCGATCTCCGCCTCCTCGGTGTTGATAAACGCCTACGTCGCCGGTCTCGATCGCAAGGTGGGATGGGACTTCGAGGACGAGAGCCCGGGCAACGACGCCCGAGGCTTCGCACGCGAGGGAGCGATGCCACCAGAAGTCGAGACCCATCTGGTCAACGCGGTGCTCACCAACGGCGCCCGCTTCTATGTCGACCACGCCCACCCCGAGATGTCGACGCCGGAATGCTGCAACGTGCTCGAGCTGGTCTGCTACGACAAGGCAGGGGAGCGAATCCTCGCCCGGTCCATGGAGGCCGCCAATCGTGTCCTGCCGACCGGGGAGTCGATAGTCGTCTACAAGAACAACTCGGACAGCAAGGGCAACTCTTACGGTTGCCACGAGAACTACCTCATGGACCGGGCGGTCCCGTTCGCCCGGATCGTCCAGCACATCATGCCGCACTTCATCTCGCGCCAGATCTACACGGGATCCGGCAAGGTGGGTACCGAGGGTGCGTCCAACGAGACCGTGCACTACCAGCTGTCCCAACGGTCTGACTTCTTCGAGGAGGAAGTAGGCCTCGAGACGACCCTGAAGCGGCCGATCGTGAACACGAGGGACGAGCCTCACGCCGACGCCTCGAAATATCGCCGCCTCCATGTCATCGTCGGCGACGCCAACCTGGCCGAGGTGGCTACCTTCCTCAAGGTAGGTGCGACCTCGCTGGTTCTCGCGATGATCGAAGACGACTGGTTCGGCGAGCGAGACTTCACTTTGGCTGCTCCGGTCCATGCGATGAGACAGGTGTCCTACGACCTGTCGCTTTCCAAGCCGCTGGAGCTGGCCACGGGTGGGACCATCACGGCTCTCGAGATCCAGTGGGAGCTGCTAGACCTCGGCCGCAAGTACGCGGAGGAGGTCGGTTTGGACTGCATGGGGGACCCGGCCGTGGGTGACGAGGTTCTGCTGCGATGGGAGTCCACCCTCCAAGCCCTGGAGGTGGACCCGATGGGTCTGGCCCGACAGCTCGACTGGGTGGCCAAGCTGAACCTCCTGCAGGCGTACCGGGAGCGTCACGGTCTCGATTGGGAGGACGGGAAGCTGGCCGCGGTGGATCTTCAATACCATGACGTGAGGCCGTCAAGGTCGCTCTTCGCCCGGCTCGACATGGAACGTCTGGTCGATGAAGATGCCGTGATCGAGGCGATTACCGAACCTCCGCGTGGGACCCGTGCATATTTCAGGGGCAAGTGCCTCCAGCGATGGGCACCCTCGGTCGCCGCGGCCAATTGGGACTCGATGGTCTTCGACCTGGGGTCGGACCCTTTGCGGAGGGTGCCGATGATGGAGCCGCTCAGGGGAAGTGCCGCCCACGTCGATAGGTTGTTACAGGAGAGTTCGAGCCCGGCCGAGCTCCTGGAGCGGCTGGGCTCATAGGGGAGATTGCACGTCAGATGCCTGAGCGCGAACAGAAGAAGCGGCCGGCGAGCACCCGGGACGAGGCCGTGGTGGAGGAGACTGCCCCCACGAGCGACAAGGGGGAGAGGCTCAAGGCCGAGCTGGACGACCTCCTCGACGAGATCGACGAGGTTCTCGAAGACAACGCCGAGGAGTTCGTTCGCAACTACGTCCAAAAGGGCGGCCAGTAACAACGGCCGCGGACCGTCGGGACGGTAGGGTTGCCCGGGGTATGAACCTTCCCATCTTCAACCCGTCCGAGGATCCCGGGCCGAACTTCAGCGAGCTGTTGAGGCGTTCGGGCACACCCCTTCCCGAAGCTGCCGCCTCGCTTCCGAGGTCGGATCTCGTCGGCAACGTCGAGCTGCGTCACGGGACCACGATCGTGGCCTTGCGCTTCGCCGACGGAGTTGTGATGGCCGGCGACCGCCGGGCCACTGAGGGGTCTTTCATTGCGCATCGCTCTCTGGAGAAGGTGTTCCCGGCCGACCGTCATTCCGGAGTGGCCATAGCGGGGGCCGCCGGTCCCGCCGTCGAGATGGTCAAGCTGTTCCAGACCCAGCTCGAGCACTACGAGAAGGTGGAAGGAGTGGCCTTGTCACTGGAGGGCAAGGCCAACCAGCTGGCCCAGATGGTTCGCTCCAACCTGGGCATGGCGATGCAGGGACTCGTGGTCATCCCCCTGTTCGCCGGTTACGACCTGCGCCGTCAGGTGGGCCGCATCTTCAACTACGACGTGACCGGGGGCCGCTACGAGGAGGCCGACCATCACGCAACCGGCTCGGGCGGGAGGGACGCCAGAACGACCATAAAGCTGGGCTTCCGCGAGAGGCTGGCCAGGGAGCAAGGCATCGAGCTGGCCATCCAGGGGCTCTACGAGGCGGCCGACGAGGACGCCGCGACCGGGGGCCCCGACGTAGTACGCGGAATCTTTCCCACCGTGGCGACCGTCACCGCAGAGGGCTTCGAGCGCGTTCCCGAGGACGAGGTTGCAACGAGCTTCAACGTGTGGATAGAGCGCCGCGCAGAGCAGGGGCGCCAGACATGACGATGCCCTTCTACGTCGCCCCGGAACAGGTCATGAAGGACCGTGCCGACTACGCGCGGAAGGGAATAGCCCGGGGACGGTCGCTCGTGGCAACCGTCTACAACGACGGGATCCTGATCTCGGCGGAGAACCCCTCCCGCTCGTTGCACAAGATCAGCGAGATATACGACAGGATCGCTTTTGCCGGAGTCGGCAAGTACAACGAGTTCGACTCGCTTCGAGTCGCCGGCGTCCGGCACGCGGACACCCGTGGCTTCGCCTACAGCAGGGAGGACGTGGACGCGCACTCGCTCGCAACGGTCTACGCCCAGTACCTTGGGCAGGTCTTCACCCACGAGATGAAGCCGCTCGAGGTAGAGGTGCTGGTGGCCGAGCTGGGTATGGACGGAGGCCGAGACGAGCTGTACCACATCCTCTACGAAGGTACGGTCGTCGACGAGGAGCGCTTCACGGTCCTGGGGGGCGAGACCGAGTCCATAGCGGAGCGGATGGAAGAGGCGTGGACCCGGGGCTGGGGCTTGCCCGAAGCGTTGTCTGCTGCGGTCAACGCGCTGTCAGGCCCGGACAGGACACTGAGCCCCGAAGACCTGGAGGTGGCGGTGCTCGCCCGCACGCCCAGCAGGCGGGCATTTCGCCGCGTCGAGAACACAGAGCTGACAGAGCTCCTGTAGCAGGGGACGCACCTCGAGAACACAGAGCTGACCGAGAACACAGAGCTGACCGAGAACACAGAGCTGACAGAGCTCCCGTGCCAGGGTGTCAGAGAGCCCGAGTGGTCACCACGATGGCGAGCACCACGATCACCACCACGATCACCATCACCGGGCCGAGGCGATGGCGGGCGGAGCGCTCCCCCTGTCGGGTCGCGTAGTCCGAGGTCTCGAGACCGGGCTCGTCCCCGGCGTCGAAGTCCTCGGGGAAGGCGGCGTCGACCGCGTCGGCGAGGAGCACCTGACGAGCGGTCTCGACCTGCTCGGCAGATACGAAGACCTCCACGGGTCCGAAGACCGGATAGGGACCATCGAGAGCCCCCTTCAGCTCGGCCAGGATCCCCTCGGCCCCGAGGCGAGCCGCCACCACTCGGCCGTGGAAGGCTCCTCCCACGGTGGTCAGGTGGACCATAGGCCCGGTCGGCATGATGGAACGGTACCGTGGCGAGCGGTGGACAGACGCATATTCGGACTCGAGAACGAGTACGGCGTGACATGCACGCTGCGCGGTCAGAGGCGCCTGAGCCCCGACGAGGTTGCCCGGTACCTGTTCCGCAGGGTGGTCAGCTGGGGGAGGTCCAGCAACGTGTTCCTCGAGAACGGGGCCCGTCTCTACCTCGACGTCGGCAGCCACCCCGAGTACGCCACTCCCGAGTGCGACTCGATCTCGGACCTGGTGGTCCACGACAAGGCGGGGGAGCGCATACTCGAGCACCTCCTCCTGTCGGCCGAGGGCCGGCTGCGGGAGGAGGGGATCCGCGGCGTCATCTACCTCTTCAAGAACAACACCGACTCCGCCGGCAACTCCTACGGGTGCCACGAGAACTACCTCACCAGCCGCCGCGACGACTTCGGGCACTATGCAGAGGTGCTGATCCCCTTCTTCGTCAGCCGCCAGATCTACTCGGGCGCGGGCAAGGTGCTCCAGACCGCGCGCGGGGCGATGTTCTGCATAAGCCAGCGCGCCGAGCACATCTGGGAGGGGGTGTCGTCGGCCACGACAAGGAGCCGGCCCATCATCAACACGCGTGACGAGCCTCATGCGGACGCCGAGAGGTTTCGCCGGCTGCACGTGATCGTGGGGGACTCCAACATGAGCGAGTACGCCACGTTCCTCAAGATCGGCGCGACCAGCATCCTCCTGCGGATGCTGGAGGATCCCGGGACCGTGCTCAGGGACATGAGCCTGGAGAACCCGATAAGGGCGATTCGCGAGATCAGCCATGACATCACCTGCCAGCGAAAGGTACGCCTGGCCAACGGGAGAGAGGCAAGCGCCTTGGACATTCAGGCCGAGTACCTCAACCGGGCGATCCGCTTCAGTGAGACCAAGGGCCTGAGCCCCTTGGAAGATCGGGCGCTCGACATGTGGCAGCACTGTCTGGAGGGACTGGAGAAGGACCCGCTCAGCCTCGACCGCGAGTGTGACTGGGTGATAAAGCACAGGCTGGTCGAGCGCTATCGGGAAAGGCACGGCTTTCCCCTGGCACATCCCAAGGTCGCCCTCGTGGACCTGCAGTACCACGACGTGAGTAGGAAGAGGGGGCTCTTCTACCGGCTGCAGGAGCGCGACGAGGTGGACCGCATGTGCATGGACGAGGAGATCGAGGCTGCCATCGACAGCCCTCCCCGCTCGACCCGTGCCCGGCTCCGAGGCGAGTTCATAAGGAGGGCCAAGGAACGCCGGCGCGACTTCACGGTGGACTGGGTCCATCTCAAGCTGAACGATCAAGCTCAGCGAACCGTGCTGCTCAAAGACCCCTTCAAGTCGAGCGACGAGCGGGTCGAGAAGCTGATAGACGGGTTGTAGGCGCTCACCGTCCCCGTCTCAGAGCCGACCGAGGCTTCTTTCGAGGATGGGTTACCCTGCTTGGACCGTGACCACCACCCAGCCCGACCGCGTCCCGTCCAAGGGGCCCGGCGCGGTGACCGACACCCACGTCGAGGGACCGACGGGAAAGAGGGCCACCCGCCTGTCGCCCCGGTGGCGCAGGGTCGTCGAGTGGGGGCTGGTAATCCTGCTTGCCTTCGGCGCCGCCGTCGGAATCAGGGCGCTTCTGATCCAGGCCTTCTATATACCGTCGGGGTCGATGCTGCCGACCCTGCAGCTGGGGGACCGGATCATCGTGGACAAGCTCAGCTACCACCTGCACCCCATCAACCGGGGCGACATAGTCGTCTTCTCCACGCCCCCGGCGGACAGGGGGGACCCCAGCGTCCAGGATCTGGTCAAGCGCGTCATCGGGTTGCCCGGCGAGACAATCGCCACCGACGGCGCGGGGCGGGTCACAATCGACGGGCGCGCTCTGTCGGAGCCTTACCTCCCTCGAGGCACGGTCACGTCCTCGCCGCCGCTCAGACCCCAGACCATCCCCAAGGGTGAGTACTTCGTGATGGGAGACAATCGCTCCGACTCGAAGGACAGCAGGATCTTCGGCCCGATCCGGGGGTCCCTGGTCGTGGGCAGGGCCGTGATGCGGATATGGCCTCTCTCTCACATCAGCCTTCTCTGACGCCCGGCGGGGCTTCGGCGCCGAACCTAGACTGGCCCCATGGGGAGTATCGACCCAGCCAAGATCCTCGTGGTCCTCGTGGTTGCCCTCATCGTGCTCGGTCCCCAGAAGCTGCCCGACATGGCCCGTCACCTGGGCAAGCTGTGGGGGGACTTCCGTCGTTTCCGTGAGGGCCTGGAGGCCGAGGTGCGCGGAGCCTTCGGCGACGACACCACCGGGGCGCCCGTGGACTACCTACGGAACACGGTGAGCCACACCTTCTCGGGCCTCGACGGGGCACCGCCGGGTCTGGCACGGGGCGACGGGGCGGCGAGCTCCGATATCGGCTCTTCTAGCGTCCCGGCTCCCGGGCTCCCCGATCCCACCCCTGGGGAGGAGGTCGTCCGCGCGGCGGGCGATCTCTCTCTGCCGCCGAACGACCCAAGTCTGAACTAAGGCCCGTCCGGGCCCCGAGCACCGGTCCCAGCCATGGCCATCCGACTACCGAGGCGCAAGGCCAACCACCCCTCGCCTGACGCCATGACCCTGGTCGAGCACCTAACCGAGCTCAGGCACCGGTTGATCGTGTCCATCACCGCCCTCCTCGCTGGAGGGACGATCAGCTTCGCCCTCTACAACCACATACTCCACTTTTTCGTCCAGCCCTACTGCCAGGTCGTCGGTCCGCGTCACTCGTGCAACCTCTTCGTCACGGGACCCCTTGACGGCTTCGCCATACGTCTCAAGATCGCCGCCTACGGAGGCCTGGTCCTCGCCTCACCGGTCGTGCTGTGGCAGCTCTGGCGCTTTGTCACCCCCGGCCTCAACCCTAACGAGAAGCGCTACGCCGTCCCGTTCGTGGCCTCGTCGCTGCTGCTCTTCGCGGTGGGTGGCTTCGTGGCCTACAACACCTTTCCGAGGACCCTTCGCTTCCTCGACGCCGTGGGGGGTCCGAACCTTCATCAGATCTACTCGCCCAACAGTTACCTGAGCCTGATCGTCGTGTTGATGGTCGTGTTCGGTTTGACCTTCGAGTTTCCAGTGCTCCTGGTGTTCTTGCAGATCGTAGGAGTGCTCACGCCCGCACGCCTTTCCTCGTGGAGACGCGTAGCCATCGTGATAATGGTAGCCACGGCAGCAATTATCACGCCGAGCCCCGATCCCTTCTCGATGCTGGCCCTCGCCGTCCCGATGGTCGTCTTCTACGAAGCGTCCATAGTCATCGGGAAGATCCTTAGGAGATGACCTCGCCGAGAGAGTTTCTTGACTCCCTAGGATTCTCTCCGGACCCCTTCCAGTTGCGAGCCGTCGACGCCCTCGACGCGGGTCGCACGGTGGTGGTCGCCGCTCCAACCGGCTCCGGGAAGACCGTGGTGGCCGAATACGCGATCGCCCGGGCCATGGACAGAGCTTCGAAGACCTTTTACACCACTCCGCTCAAGGCTTTGTCCAACCAGAAGTACACAGACTTGTGCCATGCCTACGGCGTCGAGCACGTGGGACTGCTCACCGGGGACAACTCCATAAACGGGGCCGCCCCGATCGTGGTGATGACCACAGAGGTTTTGCGCAACATGGTCTACGGCGAGTCGTCGACGCTCGAAGGATTGCAGTACGTCATCTTGGACGAGGTCCATTACCTACAGGACCCTTACCGAGGGGCCGTGTGGGAAGAGGTGATCATTCACACCCCACCGGAGGTGGATCTCGTGTGCCTGTCTGCCACCGTCTCCAACGCCGAGCAGTTCGCAGACTGGGTGGCCACGGTCCGGGGCGACGCCACGGCGGTCATCGAGGACCACAGACCGGTGGAGCTGCACCACCTCTACATGGTCGGCGACCGGGGAAGCGACACGGTCCACGTGGTTCCGACCTTCAGGAAGGGCCGTCCCAATCCCGATGCAGCAGCCCTCGACGAGAGAGCGCGGGGGGCGAGGGGAAGGGCGGGAAGATTTCGGAATCGTTTCTACACACCGCGGCGGACGGAGGTGGTCGAGGAGCTGGCCGATCGCGCCATGCTGCCTTCGATCTACTTCATCTTCAGCAGGGCCGGTTGCGACGACGCCGTCCGGCGCTGCATGGACGCCGGCATACGCCTGACCACACCCGATGAGCGCGCCCAGATCAGGGAGATCGCCGAGTCCAGGGTGGAATCGCTTTCGGACCCCGATCTGGCCGTGCTGGGATACGGCACGTGGCTGGCGGGCCTGGAGTCCGGTGTGGCCGCTCACCACGCCGGCATGGTTCCGCCGTTCCGAGAGGCGGTCGAGGCCTGCTTCGTCCACGCGCTGGTCAAGGTGGTCTTCGCCACCGAGACCTTGAGTCTCGGGATCAACATGCCGGCGCGGTCTGTGGCCATCGAGAGCTTGAGCAAGTTCAGTGGCGAGCGGCACGAGGAGCTGACGCCGGGCCAGTACACCCAGCTCACCGGTCGCGCCGGCAGGCGTGGCATCGACGAGATCGGCTATGCCGCCGTGCTGTGGTCTCCGTTCGTGCCCTTCGAGTCGGTGGCCAGCCTTGCGTCCACCCGGACCTACGAGCTCACCTCCTCTTTCAGGCCCACCTACAACATGGCCGCCAACCTGGTCAGGCGCTATGACCTCGAGCACGCCAGCCATCTGCTCAACCTGTCGTTCGCCCAGTTCCGAGCCGACGCAGATGTAGTGCGCACCGAAGCCGACCTCGAGCACGCCCGTACGGATCTGGAGAGGGCGAGACGCCCGAGACCCACGGTCGGGGGACCTTCGCATGCCGGCCGGCCCGGGCACACCGGCTCTCGCCGCCGCCAGACATCGAGCCGCGAAGAGAGCCGCCAACTGCGACGGGTCGCCCGGCTTTCTTGGGACGTGGGCCGCCTTGAACGGCGCCTGAAGCGACGGGAAGAGTCGCTCTCCAGGCAGCTGGAGAGGGTCATGAGTGTTCTCGAGGAACGGGGCTACGTGGACGGCTGGGCCCTGACAGCGCGCGGCGAGCGCCTTGCGCGCATCTACCATGAGGCCGATCTGCTCGTGGCGGAGGCAATCGACGAGGGCTTGCTCGACGGCCTCGATCCGCCTGTGCTCGCGGGGCTTGTGTCCGCGTTCACCTACGAGGCGCGGGGAAGCGGGAGGGCGCCTGATCCGAGTTTCCCGGACATGGATGCGCACGGCCGTTGGGTGGCGCTGGCCGCCCTGTCGGATGAGCTGCGCGAGGCGGAGGAGGCCGCGGGTGTCGCGACGACCCGCCCTCTCGATCCTGGCTTCTTCGGTGCCGCGTTCTCCTGGGCCTCCGGAAGACCCCTCGAGAGGGTGCTGGGCGAGGCGGTCTCGGGCGGGGACTTCGTGCGCAACGTCAAGCAGCTCGTCGACCTGTTGACCCAGGTGGCCGAGGTGGCTCCCGACCGGACCACGGCCGATGCCGCCCGCGAGGCGTCCGACGCGGTGTTCAGGGGGGTTGTCGCCGCCTCCTCGGTCCTCGCCCCTCCCTCGGCCTTCCCCGACGACAGGTCCGCCACTGGCGGTGCCCCCGGGCCGTAGGCTTCACCGGGCATGCACCCGTGGGCCAAGGAATCGTTCAGCGACGTCGAGGGGGACATACTCCGGCGGTATTTCACGAACCTGGACAGGCCGGTCTTCGCCCTGGTCAACCTTCCCGAGGTGGTCAAGGGTGCGTTGTTCGCCGCGCTACTCGCGCTCGTCGAAGAGCTTGCGCCGGCTGTTCCTGGACGAGTTCGTCGACGAGCTCGACATGACCGGCGACGCCACCGTGGACGCCACCGTTGGTGTAAGACGAGCCGAGGAGCTCTACGACCGCGTGTTCCTCGAGTACGGAGACGACAGCGTCGCCCAACTCGGCGGAGTCCACCTGGCGTGCGAGCAGGCTTCCAACCTCTTGACCAAGGTCCTCGAATGGGGCCGGCTCATGGCCTATCTCGAGCAGTCGACCCGCTACGTGGCCTACGACACGCGGGCAGCGTCGGGCCACTACCGCTACTACCGCGACCCGGCAATCCTCGCCTCTCCGCTCGGAGCCCGCTATGTCGGGATGATGGACCGGATGTTCGACACCTACGGTCGCCTGTTGCCGCTCATGCAGTCGCACCTCTCCGACAGGCATCCCAAGGAGCCCGGCGACTCTGACTTCGTGTACCGCCAGTCCATCAAGGCAAGGGCTCTGGACGCCCTGCGCGGCTTGCTGCCGGCCGGCTCGATTTCGAACGTGGGCATCTACGGGACGGGTCAGTCATACGAGGCTCTCTTGCTCCGTATGCGTGCGCACCCGCTACCGGAGGCTCGCGAGTACCCGCGGATGATGCTCGAGGAGCTGCGCAAGGTCATCCCGTCCTTTCTCCAGCGTGTCGACCGGCCCGAGCGCGGGGGGGCATGGTCCGGGTACATGGCCCGCAACCACGAGTCCATGGGCGCGCTGGCGGCCTCCATCCTCCAAGGACAACGCCCTGGCGAGAGACCACTCGTGTCATTGGTGGACTACGACCCTCGAGGAGAGGACAAGGTCCTCACCGCCATGCTGTATCCCCACTCCGATCTGCCTGAGGACCAGTTGGCCGACAAGGTCCGCGCCCTGTCCGACGAGGAGCGCCAGGCCCTCGTCCGCGCGTACGTGGGAGAGCGTACGAACAGACGCCAACGGCCCGGACGTGCGCTCGAACGTACGTCGTACCGCTTCGACATCGTGTCGGACTACGGCGCCTTCCGGGACCTCCAGAGGCACCGAATGCTCACGATCGAGTGGCAGCAACTGGGCACCGACCTCGGCTACGTCGTGCCCGAGGAGGTTGTCGAGGCCCGCCTGAGGGATCCCTACGAGGGATCCCTCGCCAACTCAGCCCTCTTGCACAGCATCCTGGCCGAACGCTTCCCGGTGCAGAGCGCGTACGCCGTCGCGCTGGCCTTTCGGATGCGCTATGTCATGCACATGACTGCTCGTGAGGCGATGCACGTCATCGAGCTGCGATCCGGTCCCCAAGGCCATCCCGCTTACCGCGAGATAGCCCGCGAGATGCACCGCCTTATCGCAGAGGAGGCAGGGCACTACAACATCGCGGCGATGATGTCCTTCGTCGACCGATCCCACCCCGAGCTCGGCAGGCTGGACTCCGAGCGTCGCGCGGAGGGACGCCGGCTGGCCACCTCCTGAGGGCTTCTTTTTTACCGCCACCTGACCAGCCCGGATGCCCGTTTGCCCTGGTGAGCGAGCCGCGATGGCCCTTGACGGCCGGCGGTGGGAGGGCGCAAGACTAGCGACGTCCAAGACGCCCTCAACACAGTCGTGGGCCTTTCGAGAGCCAAAGCGGCACCTCGGAAGGGGGCTGTCACGGGTAGCGCGGGCCCAGGAACCGAGTAGAGAACGTCCCAATAACCCTCCCCGGGCGCTCCGCCGAGAGGGACGGGCCACCGGATGGCCCCAAAGGCTCCTGGGCCCGATCGTCCAATGCCCGACCGTCGAGTGCCCTGTCCTCGAATGCCTGGTCGTCGAATGACCGTCCGTCGAGTGCCCTGTCCTCGAATGCCTGGTCGTCGAATGATTGCCTGGCATCCCGGCCCGGTCCGGGACGATCCGATATTCGTGCTGGTCGTGCCGATCGAACTCGGCCCCGGGACGTATAGGGTACGGCCGCGAAATGTGACCGGGATGGTTCGAAGAGATGGCGAACGAGCTAGAAGACGAGGTCGAGGACCCCGAGGGCCTTGAGCCCGACCTTGAAGAGCTGCCCGACGACGAGGACCTCATTGACGATGCCCTGGTCGAGGACGACCTGGACGACGATGACGACACCACCGTCCTGGAGGACGAGGAGGAGGACCTGAACGCCTCCGACACGAAGGTGGCCGAGACCACCACCGAGGACGAGGAGGAGGAGGAAGAGACGGAGGAGGAGGCAGAGGACGACGACGTCGAGGCGAGCCTGGACGTCATCCTCAAGGAGCGCCTCGTGGTCGCCGACCAGGAGGAGGAGGAGGACGAAGAGAGCCCCGAGGTCGAGGACCGCTCAGAGGTGGCGGTCAAGGTCATGCCCAAGCAGCCCGACGAGTTCTTGTGCCAGTCATGCTTCCTGGTGAAGCATCCGAGCCAGCTGGCCGATCCGAAGCGGCAACTGTGCCGCGACTGCGTCTAGGAGGCCGGAGCACGGATGGATCTCGACCATGACCGGCCCCTGGTCGAGCAGGCCCTGGACCTCTTGGTCTACGCACCCCTCGGCCTGGCGCTGACCGTCACCGAGGACCTGCCCGAGCTGATCGAGAAGGGGCGCAGCCGCGTTCAGACCGAAGTGTCCAACGCGAGGGTGTTGGGTGGCTACGTGATGGCTCGCGGGCAGAGGCGGGCCGAGCGGCTGATGAGAGACGTCTCGAGCAGCGACCGGCGGCGACCGGCGCCAGACCCCGAAGACGGTCTCGCCGCATCCGGAACGGACAACGGATCCGTCCCGCCGATACGCACGGCGGCCGCCAAGGAGGCCGACTTCGATCCCCAGGACCTGCCCGATGCATCGAACCTGGGGATACCCGGCTATGACTCGCTTTCCGCCTCTCATGTGGTGCAGCGGCTCGCGGGGCTCTCACCGGAGGAGCTGGAAGCGGTGGGGAGCTACGAGGCGGCGACGCGGGGCAGGAAGACCATCCTCAACCGCGTGGCCCAGCTGCGCGCGCTGTGAGCGAGGCAGGAGCGAGGCTGGCTGGAGCCGACGATCTCTCGAGGATGGCGGAGCTTTGCAAGGTGGGCCGCGAAGAGACCGGTGGCGGCCGCGGGGGCGAAGTCTTCTTGTTGCGGGAGGCGCGAAGACAGGGAGACGAGAGGTCCCTGGCGGCGGTCCTGGACGATCCCTCCTGGTGTTCATGGGTGGGAACCCTCGGCGTCGAGACGGTCGGCTTGGCCGTCGCACATACCGAGGAACTACCAGACCGCAGCCGGCTCGGGATTGTCGACGGGCTGGTCGTCGAAGCCGGGGCAAGACGGAGCGGGGTAGGGGAGAGGCTGCTCGAAGCCGTCCTGGGGTGGTTGGCCGGGGAGGCCTGTACCAGCGTCGACGCCTTCGCGCTACCTGGTAACCGGGCAGCCAAGAACCTCTGGGAATCGGCGGGCTTCAAGGCCAGGTTGCTCGTCATGAACCGGAGCGGGTGAGGAAGGACCCGCATGCGGCACGTGCGCCCCTGACCGCTGATCGGCGTCTCGAGGCGCCCCAAGACCCGTCGCCGGAGATGTGTGTGGGCGCGGTCGCAGTGCAGAGGGGACGGTTACTACTGGTCAGGCGTGCGAACGAGCCGTCTCGCGGTCGGTGGTCGTTGCCGGGCGGGAGAGTAGGGGCACGCGAGGGACTCGTCGACGCGGTGGTTCGAGAGGTGCGCGAGGAGACCGGCTTGGACGTCGTCGTCGGCCCGCTGGTCGGCTGGGCCGAACGCACCTACGCAAGCCACCATTATGTGATCCTCGATTTCTTCGCGGCCCCGCTAACCGCCGGCGGGCAGGAGCAAGTGGCCCACGCGGGGGACGACGCCTGCGAAGTCGCGTGGATACCGCTCGAGGAGGTGCGTCACATGGACCTGGCGGACGGGCTGGACGAGTTCCTGACGACGCACGGAGTGCTGGCCTCCACCTGACGCGCTCCGAAGCCACGAGCTCTCCGCAAATTGCTCGATCAGCGCCCCTTCCATACGGGATCACGCTTGTCGATGAAGGCTCTAGGCCCTTCGGCGAAATCCTCCGTCTCGGATACCCGACGCATCGCCCGCGCGGTCATGTCCCAAAGCTCGTCGTCGCTCTTTTCGAGGCCGGCGCGCACGATGATGCTGCTCTCGCGCACCGCGATCGGCGCGTTCGCGCAGATCCGGCGGGCCAGAGCCAGGGCAGCCTCCACGACTTGGCCGGGCTCTACCAGATCGTTCACGAGCCCCAGCGTGTGCGCCCTCTCGGCGCTTATCGGATCTCCGGTGATCGCAACCTGCATGGCCAGGTTCGGCGGCAGGGTGCCGCGGGAGGCGGAACAACCCGCCGGCTGCCGCGATCAGCGACCGCCTCACCTCCGGCAGCCCGAACGAGGCCCTGGGCGAGGCGACTACGAGGTCGCAAGCTAGGACTATCTCGCAGCCTCCAGCGAGAGCGGGCCCGTCAACCGCCGCTATCAGCGGCTTGGTCCGTTCCCGGCGCACCAGGCCGCCGAAGCCGCCACGCTCGGTCACCAACCCCGAGATCTTTCCCGCGGCGACCGCCTTGAGGTCGGCACCGGCGGAGAACACGGGCCCCTTTCCGTTGATCACTCCCACCCAAAGAGAATCGTCCACCTCCAGGTTGTCGATGGCCGCCTCGATCCCGTTCGCCACGTCCGCGTCGACCGCGTTGCGAGCCTCGGGCCGGTCGATGGTGATCACGCCCACGTGATCCGCACGAGAGAAGTCGACGGCCACGCTACGAGGTGGGTCCGGCTCCGACAGAGGGAGAGGATTCAGGAGAGTCGCCCGACTCCCGGCCTGCCCTCGGAGCCGGGGCCTTGGAGGCCTGGGTGGGCTTCGGGGGACGCGCGGACCGGCTCGGCGCACCTCGGCGTGGCGGGGTGACACCGCGACGGGCCTTGGGCGGTCCAGGAGGAGGTGGGATCTCTATGCCCACGAGAGGGGCCAGGGCGGGCACTTGCCCCGAAGCCCTCCTGACCGCCTCGAGGAGCTCGGGAGAGGAGCGCTCGGGAAGACCGGCAGGCTTCACCACCCTCCTCACGGGGGAGGCCACAACGGCTTCCAGCAGCGCAGACCACCTGTCCCCAGGAGCTTCTGGCGCCATCGCCGCGCCCGCCGCGTCGCGAAGGCGCATGGCGAGCTCGGCGGGCATTCGGGCGGCGGGCTCGGGCGGCCGGGCGGACAGATGCAAGGCCCTGACCACCCTTCCCTCGTCCAGAGAGCGCACCACGGCGTCGGACCACTCGTCTCGCAGCTTCGAGAGGCGGGCCTCGAACGCCTCGCGGAGCCTGGCCGCGAGCAGACGGCCTTGTTCGTCGCGGGCAACCGCGTCGGCTCCCACCACGACCGAGCGAAGGTCTCGCAAGCCGATCTGGTCGACGGCTCCGGCGGCCGCCTCGGCCCGGTCCCTCCATACGGCTGCCTTCACCTTTGGAAGGAGCTCCTCGGCCATTGCGACCAGAGCGTCCGGCTTCACCTCGGGAGCTCTCTCCCGACGAGCCCGCTGGTTCTGCTCGGCCACTGCTTGGCGAACGGCCGGCAGTCCTCCTCTTATGAGCTGCTCGGCCACCGGCACCTGCTCGGGCAACAGGCTCGACAACAGCTCTCTGCGGTGTGCATTGCCCGGGTTGAGCCGTCGAGGCTTGCTCTGCTCCTCCGCGCGCCCCTTGTCCTGGTCGTGATTCACGGCCGGCGTTGCCGGCGGTCGGTGATCGTCGGCCGACACCACCCGCTCGGTCTTGGGGCGCCGGCCCGGGCGCCCTTCGCCGTCGCGCCGACGCCGCTCTGACGAGCCGTTGCCCGATCGACCAGGTGGACGTGGTCTCTCACGCCGTCCCGCAGGGGTCGTGGTCACCCCTGTCGGGTCCCGCCGTGGACCCACCACCTCCAGGCGGTCGGGTTCAGCTCGCTTGTGCTTGGGGGGGTAGACCGCGGAGACGCTGATGCCGTCCAGCTCGAACTCGGCTTCGGCCCGGACCACGTCGCCGACCTTCGCCCCCTCATAGAGAAGCGACGCGTCCACGACCCCCTTCGGCTGGCGAGCTCCGACCGCCCTCCAGCCCCAAGTCCCATCGTCGCGGATGCTGGTCAGCTCCACGTCCATCCTCGGCATCTCACCAGTCAAGCTACAGCGCCTCGCCGTACCCGGACGAGACGTAGGCTGCGGTGGGTGCGCAAGGTGGTCCTGGTACACGGGTTCGCCTCGTCGTTCGATCGGAACTGGCGCCAGCCGGGATGGGTCGAGCTCCTGGAGGAGGCCGGTCACGAGGTGGTGGGGGTGGACCTCCTGGGCCACGGCGATGCCGACCGGCCACACGAGCCCGGCGCCTACGCGGACCTGGAGGGTTACCTCGCTGCCGCATTGCCGCCGGGCAAGCTCGACGCCGTCGGCTTCTCCCTCGGAGCCCGCCTGCTGCTCGCAGTCGCCAGCCGCGATCCTTCCCGCTTCGGGCGCATCGTGGTGGGCGGCATCGGCGAGAACGTGATGCGTGTCGACGACCACGAGCCCACGGCGGCCGCCATCGAGCATGGAGCGCGGGAGGGGATCGCGAACACGTCGCGCGCATTTGCCCATTTTGCGGCTTCGCCTGGCAACGACCCGCTCGCTCTCGCAGCGTGCCTTCGGCGACCGGCCGCGCCCTTGACCCGCACCGACCTGGCGGCTGTCACGGTGCCCGTGCTAGTCGTCGTCGGCGACCAGGACTTCGCCGGGCCTGCCGAGCCGCTCGTCGACGCGCTCGGCGACGCGCGCCTCTTAGTCCTCCCCGGGGTCGATCACCTGGCAACCGCGAGCCACCTCGGGTTCATCGACGCGGCACTCCGCTTCCTCGATAACTGAGAGACGGCGGGCCCCGGTGCCTCCCGCCGCACCGATGGGAGCACTCGTCTTAGTTCTCGACTTAGTTCTCGACTCTCACCGTGAGGGCGGGGCTCCTGGCGCTGTTGCCGGCGCCGTCGTAGGCCACGCTCTGGAGCGAAAAGGTCCCGTCGGTGACGCCTGTGGTGTTCCAAAGCGCCACCCAGCCATAGCGGCCCAACGAGCCGACGCCCACCAACAGGTTGGTCAACCCGCCTCCGGTGACACGGAACTCGACCCTGGTCACCCCGACGTTGTCCGAGGCATCCGCGGCGAGCGGCTGGATGCTCCTCAACTCGGCTCCGTTCTCTGGGCGCAGCAACTTGGTACTGGGCGGGCTCCGGTCGGCGGGCAGCCCCTCCTGTCTGTACCTCGCTGCTGCCTGCGTGTCGAACAAGCTGAGCCGGTGCTCCCGCACGACCCGCGTCAGTTGGCGGATGTCGAGAAGGGCAGCGGTTGATCGACCTGGCGCCAACGCGCTCTGCACCAGCTGGTTGGGAGCGGCGTCGATGTTGACGAGCACATCGGCAGCCGTCACCTGGTATCGCCTGCTCTCCCTGGCATTGGCAATCCCGTTCTCGATGCCCAGGATCACCTGAAGGCAGATCACACCCAGGACGAAGGAGCGGGCAAGCGCCAGCACCCACCCCTTGCCCCACGGACGCGGCAGCCGAGCCGGTGCAAGAGGTCGGTTGAGCACGGCCAAGTAGCACCCGACGGGTATGAGCAGATCGAATGTCGTGAAGCGGGAAGCTGCGGCACCCGCCGCCCCTTGCCAGGCGCGCCCGTAGGCGATGGACAGCACGAAGAGGATCCCGAAGCAGACCAGGGCGACGCCGATAGGGCTCCCGCTTGTCCGGTCCCGCCGGAGACCGTAGACGGCGACCACCGAGATGCCGGCCAGAAAGATGAGGACGCCGAGCACAAGGACCGCGTCGTTCCCAGTCTGCATCCGTGCGCCGACGACGTCGCCGATGGCCAGAAAGAAGAACTTGGCCGCAAACGCGGGGAAATGCACCCCTGTCAGGTACGACGGCACGCCCGCCTGGGTGTTGAAATGGTAGAAGTACAACCCGCCTGTGAGGGCGGCGGAGGCCAG
Source organism: uncultured Actinomycetes bacterium (assembly GCA_963736925.1). Taxonomy (GTDB): domain Bacteria; phylum Actinomycetota; class Acidimicrobiia; order Acidimicrobiales; family CAVTQP01; genus CAVTQP01. Next base: position 1,376,510 of record CAVTQP010000003.1, read on the forward strand.
CCACGCGCCGACCTGACCCAGCGACCGGCGGCGGTGGTAGAGCAGGACCAATCCCACTGGCCAGATAAGCAGCCCCTGGAACGACGAGAAGCTTCCGACCACTGCTGCGCCAATCGCTCCGGCGAGCGCGAACCGGCTTGCGCCCGGTCCGTCCAAGAGGAACAGCGCGCCGGCCAGCGACAGCATCACGAGGTACCAAGCCATCTGGAATCCCCACAACGTGTTACCGCTCTGGACCAACGACAGCATGAGGAGCGCGACCGGGCAGTAGTAGACAAGAGGTGTGGATGGAGAGCGCCGCTTATGGGCCCATATCAACAACCCGGCCGCGGCGACCAGCATCACCCCGCTCAGGTATTCCTCCAACACGACGTTGAACCTGGTGGAATGAGCCAGGAGGAGCACGACAAGATTCGGGAAGAGCATCCGGTTCTCGTTGTGCTGGGCCCAAAGGGCTCCTAGGCCGAGAGTCCCGTTGTAGGAACGTCCGATGAGCGCGACGTTGTCCCACTGGTCACCGTTGATCTCGTTGATCGCGTAGTGCTGGATCAACCAGAAGTAGGCCGCGACGGGAAGGGCGAAGCCGAGCGCGGCGAGGACCACCCGAACGGCGTCCCACCGACGGCCGTCCCTCGGACGAGCTCTCACGGTTCCCTGCGAAGCACTGACGTTCCTCACCGACCCCCCGACGTCATCAGCCTGTCCAGAGAGTCTCTCGCCGGGAGACCCGGGCCGCGAGGAGACACCACGGGCCCTGGCCTCCTCCTGGCAAAACGCCCATAATGTCCGTTATGTCAAGCACCTGCTGTCCCTGGCCCAGGTAGGATGGATGGCACCGGCAACAGCCGGTGACCTGGAGGTGTGTTCGTGATGGCAGTCGATCAAGCAGGCAGGTCGGACCTCTCCGACCACAAGGCGCTCGAGGACGAGCGGCTGCTGCGAAAGCAACGGCTGGCGGCCGGATTCCGGCTCTTCTCTCGGTTCGGGTTCGACGAGGGCGTGGCGGGACACATAACCGCGCGGGATCCTGAGCGCCTGGATCACTTCTGGGTCAACCCCTTCGGTATGCACTTCGGCCACATCAAGGTGTCGGACTTGATCCTGGTGAACGACAAGGGCGATGTCGTGGAGGGCGACAGTCCGGTCAACACCGCCGCCTTCGCCATCCACTCGCAGGTGCACACGGTCAGGCCAGACGTGGTGGCCGCCGCCCATGCCCACTCCATCTACGGAAAGACGTGGTCGACGCTCGGCAGGTTGCTCGACCCCATAACCCAGGACGTCTGTGCCTTCTACGAGGACCACTCGCTATTCGACGACTACACGGGGGTGGTGCTCGATCCGGAAGAAGGAAAGCGCATAGGCCAGGCGCTCTCGGAGAACAAGGCGGTCATCCTTCGAAACCACGGGCTGCTCACCGTCGGCCACTCGGTCGACGAGGCGGCTTGGTGGTTCATCACCATGGAACGGTCGTGCCACGCGCAGCTGATGGCCGAGGCAGCCGGAACTCCTGTGAAGATCGACCCGGACAGTGCCCGGCTGACCTGCAGCCAGGTCGGAAGCCAACTGGCAGGATGGTTCAGCTTCCAGCCCCTCTACGACCGGATAACCGCAGAGCAGCCGGACCTGTTGAACTGAGAGGCCGGCGCCCGGCTCTGCCGTCGACACGCCGCCTGTAAGGGAATCGTGATCCTTGGGCTGAGGCGGTTCGGGCTGCCGGGGCTCCTCGGGACCGCGCTGGCGACGGCGGCGTGCCTCAGCGCTTGTGGAGGAACCGGCTCCGCCGGAGGGGCCTCGGGGGCCGCGCCGCAACGAGCGTCTCCGCAAACGGTGCCAGCAGGCTACGACGACCACGCCTGCATCACCGGAGGTGGTCATCCCGCCATCGCGTGGTCGAGGATGCAAAACCCGATCCTTTCCTACGACACGACCGCAGCCAAGGATCAGGCCCTCCTCTGGGCCGGCGGACGCTGGCGCATGCTCTTCAGCTCCGTATACCAGACCCCGGGCGATCCAGATCACTGGAGCATCGCGTCGGCGACGAGCGCGGACCTGACCTCGTGGACAGTCCCGGCCGTATGGCCCGCGCAAGCAGGGACCCTCGGCGTCGCTTCTCCCGACGTCGTCCGGGCCCCCGACGGCCTCTACGTCGCCACCTATACCTCCGTCCCGAAAGAGGTGTCCGGCGAGGCAAAGCTCTACTACCGCACGTCTCGCGACCTCGTCACCTGGTCGCAGCCGCAGCGCCTGCTCTCGAACGTGCACACCCGTGCGGGAGACCGCCTGATCGACCCGGCGCTGGCCTACACCGGGAACGGATTGATGCTCGGTTACAAGTACGGGCGGAAGGACGGCTCGCAGAGCTTCGAGATCGCCTGGTCCCCCAACGGATCGTTGAGGGGCCCTTGGCGCTACGTAGGTCGGCCCGACATCGTCGTCAACGGTGACACGATCGAGAACTACGAGTTCGTCCCCGTAGACGGCGTCTGGCGTCTGGTGGCCACCTCGAACGAGCTCGATCAACCTTGGATCTTTCGACTGGCCGGCAACGCCCGAGTGCCGAGTGGATGGCTGCGTTGGAGCCGCGGCTACCAGCTCGCCGTCCCCCAGGAGTCCTGGAACCAGGGTCCGGGCATATCGAGCGTCGGCTACGAGAAGGCCAACTCCGCCTATCTGTGCGACGCCCGGGCGGTGGACGGCTACTTCTACCTGACCTATGCGGGCAGTGACGAGCTCGGTCAGTTCGGTGGGTGGGGGCACGCGAAGGTCGGGATCGCTCGCAGCACTGACCTGGTCAACTGGCAAGTACCTCCTTCGTGAGGACCGGACCTACGATAAGAGGGCACATGAGCGATTATCCGTCCGGCTCGTCCGAACAGCCCCCGCCCACCCCGCCACCGCCGAGCGGCGGGCCCGACTGGGCTTACCGACCGCTCCGTCCTACAGACGCATTCGGGAGACCTCTGGCCGACTGGTGGAAGCGTCTGGTCGCGATCATCATCGACGGCATCGTCGTGGGCATTCCGATCAACATCGCGTTCGCGGCGGCCGGCATCGGTCCCGGCTTTGGCGGCAGCAACTCGTCGGGACAGGTGGCCGCCGCTTCGACGAGCCGCTCCCCGGGCCTCTACTACGCGGTCGTCTCTCTCGTGCCACTGATCTACTTCGCCCTCCTCGACGGGAGCAACAGAGGACAGACGCTCGGGAAGATGATCCTGCGCATCGCCACGCGTGACGCCGGCACCGGCGGAGCCATCGGCCATGGCCGGGCTCTGGTACGGAGGTTCGTCTACGAGGCTCTGTTTTGGATCTTCATCATCCCGGGGGTCATAAACGGGCTCTCCCCGCTGTGGGACCAGCGGCGCCAGGCGTGGCATGACAAGATCGTCAACTCCGTTGTCATAGACGTCTCCTAGCGGGTCCCGGCGGTCTCCCAGACGGGTCCGTTCTGGGCAATGGCCGCGCCAAACCACGGGCGGGTCCGTCTCATCAAAGCGACGATCTCCGGTCCCAGGTGGGTACCAGGCGACGCGCGGCCCTCGCCTCGTCAACCCTTCCGACAGGAGTCGTCCGGGGGGCGGCGGACCAAGACCCGCCACGGACGACTTCGGCATCCAACGCCTCGGCCGCGATCCTCTCGAAGGCCAGCGCCAGGGCCTCCACGGTCTGGGGACTCTCGGTCTCGGTCGGCTCGACCATCAAGGCTTCGTCGACCACGAGGGGAAAGTAGACGGTGGGCGCATGAAACCCCTCCTCCAGCAGTCTCTTGGCCACGTCGAGCGCCCTGACCCCAGCTCGCTTCTTCAGGGTCGAGGCCGACATGACGAACTCGTGCATGTTGCGGCCGTCGAAGGGGATGTCATATGACCCCTTTAGCCGCTCGCGCAACCAGTTCCGCGTTGAGCACGGCGGCCTCCGCCACCTTGCGCAGACCGTCGCAGCCGTTGGCCAGGATGTACGCATAGGCACGTGCCAGCACCAAGGCGTTCCCGTGCCAGGAGTGAACCCGTCCGATCGACCGCTCCGGCATCTGCCATCCCAGCGCGCCCGATCCGTCCATTGCTCGCGGATCGTCGGTCCGCACCGGCCGGGGGCCCGGCAAGAAGGGCGCCAGACGCTCCGAGACAGCGACGGGGCCTGCTCCGGGCCCTCCGCCACCATGGGGGGTGGCAAATGTCTTGTGTAGGTTGAGGTGGACGATGTCGAATCCCATGTCCCCCGGCCTTACCACCCCGAGGATCGCGTTGAGATTGGCGCCGTCGTAGTAGAGGAGGCCGCCGACCGAGTGGACAGCCGAGGCGATCTCGACGATGTCCTCCTCGAACAGGCCCAACGTGTTGGGATTGGTCAACATGATTCCCGCCACGTCGGTGTCGAGGACCCGGCGTAGCGCAGCCAGGTCCACACAGCCGCGTTCGTCCGAGGGGACCGTCGCGACCTCGTATCCCCCGAGCGTCACCGAAGCGGGGTTTGTTCCGTGCGCCGAGTCGGGGATCACAACTCGCCGCCTCGCATCGCCGGTTGCCTCGTGCCATGCGCGCATCAGCAACAATCCGGTCAACTCGCCGGCCGCTCCGGCCGCGGGTTGCAAGGTGGCTGCCTTCATGCCGGTGATCTCGCAGAGCGCCGCCTCCAGGTCGACGAGCAGCTCGAGCCACCCCTGCGTGAGGGATGGTGGAGCCGCGGGGTGAGCCCCGTACAGCCCGGGCAGCGCCGAGACGTCGTCGGCCAGCTTCGGGTTGTATTTCATCGTGCACGAACCGAGGGGGTAAGCGCCGAGGTCGACCGAGAACTGCCGGTGCGACAGGCGGCTGAAGTGGGCCACGAGGTCACGCTCGGACACTTCTGCGATCGGCAGGGGGTGGGTCCTCCTGTGCAAGGAAGGCACTAGGTCCTCGCATCCCCACTCCGGCAAGCCTGTAGACCGGAATGACCAAGAGGCCCTGGCGGGTCGTGAGAGCTCGAACAGCGTCGGCTCGTGGTCGCGACCCATCAGTGGTGCGGCGGAAGCCCTTCCCCCCCCGGGGCCCTCGTAGGGGCCTCCTGGTGCTCCTCCGGTCACCCTGGTCACAGGCGGACGGCCTTCTCGAAGGCCGCGGCGAACGACTCGATCTCCTCCCGGCTTCTCCTCTCGGTCACCGACACCAAGAGGCCGCCGTCGCAGGCGGGGCCCATGTCACCACCGAGGGCAACACCGGCGAGGAACCCTTCCTCTGCAAGCCTCTCAATGAGGATCTCGCCGCGAACCGGAGTCCGGACGCCGAACTCCCTCACCACTGGTGCGGTGGCGATGGGCTCGACACCGTCGATCCGCAGAAGAAGGTCGCGGCAGTACCGCGTTCCGCGGGCACATCGAAGAGCCAGCTCTGCCAGCCCCGCGGTGCCCAACCATCCGAGCTGGATGGCTGCTGTGACTGCCATGAGCGTCTGGTTCGTGCACACGTTCGAAGACGCCTTCTCGCGACGGATGTCCTGCTCGCGCGTGCGGAGAGTTGTCACGTAGGCCCGCCGACCTTGGGAGTCCACCGTCTCGCCCACGAGCCGCCCCGGGAGGCGGCGCACGTGGTCGATGGTGCAGGCGAACAGCCCCAGGTAAGGGCCGCCGAAACCCAGCGGCATCCCTAGGGCCTGCCCCTCCCCCACCACCACATCGGCGCCCCAGTCCCCGGGTGACCTGAGTATGCCCGCGCACACGGGGTCGACTGCGACCACCAAAAGGCTGCCTGTCCGTTCTGCCAGGGCCTTGGCGTGCCCAAGGTCCTCCAGGCACCCCAAGAAGTTCGGGTAAGCCACCGCGACCGCACCCGGTGCCCCCGTCGCAGGCTCCGGCCAGGCGGTCGTACCGTCCACCAGTGGGATCTCCGACACCTCGTGACCGGTGCCCTTCGCCATCGTCGAGAGCACCTGGCGCCAGGTCGGGTGCACGCCTTGGGACACCCACACTGCTGGGCGCCCGGTGGCTGCAACCGCGAGGTTGATCCCTTCCACCAAGGCTGTGGCCCCGTCGTAGAGCGAGGCGTTGGCAACCTCCACCCCGGCAAGACGAGATACGAGGGTCTGGTACTCGAACAACGCCTGCAGAACGCCCTGGGCGACCTCGGGTTGGTAGGGCGTGTACGCGGTCATGAACTCCGAACGCCCGGCCAGAGCCGAGGTAGCCGACGGTATCTGGTGGTCGTAGGACCCTGCTCCGGCGAAGCACAACAGCTCGGGCGACCTGTTGCGCCGTGCCAGGGTCTCCAACCGGCCGAGGACGTCAGCTTCGGCCATCCCCGGCGCCAGCTCCAATCCCGACGCCAGGCGGATGGCGTCCGGTACCACGTCGAAGAGCTGGTGGACGTCGTCCAGCCCGAGAAAGTCCAGCATGGTCTCGATCTCGGCGTCGGTATGAGGTACCCAGTGACCCACCGCACTCCTAACGTGTCCCTTTTGGACTGCAACTTCGATTGACTGCAGCTACGACTCTCGCAGGCTACTCGCAGGCCCGTGGTGTTCCCCCCGCCCGACCCCGCTCCCGTCTCCAAAAGCGGCGAGCGCGCGGGTCGGATCACCACCTGGGTTATGGCCCCCTTGACTCCCCAGCCCGCACGAATGGCGGCTTGACCACACGCGCGTTCACCCTGCGGCCGCGCCCGTCTATCTCCACCGCGCTGCCCGACCCGACGGAGGGGTGGAGCAACGCCAGGCCGATGCCTCTCTCTAGGACCGGGGAGAAGTTGCCGCTCGTCACCGCGCCCACCGGGTTTCCGTCTGCGAGGACGATGTCCCCGCTCCTCGGAGGCCGGCGACCATCACATACGAGCCCTCCCAGCTTGCGGGACACACCGATCTCCCGCTCCCGTTCGAGCGCCGAGCGCCCCCGAAAGTCTCCCTTCTCCCAGGCCACCACCCAGCCCAGGCCGGCCTGAAGGGGTGTTATACCCGGCCCCAGCTCGTGACCGTGGAGGGGCAGGCCCGCCTCTAGCCGAAGGGTGTCTCGCGCGCCCAGGCCGGCAGGGACGATGCCGCCACCCATGAGCGACCACCAGAACCTCTCGGCGCCGTCGGCCGGCACGGCGCACTCCACCCCGTCTTCGCCGGTGTAGCCGGTACCGGCCGCCGTGATGGTCGTGCCGTCCCACTTGAAACAGGTCACCGCGAACCGCGGTACCACCGACGCATCCGCGCTCACCTTGGCGAGAAGACTCCTCGCGTCGGGTCCTTGCACGGCGACTACCGCCCGCTCGGCAGTGATGTCGCAACCACCCAACGCGCCCACCACGCGCTCGGTGTTCGAGGCGTTGGGCATCACGTGGAACAGCTCACGGCCCACCCACCACACGATGATGTCGTCGACCACCGACCCGTCCGACTCGTCGAGCAAGTGCGTGTACTGGGCCCTGCCCGGGCCGATCTTGCCGAGATCGTTCGACAACGCGGCCTGCAACCTCGCGAACGCGTCCGGGCCTTCCACCTTCACGCTGCCCAGGTGGCTGACGTCGAATGCGGCCGCGCCGCGACGGCAGGCCATGTGCTCGGCGATCGTGCCACCCGGGTAGGAGAGGGGCATCTCCCAGCCACCGAACTCCACGAGCCTTGCTTCAAGGGCGACGTGAGCTGCAGCGAGAGGCGACCGCTTCAGGGTCACCTGGCCACCGTACGGCGAAGGTCGCTGCTGCCGTACTGGCCGCCGTGGAGCTCCAGGTGCGTGACGGTGGACATGCCGTCCCGCTTCTCGGCTTCGCCGCCGCCCGGCCGGGACGGCGTGCCATCCGCGAGCCCATACTTCAACAGGAGGTTCTGGTAGTCCCGCTGGTACAGAACCTTGATCTTGAGGTCAGGGTGAAGCGCCCGCAGGCGCCTGACCTTCCGGTTCTTCTTGGTGACCAGCCTCTGGTTCAGCGTGGTGATCTCGATGAAGAGATCATGAGCGGGGAGATAGAAATCAGGTCGAAACGCGCTTGCCGGCTCGCCCTCACGGGTCCACTCCAGAGTGAACTCGACCGGCTCGTACTCCCAGGCCACGCCGTAGAAGTCCAACAGCTGGGCGAACTGCCGCTCCGAGTTGTGAGCGAAGCGGACGCCGTGCTGAGGAGGGCGACCCGAACCCAGGATTATCCCCCGACGGCCTTGGCCTGGGGCTCCACCTCGACCGGTGTGCCCTTGTCCCCCAGCTCGAGGATGGCGGCCTCGATCTCCTCGACCACCCCAGCCAGGGGCACGATGTTGAGAACTCCCTGGCCACCCTTCAGCAGGTCCACCACCTCCGCGCCGCTACGCGCCAACACAGACGTCGACCCGCCGAGCACCAGGTTGGCCGAGGCGACCTCCTCGCCCAGGTTCTCCCGCAGGCATTCGATGGCCCGCCGAGCGGACTGCAGCGACACCCCCGCGTCCAGCAACTGCTTGATCACCTTGAGCTCGACCAGGTCCCTGTAGGAGTAGAGGCGCTGGGTGCCGCTCCCCCTAGCGTCGGACACCGACGGCCGCAGAAGATCGGTGCGAGCCCAATAGTCGAGCTGACGGTAGGTGATCCCCACGATCGAGCACACCTGCGGCCCGCGAAACCCTGCATCTGCCATCAAGTGGCCCCTCCTGCGAAGTGATCCGGCGATGCGGAGACGGCCACCCATCACACTACTGTAGTTACGCCGGTGTCAAGCTAGGAGCTGAAGTCCTCAGGTCGCACGTTGTCAAGGAACTCCCTGAACTGGCCCACCAGCTCGTCGGGGTTGGTCCTGTCCTCGTCCTCCTCCTCGGTCTGGAGCACGACCCCCTCCGCGTCGAGCACGTCATCGACCACATAGAGGGGTGCGCCGGTCCGGGCTGCCAGGGCGATTGCGTCGGAGGGCCGGCTGGACACGGTCGAGTGCTTGTCCCCGATCTGCAGTTGCAGCTCGGCGAAATAGGTGGTCGAGCGAAGCTCGGTGATAACCACTCTCTCCACGCTGGCACCCAGGGCCTCGAGGAGGTCTCGCATCAGGTCGTGGGTCATCGGGCGAGGTGTGTCGACACCTTGGAGGGCGAAGGCTATGGCCGTGGCCTCCGGACCCCCGATGAAGATGGGGAGGGTTCTGCGGCTTCCCTCCGACTCCTGGAGCAGAACAACCGGAGTGTTGGACTGCAGATCTACCCGAACAGCAGTGAGGTGGACCTCAACCATGTTTGCAACTTACCCTCCGAAGAACTCCTCCACATAGGCGTCGGGGCGCTTCGCCAGGAGGCCCAGGTCCGCGGCCACGACTTCTCCCAGGTTGCGGTACCGCTCGGCATAGTCCAAGCCGTATCCGAGGACGAACTCGTCCTCGATGGGGAACCCCAGGAACCTCGGCCCGATGGCCACAAGCCTTCGGGCCCGCTTGTCCAACAGGGCACAGACCTCCAGGGAGCGGGGGTGTCGCAGTCCCAGCTCCTCTAGGAGGTAGGTCAGGGTCAGGCCCGTGTCGACGATGTCCTCGACCAAGACCACGTCCCGACCGAAGATGTCGGTATCCAGGTCCTTGACGATCCGGACCCGCCCCGTGCCTTCGGCGTAGGCGGAGATCGACATGAACTCGACCTCGCAGGGCACAGTGATCGCGCGCATGAGGTCGGCCAGAAAGCAGATGCTTCCCTTGAGCACGGCTACGAGCAAGACTCCCTCCGGGTAGTGCCTCGTCAGCTCGGAGCCCAGTCTGGTGATCGCCTCTTCGATCTGGCCGGGGGAGACCAGGGTCCTCGCCGAGGGGCTCACACCTCGAGCTGGCGGCCCGTACTCATGCCTGGACGTGTCGCTTCAAGGACTCCTCTAGCAAGACCGCCCGCATGTCCCGGCCCAGGTGTGACAGCTCCTGTAGCGCTTCGACACTGCGGCGACGAGCCTCGGGATTGCGCTGCTTGAGCAACGGGATGACGATCTGCTCGAACAGACCCGCCTCTCGCTCGGCGGCGTTCTTGTAGAGCCTCAGGTGTCGGGCCTCCACGCCGAAGCGGCTGAACGCGGCCGCAAGCTTGGCGATCACCAAGGCTTCGGGGCCGTAGAAGACCTCGCCCCCAAGCCTCTGACCCGCCAGCAATCCGTACGTCTCCAGCTGTCCCACCCCGTCCGCCGACATACCGCTCGACGCCACCAGCTCCGCCAGCGTCAGGCCGCTTTGGACCTGGCGGCCCGGGGACGGCGGAGGCGTGGTCTCGGGACCCGCGGCCGGCTGCTGTCCGGTACGACCCATCGCCGTACCGGACAGCTCGAAGTCCTCCGGGGGATCTAGACGGTGCCGCAACGGCTGGCGCGGGCCTGCCGCGTGTCGAGAGTCTCGCTCGACCCCTGTGCTCTCGCCTCCCCGCGCAGGACTCGAGACGCCCGACAGCTCCGCCTCACGGGGGGGACCGGAGACGCCTGGCGGCTCGTCGCCACGATCGAAGCGGGACCAGCCCGGAGACGCTTCATGGGGGCGGGCGGGGAGGCTACCGCCTCGCTCACCCGTACCGGGCGGCTCTACAACCTCCGGTGCCGGCCGCTGGGCCTGCATGGGTTGAGGTCGTTCACTGGACGAGACGGTGCCGGCCTCGGCGCCCCGGGCTCCTCCCGCGGTCGGTTCCGGACTGAGGTGCCCTTCCGGCGGGCCGTCCGGTACGCGGTCGGACGGGCCCGTCGACCTCTGTGCCATCCTCGAGCGCAAGGTCACCTCGGGCGGGCCCTCCAAGCCCACCTCCTCGGGAGCGGGCGGGTCCCGGTGCTCTGGTTGCCCTCCCCCGTTCTCGGCGCTGGGAACGAGACCGCCGTCGAGGCGGTCCTTTATGACCTTCAGCGGAAGGAAGTTCTCCTTCTGCTGGGTGAGGATCCACCTCAGACGCTCCACGTCGGTGTCGTAGAACTTCCGGTAGCCGGAGGGGGTCCGCTCGGGGTCGAGCAGACCCTGGCTCTCCAGGAACCTGATCTTGGAGATGGTCACGTCGGGGAACTCCTCCCTGAGGAGGGACAGGACGTCACCGATGGAGAGATAGGGCTGCCCGCTCACCGGGTGTCAGACCTCCTCGGCTCCGACCAGGTAGATCAGCTTGAACTTGCCGATCTGCACTTCGTCACCGCTCTTCAGCACCGCCTCGTCTATACGCTCCCGGTTCAGGTAAGTGCCGTTCAGCGAGCCGACGTCTCGTACGAGGTACTTGTCACCCTCTCTCCTGAACTCGGCGTGGCGGCGGGAGACCGTTATGTCGTCGAGGAATATGTCGCTCTCGGGATGGCGCCCCGCCCGGGTCAGCTCCGACTCCAGGAGGAACTTGGACCCGGCGTTCGGACCCCTCTTGACCACCAGCATCCCGGCGCCGTGAGGCACCTCCAGCTGTCCGAGGCTGAACTCGTCCTCCGTCTCCACAGGCGCTTCGTCCGGCACGAAAGTGCTGGTGGTCAGGTCCTCGGAGTCGGACAATAGCTCTCCGCACGAGGAGCAGTAGTTCGCGCCCTCCGGGTTGCGGTGACCACAGTTGTTGCAGAACACGTCCACAACGCTAGTCCTTTACCGGTGATCTACATCCCTGAACATTCAGTTCAGCCTGAGATTAGGTCCCCGTAGGCCTCCGCATCCAGAAGGTCGGTGAGAGCGGAGGGATCGCTGGGCTCGATGACACAGATCCACCCTTCCCCGTACGGGTCTTCGTTGAGGCGCTGCGGAGTGTCGATCAGCTCGTTGTTCACCTCGGTTACCACACCCGCCAGCGGAGAGTAGATGTCGGAAACCGACTTGGTGGACTCCACCTCGCCCAGCGACGACGATGGCTCCACCCTCGCGCCAAGCTCAGGCAGCTGGACGAACACCACGTCACCGAGGGCGTCCTGTGCGAAGTCAGTTATCCCGACCCTCACCCGTCCGTCCTCGAGTCGTGCCCATTCGTGCTCAGAGGTGTAACGCAGGTCACCCGGTACGTTCACGGGGGCGAACGATACCGGATACACCTACCCCCAAGCCTCGCCGACTGCGCGCAAGCCATCGGCGGGAGCCCGGCCCGGACGCTCCCGACGCTCCAAGTGACGTTAAGTGCGTCAGATGCGGTCAGCGACAGAGCTGCCGTCAGTACACGAGCTGCCGTCAGTGCACCAGCTGACGGAGCCGGGCGGCGTACTCATGGACGCGCGAGCGCGCCTCGGACTCGCTGGCGCTCTCCGCCCAGATGTGGGTGAGGGGCTCCTCCGGATCGGGCAGGACCAGGATCCATCCGTCGTCCTCCAAGATCTTGACCCCGTCGACCATCACGGTCTCGCGATCCTTCACGGTCTCTACCAGGCCTCGCATGACCGCACCTTTGTGATCCCAGGGGGTCACCACGCTCTGGTGTGTGATGTGCACTCGCGGGGACTGGCTCACCAGCTTCGAAAGCTTGGCGCCGGTGGTCGCGAGCATCGCCAGTAGGTGCACTAGCGCCGCAGCCGCGTCGTATGCGGGCAGGAACTGGGGGAAGATGAACCCCCCGTCCCTGGAGGCGGCAAAATTGACACCCCCCGTCGACGCCACCTCCATCAGATGGGAAGGCGCCAGCTTGGTCCAGGTGATTTCGACCCCGGACTGGCGGGCCAGGTGCTCGATGTTGCGGCTGGCCACCACGGGCACCGCGATCCTAGGACTCTCGTATGCCGCGGACACCAGCTGCACGAGCGCAAAGAGAGCTTCGTCATCGCTGAGGACGTGCCCTGTGTCGTCCACGATCACGAGGTGCTCGGCGTCGGGGTCGATGACCGCCCCCAGATGGGCACCCGAGGCCTTCACGAGGTTCGCAACCTCAGCGGCGTGCTCGCCGCGATCGAATCGGAGTGCTCCGGCCGTCGCCGCGTAGGGGTTCACCACCAAGACGTCTGCGCCGAGTTTCGCCAGGACGTTAGGCATCACGAAGCTGGCCGTGCCGTAGGCGTAGTCCAGCACGACCTTGAACCCGGCCCTGCGTATGGCGTTGAGGTCCACGCTGGCCATCAGCTCGGCCGTGTACAGCTCCAAGGCGCGGGCCGGGAACCCGATGTCCCCCATCTCGGCCGCCATGGCCCTCCGGAAGTCTTCACGGTGGAAGAGGCGCTCGATCTTACGCTGCGTGCCCTCGTCGACGTCGATGCCTTGATCGTTGAAAAAGCGGATGACCACCGATTGCGGGTCGTCGAAGGCCAGCCGGACCGTCACTCCGCCCATGCTCGTGCTGGTACGCACCTGGAAGCGACTCACCGGGACCGTGGCCACCTCGAGATCGTCCACGTTCACACCGGCGGTGTTGAGCCCGACCATGATTGCCCGCTTGAGCACGCGAGCCGCCCGGCTCGAGTCTCGAGAAGCCGTGACGGTGGCGCCTCTCTTCAAAGTCGTGGCATAGGCCATGGCGACGCGAACGGCGAGCTCCGGGCTGATGTCGACGTTCGCGAGACCAGCCACCCCTAGCCGTCCGAACAGGTTGCGTGCTCCACGCGACTCCCAGACGATCGAGGAGTTCACGATGGCCCCCGCCTCGATGATCTTCGATGGGTAGACCTTCACCCCCGGGTTGATGACCGCATGCTCCCCCACGAAGCACTCGTCGCCGACGACCACCCCCTCCTCACAGCGCGCACCGGCGCGCATGTCCGTGGAACGCCCCAGCGCGCATCCCCTGAGTCGCACCCCCGTCCCCAGATACGAGTTGTCATGGACGATGGTCCGCTGCAGATAGGCGTTGGCCCTGACCCGGACGTTGTCACCCAGCACGCTGTACTCGGCCAGATGGGCCTCGCTGCCGATGCGGCAGTAATCGCCGATGACGGCCGGGCCGTCGATCTTCGCGGTGGGGTCCACCTCGGCACCCTCTCCCAGCCACACCCCGTGACGAAGCGGGAAGCCCGGGATCGCTATGTCCACATGCTGGTCGAGTACGTCCTGGTGTGCCTTGAAGTACGCCTCGAGAGTCCCTACGTCCTCCCAGTAGCAGTCCGCTACGTACCCATACAGAGGACGTCCCGCATCGAGAAGCTCAGGAAAGACCTCCGCCGAGAAGTCCGAGGGTCTGTGCTCCGGGATGAAATCGAACACCTCAGGCTCGAGAACGTAGATTCCCGTGTTGATCGTGTCGCTAAACACCTGGCCCCAGGTCGGTTTCTCGAGGAACCGCTCTATGGAGCCGTCCTCGCCTGTTATCACGATCCCGAACTCGAGAGGATTCTCCATCGCCTTGAGGGCGATCGTGGCCATCGCCTGTCTCGACTCGTGATACGCGACTACTGAGGAGATGTCTATGTCCGTCATCACGTCGCCGGAGATCACCAGGAAGCGTTCATCGAGCTTGTCCATGGCGTTGCGCACGGAACCGGCAGTTCCAAGCGGCGACTCCTCCGCCGCGTAGACGATCTTGACGCCGAACTCGGAACCGTCACCGAAGTAGGTGCGGATGGCGTTCGCCAGGAACGCCACCGTCACCACTATCTCCTCGAAGCCGTGCCGCTTGAGCAGCTCGATGATGTGCTCCATCATCGGCCGGTTGACCAGCGGGAGCATCGGTTTGGGCTGGTTGGACGTGAGAGGCCGGAGCCGGGTTCCTTCTCCCCCGGCCATTATCACCGCCTTCACGGTTTCGACCCTACCCTTCCCTGGACGAGGGCGCGCCTTGCCAAAGGCACATAGGACGCCGCGGCATACCAGGAGAGAGCCAGGCCCGGAACGCAGAAGACCCAAGCCGCCACCTCTGGGACCATGTGCCAGCTGACCGACGAGTGACCGATCAGAAACAGCGGGAACGCGAACATCAACCCGAGGGTACCGGCCTTCCCAGCCCACACGACGTCTATGCGGGAAGCTCCCATGGCCGCAAGGACCCCGACCGCCGCCGAAACGAGTGCCTCTCGCACAAGCACCACCACACCGAGCCAGACCGGTGCCGACCCGTCTATCAAGATGCAGAGCACGCTCACCGCGACGACCGAACGGTCTGCGACGGGATCGATGACCTTGCCCAGCGTCGACACCTGGTCGAATCGCCTTGCGAGGAAACCATCGACCCAATCGGAAGCACCCAGTGCCGCGAGAAACAGCCCGGCCCCGAACCGGTTGCCCTCTCCGAACAGCAGCCACACGAAGACCGGCACACCCGCGAGGCGTGCGAAGGAGATGGCGTTGGGAACGGTGAGGATCTGTCCGAGACGGTCACTCTCACCCCTCGTCTCCACGGGGTTCGATCTTAGGGACCTTCCGGGCGCACCACAGTGCCTAGCGCCCCGGCGTGGCTGCCGGTCCTTCAAGCTGCTCGGGACGGCACTCCAGTGGTCAGCCCGATGCAGCGGAGATCGCGGCGCGCACCACTTCCGATACACGAACGCTCGGAAGCAGGCTCAGCTCCAGTCGATCGAGCACCACCGCGACCGAGACCTCCGCCTTAGGGTCGGCCACCGCTATGGACCCGCCGAAACCGGCGTGGCCGAAGGCCTCTCGGTTGGGTCCGGCGGGCGAGCGCTCGGACCCGCCTCCCATGAACCCGAGGCGCCAGTACATGGGCATCAGCAGCACCAGGTCCTTGCGGGTGTTCTGCACGGCAGTGGCGACGGCGAGAGTGGCAGGCGACAGGAGCCGCACTCCCCCACCTTGGTCGTCCGCAACCGCCGCGTAGAACTTGGCCAGCGAGCGAGCCGTGAAGGCGCCGCTGAAGGCAGGCCCGCATGTCGCCAGGCCAGCAGGAGTGTTCAAGAACGCGGCCAGGTTCCCCTTGGGCCCCAGGGCTCTCGCCGTGAGTGAGCTCGGGTCCGTGACCGCAGTTCGTACCCGTTCACTAGCTTTGACCTTGGGGCTTTCGAGACGGGCCACCCGGTGATGCTCGCTCTCGGGGGTTCCGATGAAGAAGCCGTCGAGCTCGAGAGGACCGGAGATCTCCTCGGCCAAGAAGGTGCTCAGGTCCCTTCCGTCGATCCGTCGCACCAGCTCGCCGACCATCCACCCGAAGTTCACCGCGTGATAGCCGTTGGCGGTGCCGGGCACCCAGAGCGGCTCCAGCCGCTCCATCATGGCGACCATGGCGCTCCAGTCGGCCAGGGAGGACATGTCCGGAACCTCGTCCCGGATCTGGGGCACGCCCGCTTCGTGGCACAGCACGTGACGAATCGTCACGTGCTGTTTGCCGAACTCAGGCCATACGACCGAGACCGGTGTGTCGTATGCCGTTCCCGATCGTTCCATGACCATGTGCAGCGCTGTAGCGGCGGGTCCTTTGGTCGTGGAGAACGATACGGCCATCGTGTCCCGTGTCCAGGGCGATTCCCTCTCGTGGTGGATCGATCTCCGGTGACCGCCCCAAATGTCAACCACGGAGCGCCCCCTGTGCCGGACCGCCACGCCAGCCCCGTGGTGGGCGCCCGACTCCAGCTGGCGTCCGACCAGCTGGGCCACCTCGGAGAAGCGGACGTCACACAAACCTTCCACCCCCGAGGGGAGCCTCATGTCAGCCATTGTGCCCTCGAAACGTCTCGACATGCTTCCCTTCGTCGACCGTTCCCGCGCGCTTGGTCTAGTGGGCCTGCTTTGGCGAGAATCCTACTGTGACGGCGACCGGCGGACTGGTCCTGGCGAGCTTCAACTCTCATTGGGGAATCACCAGAAAGGGACGGCCCTATGACTTGTTGCGCGTCTGTATGGAGTTGGACGCCGACGCGCTCGTGCTCCAGGAGGTATGGCAGCAAGACGGTGCGCCCGGGACGGCCGCTGAAGTGGCCGAGGCTCTTGGCTATACGCTGCACTGGTTCCAGCTCGCTCCGAGCCGGCTCGACCCTCGGCCGCACCTTGTCGCTCGATCCGAGAGAGCGACGGGAATGTGGGGCCTGGCGATGCTGGCACGCCTCCCCGTACTTCGTACGGAGCGCATCGACCTGGGTCACCTTCCGATGGACCTCGCGCCTCGGGTGGCCGTACGTATGGACATCGGAGCCGGCGACTCGGTGCTGTCGGTCTTTGGGACCCATCTCTCACACCTCTCGCACGGGTCACTGTTGCAGTTGCGCAGGCTTCGGGCGCATCTGCCCGGTGCGGACACCCCCGCTGCTCTCCTTGGTGACCTCAACATGTGGGGCCCCGTCGCCTCACGTTTCTTCCCGGGCTGGCGTCGAGCCGTCAAGGGCAGGACCTGGCCGGGCCGGTTCGCGCACAGCCAGATCGATCACATCTTCGTCACCCGTCCGGTCGAGATCGTGAGTGCGGAGGTCTTGGGCTACCAAGGGTCTGACCACCGTCCTGTACGCGCCGAGGTGCGCCTGTGATAGGCCGACCGCCAGGAGTTGCGGAGGCCGACGCCCGCTATCAGGACGTCTCAGGGTTGCAGCCGATCTATCCGCCAGCCGCCCCGCCATGGTGAGTAGAGCAAGCGGTCGTGCAGCCGGTCCTCTCGATGCTGCCAGAACTCGAAGCTGTGAGGTCTGACCAGGTATCCGCCCCACCAATCGGGCAGCGGCACTTCCGCTCCTTCGAACTCCCGGCTGACGGCCAAAGCGCGCCGCTCCAGTTCGGTGCGACCGTCGATCGGATGGCTCTGATGCGATGCGCGCGCGCCGATCTGCGCACCTCGGGGACGTGTTCGGAAGTACTCCTCCGAACCTTCGCGATCCAGCCGATCAACGGTCCCTTCTATTCGGACCTGCCTGGCCAGCTGCTCCCAATGGATCAACAGGGCAGCCCTCGGGTTTGTCGCCAGCTCCCGAGCCTTGCGACTGTCGTAATGGGTGTGGAACACGAAGCCCCGCTCGTCCCAGCGCTTCAAGAGAACCATCCGGAGCGACGGAACACCGTCCGAGGTGGCGGTGGCCACAGCCATGGCCTCGGGCATCCGCGTGTACCGGGAGGCCTCTTCGAACCAGGCCGAGAACTGGCGCAACGGGTCCCCTTCGACGTCGTCCTCGAGCAGCGGTTTCGGGGACTCCATCATCGAGATGAGGCTAGTTCCCGGCCGGTGGGAGCCTGTCTGCATCCCCCACGGACACGACATGACTGGGCCGATCTCCCGTACGCTCGGGCCGTGCCCGGCAGAGTCGTCTTCAACCACGTGGGCCACTGCGTGGACGACATCGCCCACGCGCGGCGCTTCTACGAGGAGCTGCTCGGGTTCAGCTTCGAAGGCGAGATCCATCCGCCGGACGACCCCTCTCACCGGCTGCTGGGTATCGACCCACCCTTGGGAATGATTGCGGCATACCTGCGCCGGGACGGATTGCTCCTCGAGCTGCTCTCCTTCGACCGGCCCGGCAATCCTCCGTTCCGGGCTCGGGTCATGAACGAGCCCGGGCTGACCCATGTGTCGGTCAGCGTCGAGGACACCGGCGAGTTGCTCGACCGTCTACCCGAATATGGCGGGCAGCTGCTGTCGGAGACCGACATCGGGGGTGGAACCTTCTTCATCCGGGACCCTGACGGTCAGCTGGTCGAGATCCTGCCGATCACATACAGCGACGCGCGCGACAGCGTGGAATGATCGTCCGCCGGCTCAAATGTCGGCCATCGTCGGAGGCGCCATCGGCGCCGGGGCTCACCGCCGCGTTGCCGCCCTCTTCACGGTGCGGCCACCGCCTCTTGCGCTTCCCGACGCCTTTCTTCCGGTCGAAGCCTTTCTTCCGGTCGTTCTCTTGGTGGCGGCCTTCCGGCCCGTTGCCTTCCTACTCCCGCTGGCCTTCCTACTCCCACTGGCCTTCCTACTCCCACTGGCCTTGCCCGATGTCGCGGCCTTCCGGGACAGGGCTCCGGTGGGCGCTGTGCCGTCCAGGACCCCGCGAGCGACCCTCGGTGCCTTGCCGGGGGCCTTGACCGCGTCCTTCAAGGCTTTCAACGGAGTGACCCGAGCCCGTTTCGAGGCTTTGACTCGGATGCGCTCACCAGTGGCCGGGTTGCGGCCCCATCGAGCTGACCGCTCGACCTTGGCGAACTTGGCGAACCCAGAGATCGCCACGGGCTCGCCCTTGGCTACAGCGGCGGTCACCACGTCGGTGAAGCCCTGCACAACGGCGTCAACGTGCCTAACTTCATCGCCCGTGTGAGCAGCTACCGCCCGCACCAGGTCCCGTCGGTTCATCGCGTTCTCCCTCTTTTCGCTCGGGGCACGCACCATTCTGTAACACCAGCGGGGCCAACAGCCAGCAATGGAGCAGTTGACCTGACTGGATACCTAGTCCAGGGAGGCCTCGGGGCGCCTTCGAGCGCCAGTTCACAAAACCGCGACTCGACCCCCGGGGAAGTTCTGGTCGGGGGGCCGGGCCGTCCGGCTTGGGCTGGACCGCAGCGCACGTGCCCGGAGCTCCGCGGCTCAGTGCTCCGCCGGACCCGTCACTTTTGTCGCAATTCTGCCCCTTGCGCAATACCAAACCCGCCACGATGGAAGAAATTCGGCTCGGGCCGGCAGGTCTCACATCTTCCCGTCGCGCGGCACGACCTCCGAGCGGGACGGAGGCCGTGCCAGAGCCTCGCTCCAACGGCGCCATCGACGCCTCGCTCCAACGGCTCCGTAGGTCACTACGGTGCATCCCTGGTTCGAGATTAAGCTCCGGGCCTTGAATTGCGCTGGGCTGCCGGCACGGTGGCGATTCGGACGACGCATCGCCCTAGGGGTGATCGCGGTGCAGCTCCTCGTCTTGTTCGCCTACAGCGTCCACCTGTATCGACGGTTCGAGCTAGGCGACGACTTCGCAACCTTCCATCAGGCGTGGTTCCTGATCGCGCACGGGCACCTGAGCCCTTTTGACACCGTTAACAACTATCCGTTCATTCAGAACCACTTCGAGCTGGCGATGTGGCCCCTGTCGCTTCTGGACAAGTTCTATCCCCACTCGATCGACTTGTTGCTGGCCCAGGATGTTGCCATAGCCGCCAGCGGAGCCGTGACGTGCATCTGGGCGTTCGAGGTGGTGGAGGCCCACCAAGACCGGTTGGGTACCAGGCGCGGCCTGATGCTGTGCGCAGGGGTGCTCACCGTCTTGATCATCAACCCCTGGATCTATGAGACAGCCTCCTTTGACTTCCACTTCCAGCCCTTTGCCTCCCTCTTCTTGGTCCTGATTGGTCGTGACCTCTGGCTGGGTCGTCACCGGCGGATATGGGCCTGGGTGGCGCTGGCCCTTATCACAGGCGGCGTCGCTGCCACCTACCTGACCGGCCTCGCCGTGATCGCGCTGGTGTGCGGCCGCTCCGCTATTGGGGGCCGCCAGAGGTCACGGCGCGGCCGTGCGACGCGGATCCTCGGGGTGTTGCTCGGGGTTGTCTCGGTTGCGTGGCTCGCAATGGTGGGCGCGATCGGCGCCGACAAGGGAAGCCTGGTCGGTTACAACTATGCATACCTTGCGGGAAGACCTGCTCCGGACACCAGCCTGGGACTGCTCCCGGTGCTGGCAGGGATCATTCGCCATCCGGCCACGGTCGCGCGAGTGCTCGGAGATCGATGGCACTACATCGCCCAGATTTTAGGTGCGGCCGGGTTCGTGGGCGTGTTCTCGCCCTGGGGTGGGGTGGTTGCGTTGGTGGTACTGGTTCCGGCAGCTCTCAACCACGAGTCGCAAGTGCTGGCACCGTCAGCATCGTTCCAGAGCTTTCCCGTGATTCCGTTCGCGGTCATCGGGACGGTCTTCCTTCTGGTGTTCTTGGCACAAAAGGCTCCGAGCCGCCGCGCCGCCTTCGCCCTCCTGGGAGGGACGGCCCTGGTGCCTGCCGTGCTCCTCGCCGCCATATGGCTTCCCCGGATCCCGCCCGAGTGGAACAACGTGACCCAGGGCGGCGCCAGCCAGCTGTCGTCATTGCACGCCCGGATCCCATCCGGGGCCGAGGTGATCGGTTCACAAGGTGTGATCGGGCGCTTCGCGGACCGCGAGTACGTATATCCGCTTCTAACAGCATCGCAAGGGTTTCACCTCCACCGTGTGGAGGTGGTCTTCATCTTCACACCGGACCAAGGCATCGAGCTGGCGTCACCAAAAGCCACGAGGGCGGCGATCGACTTTGTGGGGAACCAGCTTCACGCACGTTCTCTCGTCGCTTCTGAGGGCGTCTCCGCCTTTGCGTGGAATCCCCCTCCCCGCACCTCCACCGTGATCCTCCCTTAAGCGCTCCTCGGCGCATGGGTTGCTCGGGGGTGCGCCGGAGCCGTGGCGACCCTCCCGCGCGATGATGTGTGTCGTGGCGTCCCTTCTACCGGTTGCTCGGATGGCCGTCATCCTCTCGAGCCTCGGTGCACTGGCGATGAGCTGCAACGCTACAGGCAACCTGTCCGGAACCGGCCCTGCCCGGGGCTCACCACACCTGCCTCCGACCATGTTCTACAACCCGGTGAGCGCGTGCTCCGCGCTTAGCCGCGGCCAGCTGCAACGGCTCCTAGGCGTGCCCGCTCCGGGCCGGGCGACGCATGATAGCCAGGAAGGCCGCCAGTTCCAGACTTGTACGTGGAACTCGCCTGCCGGGTCCGTACCTGCCACGTCCGTAACGGTCCAATTGGCCTTCGACGTTCCCGCGGTGGCCTGCTCCGCTAGCTCTGCCGGCCCTGGATACGTCGAGGTGAAGGACGTCGGGAACCAGGCGTATTTCGGATCGGGCAGGCTTCAGGCGTGGAAGGGGGGTCTGCTGGTCGATCTCGACGCTTCCAGGGCCCCCCGCCAGGCTCGAGACGAGCCCTTGCTGGGATCGGCGGTCCAGAGCATCTTCGAGCGCCTGGACGCCTGACATCAACTTCGGAAGCGGAGTCCGTAGAGCTCATCCAGCTCCCTGTGCAGGTCCGGCGCGTTGAAAGCCCCGAGGTGAACGGTCAACAGGTTCCCCGAACCACCGTAGAACGCCGTTATAGGCATCCCGTTGCCCCCTCCCAGGGCGTCATGGAGCCCACTTCTGTCAGCACCCCCCACGTCCCTGGCCAACAGGGCGCCCGCCTTTCGCAAGCCGTAACTGGATGCCATCGCCTGACCGTTGCCCGAGTCGAGGGAGTCCACCTCGAGAAAGGTCACCCGCCCGCGCAATCGTGTGGCGGCCTCGGCAAAGCCTGGCAGCTCTGCCTGGCACTGGCTGCACCAGGAAGCGAAGAAGTTGGCTACGAGAGGCTTACCCTTGAGGTCATCTAGCGCGATGGTTCCGGGGGCGCCAAGCCTCGGCAGCACGAAGGAGCGGGGATCCGTGCCGTCGGCAGTTCCTCTGCTCGCCACAACGGCTAGCGCTATCGCTCCGCCGACCAATACGATCGCAGCTCCCGACACGATCAAGCGCGCGCGTGATTTGGACCACGTCACCACCGCCAGGTGCCCGAGGTCGCACGACCGAGCACCGCGTCGACCACCAGGGTCCCGGCGACAACGGCCAGGATCACCGGCCAGCCGTAGAACATGAACACGACGGCCGTCATGACGACCAGCGCCAGGGCACCGACAACACGGAGAGCCCACACGAGGGACCTGTGGCGACGAGTCCGTGCCGACGAGCCGCTGGCGCTGCCCCGAACCATCACCACAGGGTATGTCCCACCGGCAGGCCAAGTGGGCACGGCCCGGCCGTCGAGGCGGCCCAGGGTCCCGCCTCGTGCGATTCGTCCAGGTCCTCTGTCCCTATCGACATCGAACATCCGGAGCCGTCGCGCGAAGATGAGCAATGACATGGCTGCTGGTGGTGGCGATCGTAGCGGTCATGGCGGCCATCTCTCTTTGGGCGGCGGTACTAGTCTCCAGAGGGAGGTGACAGCGACGGTGCCCGATCTGACGTCGGCACAGTCGTCTCCCTCAACGGGGCCCACGGGGAGGGGAGTCCCTGGTTGTGCCGGGACTTTCGCCGGGCGGCGAGAGACACCGCGCGGCCTCCCATACCTCTGGCGACTCTGTAGCCGAAGAGCTGCCTCGAGCGGCGAGCCCACTCCGACTTGTACGGCTCGTCGCCGCGCAACATGTCCAGCTCGGTGAATCCAAGCTCGTAGGCACGCTCGGCGACACATTCATGCAGGACGTTGCCGGCCCCACGCCATCGGGGATCCGTCGAGTCACGCCCGCTCTGGTAGAAGCTCGCTCGCCCGTCGACCTCGAACCATGCCTGGATGGCAACTACATCCCGATCATGTACCAGTTGGTGAATGACCAGCTCTCCTCGGGCAATCCCGACAGGAGCAGCCGCCGCGAATCGATCGAAGCCCGGCAGGAAGCCGGAGCTCGAACCGCGATACGTCGCGTGCAGCCTGTGAAGCCAGTCGAGTGCCTCCGCCGAATGCTCCGGCTCGGCAACGCTGTAGCGGACGCCGGCAGAGTCGAGACGGCTCCGGCTCCGACGTAGGTTGTTGCGCAGGCGTGAAGGGAGCTGGGACCGATACGACGCGAAGTCACCACCGAGCTCCGTCCACGGGGCGACCCCTGCACAACGCCTCCACCTCGAGCCGGGCAACCGGCCCACGACACGCTCCAGGCGAGAGCCGTCGACCACGCCGTCCAGCTCGATCAACCCATGGTTGGCGCGTGCAAGCCACCCCGACAGGGCGTCCTCCACCACGGGTTCCTCCCTGGGAGCAGCCACCAGATCAAGGTGGTCCGGGCACAGCGGTCCGGTGCCCATGAGCCGCAAGCGCTTCACTCCCACCCGCCTGTCCTGGGTGATCGCCAGCCCTCCCAGAAAGCGCTCTCCCGCCAGCGCGAGAAGAAAAGTGGAACCCGGTTCGGAGGTCCCTTCGAGCCACCACGATCGCAGGAACGGCGAAGCTACGGGTGCGGCTGCCACGAGATCGTCCCAGGCCGTTGCCAGGGACCCGAGCCGGTCGCTCTCGACGATTCTCACGCACTCTGGCCGCGCCGCGTCCGGACCTGTGCGGGCCATCACGTCCAGCCTACCGAAGAGGAGGGCCGGTCCATTGTCCAGACCATCTTCCGGCCAACGGCGCCGGGCACGTCGACGTCCTCGTCCTCGAGGCGGTCCATCCTGTATCCCAGATGGCGAGGAACGGCCCGGCTGGCGAGATTCGCCTCGTTGCAATGGATCTCCACCCGTTGTACGTCCCGAAGACCCCAAGCCACCTTCGTCACGGCTTCAGCGGCTGCGGTCGCGTAGCCCCTGTTGACATGGTCCGCGTGTATCCAATAGCCGATCTCCGCCGCGTCCCGCGCCAACCGCTTGTCCAGTCCGCAAGTTCCGAGCAAGGTTTGCCGATCCAGGCTGAGGACCGAGTAGCCGAAGGCCGCTCCCGCTTCCCAGTCTCGGTTGAGCTGCAGGATGCGCTCGAGCTGCGCTTCGCTGGTTGTCGCTGCGGGAGTCGCCCACGACAGCCATGGCATGAGATGGTCAAGGCTCTCTTTCACGGCCCTGGCGATCGGGTCCGCGTCGGCGGGGTGGGTGCGTCGAAGCAGGACAGCTCCGGCATCGATGCTCTCAGGCGGGCGTGTGGGGTCAATGTCCAAGGCGTTCTCTCCGGTCCGTCTTGCACACGTCATGGCCGGCGTCTGGCGCTAAGGTCACCGGGTCAATGCGAAGACCCCGCCCTCTCGTGTGGCTTCTCCTCGGCGCGACCCTCGTCGCTGCCATCGTGGTCCCCGTGTACTTCTTCGTCCTGGCCGCTGGGAAAAGGGTACTCCTGGTCGGGGATTCCCTGATGTCCCAATCCGCTCCGTTCGTCAACACCTACCTCGGCGACCAAGGCTTCGATGCGCAAGTCGACGCGATGCCCGGAAGTGGTCTCCTGGATACGCAGCCCAACATCAACTGGCCCGCTCGCCTCCAGCAACAAGTCGCGGACTTCGATCCCGACGAGGTCGTAGTCGAGTTCATCGGCGACTACGGCATATTCGGGGCTCGCCCGGGCGTACCCGACAAATCACCCCAGTTCTACCAGCAATGGGCTGCGGCAGCTCAGCAAGCTGAGAACATCCTGGCGTCTCGCCGAGCTGTCGTTTACTGGGTGATCGGACCTCCGGTGAGGAATCCGTCTGACAACCAGAAGCTGGCGATGCTCGACACGATCTACGCGAACCTTCATGTGCCTAGGACCACCTCTGGAAAACCGCCGACGATCAATGAGGTCACGCCTTTCAGCGATGCCAACGGCAATTACGTCCCCTCGGGAAAGACGGTCAACGGCAACGTCGCCGACCTACGAACTCTCGATGGGACCCACTTCACGTTTGCGGGGGCCTTGCTCTTCGCACAGACCATTGCCAACGGTGTGAAGTCCGGTCCCAAGCGAGTGATTCTTTAGCGATGGCCAAGACTGATTCCGGCGTTGTCGCCGACCAGAGGAGCTCTATTCGTTAGCATCGGCTGCCGATGAGCACTCAATTCGCAAAGTCCGTGCGGTTCATGGAGCTCCACAACAAGGCGCGTCCCCTCCTCCTGCCCAACCCGTGGGACCCGGGTTCGACCAGACTGCTCGCGTCGATGGGTTTTGACGCACTTGCCACGACGAGCAGCGGTCATGCAGCCTCGCTTGGGCGACTTGACGGCTCCGTCACGCGGGACGAAGCACTGTCACACTGCTCGGCGATCGTCGAAGCGACTGACCTCCCGGTCTCGGCTGACCTGGAGAACGGCTTCGTCGACGAGCCGGATCGTGTGGTCGAAACAGTGCGCCTCGCGGTCGGCGTGGGCTTGGCGGGCTGCTCCATTGAGGACTTCACTCGGCACCCCGAGCGGCCCATTTACGAAGTCTCCCTCGCGGCCGAGCGGGTCGCTGCCGCAGCAAATGCTGCCCACTCCACAGACGTTCATCTAGTCCTCACCGCGCGGGCAGAGAACTACGTGCACGGTCGCAACGATCTCCACGACACGATCGATCGGCTCCAGGCCTACCAGGACGCCGGAGCTGACGTGCTGTTCGCTCCGGGTATTTCTCGACTGGAGGACGTCGCGTCGGTCGTAGCGTCAGTGGACCGTCCCCTCAACGTGCTGGCCCGGCCAGGGGGTCCCACGATTTCTGACCTGGCGGCCGCCGGCGTGCGTCGCGTCTCGGTTGGCGGCGCCTTCGCGTACGCGGCATTGGGTGCATTGGCCGAGGCAGCAACCGAGCTTCGAGATGAGGGAACGTATCGCTACTTCGACAGAGCCAAGATTGGGCTGAGCGTCGGCCGCTCGGCCTTCGCCCGTTAGTCTCCCTTGATTCCACCCTCTGTGTTCCGTCTAAAGAAGGGAGTCTCCAGCTCGTTCCCCTGATTCGTGTCGGGTGGTTCGGGGGTGAAGGCGTCGTTCTGTGAGGGCAGGCGGATCCGTACTAGGTCGCCCACGGTTACCGACAGAAGGGTCTCGGCCCTCCCAAGGTTGACAGCGACTGCAAGGTAGCCGTCGCTGTCGACCAGCACGAGCGGCCGACCGGGTGGTACGTCCCCGTAGGTCGAGCCGTATGTCGCAGTGACACCATCCTTTCGAGGCGAGTGCAGCGACAACCGGTCACCCACGTTCAGGCCGAGAGAGACAGCCGTCTCCGCGGTCCCGCTCAGCTGGACGTTTCCGAACGTGTCGACATGCAGTACCTCCAACTCTGCCGTAGAGTCCTCGAGAATCCGGGTGATGGGCCGCTCTAACCGGACAAGGTTCGCAACAGGGATGGAAGATCCAACCTCCTCCACGCTCTTTCCCATGGCGATGCGGGCAGCCACTGGTACGAAGACGTCACGGCCGTCGAAGGTTCGTGAACGAGGTGTCAGCCACAGTTCTTGGTTGTCCAGGACGACCGCATGATCAGGGCCACCGCATGCGTCCACGGCCCACGGCAACAAGCCGTTGTCTGGGCCAACGAAGACCCTCTCACCTGACTGGACGGCCACAGGCCGCCTTGTGCCACCGACTCCTGGATCCACCACCGCGACATGTACACCTGGCGGAACGTACTTGATCGTCCGTTCGAGCAAGAACGCTCCCGAGCGCACGTCATGGGGAGGCACGTTGTGTGCGATGTCGATCACCGGCATCGAAGGGGCGATTGAAAGCGCCACGGCGTGGCAAACCCCGACGTATCCCCACAGAGCGCCATAGTCCGTGAGGAGAGAAAGACAGGCATAGGCCACCGGAAGATCTAGACCGCAGCGTCAGTCCTTCGGTGGTGCCGGCCCGTAGGTCCAGCGCCAGCGGTACTCCCGAGCCTCGGCCCCCGTGATTGCCCCTTCCCTCGTGGCCTCGTCGAGGGCACCCATCTTGCGTGGCTGGAGGCCGGCGTCCATCTCCATGATCGTGGTGCGCATGACCCGGCGCAGCGGAGCGAGCTGGGCCTGATGTTCCTGTATGCGGGCACGCTTACTGTGGGCGGACACCACGGCGAGCCCGATCAGGAGGGCGGCGACCGGCAGGGCTATCCACCAGTAGACGATGGCCAGTCCGACGAGGAAAACAAGGGCTACCCAGAAGCCGCAACCATAGGGATGCGGCCGCGGACGGCCGCCGTGGACATGCACGTGGACGTGTTCGGTCACAGCTTGGGTTCCACCTGACGACCGACAGGGAACGCGCCTGAGCAGATGCGCTCGCACTCCCCCACGTGCACCCAGGGCACGACCCGAGTGTAACGGTTCTCGGCACCAGAGGAGTGAGGGCATCTACCTCAGTCGGCGGAGCCCCATGCCTGGGGTTGCGCCGGTGGATCGAAGGTATGGAGTCAGATGAGTCCGTCCGCAGGTCGGCGTCGTTTTCTGCCCGAGGGCGGGGCGAAGGGGGTGGCGATGCTTGGCTCGTTCGAGGGCGGACCCCCGGTCACTGCGATTTGGTGCCACGTGTCGTCTGAGGGTAAATCGTCTCCCCCCGGGCGAGCATGGCTACGTAGTGGTCGATCTTGCGGGCCCGCGTTGCCGGCCGTGTGAGCGTTCCCAGCCGGAAGAGGATGGCGTAGCGGTTCTGCCTCGTCAGCCCGCTGAACATGTCGGCTGCCGCGGGTACGGCGTCGAGGGCGGCCTGCAAGTCGGTAGGCACCACGATCGTGCGGGAACCTGCGTAGGCGGCATCCCAGCGGCCGTCGGCGCGGGCCCGCTCCACCTCGGCCCTGCCCGGCGGTTGCAGGCGCCCGGAGGCCATCAGCCGCTCGGCCGACGCCACGTTGTTCTGCGACCACGGGCTGCGGGCCCGGCGGGGGGTGAAGCGCTGGTAGTAGGTGCGCTCGTCACGACGCCCGACTTGCCCGTCGATCCAACCGAAGCAGAGCGCCTCGTCGAGGGCCTCGGCATAGCTCAGGCGGGTCGGCTCGATGACTCCCTTCTTGGCCAGCACGAGCCGGACGCCTGCAGGCTCGCCGTGATGGTCGGCCAACCACGCCCTCCAGGCGTGCGAGTTGGGCACCAGCAGCTCGCGGAGTTGGGTTGCCATCGCGACCCCAGCTTTGCATCCCGGCCAGCGGTGCTCCGCCTTCCCAGGAGGTCCTTATGCGTGTGCCGCCCAGGATCCCACCGGGATCGGTCGGCTTCACCCGGTTGGCTCTACCATGACCGCGGTGGCCACCGCCCGTCTCGCATCAATTGCGCTCGACTGCGCCTCCCCGACCGGACTTGGGACCTTTTGGGCTCAGCTGATCGGCGGAGAGATCGCCTTCACGAGCGACACCTTCGTCGCGGTAAAGACGGATCGGATGTGGCTCGCCGCCGTGCAGGTGGAGGACTACCAGCCTCCGACATGGCCTCAAGGTGACTCTCCGAAGCAGATGCATCTCGACCTCGCGGTTGACGACCTTGATCAGTCGGAGGCCGAGGCCGTCCGCCTGGGAGCGACGGTAGCGGCCGGCCAACCGGCGCCTGATCGGTACCGAGTCTTGCTGGATCCTGCCGGCCACCCGTTCTGCTTGTCGACACAGATACCGGAATAGCCCCCGATCGGGCCAGGCGCGTGCACCAGAAGCGGATCCCGCTGCGGGCGCGTGCATAGTTCGGCCCGGTGTTGTCTTGCTGGGACCAGGGGCGCCGGCTGATCGCACCGCTCGGTGAAGGTACGAGCCATCGCCTAGTGCGTTCGCATCATGGAGGGCAGAGCCAAGCTCCTCGGCTTGGACGTGCTAACGGGTTGCTAACGCCGGCGCTTACCTTTGACTGGCTGCACGGCGCAGCTCTCAGGCACTCCGACGACCATTACGGGTCTCCATTATACGCCTGCTTCTTGTTCATCCATGAGGTGTACGCCGATCAGTGTTCATCCATTTGGGGTGGGCCTGGGTCGGGGCCGTCCGGCCTGAAGCCAGGCGAATGAGACAAGCTTGCTCATGGAGATCAAGCGGCTCGGCCCCGGCGACGAGGATCGAGTAGTAGGTGCATCCCATCTGTTTGACGGTCCAGCCGACGAGATGGCAACCCAGCGCTTTCTCAACGAGCAAGGCCATCACCTGCTCGTTGCATACGAGGGAGAACATCCTGCAGGATTCGTCAGCGGTGTCGAGGTGACCCATCCAGACAAGGGGACAGAGATGTTTCTGTACGAGCTGGCAGTGGGAGAAACCTTTCGGCATAGGGGGTACGGTCGTGCGCTTGTCGAGAGCCTTGGGTCTCTCGCCCAAGAGCGTGACTGTTATGGAATGTGGGTCCTGACCGATAGCGAGAACACCGAGGCCCTGGCAACCTACGAACGGTCCGGTGGTGTGGCGGAGACGGGACAAGCCGTAGTCGTTTGGACCTTCTGATCCCGATATTCCTGGCAAGCGTTCACCTCTACAGCTCCCACCGCCGCCTGGCCTCGTCTCGGAGGCGTCATGCATTGGCGTTGGCCTTCCCCTTGCCTGCCTTATCCACTTGAACGATCCCATGCGCAGTCAGGTCTTCGAGGGCGCGCAAGGTGGCGCGGGTGGGAGGTTGAGGCCACGACTCGGCTCGTGCCATACCGAGCGATCTGCGTCCCCGCCAGATCACCTGCAGAGCCTTGATGATCCTGGGTGTCATCGGGCGGCCGCACGAGCAAGAACCTCAGGGCCTACACCGTCGGGCTGGCGGGATTTGAACCCGCGACCTCTTGACCCCCAGTCGCTGGAGGCTTTCTGGCTCTAGGTGGTTGTCGGTGGATTAGCCTGCTAGAGCTGGGTTTCGGGATGCCCACTTTGGGCCTGGATGGCTCTAGATGGCCCCCGGTTGTTGCAGCTTGTTAGACGTTTGTTAGACGACCGGAGGGCCGGTCATCGACCCCGGCCCGCCAGCCGCAAGCGGTGCCTCCGGCCAGGAGGACCAGGCCGAACCGGACGAATCCTACGCCCGGGGTGTGACGCGGTAGTCGAAGACTCCCGCCACGGACGCGGCGAGGCTGGCCCGGCGCTGGCGGGCGAGACTTGTCCGCTCCTCCTCCGACAGTCCTCCCCAAACGCCTTTGGTGCGGTAGTCCCAGGACTCACCGAGCGCGTAGTCGAGACCCGGCTCGCGGACGGGACAGCCGGCGCAGATCGCCTTTGCGACCTGACCGTTTCCGGTGCCGCGCTCGGGGAAAAAGAGGGCCGGGTCGTGCTCGCGACAGGCGGCGTATCTCATCCATGCCGGACGGTGATGGATCAGTTCGAGTAGCTCCGATGGCGGGGTGGTCGGCTCGGGTTGGGGGGAAGAGAGGCACCGCAGGGACCGCCACGAGGCGGAGACGTTAGTCTGGTCGCTTCGAGGTCCCCGCATACCGGGGTGCCGCTTTACGGGGCTTAGGGGCGAACGTGTGCGGAGGTGTCGTCTTGTTGGCTCGGAGGCGGCGGTGCCCGAGAGGTTGCCTCGGCGGATCGAAGCTAGTGGAACCAGATCGGTCCGTCCGCGGGTGGGCGCGGTATAGCGTGGGCCAGAGGGCCCAAGCGAGGGGGTTGGCGATGCTTAGTTCGCCGGATACAGGTCCTGCCTCGAGTCAGTCACGCGCCAGGCAAGCACGAGTCCGCCTTAGTCGTCGAACGTGGTGGGGCCATCGCCCCTTCACAACCGTTGTAGCCACCACCGTCCTCGTGCTGCTCGGTTCGGTTGCCGCGAATGTTGCTCCCGTACCGGCATCCGCCGACATGGTGGTCAATGGCTGCACCATCGTCTCCAACCCCACACCGACGCATCACACCAACTGTCCGGGCGCCGACATGTCGGGCGCCAACCTCAGCGGTGTCGATCTGTCCTACGCAAACTTCGCTACGCGACGTTTGTAACCTGCACGCAGGGAAACCCGTTCCCCAGTTGCACCAGCGCCGACCTGAGCAATGCCAACCTGATCCAAGCCAACCTGTCGCAAGCCACCTTTGGTGATTGCATCGGCCCCATTCAGAACTTTGGGGAGGTATGTGGAGGAGTAGACCTAACTGGTGCCACCCTGTCGGGAGCCGACCTCTCCGAAGCGGTTCTAGCTCTAGCTAATCTGACTGGTGCCAACCTGAGAGGCGCCAATCTGACCAATGCGGGTGCAGAGGCGAATCTGACCAACGCCGACTTGACGGGGGCGAACCTCACAGGGACCCAAATGTCCCTCTACGATCCGCAAACCGGTCAGACCTTCAACGCGACTCTCACCGGCGCCAAGCTGACCGGAACCATTTTGGTTCCGTCCAACCACACCGTGACGGCGACGAGCAGTGCCGGCGCGGTAGTTACATGGCCCAAACCAGCCTCGATCCCAGGCGCCACTCCTGGAAGCTGTAGTCCGCCGTCGGGCTCCACCTTTCCCCTCTTCAAGACCACGGTCACCTGTCAGGTGACTGACTACTCGGGCAACGTGGCCACTGGGACCTTCCAGGTGAACGTGCAGACCACGACCCAGTACTTTACTCGCATCCTCTCTCCCTCGAACGGAACTGCCTTTGCCGGGAACCAGCACCCAGATGCGGGGGCCTCCGACAAGCCGGGCGTGACCAAGGTCGAGTTCCATCTCACTGGTGGTTCAATCAACGACAAAGTGATTGCGATGGCCAACCCCACCTACTACGGCTGGATTGCCAGCTGGGACACGACCACAGTCCCCGACGGAACCTACACCCTCCAAAGCGTGGCGTATGACTCTGAGGGCAACGTCAGTCGCAGTGTAGGCGTGACTGTAAAGGTTGAGAACACCCCACCGACCACAAGGGTGCTGAAGCCGTCGAATAATGCCACCTTGACGGGAAACCCGACGCTTGACGCGGCCGCCTCAGACAAGGTCGGTGTGACCAAGGTGGAGTTCCATTTGACTGGTGGAACGTTGAACGACGCCCTAATCGCGACCGCCACACCCACCTACTACGGCTGGATTGTCGGCTGGGACACCACCACAGTTCCGGACGGGACCTACACCCTGCAGAGTGTGGCCTATGACGCCGCCGGCCATAGTACGCACAGTGCCGGTGTCACGATCACGGTCGCGAACTAGTTAAGTTATACCGTCGATTCTTCGCTGATCCTTCGTCCACCTTTTGGCCCCTCACAGATGTGCTCGTCACAAGCCTCGACGGCGTACCAGCGGCCATCGTTGGCCCGAAACCGGCCTCGCCACCTGACCTCATCTTGAACCACCCTGGTTCTCGTAGAGACTCTTCCGCTTTCATTCATACGGCCTGGGTGGCCTGTGGCTGACAGTAGTAGGTGTCTTCGAACTCTGCCGGCGGGACGTCGCCGATCTCGGTGTGCAGTCGGGTGTTGTTGAACCAGTCGACGTAGGGAAGCGTCGCCAGTTCGATCTCCTCGGCGTTGCGCCAGGGCCCTCGGGGACGGATCAGCTCGGTCTTGTAGAGGCCGATGACCGACTCGGCCATGGCGTTGTCATAGCTGTCACCGCGGCTCCCCATGGAGGGTGCGGCGTGGACCTCGTCGAGGCACTCGGTATAGCGGATGGAGGTGTATTGACTTCCGGCGTCGGAGTGGCAGATGACACCGCGCACTCGCTCATCCCTGCGCCACAGTGCCATCTCCAAGGTGTCGAGGACGAGGTCGGTCGTCATCGAGGTGGCGACGCGCCAGCCCACGATCATCCGGGAGAAGACGTCGATGACGAAGGCGGTGAAGGCGAAGCCCGACCAGGTCGCCACGTAGGTGGAGTCGGTCACCCAGAGCTGGTTGGGGCGGGAGGCGCTGAAGTCGCGGTCGACGAGATCAGGCGGTCGGACAGCGGCGGGGTCGGCCTTGGTGGTCTTGCGCTTCTTGCCCCGCCGCACGCCCTCGAGGCCCAGCTCGCCCATGAGGCGGCCGACCTGGTCCCGCCCGATGGGCTCTCCCTGGCGACGCAGCTGCTTCCAGATCTTGTGGACGCCATAGACCCGGTAGTTGTCGTCGAAGGTCAGCTGGATCTTGGGCTTCATCGCCTCGTGGCGCTCCGCCATGGCCGAAGGGGGCCGGGACTTCCGGGCGTAGTAGGTGGAAGGGGCAATCCGCAGCTCCCTGCAGACCGGCTCGACCCCGAACTCCTCGTGGTGCTCCGTCGATGTAGCGCACTACTTGGTGGATGGGCGGTCGAGCTCCGCCGCGAAGAAAGCCGAGGCACCCCGCAAGATGTCGTTGGAACGTCGGAGCTCCCGGTTCTCCTTCTGCAAGCGCTTGAGCTCGGCGCGCTCTTCGGTCGTGAGGCCTGATCGTTTGCCGGCGTCGGTCTCGGCTTGGGCCACCCAGGTTCTGAGCGACTGCTTGAGTGGCTCTGAGCTGGGAGTTTCTGTCGGGCTGGCGGGATTTGAACCCGCGACCTCTTGACCCCCAGTCAAGCGCGCTAACCAAGCTGCGCCACAGCCCGGACAGCCCGGATCCTACTCGACATGCCCGGTCAGCCTCGTCGACTCGTACGGATACCGAACCGAACGACGAAGACGATCAGGACGAGCATGGCCAGGACGAAGAATCCGAACACCAGCCAGAAGAGCCCCACTAACGCGCCAACCTCATCTGGATCGTCTGCGGACGCGGAGCTTGAGAGGTGTGGGGCCCAGATCGAAGTGCTCCCGCAACTTTCTCTCTATGTACCTGAGGTAGGAGCGAGGGAGGGTGCGGTTCGTGAACAGCGTGAACGTGGGCGGGTCCACCGCTCCCTGGACGGCGTAGAGGATCCGGGCGCCAGGTGCCGCATGGGCGGCTTGCGCCGCCTGCACGACCTCGTTGACCTTCCGCGTCGGAAGCCGGCGGTGGTACACGGCGAGAGCCTCCGAGACAGCGGGAAGCAAGCGATGAACCCCCCGACCAGTGAGAGCGCTCAGCTTCACCACGGGTGAGTAGCCGAGGAAGCCTAGGCGGTCTTCCACATCGGCGATGACACGCGCTCGATCGTCTGCGTTCGCCATCTCCCATTTGTTCAGCACGATCACCGTGGGGCTGCCTGCCGCATCGATCCGCTCCGCAAGCCTTTGGTCCTGGTGAGCCACCCCATCCGTTGCATCTATGAGCAACAGAGCCACATCGGCCTGCTCGATCGCGTGCAGCGCCCTCACAACCGAGTAGTACTCGGGGCCGGCGCCCACTCTGGACTTGCGTCGCAATCCGGCAGTGTCAACGAACCTCATTCTTCCCGCGTCAGTCTGGACCACCGTGTCCACCAGATCACGCGTGGTTCCGGGCAACTCGTGTGTGATTGACCTCTCGTCGCCGATCAACCTGTTGAAGAGGGTCGACTTTCCGACGTTCGGACGCCCTATCACGGCCACCGAAGGGCATCCCAGAGGCTGCTCCCCCAAGGCCTGCGGGGTCGAGTCGTCATGTTGCGAAGAACCGTCATGCGGGACAGTCTCGGGCGCGGCCATCAGCCGCACGACCTCGTCCAGTACATCCCCCACGCCCCTGCCGTGCAGGGCGCTGATCATCCAGACTCCTCCCATGCCAAGCCGGCCAACTGCCCAAGCGTCCGATTCCTGGGCTTGCGAGTCCACCTTGTTGGCCACCACCAGCACCGGACAGGGCGCACGTCGCAAAATCCTGGCAACCTCTTCGTCCTCCCCTGTCGGTCCCACCTGGGCGTCCACCACGAAGAGGACCAAGTCGGCCTCGCGAACTGCCCTCTCGGCTTGCGCGCCGACCTTGCGGTCCAAAGCGTCTCCCCGTTCCATCCATCCCCCGGTATCCACCACGGTGAAAGACCGACCGTTCCAATCCGCTTCAAGTGAACGCCGGTCCCTCGTCACACCGGGTGACTCCTCGACGATCGTGGCACGGCGGCCGACGATCCGGTTGACAAGCGAGGACTTGCCCACGTTGGGCCGGCCCACCACGGCCACCAGTGGCTGGGATTTTTCAGCCCGTGAGGTCGAGTGCAAGGCATCAGCCACACCCGGCACATGGCTGGGCGAGGTCATCCGGTCACCTCGAGCGATCCTCCGGGCTCGAGCGCGCGTCGCAGTGACAACCCGTCCGAATGGACCACCTGGACCGGCCGCGGAAGGTCGGCGAGGCCCATTCCGTCGAGGAACCGTCCCTCCGAGAGGCACACATCAGGGAGCAGGTAACGGTGACCTCGCGGCTCACGAGCCAGGACCCTCGCCACGTCCGTTCCCACCATCAGACCGGCCACGGCGATGTTCCCGCCGAAGAAGGAGTTCGCCACCGGCACCAGCCTGACGTCACCTCGACCGAGCCTGCGCAGCAGGGACCCGATCACCTGGGCGCCGTAGAGGCCGGTGAGAACGGCCACCGGGGCTTCGCCTGCGTCCGCCCGCGGCCGCACCTCGGCGGGCGCGGACGTGGTCCCGCCGCGCCGGGCCCGGTAGCCCTCGGCAGGAGCGCCGTCCACCCAGGCGAAGAACCCCGACCGGACGCCCATCGCCGATGAAGCGTCCCCCTCGAAAGCATCCTGGAAAGCCCGTACGATTCCGACGCCGTTCTCGTGCTGGGGGTACCCCTCGTACTCGGGGGCGGGGGGGAACTGACGTCCTGCCAACAAGTGGTACTCATCTGCCGCAAAGACGAGACGTCGCCCGAGCGAGGAGAGAAAGACACGTTGCCACCCCTCCACGGCCTGGAGCACGGACGTCACCTCCCCTGGGTCGTGGGCCCTCATCGAGTCGTCGGTCGAGTACCGGCTCACACCCAACGGAACCACTGCCACCGTCGACAGCTCCGGATACTCGTCGAGCACACCTGCGAGGGTGTCTTGAAGAGCCGCGCCGTCATTGATGCCGGGGCAGACCACTATTTGCCCGTGCACCTCGATTCCGTGATCGAGGAGCGCCCGGAGCCACCGGAGGCTGGTCGAGCCTCTCCGGTTCCGTAGCATCCTCGCCCTGACCTCGGGATCTGTGGAGTGAATGCTCACGAACAGAGGGCTCAGGTTCTCGTTCACCACACGCTCGAGGTCGAGCTCGGTGAACCGGGTGAGTGTAGTGAAGTTCCCGTACAGGAAGGAAAGACGGTAGTCGTCGTCCTTCATGTAGAGGCTGCGGCGCATTCCCTTCGGCAACTGGTGGATGAAGCAGAACTCGCAGTGGTTGTCACAGGTGCGCACCCTGTCGAAGAGGGCCGATGAGACCTCCACACCCATCGGCTCGCCGGCCTCCTTCGCCACCGTGACCGTGAGCTCGAGGCCCCCTCGCTGCACCTCCAGGTCGACCTCTGGCTCATCGGCCAGAAGCTCGTATTGGATGACGTCCCGTGGAACCTGGCCGTTCATCGCCACGATCTCGTCACCAGCAAGAAGGCCTGCGCGTCCGGCGGGCGAGGCGTCCCGAACGGCCACCACCCGGGGCAGTGACATGACGACACGCTACCCTGGCCAGGGTGAAGGTTGAACGGGTGCTCCTGGCCCGACCCCGCGGCTTCTGCGCCGGCGTGGAGATGGCCATCAAGGCCCTTGCGTGGATGGTCCGGCTGTTCGACCCTCCCGTCTACTGCTACCACGAGATCGTCCACAACCAGACGGTCGTGGAACGCTTTACCACGCTCGGGGTGGTGTTCGTGGACGATGTGGAAGAGGTGCCGCCGGGCAGCCCCCTGATGCTCAGCGCCCACGGTTCAGCGCCGGAGGTCGTCGCTGGCGCGAAGGAACGCGGGGGCGTGGTGGTCAATGCGGTCTGTCCATTGGTCACCAAGGTCCATCACGAGGTGAAGGTCAGGGCGCGCAAGGGCTACACGATCGTCTATGTCGGACACGAGGGCCACGAGGAAGCCGTCGGGACCACCGCAGTTGCTCCGGAGTCCGTGCGCCTGGTGGAGACCGAGGCCGCGATCGATACCATGCCAGACCCGGATACCCCCGTCGCGCTGCTGGCCCAGACCACGTTGAGCCACCACGAGTGGTCGGGGATCATGGAGCGCGCCAAGGACCGGTTCCCGGACCTGTGGATGCCCGGTCGAAGCGACCTTTGTTTTGCCACCACCAACAGGCAGGAGGCTCTGAGAACCATCTCCGCCCGCTCGGACGCCGTGGTGGTGATCGGCTCGGCAAATTCCTCCAACACGGTGGCCCTGGAGAAGACCGCGAGGGTCGCGGGTTGCCCTCGCGTGTACCGGGTCAACCGAGCCGAGGAGCTTCCAGACGATGTCGAAGGCACGGTCGGCGTGACCGCGGGAGCATCCGCGCCCGAGGAGCTCGTGAGGGCGGTAGTCGAGCGTCTCGATCCGGAGGAGGGTGTCGAGACCGTCGACGTGACCGACGAGGACGAGTACTTCCCGCCGCCCCCCGAGCTCAGGGACTTGCTGGGAGTGGTGGCTGCGGCTGCCACCCTTGCCGTCGCCGGACCGGCGGACGCGACTTTGTTCGAGGACAGGGCCGTGGCCGCCAGCGCGGTGCTGGACGCGTTGGCGGGCTGATATCCACTGCAAAGCCGGTCGCCACCACGAAGCGACCCCCGCTCTCGCCATGCCTAGGCGCCCGAATGGTGAGACAATAGGGGTATGTCAGCAATCTCAACAGGATTCCCCAGCATGGACGTGTCCACGGCGGAGCAGTGGCAGCACATCGCCGCGGAGACGATGCGCAACCAGCCAAGGGTCGCCCGAGATGTCCTCGGGATGCTCCGCAGTCTCGCCACGATCACGGACGGGTTCGCAGTGGACCAATTGGAGCATTCCGTCCAAACGGCCACCAGGGCCGAGAGAGCGGGAGCAGACGAAGAGATGATCCTCGCCTCTCTTTGCCACGACGTCGGAAAGGCCGTCTCGGTGCCCAACCACCCCGCCATCTCCGCAGAGATGCTCAGGCCGTACGTGCGCGACGAGGTCTACAGCGTGATCCGAGCCCATCAGGACTTCCAGGGCAAGCACTACTACAAGCACTTGGGTCGGGACCCGGATGCTCGCTCGGCCTACGAAGGCGAGCCCTGGTACGGGTTGGCGGAGCAATTCGCCGACGAATGGGACCAGGCAGCGTTCGACCCGGCATACGACTCCGAGCCGCTTGAGCATTTCCAACCTCTCGTTCAGGAGATCTTCAGCACTCCCCGATTCTTCTGAGCGAGCCACCGTCCCGACGGTAACGGCCTAGCACGCCGCCGCATGATCGAAGAGCAGGAGGCCTCGGCCGGCCCGGTGCCACCGCCGGGGACCTGGTCCACTCGACGACGAAGATGGATCGACGGCCTGAAGCTGGCCGGTTTCGCATTGTCGGTAGCACTGGTCGCGTGGGTGCTTCCCGACGCCTTGAAGGGTGTGCGATTCGACGAGGAGAACCTGCTTCTTTTCGCCTTGGCGGCCGTCCCGGCAACACTGTCGTGGCTGTCGTTGGCGTGGGCGTGGGCGGGGCTGGTCGGGTCCGAGGCGTCATCGGAGAGGACATCCAACAGCGCATCGGGCGGAACGAGGGACGCAATTCGCACCTGGACTCGCAGCCAAGCCCTCCGCTACTTGCCCGGGTCGATCTGGGCTCCTGCGGTGCGAGCGACGTCGGTCGACGGCTCGAGGATCACCAAGGCTTCCGTGGTCGCCGTCGAAACGGCATTGACGCTCGCTTCGAGCGCGGGAGTAGGCGCGCTCTTCATGACGGCCGACGGGAGGTGGCATTGGGTCCCCTTGCTGGCCGTACCAGCGGTAGTGCCGCTGGTGGTCCGCCTGGCCGGCAAGAGGTCTGCCGTGCCCTTCGACCGGGTTCTGGTGGCCACTGGACGCAACCTGGTGAGCACGATCATGTACGGCGTGACCATCCTGCTGGCTCAATGGGCTATCGGTCCCTTGCACCACCCTCTTACCGTCATCGGCGCCGGTTGCCTGGCGCGGGCCGTGGGCATGGTCGCAGTCTTCTCGCCGGGCGGTGTCGGCGTGAGAGAAGTCGCCTATATAGCCATAGTCTCGAGCTTCCTGGCCAAAGACCAGGCAGCCGCGGGGGCCATAGGGGCAAGGCTGGTCATGACCCTGGTCGAGCTGGCGGTGCTGGTGGCTGTTGCCATCCCGTGGCTGCGCGACCGGGCCCGTGAGAGCATCCCGGCAAATCAATCGCCGCCTCAAACCTGGGCTCAGGCTGCTCCCAGGCGGACCGCTCAGAATGACGATCGTGTAAAGCGTGAGCTCGCATAGCGGCCCGCATACAATGCCCCGCTAGTGTCTTTGGCGATAAGCCAAACGCGCTGGGGCTAAGGCCAAGGGAGAAATGGGACGTGAAGGTACTGGTGCTCGGCGGCGATGGCTATCTGGGGTGGCCGACGGCCCTGGAACTCTCGGCTGCGGGCCACCACGTAGGGGTCGTCGACAACTTCGCCCGCAGGCAGTACGACTTCGAGATGGGCACGGAGAGCCTGGTGCCGATTCGCAACCTTCAGCGCCGCCTCATCACCTGGAGCGAGGTCTCGGGGAGAGAGATCATGCCGTATGTGGGTGACCTCACCGATCCTGAGTTCGTCTTGAGCACTCTCCGCGACTTCCTTCCCGACGCGATCGTGCATTTTGCCGAGCAACGGTCGGCGCCCTACTCGATGATCGACCGCTCGCATGCCGTCTACACCCAGACCAACAACGTGATGGGCACCCTCAACCTTCTCTACGGCATGGCGGACGTCTGTCCGTCGGCCCACCTGGTG
The DNA here is from genome assembly GCA_963736925.1 of uncultured Actinomycetes bacterium. Taxonomy (GTDB): domain Bacteria; phylum Actinomycetota; class Acidimicrobiia; order Acidimicrobiales; family CAVTQP01; genus CAVTQP01. The sequence goes on from CAVTQP010000003.1 coordinate 1,416,212, forward strand.
AAGCTGGGGACGATGGGCGAATACGGGACGCCGAACATCGACATCGAAGAAGGTTTCATCGAGATCAACCACAAGGGCCGCAGCGACAAGTTGCCGTACCCCAAGCAGCCTGGCTCCTTCTACCACCTCTCAAAGGTGCACGACAGCCACAACATCATGTTCGCCTGCAAGACCTTCGGATTGCGGGCGACGGATCTGAACCAAGGAGTCGTATACGGTCAGGCGACCCGCGAGACTGACCGCCATCCGGATCTGGCTACCCGCCTCGACTACGACGGAGTGTTCGGCACCGTTTTGAACCGCTTCATCGTTCAGGCCGTAGTCGGGCATCCCCTTACGGTCTACGGAAAGGGTGGGCAGACACGTGGGATGCTCGACATCAGGGATACCCTGCAGTGCGTGAGCCTCGCATTGGACAACCCGGCAGCCGAGAGCGAGTACCGGGTCTTCAATCAGTTCACCGAGATGCTGTCCGTCGAGACCCTCGCCCACAAGGTCGCCGCTGTCTCACCCCAGGCCGTCGAGATCGAGTATCTGACCGATCCTCGCGTAGAGCAGGAGGACCATTACTACAACGCTTCTCACACAAGCCTCCTAGACCTGGGGTTGATACCGCACCTGCTCTCCGGCGACCTCATCGTCTCGCTCATGGACCTGGTGGAACGCAACCGGGAAAGGGTCGACCTCGACACGATCTGGCCCACCGTCGAGTGGCGCCAGACCCGGAACAAGGTAAGTCGCACGTCCGGAGTGTGGTAACGCCGACCAGGAGTGTGCCAAGAGCGGGGAGCCCGTTTGATCGCGCCGTTGACGAGGCGGCGCGAGAGGGCTTCCTGCAACACCATGGGAGGCCCGACCTCGGGCCGGTAGCGGTCGTGATCCCCGCGTACAACGAGGCCGGCACCATCGCCCGCGTGCTGGCCGAGCTTCCAGAGAAAGTCGGCAACGAAAGGGTGTGGCCGCTCGTGGTGGTCGACGGAGGGACCGACGAGACGGAGACGGCCGCCCGCCAAGCCGGAGCCTACGCGTGCCTCGCACGCCCCAACCGGGGCCAGGGAGCGGCGCTGAGGCTCGGGTACTCGCTCGCCACGGAGCACGGCGCCAAGCTCATCGCCACCATCGATGCGGACGGGCAGTACGACGCGGCCGGCCTCGAGGGAGTCATGGCTCCCCTTCTGGACGACACGGCCGATTTTGTGACCGGTTCACGCAAGCTAGGTCGCAACGACACGACCGATTCCGTGAGGAAGGCAGGCGTCGTCTTGTTCGCGGCTGTTATCAGCGTCCTGGCGCGCCAGCGAATCACGGATCCCGCCAACGGCTTCCGCGCCATGAAGGCCGAGGTGCCGGCGTCGCTCAACCTCAGCGAGAACCAGTACCAGGCCGCAGAGCTCTTGGTCGGAGCCCTGCTGAGGGGCTACCGGGTGCGGGAGGTCCCGGTGACCATGCGGGCGAGAGCCTCCGGGTCGACGAAGAAGGGGAACAACGTCGTATACGGCTACAACTTTGCCCGGGTCATCGCAAGAACCTGGTCCCGGGAGCGCTGAGCGCTGTCACTGGCAGCACCGGGCGGACGTCACCCCGGCCTCGTAGAAAGCATACGGACCCGCCCGGCCCGGGCACTTGTGGCCCTTCCGGTCTTGATCTTCAGCATTCCCGCCATCGCGGGCCACATGCTGATCAGCGACGACAACCTGGTGCAGAACTACCCGCTCCGGATACTGGTGGGAAGGTACCTGCGCGACGGTCACCTGCCGCTCTGGAATCCCTACATATGGAGTGGCACGCCGCTGCTCGCCGGGTTCAACGCAGGGGTGGCTTACCCGGCCTCGTGGCTCTTCGTGGTTCTCCCCCCGAGAGTGGCGTTCGTATGCGACGAGATACTCGTCTTCGCCGTAGCCGCCACGGGACTGTATGCCTTCTTGCGTCTGCACGCGCTGTCGAGACCTGTCGCTGCTCTGGGTGGAGCCACCTTTGCCTTCGGTGGCTTCGTGAGCTCCCAACTGATCCACATCGACCTCGTCGAAGCGGCGAGCCTGCTGCCATGGTGCCTGGTGGCGTTACGCCGCTTCGCGACGCGCCCCGAAGGCGACCGGGGTTATCGCTGGGTGGTGATGCTCGCAGGGGTCTTGGGGCTGCTCATCCTCGCCGGCGCCCCGGAAGCCCTCATCAACGGGGCCGTGGTGATCGTGATCTACGCCCTGAGCCTGGCGCTTCGTTACCCGCGGCACCGGGTGTCGATCGTCTTCGCACTCGTCTCGGGACTGCTCGGCGCGGTCGTCGTAGGAGCCGCGCAGCTCGTGCCCGGCCTGGTGTTCCAAGGCCAGTCCCAGAGGGCGGCTTCCTCGTTCATCTTCTACGCAAACGGTTCCCTTCCTCCCCGTCTTGGCGTCCTCACCCTGGTCCCATACCTGCTAGGCGGATACGGGCGTCTCGGTGTGCCGATCTACTTCGGGCCCTTCAACCTGGCCGAGCTCAGCAGCTACATGGGCATCCTCCCGGTCATCGCCGCCTTCTCGCTTCTAGTGCCCCTCCTGCGCAGAGAGCGGGCGGAGTGGCGGGTCTGGTATCTGGTCCTGGTCGTCGGTGCTGTGCTTGCATTCGGCAGCTACACGCCTCTCGGCCATCTCATCGCCGATCTGCCGCTGCTGGGAAGTGTCAGGCTCCAGAGTCGAAACCTGCTGGCGGTCGATCTGTCGTTGGCCATTCTCTTCGCGTTCTGGCTGGAACGTATGCTGTCCCGCCCACGAAGGCCAGGAGTCGCAGAGCGCGTAGCGATCTCGCTTCCCGTGGCCGGGGTGGTCGTCATCTACGTCTTGTTCCTCACCTGGGGACCGCAGTTCGCGCGCTCTTTGGGCGCCGTCGTTCCGAGCTCGCTGCCGCTGCACCGGATGATCCCCTACATGACGCTGGCGCTCGCGATAGCCGTCGCCGCCGGTTACATCGCCAGCTTCCGTCATGTCGTCGCACCGCGGCACCTGTTGCCGGCCATCACCTTGTTGACAGTCGCGGACCTCGGGCTGTTCACCGTCTACCAGTCGTGGCTAGCCCCGGCTCCGTCGACGGCCGTCAGTGCGGTCGATTCACGGGGCAATGCCCTTGCCGATGTCACGGGAGACCAGCGCTTCGCCGTCTACAACCCCGAGCTGTACAACTACCCGGAGCTTCTCGCGCTCGGTGAGCCCGACCTGAACATCCTTCGCCATCTGTCCAGCGTCCAGGGATACGGGTCCCTCGTCAGCGGCCAGTACCACGCGGCGACGGGCACCCACGACCAGGCAAGCCTCTTCCCCCAGATACTCTCCGGCTCGACACCAGACGAGCTCAACCTCGGCGTGCTCGTCTCGAGGCCGCCCTACTTCGTCACCCAGCTCTCACCCCAAGCGGCCTCCCTCACGCATCCGCCACCGTCGGTGGTCTCGAACGTTGGCGTTCCGCCGCCGGCGCCACCTCCCCCGCCCATCGGGCACGGCCAGCAAAGGACCTGGTATTTCGGCGCTCCGCTGGTCGTGGTCAGCGTGACCATTCCCGCACCGAGCCCAACCGCTTCGGGCATCCTGGCGCCGGAGGAGTCCAAGCTCCCCTCCCCGCCCGTGAGGGTGGGCTTGCTCACCTCCTCCGGGGTGGTCTCCTGGCCTGCCTCACAAAGCACCCTGAGAACGGCGCAAGGCACGGACGGGGCCACGGGGCCACGTCTGACGACCACATTCGACCGGCCGGTCGCCGGGACCGGCCTCGTGGTCGAGGACCTCGGCCCAACTCCCCTGACGGTTGGTGTCCCCAGGATCTCGACGTGGGACCAGGGGGACATGTTGTTGAATGGACCGCTGCAAGACGAAGTGAAGCCGCCGCGATGGCGCTTCGACGGCAACATCGACCAGAGCCAGTTCGGCGTCTTCGTCAACTCCGACAGGAAGGCTTCGTATTGGCTGCAGCCACCGGGGGCAACCGCCGTCAGAATCGCCCCACCTCCTGCCGGCACCAGCGTGAGGCGCTTGTCGGAGGGGGACAACGGGTCAGAGACCTATCAGGTCGACTCGAGCACGCCGGTCTCGTTGGTGCGAAGCGTCGCGTACGCCCCTGGGTGGTCCGCTTCGGTCAGATCAGGCGCACAGACGCGGCAATATCCGATCGGCGAGGTGGGCCTGGTGCAGGCCGTGAACCTTCCCTCTGGTTCCCACGAGGTGGCCTTCACCTACGCGCCCCTAAGCGCTTTGGCGGGCGTCACGGTCAGCTTGGTCTCTTGGCTGGGACTGTTGGCCGCCGGGGTTGCGTGGGGGTTCCGGAGGCGTCGAGCACGCAAGCGCAATGTGCCTTGTCCAACCCCTCAGGTCCCTCAGCCTGGCTCTGCCAGAGACTCAAAATAGCGCCATGTCTCCACCAGGCCCTCCTCAAGGGTCCGGCTCGGCGTGAGGCCGAGGGAGGCGGCCCGGGACGTGTCCACCCTCACCGCCGCCATCTCTCCCTGGCGCCTGGCCACATGCTGTGCGGCGATCTCCACCCCGGTCGCCCGGCATGCCATGCGGTGCAGTTCGTTCATCGACGTCGAGGTCCCGGACCCCACGATCAGGGGCCCTCCCACCTCGCCCCTTAGCGCCACCAAGACGGCACGGGCGGCGTCTCCTACGAACAGGTAGTCGCGCACCTGCTCGCCGTCGCCGTAGATCTGTATGCCGCGGCGATAAAGAGCAGCCCGCATGAGGCGGGCGACCACGCTGTCCTTGTTGGCCATTCCCGGCCCGTAGACGTTGGTGAAGCGAAGGGAGCACGCCGCCATGCCGTAGGAGGCCACGTAGGACGAAAGCAGCATCTCCGCAGCCGCCTTGGTCGCTCCGTAGGGGGTGAGGGGGGCGAGCGGTGACTTCTCCGTGAGCAGGCCGGTCGCACCGTTGCCCACCACCGCGTTGGTGGATCCCATGACGAAGTTGGCGATCCCGTACGCCCTGCAGCCCTCGAGGAGCGCCGCGGTGACGCCCACGTTGCTTTCGAACACCTCCCCCGGACGCTCGACGGATCGCAGGACCGATGTCATGGCTGCAAGGTGAACGACCCCGTCGTGGGCCGCCGAAAGCGCGTCCTTGACGACAGAGGGGTCTCTCAGGTCACCGGCTATGAAGTCCACGCCGGGACGGCTTCTCCCGGGACTTTCGTCGCGGTCGACGACGGTTACCTCGAACCCCTCCGAGACCATTGCCTCGACAGTCGCCCTGCCGATGAAGCCCACCCCTCCCGTCACGAGCACTCTCATCTCGCGACCTTTCGGCGTCCCGCCACGGCCTCGGCCTCGTCGAAAAGCCCCTGGATCTCCTTTCGGAGCCGTTCCGTCAGCTCGTGGATCGCTGAGCGCGGCGCCCTGGAGCCCGCCGGCACGAAAGGAGGCCGGATCGCCGCCCCGACCCTCACGACGATGCGGGTGGGCCTGATGATCTTTTTGCCCTTGGGCATGGCCGCGGCCGACCCCCCTACCCCGATCGGTACCACAGGGACTCCCGCACGGATCGCCAAGTAGGCGGCTCCCTCGTGCAGCTCCTCGACCAAGGGGCCCGAGCGGCGGCCACCTTCGGGAAAGACCACCAGGGGCTCGCCACCCTCGAGAACCTCGATGCATCGCCGCAGAGCTTCCCGATCTGGTGCACCCCTCTGCACCGGGAAAGCGCCGAGGGAGGTCACCAGCCGGCGCAGGCCGGCGGCTCTCCAGAGTGACTCCTTTGCCATGAACCGCACACGCCGACGCGTGGCAAGCGCCACGACGAGGAAGTCGACGTTCGAACGGTGGATGGGAGCCAGGATGAAAGGGCCCGACGCGGGGAAGTTCTCGCGGCCGACTATCCGTAGCCGCCAGTAGCCGCGGGTGACGATGGCCGAAAGCTGCCACAGGACCCGGTAGAGCATCGGTGAATCCTTCACAGCTTGGCCAGCAACTCGTCCACGACCTCGTCGACGCTCTTTGCAGTGGTGTCGATGACCACGGCTCCTTCGGACACCACCAGAGGGGACACATCTCGGCTCGAGTCCATTCGGTCACGCTGCGCCAGGTCGTCGGCGACCCTGCCGAGATTCGCCACGCCGATCTCGCCGGCACGCCGGCGGGCCCGCTCGAGGCTGCTGGCCGTGAGGAACACCTTGAGCCCGGCGTCGGGCAGTACGACGCTTCCGATGTCCCTGCCCTCGACCACACCGCCACCGTGCTCGTCCACCCACCGGCGCTGGCGGGCGACCATCTCGGAGCGCACGCCCGGAATGGCGGCGACTCTCGACACGGCGGCGGTGACCGCCGGCCCGCGTATCTCGCGGGTGGAGTCCATGCCGTCGACCATGACGGTCGCGCCCAGGTCGATCCTCGATTCGTGAGCGACACGGGTCACGGCGGAGGAGTCTGTCAGGTCGGTGCTGGCGCGCAACACGGCCAGGGTGACGGCTCTGTACATGGCCCCGGTGTCCAGGCGCTCCAATCCCAGCCGCTCGGCCAGCGCCGCCGCCACCGTGGACTTGCCCGAGCTCGACGGCCCGTCGATGGCGATCACCCGCGCGCTCACCGCGATCAGAGCCTCCCCTGCAGCTTCGGGATGTCCGCGGCAAAATCCGGATAGCTCGTCGCAACCGCCTCCCACCCGCTCACGGTCGTGGTTCCATGCGCTGCCAGCCCTGCCACCGCCATGGCCATGGCTATCCGGTGGTCGCCGTGGGAGCGCGCCCGTCCGGGGACGAAGTTCCCTCCGTGAACCGCCAGGCCGTCGCCGAATGTCTCGACACCGATTCCGAAAGCGGCCAGCTCGCGAGCAGTGGTCTCGAGGCGGTTGGTCTCCTTCACGGACAGCTCACCGGCATCGCGAAAGGTGGTGGTGCCTTCCGCCGCGGCCCCGGCCACGGCGAGCACGGGAATCTCGTCGATGAGGGAAGGGACTTCCGGCCCGGCCACTTCGGTCCCCTGGAGCGCACGCTGACACGCGACCAGGTCGGCGGTCCTGGGGCCGCGCCTTATCACCTCGACGTCGGCTCCCATGCGATCCAGGACGTCGAGGAATCCTGCCCGTCCCGGCCCGAGGTAGACCCCCTCGACCAGCACCTCGCTTCCGGGCACCGTGCAGCCCGCCACCACCCAGAAGGCGGCGGCCGAGGGGTCACCCGGTACCTCGAGTTCGAAGGGCTGAACGGGGGAAGGCCTGAGCCGAACAACCCTGCCGAGCCCGTTTTGGACCACCGTGATGTCCGCGCCGAACGCGGCGAGCATCTCCTCGGTATGCACCCTGGTGCCCACCTGCTCCCGAACCACCGTCTCCCCCTCGGCTCCGAGCCCGGCGAGGAGCACCGCCGACTTCACCTGCGCACTGGCCACAGACGGTGCGAAGTCGATGCCGACCAGGCGTCCGCCACGCACACACAATGGGGGCAGGCAGCGACCCCCTCGACCTTCGACAACGGCCCCCATCATCCCGAGGGGCTCCGCCACCCTGTCCATGGGTCTGCGGGAAAGCGATTCGTCTCCCTCCAACCTCGTCAGCCAGCCAAACGGCGCCACGAACCCGGCCAGCAGCCTCATGCTGGTCCCGGAGTTGCCCACGTCGATCGCCGACCTCGGCTCCGCCAGGCGGCCCGGACCGCCCATGATGCTGACATCCCCCGCTCCAGGGGTCCCGTCGATCTCGGCGCCCAGCATCTCGACGCCACGCGCGCTCCGACTGACGTCGTCGCTCGCGGGAAGCCCGCTGATCCGAGAGAGCCCTTCGGCACGGGCCGCGAGCAAGAGGGCCCGGTGCGATACCGACTTGTCGCCGGGAACCCTGACCCGCCCACGGAGCGGTACGCCACCAACGATCTCGAGGCGAGACGTAGTCACCGCAAAGGGTCCTCCGTGCTCATCCCAGAGCGTGAACGGACGGGCGATAACCAAGCGAGGAAAGCGACCCGCTCACCAAATCGGCGAATCCGGCGTCGATGACGACGGAGAGCACCCCTCGCCCCCCCTCGGCCGAATGAGCGATCTCCATGTCCCAGATATTGACCCCGAGCTGTCCCGCCAGGGTCGTCACCTCCGCCAGCACCCCGGGCCGATCTGGAACAGGGACCCGGATCTCCGCCATGTCCTCGGGGCGGGGGACCCGCGAAGGCAGGTTCCGGCGTGCCTTGCGCGCCCGTTCCAGCACGCCGACGATAGAGGAGCGGTCCCGGGTCGCCACCATCTCGCGGAGCTCGGTCAGCGAGACCAAGAGACGGTCGAGCGCCGAGGTGATGGCGTCCGCGTTGTCAGAGCAGATGTCGGGCCAGATTCCCGGGTGCCCGGCCGCGATCCTCGTCATGTCCCGAAATCCGCCCGCTGCGAGCCGCAGCATCGTTGCGTCGGCGTGGGCGTCGTCGGCCGCCAGCTCCATGAGCGTGGCGGCCGCCAGGTGCGGAACGTGTGAGACCACCGCAACCAACGAGTCATGACGCTCCGGGGTCACGGCCACCACGTCCGCGCCGAGCGTCGAGATGACCGAACGCAGCCTGGTGTAGGCGGCGGCGTCGGTCCTCGATGTCGGGGTGAGCACCCAGGTCGCCCCCACGAAGAGGTCAGGGTCGGCGCCCTCGAGGCCTTCTTGCTCCGATCCCGCCATGGGGTGCCCACCCACGAAGCGCGGGTTGTCGACAGCGGCCACGATCGGTCCTTTGACGCCTCCGACGTCGGTCACCACCGCAGCCGGCGCCCGCGCCAGAGCCCGACGCGCCGTTCCCACGATCACCGACACCGGGGTGGCCACGAAGACCACGTCGGCCCCTGGATCCTCGCCGACGGACTCCAAGGCCCCCATCGCCAGCGCCCTATGCTCCGTGTCCCGATCCTCGTCGCTCCCGGCGACGGTCCAGCCCCTCGCCCGGAGTGCCAGCCCGATCGAGCCACCGATGAGGCCCGTTCCGACGATGGTCACCCGCCCCGGGGACTCACTCTGGAAGGTCATCCCTCAACCCTCGGGCGCCGTGCAGATACACGTGGTGAAGCTGATCGTGGCGTCGCTCGGTCTGCACGTGCATCAGCACCCGGATGCAGAGGGGGGTGGCCCCGACCACGGCCAGCTCGCGAGCGCACAGGAGCGGCACCTCCCCCAGCCCCGAGCCCCCGCGGCCGTCGCAGGGAACATGGAGACGATGTCGTCGGTCGCCGTGAAGATCACGCTTATCAGCTCCCCGGGCGTGAGCCGGTTCCGGTCCAACAAAGCGCCGGTCAGCTCTTGGACCCTGGATTCCACCTGGTCGCCCGTGTCGGAGTCGAGGGTCGTGGCACCGCGTATTGCTCTGACGACGGGGGCCATCGAGCCCGCAGCCTAACGGGTGGCCTCCTCACGGCCTCGGCCCGAGCCCCGCCCCGGACGGGCCCGATCTCGTCCCGTAGCCCGGCCCTGACGCCGATCGCGGCCGTAAAGAGGCACAGGCCGGGCCACCGCTGCTGACAACGACCTGACCTCCCCGGCGGAGAGCGACCTGTAGCTCCCGGGGCGGAGCCGGCTGTCGGTTATGGGGCCGATCCGGGATCTCACCAGGCGTCGGGCAGGGTGCCCGACCGCCTCGCACATCCTCCGCACCTGGCGGTTCCGCCCCTCGTGGAGGACCAGACGGAGGATACCTGGTGCGATGCGCGTCACCCTGGCAGGTGCCGTCCTGCAGTCGTCGAGATCCACCCCCTCCCGGAGCATCCTCACAGCCGAGCGGCCGGGGTCTCCCGATACCTCTGCGAGATACTCCTTTTCCACACCGAAGGAGGGGTGAGTCAGCCTGTGGGCCAGCTCGCCGTCGTTGGTGACGAGGAGGAGACCCTCGGTCTCGGTGTCCAGGCGACCCACGGGGAAGACCCTCGGCTCGGCTGGGACGAGGTCCGTCACGGTTGCCCGTCCCCCGGGATCGCCCGCGGTCGTGACCACTCCCGCGGCTTGTTCAGCAGGTAATGGACCAGGCCCGACCGGGCCGGGACCGGGACGTCGTCCAGCTCGACGAGGTCCGCCTCGGCGTCCACGCGCTGGCCCAGATGGGCGAGCCCGCCGTTCACCCTCACCCGACCGGCGGCGATCAGCTCCTCGCAGGACCTCCGGCTGCCTAAGCCGACCCGCGCCAGCACCTTCTGCAGGCGCTCCCCCTCGGGTCCTGCCGAACGATCGTCCTCGCTGTCGTTCATCTGGGCGTCACGCGTCGGCTGTCGGGTGCAGTCCATCCTCGAGGGCCTCCACCACTTCGGGGCCCGGGATGAATTCGGCCAGCGGAGGCAGCTCGTCCAGGCTGAACAGACCCAGGCGCTCCAGGAAGTCGTCCGTGGTGCCGTAGAGGATGGCCTGACCGGGTCCCGGGTCCCTTCCCACCTCGTGGATGTACCCGCGCTGGTCCAGCAGCCGCATCACCCCGTCCACGTTCACGCCGCGGATGGCCGACACCTGGGCCCTCGAGACCGGCTGTTTGTATGCCACTATCGCGAGGGTCTCAAGCGCGGCGCCCGAGAGCCGGGACGAGACACCTTCCAGCACGAACCTCTCGACGAAAGGAGCTTGGTCCGGGGCGCTCTGGAAACGGTAGCCGCCTGCCACCCTGGCAAGGACGAAGCCGCGGCCCCCCTCCTCGTAGGACCGTGCCAACTCGGAGCAGCGCACCTCGACCCGCTCGACCGGAAGCTCCAGCAGCTCGGCCAGCAAACCGGCCGTCACCGGCTCGGTGGCGACCATGAGAACTGCCTCTATCGCGCCGCATTCCTCGGCCAACCCGTCTGGCCGCCTCATTCAGAGGCCCCGATCGCACCGGCCACGCCGAGCTCCGGAGACTCCGACGAGGGGACATCCGAGGAGATCTCCCCGATCGGGACCGCTCCCTCGTCGAGGTGGTCGCCGACCCAGAGCACGTGCAGCTCGCCGAAGGTATGACCCTGTTCGAGATCCACCAAGCCCAGCTTGTACATCTCCAGGACGGCCAGGAAGTTCACGATCACCTCTATTCGATCCGACAGGTGCGCGGTGATCGCCCGGAAGGTGACGGGAGCGGCACGGGGCAGCCGCGCTACCAGCTCTTCCACGGCTTCGGCCACGCTGAGCCTTATGGGTGCCACGTGGTTCATGTCCACCCGGGGCGTCGGTCGGGGCGCCGAGACCTTGCTCATCGCGGTGTGCAGATCCTCCGCCGTCACCCCGGCCAGCAGGTCGGGCGCCAGGTTGGCGAAGGTCTCGTCGGCCCCGGCCGTCCGGGGGATCGATCGTGAGGCCTCGGCCATCAGCGCGGCGAGGGCCTCCGCCACGTCCTTGTAGGTCTTGCACTCCAGCAGGCGGGCCAGCAGCAGGTCGCGCTCCTCCCACAAGGCAAGCTCCTCGTCGAGCTCCACCTCGTCCCGGCCGGGGAGCAGCCGGTGGCACTTGAGCTCCAGCAACGTGGCGGCGATGAGCAAGAACTCCGTTGTCACCTCGAGATCAAGGGTCTCCATGCGGGAGACCTCGGCGAGGAAGCCGTCCACTATCCGGGAGAGCGACACGTCATAGACGTCGACTTGCTCGGAGGTGATCAGGTGCAACAGCAGGTCAAAGGGGCCCTCGAACACCGGCGTGGTCACCTCATAGGGCACGCTCCGAGCCTACTGGCGCCACATCCCGCGTTGGCGCACCCTCGACAGGCGGCAATTCAGGGCTGCGCCCGGCTCCTGGCGCATACCATGCTGGCCGTGCCGCGGGTGCTTTCCGGAGTCCAGCCCACCGGTGACCTCCATCTGGGCAACTACCTGGGCGCCTTCCGGCAGTGGGTTGCGGACCAGCACACCTACGACTCGTTCTTCTGCGTAGTCGACCTTCACGCACTTACCGTCGCTCACGATCCGTCCGGCCTGGCCCGGAGGACCATCGACCTGGCGACGACCCTCCTCGCCGCGGGGCTGGACCCTGACATGTGCACCCTTTTCGTCCAGAGCCACGTCTCCGAGCACGCCGAGCTGACCTGGCTGCTCGAATGCACGGCCACGTGGGGCGAGCTGCGCAGGATGACGCAGTTCAAGGACAAGGGCGGGGGCCAGGAGTCGGTGTCGGCGGGTCTGTTCGCATACCCGGTGCTCCAGGCGGCGGACATCCTCCTCTACGATGCCGACCGCGTCCCCGTGGGGGACGACCAGCGCCAACACCTGGAGCTTGCCAGGAACCTCGCCCTCCGGTTCAACCACCGTTACGGCGAGACCTTCGTGGTCCCCGAGGCCGCAGTCCCGCCGTCCGGGGCGAGGGTCATGGACCTCCAGCACCCCGACCTGAAGATGTCCAAGTCCAGCGACTCCCCACAGGGCACGGTCTTGCTGAGCGACAGCCCCGAAGACATCGAGCACAAGGTGAAGCGCGCGGTCACCGACAGCGGCACGGACGTGCGATACGACCCCGAGACCAGGCCCGGGGTCTCGAACCTGCTGGAGCTGTTGGCAGGCTCCACCGGCGCCAGGGCAACCGAGCTGGCCGAGCGATATGACCGCTACGGACCCCTCAAGGCTGACACCGCGGCCGCGGTGATCGAGGTCCTCCGGCCTCTTCGGGCGCGCTACGTCGAGCTGGCAGGGGACCCGGACTATGTACGCGGCGTCCTCGAGAAGGGCGCTTCGAAGGCACGCGAGGTGGCCTCTCCCACCCTCAGCAGGGCCAGCAAGGCGATCGGGCTCTTGAGCCGCACCCTGTAGCCGGACCGCCATCCAGGCGCTCCCGGGCCCGTGGCTGACGCCTTCCGAGTGGCCGCCTCGGACGGCTGGGGCGTCAGTCGTCGTCGGCCGACTTGAGTATCACGCCGACCTCCGTGGGAACGCACCACTGCTCGACGGGCCGGTGATGGCACGATGCCCACCCCACCGTCAAGGGATCGCCTCCGGCCGCCGCAAGGAGCTCGGCCCCGACGGAGTCGTGTCGCAGGTAGACGCCCAAGCGCCGTCGGAGCCCGGATCGTGTCGCCCACTCGCCCGACCGCCGTCGTCCCCCGGTCATCCCCACCACGGTCGCCACGACCCGGCCGAAGGTGCCCATCCTCGACTCGACCTTCCCGACGTCGTGTAGCAACGCGGCCGCCAGGATCGCCCGGCGTCCGACCGGGCCGACCGGCTCGAGGGAAGGTTGGGCATCGAGGGAGGCCTGCACCCGGTGAGCCACCGCCACGGCGTGACGGCGGTCGGGCGCCGACATCCGTCCCCAGAGCACACGTTCGTCATCGGTGAGGTTCGCGTTCACCCAGGATTCGTCGGCTCCGCCGGGCCCCACCGGCCAAAGAGACCCGAAGAACCGTCGCCCCAGGTGGGCGGCCTGGCCCGCTGCTGTCATCCCAGCCCGGCGAGGTGCCCCCACCAGTCCAGGATGGCGTTGAAGGATCCTCCGATCCTCGTGCTGAGAAGCAGCACCGCAACGATCAGGACCGGGAACGCCAGCGCGCGCATGCGCATGTAACCAGGCCACCACGACCGGGGCATGAGTCTCTCGATGACCGCCGATCCGTCGAGAGGCGGGATCGGGAGCAGGTTGAAGGCCGCGAGCAGCACATTGGCGTATCCGAAGAGGAAGACGACGCGTCCGTACACGCTCCCCCCGACCAATCCGAACAGCTCGAAGGACGACTTGTCGACGGTCGCTCGGAAGAGCATCGCGGCGCCGACCGCCAGCACGACATTCACGACCGGTCCCGCCAGGGCGACCAGCAGGGCCTCGTTGCGCGGGTGACGGAGCCCCGCCGGGTTGTAGGGGACCGGCTTCGCGTAGCCGATGGCTCCCAACCCGCTGATCGTCATGACGATCGGTAGCACGAGTGTGCCGAACAGATCGACGTGGGAGACCGGGTTGAGCGTCAGGCGTCCGGCGCGCTTGGCGGTGTCGTCACCGAACGCCAGGGCCACCGCTCCGTGTGAGACCTCGTGGAGGATCACCGAGGGTATGAGGACCACGAAGAAGAGGACCTTGTAGCTGGGCACCCAGTCGGCTCTCACCGCGACGATGGCGGCAAGGACTACGACGAGAACGAGGGCCAGCCCCTGGTAGTGGCGAGCGCTGCCTCCCCCGCCCGACTCGCCCGACGTCGGCTCAGCGCTTTGATGCACAGTTGATGCAAAGCGGCGTGGCGGGCTTGGCTTCCAGCCGCGCCGGCGAGATGGGTTGTCCGCACGCCTCACATATGCCGTAGTCACCGGCGTCTAGCTTGGCCAGGGCACGTTCCACCTCCTGCAGGGTCTCCCGGAGCTGGAGGGCGAGCCTCTCCGCCTCTCCACGCTCGGCGGTCACCTGGCTCGAGTCGGCAAAGTTGGGGTCGTAGCTCAAGCCACCGTCGTCGCCGAAGCCCAGCTCCGCGAGCTTCGCCGCGCAGCTCCGACCGCTCGTCCTCAAGCAGGGCGCGATAGTCCACGGGGGGTGCATCATTAGCCACGGAGTCCTAGCCTACCGCTCAACCAACCCCGTTCGGGCATCGATTCGCGCCTCCTCAGGGTGCGCTCGCCACCTCCACCGGCCCGAGGATGGGCCTGCTCGTAGACCTGTTTGATTCTTTCCGAAGAGACCCGGGTGTACACCTGGGTCGTGGCGATGGACGCGTGTCCCAGCAGCTCTTGGACCACCCTGATGTCTGCTCCACGGTCCAGCATGTGGGTGGCGCAGGAGTGCCTCAGCACGTGGGGGCTCAGGCGGTCGGCAAGCCCGGCGCGGGCACCGTAGCGTCGCACGATGCCCCATGCTCCCTGCCGGGTCAGCCGACCACCCCTCGTGTTGAGGAAGACGGCTTCGGAGTCCCCCCTTCTTGCCCAGCGCTCAGGCACCAGGGCGTCCCGCCCGCCTCGCCCCAGCCACGCGGCCAGGGCCGAGCGGGCGAGGCGCCCGACGGGAACCACCCTTTCCTTGGAGCCCTTGCCATAGGCCCGCAGCGTGCCCCCCTCGAGATCCAGATCGGCGAGGCACAGGCCCACCAGCTCGGATATGCGCAACCCGGTCCCGTACAGGACTTCCAAGATCGCCTTGTCCCTTCTCGTCCTCGGGTCTCCGCCGGGCACCGCCTCTATGAGCCGCGCGACCTCCTCCTCGCACAAGGCTTTAGGAAGCCCCTGGGGAACCCTTGGATTTCCCACGTCGTCGGTCGGGTCGGCGCTGGCTTCTCCCTCGTCGAGGCGGAAGCGGTGGAGACCGCGCACCGCGACCAGCGCTCTCGCCATCGACGAGGACTTCCGACCGGTACCGGCGAGGAATGACATGTAGTCCTCCACGACCGCCTCGTCCACCTGGTCCAGCCCGAGGCCCCGATCGGCGAGGAACTCCTCGTAGGCGGCCAGGTCGCGGTGGTAGGCGACGAGGGTGTTGGGAGAGCGCCCGCGCTCCACCGCCAGCCAGGAGAGGTACTCCTCTGGGCCCTTCGACAGGCGACGGCGCCCGAGAGGCGCGTCAGCACCCGCGGCCGGTGCCGTTCGAGCCGTCACCCCGTTCCCGCTCGAGCCTGTCCGGCGAGTAGGTCTCTCGCAAGGTACAGGCCGATGATGCTCTTGGCGTCGGCGATCTGGCCAGAAGCCACCATTTCGGGCACCGCGTCGAGACTGACCCTCACCACGGACATGTGACGCTCCTCGGCCCCCTGAGGGGTCGCGGGGCAAGGTCGGAGCTCCCGGGCGAGGCACACGACGACGACCTCGTCACAAAACCCGGGGGAGGTGTGGAACGATGCCAGGCGCTCCACGCTCCAGCGCGCTAAGGCCGACCTCTTCCTCCAGCTCCCTTACCGCTGTCACCTCGACACTCTCGCCAGCCACGTCGCGCTTTCCAGCCGGAATCTCGAGGAGCTCGTTGTCCACCGGTGCTCGATACTGCCGCACCAGGTGGGCCTGCCCTTCATCGACGGGAACGACAGCGACCGCGCCGGGATGATGAACCACGTCCCGCTCGAAGATCCCACCGTCGGGATCGACGCAGCGAAGGTTGGCCACGGTGACGACCGGACCCGAGTAGATGGTCTCCTCGCCGATGCGGCGGAAGCCGGTCATGAACGGTCCGGGAGTGCCACCAAGGGGCATCCGGTGCGGCTGTCGAGTCGCAACGCTCGCATATCGGCCAAAAGGGCGCTCAGGCCCGTGCCGGCTGCTCGACTCCCGGCCGCAGCTCCAGGTTGGGAAGACGCGGCGAGCGGCCCTCCGCTCTGGACACCGCCGCCCCCACCAGCTCACGGAAGAGAGGATGCGGGCGATCGGGGCGGCTCTTGAACTCGGGATGGGCCTGCGTGCCCACCCAGAACGGATGGCCAGGCAGCTCAATGAACTCCACCAGGAGGTCGTCGGGAGATGTCCCCGAGCAGACGATCCCTGCATCCTCGAGGCGGTGCCTGTACCTCGGGTTGACCTCGTAGCGATGGCGGTGCCGCTCTGAGACCACCTCCTCTCCATAGGCCCTGGCGACTTGGGTGCCCGGCCGCAGCCTGGCCACGTAGGCGCCCAACCGCATGGTCCCGCCCATGTCGACGACCTCCCACTGGTCGTCCATCAGATCGATCACCGGGTGGGGGGTGGAAGAGTCGAACTCCCGCGAGTTGGCACCTGCCAGCCCGCCGACGTGGCGCGCCAGGTCGACGACCATCACCTGGAGACCCAAGCACAATCCCAAGCAGGGGATCGCGTTCTCGCGTGCGTACTCCGCGGCAGCGATCTTTCCGTCGATCCCGCGCATCCCGAACCCACCCGGAATGACCATTGCGTCGAGCTGGCGCAGCCGCCCGTGAGCCAGAAGACCGGTGACCTCGGCAGCCTCGATCCAGTCCACCTCGATCCCGACGCCGTGGTGGAAGCCGGCGTGGCGGAGGGCCTCGACGACGGACAGGTACGCGTCGGGCAGCTTCACGTACTTGCCTATGAGGCCGATACGGACCGTGGCTTCAATGCCGGCGATCCGATCTACCAACACCTCCCATCCCTTCAAGTTGACGGGAAACTCCGGGCCGTCGAAGTGAAGCAGTCGGCACACGTAATCATCCATGCCCTCGTCGTGCAGGACGAGAGGTATCTCGTAGATGTTGGCCGCGTCGACCGCCGACACCACCGCCTCCACGGGCACGTCGCAGAGGTTGGAGATCTTGCGCTTGAGCGAGTCCGTTATGGGTTGGTCGCTACGACACACGATGACGTCGGGCTGGATGCCTCGGCTGCGAAGCTCGGTGACAGAGTGTTGTGTGGGTTTGGTCTTCTGCTCGCCGGACGGTCCTATGTAGGGAACCAGCGTGAGATGGATGTAGCAGACGTTGTCCCGTCCGACATCCTTGCGGAACTGCCGGATCGCCTCCAGGAAGGGCAGTATCTCTATGTCACCCACGGTGCCACCGACCTCGGTGATGACGACGTCGACGTCCTCGCCGGCAAGCCGGTTGATCCTGTCCTTGATCTCGTCGGTCACGTGGGGGATGACCTGGACCGTCCGCCCCAGGTAGTCGCCACGCCTCTCCTTGGCGATCACCGACGAGTAGATGGAGCCGGTCGTTGCATTGGAGTCCCTGTGCAGGCTCTCGTCGACGAAACGCTCGTAGTGACCGAGATCCAGATCCGTCTCTCCGCCGTCGTCGGTCACGAACACCTCGCCGTGCTCGAAGGGGTTCATGGTCCCTGGGTCCACGTTTATGTACGGGTCGAGCTTCTGCATGGTGACCCGAAGCCCACGGGACTTGAGCAGTCGACCCAGAGAGGAAGCCGTGAGGCCCTTGCCCAGCGAACTGGCCACGCCTCCGGTCACGAATATGTGCTTCGCCAAGCTCCCTCCGCTCCGCTTTGCAGCGCCGCGGCCGGCGCCTCCTAGAAAATACCGCAGCTGCGGCTAGTCGCTGCCGACCACGGCCTAGCTGCAGGTTTTGGCACCCGCTCAGCTCGATCGGCGTCTCCTCACCGGTCGGTCAGGCCGAACTTGGTCTTCAAGATCGCATGGAAGTCGCGCTGGCCGAATGTCACGAGCCTGGCAGGATGCTCGCCGGCGCGGCAGACGACCACGTCACCGGGCTCGAGTTGGGCCATCGCGGCTCCGTCCACCACCAGCACTGCGGCGCGCGTCCCTATCAGCTGGAGCCGGAGCCACTCCGCCGGCTCCAGGACGAGCGGCCTGTCGAAGAGCATGTGGGGCGACAACGGGGTGACGATGAGGGCCTGAAGGCTGGGCGAGACTATCGGGCCGCGCGCCGACAGGTTGTAGGCAGTGGAGCCCGTCGGCGTCGACACCAACAGACCGTCCGCCGCATACGAGATGAACGGTCTTCCCGCGATGCTCGTGGCCAACCTGATCGTGTGCCCACCGACAGTCCGCTCCACGACGGCTTCGTTCAGCGCCAGGCGGGGGCCATGGACCTCGACGCGCCGCTCTCGCGCGCTCTCGACGCTCACCTCGAGGGTCATTCGCTGCTCGATGCCGTAGTCACCCCCCAGGAACCGTTGCAGGGCAGACTCGAGGTTTCCGGCATCCACCTCGGTGAGGTAGCCCAGGTGACCTAGGTTCACGCCGATGATCGGGACCCCCACCGGAGCGGCGAGCTCCACCGTTCGGAGCATCGTCCCGTCTCCGCCCAGGCTGACGGCTAGGTCCAGGCCGTCCTCCATGACCCTGGCGTCATCCGACGAATCGGGCAGCACGACCTGATGACCCCATTGTTTGAGCGACGACGTGACGGAGTGGGCGAGCTCCAGGGCCTCGGCCCTCTCCGGGTGCACGACCAGGCCGACGACCGCCAAGGCTCAGCTCTTTCCCTTCTCCCCCGCCATGCTCTCCCACACCGCCGCCGCCCTAGCAGCGTTATCCGCGATCGCCGCTTTCGGAGGCCACGACTCCCGTGCCTCCTCGAGTGCGGCCGCCAGGTCCGCCTGGGGCAGGTCCCTCTGCACGCTCGCGTCCCCGTTCTCGTGGGCGCGAGCGTGCAGAAAGAACTCCACATTCCCGGAGCCGCCTTTGATCGGGGACGGCATAGCCCTGATCACGGCGGCTCCGGAGACGGAGAACGCAACTGACACCTCCCTGAGCACCCTCTCCCAGATGCCGGGATCGCGGATCACGCCCCTCGCCTTGGACGCTTCGGCACGTCCCGCTTCGAACTGAGGCTTCACGAGGGCCACGACGTCGCCCGACGCTTTGACCAGGTCCCCCAACAGGACGGGCGCGACCTTGCGAAGAGAGATGAACGAGAGGTCGGCGACCACCAGGTCGAACGGTGAACCCCCCACGCCGTCGAGAGTGAGGTCCAAGACGTGGGTTCCCTCCATCAACCGGACCCGGGGATCGTCTCGAAGCCCAACGTCGAGCTGGCCCCTCCCGACGTCGACGGCCACCACCTGGGCGGCTCCCCGGGTGAGCAAGCAGTCGGCAAACCCGCCAGTCGAGGCTCCCACGTCCATCGACCGCTTGCCCGCGACGCTGATGTCGAACCTGGAGAGCGCGGCGTCCAGCTTCAGGCCCCCCCGGCTGACGAACGGGTTGGCCTGCCCTGCCATCTCGATGGGCTCTGAGCTCGCGACCATCCTCGAGGCCTTCATGGAGGGCACTCCGGAAACGTGCACGTGACCGGAATTGATTGCGAGATGCGCTTGCTCACGGCTGTTGGCGAGCCGGCGGCGAACCAACTCTGCGTCGAGCCTGCGTCGTGTCGTCAGGCGCCGGCCCTCCGGTTGGACGCCTTCTTGGCTGCGCTCCCTCTGGCCGAGGACTTCTTGGCTGCCGCCTTCGCCGTCCGTCCCCCTCCGACCGTTGAACGGCCGGAAGCGCGGCCTCCTACCTTCTTGGCTGCCGCCTTCTTGGTTCCACTTCTCTTGGTCGTTCCAGCCCTCTTCGCTCCTGCGGCCTTGGTGGAGCGCTTCGCAGGACCTCTCTTCGCTCCTTTTGCCGCACGTGTCGAAGACCTCCTGGCCGCCTCCCGACCCCCTGCTGCACGCCCGGATCCGGACCGGCCACGACGCTCGAAGAGATCGGTGACCCGAGCGGCCAGGTTCGATAGCTCCTCTTTGGACGCCAGGCTCATCGAGGACACCTGGCTGGAAACCTCGCGGCGCACGGTGTCGATTATCGCCTCGCTGGTCTGATGGCTCCGGTCCAGGATGGCCTCCACCCACTCCTGGGCCTGCTCCCCCGGGATCTGTCCCCTCCGGGCTAGGTCGCGAACCAATTCCTCCACGCGATCCCGGGTCATCTGGGTGAATGCCAGCCCGAGATCCAGATAGCGCTTCAAGGTGTCGTTTAGATCGCGCTGTTCCATGGCCTCACGGTACCTACACCTGCGCAAGCTGGCCAGAGGTCTTTACCAAGGTCAATTCCAGGCCCTTCCGGCCGCTTCCCACATGGCGACCAGGTGACTCAGGTCGGCGGCCTCGAGGTCGGGTTCAGGATGAACGGGTCCGTGTCCGGGACCTGTGACCCCCGAGAGGACGAGCGCGTACGGTGCCCCGAGTCTGCGGGCCAGAGCACCGTCGGTCGACGGCCTGTCTCCCACGACCACGTCGACATTGTCCAAGCGGTTCCTCAGCAACCTCACGACAGGTTCGTTGGGCTTGCCAGCCACCACGGGGGTCGAGCGGCTCGCGTACGCGACGGCCGCCAGGAGAGAGCCCGCCCCCGGCAAGGCGCCTTCGGCAGTCGGGTACGTGGCGTCGTCGTTCGTCCCGACGAGTCGCGCTCCAGCCATCACCGCCGTGGTTGCAGCGGTCAGCCTCCCGTAGTCGAACTCGCGATGCCATCCGACGACAACCGCGTCCGCGGACCCGTTGGACACGGGCTTCACATTTTGTTGCTCCAGTGCTTCCACAACCCCCGCCCCTCCGCACACCAAAGCGGTGCCACCTGGTTCGAGAAGGCTGGCGGCAGCCTGCGCGGAGGTGATGACATCGTCGCGGTCCGCGCGGATGCCCATGTGCTCCAGCTTCCGGACGTACTCCCCCACGGTGTTCGCCGAGTTGTTGGTGAGGAACACCACGTCAGTCCCCCTGCGGCGGAGCCCGGCAACCGCCTCCGCTGAACCCGGGATCACCTTGTCGGAGAGCCAAACGACTCCGTCCAGGTCGAGAACCCATCCCATTCGGCCCCATCCTGGCAGATGGTTCCGACCCGTCCTGCACATGGGCGGGACGCGGCCCCGGTGTGGTACGCAAGGCCGGTGCCCCGGTTCGAGCCCTTCCGCGGGCTCTGCTACGACCAGGCGGAGCTCTCCAGGGGATCTAGCGACCTGAGCGACGTGGTCGCTCCTCCCTACGACGTCATCGACGCTGTCACCAGAGCAACCCTGGCAAGGAGAAGCCCTTACAACTCGGTCCTCGTCGAGCTACCTGAGCCGGATCTCGAGGGAAGGCTCGATCGTTACCAGCATGCCGCCAGCCTGATCGAGTCATGGACCGCCGGCGGCTTGCTGAGACTCGACGAGAGGCCTTGCTTCTACTCCTACCGGATGACCTTCGAGGAAACCGGTGGGAGACGGCGTCGGACCACGGGGATGATCGGTGCGCTGGAGGTGAGCGTGCCCGGCGAAAGCGATGTCCTGCCTCATGAGCGAACCATGCCCAAGCCCAAAGGGGACCGTCTCGACCTTTTGAGGGCATGCCGCGCGAACCTGTCGCCGGTTTGGGGCCTGTTTCTCGGCAGGGGCCTTTCCGACGCTTGCTCGATCGAGCGACCGGCCGACGAGACCGCTGCCGACGATGAAGGCGTGGTACACGAGCTGTGGCGCGTAGAGGGAGCCGCTTGCCAGGAGAAGATCGCGTCAACCGTAAGCGCGGCACCGGTGGTCATCGCCGACGGCCATCACCGATATGAGACGGCTCTGGCATACCGCGACGAGTGCCGGAGGGCGCGGGGTGGAGCAGCTGGCGGTTACGACCTGGTCATGGCCCTGGTGGTCGAGCTGGCGGAGGACCAGCTCACCGTGAGACCCATCCATCGGCTGCTCACCGGCATCATGGACGACGGCCGCTTGATCGAGGCGCTCCGCGATTGGTTCGAGGTCGGGGACCCGGACGAGCGACAAGACGGGCGTGCTCTCGCTCGAATGCCGACTCCTGGCGCGATGGCCCTCGTGACGCGCGAAGGATTCCGGTCCCTACACCCTAGGGACCGGGCGACGGGCTCTCCGCTGGACGAGCTCGACTCCACAGTGCTGGAGAAGGCCCTCGGTGGCCTAGGTGATGTCGACGTAAGCTACGAGGCGGACGTCGAAGAGGTCATGCGGGCGGTGGAGTCCGGACGAGCGCAAGCGGCCGTCCTCATCCGGCCTGCAACCGTCGCCCAGATAGCCGCTTGCGCGGACGCACGGCTGCTCATGCCCCCCAAGACCACCTTCTTCCAGCCAAAGCCCCGAACGGGCATGGTGTTCCGGCCGCTCGCGGTCTAGCGGTCGCTTCCCGGCTGGCTCGCGTCTACTTCCTGCGTGCCCGACTTCCTGCCTGCTCGACCCGCTATTCGACACGCCAGGTGGAGCCCGACTCGAGCAATGCCGCTAGATCGGCCGAGCCCTGACGATCCTCGGCGTCGACGAGCTGGCGGTCGACCTCTCCCCCGTACTCGGGGTGCTCAACGGCCCTGAACACCCCGATCGGGGTGGGCTCGAACGGGCCCCGAGCCAGCCTCGACAACATGAACGCCAAACCCGGCTCCTCCCGTGCCTCGTCGTGCACGAGGAGCGCTTCCTCGCCCACCTCCTCCACGTCCACCAGTCGTGCCCGCCCCTGACCGTCCAGCATCACCCCCCGTTCGCCATCCGGACCGAACCGGATCGGTTGACCGTGGATCAGCGGAATCAAGTTCTTCGGCCTCGCATCCTTGGCGGTGACCTGCTCGAAGGCTCCGTCATTGAAGACATTGCAGTTCTGGTAGATCTCCACGAACGCGGCCCCCCGATGGTCGTGAGCGCGGCGGAAGACCTCCATCATGTGCTTTCGCTCCATGTCGTGAGTGCGGGCCACGAAGGTGGCCTCGGCTCCGAGGGCGAGGCTGACCGGATTGAAGGGTGTGTCCAAAGACCCGAACGGGGTGGATTTCGTTACCTTGCCCACCTCGGAGGTCGGAGAGTACTGGCCCTTGGTGAGACCGTAGATCTGGTTGTTGAACATCAGTATCGTGACGTTCACGTTGCGGCGCAGCGCGTGAATCAGGTGGTTTCCGCCGATAGAGAGCGAGTCGCCGTCACCCGTAATGATCCACACATCCAGGTCGGGCCGCGTCACGGCCAGACCGGTGGCAAGGGCGGGGGCGCGGCCGTGAATGGAATGGATCCCGTAGGTGTTCATGTAGTACGGGAAGCGAGCGGCACACCCAATCCCGGAAACGAATACCGTCGACTCACGGCGCACACCGAGCTCGGGCATCAGCATCTGCATCGCCGTCAGGATCGAGTAGTCGCCGCAGCCGGGACACCAACGGACCTCTTGATCAGACGACCAGTCCTTCTTGGTGGTGGGGGGAGCCGCTACGTCACTCATAGCTCGGGAACCTTCCCGTCAAGGTCCGAGGAGTAGTCCATGAGGCTCAAGATCGCCCCCTCCATCTCTGCGGCGCGGAACGGCACGCCTTGAATCTTCGTAAAGGAGTGGGCGTCCACCAAGTACTCCGCCCTCACCAGCTTGATCAGCTGGCCGAGGTTCCCCTCGGGAACGAGGACGCGCCCGTATCCACCCAGCACCTCGCCCAGGTTGCGGGGGAACGGGTTCAGGTGCATCAGCTGCGCATGCGCGATCTTCAGACCGCGAGAGCGCACTCTGCGGACCGCCGCGGCGATGGCCCCGTAGGTCGAGCCCCATCCGAGAACCAGCGCGTCGGCGCCGTCGGGATCGTCCACCTCCAGCAGCGGGATGTCACGTGCTATCCCGGCCACCTTCTCCGCCCTGAGGCGAACCATACGTTCATGGTTCGCCGGGTCGTAGGAGACATCCCCGCTTCCGTCGGCCTTCTCGAGGCCGCCGATGCGGTGCTCTAGGCCGGGCGTGCCCGGGATCGCCCACGGCCTGGCCAAGGTGTCCTCGTCCCTGATGTAAGGCCAGAAGCGTTGGTTGCCGTCTTCATCGGCGTGGTTGGTTCCCGCTGCGAAGGGAACCGAGATGTCCGGCAGCGACTCGACATCGGGCAGGCACCAGGGCTCGGACCCGTTGGCCAGGTAGCCGTCCGAGAGCAAGAACACAGGCGTGCGGTACTTCAAAGCGATGCGGACGGCCTCGATGGCGGTCTGGAAGCAGTGCGCGGGGGTCATGGCGGCCACGACCGGCACCGGCGCCTCCCCGTGGCGCCCGAAGATCGCATGTAGGAGATCGGCTTGCTCTGTCTTGGTGGGCAGCCCCGTCGAAGGTCCACCCCGTTGGATGTCGACGACAAGCAGGGGCAGCTCGAGGCTCACGGCCAACCCGATGGTCTCTGACTTCAGGTCTATGCCGGGACCACTAGTAGTGGTCACCCCGAGCGCCCCTCCGAACGCGGCACCGAGCGCCGCACCGATCCCCGCGATCTCGTCTTCCGCCTGGAACGTTCGCACACCGAAGTTCTTGTGCTTGGACAGCTCATGGAGGATGTCGGAGGCCGGGGTGATCGGGTAGGAGCCGAGGAAGATCGGAAGCTTGGAGAGCTGGCCGGCGGCGATGAGACCCCATGCGAGAGCCGTGTTGCCGGTGACGTTGGCGTAGGTGCCCGGCGGCAGGTCCGCCGACTTGACCTCGTATGAGGACTCGAACAGCTCCGCGGTCTCGCCGAAGTTGTAGCCGGCCTTGAACGACAACGCATTGGCAGATGCCACAACCGGCGTCTTCGAGAAGCGCCTCTGAATCCACTCGAGGGTCGCGTCGACGGGTCGGTTGTACATCCACGAGACGACACCCAAGGCGAAGAAGTTCTTGCTCCGCTCGGCATCACGCGGCTTGGCCCCCGTCTCCTTGCACGCCTCCAGCGTGAGGCTGGTCATGGGGATCTCGTAGACGATGAACCCCGACAGGCTCCCGTCGCTCAGGGGGTTCGACTCGTAGCCGGCCTTCGACAAGCTCCTGTCGTCGAAGGAATCGGCATTGACGATCAAGGCGGCACCGCCGGGTAGGTCGCCCAGGTTGGTCTTGAGGGCGGCAGGGTTCATCGCCACCAGGACGTCGGGCGAGTCGCCCGGAGTGAGGATGTCGTGGTCAGAGATGTGAACCTGGAAGGCCGAGACACCGGCGAGGGTCCCTGCGGGCGCCCTGATCTCGGCCGGGAAGTCCGGGAGGGTGGAGAGATCGTTCCCTAGCAGAGCACTTGCGCTGGTGAAGCGGTCACCGGTGAGCTGCATCCCGTCCCCCGAGTCCCCCGCGAAGCGGACAACGACACGGTCGAGCTCTTTCCTGGGGCGCTCAGCAATATCGGTCAAGAGTCTCCAATCTTTGCCTGGTCGCTTGCTCCGGCTGGCCCTGCTTCGCCAGCACTCGTCGCAGACCTTGCGCACGGGGTCCGGCGAAGCCTGATAGCAGTCTACCGTCGGGTAGCCCAAAGAGGCCGTTCACGGCCCATACCGGGCCGGACTGGCACTATTGCTGGCGATATTACTGGCGATATTGCTGGCGGTTACCACTCCGTGTGCCGGGACCCCGCGAGGAGCGGGCGGCCGATCAAGCCACGGTGACCGAGTCATCCAGGAAGACGTCCTGGACGGCGTGAAGCAGATCGATTCCCTCCTTGAGCGGACGGCTGAAAGACTTGCGGCCTACGATCAGGCCGGTTCCTCCAGCTCTCTTGTTGATAACGGCGGTGCGCACGGCCTGACCGAGGTCACCCTCACCCTTGGACTCGCCCCCCGAATTGATCATCCCGACCCTGCCCATGTAACAGTTCACAACCTGCCAGCGGGTCAGGTCTATGGGGTGGTCGGTCGTCAGCTCGTCGTAGACCAAGGGACTGGTCTTTCCGAACTTGAGGGCGTTGTAGCCCCCATTGTTCTCGGCTTGCTTCTGCTTGATGAGGTCGGCCTCGATGGTCACGCCCATGTGATTGGCCTGGCCGGTGAGGTCCGCCGAAAGCGCGTAGTCGTTGTCCCCCACCTTGAGCGCCGAGTTCCGTAGATAGCACCACAGCACGGTGAACAAGCCGTGACGGTGAGCCTCGGCAAAAGCTTTGCTCACCTCCTGGATCTGCCTGGTGCTCTCCTCCGATCCGTAATAGATGGTCGCCCCCACCGCCATCGCTCCGAGGTCAACCGCCTGGCGCACCGACCCGAACATCACCTGATCGAAGCGGTTCGGATAGGTGAGAAGCTCGTTGTGGTTCAGTTTGACGATGAACGGGATCTTGTGCGCGTAACGACGCGACACGATGCCCAGGCCGCCCAACGTGGTCGCGACCGCGCTGCAGCCCGCCTCCACGGCCAGCTCACATATGTTCAGCGGATCGAAGTACGAAGGGTTCTTGGCGAAGCTGGCGGCCGCCGAGTGCTCGATGCCCTGATCGACAGGAAGGATCGACAGGTAGCCGGTGCTCCCTAGGCGCCCGTGAGAGTACGTGGCACCGAGGTTCCGCAGGACGGCCGGAGACCGATCCGACTCCAACAGCACGCGGTCGATGAAGTCGGGACCGGGAAGAACCAGGTCCTCCCTCGGGATGGTCTTGCATTGATGGTTGAGGAGGGAGTCGGCTTCGTCACCGAGCAGTTGCTGTATGTCCACGGTGTCGCTCCTGGCCTGTCGGGATCAACTGTCCTTGGCGGCCAAGCCTACCCCTGACGGATGTTCTAAAGCCGATGCTGGCAGCTCGGCGCTCCGCCGCGGGTCAAAGGGCACCTCCCCGCTCATCTCCTAGCAGAGGGTCTTCTCCAGGGAGAGCTCGGAAGCTGCCTGTTCGAGCTGGGAGGCCGCCCTGGCAAGCGCGGCACCTGCTCTCTTCGATCGGCCGGTCCGCATCACCACCTTCGCCACGACCTCGGTCCTGCTCTGTCTGGTCGCGCCGGAACGGAAGAAACGGCGTCGCACCCTTCCCACGACGAGGACGGTCTCGCCCGTTTCGAGAGCCTCGGCCGATGCCGGAGCACCCAGCCATACCACCGGCACGGTCTCGACGCGCTCACCGCCCTCGATACTCACCTCGAATGCAAGCAGCCGATCACCCGATGGAAGCTCTCTTGCCGCTGCCGGACGGCTCAAACGGCCGATGATGGCCGCCACGTTCAATCCCAGTGTCACGGACATGGTCGTCCCCCCGCTGATTCGAGTCCTACATGGTCATCGAGGGGGAAGAGGTGAGACGCCGCGCTGCAACGTATCCAAAGGGTGTGACACAGTGTCTAGCCGAGCGACGCCAACCTCTCGACGGCGTCGGACAGGTCCGGATCCGCTCGTACGACCTTCGAGAACAGGTCCCTGGCCTGAGGCAGATCACCGGCGCGTTCATGGAGGTCCGCCAGCGCGTACCACTGACGAACATGATGGCGCTTTGGATTCCGACTCGGAGCCCTGGCCCGTTGGAGAAGGGCTATTGCACCCTGGACATCCCCACGATCGGCGAGCGAACCAGCCGCCACGAGCCTTCCCTCGGCGACCACCTCGGCGCCGGGAGACGCTCGACGTAGCTCCTCCCAGACTTCGACAACCTTGTCGTCGTGGCCGAGCGCACGATGGCAGTCCGCGATCACGGGGTACTGATCGAGCGAGCCGGTCATCTCGTTATAAGCCACCAGGTGGCGCAAGGCAGCAGCCCACTTCCCCTCCCGGTAGAGGGTGAGGCCGTACAGCTCGCGTGGCGACGGTGCGTTCGGAACGGCCCGAACTACAGGTCCAACCAGCTTGGCGGCGTCCTGGAACCTGTCGCTCTCGTACGCTCTGACGGCATCTGCGAGCTTGCGACTCAAGCGTTGAGCGGCGCGCTGTCCGACCCGGTCTGACAGCTCGCCGACCACGTCGGGGGGAAGCTTGCCGGACCTCCTGCGATCATCTCGGGCGGGAGTTCTGCTCGATGGTGCTGGCCTCCCTCGACCCGCTCCTCGATTCGCCCGACCGGGTGCGCCATTCGCCCGGCTTGCTCCTCGTGATCCGGCAGCGGCCGGCCCGGCCGGCCCCTCCTCCCGCAGCCAGGGCTCGGGCTCCCACCTCCGAGCGGGGTCCGTTCGTTTGTCGCGTTGGCGGGGCCTGGCGACGTGTCCGTCAGGCTTGGCGGTGGCTCGCTCGTCGCGCGGAGACACGTTGCCATGACCACGCTTGCGGTTGGCCCCGGGTTCGACTCTCTCCCATGGCTCCTCTCTCTCCCATGGCTCCTCGCGCCGGCCCGTGCGGCCACCCCGGCGAGGTTCCCTTGGAGCGAGGGTCGAGGCTCCCTTCCGTGCGACGCTGCCCCACCTCCGACCGTGCGGCTCTACGGCACCGCGCTTGCTGTGAGCTTCTCGATCGCGGCGCGCGGGACCGGGTGAGCCACCAGTCCTCCGGGCTCCACCAGTAGGGCGGCTACGAGGGGCAGTAGGACGGCCGCGAGGCGCTTTTGGCACGCTGGCGATGGTACCCGTAGCGCCGCAAGGGCCCTTCCTGGCGTTCTCTCGAACCCTAGCGTTCCCTCGACCCCGCATGACGGGGGTCTCCCAAACGAGATGTTCCGGCGGCGACCTACTCTCCCAGGGGGATGCCCCCCAAGTACCATCGGCGCTGGCGGGCTTAACTGCCGTGTTCGGGATGGGAACGGGTGTGACTCCGCCGCTATGGCCACCGGAAACCTTCGCTCACGGGTTGCCGCCGGCTCGACGCTGCCTCCGGCCCCCTCTGAGCACTCCATAGCGAGCACGAGCGAGATGAGTCTCCAAGCCCTCGGCCGATTAGTACCGGTCGGCTGAACACGTTGCCGTGCGTACACCTCCGGCCTATCAACGTGGTCATCTAGCCACGGGCCTTACCAGGTTGACCCTGTGGGAGATCTAATCTTGGAACGAGCTTCGCACTTAGATGCCTTCAGCGCTTATCCCATCCGCAGGTCGCAAATCAGCAGTGCCCTTGGCAGGACAACTGACACACGAGAGCTGCGTCCGTCCCGGTCCTCTCGTACTAGGGACAGCCTCCCTCAAATCTCCTACGGCTGCATCGGATAGGGACCGAACTGTCTCACGCGTGTGACTCCCACATTACTGTGGGCACAGACTATACCTTCACCCTATTTCTAGGGGCCGGCGTGTTATGGCTTCCATGGGGGTCCACGAGGCCGTTATCAGCCTAATGAAGCCATCTCCTCGTTTCGGCTTTCGAGGAAGTCGTTACGGGGGCACAACGCACCCATGCTACGCAGATGTCGCTCAACATCTACGGCGGTGATCCGCTTCGTCTTCGAATAGTTTAGGGTTGCGAAAGCATCGACTTCACGCGTCAATTGCAAGACAAGCTCCGGATCCTGTACCCGATCGAGTCCAGACAGCGGAGCGAGCGCGCACCCTACATACTCCTGCTTAGAGACCACATAGGGTTGCACTTTGGTAAAGGAGACAGTGAATACTTCCGTCACCTCCAAGAACCCTGCAACATAGGACGCATCAACTGCTTTCATTGCCATGTTGGCCTTCCCTCGGTATTGCCCTGAGCCTATCCTTCGGCTGTAACAGCTCAGGGTTCCACCGATATGAGCCGGTGGGCACCCAGGAATTACTCCCTGGGGACGCAGTGATCTACGTTCTAAACCCAGCTCGCGTACCGCTTTAATGGGCGAACAGCCCAACCCTTGGGACCGGCTTCAGCCCCAGGATGCGACGAGCCGACATCGAGGTGCCAAACCTTCCCGTCGATATGGACTCTTGGGGAAGATGAGCCTGTTATCCCCGGGGTACCTTTTATCCGTTGAGCGACGGCGCTTCCACACGCAACCGCCGGATCACTATGCCCTGCTTTCGCACCTGCTCGACTTGTAGGTCTCGCAGTCAAGCTCCCTTGTGCCATTACACTCGACGGCTGATTGCCAACCAGCCTGAGGGAACCTTTGGGCGCCTCCGTTACTCTTTAGGAGGCGACCGCCCCAGTCAAACTACCCACCTGACGCTGTCCCTGACCCGGATCACGGGCCGAGGTTAGAGTCCCGGCACGAACAGGGTGGTATTTCAAGGTTGCCTCCACTCCAGCTGGCGCCGAAGCTTCCAAGGCTCCCACCTATCCTACACAATCCGTACCAAAACCCAACATCAAGCTGTAGTAAAGGTCCACGGGGTCTTTCCGTCCTGATGCAGCTAACGAGCATCTTTACTCGTACTTCAATTTCGCCGGGTCTGT
This sequence comes from uncultured Actinomycetes bacterium, assembly GCA_963736925.1. Taxonomy (GTDB): domain Bacteria; phylum Actinomycetota; class Acidimicrobiia; order Acidimicrobiales; family CAVTQP01; genus CAVTQP01. Next base: position 1,446,351 of record CAVTQP010000003.1, read on the forward strand.
GGTTGAGACAGTAGGAAAGTCGTTACGCCATTCGTGCAGGTCGGAACTTCATCACCATCCTCTGTTTCCAGAGGGACAGACTATGCCTTCATCTCGAAGAGGTTTTTCACTATCTCCCCCGGAGAATAACCTCGCTTTCCGCTTGGATTCATTTCTCCGGCAAGTAGAACCTTGCCTCTTCGAGAGCCCGCGTATTGCCCTAGCCATAGATTTGTCACAGCGTCATCCTACGATGACGGTTGTGACAGCGACTGGAGCCTCACCCATTGGGTTCAGTCGTTACGGGGCCATGCCCTTCAAAGGACAGAGGGCTTCCCACGGCATTACCCGCCTTCTATTGCCCCGACCTTGCATCAGGGCAGAAGGTGAGGGCTTCACCGTTATGAGCGGGATTGATCCACGAGATCGCTCTCGCGTGGGGCAACCATTCACCCGACAAGGAATTTCGCTACCTTAGGCACGTTGTTACTCCTCCTGTGACCTTTCGGTACAGGAGTGGCTAGATCATTTCTGTCTAGCTCCCCATGTCGCCATGAGGGTCGGACTGTACCTTCGCGTACTTAAGCCGCGCCTGGCATGCAGTCTCTGAGGATCCTCAATACCCAGAGGCTATTGAGTTTCCTGCTGATTGTCCGCACCGGACGGATTGTCACTGCTCACTGCCACACACTAAGAGATAGGTGTGACGGTAAGCGAGTACCGCCGGATACCCGGAGTTTCCAGCATATAGCCAGGTTTTCCAACGGCCAGGTTGTATCCAAACCGTTATAGTTACGGCCGCCGTTTACCGGGGCTTAGGTTCAGAGCTTCGCCCGAGGGCTAACCCTTCCCCGTAACCTTCCGGCACCGGGCAGGCGTCAGAGCGTATACATCGTCTTAGGACTTCGCACGCTCCTGTGTTTTTAGTAAACAGTCGCTTTCCCCTGGTCTCTGCGGCCCCCTCGGGCTCAGGACGCGAGGTCCGTCACCCTGTCGGGGCCCTCCTTCTCCCGAAGTTACGGAGGTATTTTGCCGAGTTCCTTAACCACAGTTCTCCCGATCGCCTTGGTATTCTCTACCTGCCCACCTGAGTTGGTTTGAGGTACGGGCACCGTGTCAGCTCGCTAGGGGCTTTTCTCGGCAGCATGGGAAAAGTGACTTCGCCTAAAGCGGCTCGGCATCGCGTCTCAGGGTTCTCGAGGCCCGGATTTGCCTGGGCCTCCCCCTACACGCTTACCCCAGGACAACCATCGCCTGGGCTCACCTACCCTCCTGCGTCCCCCCTTCGCTCTCCGCCTCGGGGTCGGTCGGTTCGGCCCCGAAAGGCCATCCCCTTAGTACCCCCGAATTGGAGTGGGCGCGGACACGGTGGTACTGGAATATCAACCAGTTGTGCATCGACTACGCCTCTCGGCCTCGCCTTAGCTCCCGACTGACCCTGGGCGGATTAGCCTTCCCCAGGAACCCTTGGGCTTCCGGCGGAGGGGTTTCTCACCCCTCTCTCGCTACTCATACCAGCATTCGCTCTCGACCACGCTCCACCACGGTTTGCACCCCGGCTTCACGGCACGATCGACGCTCCCCTACCATTCCCGTACCGGTAAACCGGAACGAGAATCCGCAGCTTCGGCTCATGACTTGAGCCCCGTTACATTGTCCGCGCGGGACCACTCGACCAGTGAGCTATTACGCACTCTTTCAAGGATGGCTGCTTCTAAGCCAACCTCCTGGCTGTCTGTGCAATCCCACATCGTTTTCCACTTAGTCATGAATTCGGGGCCTTAGCTGGCGGTCTGGGCTGTTTCCCTCTCGACCACGGAGCTCATCCCCCGCGGTCTCACTGCCGGGCTCTGGAGCATCGGCATTCGGAGTTTGATTGAGATCGGTAAGCTTTTAGGCCCCCTAGCTCATTCAGTGCTCTACCTCCGATGCTGAACACCCGACGCTGCACCTAAATGCATTTCGGGGAGAACCAGCTATCACCGAGTTTGCTTGGCCTTTCACCCCTATCCACAGGTCATCCCCCCTGTTTTCAACCAGGGTGGGTTCGGCCCTCCACGGGGTCTTACCCCCGCTTCAGCCTGCCCATGGATAGATCACTCGGCTTCGGGTCTACCGCACGCGACTGAACGCCCCATTCAGACTCGCTTTCGCTCCGGCTCCCCCTGTCGGGTTAACCTCGCCACGCACGGTAACTCGCTGGCTCATTCTTCAAAAGGCACGCCATCACGGCTGGCATCCTTAGATGCCAGCGACGCTCTGACTGCTTGTAAGCCAACGGTTTCAGGTACTATTTCACTCCCCTCCCGGGGTTCTTTTCACCTTTCCCTCACGGTACTAGTTCGCTATCGGTCGCCTGTGAGTACTTAGCCTTACGAGGTGGTCCTCGCGGATTCACGCCGACTTTCACGGTTCCGGCGTTACTTGGGAACACTGATCGGAGGCTGAGTGCCTTTCGTGTACGGGGCTCTTACCCCCTGCGGCGCGGCGTTCCAGGACGCTTCCACTAGGCATCAGCTTTGTAACTCCGTGACAGGTCTGGTGCCCCGTCAATCAGGTCCCACAACCCCGAACCGGCAACGCCACCAGGCTGTTCCACCGGCTCGGTTTGGGCTCTTCCCTCTTCGCTCGCCGCTACTAAGGGAGTCGCTGTTGCTTTCCTCTCCTCGGGGTACTGAGATGTTTCAATTCCCCCGGTTCCCTCAGCCGGCCCTATGTGTTCAGGCCGGTGTGACACCCTTCTACGAGTGCCGGGTTTCCCCATTCGGACATCCACGGATCGAAGCTTGGTCGGCAGCTCCCCGTGGCTTATCGCAGCCACCCACGTCCTTCTTCGGCTTCAGGCGCCAAGGCATCCACCGTTGGCTCTTTGTAGCTTGGAGAACAAAGATGCTCGTGCTCGCTATGGAATTCTCAAAGGGCCTTGCCCGCGAGCTCAGTTGCGCTACGGGAACGAGAGGTCGGCACGGCCGACATCGGGGAGAGAGCAAGGCTGCAGCCATAGACAGACCGAGCCCAACGCTCCCTCAAAACGGAACAGAGACGCCCCACACCTCGCCAGTGCCCGAAAGACGGGAGACGCCACTCCGGAGAGCGTTGCCTACAACCGTTCGGGAGGTAGCGAGAAGCCGAATAACCAGTGACCGACTGGAGATCCTGACCCTCAATGGGTCAGGCAGTGTCTCCTTAGAAAGGAGGTGATCCAGCCGCACCTTCCGGTACGGCTACCTTGTTACGACTTCACCCCAATCACCGACCCCACCTTCGACGGCTCCCTCCTTGCGGTTGGGCCACCGGCTTCGGGTGTTGCCGACTTTCGTGGTGTGACGGGCGGTGTGTACAAGGCCCGAGAACGTATTCACCCCGGCGTTGCTGATCCGGGATTACTAGCGACTCCGACTTCACGCAGTCGAGTTGCAGACTGCGATCCGAACTGAGACCGGCTTTTTGGGATTCGCTCATCCTCGCGGAATAGCAGCCCTCTGTACCGGCCATTGTAGCATGTGTGCAGCCCTGGACGTAAGGGGCATGATGACTTGACCTCATCCCCACCTTCCTCCGAGTTGGCCCCGGCAGTCTCCTACGAGTCCCCGGCATTACCCGCTGGCAACATAGGATAAGGGTTGCGCTCGTTGCGGGACTTAACCCAACATCTCACGACACGAGCTGACGACAGCCATGCACCACCTGTGTAGGACCCCGAAGGACACCGTATCTCTACGGCTTTTCCCTACATGTCAAACCCAGGTAAGGTTCTTCGCGTTGCCTCGAATTAAGCCACATGCTCCGCCGCTTGTGCGGGCCCCCGTCAATTCCTTTGAGTTTTAGCCTTGCGGCCGTACTCCCCAGGCGGGGCACTTAATGCGTTAGCTCCGGCACGGAGTCCGTCGATAAGACCCCACACCTAGTGCCCAACGTTTACGGCGTGGACTACCAGGGTATCTAATCCTGTTCGCTCCCCACGCTTTCGCTCATCAGCGTCAGTGCCGGCCCAGACCACCGCCTTCGCCACCGGTGTTCCTCCTGATATCTGCGCATTTCACCGCTACACCAGGAATTCCGTGGTCCCCTGCCGGACTCTAGCCATGGCAGTATCGGGTGGCATCTCCAGGTTGAGCCTGGAGCTTTCACACCCGACTTGCCAAGCCGCCTACGAGCCCTTTACGCCCAATAAATCCGGACAACGCTCGCCCCCTACGTATTACCGCGGCTGCTGGCACGTAGTTGGCCGGGGCTTCTTCTGCAGGTACCGTCATTTTCGTCCCTGCTGAAAGGGGTTTACAACCCGAGAGCCTTCATCCCCCACGCGGCGTTGCTGCGTCAGGCTTTCGCCCATTGCGCAAGATTCCCTACTGCTGCCTCCCGTAGGAGTCTGGGCCGTGTCTCAGTCCCAGTGTGGCTGATCGTCCTCTCAGACCAGCTACCCGTCGGAGCCTTGGTGAGCCGTTACCCCACCAACAAGCTGATAGGCCGCGAGCCCCTCCCGAAGCGGAATCCATTTCCTCACCAGATCATGCGGTCCGGTGAGGGCATCCGGTATTAGCACCGGTTTCCCGGTGTTGTCCCGGTCTTCGGGGCAGGTTGCTCACGTGTTACGCACCCGTTCGCCACTGAGCCTTCACCGGTGTTGCCACCGGTTGGGCTCCGTTCGACTTGCATGTATTAAGCACGCCGCCAGCGTTCGTCCTGAGCCAGGATCAAACTCTCCATCGAGACCGACGAGACGCCACGAGGGTCGTCCCGCAGATCGGAGAGCCGGCTTCCGGGGCACTGACCCCTCTGCCGACTGGCATCAAAACGGATGTTGTCCGTGTCGATGCATAAAGTTGGCGGACTCTCCCCTAATGAAAGGAAGGCCGCCCGCACTGGCTTTTGGCTATCTCTGTTCCGTTTTCAAGGAGCGTATTGGACACACCTTCCCTGCGGGGACGGTTGGTGCCACCTGCGCCAGAGAGGGAGCCGGGCGGCTGTCTTCTCCGGTCATGATGCCTGAGGGCAAACCGCACTCCAGGCGAACTACCAGGTTATCCGCTATTTGAACAACATGTCAACGGGCGACCCGGACCGGGCGACCCGCGAACCGGTCGGCCCGGCCCCCGGCTCCGACCGGTGCCCGGAACTCGCCACGACCCGCGGGCCAGGTTAGCTTCGCCCCATGGCTGACATGTGCTACCGAACCCTTGGGAGCTCGGGCCTGGTGGTGTCCGTGGTGGGCTTGGGCTGCAACAACTTCGGAGGCCGCCTCGACGTGGACCGCACTCGCTCGGTGGTGGACGCAGCCTTGGACGCCGGCATCAGCCTCTTTGACACGGCGGACAGCTACGGCGGAGGCGCCAGCGAGGAGTTCCTGGGTGACGTTCTCAAGGGCCGCCGCGACCAGGTCGTCCTTGCCACCAAGTTCGGCAGCGACCTCGGAGGCAGGAACGGGCCCGACTGGGGGGCAAGGGGCTCCCGCCGCTACATCAGGACCGCCGTCGAAGCCTCCATGGCGAGGCTGCAGACCGACTACATAGACCTGTACCAGTACCATCTGCCCGACAGGACCACGCCGATGGAAGAGACCCTCGCCGCCCTGGACGAGCTGGTAGCCGAGGGGAAGGTCCGCTACATCGGCTCTTCGAACCTGGCCGCCTGGGAGGTCGCCCACGCGGACTGGGTGGCGCGCAGCGAGCACCAGACCCCGTTCATAAGCGCCCAGAACAACTACAGCCTGATCGACCGCAGGGTCGAGGCCGACCTGGTGCCCGCCTGCGAGAGGTTCGGTATCGGCGTTCTGCCTTACTTCCCCCTGGCCAACGGCTTGCTCACCGGGAAGTACAAGCGCGGTGAGCCGCCCCCCGAGGGCACCCGGCTGGCCAGCCGTCCCGGCGGCCTCGACGACCGCTCGTTCGACCGACTCGAGCCCATCGTCGAGTTCGCGGCCAGGTCCGGACGGTCGGCCCTGGAGCTGGGAATAGGAGCACTGGCCGCCCAACCGGCGGTTGGATCGGTGATCGCGGGCGCGACCCGCCCTGAGCAGGTCAAGGCCAACGCCGCCGCGGGCAGCTGGGTCCCCTCCCCCGAGGAGCTCGCCGAGCTCGACCGGGTGGCGCCTACCCGCCGTCCTTTCCCCGTGTACCAGGCGGCCTCCTCCGGTAGAGGCCAGTCTCGGCCCGGGACACGTTGACGTCGCCCGGCACCCACCACCGCCAAGCCTCCTCGGCCGCCAAGGAAATGCCTACCCGCGGTCCTCGGGCCGCGGGCCTCGGCGGACCGACGCCGTCGTCGGCGACGACCACATCCCCTTTCATCAGGTCCGCGCCGTCCTCTTCCCGGGTGATGCCGAAGGCCTGGGTGAGCTTTGCCGGACCGCTGCAAAGGTCCCTGTCCTTGCGGGCGCCTGGCCTTGCCTGGCGCATCAGAGCGAGTCCTTCCACGGGAGCCAGTGCCCGCAGGAGGACCGCCGACGCCACTCCGTCAGGCCCGCAGACCACGTTGGCACACCAGTGCATGCCGTAGGTGAAGTACACATAGAGATGCCCGGCCTCACCGAACATGACCTGGTTACGAGGGGTTCGACCCCGGAAGGCGTGCGACGCGGGGTCCTCGGCCCCACGATACGCCTCGACCTCGACGATGCGGCCGACCCGCTCGCCCCTGATCAACAGCTTGTTCAACAGCTCTGGCGCGACGAAGCGGGAGTCACGTTCATAGAAGCGACGGGCGAGGACCTTTCTCTCGCGGCGGTTCAGCCCGACCCGACGCGCTTGCCATCTGCGATCAGGCGCATCGAGAAGCGCTCCAGCTGGTCGGCCACCTGCCGCGTGCCGGTGCCTCCGGGGGTCCCCCGCCTGGCCATTGACACCTCGGGCTCGAGCAGGCGCACGGCCTCTGGACCGAGGTCGGGGTGGCCGGCCACCAGGTCCGACAAAGCCCCACCGCCCTGCGAGGACTCTCGGACGATCGATGCGACAGTCTCGTGGGCTCTCCGGAACGGCATGCCCTTTTCCACCAGCCACTCCGCCAGGTCCACTGCGTGCATTTCCGCATGGTCGGCCACGCGTGCCATGCGTCCCCGATCGAACGCAGCGGTCCTGATCAGGCCGGTGAACGCCGACAGCGCCCACCTCAGTTGATCGATCGCGTCGAAGAGGGGCTCCTTGTCCTCCTGCAGGTCACGATTGTACGAGAGCGGGAGACCCTTGAGCATGGCCAGCACCGCGGCGACGTGCCCGATCAGGCGGCCCGACTTCCCACGAACCAGCTCCGCTATGTCGGGGTTCTTCTTCTGCGGAAGCATGGAGCTGCCCGTCGAGTACGCGTCGTCCAACGTGACGAAGCCGAACTCCTCGGTCGCCCAGAGCACGATCTCCTCGCCCAACCGCGACAGGTGGATCCCGAGCAACGCCAGATCGAACAGAGCCTCGGCTACGTAGTCTCGATCGCTGACAGAGTCGATCGAGTTCTCGAACCGCCTTGCGAAACCCAGCTCCGCCGCCACACCGTCAGGGTCAAGGGGAAGCGAAGAGCCTGCAAGGGCGCCCGCCCCCAGAGGAGACACGTTCATCCTCGCCGTGCATTCGATCAAGCGGTCGACGTCGCGTGTGAGCGCCCATCCGTGTGCGAGCAGATGATGGGACAACAGCACCGGCTGAGCTCTCTGCATATGGGTGTAGCCGGGCAAGTAGGCGTCGCCGGCCTGCTCGGCCTTGGTGGCCAGGACGCCCTGCAGGTCGAGCACCTGGCGGGCTATTGCCTCAAGCTCGCGCCGGGCGAACAGCCGAAGGTCCGTGGTCACCTGGTCGTTGCGGCTGCGTCCCGTGTGCAGCTTACCCCCCACCGACCCGGCGATCTCGGTCACCCGGCGCTCGACGGCCGTGTGGATGTCCTCGTCGGCCGGACGGATCGCGAAACTCCCGTCGGCCAGCTCGCCGCGTACCTCCGCGAGGGCCGCAAGCAACGCCGCGGCCTCCGACGAGCTGAGGACGCCTCCGCGCTGGAGTCCTCTCACGTGCGCCGAAGAGCCAGCGAGGTCGTCGAACGCGAGCCGGCGGTCGAATTCGATGCTCGACGACAGCGCCTTCAGCTCGCTGGCCGGCTTCGTTTTGAACCGAGCCTGCCAAAGAGTCATCCCTCTCCCGTCCCTTGCCGTCTGGCCCAGGTCTCGACGCCCAGACCCCATAGCCTGACGAAGCCTTCGGCGTCCTTGTGATTGAAAGCGTCCTCGGCCTCGTAGGTGGCCAGCTCGTAGCGGTAAAGGCTCTCGGGGCTCCGGCGTCCCGCCACATAGCAGCGGCCTCCTACCTCGCACCGGAGCTTGACCTCACCGGTCACGTGCCTCTGGCTCTCGTGCATGAAGGCATCGAACGCCGTCTTCAGCGGGGAGAACCACATGCCGTCGTAGACCAGCTCCGACCAACGTGGCTCTATACGCGCCTTTTCGTGTGCCAGGTCGCGCTCCAAGGTGAGCGACTCCAGGTCGGAATGGGCCATTATCAAGGCAAGCACGCCAGGGCATTCGTAGATCTCCCTGCTCTTGATGCCCACCCGCCGGTTCTCCACCATGTCGAGGCGTCCCCAACCGTAAGAGCCCACCAGGCTGGTCACCTCTGCGATCAGGTCACTCAGCCGGACGCCGCGCCCGTCGAGGGCCACCGGAACGCCTTCCTCGAAGGACAGCACAAACTCGGCAGCCTCTGTCGCGGTGGCGGTGGTCCACGAGTAGACGTCAGCCGGAGGCCGGGCCCAGGGATCCTCGAGCACACCACACTCGATCGTTCTTCCCCACAGGTTTTGGTCGATCGAGTACGGGCTGGACCTCGTCGCGGTGACCGGGATGTCGAAGCGCTGCGCGTACTCGATGGACTGCTCCCTGGTCAGCCCCCACGCCCTGACGGGCGCGATTACGTCCAGGTCGGGCGCCAGCGCCCGCGTCGATACCTCGAATCGGACCTGGTCGTTGCCCTTGCCCGTGCAGCCATGAGCCACGGCCTCGGCGCCATGTTCCCGAGCGACCCCAACTAAATGCTTCACGATGACCGGCCGCGACAGAGCGGATACCAAGGGGTAGCGCCCCTCGTACAGCGCGTTCGCTCGGAGGGCGGGCGCGACGAACTCGGAGGCGAACTCCTCTCTCGCATCGACGATGACAGCGTCGACGGCACCGGCGGCCATCGCCCTGTCGCGCAAGGACGACCAGTCGCCGCCTTGGCCGACATCCACCGCCACCGCTATGACCTCGACACCCATCTCCCTGCCCAGCCAATGGACCGCTACCGATGTGTCAAGCCCGCCGCTGTAGGCCAGCGCCACCTTCTTCGACACTGCCAGATCCTTTCTAGGAGTCTCCTCGGAGTCCGGCCAGAACCGAGAGACGTTCCGCCACCTTGCTCCCACCAACCCGCTCGGAGGCCACCACGATGATGGTGTCGTCACCCGCGACAGTGCCGAGGACACCGTCGATGCCGGACCGGTCCAGAGCGGATCCCACGACGTGGGCGGAGCCTGGCGGTGTCCGCAGGACAACCAGGTTCGCCGAATGTGCCAGCTCGACCACCCAGTCGCCGAGAACCCTCCGCAGCTGCTCCTCGGGCGCCACCTGCTCACCGGGCAGCTCCGGTATCGCATATACAGGGTCGCCACCGGTGACGCGGACCTTCAGCGCTCCGAGCTCCTCGAGGTCCCGCGACACCGTCGCTTGAGTGGCCACGAGCCCCTCGGCTGCGAGCAGCTCGACCAACTGGGCCTGGCTGGCAACGGACCGACGCTCGAGCAGGCGGGCGATGCGGTGCTGGCGCTGGTTCTTAGCCACTCTCACGCCCCCCTCCGCTCAGCCACCAGAGCAGACCTCTCATCGAGTGCATGCGGTTGGCAGCCTGCCGCCAGACAACGCTCCTCGGCCCGTCGATCACCGACCCGCTGATCTCCTCTCCCCGATGGGCGGGAAGGCAATGGAGCACCACCGCATGGGGATCGGCCGAGCACGACCAGCGCGTCGTCGACCGTGAACCCTCTGAACGCACGCACACGCTCGACCCACTCCTCCTCCTGTCCCATGGACGTCCATACATCGGTGTAGATGGCGTCCACGCCCGCCACCGCGTCAGCGGGCCGGTCCGTGGTCTCCACCAATCCGCCAAGCCGCCGGATCCGCGACTCGTCCACGCCGGAGAGCTCGTAGCCGGGGGGCGAGGCCACATTGAGACGTGCTCCCTCCAGGGCGCACCCAAGAGCCAACGACCGACACACGTTGTTCCCGTCGCCCACGTATGCAACCGTCAGTCCACCAACCTCACCGAAGCATTGGCGAAGGGTCAGCAGGTCTGCGAGGGCCTGACAGGGATGACCCATGTCCGAGAGCAAGTTCACCACGGGCATGGCCACGCTGTCGCCGTCCAGAGCGGCGACCATGCGTTCGAGGATCGCGTGATCGTGGACACGTGCTCCCAGTGCCGCGTGATAACAGCCGAGGGTGCGGGCAAGGTCTTCGACGGTCTCTCGACCACCGAGACCGACCTCCTCGACACGAATGCTCACAGGATGACCGCCCAGGGCCGCCACCGCCATCTCCGAAGAGTTCCGTGTGCGTGAGGACGGTTTCTCGAACAGGAGGGCCACTCCCTTGCCCGACAGCACACGAACGGGCGGTCGTTCCGAGAGGTCCAGGACGGTGTTTACCTCTGCGGTGGAGAGATCGTCGATCTCGAGAAAGTGACGCGTCAAGGCTGTGACCCCTCATCACCGGCGATGGCCTCTGCCAGTAGCCGAGCCGCTTGGTCGATCTCCTCGTCCGAGACCAAGAGAGACGGAGCGAGGCGGATTGTGTCCTCCGTCACGGCGTTCACGATGAGACCGGAGGCGAGAGCCGATGAAGCCACCTCCCGAGCTCTGCCTTTCACGAGGACGGCGCCAAGGAGAAGGCCCTTGCCACGCACGAAAGCGATGCCCGGAACTGCTTCGAGCAACGTGCGCAGCCGGGCGCCGCCGCGCTCCGCTCTCCTCGGTACGTTCTCTAGCTCCATCGTCGCAAGTGTGGCCCTGGCGGCGGAAGCCGCCAGGGGCTGGCCGCCGAAGGTCGTGCCGTGGTCCCCAGGGACGAAGACCTCGGCCACCTCCCTGCGCGCCCAGCAAGCCCCGATCGGCATGCCGTTCCCCAAGGCCTTGGCCATGGTGACCACGTCAGGCGCGATGCCGGCGTGTTGGAACGCGAACCACCTCCCGGTCCGTCCGAGCCCGGTCTGGATCTCGTCGAGCATGAGCAGGACCCCACGCTCGTCGCAGACACGACGGGCCTCTTGGAGGAAGCCCGGCGAGAGCTCGTTGACGCCTCCCTCCCCTTGCAAGGGCTCCAAAAGGACGGCCGACACGCTCGATGGGTCGACAGCTGAGTCAAGGGCGTCGAGGTCGTCCCAAGCCACATGGCGAAATCCTTCCGGCAGCGGTTGGAAGGGCTCGTGCTTGTCGGGCTGGCCGGTCGCATGCAACGTCGCGAGGGTGCGGCCATGAAAGGATCCATATGCGCTCACGATCGCGAAGCGCTTGTGCCCGCCGAAACGGCGCGCCAGCTTGATGGCGCACTCGTTGGCCTCAGCGCCCGAGTTGGCGAAGAACACCTTTCCCCGGGCAGCCTCGTTCCCGCCGCCGATCAACCGGTCGATGACCCGACCCACCTCCGGGCCGACGACATTGCCGAACAGGTTGGACACGTGCCAGAGCGTGCGGGCCTGACGTCCCAGGGCGTGGGCAACCGCCGGGTGGGAGTGCCCCAGTGAGGTCACCGCTATCCCCGACAGGAAGTCGAGGTAGCGATGTCCCTCGGTGTCCACGAGCCAGCTGCCCTGGCCCCGGACGAAGGTCACCGCGGGCTCGCGGTAGGTGCTCATCAGTATGTCGCTCACGGGCTCACCATGGTCCCGACGCCCTCCCGGGTGAAGATCTCGAGTAGCAAGGCATGCTCTACCCGGCCGTCGAGAACGTGGGCGTGGCCGACACCGTTCCTCACAGCACGCACGCAGGATTCCGCCTTGGGGATCATTCCGCCCGACAGCGATCCGTCGCCGAGCATCGCCTCTACCTCGTCGGCCGAGAGGGATCGGGCAAGGCTCCCGGGATCGGCCATGTCGCGGCGCAACCCCTCGACATCGGTCAGGTACACCAGCTTCTCCGCACGTATCGCCTCAGCCACAACCCCGGCGACCGTGTCGGCATTGATGTTGTATGCCTGGCCCTCCCGATCCGATCCGATGGTCGCCACGACGGGGATCAGGTCCTGGGAAAGCAGCCGCTCGACGATCACCGGATCGACCCCGTCGACGTCTCCCACGAAGCCCAGATCCTCGGAACGGGCCGTGGCGGTGATCAGGCCGGCGTCCTCGCCCGACAAGCCCACCGCGAGCCGTCCGTGGACGTTGATGGCCGACACGATGTCCTTGTTGACCTTGCCGACGAGCACCATGCGGGCGATGTCGAGCGTCTCTGCGTCGGTGACACGAAGACCGTCGCGGAACTCAGTCTCCTTCCCTAGCCTGGCCATGAGGCTCGCGATCTGGGGTCCGCCGCCGTGGACGATCACCGGCCTCATCCCGACCGAGTGCATCAACACGACGTCTTGGGCGAACCCCGCGACGGCGGTCGGGCCCGAATCCGTCATCGTGCTTCCGCCGTGCTTTATCACCACCACCTTGTTCTTGAATCGGCGTATATAAGGAAGGGCCTCCGAGAGAACCGCCGCCTTGGCCTGAGGGCTCAGGTCGACTCGAGCACTGGAGGACCTACGAGACACCGTCACGATGTCCTCATGTTCTCGTCGATGTAGCCGTGGCCCAGGTCGCTTGTCAGGACGGTCGCAGACCCGTTTCCGAGGCCGAGGTCGCAATGCAGCTCGATCTCGCCGCCCGCGAGGTGAGCGCGCACCGAGCGCTCATCGTGTGGGGCCCCAACACCGTTCCGGCAAACGGTCTCGCCACCGTAAGCGACCGACACCCGATCGGGATGGAGGGTCGCACCCGAGGACCCCAGCTCGCTCAGGACCCGGCCCCAGTAGGGATCGGACCCATAGAGAGAGCACTTGACCAGCAGGCTCTCGGCGACACTCCGGGCAGATGCAATGGCGTCGCGATCGCTGGTTGCTCCGCTGACTGCCACACGGACAACCTTGGTGCCGCCCTCGGCGTCCGCGGCCATCAGTGCCGCGAGCTTCTGGCATGCGCACGTCAGCGCTGCTTCCAGGTGGCCGTCACCTGGGCGTGCCGCCAAACCGCTCGCCAGGACGATCACGGTGTCGTTGGTCGAGGTACAGCCGTCGACGCTCAAGGCGTTGAAAGTCGGCCTGATCGCGGCGCCGAGGGCCCGCCGAAGGCCGGGAGCGGAAACGGCGGCGTCGGTGGTCAGCACGGCGAGCATCGTCGCCATGTTGGGGGCGAGCATTGCCGCGCCCTTCGCCAAGCCGCCCACGACGAAGCCCTGCCCCTCTACATGGACCTCCTTCGGAAATGTGTCCGTCGTCATGACCGCTCTGGCAGCGGCCCCGCCGTGCTGTCGTTCCACCCCCAGCGATGCTGCCAGCCGGGGCATCGAGTGCTCGATGGGTGACATTTGCAAGGGAATGCCGATGAGCCCCGTCGAGCACACGAGGACCTCCTCGGCCCCGACCCCCAGTTGCCGTGCTGCGAGCGAGCACATGGCCCTGGCCGCGTCGAGACCGGCCGTGCCAGTTGCAGCGTTGGCATTGCCACTGTTCACGATCACCGCCGCCGCCCTCCCTCCCGTCGAGGCGAGGTGGCGCTTGCTCACTTGAACAGGCGCGGCCTGGACGAGGTTGGAGGTGAACACCGCCGCTGCCGGCACAGACCTTCTGGTCTCCGTGGCGACAAGAGCAAGGTCGAGTCCACCGTTCGCCTTTATGCCTGCCCTCATTCCCCCTGCAAGAAAGCCGCGAGCCGACGTCACACTCACGGGTACACACCGACGGCCGTCAGCCCGAGCTCCTCCGGAAGACCGAGGGCCAGGTTCGCGCACTGGATCGCCTGTCCCGCCGCCCCCTTCACCAGGTTGTCGAGGGAGCAGAGCACGAGCACCCAACCGGTCCTCTCGTCATAGCGGGCGGTGACGTGGGCGGCATTGGACCCGTAGGTCGCCTTGGTCGAGGGCGGGTCCTCCACAATCGAGACGAACGGCTCGTCCACGTAGGTGTCACGGAGCAGCTGGTTGACCTCACCCGTCGAGGTGGGACCCGACGTGCGCGCATAGCAGGTCGTCAGGATGCCGCGGCTCATCGGTGCCAGATGGGGGGTGAAGATGACCCGCGTCCCGGTCACCTGCTCTATCTCGGGAGTGTGGCGATGATCGAGCAGCCCGTAAGCCCTGAAGTCCTCGTTTGCAGTCCCGAAGTGCGTGCTGTGGCTGAGTCCCCGGCCTGCCCCGGACACCCCGCTGGCCGCGTCGACCACCACCCCGGTCGTGTCGATGGCGCCACTACGGGCAAGAGGGGCCAGCGCAAGGCCTGCCGCCGTCGGGTAGCAGCCGGCGACGGCCACCATCGAGCGGCCTCCGAGAGCGTCCCTGTTCAGCTCGGGCAGCCCGTAAGCGAACCGTGGGAGCACGTCCGGCGCGGCGTGCTCGGCTCCGTACCAGACCGGGTAGAGGCTCGGATCGGCCAGCCGGAAGTCACCCGCGAGGTCGACGATGGCCCCGACGCGCTCTTGCAGGTCTCCGATCATCAACTGCGATGCGCCATGAGGCAGGGCGAGGAACAACAGGTCCAAGCCGTCGGCCGAGGCGGGTTCTCCTTTCGAGAAACGGATGGCCGGGTAGGCAGAGCCCAGGCTCGGATAGAGCTCGCCGACGGTCGTGCCGGAATAGGCCTCCGCCCCCGCCACCACCACCTCGAAACCCGGATGGAGCGAGCACAGCCTCAACAGCTCGACCCCTGCGTACCCGGATGCCCCGAGCACCCCTACCTTCATGAGCATGACTATACATGAATATGAATACTCATGCTAACACCGGAGCATGGTTCGATGCGGCGGTGGTGGTGGCCAGCTCTCCTGACAGACGCCTCGGGTTGCCCGACGGGCGGCTGTTGGGCTTCAGCGAGTACGGCGACCCCGGCGGCACGCCGGTCCTGTACTTTCACGGCGAGGCGAGCTCGCGCAAGGATATTGCCTTCGCGTCTGAGGCGGCGAAGCGGACGGGGGTACGCATACTCGCCCCCGACCGTCCCGGGTTGGGGCTGTCCGACTACCAAAAGAGACGGAGCATTCACGACTGGCCGGCCGACGTGGAGACCATGGCGGACTCCCTCGGCCTCGAGAGCTTCTCCTTGCTCGGATGGTCGGCCGCTAGTCCCTATGTGCTCGCGTGCGCCGATCGCCTCGGGACGCGGATCACTCGGGCGGCCACGGTTGGCGGCATGTCTCCGATCGACGGTCCTGGCGCGCTGCAAGAGATCGACTGCCGTCCGGAGCGTCTGCTCTTCCACCTGTGCCGCAAGGCACCAGACGCGGCATGCCTCATCCTGTCTGCCACAAGGTTCGTGCCACCCGCCCTCTTCCAGTACCGCTTGGCCCGCAGCTTGAACAGGGTGGACAGGCAGGTGATCGAGTCGATGACCCCGCGTCAAGCCTCGGACTTCTACTACGAAGCCCTCAGGAGCGGGCCGAGGGGGACGGTTAGGGACTGTCAGCTGATCGCCGGCCCGTGGCTCGTTCCCTACTCTCGGATACAGACCGAGTTCGTGCTGTGGCGAGGAGAGTACGACCTGGTCCCTCGATCCCACACCAACTGGCTCGCGGGCCGCCTACCGTCGTGCGAGGTCATCGAGGTGAAGGACCAGGGCCACCTCTTGCTCCACGGCCGGACCGATGAGGTGCTCGAGCGCCTCGTGGACTGACCTAAGACCGCAACCGAGCGGGATGGCGTTCCTCGACTGCTGTTATAGACCGCCGCCTCATCTCTGCGACCTCGTCGTCGGTGAGCGTGTGGTCGTCGGCACAGAAGCGCAGCCGGAAACCCAGGCTGCGCGTTTGGTCCCGGAGCCCCGGGCCACGGTAGACGTCGAAGAGGGTGATGGCCTCGAGCAACTCCCCGGCCGCCTCCACAAGGGTGGACTCGACGGCTGCTGCGGGCGTTTGGTCGTCTACCGCGAAGGCCAAGTCGATGTCGCTCGAGGGAAACCTGCTGGGCATGCCGCGCCCCTCCCGTTTGCCTGGGAAGGCCTATGAGCGTGCGGAGGTCGACCTCGAGCCAGCCCATCCGCTCGAGCTTGATGTCGAACTCATCAAGGACCGCCGGGTCGACCTCCCCGACGCCGCCCAGCTCCTCGCCGGAGCCGTCCACCACAAGCCGGGCCGTCCTCGTGGGGTGAAGGCCGGGCAGAGGCGCCGCCTCCAGGGAGACACCCTTCACCAGCAGAGCCCCTGACAGGGTCCGCCAGCAGTGCACGGCCGCCTCAGCGCCGTCGCCCGAGGCCGCCAGGGCCACCCCCAACCGTTCACGCTCATCAGGCAGCTGCTGACCTTCGGCCGGCCAGGCGAACACATGGCCGATCTCGAACAGCCGGATGCGATCCTGACGGCGGTCCAGGTTGAAGCGGACGGCTTTGAGCAACCCCGGGAGCAGGCTCCGCCGCAGGGTGGACTCCTCGCGCGCCAAGGGATTCTCGACCTCCACGACAGGACCTTCGATCCCGGCACGCTCATGGTCGCTCGGACCGAGCAACGAAGCAGTCCACGCCTCGGTCGCACCGGCGCCCGCCAGGATCTCGCGGACCCGCCGACGCTCTTGCTGGTAGGTGGTGAGGCTGCCGACATGGGGCGAATAAGGCATGGTTCGCCTTATTCGCGAGTAGCCGTGGTGACGCGCCACCTCCTCGATGACGTCGATCTCGCGAGTGGTGTCCGGGCGGAAGCTTGGCACCTCTACCTGCAAGACCCCCGAGGCCTCTTTCCTCACCTTGAACCCGATCGGGTCCAGGTAGCGTTTGATGTCGCGGTCTTTCAGCTGAGTGCCGAGGACGCCGTTCACCCTGGCGGTGCGCACACGCAGGCGCGGCGCAAGGTCGAGCCCGCTTGTGACATCGACGGTCCCGCCTCCCACCTGTATGCCCGAGTCTCGGCCGGCAGACACCAGCAGCTGGCAGAAGCGGGCGGCCGCCCGCTCGATGCCCTCGGGATCGCAGCCCCTCTCGAAGCGCACGGACGCCTCCGTCCGCAGTCCCAGGCGTCTCGAGGTTCTGGCTATGGCCATGGGGGCGAAATAGGCGGTCTCCAGCAGGACCCTCGTCGTGAGCTCCGAGATCTCCGCGAGGGCGCCCCCCATGATCCCGCCTATGCCCACAGGCGTACCCGCCGCGTCACAGATGAGGCAGTCCTCGGCGCCCAGACCGGCCCGGCCGTCGCCACCGACATGGCGCTCCTCACCGTCCAGGGTGACCACGACCTCCCCAGGCTTGGCCACGCGGACGACGATTCCCGACCCTTGCAGCCGATCGAGGTCGTAGGGATGGTTGGGCTGTCCCAGCTCGAGCATCACGTAGTTGGAAGCGTCCACCACCGAGTTGATCGGCCTCATCCCGGCCAGCATCAACCGGCGCGCCATCCAGTCCGGCGAAGGAGATATCGCTACGTCTGTCAGAACACGCGCCGTGAACCTCGGGCACAGCTCCGGTGACTCCACCACGACCGTAGCCAGCTGACCTGTTCGCGTCTTACCTTCCGCGAGGTACGGCTCCGGTATGGAGAAGGGCACGCCCAGTCTGGCCGCGACGTCGCGGGCGATTCCCACGATGCTCATGGCGTCGGGACGGTTGGCCTCTACAGCGAGGTCGAACACCACATCGGGTTCCAGCCCGAGCGCTTCAGCGAGCGGCTTGCCTGGATGGGGACCCTTTGCGACGGCTCGGCCGGGCTCGGCGGCCAGATGGGTGTCAGAGCCGAGCACCAATATCCCGGCGTGGTCCTCGGACAGACCGAGCTCCTTGCCCGAGCAGAGCATCCCGTTGGACGTGACCCCCTTCATTCGGCGCTTGGAGACCTTGAAACCGCCGGGGAGCTCCGCGCCCACAGGAGCGAACGGGACCAAGTCACCAACCTCGAAGTTCCATGCGCCGCAGACGACCTCCTCGGGATCGCCACCGGCATCAACGACGACCCGGCGTATTCGATCCACGCGGGGGATCTCCGACACCTGGAGCACCCGGGCCACCACGATCTCGCCGAAGCCCTCACCCACGTGCTCGACACCTTCGACGACCAGACCCAGGTCGTCGAAGGTCATCGCCAGGTCGGCCACTTCGGCTTCGAGGGGGGCGAACTCGCGTAGCCAGGACAGGGGTGTGCGCATCGATACCTAGAACTGGCTGAGAAACCGGAGATCGTTGTCGAGCAGCACGCGCATGTCGGCGATTCCTTCGCGCATCTGGGCGCAGCGATCTATGCCGAAGCCGAAGGCGAAGCCCGACCACTCCTCGTCGTCCAGCCCCACTGAGGCGAACACCGCAGGGTCCACCATGCCGGCTCCTCCAAGCTCCACCCAGCCCGTCCCGGAACAGGTGCGGCAACCTTCCCCCTTGCAGATGGTGCAGGTGATCTCGTACTCCGCTGAAGGCTCGGTAAAAGGAAAGTACGAAGGCCTCAACCGTGAGTGAATGGAAGGGCCGAAGTAGGCACCCGTAAAGGTCTCGATGGTCCCGGCGAGGTCTGCGAAGGTTATACCCCCGTCAACGACGAGCCCCTCGATCTGATGGAAAACGGGAAGATGACGCGAGTCAGGGGTGTCGCGCCGGTAGCAGCGCCCCGGCATCACCGCATAGATCGGGGGACCCTGCGCTTGCATCAGCCGTATCTGGACGGGTGAGGTGTGCGTCCGGAGGAGGATTGACTCTGGCTCTGCCAACCGCAGGTAGAAGGTGTCCCACATGGTGCGGGCCGGGTGACCCTTGGGCATGTTCAAGGCCTCGAAGTTGTACCAGTCCGTTTCTGCCTCCGGACCCTCGGCGACCGAAAAGCCCATGCCGACGAATGTGTCCTCGAGCTCGGCCTGCGTGCGGGCCACGAGGTGGACATGACCTCGGGGCGGGCCGCCCAGCACCTCTGTCAGGTCGAGGCGATCTGCCCCCAAGCGGGCGCGTCGCTGGCTCGCCTTCAGCTCGCCACGCCTGGCCTCGATTACCCGCTCCGCATCCCCTCTTACCCGGTTGAGAGCCTGGCCGAGCTCCCTTCGCTCGGAGGGGTCGAGCGACCCGAGCTTCTGGCTGAACAGGGCGAGGGCTGAACCCTTCCCGAGCAGCTGGCTCTCGGCCGCCCGGAGTTCGTCGACCGAGGAGGCGCCACGAATCCGCATGTGAATATCTGCTTCGACCGCTTCAAGCTCGGACGCTGACACCGTCACGGTGATCCTCCCGGATCCTCGGGCGCCACGGCCTTGGACGGCGCACGTGTCACCGGTCCAGCGTACGGCGCCGCGTGAGTCGGCGCTCCTGAATTGGCCCTCCGCTGTCTCAGAGCCTCGAAGCACAGCACGGTGGCGGCCATCCCGACGTTCAGCGAGTCCGACCTACCCTGCATGGCGATTGTGAGCGAGTCGTCAACGAGCGGGCTCAGCTCCGAGGGCAACCCCGCAGACTCGTTCCCCAGCACGATCCCGATCGGAACTGTGAGGTCCGCCTCGGTGTAGTGGCGTCCGTCTCGCGGTATCGCGGCGAGCCGCTTCACATCCCGTGCGCCCAGCCATCGCAGAGCCTCGGTCGACGTCACACCTACAACCATGGGAACCCGCAACAGCGACCCGGCGGACGCGCGCACGGCCTTGGGGTTGTAAGGGTCCACGGTGCTGTCACAACAGATCACGGCATCGGCGTCGGCGGCCTCCGCGCTGCGTATCACGGTCCCGAGGTTCCCCGGATCCCTCACATCGACACACACCACCGCCAGATCGACGGGCGGCAGTGCAGCCAGCTCGACGTCGACGAATGACGCTACGCCCATCACGGCCTGCGGCGTGGCCGCGTCGGAGACCTTCTCCATGACCCCGGACCCCAGCTGGTACACGGGCACGCCGGCTGCTTCGGCCGCCTCCACCACACCGGGCGTCACGCCCAGGGGCTTCCAGTAGACAGCTTCTATCTCGCAGCCGGAGTCGAGCGCCGCGCCGACCGCCTTGGAACCCTCGATCAGGAAAGCCCGGTCGGCGAGACGGGCCGATCGGCTCCGAGCGAGTTGTTTGAGCCGCTGGACCCTCTGGTTTCGTCTGCCAAGACCCACCCGCCTCAGGCGGTCTCCCTGCCGCTACCGTTCGGAGCCGCCGCCGACCCGCCGGCCACCCGGACGAGGGCGGCGAAGGCGGCGGGATCGCTGACCGCGAGGTCGGCCAGTACCTTGCGGTCCACCTCCACCTCTGCCCGACGAAGGCCCGCTATGAACCGGCTGTAGCTCATGCCGTTCAACCGGGCGGCTGCGTTGATCCTTTGGATCCACAGCTGGCGGAAGTCTCCCTTCCGGGCCCGCCGGTCGCGGTAGGCGTACTGCAGGGAGTGCATGACCTGCTCGTTGGCAGCCTTGAAGCTCCGGCTCTTGTTGCCGTAGTAGCCCTGGGCAGCCTCCAGGACCGCGCGGCGATGCTTCTTACTGTGGACAGAGCGCTTGACCCTGGCCATTGGGTGCTCCTTTTCATTCGAGGGGAAGCTATTTCAGACCCGCGTGGAGGCGGGGTGTTCAGAGGCCTAGAGACCCAGGAGCCGCCTGACCTGCCGAGAGTCTGCGCCGGCCACCTCCACCTCTCGCCCGAGCCTCCGGGTCCGTACGCTCGACTTCTTCTCGAGCAGATGGGAGCGGAAGGCCTGGCGGCGACGCAGCCTCCCGCCACCTGTCACCTTGAACCGCTTGGCCGCCCCTCTGTCGGTCTTCATCTTGGGCATGGCTGTCTCCTACTCGACCGTGTCCGGCGACGCACGACCGTCCTGGACGAAGGCCTCCGCCGGGGCCTGTCCGGACTCGGTACCCGAGGCCTCGGCTCGGGCCGCGGCCGACTGTCGCGCCCGCTTGTCAGGCGCCAGCACCATCACCATGTTGCGGCCGTCCAGGCGGGGGCTGGCCTCGACCTTTGCCGATCCGTCCACCTGCTCGGCGATCCGGTCGAGGATCCTCTTGCCCAGCTCGGGATGGTAGACCTCTCGGCCTCGGAACATGATCGTGACCTTCACCTTGTGTCCCTCGTTGAGGAACCTGATCACCTGTCGGGTCTTGGTGTCGAAGTCACCCACCCCGATCTTTGGCCGGTACTTCATCTCCTTGATCCCGACGTTCGTGGTCTTTCGCCTGGATTCCTTGGCCTTCTGCGCCGCGTCGAACTTGAACTTGCCGTAGTCCATGATGCGACATACCGGGGGAACGGCCTGGGGAGCCACCTCGACGAGGTCCAGGTCCATCTCCCGCGCTATCTGTAGCGCTTCGGGAAGTGGTTTTATCCCAAGCTGAGTTCCGTCGGGATCGACAAGACGGACCTCACGCGCCCTGATGCGATCATTTATCCTGGCCTCGTTGGTGATTGGTGCGGTGGCTATGCGGCATCACTCCAGTCGTTCGGCCCCTGTACACGACAAGGGCAGGCATCCAAAAGCGATACCCACCCCAATGCAACCAGCAACCCGACGCACTTTGCCGAAGATCCGGACGTGGTCGGGTGGGGGTTACGCGTCAGCGAGGGCCCCGCTTTCCTTGTACGACCTCTAGGCTACCAGTGTGAGCACGCTCTGGACACCGGGTGGCGAGCGGCCCGTGGGCCGGACAGGCCAATCCGAGACCCAGCCGTCCTCGCAAGAGCCCTCCACGGACCAGCCCGGCGGGCAGCCCACCGAAGAGGAGCTCAGGGGCCGCATGGACGAGCTGCGCCGACAGCTCGCCGACACTCCCGCGGAGGCCGTCGTGGCCAACCACGCCTACGGCCTGTTCGAGCTCGGGGCCCTCCACCTCTCGCTGGACCCCCCTCAGCTGGCCAAGGCCAAGATCGCGATCGACGCGCTCGCATGCTTGGTCGAGGGTCTCGAGTCGCGACTGGGGCCCGAGGAGGCCACGCTGCGTGACGGACTCGCCCAGCTGCGGCTTGCGTACGTGCAGATAAGCGGGGCCGGCACCGCCAACGACGGCGGGCGGGTCGCCGACCCCGGGGCTGGTTCGCCGGGCGCCTCGGCACGTCCAGGTAACCAGTGAGAGGGTGGGCCGCGACCCTTACAAGATTGGGGTGGACCGTAAAGCCCGAGCCTCCCAGAGACCCAGGTGTCCCGGCACCACCTCGAAGGTGACCTTCGCGCCGACATCGATGGACCTGGTCCCGTCGGCGATCGCCGTGCAGTGGAAGAAGTAGCGCCCGCCTTCCGCGCCCGCTACCCATCCGATTCCCCGCTCCGCGTCGAACTGTTCGACAGCCCCGGAATGCAGGCAGTCCCACGGCATCAATGCACGATCTTCGAGAGCGCGAGCTCGATGATGTCGCTGGCACCTCGGTCCTTGAGCGCGGGGATCAACACGTTGATCTCGGATTTCGGCACCACGGTCTCGACCGCGTAGCCGCCGTCGCCGGAGAGCTCGGAGATCGTCGGGGCCTTCATCGACGGCAAGAGCCTGACCACGGCATCCAGATCCTGCGAGGCGACGTTGAGCTTCACGAGGACCTTGTCCCGAGCCTCGAGTGCTCCTTGAAGCAGCGTGTGGATCTGCTTCATGGCGTGAAGCTTGTCGGAGTCCGCCGCTGCGAGGGGGTTGGCGATCAGCTCGGTATGGGAGTGAAGGAGGGTGTCGATGACACGTAGGCCGGCGGCCTTGAGCGCCCGCCCCGTCTCGGTGATCTCGACCACGGCGTCGGCGATGTCAGGAACCTTGGCCTCAGTTGCTCCGTAGGAGATTCGCACGTCCGCCTTGATGCCTCTTTCAGCCAGGAAGCGACCGGTGAGCTCGGGGTACTCGGTGGAGACCTTGCACCCCGGGGGCAGGTCGGTGACCGAGCGCACCGGTGAGTCCTCGGCCACAGCAAGGACCAAGCGAATCGGTCGGCTGCTGTTCTTCGAGTAACCGAGCCGGCCGACGGACACCACGGGGCTTTGTGTCTCCTCCACCCAGTCCCATCCGGTCACTCCGAGGTCGAACAGCCCCTCTGCCACGTAAAGGGGGATCTCCTGGGGACGGAGGATCCTGACCTCTTCGATACGAGGGTCGTCGATGGACGCCCGGTAGTCCACCTCGGAGCCGCGGACAACGGCCAGGTCGGCTGATGCGAACAGCTCGAGGGTCTGGCGCTCCAGGGAGCCCTTGGGCAGCACTAGACGCAGCATCAGGCGCCACCCTTTTCGAGCTGGCGCATGAGGTCCACCGTCTCGATCGCTGCGAGCGCCGCCTCGACACCCTTGTGACCGGCCTCACCACCGGCGCGGTCCATCGCCTGCTCGATCGTGTCGGTGGTGAGAACCCCGAAGATGACCGGCACCCCGGTGTCCTGTTGTGCCCTCTGCAACCCCGCCGCGCACTGTCCTGCGACGAAGTCGTAATGACCCGTCTGCCCTCTTATGACCGCACCGAGGCAGACGATCGCGTCGTGCTCACCGGATTTTGCCAGGCGGGACGCCACCAGCGGCAGCTCGAAGGCGCCGGGCGCCCAGGCGACGGTCACCGAGGCGAGGTCCGCACCACGGCCGGCCAGCTCTTCGATGGCTCCAGAGACCAGGCGCTCTGTCACCGCGCCGTTGAAACGGCTCGCGGCGATCGCCAGTCGCATGCCTTCCCGCGCGCCCCCTCCGCGGTAGTTGCCGGCGCCTGCCCTGTCGGCCACCGAGGGATCCGCTGGGCGGCGCCCCTTAGAGGACGTCATCGAGGCCGTCCAAGAGGTGGCCGAGGCGTTCGCGTTTCGCCCGCAGGTATTGGATGTTCTCCGGATTGGGGTTGGATTCGAGGGGGACTCTCTCCACGATCTCGAGCCCGTACCCCTCAAGCCCGCCGTACTTGGCGGGGTTGTTGGTCATGAGCCGCATGGTCGTGATACCGAGGTCCACGAGTATCTGCGCGCCGATGCCGTACTCCCGGCTATCGACCGGCAAGCCCAACTCCATGTTGGCCTCCACCGTGTCCCGACCCCTTTCTTGGAGGCTGTACGCCCGCAGCTTGTGTGCGAGCCCTATACCCCGTCCCTCGTGACCCCTCAGATAGACCACCACGCCCAGCTCGGCCCGCGAGATCAGCCGGATGGCAGCTTCCAGCTGCGAGCCGCAATCACATCGCAAGGAGCCGAACACGTCACCTGTGAGGCACTCGCTGTGCACACGTACGAGCACATTCTCCTCGCCTTGCACGGCCCCCTTCACGAAGGCCAGGTGCTGCTCGCTGTCGAGCACCGACTCGTATGCGAAGCAGGTGAAGTCGCCCACGGCGGTCGGAACCCGAGCTTCCGCGACCCGGCGGACCAGCTTGTCCTTTTGGCGCCGGTAACGGATCAGGTCGGCGATCGTGATGAGCAGGAGGTCGTGCTTGCGGCAGAACTTCTCCAGCTCGGGAAGTCGGGCCATCCCGGTCTTGTCCTCGTTCACTATCTCGCAGAGGATGGAGGCCGGGTAGAGGTGGGCCGACCGGGCGAGGTCGACAGCAGCCTCCGTGTGCCCTCCTCGCTTTAGCACCCCACCGATCCGATACCGCAACGGCAGGATGTGGCCCGGTCTCGACAGGTCGCCGGGGCGCGTCTTGGGGTCGATGAGCGCTTTGACCGTGGCGGCTCGATCGGCGGCGGAGATCCCCGTGGTGGTCCCGTGCCGGTAGTCGACGGTGACGGTGAAGGCGGTCCGCTGGGACTCGGTGTTAGAGGTCACCATCAGAGGCAGGTCGAGCTGATCCAGACGGTCGCCTGTCATCGGTACGCATATCAGTCCCGAGGTGTGAGCGAGGAAGAAGGCGATCTTCTCGGGTGTCACGAACTCCGCGGCCATGATCAGGTCGCCTTCGTTCTCCCGGTCCTCGTCATCGACCACGACGACCATGTCGCCACGCCCGATGGCGGCTATCGCGTCCTCTATCCGATCAGGCATCTAGCCCCCGTCCTCGAGTGGAATCTTGCCGGCTGCCCGGAGAAGACGCTCGGAGTATTTTGCGATGACGTCGACCTCGAGGTTGACCTGGTCACCGGCCCCCTTGCCGGCAAGCGTGGTGACCTCGGCGGTATGGGGGACGATGGAGACGGAGAAGCCCTCCGGATCAACGTCCACCACGGTGAGGCTGCATCCATCCACGGCTATCGAGCCCTTCACCGCCACATAGCGTAGGAGCCCGGGCGGTGCGCCAACCCGCATGTCGGGTGCCGGCTGTACGATCGCGCCCACAGCGTCCACATGACCCTGAACCAGGTGCCCCCCAAGGCGGTCGCACGCACGCACCGGGCGCTCCAGGTTCACCAGGTCGCCAAGCGTCAGCCTCCCCAGATTGGTGCGTCGCAGAGTCTCGTCGACGACCTCGGCGCTCCAGCAACCGTCCCCCACCTCCACAACGGTTAGACAGCAGCCGTTGACGGCGATCGAATCGCCGACGGAGGCCCCTTCGGCGACGGCTTCCGACTCGAACCGC
The DNA here is from genome assembly GCA_963736925.1 of uncultured Actinomycetes bacterium. Taxonomy (GTDB): domain Bacteria; phylum Actinomycetota; class Acidimicrobiia; order Acidimicrobiales; family CAVTQP01; genus CAVTQP01. Next base: position 1,471,898 of record CAVTQP010000003.1, read on the forward strand.
AGCACCTTACCCTCACGCCCCGCGAGCGTCCCGATCTCTTCCACGATGCCTGTGAACATCTACGCCACCTCGAGCCGGATGTCGGCGCCGAGCTGCCTGATCGAGATGAAACGTCCGCGCCAGACGGTCTCCATTCCCGCCGCACCGGCGCCCCGAAACATGGGCACCGCGTCGTCACCCCCGAATAGAGCCGGGGCCACATAGATCACGTACCGGTCCACCAAACCCGCGGAATGAAACTCGTGCGCCACGACCGCCCCCCCTTCCACGAGCAGCTGGAGGACCCCCTTGGCGCCCAGCCCGTCGAGCACCTGCTCGGGCTCGCCCTCCATCTCCAACGCGGGGTTCACGCGGGCGGACTCCTTCGCCCGGCCCAGGACGACCCGCACGGGCTGTCTGGTCCCCGGAGTGTCGCGGCGGGTCAGCTGCGGGTCGTCCGCACGCACCGTTCCCGCCCCCACTAGCACGGCGTCGCTGTGACCACGGAGCTGGTGGGCGTCCTCACGAGCCTCCGGCCCTGTGATCCATCGGCTGGAACCGTCGGGAGCGGCGATGCGGCCGTCCAGGGTGGTAGCCAGCTTGAGCACCACCCAGGGCCGACCGGTCCTGCGGTGCTTGAGATAAGGGGCAAGCTGCTCACGTATCTGGTCCTGACACTGACCCACGCGCACCTCGACACCTGCCTCTCTCAGGCGCTCCAGGCCGCGGCCCGACACGTTCGGGTCGGGGTCCTCGAGGCCGACCACCACCGTGGACACGCCTGCCGCCACGATGGTCTCGGCGCAGGCCGCCGTCCGGCCCGCATGCGAACAGGGCTCCAGCGTGGTGAAGAGGGTCGCCCCCTTTGCCTGTTCCCCGGCCGCCCGAAGCGCCACCGCTTCGGCATGTGGCCCTCCCGGCACGGAGGTGCAACCCTCGAAGCGCTCGCCGTCGGCGACCACCACACAGCCCACCCATGGATTCGGTGAGCTCCAGGCGCGAGCAGCCTCTGCCAGCTCTACGGCCCGCCTCATCTGCTGTCCGTCGCCCATTCGCCCGAGGCCAAGTGTACTGTCGCGCCGCTCCGACCTGGGCCGACGAACGCCCGAGTGGCCGGAGGCCTGGTCCTGGTCCACGAAGATCTCGGCGCGACTAAGACGGGTGCCCGTCACGCTCCCCGCGGAGGAGCGAGATCGCGTGTGGGACCACGTCGATGACGGCCTCCAGGCACTCGACAGCACCCTTGGTGGAACCGGGGGTGTTGAGCACGACGCAGCCTCCCATCGTGCCGGCCACTCCCCTCGACAGCCTCCCCAGAGGATTCGCCAGGCGCATGGCCTCGGCAAGACCTGGCGCCTCTCGGTCCACGACCGCGAGGGTCCCCTCGGGCGTCAGGTCCCGGGGCGCGAATCCCGTCCCCCCGGTCGTGACCACAAGGCCGGCAAAATCCTCAGCCATCTTGCGCAACGCCGATGCCACCGACTCCGCACCGTCTGGTACGACCGCCCACTCCACCACCTCGAAACCCGCCTCCACGAGACGACGCTGGAGCGCCTCGCCGGACCGATCCTCTCGGCTCCCCTCCGCAACGCCGTCCGACACCGTCAGCACCTTGGCCGCGTGGTTCACCCCCGCCGCCTCACGGGATCCTTCCGTCGGAGGCCGAGACGGCGGAGCGGAGCCTCCGTATCGCCTCCCCGGGGTCTTCGTGGCCGAACACCGCGTTTCCCGCCACGAATATCGAGGCGCCGCAGCGTGCAGCCGTGGCGATCGTCCCCTCGTCGATGCCACCGTCCACCTCTATCGGGAGGTCCAACCCTCGCCGGCGGACCTCGTCGCGAGTCCGCCCGAGCTTGGGCATCACCTCCGGCATGAACTCCTGGCCGCCGAAGCCGGGAAACACGGTCATCAACAGCACGAGGTCGATCCGGTCGAGATAAGGGGCGAAGGCCTCGAAGGGGGTGTCCGGACTGGCAGCCAACCCGACATCCAGCTCGAGGTCGCGCATCTGGGATATCAAGGCGTCGGTCTCACCCACCTCGACGTGAACCGAGCAGTGGTCCGCGCCCGCTTCCTTGAACGCCTCCAGGTGGTCCGCGGGGTTGGTGATCATAAGGTGACAGTCGAGATAGATGCCGGTGTGCCGGCGCAATGCTGCGACGACGGGCGGGCCGATGGTCAGGTTGGGCACGAAGTGGCCGTCCATGACGTCCACGTGCAGCCACTCGGCATCGTCCGCGACCGCCTCGACGGCGCCGGCCAGATCGGCGAAGTCGGCCGAGAGTATCGACGGTGCCACGAGGGTCCCCGCCTTGAGTGCGGGTCCCATGCGTGCGGGTCCCCGGCGTGCCGGTGCCTTGCGTGCAGCTCCGTTGCGTGCAGCTGGGTTGCGTGCCGCTGCCTTGCGTGCCGATGCCTTGCGCCCCATCGTGGCGACTCTACCCGGAGGGCCTCGAGACTCTGAGGACGAACAGCCCGTCGGTGCCCGCCTCCTGGGGGAGCAGGAGCCCGCCGCGACCGTGGGGAGCCCAGGGGCGGCCGGGAGGGGGAAGCGGCTCCAGGTCAGGGTGCCTCCACGCGAGCCTCGAGTCCACGCAGAGGGTCTCGGCGGAGGTCATCGTGCAGACGCAGTACACGAGCATGCCCCCGGGACGGACAAGGGATGAAGCCGAATCGAGCAGCTCCGATTGCAGCGATCCGAGCCGCTGGGCATCCTCGGGCTTCACCCGCCAGCGCGCGTCCGGCCTGCGCCTCAGCACGCCGAGACCCGTGCACGGCGCGTCGACCAGGACCCTGTCGAACACGGCCCGTCTGAGCGGCATCACCTTCGCGTCCGCGACTGTCGGAGCCAGGTTCGAGAGTCCGAGCCGCCCAGCGTTGGCCGCGATCATCTTCACCCGGGACCTGCGCAAGTCTCCCGCCACCACCAACGAAGGATTGCCCCCTTCGGCCCTGGCCATGGCCGTGGCCTTACCCCCCGGCGCCGCGCACAGATCGGCCACCGTGTGTCCCTCACCTACCTCGACGAGCTGGGCCACCCATCGGGAGCCCATGTCCTGGACGTAACCGTCGGCCCGCGCGCTCACCCGGGCCGGCTCGTTCATATGTCCCAGCGCTTCGAGAGCCCTGTCCCGGCCGAGGTCTGCGATCAACTGTTCGAATATCCAGTCCGGATAGCTGAGACGGGTCGCCTCGTCTGGCCAGACCGGCTCACCCCCCGACGCCACCTTTCTCAGCACGGCGTTGACCAGCCGCTGCGCTCTCCTGGGCGCCACCTCCACGGTCTCGGCCACTGCGGCATGGGCGGGTGTTCCCATAAACGCAACCTGGTAGGCCCCCATCCTCAAAGCAGCTCGGACCGGTGTCTCCACCGATCCCTCCAGGTGCCTGTCAACCAGCCAGTCACAAGCCCGCCTCATACGTGTCGTCCCGTAGACCAGCTCGGTGACCAGGGCCCGGTCCCGCTCGGTCATCGCGCTCCTCGACAGAAGACCGGGCAGGACCAGGTTCGCGTACGCGCCAGTCTCGACACGCAGCAACGCCGAGAGCGCCACGGCCCGGGGGGACCCGCTGGTCATCAGACGAAGCGGTCGCCCGGCCTCAACCGGGCACCTCGCAACCATGTCTCGGCCGGGAGCGAGCCTCGTCCTTCCGGCTTGACCTCGATGAGCTGAAGGTAGCCCGAGCCGGTGAGCACGCGAGTGCCCTCGATCAGTCCGGGCGGACTGCTCTGGTTGCCAGCCTTGCCTTGCGACGGGAGGATCTCCAAAGGCACCCCCCTGTCCACACGAGCCACTCGTGCGCCGGAGATCAACAGCCTCCCGCCCCGAAAGGTGGTCCAGGCTCTTCCCGCTCGGACCACGCGACCCAGTTTCTCGGCCGGCTCTCCCCATTCCAGGCGCAGCTCCTCAGGGTCGATCTTGGCCGCGTACGTCGGCTCGCCCTTTTGTGGCACCGGCGCGCCCAGGCCTTGCACCCCTTCACTCAGAGCCTCCACGAGGATCTCGCAACCGATCCCCGCCAGCCGCTCTCGGAGCTCGGAGGCCGTCTCCTCGTCGCCTATCCGCACGGCCGCCCGTCGGTAGACAGGACCTGTGTCGAGGTCCTCCTCGAGGCCCATCAGGCACACTCCGGTCTCCTCGTCCCCGGCCAGGATGGCCCGTTCGACCGGTGCTGCACCACGCCAGCGCGGCAGCAAGGAGAAGTGGAGGTTCAACATGGGCAGCGCCTCCAGCACCGGACGCTTGATCAGGCGTCCGTAGGCGACGACGATCCCAGCCTCCGCACCGGCTCCGATCAGCCGCTCCGGCGACTCCGCCACGGGGATCCCCATCTCCGCCGCTGCCTTCTTCACCGGACTCGGCTCCGGCTCGGACCTACGGCCCCTTCGACGATCGGGCCGGCTCACCACCAGCACGATCCTGTGGCCGGCCCCGGCGAGAGCCCGTAGCGGTGCGACGGCCGTCTCGGGGGTGCCCAGGTAAGCGAGGCGGGCCAGGGCGCTTCCTCAGAGCTCTGACCCTTGCGCCGCCTTTCCACCGGGCGGGGCGAACCCGGTGGTCGGGGACCGGAGCAGTCTCATCGCCTCTTTCCGCTGGTCGCTATCCAGCCTGTCGATGAGCAAGACCCCGTCGAGATGGTCGAGCTCGTGTTGGAACAGGCGAGCCTCGAGCGCGTCAGCCTCGATCGAGACCTCCTCACCTTCCAGGTCCCGTGCCCTCAGGTGAACCTCCTTCGGGCGGACGATCGTCCAGGACAGCCCGGGAACCGACAGGCAACCCTCCTCGTGCTCCCATTCCCCCCGGCTCTCGGTGATGACCGGATTGACGAGGGTCTTCGGTCCATCCCCCTCAGCGTGCTCACCCATGTCGTAGACGAAGAAGCGCCTCTGAACCCCGACCTGAGGGGCGGCCAGTCCGATACCCGGAGCTGCGTACATGGTCTGGAGCATGTCGGCCGCGAGCTGCCGCAGGGAGTCATCGATGTTCGCCACCTCTTGCGCCCGCTGCTTGAGCACCGGGTCGCCGAAGACACGTATTGCGTGAGTGGCCATCGCACGAGATGCTACCGGCCGTGCGAGCCTGGGAGGTGCGCCGGCCGAGCCCGATCGCAAAAGGCCCGCTTGCCTTGGTGGAGCGTCCGATCCCCGAGCCCGGGCCGGGCGAGGTGCGGGTCCGCATCACGGTGTGCGGCGTGTGCCGTACCGACCTGCATCTCGCCGAAGGGGACCTCCCGCCGAAGCGGCCGGGCGTCATACCCGGACACGAGGTCGTCGGGGTGGTGGACGCGCTCGGTAGAGGTTGCGGGCGCTTCGCGCCCGGTCAGCGAATCGGCATCGCGTGGTTGAGATGGACCTGCGGCGTGTGCAGGTTTTGCCGACGTGGCGACGAGAACCTCTGCCTTTCGCCGCGCTTCACCGGCTGGGACGAAGATGGCGGCTATTCGGACTTCGCCGTGGTCGAGGAGGAGTTCGGCTATCCCTTGTCCGACCGGTTCGGTGACGAGGAGGCAGCCCCGCTGCTTTCCGCGGGCATCATCGGCTACCGGGCGCTCCGCAGGTCCGGGCTGCCTCGAGGCGGGAGCCTGGGCATCTACGGCTTCGGTGCCTCGGCCCACCTCGCTGCTCAGGTCGCCATGTACGAAGGTGCGCGGGTGCACGTGATGACCCGTGCGCGCTCCGCTCAGGAACTGGCTCTCTCCCTCGGCGTGCAGTCCGCGGGCGACGCCCTGGACGAGCCACCCGAGCGCCTCGATGCGGCGATACTCTTCGCGCCGGTCGGGTCCCTCGTACCAGTCGCCCTGTCCGCTCTGGATCGCGGCGGCATCCTCGCGGTGGCCGGGATACATCTGACCGACGTCCCGACCTTGCGCTATGCCGACCATCTCTTCGAGGAGCGCGAGCTGAGAAGCGTGACGGCGAACACCCGCGCCGACGGCGAGGAGTTCCTCGCGATGGCGGATCGAATACCCGTGAAGGTGACTACCACTCCCTATCCTCTCGAGCACGCCGACCAGGCGCTGGAGGCCCTCGCCAGCGACCGCATCGACGGTGCTGCGGTGTTGCGGGTCACGAGCGGTTGACCGGAACGACCTCGCTGGCCGACGGCCAGAACGGATTGCGCCGGCTGACCTCGCTGGCCGACGGTCAGAACGGGGCTTGCGCGGGTCACAGCCTGCGGGGGTCCACCTCTACCCGTAGACGGCCAGCCGGACGCGCTACCGAGCCAAGGGTGTCGCACAGGGTCCTATGGTCTGGAGCCTTGACCATCCAGCTCCCGTCACTGGCCCCCATCACCGAGAGTCCAGGTACTGCATCAGAGGCCATCCGGACCTCCCGCGCGTACTCACCGGCCGAGTCGCCCGAGAGGAGCGCCATGGCCACCGCCGGTGGCAGTCTCAGCTCCGACCTTGTCCGCGCATCCGCCTCCGCCAGCCTTCCCGGGTCGGCACGAAGCGCAGCCTGGAGCACCTCGTTCCCGGGAAGTCTCGTCTGGACCACCAGCCTGCCGGGCGTCCGAACTCCGTCGGGGGACCGTCCCGCCGTTGATCCACGCGGCGCGGCCCTCGCTCCCCTTCCCCCGACCACACGGGCTGCCCGGCACAACAGGGCCATCGCCCGCTCGCCCGCCCGGAAATGAGGCGCGAGCAGCTCCTGGTCGAAATCCAGGAACACGACCGACGCGGCGGACCTCACCCTGTGGAGGATGGCCTCGGTCCCCACGAGAATGCTGGCGCGCGGCGGTGTTGCTCCGTTGCCGCTCTCGGGGGTGTCACGGTTGATCGTGCCCTTCGTGTCCAGCTGGGCCACAGGCGCTCTTGCGATGGCCTCCAGCTCCTCGCGAACCCTCGAGACACCCGGTCGAAGAATCCTCATCCGTCGAGAACCGCAAGACCGCGCAGACGACCGGCCGCTTCTCGCCGCACCGACGGCATCTGAGAGCGTCTTCGCCTGCCGGCTGGGCAAGGGGACCGTCACATCTTCCGCACCGGGCGAGCTCACCGCACCTGGCGCACGCCAGCAGCTGGGCCCGCCCCTTGCGATTGAGCACGCAGACGACCGGCCGGTCGGCACGAGCACCGCGTAGGATCCGGACGAGTCGATCAGACGTCACCCCGTGGCGCGGGTCCTCCGCTCGCCGGTCGACCACCTCGATCGGCGGCCAGCCCTGCCTCTCCTCGTCGCGCGATGTGAGCACCAGAGGGCCCCAGCTGAGCAAGTCGAGGGACGGGCACGGTGACACGAGCACGCATGGCGCGCCGTCCCGGCGCGCCCGCTCGCCGGCAACTACCCACACGCTCCATGTAGGCGCGCGTTCCTCTTGGTAGGCCTCGTCGTGGGCGTCGAGAACCAAGATCGCCGAAAGGCGGGGGGCGGGGGCCCAGGCGGCAGAGCGGGTACCGATCACCACCGCACCACCCGACGCGGCCCGATCCCAGTCTCTCGGGAGGAGCGCGACGGGATGACCGATGCGTACGAGCCGAGCAGCCAGGTCGCCTGCCATCACCTGCGAAGGAGCCAGCACGAGCGCGCTCGGGGGTGCGCCCCTCGCGCCCGGAGCCACGCCCTGTGAGTTGAGCGCCAGGGTCCTCGCCGCCTGTTGCACATAGGGGAAGGTGTCGGTAGCCGGCGCCACCCTCACCACAGAACGGGCTCTACCGAATGCCTCCGACGGCACCGGGTCATGGTGGGACGATCGCCGGAGCGCGGACGGCGAGGGCAGGGAGCTCACGACCCTGTCGGGGGAGGCCGTCCTCATGAAGCTGGCGGCTGGCCCGGCCCAGCGCCAAGCCGCCCATGTGGCCAGGTCAACGACCTCTGCAGGCGGCCCCCAACCGGATACGCCCGACAAGGGTCGCAACACGACCCCCGGTGGGGGAACCACTCCCTCCCCGACCACCCAGCCCCTGACGCGGCGCGCGCCCAGGCGCACACGGACCCGTGTCCCGATGCGCACAAGGGTGGACAGCTCCTCGGGCACCCGGTAATCGAAGAGCTTGTCGATGGCTGCCACGTCGGGCATCACCCGGACTACCCGGGTGGCGGGCGCGCGACCGTCTACAGACCCAGCGCCGCCTTGAAGTCCTCGAGTCTCGAGGTCGCCTCCCAGGTGAACTCCTTGTCCGAACGGCCGAAGTGACCATACGCCGCCGTCCTCTTGTAGATGGGCCGCCGCAGGTCGAGACCGTCAATGATCGCGGCCGGGCGCAGGTCGAAGGTCTCGCCGATCGCGGACTCGATCCGCGAGGGGTCGATGCTCTCGGTGCCAAACGTCTCCACCATGACCGACACTGGCCGGGCGACGCCGATCGCATAGGCCACCTGTATCTCGCAGCGCCGGGCGGCGCCGGAGGCCACGACGTGCTTGGCCACCCATCGAGCGGCATAGGCGGCGGAACGGTCGACCTTGGAGGGGTCCTTGCCGGAGAACGCCCCTCCCCCGTGACGGGCCGCCCCACCGTAGGTGTCGACGATGATCTTGCGGCCCGTCAGGCCGGTGTCCGCATGGGGACCACCGAGCTCGAACTTGCCGGTGGGGTTGGCCAGCACCTCGATCGAGGAGATGTCCAGATCCTCGGGTAACAGCGGGTGGATAACGTGCTCGCGAAGGTCGGGAAGGAGCAGCGTCTCCAAGTCGATCCCGGGTTGGTGCTGGGTCGAGACCAGGATGGTGCGCAGCGACACAGGCCGCCCGCCTTCGTAGTCGACCGTCACCTGAGTCTTGCCGTCAGGCCTCAGGTACGGGAGGACCCCCGCCCGGCGTACCTGGGTGAGCCTCTGCGCCAGGCGGTGTGCGAGCCATATCGGGAGAGGCATCAGGTCGGGTGTCTCGTCGCATGCGTAGCCGAACATCATCCCCTGGTCACCTGCGCCTTGGGAGTTCAGACGGTCTTCGCCGCCCTTTCCCGAGCGCACTTCCCAGGCCGCGTTGACTCCCTGGCCGATGTCGGGGGACTGCTCGTCTATGGAGACCGCGACGCCACAAGTGTTCCCGTCAAAGCCGTAGGCCTCCCTGTCGTAGCCGATGTCGCACACGGTGTGGCGAACCAGGCGCGGTATGTCGACGTAGCCGTCCGTGGTGATCTCACCCGCCACCACCACAAGCCCCGTCGTGAGAAGCGTCTCGCAGGCGACCCGGCCGGTTGGATCTGTCTCGATTATGGCGTCGAGCACGGCGTCCGAGATCTGGTCCGCCATCTTGTCGGGATGCCCCTCGGTCACCGACTCCGAGGTGAACGTGAAGCGATCGCTCAAATGTCTCTCCTCCCCCTGAGGGTGGCGACAGAGTCCAGCACCGCCGCAGCCACCCTGCGCTTGTCCGTCAGACCCACCTCTTCTCGCCGACCGTGGGCGTCGAGCAGCACCACCGCGTTCGTGTCGTGCTCGAAGCCCGCTCCGTGTGCGGTGACATCGTTGGCCACGATCAGGTCGATCCCTTTGAGGGCCAGCTTCGATGCGGCGCGCAGCTCGACCTCTTGGGTCTCGGCTGCGAAGCCGACCAGCACCTGGCCTGGGCGGCGGCGCGCGCCCAGCTCGCCGAGGATGTCGGGCGTCGGCTCCAGGACCAGCTCTGGAGGGCCGTCGGACTTGGGGATCTTGACATCCGCCACGGTTTTCGGCCTGAAGTCGGCGACTGCAGCCGCCATGATGACCACGTCCTCCCCGCCACTGCGACCTAGGACAGCCTGTTCCATCTCGGAGGCAGTCTCGACACGGACGACCTCCATGCCGCCCGGGGAACGCCCCGAAGCCGCCGTCACCAAGGTCACGCGCGCACCTCGTGCCAGAGCCTCCTCGGCGATCGCATAGCCCTGCTTCCCCGACGAGCGGTTGCCGATGAACCGCACGGGGTCGATAGGCTCCCTCGTCCCTCCCGCCGTGACGAGCACACGAATCCCCTCCATGTCGCCGCCACGGACCAACTCCGGGGACTCGGTGGCCGGGAGGGGCTTGCCCGCTAGTGACAGTGAGGCTGCGACCGCCCCGACTATCTCGGCTGGTTCGGCCAGCCTCCCGAGGCCGAGGTCGCCTCCGGCGAGACGACCCAGCCCGGGCTCGACCACCCTTACGCCACGGCGGCGCAGGATGGTGAGGTTGTCCTGCACTGCGGCGTGTTCCCACATCTCGGTGTGCATCGCCGGGCAGACCACGACGGGAGCACGGGTGGCCAGCAGAGTCGCCGACAGAAGGTCGTCCGAGATGCCGTTGGCGTACGAACCGATGAGACGGGCTGTGGCCGGCGCGACCAGCAGCAAGTCGGCCACGCGGCCGAGCTTGGTGTGCGGAATGGGGTCGGTCGCGTCCCAGAGCGTCCGCCGGACCGGCTCGGAGGCCAGCGCCGAGAACGTCACCTCTCCCACGAAACGGCGCGCATCGGCCGTCATGACCGGGATCACGTGCGCGCCGGCCTCCACCAGGCGGCGGCACACCTCCACCGCCTTGTAAGCGGCTATTCCCCCGGTCACGCCGAGCACGACACACGGAGCGGAGCCCTTGGCGGAGACCTGTGTGCTCAATCCCTTGTCTCTTCGTCCGTTCTCCGTCGCCCCTGTGCGTCCCGGGCCTAGCCGGCTTCGGCGGGTCCCTCGCCGGGATCGCCCTCGGTCTCCGAGACGAGCCCCTCTCCGTCTGCGCCTTCCATGGGGGCGGCCACCAGGCCGGCTCCCGCCCCTTCGGGGAGGTCTCCTTGCTCGGCGGTGCCTTCCTCATCGCCCGGCTCCTTGACGACGACCTTGGAGGCCGCGACCTCTTCGAGGGCGATGGAGAGCGGCTTTCGCGACACGGAGGTCACCTGGGGAGGGGCGATGGTTCCCATACCCTCCCCGAGCTGGTTGAAATAGGAGTTGATCTGGCGCCCCCGTCTAGCCGCCAGAGCGACCAGGGTGAACTTCGAGTCAACCTTGTCGAGGAGGTCCTCGATGGGAGGCTCCATCATCGTGTTGCGGCGTTCGGCCATCAGGCTCCTTCGGGGGTCCGCGGCACACCGGGGTGCCGGTGAGAGGAAATTATACGCCTTACCTCGTCGAGGGCACTTTCCAAGCTGTCGTTGACGACTACATGCCTCGGCAGCTCCGCGGCAGCCCGCTCCTCCGCTTCCCCGTGCTCGACCCTGCGGTCGACGCTCTCCTCGCTGTCGCCGCGAGCCTTGAGCCGCTGCGTCTGCACCCGCCTGGAGGGGGCGGTCAGCCAGATCAACACTGCGTCCGGCACCCGCGACAGGACCTGGGTGGCGCCTTGCAAGTCGATCTCCAACAAGACGTCATTGCCAGGCGGCGGGTCGGGAAAGGGCGAGCCGTACAGGTGGCCCAGGAAGTCGGCCCACTCGAGAAACCGGTCATCTGCGATCGCCGCTTCGAACTCGGCACGGCTCACGAAGTTGTAGGCGTGCTCCCCCTCCCCCGGACGCCTAGGTCTCGTCGTCCATGAGCGGCTGAGCCACAGCGTGGGGTCCTCTGCGACCAGCCGTGCCGCAAGCGTGCCCTTGCCGACCCCACCCGGGCCAGAAAGGACGAAGATCAGGAGTTGGCGATCTCCTTCAACAGAGCATCGCGCTGGTTGACTCCGAGACCCTGGACTCGACGGGACTCGCTGATCCCGATGTCCTCCATGAGTCGGCGTGCCTTCACCTTGCCGAGTCCCGGCAAGGACTCGAGCACGGACAGCACCTTCATCTTGCCCACGGTCTCGTTGTTGGGCGCCTGGCTCAGCAGCTCACGCAAGCTGAGAGACCCCAACTTCAGCTTCTCCTTGAGCTCCGCCCGCTGACGGCGAGCGACCGCCGCCTTCTCCAGGGCGGCTTTGCGCTGGTCAGGTGTTAGTTGAGGAGGTAAGGGCATGGGGATTCACGATAGCCCCGGCTGGGGCGGGCATCGCGGATGTCCAGGGAAAATGCTCTCCCCGGCGATCACAGGAGCCCTGCTACCAGGGACGACGCGGCGGCCACCCGGTCCGGTGCAGCGGTGACCGCCCGACCGATGACCAGGACATCCGCCCCTTCGTCGAGGGCGGCCTCCGGGGTCGCCGCCCGGGCCTGGTCGTGGCGTGGTGCTCCCGCGGGCCTGATCCCGGGGACGACGGCGAGCATCTCGGGGGCCATCGCCTTCACGTGCGCGAGGTCGGCAGCCGCGCAGACCACCCCGGCACAGCCGGCTTCGCGTGCCACCTCGACCCTCTGCTCCAGGACATGGCGGGGAGCGCCGGCGTCGCTGGTCAGCACCGTCACCGCCAGCGCGGCCGGCAGTTCCACACCGGCCTCCGAGGACCCTTCGACCAGACCTTCCACGCCGGCCCTCAGCATGTCCAGGCCACCATGGGCGTGCATGTTGAGGAACGAGGCGCCAAGGCCGCCGAGAACCCTCGACGCTCGGTAGACGGTGGTGGGTATGTCATAGAGCTTCAGGTCCAAGAAGACCCGGTAGCCGTGAGCCGCCAGAGTGGCGACGGCATCGGGGCCCGCGGCGCTGTACAGCTCCCATCCGACCTTGGCTATGGCGAACCAGGGCAGCAGCTCGTCCGCCAGTCGAACCGCTTCCACCATGTCGTCGGCGTCCACGGCCAGTGCCAGACGGTCGCGCAGCTCCCCGTGCCGACCGAAGGCGGTCTTGGACATCCCGGGCGCGTCACCCATGGGCAGCTCCTGTCAGATCTCTGGCCGCGCCTACGCGGTGGGCTGTGCACCAGCTTCGCAGCTCCGCAAGCACGCGCGCCGGAGCACGCGGATCGGCGAAGGTGGCCGTTCCCACCTGAACGGCGTCGGCGCCGGCCATCATCAGCTCCACGGCATCCACCCCCCGCGCCACACCTCCGACGCCGATGATCGCCGCGTCGGGGTGAGCGGCGCGGCAGTCGTACACAGACCTGACGGCCACCGGGCGTATGGCAGGACCCGACAGGCCTCCTCCGCTGATGCCGAGGCGTGAGGAGCGGCTCTCGGGGTCTATGGCCATGCCGAGGAGGGTGTTGACCAGTGTCAGGGCGCTCGCGCCCGCCCCGAGGGCGGCTCCGGCGATCTCGCACAGGTCGGCCGCGTTGGGGCTCAGCTTCGCCCACACGGGTTTGCCACAGGCCGCGCTCGCTGCGACGGCGTCGCTTGTCGCCCGGCAGGAGTGGGCGAACATGCGTCGTCGGTCCTCCAGGTTCGGACAGCTGACGTTCACCTCGACGGCGACCACTTGATCCGGCGTGTGCGCAAGCAGGGAGGCCGCCTCGGCGAACTCATCCACCGTCCGACCCCAGATGCTCGCCACGACGCGCGCACCGGTCGCCAGCAGCTTGGGGAGGTCCATTTCCATCCATGGCCCGATGCCGGGCCCCTGCAAGCCCACGCCGTTGAGCATCCCCGAAGGGCTCTTGTGGACACGAGGGTCGGGGTTTCCAGGCCAGGGATCCGCTGACAGGGACTTGGTCACCACCGCTCCCAGCGAGCCCAGGTCGAGGTAGCTCGCGAGCTCCGCTCCCCGCCCAGCGGTCCCCGAAGCCGTCATCACCGGATTCGGAAGTGTGACCGGCCCGATCGCGACCGTGAGGTCCACTGCTGCGGTGCTCTTGCGCACTCTCATATCGGGAACCGCCCCTGACGAGCCGAGTGGAACTCCTGGAGGCTGCAAACTGCCAGCTCCTTTCGGGCCCGGTCGGCCATTCCGCCCGCCGCGGCCCTCGCGGCTGCCACCGTGGTGAGACACGGCACGCCATGAAAGCTGGCGGCAGCCCTTATGTGGCTCCCGTCGGCCCTCGGCCCGCGACCCCTGGGCGTGTTGACCACCAGGTTCACCTTCCCGCTCGCGATCAGATCCACGGCGTCGACGTGTCGCGTGTCGTCGCGCGCCTCTCCCAACTTCGCCACCGTGGTCTCGACCGCCACCCCGCGGTCTTCCAGGTACCGTGCCGTACCGGTCGTGGCCGCGAGGCTGAATCCGAGCTCGGCGAACCCCCTGGCCGCCAAGAGGCCCCCAGGCTTGTCCCTGTCCGCCAAAGACATGAACACCGCTCCTCCGTCCGGAAGGCTGCAGCCCGCCGCCGTCTGGCTCTTGGCGAATGCGAGACCAAAGGTCCTGTCTATTCCCATGACCTCGCCCGTCGATCGCATCTCAGGACCGAGCAGGCTGTCCACGCCCGGGAAGCGGGCGAACGGGAGCACCGCCTCCTTGACACTCACGTGGCCTCCCCCGCCGGTGGCGTCGAGCTCACCACGAACCAGCCCCTCGGCCCGTAGCTCCTCGAGGGTGGAGCCAACCATGATCCGCGCAGCCAGCCTGGCCAGCGGCACTCCCGTCGCCTTGGAGACGAAGGGCACCGTGCGGCTCGCCCGGGGATTGGCCTCGATCACGAAGACATTTCCCTGCTTGACCGCGAACTGGACGTTGAGCGGGCCCCTCACGTCCAGCGCGGCCGCGATCGCCCTCGTGTACCCCTCGATGACCTTCGAGGTGGCGCCCGGAAGGGTCGGAGGCGGAATGACGCAGGCGGAGTCACCCGAATGGACTCCGGCCTCCTCCACGTGTTCCATGATCCCGGCCACCAGCACCTCGCCCGCCGCGTCTCGCACTGCGTCGACATCCACTTCGATGGCGTCCTCGAGGAAACGGTCGACCAGAGCCGGCCTCTGCGTGGAGAGCCCTCCTTCACGCCCGAGAGTCCCCGGCCGCCCGCTCAACCCCGCTTCGCCGGTCGCTAGCTCGGCCATCGCCTGACGAAGAGAGTCGTCGTCGTAGACGATCTCCATCGCCCGCCCGCCGAGCACATAGCTAGGGCGCACCAGAGCGGGGTAACCGATGCGGCTGGTCACCTCGAGGGCCTCGTCGACCGATGTCGCTACACCGCCGGCGGGCTGGGGGATGTCGAGCCTCGAGCACAGCGCGCTCCAGCGCTCACGATCCTCGGCCAGGTCGATCGCGTCGGGGCCGGTCCCGAGCACCATCTGCTTCGGAAGGCGGCCCGCGAGCTTCAAGGGGGTCTGGCCGCCCAGCCCCACGATGACCCCGACGAGCTCACCGCCGTTGGCGGTCGCAGCCTGCTCGGCCTCGATCACGTTGAGAACGTCCTCCGCGGTGAGGGGCTCGAAATAGAGGCGGTCGCTCGTGTCGTAGTCGGTGGACACCGTCTCGGGGTTGCAGTTGACCATCACCGTCTCGTAGCCCACCTGGCGGAGGGCGAGGCTCGCATGCACGCAGCAGTAATCGAACTCGATGCCCTGCCCGATCCGGTTCGGGCCCGACCCGAGGATCAGGACTCGCCGGCCACCGCTAGGCGAGGTCTCGTCCTCCTCCTCCCAGGTCGAGTAGCTGTACGGGGTCAAGGCGTCGAACTCGCCGCCACAGGTGTCTACGACCTTGAAGGTGCACCGCACACCCACCCGCTGTCGGGCCGCCCTGACCTCCTCCTCCGCGCTCCCCGTCAGCCATGCCAGCTGGGTGTCCGAGAAACCGAGGCGCTTCATCCTTTGCCAGTCCCTGGCCGTCATGTCCCAGAGGGGGACCCCCTCGAGCCGTGCGCGCTCGGCCGCCACGAGCCCGATCTGATCGAGGAACCAGGGATCGACTCCGCTCTTCGAGGCCAGCCGCTCCACGCCTATCCCTCGCCGCAAGGCGGATTCCAGTTGGAATGGCCGATCGGGTGTGGCAACCCCCGCCGCTTCGACCAGCTCGTCGTCGCAGAGCCTCGACAGCGCCGTCTCACCGGGGTCGCAGTTGAGGCCCGAGCGCCCCTGCTCCAGAGAGCGCAGGGCCTTCTGCAGCGATTCGGGAAAGGTCCGACCGATGGCCATGGCCTCTCCCACCGACTGCATCTTGGTGCCCAGCACCTCCGGTGCGCCGGGGAGCTTCTCGAACGCCCAACGGGGCACCTTGGTCACCACGTAGTCGATCGTCGGCTCGAAGCAGGCCGGCGTCTTCTTGGTGATGTCGTTGGAGATCTCGTTCAGCGTGTACCCGATCGCGAGGCGGGCGGCGATCTTGGCTATTGGAAAGCCCGTCGCCTTGGAGGCCAGCGCGCTCGATCGGGACACCCTGGGGTTCATCTCTATGACCACCATCTTCCCGTCGGCCGGGTTGACTGCGAACTGGATGTTTGAGCCGCCGGTCTCGACTCCGATCCTCCGGATGCAGGCGAAAGCGGCGTCGCGCATCGTCTGGTACTCGACATCGGACAGTGTCTGCACCGGGGCGACGGTGATGGAGTCACCAGTGTGGACCCCCATGGGGTCGAGGTTCTCGATGGAGCAGACCACGACGCAGTTGTCCGCTCGATCTCTCATCACCTCCAGCTCGAACTCCTTCCACCCGGCGATGGAGTGCTCGATCAGCACCTCGGAGATGGGGCTTGCCCTGAGCCCGGCGGACGACATGCGGGACAGTTCGTCTTCGTCCCTGGCGATCCCGGTGCCTGAGCCACCGAGGATGTACGACGGTCGGACGATGACGGGGAACCCGACTTCATGTCCGAGCACCGTCGCTTCGTCAAGCGAGTGAGCGAAGCCCGACGCCGGGACCGACAAGCCGATCTCGGTCATCGCCTCTTTGAACAGCTCCCGGTCCTCGGCCGTCGCTATGGCGGTCGCGTTCGCCCCGATCATCTCGACCTCGTAGCGGGAGAGCACTCCTCGTGCGTGGAGTTGCATCGCCAGGTTCAAGGCGGTCTGCCCGCCCAGTGTCGGGAGGATGGCGTCGGGCCTTTCGCGCTCGATGATCGCGGCGAGCACGTCTGGCTCCAGCGGTTCCACATAGGTGCGGTCTGCGAACTCGGGATCGGTCATGATCGTTGCGGGGTTGGAGTTGGCGAGCACCACCCGGAAGCCCTCCTCGCGGAGGACACGGCAGGCCTGGGTTCCCGAATAGTCGAACTCGCACGCCTGCCCGATGACTATCGGACCCGAGCCGATCACCATCACCGAGGAGAGGTCCGAGCGCCTGGGCATCACGGACCGTCCATCAAGCGGCAAAACTCCTCGAAGAGGTAGCGAGCGTCGTGCGGACCGGGACCCGCTTCTGGGTGGTACTGCACGCTGAATGCACGCAGGTCCGGAGCGGACAGGCCCTCTATGACCCCGTCGTTGAGGTTCACGTGGGTGATCCGCGCCCCCGACAGCGTCTCCCCCGAGACGGCATAGTTGTGGTTCTGGCTGGTGATCTCCACCGCGCCGGTATCCAGCCTCCTGACGGGGTGGTTGCCGCCGTGGTGGCCGAAGCCGAGCTTGAACGTCGATGCGCCCATGGCGATGGCGAGGAGCTGGTGCCCGAGGCAGATCCCGAACATGGGAACCCTGCCCAGGAGTAGCGAGATGGCGGTCGCAGCGAACGGAAGAGCCGCCGGGTCGCCCGGGCCGTTGGAGAGGAACACCGCGTCCGGCCGTGCTTCGAGCACCGATCCTGCGGGGGTGCGCGCCGGTACCACCTCCACCTCGGCCACAGCGCCCAGGTGCTCCAGCATGGTGGACTTGATCCCGAAGTCGTAAGCAACGATTCTTCTGGGCCCTTGGCCGACCCTGTAAGGGGCTCGGGTCGTGACCTCGCTGACCAGGTCGACACCCTCGGTGCCGGTCTCCTCCTTCGCCGCCGCCAGCAACACATCTTGGTCCGCGGTTCCCATCGCGCACGGCATCGAGCCCTCCTCGCGGATGTGGCGGGTCAAGCGACGCGTGTCGACTCCTGCGATAGCGGGAGTGCCGTTCCTCGCGAGAAAGGCCTCGAGGGGCTCGGCAGAGCGCCAGTTGCTGGGACGAGGCGGGAGGTCGCGGACCACTACCCCGCGGCACCATGGGCGGCGGCTCTCGTCGTCCGAGGGGGTGACGCCGTAGTTGCCGATGTGCGGGTAGGTGAAGGCGATCACCTGTCCCGCGTACGACGGATCGGTGATGACCTCCTGGTATCCGCTCATCACGGTGTTGAAGACCACCTCCCCGGTCGCGACGCCCGCAGGGGGTGGGGCGCCGATCGCCTCGCCTTCGAACACCGACCCGTCGGCCAGCACGAGGAGGGCTGGGAGGTGGGCGGCTACACGGGGCGCGGCGGTCTCTCTCATCGTGGCACCTTCGCGTGCCTCATCGTTGAGCCTGGGAGTCCACTACCACCGGCTCCCCCCGGCAGATCGTGTGCCGGACGCGCCCCCTCAGCTCGCGCCCTTCGTAAGGGGTGTTCCGGCTCCGGCTCGCCATCCTGGCGCCCCGCACCGTCCACGTCTCACCCGGGTCGACCACACACAGGTTCGCCGTGTCACCCTCGACGACCGGCCCGCCGTGGTCGGGGACAAGCCGGCTTATCTCGGCGGGCCGCCACGACATGAGGCCCAAGATGTCCCGGGTCGACAGGTGTCCGGCGCGCTCGCCTTCCCCCTCACCACCGAGCTCGGTGAGCGAGACCGCCAGCGCCGTCTCTAGCCCGATCATTCCCGGGGGCGCCTGGTCGAAGGCCGCCTCCTTCGCCTCGGTGGGATGGGGCGCGTGGTCGGTTGCGATGACGTCGATCGTCCCGTCGCCGAGCCCCGCCTTGATCGCGTCGCGGTCGCGCTCACTCCGAAGCGGCGGGCTCACCTTGAACACCGGATCGTAAGCCGCCACGTTCGCATCGGTGAGACAGAGGTGGTGGGGGGTCGCCTCTGCCGTGACCCTCACGCCTCCGGCCTTTGCCGCCCGCACCAGGTCCACCGACCCTCGGCTGGAGAGGTGGAGGAGGTGGATGCGCCCACCGGTGAGGCGGCTCAAGAGAATGTCACGGTGGACCATCAGCTCCTCGGCCTCGGCAGGGACCCCCGGCACCCCCAGGCGGCTCGACCACTCTCCCTCGTTCATTTGGCCTCCGGCCGCGAGCGACTGGTCCTCACAGTGCTGCGCCAGGGCGACCCCGAGGGCGGTGCTGTACTCGAGCGCCCGCCGCATGACGGTGGGGTCCTGGACGCCCGACCCGTCGTCCGTGAAAACCCTCACCCCGAGCGCAGCCATCTCGGCCATCGGCGCGAGGCGCCGCCCCTCCCGGCCGACGGTGATGGCGCCCGCGACGGACACGTCCACGACCGCCTTGGTGCCCAAGTCGAGGACGTGGCGCACCACCGCGGCGCAATCGGCCGGAGGGTCCGTGTTGGGCATGGCCACCACCGCCGTGTAACCACCGAGGGCGGCGGCCCGCGCTCCCGTCTGCACCGTCTCCGCCAGCTCCCCTCCGGGCTCTCGAAGGTGTGCGTGCAGGTCCACCAGCCCGGGGGCGACGATGCAACCCTCGGCGTCGAGCACGAGCGCGCCCTGTGGCTTGACCAGACCCAGACCCACCTCGGTGACGGTCTTCCCCCGGACCACCACGTCGGCCCGGCGCCGTCCGAGCGAGTCCACGACCTCGCCTCCCCGGACGACCAGCGCGGAGTCGCCCGCCCGCCCGCGCTCAGCCACCTGTCGCCCGCGGCTCAGCCACCTGTCGCTCCCAGCTCGATCAGACCTGGCTCCGAGCCGAGGAGCAGGAAGAGCACGGCCATACGAACGGCGACTCCGTTCGCCACCTGCTTGGTCACGACCGTGCAGGGAAGGCTGGCCACCTCCGCCGTTATCTCCACCCCCCGGTTCATCGGTCCCGGGTGCATCACCAGCGCTCCATCGTGCAAGAAGGCGGCCCGCTGGGCGGTGAGGCCGTAACCGGCCGTGTACTCGCGAAGAGACGGAAGCAGCGACCCGCTGCCGCGCTCTGCCTGCACCCGCAAGAGGTACACGACGTCGCTCTTGGCAAGCACGGAGTCGAAATCATGGCTCACCGTCGCCCTCCAGCCCGCCAGCGAAGGCGGGAGCAACGTCGGGGGGGCGACGAGGACCACCTCGGCCCCCAGGAGCGAGAACGCGGCGACGTTCGATCGGGCCACGCGGCTGTGCTTGATGTCGCCGACGATCGCGATACGAAGGCCGTCGAAGGCGGACAAGGGATCGTCCCTCGGGTGTCGATCACGACTCGCGAGGGCCTGGCGGATGGTGAAACAGTCGAGGAGCGCTTGCGTCGGATGCTCGTGGGAGCCGTCACCGGCGTTGACCACCGAAGCGCTGACCCACCCGGCCACCTGCCAGGGCACCCCTGCCGACGAATGGCGCACGACCACCGCGTCGACGCCCATGGCGTCGATGGTCTCGACGGTGTCCCGAAGCGACTCGCCCTTGGAAACCGACGAATGGGCGGTTGCAAAGGTCATCACGTCCGCGGACAACCGGCGCGCGGCGGTCTCGAACGACAGCCGCGTCCGTGTCGAGTCCTCGTAGAACAGCGAGACGACCGTCTTTCCCCTGAGGACGGGCACCTTGGGTATGGCCCGCCGGCCGACCTCGACGAAGGAGTCGGCCACGCGCACGACCTCTTCGATCCCGTCCCGGCCGAGGTCGGCGATCGAGAGGAGGTGCCGACTCATCGGGGCAGGACCTCACCTATGAGCACACCTGCCTCGCTCACGTCGACCAGCTCGTCTCGACGGGTGGGCAAGTTCTTGCCCACGTAGTCGGGCCGGATCGGCAGCTCACGGTGGCCCCGGTCGACCATCACGGCGAGCTGGACCGTGCGGGCGCGCCCGTAGTCGCCGAGGGCGTTGAGCGCTGCTCGCACGGTCCGGCCCGTGAAGAGCACGTCGTCCACCAGCACAACGGTCCGGCCGGTCAGCTCCCCCGGTATCTCGGTTACCGCCTCTGGAAGGACCGGGCGGAGTCCGATGTCGTCGCGGTAGAAGGCCACGTCGAGAGATCCCACGGGGACCGCGACCGCGTCGATCCGGCCCAGGGCCTCGGCCAGCCGCCCTGCGAACGCGACGCCGCCCGTTTGCAGCCCGATCAGTACCACGTCTCCGAGCCCGCGGTTGCGCTCCACGACCTCGTGCGAGATGCGTGTGATGGCCCGGCGCACGTCCGCATCCGACATCACCTGGGCCCTGGCGACGAACACGCCCCCGCGAGGGGGCGTCAACCTGCGCTCACGCTCGGCCACCCGAGATCCCTCCTGTCCGTTCGGGCCTCACCGGACCCGTTTCACGGTCAGGACAGGATGGTACCAGCTGTCCAGGACCCTTCCGGTGAGGGTCTCACGGATGCGGCGACACTGGCCAGCAGGCCGTTGACGAAGCGTCCCGACTGCTCGGTCGAATAGCCCTTCGCGAGCTCGACCGCCTCCGAAAGGATGACGCTGACCGGGATGTCCGGACGGTCGGCCAGCTCGTAGGCGGCCAGCCTCAGGATGCACAGATCGATCACCGGCATTCGATCGAGGGCCCAGTCCACGGCGAATCCACCTATCAGCCCGTCGAGGCGGTCCCTCTGTGAGGCCACCCCCGACACCAGGTCGGCCGCGAAGTCGTCGGGCGCCACGGGCAGCTGGCGCATGACCTCGACCGGCGACTCCCCCTTGACCTCCGCCTCGTAGAGCAATCCGAGCGCTCTCTCGCGGGCCTGCCTCCGGCTGGCCGTCATCTGGACTCAGGCCCTCGTGATGTACTCGCCGGTGCGCGTGTCCACCTTCACCCGCTCGCCTTGGTTGACGAACAGGGGCACCTGCACCAACAGGCCCGTCTCCAGCGTCGCGCGCTTGCGTGCCCCCGACACGCGGTCACCTTGCACGCCGGGCTCGGTGTGAGCAACCCACAGCTCGACAGCCGCAGGGAGCTCGACGCTCACCACCTCGCCGTCGTAGACCTGGAGCACGACCGAGTCACCCTCCTTGAGGAATCTCGCCGCGTCTCCGAGGGTGACCGATTCGACCTGCACCTGCTCGTAGGAGACCGTGTCCATGAACACGTAGTGGTCCCCGTCACGGTAGAGGTACTGCATCTCGCGCTTGTCGACGATCGCTTGACCGATCTTCTCGTCCGCCCTCCAGGTCCGCTCGAGCACGGCACCGGTCCGCACGTTCTTGATCTTGGTACGGACGAACGCCCCGCCCTTCCCTGGCTTCACGTGCTGGAACTCCACGACCGAAAACAGCCCGTCAGGCAGGTCCAGGGTCATCCCGTTCTTCAGATCGTTGGTGGACACGGTCATGCGACAATCAGATCCTTTGGCGCCTTTGTCAGGACCCGGCACCCTAGAGGTGTGACGACGACGGTGTCTTCGATCCTGACCCCGCCCACGCCGGGAAGGTAGACCCCGGGCTCCACGGTCACGACCGAGCCCGTCTCGAGCTTATCAACGGAGCGGGCTGCCACGGCCGGAGCCTCGTGGACGTCGAGACCGACGCCGTGGCCGGTGCCGTGAACGAAGGCGTCCCCCCATCCCGCTTCCTCGATCACGGACCTGCACGCCGAGTCGACAGCGGATGCCTCCACGCCCGCCCTCACCGACGCCAGCCCGGCCCGCTGGCTCTCGGAGACGACCTCGACCATCCGCGACTCCGTCTCGGTCACAGGCGCCGCCGCGCTCACGGTCCTGGTCATGTCGGAGCAATAGCCGTCGACGACGGCCCCGAAGTCGACAACGGTCAGCTCACCGGAACCTACGCGTCTAGAAGACGGCCGCGCGTGAGGCTTGGCGGCGTTGGGGCCGCTGGCAACGATCGTCTCGAAGGAGCTCGAGACGGCCCCGAGACGACGCATCCCGAAATCGAGCGCCAGGGCGATCTCCTTCTCAGCGGCGCCCGACGCCACCATCGCGCGCACTTCCCGCAGGGCGCGATCGGCGATGGCCGCAGCCGCTTCGATCCGCGCCAGCTCGCCCGGATCCTTTATGACCCTGAGCGCTTCCACCAGCCCGGTCGTGGCGACCATCTCGATGTCTCGCATCGCGGCGGCGAGGCTCCTCTGCCTCGCCCAACTCAGGTGGGAGGCTTCCAGCCCCACCCTCGACAGCCCCCCGGCAGCCCTGGACAGAGCCTCGAGCTGCCGGGCGGGGTCGCCCACCTCGATGCGCGCATGCGCCCCGGATCCGGCGAGCTCCTCCTCCACCTGGGTGGCGTAGCGCCCGTCGGTGGTGATGAGGGATTCAGCGTCGCTCACCATGAGCACGCCCGCGGAGCCCGTGAAGCCGGTGAGGTACCTGATGTTCGAAGAGCTCGTGACCACCAGCGCATCGCATCCCGCATCGGGAAGCCGCTCTAACAACCTGGGCACGCGGGAGGCCACATCCATGGGAGGAAGCCCTTGGGGCGACCCACCAGCACCGTCGTGGGTCTCTCCGCTGAGGTCCCGGGCTCCTCCGCTCATGGGTCGAGGGTTGGGGCGCCCGGGACTCCTCCTTCGGGCGTTGCAGCTCCACGCGCCTCCAGCAGACGCCGCACGGCCTCGACGGCGAGCCGGTAACCCAGAGCGCCGAAGCCCGCGATCGAGCCGTCCGATACGGGTGCCACTACTGAGGTGTGCCGCCAGGGCTCACGCGCGTCGGGGTTGGACAGGTGCAGCTCGACCACGAACCCGTCGAAGGACGCCAAGGCGTCGTGCAGGGACCAGGAGTAGTGGGTGAGAGCGCCGGCGTTGATGATGATGGCGGCGGCCCTCGAACGCGCGCGCTGCACGGCCTCGACGAGCTCGCCCTCGTGGTTCGACTGGACGTGCTCCAAGCACAACCCACTTCGACCGGCGGCGTCGGTTGCCGCACGAACGTGCTCCGCAAGCGCCTCGTCGCCGTACACCTCCGGCTGGCGGTCACCGAGAAGGTTCAAGTTGGGGCCCGAGACGAGCAGGACGACCGGATCGCCCGGTGCGCTCACGGGCGGCACCCCCCTTGCACCAAGGCGTCCTCCACGACCGCCGGCTGGATTCCGTGAACCGCCTCCAGCCCGCGAGGCCCGTCGAGCACCATCGTCAATCCGTCCACGGCCTTCTTGTCACGGTGCATGATCGTCACGAGATCGCCTGCCCGCGCGCCCGCGGGGATCTCGGTGGGGAGCCCGTACCCTCCCACGACCTCCAGATGACGGGCGACCGTGTCCTCGCCCACCCTCCGGAGCTTGCGGGCCAGCCGGGCGGCGAAGACCAGGCCGATCCCGACCGCCTCCCCGTGGTGAAGGTCCCATCCCCCGTCCGGGCCGTCGGCGGCGGTCTCCAAGGCGTGAGCCAGGGTGTGGCCGTAGTTCAGGAGGACCCTACGGCCGCCTTCCCGCTCGTCGGCCGCCACCACCGCGGCTTTGACAGCGACGCATCGGGCCACTCTCTCCTCCAGGGGCAGCGTCTCGAGGCCCGCCTCTCCCAGGAACGAGTACTTGGCCATCTCGCCAAGGCCGCTGGCAAACTCGCGGGGCGGCAACGAGTCGAGGACCTCGGTGTCGCACACGACCCCGGCCGGCTGCCAGAACGCCCCCACCAGGTTCTTGCCCTCGGGGATGTTGACTCCTGTCTTGCCGCCGACCGCGGCATCGACCTGGGCCAGCAGCGTGGTGGCGACGTTGACCAGCGCGACCCCGCGGTGGTACACGGCCGCGGCGAACCCGGCCACGTCGGTGACCACGCCACCTCCAACCGCGACCACCACGTCACCCCTCGTCAGGCCCCATCCGGAGAAGCCTCGACAGAGCTGTTCAACCGTGGACAGCGATTTCGCGGACTCTCCGTCTCCGATGACGAAGCGTTGCCACTCCCTCCTCGGCTCGACGTCGACGCCGATGCCGGCCTGGGTGACGACCGCCGCCTTGAGCGCCGAGCCAGGAATGAGCTGTGGCAGGGCGTGACGCGCGCCCCTGCCCACCAGGACAGGGTAAGAACGGGTCCCGAGCGCGACTGGAACGGTTATCACCGCGCCGCCCCGGCTCGACCCGAAAGGTGAGGCAGCCGGGACCTGATCGTGTCCACCACCTGGACCGGCGCCAAGTGGTCGACGTCGATCACGAGGTCCGCCAGCTCCCGGTAGAAGGGCCGGCGCCTTTCGTACAGCTGGGCCAGCGCCCCCCGCGGATCGTCACCCAGAAGCGGACGGCCCGTGCCCGCTTCCACCCGCGCCGCCAGGGTCTTCAACCCCGCGCGTAGCCACACGACGGTCCCGGCCTTGCGAAGCCTCCGGCTGTTCTCGGGGTCCAACACGGCTCCCCCCGCCACGGACACGACGACCGGTACGTCTGACGTAACGGCCTGAGCCAGCACCCGCGACTCTTGAGCGCGGAAGGCCGCCTCGCCCGACTCCTCGAATATCTCCGCGACGCTGCGCCCGGTCTCCCGCCGGACCTCCTCGTCGCTGTCGAGGTACCGCCACCCGAGACGCCGGGCCAGCAAGGAACCGGCTGTCGACTTACCCGCGCCCATCATCCCGATCAAGAGGACTCTGTCAGTCATCGCGGGCATCAGCCGGATCGGCCGGAACCGCCACAGAAGGCGCCTCCCCCAGCGCTGTCTGGAAGCTGTCGTGGTTTCTCTCCGTCTCGGCGAGTGAGTCACCGCCGAACTTCCTGAGCACCTCTTGTGCCAACACGAGGGAGACCATGGTCTCGGCGACCACGCCCATGGCCGGCACCGCGGTCACGTCGGTCCGTTCCTTGAAAGACACCGTCTCCTGCTTGGTTTCCACGTCCACCGTCTTGAGCACCGGTCGATTCAAGGTGGCGAGAGGCTTCATGGCCGCTGTCACGACGACCAACCCCCCGGTGGACATCCCGCCCTCGATACCCCCTGCCCGGGCCGTCTCACGCCGGTAGGCGGAGCCGTCCCAATAGATGGCGTCATGGGCCTCCGACCCGCGCCGTAAAGAGAGATCCCCTCCCCCTCCGATGCCCACCTCCTTGACGGCCTGGATGCTCATCACCGCTCGAGCTATCTCAGCGTCGAGCTTGCGGTCCCAGTGCACGTGGCTGCCGAGCCCGACCGGCACGCCGTAGCCGAGCACCTCCACGCGCCCACCCAGCGAGTCGCCGGCCCTGGCTGCCGCTTTCACCTCCTCCTTCATCGCCTCCTCGGCCTTGACGTCGAAGCAACGAAGCTCGGAGGAGTCCACCTTCTGCTGGTCCTCGGGTGTGGGACGCCGGGTCCTGTCCGCCTCGACGCCGCCCAGAGCCACCACGTGGCTGATGACGCTCACCCCCAGGCGACCGAGCAACGCCTTGGCACAGGCGCCGGCGGCCACACGCGCCGCGGTCTCGCGAGCAGAGGCCCGTTCCAGCACGTCGCGCGCGTCGTTGAACCCGTACTTGAGCATCCCCGTGAGGTCGGCATGGCCGGGGCGTGGCTCGGTCAAAACCCTGGACGGGAAGCCGGGGTCGGGCGACATCTCGTCTCGCCACTTGGGCCACTCGGTGTTCGCGATCTCGATCGCCACCGGCGACCCGAGGGTCCTGCCATGGCGCACGCCTCCGAGCAGCACGACCTCATCGGCCTCGAACCGCATGCGGGGTCCCCTTCCAAAGCCCAGCCGGCGCCGGGCAAGCTCGCCGCTGATCTCCGAGACCGTGAGGGGGACCCCGGCGGGGAGACCCTCGACGATCACCACCAGGCCTTTCCCGTGGGATTCGCCGGCGGTCAAGAACCTCAGCACGTCAACGAATGTACCGTCCGGCAGCCCGCGACTTCTGGGCGATTCCGTGACCTACCACCCCCGCCGGGTAACCAGCAGTCTGTGTCCGCCCCTACGTCTGCGCCGAGCCCGCTGTCAGCTCCCGTCGCTCGCCATGTTGTCGGGCGTCCGGCTCCTCCTCGGGATGTGCTGCTTCCTGCTCGGCGTGGGAGCGCGCCGCTTGTGAGCCGGCTGCTTGCTTCTCGCCGGCTCCCTTCTTGGACCGGCGGGCGAACCGCACACACACCTTCGAGATGAGGCCCAACACGATCAGGCCGGCCACCGGCATGGCGACCCAGTACCACCACGGCGCCGGCCTGGCCGAATGAGCGGCCACCGGGTCGACCGAGATCGGGCGGCTCACCGGGCGCCTCGTGCCTGCGGACGTCTCGGGAGCCGATGCCGGCTGCCCAAGACGCACTGCCGGAAGGTGGTCGGCTGCGGACTCGGCGCCGACCGGAGTGGCGAAACCAACGTCGAGGAACGCCTCGGCGGTTGCGTAGGGGTCCACCGTCCCCCCCATTTCGACCACCAGCATCGTGCGGCCGTTGCGTTCAGCGGCTCCCACATAGGTGATCCCCGCCAGATCGGTGAATCCGGTCTTTCCCCCGACGGCGCCGGGATAGAGCCACAGGAGCTGGTTGTGGTTGACCAGATGGTACGCGCCCCCGGGTCCGCTGAAGTCGTATGTCCCGAGTGACATGATGTGGCTCACCACCGGAACTGCGAGGGCCACGCGGGCGATTGTCGCCATGTCGTAAGCGCTTATGCGGTTCCCGTTGCCTACTGATCCGTTGTCGTCCAGACCGGCCGGGTCCTCGAGGACCGGATGGTCCACCAGCCCCAGGATTCCGGCCCAGCGAGCCATCTCCAGCGTGTAGGCCTCCCGCGAACCGCCGATGCGCTCGGCCAGGGCGACCGCCGCGTCGTTGGCGGACACCATCAACAGAGCGTGCAGCGCCTGGTCGAGAGTCCATACCTGCCCCGCCTTCATGCCTATGGCCGAGGCGGGCATGCTCTGTGCGGTGGGGCTCACCGGCACCTGCGCGTCTGGAGGCAGGTCCTCCGCCGCGATGACGCCGGTCAACAGCTTGGTCAAGCTGGCCGGGGCGAGCCGAACGTGATCCACGCTCGCGGTGATCACCTTTCCGGTGTCGACGTCCGCGAGGATCCAAGCCCTGGGAGGCGGGGGAAGCGTCAACGCCGGGGCGGACTGCGAAGCCGCTGCCACAGGTGCGCTCCACCCGAGCAGGCAGACGCCCGTGGCCGCTACGAGCGTCAGGGCCCTCCGCCAGAGCACCGCCACACACTAGGCGCGGCGCGCGGACCCGGAGCACGGGGAGGATGGGGACCCGTGCCCCGCCAAGGGACGCGAACCACGGTCGCTTCGGACCCGCTCGGTAGGCTCCCCTCGTGACCAGGAAGGAATTCTGCTCGTGCGATGACGGGTGAGCACAGCCCTTCCCGCCGCAAGGCTCACACCCCCGGCATCCTCGTTGCGATCGCGTTGCTGTTGACCGCCGGGGTCGTTACCGGCCTCGTGGTCACCCGATCCGGCTCGCGCCCCGGCCCGACTACTCGGGCTGCTCGGTCCCCGACCACGACGATCACCGCGGCGACGCGGTTAACCGCACGCGGTGTGACCGCGAGCTGGGTGCAGGCCGAGAACTCCAAGCCCGGATCCACCGGTTGGAACATCACTGGGGCGGGCAACCAGAGCTCCGGCACCAATCAAGGATGGTCCCACCACTCGATCGAGGGCTACGCCGACCACGTCAGCGTTCAACAAGGCGACATCGTCAAGCTGTACGTCTCCACGACCGCGGCGACCTTCCATGTCGAGGCGTACCGGATGGGTTGGTACGGCGGGAAGGGAGGGCGTCTCGTCTGGACGTCCGCAGAGGTTCGGGGGGTCAAGCAGGCCCCGCCGGGCGTCAGCCCGGGAACCAACACCGTGGAATGCGTCTGGCAGCCCTCGTTGTCCGTGCCCATCCCCGGTAACTGGCCCCAAGGTGACTACTTGCTCAAGTTGGTCGGAAACGGCGGGGAGCAGTACCGGCTTCCGCTCACGATAAGGGACGACGCCAGCTCGGCCGCCTATGTGATCCAGAACAGCGTGACCACATGGCAGGCATACAACCTGTGGGGCGGCTACGACCTCTACAAAGGGGGGTCCGGCTCGACCTACACCTACGCGAACCGCTCCCGTGCCGTCTCCTTCGACAGACCCTACGACTTCGCCTTCGGCGGCGGAGCCGCCGACTTCGTAGGCAACGAGCTTCCCCTGGTGCAGCTGGCCGAGCGGATGGGGCTCGACGTCACCTACTGGACCGACGTCGACCTCCACGAACGGCCCCAGCTGCTTCCTCGGCACAAGGTGCTGATCTCCCTCGGTCACGACGAGTACTGGTCCGCCGCGATGCGCCAGGGGGTCGTGACCGCGATGAGCCGGGGCGTCAACCTGGCGTTCTTGGGAGCCAACGCCATATACCGCCACATCAGGTTCGCTCAGTCGCCACTCGGCCCGGATCGCCTCATCGTCTGCTACAAGGTGGCCAACGAAGATCCCCTCTACGGCCGCGACAACGCCGATGTCACGTCAGACTGGCCATCACCTCCGGACCCCATGCCGGAAAGCGAGATCACCGGTGACATGTACGAGTGCAATCCGGTGAGTGCTCCAATGGTGGTTTCCGACCCGCTCAGCTGGCTGCTGGCCGGCAGCGGGCTTCAAGCCGGCGCGCAGCTCGCCGACCTGGTCGGGACGGAGTACGACCGCTACATACCGAGCCTTCCCGGCCCCTCCAACATCGAGGTCCTTGCCCATTCCCCCTTGCGGTGCAGGGGTGCGCCCAGCTATTCGGACATGACCTACTACACCGCGAGCAGTGGCGCTGGAGTCTTCGCGACCGGGACGAACAGGTGGGTGGCCTCGCTGGGGGACTCGTGCTCGGCCAACCCGTGCCCCTCGGCTTTCAGCAAGCAGGTGACCGAGAACATGCTGGCGGCCTTCGGTGGCGGCCCTACGGGAAGCGCCCATCCCGCGCGCCCCAACTGGAGGCCGCTGCCCGGCTACGGATCGACCGGATCCTTCGGGCCCGAGAACTGACCGGACCAGCCTGGCCGGCCTGGGCGAAACCTACTTCTTGGAGGGCTCGAAGAAGGGATCGGTACCACTTGCGTGATCGGTCACGTCGACGACCGAGGTGATCTCGGGCACGGTCTCGGTTATGGCCACCTCGATGCCCTGGCTCAGGGTGACCGTCGCGAGACCGCAACCCTGGCAGCCGCCGCTCAGGTTCAAGTAGGCGGTCTCTCCTTCGACACCCACGAGGTCAGCCCGTCCGCCGTGGGCGGCGATGCTGGGGTTCACCTGCTGCTCGAGCACGGCCATCACCTTCTGGGCCAGCTCCCCGCCCAGATCGGCGCCTTCGAACGACGCGGGTACCTGGGGCGGTGCCGGGCTGTTCGGGTTGATGATCACCATTCCGGCCTCGGGATCCTCTGAAAGGTCGAGCGTTGCGCCGCGCACCTTGGCCACGCTCGGTTCCGGCACCACGATCGTGAGTCCCTCGATCTCCTGGACCGTGTCGCCGGCTGAGGCGTCGGCCGCAGCCTGGAAGTACATGTCGTAGGCGTAGGAACCCCCGTTGACCCCGCTCACCTCCAGCCACAAGGCAAGGTTCTCCGCGCCCTCCTCGCCCGACCTCGCCTCGAGCACCATCCGCTTCGCCTGCTCGGTCACCTTGAGAACAGCTGTCTCCTGCGAGGCCATATGGCTCGGCTCCTTGGCTCGGCTCGCTCGGCTACTTGGCTCCGATCCGCCTCGCTCGTGGACAGGCCCTCTGCCGATCGGACCTTGAGCGGGCTTTCGGGGTCCAGGGGACATGATAGGCGCATGCCACGGGTGCTCTTGTTGCTGCCGTCCGCAAGCTATCGGGCGCCGGACTTCCTGAAGGCTGCAAGGGCGGCGGGGATCGACCTGGTGGTCGGCTCCGACCTCCGCCAGGCGATGGCCGGCGCGATGGGCGATCGTGCCCTCGTGGTGCCCCTGGCGGACCCCGAT
This sequence comes from uncultured Actinomycetes bacterium, assembly GCA_963736925.1. GTDB lineage: Bacteria > Actinomycetota > Acidimicrobiia > Acidimicrobiales > CAVTQP01 > CAVTQP01. The sequence goes on from CAVTQP010000003.1 coordinate 1,502,345, forward strand.
AGGGCGGCCGACGTGATCTCGGACTTCGACCGGCGCAGCCACGTCGACGCCGTAGTCGCCGTGGACGACCAGGGCACCCTGGCCGCCGCCTTTGCGTCGAAGCGGCTGGGACTGGCCCACAACCCGCCCGAGGCGGTGGCCGCCGCACGTGACAAGGTGGCCATGCGCCGTCTCTTCGCCGAGTCCGCTGTCCCCCAGCCCGACTTCAGGGTGGTGGAACGAGTAGGTGAGGCCGGCCGCCTCGCGTCCGAAGTCGGCTTTCCCTGCGTGGTCAAACCGAAGGCTCTCTCCGCTAGCAGAGGGGTCATCCGATCAGATGATGCCCACGGCGCCGGACGGGCCGAGTCGAGGGTCCGGTCGATACTGCGGGACGCCGGAGAGGAAGAGGCGGGGGAACTGTTGGTGGAGGGCTTCGTGCCGGGCCCCGAAGTTGCCGTCGAGGCTTTGCTGCACGACGGTCGCCTAGAGGTTCTGGCCGTCTTCGACAAGCCAGACGCCTTGGACGGGCCGTACTTCGAAGAGACCCTCTACGTGACACCCTCCCGGGTGTCACCGGTCCGGCTCGAAGAGATCGGGCGGGTGTGCGCTCAGGCCACCGAGGCTCTGGGTTTGCTAGAGGGGCCGGTTCACGCCGAGCTACGGCTCGGAGGGCAACGTGCAGCGGTGATCGAGCTGGCAGCCAGGTCGATCGGCGGTCTCTGCTCCCGTTGCTTGTCATTCGGCGCGGGTATGAGCTTGGAGCAGCTGATACTTGCCCGTGCGACAGGCACCTCGGCCAACGCACCCTCCCGCCAGACCGCCGCTTCGGGCGTGTTGATGATCCCGATCGAACGGACCGGGCGCTTGGTGTCGGTGGAGGGTCTGAAAGCGGCGTCCGCGGTCCCAGGCGTGACAGGGATCGAGATCACGGCAACGGCCGGCCGCACGATCCGGGCACTTCCCGAAGGAGATCGGTACCTCGGCTTCATCTTCGCATCCGGCGGCGCACCGTCTGACGTCGAGCAATCTCTTCGCCGCGCTCACGCGGAGCTGGTCGTTCGAATAGACAACTAAGGTTGCGCCAGTGCGTGTCTTACTCGTGTCGACGTACGAGCTCGGCCATCAACCCCTGCACCTCGCCTCACCGGCTGCCGCGCTAGCTCGCTCCGGGAACGAGGTCCGCTGTCTGGACCTTTCGGTTGACGGCTGGGACCGCGACCTGGGCGAGTGGGCAGAGGCCATTGCCTTTTCGGTTCCTATGCACACGGCGATGCGCCTAGCCGTGAAGGCGGCCACCAAGCTGAAGGACGCGAAGCCGAGTCTTCCGATCTGCTTCTTCGGCTTGTACGCCGCGGTGAGCACGGACCTGACGGTGGGCCGTATCGCCAACCGCGTGATCGCCGGTGAGTACGAGGCAGCGCTGCTCGATTGGGTACGAGAGCTGTCGGAGGGACGGGGCGGCCGGTGCGAGCATGACGAACAGGGTGCGGTCCGGGTGGCTCTGCGAAGAGAGCCCCACCACCTACCCGACCGCCGGCTCCTGCCGCCTCTGGAAAGCTACGCCCGCCTCTCATACCGTGGGGAGGAGAGGCTTGTCGGGTACGTGGAAGCCAGCCACGGCTGCGTGCACCGTTGCCGTCACTGCCCGGTCCCGACCGTGTACGACGGTCGGGCTCCCGCAGTCGACAGCGAGGCGGCTCTCTCGGACATAGGACAGCTGACGGAACTCGGCGCCCGTCACATCACCTTTGGCGACCCGGACTTCCTCAACAGGCCATGGCACTCGCTCGAGATCGTCCGGGCCATGCATGGCCGTTTCCCGGATCTGACCTTCGACGTGACCACGAAGGTCGAGCACATCCTCCACCACTCCGAGCTGTGGGAGGAGCTGTCGGCTTCTGGTTGCCTGTTCGTGGTGTCGGCTCTCGAGTCTGTCAACGACGACGTCCTGGCCCGTCTGGACAAAGGGCATACGGCCAAGGAAGCCGCCCTGGCCGTCGAGCTGCTGCGACACCATCGAATCGAGCCGCGTCCTTCGTTCCTGCCGTTCACCCCCTGGACCGAGCTCGACGACGTTACGGACCTGTTGGACTTCGTCCTCGATCATGACCTGGTGCCCAACGTCGATCCCGTCCAGTACACAATTCGCCTGCTCCTGCCAGAGGGGTCCTTGTTGCTGGAGCACCAGGACATCGCGGTCGGGCCTTACGACGCCGAATCGCTCAGCTTTCCCTGGCACTCGGCGGACCCCCACGTTGACGAGCTCCAGGAACAGCTGTCCCGGCTGGTCGAGGAATCGGTCGATCTGGCCATCCCCACCACGTTTTGCGCGGTGCGCGACGCGGTGATGGCCGCGGCGGGCCGAAGGACCACAACCTCGGAGACCTGCCGCATCGCGGAGCTGGTCTCTGCCGCCTGGTCGGAGGAGAGGCCGCATCTCACCGAACCGTGGTTCTGCTGCGCCGAGCCCACCCGGGCCCAGCTCGTGGCGCTCATATAGATGGCGGCTCGCAAAGGCCTGGAGGACGCCCACGAGTGGGTGAGCTTCGAGGACCCCGAGGAGGAGCGCACCTGGGTCTTCGACGTCACCTTCCTCACGAGCAACTGGAAGTGCATCTACGGGTGCGGTTGCCCCGGGGTGCTCACGGGCCCTGCCCCGGAGATGGTTCAGGGGTGCTGCTCCTATGGCGCCCATTTCACCGACGAGGCAGACGTGGAACGGGTGGAAAGAGCCGCAGCGGAGCTCGAACGGTCACAGTGGCAGTACCAGTCCCGCGCCAGAGGGAAGCCCTTCAAGCAGACACACCGCGGCGAGACCGTCACGCGGATCGTCGACGGGGCTTGCATATTCCTGAATCGGCCTGGCTTCCCCGGAGGGCCGGGTTGTGCCCTGCACCGCGCCGCCCTCGAGCGCGGGATGCCACCGCTCGAGCTGAAGCCCGACGTGTGCTGGCAGTTACCGTTGCGGCGCGAGGACGAGGACGGCCCGGAGGGACATGTGAGGTCCACGGTCCGCCAGTGGGATCGACGCGACTGGGGTGGGGGTGGGTCCGAGTTCCATTGGTGGTGCACCGAGTCCCATGAGGCTTTCGTGGGGACCGAGCCCGTCTACAAGACCCTCAGAACCGAGCTGACGGCCATGGTGGGTGAGGCGAACTACAAGACCCTTGCGCGCTACCTGGAGCGGATCCGGCCCACCGAGACCCGGCTTCCGCACCCCGCGCTCAGGAGATAGCCGCGGTCATCCGGTAGGGACCCCTCTCAACCGGGGAGCGACGCCTCGCCCCCCTCCTCTTCCAGCTCGGTCTCGGCGAGGCACCAGGAGGCGTGATCCTCTTCGGGGTCGGCTCCGCACTCCGGGCATTGCTCGGTCGTTGGCTCAGTCGCGCGCTTGAGGCTCCGCGCCTCCTCGAAGCGTCGATGGCGTCCCTTCTTCACGAGCCGCTCCCATTTTCCACGCAGGCCCAGTCCACTGTCCTGGCGGCCCTGCAGGTCGAAGACGGATGATTGGTCCAATTCTAGCTGCTGGCCGTGATGGAGAGAGCCGGTTATCACCTGGGATTATCGTCGTCGGAATGCCGGAAGAGTTCGATCCCGCGGCCCTGGTGGACCGCTTCCGCCTGAGAGCCCAGGCCGTCAAGAACCGAGGTCTACCCCCGATCGAGGGACCCGAGAGGAGGCGGTTCATGGAGCAGGCCCAGCAGGACTACATGGACTACGCCATGCTCTCCGACGCCGAGGCCACCCTGGAGGACGGGGTCCTCACCCTCCGGATCGACCTACGGCCCAAGGGCTGACCACCGGGGAACGTACCGCTCCTCGAGAACCAGGCCGTCGCCTTCGACCGCCAGGGCGGCCGCTCCGGAGGCAAGGCGCATGAGAGGATCTCCCACCAGATCGAGGCGCCATCCGTTGGCCATGCGAGCCCCCGGCTCGTGGCGAAGGAAGGCTTGTATGTCCGCCCTCGTGCCTAGGAGCGACGGGTCTATGCGTAGCTCCTCGGCCAGTTGGCCGACCCACGCCGCCGACAGCGCCACCGAGGACCTCATCGACTTGTCGAACAGCGCCGTCCGCGGCAACCGCAGCTCGGACTCTTCCAGAGCCAGCCCGGCCCTGACCGCCTCGAGGATCCCCGCGGCCTCACCACGTTCGGGTGGCCTGCCCTCGAGCCCCCTGATGTGCCGCAGCTCTTCGAGGGTCGTCGGGGGTCGGTGAACGATGGCGGCAAGGGCCAGGTCGGGCAGCACCAGCCGAGGCAGCCTGTCCTGATAGGCGGCCAGGCGCTCGCGCCATGCCGTCACCTCCTGGGCCACCCCGCGCGACTTGCCGCGCAGCTGCCTGGCGTCCTTCATCCTCCACCACGCCTCCTCGGGCACCTGCGGCGGCCGCTGGCGGGCCCGGAGTAGCTCGCACTCCTCCTCGGCCCAGCCGAGACGCCCGATCGCGTCGAGCTCCCTCGTGAGCGCCGCTCGAAGCTCCAGCAGGTGGGCGACGTCGAGGACCGCGTACTCTCGCTGGGCCTCGCTGAGGGGACGCCGGGTCCAGTCGCTCAGCCGGTCACCCTTGGCCAACCGCTTGCCCAGCATGCGGTACACGAGGGCCTGCAACGAGGGGGTGGCGAACCCGAGGAAGCCCGACGCCATCTGCGTGTCGAAGAGGTGGCGCGGTGAGCGGCCGCACAGCCTCTCGAGGATCTCGAGGTCCTGGCCTGCAGCGTGCGCCACGGCTAGCCCGTCTCCGTCGAGGGCCTTGGAGAGCGGCGAGATGTCCACAACGAAGGGATCCACCACGGCCAAGCCCTCCTCCGAGGCAAGCTGGACCAGGGCGAGACGTGGGTAGTAGCTGCGTTCGCGGTGGAACTCGGTGTCGATCGCGTATACCGACGCTTTCGCCAACTCGTCCACCAGCTCTTCGAACTCGCGCTGGTCGCCGATCCACCTGTAGGCCGCCAAGCTCAGCCCCCGTAGCTCATCCGCGTGTCCTGGGTGCGCAGCACCTCGGTATCTTCGTTCTTCTGGAATCCCGCTTCGACGACCTCCCCCACGAACAGCGTGTGGCTTCCCACGTCCATGCTCTGACGGAGCCCGCAGTCCAAGAACCCAATCGCTCGCTCCAGAACCGGAGCGCCCGTCGCGACGGTGCGGAACGGGCAACCTCCGAGGAGGCCCGCCGGGACCCGATCCACCGGCTTGACGAACTTACGGACAAGTGCGCGGTCTTCGCGGTCGATCAGGTTCAGGCTGAACGACCGGCCAAGTGACACCAGTTCGTGCGTGACTGCGACCTTCTCCACGCTTATAGCCACCAGCTTCGGATCGAATGCAACCTGGGTGGCCCAGTTGAGAGTCATCAGGTTGTACCGCTCCCCGGCGTGGCTTCCGACGACGTACAGCCCGCTGGGCATCTGCCACAGGACACGCCGGCGCAGCCGGTCGTATGCCTCCGGGTCCGCGCCCTCGGGAAAGGGCCCGACGGGCGCTTGGTGGCCTGCCACGAGACGAAGCTAGCTGGCCCCGAAGACGCCGAGCCGCTGCTTGGCACGGGCGAGGTAGAGGTTCCCCCGGGCGAGCTCGGCGTCCGCCCGGGAGAGCCTCCCCCGATCCGAGGACGAGGCCCCCGAGTAGCAGTCGGCAGACGAGTCGCCGTAGGCCGTATAGGCGCGGCTCAGATCCTCGGTGAGCGTGGTGTCCGGCGCGGGTAGCTCATCGTTCGCCATCTGGACGTCGGTGCCCAGGACGGCGCACTCGGTCTTGAGACCCGACAGGTCGCGGCTGTGACGGGCCCTGCTTATGCGGGCGATGTCGTCGGCGATGGTGGCGTCGGTCGCCGACACCCCCGCCGCTTTCGCCCACGCACTCACCCTGTGGGCCATCGTGCCGGTCATGTCCGCACCCGACGAGCATCCGGCCTGGACACAGCCCATCAACCCGATCGTGGCCGCCAGCAGGAGCACTCTCGGTCGCAAGGACGTCAGGACGAGAAGCGGTCGGGGTCGAGCTGGCCGAGGAACCGGCGAAAGCGATCTCCCTCGTCCGGCGGGGAAGGGAGGACGGTCTCCCCGAGGGCACGCGTCACCTTGACGGGTGAGTCAGGGAGCGGATGGCTCATCCGAGCACTCCCCTTGCGGGGCTACCGAAACCGCAAAAGGTGGTAATGCTTCTGGCCCTTTCGGAGGACGACGACCCCACCGGCGATCTGGTCCTCGCGGCTGAGACGGTAGCCGTCGTGGCTCACCCTCCGGTTGTTGACATAAGCACCGCCCTGGGTGATCGTCGCACGGGCACGGGACTTGGAACGGTCCAAACCGGCGAGCTCGAGGGCGTCGACCAGGCCTATCCCCCCGCCGTCGAGCCGCGTGGCTGGAAGGGCCGTCGAAGGTACCTCCGAGAACACCTCCAGGACCGTCGACTCGTCGAGGCCGGACAGCTCCCCGCCGAACAGCGCCGCGGAAGCCCGTTCAGCCTTGCGCGCCTCACCCTCCCCGTGCACCAGGGCGGTCACCTGCCGTGCCAGCTCCTTGTGGGCCTCCCGATCCTGGGGACGCGACCTCACCGACCCTTCGAGCTCCTCTATGCGTGCGTGATCGAGGAAGGTGAAGTACCGCAAGAAGTCTCCGACCTGGTGATCGTCGGTTCGCACGAAGTACTGGTAGAGCTGGTACGGGCTGCTCCGCGTGGCGTCGAGCCAGACCGCGCCCGACTCGGTCTTCCCCATCTTGGTCCCGTCGGCCCTCACCACGAGGGGCCAGGTGAGGCCCCACGCCTCGGCCCCGCGCGTGCGCCGGATCAGGTCCAGGCCGATCGTGATGTTGCCCCACTGGTCGTTTCCCCCTAGTTGCAGGCGGCATCCGTACCTGTCGAAGAGCTGAAGGTAGTCGTAGGCCTGGAGCAGCATGTAGCTGAACTCGGTGTAGGAGATCCCGGCTTCTCGCGCGTCGAGGCGGCCGCGCACGGACTCCTTCGCCACCATCTGGTTGACCGTGACGTTCTTGCCCACCTCCCGCAAGAAGTCGAGCATGCCGACGTGCTCGAGCCACTCCCGGTTGTCGAGGAGAAGGGCCCCTCCCTCCATGCCGGGCGTTCCGAAGTCGAGCAGGCGCTCGAGCTGGCCCCTGATGCCGGCCACGTTGTGTTCTATCTCGTCGGGACCCAGCATCGACCTCTCCTCGGCCTTGCCCCCCGGGTCCCCTATCAGACCGGTCCCCCCTCCGGCCAGCACCAGTGGCCGGTGCCCACCGTCCTGGAGCCGCCGCAGGCAGAGAACCCCTAAGAGGTGCCCCACGTGCAGGCTGTCAGAGGACGGGTCGAAGCCCGCGTAGGCGGTGACAGTCTCGTGCTCCAACCTCTTTCCGAGCTCGGGGTCGCTCATCTGCACAACCAGCCGGCGAGACCTCAAATCGGAGAAACATCCCCTCACCCGGCCAGCCTGCCACGCATCCATTCGGGACCGCATCGCTTGGCGCACCCTGCCGGAGACGTCAGTTGAGGCTCGCTCGCAGCTGCCGCGCCTGGTGTCGCGCCAGGTCGCCGAGCGCCCCCGTCTCGGTCGAGCTCAGGCGGTCGAGTATGGCCGCCGCCTCCACGAAGCGCCCTAGCCGAGCTTGAGCAGCGGCCAGCTCCGCAAGATCCGACGCCGGGCTACCGGGTATCGCAGCACGCAGGCTCAAAACCCAGCACAGAGACTCGAGAGCACCCGCGGCGGCGTACAGCTCGCGCAGGTTGGCCAGCATGCGAGAGAGGATCTGCTTGGGACCGACCGGCTCGAGGTAGGAGATGTCGAATTTTGCGCCGTCACCGCACACGGCGTGGAACAAATCACGGCAGGCTTCGGCGTCGAGCATCCGCCCTCCGTCGAACGGGTCATAGAAGTCGATGCTTCCCCCACGGTCGTGGCACACGAGGAAGTGGCCGGGCATGCTCACGCCCGAGAGCTCGACTCCCTTGCGACGGCCTACCTCGACCATAACCACCGCGAGCGTTATGGGAATGCCGGTGCGGCGTTCCAGCACGCGATCCAGAAAGGAGTTGGCGGGGTCGTAGTAACGGGAGCGATCGCCCGCGAATCCGCACGTTCCGAAGAGGTGGTTAACCAGCCCCTCGATCGTGCCGTCGAAGCCCGATGCCAGGTCGTCGAGGGCGCGCGCCTGTGCCTGCACGTCGACTCCCGCATGGTCGTGGGCCGCGATCAGGGACGCCGCTTCGTCCAGACCGATACCCTCGCTGGGTCCGCCCACTATCTCCACGAACCGCTCCGTGGGGTTCACCGTGCGCCTTCCGGCTCGGCCACATTCGACACCCTGGCCAACCTAGCGCGGGGAGCGTTTCCGCCGTAGGTCATAGGGTGTGTCGCCGTGGACCTCAGACTCGACGGCAAGGTGGCATTGGTCACCGGAGGATCTAAGGGCATCGGCATGGCGGTGGCGAAGGCAATGCTCTCCTCCGGCGCCAGGGTGATGATCTCCTCTCGCAAGGCCGAAGGTTTGGCGCGGACGGCCGCGTCCCTCGGTGAAGGCGTTGGTTGGTTCGCGGCCAACGCCGGTGACGCGGCCGCGGCCGACGAATGTGTCAAGGCCACGATCGATCGGTTCGGCGGCGTGGACATACTCGTCAACAACGCGGCAACCAACCCCTACATGGGAGGGCTCATGGGCCTGGACGTGCCCAGAGCGGACAAGACGGTCCAGGTGAACCAGCTCGCCGTCTTGACGTGGACGCAGTGCGCGTGGCGGCGCGCAATGTCGGACCACGGCGGGGTGATCATCAACATGGCCTCTGTCGGCGGAATGTCGGTCGAGCCCGCCATCGGCTACTACAACGTTACCAAGGCGGCTGTGATCCAGCTCACCCGGCAGATGGCCAACGAACTCGCCCCAGGCGTGCGGGTCAACGCCTTGGCACCCGGACTGGTCAAGACCGACTTCGCGCGCGCTCTTTGGGAAGCGAACGAGCAAGCCATCGCGCGCCGTCTGCCGCTGCGACGTCTGGGGGAGCCCGACGACATCGGTGGCGCGGCCGTGTTCCTGGCGTCGGAAGCCGCCTCCTGGATAACCGGCCAGACCCTTGTCGTCGACGGCGGCTCCCTTGTGAGCAGCCGGGGGGTCACCTGACGCTTACCAGCAGGCTGCCGACCCCGCTCGCGGCCGTGGGTCGGAAGCTCCGGCCAGGACTCCGTTTCGCAGTTCGATCAGATGGGCATGGCCGAAGTCGTGGCTGAACGCCGCCTTGGTCGCAACCCGGTGACCCCTCTCGGCCAGGGCTACCCTCCAGGAGTCCGGAGCCTGGCCTTCCAACGACACCGTCACCTCGCCCCCCGCACCCCATGTGCCCAAGAGGATGTCCCAGCCCTGGGCGGTCGATTCGAGGACCCATCGGCCGGCGGCCAACGCCGAGGCGGGGTCCTCACCGTTGTGCAGTAGCCGTGCGAGCAGCTGCAAGAGGATCTGCGGCTGGCTGTCTCCCCCCATCGTGGCGGTCACGCAGCGCAGGCCCCCTGCGGGGTCTGTCGCGACGGCCGGCGACAGGGTGTGGGGAGGCCTTCTTCCCGGCGTGTACTCGGCCGGGTGACCGGGAACCAGGGAGAACGCGCTGCCTCGGTTGTGCAGGAAGATCCCCGAGCCCGGGAGCGCGATCCGCGATCCCCATTGGGCGAAAATCGACTGCAGAAGGGATACCCCTTGGCGTTCGGAGTCGACGGCACATATGGCGACGGTGTCACCGCCTCGACGGGCAGCGCCGAGAGGCGTGCTGCGCACCGCGTCAACGAGATCCCTCCTGGCGCCCAGGCGGTCCGGCTCTAGCAGAGCCGCCCCGTCCGCGGCCTCGTGCAGGACGTCGTTCCTGTCGAACGCGGCTTGGCGGGCCGACTCGATCAACAAGTGCGCCCACGAACCGTCTTCGGGCAGAGCGGGTAGGGGGAGCCCGGTCGCAATCCAGGCTCCGGCAAGGGTCAGGTACCCCTGGGAGTTGGGCGGCACCGTCCACAGCCGATGACCCCAAGCTTCCGCTTCGAGCGCGGGCACCCAGTCGGCCTGGTGCCGGCGGAGGTCCGTGGCGGCAAACTCCCCCGCGCCGAGAGAAAGGAGGTCCCCGCCTGATCGCCCTTCATAGAAGCCGTCCCTGCCGCGGGTCACGATCTCCCTCAAAACGGCCGCCAACCGCGGGCGGCGCACCAGGTCCCCGACCGTCACCGGAGCCTCGAACTCCGGAGCCTCCTCGACCCCGGCCACGTCCGAGGCCACCCCGGCGAGGACGGGAGAGGCTGGGAATCCCCGCTCGGCATAGGAGCAGGCCGGCTCCAGCACCTTGCTCATCTCGAGACGTCCGAAGCGATCGTGGAGGGCCAACCAACCGTCTACGCAGCCTGGGACCGGGACGCAACGAATGTCTTCTGCGTACGGCATGACCGTGAGTCCCTGTGCACGCAACCCATCCGCGTCGGCCCCCGATCCCGCGCGACCGGATGCGTTCAGAGCCACCGGCTGGCCTCGCGGACGGGAGCCGGTGTGGCCCGGGTGCACCACAGCCATGAGGTCTCCACCCATTCCGCAGAGGGGTTGGCAGGTGATCGAGAGCACCGCGCTGGCCGCTATTGCCGCGTCTGCCGCCGTCCCTCCGGACTCGAGCATGGCGACACCCGCACCTGCGGCCAGGTCGTCGACCGCGGCAGACCATCCCATTGGGGGCGTAGCGAGTGGCAAAAGGTGCCCGCACCCACCCAGACTGTCACCTGGTGAACCGTCTAGCCGAAGAGACAAGTCCCTATCTGCGCCAGCATCGCGAGAACCCCGTCGACTGGTACCCATGGGGAGAACAGCCCTTCGAGCTGGCGCGTCGCCTGGACCGCCCGGTGATGCTCTCGGTCGGATACTCCGCCTGCCACTGGTGCCACGTGATGGCGCACGAGTCCTTCGAGGACGACGACACCGCCGCGTACTTGAACGATCGGTTCGTGAGCGTGAAGGTGGATCGGGAGGAGAGGCCGGACGTCGACGCCGTGTACATGGAGGCTGTTCAGGCGATCACCGGGCGGGGCGGGTGGCCGATGACGGTCTTCCTCACGCCTGACCGCCGACCCTTCTACGGAGGGACGTATTTCCCCAGGTCCGACCAGGCCGGAATGCCCAGCTTCTTGTCCGTGCTCGGTGCCGTGCACGACGCGTGGACGGAGCGCCGGGACGAGGTCGCGGGTCAGGCGGAACGGCTGTCGGACGCCGTTCGCTCCAGGATGGACCTGCCTGCCGGCCCGTCGAGGACCGTCCTCGAGTCGGCTTCGGAGATCGACGAGCTTGCCCTCGAATCGCTGCAGGAGTCCTACGACGACGAGTGGGGAGGTTTCGGCGACCCGCCCAAGTTCCCCCAGCCTTCGCTCCTCGAGCTGGTCACGCGGGCTTGCGCCGAGCGGGGCCACGGTCCGTGGACGGCCATGCAAGCGACGACGCTCGACGCCATGGCCGCAGGGGGCATCTACGACCACCTCGGCGGGGGCTTCTCGCGCTACTCCGTGGACCGGTACTGGATGGTCCCCCACTTCGAGAAGATGCTGTACGACCAAGCCTCACTCGCCCGTGCCTACCTACACGGATGGCAGGTGACCGCCAGGTCGGACTGGCTCCAGGTGGTTACCGAGACGTTGGGCTACACGCTGCGCGACCTCGCCGACCCCGAAGGGGGGATCTACTCGGCCGAGGACGCCGACTCCGAGGGTGAAGAGGGACGCTTCTATCTATGGGACGCCGCGGAGATGAAGCTGATCCTCGGTCCGGACCTGGCCGGCCCCACCCTGGAATGGTACGGAGCCACGGAATCGGGCAACCTGGACGGCCGCAACCTCCTCCATCGCCCCGTGCGCGGTGAGCTGCTGCGTCCGCCCGAGGTCGAGGAGGCCCGAAGACTCCTGTTCGAGGCGCGGGCCAAGAGAGTCCGCCCCGGGCTGGACGACAAGGTGCTCACAGAATGGAACGCCATGTTCTGCTCCGTCCTGGCCGAGGCGTCCGCCGCCGCGGCCAACCCGGAATGGGGACGTGCGGCGCTGCGCATAGCCGACTTCCTGATCGGACGGATGCGCCGCGACGATGGTCGCTGGCTGCGGTCGTGGCAAGCAGGCCGCACCCACCATCTCGCCTACGCATCCGACTACGCCTGGTTGGTCGACGCGTTCACCCGCCTGGGCGAGATGAGCGGCCGCCGGACCTGGACCGAGGCGGCGGTGGACACGGCCGACGCGATGCTGGACCTGTTCTGGGACGGCAGATCCGGTGGCCTGTTCACGACGGCACACGACGCGGAGCAGCTCTTCGTCCGCTCCAAGGACACCTTCGACGGTGCCGCTCCCTCGGCCAACTCGGTAGGGGCGCTCTCGCTGGCGCGCCTGGCGGCGCTCACCGGAAAGGATCGCTACCGCCAATCGGCGGAAACCATCCTGTCGAACCTGGGCGGGGTGCTCGGCACTCATCCGACCGCCTTCGCGCATGCTTTGAACCCTCTGAGCCTGCTCGCCGCGACCACCGAGATCGTGGTCCCGGGCACGGACAGATCGGACCTCGTGGGCATGGTGCAGCGGGCCTTCCTGCCAGATGCGGTCCTGGCATGGGGTGAGCCCTACGGCTCGCCGCTGTGGGAGGCCCGGCAGCCGGGATGGGCCTACGTGTGCCACAATCACACCTGTCGCGAGCCCGTCAGCGAGGGGGCGACTCTGGCTCGCCAACTTGGGATCGAGCAAGGGCATCCACCGCAACTACCGTGACACGAGCCAAAATTGAGCCCATGACGCGCGGGGGCGGCGCCGCGAGGGATGTCGCCGCCACGGCGGGAAGCACCGGCGTCACCACTCCTCGGCGCGGCCCGGGGCATCTGGAGACCCTGATGGCGCCGACTTTGGCGGTGACCACGGCAGGCACCAGGCGACAGTTGTTGGTTCTGACCGGCGATGCCGCCGAGTGCATGGCAGTGGACGTCATGACCGGAGCGCTGGTGCGCGCCCATACCGCGAACGGTCATCGTCATCCCGTCCTGAAGACCTATGACCTCGTCAGCGTCCAGTTCGCGCGTCATCCCGAGGTCCCCGACCCTGCTCAGCCCGAAGCCGTCACGCTGGAGGGACTGCCCGAGCCCGCCGGACGCCTGAAGGCCCGCTTGGTGAGGCGTCATCTCGACGATCTCGTGACGCCTCCGGGCGGACCGTTGTTCGGGTTCCCGGGTCCGGCGACCCCCTACTGGACCTTGACCGGTGCCAACCCCTCGGTCGCGGTGGTCCGGCCCGAAGGTGACGTCGTCGCGTTCGTGCGCCGCGGCGAGGAGGTGGTCCGTGCCAGCTTCAGGTGGGGGCGGGCCCAGCATCACGTCCCCATCTACGACTTGGGCCTGGCCACAAGGCTGGCACCCGTCCTGGCGACGCCCAGGACCGCGGGCAGGTCGGTGGAGGAGGCCCTGGGTTTCCCCCCCAGCTTCGTCCTGATAGCGCTGACCCCGCCTCGTAGCGGGCACTGCTACAAGACCGTCGCCGCCTTTCTTCCCAAGCCCTGAACCCCCACCCCTCGAGCCCCCAGGTCTCACGCGGCCGACATGGCCTGCAACCCCTCTCGGAAAGGAGCCGTGCGCGCCACTCTCTTCGTGGCCACGTAGGACGAGGTGGCCACCAGGTCCAGGCCTTCGCTCCGCATGAGATTGAACCCGTGCAGGCGGACCTCCGCTGCGGAGGGACGCACAAGCAATACTCTCGCCCCTCGACTGCGGGCCAAGGCCACCTCGGCGGCGAGCATCGCCTGCGGCAGTCGGCGTGCCAGCAACCCGACGGGTCCCGGCGGGTCGGTGGAGTCGAACGCCATCGGAGCGACTCCGATGATCGTGTCGCATCCCGTCCGCGCCATCAGGTCGAGGTTGGTGGTGGACCGCGCACCGCCGTCGACCAGCATCTGGCGCCCCATGCGTACCGGAGGGTAGACGCCGGGTATGGCACACGAGGCGCGCACGGCCAGGGCGAGGCTGGACCCGTGCGGGTCGCCAGCGTGCAGGACCACCCGGCGCCCGCTCACGATGTCCAACGCGCACAGCCAGAGGTGCTCGGACGGCCACGGTCCTGCGAGCTCTTCCGACAGCCTGCGCTCGCCGTCCGCCATCACGAACATGCCACCGGGGAACGCCCTCCTGAGCGGGCCGGGCGCCTGGGGAGCGGGAAACCGCAAGAGCGCGCGGTGCAAGACGAACGCCGAGCCGATCGACCTTCTCGCCAGGTCCAGGACGGAGCCGAATGCCGGGGAGAGGATCTCGAGAGCCCGCCCGTCCACCTCCTCACCACCGCCGAGCTCCTCATGGTCGACATCCTGACTGCCGACCAGCACCGACTCGGCCAGGCCGCGCCCGCCGTTCTCGACGATCTCATCCCACAGCGCCTCCAACGGCCAGCCCCTGCGTACGTAAGCGCCCACGACGCTGCCCGCGCTCGTACCGACGACCAGGTGGGCGGACCCCGAAGGGACCCCGCTCTCCTCCTCGAGGGCGCGCAGCACCCCAACGTGGTATGCGAGGCCGACGAGGCCACCCGCGCCCAGCACCAAGCCCACCTTCGCGTCCCCCCTGGGCTTCATGCTCCGCACGCCCAGACGCTAGGGCGCAACCCCCTCTCCCAGGGGGATCATCGGCCCAGCTTGCCCGCGGCCAGCTGCTCGGCCATGGCCCAGCCGAAGGCCACGAGAGCGTCGTTGCGCTCCCGGTCGAGGAGATCGAAGAAGCTCTTGACGTCCGGCGCGACCGTGTCCTCCCGGAGTGGCGCGTAGTCGAGTACCCCTGCCACCGAAGCGTTGCCCTCCAGCACGAAGCTGCGGTCGTCTATCTTTCCCTCGGCTCCGAAGCGCTTGGCCAGTCGCCTTCCCCAAGCCCGCTCCTCTCCTGTCGCCTTGTGGCCGGGCCGGGGAACCACGTCCTCTAGCCCCTTGAAGGCAAGGAACGCCCCCGGGTGGATGAGCCTCGTGCCGACCAGGACGTCTTCATCGGGGAAAGCGAGCACGGCACGGCGGTACTGGTCGCTCATCAGCGCCTTCAACACGGTCTCGCGCTTGGCTGTCCGGTCGACCGAACCGAGGCCGATCAACAACGACGGGGTCCCCCCGATGCGCTCGAGCGTGCACAGGGAAAAGCCGCCGAGTCGCTTCCCGTCGCGGGCCTTGGTGACCAGGACCCATTCCTCACGCTGCTTGGACAGGAATCCGACATCGAAACCGGCCGGCCCGTCGGCCGAGAGGTCGGCCATCTCGGTCAGTTCGGCATCGCTCAGCGCGGTGCAGTCCTTGGTCTCAACCTCGATCGCCATGACCCGTCGCTGCTCTCCTTCCAGCTGATCGTTACCGCCGACCCAAGTTGTCGCTACCAACAGATTACGGGATCCAGCGACGACCGTTCCATGCGGCGACCGGCCTTGAGGCGCCCACGTGCGATTTTGCGAGCCCGGGGAGAGGAGGCCGGACCAGCCCGCCACGTCGGTCAGCCCACCACCGCGCCCGACCCCAGCATGACCCTCAGCTCCCCGATCAATCCCGAGTTCGCGTCGACGTTCAGCTCGCCCGGCAGGCGGAGCACCCTGTCTCCCACCTGCAACAGCACCTGGGTGTCCCCCGGGTGGTCCGCCAGCAGGCACTTGAGCCTCTGGACCAACGAGTCGGTCAAGGAGCCGAGGGGGAGCCGCAACTTGAGGGGGGAAGCTCTGTCGGCGCGCAGCTCCGGCCTGATGATCTCCATGCAGACCAGCTTGGGCTGCTCGTCGCGGGCGTCGAGGCGGCCCTTCACCACCACGACCGCGTCGTCCGCCAGCAGGGTGCCGTACTCAACCATCGCCTTGGGGAAGACGAAGACCTCCATCGAGGCGTCGAGGTCCTCGAGAACGAAGGTGGCCATCGCATCGCCCTTCTTGGTGTAGCGGCGGGAGAGCGTCGTCACCACTCCGCCAACCACCCGCACCTCACCCTCTCTCGCGCCCGGCACCTGATCACGAAGCTCTGCCAGGGTGGTGTCGGTGCGGCGTCGGAGCGCCGACTCCACGCCCATCAGAGGATGGTCGCTGACGTAGAGACCGAGCATCTCCTTCTCGAACGCGAGCCTCTGTGTCTTGTCGAACTCCATGTCGGGCACCGCCGCCCGCGTCTGCCCCGACGAGGCCCCTTGTGCCTCAATGTCGGCGAAGAGGTTCATGATGCCGAGATCCCTCTCTCTTCGCCGCTCGAGCGCGTAGTCCACTATCTGACCGAACACCAAACAGAGACCCTTGCGAGGATGTCCGAGGGAGTCGAACGCCCCGGCCTTGATCAGGGACTCGAGCGTCCTTTTGTTCAGGACCACCGGGTCGACCCGGTCGCAGAAGTCGTAGAAATCCCTGTAGAGACCTCCACGCCGTCTCTCCGCCACGATGTGGGACACCAGGCCCTCTCCCACGTTCCTCACGGACGCAAGACCGAAGAGGATGGCCTCCTCTTTGTCTTCTCTATCCTCCGGATCGGCTTTGTCCTCCGGATCGGCTTTGTCCTCCGGATCGGCGACGGCCGTAGTCTTCCGGGGCGTGAACTCGGCCGCCGAGAGATTGATGTCGGGCACCATCACTCGGATACCGACCGACCGGCACTCCGAAAGGTACAGGGCGGTGCGGTCCTTGTCGTCCTTGACCGATGTGAGCAGCGCGGACATGTACTCGACGGGATAGCGGGCCTTCAGCCACGCGGTCTGGTACGCGACCAGGCCGTAGCCGTAAGAGTGGCTCTTGTTGAACGCGTAGTCGGCGAACGGCTCGATCAGGTTGAACAGGGCGGTACCCAAGGCGCCTCCGTAGCCCACTCGCTCGGCACCCGCCACGAACTTCTCCCTCTCTGCGGCGATGAGAGATCGGATCTTCTTCCCGCAGGCCTTCCTGAGGTTGTCCGCCTCCTCCAAGCTGTAGCCGGCAAAACGCTGGGCGACCCTCATGACCGACTCCTGGTAGATCATGAGCCCGTAGGTGTCGGCGAGGATGCCCTCCAGATCGGGATGCAGGTAAGAGATCGGCTTGCGGCCGCACTTGCGGTCCGCATAGTCGGTGTGCATGTTCGCCGCCATGGGCCCCGGCCGGTACAGCGCCACCAGAGCCGCCACGTCGTCGAACCGGCTCGGGGCGAGCGCCCGCATGAGGCTGCGCATCTGGCTCCCCTCGAGCTGGAACACCCCGATGGAGCGGCCTCGACGGAGCATGTCGAAGGTCATCTCGTCATCGAGGGGTATCGAGTCGATGTCCGGCCGGGCGCCGCTGCACTGCTCTACCAGGTCCAGGGCCCTCTCGATCACGCTGAGGGTGCGCAGGCCCAAGAAGTCCATCTTGAGCAGGCCCAGCTCCTCGACCCCGTGCATCTCGTACTGGGTCACGATCGGAGCTTCTTCGGGCGGCCTACCCGGCTCGGGCTTGCGCTGGATGGGGAGGTGCTCGGTCAGCGGCTCATGGCTGATGACCACCGCCGCTGCGTGAATTCCCTCCTGGCGGCGCAATCCCTCCAACCCCCGGGCGGTCTCGACGACGCGCCGCACGTCGGGGTCCAGCTGGCACATCTCTCGTAGTCCGGACGCCACCTTGTACCCGTCCTCGTGGCCCGAGTAAGGATCGAGACAGGCGTAGAGCGGCGTGTCTCGCCCCATGACCAGGGGAGGCATCGCCTTGGCGATTCGGTCCCCGACCGAGTACGGATAGCCGAGAACGCGAGCCGCGTCACGTACGGCGGCTCGCGCCTTGATCGTGGAGAACGTGATGATCTGTGCCACGTGATCCCAGCCGTAGCGCTCCGTGGCGTAGCGGATCATCTCCCCCCGGTAACGCTCGTCGAAGTCCATGTCTATGTCGGGCATCTCTTTGCGACCCGGGTTCAAGAAGCGCTCGAACAGCAGGTCGTAGCGGATCGGGTCGAGATCGACTATCCGAAGGCAGTACGCGACACACGAGCCCGCCGCGGACCCACGTCCGGGGCCGACGCGAATCCCCTTGGAACGTGCATGGCGGATTAGGTCCCACACCACCAGGAAGTACCCCGAGAAGCCCATGTCGGTTATGACGCCCAGCTCGTAGCCGAGACGTTCGACGACCGTGTCAGGAAGGGGCACGCCGTATCGCTGCTCCGCGCCCCGCATCGTGAGATGGCGGAGATAGGCCGCCGCCGACTCCTCGTACGTTCCCCCGGCTGTCGGCGCGAACTCGGGCGGCACCTTGAACTCGGGAAGCTTCGGCTGCCCCAACTCGATCTCGACAGAGGCTCGTTCTGCGATCCACAGAGTGCTGTCACATGCCTGGGGCTGTGAGGCGAACAACGCTCGCATCTCCGCGGCCGGCTTGAGGTAGTGCTCCTGCGCCTCGAACTTGAAGCGGTCAGGGTCGTCGATGGTCGCCCCCGTCTGAACGCAGAGCAGGGCGTCATGGGCCACCGAATCGGATCTGCGCGTGTAGTGGCTGTCGTTTGTCGCCAGCAGAGGGGCGCCAAGGCGGCGGGCGATCTCGATCAGGCCGGGATTCGTATGCCGCTGGATGTCCAGGCCGTGGTCCTGCAGCTCGACGAACAGGTTCTCCCGCCCGAATATGTCCTGGAGGCGCCCGGCAAGTCGCTCGGCGCCTCCTCGGTCACCTTGGACCAGGGCCTGGGGGACCACGCCCCCCAGGCAACCCGTGGTGGCCATGACGCCTCGGTGATGCCGTTCGAGCAGCTCCCAGTCGACGCGCGGCTTGTAGTAATAGCCGTCGAGGTACGCCGCGCTCGACAGCTTCATCAGGTTGCGGTATCCCTCAGTGGACTCGGCCATGAGAGTGAGGTGGTAGTAGAGCTTCTCCCCGCCGTCGACCTCTCCGCCGCCGTCGTCCAGCCTGCCGCGCCTTTTCGGGCGCTCGTTTCGGCTCTCTCGAGCCATGTAGCCCTCGGTGCCGATTACAGGGGTAAGGCCTTGCGCGCGGCATTCCTTGTAGAAGTCGAGGACCCCGTACATGTTGCCGTGATCCGTGATCCCCAACGCGGGTTGGCCGTCGGCGGCCGCGGCGGCCACCAGCTCTGCCACCCGCGACGCTCCGTCGAGCATCGAGAACTCGGTGTGGGTGTGCAGATGGGCGAAGGATCCTCTCCCTCTCTCACCCATTGGCGCCTCTCCTCCCCCCGGCCGATCGTGGGGCCCTCCTCCCCACGGCCGATCGTGGGAAAGTTACATCAGTGTGATACCGCCTGCTAGCAACGCCCCGGCTGGACATGGCCTGTCCGTCTCAGGGTGGGTCCCAGGGCCTGTCCGTCTCAGAGGTAGGTGCCCGGACGGGAGTCGCCCTCCTGGCCCGACGGCAGCCCCCGCGTGCGCATCTCCTCCAGCTGGGACCGGGCCGCCATCTGCTGGGCGAAGAGCGTCGCTTGGATCCCGTGGAACAAGCCCTCGAGCCAGCCGACCAGCTGGGCCTGGGCGATACGAAGCTCTGCCTCGCTGGGGGTTCCAGAGTCGAAGGGGAACGACAGCCTGTCGAGCTCGGCCGTGAGGTCGGGGGACAGGCCCTCCGCAAGCTCCCGCACCGACGTCTCGTAGATCTCGCGCAATCGCCCCCGGCTCGCCTCGTCCAGGGGAGCCTGGCGGACCTCCTCCAGGAGCTGCTTGATCATCGAGCCGATCCTCATCACCTTGGCCGGCTCTTCGACCGCCTGCTCACCGGTCGGCGCGGAGCCTTCTCGCGGCAGCACCTCGAAGGCCGGGTCAGTCTGGTCGGACGACGACATCAGAGAAACCTCCTCTCATCATCCACCATCATCGCTGCATCACCCCCGCGCCCGGGCAGCCTCATCCCGCCTGGGCCGCCAGCAGCGGAACCCACATCTCCGCAGAGGTCAGCGAGCCATGGCGGCTCACCATCTGTAGCTCACCCGTGTCGGCAGGATCGTCGAAGGCTACCGGTGCGCGGGCGACCAGGGCCACGTCCCCCAAGCGGCTCGACACCAGGGAATCGGCGTCCTTGCCGAACCACCCCTCTTCGACCACCTGCTCCTTGGTGCGGACCCAGGCTAGGTGCCCGTATCTCTCGCTTGCTGCAAGTGCAAGGTAGCCCGAAGCCCCGGGCCTGGCATGGAGCCACCTGAACCTGCCCTCTCCGGACATCAGAACAGTCTCCGCGACGATGTCGCCGTCGATGCGGATGACCGCGTCCCCCACGTCGACCTGGCCGTGGTCGGCCACCACCAGCAACGCGGCGCCGCGGGGAAGGACCGCTTGCAGGTCTCCCACGAGCCTGTCGGCATAAGTCAGCTCCGCGTCGAAATGACTGCCCAGGCCCCGCTCGTGGGCCACCTTGTCGATTCCGTCGTAGTAGGCGTAGACGAAGGGCTCCCCCGCGTGAAGGAGCCCGGACGCTACGACCGGGAGGCTCGAAGGCACTCTCCACCCAAAGAGCCGAGTGCCGCCTAAGTGCGCCATCGTGAAGCCTGACCCGGCGAACTCGGCCCGGGTCACGACAGGCACGGACACCCCGCAAAAGGCCTCCTCTGGCTGGAACACTCGCGGCGGGATCCTGGACCTGGCATCGCCCTCCCCTGTTCGCCATCTGAGGAGGTTCAGCACCTCGTTCTCGCCGACGGCGACCCGGTAGCCCACCACACCGTGAGCCGCCGGGGTCATCCCAAGGGTGATCGAGCTCAGCGCCGTGGCAGTGGTGGTCGGCGCGACCGAGGTGACGGGGCACCCGGCCATCGAGGCAAGAACGGGTGCCAGAACGAGGCGCTCCTGAAGCTGCTCCCAGCCCAAACCGTCCAGCACCAGCAACACCACCTGCGAGGCTTCGCGAACGGGCTCGGGAATCCAATCCGCCGGGCCCGCCCGGCCGATCAGGGCCGGGACGACGCTGTCGAGGCACGGACCCCCGTAGGCCGGCAGCACAGGTTCCGTATCGAGGGCGACCGGTCCACGGCCACCGGCTGGGGCGCCGGCAGCGCCGTGGCCTTGATCCATACGGGCCGACCTTAGACGGGCCTACCTCAGGCGGTCGTCGGCCCTCGCCGAAGCACAGCGGTCGATCAGGAAAGGGGCAGGGCACTCCGGCAGCACCCGAGCAGGCGTTGCCCGACCGGTAGCATGTGGGCGTGAGAGTGTCCACTCGGGGGGACTACGCGAGCAGGGCGCTGCTGTCACTTGCGTTGCACAGCAACGACCCCCGGCCAACCTCGGTTCGCGACATCGCGGAGCGAACCGGTCTCCCACAGCCTTACCTCGAGCAGATACTGCTTGCTCTGAAGGGCGCCGGGCTCGTCCGTTCCAAACGGGGCGTGGGCGGGGGGTACGTGCTCGCCCGGCCCGCCGAGCGTATAACACTGAGCCAGATCGTCAGCGCCGCCGACGGGCCCATCGTCGTGGGTGACTTCGGTGCCCCGCACGAAAACGGAGCTTGCGATCACGAGGGACAGTGCGTGCTGCTCGCGGTGTGGTCAGAGGTCGGCGAGCACATGCGCTCCCATCTGGATTCGTTCACCCTCGCCGACATGGTCGCGCGGGCGCGGGGCTTGGCCAGCACCGTTCCCGACCTCGCCTAGACGAGGCTACGGATGCCCTCCCCATCGCCGGGTGAGTTCCATATGGACACCACCGGTAGGTCTCGCTCGTAACCCAGGACGCTCAATGTCCCTGTGTCCAGGGCGAAGCGGGACCCGTCCGTCGCGCCCAAGCCCACCCAACCGCGCGACGAACACGCGAAGCACGTGCCCGTGGGCGAAGACCACGGCCGGCCCCGCACCGTCCCGGAGCGAGGAGATGACGCTGTCTACCCGCCTTCCGACATCTGGGGGCGACTCGCCCTCCGGAGCGCCGTCGGTCCAGAGCCGCCATCGGGGGCGTGTGGCGCGTATCTGGGAGGTGGTGAGCCCTTCATATGCCCCGTAGTCCCATTCGACGAGCTCACCCCAAATCTCCACGGCGCTCGAAAGGCCGGCCAGCCGGCAGGTCTCCCGGGCACGCCGCAGGGGACTCGTGAGAGCCCGGGCGAAACTGACCCCGGAGAGGCGCTTGCCCAGCTCCTCGGCTTCACGCCGGCCCTCCGGTGTGAGGGGCAGGTCGGTGCGGCCCGTATGCCGGCCCGAGCGACTCCACTCGGTCTGGCCGTGCCTCACCAGCACCACTCGGCTGGCTCCCTTCACCCCTCCCGGCGCGTCTCGCGGTGCCTGGTCCCCTGGGGTTCTTGTCGCCGTCCTTCATCCTTTCGGTATCGACGGGGATAGAGTCTGGCTGATGACGCGGGCCTACTGGAGCCAGAGCGGCCCGTCCGCTTCTACCACGCGCACCAACGGGGAGTCAGCCGACCCGACCATGGAGCCGGAGGAGCCGGCCGCCACCCGGCCGGTGCACGCCACCGGGGCCGCCCCTGACCCGGAGCGGTCAAGCGTGCACTACGGGCAGTCATCTTCTTCGGGCGATTGCGCACCCACAGTCCGAACGGCGCCATCGGGCATAGCGGCCTCCTCCCCCGTCTCGAGCCCGGCGACCTTGGCGATCGATGTCGGCGGCACCGGTCTCAAGGCATCGGTGCTCGACGTGAAGGGCACCATGCTCATCGACCGTGTGCGGATCAGGACCCCGTACCCCTGTCCGCCGTCGGTACTCGTGGACTCACTGGTGGAGCTGACCAAGGACGTTCCACGGTACGAGCGCGTGTCGGTGGGGTTCCCGGGCATGGTCAGGGCCGGAAAAGTGCTGACAGCCCCCAACCTCTCGACGGTCGACGGGCCTGGTACCAAGGCCTCGCCCAGGCTCGTCGCCGAGTGGCATGGCTTCGACCTCGTCGGCGCCTTGGAGAGCTCGCTCGGCAAGCCCACCAGGCTGGCCAACGACGCCGACCTCCAAGGAATGGATGTGATCTCAGGCGATGGGCTCGAACTCGTGATCACTCTCGGCACGGGACTTGGGACAGCAGTGTTCCTCGAGGGCAAGCTGGCTCCTCACCTGGAGATCGCCCACCAACCCTTCCGCAAGGGTGAGACGTATAACCAGCAGATCGGCGACCTGGCTCGTCGGAAGGTGGGGAACAATCAATGGAGCAAGCGGGTGGCCAAGGCCCTCGACAACCTCGATGTCCTCTTGTGTTTCGACCGCCTCTACGTGGGGGGAGGAAATGCAGGCCGGCTCACCGTCGACCTCGGCCCGAAGGCGACCATGGTCGACAACACTGCCGGGATCCTCGGTGGGATCAAGCTCTGGGAGCACGACGTCATCACGTGAGCGCCTCGCCGCCTGAGATTCCACCCGCCTGAAGACGGCGGGGCGGGACGGCGGGCCTTTGGCGACCCTGGTCGGGGAGGACGGGGGGCAGGCCTTATGCCACCCTGGCAGGCGGTCGCCCCAGCCGGCCCTGGTCCCCAGACCCTCCCACCACGGGCCGCGGTACCGAGGTGCCGATCGCCGTCGGATGGGTAAATGCTGATATGACGTCGGATGCCGAGCGTACGATCAGGCACCCCGAAGTGGTTCCCGAAGTGGTTGCGGAATGAGAACCGTCGATGGGGCGTTTCACAAGCTGAAGCGCCTGGTAAGGCGGGTGGCAGAGGAGTGGTCGAATGGTGACACAGGCGAAGAAGGCGGTAAGGGACTCCGGTCCGCCTGGCCTGTCCAAGGACACGATCCGGCTGTTCCTCGACGACCTCGGCAAGCACCGTTTGCTAACCGCCGACGAGCAGGTCCAGCTCGCCAAGGCGGTCGCCGAGGGCGACCAAGGCGCCCGACGGCAGATGATCGAGGCGAACCTGCGGCTCGTCGTGCACTGGGCGCGGCTCTATCAGGATCGCGGCGTGGACCTCGCCGACTTGATCCAGGAGGGAACCTTCGGGCTGATCCGTGCGGTGGAGAAGTTCGACTGGCAACGGGGATTTCGTTTCTCAACCTACGCGACGTGGTGGATCCGGCAGGCCTTGCAGCGAGCCGTCCACAACCAGGGACAGACCATCAGGCTTCCGATGGAAGCGGCCGAGCGCGCGCGCAGGGTCGAGCAGATGGACCGCGAGCTCGCGGTCGAGCTCGGTCACGATCCAACCGAGGAGGAGGTCGCCGAGGCCTGCGGGCTGACGGTGAGCCAGGTTGCCGACCTCCGCCAGGCAGGTCGGGTCGTTGCCAGCGTCGACCAGCCTGTAGGCCACGACAGCGACGCCACCCTCGGGGACATGGTCGAGGCGGACGAGGATCCGCTCGAGGCCGAGGTCGACGAGCGTCTGGCCCTGGCAGACCTCCATGGGGCGATCGACGCTCTGGAGCCCCTCGAGCGCGACGTGCTGACGCTTCGATTCGGCCTCGGAGGGCTGGAGCCTGCCTCGCTCGAGAACGTGGCCAAGCGCCTGGGCGTCGGAGTTCGCCGGGTTCGCCGGGCGGAGGCGGAGGCGCTCGAGAGCCTGGCGTCCAACCCCAAGGTCGAGGCTCTACACGCCGCCTAGCACGCCACGGCAACATCGCTCAACCGCCACGCCCCACGCTAGGCGAGACTGTCGATTATCTCGGCGAGGTCGCGAGGAAGAGGCGACTCCCACTCGACCCGCGAGCCGCTTCGGGGATGATCGAAGCGGAGCTCGTGCGCGTGCAAAAAGGTGCGCCGCAACCCTGGCAGGCATACGCGGGGAACTCGCGTAGCGGTCGTCTCCCATCACGGGATGGCCGATGGCAGCGAGATGCACGCGTATCTGGTGGGTGCGTCCGCTCTCGAGCGTGCACTCGACCAGCGTGGCTGGATGTGGCCGGGCGTACCGGCGAATCGGGATGTAGCGGGTGATCGCGGGCTTGCCCGCCGCAGCCACCGCCATCGCCGTCGGGCTCCTCGGCGACCGACCGACCGGTGCGTCGACCACTCCTTGACGCTCGAGGTGTCCGCGGACAAGGGCGAGGTAGCGGCGCTCCACCGTTCGGCCCTTCACCTGGCTCACGAGCTCTCCGAACGCAGTAGAGGTACGAGCCACGACGAGCAACCCGGATGTGCCCTTGTCCAGCCGGTGAACGATGCCAGGGCGCCGCGGGTCCCCTGGGATCGAGGAGGCCAGGTCCGGGAACAGAGCCAGGAGACCGTTGACCATGGTCCCCGAGGCATTGCCCGCGCCGGGATGGACGACGAGGCCCGGAGGCTTGTCGACGACGATCACCTCGCGGTCGGAATAGATGATCGGCACGTTCACGCCGGGGTCGGGCTGCGGTAGGCGCTGGACGCCGTGATCCTGCAAGGCCGCTTCGAGAACGTCGCTCTCGGCCACCCTTCGGCTGGGTGTGGTTACCGTACGGCCCCCCAGGAGGACACGGCCCTCCCTGATCAGAGACGCGGCTTCCGACCGCGACAGCTCCGCCAGCAGAGCCAACACCCGATCGACCCTCTCCCCCGCCAGGGTAGGGCTTATGGTCGTCCTCACTTTGCGTCGGCGTCCCTCACAAGGCCCGCCTCGCCAGCAGGACGACCAGCACCACCGCCCCGATGACGATGCAGGAGTCGGCGACGTTGAAGGTCGGCCAGAAGCGAAGATCGATGAAGTCTATGACCGCGCCCCGGTTGGAGCGTAGGAGTCGATCGACGAGGTTCCCCGCCGCGCCCCCCATGATCAGGCCCACGGCCACGGCCGTCCCCGTCGTCGGGGCGGTGCGGCCCACGACCAAAAGGACGGCGATGAGCGCGAGGGCCACGATAACGAGCTCGGGCCCGAGCCCCCTGCCCAAGCTGAACGCGAACCCGGGGTTGTAGCTGAGGCTGAGCTCCACCGTGCCTACGAGATGCACCGGGCCCGACCGTAGGTAGTGCTCGGCCAGCGTCTTGGTCAGCTGGTCGACGCCTACGACAGCCGCTGCGGTCACCAATACGAGCGGGAGGCGGCGACGCGAGCCGCGGGCGGCCGGAATGGGGTCCCTTAGCGACGCGACAGTCCCCCGCTCTTGCACGCGACACATAGGCGGGCGTAGGGCAGGGCTCGCAACCTTGCCCGCGGTATCGCATCGCCGCAGTTCTCGCATACCCCGTAGGTGCCGAGATCGATCTTGTCGATGGCGTGGTTGATCTCCTCGACAGCCACCATCGCCTGCGCCGAGAGGGCCAGGTCCCTCTCCCTGTCGACGGTGACGGTGCCACCTTCCCCGGATTCCTCGTCGAACTGGACGTCGCCCGGCTCCATCTCCTGGACCAGCGAGTCCGCCTCCGCTTTGAGATCCTCCGCCTGGCCCAGATACGTCGCACGCTCCTCGACCAAGAGGTCCCGCTGCTCCTCCAAGAACCTAGTGTCCAGGGGCTTGATCGGGGCTTTTCTCGCCGCCGGGTGGCCCGGCCTCGCAACGGTCCTGGCAGCCCTGGACCCTTTGACCGTCTTCGGAGGCGCGGGCTTGGCTGCCTTGGTGGGCTTGCTCGCCTTCCCGCTCGGTCTGGCGGGCCTAGCCGGGACCTTGCCCTTGGCGGCTTTGCCACCGGCGGCCCTCGCAGGCTTGGTCGCGGCCTTCTTACCCGAGGCTTTCGCGACCGACCTAGCGGTCTTGGTCGGGGCCTTGGCCGGCTTGGCCGCTTTCGTCGGTGCGTTCGCGCCGCTCTTCTTCGCCGCCTTAGAGGACGCGCCCTTCCGGTTAACGTTCCCGGCCTTGCCGGTCCCCGACTTCTTGGCCTTTCTCGCTGGCGAAACGGGCATCTCTAGCGCGCCTTCTTGGAAGGCCCTCCCTCTTGCTCGGGTTGCACCGGAAGGACTGGATGGGCCAAAGGGGGCGGGATCGTATCCCTCAATCGCCCACCAAGTCGAATAGATCCGGAGCGGCTCCCGCATACTCTAGAGCCATGCCCGACAGGACAGTCGCCCCCGACGCCGAGAGCCAGCCCAGCTATCCCAGGCTCGAGGAGTCGGTGCTGGACTTCTGGGCAGAGGACGGAACGTTTCGCGCCTCCGTCGAAGCCCGTGAGGCAGGCCCCAACGAGTACGTCTTCTACGACGGGCCGCCGTTCGCCAACGGCCCGCCACACTATGGCCATCTTCTGACCGGGTTCGTGAAGGACGCGGTTCCCCGGTACCAGACCATGAGGGGCCGGCGGGTGGAGCGAAGGTTCGGCTGGGACTGCCACGGGCTGCCGGCCGAGATGCAGGCCGAGCGCGAGCTGGGGCTGTTGAACCGGGCCGGGGTCTCTGAGTTCGGCATCGCCCGCTTCAACGACCACTGCCGGGCCCTGGTGCAACGGACGACCGGCGAGTGGAGAGCCTATGTGACCCGCCAGGCGCGCTGGGTCGACTTCGAGGACGAGTACAAGACCATGGACCTCTCCTACATGGAGAGTGTCATGTGGGCCTTCAAGCGCCTCTGGGAGAACGGGCTGGCCTACGAGGGTTACCGAGTCCTCCCCTTTTGCTGGGAATGCGAGACGCCGCTGTCCAACTTCGAGACCCGGCAGGACGACTCGTACCGGCCCCGTGAGGACCCGGCGGTGACGGTCGCCTTCGACGTGGACCCAGATAGCTCGCCTCAGGCCGCCGGCCCCGGAAGCGGACCGCTGCGCTTCCTCGTCTGGACGACCACTCCCTGGACGCTTCCCTCCAACCTGGCGCTGGCCGTGGGCCCCGACATCACCTACGAGGTGCTCGAGGCCGGTGACGACCGCTATGTCGTGGGGGAGACGCAGGTCGAGCCCTACCTCGAGCACCTAGGCGACGCCACGGTGGTGGGAACGGTCAGAGGATCGGACCTCGTCGGTCGGACCTACCGGCCCCTGTTCGACTTCTTCGCCGGGCAGCCTCGTGCCTTCCGCGTCCTGGGCGCGGACTTCGTTGCGACCGACGAGGGAACCGGGATCGTCCACCTGGCCCCCGGCTTCGGCGAGGACGACCAGCGGGCTTGCGAGGCAGAGGGGATCGCGGTCGTCTGCCCGGTGGACAGTCAGGGGCGCTTCACGGACGAGGTGCCGCGTTACTCAGGGGTGCAGGTCTTCGAGGCCAACTCCCAGATCGTCGAGGACTTGCGCAAGTCGGGCTCGCTCTTGGCCGAAGGCACCTACACGCACAGCTACCCGCACTGCTGGCGCACCGACACTCCCCTCATCTACAGGGCGGTCAGCTCCTGGTTCATCCGTGTCACCGCCTTCAAGGACCGCATGGTGGAGCTCAACAAGCAGATCACCTGGGTCCCCGAACACGTGCGCGACGGAGCCTTCGGCAAGTGGCTGGAGGGAGCGCGCGATTGGGCGGTCAGCAGGAACCGCTTCTGGGGGGCGCCCATCCCTGTATGGAAGAGCGACGACCCGAGGTTCCCACGCGTGGACGTCTACGGGAGCCTGGATGAGCTGGAACACGACTTCGGCGTTCGCCCGGACGACCTGCACCGACCCGCCATCGACCGTCTGACCCGCCCGAACCCGGACGATCCGAGCGGCGCCTCCACCATGCGCAGGATCGAGGACGTCCTCGACTGCTGGTTCGAGTCGGGCTCGATGCCGTTCGCGCAGCTGCACTATCCATTCGAGAACCGCCAGCGCTTCGAGGCTCACTTCCCGGCCGACTTCATCGTGGAGTACGTGAGTCAGACGCGCGGCTGGTTCTACACGCTTCACGTGCTGGCCACGGCTTTGTTCGACTGCCCGCCCTTCAAGGCCTGCATCGCCCACGGGATCGTCCTGGGTGATGACGGACGCAAGCTGTCCAAGCGCCTCGGCAACTACCCGGACCCGCTCGATGTCTTCGCCACCAGGGGTGCCGATGCGATGCGCTGGTTCTTCCTCTCCTCGCCGGTGTTGAGAGGGGCAGACCTGGCAGTAGAGCGCAAAGGGATGGTCGAAGCGATCCGACAGGTGATCAATCCCATATGGAACGCTTGGCACTTCTTCAGGCTGTACTCGGCAACCGACCAGATCCAGGGGAGGTGGCGCACAGACGCGAACGGGGTCCTGGACCGCTATGTCCTCGCCAAGACAGCAGAGCTGGTCGAGGAGGCCACGCGCCGGCTGGACGCCTACGACCTCGCGGGCGCCTGCTCCGCCATCGCCTCGTATCTGGACGCCCTCAACAACTGGTACATCCGGAGGAGCCGCAACAGGTTCTGGCGGCCCCGATCCTCCTGGAGCGATCAGGACAAGGCCGACGCCTACGACACCCTTGCAACCGTGCTGGAAGCGGTGTGCAGGGTGGCGGCTCCCCTCTTGCCGATGATCACGGAGGCCGTCTACCGGCCGCTCACGGGCCGCCGAAGCGTCCACCTGACGCCGTGGCCTTCCGTCGAGGAGCTACCAGCCGATCCGGGACTGGTCTCGGCCATGGACCTCGCGCGAGAAGCGTGCTCCGCAGCGCACTCGATCCGCAAGGCCAACAAGCTGAGGGCCAGGCTTCCCCTCGCCTCGCTCCTCATCGCCACCCCGGACTGGACCGTCCTCGAGCCCTTCACAGAGCTGATCGCCGACGAGGTGAACGTCAAGTCGGTGAGGCTGTCGCCGGAGGTGGACCGGGTCGCCCACGAGGTCCTGGCGGTCCACCCTTCGGTGTTGGGTCCCCGCCTCGGGCCGGACACCCAGAAGGTGCTGGCTGCCGGGCGCAACGGCGACTGGCAGATGTCGAGCGGGGGCTCGGTCGTGGTTGCCGGCATCGAGCTCGAGGCTCCTGAGTTCGACCTGAGGCTGAGGCCCCTCGACGAGCGATCCACCCGGGCCCTCCCGGGTGACCGCGGTGTGGTCACCCTCGACCTCGAGGTGACGTCGGACCTGACCGATGAGGGGCTTGCCCGCGACGTGGTGCGTCTGGTTCAGACCGAGCGGCGAAGCTCCGGGTTCCACGTGTCAGACCGCATAAGGCTGGTCCTCGGCCTCCCCGATGAGGTCGCCGCCGCCCTTGACGCCCACAGGGACTACGTCAAGGAGCAGACGCTTGCCACTGAACTGGCACTGTGCAACCTCGATGGGAGCGGGTCGAGCGGCGATAGCCTCGCTTGGCGTCAGTTACCCGACGGGCGCCCCATCGGGATCGGCGCCACTCTCTCCTCGAACAGCGACTGACGGCGTCGCCTGCTCAGTTACCGGGAGTCGTTGCTCGCGTCGAAGGTGACCCTGGGTGGTTGCTCCGGACTCCGTTGACGACCCACCGGGGGCTCGAGGTCGCGACCCTCGTAGGCACCGGGCTCGAGGGGGTCCCTGCCAGCCTCCAGGGAAAGCGAGGAGGAGGTGAGCGACGAGACGTTGACCGAGTGGAGCAAGGGCGGTGATCCCGGCGAGGGGATGTTCTCCTCCAGCCAGTGAATCGCTCTCGCCAAGGCCTCGTGGATCCGGGTCCGCTCCTCGTTGAAGTGCTGCTCGAGAGCGTCGACGTCGGTCTGCAGCTGGGATCGGGCTTCCTCGAGCCTTCCGAGCTCCGCCTTGACCTCGCGTGAGGACTCTGTGCTTATTCGCCGGGCCGTCTCCTCGGCGTCGGCCATGAGCGCGCGGGCTTCGTTCTGGGCGCTCGCAAGGATCTCCGCCGCCTGCTCGTTGGCCTCCTTGATCGCCATGTCGGCCGTGCGCTGGGCCAGCACGAGCGTGCGCCGCAACGTGTCATCGTCGGCGGTGGCCTCGCGATGGGGTTCGCTGCTCGCTCGTTGCTCGGCCCGGTTGGCCTTCTCGGCCGCCTGACGAAGCCTGTCGTGCAACAGCTCCACACCCTCGGCGACACGTTCGAGGAACTCGTCCACCTCGTCCTGGCTGTAGCCGCGAAGCTTCTCACGGAACTCGACTTCGCGAAGCGTCCTCGCCGTGACCTCCATGTCGGCAAATGGTAGCGCCACCGGCGCTTCCATCAAAGGATCTCTTTCCGGTGCCCGACAACGGGCGTGTCCAGGTCCGACAAGGGCCGTGTCTAGGTGGGTATCCGCGAAGCCACGAAATAGAGCACCAACATGGCGATAAGCGGTGATAGGTCCAGGGCCATGGCCCCTGCTCTAGGGGCGGGCAGGAGGCGCCGCAGGGGCCCGAGCACGGGCTCGGTGAGGGCGTTGAGAACCCTCACCACCGCAAGTAGCGGCGAGCCGGGCTCGATCGGGAACCAGCTCAGCACCACTCGGACGAAGATGACCGCGGCGTAAGCGATCAACAGGTCATGCACTACGCGACCCACGGTCTCCTCATCTCTAGGACCTGTACAGGCCTCGCTCCTGGAGGCGCTGTCTCTCCTCCTCTGACACCTCCACATTAGAGGGGGTCAGCAGGAAAACCTGGTCGGCGACCTTCTCCATCGTGCCGGCCAGGGCGTAGGTGACCCCGCTGCAGAAGTCGATCATCCTCCTGCCCAGCTCGCGATCCGCTGCCTGGAGGTTCACGATCACCGGCTGGCTCGCCTTGAGGCGATCACCGATCTCCTGCGCGTCGGCGAACTGGGTGGGCGCGACAACGTGGACCTTCGCGCTCCGCTCCGGGCTGATGGGCCGCACCACGGCCGGCTTGGGGGTGACCATGGTGACACCTGAGGTGTGCTGCTCTTCGCGCGTCAGGGTTCGCACCCCGCTCTGGGGGGCCTCGGGCTCGCTTGCGGGACCCGGACCGCTCACGACCGCAGTCGGGGCGCTCGGAGGACCGAGGTTGCGAATGGACGGACGCGCCTCGACGTCAGGGTCCTGTTGGATCTCGTAGTCGTCGATCTCATCGTCGACCAGACCCAGGTACACAAAGGCTCGGTGGACGAACGACGCCATCACAAGACCTCCATAGCGCCAGCTTATTGCTCCAGACCGCCAACGGTGGGACGCTCGCCGAACAGGGCGCGACCCACCCTTACGATCGTCGCCCCTTCTTGGACCGCGATCTCGAGGTCATCGGTCATGCCCATGGACAGCTCCGCCAGCCCGAGCTCGGATCTGAGCGCGGCCAGGGCGCGAAAGCTCGCTCTGGTCCCCTCGGGCCCTCCGGTGGGCGCCACTCCCATGAGGCCTTGCACGTCGAGGCCCAACCCGGACAACCGCCGTACCAACTCGGGCGCCTCCTCTGGGTGACATCCGTTGCGTCCGGGTCGATCTTCGAGCCTGACCTGCACGAGGACACGTGCGCCGGCCACGCGTCGCGCGATCGCGGCACCCTCTTCCAACCTCGACACGCCTTGCCAGAGATGCACCAACGGGACGAGCGACGGCACCTTGTTCCGCTGGACGGTCCCCAGGTAATGCCATCGGACCGGCAGTCGGCCAGCACGGGCCGTGGCGGCTTTGCCTCGGAGCTCGCCCGCGTAGTTCTCCCCGAGGTCGAGCAGTCCGGCCGACAACGCGGCACGGACCTCGGCTTCCCCCAAACCCTTGGTCACACCCACGATCCGCACGCGATCGGCCTCGGCGCCGGCGCGGGCGATCCGGGCCCGCACCTCCTCCAGGCGGGAGGCCACCCCTTGGCTCAGTGCTCGCCCCAGACCGCCATCGCCTGGCGTGCCGTGTCGCCCCGCGCCCTGTGAGAGAAGTAGGAACCGTCGCATCCGGTGCAAGCCCTCTCGACGACCGTGAGTCGTACGTCCAGTTCGGCGAGGGCGAAGCGGACGGTTGCGGGGATATCTAGCGCCGGGCGGCGCGCGGTGTTGGTCGAGCGGGCCTCGGAGCCGAATCTGTTCGCCACGAGGTCGAGGTCGCCCGAGGAGAACTCGTTGCATTCCGCGTGTATGCAAGGGCCGAGCCCGGCTTCGACGTGGCTCGCGCCGGCGTCTCGCATGGCTTCGACGGCGTGGGCCACCACCTCGGAGAGAAGACCCCGCCATCCGGCGTGCACGGCCCCGATGACCCCTTCCGGGCTGGCCAGGGCGATCGGGGCGCAGTCCGCCGTGAAGACCGCCAGGCATGCTCCCTCGGCGGCGCTCACCAAGGCGTCCCCTCTCTCGCCGCAGCTACCTCCCGGAGAACTCACCTCGACCACCTCGCCCCCGTGGACCTGGCGCACCCAGGTCCACGGGCGATCGACCACGCCCGCCCAACTTTGCGGCGTGGCCCGAGCGCCCCTCGAGGCCGGTCGCGAGCCGGACAGAGCAGCCGTTGGCGACATGTCGCCCTGCGCGCGATCTGTCCAGATCACCTTGACGGGCGTGGCGCCCAGGCGCACCGGGCCCATCGGAGCAGTGTTGCTCCTACCTACTTGAGGAACGAAGGCACGTCGAAGTCGTCTTCGCCAAGGTCGAGGTCGTCGTCATCGACGTTGAAGATGTCGCTCGCCGTGAGCCCGAGGCCGCTCGGCTCCCCTACGTCCTCCCAACGCTCGAACCCGGCCGCGATCACCGTCACCCTCACCTCCTCCCCCATCGAATCGTCTATGACGCTTCCGAAGATGATGTTCGCGTCGGGATGAGCCACTCCGTGGATTATCTCGGCTGCTTCGTTCACCTCGAACAGCCCTAGATCACTTCCACCCGCGATGTTGAGAAGGATCCCGCGCGCCCCTTCGATGGAGGCCTCCAGCAGGGGGCTGGTTATGGCGGCCCTGGCGGCGTTGACCGCGCGTCCTTCGCCGGTTGCGGACCCTATCCCCATGATCGCGGTGCCGGCGTCGCGCATGATCATCTTGACGTCGGCAAAATCGGTGTTGATCAGCCCAGGCGTCGTGATGAGGTCCGTGATGCCCTGCACCCCCTGGAGGAGCACCTCGTCGGCCATCTTGAAGGCGTTCACCATGGACGTCTTGTCGTTCGACACCGACAGCAGCCGATCGTTGGGGATGACGATCAACGTGTCGACCTTCTCCTTCAGGCGGCGAATACCCTCCTCGGCCTGCACCGACCGGCGCCTACCCTCGAAGGAGAAGGGACGGGTGACCACACCGATCGTCAGGGCCCCGAGGCCCTTGGCGACCTCGGCGACGACCGGTGCCCCTCCGGTGCCCGTCCCCCCACCCTTGCCGGCGGTGATGAAGACCATGTCGGCCCCCTTCAGCACCTCCTCTACCTCCTCCAGGTGCTCCTCGGCGGCCTGGCGGCCGAGCTCGGGGTCGCTGCCCGCCCCCAAGCCTCTGGTCAGCTGGCGACCTATGTCGAGCTTCACGTCGGCATCGCTGATCAACAGGGCCTGGGCGTCGGTGTTCACCCCGATGAACTCGACCCCCTTCAGCTCCGCGTCGATCATCCGGTTGATCGCGTTGACTCCTCCTCCGCCTATGCCCACCACCTTGATCACAGCGATGTAGTTCTGAGCGGAGTAGTTGCGCGCGGGGCGGGCCATGGCTCTTCTCCAAATCGTCGTCGTCGAAGGCGGCTGAGGCGCTGCGCACGGTGCCCGGCTGACAGAGTGACGACCCTCCCCCCGACACGGTCACAAACGCCTTGGCCTGGACTTTCCCCCATCCCGACCATCCAGCCTAACGTTCAACTGTACGCTTATAGTTATGTCAACCTCTTGAGATGGTCGAAACTATATGGCCCGCCTATCCACGGGTCAAGGCCGCAACGGCCGGAACTCGCACGTCTATCCGGGTCACTCCCCTCGTGTCGACCTGGGCGAGCACCGTGCTCAGTGTGGCGAGCTTCTCGGGGAGCTGCTGGTCGTCACCGAGCACCACCATCCCAGCGGATTGCAATGCCAGCTCCAGCCCTTGACCGTTCACCAGGGTCACGGCCGTTGCCCGGCCTCCCGTCCATCCCTCGAGGGCCCATGCCGCGTCGAGCACGCCACGCCACGACCGCCCGAGAGTCGATCCTTGCGGTCCTGGATCTCCCGTGACCTTCAGAACGGGCAGGGTCGGCCAAGGAAGTGCCGCCCGGGCGAGGACCCGGCCACCGGCGTCGACCAGAGCCCACCGCTCGCCGCCCAGCACCTGTCCTACGGGCGAGCGCTCCTGCGCGCCGGCGTGGACGGTCTTCGCACGGGAGAGCGGTGGGTGCCAGACACCGGCCAACCACCCCACGCTGACGAAGACAGCCGCCGCGGAGCCAAGGGCGATGAGGCGCCGCCTCCCCTGCCGCCTAGACACCGCCACCCGACGATCCCTTATCCGCGGGTCTATCGAGATCTGGACCATCTCAGGCATCGCATTGATCCTCTAGTTGATCTTTAGTGAACGAACCCGACCAACCTGACCTCGGTTTCCAGCCACACGCCGGTCTGCTCGCCCACGAGTCGCCGGACCTCCTCCAGCAGAGACCTGACGTCGTCCGCCGAGCCGCCGTTGTCCGCTTGAATGAAGTTGGCGTGCTTGGGCGAGACAGACGCCGAGCCGATCCGGAATCCCTTCAGCCCCGCCTCCTCGACCAGACGCCCGGCAGAGTCGGCGGGCGGATTGGTGAACACCGACCCGGCGTTCTGGCCGCCGGGCTGGTTGGCGCGTCGCCAGCGGACCACCTCCCCCAGGGCGTCCTCCGAAGCGCTTCGATCTCCGTCCTCCAAGGCGAAGTCAGCCGAGAGGACCACCTCGTGGCTCCCCACGTTGGAGTGGCGGTAGGAGTACTCCAGGGTCTCCACCGCCCTGCGCGCCACTCCCCCCGTCCTCAGGTCGAAACAGGTGCACGAGCTCAACACCTGGCTGGTCTCCGAGCCGTGTCCCCCGGCGTTCATCCTCACCGCGCCCCCAACCGAGCCCGGCACCCCCACCGCCCACTCGGCCCCCGTCAAGCCGGCCGCCGCGCATCGCCTGGCCAGCACCGGATAGCTGGCAGCACCTCCCGCGGTCACCGAGCGGCCTGCCACCTCGATGCCCGCGAAACCCTCGCCCAGCGCGACGACGAGCCCTGGAAAGCCCGCGTCGGCAACCAGGAGGTTGGACCCCTTCCCCACCACGAGCACCTCGACCCCTGTGTCTGCCACGGCGGCAGAGATCCTCGCGAGCTGGGAGCGGGTGTCCGGCCGGGAGAGGAGTGCCGCGCGACCGCCGACGCGGTACGTGGTCAAGGCCCCCAAGTCCACGTCACGCCGAACCAACGGCCCGAGCGCGCGTGCAGCCTGGTCCACGGTCGCACACCTCACGACTGCCTCATCAGCTCGTCGGGCAGCGAGGTGAGGTCACCGGCCCCCAGGGTCAGGCATACGTCCCCGGAGCGAAGCATGCCTGGGACCCGCTCGACGAGCTCCTGGCGGGTAGGCAGGTAGTGCACCTCGAGGTTCGGGTTGGCGCTGCCGACGGCCCGCTGTACCAGCGCTCCCGAGACACCGGGGCGAGGGGGCTCCCCGGCCGGGTACACGTCGGTGAGCACCACGACATCTGCCCCGTCGAAGGCGTGGGCGAAGTCGGCCCACAAAGCTGCGGTTCTCGAGTAGCGGTGGGGCTGGAAGACGCACACGACGCGGCTCCAGCCACCGTCAGAGGCCGCCGCGACCATCTGGGCCACCTCGGTGGGCAGGTGGGCATAGTCGTCGACGAAGGTGACCCCTCTGAACTCGCCGCGGAACTCGAAGCGCCGGGCAACGCCGCCAAAGCGGGAGAGAGCCCGCACGCCGGTCTCGAAGTCGCAACCGATCGTCAACGCGGCGGCCAGGGCGGCCCCGGCGTTCAGGGCGTTGTAGCGCCCGGGAACAGGAAGGTTCACCCGGCCCAGGCGCCCCTCGGGCCCCCTCAGGTCAAAACCGATGCCGGTCCTGCTGGCCGTAGTGCGTGTCACACGGTAGGTGGAGCCCTTGACCGTACCGAAGGTGCCCGCACCGAACTTCTCTGCCAGGGCGAGCGACGACGGGTAGTCGGAGCAGGCGAGCCTGGCCCCCGAACACCTCGCCAAGAACTCGGCAAAGGCCCGTTCCAGCGCCTCGAACGAGCCATACCACTCCAGATGGTCCGGCTCGAGGTTGGTCACCACCGCCATCTCAGGTCGCAGCTCGAGGAAGCTCGCGTCACTCTCGTCGGCTTCGACGACCAGCCACTCGCCCCTGTCCCACACCGCTCCGGTACCGGTCTCGTTCAGTTCTCCGCCGACTATGTACGACGGGTGCACACCCGCCTCTACAAGGACCAGAGCCAGCATCGAGGCCGTCGTCGTCTTGCCGTGGGTGCCGGCCACGGCGACAGACCTTCGGGTCGCCGCGATGGACGCCAGCGTCTGCGCCCTCGTGAGCACCCTGATGCCCCTCTCCCTGGCGGCCCGGACCTCCAGGTTGTCAGGCGGCACCGCGGTGGAGTAGGTGACCGCGTCGGCGCCGGCCACTTGACCCTCGTCGTGACCGAGGGACAGTCCCACTCCGGCCGCGCGGAGCCTCTCGAGGACCGGCGACTCCTTGAGGTCGCTTCCCGTGACCGTGTGCCCCATGCCGGCCAGGGCGGTGGCGATGGCACTCATCCCCGCACCGCCCACTCCTACCACGTGGATACGGACGGGCTTGGACAGGTCGACCCGGGCGGGCGGGCTCATCGCCTCCTCCGTGAGGCAGCCTGGTCGTCGACGAGCCCCGCCACCACGCGAGCCGCGTCGGGCCTGCCCAGGGCTGACACTCGCTCGCCCATGCTCTCGAGCCTTTCCGGGCGGGCGAGCAGCGCTTCCACCTCCCGGACCAGGCGCGAGCCCGTGCACTCCCGGTCGGGGAGAACCACGGCGCCCCCGACCCGCGCCAACACCTCGGCGTTGGCGGTCTGGTGGTCTCCGGGAGCGCCTGCCAGGGGGACGAGTATTGCCGGAAGCCCCACGACCGAAAGCTCGGCCACCGTCGTGGCCCCCGCCCGGCACACGGCAAGGTCGGCGGCGGCCAGCACGTCGGGCATCTCGTCCTCGTACTCGACCAGCTGGTGGAGTATCCCCCGGGGTCCGAGCCGGGGGGCAAGGCGGCACACGTCGTCCCAGTCCCTTCGCCCGACGATCTGGCGCACCGCGATGTCCGAGCGGCACGACCACGCCGACACCATGTCCAGCACGGCCACGTTGATCCGCCGGGAGCCCAACGACCCCCCGAAGCAGGCGAAGACTTTCCGACCTTCGGGTATCCCGAGCGAGCGGCGCGCTCCGTTACGCCGCTCTCGGCCCCTCGACACCGTCGCCACCCGAGGTCGTACCGGGGTTCCGGTCACGACGGCGCGGGGGAGCTTGGTCCCCTCGAAGGCAACGGCGCTGAGCCGGGCAAAACGTCCCGCCAAGCGGTTGGACGCACCCGGAACCGCGTCGGCGTTCGCCAGCACCAAGGGAATCCTCCAGAGCGCCGCCGCCATGGCGCAGGGCAGCCCGGCGTACCCGCCCACGGACACCACCACGCGTGGACGCAACCGAGCGAGCAGCCAAAGCGAACGGAGGAAGGCCACCAGCAAACCGCCCGCGGCAGCCACGTTGGAGACGCTCATCCGCCGCACCAGCCCCCTGCCGGGAAGCACCTCGAGACCGAAGCCCGACGGGGGGACCAACTCGGTCTCCAAGCCCCGGCGAGATCCGACGAACAGGATGCTGGACCTCGCATGGCCCCGCTCGACAAGGGCTTCGGCTATGGCGAGCGCCGGCTGCACGTGCCCCGCCGTACCACCGCCGGTCACGATCGCATGGACCCGTCCCATCATCCTCTGGCGCTCAGGCCGGCGCGTCTCGCGCCTCCCGGCTTGGTCCCGGGGAGCCTGGTGACCCGAAGCGTGCCGGCCCTGCGTGCCGGCGGCTCCTCCTGGGTCGTCCTTGCGTCACGTGTCGCGTCGCCTCGCGCCTCGGCAGCGGGCGCCCGCCTGTCCTGGGATGCAATGTTGAGAAGAACGCCTGCGGCTGCCATCACTATCACGAGAGACGAGCCTCCATAAGAGACGAACGGCAGCGGCACTCCGGTGACGGGGAGAATGCCGATCACCGCACCGATGTTGATCACCGCCTGGCTCACGATCCAGCATGTGATCCCGATGGCCAGCAGCCCACCGAAGCGGTCCGGCGCACGAACTGCCACCCGGACGCCGAGGAACGCGAGTGCCGCGAAGAGGCCCACCACCAAGAGGCTTCCGATGAGCCCCAGCTCCTCGCCGATGATGGCGAAGATGAAATCGGTGTGGGCGTTTGGCAAGAACCCCCACTTGGCTCTGCTGGCTCCAAGGCCCACGCCTATCAGATGGCCGCGCCCCAGGCCCACCAGGGACTGGACCACCTGATATCCCGACCCTGAAGCGTGAGCGAAGGGATTGATGAAGCTGAGCAGGCGAGCCCGCCGGTAAGGCTCGGCCACCCCGAGCAGCAGACCTCCCGCAGCGAGCAGACCCAAGAGGCCGCACATCCGGCGGATCGGCGTCCCCACTGCGAAGAGCATTGCGAGCCCTGTGCAGGCCAGGATCAGCGTCGTCCCCATGTCAGGCTGCTTCATGATCAAGATGGCCGCGACCGCGAAGACGATGGCCACGGGCCGCACCACATCAGGCCAATCGAAACGCTCGCATCTTCGTGACAGCACCTCGGCTCCGAAGAGCACCATCGCAAACTTCATGAGCTCCGAGGGTTGGAGGCGGAACTCTCCGAAACCCACCCAGCGGCTCGATCCGGAGACCTGCACACCGATCTTGGGCACCAGTACGGCCAGCAACAACAGCAAGCTCAAGGACAAGAGCGGCACGCTCAACTTGCGGAAGGCCCTGTAGTCGACGCGGGCCGCTCCCAGGAGCACCACCCCCCCGATAGCCACCCACATGAGCTGCCGCTCGAAGAACATCCATGCCGAGCCGTACTGGCGAAGCGCCTCGACCGACGATGCCGACAGGACCATGACGAGTCCGATGACGTTCAGGACCACTACCAGCGTGGCCAGCAGCAAGAAGTTGGACGGCCGGTAGGCAGGGGCGGTGGCCTTCCCGGAGGCTTGCCCGTCCGGGCTCTCGCCGACGACGTTATCCAGCTGCTGGCGGCCGGCCGCATCCAAGCGCACCAAGTTGGTGCGGGTCGCGGCCCGACCTCGCCGGACGAGGCGCCGTCCGTCCACGCGCCAGGGGAGCCGCGCTCTCCTGGGGTCCCTCGGGCGGCCGACCTGCCCAGGGCGAGTCTCCTTGTTCGGTGGGCGCCGGCGCGAAGGCGAGAGCCGCCGGCCCGAAGGAGGGCGCAGGTTCATGTGGCCACCGCCGGGACGCCGTTGCGGCGCAACGACCTCTGGAAGTCGTCGCCCCTCTCGGCGTAGGAGCGATACCAGTCGAATGACGAGCAGCCCGGAGAGAGCAGCACGGCGTCCCCCTTCTCCGTCAGGCATGTTGCGGCCCTCACCGCCTCGTCCATGGAGGCGGCCCTCAACACCGGGCAGACAGCTCCAAGGGCTTCCTCCAACTCACGAGCCGCCTCCCCTATCGCCACCACGGCGCGCATCCGTCCGACCTCGCGCGTGAGTGCGTCGAGTCGCAGACCCTTGTTCCTCCCGCCTGCTATGAGAACGAGGGAGTCGAATCCCGAGACGGCCGCCAGCACGGATGCCGGCGTCGTCGACTTCGAGTCGTCGTAGTAACGGACGCCCGCCGCATCCCCCACCAGCTCGAGGCGATGGGGCAGTCCGATGAATCGCTGCAAGGTCTCGCGGCAGCCGCTCAGACTCCCTCCGGCCGCAAGCGAAGCAGCGCAAGCCGCCAGTGCGTTCGCCTGGTCGTGGGGGAACGATCTGGGTAGCTCGCCAAGCCAGGCAAGGACCTCGTCTCTCGGAGTGAGAAGGCGGTCTTCGACGACTCGGAAGTCGCCCCTCTCCAGCCCGAAGGTGACGACACGAGAGGGCGCGTGTCGAGACCTTGCCATCACGACGTCGTCCTCGGCGTTGAGAACGGCCACGTCCGACGAGCGCTGGTTCGCCCAGATGCGCTCCTTCGAAGCCACGTAGTGGCCGAACGAGCCGTGCCAGTCCAGGTGGTCTTCGGCCACGTTCAGCCAAACGGCGACCGCCGGCCGGAAACCCGACGTGAGAGCCAGCTGGAAGGAGGAGACCTCCACCACGACGATCTCGCCAAAGTCGACCGCCTCGATCATAGGTAGGCCGATGTTGCCTGCTGCAACCGCCCTTGAACCCGATGCCTTGAGCATGTCCGCCACGAGCGTCGTAACCGTTGTCTTTCCGTTGGTCCCCGTCACCGCGATCACGGGAACGTTCGACAGCCTCCAGGCGAGCTCGATCTCGCTCACCACCGGACGACCGAGAGAGAAGACGGGGTGACCGATGGGGACACCCGGGCTCGCCACCACCAGCTCGGCGCGACTGACCAGCTTGGCCAGGTTCGCCGGGTGGGGTGACCCCACGGCCTCGACCCCCAGTTTCTCCGCACGGGCCTGAAAGTCGGGTCGCGGTCGGTCGTCCACGACCACCACGTGAAATCCACGAGCGATCATCGCTTTTGACACGGCCTGGCCCGTGGAGGCGAATCCCATCACCAACAGCTCCCCCGATCGAGATCCCAAGTCAGCTCACCAACCCGAGTGAGATGAAGTCGGCATAGAAGATGCCCAGCGCAAGCGACGTGCAAAGGCCTGCCAGGATCCAGAAGCGCACTATCACCGTTGTCTCAGGCCATCCCATCAGCTCGAAGTGATGGTGGAGCGGGGCCATCTTGAACACTCGCCGGTGGAAAAGGTGAAAGCTGGCGACTTGGACCACCACCGAGAGAGTCACGATGACGAAGAGGCCACCGATGATCGGGAGCAGGAGCTGGAGGTTCATGAGCAGGCACAACGCGGCCATGCCCGCACCGATCGCGAGAGAGCCTGTGTCCCCCATGATGATTCGCGCAGGCGCGGCGTTCCACCAAAGGAAGCCCGCGCATGCACCGGTCATGGCCACGGCCGCCAGGGCCAGGTCCAGGCCGTGGTCCACGTGGTAGATGGCCGGGTGGCGGAAGACCCAGTAGCCCATGACCGCCAGAGTGGCGAAGGAAAAGGTCGAGGATCCCGCGGCGAGCCCGTCCAGACCGTCGGTCAGGTTGACCGCGTTCGAGAAGCCGACGATCAACACCATGGCCCAGACCACCCAGCCGACGGCGCCGAGATCGATTCCAATTGAGTCGTAACGCGTGAACGACAGCTCTGTGCTTGCGCCCGCCGCGTGGTAGGCGAGCAAGGCAAAGCCCAGCGCGACGAGTAGTTGGCCTCCGAACTTCGTGCGCTTGTTGAGCCCGAGGTTGCGCCGTGTCCGCACCTTGATCCAGTCGTCCGCCAGCCCGACCAGGCCCGCGCCCAAGATCACCCCCATGACCAGCAGCCCCGAGCTGGTGAACTCAGCCCCGATCCGTGCATGGCCGATCAGGTAACCGGCAAGACCCGCCACGACGATCGCCACGCCCCCCATCGTCGGGGTCCCGGCCTTGGTGACGTGCCCTCGCGGGCCGTCCTCTCGAATGGGCTGGCCGATCCCCTTCCTGCTCAACCACCGGATGAGAAAGTGAGTACCGAAGGAGGAAGCCAGCATGGCCACTCCTCCGGCGACGAATATCGATATCAACGACCCGCTCCCAGCCGCGCAACAGCGGATCTCACGACTTCCCTGTCGTCGAAGACGATGGTGCGGTCCTTCAGCTGCTGGCTGCTCTCGTGACCCTTGCCCGCAACCACGACCACGTCCCCGGGCGCCCCCTCGCCGAGGGCGAGTGCGATGGCGGTCGCACGGTCTGGCTCCTCGACAAGCCTCTCCGGCCGCCCGACGCCGGCCTTGACCTCGGCCATGATGGTGCGTGGATCTTCACCACGTGGATTGTCGGACGTCAGGACCACCACGTCTGCCATACGGGCGGCCACCGCACCCATCTTCGGCCTCTTTGCCCTGTCCCGGTCACCACCGCAGCCGAAGACCACTATCACGCGAGCGGTGGAGGCCCGCCGTGACTCCTCGAGCACCTGCTCCAAGCCGGCAGGGGTGTGGGCATAGTCGACGATGATCGTGAACGGCTGCCCGGCACTCACGGGTTCCATGCGCCCGCTGACCTGCGCCATGCTCGACAAGCCCCGTGCCACCACCCGGGCCTCGATACCGAGCTGCTCGGCCATGGTCGCCGCGATCAGGGCGTTCCTCACGTTGAACCGGCCGCCCATCGCCAAGTTCACCCGGCGGCCACGCCATTGGAAGCGCGAGGAGGTGATCCCGACCTCGAGCTGACCGGCATCAGCAAGCGAGGTGGTCGCGACAGGGATGCGCGCGGTCCCGATCAGGCGGCGACCCCATCGGTCGTCGGAGTCGATGACCCCTCGGTCGGCTGTCACAGGGGAGAACAACTGGGCCTTTGCCTCGAAGTAGGCCTCCATGGTGCCATGGAAGTCGAGGTGGTCTTGGCTCAGGTTGGTGAACGAGACGACAGAGAACCGGATTCCGTCCACGCGATGCTGCGCCAGGGCATGCGAGGAAACCTCCATCGCGACAGACCTGCGTCCCTCTGCCAGGAACCCGGCCAGCATTGCCTGCAGCTCGGGCGCCTCGGGTGTCGTGCGCGGTCCGCCCAGGGTGCCAACCACACCGGTGGACCAGCCGTTCGACTCGAGGACCGACTCCAGCATGTGGGTGACCGTTGTCTTGCCGTTGGTACCTGTGACACCAAGGACCTGCATCGACCTCGCCGGAAAGCCGTGCAGGGCAGCCGAGAGCTGAGCCATCGCCTGGCGGATCGACCCGGCGCGCACACGGACCTGGCCGATGTCGATTGGGAGAAGCCGTTCGCAGAGGACGGCCGTGGCACCTGAGGCGACCGCCTCGATCGCGAAGTCGTGTCCGTCGTGCTCTGTGCCCGGGACCGCGCAGAACAAGGCACCATGAATCACCTCTCTGCTGTCGAGGGCGATCGAGCCCACCTCAGTAGCAGAGAGGTCGCCGTGGCTCTCCAGCACCTCCACCGAGGGGACCAGGTCGAGCAGCCGGTCGAGTCGCACGCTGACCAGCCGCAGCTAATCCGTGAACCGCGCCGGCGACTTGGCACCCTCGGCGCCGCCTTGGGGAGTGGCCGCGGCGGCGGGGGTGCCCGGAGGCGGGATGTCAAGCTGGCGCAGGCCGTACTGGGCGATCTTGGCGAACACGGGGGCGGCTACGGCTCCTCCGAATATGGGGGTCGGCTGGTCCAGCACCACGGCAATCGTTAGAGCGGGGCTCTGGGCCGGCACGAAGCCCACGAAGCTTGCCATGTAAGCACCGGGCTGGTATCCGCGCCCGTTGGCGAGAGGCTTCTGCGCCGTTCCGGTCTTTCCGGCCACCGTGTAGCCGGGTATCACGGCGCTGGTCCCAGTACCAGCTGGAGACTGCACGACCTGTTCGAGCATGTTGGTCAGCTCTTGTGCCGTACCCGACGAGATGATCCGGTGACCCACCGAGTCCCCGACCGGATGCGGGGTGCCGTTGGGACCTACGGTCGCCTTGACCAGTCGTGGCGGCACCACCATGCCGCCGTTGGCGATGGCGTTGTACGCGTCGAGCATCTGGAGCGTGGTCACCGCCTCGTCCTGACCGATGGGCACCGCTGCAATGGCTGTACCCGACCACTTCGACGGGTCTGTCAGCAGTCCTGGGGACTCGCCGGGGAAGTTCAAGCCTGTACCGCGACCGAAGCCGAAGTCGTGCAAGTAGTAGCTGACCCGGCTCGAGCCCAGGGCTCTGGCGA
Source organism: uncultured Actinomycetes bacterium (assembly GCA_963736925.1). GTDB lineage: Bacteria > Actinomycetota > Acidimicrobiia > Acidimicrobiales > CAVTQP01 > CAVTQP01. The sequence goes on from CAVTQP010000003.1 coordinate 1,546,673, forward strand.
TTGCGATCGTGCCGACGTTCGACGACTGGGCCAGGATGTCGGTCACCGAAAGGGACTCGGTGGGGTGTGACTCGGCGTCGTGGAAGACCGATCCGCCGACGTTGACCGAATCAGGAACGCTGAATCTCACAGACGGATTGATCAGATGGTCCTCCAGGGCCCCGGCGATCGTGAAGCTCTTCATCACCGAGCCCGGCTCGAACACGCTCGTCAGCGCCGTGTTGGAGGGAGCCGCCTGGGGCGGGGCGCTCCCACCAGCGGCCACAAGGTTGACCATTGCCAGGATCTCGCCTGTGCGCGAGTCCATCACCACGGCGCTGCCCCCCCGAGCTCTGGATTGGCTGATCTCCTGGGCCAGGGCCTGCTCGGTCTGGTACTGCACCGCTTGATCGAGCGTGAGCACGAAATCCCGGCCCGGCTCTGCCGGATTGGTGCTGCGTACGCCGCCGGGAATGTCGGCACCGTTCGGGTCACGCTCGAGCACAACGCTTCCGGGCTTGCCCGCCAGAACCTTGTCGTACTGGTACTCGAGGCCGCTGAGGCCCTGCCCGTCTACGCCGACGGTTCCTAGCACCGGCAGGGCCAGCGTCCCATCGGCCAGGAACCGCTTCGGCTCGTTGATGTACGAGAGTCCGGGAAGGTTGAGCGCCCTTACCCTGCTGGCCGTGGCAGGGTCCACCTGCCGTTCGACGTAGGTGAACTGCCCCTCGCCGCTGAGCTTCTGCTGCAATGCGGCCGCATCCATCCCCAGCACTGGCGCAAGCTGGGCGGCCTCCCGGGCCGGATCGGTCACGAGGCGGGGATCCGCGACGATCGTCGTCTGGGGTATGGACGTTGCCAGCTCCCCACCGGAACGGTCATAGATCGTGCCACGTGATGGCTCGAGGGCCACGGTGTGCAGGAGCTGGGGCTGACCGACCGCCGCATACCGGTCGGCGGCAAAGCCCTGAACGTAAGCCAAGCGCGACGCCACGACGCCGAACACGAGCCCCATGACGAGGACCATGGCCACAACACGGCGCGACGACAGTCTCCCGCCGCGAGTGAGCCGAGGCTTGCTGGAACGAGGGCTTCGCAGTAATTCGAGGGTCACCGGCCCGCCTGGCCCGAAGCCTTGGCGGCCGCTGACCGGACGGCGCGGGAGGGTCCCGGAGGGGAGGATCCTCCCGCGCCGCCAGCGGAGGGCTTGGAGCCACTCTCCCTGGGGAGAACTGAAGGCAGGTAGACGACATTGCCGGCCTGGACCATCTTGAGCCTCTGCTCGGCCGTGGAGACGATGCGGCCGGGGGATTCGAGCTCGGCAACCTTCAGGCGAAGCCGAGCTTCCCTGCTTTGAGCCAGCGCCACCCGCCCCTGCAAGGTCTGAAGCTTGAACTGGTTCTGGGTCAGCACCACGTGGGTGGCTACCACCCCGAACAACCCCGCTCCGATCAGGAGGGCCATCCCCACGAGGGCCAAGCCCGTGCGCCGGCGACGGACCTGGGCCGTGAGACTGCGTCTCGCTCCAAGCTGGCGCCGGGCGGGGGTGGCCGGCGAGGCGACCTCCCTGGTGGCCGGTGTGGGGGGCTCCCCGGCAGCGGCCGGTCTTCGGGCTACCGGCCTCTCGACGTGAACAGGCCTCTCGACGGGAACAGGCCTCTCGAGGACAGACATCAACCCGTCCCCGCCGGGGCCGGTGGGCCCAAGCGCTCGACAGCTCTCAGACGGGCGCTGTCGGCGCGCGGATTGGAGGCGACCTCGGTGGGAGAAGGCTTGCGCGCCCTTCGGTTGAGGAGGACGACCTTCGGCTGTGCGCCGCACCCACAAGGAAGTCCGGGCGGGCAGGTGCAGCCGCCGCTGGCCGCTTCGATGAACCGGTCCTTGACCAGCCTGTCCTCGCCGGAGTGGTAGGAGATGACGACGCACCTTCCACTTGGTGCCAGGAGCTCGACTGCGACATCGACGGCGCCTCCAAGGATCTCCAGCTCGGAGTTGACCTCGATCCGCACCGCCTGGAACACCCGCCTCGCCGGATGGCCACCGGTTCGTCTCGCGGCCGCGGGAAGGGCATCTCTGACCACCTGGGCGAGCTGTCCGGTGCTCCTTACCGGGCGGGCCCTGACGACGGCCCGTGCGATCCGGCTGGCGAAGCGGCCCTCCCCGTTGTCATGGAAGAGCCGCGCCAGCTCCTCCTCCCCCAAGCCGTTCACCACGTCGCTGGCCGTGCGCGGCTCAGTGGGGTCCATGCGCATGTCGAGTGGTCCGTCGGCTCTGTAGGAGAAGCCCCGCCCGGCCAGGTCCAGCTGCGAGGAGCTGACGCCGAGGTCGAACAGCACTCCGCTCAAGCCGCCGTCGACCAGCTCCGCCAACCTGTCGAAGCGCGCGTGGTGTACCTCACAGCGATCGCTCCATGCGGCGAGGTTCCTCCGTGCGGTGGCCACCGCCTGGGGGTCGCGGTCGATGGCGAGCACCCGCAACCGGGGATGGGCTCGGAGGATGGCTGCCGAGTGACCACCCGACCCGACGGTGGCGTCGACGACCACGCCCGGGGGTGCTTCCCTCATAAGGTTGCTCACCTCGGTGACCATCACCGGCTTGTGCTCGAATGCCTGGCTCATCCGCGGCCCCTCGACCGCGCTCTCGGGGGGGGTCCCGAAGGCTGGGCGGAAGTGGGTGGAGTAGGAGGCTTCCACCGCGCAGGTCGAGGGGCTGCGCATGGGCCGCAGCACGCGGGTCCACCGGTCCGGTAGGTCCCCGGTCCGGCACGGCCGGCGTCTCGTCAGGGTGTCGTCTCTTCTTGGTCCTCCTCTGTGGGTTGCTCTTCGTCCGTGAGCTGCCGTTCGCTTGGCTTGACTTGTTCTTCCCACCTTCGGGGGTCCCACAGCTCCACCCGGTTGATGGCTCCGTTCACCAGCACGTCCCCGTCCAGCCGGGCGAACTCCCGAAGGTGCGCGGGAATTCCGATGCGCCCCTGGCGGTCCAAGTCGATCTCGTGAGATCCCGATGCCCAGACACGCGCAAGGTTCCGATCCTCGCGGCTCCTGCCGGCGCTTTCCTCCATGAGAGCCATCTGCTCCTCGAACTCGGCGGGAGCCCATAGCGCCAAGCACCCGTCCCGATACTGAGTCAAGTAGCCCCCGCGCTCGAAGGCGGTCCGGAACTTGGCCGGAAGTATCACCCGCCCTTTGGTGTCGAGCGAGTGCTCGTACCTCCCGAAGAACCTGGCCAAGCTTTGCTCCCACGCCTCTCCCTGAGTCGGTCAGGGCCTCTCCCCTTCGCCTGGGTTTCCCCCCACTTCGCGCCACTCTAAGCCCTTATCCTCCACAACGTCAACAACATGAGCCACCGGGCGAGGGCGAGGGAGCCTGGAACACGGGAATCACCTCCCAAGCAGTGCGGAACCGGGAGGAGCCGGTCACGCCGGAAGCCCGGCGCGAACGTGATCTCTACTCTCTAGGCTTCCCGGCTCAAGGCAGGTGGTCGAGCAGTGAAGCCTGGAGCTGGTCGGCTTCGAGCAGGGGGCCGAGCGCCACGGCCACGTCGGAGAGGGCGTCGAGCGCGGCGCGTGACCCGGACCCCTCCAGGTTCAAGACGTCCAAAAGGCGCTTCGGCTCCCAGTCCAGCAGTGCGGCACATTCGAAACGCGCGCCCCCTCGCCTCCTGCTCTGTGAGATCCCCACAACCTTCCGATCGCGGAGAATCACCTCTCCCGGGGCCGTGCCGGCGAAGCACACCTTGGCGGACCAATGAGTTCGTCGCATTGCCCCTTGGTGAACAGAGGACCCGCTGACTCCCGAGGCGCCGAGCGCCTTCGACCACGCTGTCCCCAGCCAGAGGGGGGCCCTTCCGACGTCTCGCTCCCAGAGTGGATCGTCGGACGGTATCGTCACCTCCGTCCACACGAGCCCACCCGGCTCTGTCAGCACCGCGCCTCCGCCGCTGCGCCGTCGCGTCACCTCGATCGCCGCCGCGTCGGCTCGGGAATGGTCGATGTCAGACTCCGGTTGAGAGCTGCCCAGCACAACCGCAGGTCGCGTCACCCGGCACATCACCACCGAGCGTTCGAGTGGCAGGCCCTCGAGGGTCCTCTGCAGGTGAGAAGCGCTGCCTTCGGCGACCCTAACCGGCCAGGCCAGGACGACCCTCCGACCGGTCAGGCCGAGCGCGACGAAGTGCTGATGTACGGAAACCAGTCGTCGCGCATGCTCGCCGCGAGGAACCAGGTCCTCTGGCGCGGCTGGGAGGGAGAGCTGCGGAGAGTGAGCCCCACCTCGTGCAACAGGCGGTCCTCTTTCCGTGTGTTGCAGGGCCGGCAGGCGGCCACCACGTTGTCCCACGTGTGTGTGCCTCCCCTGCTCCTCGGGATGACATGGTCGATGTTCTCGGCAGTGGCCCCGCAGTACTGGCATCTGTGACCGTCGCGGGCGAACACCGCCCTGCGGTTGAGGGCGACACGCGCCTGGTAGGGGACCTTGACGTACTGGCACAGGCGGACGACCGACGGCTCGGGGAGCGCCAGCCTCTCAGAACGAAAGACCCGATCTGTCACGTGCACCAGTTCGGCCCGGCGATCGAGCACCAACACCAGCGCCCTTCTCGAAGGCACCACGCACAGCGCCTCGAAGCTCGCATTGAGGACCAACGCCCGGCTCGAGACCCGAGCCCCTTTGGTGATGCGACCCCACCCGCGGGACCCGGTTTCTCCAGGAGCAATCGCTTCGACGACGGGCGGGGCGGCCGGTGGTGGCAGCGGCGCGGCGGGCGCCGGTGGTAGTGGCATCGCCGGTCAGGCTAGCGCGACCAGCTCCGAGCGCTCCTACACCATTCCAGATAGGTGACCAGGTCTTGCGGCCTCGGAATCGCCTGCGACAGTCCGTATGCAGTGACGAAGCGGAACTCAAGGTACTCGCGGGCCGGCAGCGGCAGAGGAGGCCAGCGACTCCACCAGCGCGGGACGGCGAGCGCTCGAGCCTGACCCACGACTGTGGGCCACAACCGCGGCCGCGTCGCCACCGCGGCGACGGCGGCGGCTGGCAGCCTCCAACGCGCGGTCAACGAACGGACACCTTGCTCCATGGTCCAGAGTCCGATCTCGGCTCCTTGGGTAGACCCAGGACGAGCTCGCCCAAGGTGTTCCGTTGGATCTCGGAGGTACCGGCGTAGATCGTGGCGGCTCGAGCCGTGAGGAACGTGGTGGCCCAGGAGGCGCTGGAGTTGGGCGCCCCGGGGTCGTCAGCTTGGAAGGAGCTCGAGGGAACGCGACCGCTGGGCGCTGAGCCGCTCATCTGGAGAACGTCGATGGCGAGCTCCGTGGACCGCCGGTGGTACTCGCTCCAATAGAGCTTGAAGATCGACGCCTCCGGCCCTGGCTGATCCCCCCGGAGATACCTCGTCAGCGTCCGGTAGCCAAGGAAACGCATGATCTCCACCTTCGAGTAACACCAGGCGAGGCGCTGGCGGATCAGGGGATCGAAGACGTTTTGGCATTCCCGGGCCAGCTCTGTCAAGCGGTCCAACTCTGTTCGGAACTGGAGTGGGAATGTGGCCGCCGCTTCGCCTCGCTCGTAGCCGAGCAGGGTCATCGCCACGGCCCACCCGCCGTTCACCTCACCCACAACGTGATCGGCTGGCGTGCGAGCGTCGCTGAAGAAGACCTCGTTGAACTCCGAATCCCCCGAGATCATCTTTATGGGCCGCACATCCACCCCTTCCTGGTCCATGGGTACGAGAAGGAAGGTGATGCCCCGATGCTTGGGGGCATCAGGGTCCGTGCGGCAGAGTACGAAGATCCAGTTGGCGAGGTGACCGAAGGACGTCCAGACCTTTTGACCGTTGATCAACCACTCGTCGCCGTCCAGAACGGCCCGGCAAGCCAAGTTGGCCAGGTCCGAGCCGGCGTCGGGCTCCGAGTATCCCTGGCACCACCTGTCCTGTCCCGAGAGGATTCGAGGGAGGAACCTCCTTCGTTGTCCTTCGGTGCCCCATTCGAGGAGCGTGTTGCCCACCATTTGGATGCCGAACACATCGTTGGGCGCGCCCTGGGGGACGCCCGCCCTGGTCAGCTCCTCGGCCAGGACGACCTGTTCCGCCGCGCTCAGACCCGACCCCCCGTACTCACGGGGCCAAGACACTGCCAGAAAGCCGTTCTCCGCGAGGATGCGCCGCCACGAGGACGTGAAGCTCGCGACCTGCTCGGGACCCAGGGCACCAATCCCCTCCCAGCCTCCGGGCAGATGCTCGGCGAGGAAGGCCTGCACTTTCTCCCTATAATCCTCGGCCTCGGGGGGGTACCGGACGTCCATCGGGCCATGCTAACCAGGCGCTGCTCCCGCCTCAGTCCTGGTAGAGGGCGTCCTCCTCAGTCCCCGTAGAGGTCGAGCAGCCCCAGGCCACGCCAGCCGACCGCGGCGGCGCCCACGAGCGGACCGTCGTGCCCCAGCCCCGCGGGAAGGATCTTGGTCCCCCTCGAGAAGTCCAGCTTTGACCGGAGGGCTATCTCTTTGCGGGCGGATTCGAAGAACGGCGATCCGAATCCCAGGGCCACCGAACCCGCCACGACCGCAATATCCAGGTCCAGCAGGTTCGCGACGTCGGCCACTGCCCTACCCACCAAGCGACCGCTACGCTCCACCACCTCCGGACCGGCCAGCGCGGGTGGCCTCCCCGTCGCCCTGGCTATGGCCCCTCCCGACGCCTCGGCCTCGAGGCAGCCGAGGCCGCCGCACGAGCACGGGCGCCCGTCGGGCTCGACCACGAGGTGGCCTATGTGGCCGGCATTGCCGCATCTACCCTCGAGCAGGCGTCCATCCAGGACGATCCCGCCTCCGACTCCGGTCGACACGACCATCGCCATGAAACTCACGCTGGCGGCGGCGGCACCTTTCCAGCCTTCTCCAAGAGCAAGAGCCTTGGCATCGTTGTCGACGTATGTGGGAAGGCCCAGAGCCTCTGACAGCCGGTCCCGGAGGGGGAAGTCGGACCAAGCCATGATGTTCAGGGGAGACACGGACGCACCTCCCGGCGCCATCGGCCCGCCGCAGCCAACCCCGCACACGAGCGCCCGGCCTCCGGCCCGGGCCGCCATCGGGGCGACCAGCCCCAAGAGCACCTCGAACAGCTGGTCTGCGCCCCCGACGTCGGGAGTGGGAGCAGAGGCGGCGCCAAGCAGCCGGCCTTGGGCTGTCACCAGCGCCGCCCCCAGCTTGCTCCCGCCTATGTCGACCGCCACGCACAGCTCGGAGGTGACGGGGGTGACCGACCTCTCGGAATCGTCCATCGTCTCGGAATCGTCCAGGATCTCGGAATCTTCCATTGTCGCGACGCTAGGGGCGGAACCCGGCTCGCCGGCGACGATGGGTAGGCTCGACCCCGCCCTCGGTGCCCACGGCAGGTGAGACTTTGGCAAGGCAAGTTGCAGCCCCGACCGCCACCAGTGTGGAGTTCGCTCGATGCTTCGAGAGCGTCGTCGCCAATGTGGAGCAGCGTGATCCAGGGCAAGGACGATGCCATAAGGCTTGCGCTCGTATGTCTCATAGCGGGAGGCCACTTGCTCATCGAGGACGTGCCCGGAGTGGGCAAGACCAGCCTGGCCAAGGCCATGGCCACCTCTGTCGAATGCCAGTGGCAGCGCATCCAGTTCACACCTGACCTCCTCCCCTCGGATGTGACCGGGGTGAATGTTTTCAACGCCGGCACCGGGAGCTTTGAGTTCCGCCCCGGGGGGATCTTCGCCAACGTCGTGCTGGGAGACGAGATCAACCGAGCCTCGCCCAAGACCCAGTCAGCCCTCCTCGAAGCGATGGAGGAACGACAGGTGACAGTGGACAGGACCACCCACCGTCTGCCGGCACCGTTCATGGTCATCGCCACGCAAAATCCCATAGAGCACGCGGGCACCTATCCGCTGCCAGAGAGCGAGCTCGACCGCTTCCTCATGCGCATCAACATGGGATATCCCGACCGGCGATCGGAGATAGAGATACTCGACACACACGGTTCGGGCGACGCCATAGGCGATCTGGGACCGGTCGCCCCGGCAGAGGACGTGCTGACGATGGTCCAGTACGCGCACTCCGTCCACGTGGCACCGAGCCTCAAGGCCTACATCGTCGACCTTGCCGATGCGACCAGAGTTCATCCCCGGGTCTCCCTGGGAATGTCCCCCCGCGCCTCGTTGGCCCTCCTCCGGGCCGCCAGGGCCTGGGCCGCGTCGCCAGGGTCGCGACTACCTCTTGCCCGACGACGTCAAGGTGCTGGCCCACCCCGTGTTGGAGCACAGGGTCGGCCTGGCATCGGACTCCGCGCTCGGCGGCACACCTTCCGCCGACGCCTTGGACGACATCTTGGAGCGCGTGCCCGTACCCACGGGCCGCACAGATCCGGAATAGGCGGCGGTGCCTACCCGTCGGGGTTGGTTGCTCTCCTGCGGAGGTCTCGCCTGCCTGTTGTTCGGGCGAGTTCTGGGGCTGGAGGAGCTTTTCGTGCTGGGTGCCGGCGCTGAGGCGCTCGTCGCGCTCTCGGTTCTCCTCGTCGACCTCACGCGATTGGACCTGGCCGCCAATCGCACGCTCCAGCCCGACAAGGTGCACATCGGATCGGCCAGCAAGGTGGAGCTACGCGTGCGAAACGAAGGCAAGCGCAAATCTCCTGTGCTGGTCGCAACCGATCGAGTCGAGTGCGAGAGCCGCACGAACTCCTTCTTCATCCCGGGCCTGCCGGCGGCTGCGGAGGCCGCAGCGTCCTATCGTGTCCCGGCCCGTCGCAGGGGGGTGCACCGGATCGGTCCCTTCCGGGTCCAGATCCGCGACCCCCTCGGCTTGGCGGCGAAGACCGCCGCCGCCGTAGCGCCGGACAAGCTCACGGTGTACCCGAGCGTCCAGCGCGTGTCGGCACTTCCAGGGCTGTTAGGAGGAGATCCGGACACAGGATCGGATACTCCCACCTACCTGGGGCGCCTGGGAGAGAACTACTGCGCGCTGCGCCCCTACGAGGACGGCGACGACCTCCGCAGGGTTCACTGGCCGTCGACGGCGCGCATGGGTCAGTTGATGATCCGCCAAGAGGAGATGCCTTGGGATGGCAGGACGACAGTCCTCGTCGACTTGCGGCGTCCTATGCACGACAACACGTCGCTGGAGGAGGCGATATCCGCCGCAGCCAGCATCACCGCGGCTTCCATAAGGCATCACAACCCCGTGAGGGTCGTCACCACCGAGGGAATCGACACGGGGTTTGGGGTGTCCTCCGCTCACGGGAGCCTGATGCTAGAACGACTGGCCCAGTCGCGCTCGAGCTCCGCGGGGAGCTTGGTCACAGCACTGAGCAAGGTGGCCACGAGAGGCGGGACCGGTGCCCTCGTGGTGCTTACGACCTCCTCTGCACCGGCAGTCGACCTTCACCGGGTCGCAGGGCTGTGCGTGCGGTACCCGATCCTGGTCGCCGTGGTAATGGAGAGGACGTCGGGACTGGCGCGCCGTTCAAGCGCCGCTCCCAAAGGGATCACGACCATCCATGTGAGCACCGATCGGCCATTCGCCGCCTCGTGGGGATCTGCGATTCAAAGAGATCCGGGAGCGACCAGATGAGCAGCCCCCGCACGGCGAACAGATCGACGCGGCTGGCCGGCCCGAAGAGACTCGCCGGGACGGGCGGGGCGGGGACGCTCCACGCCACCTTCCCCGCGGCGACCCTCGCCCTCGGGCTGCTGACACTGGTCACTGCGGCGAGCATGGGCCGGCTGTTCCTAGGATCTTCCTACCTCGGCCCGGTTCTCGTGGCAGCCGTCACAGCCCACGCTGTGGCCTACGCCTGGCGCCGCCTGTCGATCCCCATCACCCTGGCCTTTGCACTCTCGGCGGTATGCGTGGGCCTGGTGGCGATCTGGACAGTCCTCCCTCAGACCACCACCTTCGGGCTCCCGGTCGCGAGCACGTTCCGCAGCCTCGGGTCGGAGCTCGCGCGGGCCGGGAGCGACTTCCAGATGGTGAGAGCCCCTGCTCCGGCCACCCACGGGTTCCTGATCGTGTCGGTATTCGCGGTCGGGCTCGCCGGCACGATCGCCGACTGGCTGGCGTTCAGGGCTGGGGCGACATTCGAAGCGGCCGTCCCCACTCTCGCCTTGTTCCTGTTCACGGCGGCCCTTGGAACGGCTGACGGCAGGGTGTTGACCGTAGCGGCTTACGCATGCGCCCTTTTGTCCTTCGTTCTCTTGCGTGAGCTCGACGGCTCCCGTCGGGGACCGTGGTTCTCCTCGCCGGCCAAGACCGCGAAGGCGCGATCGCGCGCCGCCATGGTGGTGACGGGAGCCTCCCTGAGCGCCCTTTCGATAACCTTCGCATCCTTCGTGGGGCCCGGTATTCCGGGAGCGCGTTCGGCGGCCCTGATCGACTGGCACAACCTCAACCGCCTCTCGCCCAATCAGCGAACGACCATAAGCCCCTTGGTGAGCCTCCAAGCGAAAGAGCTTCAACAGTCTCGCATCGAGATGTTCAACGTCTTTTCACCGCTGCTGACCTATTGGCGTCTCACCTCCCTGGACAACTTCGACGGGACCGTATGGTCCTCGGACGAGACCTACAAGCCGACGTCCCAGCACCTGGACGTCAACACGCCCCCTCTGGCCCACGCCCAGAGCGTGACTCAGACTTTCACCATCTCGGGACTGGACGACGTCTGGCTCCCGGCTGCCTATCAGCCGGTGGGTCTGCGGAACGGTCCCCTGGTGGTCGGGTACAACGGAGGGTCCTCGTCGATCATCCCGTCGAACGGCACGCCGGAGCATCTGAGCTACCGGGTCGTCTCGGAGGTGCCTCACTTCAATGTCGACGACCTCGGTGCACTCGCGGCGGTACCGCATGGCCCGCAAACCGTCCAGGACACCAAGCTCCCCGACAACGTCCCCCCGCGGATAATAACTGAGGCCAAGAACGTGGTCAGGCACAACCAGACGCCTTTCGGGAAGGCGCTGGCTCTCCAGCAGTACTTCCAGTCGGGGAAGTTCCACTACGACCTCGACGTTCCGAAGGGACACGACGACAACGCCTTGTACCAGTTCCTGTTCGTCACTCGTAGGGGCTTCTGCGAGCAGTTCGCCGGCGCGTACGCCGTCATGGCCCGAGCCGTCGGCCTGCCCACCCGAGTCGCTGTGGGCTTCACTCCCGGCCATGTCGGGGACGACGGGTCTCTCCATGTGTACGGAGGCGACGCGCATGCCTGGCCCGAGGTCTATTTCGGGCCCCAGTTCGGCTGGGTCCCATTCGAGCCGACACCCGGACGCGGTAACCCCCTTGCGGTTGACTACACCGGGGTGAGCCCCGGCCAGGCCCCCGGCCCTGGCGCCGTGGTGACGGCTCCCACGGCGTTGACGCCACCTTCATCCCCCGCCACGCCGGGCGCCTCCGGAGGCTCGACCTCTGAGGTCAACGGACCGACCAGGCTCGCCAGCAACGTCCCGACCGGCTCGCCGGCGAGCGGGTCGATCACGAAGGGCTGGATGGCGTTGGCCGCCGCGGGCGCGTTGGTGGCCGCTTTGGCTTTCCTCGCGCCCGTCTTGAAAGCCGGCTCGCGGAGGCGGCGGCGCCGGAGCGCCCGGGGCGCGGAGCGAGTCCTCGTCGCCTGGGACGAGGCGGCGACGGCACTGGGGATGGCAGGCGTCGCCCGGCGCAGCTCGGAGACCTTCGCCGAGTACGCGTCCAGGGCCAGGTCCTCGGGGCTCCTCCCCGACGGCGTGTCCGCCATCGCCACCCTGGCCGAGGAGGCAGCCCTCGCCAGCTACTCGGTCCTGAACATCGATGCGAACCACGTCGAGGCGGCCGTCTCGAGCTGCGCGCAGGTTCAGAGGACGGTCAGAAACGTCCTCCCCAGGTGGCGGAGGATCGCAGGTGCCGCCGGCTTCTCGAACGGCTTCCGGGCGAGGGCCCGCCAAACGCTCAGTCGGGGCGCTTGAACCTCTCCCTCAGACGCCTGCGGGTGTCGCCCATCGCCTCGGCTATCCCCCGGGCTCGCGCCGACCGGGTCAGGTCGGCCCACCCCGCCCTTCCCACTCTCCGGAAATTGCGCTCGAACACCACCGCCGAGCCGAGCATCACCAGAAAGCCCATGAACCCCGCCACCAGCGAAGTCGAGAAGGAAAGCACGAGCAGGACCAAGCCCCCTACGAATCCCAGCGCCGCCCACTTGCAATAGCGGCCGGCGTGCCGGTACACGGTCTTCGACCGCACACGGTCCGCGAACGCGGGGTCGTGCTCATAGAGCGTTTGCTCCATCTCGTGCAAGATTCGCTGTTCATCTTCGGAAAGCGGCACGACCTCCCCCTTCCGATGCGGGCCCGGACCGACGCCGGTCCCTGTTACCTCCATCTTCGCGCACCCCAGGGTCCTCAACAACGCGATCGGCGGCCCCGGATCGGGTGTACCCCGGCCCCTTGACCTGCAAGTCGGCCGATCCGCCCAGGGCGGCAAGGCCGCGGCGGTCTCGCCCCGACCGAGACGCCACCGCCTCGACGCCCCCGGTCTCCGAGCTCCACCGTGTCTTACCCATCTCCATTTGAAACTCCCGCTCAGCGACGAAGATTCCCGGCACGCTCACGCCGAGGAGGATCACAGCCTCACCACCCCGGAGGCGCGATCGACCCGGTAGCTGTAGGAGCGTTCTCCGGTCCACGGAGCGGCGAGCCATGCGCCGAGGGGCTCTCGCACCCAACGATGCCCCCTCGACAGGTGGTGGTAACAGGCATCCCGCGGAACGAACCTGGCATCCACCACGATCCCGTCGGGATCGGCCACCTTGAGGGCACCGGTGAACGCCTCCGCCCGGTGGACCTGAACGCACAGGTGCCAGCCCAGCTCGCTCGCGACGGCGTCGACCCGGTAGACAGGGCCATCCCACCGGCTCACCTGGATGCCCGTCTCTTCTTCCACCTCGCGGGTCAGACCGTCGATCACCGACTCACTTCCCTCGACGACGCCTCCGGGTGGTGACCAGTCGAGGGATCCGTCACGCCGGCGGTTCTGAACCAGCAACAGCCCGCTCTCACTCTCTATGAGGCCACCGGCCACGACCCATTCACGCACCGCCGCGATCACTTGACCCTACCGCCGGGATGCGACGGCTACTGCGACCTCCCGGATCACCCGAATCTCGAGCGACCCCTCACGCGCCCAGACGCAGGCGCCGAAATCCCTCCGCATAGCGCACTCCGGCTTGCCGCCCGGCTTCCTCCGCCCTCTGCCGAACGGCCCCTCGAAGCCATTCGCTCGACTCGCCCACCTGGCTCCGATGACACGAGAGCGCCTCGCACTTGACACCCAGGGTCGCGGAGATGTCCACCCACGCATCCGGGGCCAGGGTTCCCGACAGGTAGACGACAGGGACCTGGTGCGGCCGACCCGCCGAGGGGAAGTAGAGCGGAAGCGCTGCGGACGGTGCCACCGCGTCCAGCGCGGCCCAGCCGACCGCCCGGTGGTCGCGGTGGTTGAAGTAGTCCTGGCCGAAGAACACCGCCTGGGGGTCGGGACAGATGACCGCCTCCGGGCGCAGCGCTCGCACCAGAATCACCAGCTCCTCTACCAACCCGGTCACTTGATGCAGCCCTCCGTCGGGGTGACCCAGGAAGTGGTTCTCCGCCACGCCGAGAGCCTGAGCCGCCTCGCGGACCTCCTCGATGCGCCTTGCGGCAAGCTGGGCCGGGTCGGTGGTCCCGTCTGTCGACCCCTTGTCGCCTTGTGCGCAAATCGCAACGTGAACCTCTGCACCGCCCGCCGACCAGCGAGCAACGGTCCCGCCGCAGGAGACATCGGAATCGTCGGGGTGCGCGTAGATCGCAAGAGCCGACGAGGGCACGTTTCCGACTAGCTCCGCCAAGCCCACCTCCGCGCCTCGGGGTCCGTGTTCCTCAAGGCGCCGAAGCGAGCGCCTTGATCGCCCTCTCGATCCCCTCGTCGGAGACGTCGCGATGGGTGACCAGCCTCACCGTGTCAGGCGCGATGGTGCTGGCGAGCACTCCTCGGCCCTCGAGGTGCTCGAGCAGCCGGGGCGGGGCGGGATGGACGAAGGTGACGATGTTGGTCTCCGCCTGCTCCCCTGCATCGCCAACCGGCCATCGGTCCGAGACGGCGCCCGCCAGCCGGAACGCCCGCTCGTGGTCCTCGACCAACCTGTCGATCATCGACCTCAGGGCCACGAGGCCGGCCGCCGCTATGACACCCGCCTGGCGCATGGCCCCTCCCATCCTGGAGCGCTCCAGACGAGCGGCATCGATCACGTCCGCGGGACCGGCCAGCACCGAGCCGACCGGCGCACACAGGCCTTTCGAGAGGCAGCACATCACCGTGGTCGCAGATCCAGCGTATTCGGCCGCCGTGACCGAGCTTGCGACCTCGGCGTTGAACAACCGCGCTCCGTCCATGTGGACGGGGATGGTCCCGGCTCCCTCTGCCAGTTCGCGTAGCAGGTCGAGTGGCCAAGGCCTCCCACCCGCCGCCATGTGGGTGTTCTCGACGCAGACGAGACCGGGAGTGGTTTGGTGATGTTGGGACGCTGCTATGGCCCAGCGGACGTACTCTGGCCCGACGGTGCCGCCTCGGTCGGACACAACGTCGAATTGCACGCCCGCGTTCCGGGCCGCAGCAGCGTTCTCATAGACGACCACATGCTGACGTCGCCCCGCGACCACCGTCGTGCCGGGGCGGGCTAGCACTCGGAGGGCGAGCTGGTTGGCCATGACACCAGAAGGCACATACAGCGCCGCCCCTTTCCCGACTCGTTCGGCAAAGGCCTCCTCAAGCGCCTTCACTGTGGGATCCTCGCCGTAGACGTCATCGCCGACCTCGGCTTCGGCCATAGCCTTGCGCATCTGGGGTGTGGGTTGCGTGACGGTGTCGGAGCGAAGGTCGACCAGTCCGGTGACCATCAGTCGAAGAACACCTCGGCCACCTCGTGCAGCAGGTGACCATCCACCGCCTTCAGGTGGCTGACGGCTTCTTCCAAGGGCACCCGCGTGATCTTCCCCGCGTTGAGCGCGACCATGACGCCGAAGTCCCCGTCGTGCACCGCAGCGATGGCGGCCACACCGAACCGGGTGGCGAGTACCCGGTCGAAGGCTGTCGGCGTACCTCCTCGTTGGATGTGACCGAGGATGGTGACCCGGGACTCGAAACCGGTCCTTGCTTCGATCTCCGAAGCCAGGACGTTTCCGATGCCTCCGAGACGCTCATGGCCGTACTGGTCTCGCTCGCTGCTCTGGGCCACAAGGGTCCCTTGCTTGGCCTTGGCCCCCTCGGCCACGACGACGATCGAGGCGAACCTTCCCTTTCTGTGGCGCCGAACCAGGCTCTCGCAGACTGTTTCGATGTCGAAGGGTTCCTCCGGCACGAGGATCTCGGCGGCGCCTCCGGCGATGCCCGCATAGGTGGCGATCCACCCGGCGTTGCGTCCCATCACCTCGCAAACGATCACGCGATCATGCGATTCCGCGGTGGTGTGTAGGCGGTCGATGGCATCCGAGGCCACCTGCACCGCCGTGTTGAAGCCGAAGGTCATCTCGGTGCCAGACAGGTCGTTGTCGATGGTCTTGGGCACCCCCACGATCTTGAGGCCGCAGTCGCCCATTCGCTGAGCCACGCCCAGGGTGTCCTCACCGCCGATCGCCACCAACGCCTCGACCTTCTCGGACGCGCAGGTGTCCACCACCCTTTGCACACCGCCGTCGACCTTGTACGGGTTGACGCGGGACGTTCCGAGGATCGTCCCACCCCGTGGAAGGATGCCCCTCGTCCTCTCCACGGTCAACGCCACGGTCGATCCCTCGATCAAACCACGCCATCCGTCCCTGAAACCGAGCATGTCGTCGCTGAAATCGAGCTGGCCCTTGCGGACGATCGCCCTGATGACTGCGTTCAGACCCGGGCAGTCCCCGCCGCCGGTCAGCATCCCGACCTTCATCGAAGGGTTCCCGGCGGCTTGGGCTCGGTCATCTTGGTGAGCAGGCCGACCTCGCGCTGGAAGTCGTCCAGATCCTCGAACCCCTTGTAGACGCTCGCGAAACGAACGTAAGCCACGTCGTCGAGAGGCCGGAGCCGCTCCAGGACGGCCAATCCGACCTGCTGGCTCGTCACCTCGGGCCCCTCCAGGCGAAGAGCCTCCTCCACTCCTGCCGCCAGGACTTCCATCTCGTCCTCGCCAACCGGCCGGTTCTTCGCAGCCGCCCGCACCCCCTCCACGACCTTCGCCCGTTCGAAGGGCTCCCTTGCCCCGGAACGCTTGAGCACGCTGAGGCCTACGTCCTCCACCCTCTCGAAGGTTGTGAAGCGGCGTCCGCATCCGAGGCACTCGCGACGTCTCCTGATCGCCGCGCCGTCGTCCGCCAATCGAGAGTCCACCACGCGGTCCTCCACGCCCGAGCACGTGGGACAGCGCATGTACCCGACGCTACCCGTGAAGGCCGAGTGGGGCGATCGCTTGGCCCGCGGGCCTCCGACCTCTATGAGCAAAGAGCTGCGATCAACCAGCGGCACGCTGTGATCAACCGGGGATCGCGATCCGCTCCCCGACTGACAACGCATCTCCTCCAAGCTCCGAAGCCAGCGCGTCCACCACCGGTCTCGGATCCCTGCCCGGGAAGAGTCTCTCCGCCACGGACCACAGAGTGTCCCCCTGCCGGACGACATATGTCCTCGGGATGCCGCTCGCCGCCGCTCGCTCCTGCCCAGGGGCGGCGAGGGGTCCTCCCCCGAGCAGGGCCAGCGGCCACGCGAGCGACAAGAGCCCGACTCCCAGGACAACGGCTAGGCGGCGGCTGACTGCCGTGCGCCGGCGGCGGTCATCTTGCCCGGTCATCCCTACCTCCCACGGCCCTCGGAGACTCGCATTGAAGGCGAACGAACGTTCGCTTTCACCATTAGCAGACCACGAACGTACGTTCGCTGTCAAGGCTCCGGAACCACCTGAGCGCGAAATCCCGGCTGCTAGTGTCACCTCGTGCCGGCCGCCGCGTACGACTTGGATAGCCATGACGGAGGCGGGCAGAGTCGATGCGGGTAACCTTCGTCGGTCACGCAGGCATATACGTCGAGACCCGCCAGGGCAGCATCCTGTGTGACCCGTGGTTCAACCCGGCCTTCCTCGCTTCCTGGTTTCCCTTCCCGAGCAACGAGAACGTACACGTCGACGCGATCGGCTCGCCCGATTTCTTGTTCGTGTCCCATCTGCACCAGGACCATTTCGACGCCGACTTCCTGGCGGAGCATGTTTCGAAGAAGGCCACCGTGCTTCTGCCGGACTTCCCCACCGAGCACCTTCGCCGCGCCCTGGAGGATCTGGGCTTCTCCAACTTCCTAACCACCCGCAACGGAGAGACGACGGAGCTCGACGGCCTGAGGGTCATGATCAACGCCCTGGTCACTCCCACCGACGGACCGATAGGTGACTCGGGAATCGCCATAGACGACGGGAGCGCTCGCATCTTCAACCAGAACGACTCGCGCCCGGTCGACATGGAGCCACTGATGCGTTTCGGTGCCTACGACGCTCACTTCCTCCAGTACTCCGGGGGCATCTGGTATCCCATGGTCTACGACTTCCCGCAACACGTGAAGGACACCTATGGCCACAACAAGCGCACCAATGAGCTCGCCAGGGCGGCGCGCTACGCGAAGGACGTTGGTGCCGAATGGCTGTTCCCTTGTGCGGGACCGCCGTGCTTCCTGGACGACGGTCTCTTCCAATTCAACGACTTCGCCGGCGACGACACCAACATCTTCCCGGACCAGAGAACCTTTCTCGCGTACTTGCAAGCCCAAGGAATCTGCAACGCCCGTCTGGTGGTCCCGGGGACGGTCATTGACCTCGACGGGGGACGCTGCCACATCCGACACGCCATGTCTGATGACCACATCGACGCGGTCTTCACCAACAAACGGTCCTATCTCTCCGGGTACCACGATCGGAAGCGTCCCTTGATCGAAGAGATCAAGGGCTCCTGGCCTGTTGGAAAGGTCGATGTCCTCGCAGCCCTCAAGGAATGGTGGGAGCCTTTGCTGGCGGACGCCGAGCTCACCCGCGCCGGTGTCAACGGCCGCATCTTGTTCGAAGCCGGCGATCTTCCCGTCCTCATCGACTTCCTCGACGGTCGGGTGGACCGCTGGAACGGCGAGGAGTGCCGCTACAGATTCCAGTTCGAAGCCGGGCCCGTGGAGCATTGCATCCTTCGCCATGAAGAAGACTGGATCAACGCTCTCTTCCTCTCGTGCCGCTTCCACGCTTACCGAGACGGCCCTTACAACGAGTACGTGTACAGCTTCTTCAAGTCTCTTTCGGTGGAGCGGATGCAGTATGTGGAGGGCTACTACTCGCAGCGCTCTCCGGTTCAAGAGCTCTGGGAGTGCGAGGGGTACTTGGTACAGCGTCGTTGCCCCCATCTGAAGGGTGACCTGACCCGGTTCAGCCGGGTGGAGGACGGGGTGCTCACGTGCCAGCTGCACGGGTGGCAGTTCGAGCTGGCGACGGGCCGCTGCCTCACGTCCGACGACCGGCGGCTGTACAGCCGCCCCGTCGACCCGGGTGAGCGGCTCTCCGAGGTCGGCTCGGATCACGCCTGAGCCGCGACCCACTCGTCCGCGCGTGCATGCGCCCAAACAGGTGTTTGCTCCGGTGGTGCCAGGTTGCTATGTTGAACATATGTTCGAGAACCGGTCGAGCCGAGCCCGGTCGAGCCCGTGAAAGAGGCCGTCCTCACGGGAAAGCGCCGCGAGATTCTCGACTTCATATCTGAGCAGCTCCGGAGCCGTGGCTATCCCCCTTCCGTCCGCGAGATCGGCGAGGCGGTCGGCCTCACCTCCTCGTCCACGGTCCATGCCCATCTCGCCGTGCTCGAACGGGACGGCTTCCTGCGGCGGGACCCCACCAAGCCCCGGGCGATCGAGGTCAGATACGACCCTTCCTCAGGAGCGGCGTTGGCCCGGCGACCCGTCCGCCACATCCCCCTCGTCGGGGAGGTCGCGGCGGGGACCGACGTGCTGGCCCAGGAGAACGTCGAGGATCTCTTCCCCATGCCCGAGGACTTCACGGGTCGCGGCACCCTATTCATGCTCAAGGTACGGGGCGACTCGATGGTGGAAGCAGGCATCCTCGACGGCGACCACGTGATCGTCCGCCAACAGCCTCAAGCAGAGAGGGGAGACATCGTGGTGGCGGGGATACCCGGCGAGGAGGGCACTGTGAAGACCTTCAGCCGCCGCGGCAACAAGGTCGTGCTGCTTCCGGCCAACCCCGACTACGAACCCATCGAGCTGCCCGCCGACGAGGTGACGATCTACGGCAGGGTCGTCACCGTCGTGCGTCACATCTGACTCTCCCCTCACAGGGGTGACGTGAGCAGGGAGGACAGGACGGCGTGAGCTCCCTCCACCTCGCTGCGGCTGACCCG
Source organism: uncultured Actinomycetes bacterium (assembly GCA_963736925.1). GTDB lineage: Bacteria > Actinomycetota > Acidimicrobiia > Acidimicrobiales > CAVTQP01 > CAVTQP01. The sequence goes on from CAVTQP010000003.1 coordinate 1,566,072, forward strand.
CTCCTGGGGCGTGTGTGCCAACGAGGGGTCACCCGGTCCGAAATTGGCCGCCGGTATTGCGCGCGCCGCGAAGAACGCGACGTCGGTCCAGCCCAGCTTTGCCCTGGGAGGCGCCCCGACCTTCCCGACCAAGCTCGCCAGAATGGGATCGTCGAGGTTCGGCGGGGCCGAGTCACCCACGTCTTCGACCGACACGGTGTCGCCGGCCGGCGCGTCGAGGGCAGCGCCCAGGACATCGGCTTCGATGTGGGCCCGGGCCTCGGCAGGCCCGCGATCCGGGGCAAACCGGTGGTTCAGCGTCACCTTCACCGTGTCGGGCACCACGTTCGGAGCCACTCCACCCTCTATGGCGACCGCCTGGAGCGCCTCGCGGTACTCGCAGCCGTCGAGCACCGGACGTCTTCCTTCGTAGCCCGCGACGCGGTACAGGAGCAGCGACGAGCGGTGGATCGCATTGACACCCATCCATGCGCGGGCCGTATGGGCTCGCTTGCCTGCCAGGTTCACGCGGAGGCGCAGCGTGCCCTGGCAACCCGCCTCGACGACCCCTCCGCTGGGCTCGCCCAGGAGTGCGGAGTCGCCGGATAGGAGCTGGGGACGCTCCTCCGAGAGCCGGCGTAGCCCGCTGAAGCGCTGGTCGACCTCCTCGCACTCATAGAAGACATAGGTGAGGTCCACCGTAGGGTCCTCGATGGTCCGGGCGAGTTCGGTCATCACGGCCAGTCCGGCCTTCATGTCCGCCGCACCCAGACCCGAAAGGATGTCGCCGTCGATGCGGGCGAAGCCGTTCCCGTTCGCCGGGACGGTGTCCAGATGTCCCGCCAGTATCAGCCTGCGCGGCCTGCCAAGATCCGTGCGGGCTACGACGTTGTTCCCGACGCGCTGGACCTCCAACCATGGCGCCGCCCGCAGCTGGGACTCGATCACTTCCGCGATCTCGTGCTCGTGATGGCTAGTAGAGGGGATGTCCACGAGTGTCGCGGCGCTCGCCAGCAGGTCGCTCACATGTCCACACCATGGTCGCGAAGCGCCTGGTTCAGCTTTGCCTTGTCGTGACGCTCACCCGCGCTGAGGCGTTTGACGACGAGCACGCACGGAAGAAAGAACTCGCCTCCCGGGTACTGTCGTCGCCTCGATGCACCGATCGCGACGGACCATGGTGGTACGACGCCCCGGCTCATCTCGTCACCCGACTCCGCATCGATCACCGGTATGGAGGGATTGAGGATCACCCCCTCGCCCAAGACCGCTCCTTTCCCGACACGAGCCCCCTGGGTGATCATGCACCTACTGCCCACGTTCACCTCATCCTCTATGACGACAGGAGCCGCCTGAGGCGGCTCGAGTACTCCCCCTATTCCCACCCCTCCGGAGAGGTGCACCCTCGCGCCGATCTGCGCGCACGAGCCCACAGTGGCCCAGGTGTCGACCATCGTGTCGGACCCCACGCGAGCCCCTATGTTGACGTAGCTGGGCATGAGGATGACGCCTCGGTCGAGAAAGGATCCCCACCTCGCGGAGGCGCCTGGAACGACCCGTACTCCCGCCGGCGCAAAATCCCGTTTCAGTGGCAACCGGTCGGCGTACTCGAAGGGCCCGACCTCGACCGTCTCAATAGCCGCCAGCCTGAACAGCAGCAGGATCGCCTGCTTGAGCCACTCGTGGACGATCACCTCGCCCTTCGTGGCGTCGAGCTCCGCCACGCGAGCCTCACCGTGGTCGAGCAGGTCTACAGCCTCCGCCACGACCTTGCGCTCGTCTTCGTCATCCGGACCCAGATGGTCGCGTCGACTCCAGAGCTCGGCGATGCGCGCCTTCAGGTCGGCCATGCCTGAACCCTAGGGGAATCAGCTGCAACCGAGGCGTCTTGCCACAAGGTCCAGACGCTCGATGGGCTGCACCATCGCCACCCTCACGTGCCCCCCACCGCCCTCACCGAAGAACTCCCCCGGGGCCACGAGCACCCCTGCCTCGGTGGCGAGATACTCGACCATGCCCCACGAGCCTTCTGTCTCCAGGCCCTCGCCCCCGCCCCCCGCTGCCCGAGCCCAGAGGTAGAAGCCTCCTCGCGGACTTGGTGCTTGCATCCCTATCGCCTTCAAGATCTCCTGGAACCGCTCCAGTCGCTCCTGGTAACGCTGGCGTTGGAGGGCCACATGGCTGTCATCGCGCAAGGCTGCGGCGCTGGCTGCTTGCACCGGCCCCGCCATCATGAAGCCGGCATGCTTGCGAACCTCGGACAGGTAACCAACCAAGTCGGGATCTCCGGCATAGAAGCCCGACCTGAGGCCGGCCATGTTCGATCGCTTGGACAGGGAATGAACCGCCATCAATCCTTCGGTTCCTTCTTGCAAAACGGTCCGGGGCGACCCGTGCCAGGTGAACTCCGCATAGCACTCGTCGCTGAAGACGGGGATGGAGCGATCCCGGGCCCATGCCGCCGCCGAAGCGGTGTCCACGAGTCCGCCGGTCGGATTGCCGGGGCTGTTCAACCACAACATGAGGGAGCGCTCGGCGTCACGGTCCGCCACGCCGGCAAGATCCAGGCGACCCCGGCTGTCTGAGCGCACCGGGACCGGGAGGCAGCCTGCCAAGACAGCTCCCATCTCGTAGGTGGGATAGGACGGTGACGGGTAGAGGACCCTGTCACGGTCCGGGTGGCGCAGCCTCAACCATTGGGGAAGCGTTGCCACGAACTCCTTGGTCCCGACACAGGCGGCAACCGATGGCGCCGGGACGTCCACCCCGAATCGTCGGGCGATCCATGAGGATGCAGCATCCCGAAAGTCGGTGGTGCCGACCGAGGACGGGTACCCGCGCTCGGCACCGGAGCTCTCGAGCGCTCGGAGCACAACGCTAGGGGGAGGATCACAGGGTGTGCCGACCGAGAGGTCGACGACGCCGCCATGGTGGGACTCTGCCTTTAGGCGTGCAGCCGACAGTCGATCGTATGGATATGCAGGTGGCTCGAAGCCGGTCAAATGAACTCCCGGAAGCGGGCCATTCCCGCAGGGTCGAGGCGCGCCCTCAGCCGGGTGGCCGTCGCTTCGTGGGCCTCGACGAGCACCTCACCTTCCCGGTGCAATGCGGCGACCACGTCACCACGACCGAAGGGCACCACGACCTCGACGAGCTCGGATAGGCACCTGATCCTGTCCCCGACAGCTGTCAACAAATCGGGCATGCCCTCGCCAGTCGTCGCGGACACCGCCACCGAGCCGGGGTGACCCCGAGCCAGGCGGGTGGCGTCCTCACCGAGGTCGGCCTTGTTGAAGACCAGCAGCTCCGGCACCGAGGATGCCCCAATGTCGGCGAGGACGCCCCGGACGGCCCTGACCTGGGCGTGGACGTCGCCGGCGGCCGAATCCACGACGTGGACGAGCAGGTCCGACTCGCCCACAACCTCGAGGGTGGAACGGAACGCTTCCACCAGCTGGTGGGGAAGCTTCCTCACGAAACCCACGGTGTCGGAGCACAGCAACGCCTCGCCGCCGGGAAGCTGCAGGCGCCTGGTACGCGGATCGAGCGTGGCGAAGAGCCGGTCCTCCACGAGTGCCCCAGCATCGGTCAGCTGGTTGAGCAAGGTGGACTTGCCAGCGTTCGTGTACCCGACCAGCGAGACGCCGTGGGTACGCGAACGCTGGCGCAGCCTGCGCTGGGTCTGGCGGGTCCTGGAGAGGCGCGCCAGGTCGGTCTCAAGACGGCTCATCCTCCGTAGCAGCCGGCGCCTGTCCACCTCCAGCTGGGTCTCACCTGGGCCGCGGGTGCCTATCCCCCCCGCTTGCTGGCTGAGCGAACGCCCTCTGCCGCGAAGGCGGGGCAGCCGGTACCGCAGCATCGCCAGCTCCACTTGTGAGCGGCCTTCTTGGGTGACGGCGTTCTGAGCGAATATGTCGAGGATCACCGCGGTTCTGTCTATCGCGGTGCGTCCGAGAATCTTCTCCAAGTTTCGCTGCTGCGCGGGTGACAGCTCGTCGTCGAACACAACCGTGTCGGCGTCCTCCCGCAGCGACAGCTGGTGGAGCTCGCCGGCCTTGCCCTTCCCCACGTAGGTCGCCGGGTCGGGAGAGTCCCTCCTTTGCATCACCCTCGCCACCTCGTCGGCTCCGGCGGTGTCTACCAGGAGGGACAGTTCGTTCAGACTGTCCTCGGCCTCGTCGAGTGGCCGCCCCGGGAACGCCATCCCGACGAGGACGATGCGCTCTCGGAAGCGGCGGTCTATGAGGCTCAAGGTATGTCCACCTCTATCCTTGCTACGTGGACGGCCTCACCGGCGAGAACGGCCATGGTCCCGCTCAAATCGACGGCAAGCCTCCCACCGGGGTTGTTGACCACCACTCGATCGCCGGTGAGTCCCCAGTGCCTGGCGGCCGCGGCGGCCGCCGTACTCCCGGTCCCCGAGGCGAGCGTCTCTCCAGCGCCGCGCTCCCAGATCCTGATGCTCACCTCCCCCTCGGCGGGACCCGCGGCCAGAAGCTCGACGTTGACGTCATCCTCCAGCATGCTATTGACAACGGGACCCACATCCGTCGGCGCAAGGCCTTCCACGTCGCTGAACAGAAGCACCAGATGAGGATTCCCGACGCTCACCTCGCATGCCAGTTTGCCCGGCAGGCCCGCAGGCACTCTCGCGTCGAGAGCGACGACTCCCATCTCGACGATCACCTCCACGACCCCGCGCCCCCCGCCCCCCCGCACGGATACGGACCTGACCCCGGCGTCCGTAGCGACGGCAAAATCACGCTCTCTCACCACACCGGCGTCCACCACCGCCTGCGCCAGGCACCTTATGCCGTTTCCGCTCATCTCGGCTCGGCTACCGTCGGAGTTGCGAAGCTCCATTGAGACGGCAGCCCCGCCGGAGCCGGGCAGGACGCGAATAAGACCGTCTGCGCCCACACCGCGGTGGCGCTCGCAGAGACCGCTCACGACTTGGTCCGTCAGATGGTGGCGGTCCTCCAGGTCGATGAGGACCAAGAAGTCGTTGCCCAGCCCGTGGTGCTTGGTCATCGCGAGGGTCGCCACGCCATCCAGTCTCCCAGCACCTCTTCGACGGCTGCGAGCGGATCTGCTTCGGCGGCCACCCATTCGATACGGGGGTCTCTGCGGAGCCATGACATCTGCCGGCGGGCGAGCCTCCTGGTGCGACGGAGGGCTGCTTCGGCGGCTTGCTCCAGGGGCACACCGTCCTCTATGTGCGCGAGGAGCTCGCGGTAACCCAGGGCCTGGCGAGCGGTGGAGGAGACACCTCCCGGCGACCGGCGGAGGCGCTCCACCTCGTCAAGCCAGCCGGCCGCCATCTGCGAGCGAAAGCGGTCCTCGATCCTCCGGTCGATCTCGTCGGGGGAGAGGTACAGGCCCACCATGCGATAGGGGGTAGGTGGGTACTCGTCCAGTCCGGGACCGAACGACGAGAACGGCCTGCCGCTACCCAAGGTCACCTCGAGGGCGCGCACGATGCGCCGTCGGTTGGAGGGGTCTATTTTGCCGGCGGCAACCGGGTCCAAGGATCGCAGACGTTCGTGCAAGGCGCGGAGGGATCCCCCGTCAGAGCCGGAGCCGGCATCGCACTCGAGCTTCGCGACGACGTCGGGCCATCGACCGGGTATCTCGAGATCGTCGACCACCGCGCGCAGGTAGAGGGCCGTGCCCCCCACCAGCGCCGCGCGGGACTGGCGTGCTTCTATGGCGGCCAGGACCTCCCTCGCCGCGGTTCGGAAGCTGCTCACCGAGAAGTCCTCGGACGGATCGACCAAGTCGAGCAGGTGGTAAGGCACCGCAGCCCGGTCCTCGGCGCATGGCTTCGCCGTGCCGACGTCCATGCCGCGGTACACGGTCATGGAGTCGACCGATAGGAGCTCCCAACCCTCTCGGTCGCGGGCGAGGCTCAAGGCCAGTGATGACTTGCCCGAGGCGGTCGGGCCCACGATGGCCAGGTGGCGGTTTCGAGGCCTCACCTCGTGCATTCGACCACCCATAGCCCACCAGGCGTGGCCCACGTGGCGCCGCCGATCGAGTCCTTGATGGTGGGCGCACGTGGACAAAGGTGGGTTTTGTGGCTAGCTTCGTGGAGCGCTGAGCAGGTCCCTTGTCTGGGGGCGCTTACCGTCATTTTTCAAGAAGGGGGGGCGTGAATGGGACCTCGTCTCGTCGGGTTCGTCCTCGGCGCGGCGGTTCTGTTGACGACAGGCTCGGCAGCAATGGCCCCTGGGCGCGCCGCCGCCGACTCCACCTGCTACACCGGCTGCGCCACGCCTTCGATTCCCTCTCCCCGCCAGCCCGGGGCTCGGAGCGGCCAGCAGCAGGCGCCGACAAGCGATCCGTCACAGTCCGCTCAACCAGGCCTGCCGTTCACCGGAGCGGACGTAGCCGAGGTGGCCTCCGGCGGACTCATCGCCCTGGGAGCGGGCACACTCCTCACCATTCGCAACCGTCAACGTTCCCGCGAGGAGATGCCTCGCTCGAAGCTCTAGCCACCTCGACCGGCGCGCACCAGCTCACCCCGCAGACAGAGGTATGCGCTCGCGACCATGAGGACGGGCCTGGGACTCGACCAGCCGGCCCGTCAGATAGTGGGGAGCGCCGCCTGTGATCGTGACAGTCGCGAAGCTGCCCGACGCGGGCGCCACCGTGGCCCGGTGGTCGACCGTTGGGAAGTGAACGAGCTTGTTCTGCCGGGTCCTACCAGTGGTCATGAGGGGATCTCGCTTGCTCGGTCCTTCCACGAGTACCTCCTCGCTACGGCCGACGCGTGAACGGTGCTTGGCGAGGGCCGAACGCTCGACGACGACCTTCAAGCGAGTGAAGCGCTCGGCGACGACTTCGGAGGGAACGAAGTCCTCGACCATGTCTGCCGCCCTCGTGCCGGGGCGCGGAGAGAAGATGAAGGTGTAGGCGCCGTCGTATTCGGCCTCGGCCGCGACTTCGAGGGTGCTTTGAAAGTCCTTCTCGGTCTCGCCGGGAAAGCCCACGATCACGTCGGTCGTCACCGCCAGATCGGGGATGTTCCGGCGCGCTCCTGCCAGCCTCTCGAGATAGCGCTCTGCGGTGTACCCCCGGCGCATGGCACGAAGGACCTCGTCGCTTCCGGACTGCAAAGGGAGGTGCAGGTGCTCGCAGACGGCGTCGGTCTCGGCCATGGCGGCGACCGTCTCGGGGCGTAGGTCCTTGGGGTGCGGGCTGGTGAACCTGACGCGCCGGATGCCGGGAACGGTCCCGACCTCTCGCAACAAGTCCGCGAACAAGGGCCGGGCCCTTTGGACCCCTGCCTCGGCCCACGCAAGTCCCGCCAGGTTTACGGTCTCCGCCGCGGGGGCCCTTTCGGACCTGAGCCTGGTGGTCAGGTCGCGACCGTAGGAGTTCACGTTCTGGCCGAGAAGAGTCACCTCCACCACTCCCCGGCCCGCGAGAGACTGGACCTCCGACACCAGCTCACCGAAGGGTCTGCTCGCCTCCGGGCCGCGCACCGCGGGGACTATGCAAAAGGAGCAGCTGTTGTCACATCCTGTTTGTATGGTCACCCATGCCGAACCGGCCGTGTGCCGTCGGGACGGCTGGACGAAGCCCTCATCTCCGCAGGACCCGTCCAGCACCTCTAGCACCGGTCCCTCCCGCTCGGCACGATGGACGAGATCGACCACGTGCCCGACGTTGTGGGTCCCGAGAACAACGTCCACGTGACGCGCGCGGCGCTGGACGAGCTCCTTGTCCTTCTGGGCCAGGCAGCCGCCCACCACGACCTGCATTCCGGGCTTGCGCGCCTTGAGCGAGGCCAGGTGACCGAGATGGCCGTAGAGGCGGTTGTCGGCGTTCTCCCTGATGCAACAGGTGTTCAGCAAGACCAGGTCCGCCTCTTCGACGTCCCCGGTCGGCTCCATGCCGTCAGACTCCAAAAGACCGGCGAGGCGCTCCGAGTCGTGCTCGTTCATCTGGCAGCCGAAGGTGCGGATGTGGAAGCGGCGCGCCACTCACTCAGGATAGCGGTGGCCTACCGGTGGCCCCAGCCCCCTCCGGCGCGGGCTCCCCCGACAGCCGTCTGAGACCCTCCTCAGTCGTCTACGAGGACGGAGGCTTCCCCACCCGGCTCTCCGTCACCCGGCTGCAGCTGCACCTTCTGGCGGACACGCTCGTCTATCTCCGCCATCACCGACGGTGTGTCGACGAGGAACTGCTTGGCGTTCTCGCGGCCCTGGCCCAGCTGCTCGCCTTCGTAGGTGTACCAGGCACCGGACCTCTTCACGATCCCGAGATCCAAAGCCGTGTCGAGCAGCGATCCTTCCCGGCTGATCCCCTTGCCGTACATGATGTCGAACTCGGCGGACTTGAACGGCGGGCACACCTTGTTCTTCACCACCTTGACCCGGGTTCTGTTGCCGATCACCTCGGCCCCGTCTTTGATGGACTCCACCCGGCGGATGTCCAAGCGAACAGAAGAGTAGAACTTGAGGGCACGACCCCCCGGGGTCACCTCCGGCGAGCCGTACATCACGCCGATCTTCTCGCGCAGCTGGTTGATGAAGATCGCGATTGTCCTGGACCGGTTCAGCGTTCCCGTCAGCTTGCGCAAGGCCTGGGACATCAGGCGGGCCTGGAGCCCGACATGGCTGTCCCCCATCTCTCCTTCGATCTCGGCTCGCGGGGTCAAGGCCGCGACGGAGTCGACCACCAGCACCTCCAGTGCTCCCGAGCGGATCAACATGTCGGAGATCTCCAGAGCTTGCTCACCGGTGTCGGGCTGTGAGATGAGGAGCTCGTCGATGTCCACACCTATGGCCCTTGCATAGACCGGGTCCATGGCGTGCTCCGCGTCTATGTACGCGCAGATGCCTCCGTTCCTTTGTGCCTCCGCCACCGCGTGCATCGCGAGAGTCGACTTCCCGGAGGACTCGGGACCGTAGATCTCCACCACGCGCCCTCGCGGCAGACCGCCCACCCCGAGGGCCAGGTCGAGGGCCATGGATCCTGTCGAGATCGATTCGATGGCCATATGGGCGCTCTCACCCATCCGCATTATCGACCCGGAGCCGAACTGCTTCTCGATCTGGCCCAAGGCCACGTCGAGCGCCTTGTCACGTTCCACCGTCGTCCCCTCTCTCTCCCACGTCTCCGCTCGGACGGCCCAAGCTACGGAAGGGGTGTATTGCCTACCCGCTTGTAACTCCGACAGTGTAGTTCCGAACGTGTGTTCGTTGTGGGATGCCGTGGGAAGTCCTGTCTCAACCGCGCTCGGGGGAGGTCAGCGGCAAGGACTCGATCACGTCGTACCTGGACCCCTCGGAACCGAGCGTGCTCGCAACCAGCGTCACCTCCCTCACCCACCAGGTGGCGGAGAACTCCTCGCCGGCCAGCCAGGGGAGCTCGGACCTTCTCAGGCGACCCTTCGCCCTTGCCAGGGTGAGGTGACCCTTGTAGGGACCTTTGGGGGCCGAGTCTTGGGCCAGCCCGTCGGTGCCGACACGCATGTGCTCCGCCAGCGACACCAGCCCGTCCACCGGGAGTTGGAGCACACCCCTGCCGAGCCAGGCCGTTGCCGGTCCCGCAGCGGCGCGCACCGGAGAAGCCGGAGCAGGGCCCGACCCCAGGAACGCCTCCCTGGCTCTCGCACAGTCGGCCACCCTGCCGAGAAATCGCAAGGTCACGTGCCACTGATCGGGCGTCGTCCACCGGACTCCATCGACGGCGGGCCGCCGTAGCTCCTTCAGGCGGCGCGCCACCCCGGGGGACGGCCACACGGCGACGAAGAGCCGCATCGGGACCGCGCGGTCCGGCGCCCCGGTCCTAGGCACCTTGCAGACGAAGGCGGAGCCGGTCCAAGGTCGCGATCGTCGCCAGCTGCCTCACCCTCTCACGGTCCCCCGGAAGCTGCATGCGCAGCGCATCGACCCCCCGACCCGGGCCAGCAAGGCCGCACCACACCGTGCCCACCGCTGCGCCGTCGTGCTCCTCCGGCCCGGCCACTCCGGTCACCCCCAGGCCCACGTCGGCGTCCAACACCCTGCGCGCCCCTTCGGCCATGGCCAGCGCCGTGGCCTCGCTGACCAGGGGGCCGTCGGGCACTCCCAGGACCGCGTGCTTGACCGTCGCACCGTACGCCACCACTGAGCCCCTGAACCATGCGCTGGCCCCGGGCACCGAGACAAGCCTGGAGGCTGCAAGCCCTCCGGTGACCGACTCGGCGAGGCCCAGGGTCAACCCGGCGGACCCCAGTAGCGCACCGACAGAGTGCTCCATGGTCTCGTCGTCCACGCCGAAAACCGTCGTGCCGAGCAGGTCCCGCACCTGCTTCTCCTCGGCGTCGAGCACAAACGAGACTGCCTCGTTGTCCGCGGCCTTCGCAGTGATCCTCACCTTTATGCCTTCGATGCCACTCGCGAGGAAGGCGATCGTCGGGTTTCCCCCGGAGGCGTCCAAAGCATCGAAGCGCGGAGCAAGCACCTCCGCGAGTGTCGACTCGGCAAGGCCCCAGGTACGCAGGACCCTGCTTCCGATCACGGCACTGGCGGGCGAGCGGGCGGCGAGGTCGGGGATGACGGCGCGCCTCACCATCTCCCGCATCTCGTCCGGGACGCCTGGCACCGCGTACACGACCTTGTGACCGACCGGGCAGATCAGGCCCGGCGCCGTACCGACGACCTGGGGAATAGGAGTCGCTCCGTCGGGCACGTCCGCCTGTCGCGCGTTGCTCTCGGCCATCAACCGCCCCCGCTCCCCGAACAGCCCCCGGATCGACTCCAGCAGGTCGTCGTGGCGCACCAGACCCACGTTCATCGTCTCAGCGAGTGCTTCCCTGGTGATGTCGTCCTGGGTGGGGCCCAGGCCGCCGCACACGATCACCGCTTCGCTACGCGACAGGGCAGTGCGCAGTGCGAGGACGATCCGCTCCCGGTTGTCACCCACCTTGGTCTGAAAGTACGAGTCCACGCCGGCGGAGGCCAGAGCCTCCCCGATCCAAGCGGAGTTGGAGTCGATCACCTGCCCGAGCAGGAGCTCGGTGCCCACGGCGACCACCTCGGCCCTCACGGCGTTTGGCGCCTGGCGTCGCGCAGGTATCCGAGACCGGTTGCCAGGGTCAGGGCCACGGCCGCCCACAGAACCCATACCACGAGACCGTGGTGCGGGGAGGAAACCGGCGGAAGCAGGGCCAGGGCCACGCAAGCGTCCTGGACGAGGGTCTTCAGCTTGGCGGATGGCCGCGAGGGCACGGAGACGCCCCGACGTCCGGCCTGCGCCCGGTACAGGCTCATCCAGATCTCGCGCGCGAGATGACGGCCACCGGAAGCCACCAGAGCACGCCCAGGGCGCCCAGGGTCGCCAGCGCCGAGAGGAGGAGCACCTTGTCGGCCAGCGGATCCAAGAAGGCGCCCGAGCGCGTGGTCCCCTGGCGACGAGCGACCCAGCCGTCCAGACCGTCGGTGCCGCTGAGAAGCACCCAGGCGGTGAACGACGCCCAGGAGACGCCCCTCGCCGCGATCAACGCGACCAACAGGGGCGCACCGAGGAGCCGCACCACGGTGACAGCGTTGGCAGGAGTCGCCAGCGCCGAGGGCCCGAAGGTGCTACCTGCGCCGGTCACCGCACCCAGCTCCACCCTCTCGCCCACAGACCTCGAATCTACTGTGCGGCTCGGCCGGGCCCGCGGGGCAGCCCGGGAACATGAATATCAGGGATGGCTGGCTTCGACGACGGTGTGGATGCCGCCACGCACGAGCCAGTCAGTACGCACCGTCATCCGCTTCGGAGAGATTGCCTCGACCAGGTCGTCGAGGACGCGGTTGGTCACGTCTTCGTGAAAGGTCCCCTCCTGTCGGTAACTCCAGAGGTACAGCTTCAGGGACTTCAGCTCCACGATCGAGGGTCCCGGCACGTAGGTGAGGGTGACTGTCGCGAAGTCGGGCTGGCCGGTGCGTGGACACACGCATGTGAACTCGGGAGTCTCGCAGCGAACCTCGTAGTCTCGTCCGGGGTGGGGGTTGGGTACGGCGAGCAGCTCTCGCGAGGGTTTCACCCCGAAGACGCTAATGGGGATCGACCACCTCGTCCGCCGGGGTGAGGCTGTCACCGAGACTTCCGTCGGGAGGCAGGGTCTACCATCGCCGCCGTGAAGGTGGACATCCGGGGGGCGGCGGATCTGCACTGTCATTTCGGGCCGGATGCGCACAGGGATCGGTCGGTCACCGCTCTCGAGGCCGGCAGGCAAGCGGCCCAGGCGGGGCACGCCGCCGTCGTGTTGAAGTCCCACGACTACCCGACGCCCGCGCTGGCGTCGCTCGTCGGCGAGGTGGTTCCGGAGATCCACGTCTACGGCGGCATCTGCTGCGACCGGGAGGTCGGGGGAGTCAACCCCGCGGCCGTCGAGACCGCACTCCTTCTCGGCGCCAAGGTCGTGTGGCTGCCCACCCTCTCCAGCCACCAGGACTTTCAAAATGGGGTCGCCTCCCGACTCAACATCCCCGGACCCGGCCTGTCGGTGGTCGACCAGGACGGAAAGCTGACCGACGACGCGAGGGAGGTGATGGATCTGGTCGCGGCCCACAGCGCCCTGCTGGCGACGGGCCACATCTCCGCCGAGGAGCATCTCGCCGTGGCCAGGTCGTCCTCTGGTCGCCTGCTCGTAACCCATGCGACGGAAGAGCTGGCGGGACCCAACCTGTCGGTCGACCAGTGCCTAGAGCTGGCAGACCTGGGAGCCATGATCGAGCTGTGTGCCATGACCTGCATCGGCGCGCTCGCGACGCGCTCGCCCGAACAGATGGCGGCCTGTGCCCGGGCGGTCGGCTTCGAGCGTTGCACCCTTGCCACCGACTACGGCCAGGCCGTCAACCCCCGCCCAGCTGAAGGCTTCCAGGCCTTCGCTGACGCGCTGTTCGACGAGGGCCTCGGCGAGGCGGACATCCGCCGCATGGCCTGCGAGAACCCCTGCTCCCTACTGGGGCTGCACTAGAAGGCGCCGGCACGTCTCGACACAGGGGACCCGGTCTGCCGCGCGCGTGCCGGCGCGCCAGCACGGATGGCGTCGAGTACCTTCATGCAGGCGACCCCGTCGGAGAAGTCCGCCGGGCGGACTCGTCCCGGGTCGCGGCCCTCGACCGCACCCAACCACGCCCCGAGCATCGCCGTGTAGGGACCAAGCTCGAGGTGGGTGAACCCGCCCATCGGCTCGCTGCTCTGTGGCGCGACGGGACCGGCTGCCAAGTCCCCGGGGACCTGCACGCGCCGAGCGCCCGTCCGGTCGGCCAGCCACAGCTGGCCGCCCTGGAGCCAGAGAGATCCCGCCGTCCCCGCCACCCGTGTGAGGCCGGACGGGGGACCGTGCGACCCCGCGCTTTGCGCCAAGGCGGCGATCGCCCCAGAGGGGAAGCCGAGTACAGCGCTGAAGCCGTCGTCGGCCGCGCCGACGCGATCGGAGGAAGCGGTCGCAGCCCCCGCCACCCAGTCCGGTTCGCCCAGCCACAACAGCGCCTGGTCGACGGCGTGCGAGCCTGACGCTCCCAGCCATCCTCCGCCTCTGTCAGGGTCGAACCACCACGCCGGCATCCGGGCGGCAGGGTGGGCGAGCATGTCGAGGAACGACAACGACGTGGCGACGCGTGGCTCTCCGATGGCGCCATCGGAGAGAAGCCTCTCCAGCAGAGCCCGCTCGGGAGAGAACCGGAACTCGTGTCCTATCCAGGCGACCACGCCGGACCGGACCGCTCGGTCCCGCAAGTCCGTGGCCTCCGACGCGTCCAGGCAGAAAGGCTTCTCGCAGATGACGTTCAGCCCCCTGTCGACGGCAGCGCGGACGACGCCGGCATGGCTGTCCGGTGGGGTTGCCACGGTCACCCCGACCACGCCGCGTCCTTCGAGGGCGCGCGTCAGGTCGGTCGTCCCCTCGGTGCCCAGACGGTCGGCCCGGCGCTGCGTCCTGTCAGGGTCGGTGCCGACCAGGGCTGCCACCTCGAAACCGGCGGCTCGCAACGCAGGCACGTGGACCCGGGCGCCGAAGCCGGTCCCCACCACCACGGCCCGGGGTGATGCCACGAATCAGAAGGTCCGGGTGACAGCGCGCGTGGGACCGAAGCTGTGAAGGGCGAGCGCGTGAAGGTTGCCCAATCCACCGCACACGATCACGAGCATGTCCGACGGCTCACGAACCAGGTGCACCATGCCGTCGGGACCGACGCGGCCGTTGGCAAGCGCCGCCTCCTGGTGACGCTGGGGCCAGCGCTCGAGGGGTAGGGAGGCTTGCTCCCAGAGAACCTGTTGAACCTCCTCGAGGTCACCCAGTTCGGAGGCGATCAGCTCTGCCCAAGGGGGGGCTATGGCCAAGAGGATCTGAGCGCCGTGGTGGCGTCCGATGAACGCGTTGGTGCCCGGGAAGGCCAGGGACCTCCCGATCAGCTCCAGCAGGTCCCTCCCGTTGTCAGAGAAGATGTCGGCCACGTCGATCGTCCCCGTGCAACCGTGCACGGTCACGGCGTCGCCTCCGATACCGCGCCTTTGCGCGAGCGGCGGCCAGGGTGAGCGCTCCTCCCACTCGCCGACCACCATGCCGACAACCCTTGCCGGCTGGCCGTAGACGCTCTTGGACGAGACGCCTACGACTTGACCGGCGACATTTCGCATCACCAGCCGCAGGGCGCGTCCGATCGCGACCGCCGGGCCGGCTTCGCCTCCGAAGCAGCCCGGCCCGTAGGGGATCTTCAGGTCGTGCCTTGCCGGCCCGTTGACGAACACACCGGGAACCACACACGACGTGGTGGTGTTGAGCGCGAACAGGTTGAACTGAGGATCGGCCATGGCCTCGACGGAGGCGCATAGCAGCGGCATCGACTCGGGTAGGGCGCCGGCCATCACCGCATTCGTCGCCAGCTTCTCCACGGTACATCGTCCCCGGCGCGGTGGCAGCTCTGCCAGCACTTCGTCGGGGAAACGACACGAAGCCGCCACGTGGGCCTTCACCCTTTCCTCCGTGGGGGGAACGACCGGCAAGCCGTCGCCCCATCCGGCGTCCGTGGCAAAGCGGGTGAACGCGAGGACGTCCCCCTCCACCTCGACCCGCCCGCTGCTCAGCCAGTCAACCTGGCACCCCGAGGGTCCGCAGGAGCGGTCGATAGTGCTGTCTTGCAATCTCTCTCACCTCCTTCTCCGGGCGCGACTCGAGCGGATAGGGCAGGACGAGCACGCGCAACCCCGAGCGTCCCGCGTTCGAAGCCATCGTGTGGGCCAGTGCCTCGAACTCGCCGGTAACGACGGCGACCGCCGCCTTCTCCCTGGAGGCCACCGCGACAGTGTCGTGAACCGTCCAGGAAGTGCACGATCCTCAGTTGCCGAGGCCCAACAGGGCCAGATCCACCTCCCCCGAGAAGGCTTCCAGCTCCTCACCGGTGCGGACACCGTCCTCGCCTATCCTCGACCCTGCGCACCAGGTCCTCACCTCGGCTCCGGCCTCCCGGAGCTCCTCCTGCCACTCGTCGATCACCCATTCGAAGCACCGCCAGGTCCTGTCGAAACGGATGCCGACGAGCTTTCCCGAGAGGGGCCCCGCGTCCGGGCCGGGCTCGGCGTCGGTCTCGGGGGGAGGCGCCGTGGGGTCGAGGACGATGGTTCTTGACATGGGACAAACGTACCGGCAGCCGCCAGGTGGCCTCTAGGCCAGCCGTCCGACCATGGGCCGAAGCCGCTCAGCGAGGCTCACCGCGTAGCTGACGGGGTCGTCGAGCGGCCAACCCAGCTCGGGAAGGTCGAAGTACTCCACGCTAAGGAGCCCGCCGTATCCGAGCCGGTCCAGCCTCTCGAACACGGCGCCGAAGTCGACGTCTCCATCGAGGCACTGCGCCACTCCCTTGCGAGCCTGGCGCAGCTGAACGTGGTCGGCCCACTCGAGCAGCTCGACGGGATCCTCCCCCCAGCAAGCGACATGACCGGTGTCGACCAGCAAGCGCATACCGGGGACATCCGCCAGCATGGCCTTCACCTTCTCGACCGTGTTCACCACCGACCCGGGCCATGGCTCCATCCTTGAGCCGGTGGCCCGTCGGAAGGACCGGACCGCGTGCTCCCAGCCGCCTGCCGCTTCGCGGGGCGCCGGGCAGGAGCAACCGGGCCGCGGTACCGGAACCGACGTCCGGTCACCCGTGGGCAGGGCTAGGGGTGCATCCCATCCAGCAGGAACGTCTATGTGGGAAAAGCCCAGCCGCGCCGCCCTTGAGGCGGCTTCTGGAAGCGGGAGGGGGCGGAAGACCACGCTAGCAACTCCTATCGCCCTCGCCGCGCGTGGTTGGAAGCTCGAGGAGAGACCCATGGACCGCTCAGGCGTTCACGAGAGGTCGCTTCCCACCAGGAGCCCCTCGGTATCGGCTCGCGACAACAGCGCCGCGCCCCTGACGCCTGCGGACAGCATCAGGCGCTCGCCTGCGGAGCGCACTCTGGCCCCGTCGGCGAGATCGCATATGCCGAGCAGGCTCGGGCCGGCGCCCGACCAACATGAGGCCAGAGCCCCGGCCTCGATCAGGCCCGACATGAGTTGATGCGCCTCGGGGAACAAGGGGCCTCTCGCAGCTTGATGAAGCCGGTCATCGGTCGCCTCGCGCCTCAGCAGGCTCCGGTCGGCCAGCCCGGCGACCAGGAGCCCGAGCCTGCCGAGGTTGAAGGCAGCGTCTGCGTAGGGAACCTTCGACGGCAGCACCTGTCGGGAGCGGGCCGTCGGCAAGGGACGCGACGGGACCAACACGACGAACACGAGACCGGGATCGAGCGGCATGCTCACCGCCACGGGAGCGCCTCCGATCATCGTGGCCGACACCAGCCCCCCGATGGTGGATGCAGAGGCGTTCTCTGGATGGCCGTCCACTGAAGTGGCCACGGCAAGGGGATCCTTCGCCCCGGCAGCAGCCGCTGTGGCGACCGCCAGCGCGGCCGATGACCCCAGGCCCCGGCTGACCGGGACTTTGGACTTGACCGAGATGGCCAGGCGATCATGGCCGGCAACCTCCATCGCCACCCGGGCGGCCAGGTGCGAGGAGTCCGCCGCCAGCTCCGACCCTTCCCCCTCGCCCCGCACCATCAGATGGGCGGCCGGCTCCACCACCACCTCCACGTGGAGATCCAGTGCGAGCGCAAGCGTGTCGAAGCCGGGACCCAGGTTGGCCGATGATGCCGGGCAGCGGGCGCGCACCGCCTCAGGCTAGTGCTGTCGGTCCTCTCAGAGCCGGCCCAGCTTCCAGCTCAAAGGTGGGTCGACCGCCTTCTCGGGCCGGACCGCCACGCTGTCGTCCTGGTCGCCCAGCTGCACCGTGAGGCGCCCGACGTCCTCGTCGACCGCAGCGGCGCTCCCCAACCCCGCTCCGCGGAAGCGGACTCGTGCCTGCAAGCCCGACCAGCCCGCCAGGCGGACGGGACGCGCCGTGACCGCTGCGGTCTGCGCCCCCCACGGTGCCGCCAAGGTCGCGACGACGGCAGCCGAGCGGTACACCGTGACCGTCGCGATCATCGCGCTGACCGAACGGAGCAGCGTCGTGCCCGCGTCCACGGCGAGCGGGAGGGTCACGGGGGCGGGCTGACCTATCCCCTGACCCAGGACCGCGCCGAAGACGCGCCGGGTACGATGACCGACCGAAAGATCAGCGGCGAAGACGTAGCAACCCCCGGCCTTCGACGTGTCGCCGGTCTTGATACCGATCACGCCCTGCCGGCCGACGATGTAGTTCGTGTTGCGAACGACGCCGGCGACGGGAAGGGTGACCTCTGACTCCTTTACGATCGAGGCAAGAACCGGATTGGCCTCGACAACCTCACCGAGGCGCAGTTGGTCACTGGCTGTGCTCACCGAAGCAGGGTCCAGCCCGCTGTCATCGGCATAGTGGGTTCCCCGAAGCGACAGGAAGTCGGCCGAGGAATTCATCTTCTTCACGAAGGACACCTCGGTGCCTGAGTCCCACTTGGCCAGGACGCCGGCGACGTTGTCCGCCGAGCCGACCAGCAGCGCCTCCAGGCACTGGCGCTCGCTCAGGCGTTCCCCGGCTTGCACCGCCAGAACGGATTCCTGCGCCTCCGCCCCCGAGAAGTAGTCGGACACATCCTCTTGGCTCATCGTCAGCGCCGGCCCCTGATCATCTCCGGAGAGGGGATGGTCGCTCACGATGACGAGGGCGGTCATCATCTTGGTCAGACTGGCAATGGGCTCCGACTGACCCCCACCCACGGCACCGAGAAACGAGATTCCCGGGACGTCCGCGGCGGCCTCGCCCATGGACGGCCACGAGAGCCGCAGGGCCCTGCCAGGCGTGCGAATCACGCTCGGAACGAGCCCGCGCACGACGAGGTAGGGCGTCGGACGCAGCCCCTGGACCGTCACAAACACCTCGCCAAGCATGACCAACGCGACGACGGCCATGCTGGTGCGCTTGAGTGTGCGGATGCGGCCGGCCTGCTTGGTCGCCCGCCTCTGGGCCCGGCGTGACGCGCGTGCCGCGGGCTCCGAAGGCCTGGCCCTCGATCGCTTCGCGGCCGAGCCATGGACGGGCTTCCGATCCCGCCAGCGAGGCGCCTTTCCTCTGCTCCTGCGGCCCTCTTCACGCGACGGACGTGAGTGCCTGCGGCGGGGCTTCCCCCCGGAGCGGTGCGAGCTCTGGCTGTGGGCCCCAGTCAGGTCTCGTCTAGCTCCTCAGGGGTCATCAGCACGGCCCTTGCCTTTGAGCCTTCCGAAGGACCGACAACGCCGCGTTGCTCCAGCAGGTCCATGAGGCGACCTGCCCGGGCGAACCCGACCCTCAGCTTCCGCTGGAGCATGGAGGTGGAGCCTAACTGGGAACGAACCACCATTTCGAGGGCTTGGCCGAGAAGCGCGTCCTCATCGTGCGCCGGAGCGCCATCCACGGACTCGGTGGCCTCGCCCTCGACCCCTTCGACGTATTCGGGGTCGCTCTGGTCCTGCCAGTGATCGACGATGGCCCGTACCTCTTCCCCGCTCACCCATGGGCCCTGGAGACGAAGCGGGACGCTCGAGGAGGCTGCCAGCAACAGCATGTCCCCGCGCCCCACTAGGCGCTCCGCTCCTGACTGGTCGAGGATTACCCGGCTGTCCGCTAGGGATGACACCGAGAAGGCCAACCGAGCCGGGATGTTCGCCTTGATGACCCCGGTGATGACGTCCACCGAGGGCCGCTGGGTGGCGATGACCAGATGGATCCCCACGGCTCTGGCCATCTGCGCGATGCGACAGACCGACTCTTCCACGTCGCGCGCCGCGACCATCATCAAGTCGTTCAGCTCGTCCACGACGACGAGGATGAAAGGGAGGGGCAACGCCTCCTCTTCGTCTCCTTCATCCGAGGTCTGCGCCGGGAGCAGGCCGTTGTCATAAGCCTGGTTGTAACCGGCTATGTCACGAACCCCCGCCTCGGCCAGCAGGTCGTAGCGCCGTTCCATCTCGCGCACCGCCCATGCCAGGGCGTTGGCGGCGCGCCTCGGGTTGACGACCACCTGGGTCAGCAGATGCGGGAGCCCGTTGTACTGGCCCAGCTCCACCCGCTTGGGGTCGACGAGGATCATCCGGACGTCGTCGGGCGTCGACCTCATGAGCACCGAAGCGATGATCGAGTTGATGCAAGACGACTTTCCGGCCCCGGTCGACCCGGCGATGAGCAGGTGCGGCATGTCGGCCAGGTTGACCATCACAGCCCGCCCGGCGATGTCCCTCCCCATCGCCACCTCCAGAGGGTGCTCGGCATCGGTCGCCTCGTCGGATGCGAGGACGTCGGCGAGCGTGACGAGCTGGCGTTGCGGGTTGGGCACCTCCACTCCTATGGCCGAGCGGCCCGGGATGGGGGCCAGGATCCGGACGTCTGGGGAGGCCATGGCATAGGCGATGTCCTTGGCGAGGCTGGTCACCCTCGCCACCTTGACACCGGGACCCAGCTCGAGCTCGTAGCGGGTGACGGTCGGCCCGACCGTCCGGCCCACCAAGCGGGTCGAGACACCGTGGGCCGCCAGAGCACTCTCGAGGGCGCGCCCACCGGCCTCGACCAGCCTCTTGTCCATCTCCCGCGACCTGCTTCGGGTCAGCAACCTGCGCGGTGGAAGCTCCCACTCGATCTCCGCCGACTCGACATCCAGGTCGAGCTCGTCCTCCTCCTCGGAACCGTCGTCGTCTTCCTCTCGGTCTTCGCCCTCCTCTGTCCCGTCTGCCTCTTCGTCCGGGTCATCTCCTTCGGCGCCAAGTTCCTCCTCGTCCTCCTCGTGGGAGCCTTCGCTCCCGCCCTCCGAGCCGTCCAGATGTCCCTGGAAGGGGATCGGCTCCTCTTCCTCCTCGTCATAGGGCGAAATGGACCCGAGTGCCGGAGCGGGCTCGAAACCCGGGGGATCGCCCTCGTCGGTCTCTTCTGGCGACCGCGGGGACGCGACGCCGCGCCTTCACCGACTCCGCCGCCCTTGACGCCGCTCTCCCTAGCGCGCCGGTCGCCACCGCACAACCCTCGGCCAGCTCGCGCACCGACCGACCGCCGAGGAACAGGAGGGATACCAAGAGGGCGGTGACGAGCACGATGGCTGCCCCCCACGGAGACAGGAACTGGCCGAGGGGACGGCCTACGAGCGCTCCTGCCCAACCACCCGCCGCACGCAAGCCGGGCAGCGCCGCCCCCAGGCGGGGGGAGCCGCCCGCGAGACCCGCGAGAGAGCTCACCGCGACCACCGCAACCCCGAGGCCTGCGAGGGCCCGGCCGTTCCCTGGATGAGGCTCGCCTCTGATGCCCATGATGCCCACGGTCACCAGCCCGATCGGGACCAGGAACCGACCTGCGCCGAACAGGTCGCCCGAGCCCTCCCGGAGAAGGCGGCCGGCCGGTCCGAGAAGGCCCGCGTACACGCCCAGCGCCGCGAGGAGACCGGCGACCGCCAGGAACAGGCCCCATACGTCCTCTCCCGGAGCCAGCTCGGCCAGCCTGGAGGCGACCTCCCCCATTCGCTCGCTCAAGGAAGGGTGGCGGTTCCGGCGGCGGCCGGTGCTCCTGTGTCCCGAACGGGGGCCGGAGCGGGCGAGCGAAGTGGTCCCTCTGGCTGCCACAATGGCAACAACGCTAACACCAGCCCCACCAGTTACCCGCGTAACGGTCCTGATGCCCGCGGTTGGTGGGTCCATACGCCGGGCTCGGAGCTGGCAGGTGCTGCGATCAGGTGCTCATGACCAGGGGCACGATCATCGGCCGGCGCCTCGTGCGCTCGTTGACGATCCTTCCCATCGCCTGGCGAACCCGCCGCCTGAGGATGTCCTGGTCCGCCGGGCCCTGCTCACAAGCCTCCACCAGGCTCGCCCGCACCTCCGCCCTGGCATCCTCCAAGAGCTCTTCGGCCTCGGGGGCATATACCCAACCCCTCGTGATGATCTCCGGGCCGGTGACCACCTCTCCCCTGTGGGTGTCCACCGTCACCACGACGACGATCACGCCCTCTTCGGCAAGGGCCTTCCTGTCGCGGAGCACGCCGTGTCCTATGTCCCCGACGATGCCGTCGACGTAGAGGTAGCCGGCGGGCACCTCGTCCGACCACTCGGCACCCGCGTCCGACAGCGAGATCACGTCGCCGTCCTCGCAGAGGAGGACCTTGTCGGCTGCGACCCCCATGCCCACGGCGAGCTTGGCGTGGTTCACAAGGTGGCGGAACTCGCCGTGCACCGGGATGAAGTACTCCGGCCGCGCTACCGAAAGAAGGGTCTGGAGCTCGCCCTGCTTGGCGTGCCCGCTGGCATGGACGTCAGCCATGCCGGTGTGGACCACCTCGGCACCCAGCCGGTACAGGCCGTCAATCAGCTTGCTCACGGCCCACTCGTTGCCCGGGATCGCGTGCGAGCTGAGGACCACCACGTCGTCTTCACCGACCTGAAGCCACTTGTTGTCGCCGGCGGCCATCAGCGCTAGAGCGGACAGCGGCTCGCCCTGGGAGCCGGTGGATATCACGCACACCTCGCCCGGATCCAGGGCGCTCACCTCTTCGATTTCGACGAGCGTGTGGCCGGGGATGCGCAACAAGCCGAGCTCGCGCGCCAGAGCCACGTTCTTGGCCATGGAGCGCCCCAGCGTGGCCACGCGCCTGCCTGTCGCGACTGCAGCATCGGCGACCTCCTGGACGCGATGGACGTGGCTCGCGAAGCAGGTCGTGATGACGCGCTTGGTCCTGTTTGCCTCGAAGAGCCTGAGCAACGCCGCCCCAACCGACGCCTCACTCTGGGTATAGCCCGGCTCTTCCGCGTTGGTGGAGTCCGACAGCAGCAGGCGGATGCCCGTCCCCGAGGCTATTGCACCGATACGGGCCAGATCGGTGAGCCGCCCGTCGATCGGCGTCAGGTCGAGCTTGAAGTCCCCGGAGTGGAGGATCACCCCCTGTGGGGTGTGGAACGCTGTGGCGAAGCCCTGCGGCACCGAATGGGTCACGGGGATGAACTCCACATCGAAGGGTCCGATCCGGCGTCTCTCACGGTCGCCGACCGGTACGAGCTGCGTCCTCTCGAGAAGTCCGGCCTCCTCGATCCTGTTGCGGGCCAACCCGAGTGTCAGCTCGGAGCCGAAGATCGGAAAGGACAGCTCCCGTAGAAGGAAGGACAGCCCGCCTGTGTGGTCCTCGTGGCCATGGGTGACGATGCAACCCTCCACGCGATCGGCGTTCTGGCGCAGGAAGTGGAAGTCGGGAAGGACCAGGTCCACACCGGGCATGTCCTCGGTCGGGAACATCAGCCCGCAGTCGAGCAGCATGATGCGCCCACCCAGCTCGAAGCACGCACAGTTGCGGCCTATCTCCCCGAGCCCACCGAGGAAGGTGACCTTTATCGAATCAGCCACCAGCAGGCCCGGTGCTCCCCCTGCCTGAGCTCGACTCACGTCTCGCCCGGCGTAGCTTCGCCAGCACCGCCCTCGCCTGATGATCCAGGAACTCGGGAGCCGGGCCGATGGGAGGGCGGCATTGGCCTGCCGGCAGTCCCAGGACGCGCATCATCGCCTTGGCCGGCATCGGGTTTGGTGCCTCGTCGAAGCTCTCGAACGCGAACGACTCGAGCAAGGCGGCGTTGGTCTCCCTAGCCGTCTCGAGGTCGCCCTTGAAGAACGCCGAGATCATGTCCTGATGTTCGGCGCCGGACCAGTGAGTGGCGACGCCTACCACTCCGACAGCCCCTACGGCAAGCATGGGCAGGGTCAAGGAGTCGTCTCCCGAGTACACCTCGAAGCCCGCCGGAGCTTCGGCGATCAAGCGGGCCGATCCAAACATTTGTCCTGCGGCGTCCTTCAGCCCCACGACGTTGGACACCTCCCCGGCGAGGCCGAGGATCGTGTCGTTGCCGATTTTGCGACCTGTCCTGACGGGAATGTCGTAGAGGAGCACCGGGAGCGATGTTGCCGCGGCGATCGCGCGGAAGTGAGCGCCGATGCCGGACTGCGGGGGACGGCTGTAGTACGGGGTGACCGCCAGGACTGCGGCGACACCGGCCTTCTCCGCCGCACGGGTGAGCCCTATCGAATGCCCTGTGTCCGCGGTGCCCGTGCCTGCTATCACCGGTACCGTCACCGCATCCGCGACCGCCTTCCAGAGCTGGACCTTCTCCGAGTCGCTCAGGACCGTCGACTCGCCTGTCGAGCCGGCGACCACCAAGGCGTCGCTCCCGTTGTCCGCAAGCCACCGCGCTGTCTCAATCGCAGCATCGCCGTTCAGCTCACCGTCGTCTCCGAAGGGAGTGACCATCGCCGTCGCGACGGCACCGAAGCGTCCCGGCCCGCCCATCAGCTCGTCGTGGCCGAGGTCCACGCGGTGCCGTGCACCAGGGCCCTGGCGGAGTCCTGATCCATTCTGGGCGAACCCTACCAGCAGGGCGGGTCGATCCCGATGTATCAAGCTGCTGGCGACTTGCCTCCTTCGGCCAGCGCGAAGGCTTCGTACTCCTCGCCGGTGTCCGCCTGGTGCTCGAAGCCGATCACACCCAGCTCGGTGAACTTCTCCCTCAGCCAACCGTCGGCAGCGTCGAGGAGGCCAAGCTTGCGGCAGTTGGGCACGATCTTGGAGAAGAGCATGGCCTGGAAGCCTGACCGGTCAGGTGACTGCATGACCAAGGAGACGGCCTCCTTCACGGGAACGCCCATTCGCTCCCAAACCTCCTGCTGCAGAAAGCGATCGCGGATACGCACGGCCGCCTCGAAGGCGAACTCCTGGCGCTCCCTGATCTCGGACGCGCTCAGGCTCTGGTAGTACTCCTGGAGGCTCAGCACGCCGAAGGCGACGTGCCGTGCCTCGTCACTCATCACGTAGCGGAGAAGTTGCTTCAGCAGTGGCTCGGTCGTGGTGGCATGCATGAAGCCGAAGGCGGCAAGAGCAAGGCCTTCCACCATGATCTGCATGCCCAGGTAGGTCATGTCCCAACGTGAATCGGCGATGATGTCGTCAAGGAGCATCCGCAGGTGGGCGTTGATCGGGTAGTGGCCGGATAGCTTGGTCTCCAGGTACTTGGCGAACACCTCCATGTGACGGGCTTCGTCCATCACCTGGGTCGACGCGTAGTACTTCGCATCCGCCCAGGGCACGGACTCTACGATCTTCGCGGTGCACAGCAATGCGGCCTGCTCGCCGTGCATGAACTGGGAGAGCGTCCAGTTTTGTCCCTCGATCCCGAGCCGGACCCAATCGTGGTCGGACCACTTCTCGAAGGGGGTGCCCGTCAGATCCATGCCGGTGACGAAGCCGCCCGAAGCGATCGCGTTCGCGATCACCACCGACTCTTGGTCCACCTCGGTGTCCCATGGAAGGTCGGTCTCTGCGTTCCACATCGAGCCCTTGGCCTTTTCGTACAGCCGGGCGAGTTTGGGGCGCTCCGCCTTCTCGTAGTCCCAGGTGAATATGGCATCGGCGTTGTCCGACACAAAATGGGAGATCTCGTCGACCTCGCTGTTGCTGACCGACAGGATGGCCTCGAGATCATCGATCTCTGGCCGCCCGATCATCTCCTCGGTGCTCGACATTGCTTTACCCTCCCTGCTCAATTGGTTCTCGCGCCGTAAACAGTTCTGTGGCTGGCCATCAGGACCCCGACCCGCCGGCGGGCGGCCCATCCGCCATCGCGCGTATGCCGGGGAGGACGAAGGCCTGCACCAGTTGCCTGGTCGCGGCCTCCGGCTCGGTGATGTCGATCTCGGTGGCCGGACAGCTCGCATATGAAAGGACCAGCCGGGTCACCCACTCGGCCGCCCGACGGGCCGCCTCCGGATTGAGCCAGCGCTCCAGGTAAGGAGTCGCGAAGTCGCTCGCCACCCGCAGGATCCGGTCCATTCCGGAAAGGGCCATCCGCGGCAGGAGCAGCTCGGGCTCGTTGGCCAACAGGTACTGGAGCGCCGAGTGGCTGTCGATCTGGGTCACGGCCTCGGTCATGCCGGCGACCAGCAGATCCTCCAGGTTGGATGCGGCGTCCAGGCGGGTGGCCAGGCACTGGAAGAAGCACTCGACCTCGACGGCGGCCACGGCCTCGAGCAGGGCGTCCTTACCGCCCGGGAACGCCCGGTATACGGTGGCCCTGCTGCAGCGGGCCTCCTTTGCCACGTCCTCCAGGCTGGTCTTTGCCACACCCCACCGCGCTATGCAGGCGAGGGCGGCGTCCACCAGGCGCCTGTCCATCCGCACACGCTCGACCGGGGCGAGCTCGATGGGCATCGATGCCATCTCTGAGACGATGCCGCGAAAACGTCTTATTGTCAAGCAATCTCGCCGCAGCCGGATCGCCCGGCTAGGCCCCTGCCTCGCGCAGCCGCCCACCGAGGGCGGGAGCGATCACAGGCCGAGCAGCGCCTCGAGCCCGACGGTCAGCCCGGGGCGGTGGGCCACCGCCTTGATCGCCATGAGCACACCGGGCATGAAAGAGCTGCGGTCGTAGGAGTCGTGGCGGATGGTCAGGCTCTGGCCGGCCGCCCCCATGACCACCTCTTGGTGGGAAACCAGCCCCGGGAGCCTCACCGCGTGCACGTGTACTCCGCCGGAGGCGGGAGCTCCGCGAGCTCCCGGCAGCACCTCGGAACCGGCGGGACCGTCCTTGAACGCGCCCTTGCCGGCGGACTCCCGCGCCTCGCGCAGGCGCTCGGCCGTCGCCAGGGCCGTGCCTGAGGGAGCGTCGCGCTTCCCGTCATGATGCAGCTCGACTATCTCGACGCCCTGCATGTATGGAGCCGCCAAAGCTGCCATGCTCATCATCAACACCGCTCCGATCGCGAAGTTGGGGGCCATGACGCAGTTGGCGGTCCCCCGCGAGAACATCCCACCGACCTCGGAGATCTCGGAGTCGTGGATACCGGTGGTGCCGACAACTGCGTGAACGCCGTTGTCGGCGCACCATCGAAGGTTCTCTAAAGCCCCCCGAGCCGTCGTGAAGTCGACCGCAACCTCTGCGGCCTCTTCCGAAAGGGCATCCATCCTCTCCGCCACGATCAGCTCGGTCGAGCCGAAGACGGCCAGCTTGCCGGCGCAGGCAGGGTCCACCCCGGCGACGAGCTCCAGTCCCGGTTCGGCGTCCACCGCCATACAGACAGCCTCACCCATGCGACCGCCCGCTCCGAGCACGGCGACTCTCACGACTCCCAACCCTAGTGGGAGCCGGCGATGGCCCCTCGGGTGAGAGTCAGCCGAAGTCCTCGGCGTCGAACGGTCCCACCACCGCCAGCGTCCTGTCGCCCTCGAGAATCCGCGCGGCCATGCCCCGCACGTCCTCGCGGGTCACGGAGCCGATCCGGGCGAGCACCTCGTCCACCGTGAGCACCTCGCCGTGCAGCAGGAGGCTTCTCCCTATCCGTGCCATCCGGGATCCGGAGTCCTCCAGCGACAGGAGGAGCTCGGCCCGCAGGTGGCCGGCCGCAAGCTCCAGCTCCGCAGGCGAGATGCCCTCCGCCAGGCGGTCCAGCTCTTGGGTGACCAGGTCCACGACCTCGCGTGCACGATCCGGTGCGGTCCCGACGTAGACCGACAGCGAGCCGGTGTCGTCGTACGCGGTGCGGTCTGAGTAGACGGAATACGCCAGGCCGCGGCGCTCCCGTATCTCCTGGAACAAGCGGCTCGACAGGCCGCCTCCCAACGCGTGATTGAGAATGGCGAGGGCCCAGCGCCCTTCGTCGTGGCGGTCGGGAGCGAGCAGGCCGAGGACCACGTGCGCTTGCTCCGTCGGCCTCCTCGTCACGGACAGCCCGATCGGCAGGCACGTAGGAGACCGCCGCTGCGGACGACCGCCGCCGGCCTCGCCGGCGAATCTCGCCTCTACGGCCTTGGCCACACGATCGTGATCGATGTCTCCCGCGACTGCCACGACCATGTTGAGCGGACGGTAGTGGTGCTCGAAGAACTCCTTGATGTCGGTTCTTGCCATTGTGCCCACGGTCTCGGGGCCGCCCATCACCTCGCGTCCGAGAGGATGATCCGGAAACTGCGCCGCCGCGAAGCGCTCGTGAACCAGGTCCGACGGCTCGTCCGAACGCATGGCTATCTCCTCGAGGATCACCTGACGCTCGGCCTCTACCTCTTCAGACCTGAACGCGGGAGACCACATCACGTCACACAACACGTCTAGACCCAAATCCAGCTGCTCGCCGAGCAGCCTCACATAGAAGGCGGTGTACTCCTTGGTGGTGAACGCGTTCATGTCCCCCCCGACCGCGTCTACCACTTCGGCGATGTCCCGAGCGCTCCGGGACGGCGTGCCCTTGAACAGCAGGTGCTCGAGAAAATGCGAGGCTCCGGCGCTGGGGTCTCTCTCGTCGCGAGAGCCGGTCCCCACCCAGAACCCGACGGTGACCGAACGCGCCTCGGGCATGTCCTCTGTCACGAGCTGCAGGCCCGAGGCAAGGCGCGTGACGGTTATCACGGGGCCGCAGTCGCAGCCACCGCTGTTCCGGTGGCGCTGCTTGTGAAACGTCTCAGCGCCGGCCGCCCCTCCGGGGATTTCGCCGCGGACCCCGCTCCGCCGCGCGGTGAGGGCCGGCCCCCCCCAGGCCCGGCCCCAGGTCTCCGTACTCCTGTTTGAGCTCGGCCTCGAAGAAGTCCTCGAAGGAGGTGCGGCCGTTACCCGTCGAGCTCGATGGATCCCCTCGGTCGCCGGAATCGGCAACCGTCGCGGCACTCGGTCCGGGTGCACCAGCGACGCTCGAGTGGCGCTGCGCATCAGTGCCCTCCTGCTGCGCGGCCGCCGGGTCTTCGACCAGGGAAAGCGACACCTTTCCCTGGGGATCGATGTCGTCCACCCGCACCAGAACATCCTGGCCGAGGTCGACGACGTCTTCGACTCTCTCGACCCGCGTCCCACGGCCGAGCTTGGAGATATGGAGCAAGCCGTCCCTGCCCGGAAGGATGTTCACGAACGCACCGAACTTGGTGATGTTCACTACCTTGCCCCTGTAGGACGTCCCGATCTCGGGGCGCGGAGGATCGAGGATCAACGCAATCCGCCGGCGAGCCTCTTCGACCGCTGCGCCGTCCTTGGCCCCGATGGTCACCGTCCCGCTCATGCCGTCGTCGTCCACGTTGATGTCGGCTCCTGTCTCCTGCTGGAGCGTGTTGATCACCTTGCCCTTCGGGCCGATGACATCGCCGATCTTGTCGATCGGGATCTCGATGGTCACGATCTTGGGGGCGTGGTCGCTCACGGTCGCACGGGGCTCGCCGATGGCCGCGCCCATGACATCGAGGATCGTCAGCCTGGCGTCGCGCGCCTGGCGTAAGGCCTGGGCCAGCACGTCTGCGGGAAGCCCGGCGATCTTGGTGTCGAGCTGTAACGCGGTGACGAACTCCTCGGTTCCGGCCACCTTGAAGTCCATGTCCCCGAAGGCGTCCTCCGCCCCGAGGATGTCGGTGAGCGTTGTGTAGCCCCCCTCGGCGTACACCAGGCCCATCGCGATCCCGGCCACGGGAGACTTGACGGGGACGCCCGCATCCATGAGGGACAGGGTGGATCCGCAAACCGACGCCATCGAGGTAGAGCCGTTGGAGCTCAGGACCTCGGACACCAGCCTCAAGGTGTAAGGGAAGTCCTCGGCGGGGGGGATGACCGGAAGCAGCGCGCGCTCGGCCAGGAGCCCATGACCGATCTCTCGACGCTTGGGACCCCGCATGAAACCGGTCTCCCCGGTGGAGAACGGTGGAAAGTTGTAGTGATGCATGTAGCGCTTGGACTCGTCGATACCGATGGTGTCGAGCAGCTGGTTCATCCGCGGCATGCCGAGCGTGCAGACGTTGAGAACTTGCGTGTCACCCCTCTCGAAGAGGCCAGAGCCGTGTGCGGTGGGAATCAGCCCCACCTCGGCGCTCAGCGGCCTTATGTCCCTAGAGCCACGGCCGTCGATCCGAACGCCCTCTTCGACTATCCGCTTGCGGACGATGGTCTTGGTGAGAGCGCGGACTGCGGCCTTTATCTCCTTGTCACGATCGGGAAGCTCCTCGGCCAGCCGCGCCTGGACGGTCGACTCCGCCTCGTCGAGAGCCGCGTTGCGCTCCGCCTTGGCGACCAGCGAGTTGGCCTTGGTCAAGAGCTCTGTCCCGACGGCGGCGACCCTTTCCCACACGTCGTCGCCGTAGTCCTTCTGTAGACTGAACGGGATCGGAGGTTTGGCGCCGGCCTTGGCGACCAGCTCCCTCTGGAGCTCGACCGACTCCCGGATCCATCTCTTGGATACCTCGAGGCCCTCGGCGATCACTTCCTCTGTCACCTTGGGCGCACCTGCTTGGTAGTACTGCCAGGCGCGCTCGGTTCCCCCTGCCTCGACCATCATGATGGCGATCTCCGAACCCGGTGACTCGTCGAGAGCTCGTCCCGCCACCACCAGCTCGAAGGTGGAGGCGTCGCCCTCCTGGTACGTGGGATGAGGTATCCACTCGCCCTCGGTGGAATACGCCACCCGTACCGCGCCCACCGGTCCCTCGAAAGGAATTCCCGAGACCATCAGGGCGGCGGACGCGCCGTTTATCGCCAGGACGTCATGAGGGTTCTCGTGGTCGGCCCCGAAGACCGTGCCCACCACATGGATCTCGTTGCGAAAGCCTTCGGGAAACGACGGCCTGAGCGGTCTGTCGATCAGCCGGCACGTGAGGATGGCCTGGTCGGTGGCGCGTCCCTCCCTCCGGAAGAAGGACCCAGGGATCTTCCCGGCCGCGTACATCCTCTCCTCTATGTCGACGGTAAGCGGGAAGAAGTCGGTGCCTTCACGAACCTTCTTGGCCGCCGTCGCCGTGACCAGCACGACCGTTTCCCCTATGCGCGCCACTACGGCGCCGTCTGCTTGACCTGCCAGCTTGCCGGTCTCCAGGCTGAGTGCCCGGTCCGTCCCGGTGATGGGCGCTGACACAACGATGGCCTCCGCCATGTCTCTCCTCGCTGTATGGGCGGCAGCCTGGCCAGTTCCCAGTCGTGGAGCACCCGGTGGAACCGAGGGCTCCGCGACTGGCAGCTGACGTGGACTCCGCCAAGTTTCCTGTCTCGGCTGTGGCCACCACGGGCCGAGGCCTATGTGAGTCGGGCGGCCCAAGGACCGTCCGACATGTCCTCCCCCTCTAGCGGCGTATGCCCAACCGGGCGATGATCTCCCGGTAGCGCCCCACGTCGTTCGCTCTCACGTAATCGAGCAGCCGGCGCCGGCGGCCGATCAGCTTCATGAGCCCCCGCCGGGTGTGATGGTCGGCCTTGTGCACCTTGAGGTGCCCGGTCAGCTGGTTGATCCGGTCGGTGAGGATGGCGACTTGGACCTCTGGAGACCCGGTGTCGGTGTCGTGCAACCGGTTCTCCGCGATGATCACCGTCTTGTCGGACATACGTGGGGCAGCCCTCCGCTCCTGTTGGGAAGGGTGCCAGGCCCTTGCCTGGACAGCCCAACTCTAGCAGGGGCGAAGCTCACTAACGGCTTCACGGCTAGCCTCCTCTGATCGTGCCGAGCTCCCGGTCGCGAACGCCCGTCGCCGGCGCTGCGGTACTGCGGGTCACCCCGTCGTGTTCGATCCTCATGTCGGAGCTGGAATGGAAGTTCACGCCCAGCGGGGGCCCGGGGGGCCAGCACGCCAACACCTCCAACACGAGAGCCGAGCTTCGCTTCGACATCGCCGGCTCGCCGTCGCTCGGTCCGCGCCAACGCAACCGCCTGCTGCGCTCCATCGGCCCTGTGGTCAGGGTCGTCGCGGACGACGAACGCTCCCAGGCGAGGAACCGCCAGCTCGCGATGGAGCGTCTCAAGGGAAGGCTGGCAGAGGGCCTGCGCACCGTGCGAACCCGCAAGCCGACGTCCCCTACCGAAGCATCCAAGCGGCGGCGTCTGGAGGACAAACGTAGGCGCGGCCGGTTGAAAAGCCGGCGACGGGAAAGGCCCGAGCTAGAGGGCTAGGGCGGCTCTTGCCGCATTTACATCCTTGGTCATCTGGTCCACCAGCGCGCCGGCCGAGTCGAAGCGCTGGTCGGACCTGAGACGCTTCACGAAGCTCACCTGACCGTCTCCCCCGTAGAGGTCGTCCGAGAACTCGATGAGGTAGGCCTCGAGAGTCAGCTCCCCCGCATCGCCGTAGAACGTGGGTCGCCGGCCAACGTACAACGCCGCGGGTACCGCCGGGTGCTTCGAGTCGCTGAACCACCCGGCGTAGATCCCGTCGAGCGGGAGCAGGATGTCCGGGGGAACCGACAGGTTCGCGGTGGGGTATCCGAGCTCCGCTCCCCCTCTAGAGTCGCCTGGCACCACCACCCCCCGGACCTGGTGGTCCCTCCCCAGCAGCCTGGATGCCTCCTCGACTAGCCCCGAGCCCAGCAGCTGCCTGATGCGGGTGGACGAGACCACATCAGAGCCTTCTGCGACGAGATCGAGGCCCACGACCTCGAATCCCGTGTCCGTCCCCATCTTCTCCAGCAGCCCCACATTCCCGCGACGGCCGTGGCCGAAATGGAAGTCGCGACCGACGACCACTGACCGGGCGTGCAAGCAACCGGCCACGAACTCCCTCACGAAGTCCTCGGCGGACTCTCGAGACCGCGCCTGGTCGAACTCGATGACGAGTGTGTAGTCCACACCGGTCGAGGCCAGCAGCTCCAACTTCTGGTCGAGGTCGGTGAGCAGCTTGGGAGCCGATTCTGGCCGTACCACCATGGCCGGATGCCTGTCGAAGGTGGCCACCGCCGTCTCCAACCCCGCGTCGGCGCCCCGGCGGCGAACTTCGTCGATCAGGGCACGGTGACCGAGATGTACTCCGTCGTAGGCCCCGATGGTCACCACCGTTCCCCCGACGGGGCACTCGGGACGGGTAATGACCTTCATCGAAGGTGCAGGCTAGCGCTCGGGCGCCTGACCCCTTGGTCGTGGAGACCGACTCTCAATCCGGCGCGAGGATCACCGACGGCTTGGCCTTCTCGCCCCCTAGCGCTTCGTACACACCCAAGAGACGGTCGTCCTCGCCCAGCACCGCCCAGGGACCCTGCCCGGAAGCGCCGAGGGCAACCTTGTCCAGGACAGTCCCGTGGCTGACTGAGGTAGCCACCTGCTCTCCTACCACCAGGCGCGGGTAGTCGCGAAGCGCCGCCCCGGCCGATACGACCGAATCACCGGAAAGAGCCTCCACAGGCTTCGCCTCGGTGACCGTGAACGAACCTACGGCGGTACGGCGCAGGTTGCGCAAGTGAGCTCCCCCGCCCAGCCAAGCCCCGAGGTCCGAGGCAAGCGACCGCACATACGTGCCCGAAGAGCAGTCCACCAAGACCGAGAAGGCGCACGCGCCCACCTTGGCCACGACATCGAAGCGGCGAATGGTCACGGCTCTCGGCGAACGGTCCACTTCCTCGCCCTTCCGCGCCGCCTCGTGGAGGCGTCGGCCTCCGACCTTCAACGCCGAGACCATCGGCGGCACCTGCAGGATCTCACCCGTCAAAGAGGAGGCGGCCTGGCGGACTCTTTCGATCGGCGTCTGGTCCATGTCCCACTTACCGACGACCTCCCCGGTCGAGTCGAGCGTCGAGGTGGCCGTGCCTAGCACGATCTCACCCGAGTAGGACTTGGGCAGGGCCGACAGGTACCTCAAAAGGCGCGTCGCCCGCCCCAGCCCCACCAGCAACACCCCGGTCGCGTCAGGGTCGAGCGTGCCCGCGTGTCCCACCTTGCGCTCCGCGAAGACCCTTCGGCACTTGGCCACCACGTCGTGAGAAGTCCAGCCCCTGGCCTTGTCGACCACGACCAGGCCCGACCTGGTGCCGGCACCCTCGGCTCTCATGTGCCAGCACCTTGGCCACGACTTCCGCCATTGTCGTTCCGCGGCACCCCGTCCTTCCGGCTTCCGCTCTGCAGGTCACGCAGGATCTCCTCCACCCTCTCTCCCTCCCTCACCGCCGGATCGACGACGAACGAGAGCCGCGGCGTCCGCTTCATGCGCACTTGTGACCCGATGGACGCCTGAAGCCGAGCTCTGTGGTCTTCCAGGCCGTGCGCCGCAGCCTCGGAGAGCGAGCTCAGATAGACGGTCGCATGCCTTAGGTCGGGATCAGACTCGACTCCGGTCACCGTCACCATCGCCAGCCGATCGTCCGAGTCGCCGATGCGCTCGATGGCATCTGCCAGCACCTCCCGGAGCACCTCGTTGACCCGAGCCGACCGCGGGTACCTGCGACTGCTACCCGAAGGGCTGCGACGACCCACCACTTGTCCGCGTTCCCATCATCATCGGTTCAGCTGGAGCCCTCCAACCACGAGCGCTCGGCCCTCAGCACGACGACATCGGGGTTGGCCCACACGAACCTCTCCACCTCGTCAAGGACCTCTTCAACGTGGCCGGCGCTCGATGCGACGGCGGCGAGGCCAAGAGCCGCGCGTTGGCGCAGGTCTTGATGAGCGACTTCCGCGACGGCAAGCGCATACCGTCTCTTGGCTCCCTCGATGATCGGCTTTATCAAGGCTCGCTTCTCCTTCAAAGAGCGGCAGCCCGGCAACCGGAGGTCGAGCTCGAGAGCGGCTACGTGCGTGGGATCTCGCGCTCCTCGAAGGTCTCGATGACGTCACCCTCTTTGAGGTCCTGGAAGTCGGACAGTCCGACGCCGCACTCGAAGCCGGCCTGCACCTCTCGCACGTCGTCCTTGAAGCGCTTGAGCGAGTTAATCGTGCCCTTCCAGATGATGACGCCGTCACGCAGAAACCTGACCTTGGAGCCTCTCGACACGGTCCCTTCCCGCACGTAGCAACCCGCGACCCCACCCACCCGGGGGATGCGGAACACCTGGCGCACCTCAGCCTCTCCGGTGACCACCTCTTCGAACTCCGGAGCGAGCATCCCCACCATTGCGGCCTCGATCTCCTCGAGGACCTTGTAGATGATCTCGTAGGTGCGGATCTCGACGCCTTGAGCCTCCGCGAGTTCCCTGGCGCGACGGTCCGGGCGAACGTTGAAGCCGATGATGGTGGCGTTGGACGCCGACGCCAGCTGCACGTCGTTCTCGGTCACTCCGCCGACGGCGCGGTGCACGAAGCTGAGCTTGACCTCGTCGCGCTCAAGGCGACGCAAGCTGTCCGTCAACGCCTCGAGCGACCCCTGCACGTCTGCCTTGAGGATCAGATTGAGAGTGGCCTGCTCGCCGCGCTGGATCTGCTCGAAGACGTCCTCCAGCCTCGCGCCCGGCGTGGCGGACACCGTCGGGGTGAAACCGGCGAAGCGAAGCCTTTGCTCACGGGTCTCTCCGATGGTCCGTGCGGTCGACTGATCTGCCGTGACCCGGAACTCGTCCCCGGCGTTGGGTGGCTCGGAGAACCCGAGAACCTGCACCGGGGTGGAAGGCGTCGCCTCCTTCGCGCTGTCGCCGAGGTCGTCGACGAGAGCCTTCACCCGTCCCCATGCGGCTCCGGCCACGACCGGATCCCCCACCTTAAGGTTTCCCTTCTGGACTATGACGGTTGCAACCGGCCCACGACCCACGTCGAGGTTCGCCTCCAGCACCACGCCGCGGGCTCGACCCTCGGGCGAGGCGGTCAACTCCAGGACCTCGGCCAGCACCACGACCTGGTCCAGCAACTCGTCAACCCCGAGGTCCTCCAGTGCGGATACCTCCACCATGATGGTGTCGCCACCCCACCTCTCCGGTACCAACCCGTGCTCGGAGAGCTGTTGCATGACGCGATTGGGATCGGCGTCCTCGCGGTCGATCTTGTTGATCGCGACGATGATCGGGACCTCGGCTGCCTTGGCGTGGTCGATGGCCTCGACTGTTTGGGGCATCACACCGTCGTCGGCTGCAACCACGAGGATCACTATGTCGGTCACCTCCGCACCACGCGCCCGCATCGCGGTAAACGCTTCGTGGCCCGGGGTGTCTATGAACGTTATAAGCCTGCCGTCCCTCTGGGTCTGGTAGGCCCCTATGTGCTGGGTGATCCCCCCGGCCTCTGCTGCCACCACGTTCGTCTCGCGGATACGGTCCAGCAGCTTGGTCTTGCCGTGATCGACGTGGCCCATGACGGTCACGACCGGAGGCCGGGGGCGCAGGCTCCCGTCTTGCTCCTCGTCCTCGTCGTCGAAGTACTTGGCCTGGAGGGCGGCCTCCTGCTCCTCGCCGGCGTCGACGAGGTGCACGTCCGCCCCGAGCTCGGCGGCGAACAGCTCGATCATGTCGTCGGCCAGCGATTGCGTGGCGGTTACCATCTCTCCTTGCAAAAGGAGGAAACGCACCACGTCTCCGGCCGAGCGGTTCAGCTTGGGCCCGAGGTCCTGTGCGGTCGAGCCCCGCTCGACGATCACCTCCTCCTCGGGCACGGGGGCGTTGGAGGGCACATAGGTGGTGAGCTGGGTGGGCTCCAACTCCTCGAGATTGCGCCGCCGCCGCCGCGGCCGGCGCGGCGGCGGGCGACCCCTGCCACCAGGTCCCCCACGGACCCCGGGAGGCGGCGCCATCGGACCGCGGCCGGCTCCTCCGGGGCCACGTCCGACACCGACACCTCCACCGCCGCGAACTCCTGGCGGCCCGCCGGCCCGGCCCCCTCCGACGCCGGGCCTCGGAGTTGAGAACCCTCCGCCCTGCCTGCCTGGCGGGGGGGAGGTCCTTGGCCCGCCCGGCCTGCCGGGCGCCATTCCGGGTGGACCCGCCGGAGCCCGCCTGCCACCCAGCCCCGGCGGCGGTGGTATGGGGCGGCCTGTGGAGGAGCGGGGCGGCCCTCCTGGCGGCGGGTCCGACGGCCCGCTCGGGCCGGTAGGCGCCGTCCTGGAACCCGCGGCAGGGCCGACGCGCGCGGCGGGACGGTCCGGACGCTCCCCTTGCGGACGCGGCCCCTCGCCGCCGGCCCCCGGTAACTGACCTCGCCGCGGCGGTCCCAGCCTGCTCGGCGGGGCCGAGGCGCCATGGTCAGAGGGGCGGCTGGTCACCAGCCTGCGATCGGCACCCTGGCCCCCGCCCTCATCGGCGTCCGGCTTGCCCTCGGTCCCCTCGGACGCCCGAGACTGCCGCTCTGCGGACGCAGCGGTCGAGCCCGACCGAAATCGCCCCGACTCCCGGGAGGAGGTCGCCGGTTCCGCCCTCGGAGCGGTTGAAGCCCTGGCCGAGGGAGCGGGCGCGGCCAGCTCGGCGGCAGGGGCGGGTACACCCTCGGAGCTGGCCTCGGTCTTGTCCGCCGCCCGCTTCGCGACTGGCTCTTCAGGCTGCACATCGCGCCGCAACCCCTCACGGTCGGCTCTTCTGCGGACACGGTCGGCCTGGGCGTCCTCGATGCTCGAGGAGTGGCTTCGCACTCCTATCCCGAGGGACGTACAGAGATCGAGCGCCTCCTTGTTGGTCAGACCGAGCTCACGGGCCAGCTCGTAGACGCGTATCTTCTTGGGCAACGGTTGCTTTCAGTCCTCTCTAGCCTTCGTCGAGCTCTCGGCCCGACTCACCATCCTCGCACACGCAGCCAGACCGGGCGGGATGTGCGCTTCCGACCCGTCGGGCACCAGACCGAGCTTGGCCGGCAACGCCGCCGCCTCTCCCGTTGGCACCTCCCAGCGGACCGCTTTCGAGAACGCCCTTCGCGTGATCGCCAAGTACAGGCACTGGCGGGAGCCTGCGCACAACCATGCTCCTCTCCCCGGCAGACCCGCGCCGACGTCCAGCCGTCCTTCCGGCGTCCTGACCACCCGGACCAGGCCCCCCGTCTCCCGGACCCGGCGGCACCCTACGCAGGTGCGCCGGGCGGCTATGCCGGTGCCTCCGTCTCCGCCGCCTCGTCCGAAGTGACCCGGCCTGGAGGGCGCTCGCCTGCAGTGCGTTCGCCTGCCCCGGACCCGGTGCCACCTCCCATGGACCACTGTTCGGCGGACACCGCCTCGCCGCCCTCGGCGGGCTGCCACACCATCTCCCCCGCCTCGTTCTCCACCCACTCTCCTTCGGCCCACTCCTCGCCGTCGTAGCCCGCCTCTTCCTCCGCAAGCTGGCTCTCGCTCTTGATGTCGATTCGCCAGCCTGTGAGGCGAGCCGCCAGCCTGGCGTTCTGGCCCTCTTTGCCGATGGCGAGGGAAAGCTGGAAATCGTGCACGATGACCGTGGCGGTTCCCGACTCATCGTCCAAGCGGACCTCTTTGACCCGAGCCGGTTGGAGAGCCCTGAGCACGAACTCGGTCGGGTCCTCCGAGTAGGGCACGATGTCGACCTTCTCGCCCCGGAGCTCGTTGGTGACCATTCGCACCCTCGCACCTCTGGCCCCTACGCAGGCACCGACGGGGTCGACGTTGGAGTCGTTCGACCAGACGGCGATCTTGGTCCGGTGCCCAGGCTCGCGGGCCGCGGCCTTGATCTCGACCACCCCGCTGCCGATCTCGGGTACCTCCAGCTCGAAGAGCCGCTTGATCAGGCCGGGATGCGTCCTGCTGACGACGATCTGGGGTCCCTTGGTGGTCTTTCTCACCTCCACTATGTAGGCCTTGAGACGCGCTCCATGGTCGTAGTGCTCGTAGGGCACCTGCTCGGCCTGGGGCAGCAGGGCCTCCACCTTCCCCAGGTCCAACAAGGTGTAGCGGTTGTCGCTCTGTTGGATGATGCCAGTGACTATGTCGCCCTCCCGGCCCGCGTACTCCTCGTACTTCATGTCTCGCTCGGCTTCACGGATCCTCTGGAGGATCACGTGCTTGGCCGTCTGCGCAGCTATGCGCCCGAAGTCCTCGGGTGTGTCATCCCACTCGCGCACGACATTGCCGTCGTCGTCCAGCTCCTGGCCGTAGACGAGGATCTCGCCCGAGTCGCTGTCGATTGTGACCACCGCCTCCTCGGCGGCCCCGGGCATACGCTTGTACGCCGCGACCAGGGCGTTGGCGAGGGCATCCAGGAGAGTGTCGACGGAGATGCCCTTGTCCCTGGCGATCTGCTGCAGGGCTTCGAGGAACTCGAAGTTGGCCTTGCTCATGCCGGGGCCGGGCCACGACCTGTCCGCACCAACTCTCACCTCCTCGTCAAGGACCGACCGCCGCAAACTAAAAGCGTGGGCTACCGCCCACGCTTCACGCCACGACGTTCTCTAACCGAACGGCGCTACGACTATACCAGGCGAGGCGCCGGGCCAGCCCTGCGCCGGGACCCCAAAAAGGGTCCGCGAACGGGGGGAACCCGTCTATTCGTGGGTTGCAGAGGGCTCAAAAATCGGTAGCGCAGAAGGGCTCCGGACCGCCGCAAAACAACAGGTCGGCGACTCGAGCGGCTCCGGGGACGAGCTCACCCGCGCGACCCGACGCAACGAGCGTCGAGAGCCTCACCCCACCCAGGTAGGCGGAGGCGAGCTCCGACGCTCCGACGGCCAGGTCCGCCCGATCCCGGCGCCCCGCCCTCTCTACCTCTGCGCCGTCGGGTCGCGCATCCAGCCGCCAGAGGCCCCGGTTCCAGGGGCAGAGGTCATCTTCGACATCGAGCACCAAGCGACCGGCAAGCGGATAGCCGCGGCGACTCAGGGCGCTAGGAATGTCGACCAGCCGAACCCAAAGGTGGTCGGACTGCCAGACGGTACGGAGCCGCCGGGGGTCCGCCAGCATCCAGCGAACCGGCTCGTCGAGAGGCCGGCTCCGCAACTCCACGCGCTCGGTGAGGTCAATGCCGGCGAGAAAACCCCAGAGGGCGGCCGTGGGCTCGAGCCCGCTTGCGACGAGCTCCCTCACGCTCACGGTCCGGCTCTGACCGTCTTGTGACTCGTGGCCCCTGGAACGACCGACCCGGTACATGGCATACCCGTCGACCTCGCCGTCGCGGTCGGCGTGGACCGCCACGAAGAGCCCGTTGGCCCCTCCCGGACGCCTCTCGTCGTCTCGAAGAAGGTCGGGCCACCAGTGATCGGGCCGGCCCACGTCCCCGGGGCGCGCCCGTCGCGACCCGTCATGGACGGGCGCCAGTACCTTGGCTGCCTCTCCGGAGTCGACCAGCGACACCGCCCCGTGCGACTCCGTCCTCACCGCCAGCTCGGAGCCTTGGCGATCGACGGAGTAGGCGGCCACGAAGGTGGCCGGCCCGTAACCGAAGCGCCCGTAGATGGACCCCTCGCTCGCGGTCAGGATGGCCAGGCACTCGCCGCGGCCGTGTACGTCGTCGAGCTGGTGTCGCATCATCGCGGTGAGCATCCCCCGGCGGCGATGCGTCGGTAGGACGCCGACATAGGCGACCCCCGCCGCCGGCTCCACCCGCAGTCCCGGAAGAGTCAGCTCCAGGCTGTGGGCGCCGGCGGTGGCCACGATGCCCCCGTCGCAATGGACAGCGACCGCGCGGTCCAGCTCCAGGAACTCCTTCTCACGCTCGAGCTGGGACTGGTCCTTGACGATCCCGAAAGCGGCGCCCTCGGCGCGGAAGAAGTCCTCGAGTTCGTGGTCGGACACGGGTTGGATGACTGGGTCCACGCGAGAGTTTCTAGCGGCTCAGGCGGACCGGCGCAGCGCCTCGCCCGGGTCCTACCGCAGGTTCTTGCGGATCAGCTCGACCCGCCTCTCGCTGGCGTTGGCGTCGGCACCTTTGGCCTCGAGGAGTGCTCGGCGGTCAGCCTCGGCCTCTTGCTCAGCCCGGTCGTCGGCGGCTGCCAGGCGGGCCTCGGTGCCCTCCTTCACCAACTTCTCGGCCTCCTCGACCAGGGCGGCCACCATTTCGTTCTCGGGTACCACCCGAACGATCTTGCCCTTGATGAACAGGTGCCCACGATGCTTTCCGGCGGCTATGCCGATGTCGGCTTCCCGCGCCTCGCCGGGCCCGTTCACCACACAGCCCATCACCGCCACCTGTATGGGGAGATGGAGGTCCTCCAGGACCGACTGGGCTTGCCCGGCCACCCCGATCACGTCGATCTCGGCCCGGCCGCAGGACGGACACGCGATGAGATCCAAGCTCTTGCGCTCCCGGAGCCCTAGCGCCTCCAGGAGCTGCCTTCCGGCTCGAGCTTCCTCGACGGGGTCGGCCGTGAGCGAGTACCGAATGGTGTCGCCGATCCCCTCGGCCAGCAGAGTGGCGATACCCGCGGTTCCCTTGATGAGGCCGCCCGGCGGCGGGCCCGCCTCGGTGACCCCCAGATGGAGGGGATGGTCGACAGTGTCGGCCAGAAGCCGGTACGCGTCGATCATCACCTTGACGTTCGAGGCCTTGACCGAGATCTTCACCCTGTCGAAGCCGACCTCCTCGAAATAGGCCAGCTCCATCTGGGCCGACTCCACAAGCGCCTCAGGTGTGGCGCCGCCGTGTTTTTCGTAGAGGTCCTTGTGGAGCGACCCCGCATTGACACCTACGCGGATCGGCACACCACGGTCCCTGGCCTCGCTGGCCACCGCTTTGATCTGTTCGGGCTTGCGCAAGTTGCCCGGATTCAGGCGCAGGCAGGCCACGCCGGCCTCGAGGGCGGCCAGGGCCATGTCGTGGCGGAAGTGGATGTCGGCGACGATCGGCACGGGTGAGCGCGGGACGATGCGGGCAAGGCCCTCGGCTGCCTCGACCTCGTTGCAGGTGCAGCGGACGATGTCCGCCCCCGCGGCCGCGAGGGCGTACACCTGGGCGAGAGTGCCGTCGACGTCCGCCGTCTTCGTTATCGTCATCGACTGCACGCTCACCGGCGCCCCACCACCTACCGGGACGCCGCCGACCATTATCTGGCGGGTGCGGCGGCGGACGCCCAGCATCGGGGGAGCGACTGGGGGAGAGGCTCCCGTGTCCCCGCTCTTACGGCGGTCCCCTAAGGTCCCAAAATCCTGCTTGGTCATCTGAAGGGGTTCGCCAACGGGTGCACGAGATCAAGGTACAGGGCCGTGACTCCGAGCAGGACGATCAGGAAGAAGAAGGCGGCTGCCACCGGCATCAGCTTGGCCGCGTCGGCGTAATAGCGCCGGCCCCGCCGAGACCGGATCCGCTCGTAGACGGCGATGGCCACATGCCCTCCGTCGAGGGGCAGCATCGGCAAGAGGTTGAACAGGCCTATGAATACGTTGATCAGGATCAGCAGGTTCAGGACCTCGGGGATACCGGTTCGAGCCGCCTGGGAGGCCAGGTGGACCACCCCCACGACCGACACGAATCGCCCGCTCCCCGAAGAGGCTCCCGAGCTCGAGTGACCGATGACCTGGTTCAGGTAGGAGTCCAGCCCGTTTGGTGAGAACAGGCCCCCGAGAGCCTTCACCGTCCCCCAGGAGAGGGTCCCCAGGTCCTTCACCGAACGACCTGTCGCCACGGCAGGGTTTACGGTGACAAGAGGAGAGGTCAGCTCGACTCCGATCATCCCCTCGGGCTTGCCGTTTCGAGCGGCGTTACCCGGGGTTGCCACCAGCGAGACCGTCCTGCTGCCTCGCCTCACCAAGAACGTGAGGCTGTGTCCCGCCCGCCCGTGTATGTAGGAGGGCAGGCTGTCCGGGGTGATGTGTTGGCCGTCGACCGACACGATGACGTCGCCGGGCCTGAAGCCCGCGGACCGGGCTGGGCTGGGTTGGGAGCCGACGGCGCCAAAACCGGCGACCTGGGCCCGGGTCGTGTCGGGGGTGCCCGCGAAGGCGTAGAGGCCCCAGAGCATCAGCAAAGCCAGCGCGAAATGGACAGCCGACCCGGCGACCGCGACGGAGAGCCGCCTGGGAAACGACTGCTGGCGGTAGGTCCTCGCCTCGTCGGCGGCATCGACCTCCTCCAGGTTGGTCATGCCGAGGATCTTCACGTATCCGCCCGCCGGAATGCCCTTGACCCCGTACTCGGTCTCGCCTCGGCGGGTCGACCAGAGGCGGGGCCCGAACCCGACGAAGTACTCGCTCACCTTCATCCCGGCCTTCTTGGCGGTGACGAAGTGGCCCAGCTCGTGGAGCAAGACGATCACGATCAGTGCGAGCACGAAGAGGGTCTGCAACGGGAACAAGACGAGCAGCGCGGCCAGCGCCAGCACGAGAAGCGCGAGGCGCGCCAGGCCCGCGCGTTGCTCGTAACGGTTCGGGGTGGGTGCGTCCGGACCGTCGGCCCCTCCACGGCCTCCACCACCGGAGCGGCTCGAGCCGTCGCCTCCCCGGCCGCTCCCGTCGCCTCCCCACGCTTCTTCGAGCAGCGGGCCCTGATCCCGGCGCTCCCCCAGGCGAGTGTCGGTCATGCGGCCTTGGACCTGCCCTCGACCGACTCCCTGGCTCGCGCCCGGGCACTCCGGTCGGCGTCCAACACCGCCTCCACCGTTTCCACCTCGGTGCGCACATGCGCCGCAAGGGTCTCCTCAACGACCGAGGGGATGGCTGTCCAAGGCAACCTTCGCTCCAGGAATGCCGCCACGGCGACCTCGTTTGCGGCGTTGAGCCAGGCCGGCGCAGTGTTGCCCTCCCGGCCCGCGGCGAAGGCCAGGTCCAAGCAGGCGAACAGGGTCCGGTCGGGCTGTTCGAAGTCCAGGTGACCGAGCTCTTGCCAGTCGATTGCACCGAAGGCCACGTCCAGGCGTTCCGGGTAGCCCAGCGCATAGCCGATGGGGAGGCGCATGTCCGGGAGGGAAAGCTGGGCGATGGTCGCCCCGTCTCTCATCTCGACCATGGAATGGATCACCGATTGAGGATGGATTATCACCTCGATCCGGTCGAACGCGATGCCGAACAGCTCGTGAGCCTCGAGGACCTCCAGACCCTTGTTCATGAGGGTGGAGCTGTCGACGGTGATCTTGGGCCCCATGTTCCAGGTGGGGTGCGACAGGGCCTCTTCCACGCTCACCGACGAGAGCTCGCTTTTGTTGCGGCCCCGGAAGGGACCGCCGCTCGCGGTGATCACGACACGGCTCACCTCGGAGCGATCCGCACAGGCGCGCAAGCACTGGTGCAGAGCGCCGTGCTCGGAATCGACGGGGAGTATCTCGGCGCCTGGTGTCTCCCGCACTCTACGGACGACCGGCGCGCCGGCGATCAGGGACTCCTTGTTGGCCAGGGCCAAGCGCCTGCCGGCCCCGAGAGCCGCCAGGGTGACGGGTAGCCCGGCGAACCCGACCACCGCGTTGAGGATCACGTCCGCCTCGGTGGAGACGGCCTCGAGGGCCCCGGGCCCGGCGAGAACCTCGGTTCCGGGCGGGACCAGACCTGCCAGGCGCCCGGCGGCGCCTGCGTCGGCAACCGCCACCTTGCGGGGTCGCAGCTCCCTGGCCTGCTCCGCCAGGGCCTCCACGGACCGCCAAGCTCCGATCGCCTCGACATCGAAGCGGTCAGGTCGGCTTCGAATGACGTCGACCGCCTGGGTTCCGATAGATCCCGTGGAACCGACGAGACTCACCGTCGCCATGACACCTGCCTCATGCTCCCCACCCGCCATGACCGCCCATCAGTTCAGCTTCAGCAGCTGGACTAGGTAGTAGGTGGCCGGGACCACGAAAAGAAGAGCATCGACCCGATCGAGGACCCCACCGTGGCCGGGGAGAACGTGACCCATGTCCTTCACCCCGATGTCGCGCTTGACCATCGACTCGCACAGGTCGCCCAGAGGTGCGGCGACCGCCACCACCAGGCCCAGGGCCGCGGCATGGCCGAACGTCCAGGGATGTATCTGACTCACCAGCACGGCGGCCACGAAGAAGGCGGTGACCATGCCCCCGACGAGTCCTTCCCAGGTCTTGCCCGGGCTGACCGACGGAGCCATCGGATGCCTTCCGAGGAGCGAGCCGAACACGAAGCCCCCGATGTCGTAGCCGACCGTGGCCAAGGCCGCGCCCACCAGGTAGGCGACACCGTGACGGTTGGGGAAGACGCTCGGGTCCAACAACAGACCGGCGAAGGAGCCGAGAAGGCCCACCCACATGAAGGCGATCAGGGTCACAGCCACGTTTA
This sequence comes from uncultured Actinomycetes bacterium, assembly GCA_963736925.1. GTDB lineage: Bacteria > Actinomycetota > Acidimicrobiia > Acidimicrobiales > CAVTQP01 > CAVTQP01. The sequence goes on from CAVTQP010000003.1 coordinate 1,610,292, forward strand.
TGGTCGCCCTGGCCCGGACGACGCCCCACAGATACCAGAGCATGGAGAAGATCACGACGAGAGCGAGCACGAGCGGGATGGCCTTCTCCCCCTCCAGGTAGGCCGCGATCATGACGGCGACAGTCGCCACGATCCCGAGGAGGGTCGCGGGCCGGTATCCCGCGCGACGCAGGACCGCATAGGCCTCGGCTACGGCCGCCGACACAAGCACCAGGGCGAGGACGAGCGAGGTGGCGGGCCCCAGCTTGAACAGGACGAGGGCCACCACGCCGAACGCGACACCGGTGGCGACGGCCAGGGGAACGCTCTTTTTGACCCTCCTGACGCCGGATCCCGGCACGCCCGCGTCACTCCTACGGCGGCGACGGCTCCTCGAACCTCGCGTGCCTGCCGGAGCCTTGGTCGAACTCTGCCGGGTCCAAGGAGACCTGCCCGCCTCGCGCTCGGGCTCCGGAGCCCCGAGCGCGTCAAGAGAGTAGGGATCAGGGCCCTCGCTCTCGTCGAGGGCTCCCATTTTGGTGTCGTCGTCGGCGAGCATGGAGGGTTGGTAGTCCGAGTCGTCCCAGTCGGTGTTCTCGTCGCGCCAGCCAGGTCCCCGCCCGGGGAGGCTCGACCAAGCGTCGAGGTCGTCCTCGGGTTGGCTGCTGTCGCCCGCCAGGACGGCGGGGACCTCTCCGGTGGGTGGGTCCGTCCAGTGCGGAAGCTCGGGCACCTGGGCCGTCGGATGCCCCTCCAATGGCTCGCCGCCCGGCTCGTCCGCGTTGGCGCGGCCTTGGCTCGCCCCAACCTCCTGATCGGAGGTCATCCCGGAACCTTGCGCGGGGTCCTCCCCGACCGGCTCCGGCGAGGGGAACCGGTGGGCAGGTCTGGGACCCTGTGGAGACCGGGGGCGATCGCCGTAGCGAGGCTCGTTCTCGGTTTTCTTGCCCTGGGCCTCACCCGCTTCCAGCGCTGCGGCAGCCTCCTCGGCGCCGATGATCCTTACACCCTGGGCCGGGAGCTCCTCTCTGTCGTCATCGCGTTCGTCCACATCGCCTCCTAACCGGGGTGGACCACCTGATCGGTGCCCGCCTCAGATCTCGAGCAACTCCTGCTCCTTGTTGTGCAGGAGATTGTCGATCTGCGCGACGTGCTCCTGGGTGATCCTGTCCAGGTCCTTCTCGGCCCTCTCCACGTCGTCCGAGGACAGGTCACCGTCCTTCTGGAACGCTTCGAGCTCGTGGCGGGCTCCCCGCCGCAGGTTACGGACCGCCACGCGTCCCTCTTCCGCCTTGTGACGAACCACCTTCACCAGATCCTTGCGCCTCTCCTCTGTCAGCGACGGGAAGACCAGCCTGATCACATGACCGTCGTTGGCCGGGGTGATCCCCACGTCCGAGTTGAGGATGGCCTTCTCGATGGCCTTCACCGAACCCTTGTCATACGGGGTTATGACCAAAAGGCGCGCTTCGGGGACGCTCAAGCCCGCCAGCTGCTGCAGGGGGACCTCTGTCCCGTAGTAGTCGACCTTCAACCTCTCCACGAGAGCCGGGGCCGCCCGTCCCGTGCGGACGCCGCCGAACTCGACCCGGGTGTGGGAGACGGCCTTCTCCATCTTCTCCCGACTGTCCCCCAAGGTCAGCTCGACCACCGAATCGTCCATCACCGGATAAGCGTACCGATCGAGTCCCCGAGCAGGGAGCGCCGGATGTTACCGGGGGTCATGAGGTCGAAGACGAGGATCGGAATTCTGTTGTCCTTGCAGAAGGTGATTGCCGTCATGTCCATCACGCGGAGGTCCTGGGAGATGACCTCCATGAAGCTGATCTCGTCGTACTTGGTCGCGCCTCGATCCAACTTGGGGTCCGCGCTGTACACGCCGTCCACCCCCGAGTGCGTCCCCTTCAGGATGGCCTCGGCCTCTATCTCCGCCGCCCTGAGCGCGGCGGGCGTGTCGGTCGTGAAATAAGGGTTACCCATGCCTGCCGCGAAGAGCACGACCCGGCCCTTCTCCAGGTGACGAATAGCCCTTCGGCGGATGTAGGGCTCTGCTACCTCGGCCATCTGGATCGCGGAGAGCACCCGGGTCGGCTGACCGCACTGCTCGATGGCGTCCTGGAGCGCCAGCGCGTTGATCACCGTCGCCAGCATCCCCATCGTGTCAGATGTCGCACGGTCAAGCGCCGCACCCGACCCCGTGGTACCTCTCCAGATGTTCCCACCCCCGACCACGACGGCCAGTTCGACACCCAGCTCACCCCGAGCCTCGGCGATCTCTGTCGCGATGCGCGCCACCACAGCCGCGTCGATCGTCTCGTCGGAGGCATCGCTCGCCAGAGCCTCGCCGGACATCTTCAGCACGACGCGGCTCCACCGCGGTGGCCGGCCCGCCTCACCAGCCATCGAACTGGGAAGCAGGGCGTCAACCATGTGTGATCAAGTCCCCACTGTCACCTGTGCGAAGCGGGTGACGGTTGCGTCCCCGAGCAGCTGGCGGATCGTCCGCTTCTCGTCTCTGACATACGGCTGCTCGAGAAGACAGCGCTCCTTGAACCATCCGCCCAGGCGGCCCTCGACGATCTTGGCCAGGGCGTTCTCGGGCTTCCCCTCGTTCCGGCTTATCGTCTCCAGGGTTGCCCGCTCCGACTCCACCATGTCGGAGGGGACCTGGTCGCGGGAGATGAAGCTAGGCCGCGCGAACGCGACGTGTACCGCGATGTGGTGAGCCAGCGAGTCGTCACCCCCCGACAGCTCCACGAGCACGGCGTTCACCCCTCGCTCAGCCTGCACGTGTAGGTAGGTCCCGAGCACGGCGCCTGGCGCCCGCTCGAAGCGCACAACCTTTCCAAGTGCCACATTCTCCTTCAACGAGATCCGGAGATCGTCGATATCACCCTGGCTGTCCCTCGCCGCCTGCTCACCCTTGGCCGCGACCAGTTGCGCCAGCTCGCTCACCAAGTTGACAAAATCGGGCGACTTCGCCACGAAGTCGGTCTCGCACTTGAGCTCCACGATGGCCCCGGCCTCGTCGGTCGCGGACACCGCCACCGCTCCTTGGTCGTTCTCGCGGTCGGCCCTCCGTGCGGAGCTGGCTAAGCCCTTCTCCCTGAGCCAGCGCATGGACGCGTCGAAGTCCCCGTCGTTCTCCTCGAGGGCCCTCCTGGCGTCCAGCATGCCGGCGCCGCTCGCCTGCCTCAGCCGCTGGACGTCCCTTGCGCTGGCCTTGGGCACTAAACCTCCTCCCTCGAGGACGCGGTCCCGCCGCCACCTCCAGTGACGACGCCGGGTTGCCGTGCAGCTCGGTCCTGTGCCTCCACGGCGGCTTGCCGGCGAGCCTCCCGCTGTTGCTCGGCTCTCGCCGCCTGGGCTGGGGGATCGGCAACCGCGGCGGGGCCACCTGCCTCGGCGGAGTGGGCGGCGCCGCGGGAAGCGATGAAGCGGCCTTCCTTCACCGCGTCGGCGATTATCCGGCACATGAGCGTGCCGGCCCTGATCGCGTCGTCGTTACCGGGAATGACGTACTGGATGACGTCCGGGTCGCAGTTGCTGTCGACCACCGCCACTATGGGTAGCCCCAGCTTGTTCGCCTCTGTAACCGCGATGTGCTCTTTCTTCGTGTCTATGACGAAGATCGCTTCGGGCAACCCGGTCATCCCCCGGATCCCCCCCAGGTTCCGCTCCAACTTCTCTAGCTCGCGGGTGAGGATCAGGGCTTCCTTCTTCGGCATCGCCTCGAAATCACCTGCGTCACGCATGCGCTCGTATTCCTGAAGCTTCTTCACCCGGGCGCTTATGGTGGCGAAGTTGGTGAGCATCCCCCCCAGCCAGCGTTCGTTCACATAGGGCATGCCGCACTCGCCGGCATAGGTGGCGATCGGATCCTGAGTCTGCTTCTTGGTGCCGACAAAGAGGACCGTTCCGCCGTCGGTCACCAGGTCTCGGACGAAGTTGTATGCAACCTCGATCCGGCTGAGCGTCTGGTTCAGGTCGATTATGTAGATGCCGTTGCGCTCCCCGAAGATGAAGCGGCGCATCTTCGGGTTCCAACGCCGGGTCTGATGGCCGAAATGGACACCGGCTTCCAACAGCTGCTTCATCGTGACGACAGCCACGCGTGGCTCCTTCCCATCGGTTCTCCTGGCTCGTGCGCCGCGCCCGGGGGCGACCGTGGGTGCGCACGAGTGCGTCTCTCGCGGGTGTGCTTCACCCGACCGGCCGCGATTCTAATAGCCCCCGACTACGGCGTCCGGCTTTCGTGCCGGCCGTCAGGCCAGCTCGTGCTCAGGCTCGGCCATCCTGGAGCGCAGCTGGAGGACGGCCTTGGTGTGGATCTGGCAGACCCTGCTCTCGGTGACGCCCAGGACCTCGCCGATCTCCGAGAGGGTGAGGCCCTCGTAGTAGTAGAGGGTGAGGACGATCTTCTCGCGATCGCCCAGCCTGTTGATGGCCTCGGCGAGGATCTCCTTCATCTCCTCCACCTCGAAGGTGGCTACGGGGCCCGCACCGGAGTCAGGGATGGTCTCCACCAAGGTGGTGCCCTCGCCCGGCTCGCCTCGGCTGGAGAGCAGGTCGTCGAGTGGTACGAGCCCTATGAAGGACACCTGGCTGAACACGTTGTCCAGCTCCTCCTCCGATATCCGCATCTCGGACGCCACCTCCTCGTCGGTAGGGGTCCTCATCAGCGCGGCCTCGAGCTTCGCGTAGGCCCTCTCGACCGACCGGGCCTTGGCCCGCACCGAGCGAGGCACCCAGTCGATGGCCCGCAGCTCGTCGATGATCGCGCCCTTTATCCGGGTTATCCCGTAAGTCTCGAACTTGACGTTGCGCCCGGGATCGAAGCGCTCTATGGCGTCTATGAGACCGAAGATGCCGTAGCTGACGAGGTCTGCCTTGTCGATGCTCTGAGGCAGGCCGACCGACACCCTGCCGGCCACGTACTTCACCAGGGGTGAGTAGTTGACGATGAGCCGGTCGCGTGCGTCTCGGTCCCCGGTCGCCTTGTACTCGGCCCACAGGCGGTCCACGTACTCGGTGTCCGAGTACTGCTCGCCTGAGTACTGGGTGTTGGGAGGCTCCACGCGAAGGGTTCCTACGCTCGGGGATGGGTGCGTTCGTGCACGGCGATCAGCCGGTCCTTGCTCACATGAGTGTATGCCTGGGTGGTCTTCAGGCTGGCGTGGCCCAGCAGCTCCTGGACTACTCGCAGGTCAGCTCCCCCGTCCAGCAAGTGCGTAGCGAAGGTGTGACGCAGCGCGTGAGGGTGGGTGGGCGCCGGCGAGCGCTTGTCCAGGATGCGCCGGACGTCCCTGGGGCCGAGTCGGTTTCCCCTCGAGTTCAAGAAGAGGGCGTCCCCCGGCGAGCATCCTCTCACCAGCTCGGACCGGCCCAGGTCCATCCAACGGCGGGCCGCCTCGCCGCAACGGCGGTTCATCGGCACACGCCGCTGCTTCGACCCCTTTCCCCAGACCGTGACGAAGCCTCGGGAGAAGTCCAGGTCCTCTGCCCGCAGAGTGCACAGCTCGCCCACGCGCAGGCCGCTCCCGTACAACAGCTCGACCACGGCGTCGTCTCGCAGCTCGAGGGCGGCCCGCTGGGGAACGGTCGTGGGGGACGTAGCCGGTGTTTCGAGATCCGACGGTTCCAGTACCCGGCCCATCTCCGCGCGGGTGAGGACGTGCGGAAGGCGTCCTTCCCCCGAGGGAGCGGAGAGCCGGGCGCTCGGGTCGGCGACCAGCACGCCGCGGCGTCGTAGCCAGTCGAAGTAGCGGCGCAAGGCGGCCGCCTTCCGGGCGATCGTGCGCCTGGCATACCGCCGGGTGGAAAGGTATGCGAGATACCGGCGGAGAAGGATCCTATCCACCTCCTCGGGCCCGTCGGCTCCGCCCCGCTCGACCCACTCGATGAAAGATGCCAGGTCGGCACCGTAGGCAGCCGACGTCGCCGGAGCTGTGGTGGCGAGCGACCGGAGGAACTCGGCAGCCTGCCAACCCATGGGCTACGACGGTACTCGCGGCACGCCGGTGAGGCGGTTCTTTGCCCGTTTCTTACCGCTGGTGGTCCACCGCCTCGAGAGCCATGCTCACCGCCTCCGACGGCGAGCTCGCAATGCTGATCGACGGCTCGGGGCTCCCGTCGGGACGGTAGAGCGACCAGGTGGACAGGCCTACTACCGGCCTACCGATCTTGAGGGCGAAGCCGACCTCGGACAGGGTTCCGAACTCGCCTCCCAGGGCGATCAACGCGTCCGAGGACCTCACCAGCAAGGCGTTCCTCATCTCCCCCATCCCCGTCGCCACGGCAATCTGTACCGCGGGGTTGGCCGCCCGGCGATCATCTCCCGGAAGGATTCCAACGGTCGTCCCGCCCGCGGAGAGAGCGCCCCTGCAAGCGGATTCCATCACCCCGCCCAGGCCTCCGCAGAGCAACGTGACCTTCGCCTCGCCGAGCAGCCGGCCCACCTCCTCGGCCCAGTCCCCCAGCGGCCCAAGCGCCGCTTGCGCATGTCCTGAGCCGACAACGGCGATGTAGTCGCCGGCGCGGTAGCTCACCTCCACAGCCTGCCAGCCCGCTCCCAGCATCGTGAACGATCGGGCTTCGGGCTCGCCATTGCGGGGCGGTCGAAGCGGGCTGTCGGTAACGTGGCGCCCGGCCCGGGTCGGACTGGAGCATTCGATGCGCTTGACCTCTCGAGGGTGTGTGCCCTGTGCGGTAGCGATGCTGGCGGTGGCGGCGGCCGTGCCCGTGAGCGGTATTCCCAGAGCGGGGGCGGTGGCGGCGGCCGTGCCCGTGAGCGGCATGCCCAGAGCGGGGGCGGTGAGGAACGGACCGCCCACGCACCTGACCGTGGGGAGCCGAACCCAGCCGATAGGGATCGACGATTCCCGGCCCGACCTCGCCTGGCAGGTATCCGACCTGCGGAGGGGGGCAGTCCAGGCCGCCTACCAAGTGCTCGTGGCCACTGCCCCGACCACCACCCCGGGAAGGCCGGGGGTCATCTGGGACAGCGGAGTCGTCCCTTCGCCTCAACAGGCGTTCGTGGCCTACGGGGGCCCCACCCTGGCCAGTGACACCGCGTACTACTGGACGGTGCGCACGTGGGACGCCTCCGGTGAGTCAAGCCCGTTCGCCGTCCCTCAACGATTCGAGACGGGGTTGCACGACGCGGACTGGCACGCCTCTTGGATACGCGAGACGCCTGATCCCTCGCCGCCTGCGGGGGAGCAGTACGCATATGTGCGCAAGACGACAGCCCTGGCGTCGAGCCCCGTGGTGCGCGCTCGCGCGTACGTGTCCGCCGCCAGCCAGTTCGAGCTCTGGATCAACGGGCGACGTCTCGACCGCGGCGAGTCCTTCGCCTTCCCAGACAGCCAGTACTACCAGACGACCGATGTGACAGGCGCCCTCCGGCCCGGGGCCGTCAACGCGTTCGGCCTCCTCTACCACTGGTACGGGTCCGGCAAGGGACGCCCGGGCGCACCTCCCGGGGCGATCGCGCAGATTTCGGTCGATCACGCGGATGGGACGAGAGAGCTGATCGTCACCGACGGGACGTGGCGGACTGCGCCGGCCCAATGGAAGGAGCCTGCGCCGCTGCGAAACAACGAGGGCGAGAACGACCGGGTGGAGAATGTGGACGGGAGGGCTTTCCCGCGGGGCTGGGACAGTCCCACCTTCGACGACCGGTCCTGGACCCCGGTCTTCGTCGTGGGACCCCATCCCACGGCACCCTGGACACACCTGCGCAGCCAGAGCACGCGCATAGTCGAGACCCGGGTGGCACCGGCATCACTCAGGCGGCTGCCCTCGGGCTCCTACGTGGCTGACTTCGGGAAGGTATACGCGGCCAGGCCGTCAGTGACGTTCCGCTCCGGGAGGAGCGGCGAGGAGATCGACATGCGCGCCGGCTACGCGCTGGACCCGGATGGGCTGGTCTCCGCCACGCATGCCACCCAGGACACCGACATGGGCTACTCCTATGTCGAGCGGTCCGGGGCGCAGCGCTTCACGTCGTTCGGCTACCTCGGGTTTCGCTACCTGGAGATCGACGATCCCGGCGGGCATCTGACACCAAGGGACGTTGTCGCGCTGGCCCGGCACTCCGCGATGCCCGACGGCGGGGCCGCGACCTTCTCGTCTTCGAACTCGACCGTTGACGCGGAGTTCCAGCTGGCGCGCCACTCGGCTCTCTACACCTCCCAGGAGCAGTTCATCGACACACCCACGCGCGAACAGGGGCCGTTCCTCAGGGACGGGTTCAACGAGTCCTGGACGGCGATGCGGGCCTTCGGCGAGCGGAACCTTACCCAGCAAGCCCTCACGGACTTCGCCCAGTCACAGGCTCGGTTCTGGCCCGACGGCAGGGTCAACGCCATATATCCCACCGACCAGGGTGCGAGGGACATCCCCGACTTCACCGAGATATTCCCCGAATGGGTGTGGATGTACTACACCGACACCGGAGACGCGGCCATGCTGGCCCGGATGTACCCGGTGATGCAGAGCATCGCCGCCTACGTGGACCGGTACACGGATCCCGCCACCGGGCTGATCGCCAACCTCGCCGGTGGGGGCACCGACTACGCGGGAGGGCTCGTCGACTGGCCCCCTGCCATGCGCTACGGATACGACATGTCGACGGCCGCCCGCACGACGGTGAACATGCTCGCGGTCGACGTCTTCAGGCGCACGGCGCAGGCCGCGGCGGCCCTCCACAGGCCGGCCGCTGAGGAGGCCCTCGACCGGGCGAGAGCGGATTGGCTGACGGCCGCCATCGACCAGCGTCTGGAACGCGCCGACGGGGTCTTCGTCGACGGACTCGAGGCGGGCCACGTCCCGAGCACCCATGCCTCGCAGATCGCCAACGCATACGCCCTTGCCTATGGAGTCACACCGGCAAGATTTCGCGGCCGCGTGGCCGCCTATGTGGCCGGCCCGCGTATCCAGATGGGTCCCCAGACGGCGGAGAGCCTGCTTCGAGCGCTGAACGAAACCGGGCACGACTCGGACCTGGTACGTCTCTTGACCGACCCCGTCGGACCGGGCTGGGCCAACATCCTGTCCAGGGGGGCCACCTTCACGTGGGAGACCTGGTCCCCGATCGACGCGGAGGGTGACAGCGAGTCGCACGGTTGGGGCTCGACGGTCCTAGTCGACATCCAGCAGGATCTCCTGGGCGTCTCGCCGCTGGCACCCGGCTTCGAGAGCATCGAAGTGCGCCCCCCTTCCGGGGCGCTCGAGTGGGCGCGCGGGACCGTGCCTACCGAGCACGGGCCGGTCCGGGTGGACTGGAGCAGGCCCACCACCTCGGGCGAGCCCTTCAGGTTGAGCGTGTCAGTGCCCGCGAACTCGCGAGCCACGGTCTACCTGCCCACACGGGGCTCCGACCTGACCGAGTCCGGTCGGCCCCTCGGGGACTCCCCCGGCGTCCGCCTCGTGGGGGTCCACGACGGGATCGCCCAGGTGTCTGTGGGCTCGGGCAGCTACTCGTTCGAGAGCTGACCCCGAGCCCGGTCCGACCTCGTTCCCATCGGGCGGGGCCTTCCGGACAGCGTCGTAGCGGACTGGCGGAGTCACTCCCCCGAGAGCCCGGGGCCCGCGTCAACCTGCTGCGGCCCGACACGGAACCACCGAATCGACAAGTGAGCCAGAGGACCGATCGAGAAGGCGAACAAAACAGTGCCCACGCCGACGTTGCCCCCGAGCGCCCAGCCCAGCGCGAGGGCGCTCAACTCGATCACGGTACGCACGCCCCAAATGGGAAATCCGCGATCGGATATGGCCGTCATCAGCCCGTCCCTGGGACCCGGACCCAGACCGGCACCCAGGTAGGCACCGGTGCCGAGCCCGACGATCAACACCCCTCCGAGCAAAGAGGGCACCCGCCAAGGCATCGTCGTCAAGCGCGGGAGCAGGCGCAGCGCGAGGTCTGCGAAGGCCCCGACCAGCAGGGTGTTCACCAGAGTTCCCAAGCCGGGGCGCTGGCGAAGGGGAATCCACGACAACAGCACCGCGACTCCCACTACCACGACGACGGTCCCGAAGTCGATGCCGGTCTTGTTCGAGATGCCTTGATGAAGCACGTCCCACGGGCTGAGCCCGAGACGGGCCCTCACCATCAACGCGATGCCGCCCCCCAGGGCCGCGACGCCTGCCAGAAGCCGAGGCAGGCGCCTTACCAGTTCCCTCCATCCGGGAAAGGTGACCACCTCGACTCTCAGGCGAGGCCGCCCAGGCGGAGCACTCGTATGGTCAACCATTGCCCGCGCCCGGGCCGCGTGCGCGATCGGCCCGGGCTGCCCGAGGTCCTCCGGCCAACCGGGCCGCGTGGGGGATCCGCGCGACCTGCCCGGGGTCCTCCGGCGGCCCGCGGAGGACCCTCACGTGAACTGAGGCAGCCAGGGCGCCGTCGCGACGAGGAGTTCCCCGGTCATCTCCTCCAGGCGATCGAAGTCGATCCGGCCCGCCAAGGGGTCGGCCAGCATGGCCTCCAGCACTTTTGACGGGTGTCCAGTGAGGGCGGCTTCGACCGTGAGCTCCTGGCAGGCCGACACCCGGCGCAGCTGCTCGCCAAGCAGTCCCGGGATCGACGCGCTGTCGCGACCGCGGACGCCATCGCGGTCGGCCAGGCACATGCTTTCCACAACCGCGGCCGGACGGATGTCCGGGCACTGCCCCGCGTTGGGAAGGTTCAACGGCATGGGCCGGGGCGTACCGGTGAGGAGGGAGTCGATCAGGGGCGCCACCAGCTCCCCCGAAGGCCAGATCGACACCTCGTCGGAGGCCAGATCGGCCTCGAAGTCCCGTATGTGGCCCTCCTGGCCCTTCTCGCGGTGGGCGATGCTCGTGAGGAGCACCCCCCATCGCTCGCCCCACCCGGACTCCTCTGTCAGAAATCCGGGGAAGAACTCCACCAGGTGGCGGTCCCCCGCGCCGGGTAGGACACCGAGGCGCCCGAACAGGTCCAGCTTGACCTTGTTGTGGGCGAGCAGGTCGCCTTTGGTCCATTTCTCGCCGTTGAGCGGCTTCCCCGGGTAGAAGCCCTCGGGCAGGTCCATCGCCAGCGGCTCACCGGCAACCTCGTTAGAGCGCTCGATCAGGTCGGCCAGCATTGACAGGCCGTCATCCCCGGCGACGCGGAGCTCTGTGATGACCGGAAGGTGGTTGACCCCGGAGACGACCATGTCGATGTCGAGGAAGCTGGCGTCGAGAAGCAGGCTCATGACGAAATGGGTGAGCGTCACCTCATGACACAGGCCGACCGTCTTGACCGGCGTCTCGCGCGTCACAGCTCGGCACAGCGCGGTCATGGGGTTGGTGAGATTGAGCAACCACGCGTCGGGGCAGAGCTCTTGCATGTCCCTGGCGATGGCCACGAGGACAGGGACGTTGCGGAGCGCCCGGTTGATCCCGCCCGGCCCGACGGTGTCCCCCACCGACTGACGGATCCCGTAGCGTGCCGGGATCTCCAGGTCCAACCGCATGCTGTCGAAGCCGCCGGTCGAGATGGAGACCACCACGAAGTCGGCCCCCTCGAGGGCACGTCGCTGATCGGTGGTCCCGGAGGCTGTCAGGGGGATCCCCCGGACGTCGGCGATGTGCTCGACCAGCTCGACCATCCGGGGAACCGGATCGGGATCGACGTCTTCGATGACGATCTCCGCACCATGGAGGGTGGGCGTGTTGGCCACGTCTACGAGGAGCTTGGGCACCCACTGGTAGCTCCCACCGCCGATGATCACGATACGCGGTCCCATGGATCCCTCCTCAGCTACTTAGCCGGCCTGTCGTTGCCGGTCCCATCCGGCGGCGACGCTACACCTCGCTTGCGCCGGCCCCCGAGTGGCCCAGGTAATGGTCGAGGAACGGATACGACGCCTCGCCGTGCCACCGATGGTCTCCCTCGAAGACGTCGTGCGACAGAGCGGCACGCGCGTCCATCGCCTCGTACACGCGGCCCAACTTGGTCATCTCCTCCCGGGCCGTCTCGAGCGGGAACAGCATGTCCTCGGTGCCGGTCTCGACCAGCAACGGACGCGGTGCCACCAAAGCTCCCAGGTCGACGTGCTCGAGCTGGCCGAGCATGGCCGGCAGCACCTGGGAACCGCACATGTTCCAGGGCATCTTGTGGCTCTCCGCCCATGACGAGAAGAAACCGCTCACGACGGCCACCTTGACCGCGCGGGTCCCAAGCCGAGAGGAACAACGTCATGGTCCCTCCGTAAGAGAGACCGACCATCCCGATTCGGGCGGGGTCGACCAACGGGTGCCGCTCCAGCATGTCCAGAGCCCGCGCCAGGTCCCAAAGGTTCTGGGACAGCGGGCTCCAGCCGGCCATCAGGGCATGCACCAGGTTGGTGTCGCAGCCGTAGTGGTCCGGCGGGTTCCAGTCGGCCCGCTCCCCGAAGCAGCGCAGGTCCGGGGCCAGCACCACGTACCCCCGAACCGCCAGCTGCCTCGCGTAGTCACCGTTCGGCGTCTCGGTCTCCTCCAGCCCGCACACCGCCGCCTTGCCCGGACCGTGACCGTGCTGGGCGAGCACGGCCGGTCCCGGCTCGCTTCGGCCCTCCGGCACGAGCAGGTAGGCGGGCACCGACATGGTCGGCTCGGTGTCGAATACGACCTTGTCCTGTCGGTATCCGTCTTGCTGGACGCTCTCCAGCACCTCGACATCCAAGGGGACCCGCTCGGCCGGAAGCTGGCCGAGAAGAAGTCCCAGCCTGTCGCGACAGCGCTCCCTCCACGCGAGGATCTCGCCCGTCTCCCCGTCCTGGGGGAAGGGGTCGACATTGCAGGTCCCCGAGAGCCGCACCATCCACGCCGCCCACGGCGAGTAGTTCCTGTTGCGCCGTCCCGCGTCAGCTGGTGGCAAGCGGTCGGTAATCCTGGACTATCTGCCAGCAGGTGCCCTGGGGAGTCCCGTCGAACTTGAGTATGCACTCGTTGCGGTTCGGGTCGTTGTTGTGGATCCGCAACACCCGGTACTCGACCGGACCGTAGAACTTGTTTGGTCCGTAGCTGAGCGTCGGGGTCAGGGTGCCCTGGAACCCCTGGGTCGCGGCCATGGCCTCCACGAAGCTGCGGCGGTTCAAATTGGGGCCGGCCTTGGTCGCGGCCGATGCAAAGAGCCGAATGGCCTGGCACCAGCTCACGATGGGACCTTGCTCCTCGATGTAGGGAGAGGACTGGGCCGGCGGTGACGGGTAGGTGTTATGCGCCTTCCAGGTGTTGTAGCAGCTCCTTGCACCCGCGTCGTAGCCGCCCTGGCTCTCGGGCCGCGAGTCGTCGATCCCACCCAGGGTCTGGACCGAAATGCCTTCCTGGCCGTCCAGGGCCTTTTCGTAGGGGGCCGGTATGAGACCGAGGGCGATGTTGATCGTGGACTCGTAGTCCGAGAGAAGGAGCTTGGGGAAGAACTGCTGCTGGGTCTCCGCCTGCAGGTACGGGTAGAAGGAGTTGAACGGGATCAGCGGTATAACCGACTGGACACCAGCCGACTCGAGGCGCTGAACGACCAGAGGCGCCTCGCTCTGGATCGTCGCCGTGTCGGTGAGGCTGGTGGAGATGGGCTCGACCACGGGGCTCGGCAGCCCGGCACTCTTCATGGCCGGCAACAGGTATTGGTACAGCGCCAGCTGGTCACTGGCCCGGTCGCCCACCACGATGCCGACCTTTCTGCCCCCGCCCAGCAGGCCGGCGCCCTGGCCCCAGCGCACCAAGGTGCGCAGGATCGTCGACTGGTCCGGGCCGGTCCACCACAGATAGGGCGAACCCCGCGTGGTCCAGTCGGTGACCGTGGTCCACTGGCCGATCATCGGCGTGCTGCCCTCCTGGGTGATGCACAGCTGGTTGTCCCCGGTCCAGGCTCCCACCCCCTCGACGACCGCGAACACCGGCGTCCCTTCGGTCCAGTCCTTGCACTTGGCCCGCATGTCGGCCTCACTGGTGGGGTCGAAGGGCACGATCATCGGCTTGATGCGCCGGCCGTTGATGCCGCCTCTGTCGTTGATGTCGTTCACGAAGGTGTTGATAGCGGGGGTCACCTGCTGGTACTCGGTATCGCCGGCAAAGCCCTCCTGGGCGGAGAGAGCCGTCAGGTTGACGGTGGGGAACACCACCGTGATGGAGTTCCCGCCGATACCCCGCGCGCTGGTGCTCGCCTGGGTGACCGGCACGCCGGGCGTGGGGCTCCCCGCACCGCCGAGGCCTGCGGCATTCGAGTTGCTTCCCGAGCTTGACGCGGCGCTGATCCCGTAGGCGGCGCCGCCGATCAGTGCGACCACCACCACGAGCACACCGACCTGTGTCCCGGTCGGCCGGGACCTGAAACGTCGCCAGAACCGCCTGAGCGTCACACTCGCGGAGCTAGCCATCCTCGGCCCCCCTTGACTCCGGCTCCACCCGACCAGGCTGAGCCCCCATCCGGCCCGACACCATCAAGGCCTCCTCGCTCGCGCCCAGATAGGCCGCAAGGGCCTTCGGATCACGACCCACCTCTTCGGGGCTACCGGCGGACACTACTCTCCCGGTCTCCATGACGACGACCTTCGAGCAGAGCTCGAAGACGAGCGGCACGTCGTGCTCCACGAGGAGGATTGTCGCGCCGGTCACTTGGTGGAGTCTCCGCAGGAGGGGTATGAACGCCTCCGCCTCGCGCTGGGCGATGCCGGCCGTCGGCTCGTCGAGGAGCAACAGCCTGGGGTGGGACAGGACGATCGATGCCAGGTCGACCACTCGCCTGCTGCCTGTCGACAGCTCGACGGTGCGGTGGCTCCTGAACTTCTCTAGGCCGAACGAGGCGATGCCCCGGTCCACGGCCTCTCGCTTCTCACGCTCGGACCGGCGGGCCCATGGCATCTGGAGGGTGGTCGACAGGACCCCGACACTTCGCCGGGAGTCCTCGCACAGGAGCAGGGTGTCCTCGACCGACAGCTCCGGGTACAACCGACAGTCCTGGAAAGATCTCACCATCCCTAGATGCGCCCTCTCCTCGGGAAGATGGTCGGAGAGGTCATCGCCGTCGAGGCGTACATGTCCTTCGGCCGGCCCGGTGAGTCCCGAGACGGCGTCGAGCAGCGTCGTCTTCCCCGAGCCGTTTGAGCCGATGAGCCCCACTATCTCTCCCGGCTCGGCACGCAACGTGACGTGGTTGACGGCCCTCAGGCCGCCGAAGTCCACTACCAGCTCCTCCACCTCCAGCAGAGCAGGACCGCCCCTGCCGGCCTCGGTCACGGCCTCGATGGGACGCGCTCTCAACGGACCGCCTCCGGCATGGGCTGGGGAACCACGTCGCCCACCGTCTCCCCGGACTCGACCGTCGGCCCCGCAGCGGTCGTGCCCCGAGCCTGGCGATACCCAGGGCCACGAGGTCCCCCGCCCCGTGCATCAGCTGGGCCAGGCCCCCCGGAAGGTACAGAAGGAAGGCGACGAGACCAAGGCCGCTCGTGAGGAACTGGATCGTAGGTGTGGTGCCGAAGATGGCCGGCAGCCCGACGAGGTATAGGGCACCGAGGAGTGCTCCGGGAACAGAGTCCAGGCCGCCGATCACCACCATCGACACAACCAGGATCGACACCGAGGGGTCGAAGGTGTCCGTGTTGAAGCGCTCCGAAGCGAACGCGAAGCACACCCCGGCGTAGCCGGCCATAAATCCAGAAAGGGCGAAGGCGAGCAGCTTCGTGCGTACCACCGGGATGCCCATGGCACCGGCGCCCACCTCGTTGTCCCTTACCGCGATCAACCTCCGGGCAACCCCGCGGTCCCGCCAGACCCGCACGATCAAGACGGTGAGCACCAGCACCGCGATCGAGAACCAGGCGAAGGCCCTCTCGGAGCCGAGACTCAGTCCGAACAGGCTAGGCCTGGCGAGCAGGGTGGACTGCGGGTTGGGAAGGCCGGTGCACACACGCTTGTCGATGAGCGGCACCGTCCAACAGGGCGTGCCGAGCACCGAGGCCTGGAAGAAGAGGGCGAAGCCCAGGGTGCTCACCGCCAGGTACAGACCTCTCACCCGCAATGCCGGAAGTCCCACCACGACCGCCACCAGGGCCGTGACGACGCCGGCAAAAGGCAGCAACAGGAGCAGGGGGACGCTGTTGCCGAGGCGCGCGGCCATCACCGAACCGACGGCGACCAGCCCGAACTGGCCGAGAGACACCTGACCACCCCAGCCGGTGAGCACCGTGAGGGACAGGGCGATCACCCCGAATATGCACACGCGCGAGAGGAGGAAGGAGTGCCCGGTGCTGATGACCAAGGGGAGGAGCACCACGACCAGCAGCGTGACACCGACTCCCGCCGTACCGACCCGTTTGCGTAATCGGTCGCGCGCCCTCACGACCATGCCGGTTCCCAGCTGCCACGACGAGCGCTCCTGTCTCGTCCCCTTTTGAAGGGCTCCCACCCTGGCAAGCAGGACGACGAGCAGCAACGCGAAGAGAATCAGCTCGATGGTCGCGGTGTTCGTCACGTTCCAGAGGAGCACCTGTTGGACGATTCCTATGCCGATCCCCGCCACGAAGGCCACGGGCAGGCTGATCATCGCTCCGATCAAGGCCGCGGTCAGGGCTCGCAGCAAGAGACCGGGGCTTAGCACCTGGGTCGAGCGCGCTGGTCTGGCCGGGTGAGGCGAGAATGGCCGTTATCGCGGAGAGCACCCCGGCGATGGTCCAGGCGACCGTCGAGGTTCTCCGGACCCACACCCCCGACAGCCGGGCGGAGTCGCTGTTCTCGGCCATGGCCCTCATGGCCAGCCCCCAAGGAGAGAACTGGAAGAACGCCGCCAGCGCCAGAGCCGCGAGCGGCGCCACGATCAGCGTGAGGACGTCACCCGACTGGAATAGGAAGCTGCCTACGCGCAGGTGGGCGTGAATGGGGACGGGGAACGACCGGTAGAGCTGTCGGGGACGGATGAAGGGCACCACCGTGAATAGGAACAGCACCTGTGAGAGCCCGATGGTGGCGACCATCACGAGGACCCGGGGCCTGTTGAACAAGCGCCGGAGGACCAACTCCGACACTGCCCCGGCCGCGGCGGCGACAACCAGGACCATCACGACGGCCGCCCAGTAGTTGATACCGAAGTCGTAGTAGAGCTTCACGAGGAACACCGCGGCGACAACTCCAAGCTGTCCCTGGGCGAAGTTCAAAACCCGCGTCGTGCGGTAGATGAGCACGAGGCCCATCGCGAGGAGGCCGTAGTTCAGGCCGACTATGACGCCTTGGACGATGGTGAAGCCGGGAACGGACATGATCCTTCAGTCCGCGCCCGAAGCCACCGACGTGAGGAACACCGGGCGGAGCAGATCGTCCCTTTCGAGAAGCTCCGAAGTGGATCCGTCGAAACGGACCTGTCCCCGTTCGAGGAAGAAAGTGTGGTCGGCCAAGCTCATCGCACGGTTGACACTCTGCTCCACGAGCACCACCGTGGTTCCCCCCGCGTTGACCCGCCTGACGATGGCCATCAGCCGCTCGACGACCATCGGTGCGAGCCCGAGCGCAAGCTCATCGACGAGGAGCAGGCGGGGCCTGGTCATCATCACCCTCGCCAGGGAGAGCATCTGCTGCTCCCCTCCCGACAGCGTCCCGGCGGGCTGGTCGAGCCGGCCCTCGAGCTCGGGGAACAACCCGATCGCCTCGTCCATCGCGGAGCGCGCCCTGGCGCCCTCGCGCCGGACCGAGTAGACACCGACTCGCAGGTTGTCCCTCACGCTCAGTCCGGGCAAGGTCATCTTGCCGCCGACCAGCAATGCGGCGCCCTGGTCGAGTATCTGCTCCGACTCGAGATAAGTGGAGTTGACGCCGAAGAGCCGGATGACGCCCCGGGTCGGGTGGTCGAGTCCCGCCACCGCACGCAGCAACGTGCTCTTCCCCGCTCCGTTGGTCCCGAGCAGGGCCGCCATCTCCCCCTCGGCGACCTCGAGGTTGACGTCGAACAGCACCTGCTGGGTCCCGTAGGCAAAATCGAGATTGTGGATCTGCAGGGCCGGTATGTCTCCGCCGGCCTGGCGACGCTTCCCCTCGGCGTAGCGCTCGAGGACGTCCTCGATCACGAGGGTGATATCGCGACGGACGAAGCGCGACCCCACCGCGAGCAACACCCCTCCGACCGCGCACACGGGCCCCATCAGCGCAAGAGCAGTCCTGACCCCTGCCGCGTCGCTGATCACGCCCAGCAGTATCGATCCGGCGAAGCCCCCGAAGACCGTCGCGTAGACCCCGAAGAGACCGAAGCAGATGCTGCGCATCTCGGGCGGGGCCGTCGCGGCGAGGGTCTGGAAGATCGAGATAGCGAGCGGCTGCACGCTGGCGTTGGCGAGGAACCAGAAGAGCTCCACCAGCCACAGCTTGGGCATGTAGAGCGAGAGCGTGAACAGTCCACCGTAGAGCGTGATCGAGACGGCGGCCACGACCAGGCTCAGCTGGGGTGCCTTGCGGAAGAAGCGGTCACCCACCACCCAGGCGATGGGTATGCCGAGAAATGCTGAGAGGCCCGTGATCAGGTAGACGTGGCCGCGCTGGCCCACTCCGAGGTGCCAGACCCGGTTCAGGTAGAGGGAGCCGAACAGCGTGGTCCCCGTGCCGACGAAGCCCAGAACGGCCACCGCCACCAGCTCGTAGTAGAGCGACCGGATCTTGAGCAGGCGGTTAACCGCCGAGCCGAGCAGGATCTTCGGGGCGGCCTGCTGCTGGCTGGCCACGTCCATTCCGGAGCCCTGGAGGATGCGGTTGGACTCGTTGGCCCCTTTGGGCGGCTCCCGCAGGAAGAGGATTGCGAAGCCGACGGGGACGCCCAGGCCTGCGATCAGCAAGGCCACCCGCCAGTTGGCGGCGGCTGACGCGATGAGCCCGACGATGAAGATTCCGAACGTGGACGAGACGGGATCGGCGCCGTTGTGCAGGGAGAAGATGCGCGCACGACCCTCGACCGGGTAGGCGTCGGAGAGATAGGAGTTGTGGGTCGTGTTGTTGGTCCCGGTGCCCACGGCGGCGACCATGTAGATGAACACGAATGGCCACACGTTGTGCGCCAAGGCCATCAAGGGACAGAGCACGGCGAAGATGATCAAGGTGACACCGGTGACGGCCTTGCGGCTGCCACGGTCGCCTGCCACCGCGACCGGCATGGCCCATGCGATCTGGGCGACAGAGGCGACGAATATCACCCCTCCGAGGCCCGCGTCGCTCAGGTGGAAGGCTCCTTTGATGTTCGGACCGAGGAGCGAGATCCCGTTGTTGAAGGTCTGGGTGACCAGCGAGGCCAGGGTAAGAAGACCCACACCTGCGAAGCCGTACCTACGCAGGATCCCCAGCATCGCGGGGGGCTTGCCCGCGCCGGTGCCCGGCATCAGCTCCGTGTCGGCGATGGCCTCCCTGTCGCGCCTGGCCGCCACGGCCTCCTTCAGGAGCTCGTCCGGCACGGTGAACTCGAACAGGGCCTCCTCCGCCATGTTGCCGGTCACCTTACGACACTGACACGGGCGTCACCATGGAGGACCCCGAGGTGACATAGATTTTCTGTTCTTGGCCCCTGCCCGGCGGACCGACCGCCCGAACTCGACGGCTGCCGTGCCTCCAGGCGGGGCGGGAGCGGGGTTCCCCCGTCATCGCAAGGCCGCCACTGACCTAAGGGGACCGCTAGGGGGTGTTTCCGCGCAATGGCCCGGCAACCGGACGCACGCGCCCGGCTGGGTCTTGCTTCCGTTGCGCGCGTTCTTGGGCGTCACGTTCACCTATGCCAGCTTGCAGAAGCTGTCCGACCGGAACTTCTTCAGCGCGTCCGACCCCTCGTCGATCCAGGCCCAGATCGCCGCGGCAGAACGAACCAGTCCCATACACGCCCTGCTGTCCACGGCCTCACACGCGGCCGTCCCCTTAGGTGTGCTGATCGCGTTGGGAGAGCTGGCCGTGGGTGTGGGGACCTTGCTCGGCTTGTGGACGAGGGTTGCCGCCGCGGGGGGGATGCTCATATCCCTCATGCTGTTCCTCACTGTCAGCTTCCACAGCCATCCGTACTTCACCGGCTCGGACATTGTCTTCCTCTTCGCGTGGATGCCGCTGCTCGTTGCCGGCGCGGGAGACGTCTGGTCACTCGACGCGCTGCTCGCGTTGAGGGCGCGGCGCCATGTCGGCCTCGAGCCGGATCCGGTGGTACCGATCGATTTTGCGACCGTACGGCAGCTATGCGGGTTCTTCGACGATGGACGGTGCCGGGAACGCCAAGGAGCGCCCTGCGAGCCCGGGCCTTGCCCCGTCCTGGCCACACATCCCTCCCCCAGCGCCGACCTGGCCCGGCAGCTCGACAGGAGGACCTTCTTCGGCAAGTCGGCGGCAGCCGGCGCCGCCGCGGGCGCCGCGCTGTTCGCCGGAGGGCTCACCGCCCTTGTGGGGCGCATGGTCAGCGGGTCGTCATCCGCCTCCTCGGTCCCCGCCCTTCACCCCTCCCGCACGGCCCCTCCCGCGTCTTCCCCATCTTCTGCGAGCTCTCCGAGCGCCGGCTCCCCGTCGACCACCGCCCCAGCCGCGCAACCTTCAGGCACCCCTATCGGCTCGGCCTCGGCGGTTCCGGTGGGAGGTGCTGCTTCCTTCCAGGATCCGACCAGCGGGGATCCGGCCTTCGTCGTCCAGCCCCGCAACGGCCAGTTCGTCGGGTTCGACGCGATCTGTCCCCACGCGGGTTGCACCGTGGAGGCGCAGAGCAGGATCTTCGCCTGCCCGTGTCACGGATCGCAGTTCAACCTGGACACGGGGGCGGTGCTCCAGGGACCCGCCACCACCGGCCTGTCGCGCATCAGGGTCACACGAGCGGCCGACGGCCAGCTTTACGCCTGACCTGCGGCGTGGGGGTGGTCGCCGCAGATGACGCTGCAGAACATCGACGTGTCGGCCGCCCGGCGGATCATATGTCCCCCCTTAGTCGGTGCTTGGCGACCTTGCCGTTGGGGTCCCTCGGCAGCAGGTCCACGAAGATCACCGCCCGCGGCCGCTTATAGTCGGCCAGCCTCTCCCGGCACCATCCCACCACCTCGTCCTCTTCAAGGACCGCTCCGGCGCGCGGCTGGATCATCGCGACGAGGGACTCGCCCCAGCGAGGATCGGGCTTCCCGTATACCGCGCAGTCCGCCACGGCCGGGTGCAGGAGCAGCACATCTTCGATCTCGCGCGGATATATGTTCACCCCGCCGGATATGACCATGTCCGACTTGCGGTCAGTCAGGAAGAGGTAGCCATCACTGTCGAGATAGCCCATGTCACCGACGCTGAAGAAGCTCCCACGAAAGGCATTCGAGGTCTTCTCCGGGTCGCCGTGATATCGGAAGGGTTCGCCCCCGGTGCGCATGTACACCTGCCCGACCTCTCCTGAGGGCAGTGCGTTTCCGGTGTCGTCCAGGATGACTATCTCGTTCCCCGGGAAGGCCTTGCCCACGCTTCCGGGATGCTCCAGCCACTCCCCGGGGCTTATCCTCGTCCCGCCTCCCTCGGTTGCACCGAAGTACTCGAACACCTTGTCAGGACCGACCAGATCCATGAAGCGCCGCTTCACCGGCACTGGGCACGGAGCGGCGGCGTGGACCACCACCCGCAGAGACGAAAGGTCGTAGCGATCCCGAACCCGCTCCGGAAGCTCGAGTATGCGCACGAAGTTCGACGGGACCATGTGGGTGCTGGTGACCCTGTAGCGCTCCACCAGGGCTAGGCACTCCTCCGCATCCCAACTGCCCATCACCACGACGGTCGCCCCCAGGGCCAGGTGACCCTGCGCCCAGGCGGCCGGCCCGGAGTGGTACGCAGGCCCGACCATCAGGTGGATGTCGTCGCGCCCCAAGCCCCAGCGTTCAACCATCCCGGCCATGCCCACGGCCGTCCTACGTAGGTCGCCGCCACCGGGTACCACCCCTTTCGGCTTGCCGGTAGTGCCCGATGTGTAGACCATCGTGGTCGGCCACCCGTCGAGCGGTCGGTGGGGACGCGCCGCGGAGTCCTGCTCCCTCATCGCCGAGTCGTAGTGTTCCCCGATCGTCAACCTGGGAAGGTCGTGCACCTCGGTGAGGTTGGACACGAGGTCTGATGTGGTGACCACGACCCTCGCACCCGAGTCGACGAGGATCCAGCCCGCCTCCGCCGACTTGAAGTGGATGTTGACCGGAACGGCCGTAGCTCCCAGCCTGCCCGACGCATGTACCACCTCGAACCACTCGGCGGAATTGGGCAACATGACGCCGACGCGGTCACTCTCTTCCACCCCCATCCCCGACAGCACACCACTGGCCGAGAGGATCCGATCCTCCAGCTCGGCATAGCTCCGCGCCCGGTCGCCTACCACCAGCGCTGGGTGGTCGGGCCGGAGTCGTGCATGGAGGCCGATCCCGTACGCTTCGCCCTCGCGCTGGAAGCCCACGCCTCAGTATGCCTCCTATAGGCCTTCTTCGACCCCTCCTCTCGCCCGCGGCATGGGTAATATCCCGGGCGGACCCGGCGTGGGTAGCGGCAGACGTTCGTAGCCGTCGCCGGATCTTGTTCGACTGACGCGGGAGGTGACGATGGCAGGGTCCACTACGTCAATCGCAGTCCCGAGGTCGGGCAGGCTCGAGAACGCGCTCTGGAGAAGGCAGCTCGTCCTCTACCCCGACACGTTCCCTCGCTTCGCTTATCTCGGATTGGTGGTGGCCACCACCATCATCCTCTACTACCTCTACTACGTGGAGGGCGCTGTCACCCCGCTGCTGCTCCCCTACTACCACATGTCGTTCCAGTTCTTCCTCTACCTTCTGGTGGGGTCGAACGCCGTGGGCGCCTTCTCGGCGTTCATCGGAGGGCTGTCCGACAAGATCGGCCGGGCCAACCTGACCATCTACGGCACCTTGGTCGTCGGACTCGTCCAGCTAATCGCCGTACCGAACATCCACACGAAGGGCGGCTTCGTCGTCGCTTACGTGGTGATCGGCTTTGTCGAAGGGATCATCCTCGTCTGCACACCAGCGCTCATCCGGGACTTCTCACCGCAGATGGGACGCGCGGCCGCCATGGGCTTCTGGGCGCTCGGGCCCACGGTGGGCAGCCTGACAGCCAGCCTGGTGGCCAACCACACTCTTCCCCACCTGCACCCGTGGCAGGACCAGTTCATCATCTCCGGTGTGATCTGCCTGTGCGTGGTGGCAATCTCCTTTCTTTTCCTGAAGGAGCTCTCGCCGCAGCTGAGAGACCAGCTCATGGTGACGCAAAAAGAGCGCGTGCTCGTCGAGGCGCGCGCAAAGGGGATCGACGTCGAGAAGGCGACCACCCATCCCTTGCGGTCGATGATGCGCTGGGACCTGGCGTCCTCCTCGCTCGGGATCTCCCTCTTCTTGCTCATCTACTACGCCTCGGTGAGCGTCCTGACGCTCTACTGGGTGGTCGTGTTCAGCAGGACCACCTCGGACGCGAACGGCATCAACACCTGGTACTGGGCGTTCGACTCGGTCACCTTGATCCTCGTCGGACTTCTGAGCGACCGCCTGAGGGTTCGCAAGCCGTTCATGCTGATCGGCGCCATCGGAACGATCGTGATGACCATCATCCTCCTGCTCCAGGTGGACCACCCGCACGCTGGCTACTACGCCAACGTTTTGGTCGTGGTCCTCCTCGGCATCTTCATAGGCTGCACGTACACGCCCTGGATGGCCGGCTACACCGAGGCAGTCGAGGCCCATAACCCTGCTTTGTCGGCCACTGGGCTGGCTGTCTGGGGCTGGATATTGCGTATCGTCGTCGCCATATCGTTCCTCGTCCTGCCCAGGGTGATCACCACTTCCACGACGCTGGTGGACAACCAGGGGGCCGCAGCCAACCTCATGACTTTCCAACATGCTCAGAAATACGTCCCGAGCGCCACCATCCCGTCGCCCCCACCAGCTCCCCCGAGCGTCATCAGCTCGCTGAACCAGATGCAACCCTCGGGACCTGGCCAGACCCTTGCGATCATCCTCGAGAAACACCCGACGAACGCAACCCTGTTGAGCGCGGTCGCGGCCGTTCCGCCGGACCTGAAGCCCCAGGTGGCAGGGTTGCTCAGCTTCCAGCCGCTCGCAACCGCGATCCAACAGGACCAATCCGTGAGTGCCGGCCAGGTCGCTCATGTCCGAACAAACTCCCCGCAGCTCGCGGATCTTCTCGTCGCCGAGCAGAAGCTGATTCCCGCCCAGCGCGCATCGCCCGACGAGTGGAAGCGGTGGTGGATCGTCTGCGCGGTAGGGCAGCTGATCTTCCTGCTGCTGGTATTCACCATGAAGGGGCGTTGGAGCCCGAGGACCGCGCGGCGGGACCTCGACGAGCACGAGGGAATGGTGCAAGACGAGCTGGACCGCCTCCATGCCGAGGAAGCTGCCTCTCGGTCGGTCGCCTGATCACACGGAGGGATAGCTTGGTGGCGCAACCCGGTGCCACCCGGCCTCGAACAAGCAACGCCGAAAAAGCAACTCGTCAGAAGCGCCACCTTTAGGAGATGCCATGGCGGAGACAAGAAAAGCTGGCGCGCACGTGCCGAAGAGCATAATCGTCGGGACCGACGGCTCCCCGACCGCCACGGTCGCAGTGCGTCGAGCGGCCGATCTCGCGGCTGCTCTCGGCGCAAAGTTGACCGTCGTGTGCGGTTATCAAAAAGACACGTCGGTGGGAGGTCTCTGGACGGGTGCACCGACGGTCGACAACAAGATGCTCGCAGCCGTCTCGGTTGCCGCCGATCAAGTGGTGTCCAAGGCGACGGAGATCGCGCGCGAATCTGGCCTCGCGGAAGTGACCGGGCGGGCTGTCGCCGGAAACCCTCCGGACGTCCTAGTCGACGAGGCGAGCGCCTCCTCCGCCGATCTGATCGTTGTGGGCTCACGGGGAATTCGATCAGCGACGAGACGCGTGTTGGGTAATGTTCCCAACAAGGTCGTCCACAGCGCCTCGTGCGATGTCCTGGTTGTCGACACCGACAGGTGAACGCGCTCTCGGAGCCAGCCGCTCCCACCAGCCTTCCCCGGGCCGCACCCAACCTGCGCGCTCCAGCCGCTCCAGCGCCGCCGCCACATCGGCCAGCCCCATGGCGGTGCGCGCCAGGATCGTGCTGGTCGCCGTAGGCATCCAGTCGACCGCGCCAAGGACGGTCTCGTCCGAGCCCGATGGCGGCACGCGCGAATCAGCCGCTCTGCCACGGGGACACCTCCTATCACCGAAGCCCTTGGCCTCGAGGCTCAGTGCTGTCAGCACGTCATCCACGTCCCGCGCGGGGGACACGCCCTCTGCAAGTAGCGCGTTGGTGCCAACCGAAGCATTGCTGCGAACAGAGCCCGGAACCGCCATCACCGGCACGCCACGCTCGGCGGCAGCCTCCACGGTGTGCATTGCGCCGCCGGCACGATGCGACTCGACGACCACGACCACCTGGCTCAGGCCCGCGATGATCCGGTTTCGCGCGGGGAACCGCCAAGGGTCCGGTGGAGTGCCGAGGGGCCACTCCGAGACCAGGGAACCCACCCTGCCCACCCGCTCCCACAGCCGGGCGTGGATAGGCGGATAGACGACATCGAGCCCGCAGGCGGCTATCCCGACAGGTGGCGCTCCCCCCTCACTGAAGCCTGCAAGGGCGCCCTCATGGGCCGAGCCGTCGATACCGAGGGCCAGGCCCGACAGCACGACAACGCCGGCTCGGGCAAGACCGGCTCCTAGCTCCGCGGCCACCTCCCGTCCGTAGTGAGTGCACGAGCGCGTCCCTACCACGGCAACCCGCGGCCCCTCGAGCACCTCGAGCTTGCCCGACGAGAACAGCACCGGAGGGGCCTGGCGGTCCGGGGCCAATGCGGCCGGGTAGCCGGCACGCCCGCGGACTTTGACCTGGATACCCGCCGCGGCGTGGTGCGTCCTCGCCGCCTCGGCGTCCATGGCCCTTGCCGCCACCGCCCACTCACGAGCGAGGTTGAGCGCACCCCGAGGCCGCCGTCGACCCTCGCTGGCGGTCTCCGCCTCCCGGGCCGCGAACACCTCTCGCCCCGCGTGGATGGCCGCCCACGCCTCGAAAGGCGTCCGTCCTTCCAGCAACGCCCGCAGGCGAACCGGCGTCATGTTGGGAAGACTGCAGAGGGCTACCGCCACCGCCTCCTCGCACCTGCCCATCACGCGGCCACCTGGATCAGGGCCGGCAATCCCACTCTCAGTTCCATGGCGGCCGCGACCTGGTCCGACTCCACTAGGTCGGGTCCTCCGTCGAGGTCTGCGAGGGTCAACGCGACCCTCCTTACTCGTTGAAGCCCCCTCGCACTGAGAGCCCCCGAGCGCAGGCGCCGTTCCAGCAGCCGTCCCGCCTGGCGCGACAGAGGGGCCATCTCGTCCAATTGCCTGGAATCGAGCTCTGCGTTCGACCTTACGCCTCGTGCCCTGGCGACATCCCGGGCCCGGGCCACCCGGGCAGCGACCGAGACCGTCGGCTCACCTCCACTTCCACCCAGAAGCTCCGCGGCATCCGGGCGTCCGACAGGGATACGCAGGTCGAAACGGTCGAGCAATGGCCCGGACAGGCGGCGCATGTAGCGCGTTCGCGCAGCGTCCGAGCAGCGACAGGCGCCGGGGACGCCTCCCTCACCGCAAGGGCAGGGGTTCATGGCTCCGACCAACAAGAAGCGCGGGGAAGCTGACGCTCGCCCTGGCCCTGGAGACCCTGATGAGCCCCTCCTCCAATGGCTGCCGCAAGGCCTCTAGGACGCCGGCGGAGTACTCTCCCATCTCGTCCAGGAACAAGACGCCCCGATGAGCCAGGCTGATCTCCCCCGGTCGCATTAGGGACGTGCCCCCGCCAATGAGGGAGACCGAAGATGCCCCGTGGTGGGGCGATCGAAAGGGAGCCGTCTGCAACAAGCGCCCTTTCGAAGACAGCATGCCCGCGGCCGAATGGATCCGGCTGACCTCCAGAGCCTCGTGGGAGGTGAGCTCCGGAAGTAGGCCCGGGAGTCTTCGGGCCAGCATGGTCTTGCCGGAGCCCGGAGGACCCAGCAGCAAGAGGTGATGGCCACCGGCGGCCGAGACCTCGAGGGCCCGCCTGGCCAACGGCTGCCCCCTCACATCCGCGAGGTCCGGTTCGGGGGCCGCCCCTGGTCGCCCCGCCTCGACGACGGCCGGCCCGGGCCATTCGGCCAACCCAGACGCGGCCTCCACCAACTGGCGAAGCGACTTCAGTCCCCTGACCACCTGACGGCCCACCAGCGAGGCCTCCTCGGCGTTCGCCGCAGGAACGACCACCACGGGTGTCTCCAAGACGTCGACGAGCGCCACGGCCCCCGGTATCGGCCTGACCGACCCGTCCAAGCCCAGCTCCCCCACGAAGGCCGCTTCCTCAACCGAGTGGTCCCGGAGCTGCCCGGTGGCCACAAGAAGGCCTATCGCGATCGGGAGATCGAGCCCGGCGCCCGCCTTCCGCACTCCAGAGGGGGCGAGGTTCACGGTTATACGTCGCGGCGGCCAGGAGAGACCACTCGACAGCAAGGCCGCACGAACACGATCTCTCGACTCCCGGCAGGCCATGTCCGGAAGGCCCACCACGGTGAATCCCGGGAGCCCGTTGGAAACATGGACCTCGACCGTCACGGGTTGACCTTCCACACCCAGAAGGGTCGCAGAGGGAATGTTGGCTATCACGGGGCCTCCTCGATGCTCTCAAGTTCGCATCATCCGAATCAGAGGAGGGCCTCATTGGCGACGCCGGCCGCTCGAAACGCTGGGCAGAGGCTACGTAGCCGGTGTGACATCGATGCTTGCGAGCTGCCCCCATCCACTACTCTCGGGCCGTGAGCGTGTTTCGCTCCCGCCTCCTCCTCAGCCTGGTCGCTGCGGCAGCGGCCGCGTGCGGTGGCACGACTGGCACACGTGCCGGGCCCGGCCCGGCGCAGACCTCGCGTGCGGAGACCGTTCACGTGGCGCTGCCGGCGGGTCCCAACCCGTCGCAGTCAGCCAGGATGGTGTGCGCGTCGAAGCAAGATCAGGAGCTTGGCGACGTGTTGGGGGTCAAAACCGCCGCGCCGCTGTCTCCCACCTGGGTGGACCATCTCTACTCCTGTCGTTACGTGTACGCGAACGGCTCGATGGTGTTGTCCGTCAAGGAACTCTCCAACGCATCGGAGACCACCGCATATTTCGAGGGTCTCGGAAGCCAGCTGGGTAACACAGGTCCGTTGACCGGCCTAGGACAGGGAGCATTCACCACCAGAAATGGGTCTGTCGTCGCCCGCAAGGACTACAAGGTGCTTCTCGTCGACGTATCCGGCCTACCTGCACAGTTCGGCGTGCCCGCCACGAGCTCGGCTGACGTGGCGATCAGCGTCGCCGACACGATAATGGGCTGCTGGAGCGGCGAGTGACCTGCGAACTTGTCAGATTTGCGAGTTGCCCGAAGAGCCCGAAGAGACTGACTGCACGATGGCCAGGCACATCTCGTCGGAGGCTGCCACCCCCCCACGTGACGTAGCGGGGTGGCAGCCTCCTCAACTGCGGAAGCTTCTGACGCAGTGTCGGATCATAGGTGCAAAGTCACTTGCAGGTGGTCTCCACGCGAAACGCTAGCGGTGTCTCCCCGAAGCACGTCCAGCCCTTGCCTCCCACATTGGCGAGCTGAGCTTGACGGGCCAGACCGGGCGGCACCAGGAACAGGATCGCGTGGTGCACCTCTGGGCTCTCGGGGAAGAACTGGCTCGATGTGATCATCGACGCGGCGGGCACGTGCGGGTTGACCAACGTGCAGTGATAGTCGTCCGTACCCCGCTCGGCGCCGACGGCCGGTACGAGTGATCCGCCTGAAACGACAACGTGGTCACGCTGGGGCCCGCAGACGCCACCGACTGAGCCAGGGCGACGATCCCTGTGGATATCAACGCCCCCGAAGCAAGCAGTTGAGCAGCCCGTCGAAGTCTCATGGGCGAAAAAGTATCTCATCTCCGTCCAAGAGGGTGGGGTCACGAGCTTGACGGAGCTGTTCCCTACGGTGATCATGGCCGGACTCACAGTGACTGGTCTCGACTGCGAGGTCCCTGTCCCCCGGGTGCGGACAGAAGGAGAGCAATGAGAGCGTTCCTCCGGGCGCTGTGGCGGGGACCGAGGCGCCACCTCGTCCATTTCCTGAGCGCGGCAGTGTTCACCCTGGTCGCCGTGATCGTGCCCGCAGGCCCGGCAAGCGCCCACGCCCAGCTCGAATGGACTGAGCCCGTCCAGTCGTCGGTCCTTTCGACCTCGCCCCGTCAGGTCGTGCTCCATTTCGGCGAACCTGTCGAGATCGACTTCGGTTCTCTTCGCGTTATCGGTCCAGACGGCAAACGCGTCGACGAGGGCGGCACTCACCACCCGCCGGGAGACAGTCATGCGGTGGCCATCTCGTTGCCGGACCACCTACCTCGAGGGACCAATGTTGTCGCATGGCGCGTCATCTCGGCGGACTCCCACCCCGTGCATGGGGCGTTCATCTTCAGTGTCGGCACGGCTACGGGTGGCGCCAAGGCCAACGCCCTCGCCACCAGCCTGAACAGCCAATCAGGGAACACCACCGTCGGGGTGATCTTCTGGTTCATCCGGTTGGGCGCGTTCGTCGGCCTGGCGGGTCTTGTCGGCCTGGCGGCGGTGGTAGCCCTCGTGTGGCCCGCCGGCGGCAAGAACCGGCGCATCGCCAAGATGCTATGGACCTCATGGTCGCTGCTCTTGGTCTGCACCTTGGCAGGCATCGCCATCCAGGGCGTGTATGCGGCGAGCCTCCCGCTCACGGACATCGTGCATCCTTCGCTCTTCAACGAGGTCCTACGCACCCGCTTCGGTGAGGTCCAGATTCTCCGTGCGGCGCTGCTCATCGTCTTCCTCCCCGTCCTCCTTGCCCTGAGAGGACGCCTCGGCCGAGCATCTAGCCGGGTGCCGTGGTGGGTTCCGCTCGGCGCCATCGTGAGCATTGGGCTCCTCTCCACTCCGGGACTGGCCGGGCACGCCTCCACAGGGGCTGACCCCGCCTTCGGCTTGATCCTCGACTCTTTCCATCTCGGCGCGGTGGTGATCTGGCTCGGCGGCCTCGCCATGTTGGCCGCCCTCTTAATCCCAGGCCTTCCCGAACGGGAACGCCCCGAGAGAATGGGGCCGATCACCACGTCGGTCTCCGCATACGCCTTCTCGGCCGTCATGGTGGTCGTGGTCACCGGCGTCGTCCAGTCCCTGCGGCAGGTCGGCAGTCTCTACGCGCTCTTCAACACGGTCTATGGGAGGACGCTCTTGGTCAAGGTCGCTCTCGTAGCGGTTTTGATCGCCGTCGGTGCCGTGAGCCGGTGGATCGTCCTCGGCGAACGGGCCGTACCGTCCCTCGTGCGGAGGGTCGGGCCGCGACCTCGACGTCGTCTAACCGCGTCCGCCTTCGCTCTGCAGATGACGCCCTCCCGCGGGCGTCTGGCCAAGGTGCCTGATGCCCAAGACATGCCCGATCAGTCCGCCGCGCGCGACATCGCCGCCGTGGAGCCGCCTGCTCCAGGCGTAGGGAGTCGCAACAAGAGAAGCCGCGGCCTTCTAGGGTCTGTGATTGCCGAGATCGTCATCGCCCTCGGCGTGCTGGCGGTCACGGCCTTGCTGGTCAACGCTGTCCCGGCCAAGCAGGCGGCCAGCCAACCGTTCTCACAGACCTTCAACGCGCTCGGCGTGCAGGTAAATGCCGTCGTAAACCCCGCTCGAGCCGCCACGGCAAACCAGTTCCACTTCTACGTGCTGGGTCGCCTGGGTCAACCCTTACCTATCCCTGAGCTGGATGCCTCGATCAGCTTGCCATCGCAAGGGATCGGGCCGCTCACCATCCCTCTCCGAGTGGCTGCTCCTGGTCACTACCTTGCTGCACGCTTTGACATACCTCTGGCAGGAGACTGGAATCTCAAGCTGACGGTGCGGACAACCGCGATTGACGAACAGGAGCTGTTCGCAACTCTTCCTGTCCACTAGCCTTCGGTAGTAGCGGGAGCATCCTGGTGCACCTAGTGTCACGGATAGGGAGGCCGGCTGCGCTGGTAGTTGGCGCCATCTTGTTGCTGGTTTGCTCCACGGAGGCACCCGCTGGTGCCCACGTGACAGTCCACCCGAGCAAGCTGCCCGCCGGCACAGCTGATATCGAGCTCACCTTCCGAGTCCCCAACGAGCGGGACAACGCCAGCACGGTGGCCCTGCAGGTGTTCTTCCCGACGAAGCTCCCTTTGCTCAGTGTCGAGGTCTTGCCGATCCCAGGTTGGACATCGCAGGTGGACAACACCCGCTTGAAGGCTCCCGTGCAGACTGATGACGGACCGGTCAGCGAAGTCGTAAGCGATGCGAGATGGACCGCGACCGCCGGCGGCATATCGCCGGGACAGTACGAAGACTTCTCCGTATCGGCCGGAACGGCCCCTACAGGAGCCGGCCAGCTGGTGTTCAAGTCGGTGCAAACCTACTCGTCGGGCGAGATCGTCCGGTGGATAGAAGTGCCTTCTCCCCAGGACCCGAGCCCCGACAGTCCGGCGCCCGTGCTCACGTTGACTCCCGCCCGGGGTGAGGCTACGTCCTCGGGCGCGGCATCCTCCGGCAGCTCCACTATCGCCGACGCCCTTTCGATAGCCGCCCTAGTGCTATCCGCCTGTGCGGTGTCCGGCGTGGTTCTCGTTCTCGGTACAGCTCGACGCCGTAAGAGCACCTGACCGCTCTTAGCGACCCTCGAACCGAGGCTCCCTCTTCTCGGCGAAGGCGCGCATGGCCTCTGAGGTGTCTGCTGTGGACGAGTTCGCCGTCTGGCACCGCGCCTCGTCCTCGAGGGCTTGGTCCATCGCCACAGACATCGAGTTGTTGAGCATGAGCTTCGTCATCGACAACGCGAGGGGCGGCCCTGCTGCCAGCTTGCAAGCCCAGTCGTCCACGAACTCATGGATTTGTGCGCCCGGCACGACGCGATTCACCAGGCCGAAGTCCGCCGCCTCCTGAGCGGACAGTATGTCGGCGAAGAACGCCACCTCCTTGGCCCGGTGGAGCCCTATCAGCCTTGGCAGCAACCAAGACCCGCCGCAGTCGATGGAGAGACCCCGCTTGGCGAAGATCTCCGAGAACCTGGCGTCGTATGAAGCCACGATCAGGTCACATCCGAAAGCCAGATTGCACCCGGCACCCGCGGCAATACCCGTCACCTTGGCAATGGTGGGTTTGGGTATTCGGTGCAGCGCCAACGCCGCGTCCGATAGCAGGCGCATCCGAACCAGCTGGTGATCGCCCCCACCAAGATCGCTCAGGTCAGCTCCCGAGCAAAATGCTCCGCCCGCGCCGGTGAGCACTAGCACCCGGTCGGCCGAGTTGCGTCCTATGTCCGCGAAGACCGCGACCAGCTCGCTCCACATGGCCGGCGTCGCCGCGTTCTTTCGGTCGGGACGGTTAAGAGTGACCGTTACGATCCCCTGGTGACGCTCGACGATTACATTGTCCATGTCACGCACGATAACGAGAGGCGCCCCCCCGGCCCAGCGCTCAACGTCCGAAAGCCGGTCATATGCGTGACAGAGCCTGATCCAGGTCGGACCACAGGTCCTCGACGTCTTCGATCCCCACGCTTAACCGAAGCAGGTTCGCAGGCGTGGCTTCCTCACCCTCCCACCGGGCCCGTCGCTCGATAAGGGTCTCGACACCGCCAAGGCTGGTTCCGGGGACGCAGACCTCTACCGCCTCGCATACCACGTCCGCTGCGCCTTGCCCTCCGCGCACCTCGAAGGCCAGCATCGCCCCGAAGCCGTCCATCTGCTTCCTCGCCAGCTCGTGACCGGGATGGTCGCGCAGTCCCGGATAGCGGACTCGTTCCACCGCCGGATGGCCCGCCAGCCTCCTGGCGAGCTCGACGGCATTGAGCTGTGCTCGCTCCAGGCGAACCGCCAAGGTCCTTACCCCTCTGAGTGCCAGGAAGGTCTCCAAGGGACCGGGTATGGCACCGTGAACGCTGCGCCGCTTCGACATTGCCTCGAGCCAGTTCGAGTCCTGCGTCACAGTAGAGCCCATCACAACATCTGAATGTCCGGAGAGGAACTTGGTGACGCTGTGGATCACCACGTCTACGCCGTAGCCAAGCGGGCGTTGCAGGATCGGGGTGGCAAAGGTGTTGTCGGCCACTACCTGCACTCCCATGCCGTGTGCTCCTTCGACGAGGCTGGTCAGATCGGCGATGGCCATCAACGGGTTGGTCGGCGACTCCACCCACAGGAGGTCCGCTCCCACACAGGCGCGAAGGGTGGCCTCGGTGTCTGCAATATCCACCGCTCTCAGACTCATCCGCCCTCTTGTCGACACATCTTCTATGAACCGCCTTGTTCCCGTGTAGGCGTCGAAGGGAACCACGACCTTGGCTCCCACGCGGGATGTCTCCAACACCGCGCTTATGGCGGCCATGCCCGAGGCGAAGACCAGAGCGTCACCACCCTCCAGACCACCAATCACCTGCTCCAGGGCATCCCAGACAGCATTGCCGTCCCTGCCGTAGGCCAGGTCGCCGTCGGCCCTGTAGGTGGAGGAGAGGGGTATCGCGGGGTTGACCGGTGCACCGGCAGCTTGCTCGCCTCTTCCCAAGGTAACGGCGAGGGAGGGCCGGCTCAGATCCATCGCGGCTTGGATTGTCTCGGGTCCCTCAAGCGGCGCCCTCCTCCTCCCCCAACTCAAAACGCCTCTTCGGTGACCTCGACTTCGCTGACCGCGCCTCGCTTGTCGCAGATGACCCCCGCCACATCGAAACGGATGGCATACGTCGGACGAAATTCTCGCTGTGCTCTGTCTACCGAGGCTCTCTGTTCCAACCAGCTGGCGGCCAACCTTCTCAGGCGAGCCTGCTTCGACCACGAGACTGCCTCGAACGGGGTGCCGAAAACCGAGCTGCTCCGAGTCTTCACCTCACAGAACACCAACTGCCGTCCGAGGCGAACGACCAGATCGAGCTCACCCAGGTTCGACCGCCAGTTCCTCGCCACGACCTCGTAACCGCGGGAGCGGTACCATTCCTCCGCCACTACCTCGCCCCGTGCGCCCAGCAACTGGCGCTGTGACGCCAATACCAAGTCAGAGCTCCTTCTCTGGAATGGCCTCCACGTTCACGTCCCTGAAGGTCACGACCCGGACATTGGACACGAAGCGGGCAGGCCGGTACATGTCCCACACCCACGCGTCGGTCAGCTCGACCTCGAAGTAAGGCTGGCCCCCCTCGTTGCGGGCCTCCAACTTGACGTCATTTGCAAGGTAGAAGCGCCGCTCGGTCTCGACCACGTAGCGGAACATGGGCACCACGGCCCTGTACTCCTGATAGAGCGCGAGCTCGATCTCGCTCTCGTAGCGCTCAAGGTCCTCAGTGCTCACGTCCGATCTACTCTCACGCGCTCATGCTCCCACCCAACTCCCCTTCTGCTCGCTCTTGGTCTCCTCTGCTCGCCCTTGGTCTCCTCTATTTGCCTCTGTTCTCTTCTGATCGAAAATAGACCTCAGCGTGTGGTCCGCTTCTCCTTGATCTTCGCAGCCTTACCGACTCTGCCACGGAGGTAATACAGCTTCGCCCGACGGACGTCGCCTCTCACCACGGGCTCGATCTTGGCCAAGATGGGAGAGTGGACGGGAAACGTGCGTTCGACTCCTACGCCGAAGCTCATCTTGCGGACGGTGAAGGTCTCCCGTGCCCCGGAACCCTGACGGCGGATGACCGCACCTTGGAACACCTGGACCCGCTCCCGCGAGCCTTCGACAACCCTCACGTGCACTTTCACCGTGTCGCCCGGCCGAAAGTCCGGAATGTCGTCGCGCAGGTTGTCGCGGTCGATGATGTCGGTCGGGTTCACAGCGCGTGAGGCTCCTCGTGTGGCCCAGGGGGAACACAAGGATACCCGTGCTCCTCGAGCAGCCGCACCTCGTCTTCCTCGAGTCCTCCCCGTGACAGGATCAGATCCGGTCGGAAGCGGAGGGTCCTTAGCAGGGCCTGAGCCTTTCGCCAACTGGCGATGCGAGCATGGTCACCGGACCGCAGCACCTCAGGCACGCTCCAGCCGCGGAAGGCCGCCGGTCGCGTGTACTGAGGATATTCGAGAAGCCCGTGACTGAAGCTCTCCTCGGTTACCGAGCCCTCGTTCCCCATCACCCCGGGCACCAGGCGTGCAGTCGCCTCGACCAAGACCAGGGCGGCCGCTTCTCCTCCAGAGATCACGTAGTCACCAATCGAGACCTCTCCGTCCACCAGGTGGTCGGCGACCCTTTGGTCCACTCCCTCGTACCGGCCGCAGAGCAAAGAGAATCCGGAAACCACCAGCTCCTCAGCCATGTGCTGGTCGAACTTCCGTCCTCCGGGCGCCAAAAGATACAGCGGTCTCACGGGATCCGCATTCTCCACGGCCGCAAAAAGGGGCTCTGGTGCCAGCACCATCCCGGGTCCACTTCCGAAGGGCGCGTCGTCGACGGACCGGCGGGGGTCGGACGCGCTGGACCGCAGGTCGTGAACTCTGATGTCGAGACGACCGCTTCGGCATGCCTTGCCCAGCAGGCTTGCCGAAAGATACCCCTCCAGCAGCTCCGGGAAGATTGTGAACACCTCTATGCGCATGGCGAGCCGTCCTGTCTCTGCCACCTTGTAGACACCATCCAGTCAACCAGGTCAATCCAACAAGCCGGAGGGCACGTCCACGACCAGGCGACGTGGTTCGTTCGATATCAGGAAGTGCAAGGGCACAAGCCCGCCGTCCTCGAGAACCAACAGATCACTGGCCGGATTCGCTTCTACCTCGACGACCTCGCCCAAGGAACGGCCTGCTCTGTCCACGACTGCCTTTCCGATCAGATCGTCGACCCAAAGCGCCTCGGGGTCATCGATTGCCGGGGCTGACAGCACGGCTCCCCGGACGTGCTCCGCCTGAGCCCGGTCGGACACCCCGGCGAAGGTGACGATCCAGCGCCCTTGATGAGGTCTAGAAGCGAGCACCACGAGCCGGCCCTCACGCCACGTCAGAACCGAACCCGGGTCGAGCCGCTCGGTCCGATCCGTGATCAGGTCGACCACGACCTCGCCTTTCAAGCCATGGGGCCGGACGACCCTGCCCACCTCCAGCAAAATCGGAGCTCGGGATCAGTCGTCGGCGATGTCGACCGTCGCCTCAAGCCCTTCCATGGCACCCGCCGCCCGCACCACCGTCCTGAGCGATTGGGCCACCCTGCCTCTTCGCCCGATCACCTTGCCCATGTCATCGGGTGCCACGTGGAGGCGTAGGTCGACTCTCCGGCTTCCCTCCTCGGCCTCGACAACGACGTCATCGGGTTCGTCGACGATCGACCTGGCGATGTAGTCGAGCACGGCCCTGGGGCGCGCCCCTTCGATCCTGTTCCCTGCCATGTCGTCGACGTCATCGATCTCCTCGAGCGCGTTGCCCTCGGCCTCGACGTCCATGTCGTCGGGCGGCAAGTCCTGGATATCGCTCATTTGGGCTCGCCCGGGCCGGCAACTGCACCGGAGATCTCGAGAAGCTTCCTCACAGTCTCGGTAGGGGTGGCCCCTTGGGCCAGCCACTTGCTTGCCCTCTGGTTGTCGATTTCGATGACCGACGGTTGGGCCCTCGGGACATATGTGCCGACGATCTCTATGAAGCGCCCGTCCCTGGGTGAGCGGCTGTCAGCAGCGACGACGCGGTAGGTCGGCTGCTTCTTCTTCCCCATTCGCATCAGGCGAAGCTTCACTGCCACGTGCTCTTTCTCCTTCGTGTCCTTCGGGTATGTCCTCTTGGATGGCGACGTCGGCCCTCTAGCTAAGCCGCGTGAGCTTGGGTGAGGTAACCCGGCCCCCTCGCTTACCCTTCTTTCTCTTGCCGCCGATCGTCCCCAGGCCCTTCATCATCCGTTGCATCTCCTTGAACTGCTTGAGCAGCTTGTTTACGTCGCTGGTGCTGCGACCGCTACCGGCGGCGATGCGCTGGCGGCGGGACCCGTTCACGATTGCAGGGTCCAAACGCTCCGCAGAGGTCATTGACCGTATGATCGCCTCTACGCGGTCCAGCTCCCTGTCGTCGATGTCTGCGTTCTTCAGCTCCTTCGGGACGCCGGGCAGCATCCCGATGATACCCGTGAGCGGCCCCATCTTCCTTACCTGCTGCATCTGCTCGAGGAAGTCCTCGAGAGTGAACTGGCCCTGCTCAAGCCTTTCTGCCCCTTTTGCGGCCACTTCCTGGTCAAAATCACGCTCTGCCTTCTCGATGAGGCTGAGGACGTCACCCATTCCGAGGATCCGGCTGGCCATCCGATCCGGGTGGAATGCGTCGAAGTCGGCCAGCTTCTCGCCCGTCGAGGCAAAGGCGATCGGGCGACCTACCACCTCTTTGACCGAAAGGGCCGCACCACCCCGGGCGTCGCCGTCCAGCTTCGTCAAGATGACTCCGTCGAGTTCCAGGGTGGAATGAAAGGCTTGGGCCGTTTGCACGGCGTCTTGGCCGGTCATGGCGTCGATGACCAAGAAGGTGTACTTGGGCGAAGTCAGGTCGGAGATTCTTCGGATCTCGCCCATGAGTTGATCGTCGATCGTCAGCCTTCCCGCCGTGTCGATTATCAACACATCGCGGCCCAAGCGAGTCGATTCATCCATTCCTTTCCGCGCCACCGAGACCGGGTCGGACTTCTCGCTCACGACGGGCACGCCAGCTTGTGAGCCCAGGATCCTCAGCTGGTCTACCGCCGCGGGGCGTTGCAAGTCCGCCCCGGCGAGGAGAGGTTGGCGTCCATCCTGTTTGAACCAGCGGCCCAGCTTGGCGGCGGCGGTTGTCTTGCCGGATCCCTGCAGTCCGGCCAGAAGCACCACGGTGGGGGGTGGCGACGAGTAGGTGATCCGTAGGGACTCGCCCCCCAGGATGCCAACCAACTCCTCGTTGACGATCTTTATCACCTGCTGGGCGGGAGAGAGGCTGGCCGAGATCTCGGCACCGACGCAGCGGTCGCGGACCCTGGATACGAAGCTTCGAGCGACCCCAAGGTTCACGTCGGCTTCGAGGAGCGCCACGCGGATCTCCCGCAACGCCTCGTCGATGTCCGATTCCGCCAGGCGCCCTCGGCCGCGTAAACGACCGAATATCCCCTCGAAGCGGTCCGACAGCGTTTCGAACATGAGAAGGTCAAGGCTACCGGAGCCGGCTCCGGTAGCCCCAAGGGCGGTCCCTGGCCCCGCTCATCCCTCGGTGGTGTGCCCTTACCGTCCTCCGGATCTCCCTACCGCGGCACTTTCCTCGGTGGTGCCCTACCGCCCTCGTGCCCTACCGCCCTCCGGGCCTCCCGACCACTGTTATGGGTTCAGGGCCCATATGAGTCGCTCCCTGCGTCACCGGACGTCACCCTTCGCGCTATGGCACTCGTATGTGCCTTGGAGGCAAAACAAGATGCCACGCCAGCCCGGCTAGCTCGGCTCGCTCAACTCTCCGAGAAAAGCGCCTCGACGAACTCGCGTGGCTCCAGCTCGACCAGGTCGACAGCAGACTCACCGAGCCCGACCAGCTTCACCGGAATGCCGAGGTCGGCCTGGATCGCCACAACGATGCCCCCTTTGGCCGTGCCGTCCAGTTTGGTAAGCACCACACCGGTAACACCCACCGCCTCGGCGAACTGACGGGCCTGGGCGAGACCGTTCTGACCGGTCGTGGCATCGATGACGAGGAGGACCTCCCCTAGCGAGCCTGGAGCTCTTTCGGCTACTCGCCGTACCTTCTTCAGCTCCTCCATGAGATTGACCTTGGTGTGCAAACGGCCTGCCGTATCGGCCAGCACGACATCAGAACCTCTCGCCGCCGCCCTCTGGACGGCGTCAAACACCACAGAGCCAGGGTCACCGCCCTCGGACCCCTTTACGAGATCCGCTCCGACGCGCCTGGCCCACAGGTCGAGCTGGTCAGCTGCCGCCGCCCTGAACGTGTCCGCCGCCGCCATCACAACCGATCGGCCGAAGCCCCCCTCTCGAAGTCCGACCTTGCCGATCGTGGTGGTCTTGCCAACGCCGTTGACACCGACGAACAACCACACCGTCGGTCCTTCGCGGCCGATCGTGAGTGTGCGATCGCCGCAAGCGAGGCGATCGATCACATCCGACTTCAGAGCATCCAAGAGGCCCGCGGGGTCTCGGATCTCCCCCACCTTCACTCGGTCTCGGAGCCCCTCCAACAATGCGAGCGTCGTGGACACTCCGACATCTGCTCCGATCAGCGCTTCCTCCAGCTCGTCCCAGGTGTCGTTGTCGATGCCGGACCTGGCCAGGACCGCTGCGACCCGGCCGCCCAGAAACCCTCGGGCCTTGGACAGCCGGTGGGCGAGCCGAGGCCTGGCTGCGGGCGGTGCCTCTTCCAAAAGGGCGTCTTCCGCAAGGGCGTCTTCCGCGAGGGCGTCTTCCGCGAGGGCGTCTTCGTGAGTTGGTGCCTCCAGGGCAGGGGATGGTGCCTCCTCCTGGCCCGGCGCTGCCTCCTCAAGGGTTTCGGGCGCCGCAAATTCCACGGTGCCGGACCTCGCTCGCCTCCGGACAGAGACCCCGGCGACAGCGACCGTCAGCATGACGAGCACGGCTACGAGCACGACGATCAGTACGAGCACGGAATCGGGAGCCTAATCTCGGAGCACGCGGTGCCACCCGCTCAGGCGGGCTGGCGCATCCTCTCGGTGACCACCCTGGTGGATCCTCCATCTTGCATGGTCACCCCGAAGAGGCAGTCTGCCGCTTCCATCGTACGCTTCTGGTGGCTGACGACGATTAGCTGGGCCTCTTCACGGAAATCGTGGAGCAACTCGAGAAAACGATGCAGGTTGACATCATCGAGAGCGGCTTCGACCTCGTCCAGAAGATAAAAGGGGGATGGCCGGCTGCGGAAGACTGCGAACAGGAACGCCAACACGACCAGGGACCGTTCACCGCCCGACAGCAGAGCCAATCGTCGAACGTTCCTGCCCGGTGGACGCGCTTCGATCTCTAGTCCCGTTTCCAGGAGGTTCGTCGGGTCCGTGAGGCGTAGCTGACCGCTACCACCCGGAAAGAGCGCGGAGCACAGTCGCGAGAAGTTGTCCGCAACGTCCGTGTAGGCGGCTGCGAAGACGTCAACGATCTCGCCATCCACCGCGCGTATGACCTTTCCGAGGTCGCGTCGAGCCGCCCGCACGTCCTCGAGCTGTCGCTCGAGCAGCTCATGCCTCTCGGAAAGAGAGGCCAGCTCTTCGAGGGCCAACGGGTTTATGGGCCCCATCAGGCGAAGCTCTCTTTCAAGCTCCCGGGCGCGCTGTCCGAGGCTCATGCCTTCGGGAACCTCGGGCCGCGGTGCATCGACGACATGCTCCGGATCGGCGTCGAGATCCCTCCTAACGCTTTCGAACGAGCTCTCCTGGCGCAGACGGACCTCGGCTTCGGCGATCTCGGCGCGCTGGATACGCTCACGAACCGAGCTCAGTTCATGCTCGAGCTCGGATCGCCCGTGTCGTTGTTCGTCCAGGCGACTGGCGCGATCGCGTATGGCCTCGACATGGTGCCGCCGCCTGTCACCCAATACCGCCGCAGCCTCCTCGAGCTCGGACAACCGCTCTTGGACCCGGGTCCCTAGGCGCGCCGTAGCCCTGGCCACCACCTCCAGCCACGCCAGTCGGCGTGCCGCTTCGTCCCGGTCGGCTCCGGCCAGCCGTTGTTCGACCTCGCCCAAGCGACCTGCCAGGACCGACCGTCGCTCCTCCAGCCCGGCAGCTCGAACATCGAGCTCCTTGCGCATCGAGGCGACCTGGGACGCTTGCTCGCGGAGCATCCTCTGTGCCGAACGTGCGGCGGCGGCGCGCTCGGCCGCAAGGGAGGATTCGGATTCCAAACCCGGAAGGGCTTCCTGCCACCCGGCGAGCTGGACCTCTTCGTGCGTGATCCTTGCGGACAGCTGCTCCCATTGTGAAGCCAGAAGGTTCACATCCGCCTCTGTTTCCCCAAGCTCGAGCCGAACCTGCTCGAGCTGGCTGGCCGCCGTGGCCCACCGCGACTCGCCGCGGTCCAGCTCTCGTACCGCCTCCTCTTCCTCGGCTCGCGCCGCCGACAGGCGCCCCTTGGCCGACGCCAAGGCCTCCTTGGCCCGCGCCTCGAACCGCGATGCCTCCCCCGCCATGCTCCGCGCCTCATCCACCGTCTTGCCAGCAGTGCCGCCGGTTCTCCAGCCGGCGGACGAGAACCGGTCCCCGTCGGCGGTCAGGACGACCAGGTACGGGTACCGGAGGTGAACCTCGATGGCACCGGCCCACCCACTTGGAACCATGACCGACGTTTGGAGCATCCGGTCGAGCAGGGATACCACCGCCGGGCTGTCCGACCGGACATGCGGGCGAAGCGCCCGGGCGCGCCCCGCCGAATCGAGGTCGCGTACCTGGTGCATGACATCGGTCATGTCATGCAGGCCTGGGATCCCCTCGTGCAATATCGATCCCGACCTGCCAGCGGATCTGAGGCACTCCAACGCGAGGCGGGCATCCTCTGGGCCCCGCACCACCACAGCTCCGAGGGCCTCGCCCGCCGCCGCTTCGAACGCCTTGCGCCAACCCGGATCCACCTCCACAAGGTCGGCGAGCCTTCCCAGGACCCCGGCAAGACCCTCCAGGTGATCGGCCCGCGTGTCTTCGAGCCCCTCAGAAAGGGCCTGAGCACGCGCGGCCCAAGTGTCGTGCTCCCTGCAAACTCTCGCCAGGGTCTCGCCCTGCAAGTCCACCTCGGACTCCGCATCTGACCTGGCCCGCACGAGGGCGTCACAGCTCGCGCGCCGCTTGAACGCGGACTTCTCACTGGAACGCAACTGCTGACCGAGCTCGCCGGCCTTGGTCTCGCAACGTGCCCTCCTCTGCTTGGCCGAGCCCAGCTGGGATCCCAGCCGCGCCAGCTCGGCCCGGTCTCGCTCGACCCCTCGGCCGAGCGCAGTCATTTGGGACATGGCCTCGGCGACCTGCTTGTCGGCCGAGCTACCTTCGGCCCAGGTCCCTTCCAGCTCTCCCTGACGTCGAACCAAGTCCTGTTCGGCCTTGGCGACATCGGCAACTCGAGGCGCCAGGCCCGAGATCTCCGTCTCGAGCTCGCTCAGCTGGGTGCGGAGGGCGGACCCTTCGCCCTCCAGGGACGCGACCAGGTCCTCGTCCATGCAGGCCCGCAGATCTCTCTGGGCTGAGCGTCTCCTCTCCGACAGGACCGCAGCCAGGCCCCGGGCTCTCTCCTTCAAACTCTCGACTCGGCCGAGGGCCGGCGCCGGATCGAGGTCGCGCTCACGCGAGACGTCATCCTCGAGAGCCATGATCTCGGCATCCAACCGTGACAGACCCGCTCTGACGACGCTCTCCTGCCCGTTCAGTTCCGAGCGCGCCTGCTCCGTCGCACAGCGCCTCGAAGCCAGATCGGTGAGCTCGCGTCCCGCCATGTACATACGGATCGAGCGCAGTTCCTGCTCGAGTCCGTCGTGACGACGGGCAGCATCGGCTTGGCGCTCGAGCGGACGCAACTGGCGGCGCACCTCCCGCAAGAGGTCCTGCAGTCTCACCAAGTTGGACTCCGTGGCCTCGAGCCGTCTCTCCGCCCGCTCGCGTCGGCGTCGGAACTTGAGTACCCCCGCAGCCTCTTCGATGATCAGGCGGCGCTCCTCGGCCTGGGCGCTCAGCACGCCGTCCAGCCGGCCCTGGCTCACGATCACGTGCTGCTGGCGCCCCACCCCCGAGTCGGAGAGGAGCTCTTGGATGTCGAGCAGCCGACATGGGGCACCGTTCAGCGCGTAGTCGCTGTCGCCCGACCTGAACAGGGTCCGGGTGATGGTGATCTCCGACAGGTCGATCGGGAGCCTTCCGGCAGAGTTGTCTATGGCGAGGGAGACCTCGGCCCGACCCAGCGCTGGTCGCTTAGAGGAACCGGCGAAGATGACGTCCTCCATCTTGCCCGAACGGACACTTCTGGGACCTTGGGCACCCAGAACCCAAGCCACGGCGTCGACCACGTTGGACTTGCCGCTTCCGTTCGGTCCCACCAAGACGGTGATGCCGGGTTCGAACTCCAGCGTCGTAGGCTCGGCGAAGGACTTGAACCCCTTGAGAGTCAGGTTCTTCAGGAACACGCGGCGCTCACGTTATAGGCCGACCCCGTGCCGTTCGGGGATGCCTCTTGGGTCCGGATGACCGATCTCC
Organism: uncultured Actinomycetes bacterium; assembly: GCA_963736925.1. GTDB lineage: Bacteria > Actinomycetota > Acidimicrobiia > Acidimicrobiales > CAVTQP01 > CAVTQP01. The sequence goes on from CAVTQP010000003.1 coordinate 1,653,438, forward strand.
GGCCGTCTCAGACCTGGCATTGTTCGCAGAAGAAGGCGGAACGGCCACCTGCCTTGACCCGCACGATGGGGTTCCGGCAGCGGCGGCAGGCCTCTCCCTCCCGGTTGTAGACCTTGTGCAGGCTCTGGAAGTCGCCGACGTCTCCGAACAAGTCCTTGTACTGCTCGTCCCCGAGGGATGAGCCCCGATGCTTGATGGCGTCCTGGAGCGTCTCGAGCATCGCCCGGTAGAGCCGGCGAACCTCCTGGGACGTCAAGCTCTCTGAGCTTCGGTCGTGTCGCAGCCCGGCTGCGAACAGGATCTCGTCAGAGTAGATATTGCCGATACCCGCGACGAACTCCTGATCCATGAGCAGCGTCTTGAGCTTCACCTCCCGGGCATGGAGCAGCTCACCGAAGTGGGTCCAGCTCATCACGTCGTCGACGGGATCGAAGCCCAGATGGGCCAGCTCGGGCACCTCCTTCTCCAGCTCGTCGGCCTGGGTGACGAACATCTCGCCGAAGGTCCTTGGATCGACGAACCGGAGCTGGCCGCCTTGAGTGAAGGTGATGACCACGTGGGTGTGCTTGGGCTTGGGCTCCTTGGCGCTCTTGACCCTGAGGAGCTGCCCGCTCATCCCCAGGTGCACCACGAGGACCGAGCCGGCGTCGAGCCGAAGGATGAGGTACTTCCCCTTGCGTTCGATCCCGGTGATCGTCCTGCCCTCCAAAAGAGCCCGGAACTTCGCGGGGCCACGGTGGCGCCGGATCGATCGCGACCCGCTGACCTCTACCGTCTTGACCTTGCGACCCACGACCTCGCGGTCCAGCTCCCTGCGGATCGTCTCGACCTCGGGCAGCTCAGGCAAGGCCCGCGCCTTCGACATCGCGATGCTCAAGCATCGCGGGCCACCCTCTTCGGCCCCTCGGCGGTGAGCACCCTCCAGGCCATCCTGGCAGCCGCCTGTTCGGCCTGTTTCTTGGATCGCCCCTGCCCCTCTCCGACGCGCCTCCCCCCCAGCACGACCGAGGCCCGAAACCACTTGGCGTGATCGGGGCCCTCGTCCTCCACCTCGTACCTGGGAACTTCTTCGGAACCACTGGCTGCCAGCTCCTGGAGCCGGGTCTTGTAGTCGCCCCCACCAGGTCCCGTGGCGGCCTCCTCTATACGGGTCCCGAGCAGCTCGAGCACGAGGAGACGGGCGGGTTCCCAACCCCTCGAGAGGTAGACGGCCCCGATGACCGCCTCCACGGCATCCGCGAGGATCGACGGCTTCTCCCGTCCCCCGGAAGCGTCCTCGCCCCGCCCCAGAAGCAAGGCGTCACCGACCTGCAGTTCCATGGCCACGTCGGCCAGGGTCTGGGAGTTGACGACAGACGCCCGAAGCTTCGCTAGCTCGCCCTCGGCCAGGTAGGGGTACGAACCGTAGATGTGGTCGGTCACCGCCATGCCCAAGACGGCGTCCCCGAGGAACTCGAGGCGTTCGTTGGACTCCTCACCCTGGGTCTCCGCGCACCACGAGCGGTGAGCCATGGCCTGCCTCAGCAGATAGACCTGCCCCTGGCCCAGCCTGGCTGCCAGGGCTTGTATCTCAGCTTGGCGGGAGTCGAGTCTCAGCTTGGAGCCTGCAGCTTGGCGACCACGTAATCAACGGCGTCTCGAACGGTTCGAAGATCCTCCAGATCCTCGTCGTCGATGCGAAATCCGACCGTGCGCTCACCCAGCTCTTGCTCCAAGGCCTCTACCAGCTCGATCAAGGCAAGGGAGTCCGCGTTCAGGTCCTCGGAGAACGAGGAGCTCTCGGCTATGGACGAGGGCTCGACCTCGAGGATGTCAGCCAGCTGATCCCGGATCAGCTCGAAAACCTCTCGCCGGCCCATTGGGCCCTTCTCGACGTGGGTTTCCGCTGGCATTTCTCTCTCCCGGCATCCTTCGGAGCCCGATTCTACCTTTTGCCGCCCGGCGTCGGTGCGACCTCCACCGCCTCTCGGAGGTGGCCGACCAGGTCATGGGCGACCATCTCACTCGCCACGAGGACAGAGTTGGCGATGGCGTTGGCCGACGAGGACCCGTGGCTGATAATGCATACTCCGTCGACACCCAGAAGCATGGCGCCACCGGTGGCATCGGGGTCCATCTCGGCCGCTATCGGCGCCAGGGTGGGCATGAGCGCTTCGCCGGCCCGGCGGGTCTCAGGCGTGGAGTCCAGGGCCGCGAGAAGGAGCTTGAAGAAGAAGCGCATGCCTCCTTCCAGGGTCTTCAGGGCGACGTTGCCCGTGAACCCGTCGGTCACGACCACGTCAACCGCCTCGCTCAAGAGGTCCCTGCCCTCGACGTTCCCTATGAAATCGACTCCCACCCCCCGTGCCAGCAGGTCGTGGGCCTCCTTGACCACCGGTTTGCCCTTTGAGGCCTCCTCGCCGATCGAGAGAAGGCCAACCCGAGGTTCGTCCACCCCGTAACGTTCGCGGGCCATCACAGCACCCATCTGCGCGAAGTGAACGAGCCAGCCCGGTTGGCACTCTGTGTTCGCCCCAGCGTCCAGAAGCACAGTCGGGGTGGAACCAGGCACGGTGAGTGGGGTGGCGATCGCCGGCCGGGACACGCCGGGTAGGCGTCCCATCCGGAGCAACGCGCTGGCCATCGCCGCTCCCGTGTTCCCCGCGCTCACCATGGCGCAGGCCCGGCCGTCCCGCACGGCTTCCGCGGCTCTGACCAGGGAAGAGTCCTTCTTGCGCCGCACAGCGGTCACCGGGTCCTCTTCCATGCCTATCGCATCGTTCGCCGCCAGGACTTCCAGCCCTGTGCTGGCTCCGACGGCCTCCGGCCTGCCTACGAGCAGCACCGGCACTCCGAGCTCGGCGGCTGCCCGGCGCGCACCCTCCACTATCTCCCCGGGCGCCTTGTCGCCCCCCATCGCGTCCACCGCCACCGGGAGGCGTCCGGGTCGCGCCCCCGCTACCTCGCTGCGGGCGGCCACATCACCTGGGTGGTCGACTTGCTAGTCGACATCGACGGCCTGGCGGCCGCCGTACCAGCCGCAGTTGGGGCACACGACGTGCGGCACCTTGGCGTGACGGCATTGGGGGCAAACGCTGCGAGCAGGAACGCCGACCACCCAGTTGGAGGCACGCCGGCTCCGGCTCTTGGACTTCGATGTCTTCTTCTTCGGTACCGCCATCTTCCCCGCCTCTCCTCGTGTTGATTATCCCCCGGGCGGCCCCTTGCGGTCGCCATCTCAAAGGCCGGGTGGGTCCTGAACACCCCGTTAATGCCCCTGGGCACGATCCTCTCTGAGGACATCCAAGTCCGCCCACCGCGGATCTCTGACCACTGCCGCACAGCTGCATTCGGCCGTGTTGAGATCGGCGCCACACTGCGCGCACAAGCCCCTGCAACCTTCCGAGCACAGAGGAGCCAGCGGCAGCTCGAGGGCGACCGCATCTCGAGCCAAAGGCTCCAGGTCGAGCTGGTCGCCATGAAGAGGATAGCTGTCGTCGGACTCCGGGCCGGTCTCGAAGAGCTCTCTCACGGTTGCGTCAACCCGACCCTGTGCCTTGGCCAGGCATCTGCGGCACTCCCCCACCCAGTCCGCGCCGACGGTTCCGGTGGCGAGTATCCCCCCGTGCACAGACTCGAGAAGCACATCGACGGCAACTTCGGACCCGGCGGGCACCCAGGTTGCGATCACCGCCAGGTCAGGGATGCGCCCGCGCCGTACCTCCCGCTGACTCTCCCCTGGGTGCCGCAAGAGAGTGGACACCGGAACGCGGAACGGATGGTGCGCCACCAGCCGTCATCCTAATGGGGGTCGGCTCAGGTGCTGTCCTGGTCGAAGAAAGCTTCCTCAGGCTGGGGGCTGTTGGACTCGAGCGCTCCATTCGAGGGCACCGGTCCACGGATCCCGTTGTCCCGAGAGGGTGTGGCTTGAAGCTTCTCCCTGCCCGCCTGCACGAGCTTGGTTGTTCGCTCGAGAACGATCTCGAAGGCGGCCAACTTCTGGTCGCAGTAGTCCTCGGCCTCGTTGCGAAGCCTGCTCGCTTCTTCTCGTGCCGTCTCCAGAGTCCGCTGGGCGTTGTGCTGCGCTTGCCGGGCAATCTCGGTGCGCTGCACCATACGCTCCGCCTGAGCACGTGCGGACTCGAGTATCCGTTCGCTCTCCCTCCGCGTCTTTGCCAGAAACTCCTCCCGCTCGCGGAGCATCCAGCGCGCTTGACGCAACTCGTCGGGAAAGCGCTCCAGGGCCGAGTCGAGTAGCTCCAATATCTCGTCCCTGCTGATGAGCACCGAAGCAGACAGGGGCATCGACTTGGCGTTGCCAACTATCTCAATGATCCTCCTGAGCAGAGCCGCGGCATCTGGACCCTCCGGCTGGTGATCGGCAAGGTTCGAAGCGTCGTCGCTGATGTCGCTCGTGAGATCAGTCATTGGAGAACTTCTCCTGCAACCTTTTGGCCACGGGTTCGGGAACCAAGCTGCTCACATCCCCGCCGAATCGCGCAACCTCGACCAGCAAGCGCGACGAGATGAAAGAGCGAGCCGCCCCCGTGGTGATGAACAGGGTGTCGATGCCAGAGAGCTGCTGGTTCATCTGAGCCATCTGAAGCTCACTGTCGAAGTCCGAGACGGCTCGCAGCCCTTTCACGATGGCCGACGCACCAACCTCTTGCGCCAGATCGACGACAAGCGAGGCGAGTGACACCACCTTCACGCCTTGCACGTGGGTAAGCGATTCCTCGAGCATGGCCTTGCGCTCCTCGAGGGTGAAGAGCTGCTCGCCCTTCTGGGGGTTTCTCGTCGCTGCCACGACCACCCGGTCGAAGAAGCGCGCAGCCTTCTCCACAACCTCTAGGTGGCCGTTGTGGAACGGGTCGAACGAGCCCGGGAAGAGGGCAATCCTCATACGGTGCCTACCGATACAGGGGGAAGTGGTTCCATCAGAGTCACAACCGTACCGCCGTAGGTCCTGGCTTTGACAGCCCTCCAGTCGGGAAGTTGCCCCAAGGGTTCCTTCGACTCCACGACGACAAGTTCTGCCGTCAGCGCCGCCATCAGCTCCGGCCAAGCCGAGAAGGCATACGGAGGGTCGCAAAACGCCACATTCACCGCTTCTCCACCGCTTCCTTCTAGGCCGGCCCCGGCTCGTCCCTTCCGACGCAGCCATCGGAGGACATCGGATCTGACCACCGCGCCACGTGGAGCCAAACCGGTCGCCTTCAGGTTGGACTCGATCGCTGCGACGGCTTTGGGGTCCCGGTCCACGAAGGTGGCAAAGACGCCTCCTCGGGAGAGAGCCTCGATCCCGAGAGCACCCGAACCCACGAAGAGGTCAAGCACGCGGGCCTCCTCCAGGGCCCCGACGCTGGCGAGCATGTCGAAGATGGACTCGCGAACCCTGTCGGTGGTCGGACGGGTCGAGCGCCCGGAGGGTGCCTTGAGGCGACGACCTCCAGCGTTGCCACCAACCACCCGCATCGTCACCGAGCGTACGCCAGCGACGCGGCGCTGAGGGTGCTTACCATTGGCGAACCGAGGATTCGAGGAGGCGCAACAGATGGCGGTCGACCCCCAGGCCCAACAGCTGCTCGATCAGATCGCCTCACTCGACTCGCCGCCGCTCGAGGATCTGTCTGTTGACCAAGCCCGCCAGTTTCTCTCGGCATTCTCGAGCATGGGTGGGCCGGGACCGGACGTCGAGCGGGTGCAGGACCTCTCCGTCCCCGGACCGGACGGTGAGATCCCAGTACGTACGTACATTCCGGAGGGCGCGACTGGCACTCTGGTGTGGTTCCATGGCGGTGGGTTCACGCTCGGGAGCCTGGAGGACGCGGACCCGGTCTGCCGGCAGCTCGCTGTGGGCTCGAACGTCGCTGTCATGAGCGTCGACTACAGGTTGGCGCCCGAGCACCCGCACCCGGCGGGACCCGACGACTGTTATGCGGCGACCCGATGGGCGGCAGAGCACGCCGCGGAACTTGGCCGCCGTGAGCCAGCGGACAGGGGGTTAGCCGTCGGGGGCGACAGCGCCGGGGGGACCCTTGCCGCGGTCGTGGCGCTTCGGGCCCGCGCAAGAGGCGGTCCCCCGCTGGCCTTTCAACTGCTCGTCTACCCCATGACCGACGCAACCATGTCGCACCCCTCGATCAAGGAGAACGGCGAGGGATACATGCTCACCGCCGAGTCGATGCGATGGTTCATGGGCCACTACGTCCGACCTGGGACAGACCTCCGGGACGCCGACGTGAGCCCCCTCTTCGCCGAGGACCTATCGGGCCTGCCCCCGGCGCTGGTGGTCACCGCGGAGTTCGACCCTCTGCGCGACGAAGGAGAGGCCTACGCCGCGGCTCTCGAGCGCGCGAAGGTACCGGTCACCCTCAGGAGCTATGCCGGGATGATCCACGGGTTTTTCTCGAGCGGGGCCATCTTCGACGCCGGCAAGAAGGCTGTGGACGAGGCGAGCCGGGCGCTGGATGCCGCGCTCGGAGCGAGGACTTGATCCGGAGGCGCCCTCGTCAGCTCTTGAAGAGGAACTCCGCCTCCTCGCCGTCCACCATCAGCTGGACCTCGTCGGCAAGCACCGGGTGGAGCGAGAGGTGGGTATCGGAGTCCACCAGGCCGAAGGCAACCTTCCGGGCCGCCAGCAAGAGCTGGCGGTCCCGACGCAACGAAGCCAGCTTGAGATCGGATCGCCCCTTCTGGCGGGTCCCCAGAATGGTTCCTTCGCCCCGTAGGTCCAGGTCTATCTCGGCCAGCTCGAAACCGTCAGCGGAGCCCTCCAACGCTTCGAGGCGAGCTTGCGACTCAGGAGTAGGCGCCTCGCCGAGGAGGTAGCACCAGGACGACGATTGCCCCCGGCCAACCCGACCCCGGAGCTGGTGCAGCTGGGCCATACCGAACCTCTGGGCGTCTTCGATCACGATCACCGAAGCGTTAGGGACGTCGACCCCCACCTCGATCACCGTCGTCGCCACCAGCACCTGGACACCCCCCTCGCGGAACGAGGCCATGACACCCTCTTTCTCGCGTGCGGGCATCTGGCCATGTATGAGCCCCAACGACAGACCCTGGAGCACGTCGGCCCGGAGTCGGTCATACTCCTCGGTTGCAGAGCGGGCCTCGATCCTCTCTGACTCCTCGACCAGCGGGCAGACCACGTAGGCCTGGTGTCCGGCGGCCACCTCCTCCTTCACCCGGGCCCACGCCATGGCCTCTTGCATCGGACCCTGCGTCCAAACCGTCTTGATGGGGAGGCGCCCCGGGGGCAGCTCGTCGAGAACCGTCATGTCGAGGTCGCCGTAGACCGTCATGGCCGCCGTGCGGGGGATGGGTGTCGCGGTCATCACGAGCACATCAGGCGCGCCGGCGACGCCCCCCTTCTCCCGCAGAGCCGACCGCTGCTCCACGCCGAAGCGATGCTGCTCGTCGATCACCACCACCCCCAAGGACTTGAAAAGCACCTCTTCGGTGATCAAGGCGTGTGTGCCGACCACGATGTCGACCTTGCCCTCGCGCAAACCCGAATGCAGGCGGGCACGCTCGGCAGCCGTTGTCCGGTTGGTCAGCAGCTCTACACGTACCGGCCTCGTCCCCGAGAGTGTGGAGTGATCAGGGACCTCCATGTCCGACAGCAGCTCTCTGACGCCGAGGAAATGCTGCTCGGCCAGGACCTCGGTGGGCGCCATGAAAGCTCCCTGGTGCGCGCCCTGCACCGCGACCAAAAGGGCCGCCACGGCCACGATCGTCTTCCCCGCACCGACGTCGCCTTGCAGCAACCGGTGCATGGCGCCCGGCTTGGCCAGATCCGCCAGCACCTCCTCCACGGCCCTCTCCTGGGCCTCGGTCAACGGAAAGGGAAGGGTTCTCCTGAACCGGGCGAGCAGACCCGCCTTCGCGGCATCGACATCGTGGCCGATGCCCTCCGACATCCTTTCGGCCGCCCTCTTGCGCATGACCAGGGTCACCTGCAACCGGAGCAGCTCGTCGAAGGCGAGCCTCTTCCTGCCGGCACCGGCAGCAGCCAGGGAAGAGGGGTTGTGGGCCTCCGAGAAAGCCGAGGTTCTGTCCTCGAGATCAAGCTCGGAGCGCAGGTGCTCGGGCAAGGGGTCTGCGAGCCGGCCCGCCCGCCGGAGGGCTTCGGCGATCCACTCAGCGAGCTCCCATGTGGACAGACCGGCCTTCTCGGACTGGGGATAGACCGGGACTATCTTGCCCGTCCGGTTTCCGACCAGGTCGACGACCGGATTGGTCATCCTCCGGCGGCCGCGGTACACGTCCAGCCTGCCGAAGACGACCGCCTGCTGGCCCTCGGACAGCTGCTTGACCCTCCAGGGCTGGTTGAAGAAGCTGCACCTCAGGTAACCGGCGCCGTCCGAAACGTCGACCTCGACCAGCGACCTCCCCTGCCGGGTGCGACGGGCGCGGACCCGCTTCACCGTTACCAGCACCATCGCCTCCTCGCCCACGGCCATCTCCCCTAGGGCCTTCTGCTCCGTACGGTCGATGTAGCGCCGCGGGTAGTGGGTTATGAGATCGAGAACCGTGGCGATGCCCATCAACGCCAGCGACTCTTCCTTTCTGGGCCCCACGCCCTCGAGCATCCCCACGGGCTTGTTCTGGAGGGAGCGCAGCAAGCGCCCGTCAGCCAACGCGGTGTCCACTCGATGCCTACTCGATGCTGAACAAGTACGGGTAGAGGGGCTGGCCGCCGTGGTGCACCTCGGCTGTGACCGCTGGCCGATGCTCCGCTAGCCACTGCGTCACCCGTCGAGTGTCCCCGGCCGTGGCTCCGTCACCCTCGATGATCGTGACGATCTCGTGGCCCTGGGACACCAGGCGGTCGAGCAGGGCGCATGCAGCGTCAGCCAGATCGGCGCCAACCACCTCGAGTCCGGTGGCAGACATACCCAGCCAGTCCTTCGCCGCGATCGGCCCCTGCGGCGACCTGGAGTCCCGTACGGCACGGGTCACCTCACCAGCGATCACACGACCCGCCGCCAAGCGCATGGAGGCGGCGTTGTCGTCCAGCCGGGCCTGAGGGTCGTATTCCAGCAGCGCCGCAAAACCCTCGGCGATCCCCCGCGTTCGCACCACCCTCACCTGCTTGTCGGTCAGACCGCCGACCTGGTCGGCAACCGGGAAGATGTTGTCGTTGTTGGGCAGCACGACGACCTGTTCGGCCGGCGCCGCACGGACAGCGTCCAGGATCTGGGCGGTCGAGGGGTTCATGGACTGGCCCCCGGCGACGATCTGATGCACCCCCAACGAGTGGAAGATGCGCCTTACGCCCTCACCCGTGGCGACAGCCACCACCGCCGTGGCGGGTGGAGGACCCGACCCCTCCAGGCCGGGACCGGGCGCTGCGCTCGCCTCCCTGACCCAGCGTTCCTCCTCGATCGCCTCGGCCAGATCGGTCACGCTGATGTTCCTAGGCCTCCCGGCATCCAAAGCCGCCTCGATGGCCGCGCCGACGTCGCCGGTGTGTATATGGCAGTTCCACAGCCCCTCGCCGCCCACGACGACGATCGAGTCACCTACGCCTGCCCAGACGTCCTTGAACGCCGGTATCGACTCGTCGGGCGCCTCCAGGATGTACATGACCTCGTAGCGGAGGTCTCCCATCGCCTCGGCGCCGGGGTCGAAGGCCGAAGGGGTGCCTACCAGCAACCGAGCAGCCTCGTCCCCGTGCTCCGGCTCGGGAAGGGGCCGCCCATCGACCACCGAGAGGAATGCATCCAGCATCAACACGTACCCGGCGCCTCCCGCGTCGACCACCCCGGCCTCCTTGAGGACCGAGAGGAGCTCGGGGGTCTGGGCAAGGGTCGCCCCCGCCGCCTGGCGTGCCCCCTCCAGCACGTCGACGAGGGCACCATCGTCGCTCCCGTCGCCCTCCGCGACCCGCTGCGCAGCTTCTCCCGCCGACCTGGCAACCGTGAGGATCGTCCCCTCGACGGGGCGCATCACCGCACCGACCGCCGCGTCGGCTGCGGTCACCAATGCGGAGGCCATCTCGGAAGGCCCGACCCCAGCCGGTTGACGCAGCCGGTCGGCGACTCCTCTCAGGATCTGGGAGAGGATCACCCCTGAGTTCCCGCGCGCACCCATCAAGGACCCGTGCGCTATCGCGTCGCAGACCGCGGCCATGGACGCGGCGCCCTCGCCGAGGGAATCCAGCTCGGACACCACGGACTCGAGGGTCAGGGCCATGTTGGTGCCGGTGTCGCCGTCGGGCACGGGATATACGTTCAGCCTGTTGATTGACTCCTGGTGAGCTCTCAGCGTGTCGCGAAAAACGGCCATGCCTCGGCGGAGGTGCCCGGCATCGAGGCGCACCAGGGGGTCCATGGGCCGGATGCTAATGTTTCCTCTTCCCCGAACCCCGAAGGTGTCCCGTCATGGCAGCGGTCTGCGAGGTATGTGGCAAGCGCCCGTCGTTTGGCATGAGCATCAGCCACTCCCACCGTCGGACCAAGAGGCGCTGGAACCCCAACGTCCAGCGGGTGAGGACGGTGCTCAACGGGTCCCCCCGGCGTCTCAACGTGTGCACCTCCTGCCTGAGAGCCGGCAAGGTGGCGAAACCACCTCAGCGTCCCCATCCAGGCCCCGCGGGTACTAGCGCTTCTTGACGCCCCAGCGGTGCTGGTAGCCGCCGACATCGAGCCGGTCCGCGCCCAAACGCCGTTCCGCCGCGTCGGCTGTGCAGGATCCTATGACGATCGGGGCCCGAAGACCGGCTGACGCGAAGACCTCCTCGACGCGTCGAGAGTACGGCGCGGAGAAGATCAGCTCGTAGTCCTCGCCTCCCGACAGGGCGTCCTGAGCGGAGGCCCCCGCCGCGACGGGGAGCTCGCCGACCCGTACACCGACCTGAGAGGAGCGGCCCAGGTGGTCGAGGTCCGCACCTAGGCCGTCGGACACGTCGATCATCGCCGTGGCCCCCGATTCACGAGCCGCACGGCCCTCTTCCACCCGGGCCGTGGGCCTGCGGTGGGCCAGCGACAGCGACGAGGCCTGCGAGCGGTCGGCGAGGCCTTTCCGAGAAGCCGATCGGAGCACCGCGAGCCCGGCAGAGGAAGCACCGAGCGGGCCGGTGACGAACAGGGTGTCTCCGGGAGAGGCCCCCGACCGGAGCACGGCCCGGTGGCCGTCTGTCGTTCCTGTGAGGGTGACGGAAACGACGACCACGTCCGCATTGGACAGGTCTCCGCCGACGATCGGGCACCGGTAACGGTCTGCGGCCGCCAGCAACCCCGCGTAGAGCTGTCCCATGTCGGTCCGGGGCGGTGCGGCGATGCCAACCAGGGCACGCGTCGGACGCCCGGCCATTGCGGCTACGTCACTGACGCTCGACACGAGCGCCTTCCAGGCGAGGTCGTCCAGGCCTACCAGCTCCAAGTCGGCGTGCACGCCTTCGACTACCAGGTCGGTGGTGAGCAGCATCGTGTCCTGGCCGGCCGAGATCACGGCCGCATCGTCGCCGCTCCACACCTCGCCAGGAGGGGCGCATGGAAGGAGCGACCGGATCCGCTCCAGCTCAGCCTGCTCGTCCCTACCGAGGGCGCCCATCAGCGGGGAGCGTAGGCGCTGGTGCCAGGTTGGGGCAGTTAGCTCTCAACGCCTACCATCGAAGCCGTACGTCGCGTTCCAGTGCTCGTGACGGCCCGACACACCTGCCCGGCACACCTGAAGGAAAGGGACTTGCTGAATGGCCCCGACGCAGCACCAAAGCCTGGTCCGATGGGTGGAGGAGGCCGCCGCCCTCACCGCTCCTGTCCGCGTCGAGTGGTGCGACGGATCGGCCGAGGAGTACGACCGGCTGGCAAGCATTTTGTTGAGGCAGGGAACCTTCACGCGGCTGTCGGACGCAAAGCGCTCCAACAGCTACTGGGCGCACTCGGACCCCGCAGACGTCGCGCGGGTCGAGAACCGGACCTTCATCTGCTCCCCAACCCAGGAGGAGGCCGGGCCGACCAACAACTGGCGTGACCCGGTGGACATGCGCAAGACGCTGACCGGCCTGTTCCGGGACTGTATGCGAGGGCGGACGATGTACGTCGTCCCCTTCTCCATGGGGCCTCTGGGCTCCCGTATAGCCCACATCGGGGTCCAGATCACCGACTCGCCTTACGTTGCGGCGAGCATGCGGATCATGACCAGGATGGGCAAGGGAGCGCTGGACGTGCTGGGAACAGACGGCGATTTTGTGCCCTGCCTCCATTCGGTCGGTGTCCCCCTGGAGGAGGGCCAGGCGGATGTGCCGTGGCCGTGCAACGCCGATAACAAGTACATAGTCCACTTCCCCGAGACGCGCGAGATCTGGTCCTTCGGTTCCGGCTACGGAGGGAACGCGCTGCTTGGAAAGAAGTGCTTCGCCCTGCGCATAGCGTCGGTGATGGCGCGCGACGACGGGTGGCTGGCAGAGCACATGCTGATCCTCAAGCTGACGTCACCGGACGGGAAGGTCCGCTACGTGACCGGGGCCTTTCCTTCAGCGTGCGGCAAGACGAACCTGGCCATGCTCGTGCCCACCCTTCCCGGATGGAAGGTCGAGACCGTTGGCGACGACATCTGCTGGATGAAGTTCGGACAGGACGGCCGCCTGTACGCGATAAACCCCGAGGCGGGATTCTTCGGCGTGGCCCCGGGCACGAGCATGAGGACCAACCCCAACGCCATGCTCACCCTGGACGGCAACTGCATTTTCACCAACACCGCCCTGACGGACGACGGGGACGTGTGGTGGGAGGCCATGACCGACGAGCCCCCGACCCACCTCATCGACTGGAAAGGTCAGGACTGGACGCCAGCGTCCGGCGGGCCCGCCGCCCATCCAAACGCCCGCTTCACCGCACCGGCGAGCCAGGATCCGGCCATCGCCCCCGAGTGGGAGGATCCGGACGGGGTCCCGATCTCCGCCATCCTGTTCGGGGGCCGTCGGGCCTCCGTGGTTCCGTTGATCAGCGAGGCCTTCGACTGGCAGCACGGGGTGTTCCTCGGCTCGATCATGGCGTCGGAGACGACCGCGGCCGCCACCGGAGCCGTCGGGGCGCTGCGCCGCGACCCCTTCGCGATGCTGCCTTTCTGCGGGTACAACATGGCCGACTACATGGGCCACTGGCTGGACATCGGAGCTTCGGCCGACCCGGGCAAGCTGCCCAAGATCTTCTATGTCAACTGGTTCCGCAAGGACTCACAGGGACGCTGGCTGTGGCCGGGATTCGGTGAGAACTCTCGCGTGCTGGAGTGGGTGTTCTCACGGGTCGCCGGCGAGGGTGAGGCGGTTCGCACCCCCATCGGTTGGGTACCGGCCAGATCCGCGATCGATACTTCGGGCCTGGACATCACCGCATCCGACATGGAGCTGCTCCTACGGGTCGACCCGGAAGAGTGGAGGAGAGAGGTCCCCTCGATACGCGAGCATTTTGCCAACCTGGGTGATCACCTTCCCGGGGCTCTGACACAGGAGTTGAGCGGTTTGGAGAAGAATCTGCACCAGAGCCTGGACAAGGAGGGCTGAGTTGGCTGTCACCGCGTACGTGCTCATCCAGACCGAGGTGGGCAAGGCCGCCCACGTCGCCTCAGAGGTCGCGGCCATAGAAGGAGTCGTGTCGGCGGAGGACGTAACCGGCCCCTACGACGTCATCGTCCGGGCTCAGGCGACCTCGGTGGACGAGCTGGGCCGAATGGTGGTCAGCCGGGTGCAGCTAATCGACGGGATCACCCGGACTCTCACCTGCCCGGTGGTGAACCTCTAGCCGGCTGAGACCGCTGCCGTCGCGGCTGCCTCGGCCTCCGCCTGGGCCTGAGCCGCGATCTCAACCAGGTCGGTAATCTCCCCTTCGGTGAAGCCGGCCATGGAACGGAACTGCCGCGCCAGGTGCACCGGGTTGTCGTCCGACTCCCCGCGCAGTCCTCCGAACGAGAAGAGCTTGTCGACGGTGCGCTGGAACTCCAGTGCGCCGGCTTGGCGTTCCTTGTCCTTGGCCGTGATCCTCCGAAGCCAGTCGGACCCCATCTTCACGTGAGTGACCTCGTCTGCGAGCATCCAGTCCTCGCAGAAGTAAAGGACCGGGTCGGATACCATCTCGCCAAAATCTCGCATGGTGTTGAACACGTCTATCGCCAGCCCTTCCAGCGCGCGGTTGACACCTGTGAGCCTCAAGACGGGGTCTGAGTTGCACGCGGCCTCGAAGAGCAGGGTCTGCTCGGAGAACTCGCCTATCTCGGTCCCCATGTGCTCGGTCAGCTTGACCGAGATCTCCACATGACGGGCCTCGTCCCAGCATTGGCGGGCCATGTCCAGCTTCAACGCGAACGGAGCTTCGTCACGGCCCTCACCCGTGTCGAAGTCGTAACACGTGCGACCGGCTCCTTCTAGGGCCTGGACCTCGCCCACGAAGATCCCGTGCATCAAGAGCCGGGCACCGTCGGGTCCTTCGGGTGAATCGGCCGAGAAGGGGCCTCGGCGGTCTTGCGGCGCCTTCCGCGGGTCGAAGATGGCGTCCTCTATGCGGATCCTCTCGAACCTCGAGTCTCTGGCCAGCTCGTCCACCGACAGCATCCGCTTCATCGACTACCACCTCCGTGGATGTGCGCTTGGCCTGATGGTATCCCACCTTCGCCGGCGAGCCCCGTTTCGGCACTCACCAGGCGCGACGACGCCGGTCCGGGCACCCTCTCACCGGCGGGCTCTCACCGGCGGGCTCTCAAGGTCGGGCTCTCACCCGCTGGCCCTCACCAGGCCGAATCGAGAATTGCGCGGGCATCGTCCTCGCCGACCGGGCGAGGATTGCCACGCACGCTCGGGTTGGATTGGGACAGGCGGACGACTGCCTCGACGTCGTCTGGGGTGATGCCGCACTCCGAGAGGCGCCCAGGCAGTCCCAGGCGCACACGCAACTCATCCAGGGCGCCTGCGGCATCGTCGGCATCGCCGAGGGCCTCCCCTATTCTCGCCACCTCGGCGGGCACGGCGCCCGAGTTGAAGGCCACCGCGTGCGAGAGCAACAGGGCGTTCGCGAGGCCATGCGGCAGTCCGGTGCGACCGCCCAAGAGCTGGGCCAGGCCGTGGTGAACACCCATCCCCGCGTTTTGAAGGCAGCGCCCGGCCAGCACGGCGCCAACCAGCATGGCGGTCCGGGCCTCGACGTCCTCCGGGTCGTCCACGACCCCGGGCAGGGCGGTCGATATGCGGCGAACAGCAGCCAGAGCGAGCTCCTCTGCCTCAGGCGATCGAGACGGCGAGTACGCGCACTCGACGCCGTGGGCCAATGCGTTCATTCCGGTCTCCGCGCTCACCCGGGCCGGCGTCGTCGCGGTCAGCACCGGGTCGTACACGACAGCCACGGGCGCTGTGGTCGGTCCGCCCGCGCCGGTCTTGCGGCGCGTGGCCTCGTCTGTCATTCCGAAGAAGGGGGTCACCTCGGCTCCCGAGTACGTGGTAGGCACAGCTACATGCTTGAGGACCGGCCGATCCAGGTAGGAGATCCCCGGTGTGCCGGCCTGTTGTTCCACGAAGAAGCAGACGGCCTTTCCTGCGTCTGCGCATGACCCGCCGCCGAAGGACACGATCCCGTCGACCACCTCCGCCTGCGCCTGGCTGACGGCGGACTGGACGGCCGACGTGGGCACATGCGCGCGGACCCCGGAGAACACGGTCGCAAGCGTCCTCCCGAGGAGCGCAACCACCCGTTCCCCCTCCACCGATGACAGCCGGCCCGCCGTCGTGACCAGCATGAGTCGGCGCGCACCCACCTCCTTGACGACATCAGGAAGCTTCTCCAAGTAGTCCTGACCGAAATACAGCCGTTGGGCCAAAGCGGTGTGCGACCACTGGTGGCCCCGTTCGGCGCTCAAGCGATCGCACCAGCCCGTCTCAGGCTGGCGAGGTAACCCGGCGAGAACCCCCAGGCGGACAGCGCCTCGTCGGTGTGCTCGCCCGGGTGGTCAGGGGGCCCGGACACAAGGCCCGGCGTTCGGCTGAAGCGGGGCGCCGGTGCCGGTTGGACGATCCCGCCGACCTCTATGAACGTCCCGCGGTGACGGTTGTGTCGATGATCTGGAGCCTCTGCCATCGACAGCACCGGCGCGAAGCACGCATCGGTACCCTCCATGATCTCGCACCACTCGTCGCGCGTCTTGGTGCGGAAAAGCGCTGCGATTCTCTCCTTGGTCTCCTGCCAACGACTCTTGTCCATCTGGGAAGGAAGGTGGCCCGAGTCGAGACCCGAAAGGCGCAGCAACTCCTCGTAGAAGTGCGCCTCTATCGCTCCGACCGATACGTATTTTCCGTCTGCTGTCTCGTAAGCGTCGTAGAAGGGGGCCCCACCGTCTAAGAGGTTGGAGCCTCTCTCGTCGGTCCACAGGCCGATGGCACGCAGTTGGTGGATGAAGGTCGTGAGGACGGCGGCCCCGTCGACCATGGCCGCGTCGACCACCTGGCCCTTGCCGGACCGCCGCGACTCGAGGACCCCGCACACGATGCCGAACGCCAGCAGCATCCCGCCGCCGCCGAAGTCCCCCACCAGGTTGAGGGGCGGGACCGGCCTCTCCCCCGAGCGGCCCACCGGCTCGAGTGCTCCCGCCAGGGCGATGTAGTTGATGTCGTGGCCGGCGGCATCGGAGTAGGGGCCGTCTTGGCCCCAGCCGGTCATCCGCCCGTACACGAGACGCGAGTTGCGGGCGCCGCACTCCTCCGGACCGATTCCCAGCCGCTCGGCCACCCCCGGGCGGAAGCCCTCTATGAACGCATCCGCCCTCTCCGCAAGGGAGAGCACCGCCTCCACGCCTTCAGCGTGCTTCAGGTCTATCCCGACCGATTGCCTACCCCTGCCCAGCAGGTCGCGGCGAAGGCTGCGGGGCGCGGGAAGCCGATTTTGAGGCTCGGTCGACTCGTATGACGTCAGCCCCCATGTCGGCGAGCATCATCGCCGCGAACGGGCCCGGGCCTATGCCGACCATCTCCACGACTCGAACTCCCTCCAGCGGGCCGCTCACGCACGGATGCTGTCGTGCCCATCCCCGAGGGTCAACCCGCGGTCCTCTCGCGGCCCGCATGGCGGTCCTTCCGGGCGTCCGACCAGGTCTGCAGCGGAGGGGTCTAGGGCCCTCGTGCCATGCTCTTCCACGTGCTGCTCCCTGCCGGCTTCCACTTCGGCGTGGCGACGGCGGGATTCCAGGTGGAAGGTGGCTACAACGGCCCCGGAGAGCCGTTGAACAACTGGTCCTGGTGGGAGGCGACGGGCCGGGTCGAACCTTCAGGGCTCGCGCTCGACTTCTGGCGCCTCTACGAGGAGCAGCTTGCAAGAGCCGCTTCCCTCGGATGCACGAGCTTCAGGATGTCGATCGAGTGGGCGCGCTGTGAGCCGTTCGAAGGGGAGGTCGACGAGTCCGCATTCGAGCGCTACGCAGCCATCCTCGCCTCGTGCGCGCGGCAAGGGCTCGAGCCCCTCGTGACACTGCAGCACTTCACGCATCCCGCGTGGCTCGGCGAGGAGTTCTGGCTGAAGCCCGACTCACCGGAGCGGTTCGTCGGCTGGGCGAGAGCCGTTGTCACCCGGCTCGGCCATCTCTGCTCGAAGTGGGTGACCGTGAACGAGCCCAACGACCTGGCCATCCAGTCCTATCTGGTGGGCGCCTTTCCTCCCGGCAGATCCGTCGATCCGTCCTCGGCGCTGCGCTCCCTCGATCACATGCTTGCCGCCCACGTCGGCGCTTACGAAGTGATCCATGCCCACCAGCCTCATGCGGCCGTGTCCACCAATGTCTCCTGCTCGTCGGTCTACGAGCTGGACCGGCTACTGGTGGACTTGCTGCTCATACGGGCTCACGGCGTGGCCCGTGGGGAGGCCAGTGCTTGGTTGAAGCAGAGAAGAAGCCTGTACTACTCCACCATTCAGGAACCGCCAGGCGCACTGCCGGGCCGGAAAGAAGCAGCCCTGCGCGCGCTTCTCTCGAGGGTCGTGCCCCTTGCCAAGCCGTTCCCCCGCACGCTCGGCGCCGTATACGGCAGCTCCTACGAACGCACGCTGGACTGCGTGCAGATCGACTATTACGACCCGGTCGTCTCCAATCACCTTCGCCTTCCGGGCCATCGCAGTGCAGGAGGTCGAAACTGGGAGCCGAGCCGAAAACTGTGGGACGACCGCATGGACCCGGGGGCTCTGAAGCGTTATTGCTCCGCCAACTATGAGCCCGGGCTCGACGTGTGGATCGTCGAGAACGGCCTGTGCAACCTGGTGCGGCACGCTGTCTCCTACCCACGGTTGGACGGCTGGGACCGGGTCGGGTACCTCGAGGAGATCCTTCTCTCGGTTGCCGGTACGCTGGAGGCCGGCGTGCCTGTGGCCGGGTACTGGCACTGGACGCTGGCCGACAACTACGAGTGGGGAAGCTACGAACCGCGCTTCGGCCTGTACGGCGTCGATCGCCACCGCGGACTCCGCTGGAACGAGAACGACTCGATGGGCGGGGACGCGGCGGGGGCCTACCGGCGTGGCATCGAGGCCCTCCGGTCCGGCGACCCTTCAGCTCTCCCCGCCGATCGTCACCGGAGGGCGACGGGCCGCCGATGACCGCCCGAGCGCGCCTCTCGCGGGCACCTGGACCCTCACCTGCCGTGCGTGCCCGCGCACCCGGAAGGGTGAACCTCATCGGAGACCACACCGACTACACGGGTGGACTCGCACTTCCAATGGCGATCAACCTGCACACGATCGTCACCTTCAGTCCTGACGGATCCGACCGGGTACGCCTGGCGTCGGACCTCGACCCCTCCCAGGCCTCGGTCGAGGTCCCGGTCGCGGCGGGCCGAGCGTCGATGGCCGCCGTAGAGCCGGCATGGGCGCGTTACGTCACCGGGGTCGCCGCCGCAGCGGACGTCGGTACCGGAGGTAGCGGCACCGTGAGGTCTACCGTTCCGATGGGCGCCGGGCTCTCGTCGAGTGCGGCCCTCGAGGTCGCCGTCGCCCTGGCTCTGGGTTTCCAGGGCTCCGAGTTGGAGTTGGCCAAGGTCTGCCAGCTCGCCGAGCGGCTCGCGGTCGGGGTCCCATGTGGCCTCATGGACCAGTTGACGTCGGTGAGCGGCGTCGCCGGCCACGCCCTCCTGATCGACTTCACAGGCCTCGAGGTGACTCCGGTGCCGCTTCCCGGAGACGTCGAGGTGTTCGCGGTGCACTCGGGGAGACCTCGAAGGCTGGCGTCGTCTGCGTACGCAAAGCGGCGGCTCGAGTGCGAGGCGGCAGCGCGTGTGATCGGCCCACTCGCGTCGGCCGCGCCCGACACCCTGTCGTCCATCACGGACCCCGTGATCAGAAGGAGGGCGCGCCATGTCCTGTCGGAGAACCAGCGAGTCCTCTCCGTGACCGCCGCCTTGCGCTCAGGTGACCTGGCGGCCGTCGGGAAGGAGATGTCTGCAAGCCACACAAGCCTCGCAAGGGACTTCCAGGTGTCAACTCCGGAGGTGGACGAGCTCGTCGTCGCGCTCGGATCCATTCCGGGAGTGTGGGGATCCAGACTCACGGGCGCCGGATTCGGGGGTTGCGTCGTTGCGTTGGCGCGGCCAGGTGCCATAGACCCCGAACGCGTTGGCACGAGGGCTTGGAGACTGGACGCGGCCGGAGGCGCTTCGGTCGAAGCGCTCGCCGCCACCTAGCAGGCCACCACCCTCGCAGGTCCGGCCATAGGGCGACATCGCGTCACATGCGGCGCAGCAGATCGGCCTTCTTCGCCGCGAACTCCTGGGACGTGACGACTCCGCGGCGACACAGCTCGTCGAGTTTCTCGAGCTGCTCTGGCACAGACGGCATCACCTGGACCGATCCGGCCATTGCGTGGCGCCGGTGATAGAGGTCTATCTCGCGGTTGATCGTGCGCTGGATCTCCGCCGGCCGGGGGACGGGAGGCACCGAATCCTCGCCGCGTTCCCCGGCTGACTCGATGAACAACCTGCCGGCGCCGACCAAGCGCTGCCCGATCGACTGGGACACGGCCAGGTCGTTCAGCTTCGCCAGGGGTATCTCCCTCCCGTGGCGGGCGATGACCCCGGAGCGGTAGACGACGCGCTGGTTGGTGACCACGAGGCTGGTCGTGGACCACCGGAGGTAGCGTCCAGCCATCCATGCGAGGCAGACCACGATGGCCACCAGCATCGCCATCTCCGCCCAGCTCGGAATGCCGCTGAAGGCGATGAGGAGCGCGATCGTGCCTGCTACGGCAATGAACGCGCTGAAGACCGGCCCGAAGACGAAGGACCAGTGGGGCCTCACGTCTGCCACGACGGTCTCGTCTGTGTTGAGCAATCTTTCCGGGAAGGCCATCTCGCAGAAGCGTAACCAGCACACGAGCCGGCCCCTAGGCAGGGCTTCCTAGAGCCCCGGCGCGGCGGGCCCTAAGGGCCCTCCTCCCTCCGGCTCTGGCGGCTCGTCTCAGCCCAGTTTGCTTGCGATGCTGCCCGCCGAGGCCAGCACCGAACCGTCAGCGCCCGCAGCGGTGAAGCGTCCGGTGGGTCGAGCCGACGCCTCCCTCACCATGTCGAGAAGCAGGTCCGAGAAGCCGACCTGCGGGTCTACCCAAAGGTACTTGGCCATCGAGCCGGGGATGGTGTTCATCTCGTTCAGGTACAGCTCGGTGCCGTCGGAGAGGAAGTCGAGGCGGGCGACCCCCCTGAGGCCGCACATGAGCGCCGCGCGCGTCGCGATGTCCCTGAGCATCCCTTCCACCTTGTCCGAGAGCCTGGCAGGCAGCTCTCGGGGCGCGCTCACCATCCCTTCACCGCCGACGTACTTGTCCGAGTACGCAAGAAACGACTGGCGCTCAGAGTTGCGAAGCGGCCTTTCGATGGCGGACAGCTCGAGCGCAGGCCAGCAACGGACCGCGACCTGCAGGTCGAACAGCTCGGACCCGTAAGGCTCGACGACAGCCCCCCGGGCAAGATGCACGCTGCTGCGGAGCAACGCCAGAGCCGTGTCGAAGTCCTCCACCACTTCGATCCCGATCGAGGAGCCTCCGAAGCGCGGCTTGACGATATAGGGCCCCTCGAAGCCAGGATGGCGATCTTCGACGAGGGCTCTTGGGAGCATCGGCATCCCCGACGAAGCCATGAGGGCGCTGAATGCCAACTTGTCCATGCCCAGGGCGGCGCCCGCCATGTCGGGTCCCGTGTAAGGAACTCCCGCCAGGTCCAGCGCAGCCTGGAGGGTCCCGTCCTCGCCCGGGCCCCCGTGACAGCAGTTGACCACGACGCCGAAAGACGAAGCATGCCTCCCTCGTTGGCTCCCGAGGCGGCCCTTGGCGACGAAACCTCCCGACGGCCCCTCGACCAGCCGTAGATGCTTGCCGCCCCGAGGCACGCCGGTCACGAAGGCCTCCGCCTCGAGACTCGGGTCGACTGCGTGGAAATCGCCCACCTTCGACCAGTAGATCGCCTGCAAGCGGTTGCCTGAGGAGCCGCTGTCCGCGCCGGGGGCCCCCAACGCCCTTGCCGCCTGCAGCCCGGTGAGCACGCTTACGTCGTGTTCGGGTGAGGGGCCGCCGAATACCACAGAGATCTCGCTCAAGCGCCTTTGCTCCGCCTCTTGCTCCCCGTCCTCTTGGACAATCCGGTCGACAAGCCTCGCAGACGACCTCGGCTCGGGCGACCCTGGCTGAGGCCGCCCCGCAGCTCAGGCGTAGTGGTCGGGGAGGTCGTTTTCGTACAGCACCACGTCCCCCGGGCCCAGGTTCGCCCGGATCCAATCCACCGCCTGCTGTCTAGTTCGCACGGTCCAAACGTTGCTAACCGGAACGCCCTCATCGGCGGTTCCCTTTCCTCCGGGGAGAGCGCCGTCCCGGGAACCCTCGAGGAGAGATCTCCTATTGGTACGGCCCACCACGATCAGATCGGTGGCCACCGCCGCGGCCGACCTGGCGAATTCGGCGTTCTCCTCCCTTTGCAGCGGGCCAAGCTCGATCATCCCGGGCGTGACCACGACCCTCTTGTGGCCCTCCTTGCTCTTCCTCATCAGTGTTTGAAGGGCAAGCCTGCAACCGTCGGGATTCGAGTTGTAGGTGTCGTCGATGACCGTGAAGCCGTTGTCGGACAGGTAGGACGACATCCGGTTCTCCACGACCGGCAGGCTATCCAGCCGTGACTCGATCTGGGAGAGCGACACGCCCAGCTCGTGGGCCACCGCCACCGCGCATGCGACGTTTGTCGGCGCGGCTTCAAGGGACGCCATCTTGGCTACGAGGTCCCCACCCACGAGAACCCTCGCTCCCTCCGCACCTTCCTCTGTCAGGCATGCGACGTCGGCGTCCGCTTGCCATGACGAGCAGCGCACGACCCGCGTTTGGCCGGCACCTGCGGGCAAAGAGTCGGCGAGACCGGATAGCCGTTCGTCGTCCACGTTCAACACCGCGGCCGGCACGCCCTCGATGATCTCGGACTTGGCCCGCAAGATCCGCTCGAGGCTGCCGAAGCGCTCCAAGTGAACCGGCGCTATGGCCGTGATGACTCCCACTCGGGGACGGAGCCAGGAGCAGAGGTCCGCGATCTCGCCCGGACCGTAGGCCCCCATCTCGGCCACCACCACGTCTGTGCCGGGTCCCAGCAGCTCGTTGACGGTCCGCGAGAGGCCGGCCCGGTTGTTGAAGCTCGCCGGGCTGGCCACGACCGAGCAGCTTCCCCCCAACAGGTGGGCGATGTAGTTCTTGGTAGTGGTCTTGCCGTAAGAGCCCGTAACGGCCACGACCACGGGACGCACCTGCTCGAGGCGCGAGCGCGCTCGGGCCACGTACCTGGTGGCCGACAGCCCCTCCACCGGAGAGGTCGACCAGCACGCGATGTCCAGAGTCGACGGTACGGCGAGGCAGGAGACGGCAGCGACCGCCGCACCTACGCCCAAGACCACCCCGCCGGCTATCAAGCCTCCCTCGAATAGCAGCCATACGGCGGCGAGCGTCGTGAGCCGGCGGGTCCACTTGAGCCTCGATGTCCGGCCACGAACCGCCAGGCCCAACGGACCTGCCAGAGCTACGAGAGCGGCCGCAAGCGCGCTAAGGGGCCACACGAAGGCGAGCGCGGTCCCCACCGCGCCCATCAGGACCAGCGCGGTGTTGGCCGGCGACGTCAGCCACCACCTCCACGCGAAGCGGCTCACAGAGCCGGCGAGGTAGTGCTCCCGCTGGGCCACCCGCAACCACCGGAGACAGGCGACCCCGGCGGCGGCGGCGCAGGCGATCTCGCCCGGAACCTGAGTCATTGGCGATGCCGCTCCAAGGCGGCCCTGAGCTCGCCGGGTGCGGTCAGGGGGACCAGATGGCCGGCGCCCGGACAAACGGTGAGGTGACCGTCAGGTACCGCCGGCAGGGCAGTCCGAGCAACCTCGATTGGAGCGTCGCGGTCGTCGTCGCCCCAGACCAGCTCGACCGGACACTTCACAGCGCGCAGGAAGTGTTCGTTGGGCTCGGCGAGGACCCGTGTCAGCACCTGGCGCATGACTCCCTGAGCGGCCCGGTAGTCAGCCGACCCGTAGCGCATGCGGAGGCGCTCCATGCTCTCGTCGCTCAGGAGCTTCAGCCGGTGTGCCACCCTCCCGGCTCGAAACAACCGCCTTTGCCTCATACGGCCCGGGCCCACGCTCACGAGCCGTGGCACCCCGGTGAGCACCAGCGCCCGCACGCTCTCGGGCCTCTCGGCTGCCAGCCGCAACGCCACCAAGCCTCCGAAGGAGTGCCCCAGCACCGCCACGGGAGTGCACATGTCGGAGAGGAGAGGCGCCAGCGCCTCCGCGTACTGGGCGGCACCCCAGGCCTCCGGGGGTGGAGGTGTCGCGCCGAAGCCCGGAAGGTCGACCGCTATGGCATCCAGGGCTTCGGCCCCGACCCCGTTCTCACCCAGAGAGCCTACGAAGTCACGGTGAGTTCGGCGCCACCCGTGCAGAGCCAGTATCCAAGGAGCTCCCCTACCAAAAGTCGTACCGAAGAGCCGCCCGTCGTGGAACGTCTTCAACATGGGACAGAGGCCATCGGGCCACAGCGGTTACCGGACATGATCTTGGGCCTTAGCCGACCCGACCATATCTCGTAACTCACCGTGCCTGTGACCTTCGTGGCAACCGTCGTGGGAAAACAAGACGCCCTTCCCTCGTGGCCCCGTCCTCTGGACTCGCATCTTCGAGAGCCCTCCCGATCGGAGAATTCTCCGTCCGGTTGGTCTGCGGTGTCCGGTACTGCACTGTTTATCCCCTTGACTGAAAACGGTGCCGATGGGCAGACTGCAAATGGCTCGGCACGGAGTGGTGCAGGAAGCCCGGGCAGGTGGGCCACAGGTCGACGGTCCGTGGCTACCCGCCACAGAGGCCGAGTCGGGGTTTGTCGAAACCTGAAGGCGTGCAAGCGTCGGTCAGGGTTCGGGTCGTCGAGAGGCGGATGGATCCTCGCAGGTCAGACAGGCCCGGGACAGGCCCCGAGAAGCACGGGGGGCGAAAGCCTCTCGGCTACTTGGGGCCTTCCCCTTATTTGCGCCGTCGTTATTTGCACCTTCGCCCATGGGGATCCGCGTAGCCGTGACAGAGCCTCGGTACCGTCTTCGCAATGCTCCAAGGCCTCAACCAGCGCCAGGTCGACGCGGTGACCCTGGACGCGGCCCCACTGTGCGTGTTGGCCGGGGCAGGATCGGGCAAGACAAGGGTGTTGACGCGGAGGATCGCCTGGCGGATCGCCCAGGGGACGGCCGATCCATCGCGCGTCATGGCCGTGACCTTCACCCGGAAGGCCGCCGGGGAGCTGAGAGAGCGGCTGGGTCAGCTCGGCATCCGAGACCGGGTTGCGGCGGGCACCTTTCACGGCATGGCCCTTGCGCAGTTGCGAAGCAGGTGGGCCGACCTCGACAGACCGCGACCTGCCCTGGTCGAGCGCAAGGCCGGCCTCCTGTCGAGGCTGGCTCCGGCGAGGGTCCGCAACCAAGTGTCCCTCGCGGACCTGGCCGGCGAGATCGAATGGGCCAAGGCCCGCATGATCCCTCCCGAGCGCTACGACGACGCGGCTCGTCGGGCGGGACGGAAGCCGCCGTTCGGCCAGATGGCGGAGGTCTACCTGCGGTACGAGGAGGAGAAGCGACGGAGGGGGATGGTCGACTTCGA
The DNA here is from genome assembly GCA_963736925.1 of uncultured Actinomycetes bacterium. Taxonomy (GTDB): domain Bacteria; phylum Actinomycetota; class Acidimicrobiia; order Acidimicrobiales; family CAVTQP01; genus CAVTQP01. The sequence goes on from CAVTQP010000003.1 coordinate 1,678,532, forward strand.
CGACCTTCTCTGGGGCTGCATAGAGGCGATGCAGGAGGATCCCTCGTTCGCGGCCGCCCAGCGCTGGCGCTTTCGGCATTTCTTCGTCGACGAGTATCAGGACATCAACCCGGTGCAGGCGTGGCTCCTGGGGCTATGGCTTGGAGACAGCCTCGACCTGTGCGTGGTCGGCGACCCTGACCAGGCGATCTACTCGTGGAACGGTGCGGATCCGTCTCAGATACTCGAGTTTCCCAGGCGGCATCCAAGCGCCGAGGTGGTCCGACTGGACGACAACTACCGCTCCAGCCCCCAGGTCCTCGCCGTGGCGAACGCCGTCCTGGCCCAGGGCGCTTCCCGCGCCGGATCGGGTCTTAGGCCCAACCGGGCCGACGGGCCGGTCCCCACGGTCGTCTGCTACGACAACGACACCGAAGAGGCCACAGGCATAGCGCGCGGTCTGCGCCGCATCCGATGCGCCAACCGCCCCTGGTCGGACATGGCCGTCCTGGCGAGGACGAACGCGCAGCTCGTGCTGCTGGAAGAGGCTCTTCGGGCCAGGGGAATCCCTTATCGGGTTTCGGGTGGGGGTGCCTTCCTCGAGCAAGCGGTGGTTCGTACCGCCCTGGTTGGCATGTCGAGGGTCGCTGGCGGCTTCCCGGCCGCCGTCGCCGACTTGAGGGAGCGCCCAGCTGGCGCAGGTGGACCCGACGGAGAGGAGGAGCGCCGTCTTCTCGATCAGCTTGTTCGCCTCTCCGACGAGTACCGGTCGGTGGACTCGGAGCCCTCCGTCGAAGGTTTCGGCGACTGGCTGGCGACGAGCGTCAGGACAGAGGCGACCGGAGATGACGGCGACGTCGTAGAGCTGACCACCTTCCACCGCTCGAAGGGGCTGGAATGGTCCGTGGTGCACTTGGTGGGCTTGGAAAGAGGGCTGGTTCCGATCGGCCACGCCTGTACCCCCTCCGAGGAGGCGGAGGAGCGGCGCCTCCTCTACGTGGCCATGACCCGCGCCCGGGCAGAGCTCCACTGTTCGTGGGCCGAGCGACGTACTTTCGGGTCGCGCGCCCACTCGAGGAGGCCCTCGCCATATCTGGACGCGGTCGCAGCCGCCTGCCGGGCCCTCGCAGAGGGTAGGCGCACCACAGACATCATTCAGCTGGCAACCGCCCGATCCAAGCTTGCCAAGTCTCAGGCCGGCCCGAGAACCGTCCGTCCCGCTGAGGCCTTGGCGACGACCGCCGATCCCGAGCTGCTTGCCGCTCTGCGGGAATGGCGGTCCACCGCCGCGAGAGCCTCCGGGGTACCTGCCTACGTGATCTGCCATGACATGACCCTGGCCTCTGTGGCGGCCAGGAAGCCGGCGACCCATGAAGAGCTGCTCGCCCTCCCGGGGATCGGTCAGGTGAAAGCCGCGCGGTATGGGGACATCCTGCTGGACCTCGTCTCCGATCGCACGGGTTGACGGGGGCTCCACGAGGCGCGACAAACAAGTCATGGCCTCGTTCCTTTGGCCCAGCGAAGACGGCTGGCCGTACCCCGATGACGACGACAACGAGAGCGCGGACCCCGAGGCGGACCTGGACATCGACGTGATCTCCGTGGAGGGTCTCCCCGACAGCCTGCTCGAGGGCCTGGACCCGGTCGAGCGCTTGGTGCTCGCTGCGCGCTTCGGCGTTGGCGGCCACCCGTTGGAGTCGATGAAGGAGCTCCGCCACGACACCGGCTTGGAAAGGGCTCAGCTCCGGCAGGCCTTGGGCTCGGGCTTGGCCAAGCTCAGGGTGCAGCTGCACTGAGCAACAGAGCCGGCGAACGTCGACGCGCGCGGGCGCTCTCCGCGAGCGCCAACCTCACGCTACGTCGACCAGCACCGGAGCATGGTCCGAGGGTTGCTTGCCCTTGCGGGCGAAGCGGTCGATCAAGGCGTAGCTGACCTGGTCGACCAAGGCCTTGCTCACCAGGATGAGATCGATTCGCATCCCCAGATGCTTGTGAAAGTTGCCGGCGCGATAGTCCCACCATGAGAACAGACCCTCTTGGTCGTAGCGCTTGCGAAAAGCGTCCACGAGTCCCCAGGCGGTCACGTTCGCCAGTGCCCGGCGTTCGGGCTCGCTGACGTGGGTAGCCCCCTCGAACAGCTTGATGTCCCACACATCGCGGTCTTCCGGAGCGACGTTGAAGTCGCCGCACACGGCCACTCTGTCCCCCGGGCGGCAAGTCTGATCCAGGTGAGCGCGGAGGCTCGAGAGCCAATCGAGCTTGGCCCGGTACTGCTCGCTGCCGACGCTCCTTCCGTTAGGGACATAGACGCTGTGCACCCTGACGCCTCCACACGTTGCCGCCAGGATGCGCCGCTCCTCACCGGTCCCAAGTCCGTGAAACCCGGCTTCGACTTCGTCGATGCCCACACGGCTCAGTATCGCCACCCCGTTCCAACGCCCGTCGCCGTTGTGGGCGGCTTCATAGCCAAGCGTCTTGAACGCCAGCTCGGGAAATGTTGCGTCGGCCATCTTGGTCTCTTGCAGGCACAGGACGTCGGGCCTCGCGTATCCGATCCACTCCTCCACTCGGTGGATCCGCGCCTTGAGCGAGTTGACGTTCCAGGTGGCTATCCGCATCTCACACATAATCCTGACGATCGGGCCGGGCTGACCCTCTATCTAAAGGGGAGCAAGCCATTCGTCCCAGTCTTCGGGCGGGACGATGACCGGCACGGTTGTGGATTGCGCTCATCTCCTTGTTGGCCTGGGTTTGTGGCCCCATTTCGCTCAGGGTCGGCTGTAGGCGTACAGATTGTCGTCGGCGGAGCCGATGTAGACGACGCCGTTGGCGACGGCCGGTGACGACAGGGACAAAGAGCCACCAGTAGTGGCCGACCATAGCGGGGTGCAGGATTTGGGGGGAGTGCCCGAGCAGTTCGTGTGTCCCGCCGCGTCGAACGCGTAGAGGCTGTCGTCAGAGGAGCCGAAATACACGACCCCGTTGGCGACCGCGGGCGAGCTGGGGAAGTCGATGGGTAAGCCGGAGACGTTGTGAACGTACTGCCACATCGGTGAGCAGATCTTGGGCGTGCCTGAGCAGTTCGTGTTGCCCGCCGCGTCGAACGCCGCCCCCCCAGCGTAGAGCACCCCGTTGGCGACGGCCGCGGCCGTCCCACCACCGAAGGACCCCGTTGTCCACAGCGGAGCGCAGGTCTTGGGCGTGCCTGAGCAGTTCGTGTTGCCGGCCGCGTCGAACGCGTAGAGCTGCTCGTCCATCGGGCTCACGTAGACGACTCCCTTTGCGACGGTCGGTTCACCGACGGAGCCAAAGGTGTTTCCTAACATGAGGCCGGTCCACAGCGGGGTGCAGGATTTGGGGAGGGTGCCCGAGCAGTTCGTGTTTCCCGCAGCGTCGAACGCGAGAAGTCTGCTCATCGGAATCCCAAGCCTTCCCCCGCTGATCTCCCAGCCGACGTAGACCACTCCTTTGGCCACCGCGGGATCGGATATTTTTCCGCCAGCCGGCTCGACCGCGGTCCACACCGGACCGCAGGTCTTGGGCGTACCTGAGCAGTTCGTCATTCCCGCCGCGTCGAACGCGTAGAGAATGCCGAAGAATGTCCCGCCGACATATACGAACCCGTTGGCGACGGTCGGCGACCCCACACCCCCAGTGGAGTAGGTCCACAGCGGGGAGCAGGTCTTGGGGGTGCCTGAGCAGTTCGTCTTTCCCGCCGCGTCGAACGCATAGAGATTTCCGTCGGCGGAGTTCACATAGACCACCCCGTTGGCTACGGAGGGGGACGTGTCCACAATGCCGCCGGTAGTGGCGGTCCACAGCGGCGCGCCTGACGGACGCGTTGAAGGCATAGAACTTGTGGTCATCGGAGCCGATGTAGACAACCCCGTTGGCGATGACCGGCGAGGATTCCACCTTGGCGCCGGTCTGAGCACTGAAGCGTTGGACCAGGGTGGACACGTTGGCCACCGAGATGGCCCTTTCTGTGAAATTGGAGCGGGTGTGCGCGGCACTGAACCCGAACATCGTCCAGTCACAACCCGCTGCTCCCAGAGCGAGAACCGCCAACAGAACCAGCATTCTCGGCCATCTACGAGCCATAGCTCCCCCTCTCGCAGACCCGAGCTGCCGCCACGGCCCAGGCTGTCTGTTGCTGGCTGGACTGGATGTTTCGACCGAGATTACCGCCAAGGGCTTTCGGGGTCCATGGTTAGATCGGCTGTGGCCCACTACGCCGAGGTGTTCGCCATCGAGCCCGGCCGTTGCTTCCACTACGTAGAGAAGTCGACCACCCAGCAGCCGATGCCGTGTCCGGGTGAGGTCAGGTGGCGAGGCAGATTCCGCGCCCAGGACGGCAAGTCGTACCGAGTGGAGGCCTGCGACGAGCACGTCGACGAGGGACTCCGAGGCGGCTGTCGCATCGCGGGAGAGCGCGAGCAGCCAGCAGTAGTGGCGCGCCCTAGTTCGCGACTGTCACGGTGATGCCGGTACTCCTGCCACTGACACCGCCGGCATAGTAGGCAACGCTCTGCAAGGTGTAGGTGCCCTTGGGCACAGTTGTGGTGTCCCATCCTCCGATCCAGCCGTAGTAGGTCGGCGTACCCGTCGCAATGACGACATCGTTCAGACTGCCGCCTCTCAGGGGGAACTCGACCTTGTTCACGCCGCTTGAGGCACTGGCGTCTAGGTACTGACCCCCAGACACCGTGGCGCCATTCGAGGGACGAAGCACTTTTGTGGTCGGTGGGGAGTTGTTGACGGTGATCGTGATGGATGCACTGTGGGCACTCATACCCGCGGCGTCATAGGCCACGCTCTGGAGGGTGTAGCTGCCGTTTGGAACTGTGGTGGTGTTCCAGCTCGCCAGCCAGCCGTAGCAGGTGAGCGTGCCGGTCGCAATGATGGCATCTTTCAGACTGCCGCCGCTGAGGTGGAACTCCACCTTGGTCACGCCGAGAGGGTCTGAGGCCCCCGGCGTCCAGATACTGACCACCGGCCAGGTTTGCGCCGTTGGAGGGGAGGAGCACGCTGGTGGTGGGGGCGTCGTGTCAACGTAGATGACCCCGCCGCCGTTGGTGTCAGTCCCCACGGCGAAGCATTTCCCCGGCGTGGAACAAGCAACACCACTGAGGTCTTCCGTGGTTGACGGGATGGTCTGGCTAGTCCATGTACTGCCAGCGTTGGCAGTGGCCAGAATCTCGCCGCTTGCGCCGTAGTCAGTGTTCCCAACGGCGTAGCAGACGTACGTGGAACCGCAGGCGACTCCGTTCAGAGCGCCCGGCCCTCCAGTCGTCTGATGAGGTCAGCGGATAACAGGCGCCGTTTCGCTCGGCAGCCACCTGCACAGTTTTCGCCTAGCACTGCGCTAACTGCTCGCTACACATACTTACCCGTCATCACCGCTCTGAGAGGACGAACATCAGGTCGGCTCGACATGCCTCTTGGCCATCGACCGTCGCCCTCCCGCTCCCGCGACCGGCGCGGCCCGACAAGGCGCCGAGAACGACCTCCAGGTCCAAAGCGTCGCCCGGCCTCACCTGGCGGCGAAACCTCGCTCGGTCTATGCCGGCGAAGAGTGGCAACTTGCCCGAGAAACGCTGATCGGACAGCAAGGCCGCCGCACCCAGCTGGGCGAGAGCCTCGACCATCAGGACTCCAGGCAGCGTGGGACGACCCGGGAAGTGCCCGGCGAAGAATGCCTCTTCGCCGCTCAGCCGCCACCGTCCCCGGGCCGAGGCCCCGGGCAACAACTCCACTATCTCGTCCACCAGCAGGAAGGGTGGACGGTGAGGCAACACGTCCTCCGGGCGCACCTCCGGCAAGCTACCCCGACCCTCTCGGTCTGGCGGCCTTCGCCTTGGCTCCTTGGGACCTCCTGGTCGCCTTCGGACCGGTCGCCGCTCGGGTCTTGCTCTTGTCGGCCGCCTCGGTCTTCTTGACGGCCTCGGTGCGCTTCGTGCGCTTTGCCGTGCCGGCCTTGGTCTTGCCGGCCGCCTCGGTCTTCTTGACGGCCTCGGTGCGCTTCGTGCGCTTTGCCGTGCCGGGCTTCTCGGCCCCCTTGGCCGCCTCGGCCTTCTTGACGGCCTCGGTGCGCTTCGTGCGCTTTGCCGTGCCGGGCTTCTCGGCCCCCTTGGCCGCCTTGGCCTTCGTGGCCTGCCCTCCGACCTTGGCCGTGGCGGGCTTCTTAGCCCGCTTTGCCGTTTTCGTCGTCTCCTGGGCGGCCGTTCCGCCAGCCCGTTGCCCGGCTGCGACTATCTCCGCTTGCACGGTCTCCTCGGTCGGTTGCCCGGCGACGTGCGCGAACTGTGACAACGCGAGCTCTATTCCCCGACGTTGCGGATCCAGAGCCTGCAAAACGAACCGAACCCGCTCACCGCGTTTGAGCACCTGGCGGGCGCTGCGTGGCGGTGGATCGCCGAGACCGGACAGCGGTATGTAGCAACGGGCATTGTCGGCAACGGCAAATGCGCCATGGGAGGTGAAGCCGTCCACGTCTGCCTCCACCTCGTCACCGAGCCGGTGATCAGCGATGAACCTGATGAACACCAGGGGCTCGTTCACTGCTTCGCTTGGCGGGACGCCGCGGCGCGGTCTCCTGCGCCGTCTCGAGCCGTCCTCCGCCTGGGCTTCCTTTTCGGCCGACTCGATCGCCCGGACTACGCTGGCGTTCCTGACCTTTGGCTCCGCAGCGGTCTTCTTGGCCCTTGTTGCGGATGGTTTGGACGAGCTCGTGCGTGAGCTCCGCACCGGTGTGCGCGGGGTGAAGATCCAGCCGACTCCAGGAACCGGCTTGCCGCCGGTCAGTCGGTTCTCGTCGAACAGCCATCCGTGCTCGTCGTGAAACTCCTGGAACGAGTCGTTCGACAAGACAGTGGCACCGGTCTTCTCAGCGATCCGGAGCAGAAATGCGTCTCCACGGCCAATCGCCCCGGCAGGGGGAGAAACGACCTCGCCATGAGACTGGGCGTCGAGAAATGCTCCGCGCTCGGACTCGTCGATCCGGTGTAGGAACGTCGCGTCCACGACGACGGTGATCCGTGCCTCGGGGTGCTCCTCTCGGAACGCTCTTACCGCTTCGTCCAGCTGGGCCAGACTGGGCGTCGTGCGCCCTTCGGTGGCAATATTCGAGCCGTCGACTACCACACGGTGGGAGGTCATCTCACGTTGTAGTCAACCAGCATGCCACCGGGCGGCGGTCGGACCCCCTTGTTCATCTCGTACGATCCCATGGATAGCGCGTGGCCTGCCACCTTTCGACCCTCAATATGAGTAACCCCGCCGACCCGGCTTGGATCGAAGCCGTCCTGTTCGATCTAGGCGGCGTCATCGTCACGAGTCCTTTCCAAGCCTTCGCGGACTACGAGCGAGCGCACGGCCTGCCGGAGGGATTCTTGCGCTCCCTCAACGCAAGTAACCCGGATCAAAACGCGTGGGCCCTCTTGGAGCGCAACGAGGTGAGCTTCGAGGAGTTCTGCGAACTCTTCGAAGACGAGGCGCTGGCCTCTGGGACCACGATCAGCGCCAGGGACCTGATGGCCATGATCAGGGGCGACATACAACCCGAGATGGTCCAGGCGGTCAGGCGTTGCGGGGAGCGCCTCAGGACGGCACTCGTGACCAACAACTTCATCACCGCGGGAGCCTCGAACCCCGACTATCGGTATTGGGACCTCTTGAGCCTCTTCGACGTGGTGATCGAGTCGAGCAAGGTCGGAGTCCGCAAACCTGATCCCCGCTTCTACGAGCTCTCATGCGAGCGACTAGGCATTCATCCCTCTCAGGCCGTGCTCCTGGACGACCTCGGCATCAATCTCAAGCCTGCTCGAGCCATGGGCATGACGACCATCAAGGTCACCGAGCCGCGAACGGCCATAGCCGAGCTGGAAACCGTCTTGGGGTTTGCCTTGACGTGACGCTTAACGGCCCGGCTACTCGGGCAGAGGGCCGATGGCTCTGGCGAGCAGGTCCTTGGTCTCCAACTGGTGCATGGCGGTGCTCCCGGTAGCAGGACTGGGCGACTCTCTCCTGGTCACGTGCCGCAACTCGAAGCTCCCCCTCAACAACCGGTGGAGACGACCATGGACGTAGGACCACGCCCCCATGTTCTCCGGCTCCTCCTGCAACCACACCACCTCGGCGGCCGACGGGTAGCGGGCCAGGATGTCGGAGATGGTCTCGTCAGGCCACGGATAGAGCTGCTCGACCCGAACGATGGCCGGGGAGGGCCCGACCCCTTTCTTCTCGAGATCTTCCCGCCAGCTCATGGCGTCATAGGCCACCTTGCCCGAACACAGCACCACCCGTCCCACCTTGTCGGGATCGGCGGGCGCCTTTCCCTCGGGCAGGGACGCAGGATCGTCCAACACCTCGAGGAAGTGCCCTTGTGTCAGCTCCTGGACGCTCGAACGGGCGGCTCTGGCGCGCAACAGGGACTTTGGAGTCAAGAAGACGAGCGGGGGGCGCCTCGCGCGAAGGGCCTGCGCTCTGAGCAGGTGGAAGGCCTGAGCGGAGGTGGTGCAGTTGGCCACCGTGAGGTTGCCCTCGGCGGCCAGCTGCAGGAACCGCTCCAACCGGGCGGACGAATGCTCGGGCCCTTGACCCTCGTAGCCGTGAGGCAGCAAGAGGACGAGACCGGAGCTCTGTCCCCACTTGTCCTCGGCCGCCACGACGAACTGATCGATCACCACCTGGCCGACGTTGACGAAGTCGCCGAACTGGGCCTCCCAAAGCACGAGAGCATCCTCTCTCGAGACGGAGTACCCGTACTCGAAGCCCAAGGCCGCGTACTCCGACAGCAGTGAGTCGTAGACGAGGAATCTCCCTGCCCGATGAGGCGCGCCGCTCCCGGCCGCCGGCGTCAGAGCACCGAGCGGTATGTGCTCGCTTCCCGTGTCGTGGTCGACGAGCACCGAGTGCCGCTGGCTGAACGTGCCTCGACGTGTGTCCTGGCCGGAGAGCCGCACATCGGTGCCCTCCAGGAGGAGGGTGCCGAAAGCCAGAGCCTCGGCGAGGGCCCAGTCGACCTCTCCCCCCCGATACAGCTTCGCCCTGGCCTCGATCTGGTTGGCCAGCTTGGGATGCACGGTGAACCCCGGTGGCACATGGAACAGGGTCGAGGCCACCCGCTCCAGGCTTGCCGAGTCCACACCGGTCTCCACCGGCGGGAGCGGCCGGGCCGGCGGGGACGTCGGGGGCACCTCCGTAGGCCGGGGTGGAGCCGACGACCTGGTCTCGTCGAGCGCCGACTGGAGGCGCGCCGAGAAATCGTCCAGAGCACGCTCGGCCTCCTTCATGGTGATGTCGCCGCGGTTTACCAGCCATTCCGTATAGAGCTTGCGGACCGACCGCTTGCGCTCGATCCGCTCGTACATCTGGGGTTGGGTGTAGCTGGGATCGTCCCCTTCGTTGTGACCGAAGCGGCGGTAGCAGACCAGGTCGATCACGACGTCCTTGTGGAATGCCTGGCGGAAGGCGAACGCCAGCTTCCCCACCCTCGAGCATGCCTCCGGATCGTCCCCGTTCACGTGGAAGATCGGTGCCTGAACCATCTTCGCGACGTCCGTCGGGTAGAAGGATGAGCGGGCAGACTCGGGCGCGGTGGTGAAGCCCAGCTGATTGTTGATGACCAAGTGGACGGTTCCGCCGCTCCGGTATCCCCTCAGTTGGGAGAGGTTCAGCGTCTCGGCCACCACACCCTGGCCGGCAAACGCAGCGTCGCCGTGGATCAGCAGAGGGAGGACTCGGTACTTGGCACCCTCGTCCAAGGCGTCCTGCTTGGCGCGTGCCATGCCTTCGACGACGGGGTCGACGGCTTCGAGATGCGACGGATTCGACGCCAGCGTGACGAGGATCTCCTCGCCTGAGCCACCGACGAACTTTCCGCTGGCCCCCTTGTGGTACTTGACGTCTCCTGAGCCCTGAACCGACTCGGGGTCGATGTCCCCCTCGAACTCCCTGAAGATCTCGCCATAGGACTTGCCCACTATGTTGGCGAGGACGTTGAGCCTTCCCCGGTGGGCCATCCCCATCACGGCCTCGACCATGCCCGCCTTGGCCGCTTCATCCAGAACGGCGTCCAGCAAGGGTATGGCGGATTCCGCGCCCTCTAGACCGAAACGTTTCTGGCCTATGTACTTGGTGTGAAGGAACCGCTCAAAGGCTTCCGCGGCGTTCAGGCGACCGAGTAGGTGACGTTGCTCGTCACCTGAGAGCTCGGTGGGAACACCCTCGACATGGTCCTGTATCCACTTCTTCTGGTCCGGCTCCTGAATGTGCATGTACTCCACACCCACCGACCGGCAATAGGCGTCGCGGAGTATCCCGAGGATCTCCCCCAACATGAGCACGTCTCGTCCAGCCAACCCATCGGTGACGAACTCCCGATCGAGGTCCCAAAGAGTCAGCCCGTATGTCAGCGGATCCAGCTCCGGATGCAGCCTCGGCTCCCTCACCCCCAATGGATCCAGATCTGCGATGAGATGCCCTCTGACCCGGTACATGTTGATGAGCGTCTGGACATGGACAGCCTTGACCAGCTGACTGTGCTCCCGCTCCACCGGGTTGTTGTCGGGGCGCCAGCGCACCGGTTCGTAGGGCACCCCCATCGACCGGAAGACCCCGTCGTAAAAGCCGTCCTCGCCAAGCAACAACTCGTGGACCCGTGCAAGGAAGAGACCCGACTCCGCTCCCTGTATTACGCGATGATCGTAGGTGGAGGTGAGCGTGATGACCTTGCTAACCCCCAGTTGTGCGAGCACGCTGGGATCGGCCGCATGCATCTCCGCGGGGTAGCCGAGCGCGCCCACCCCCACGATCACGCCTTGTCCCGGCATGAGGCGGGGAACGGAGTGCTCGGTCCCGATGGTCCCCGGATTGGTGAGGGTGGCCGTGGTACCGCTGAAATCGTCCGGGCCCACCTTGTTCGAGCGGACCTTGCGCACCAGGTCCTCGTAGCCCACCAGGAAGTCCCGGAACTCCAAGGTGTCGGCGTTCCTGATGCAGGGGACCAACAGGGTTCGTGACCCGTCGGGCTTCTCGACGTCTACCGCGATACCCAGCCCGACATGTTGGTGGTGGACCACCTCCGCGACCCCACCCGCATCCCGGTCGAAAGTGGATCGCATGGCGGGAACGTCCATCAGAGCTTGGACCACCGCGTAGCCGATCAGGTGGGTGAAGCTGACCTTTCCCCCGGTGTGACGCGCCAGATGGTTGTTCAAGATCGTGCGATTCACCTCGAGGAGCTTGGCCGGCACCGGCCGCACGCTCGTGGCCGTAGGGACCGCCAGGCTCGCTTCCATGTTGTCCACGACGCGGGCGCCGACCCCTCGAATCGGCACGGGAGTCTCAGCGCCTTGCGCGTCCGGGGGCGCGGCTCCTGGCCAGTAGCAGCCGCCCGGTCGTGAGGTGGCTCGGGAGCGGGCGCCGAAACAGCCGGTGCCGGGGGAGCCTGTGACGCCGGTGGTGCCTGTGCCGCCGGTGGTGCCTGTGACGCCGGTGGTGCCTGTGCCGATCTCCAGGCCCCGGCGGAAGGCGCGGCGGCCCTCCGCGATGGGCCGCCGGCTCCACCCGGAGGGGACGTACGCCCGCGGCCATCGGCGCCCGCCGCCTCGCCCCCAGCCGCCGGCGCCGACCCTGACTCACCCTGGCGATAGTCCGCAAAGAACTCTCGCCAGCTCTCGCTGACCGAGGAAGCGTCCCGCCGGTACTGCTCGTACATCTCGTCGACCAACCAAGCGTTGGGCCCGAAGGCGCCTAGGGGGACTTCTTCGCGGTCTGGCATTTGGGAACGATCCTACCCAGGGCGGTGGCCGAGACCTGCGGTGGGGTCTCTAGGCCGGTCGCAAAGGGCGGAACGGGTCCCGGGACTCAACCCGCGTGCCCGAAGTGCCGATTACCTTCGGGTGAACAAGACACTGACCCGACGCAGCCGCGCAGTGGTACGCACGATCGAACCAGGCAACACGGCCGTCTGCGTAGCATGCGACACGCCTGTGAAATTCACCGCACGCCAGCAGCTCCGCCAGGTCATCGCCAACGTGTACGTGAAGGGAAAGTGGGACCGCGTGGAGCACTTCCACGATGGTTGCTACGTCAAAGCTCGGGAGCCTTACGGCTCCCCCGCCTCCTGACAGCCCGGAGGACTGACTCGGGGAGCCCGGTTCAGATGCTCGTGCCGGTGGATGCCGGTGGGGATGCCGGATGACGCACGGCCGGAAGGGGTGGCAAAGGGGTCGGTAGGATGGTCTCACGATGCGCACGCGTGTCACCCGCTCATTCACCTTCGAGGCCGCCCACCACCTGCCATTCCATCCCGGTAAGTGCCATCGAGTACACGGTCATCACTACCAGCTCGAGGTGACCGTCGAGGGACCGGTAGGCCCTGACGGCATGGTCGTGGACTTCGAGGTCCTCTCGGACGTCGTCGAGCGGAACCTCCTCGAGAGCTGGGACCACAGGCTGCTCAACGAGATCGTGGACAACCCCACTGCCGAGCTGCTGGCAGCGGAGGCTTGGAAGAGGCTGGAGGAGGCGGACCTCGACCTCGTCCGGCTCCGATTGTGGGAGACCCCCCGGGACAGGGTCGAGATCAGCCGGGAATGAGCCGGGAGGACACTCTGGCGAGCTCGATCGTCGTGCTCTCGGGGGGCATGGACTCGGCGGTGTGCATGGCCCTGGCCGAACGGAGCACGCGACGTCCACCCCTCGCCTTGACCTTCGACTACGGCCAGCGGCACCGGCGGGAGCTGCGCAGCGCCGAGGCGATCGCCAGAAGCTACGGATCCGAGCAGCTGGTGGTGAGCATCGACGCGTCGAAGTGGGGTGGCTCGGCGTTGACCGACAGCTCCGTGAACGTTCCAGCTCCCGGAGGATCTGCGGCCGTGCCCGCCACCTACGTGCCCGCGCGCAACATCATCTTCCTGTCCGTCGCACTCGGAGTCGCCGAGGCGCCGCGATCTGGACTCGTTGTACATCGGCGTCAACGCCGTCGACTACAGCGGTTATCCCGACTGCCGGCCCGAGTTCGTGGATGCCTTCCGATGCGTCGCTTCTCTCGGACAGAAGCGCGGCATCGAGGGGCGGCCCGTCGAGATTCGAACCCCGCTGATCGGCCTCACCAAGGCGGAGATAGTCAGCATGGGCATCGAGTTCGGAGTTCCTTTCGACCTGACCTGGTCCTGTTACAAGGAAGGCCCCCAACCATGCCAGGCTTGTGACGCGTGCGCGCTCGAGGGCGCGAGGTTTCGCGCAGGCGGGCCGTCGCGACCCCGGGTTGCCGTCAAGAGCAGGAAGGCCGACGTGAGCGACGAAGGACCCCGACCCCTTCTAGTAACCGAGATCTTCTCGGCGATCCAGGGAGAGGGGGCCCTGGTCGGAGAGCGCCAGGTCTTCGTGCGACTCTCAGGGTGCAACATCCGTTGCTCGTACTGCGACCAGCCGGAGTCTCTCGAGAAGGCGCCCGGTCCCTGCCGTCTCGAGCAGACGCCTGGTCGCCGGGACTGGGCATGGGAGACCAGCCCGTTGGCGACGGCTCGAGTCGTGGCTGTCGTCGATCAGCTCTGGCAATCCCTTCCCCACCACTCGGTGAGCCTCACCGGGGGCGAGCCGCTTCTCCAATCGACCCGGTTGTTGGAGCTGTTGCCCGAGCTGAGCGGACGGGGGCACAAAATCATGCTCGAGACCAACGGAACGCTGGTGCCCGCGCTGAAGCCGCGTCTTGCCCTGGGTGGACCACGTGAGCATGGACGCCAAGCTCCCGAGCGTGGACGGCCAGGGTGTGGACGAGGCCACCCAATGGGACTTCATGAACGCGGCGGCATCGCGGCACTTGTTCGTGAAGATCGTCATTGGACCTAGCACGGACCGAGACGAGCTCCAGAGGGCATTGCGCAACGTCGACTCGATATCGCCGGAGATCGAGGTGTTCCTTCAGCCGGTGACTCCTTTTGCAGGCGTGACGTCCGCACCGACACCCAGTCAGGTCCTGGACCTCCAGGACATGGCTCTCGGCATGCACCGGCGGGTTCGCGTGGTGCCCCAGACTCACAAGATGATCGGCCAGCTGTGAGCCGGCCGCGTCTAAACCCAACCATCCGCCACGCCGATACATACGGCGATGGCGGCCCGGACCCCCAAGACACGTGCCGCTACAGGCGCGTTCGTCGCTGTCGTGGCGACGCTGACGATCCAGATCGGAATGCAGAGCGGGGCCGATCCCTCGGCAGAGAGGGCTGCCCCACGGCCTGCCGCATCGGTTTCGGCAACGTCCGGGTCGCTCGCGCGTGGACATCGACCTCAGGCGGGCCGCACGTCGACGCCGTGTACCCGACGGCCCAGCCGCCGGCCGGAGCTATCCCCACCGGCCTCGAACCGGCCCGACCGCCTTTGACATCTACGCCCACCGCTCGTTCGGCCACCCCGGATGAAGTTGGCCGGATGGCCTTGGCGTCGATCGCCTACCCCTGGCAACGAACCGGATACCAGATCTCCTTCCTGCCACCGCGAACGGGCTTCAAGGGTATGACCTACTGCTCCGAGCACCGGATCGAGGTGTACGTCGACCCAGGTGAGTCCGTCGGACTCGTGGCGTTCATCACCGCCTACGAGATGGCACACGCCGTCGACTGCACGTACAGCACCACGACAAGCCGCGCCGAATGGGCCCAAATACGCGGATGGAGCTCCTCCACCCCTTGGTTCCCTCCCTGCACATGCAGCGAGGACGACTACGGCTCCGGCGACTTCGCGGATACCTTCGCCACCTGGCTGACCGGGCCCGGTTGGTGGCACTGGCGCTCCCAACTCGCGCCGGCGCCGACACAGGAGCAGATCTCTCAGCTCCTTCCCTACCTCGAGCCCGCGCCGATCAGCTCGTAGACGGCCCGAGAGTCCCTTGCCATGGGCCGAGGGCGACCCTAGAAATGTCGAATGGGAGGAGAGGGCGGGGCCGCCGATCGTCTTGACTACTTGCGGCGGCGCATGGCCCAGCACCTCTCCTGCATATACCTCGGCGAGGGAAGCCACGGGTGGGTGACGGCCGACGCCGAGCAGAGCGCGCTCGGTGCTCGGGCCGCCACGGTCGGGGAAGACCAGTTGCATCGTAATCCCGAGCGTGGTGGCTGCACCCGGTCCCGTGGTGCTCACATCGACCAAGCCTGACGTGATGTCGGCCACCGCTGCCACCCGGTCGCGGCTGGGACGGTGCTGGCTCTACGACCCGACCGGCGCGTCCTCACCGCCGCCAGCGCCGGGGCTGGCCCCCCTTCGCTGGTCGCCGGTCACACGCTCAGACGTCTGGGAGCGCGCCCTCGCCGCGGCGCACGCCATGACGTCGACCTCGACATCGGGCTCGAGCACGGGTGATTCCCGCCATTGGGACGAGAGGGCCGAGGCACTCCTCGCCCCCCTGCTCCATGCCGCGGCGCTTGCCGGCACCGGAATGGGCACCGTGCTGCGCTGGGTGAACAGGCGCGAGCTCGACGAGACGGCTGCGATCCTCCACCGTCATGCCTCGGACATGGCCGCAGACGTGCTCGCCGGCATAGCGGCAACGGACGTACGTGAGCGGTCGGGAATCTTCTCGACCGTCGCAGGAGTGCTCAGCACATTCAACTCGACCGGGGCGCTCGAGTCCGCTTCATGCCCGAATTTCGATCCAGAGTCCTTCGTGACGAGCCGGGACACGATCTATGTCTGCCCACCGGGAACGGACCAGAGCCGCTGCGCACCGTTGATAGTCGGTTTGCTTGAAGCGGTTCGTGACGCCACCTACGCCGACAGAAGCCGGTGGCCGCCCGTACTCTTCGCCCTGGACGAGATGGCCAACATCGCACCCATACGGTCTCTTCCGGCCATCGTCTCCGAGGGCGGGGGCCAGGGTCTGGTGACCTTGGCCTGCATGCAGGACCTGTCCCAGGCACGCTCGCGCTGGGGAGACGCTGCGGACGGCTTTCTTTCTCTCTTCGCCCACAAGGTGGTGATGCCCGGCATCCTCGACATGCGGACCCTCCAGCTCGTCAGCGAACTGGCCGGCACGACGGAGATGCGTGCCCGTCAGGTGACGCGGGGACTCTGGTCCCTGCGTGGCTCGACGATCACGACGTCGATGCGGACCCGCAGCCGGCTGCCTGTGCATTCGGTGGCGCAGGGACGAAAGGGGCAGGCGTTGCACCTCAACGGGGCCGACCTGTCCTGGGTCCGCCTGACGCCCTGGTACGAGAGCAGGACATTTTGCCAGGCGATGTCCGTAGCGCTCAACGCCCAGGCCGCATACGAAGGCGCTCGAGGATGAGGCTGCGCTGGACCTGTCCGGTCGCGGCTGTCCTGGGCAGGGACTCCACCACCTCCAGCATTCGCGGATGCTTGAACGACGCGAGTCGGCCGTCGCAAGCTCGCCTGATCGAAGGCAGATCCAAGCGCGCTCCCGGCTCCGGCACCACCACGGCGCAAACCACCTCACCCCAGCGGTCGTCGGGCACCCCCACGACGGCCACCTCGGCGACGGACGCCAGGTCGCCCAGCACGCGCTCCACCTCCAGAGGAGAAACACTCTCCCCCCCGCTCCGGATGACGTCCCGGGCGCGGCCGACTATGTAGAGGTACCCCTCGTCGTCGAGGTGGCCAAGATCACCCGTGTGGTACCAGCCGTCCCTGAGGACCGCCTCGGTCGCAGCCCGGTCCTCGAAATAGCCGTCCATCAGTAACTCGCTCCTCAGGCACACCTCCCCGCCCTCCGCTATTCGCAGCTCCACAGGGAAGCTCGCCTGCCCCACGCTTCCCGGCTTTCGCTCGAGGTCCTCCGGAGCCAGTGAGGCTGCCGCCCCGGCCTCGGTGGACCCGTACATGACCCTGGTGGCCGCGGAGGGGAGCGCGCGCCGTATGGCGGAGAGAAGCTCGGGCGGTGTTGCCGAGGTCCCGGTGTCGGCCTCCGCAAGGCTGGACAAGTCCCAGCGCCCCTTGTGGCTCTCGAGCTCGGCCAGGACCCGGTCCCACACCGCGGGGATCAGGTACATGCGTCGGGCCCTCCGCTCCGATACGGCGAACAACAGCGCCTCTGGATCAGCGCGGAGAACCAGGGACACCTCCTCCCTTGCCTGCCAGCACCCCAGCGCCAGCGTCCAGGAGGCCATGTGGAACAACGGGAACATGCAGATCGTGGCGCCAGGCCCGCGGGGCGCGTTCGGGGGAAAGGTACGCAGGCAGCTGGCACGGTGCGAAAGTACGGCGCCCTTCGGCTCCCCCGTGCTGCCACTGGTGAAGAACATGACGTGCGGGTGGGCTTCGGTGAGCGCAGGATGCCCGCGGTCGTGGCGGCCGGGGGAGGCTTGGGAGTCACCCGTAGTTGGGAGCGTCTCCAGGCGGAGATCCAACCCGGCCCCCTCGCCCTCGAGATACGCGATTCTCAGCCCACCAGCCTCCTCGGCCAAGGGCAAGGCCGATTCGGCGGCATCGTCGACCGTGATCAGCAGCTCGGGTCGCGCCTTACTCAGCAGGGGAAGGGCCTCGGAGACACCGAGCGTGCTGTTTATGGGCACGAACACCGCCCCGATCTTGGCCAAGGCCGCGAAGAGCGGGACGGCTTCGAGGGTGGTTGGACCCCACCACACCACCCGGTCGCCTACACCCACTCCGCCCGCGCGTAGGCGGTGACCGATCAGGTTCGCCCCGGAGTTCACCTCGCCGAAGCTGAGCGTCCGCCCCCCCATGGTCACGGCCGGCCTGGAAGGACAAGCGAGCGCTGCCCTTTTGAACACGTCCCCTACCAGCAGTGCCACCGGGCAATGGTCGCGCCGTCGTCCTCGCTCCGCGCCATGAGGCATGATCCATCGGTGGGCGCGATCTCGAGGGCCTGGTATCGATGAGGACGCTCTACACCGGAACGGGCTTCACCGAAGGACCCGTCGTCAGCCCGGACGGCCTGGTATGGGTGAGCGTCAGCAAGGGAGACGTCTACCGCGAGGGAAGCTTGCTGTCCCATCTCGGTGGAGGGCCCAACGGTGCGACGCTCGGTCCGGACGGCCTCGTCTACGTGACCCAGAACGGTGGAGTCGACTACGTCGCGTGGGGGATCGCCGTGGACGAGCCTTACGAGCCGGTCGCCCCGGGTGTCATGCGGATCGCAGAAGGCATGGCCGAGATCGTCGTGGGCCCGGAGGGGCTAGGGGCGCCCAACGACCTCGTCTTCGTGGACGGCGACCTGTACTTCACCGACCCAGGGGTGGGTCTGGTGCTCGACGGCGACATGAACGTGGTGTCAGCTGACTTCGAGTACCCGAACGGCATCGCAGCCGGACCCGATGGCATCTGGGTTGCCGACACCGCCCGACGACTGGTGGCCTGCCTGGCGGACCGACGGACCATCGAGATGCCTGGCGCGGGTCCCGATGGCATCAAGTTCGATGATCACGGGCACCTCTTCGCGGCGTGCACCATGGATGCCGCGGTCCACGTCTTCGAGGACGGCCGGCTCCTGGGGTCCTACGTCGGTAACGAAGGCGACTTGTTCACCAACTGCTGTCTGCGCGGTCACGAGATCATCGTGACCTCATCGTTGGCAGGATCTGTCGTCTCCTTCGATCTGTCGGAACGGACCTGAGTCAACCAGATCCAGCGTGCCTGCCGCGACAGTACGCCGCGGGTGGCGGGGGCGGGGCTGTCCTGATGCACGCCGGCCGATGGGCGAGGATGGGCGGATGCGCGTCCTGATCAGCGGCTCGAGCGGCCTCATCGGATCGGCACTCGTGCGGGCACTCGAGCAAGAAGGCCACCAGGTGAGGCGGCTGATCCGCTCGTCTTCCTCGCAACGGCTTCGAGGTGGCCAGCCCCCCCACGATGCGGGCTCGGTCGCCCTTTGGGACCCCTCCGGCGGCACGATCGAAGTGCGGGGCCTGGAGGGCGTCGAAGCGGCGGTGCATCTGGCCGGCGCCGGCATCGGCGACCGTCGCTGGTCTCCCGTGGTAAAGCGACTGATCCTGGACAGCCGGGTGAAGTCGACGGGTTTGCTCGCTGAGACCCTTGCGGCTCTCGATCCACGCCCTCGCACTCTTCTCAGCGCCTCGGCGACGGGTTACTACGGAGACCGGGGCGACCAGGAGCTGAGCGAGGCGAGCCGACCAGGGTCCGGCTTTCTCGCCCAGGTGTGCCAGGCATGGGAGGCTGCCACCGCGCCGGCGAAGGACGCCGGCATGAGGGTGGTGCACCTGCGCAGCGGAGTTGTCCTTCACGGCTCCGGTGGTGCATTGGCCAAGCAGCTCCCGCTCTTCCGCTTGGGCCTCGGTGGCCGGCTGGGCAGTGGCCGCCAGTACCTGAGCTGGATCTCGCTGGCCGACGAGCTGGGCGCGATCCTCCACGTTCTCGGGCACGACGAGCTCAACGGGGCGGTCAACGCCACCGCGCCCGAGCCTTCGACGAACGCCGATTTCACCGCCACCCTCGCCCGGGTGCTGTCAAGACCGGCCCTCTTGCCAGTCCCGACCCTCGCGCTCTCCGCAGTGCTCGGATCCGAGATGGCCGCGGAGGCGGTCCTCGTCAGCCAGCGCGCCGTGCCCACCCGCCTGCTCGAGAGCGGCTATGTGTTCGAGCACCCGGACCTCGAGTCGGCCCTCCGGGCAGCCTTAGCCAGATGAGACGCTAGCCCCGATGAGACGCGAGCGATGAGCAAGCCCGACGTCGTCGTGGTGGGCGCCGGTCCCGGCGGCACGGCCGCGGCGATAACCCTCAGCCGAGTGGGCGCCAGGGTGCTGCTCCTCGACAGGGCCCGGTTTCCGAGGGACAAGTCGTGTGGAGACGGTCTCACCGCATGCGCGTTGCGCCGGCTCGAGGCTCTCGGTCTGGACACCGACCTGGTGCGCTCTTGGTGCCCGACCAGGTGGGTGTTCCTGCGATCACCCTCGGGACGCGTGCTCGAGCTGCCTCTCGCCGCGGGGCCGGCAACCTACGCCGCGGTCGCCAGACGAAACGACCTGGATGCCGCTCTGGTGGACCTCGCAAGGGAGTCCCGCGTGACCGTCATCGAGGGGTGCCAGGCCACCGGCGCCTCGGCGGGCGGGCAACAGGTGTCCGTGGAGACATGCGAGGGATCGATCACCGCTCCTTATGTGATCGCGGCGGACGGCATGTGGTCGCCCCTCAGACGGGCCCTCGACCGCGCGGCAAACCGCGCCCAAGGCCTGTCGGAGTCGTCCGCCACGTCCTCGTCCACGTACCTGGGAGAGTGGCACGCAGCGCGTCAGTACTTCTCCAGCGTCGGGCCGCAGGCCCGACGTGGTATGTGGGTGTGGTTCGAACCGGAGGTGCTGCCCGGATACGCATGGTCCTTTCCGCTTGGGGACGGTTTTGCGAACGTGGGCTTCGGGCTCGTCCGCGCCCCGGGAAGGACGGTCGCGATGATGAAGGGGTTGTGGGAAGAGCTGCTCGCACGGCCCCATATCAAGAACGTCCTGGGAGCGGGGGCTCACCCGGAGTCGCCCCGTCGATCATGGCCGATACCGGCAAGGATCCAGAGCCTGCACTCGGCGGAGGGACGGGTCCTGTTCGTGGGTGATGCCGCCCGGGTGGCTGATCCCATGACCGGTGAGGGGATCGCCCAGGCGCTGGAGACCGGCATCCTCGCCGCGAGGGCCATCTCCGGCTCGGGGAGCGACTCGCAGCTGGCCGCCTCCGCCTATTGCGAGTCGGTTCGCCGGGGCATCGCTGTCGACAACCGCTTAGCGGGTCTCCTTTCCACAGCGCTGCGGTCCTCGACCGTCGTTCGGGCCGCCATCCGAGTGTCGGGGGCATCAGGTTGGACCCGTCACAACTTCGCCAGATGGATGATGGAGGACTACCCGAGAGCCGCGCCTCTCACCCCGTCCCGCTGGAGGCAGATCACCGGAGACGACCTCGGGGCCCAGCCGTCGTCACGGACGCCACCTACGTACCCGGATAACCAAGCGGATCCGGGTCGCGAGGCAAGCCGAGAACCGCCTCGGCGATGATGTTGCGTTGCACTTCGGCGGTTCCTCCGCCGATGGTCAACGCCGGTGAGAACAGGTAGCCGTAGGTCCACTCCTTGCCGTTGGAGCCCGGCAGGCCTGCCTCGGCCATCATGCCGTGAGTGCCCGCAAGGTCGCGTCCCACGGCCATCACCCGCTGGCCGTGCTCGTCAGCGAGGGCCTTCCGGACCGAAGCTTCCGGGCCCGGCTGTTTGCTCCTTACCGCTGCGGTCAAGGTCCGAAGCCGAATCAGATGGAGTATCTCCGACTCTATATATAGCTGAGCCACACGCTGGCGCATGGCCGCGTCCTTCAGTCCTCCGCACACGCGGACCGACGCCAAGACATCCCCCGCGGTGGGTCCTCTCCCCCACAGGGCACCCTCTCCGGAGAGGGACACACGCTCGTTGGCAAGGGTTACCCTCGCAAGGGACCAACCCTCGTTCTCCCGGCCCACCAGGTTCTCGGCAGGGATCCGGACCTCGTCGAGGAATACCTCGTTGAACAGGCTCTCGCCTGTCATCTCCACGATCGGCCGGACCGTGACGCCCGGAGCCTCCATCGGACAGATGAAGTACGAGAGTCCGCGGTGGCGGGGTGCCTCGGGGTCGGTGCGGGCCAGCAAGATACCAAATCGCGCCACCTGGGCCAGGGTGGTCCACGTCTTCTGGCCCTTGACCACATAGGTTTCACCGTCGCGCTCCGCTCGGGTGGCGAGCGCCGCGAGGTCCGATCCGGCGCCCGGCTCGCTGAACAGCTGGCACCAGATCTCCTCGCCGGATAGCAGAGGACCCAGGTATCTCTTCTGCTGCTTCTCGGTACCGGCATGTAGCAGGGTCGGACCAGCCCACCCGATGCCGATCGGGTTTATGGGCCTGTCGACGCCCGCCCTGCGCAACTCGTCGTCCACGATCAGCTGGCCCATCGGACCCGCGTTCAGGCCCCACGGCTTGGGCCAGTGCGGAGCCACGTAGCCCGCTTCAGCCAGCTGGCGCCCCGCCGGGTTCGCATGGTCTCGAAGCCAGGAACGCACCTCCACCCTCAAGGGGTCGTTCTCGCCCGGAAGATCGAACTCCATAGGCGCGCGAGGGTACGCTTCCGCCGCACCCTCCGCTCTAGACTCAGGCGCCACTCGAGCCGACAGCGGAGGACGGATGTCAGCCTGGAACTTTGCCGACGCCTGGGAGGTGGTCGCAGAGACACTTCCGGACGCTCCCGCGCTGATACACGGTGACAGGCGCCAGAACTGGGCGGCGACCGACGCGAGGGCGAACGGGATCGCGGCGACGCTCTTGGGCTCGGGCGCCCGCCACCAGGACAAGGTGGCGCACTACCTGTTCAACTGCCCCGAGTACCTCGAGTCGACGTTCGCCATGTTCAAGGCGGGCCTGGTCCCCGTGAACACCAACTACCGGTACGGCAGCGAGGAACTTGCCTACCTGTGGGATAACGCGGACGCGGTGGGGGTCGTATTCCACGCCGGCTTCGCCGGGAGGATCGAGGAGATCCGGCCGCGCCTCCACGGGATCAGGTCATGGTTGTGGGTGGCCGATGGGAGCGGGGAGACCTGCCCTCCCTGGGCAACGCCTTACGAGGATGCCGCATCGTGCCACGAGGAGCGGGTGACGGCCCCATGGAGACGGGGCCCCGATGACCTTTACATCCTCTACACCGGCGGGACCACCGGGTATCCCAAGGGCGTGATGTGGCGCCAGGACGATCTCTTCGCCAGCCTCAATGCGGCGAGCTTCCTACATTTCCCCGACGACGGCGGGCTGGAGGGCATCCGGTCAACCCTGAACGCACCGGGGGCTGTCCATCTGCCGGCGTGCCCTCTCATGCACGGCACCGGCGCGCTCAGCGCGTTCAACGCGTGGAACGGCGGGGGCTCGGTGGTCACACTGACCAATCACACATTCGACCCCGCGGAGATGCTCGACGCGATCCAAGAAAATCGCGTCAACTCCCTCGCCATCGTCGGCGATGCCTTTGCCAAGCCGATGTTGCGGGCCCTCGACGCCGACCCCGGCAGGTGGGACATCTCCAGCCTCTTCCTGATCGTCTCGTCTGGTGTCATGTGGAGCGAGGAGACCAAGCAGGGGTTGCACCGGCACCATCCCGGCATGCTCCTCGTGGACACATTCTCGTCCTCCGAGGCACTCGGAATGGGGACGTCGGTGTCAGCCTCCGGCTCGGAGATCCAGACCGCAAGGTTCAGCTTGGGTGACTCGGCCCGGGTCATCGGCGAGGACGGCAGGAACGTGATACCGGGAACCGCGGAGATCGGGATGCTGGCCGTCGGTGGCCGCAACCCCGTCGGGTACTACAAGGACCCGGAAAAGAGTGCGAGCACGTTCCGTGTCATAGACGGGAAGCGCTATTCGATACCCGGTGACTACGCGACCGTGGACTCCGACGGGACCATCCACCTTCTGGGAAGGGGGTCGGTCGTCGTCAACACCGGTGGCGAGAAGGTGTTTCCCGAGGAGGTCGAGGAGGCGATCAAGTCGCATCCCCTTGTCCACGACGCGGTGGTCTTGGGGGTCCCCGACGAACGCTTCGGCGAGGCGATCTGCGCCTTGGTGGAGACCCAGCCGGGCGCCGACCTCAGAAGCGAAGACATCGTGGAACAGGTCCAAGCGCGATTGGCACGCTTCAAGGCCCCACGCCATGTCGTCTTCGTGAAGGCGATAGACAGGGCTCCCAACGGAAAGGTGGACTACGAGCAGCTGAGGTCGGACGCCCTGCAACAGCTCGGTCTGTAGTCTGGGGCTACCCTGCTCCGCCGGGACTCGCGGGCGAAGCCAGCCGTGGACGCCCGCCCATACACCGGGAGGGATCGATGGAGGAAGAGTGGACGACAGTCCCCTAACCCAGCCGTGGGCCCAGCTGGCGGCCCGAATCCACGCCGCGCTACACCTGAGCGCTCCGCCCATCGCCATAACCTTTTCGGTTGATCCACCTCGAGGTGTCGACCGCTTCTCGGACCCGATGCCCTCCCCTGCGCCGGATGGCCGCACCGGCCGGGTGCCGGCAGGATGCGTGTTCTGGGTGAAGTCGGTCGACCGGACCTTCGCGACCGTGCGAGAGGATCACGGCAACTGCAGCGTGGGAAGCGTCACCCACGGCCTCCAGAGCCTCGACGAAGTCATGGGCAACGATGACCTCTCCGCACTCGTGCAGAGCGGTTGGGCCGACCACGAGCTCGTCGCCGGCTTGACGACGGTCAGCGGCAACCCGGGGGCGGTGACCTACGGCCCTTTGGCAGACACTCCCTTCGATCCGGACGTGGTGCTGATGAGGCTCAATGCAAAGGGTCTCATGGTGCTCTCCGACGCTCTGCCAGGCCTGCGCGTGGAAGGCAAGCCTCAGTGCCACATTGTCGCCGAAGCCAAGGAGAACGACCAGACCGTTGCGAGCGTGGGTTGCATGCTCAGCCGGACGCGCACGGCCATGCCCAGCGACGAGATGACGTGTGCGGTCCCCGCTCCCCGCCTGCAAGAGGTCGTGGCCCGGCTGGAGCGGACAGCCGAAGCCGACGCCGCGGTCGCCGCATACGCGGCCGACGACGCGCGACGTTTCTCGTAACGGACGATGGCCGCTGAGATCTCGCCGCAGGAGCTGCTCACCACCACGCGCGCGGTACGCAAGAGGCTGGACCTCGACCGCCCGGTACCTCGAGCTGTCGTCGAGGAGTGCCTGGAGGTCGCCATCCAGGCCCCCACAGGGTCCAACCATCAAGGCTGGCAGTTCATGCTGGTGGACGACCCTGGTCGCAAGTCCGCTCTGGCCGATCTGTACGGCCGCTCCTTCGACGCGTACGTGGAGTCGGGACGAATGCAGTATCCGGCCGGCGATCCTCGGGCGGCCCGCCGCGATGCCGTCTTCGACTCGGCGACCTGGCTCAGACGGCATCTGCACGAGGTCCCTGTTCTCGTCGTTCCGTGCAACGAGGGACGCATGCCCGAGAACGGCCTCCCGGTCCTCATACAGGCCAGCTACTGGGGCTCGATACTCCCCGCAGTTTGGAGCTTCATGCTGGCGGCTCGGCTACGCGGTCTGGGTACGGCATGGACCACTCTCCACATGGCGTTCGAGAAGGAAGCGGCCGAGATCCTCGACCTCCCCTACGACGGCTACACACAAGCCGGACTCGTCCCGGTGGCTTACTCGAAGGGGACCCGTTTCAAGGCGGCGTCCCGGTTGCCGGCCTCCGGTCTCACGCATTGGAACACCTGGTGAGCGTCCGCCCAAATCTCTTCGCTTGTGCCCCGCCGTGAGAGAGACGATCCAGTGAGAGACGACTCGGTCCAGATCGAGGTGGCCGGGCGAACGCTGAAGGTGAGCAATCCCGACAAGGTCTTTTTCAAAGACCGCAAGGAGACCAAGCTCGACCTGGTGAAGTACTACGTGTCTGTCGGTGAGGGGGCCTTGCGCGGTGTCTATCGCAGGCCCACGGTCCTGAAGCGCTTTCCGGATGGAGCTCAGGGGAAGTCGTTCTTCCAAAAGAGGGTGCCTTCCTCCAGGCCGGAGTGGCTCTCCACGACCGTCGTGAAGTTCCCGAGCGGACGCCAGGCCGAGGAGCTCTGCCCGACCGACGTCGCCCACGTCGTTTGGGCGGCCAATCTCGGTTGTCTGGACCTGAACCCCTGGCCGGTCCGAGATGACGACCTCGATCAACCCGACGAGCTGAGGGTGGATCTCGACCCCCAGCCCGGGGTGAAGCTCGAGACCCTCAGAGAAGTGGCGCTGGTAACGGGCGACACACTCGCCGAGCACGGTCTGGTGGGCTTCCCCAAGACGTCCGGCTCGAGGGGCCTTCATATCAACGTGAGGATCGAGCGCCGGTGGGGCTTCACCGAGGTCCGGCGGGCCGCCCTCGCCCTCGCACGCGCCGTGGAGCGACAAATGCCGTCTCAGGCCACCTCGGCATGGTGGAAGCAGGACAGAGGCGAGAGAGTCTTCATCGACTACAACCAGAACGCGAGGGACAGGACGGTCGCCTCCGCCTACTCGGTAAGGGCCAATCCAGCCGCCTTGGTGTCCTGTCCCCTCTTTTGGAACGAGGTTGCCGACGTTGAGCCGGCGGAGCTCAACATGTCCACGGTGCCGGCGCGATGGGCCGCGGGCTTGGACGCCGACGCCGAAATGGACGGGACCTCCCACTCCCTCGAGGCGATGCTGGAGCTCGCGGCACGAGACGAGGCGGAAGGCCTGGGCGACGCGCCGTGGCCTCCGCATTTCCCCAAGCAACCCGGCGAGCCCAGGCGGTCCCGGCCCAAGGCTTGAGGCGGCCGGGTCAGGAACGCTGGCTCAGGCACAAGGCTCGAACGCAGCCGGGTCAGGAACGACGGGCTTTGGCTTCGTCGGCCAGCCGCTCGAAGTCGTACTCCGCGGGCACCTCCAGCTGGGAGTACGTACAGCTGGCCGCCTCCCTGTCCGGCCGCCACCGCTTGAAGGTCACCGCATGACGGAAGCGGTCCCCCTGTAGCTGACCGTAAGCGACCTCGCACACCAGCTGAGGCGCGAGAGGCTGCCAGCTGAGGTCCCGGTTCGCGGTCCAGCGGCTCTGGCCACCCGGGCGCCTGCCGGTGGTCGCCTCCGGGCTCCCGCCATCGCCTACCCCAGTCTCGCCTCCACCACCATCGCCTCCTACGCCGTCTCCCCAGGGATGCCGTGTTCCCTCCGCCAGACGGTAGGGCTGCAGCTCGTTCACCAGCTCCCGGCGCCGGGCCATGTTGAACGACGAGGTGACCCCTACGTGGTGCAACACACCGCGGTCGTCGAAGAGACCCAGCAGCAGCGATCCGACCACCCCTCCCTGCTTGTGCCACCGAAAGCCGCCCACGACGCAGTCGGCGGTGCGGACGTGCTTGACCTTGACCATCGTCCGCTCGCCTTCCAGATAGGCACTCCCGAGGCCCTTGGCCACCACCCCGTCGAGCCCGGCCCCTTCGAAGCGCTCGAACCACTCGCCTGCGAGCTCCCGGTCAGTGGTCGCGGGGGTCAGGTAGACAGGGGGTTCGGCCCGGCCGAGCCCCCGCTCGAGCAGGTGCCGACGCTCTGCCAGGGGCTCGCGACGAAGATCACTCTCACCTGAGGCCAGTATGTCGAAGGCTACGAAGGAGGCGGGTGTCTCACCGGCCAGCCGCCGTATGCGCGACTCGGCGGGGTGTATGCGCTGCAAGAGCGCATCGAAGTCCAGCGTCCCCTCTCCGACGATGATGATCTCGCCGTCCACCACGCAGCGATCGGGCAGTGATGCCCGAATGGGAGAGGCGAGTTCGGGGAAGTAGCGGGTTAGCGGCCGCTCGTTGCGACTCCCCAGCTCCACCTCGTCTCGGTCCCTGAACACGATGGTGCGAAACCCGTCCCATTTTGGCTCGTAGAGCATCTGTCCGCCCGTAGGGAGGGTGGCCGACGTCTTCGCGAGCATCGGCGACACCGGAGGCATAACGGGAAGCTTCATAAAGGAGCGGCCGCCGTAGACCGCATCGCCGTATGGGACCGCATCGCCCTATGGGTCAGCCCTTGTTCGCGCCGTGGCCGCGCACGAAGTCGTTCACCGAGTAGTACGCGTCGATCGACTCCCCCGCATCTCCCCAGAAGCCTTCGAGCACGTCGTACTCCATGGTTCCCTCCCCTATGAACCAGTTGTTCACGTCGGTTATCTCCAGCTCCCCTCTCCCCGAGGGGATCAGGGTCGGGATCACGTCGAAGACCCGCGAGTCATAGAGGTAGATACCGGTCACGCAGTACGGGCTCGGTGGATCCCTGGGCTTCTCCAGGATCCTCACGACCCTGCCCTCCCCGTCGAGCTCCGGGACCCCCAGGTGCCTCAGGTGCTCGGGCTCTGCGACCCGGGACAGGACGATCCTGGCGCCCTTTTGCTGCTCTTCGAAGCTCTCGACGGTGAAACGGATGGAGCTCTCCACGATGTTGTCCGCCAACATGACCAGCACCCGGTCACCGCCGGCGAAGCGCTCTGCCAGGCCGAGCGCTTCGGCTATGCCACCGGGCTTCTCCTGGTAGGCGTAGCAGAGCCGGTGAATGCCGTGCTCATGCCCGTTGCCGAGCAGGCGCAGGAACTCGCCTGCGTGCGTTCCCCCGGTGACGAGCATGATCTCGTCGATCCCGGCCTGGACGAGCGCTTCGATCGCGTAGGTCACCATGGGCCGGTCGTAGATCGGAAGCAGATGCTTGTTGGTGATCTGGGTCAGAGGATGCAACCTGGTCCCGCTGCCTCCGGCCAGGAGCACGCCCTTCACGGACGCACCAGCTCCCCCGTCGCTGTCATCCGAAAGCCGCAGAGCATCCCGCCTCCTCTTACCCCCTATTGACCACGCCTAGCGCTCACGCCACTGCGCCGACACCGATGTTCACACCTCACTGCGCCGAGTCCGGGACAGCCTAAAGCCTCTCGAACCACCTCGCCTTTCCTCCCGAGCCCGCCATCAGCCCCGGCGCCATCGCCAGTGCCACCCCGCGCTCCCGTCCACCAGGCCAATGTGGCAACCGTGCCCCGGGGTTGCCTACCGTGGTTTGATGATCGAGGTCACGGGCGTCCTCCAGAAGCAGGCTTGGGACGAGAGCGTCGATCCTCCCGTCGAGAAGGTGCGCCCGGGCCTCTGGTCGATCCCCGTTCCCATCCCGGACAATCCCCTCCGTTACGTGTTGGTCTACGCGCTGGAGCTCGACGACGGCGTGGCAATAGTCGACGCGGGCTGGGACACGGACGCTGCGTGGCGCACCCTCAACGAGGGCATCGCCGAGGCGGGGGGCAGCATCGCAGACGTCCGGGCAGTGCTGGTCACCCATATCCATCCCGACCACTACGGGCTGGCGGGCCGGGTGAGGGAGGCGTCCGGTGCCTGGATCGGACTCCACCCGGCCGACGCGCAGATGCTCCAGGCGCGCTACATAGACACCGACGAGCTCCTGACCCAGATGAACGGCCTCATGGCCGACTCGGGGGTTCCGGAGACCAGGCTCCCCGACCTGAAGATGGCGTCCATGGCGCTGCGCTCACAGGTGAACATGGCCGAGCCCGATGTCTTGTTCGAAGACGGAGGCAGGCCGCAGCTTCCCGGATGGGATCTCGAAGCCGTATGGACTCCCGGGCACTCTCCGGGTCATGTCTGCTTCTACAGCGACGAGCGCCGGCTGCTGCTGTCCGGCGACCACATACTGCCTCGCATCACCCCCAACGTCTCGGTCCACAGCCAGCAACACGCCAACCCGCTCGGGGACTTCCTCGAATCGCTGCTGCGCGTCCGGAACATGGACGCCGAGGAGGTACTCCCCGCCCACGAGTACCGGTTCGCAGGACTTGACTCCCGCGTGGACGAGATCATCGCCCACCACACCGATCGCCTCGTGGAGATAGAGCGAGCGCTCTCGAACAACCCGGGAAGCACCGCGTGGCAGATCACTATCGGCCTCAGCTGGTCGAGAGCGTGGGACGAGATCCCCCCCTTCATGCAGCGGGCGGCAAACGGGGAGACCCTTGCGCACCTGGTCCTATTGGAGAACCACGATCGGGTCCGCCGCGAGGGGCGCGATCCGGCCCGTTTCTACCTGACAGAGGCGACGGGGACGCCCGGCCGTGTGGCCACCGGAGTGGGGCAGGAGCCTTCAGGGCCCACCTGACGATGAACCTCGAGCATCTGCTGTCGACCTTCGGTTACGCGGCGGTGTTCTGCTTCGTGGGCATCGAGAGTCTCGGTGTGCCGTTCCCCGGTGAGACCATGTTGATAACCGCCGGCATCTACGCCGGACACACCCAGCGCCTGTCGATCATCGGGATCGTCGCGGCCGCGACGGCCGGCGCTGTCATCGGTGACAACATCGGCTACTGGATCGGCGACAAGGGCGGTTACCGCCTGCTCAGGCGGTACGGGAGGTACATCCGTCTCGACGAGTCCCGGCTGAAGGTGGGCCAGTACCTGTTCCTGCGTCACGGAGGGAAGGTCGTCTTCTTCGGGCGGTTCGTCTCCATCCTGCGGACCTACGCCGCCTTTCTCGCCGGCACCAACCGCATGCAGTGGCGACGCTTCTTGATGTTCAACGCCGCGGGAGGCATCGTCTGGGCCGCGGCCTGGGGCTGGGCCGCGTACGCCTTAGGGACCACGATCGACAAGGTCAACAAGCCTCTGGACTACACGTTCGGCGCGCTCGGGGTAATGGGGGTCCTCGCCGGCTTCTACCTGGCGCGGCGAAACGAGGCCAGGCTGAAAGCCTCGGCGGAGGAGGCGCTGCCAGGGCCCCTCCGCCCTCCCGGATCGACCGGGGATGGCGAACGCGACCGCGAGGACCATCCCTCGAGCCCAGAGCCACCCACCCAGGGTGAGGACGGCACTGACCGCTTCAAGCTGGCTCCGGGCAAAGATCTGGGAACGGGGGCCGGACGGGGCTAGCTATGCTTTGAAGATCGTGCCGAGTCCCAGGCCCGTACTGGGCCTCGACGTCGTTGAGCGAATCGTGGGAGCGGAGTGCTTCCCGGAGGTCGACGGGGCGCGGGTCGGGGTCGAGCTGGAATGGCTGCTCGTCTCCTCCGACGGCAGCGAGGTCGACCCGGCACGCGTCCGCGAGGCCTTGGGTTCCTGTGACACGCTGGACAGCGGAACCAAGCTCACATTCGAGCCGGGAGGCCAGCTGGAGCTGAGCTCCCTCCCGTTGCCGGACGTGGGCGCCGCCTGCAATGTGCTGTCGCGGGACACGGGATCGGTGCGGGACGCTCTGTCGCCCGCCGGGATCGGAATCCTGGGCATCGGCCTCAACCCGGTTCACACCCCGCGGGTGCTCGTCGACACTCCGAGGTACCGCGCCATGCACGACTACTTCACCGCGGGAGGGGCAGCCGGTGGCATGATGATGTGCGACACGGCGGCCGTCCACGTGAACCTGGACGTCGGCAGCTCCTCGACCCGTGACGGTCGGTGGCAACTCGTGCACGCAATAGGGCCGACGCTCTCTGCGGCCTTCGCGCACTCGCCCTTCGCCGGCGGGCTCCCCTCCGGTTCCTGCTCGACGCGGCTCTCCAACTGGTGGGAGATCGACCCCTCCCGTACCGCGCCCGTTTTCAAGGGACGGGGGCCTGTCGAGGATTGGTTGGAGTACGCGCTCGACGCCCGGGTCATGTTCATACGTGCGAGCGAAGAGAACTTCGTCCCGCTCCGGGAGGACCTTCCGTTTCGCGACTGGATGGTCTGCGGCCACGAGCTGGGATGCCCCACGGCCGATGACTTCCGGTATCACCTGACCACCCTGTTCCCGCCGATACGCCCACAAGGAAGGCTCGAGCTGAGGTTCGTCGACGCGCTTCCCGACCCGTGGTGGCGGGTGCCGGTGGCCGTGATCGCCTGCCTGCTCGACGACCCCGTGGCAGCAGACGAGGCACGGCGCGCCACAGTCGGCGTCAGCGACATGTGGGGTGAGGCTTCTCGCGAGGGTCTCGAGCACCCGGCTCTCGCGGAGGCGGCGAGGGTGTGCTTCGCCGCGGTCCGGGAGGCACTGCCCAGAATCACCGTGGACGCCGAAACGGCCGAGCTGGTGGCCGCCTACGACGAGAGGTACGTGCGAAACAACCGGTGCCCCGCGGACGATCTTCTCGACGACTGGACGAGCGCGGGTCACCTGTTGCCGGTCGGGGCCTCGCGGGTGCCATCGTGGACTTGAAGGAGGTCGTCGGCCAGGAGCTCGAAACTGCGCGCAAGAGGTCTATTGACCTGTTGTCGCCGATCCCCGACCAGCAGCTCGTCAAGCAGCACTCGCCGCTCATGTCGCCCCTGGCGTGGGACCTGGCACACGTGGGCAACTACGAGGAGCTGTGGTTGCTGCGTAGCCTGGGCGGCGAACCGGTCCGACCGGAATACGACGACATCTACAACGCCTTCCGCCACCCCAGGGCCGACCGGCCCTCGCTCGACATGCTCCCACCCGCCCAGGCGCGGTCGTACGTGGCAACGGTCAGGGGCAGGGTGCTGGACCTCTTGGACCGATCCGAGCTGCCGCCTCTGGACGGGGTCCGCGGCGAGGCCGAGCCCGCAGGACGGCGCGACAGGCTGCTCGCCGATGGCTTCGTCTACGGGATGGTCGCACAGCACGAGCATCAACACGACGAGACCATGCTCGCCACCGTCCAGCTCTCCACGACGATCGGAACGCAGCCTCGGGCTCAGCCACTCCCGCCCGGCTCCGCGCCCGAAGCAAGAGAGGTCCTCGTGGATGGCGGGAGCTTCGCGATGGGGACCGACACCGAGCCTTGGGCCTACGACAACGAGCGGCCGTCCCATGCGGTCGAGCTGGCCCCCTACTGGATCGACACCGTACCGGTCACCAATGGGGAGTACCTGGCGTTCATGAGAGAGGGCGGTTACGACGAGGCCGGCTTGTGGACCGGTGCCGGTTGGGAGTGGAAGCACAAGGAGCGTATTGCCCACCCCGCGTACTGGCGACCAGAAGGTGCCGGGTCCTGGTCGGTTCGGCGCTTCGGAACGTGGGAACCTCTGGCCCCCGACCAGCCTGTGCAACACGTCTGCTGGTACGAGGCCGACGCTTACGCCAGGTGGGCAGGCAAGCGGCTCCCTTCGGAGGGCGAGTGGGAGAAGGCCGCGTCGTGGACGTCGGAGGGCGTCAAGATGCGGTATCCCTGGGGCGACGACAACCCCGGCCCCGCCGTGGCCAACCTGGGCCAGCGCCACCTCGGACCGGCGCCGATCGGTGCATATCCCGAAGGCGTGAGCCCCTGGGGCTGCCACCAGATGTTGGGCGACGTCTGGGAATGGACGGCTTCCACCTTCCTCCCTTACCCGGGATTCGCGTCGTTTCCCTACCGTGAGTACTCCGAAGTCTTCTTCGGGGATGAGTACAAGGTCCTGCGCGGGGGCTCGTGGGCCACCCACCCGACGGCGGTAAGAGCCACATTTCGGAACTGGGACTTCCCGATACGGCGGCAGATATTCGCCGGCTTCCGCTGCGCGAGGGACGCCTGAGACGCAGGCACCACAGGGCCCCGAGATGACCATTCCCCGTCGGCCACACATCGAGGTCCACCTGGGCGAGGACTCCCTCCGGGCCGCCCTGCGCGACGAGGCGTTGACCGGTCTCACCTCTCGCCCGAAGGAGCTCTCGCCCAAGTGGTTCTACGACGAACGCGGATCGGCCCTCTTCGAAGAGATAACCCGGTTGCCCGAGTACTACCCCTCACGTTGTGAGACGGAGATTCTCTCGGAGCACGCTGTCGACATCCCGGCGCTCACAGGTGCCGAGACTCTGATAGAGCTGGGCTCCGGGAGCTCCACCAAGACGCGCCTGTTACTGGAGGCCTTCATCCACGGCCGGCTCTCGAAGTTCGTCACCTTCGACGTCAGCGAGGCCGCCTTGCGAGCGTCCTCGGAGGCCATCGCCCTCGAGTACCCAGGGATCGGTGTGCACGCGGTGGTAGGCGACTTCGACCGTCACCTGGGAACCTTGCCGAGCGACGGGCGTCGCCTGGTGGTGTTCCTCGGTGGGACCATAGGCAACTTCCCGCCGGCGAAGCGCGCCAGGTTCCTCGGTGAGCTGGCCTCGCTGCTCAAGCCTGGAGACTCGTTCCTGCTCGGCACCGACCTGGTGAAGGACACCACCCGCCTCGAGGCCGCCTACGACGACGCGCGGGGTGTGACGGCAGATTTCAACCTAAACCTCTTGAACGTGTTGAACCGGGAGCTCGGGGCGGACTTCGATCTCGACAACTTCGCTCATGTCGCCCGCTTCGACCCCGTTGCCGAATGGATCGAGATGAGACTCAGGTCGCTTCGCGACCACCGGGTGGGTGTTCCGGCCGTCGATCTCGAGGTCGGTTTCTCTCGGGGCGAGGAGATGCGAACGGAGATCAGCTCCAAGTTCCACCGCTCGGGCGTGGAAGCCGAGCTGGCGGACGCAGGGTTGGAGCTGGCGCGCTGGTGGACAGACCCGGCGGGCGATTTTGGCCTTTCCCTTTCCTTCAGGTGAACCGGGCCGCTGAGCCTTTTGACGCGGTCATATTTCGAAACCTACGTTCGGCCGCCGTGGATCGTGTTCGAATCGGAATCGCAGGAATAGGGAACATCGCCCCGATCAACGTGATGGGCTACCTCGATCACGAGCTCTGTGAGGTCGTGGCCTTGTGCGATCTGCGCAAGGCCAAGGTCGAGGCGATGGCCGACCGTTGGGGTGTGCCCACGACGTATACCGACCTGGACGAGATGCTGGCGTCGGACGACGTCGACGCCGTGGAGATCCTCACACCTACCCACATGCATCATGATCACGTGATCGCGGCAGCCGAGGCCGGAAAGCACATCTCCTGCCAAAAGCCGATGGCCAACTCCGTCGCGGAGGCACGCAACATGATGGAGGCCGTTGGCAAGGCTGGAGTTCGATTTCGCATAAGTGAGTGCGCCGTCCACTACCCTCCTTTGATGAAGGCCAAGGAGCTCATCGCCCAAGGCGCCATCGGCGATCCGACCATGGTGCGAATCAAGACCGTCGTGGGCTGGTGCAACTCGGACTTCCAGACCAACCTGGAACCCGAGGGATACGGATGGCGCTTCAACGAGCAGAGCCCGGGCGGCCATCTTTTCGACGACGTCGTTCACAAGTACGCCGCCGCCTTGTGGCTCGTGGACCAGGACATCCGGAGCGTACAGGCGATAGTCCGCCAAGCCCCTCTCTTCTTCGAAGCTCCAACGGCAGCGATCTGGGAGTACGAGCGGCCGGACCTTCTCGGCATGATGGAGGTCACCTACGCGCCACGGATGTACGTCCGCACGGACTACTTCGGTGCGGACGAGTTCTTCGAGATCCAGGGCACCGACGGGTTCATATGGGTGACGAGGTACACGGGAAAGCTCCTCGACCTGCCCGCGGTGATCCTCTACCGGCCGGACGGAACCACCACGTCCTTCACCTCGATCGACGCCGACTGGGCGTCGGGCTTCAGAGGGTCGGCACGGCATTTCGTGGACTCTCTGATCAACGGGTCGCAGCCGGACATGACCGGCGAGCTGGCGATCAAGGTGCTCCAACTCTGCTTCGCCGTGTACGAAGCCTCCACGACACGGCGCCCAGTGGACCCCGCGTCCATCGACGGGGCCGTCTCACCACCTTGGTGGCCACCGTTCGGTACCCCGAACAAAGGCGGCGCCGTAGCGAGCGAGGAGGTTCGACAAGACGTGACCGCTGCAAATCCTTCGGACTGACGCCATGCCCGTGTTGTTGGTCCGTCATGCCCGTGCCAAGTCCCGTCAGCGTTGGGAGGGCGATGATCTCGCCCGTCCCTTGACCAAGGCGGGACGGACCCAAGCAAGAGCCCTCGTGGGCGTGGTGGGGCGCTACTCGCCGACAAGGGTCCTCTCCAGCCCTTCGCTGCGATGCGTGCAGACGGTCGAGCCGCTGGCTGCCAAGTTGAGCCTGCCGGTCGAGACGCACCACGCCCTGGCCGAAGGCAGCATCTCCGACACCCTCATGCTGGTCCGGCAGGAGGCAGGCGCCTCGGCGGTGCTGTGCACCCACGGCGACGTCATTCCCGAAGTCCTCCATGGCCTCAACGGCCAAGAGGGCCTCGACGTGCCTCGCGATCCCCCGTGCGCCAAGGGTTCTACCTGGGTTCTCGAGGCTGGTTCCCAGGGCTTCACCTCGGCCCTCTACATCGACGCCCCCGATCCCGGTTCGAGCCCTGAGCTTGTTGCTCCGGGTCCCGGTTCGAACCCTGATCTTGTTCTGGGCTGATCCCGGTTCGAGCCGTGATCTTGTACGGGGCCCGCTCCGGGACTAGGACACCGCCGCTTCGACTCGCCCGGCCAGTGCCAGGAGGGACTCTTCACTTCCATGGGGACCCACCAGCTGGAGGCTCGCGGGCATCGGCCCCGAGGTGGGCACCGGCAGCACAACGGCCGGCGTGCCGGCCGCGTTGACCGGCATGGTGCACGCGGTAAGCGCGGCGTCATCCGCCCCGTCGAGCCGAGGGGGGAAGATCGCCATCGCAGGAAGCGCGATGGCGCCCACCTCCGAAAGGACCTCCTCTAGCTCGGAGCGCCACGATGCCAGAGCGGACCCGGCCTGGTCCAAGGAGGCCTGGCCTACGGTCCGGCCTTGATCGATCCGGCCTGCAACATCGCGGCCGAGCAGCTCTCTCCGCTCCAAGAGCCCTCCGAGGCCGCGCCACGCCTCCCCGAGGATCACCGTGCCCCCCGCGGCGAATGCGGCGCTCCAGCCGGGGAGAGCCACCTCCACCACATCGAGCTCGCTCGATGCCAGAGCCAGGTCCAGCGACGAATCGATCTCGGGATCGACGTCACATGGACGGAACCGGCCTATGACGGTCGGAGGGGAGCTCGACGTGGCGAAGCCGGGTTCCAGTAGCCTCATGCCCTCGACGAGCCCCGAGACGTCCCTTGCCATGGGACCGATCGTGTCCAGGCTTGGGGCGAGTGGGAACACCCCTTGCACGGAGACCCTGCCGTGGGTGGTCTTGAGCCCTGCGGTCCCGCAACACGCAGAAGGGATCCGAACCGAGCCGCCGGTGTCGCTTCCGTAAGCCACGTCTGCCTCGCCGGTTGCCACTGCCACGGCCGAACCGCTCGAGGAGCCCCCGGGCACGAGCTTGGGATCCAGGGGATTGACAGGCGTGCCGAAGGCCCCGTTCTTGCCCGTGGCCCCGAAGGCCAGCTCGTGCAGGTTCGCCTTGCCCACGATCCGGAGAGTCCCCGCTCTCTCCCTTTCCCGGGCACCCGACATGCACAGCGCATCGGTCCCGGCAGGCTCGGCGTTCTCCGCCACGGCCTTGCTGGCGGCTGTGGTCGGCAGGCCCGCAAGGTCTATGAGGTCCTTGACGGCAAGACGGAGGCCACCACCCGTGGGCCGAAGTCGAGTGATGAAGGTGGACATCTCTGCTAGTGGAAATCCGTCAACGACTCATCGCCGAAGAAGACACGTGCTCTCTCCCGACGGGCGCCGCCCTAGGCATGCGCGGGACGCGTGCTGGGAAGGCCCAGCTTGGAGTGGTCCCAAGTCACGACCTTCCGCGCGTTAACCTTGATGACCACCCGGTTGTGAAGCATTGTCTCGACGAAAGGCCGCATGCTCTCGTCGTAGGGCCTCTGATAACGCTCGAAGACGCTCACTCCAAGCTCCCACATACGATCCGTCTCGGTGACGATCTCGGCCTCCCCTACCAACTCCACGCCTTTGAGCTCTTCGTAGTAGTCACCGGCCTCCACCATCACCGTGACGCGGGGATCGCGCCGGAGGTTCTGCACCTTTTGGCTCTTGGCCTTGGTCTCGACCGCCAAAGCGCGTTCCAGGAACCCGTACCACATCGCCACCAGGTGTATCCGTCCGTCGGGCCCGACTGTCGCCATGGACATGGAGTGGCGTCCTTTGAGGAAGTCTCCCACCTCATCTTCTGTCATCTTGATCTGCTGGCGCTGGTTGACACCCAAGGCTCGAACCCTCCTACACGATCACGCTTCGAATGACCTCGCCGGCCTCCATGGCCCTGAAGGCGTCGTTCACCTCGTCGAGCCGTATCCGCCTCGACACGATCGAGTCGATGTCCAGGCGTCCGGTTTCGGCCAGGCTCACGAAGCGAGGAAAGTCCCGCCTCACCCGGGCGGAGCCGTAGAAGCAACCCAGCATCTTCTTCTCGTCGCTGAACAGCTGGACGGCCGGGAACGTGACAGTCGCGTCCACACGGGGCATACCCACTATCACCACGGTCCCTCCGACACGTGCCGTGTTGAAGGCCTGAAGGATGGTCTCTGGAAGCCCGATCACCTCGAAGGCGTAATCCGACCCCCTTCCATCCGTCGCATCGCGCACCTGGGCGACCGGATCACTGACGGCGGGATCGATGCGGTCCGTGGCACCGAGCTCGGCGGCCGTGGCGCGCTTCATCTCAACGGGATCGACGGCGAAGATCCGCGAAGCTCCCGCTATCCGTGCTCCCTGGATCACTGACTGCCCGACACCACCGCATCCGATGACGGCGACGCTCGACCCCGGTTCGACCCTTGCCGTGTTGAGAGCCGCCCCCACGCCTGTCGTCACCCCGCAGCCGATCAGGGCCAGCTGCTCACTCGGGAGATCGGTATCCACCTTGATCAGCATGGACTCCTCGGCGCTCATCTCGTCCGCGAACGTGCCGAGGCCGGTCATGCCGTAGACAGAAGAGCCGTCCGAGCGAGTGGCCTTTGTTCCCATCATGAGCTCCCCCATCCGGCGGCACAGGTGCGATTGGTCATGCATGCAGAACCAGCAGTCGCCGCACGTAGGAACGAAGGAGCTGATGACACGGTCGCCGGGCCGCACCCTGGAAACCTCGGGACCCACCTCGACCACCGTCCCGGTCCCTTCGTGGCCGAGGATCACGGGCGGGGGCATCGGCACTCCCCCGGTGGCTATGGTCAGATCCGAGTGGCAGACACCGCTTGCCTCGACCCGAACCCTTGCGTCCCTCGCACCGAGAGGTGCAGGAGTCAGATCCTCCACCTCCAACGGACGGTTGCACTCGACGAGCACTGCTGCCCTCACTGGGTTCCCTCCCGCGCAGCGAGGAAGAGATCATGGCACGGCGCGGCGACTGCAGGGAGCTCGTTCACGAGAACTTGGAGCGAGGACGCTGTTGCAGCACACCGTCCACATACAGATCGACACGTTCGTTGTAGAAAGCGATCAAGCCTGCGATCTTGACGCTTTCAGGAAACGGAGCCCTGTACGTCCAGGCTATGTCCTCGACGAGCTGACCGCCGACCTCGAGCGACCAGTAGGAAGCTGTCCCCTTGTAAGGACAGCGCGACGCGCTCGAAGAGGGCTTGAGCAGGTCCAGCCGGGCATCCACGAGCGGAAGGTAGTAACGGACCGGAAGGCCGGTCTCGAAAAGGAGGCGGGGCGTGGACGAGCCTGCGACCTCGACCCCGTTCAGCCGCACCTCGACGTGCCGAGAGCTGGACAGGATGTCCACCCGGGTATGAGGGTCACGGGGGTGAACGTAGACCTCCTCGTCCTCCTCGAACCAAGCGTCCATTCCGTCCCAGTCGAACCTGACCAACGTGCGCAAGGCCTCTAGAGGCGAATCAGGGTAGTGCAAGGCCCCGCCAGGGACGATTCGCTCGCCGACCTTCACATCGAAGTACCGGGCTTGCCCACGGCTCGGTGACTGCTCGGTCTGCCCAGTCGGGACGAGGTACTCAGACCTGACGTCCTCGAGAGGGAAGTAGTAGGTAGGAAAGTACGGAACCTCCCACACCAGCTTGGGACTCGTCGTGTCCGCCACCGCCATCCCCCCCACATAGGTACGCACCCGCTTGGCACCGTCCTCGATCCGCACGCGCCCTCGCGTCTCTACAGCCAAACGAAGCTCCTTGCTCCCAGAACACGAAGCAGCTTACCGAGCGGGGCCTCTCTTTGTAGCAGTCCTCAGCCTCTTTGTAGCAGTACTCAGGCCCCCAAGAGGCGTGACAGCTCGAGAGCGTTGGCTTGGGCGTAGTCGCCGTAGCAGTTGTTCATGATCACATGGGTCTGCCTCGCATGCTGGGCGAGACGGGCGATACGAGGCGCCCACTCCCTCAGCTCATCTTTGCTGTAGCGGTAGCCAAAACGCTCGTGTATGTCCTTACTGTCCCAGCCCTTGGAATGGCCGTGGAAGCGCACGACGCTCAAGTCGGCGGTGGCGGCGAGCACGGGGGGCACCGACGAGGCATACCCCTGAGGCATGTCGACACACACGAACGGGACAGCATGGGCCGTGAGGAAGTCGATCGTCTCTTCCTGGTTCTCGTCGCTGAGCCATGTGTGGTTGCGAAACTCAACACAGACCTCGTACGGGTCACATCGGGCCTTGCACTCGAGGATGTACGACTTGTTCGCCTTCCCGATGGGGAACCAAAGAGGGAACTGGAAAAGGACGGCGCCCAGCTTTCCCGTCTCGGCCAGGGGGCGGAGGGCGGACAGGAAGCGCACCCAGACACGATCTGCCACATCGGACGGCACATCCTTGCGGTAGAGGTTCTTGCCGGGGGCTAGATCCGTGGGTCTCAGGTCCTTGGGCAGGCCAGTGGCCTTGGTCGGGTGCCCGGTGAGCAATGAGAACGCCTTCACGTTCCAGGTGAAGCCCTCGGGTGTCCGATCGGCCCAGGTCCGAACCGTACGCTCTGCCGGGAGCCCGTAGTAGGTCGAATCCACTTCCACGAGCGGAAAACGCCCCGCGTAGTAACGCAGACGCTTCTCGGGGTTGTTCGCCTCGGCGGGATACCATCCAGAGTCCAACAAGGTCTTGTCCGTCCACGAGGCGGTCCCCACCTTTATCCCGGCTACCACGGTGTCCCTGTCCAAGTCCCTCCCGGCCATCCCGGCCGTCGTGAGAAGACGCAAGCCGAGTCGTGCGGTGACGCAAAATGCGAAAACGCACGGCGTGAGGACGCACAATAGGGCCGGCCCGGACCACCTGGGGACCTCGTCGGTACGCTGGTCGATGATCAATAGCGACCGGGTGGCTCGATGAGCGTCAGCGCCGTTGAATGGATCAGGCGATATGCCGCCGGTCTCGGGGTCGATCCTCCCTCCGACGTCGAGGTCGAGCAGCTGCTCGCGTTGGCGGGAATCGCGGCACACGCCTCTGAGCGCACGGCGGCTCCGATCTCCTGCTGGCTCGCTGCGCGCGCCGGCGTCACGCCGGCCGAAGCCGATGGGCTGGCCCGGCGCCTCTCCGGCGAGGTGGAAGGGGCGGCCGACGAGTGAGAGGACTGGGAGGATCCTGGTCGCGGGCAAGGGGAAGGCCCCGTCTCGGGCTGTTGGCGTCCTGCGTGGTACCGACGGTGGTGGAGGCGCTCCTTCTCGTGTCGCTCGCCCCCCGCTCCACGCTCTCACTGGCCCCGCAGGTGACCGCGCCCGCTCCCTTCGGAGCCTTCCACGACTTGCGCTGGCTCGCCGTCTACCACGACTCGTGGTGGAGCTTCGCCGGCGAGCTGTTCGTCCTCCTGGCCTTCCGCTCCGGCCTGGACACCTTGATAGTCCTCCAGGCGTGGCCTGCCGACCGGCCGCGGCCGGCCCCTCTGGCAGCGCTAGGGCGGAGCGCGGTCTTCACGGTCGTCGCGGTGATCGCCCTCTCGCCTTGGATAACCGTCCTCTTCGGCCTTGCGGTCACCCCGATCTCCTGGTTGTTCATCGTGGCGATCCCTCCAGCGATCGCTGTAGCGGCCCTGATCCACCACGGCCCGGTGACGGAGGCGTGGTGGCGGAGGCTGCCGACGGTGGCGTCGGTGGGCTGGATCCTCGCCACCTTCGTCGCGCTCGACGATCCTCGGTGCGCTGATCGTCGCCGCGCCCCCGGCGGTGGCGGTGTTGCTCGCCGGGGTCGGCGGCCTGCTCAACGCGATCGCGTGGCGGGCCGTCGTCTCCGGTCTCGTCCAGGCCCCTCGCCTCCGGAGGGCCCCCTTGGTGGCTCCGGTCGGAGCAGTCGGGCTGGTCGGGCTGGTCATCGCCGGAGCCGCGGCCGGCTTCGGCGCCCAGGCACCCCATCCGTCCTCCGCCGGCCCCCCGCAGACACGCAGCGCCTCGGGGGGCCCGGTCCTGGTGGTGGCAGGGTTCGGGACCCACTGGAACGGCGGCGCACCGCCACCGAACCTGGGCGGCTACCCGACTCGCTACTTCTCCTACCGGGGCCTCGGACCCGGCGACCGGCCCCTCCCCTACACGGCGACCGACACCGACCAGTCCCTCCGCGTCCTCGACTCAAAACTGGCGCGCCAGGTCGAGTCCCTTGGCCGCGGCGGTGCGCCCGTTCGCATCGTTGCCGTCTCCGAGGGAACCCTGGTGGCCAAGACCTATCTCGCCGACAAGCCCAGCCCACGCGTAAACCAGCTCATATCGGTGAGCCCGGTGATCGAGCCCGGGCGTGTCTACTACCCCCCCGAGGGCGATGAGGGCTGGGGAGTGGCCAGCGGCTGGGCGCTCGGTGTCTTCGCCCGGGGCCTCGGCGCGGTCTCCAGCATCAACATCACCCCGTCCACCCCCCTCTTCCGCTCGATCGTGGACCAGGGCCCGTGGCTCAGAACGCTCCTGACCCGCCCGGTCGCCGGCGTAAGGCAGACGGAGATCCTGCCGCTCGCGGACGCGATCGCCGGTCCGGACAAGGTCGACCTCCCCGGGGAGACCGCGGTCGTGACCGCCTTCCACAACGGCTCGCTAAGCGACAGGAGCATCGAGGCGCTCGTCTACACCCTTTTGAGGGGAGGGCGGGTGGCCTCCGGACCCACGACCCTCGAGACCCTCATGCGCGAGGCCTCCGCCGGCTGGCAGGTCCCCACGTTGGAGTCATCGGTCAATCCCGCCTGGGGCTGATGACCCCTGATGACGAGCCGTTTGGGGAGCTGAACAGGATCCCGCCTGGGGAGCTGATCAGGACGCACCGGGAGGGTACAGGGAGTACGAGGGGAAGTTCCCGAATAGCCGCTCGTGATCCCCTTCGGGTCCGACGGTGACGGCCTGGACCAATAGGTCGCCGCCGACGAACGCCCCCTTCCAGCTGGCCCCTTTTCCACCGAACACCTCCTCCCGGTCGCCACGCGAGCGCGGCTTGTTGACGCCGACCTTGAACGCCTGCAGCTCCTCGGTGATCCGAGCGGCGAAATTGTGATCGTCTGTTGCGACCGATGCCACAAGCGAGCCGTTTGACGCGTTCATCGCCGCCAACAGCTCGGCTTCGGTGTCGACCAGCACAACCGAGTCGAGCGGGCCGAAGGGCTCGGCGTGATGAAGAGACCAATTCGAAGGGGGGTTCAACACGCAAGCGGGCGCCGCGTAGGCCGAGCGGTCCTGGCCTTCAAGGAAAGAGCCCTCTTGTACGGATCGCCTGACCAGCGGAACGCCCCCTCCGGCCACGGCCTCGTCAAGGCGCTCGCCTAGGTCGCGCGCCTTCGTGGCATGAATGACAGGGCCGAAGTCCAGGTCCGGGAGCGGGTCGTGGTCCGTCTCGACGGCAAGCGGATGCCCGAAGCGGACTTGGTGGACCACCGGCAGGTAGGTGGCGAGGAACCGGTCGAACAGAGTGCGTTGCACCACGTAGCGGGGATAGGCGGTGCAACGCTGCTTCGCGTACTCGAACCCCTTCCTCAGGTGGGTGGCCAGCAGGTCCCATTCGGAGAAGTCCCAGATGCCCCAAGCGTTGAGGCCCTCCTGCTCCAGTATGTGCCTGCGACCGGTGTCCGCGAGCGAGGTGGCCGCCTTCCTCCCGTTGGCCCTGCCTCCGACGAACGCGAGCCGCGCCTATGCCGTCCCCGCGTATCAGGGCATCCCCCAGCTGGCCGCCCACCCCGGAAAGGAGCGTCACCGGCAGGCCCGCCCGCCTCATGATGGCGTGGGCGAGCGTGAGGCAGTGAAAGCCCCCCTGGCTAGGTGTCTTGGCTACGACGGCGTTGCCCGCCAGGAGCTGCACCAGCTCGGCGTGGACCTGCACGCTCATGGGGTAGTTCCAGCTGGCGATGTTGCTCACCGGGCCGGACAGCGGCTTTCGCTCGGAGCCGTCCGGCGCCGTGAGCTGTCGCTCGATCTCGTCCACGTACCAGCGGACCCCGTCGAGGCCCCTGTCGACGTCCGCGCGGGCGAGCCGCCAGGGCTTGCCGATCTCCCAGACGAGCACCAGGGCGAGGAGGTCGCGCTGCA
Source organism: uncultured Actinomycetes bacterium (assembly GCA_963736925.1). GTDB lineage: Bacteria > Actinomycetota > Acidimicrobiia > Acidimicrobiales > CAVTQP01 > CAVTQP01. The sequence continues at coordinate 1,722,163 of CAVTQP010000003.1, forward strand.
ACTCCATCTCCTCGACCGCCCGGCTGACACGCCGGCGGCGTTCGTCCAGGTCGACCTCACCCCAGGGGCCGTGCTCGGCTACGGCAAGAGCGACGGCCCGGGCGGCGTCACCGTGATCCACCCGCGGCGGCCCGGGGATCTCGGTCCCGTCCAATGGAGTCGTATGGCGCCCCGGCGTGCCGATCCGTTGCCACTCTCCTCCCACCAGGTTGCGCAAACCGTCGGGCTCGAAGGCCTCCGGCGCGACGCCGATGCAACGGGCCAAGGTCTCTGCCCAGCCGGTTCCTGGCTTCAACTTCATGTCCCCTGGTTCTACCTCGTCCGCAGGAGGCACGCGGAGCCGGCCTCACCTCCGGTCCTTCTTGATGACGACAAAATCGGATGCTGCGGGAATCGTTCGGCCGTCGAAGCAGTTTCAAGTTGTTGGCTTAAGAGTGAGCGGATGGGAGGGTGTGATGGCCGAGGCGGTCCCGTTCCCGGCAAGGAAGACTGCTTTCGTGCTCTCGGGAGGCGGAAACCTCGGGGCTGTCCAGGTGGGGATGCTCTACGCGCTTCTCGAGTCGGGGGTGAGCCCGGACTTCGTGATGGGCAGCTCGGTGGGGGCTCTAAACGCCGGTTTTCTCGCCGGCCATCCCGATCTGGCGGGCGTCGAGACGCTCGCGGACCTCTGGGAGTCCATCCGCCGATCCGAGGTATTCCCTTTCAGCATCAGGAGGGTCGTGCTGGGGGTGATGGGCAGGAGGAACCACCTCTTCGACCCCCTCGGCCTGAGAACGCTCCTCCTTCGGGCGGAGCTCGGCTTCGATCGCCTGGAGGAGGCTCCCCTCGCGGTCCACGTGGTGGCCACCGACATGAGAACCGGCGAAGCCGTGGTGCTGTCAAGGGGAAATGCCCTGGAAGCCTTGATGGCCAGCGCCGCCATACCCGGGGTGTTTCCGCCGGTCGAGATCGACGGCCGCCTCCTGATGGACGGCTCGATCGCCGCGGACGCTCCGGTCCAGCAAGCAGAGACCCTGGGAGCCACCTCGATCTTCGTCCTGCCCACGGTCGTCGAGAGCGACCCGTCCGTCCCCAAGAGCGCCCAGGACATGGTGCTGCGTGCCATGACACTCGCCTCTAGCCGGAGCGAAGCCGAAGCCATGAGGGACGTGTCGTCCCGGATCGACGTTCGGGTCGTTCCGGTCGACGGAACCGGCGAGCTCTCGATATTCGACTTCGGGTCCACGCCTGAGCTCATCGAGAGCGCCTATGCCCGCACTCAGTCGTGGCTAGAGGCGGAACAGCCGGTTCTGGTCGCATGACGTCTTGGCCGAGAGCCTTCTCGCCGAGAGCCTTCTCACCGTTCAGCTCCGTCATGGTGACCGTATGGGCCCGGGCTCGTCCGGCCGGCGCTGTTGGCGGGAGGGGCTAGCGCTGCAACCAGATCTGGCCTAGCCAGAGGTCGCCGTCGGCGAACGCCTGGGCAGGCGAGCTGTCAGGCAGCGACGGGTTGGCGAAGTTCGTCACCGCCGGCCTGGCGGCGTTGGCCCATATTGTCCGGCTCAGCCGTACGTTGGGAATGTCGGCGGCCAGACGCTTGAAAACCGTCTTGTAAGCCTGGGCCCTGGTGGTCGGTTCCGGGCTCGTCCGACCCAGCTCCAGCGCAGCGTCTATCTGCGGATCTTTGTTGCGCGAGAAGTTGATGGCCAGCTGACCGACCGGGTACGAGTACTTGCTGTGCCAGAAGATGTAGTTCGCGTCGGGGTCGGGCGCCGCATACTGGCTCATGCTGTAGGCCTGGTACTTCCCCAAAAGGAAGTTGTTGATGAACGTGCTCTGCTCGTACTGGGCCAGGTGCGTGCTCACGCCGGCCTGCTTCCACATGGCCTGCACCAGCTGGTTCTGCTGGTTCGCTTGCGGAGAGCCGGTCGTGTCCGCCAGCTCGAACGATATGGGCCCGTTGTCTCGCCGGTAGGAGGCCACTAGCGCCTTGGCCTTCGACAAGTCGTACGCCGGATAGCCGGTGTTTGTGTAGAAGGGCGATCCGGGACTGAACGGGCCGTTGACCGGCGTCAGGACCCCGTGTAGACGACTTCGCTGACCCGCGTGGCATCGGTGGCATATGCGAGCGCGGCGGCGCACTCGAGAGTCGTCGAGGGGGCGCACGGCGGTGTTGAGCATGATGAAGTTGACATCAGGCTCGCCGATGGTGCTCCGCGGGTCGTCGATGTACGAAAGGGAGCTGTCGTTTCGCAGGTTGACGATGCTCTGGGTGGCAGTGGTCTGCATGATGTCGATGCCGCCCGACCTGAGGGTTGACTCTCGCGCCTGGTCGTCGGAGATGGGGCGAAACTCGATCTGGTCGAGGTAGGGCAGACCGCGCCGCCAGTAGGTCTTGTTCGCGTTGGCCGTGAAATGGTCGCTCGGGACCCACTCCTTGAATACGAACGGCCCGGTCCCGATCGGATGCTGCGACCCGTTCGGATCGGCGAGCATCTTGGGTGAGGCCATGTAGCCGATCTGACCGGTCAGGTAGAGAGGGAAGGGAACCCAGGGTTCCTTCATAGTCACCGAAACGGTCATGTCATCGACCGCCTGGACGGTATTGACGTTGCTCAAGCCGGTCCCGTTGAGGCCGTGCACGAATATGTCGAGGTTGTGGCTCACGGCGGCGGCGCTCAAAGGCTCGCCGTCGTGGAAGTAGACGTTTGGACGCAACCCGATCGTCCAGACGGAGTAGTCCTGGTTGGGAGTGATCGACCGAGCCAGGTACGGCTTGACCGACCCATCGGCGCCGACGGCCGCCAGGGGGTCGAAGACCGCCCGCGCGTACATGATCCCCGACTGCGCCCAGCGGCTGGTAACCGGGTTGAAGCCGTCGGTCTCGCTGGTCACGCCCACGACCAGCTTCCCGCCGCGTTTGGGGGCAGCCGAGGAGACGCCTACAGCCGAGCCCGAACCCGCGGAGGACCTCGAGCCCGTGCCGGCGCAGGCGGACAGCGCCGCGGGTGCGGCCCCGAGGAGCCCGAGCCCCCCGGCCACCCGAAGCCCCCGGCCGAGGAAGGTGCGGCGGTCAAGGTGAGACGGCAATGAGCCCTCCCTTATGGTCGGCAGGATCAGGACGAGATGCGAAAGACCGGATGGTCGGGAGCGATCCGGAGAAGCTCCTCTTCGGAGGAGTCGGCGGAGACTCCGCCGAAGAAGGTACCTACCTCTGACTTCCATCGCTTGAGGTAGGCACGAAGGATGGGTGGCTTGTCGGCGTCGCCGATCTCGGTGGCCCGGAAGGTCTCCACCCGGCGCCCTCTGACCAACTCCCCCTCCCCCGCGACCCTCAGGTTGCGAACCCACTGCGTGTGGCCTCGCGGCGCCACAAGATAGCGATCGCCGTTCAAGGTCAGCGGAAAGACCGGCACGCTGCGCAGCTCTCCCGACTTCCTTCCCCGCACCCTCAGCACGCGAGAACCCATCATGCTGAGACCAAGGCGCGTCGCGCCTTCGATCACGGGGTTGAACGCATGCTGGGTGAACCATCCGGGTCTCTGGTAATGGGTCACGGCCATATCTTGCTAGCTGCCGGTCTCCATCGAGGCGCTTGTTGTGCGACGCGGGACATAGGGCCTACACCCTGGGATTTTGCAGAGCCCTCCACCACAAGCGACCGGTCGTCGCGCTTCAGGCCATCCTACTTGATGCCGAGGACAAAATCGTGCCCCCCACCGCCCACACACGCCGATCACCCTCGCCCCATGGGTAGCCTGCTAGCCCACTCCCTCCCGCTGGCATTGGGGGCCGCGATCAGCCCGGTCCTCCTCGTCACGGTCGTGCTGTTGCTGACCGGCAAGAAGCACCCGCGCGAGAGCGGCCCTGTTCGGCGCCGGGAAACCTGGCCGTGCTGGTTGTGACCGCAGCGGTCATCCTCGGTCTGTTCCACTCGGTGGGCCACACGAGCACCGGGCCCACCCCGCTGGGGTCTGCAATCGACTTCTCCCTCGGAATGCTGCTCATCCTCTTCGGCTTCGGCGAGACCCTTGCCTATGCCAGGTCACGCTTCTGGGGCACTCAAAGCGCCGGCAAAGCCTCCGACGAGACGACGGCGGAGGCAGGCCACGAGGGACTGTCAGGGGCCGCCCTGCTCGGGGTCGTTCTGATGGCGACCAACATCACCAGCCTGGCGCTGTTCCTTCGGCCCTGAAGGACATAGCCGAGGCCAAGGTGGGTACAGCTGCCCGCGTCGGCGGGACGGCTCTCGTCATCGTGGTCGTGATGCTCCCGGTGTGGGTGCCCCTAGGGATGACCGTTGCGTTCCGAGGCCTCTCCGACCGGGTGCTCGCTTGGACCAACCGCTTCGTAACCCGCTGCCGACGGATCATCACCGCCGCCTTCCTCGACGGCTTCGGTGCCTACCTGGCCGTCAAGGGAGCCCACTGGGGCTAGCCGCCGAAACGCGCGACACCTCCCGTCTAGATGCTCACGAAGCGCGGCGCCGCCTCTTGGGCCGGGCGTAGGCCTCGAGCTCTCCGAGCAACTCCGCACCGACCCTTACCAGGGCGACGCCCGGTCGCGATCCGAAGGTGGCCGAGATGGCCTCCCTCTGCAGGACCAAGGACTCCGCCACATCGACCTTCGCCTCGTTCAAGGCCTCGAGGGTTGCCCCCAGCGACAGCGTTCCGGACCTGATCCTGTTGAGAACCACCACGGCCGGTCGCAGGGCCTCTTCGACCAGGGCGAGCGTGGGCCACAGGCGGTCCAGATCGGCCATGGCCGGCTGGCAGGGCACCACGACCAAGTCTGCGACCGCCACCGCGGCCGCCACGATGCGGCGATGACCCGGCGGGGTGTCGATGACCGTGGACGGGTACGACTCGGTGATCCGGTCGATACGGCGGCCGAGGTCAGGCGTGGGTAACGACAACACCGTGGAACGCAGACCCGTCCCCGTCTCCACCGCGCTGTCGGACCACCGCATGGCTGAACCTTGGGGATCCGTGTCGACGAGCAGCGAGGCACCGTCGCGCTCAGCCAGGGCCTCGGCCAGAGCCACCGACAGGGTCGTCTTGCCTACGCCGCCCTTCAGTCCCGCGATTGTTATGAGCATGAGCAGATCGTACCCAGCCGCGTATCGCGGTACGCGGATAGGTGACGGCGGTCAGCCGGCGGGTGATCAGGAGGCCTTCACGTATCGCAGGAAGAGGCTGGCCTGGTCGGTCAGCACGCGGCCGAGGGTCAACCGGCAGGGCTGACCGTTCTCGCCGGCAATGATCCTCGGGTGACCGGGACCCGCCAGAACCGGGGAGACCGTCAGACAGAGCTCGTCGAGAAGGCCCTCCCGCACGAGCTCTCCGAACAGGGTGGGGCCACCTTCACACAACACCCCTTTGAGGCCGTCTCCAGCCAGCGCTTCGAGAGCCGTGTGCAAGTCGACGCGGTCCTCGCCGGCGACGATCACACGAGCCACCTGCTCGGCTCGCAGCCGGTCGGGCCTGGGGGCTCGCGCCGCCGTGACGATGAGGGGCGGGGTGACCGCCTCGGTGAAGAACGGGCTTCCCAGGTCAAGGTCGAGTCGCGCCGTCACCACGGCGATTGCCGGCAGGCGGGCCATGCCGCGCTCGAACCGCGCCGCCTGCCGTTCCTCGGGCAGTCGGACCGGTCCGTACCGCTCTTGCCGGACCGTGCCCGCCCCTACCAGGATGACGTCAGAGAGGCCTCTCAGGACCGAGAACACCTGCCTGTCCGAGGCGCTCGACAGCTCATGGGAGGTGCCACCCAGCTCGGCAGATCCGTCGAGGCTGCAGACGAAGTTCGCCCGCACGTGCCGCCCGTGCCCCGGCGGGGCGTACGCTTCCTCCAGGTCCACATCGTCCGTAACGTTCGGAAACAGCTGGTGCATTCAGACCCATCCTCTCAGCTCCTTCTCGTCACGGAGAAGCCGAGACGTTCCTCGCGATGAAGGACCAGCGGGACCAGGGCGGGGATCTGTTGGCTCTCATGCCCTTCGCGACGCTCCTGGGAATGCATGTGACCTCGGCCACCCCCGAGGAGGTCTCTGGTCGACTGCCGTGGTCGGAGCGCCTGTGCACCACCGGCGGGACGCTGCACGGAGGAGCAGTGATGTCCTTCGCCGACTCTCTTGGAGCTGTCTGCGCCTACCTGAACCTGCCGCATGACGCGACCACGTCGACCATCGAGTCGAAGATCAACTTCTTCCGCGGAGTGCGCTCGGGATGGGTCGACGGTAAAGCGCTTCCCCTCCACGTAGGCCTGATGACCCTTGTGGTTCAGACGGCTCTTCAAGACGATAGGGGCAAGCCGGTGGCTCAGGTCACCCAGACGCAATCGGTGATCTCAGGAAGCCGGAGCTGAGGCCGGCTCCACGCTGAGGCGCTCGCTCGTGTTCCGGCACTTCACTTCTTCGCCCACCGGCCCCTGACACGTGCCTTCGTCCGGCCGGCGGTCGACGACTTCCTGGCCGCGCACCGGGCTCGTCGGGGCACGCACATGGGCCCGACCGGCCCGGGTTCTCGAGGAGCTGGTTGAGCGCTCTTCCTGCCTGGGCCACACTTGACCGATGGTGATTGGGACCGAGCTCGAGGTTCGTCTGCTCTCGCCGATCATCGGAGCCGAGATCCACGGCGTCGACCTGTCCAGGCCCCTGGGCGAGGAGAGGGTGAGCGCCGTGCGCGAAGTGCTCAACCGCCATCACGTCATCTTCTTCCGTGACCAGGAGCTGTCCACCGCACAACAGGCCGACTTCGCCCGGCAGTTCGGTACGGTCACCGAAGGGCACCCGGTGATCCCCGCCATCTCGGACAATCCCGAGGTACTCGCCATCGACAGCCGCGAGGACCGGGCCAGCTGGTGGCACACCGACGTAACGTTCCTCGAGACCCCCGCGTTCGGCTCCATCCTCTACATGCTCGAGGCCCCCGAAGTCGGGGGCGACACCATGTGGGCCAGCCTGCAAGACGCGTACGACGGCCTCGCTGATCCGGTGCGTCAGATGTGCGACAAGCTAATCGCCGTCCATTTCGATCCCTGGTTCGCCGCCGAGGTGGACGGGGCCGGTGGATACCAGTGGAACGGCGAGTGGCACGACAAGCTCCTGCCGGCAGTCCACCCGGTCGTGCGCACCCATCCGGAGACGGGCCGACACGGGTTGTTCGTGAACTCTCACTTCACCCAGACCCTGCTGGGCCTATCCAAGAACGAGAGCGAGAGCATCCTCCACATGCTCTACCAGCACTGTGTGAAGCCCGAGTACACCTGCCGTTTCCACTGGCGCAACGGATCCGTCGCGTTCTGGGACAACAGGGCGACTCTTCACTACGCGATCGACGACTACGGGCAGGCGCCCAGGCTCGCCCACCGGGTCACCCTTCGGGGTGACAGGCCCTTCGGGCCCGCCATGCCCAACGGTTGACCGGCTTCAGGTGCTGGTGCGGCGACGAATCGCCTTCTGGTAGGAAACTGGTGCGACCGTGCGACTGATCGGGGCGAGGAGGGGCAGCGCCGCCGCGTTGATCTCCATGCGCTCCCCGCCCATGCGGTCGAGCACCAGCTCCGACACCCTGGCCTCGGTTCGCCTGACGGGCTTGGGCGGGAGCGAGCCCCCGTCTTCCACTCCCGACATACCCATCGCGGTGGGCACCCAAGCCGGGTACAGCACATGGACGTGAACTCCCCGGCCGGCAACTTCGTGGGCAACGCTCTCGCTGAAGGCGGAGACGGCGGCCTTCGACGCCGCATACGCCGCGTGACGGGGCTCCGGCGCCCGGCTCGAGTCGGAGGACACGTTGACGACGATTCCTGACCGACGTGACAGCATCCCGGGCATCACCGCAAGCGTCCCCGCAACCACGCCGAAGAAGTTGACGTCGAAGATCTCGCGGTACGCGGGCGAAAGGCCGTCCTCCACCGGGGAGAGGCTTTCGGTCCCGGCGTTGTTGACCAGCACGTCGATGCGTCCGAGTCGGCCCTCGATCTCTCCAAGCACGGCCTGGTAGGAACCGCTGTCTCCTACATCGCAGACCCTCGTGAAGCTGGAGGGGCTCACCTCCCTGAGGAGCTTCTCCAACTCCTCGAGCAGCCCTTGACGGCGCGCCAACCCGACGACGGTGGCGCCTCGGTCAGCCAGGTCCTGCGCTATTCGCCGCCCGATCCCCGAGGATGCTCCCGTCACGACGGCGACTTGGCCGTGATAGCGCATCGGTCCCGGTCGCTTCCTGCCAGCCATGGTCGGCATGATAAGGCCCGACGCAGTCGGGGAAAGCGACGCGGCCCTCAAATTCTTGAAGGTTGAAGCCGACGGGTGGACCTGGTGCCGTTGTCGGTGTCCTTGGCCATGCCCTTGCGGATCGGAACGGAGCTCGGGACGCTCACCCGTGCCCACCTCGCCCCCCCTAGGGAGTCCAGCACCTCGGTGGCATTGCCGAATCGCTCTGGTCGCGGACCGATCGCTCGGGTCAGCACCAGCTCGAGGCGGGGTTCCAGGCCTAGGTGCCGGAGGGTGCGAATCGGCGAGCGCCACGAGAGGTCGCCGCTCAGCAGCATCAGGGTCAGCAACCCGAGCTGGTAGAGATCGTCGCTCGGGTACCAGCGCTGTCGCCATCCGCTGCGGACGCTTCGGGGGGTGAACCCGGGGTTGAAGGCGCTCACCGATACCAGCAACCCCCCTCGACCGTGGGTGGCCAAGCCGAAGTCACCCACCTTGAGCCGGCGCTGTCCGGCCACGTAGACGTTCTCGGGGGTGATGTCCCGATGGGTGGCGCCCATGCGGTGCAGCTTCTCCAGGACCCCCAGCAGGGCGACCAGCTCCCGGAAGGCTCCGGCCTCGGTCCAGGGGGTGCCTCCCGTCGCGAACCAGTCCTGGACCGTCTGGTCCTCCAGCTCGAAAACCGCTATGAAGACCATCCTGCGGGAGCGACCGGTGCCGGAGCACCACGGAAACGAGTCGAGCAGCCGGACGACCCTCGCCTCCCCGGCGAGCAGGTGACCGAAGTAGCTCTCCCCGTGCCACCTCATACCGTCAAGAGAGGCCTTGATGCAGACCCGACGACGTCTCCTCCCCGACCTGTCCACGAGCCACCCGGAGGACGCCTCACCGAAGCCTCCGGCTCCCAGCGGCTGACCTACCAGGTACCTGCGAGACCGCTCTGAGCTCCAGATCACCTGCCCGCGCCGAATCAGCGCCACGACTTCCCCTAACTCACTCCGCTAACGCAACGCTGCGCCCGTAGCATTTTGCCGTCGACCATTTCCACGGTCCATTTTCCACGAGCAGAGCCATCCTGTCTCCACCCTTACTTGCCTTACTTGCGGACGCACTCCCCACGGGGCCGAGACGGAGGACGGCCGAGGCCGCCACAGGAGGCCCGGTGCGGCGAGCCCGGCCGAAGGGCGGCGGCCCTTCTCAGTGGCGCACCTTTCTCGCCGGACCGAACCGGATCGGCATCGACTCGATGCCGCTGATGAAGTTGGCGGCCCTCCGCGGCAGCGGGCCGCCCGCCTCCAGCTCCAGGTCCACGAGCCGGCTCAGGAGCTGCTCGAAGAACACGCGCAGCTCTAGTCGGGCAAGGCTGTTCCCAAGGCAGAAATGGGTTCCGAACCCGAATGCCACATGATCGTTGGGTTGGCGGAAAGCGTCGAATCGCTCGGGCTCGACGAACGCGGATTCGTCGAAGTTCGCCGCCTCGTACAGCAACATGACCTTCCGGCCGGCAGGAATGCTCGCGCCGTATAGACGGACCTCTCTAGTGGTCACCCGGCACATGTTCTTTATGGGGGACACCCAACGGAGCATCTCCTCGACGGCGACGGGTATGGCTCGCCGGTTGTTTGCGAGACGCTCCATCTGCTCCGGGTGCCTCAACAGCTGCTCCATCCCTCCACTGAGAACATGGCGCGTGGTCTCGTCTCCTCCTACGAGGATCAGAAGGGACTCATGGACAATCTCGTCCTCGTCGAGGCGATCGCCGTCAACGTCCGCATGCACGAGCACGCTCATGAGGTCGTCTCGGGGAGCGGAGCGCCTCGCACGGATCACCGCCCTGGCATAGGAGTCGTACTCCTCGAAGGCCGTGGCCGCCTTGACCATACCTTCCTCTTCCTGGTCGCTCCCCAAGGCACTGACCATGTCGTCAGACCACTGCAACAGGCTCTCTCGATCCTCCGGCAGCACCCCCAGCATGTCTCCGATCACGATCATGGGAAGCGGAGCGGCCAGGTCCCGCACGAAGTCACAACGACGCCGGCTCCGCACGGTGTCGATGAGAGCGTCACAGATGGAACGAATCCGCGTCTCGCTCTCTCGGACCCTTCGCGGGGTGAACCCGCGGCTGACCAGCTTCCGACGCTTCGAGTGGGCAGGGTCGTCCATGTCGATCATCATCGGCAGCGGAGGGCTGTCGGGTCGGATCCCGCCGGCGCTGGAGAACGTGAGGGGGTCCCTCGAGGCCGCCATGACCGCCGCGTAGCTGGCAGCTCCCCATACCCCGTTCGTCTCGTCGGCGTAGACGGGCTCATGGGCCCGCATCCAGGAATAGGCCAGGCGCGGGTCGCCGGCGTAGAAACGGCCGTCGAGGAGGTCGACGGCGATCCTGTCTGAACTGGCCAAGCTCTCTACCTCACTCACCCTCGGGCAGCCGGATGGCTAGCTTTGCATCCCATGGCAGATCGCCGGGCGGTGCCGCGAATACCGCCCGTGCCGCCCGGCGAGCGGACAGGTGCCGTCGAGGAGCTGTTGGAGAGCGCGATGGTCTCTGACGCCAACGTCTTCACCACCCTCGTCAGGGCACCGGGCTTGTTCCGAAAATGGCTTCCTTTTGCGGGGAAGCTGCTCAACGGCAAGCTCCCTGCCCGCGACCGGGAACTTTTGATCCTGCGGACCGGTTGGAACTGCCGCTCCGAGTATGAATGGGGGCAGCATGTCGTGTTGGGTGGGCACGCCGGTCTGTCACCGGAGGAGATCGATCGGGTCGCTTCGCCCTCGCTTGCGGGTTGGGACCCCTTCGAAGCGAACATCCTCAGGGCAGCGGACGAGCTCCATGAGCTCTCCTTCATCGAGGAGGACACCTGGGCCGGTTTGGCTGCGCGCTATGACACCGAGCAGCTGATCGAGGTCCCCATGGTGGTAGGTCACTATCACCTGGTGGCGATGACGCTCAACAGCCTGCGCGTCGAGTTGGACGAGGGCCTGCACGGGTTCCCGTCTTGAGCCCTCTGCCACCGTCGGCGATGGGCCTCGGGCGGGGGTCGGAGCGCCTTGTCGGGCGACGAGTTCTCGTCATGGGAGCGGGCACCCGATCCAACTCGGTGCCCGACGCCCCCATCGGGAACGGCCGGGCCATCAGCGTGCTCGCGGCACGCGAGGGTGCGGAGGTGGCGTGCTGGGACGTGGACGGCGCTGCGGCGAGCACGACCGCGGAGCTGGTGAGGGCCGAGGGATCCGAGCCGGTCGTGTTGGTGGGGGACGCCACCGACCCGGCCAGCTCCGCCAGGACGGTCGAGGCGGCTGCCGAGACGATGGGTGGGCTCGACGGGCTGGTGCTGAACGTGGGCGTCGGCCGGGGCAGCCTCTTGGCTGGCACGAGCGCCGAAGACTGGGACCAGACCTTCGCCACCAACGTGAGGTCCCACTTCTTGGCGTCGCAGGCAGCCCTTCCTTTGATGGGCGAGAGCGGATCGGTGGTCTTCATCGGCTCGGTGGCCGGACTGAGGCCGGGGAGCCGCATTCCGGCCTATGACTCTTCCAAGGCCGCCTTGGCAGGGTTGTGTCGCCACATCGCCGCCGAAGGCGGACGGCGGGGTCTCCGCGCCAACGTCGTCGCTCCCGGACTTATAGACACCCCCCTCGGTCGACTGGCTTCTTCGGCGCGGCCCTCCAGGCAGCGGACCTGGGTCCCCCTCGGTCGGCAGGGGACCGCATGGGAGGTGGCCGAGGCCGCCGTATGGCTCCTCAGCGACGGCTCCAGCTATGTGACCGGCCAGGTTTTGGCGGTGGACGGGGGCCTGAGCGCGCTGTGACATCTCACCTCGGGTGGATTGCGATCGCCCGGCCCGTCCCTAGCCGGCGTATGTGACTGTTTGCGGACTTTTCGCAGAAGTGTGGCCACTTAGGGTGTTCAAACACCATCCATAGTGGTTATATCGGCCGAATGGCTGAACCAGCAGAGGCGACGGAGCCCGCTGCTGAGAAACAGAAGCGGCTGCTAGCAGGCCTGATCCTCGTCGGGCTCGCCGTTGCGGCCGTGGTCGCCGTCGCCGCCCTGGTGATGTCGGCTCGCCCGGCCGGCGCCAGCCCTCTCGAGAACTCGAGCGCTCCTGGCGTGGGCCAAGACATGGCCAGGCCGGTAGGCGCGCTTACCGAGACGGTCGGTCCTGCTAAGAGCTCTGCTCCCGGTTCGTTGCAAGAGGGAACCGGGGCAGCGGTCGCAGCGGCCAAGAGCGTCACCGGGCCGGTGCTCGGGCCGGGATCGCCCCTGCCCACGACGCTGGCCGGAGCGGCAGGGCCCGTGCAGAGGGCACTCAGCCCCGTGCAAACGGCAATCGCGAACGTCACGCCGCAGGTCTCCCGTCTGGTCCCTCCCGTCCCCTCTCTGGCAACGCCCGCTCTCGGATCGCTCGGCGGAGCAGGTCCCCCGGGTGCGGGCGGCAGGCCCCAGCCAGCCGGACCGGCGCGGCCCACCGCCATGACAGGCTTGGCGGTGGGGCAACTAGGACCACCGACATTTCCCAGGTCGGGAGCGCTGTCAGTCGTGTCCGACGGCCATTCGGCCAGCCACGTGAACATTGCGGGGGGACAGGTACGTCGCAATTCGCCTCCGCCATCTGCCGGTCCCGGTCCCTCCCCCTCGCTTCCGCCGGTCAGCGGAGCAGCCGGAGCGGCCTCGTCGGCCGGCCATGGAACCGAAGGTCCTCCGCTGGAGGCGCTACCGCCAGCCATGCTGCTGCTGCCGGCGTTGCTGGCAGGTGGAGTGGTCCTCGGCCGTAGCCGAAGGCCCGAGCTCCTCTTCGTTCCGAGATACGTCCCGCCTGGCTAACCGTCGTTCTGGAGCGAGCGCCAACCGGCTCGAGCTCCCGACCGACAGACCAGAAGACGTATTCATTCGATCGAAAAGGAGTCACATGATGTTTTCCCTCTTCAAGCGCGTCGCCGTGCCGGCCTTGTCCGCCTTCGGCGCAACCGTCCTCGGGCTGACCCTGTCCGGGGGACCCATGACCCTGACCAGCGCCTCGTCGCCGTGCGTCGGGAACCTCGGTTCCCCGGCCGCTCAGGGCAACGGCTCGTCAAGCAGCAACCTCGCGCCAACCGGGGCGTCCACCGGGCACAGCCGGTCAGCGATCGGAAGCACGGGGACTCCCGGCGCATCGTTGCTCGTGTCGGTGAGGGCCGTTCTACCCGCGCCAGGTGGAAGCAGCCAAGGACCTGTCGCGGGAACCGTCCCTCCTGGCGGCGGAGCCGGCAGTGGGGCCACCAGCCAGGGTTCGGCGAGCCCGGGTCGGTCGTTGATCAGCGTCAACGCTCCGGTCCAGCTCGGGAGCCTCGGCAGCTCGAACTCCGGCAGCTCGGCCACGGGAACGCTGATCAACGTCAACGCTCCCGTCCAAGCCCTTAGCCGCAGCTCGAGCAATACCGGAGCGGAAGCAGCCGCTCATGGTTCGCTGGTCAACGCGAACGCTCCGGTCCAAGCGGCAAGCTTCGCGAGTCAGAACGGCGCCGCAGCCGGCGGCACCAACCACCGGACCCTCGTGGAAGTCAATGCCCCGGTCCAAGCGGCAAGCGTCGGGAGCGCCAACTCCACGGGTTCTGGCGGTCACGGCTCGCTCGTCAACGTAAACGTGCCGGTCCAGGCCCTCTCGGCGGGTTCGGTCAACGGATAGCGCCGACGGCTAGAGGAGAGGGACGCCTGGCGCAGCGGGCGTCTCGGCGGACGCCCACCCCCGGCTCGCCACCGGGGGTGGGCGCCGCCCCCTCGAAGCCTCGTCCCCCGGCGCCGGCGCTTAGCGGGAGGACTCGATGGCAGTGCACGTCAGGCAGTGAGGCTCCTGCAGAGGGCAGGCGGCGAATAGCTGGTTCTGTCCGCGACCGATACAGGCTGAGGCGCAGCTAGCGAGGGCTGGGAGTGGACCACCACGGGGCCGCTGCTCGAGAGCGGGTGGCTCAGGTAGACCGAGCCGCCGATAGACACCTGAACTACGTGGTCGGCCGGATCAGTTACCACGACGACCTGATGAGTAGAGCCGGGCTGCACCGATCGTGCGGTCCCCGAGCCCGGGAACCGCGGGTCCTGCCACCAGAACGACACACGTACGGTGCCCTTGTCCCCGGGGACAGTCACCACGTAGAGGGTGCTGTCGCCGATGCTCACCAAAGGAGCCAGCCTGGGCGGGCCCCCGACCGCCCTGTTGAACGTCAGTGCGAGCGTGTGCGAGAAACCCGGGCCGCGCTCGGCGGCCATCCAGGTGGCTCGCTGGAACTGCTGCATTGGGACTGTTCGGTAGTCCTCCCCGTTCGACACGTAGAGACCGTCGCAGTTACCGACTACGAACAGCTGATCAGCGGGCGCCCATAAGGGCAGTCGATCGCCGCGCACCACCCGGCCATTCAACGGGTGTCCTGTCACGTCACTTACGGCCTTCTGGGCCTGCACGTAGTTGAGCACCTGACCCTGGACCCACTCTTCGTTGGGCGTGATGGAGATGCCGACATTCGCGGCGATGCTGAAAAGGCCGGCCAGCGCGATCGCCGCGACGATGATGCGGCGAGCGCCAGCGCGGAGACCCGTGGCACGCCGCCAGAACTCAACCAGCCCGACGGCACTGGCCAGTACGAGGAAGGGCACGAAATCGGCCAGGTAGCGGGTTGCGATATAGCCCCAGAACAAAAGCGCTACGCCCGCGACGGCAGTTGCCGCCATCAAGATCCGGGTCAAGCCGACGCGGCCAACAGGACGCCGGCGGAAGGCGGTGATGACGCCCCAACAGCTCAAAAGGAAAAGAAGCAGCATCGACGCCGGCATGCTGGCCGTCCGGTACCTCCGGTCGAAGAGGATCCCCGACAGGGCTCGTGCGGGAGCAGCGGGAAGCGTTATGAACGGGAAGACCGACGTGAACCTCAGGCCGTCCGGCCGGAGGTATGCCAGCGTGTCGCTCGTAGCGAACTGAGGACCGACTTCGGAATTGCCGTTCGCCGCGAGAAACTGGCGCCTGTAGGCGTTGACGTGGCTCCACACCTGATCGGGCACGGGCAAGCCGACCGGGATCCCGAACTTGGCCCAGTTGACCGCACACCCGAGCGCGAGCGGCACGACACCAACTGCGAACAGCGGCGCCCACCATCGCCGGTTCTCGGAGCCGCCCCTTCCCACGCCGAACCAAACCGCCGTCAGAACAGCGCCGACCACGCAAGCCCAACCGGTCGTGACCCTGTCGAGGTTTGCAGCGAGAATCAGGACACCCGCACCGGCCACCCGGCCCCAGGAGGGTTTCTCGAGAACGCCGAGCAGGGCGAAGACGCTCCCGATCGTGAGGGCGACGCTCCAAGTGAGGTCCTCGTCGAAGACGTAGGGCGTAGCGGCCAGGTAGACCAGCACTGATCCGGCCATGATCACCGCAACGAGCAGTCCATAACTGGCCGCTTCGCCGCGGCCCATCACGACGGGCCCCCTGACGAACAGCCGGATCCGCCAGAGCAGCAAGCAGGTGAAGACGGCCGCGACCACCCAGGCCAACAGCATCGACGAGGCGGTCAACTTCCCGTCGAGGCTGCTGGTGGCCAGCAGGATCGGCATGCGAAGCAAGGAGGGGAACAGCCCGAAGTACGTGTAGGTCCGGCCGTCGTGGACCCACCCCTCGATGCCGAGCGAATTGTGCGGTAGCCAGAGATGGCCGTGGAACATGGCCCGGGCCTGGAGGTCGTAGAAGTTGTCCTCGTAGGTCGTGATGCGTAGCGGGTTGGCTGTCTCCCACGGCCCCCAGAGGAAGTACAGGTAGACGACAGCGCTCGCCGCCAGGGCGATCAGGACCGCGATCGTGAACCGCCGCCGCCCGACGTCGGCTCCTCTCGGGGCCTCTTCGGGCTCGCGACGGACCTCAGGGGCATCTAGCGTGGTGGCTCGTAGAGTGCCGGCTGTTCTCCCCCCCACCGGCGGGGAGTGTAGCCCCGGCCCGGAGAGCCAAGACCCACGGCCAGGGATTCTCGAGGAACCCACCCCCGAGGCCCAAACCGTCAATTGTGACGAGGAGGGGCCGGCTGGGGCCGCGCTAGTGTCTTGTACGCTCAGCGTCGCTGGGAGGCGGGGGTCTCGTTGCTGCGGCGACGACAGGGGTCTCGCATCAGAGGGGGTTACAGTGGCTGGCACAGGAACGGCCTCGGACCGAATCGGCGTCGTAGTAGTCGCGTACAACGCGGCTTCGACACTGGCAGCCGTCCTCGACCGGCTCCCGGCGACCTTCCGCTCTCGAGTGGCAGAGGTCGTGGTCTGCGATGACGCCAGCAGCGATTGCACCTACGTCGTCGGCAAGGAGTACCAGGCGCAAAGCGACCTACCACTGACGGTCATCCGCCGCCCCCAGAACCTTGGCTACGGAGGAAACCAGAAGGCCGCCTATCGCTGGGCCATCGAGAACGGTCTCGACGTGGTCGTGCTCCTACACGGGGACGGCCAATACGCGCCCGAAGTGATCGAAGACCTCATCAGACCGTTCGAGAGCGGCCAGTGCGACGCTGTCTTCGGCTCGCGGTTGCTGGACAGCGGTTCGGCGCGAATCGGAGGGATGCCGCTTTACAAGTACGTCGGAAACCGGATCTTGAGCAGGTTCTCCAACGCGATGACCGGACTCCAGCTGAGCGAATGGCACAGCGGTTACCGGTCGTACCGGGTGGACGCTCTGAAGGAGATCCCCTTCGAGACCAACTCGGACGGGTTCGACTTCGACACAGAGATCATCCTGCAGCTCCACGAGGCGAAGAAGGTGATCGTCGAGGTTCCCATACCGACCTACTACGGCACCGAGATATGTCATGTGAACGGCCTGGGATATGCCAAGGACGTTGCTCTCGACATCGTCCGGTACCGGGTCCACAAGATGGGCTTCGGGTCGGGCGACATGGCTTTCGCCGAGCAGGGATACGACCTCAAGATGGGCAACACGTCCTCCCACCGCAAGCTGCTCGACTGGCTCGGCGAGGGCCCCCCCAAGCGGATCCTGGACCTGGGCTGTTCGGACGGCCGCTTGGGAGAGCTGTTGCGGATGGAAGGCCACACCGTGATCGGGGTGGACGCCGAGAAGCTCGACGGGGTGGGCGACCGGCTGGACGGCTTCATCGAGGCAGACCTCAACGAGGGGCTGCCACCCGAGGTGGGCAAGGACTTCGACGTGGTCGTCGGGGCGGACGTCTTCGAGCATCTTGTCGACCCCTCGGCTCTGATGGCCAAGCTGCCGGCGCTCCTGGCGCCGCGTGGAGTGGTGATGGCGAGCGTTCCCAACATCGCCCACTGGTACCCCAGGCTGCGCGTGCTCCTCGGTCGTTTCGATTACGAGCGCAGAGGGATCTTTGACGCCGGGCACCTCCGCTTCTTCACCCGGAGCAGCTTCGAGCGAATGGTGAAGGGATCGGGCATGAGGGTGCGCCGTCGCTCGAGCGCCGGGCTTCCGGTGGAGGTGGCCGAGCGCGGCGGTCCCGCACCCTCCCGCTTGATGAGCATCGTCGCGGGTGGGGACCGACTCGGCTTGGCGCTCTCACCGACGCTGTTCTCCTATCAGCTCCTCTTCGAGCTGGAGCCGGTGTGACATACGGTCGAACATCCGGCCGGGGCGGGGTTCGGGTCGAGAGCAAGTGACGGCGACACCGCAGGGGGGCTCTGCCATGTCGGTGCTCGATCTCTTCAGCCTCGAGCAGGAGATCCAAGAGCTGGGCGGTCGGTATCGGTCCGCGTCCCCGTTCCCCCACATAGTGCTCGACGACTTCCTCGAGCCCGAGGCTGCCAAGCTGGCCATGAAGGAGTTCCCGACTCTCGACCCGGAGCGCTGGAACAACTACATCCACGCCAACGAGCGCAAGTTCAGCCACACCGACGCCGAGACGTGGGGGCCGACCCTCCGGTCGATCCTCGACGAGCTCAACTCCCCGCGCTTCGTTCGGTTCGTGAGCGAGCTCACCGGCTTCGACGGCCTCGTCGCCGACCACTCTCTCGAGGGAGGTGGCCTGCACCAGTCGACCGCGGGTGGCTTCCTCAACATCCATGCGGACTTCACAGTCCATCCTCATCACCCCCAGTGGCGCCGACGAGCCAACCTGCTTCTCTACCTAAACGACGACTGGCCACCCCAGTACGGCGGCGACCTCGAGCTGTGGAGCACCGACATGAAGCGGTGCGAGAAGACTGTGGCACCCGTGGCCAACCGGGTGGTGATCTTCACGACCGATGTCGATTCGTTCCATGGCCATCCCGAGCCCATGCGCTGCCCGGTCGGGGTAGGTCGCCGATCCCTGGCCCTGTACTACTTCAGCCTGGAAGAGCACCCCCTTGTACGCTCGACCGAGTACCGCGCCCGCCCGGGAGACGGCGTGCGTTCCGTTTTGATCTACGCGGACAAGCAGATGCTGCGGACATACGACTGGGCCAAGCGGCGCCTCGGTCTTTCGGACCAGACGGCCAGCAGGTTCCTGCGGCACCTGGAGAGGTTCGGCCGGAAGAGCCCTCGGAAACAGCGCTAAGTTTTCTCGGGTGAGTGGGGGGCTGGCGACGCTCGAAGCCACCGAGCTTCGTCCTCAGATCGACCGACCGGCGCGGCGGGGTACGGACCGACGTCGCTTCACCATCGCGGTCGTCCTCGGCATCGCTGCCGTGAGCCTCCCCTACCTGTGGGTCCTTTGGGACCTCTGGACAGGCGCGCCCAGTCCCCTTCCGCGGTGGCACCCGACAACTTCTACGACAACCAGGCTCGGGCCATGGTCCACGGCCACCTGTACCTGCCTCGCGGCGTTCTTCAGATCGAGGCGTTCGTTCACGATGGACATCAGTACACCTACTTCGGGCTGTTCCCCTCGCTGATACGGATGCCCGTGCTGCTGCTTACCAACAGCCTCGACGGAAAGCTGACCGCGCCGTCGCTCCTCCTTGCGTGGCTCGTCGCCGGGACGTTCTCCTGCCTGCTCTTGTGGAGGGTTCGCATCCTGATCAGGGGAAGAGCGGCGCTGGGCTATGCCGAGGCCGCGTCATACGGCCTGCTCGTCGCCACCGTCCTGGGTGGCTCGGTGCTGATGTTCCTGGCCGCGAGCCCCTTTGTCTACAACGAGGACTTCGCTTGGAGCGTTGGGTTGGTCCTCGGCAGCGTGTTCGCCCTGCTCGGAGTCATCGAGCACCCGTCATGGGGGCGAGTTGCAGCGAGCGGCGGTTTGATCCTCGCGGCGAACCTGAACCGGACCCCCACCGGTTATGCCTGCGTGATCGGGGCGGTTCTCGTCGCCGTATGGTTCGTCATGGGCCGTGGTGGGGCGCCCAACCGCCGCTGGGCCCTGCCGATGCTGGCGGTGGGTGTGGTGTCCCTCGCCGTCAGCTGCGCCGTGACCTGGGCCAAGTTCGGCCTCCCGTTCGGCCTGCCGATGGCCGACCAGGTGTGGGCACAGGTCAACGCCCACCGCAGGTACTTCCTCGCCGCCAACGGCGGCAGGGCCTTCAGCGTCGGGTTCATACCGAGCACAGTGTCGGCCTACTTCAATCCGGCCGGATTGCGCTTCGGCACGGTCTTCCCCTTCGTCTCGCTCCCCCCGACTCCGGCCAGGGCGGTGGGAGGAGTCGTGCTGGACCAGACATACCCGACCGGGAGCATCCTCACCACGATGCCCCTGCTCTTCCTCCTCGCCTGCTGGGGGGCCGTCACCACGTTCCGGCCCCGAGGGCCCGGAATGGTGAGACTCGTCAGGATCCCCATGCTGGCGGCGGCAGCCGGTGTCAGCGGCGTGCTCGTTTGGGGTTACATCGCCGACCGCTACATGTCCGATTTCCTGCCCCTGTTGGTGCTCGCCAGCTGCGTCGCCATCGTCGACATCTGGCGGCGCGCCGTCGGTCAGGGCCCGGCGCCTCGTCGAGTCATCCTGGCGGCGGTTGCAGTCTTGACGAGCTACGGCGTGGCAGCCAACGTGGCGTTGGCAGTGACACCTTCGCAGCAATTCCGTCCGCCTCAGAGCAAACAATACGTGACCGCGCAGCACTCCGTGACCCCCCAGACGCTGGACGCCACGGTGGCCCGTGGCAACTCCCTTCCCTACTGGGGCCCAGCCGACCAGCTGTTCGTGGTGGGCAACTGCTCTGGTCTCTACATGTCGACGGGCAACACGTTCAAGGACGTGCCCGGCCAGCAGATCCAGCACTCGACGTGGATCCCGGTGGAGCAGGGGCCGGGCATCAACCACACCATCGGGTTCGCGTTCAACCAGCCGGTCTCGCAGCTTCGCCGATCGCTTCCGGTGATGACCTTCGGCCAGAGCACCCTCGTGCTGGAGCCGGCCGGACCGGGTCGGGCCCGGTTCCGTCTCGAGAACCCAGGCGCGGCCTCGGTGCCGTGGCCGTCCGCCACCGGTTGGTCCTTCCCGGTGAACAACGTCCGCAAGGGCTACTACCAGATCAACGTGATGACCGATCCCAACCTCAACTCCATCGAGGTCTGGTGGTATGGCTCCAAGATGTTCGGTCACTACCTGGCGGGTCGCGGGCCGGCAGTCGTCGAGCCGACCCGCGCCGCTCCCGGTGGACCTCCGCCGACGGTATCGGTTTGGGACATGACCGGCCCGGCACCAAACATGAAGCTGTGCCGGAGCATCCTGCGTCACGCCTGAGACGAGCTGACGTTGGCCGGACCTCAACCGTGACCGTTCTCGACCAAGCGGCCACGGGCACCTGGGGAGACTCGATACCCAAGGGCAAGTTCTCCTGCGTCGTCGACGACCACCCCAGGTTCCACCTCGACGCGTTCCGATGGTTCGCTTCTCTTACCCGACTCGCCGGCGTCGACCCCGGCGACCTCGTGGTCCACGTCACCGGGCGGACGAGGTCGGAAGTGCTGGACCACCTACGGTGCCGGGGGGTCAGCATCCGCAGCGTCGATCCCTTCGACAAGCGCTCGCCTCATTGCAACAAGATCTCGGGCGCGTTCGAGCCTCGCCGCGGCGCGAGTCGAGGGTCTGGCCGTCCTCTGCGACACCGACCTGGCCGTGCTCGAGGACCCGCGCGCCCTCCCCGTCCCCCCGGCGCCGTGGCCGCCAAGCCGGTAGACGCGCCTTGCCCACCCCTCGAGGTTCTTGTCGAGGTGTTCACCGCGGCCGGCCTTCCGCTGCCGCCCACAGTTCCACTTCCGTGGGGGCCCGACGGGTACACGGTCGCCGGCAACTGCAACGGTGGCCTGTACCTGGTTCCTGGCGACCTGATCGGGGGTCTCGCCGCCTCGTGGGAACACTGGGCGCGGTGGCTGCTCGACCGCAGGACGCTGCTCGCCGAATGGGCGGTCTACGTGGACCAGGTGGCGATGTGCCTGGCGCTTGCCGCCGAAAGCGTGCAGTGGGTTGCCCTCGCCGCGCGGTGGAACACCCCTACACACGACCTCTCCCGGCTCCACCCCGACGCCCCCCGGCCAGCCGTCATCCACTACCACCAGGAGCTCGACCGAGAGGGCCGGATCCGGCCGACCGGTGTCGCGCCGGTGGACCAGCGCATCCGGGAGATGAACGAGACGATCCGTGGACTCTGGCGCGAGGCTTTCCCCCGAGCGACCTTCTGGCAGTGGCGCAACCTGACCGAACCGAGCCCCGGTCCGGACACGAGGGGCCGGGAGCAATGGACACAAGACAAGCGCGCCGTCGTGTCGGCATTGCTGGAAGCCCTCGGTGATGTGTCGGTTCTAGACGTCGGTTGCGGCGACAGCGAGGCGACCCGGGGTCTTCCGATGTCGCAGTACGAGGGCATCGACGTGTCACAAGAGGCCCTGCGCCGCGCCCGGGCCGCCCACCCCGAGGGCCACTTCTTTGTGGGCACCCTTGCCGACCATCCAAAGGAGGCGGACCTGGTCCTGTGCCTGGACGTCTTGGTCCACGAGCCGGACCCCACCGCGTACAGGGACCACGTCGCCATGCTGTGGAAGTCGGCCAGGGTCGCCCTCGTAGTGTCGGGCTTCGAGCAGGGACCCCGGGAGGGCTCCCCCATACTCCACTTCCACGAGCCGCTCTCGGTGACTCTCTCGCGCGTGGCGCCCGAGTCCGAGGTGTACCCGATCCGAGCACACCGGGGAACGGAGACCTTCGTGGTCCTGCGCCCGCCCCCGGAGCGACACCCCCGCGACTTCGGTCCCGACACCCTCTCCGACCTGATCGGGCGGCACCCGGACCCCATGGGCCTCGTAGCGGTCCGTGCACATGCCTGGCGGACCATGGGCTTCTACCCCGACCACGCCCCCCGTCTGTGGGAGTACCCCGTCGTCGCCCGTCTGATAACAGAGGCGCTGCCCGCCGGCAGCAGTGTCGTGGATGTAGGAGCCGGTGTGACCCCGCTCGCTCCCTTCCTGGCCAGCCGCGGATACGTCGTGGACACAGTCGATCCCTCCCCCACTCGGCGGACCTGGCCGCCCCAACCGGATTGGAACGAGTGGGAGTTCCTCGACTACCGCCAGGCCGGGCTCGCCAACCGGTCGTGGAACTGCACCCTGGCCGAGCTACCCAGGCGGCCCCCTTTCGACTGTGCCTATTCGGTCAGTGTCATCGAGCACCTACCCGCCACCGAGCGACGCGGGTTGCTGGCGGACATCTCCTCTCGCCTGCGCCCCGGCGGTCTCGCTGTGTTGACGGTCGACTTGAAGCGAGGCACAGACGACCTATGGAACCGCAGCCGAGGCGTCCAGGTAGAAGACCAGACTCGGCACGGGACCGTGCACGACCTGATGGTGGAAGCGTCCCGGCTGGGCCTCGGCATCTCCAGGTTCCAGGCGGCGCGGGACTGGGGGGACGTCCCTGTTGACATCGGGCTCTTGACGATGCGGCGCGCCGCGCTTCGCTTCTCAGTTGGGAGGCGTTGGCCCCTCCGTCGCTAGGCGCCCACCGCTTGGGTCTCTGGCCCTAGCACGCGAGCGGGTGGCTCGGTCCCACCAACCGATGCGTCCCTTGAGGCGCAGCAAGGGACGTTCCAGGACGAAATAGCTGGCCGAGGCGAATGCTATGGCCATGCTCACCACCGCCAGAGCGAGGATCCCGAAGGGGACGCCTTGGGGCTCGTAGCCGGTCCACCTCAAGAACTGATCGATCAAGTCCAAGTGCCATAGGTAGACGCCGTAGGAGATGACGCCGATGCTCGCGACGGGCCAGGAGCTCAGCAGGCGACGGATCTGTCCACGTTCCTGGGGGCCGAACACGGCAGGTAGGAGAAGAAAGAAGGCGAATGTTCCGTACAGGGCCTGGCGCGCCAGGTTCACCCCGGGCGAGACGAAGTAGAGGATGTCCCGCGGGATGCCGATATGCGAGACGCCCCAGAACGCCGCAGCCGCAGCCGTCCAGCTGAGCCAGGGCATGGCCCGGCTGCGAAGCCACGCCGGCTCCGAGCCCCTTTGGTTGAACCAGGCGCTGACCACGGCGAGAAGCATGCCGAGGGCGAAGAGGTCGAGATACGAGGGCAACCAGTCCACGAGCAACGTCGCCATCGCCGGATGTGTAAGGCAGTTGGGATCGCACACCGCCGCGAAGTGACCGTTGCGCACCACAATCAGAGGCAGGTTCAGCGCCCACCACCGGAACCCGAAGCTGATCGCCACCAGGACGACCAAGCCTCCGAGCTCCCAGCGCAGTTGACCGGTCTGCGAGCGTCGCCGGAGCGCCACGACCAAGGCATAGAGCGGGAGGAAGAGGTAGAAGCTCATCTCGGTGCACAGTGACCACGCCTGGGTGATGCCCGAGAAGACTTGAGACGGGAAGTAGATCTGCAAGAACCCGTAGTGCGTTACCACGCCCTGCCAGCCCGAGCCCATTGTGATGATGTGGAACCCGTAGGCGAGCACGGTCAGGGCCAGCCAGTAGGCGGGCACGATGCGTAGAAGCCGCCGGACCCAGAACTTGCGGACGCTCGGAGCCGAACGCTCTGAAAGGTGAGAGGCGGCGAAGGGCCTGTAGAGCAGGAACCCCGAGATGAGGAAGAACACTGACACGCCGATCTCGAGGCGACTCGTGTAGTCACCCAGGCTCGACCGCTTGGTGAAGCCCGACACCCAGGCTGTGTGCAGGAACAGAACCGACATTGCGGCGATGGCCCGCAGGCCGTCAAAACAAGGAAAATGTCGCGGCTGGCGAGGTGGTTGCTCAGCCGGCCGCGGTTCTTCGCGGGTCGTGGCCGGCGCAGTGTCGGTGAGCACCGGAGCCAGCTCCAGGTTGCGCCCCATCAGACCCCCCTCCGGACCATCCCCGTGGCCGTCGGGCGGTTACCTGGCGACAGCCCAGGGTCGACCCCCGGCCCAAAGCCCCCTCTGCGACCAACCCCCTCGGCGGTCCGGAGCCTACAGCAGGTCCTCCGCCGAAGCCGAGGTGGCTCCGGGAGCGGCACGCTGGCCGGAGGCGGCCTGAGGGCTGCCTGGACGGCGGAAGTAGACGGCCAAGCCCCCGGCCGCCACCAGGGCCACCACGGCCACCAACGCTGCCACCGCGCCGCGCTTGTGGTAGATCCCCCTTCCACTGTGATGTCCGGGCATGAAGCTCGGCAACGAGTGGATCGGGACCGTGAGATAGATGCCTGCGACAATCGCGGCGAGAACGCCGATGATCACAAGTAGGGCCACGGGAAGCCATTTCATGGCGCAGAGTCTAATGATCCGCCCGGCTCGGCGACAGGCGGCCCCCGGGGCTCTCTCGATGCCCGATCTCAATGGCCGCGTGCCCCGGTCGCAGGCCACCCGTCACCTGGGGGCCAAGCCGTAGACTGTGCAGCGCACAGGGGTCGGGGAGCGCTGGGGCAGCGGCGTCGGAGGAGACGACCATGGGGCCGAACGATGGGGCACGGCAGATGGCGAACGAAGGCGCCAAAGCCGACGACGCCCGCACCGCCCGGCCGTCCGCCGAGCGGTCCCTGCGGCCCGACGACGAGCTGCCAAAGATCCATGTTCGCCCGGCAACAGATGCCGACACCGCGCCAGCGGCCGCCCTGCACAGCTCGCAGATAGCCGAAGGCTTCCTGTCCTTCCTCGGACCGCGTTTCCTCGAGCACCTGTACCGCAGGATCATCTGTTCGTCCACCTCCTTCCTGTCGATCGCCGAGGGTGATCGGCGGCCGGTGGGATTCATCGCCGGGTCGACCGACCTCGCCGGGCTCTACAGGGCCTTCCTGTTGTGGGACGGAGTGCCCGCCGCCCTGGCGGCCGGACGGCGCCTGGTCTCCTCGCCCAGACGGGCATGGGAGACCCTCACCCGCGGTCCGTCGACCAAGGCCCGCTCGAATGAGGCTGCAGAGCTGCTCGCCGTCGCGGTGGATCCCGATTGGCGGGGCCGCGGAGCCGGACGGCTGCTGGTGGAGGCCTTCCTCGAGGAGGCCGGCCGGCGAGGACACGGCTCCGCCCGCGTGGTCGTGGCAGCCCACAACCGCCCGGCGATCGCCATGTACGAGGACACGGGTTTCGTGCCGGTCGAGCGGTTCGAGCTTCACGCCGGCACGCCCTCCCTCGTCATGACGTGCGACGAGGCGCAAGTGGCCGCACGGAAAGGCGAGAGCCCGACATGACCACCGCCGAGGTCGGGGCTTGCGCGCTCGCGGTGACGTTGGCAGCGACCCCCCTCGTCATCACGGCCGCCAGGCGTGCCGGCATCATGGACCGACCGGGCGTCCTCAAGGTGCACACGGCGCCCGTCCCCTACCTGGGCGGGGTGGCGGTGCTGGCGGGAGTGGCCGTGGGCGCGCTGGCCGGTCGCCCGGTGGTCCTGGTGCCTCTGACGGCCGCCATGGTATTGGGCGCGGCCGACGACAGGTTCGCCCTGCCCGCCTGGACCCGGCTGGTGGGCCAGCTCTGCCTAGGAGCGTTGGTGGCCGTGGCCTGCCCGGTGCATCTTCCCGGCGTGGCCGGCACCTTGTTGATCATCGGGGTCACGGCCATTTTGGTGAACGGCGTGAACCTGCTGGACGGACTGGACATGCTCGCAGCCGGCGTGGTCGCCGTCGCCGCGGGCGCCTTCGCCGTGCAGTTGGACGGGTGGGGCCGCCAACTGGGCGTCGCCCTGGCGGCCGCCCTGGTCGGCTTCCTCTTCTTCAACCGGCCTCCAGCCCGGGTCTACCTCGGCGACGGCGGCGCGTACCTGCTCGGCACCGCGCTGGCCGTCCTGCTGGCCGCCACGTGGGCTCCGGGGCTGGCCCTCCAGCGCGGTGTCGCCTCCGTGGCGCTGGTCGCCGTCCCTGCGGCCGAGGTGGCCTTCGCGGTTGTGCGGCGCATCCGCGGGCGGATCTCACCCCTGGCGGGTGACCGTGCCCACCCGTACGACAGGCTGGTGGCGTGGGGCTGGCCCCGCCCCGCCGCGACCTTGGCATATGTCGCGGTCGAAGCGGCCTTCGCCGCGGGAGCCCTCGTGGCGGCCCGCCGGTCGTCGGTGACCGCAGCCGTGGCCCTCGACGTCGCCGCGGCCGGATTGCTCGTCCTCGGAGCTGCCGTCTGCGGCGCCCTGGCTCCCGATCAGACGCGCGCGTGACCAGGGTCTACCTCTCTCCTCCCGAGGTCGGCGCCGAGGAGCGCCGGATGCTGCTGGAGGCGTTCGACTCAAACTGGATCGCCCCTTTCGGGCCGGACATCGATGCCTTCGAGGCCGAGGTGGCCGAGCGGGTCGGAGTCGGCCACGCCGTGGCCCTCACCAGCGGAACCGCCGCCCTCCATCTGGCTCTCCTGATCCTCGGAGTGGGCCTGGGGGACGACGTCCTCGTCCCCTCGTTCACCTTCGTGTCCACCGCAGGAGCCGTCCGGTACCTCGGGGCCCGGCCGATCTTCGTCGACTGCTCCCCGTCGACTTGGACCGTCGATCCAGATCTCCTGGCATCGGAGCTGGCGGCGAGGGCTCGGGTGGGAGGCCTTCCCGCCGCCGTGGTGAGCGTGGACCTCTACGGGCAGGCAGCCGACTACGACGCCCTGCTCGAATGCTGCGCCGATTACGACGTCCCGGTGGTCGAGGACGCTGCCGAGGCACTCGGGGCCTCCTACCGGGGGAGGCAGGCAGGCTCCTTCGGAGCTGCCGGGGTGTTCTCGTTCAACGGCAACAAGATCATCACCACGAGCGGCGGGGGCATGCTGGTCACGACATCGGGCGAGGTGGCGCGACGGGCGCGGCACCTGGCCAACCAGGCGCGGGACCCCTACCCTCATTTCGAGCACTCCAGCCTCGGCTTCAACTACCGGCTCAGCAACCTGCTGGCGGCGCTGGGAAGGGCACAGCTACGAGGTCTCGACGAGCGGGTGGAGCGGCGCCGGCGGATAAACAAGGCCTACCAGGCCTCGCTCAACGACCTGCCGGGGCTCGAGTTCATGCCGATCGCCGGATACGGGGAACCCAACTACTGGCTGACCTGCGCAGTGATCGAGCCCAAGCTCTTCGGCGCCGACCGCGAGGAGGTCCGGATGGCCCTGGAAGGAATCGACGTCGAGTCCCGCCCCACGTGGAAGCCCCTGCACCTGCAGCCGGTGTTCCGGGAGTTGCCCGTCGTCGGCGGAGCGGTGTGTGAAGGGATCTTCCGGCGAGGCCTGTGCTTGCCCAGCGGATCAGGCTTGTCGGACGAGGATCTCGGCCGGGTGGTGGAGACGGTTCGGGGCCTGGTCCGCTAGCGGTCTGGGACGGAACACCCAGATTGCTGGCCCTCTCACGTGTCGTATCCTGGCCGGTATGGCAGCTACGGGGGGGGCTCCGAGCCCGGTGCGTACCAAGCCGCGCGCCCTCGCCTTCTACCTTCCTCAGTTCCACCCGATCCCGGAGAACGACGTCTGGTGGGGAAAAGGGTTCACCGAGTGGAACAACGTGACCAAGGCACGTCCCCTGTACCCCGGTCACTACCAGCCCCACGTCCCAGGAGAGCTCGGATACTACGACCTTCGCGTCCCCGAGGTCCGTGAGGCCCAGGCCGAGCTGGCTCGAGAGCACGGAGTCTCGGGGTTCGTCTACTACCACTACTGGTTCCACGGCCAGCGACTGCTCGAGCGACCCTTCGACGAGGTCCTGTCCTCGGGGGCGCCCGACTTCCCGTTCGCCCTCTGCTGGGCGAATGAGCCGTGGACCCGGAACTGGGACTCCCACACCGGCCAGCTGCTCATGCCTCAGCGGTTCAGCCAGGAGAGCGACATGGCCCATATCCGCTGGTTGGTCACCGCCTTCGGCGACGACCGCTATATCAAGATCGACGGCAGGCCGCTGATGTTGATCTACCGGCCGGGCCTCCTTCCGGACCCCGTTCGGATGACCGACACCTGGAGGGAAGAGGCCCAGAGGTTCGGCTTTCCGGATCTGTACCTGTGCTGGGTGGAGAGCTGGGGATCCCCGCCAGAGGGACCCGAGGCGTCGGGTCTGGACGCCTCCGTGGGGTTCATGCCCCTGGCGGGCAAGCGCGTGTTCGTGCCACTCGACTCCTACCGCAACCACCAGATCATCGACTACGTGTCGGCCTTCGAAGCCGAGCTGGCCCGGCCCAGACCTTCCTGGAAGCGGTTCCCAGGTGTTATGGCGGGTTGGGACAACACGGCAAGGCGCCGGCACCGCGCGACGATCTTCGAGGGTGCGACTCCTGAGGCATACCGGCGGTGGCTGGGTGAGACCGTCACTTCGGTCGCAGACACCCGTCCCGAGGAGAACCTGGTGTTCATCCTGGCCTGGAACGAATGGGCGGAGGGCAATCACCTCGAACCAGACCAGCGTTACGGGCACGGCTTCCTCGACTCCACCAAGGCCGTGCTCCTGGCGCCACCCGGAGAGGCAGCCGCGGGTGCCACTCGACGCGTCGACCTGGGCGAGGCAAGCGGCGCACGACCGGTCCGGGACGGAAAGGACTTCGAGCCTCTCCGCCCGCTCGACCTGGGGAGCGCCGCCGCGAAGGTCACCAGCCTGGTGCGCGAGATCACCGTGGACCCCGAGCGCCTCGTCGTAGACCTGGCTGCCGAAAGCGACCTCACCGACTTCGAGGCCCTCGAAGGCTCCCTCGACGAGCTCGGGGACATCGGGACCCTGCTCCTCGTCGACAGCATCGAGCAGATCCCCCAGCCCCAGGAGCTGCTCGCCGGGCTCTCGGGCTGGGCTCTCAAGCATGGTGAGCCGATGCTCGTGGTCTCGGTCCCCAACGTGGCCCATTTCGATCTGGCCATGCGCCTGCTTTGCGGCCGATGGGACCTGGCCGAGGCCGGCCTGGTGGACAGCACCCACCTTCGCTTCTTCACCGAGGCGACGCTGAGGCGCCTCTTGGAGCGCAGCGGATGGCAGCTCGTGGCCCGCGACGACCTTCAAGCGTTGCGGTCGGACCAGTACCCCGCCTCGGTCAACGACGAGCTGCCCGAGGAGATGGTTGGTGCAATGCGGGTCCTCTCGCAGGGCTACAACCCCAACTGGGCGGTGCAGCGCTTCATCTGGGCCCTTTCACCACAACCGGTCAAGAATCCCCCCGCTTCCTATCTCGACGCGGTGGGCCCTCGAAGCGAGCGGGCAAACGACCCGCGCCTTTCCCACGAAGGCGCCTATGCCATACGGAACTACCTGTCGTCTGTGGGCCTCGTGGCAAGCGAGACCAACCGCCGGTTGGCGGAAAGCCTTCGCCGCCACCAAGCTCCGCTGCCCTTGTGGAAGCGATCGGTGCTCAGGACCGTGTACAGCAGCCCCCGGTCCGCGGCCGCCTTCAAGAAGGTGTACGGCTGGCTTCGTTGATCACCCACGGCGACCCGTACGGAGTCCCGGGGGGACCGTGGGTCCTGGTCGTGGGGATGCACCGTAGCGGGACGTCCGCGGTCACCGGCGCGCTCGGAGCCTTGGGATTGAACCTCCCCCGGCAAGACGACCGGATCGATCAACCCGAGAGCAATCCCGAGCATTGGGAGAGCCTTTCCATCTCTCGTCACGACGAGGCGCTGCTGGAGCGGCTGGGCGCGAGCTGGGACGCGCCTCCGGACCTGGACTCGGGTTGGGAGAGCACTGCTGAGGTCACGAATGCGGCCGACCCCGCGGCGATCGCGTCCGCGGCCTACCCGCAGGCCGGCCCTCTCGTCTGGAAGGACCCGCGCCTGTGCCTCTTGCTCCCCTACTGGAGGACTCGGCTCCCTGGACCCCTCACCGCCGTGTTCGTATGGAGGTCGCCGATGGCGGTGGCGCGCTCCCTGCAAAACCGTGACGGCTTCGAGCTCGCCGAGGGGATCGCCCTATGGGAGCGTTACAACCGTTCCGCCATCGGCGGCCTGACCGATCTGGATTTCTACGGGGTCGATTACGAGCTGATGATGGATGATCCCCGCGTGACAATCAGAGACCTGGCCGAGTGGCTGGGCTCGCTCGATCAGTTCGCTGCTCACCGCGCCAATTGGAACGTCGCCTCCGCGGTGGCCGAGGTCGCCCACGAGCTCAGGCACGAGCGAGGCGACATCCGGGATCCGCTCCTCCTCGACGAGCATCGGCGGTTGGTCGAGCTCCTATCGACCATGCGCGGGGGCCACCGTCCAATGCAACCCGACGCCATGCCGGCCGAATCACACTGGACCACGGCGCTCATCCGGTCGCGTCCGCGAGGCAAGGGACCTTGCCAGCCGGTTGCACGGGCTCGGGGACGAGCTCTGGGCGAGGCGGGGGGAACTGGCGACATCCCACGGCGAACTGGCGACAGCCCGCGGCGAGATGGCGGTGCTTCGAAACCAGCTCGAGACGGCCGAGCGCGAGCTGGAGGGCGCGAGACACTACATCGCAAGCCTGCACTCATCCGCGAGCTGGCGCGTGACCAAGCCTCTGCGCTCTTTGGTTCAACTCCGCCGAGGGCGTAGGTGAAAGGTTCGCACCAACCACTTCTTGAACCTGACCGAGGGCAGCGACGAGATGTACCGGCTTCGAGCCTCGAGCTGGGCCTCCAAGGTGGAGATGTACTCGTCCTTCACCGTGACGTCAGCCTTGGCATGGCGCAGCTCACGTTCCTGTTGGGCCGACTCCGCGGCCAGGGTGCTGCGCTCTCGCTCGAGACGCTCTAACCGTTCCAGGGCCTCGGTGATCCGGGCCTCGCCCTCCCCGTCGCCGCCCTCCATCATCGGTCCGAGAGCTCGGCCAGCTCGCTCTCGATCTTCTCCACATCTGACGACCAGGGCCCAAGGTCCACGCTCGGGGCCCCCTCTCGGGTCAGGTCCTCGAACGATCGGTCGGGCGGTTGGTAGCCGAGGTCCACCTCGAACCGCTCGGCAAGGAGCCTCCGGATGTCGGACCCTCCCTTGGCCACGGCCGTCCAGGGGAGCAATACGCTGGCCGTCGGGTACAGCCGGCGGTAGTCCAGGGCGCGATGGTTGTAGCTCATCCAGATTCGCACGGCTTGCTCCAAGCCCTCGCTCAGGCGGGCGGCGTCGGCCAAGGCGCCGGTGAGCAAGGAAGCGACCACTTCTGCGCAGCGTCGCCACACCAGCAGCACCCGCAGGGACGGGATCAGGTCGGCCCACGATTCGAGGAGCAGTGTCGAGCGTGGATCCGTCCACCCCCATTGCGGCGCCGCCCTCGCCCGGCCACGAACCAGCTCACGTGCGGCCTCCTTGGTCTCGCCGACAAGGTGACAACTGATGTCGTCGGTGACCTTCCAGCCCTCGGAGAGCGGCCAGACGCGCCGGATGGCCAGTTCGTTCAGCCGGCCCACGCCCGACGCGCCCGCGGGGTCCACCGAAGTCGTCGCCCCAGAGTGGCGCCGGCTTGCCTGCGTTCCTTCCTCAGCTTCCTCTAGGACCAGGCCGCAGCGCCCCAGCCACGAGCCGACCGCACCGACCCCGGAGTTGTGCATGCCCGAGACGCACAGCTGAACACCCGCATCGCCCGAGACGCGGCGGGCGTGCGGCATGCCGTCGCGATGGGCGGCCAAGTAGGCGCGGCCCCACCGCTGGCAGGGCTCGAGGTGCGCCCCCTCTCCCCATTCGTTCCAGGCGTTGACGAACACGAGAGGGTCCTCCGTCCCCTTCGCCAGAGCCCGCTCACCCACGGTGGACACCCATGCCCCGTAGAGGTCAGGGGTGGAACCATGGAGGACGTCGGCGCCCTTGGGGTTGCGTGGGGTGTTGTCCCAGCGGGGCGTCACGCACGAGAACGCGGGCCATGACGGCTCCCCTTTGGCCAGCATCGCCCCGACCGCCTGGCCGTAGTCGAACACCGAGTGGTCGCCCTGCACAGAGGCGGGAAGTGTGCGTAGCACCCTCCAGTCCGGCTGGAACTCCACCGAGGCATCGAACCCGAGCGGGCGAGGATCGCCACGGTCTTCGACGAAGCTCTCGACCCGGCAAAGGAAGAGCTCCCCCACCCCGCCGCCTCGGGCCTCCTCACGCCACAGCCTGATGGTGCGGGCCGGGTCTGGAAGCGCCGAGGCCCGGTACACGAGCATCAAGGGCTTGCCGCGCACCCTGAGGTAGCGGTCGTCCTCGAAGACCTCGAGCAACCATCTGATGTGGGCGAGGTCGTCGTCTTCCGAGTACCGCTGCTCGAGGAGGACCTCACCGCTCCGGCCGTCCCAGTTGGCGCGCCAATCCTCGTTGGCCCAGCACAAGCAGAACGGGAAATCTGGGTCGCCGCTGTGCAACACGTCGTCGAGGGGGCGCCCGAGCGGACGCCGTCCCTCGAACCAGTAGTGGTAGTAGCAAAAGGCATCGACCCCGAAGGCCGTCGCCAGTTCGGCCTGCGCGCTCCTCGTCTCGGGCACGCGTAAGTCGTAGAAGCCGAGATCGGCAGGCAGGTGCGGCTGCTCGTGGCCCGCGAATCCAGGCGCTGCCCGGCACACATTGGTCCACTCCGTAAAGCCGGGCCCCCAAGACCTGTCGTTCTCGGGGATGGGGTGGAACTGCGGAAGGTAGAAGGCGACGGATAGCGGGCGCCGGCGTTCGGAGGGTGGGCCCCACTTGGCGACGAACCGCCTGTTGCCGGCCTCGAGATCAGGGCTCCTCCCGGACACCACGCTCGAGGACGGCTCGAGGGCCAAGTCCCATCCCCCCGCGGCGATCGCCCGGCAGAGATCGGCGGCTCTCGAGACGCCCTCTGGATACGCAGGGTCGAATCCCCCGGCTGCTTCGAACGCGTCCCTGCGTACCAGGAGGCACGACCCCTCGAGGAAATCAGGCGAGGAAGCGAGGGAAATCTCGAGATCGGCGGGTCGGGGATGACCCCTGCCCGGCAGGATCGGCCGGCCTTCCACCGCCAGCCTCCCCGCTGCCGAATCGAGCCTGCCATCCGGTCTCAACACGCAGGGGCCCACCGCCCCGACGCCGGGATTCGAATCCAGGCGGGACAAGAGGGGCTCCAACCAACCGGGCTGGACCACAGTGCCTCTGCTCAGGAAGGCGAGAACGGGCGCACGCGCCAGCCCGGCGGCCCAGCGGGCCGCTCCCGCAAAGCCCACCGGCGCGTCGGTGCGCAGCACGCGGAAGTCTCCAGAAAGGGACCGCAAGAACCGGCGGGTGCCGTCGGTTGTGGCGTCATCGACGATCAAGGTCTCAAAATCGACCGTCCCAGCCGTCCTCTCGATGAGCGCGTCCACGCATGAGGCGGTCAGCTCGACCCCGTCCTCGAGATGAAGGAGCACCGATAGTGCCGGGAGGCGGTCGCCGTGCTCGCGCGGCGCGTACGACGCCGCGCCTGTGCATCGGGTGCCACCGTTCAATCAGGCCACCCCACCGAGAACGTCGCCGAAGGCTGCTGGAGCCCACCCCGCGCCGGCTCAGGGTCGGAGACACCGAAGCTCCACCATTGCCGGTGGCATCAGATCCTGTGGGCCAGGATGAACCAGCCGGTCTCCTCGCGGACGGCGTCGACGATCAAACCGGTGTCTTCGAACCACCGCCGTAGTTCCTTCCAGACGTAACGGTGCTCGACGGGAGCGCTCAGACGGTCGAACGTGTCGAGCACCAGGCTGCGAAAGGGCTTGTCACGGTATGCCGACATTGGCAGACGCGCCAGCGCGGCGATGCCGCGGCCCTCCCCCCAGCGCCCCGGCGCCACGACACCCAGGTAGAGGATGCCGGCTATGGGGCCGCTCACCGCTCTCAAGGCCCGGTGCGGCAGGCCTACCGTGACAGTCCGCAGAGCCCCGGCCATCGTCAGCCCCACCGACCGTGCACTGATCCTCGGCGGCCGGCTGTAGATGTAGAGGAGGATCCGGCCCCCGGGCGCAAGGTAGGTCAGCAGCCGGGTAAATCCGGCACGAGGGTCGTCCAGATGGTGAAGCACGCCCAAGCTCGATATGAAATCGAAGCTCTCGGGCGCGAACGGCGCGTCGCGCAGATCCGACCTCACAACTACCACGTTGTCGTCATCACTCAGGTTTCGGGCCGCTGCCCGCACGGCCTCGGAGCCGTCCAGCGCCACGAGGGCACCAGCGTGTGCAGCGAGGAAGCGGGTGAAGCGGCCTTTCCCGCATCCGGCGTCGAGGACGAGCTTCCCCTCGAGGCTGGCCAGATCAAGGTCCCGGAAGTAGACGTCCGCAAAACGCCCGTCCTCGTCGCGAACGTCGTCGAAGGCGTTCCACTCGTAGCCGAAGCTGGCGAATGTCCGCCCGGTCGAGCCACCCGCGACGGATCGGGACAGATCCAGGTACCCATCCCGGCGGGCGAAGAGGTGGCCGAGGCTACAGCTGATCGCCTGCCGCTCGAAGTCCTCGACCATCCCATGCCCGCAACGAGGGCACCGCAGCCGGTCCATGACGGGTTCCGGCACCGTTCCCATCAGTCCGATGCTCCCGCCCCCCAACGCGTTGCCATGGCGGGCGCCAAGGCTAGTACCGGCCCCTCGCCCGGGGCGGATCTGACGGGACGCCGCCGCGACCTGTCAGGCGAGGCTCGGCCTCCAGCGATCCAGCCAGGCCTGAAGGGCCAGTATGTCCCAAAGCTCGTATCCCAGGTCATGCCTGGCTCTCAGGTGGTGGTGCCATGCCCGCCGGACCGGCTCGGGATCGAGCAGGCCCTGCTCCCGAAGGCGCCGCTCAGCCAGCAGCTCTTCCGCCCAGGGCCGAAGGGGACCACGCAGCCACGACCCGATGGGAAGGCCGAAGCCCATCTTGGGCCGCTCCACCAGGGCCTTGGGCACACGCCGATGAAGAACCTGGCGGAGGGCCCGCTTGGTGGCGCCCCCCTGGATCTTCGCGGTCATGGGCAAGCGCCAAGCCAGGCTCAAGACCTCACGGTCGAGGAAGGGCACCCGTGCCTCGAGCGAGGTGGACATGGCCGCTCGATCCACCTTGGTGAGGATGTCGTCGGGAAGGTAACCGACCAGGTCCAGCCACAGCATCTGCTCGGTGATGCCCGACAACCGCGGCCAGCGCGCCGGCTGGTTCGCCACGGAAGTGGGGGAAGCCGAGCCCAGCACCACTGACTCGGGATCGTCCCAGTGGGATACGAGGGAGAGATAAGCATCCTCGGCCCCCGTGGACAGAAGCACCCTGCCGAGCTTGGTCACCTTCGTCGAAGGGTTGCGCACCTCCCAGCGAGGAGCAATGGCAGCCGTCAGCCGGCCGAGCCCGACTGCCAGACCCGGTGGCACAGACAGAAGCGCCGAGCCGGTCAACCGACGTATAGGCCCGGGCAGACGCGTCGACCGCCGCCACAGCGGCTCCAGCCAGGCATGCCGGTTGTAGCCCCCGAACAGCTCGTCCCCGCCGTCTCCCGAGAGGGATACGGTCACCTGTGAGCGGGCCAGGCGGCTGACCAGCAGGGACGGGATCTGGGAGACATCTGCGAACGGCTCGTCCCAGACGTCGGGAAGATCGGGAATGACCCTCGCGGCGTCGTGGTCTGTCACCTCAAAAGGAACGTGTTCGGTCCCCAGATGGGCCGCCACTGCGGCGGCCTCCCGCGATTCGTCAAAGGCCCGATCGGCGAACCCGATGGTGAAGGTCCGTACGGGGTGAGAGCTGTGCTCCTGCATCAAGGAGACGATGAGGCTCGAGTCCACTCCGCCGGACAGAAGGGCGCCGACGGGCACGTCGGCCACCATCCGCTGTGAGACTGCCTCGGACAGAACCGTCTCCAGACGATCGGCCAAGTCTTCAGGCGCCTCGCGCAGTGGTCGCAGCCGGGCCTCCTCGACGACCTCTCGGGCAGACCAGTACTGCCTCGGTGAGGGAAGCTCCCCGGGCCGGAGACCCGTCACCATGGTCACCAGATGGCCCGGTGGGAGCTTGGACAGTCCGCGGTAGGCGGTGTAAGGAGCCGGAATGCAGTTGTGACGCAGGTACAACGACACTGCGTCCCGATCCAACTCGGCGGGGAAGCCCTTCAGGCGACGGAAGGCCTTCAGCTCGGAGGCGAACGCCACGCGGCGTCCTACCCAGCCGTAGTAGAGCGGCTTCTCCCCCAAACGGTCCCGGACCAGATGCAGCTCACGAAACCTGCGGTCCCACAACGCCAGGGCGAACATCCCTTCGCACGCGTCCAGGGCCGCGTCAAGACCCAAGCTCTGCACTGCGGCCAGCAAGACCTCCGTATCGGAGCCTCCCCGGAATCTCATACCCTCGTTCACAAGACGCGCGCGCAACGTCCTGAAGTTGTAGATCTCCCCGTTGTAGCTGACTACCCACCTTCCATCCGCGGAGACCATGGGCTGATGACCCTCCGGACCGAGCCCGATCACCTCGAGGCGCCGATGCGCGAAGGCGACGCCTGCCTCCGGATCGATCCAGCTGCCTTCGTCATCTGGCCCACGGTGGATCAGGGTCGACGCCATGTCACGCGCCTGCCAGTCGAGATCCTCGCTATCGGTCTCCCGTCGGGGATCGAAGAGCCCGGCGATGCCGCACACGGAGCTACCTGGCTATCGGGGTGAGCGCGCCCCGATAGCTGACCAAGAAAGGCACCTTCCCGCCCCCCATCGGCGCGGCCATCACAAGATGATCGGCGGAGCCGAGCCAACGGTCAAGCCAGCTCTCACGATGCAAGGGCTCGTTGTGGGGACCGGGCACCTGTGGCATCCTGCGGCCGTGAGCGCCGGGCGGACGCCGTGAGCTTGCGGCAGGGCGCGGCACGGGCCTTCCTTGCGCTCCCACCTGGCTTCCGTCGCGCGGTGCTGCACGGACTAGGAAGGTATGCCCCCTGGGAAGACGGGTTCGACTTCACGCCCCCTGCGCCAGGTCCCGGAGAGGAGACCGGTCCACCGGACTTCGTGGGCATAGGCGTCCAGAAGGCGGGTACGACCTGGTGGCACGAGCTCGTCGCCGCCCATCCACGAGTCGCGTCGAGAAGGGATGTGCACAAGGAGCGACACTTCTTCGACAGATTCGCTCTCGAGGCTTTCGGCCCTTCGGATGTCGAGGGCTACCACGGCTGGTTCCCTCGACCTCACGGCGTGCTGGCCGGGGAATGGACGCCCGATTACCTCGCGTACCCCTGGGTGCCTCCGCTTCTCAAGGCCGCGGCACCTGACGCCCGGCTCCTGGTGTTGGTGAGAGACCCGATCGAGCGCCTCCGTTCGGGGCTCGCCCACCAGGCTCGCCTGGGGCTGAAGCTCAACGGCTCGATCATCGCGGACGCCGTCGAGCGCGGTTTCTACCACCGTGCACTGTCTGATTGGCTCGAGCATTTCGACCTGGGTCAAGTACTCGTGCTTCAGTACGAGCGTTGCCTCGTCGACCTCGACCGGCAGCTAGATGCAACCTTTGCCTTCATCGGCGTGGACGCCTACCGCGTTCCTGAGGCGCAACGCCCCCCTTGGCGCGACCGTGGTCCGCGGACCGCTCTGCAACGGGACGTCGCCCTGCGCCTGGTCGAAATCTATAGCCCCGATGTGATCATGCTGGCCGATCGGCTCCCGACCATAGATCTGAGGCTGTGGCCCAACTTCTCTCACCTGACCGGGTTTGACTCAGGGCCCGAGCCTGCCTCCTCGGGTCGCCCCAGCTCCCCCACCATGCGCCGGTAACGGGGGTGCCGCCCCGTCCGGCCGCGCGCGCCGTCCCACAGTCCATGAGCGATTGCGGACCGCTCGGCCCAGCTACGGGCGCGCTGGAGCTGGCGTGCCGAATACGCGAGATGCCAGCCATACCAGGTGCGGCGCCCATGGTGGCGAATCAGGGCGAACGAGTTGCGGGCGTGGTAATAGGACCGCCATGCCTCGTCCGCGTCGGTTGGGCGCCGGCCCTGCAACGCGATGTCACGACCGGCCAGGGTCTGCTGCGCGGCAACCTGTCGTGCTGCCTGGCCGTCGACAAGCACCTTGTATCCGGCCGCTCGGACCTGGCAGAAGAAGTCGAAGTCCTCGAGCCCGAAGAACCAGTTCGCATCCGGCAGCACTCCGGCGTCGAAGACCTCGCGGGACACAAGCGTGGCTCCCCAGCAGGCGACGTCGACCTCGACCAGGTCCTGGGGCAGACCGGCCGGTGGGACCGTGTTGACCGTATGTGCACCCCGCCCGACGAACCTCCGGCCGTAGGCCACAACAGCCCCAACCGGTAGTCGCTGCTTCGGGACGGCGGTCACCCGTTCGAGCATGCCCGCCAATCGCGGCATCGGTACGGCGAAGAGACCGACGTCGTCCTCGCACAGATAAGCCCAGCGCGTAGAAGGGTCGGAGAACGCCTCTATCAGCCCCGCTCGAAATCCCCCCGCCGGGCCCAGGTTCTCCGGGAGCCGCACGATCCGCACCGACGATTCAAGCTCGGCATCGTCGAGCCCGCCAATCCCGTTGACGACCACTACGACGCGCTCACGCGGAAGGCCCTCCAACTCGATCAGAGCCCTGGTGACATCACCCGCCAGGCTGGGACGCATGTATGTCAGCACCACTGCGGTAACGCCTTCCGACTGGGGCGCGGTCACCGCTCCCTGCCTTGCACACCGCCGGCTCCCGATGACGCGCCTGCATGGGAAGCCGAACGCCCCCGGGAGGAGGTTGCTTCGAGAAGGATCGTTTCGACCCTGTCGCTCTCGCGGTCTAGCGAAAGGCGATCCATCACGGCATCACGGCAGCGGGAGCCAAGTCGAGGTTCGCGTCGGCGCCATCCGTTCAAAGCTTGCAGCCGTTGCGCAAGCGCCTCGACGTCACCAGGCGGCACCAGGAAATCAGACAGCCACCCGCTCATGATCTCTGGATTGCCACCGACCCTTGACGCCACGACAGGCACGCCACAGGCCAGCGACTCCATTGCCGCACGGGACAGCGGCTCGGGCCAGATACTGGGCAGGACCGAGACATCGGCCGTCTGGATCAGCGGCAGAACGTCGCGGCGGGCGGACAGCCACGAGACGCAGAGCCGGTCAGCCAGGCGCCGGAGCTCGGACGCATAGTGTTCCGAATCCTCCCGCTCGGCTCCCAGGGAGGGCCCTCCCACGACGACCAGGTGCAACTCCGGCACTCTGGTGACGAGGCGCCGGCACGCCTTGACGAGCAGATCGACGCCCTTCTCGCGGCCAATCCGACCGGCGTACAGAACGACGAATGCAGTGGGTTCGAGGCCAAGCTCGCGTCGCGTGGCCAAGCGGGCATCGGGCGATGCCGGAACGTAGTGCTGCAAGTCGATCCCCGTCAGCACGACGGCGGTCCGTTTCTCGCGGAGCCCGCTACCCGCCCAGCGGGAGGCCGCGTCCTGCGAGACGGCGATGGTCCGGTCAACCCTCATGAGGCTCATTCCCAGCCATCTCGGCACACGCCGAGGTGGTGGAAGGCACAAGTAGAACACGACCGGCACCCTCAACATCGTGGCCACCGTCACCGCGTACGGGAGAT
The DNA here is from genome assembly GCA_963736925.1 of uncultured Actinomycetes bacterium. Classification (GTDB taxonomy): domain Bacteria; phylum Actinomycetota; class Acidimicrobiia; order Acidimicrobiales; family CAVTQP01; genus CAVTQP01. The sequence continues at coordinate 1,762,037 of CAVTQP010000003.1, forward strand.
CCCAGTACCTGTAGACGTAGACGACCTCGGGACGGAGGCGTAAGGCAGCGCGGATCGCCCGCAGCAGACCCGCGCCCGAAGTGAGCGGCGACCGCCGACGCGGTAACGATCCCGAGATCTGGACCGTCGTCTCGGTGAACTCCTCCCAGTCCTCGGCGAAGTCGCCCCGGCTTACGTAGACGAGGTCGATCTGGTGTCCGCGTGCGGCGAGCGCTTTGCACGTCGTGAGCTGTGTGCGCTCCAGGCCGCCCCTCGCCCCCAGGTGATTCGCGACCGTGAGGATCCTCACCCCGATCTCCGGGTCATCACAGGTAGAGGACACCATGACGAAGCGAGCCCGAGATCCGGCCGATCTGTACGAACAGGACCGAGACCCACAAGCGGCGCCGGCGCTGGAGGACGAGCGTCGGCCACCTGGTGGCGAGCCAAGCCCATGTGCGCATCCCCAGGCGAAGGTTCCTCGGCATCCCCGCCTCGCGGAAGCGCTTGTACAACAACGCGTCACTCCGGCCATAGCCGAACGACTGGCGCGCCACGTCAGCCAGCTGCTGCTTGCCCCGTTTTGTCACCACGGCGTCGGGAACGAACTCGAGGCGGAACCCGGCGAGCTGGAGGCGCCAGCATAGGTCGAGGTCCTCTCCGACAGTCAGCTCCTCCGCAAATCCCCCGACCGCCTCGAACGCAGCTCGGCTGACCCCCATGTTGGCGGCCAAGCCGGCCCGGAGGTAGGCCTGGAAGTGGAACGGCCAAGGATCGCGAGGCAGCGACGGCCGGCTCCCGGGCAGAGCGCCGTGCTCGATCGCGCCCACCACGGCGTCGGATCCTTCGAGGGCGCAAGCGCAGGCTGCGAGCCACCCGGGCTGAACCACGTCGTCCCCGTCGCAGAACACGAAGCTGTGGCCACGAGCCACCTCGACGCCGATGTTGCGCGCGGCACCTGGTCCCCTTCGGGCCGAAGCGTCCACGAGCCGTACATTTGCCGAGCCTCCGGCGAACCTCGATGCAACCTCGACGCTGCGGTCCGTGGAGCCGTTATCGGCGATGACGAGCTCCCAGGGCTCAGCGAGGTGCTGGTTCGTGACGGCCCTGAGCTGATCTTCCAGCACGTCCCCGTTGTCCAGGACCGGGATGATCACGCTTAGCACGCCGGCATGATTTCACAGGGACCTGCTCAGGGTTGCCCGGCGGCAGCGACTACCCGGGCCACCCGCTGGCCCGCACCAAAGGTGAGCGCCTCGCCGATCAGGTGACCTCCCAGTCGGCGCCCACGTAGACCGGGGACAAGACCATCACCCCTTCAGGCGGGTCGAAGCGTTCCGGACCGAACGCGTCGAACGACGCGACGGGCTGCCAGGGCAGGTACGGCTTGCCCTTGCCCTTGGCGAAGCCGGTCATCGCCGCCCAGAGGGAATAGCGACCCTTGGGCAGGGGCAGATGGGAGAGGCGGCACCTCACCTCGAAGTCCCCCGCCGGGAAGAAGCCATGGTGACGGACCACGAACATCGGGAAGGCCGTGCCTTGCGACACTCCGATGAACACATTGGCCTCGGTCGCTTCCGGAGCATTGAGCGTCAAGGTAACGTCCACGTCGCACTCCGACCGGACCTGTCCCCCGTCGACCGCTTTCATCTCGATCTTCAGCACCTGCACGACCCCCTCGTTGGAGGTCACCAGGGTGGCGTTCTCCTCTATCGCCGACCTGTACATGCCCACCACGTCCTTGGTCGGACCGATAGCTTGAACGACGGCGTCCGCCATCCACGCAACCCGTTCGCAGGTCGCCTCGACCGACGCGAAGTCATGGGACACATAGACCAAGGTGGTACCCGCCTGGACGATCTCGTCGATGCGCTTGAGGCACTTCTGCTGGAAGTTGGCGTCTCCGACCTGGAGGACTTCGTCGACGAGCAAGATGTCCGGCTCGACAAAAGCAGCGATCGAGAACCCGAGCCTCATCTGCATTCCCAGAGAGAAGAACTTGACCTGGCGGTCTATCGCGTCGGTGAGCCCGGCGAACTCTACGATCTGGTCGAAGCGGTTCCTGATCGTCTGCCTCCCCATGCCCATGATGGCGCCGTAGAGAAAGACGTTCTCGCGGCCGGTCAGGTCCGGATGGATACCGCTGGTCACACTCAAAAGCGCGGCCAGTCGACCCCTGGCGGTGCATCGGCCAGCTGACTGGTAGGTGGCCTGACTGATGATCTTCAACAGCGTGGTCTTGCCCGAGCCGTTGATCCCGACCAGGCCCAAGGTGCTCCCGGGGTCGACCTCCACGTTGATGTCCCTCAGCACCCACCGGTAGTCGTGGCGTCCTCTCCCTCCCATAGACCGCCGAAAGCGGGCCAGTTGGTCGTAGAACAGCGGTGCCGTCCGGTCCGCCCGGTATCTCTTCCAGATGTGCTCGACTTGAATGGAGCCGTCAGGCAATGTCGGCAAAGTTCACCTCGTAGCGCTTGAACAGCTTGTACCCGCCGGTGAGGTACGTAGCAGCCCCGAGGGCAGCCACGAGCGTAATGTCCCAGCGCGGCGCGTGACCGAGAAGCATCGTCCGCCTGATGTTGTCGATGACCGGGCCTACCGGGTTGACGAAGGAGTACAAGAGCTGAAACGAACGCGGAATATCGGAGAAAGGCCAGATCACCGGCGTGGCAAACAAGCCGAGCGGGAGAACCACGGGGAGAACCTGGGCAAGGTCTCGCATCTGGATGATCAGCCCCGACACGCCCAATGCCGCCCCCGCCGCAAAGGCGACTTCGATCACGATGAACAACGGAACCCACACGGTTTCCACGTGGGGCGCCCGACCGTTGATGATGAACAGGACCGCTAGCGGCAGGCACGACACGGTCGTGTTCCACCCCGTCAGCAGCATCGTCTCAAGCGGAAAGCACTCGCGGGGAAACTGTGTCTTCTCCAGAAGCAGCTTGTTCACCAGCAAGGAGTTCCCGCCGAGGTTGAGGGTCGACGAGAAGAAGGTCCAGCACAGGATGCCTACGAACGCGAACAGTGGGTACGGGATGCCCTGGCTTCCGAACTTCCTTATGTGCGAGAAGACGATCACGAGGAGGGCCAGCGTCGCGACCGGGCTCAGAACGGCCCAGAGAACCCCGAGAACGGCCTGCTTGTACTGCGCTCGAAAGTCGCGCTCGGCCAGCGTGTAGATGATCTCGCGGTGGCCCCACAACTGGCGGGCGGAGTCGACGATGGGGGCACGATGCCGATACATCAGCTCGGGGGCCGGCTCTTCGGGAATAGCCGCCGGATCCGTGACCTGGAGCAACCCCTTGCTTGACGGATGAGGTTCAGCCATGGACTAGATCACGACCCCCCTGGCTCGGGCTGCCGAGCCGATCGCAAGACATGAACGCTCCGGCTCACACTACCGCGGGTCGCCCTGCCCCGGCCACCTCCTGGGGATCGAAGGCGACGACTACCATCGACGCGTGTCCGCCGGCCGTGACCTTCCTGGACAGGGTCGCGATGGCCGGATCCGGGTGCTGGTGGTCATCAAGTGCCTCGGATACGGGGGCGCCGAGCGGCTCCTGGTGGACACGGTGGGCAGGAGGAACCGCGGTGCTTTCGACTACGAGGTCGCCTACGTCCTGGCATCGGAAAACGCCCTTGTTCCGGCGCTGGAGGCCGAGGGCAGTCCGGTCCATGCACTTGGGGCCATGCACAACGGGGACCTCCGCTGGATGGGCGCTCTCCGCCGCCTGCTCCTCCGGGGGGCCTACGACGTGGTCCATTTCCACCTGCCGTACACCGCCGCCCTCGGCCGTTTGGTGGTCCTCTCACTCTCCCGGAAGAGGCGGCCCACGATCGTTTACACGGAGCACAGCCTCTGGAACAAGATGGCCGTGGCGATCAGAGCGCTCAACCGCGCCGGTATCGGCCTCGACAAGGCCCTCATCGTCGTATCCCAGTCGGCTCACGACGCTCTCCCGAGCGCCCTAAAACGCCGAGCTCGAGTCGTGGTGCACGGGGTCGACCTGTCGGAGGCCGACTCCCTGGTTGCCCGACGCGACGAGCTTCGGCGCGAGCTGCGAGCAAGGCTGGGCGTCCGCGAAGGAGAGGTTCTCGTCGTCACCGTGGCCAACCTTCGACCGGAGAAGAGCTATGACGTGCTGCTCGACGCTGCACGGCGAGTTGTGGATCGAGGGTTGCCTGTAAGGTTCGCCGCGGTGGGGTGGGGACCGATGGAGCGAGAGCTCACAGCCCGCCACCGTGCCCTCGAACTGGCAGATCGCTTCATCTTCCTGGGTCAGCGTGACGACGTCCTACGGCTGCTTGCGGGTTCGGATGTCTTCGTGCTCTCGTCTCGCCAGGAGGGTCTCCCGGTCGCGCTGATGGAGGCGACGAGCGTCGGCCTGCCTGTCGTGGCAACCGCCGTGGGAGGCGTGCCTCAGGTACTAGCAGACGGGTCGAGCGCCATGATCGTTCCGCCCGGTCGACCCGACGCCCTCGCCGGCGCTCTGGGGCGGGTGGCCTCGGACGCCGAGCTGCGGGCCCGACTGGGACGTGCAGCCAAGGCACGAAGCGCCATGTTCGACGTTGGGGCGGCCACTCGGGAGATCGAGCAGATCTACAGGCAGGTCCTCTGCACGGGGCGATGACTGAGCTGTCGGGGCGCCGACTGGTGCACGTGACGACGACCGACATGAGCTTGGCCCTCTTGTTGGGCCCTCAGCTGCGTGCGTTCGCCATGGCCGGCATGGAAGTCATCGGTGTCTCCTCCCCCGGGCCCTTCGTGGACCAGCTGTCGGAGTGGGGCATCCGTCACGAGCCTTTGCGACACGCCACACGGTCCGTCGCGTTCGGCCATGATCTGCTTGCACTCCCCGAGCTCGAGCAACTGTTTCGACGTCTGAACCCCGACATCGTCCACACTCACAATCCAAAACCAGGCCTGTACGGACGACTCGCCGCCAGGGCCGCCGGGGTTCCTGCCATCGTCAACACGGTCCACGGCCTCTACGCCACACCTGACGACCCGAGAGCCCGCAAAGCGATCGTCTACACGCTCGAGCGGCTGGCTGCCACCTGCTCACAGGTGGAGCTGGTGCAGAACCCGGAGGACCTCGATGTGCTCCGCCGCCTGCGCGTGCCGAGTGACAAGCTGGTGCTGCTCGGAAACGGGGTCGACCTCCGGCGCTTCCAACCCAGGGCTGATCCCGCGGTCAAAGCGACGACCAGAGCCGCCCTGTCGATAGCGCCCGACGCCGTCGTGGCCGGAACAGTCGGCCGGCTGGTGTGGCAGAAAGGATTCCGGGAGCTGTTCGCGGCCGCGGCTCGCCTGAGCGCTGAAAGGCCGGAGGTGGTTTTCGTGGTGGTGGGACCCGAGGATCCCGCCCGGCGCGATGCGCTGCGCCCGGGCGACATCGCCGCCGCTCGGGACCTGGGCAACATCGTCTTCACCGGACAGCGTGACGACGTCGAGCAGCTCTATCCGGGTTTCGACATGTACGTGCTTCCTTCGTACAGAGAAGGGTTCCCGCGATCCGCAATGGAGGCAGCGGCCAGCGGGCTGCCGGTCATCGCCACCGACATCAGAGGGTGCCGTCAGGTCGTGGTCCATCACAGCACCGGTCTGCTCGTCCCCCCCAGGGATGCCGAGGCGTTGGCAAGCGCCGTCGCCGAGGTGGCCGCCGACCCGGTCAGACGGGAAGCGATGGGGTTTGCTGCACGACGGAAGGCAGAAGAGGACTTCGACGATCGCGAGGTCATCCGCCGCAGCATCGCCGCCTACGAGCGGGTGACCGAGGCGGCCGACTCGCCAGCAAGCAGGCTCTTCAACAGGCGTAGGCGGGCCCCGGACGGCGCGACCACGTCCCACGACCGGCCGACGGGCGCGCCCCTCGTGATCCACGTCATCCCCACCCAGGCGGCCAGGGGTGCCCAAAAGGAAGCCCGCGCCCTGGCCGATCGCCTGGACTCCCCCGGCGTTCGCCTCCACAGGGTGCTCAGCCTCTTCGAGGGTCCCGAGGAGGTCGAGGCGGATCTCAAGCTCGGCCACGGGGGAGGCCGCACGCCTGCCGTCGGGTTCGATCCTCGCCTCGCTCTGCGCCTCCGTGCCGTGCTCACCCGCCTCGATCCGGCCATTGTCGTCGCCCACGGCGGCGACCCGCTCAAGTACCTGGTGCCGGCCATGGGCGGGCGGCGACATCCGTTGGTCTATTACGCAACGGGCACCTTCTCGGGTACTCGATCGGGGACGGCCGGTCGGGCCCAGCTGAGGCTCTGGCGGCTCCTCGTGTCTCGAGCCGGCTTGGTGGCGGCCGAAGGCGAAGAGGTCTTCCAGGAATGCAAGCAGCTGCTGGAGGTACCGGCCAACCGTCTCGTACTGGCGCCAAACGGCCGTGATCCCGAAGTGTTCCACCCCCGCGCGGCCCGGGGGGTACCGGTCGAGGTTGGCGTGGCGGAGCGTCCCGGACCGGCCGGCTCGGGCCGCCTCGGGGTGGTGTTCGCGGGCGCGCTCACCAGCGGCAAGGGCCCGCACCGCTTCCTCGAGGTCGTGGGGAGCCTGCGAGCGGAGGGTCTTTCCGTGCGTGCCCAGCTGGCGGGCGATGGCCCTCAAAGAGACAGCCTCCTCATCCCGGCCAGGGCGGCCGGGGTCGAGCTGCTGGGGTCGCGCCCCGACGTGGCCGCCCTGCTCCGCCAGAACGACGTGATGGTCTTCCCGAGCCGTCCGACCGGTGAAGGGATGCCGGGAATCCTGATCGAAGCAGGCTTGAGCGGGCTGCCGGTGGTTACCACAGCCGTTCCGGGGGCTACCACGATCGTCGCGGACGGCGAGACCGGCCTCGTGGTGGGCGTGGACGACGTGAAGGAGATGGTCGCCGCAACGGCCAGATTGCTCCGTGATCCCAAGCTGCGATCGATGATGGGCAGGGCCGCCCGAAGGCGCTGTCTCGAGCGCTTCACCCTGTCGGACGTGGCAGACCGATGGGCGGGCTTTCTAGACCCGTTGCTCCCAGGTTCGCACGGCGGGAGCCCGCAGTGCTCCTCGTCTCCTCGCGTGCTGTCCGATCCCGGTTGAGAGCCTCCCGCCCGACCTAGTCGTAGGCCTCCTCCATCGACGGGTCGACGTCCCCGTTCTCGTCCACGACCGCCAGCTCGGGTTGGGGCACCAGCTGGCGCACGTCGCGGGCGCGAAGACGCAAGTTGGTGAGCACGACACCCAGAACCGGCGCGCCGATACGCCGAAGCAGCTCGCCGGCCCGCTTCGCCTGGTCGAAGGTGGTGGACATGCACTCTCCCACGACGAGAACCACGTCGACCGCAGGGGCCAGCGCCTCACCGTCGTGCACTGCCAACAGCGAAGGCGCCTCTACCAGGACCACGTCCGCTAGCTGACGGGCGGCATCGAGGATCGCCGGGGCACGCGTGACGAGCTGCCCGCTCACACCCACGAAGTGACCCATCGAGAGCCGCCACACGTTGTCGAGGTGTGAAGGCTGGAGATGAGCCTCGAGGTCGGAGGGCTGCACCTCGCCCTGGGGACCGCCCGAGTAACCGACACGGCGCGCCGAGTGAAGGTCGGCAGTGCTCATCACCAGGACGCGCTGGCCCGCCTCGGCGTAGGTGGCGGCCAGGTTGGCTACGACGAAGGGGCGGCTGGCCTCGGTTCCTGCAGACACCACCAGGATGACCTGGCGGGTCCCTGACGCGCGAGCCGCGCGTGGATCGACCAAGGGGTAGGAGGTTCCCTGGCCGTACCCGCCATTGGGTCCGCCCACGTAGCTGTGGCCGGGGCCGCCGTTGTAGCCGTTGACGGTCCCCGCCGGCTGGGAACCGCCGTAGAGCTGGGTCCCCCCGTTGTCGTAAGCCGGCAGCATCGCCAACCCCTCGAACAGCACCGACATGCGCAGCATCCGGTAGGCCTCGGCCGTGGGCGAGCTTGGCTGGCGCGACACGTCCACCAGCGACGCGAGATGGTTGCCGTTACTGGAGGCCGCCGACGCCACGGGAATCTCCGCCACGACCGGGTAACCGAAGGTCTCCTCGGCTCGCGACGATCCCCGCAACCGCTTGTCGAGCAGCTCGCGAAGCACCACGATGCCGGATCCCAGCAGCACGCCGGCCACGAGACCGAGCGGGCCACGGATCTTTCTGCTGGCGCTGAGGCTGCTCAAGCTGGTGCCCTTGCCCGCGACCTTCGATGCCCCGGCGGCCGGCTGAAGGATCGCGTATCCCGTGGAAGGGACCGATCCCGCCAGCTGCGCCGCCTGGGCCTTGGCACCGTTCAGCTGGTTCTGAAGGCTGGCTATCTTCTGGTTGTTCTGGGTGCTGGAGCCCTGCTGTTGCAGCTGAGTGATCTGGTTCTGCAGGCTCGTGATCGTCTGCTGCACCCCACCGAGCTGTCCGGAGATGTGCTGCTGGGCCCGCGAGTTGATGAAGTTCCCGAGGGATAGCGCGAACGCGTTGGCGAGCGACTCCGCACTCTGGGGGGTGGGCTGGGTGGCGGTTATCTGGACGATGCCCGGCGTGCCGGTCTTCTTGGTAGGACCCACCACGCTTATCGAGGCGAGCACGAACTGGGGCGGAGCGTTCATGCCGATGAGCGCCTCGGCGCCGGCAGCCACCTGGACGTTGTTGGCGTAGTAGACAATCTCCTCCGTCGGTATGCCGGTCTCTACCGTTCCTCCCGAGCTCCCGCTACCGCCCCCGGGCGGCGCTCCTACCATGGTGGTCGAGGTATAGGAGGTCGGTTGCCCGCTCTTGGAGTGACTCACCGGCAGGAGGATTCCGACGACGGCTCCGATGATGCCCATCACCAGCAACAGTCGCCAACTGCGGAGCAGGGCGCCCCCGTAGTCGATCTCCTGCATATCCCCCCGTCCCCTGAGTAGTGGGCCAACGAAGTCTATACCCCCGGCTTGACCGATTTGTACACGCGACCGGCCACTTCGGAGGGGCTGCGGCCAGGCCCGAATCCCCAATCCTGATGATGACCCGACGACTGCTTGTACCCTATGGTGCTCTCGACACTACTGAGAGAAGCAATGGCGAGTGGGAGGCGCACCGGGTAGATAGGCCGGCGCACGTCAGGCTGGCAGACTGGCATGGCGGCACTGTCGCAGGCGCCAAGCGCCGATGGGGAGCCACGCTGGCTGGCGGGGGCCGACGCTGAGGATTGGTGGGCAGCAAGCGCCGGGGCCAGTCGAGCCAAGGAGTCGAGCAGGGGGGCGTACCGCATGGCCACGGCGTTGCCAGACGACCAGTTCGATTGGGGGTCGACCGATCCCCAGGACTCGGCCGCGCAGCCGCGGAGACGTCGTAGTTTCGCCATCAGAGCCAGCCGGGTCCGGTCTCGCCTGGTGTTCGTCGTGCTCGACGCCCTGTGCGTCATCACGGGATACGGCGTGGCCGAGGTCATCTACTTTCGAAACCGGGCCCCGGCTCACTACTGGCAGCACTTCGTCGCCTTCGTGGCCGTGGCGCTCGCGGTGACCCTCGTGACCAACCACGTCCTCGGGCTCTACGGGCGAATGTGGCGTCACGCCGGCGTCGAGGAAGCTCGGCATCTGTTGCTGTCCGCGTCGGTGGTGGTGGTCGTCCTGGTGGCCTTCTACCCCCTCGGCCGGATGGCGCGAATCGAGCTGGTCCCCCTCAGCGTGATAGTCGCAGGGGGCGTGTTCGTGACCGCGGGTATGGGCGTGCTCAGGTTCCATTCGCGTCTGTTCGCGTGGCAGCGCGGGTCCCGCCGGGTGGGTTTGCGAGTTGCCGTGGTCGGCAGCCGGGACACGGGCGCGGCCGCCATCCGCGAGATGCTGCGGTGCCCGGGAGCGGGACTGGTACCCGTAGCCGTGTTCGACGACGACCTCCGGGCCCACGGTCTGTCCTTGCTCGGAGTCCCGGTGGTCGGCGCTATCAAGGACATCCCCGCCGCCACGAGCCGCTACACGCTCCAACAGGTGCTTCTGGCGATACCGTCGCCGCCACCCGAGCTGGTGGAGAAAGTACTGCGGGCTTCGGAGGACGCGGGGGTCTCGATGAAGGTCCTACCCGGGGTCCACGAGCTTGTGAAGGGCCCGGCGCATCCGACCTCCATCCGACAGGCACGCGAACCACGCATCGAGGACCTGCTCGGCCGCAAGCAGGTGGCCACCGACCTCGACGCAGTACGGCGCTCGCTCGCCGGCCACCGCGTCCTGGTGACCGGAGCCGGTGGCTCGATCGGGTCCGAGATCTGCCGGCAGGTGGCGGGCTTGAACCCCGCCGCGCTGGTGCTCCTCGACAACGACGAGACCCATCTACACGAGACGGCGGCAACGGTGCCCGGACCGTGCCAGCAGGCGTTGGTCGACGTCGCCGACCGCCCCGCCGTGTTCAAGGTGCTCGAGCGCTACAGGCCCGAGGTCGTCTTTCACGCCGCAGCCCACAAGCACGTCCCGATCCTCGAGGAGCACCCCGTCGAAGCTGCCAAGACGAACGTCTTCGGAACTCTCAACGTCGTGGACGTGGCGGTGGAGGTAGGCGTCACGCGCTTCGTGCAGATCTCCACCGACAAGGCGGTCAGACCCCAGAACGTGATGGGGGCATCCAAGTCACTGGCCGAGCAGATCGTTCTGGCGCGCTTCCCCCAAGGCGCCGCCTACTGCGCTGTTCGCTTCGGCAACGTGCTCGGCAGTCGGGGCAGCGTCATACCCACCTTCGCCAGGCAGATAGCCAACGGAGGGCCGGTGACGGTGACCGACGCCCACATGACCCGCTTCTTCATGAGCGTCGAGGAGGCGGTTCAGCTTGTGCTACAGGCGTCAGTGCTCTCGGCGGGCGGCGAGATCTTCATGCTGGAGATGGGCGAACCGGTGCGGATCCTGGACCTGGCCCAGCGCATGATCCGGTTGTCTGGCTACAGGGTCGGTACCGACATCCCCATCCGGATCGTCGGCAGGCGGCCGGGCGAGAAGCTCGCCGAGGAGCTTCGAGACGACTACGAGCAGGTGCTCGCCACCAATCACCCGTTCATCAACCGGGTCCTTCCCATGCCCGTACCGTCGGACGTGTTCGGCGCCAACATGGAGGAGCTGCAGGAGGCCACTCGCCGCCGTGACGGCGCTGCGGTTCGGTCCTCGCTGTTCGCGGCGGTCTCACCGAGCGTCAGCCAGGCCGAGACCTCCCTGGCCCCCCCAGGCGAGCCGCTTGGCTCCGAGGCGGTCGAGCCCAGCCCTTCAAGAGCCGTGTCCCCAGCGGTTCCCGCGAACCGTGGCTAGGGTTCCAGCATGAGCCCGCCGTCCCTGGGCAACAGGTGACCAAGGTGACCGACGAGGTGGGCCCGCCAGCCAAGTTGGTGGTCGTGGGCCAGGGCTACGTCGGGCTTGCGGTGGCGCTCCGGGCCGTCGAGGTGGGTTTCGATGTCCTCGGCTTCGACCTCGACCCCGGCCGGGTCAAACGACTCTCCGCCGGCGACTCTTACGTCGAGGACGTGTCAGACGAACGGCTGGTCCGGGCCCTCGCCTCAGGGCGCTACGAGCCCATCGACGACGCGGAGCGAGTCACGCCCTTCGACTTCGCGGTCATCGATGTGCCCACCCCGCTGAGCGACGGTAACCCCAATCTCTCCTGCGTCGAGGAGGCCGCCACGATGCTCGCCGGGCGGCTGCGCCCGGGAGCGACCGTGGTGCTCGAATCGACCACCTATCCGGGAACGACGGCCGAGGTCGTCGCTCCCCTTCTCGAGGAAGGGTCCGGACTGGTTGCCGGCCGCGACTTCCACGTCGGCTACAGCCCCGAGCGCATCGACCCCGGCAACCCGAGCTGGAGGCTCGAGAACACTCCCAAAGTGGTGTCCGGGGTCAACGAGTCCTCGCTGCGGGCTGTCCGCGGTTTCTACGACCGTCTGGTCGACGAGACGGTCGCTGTGTCGGGCACCCACGAGGCGGAGCTGACCAAGCTCCTCGAGAACACCTTCCGCCACGTCAATATCGCGCTGGTCAACGAACTGGCCATGTTTGCCGGGGAGCTCGGGATCGACGTGTGGCAGGCCATCGATGCGGCGTCCACCAAACCGTTCGGTTACATGCCGTTCACCCCAGGCCCCGGAGTGGGCGGGCACTGTCTCCCGATCGACCCGAGCTACCTGTCGTGGAAGGTGCGTCGCAGCCTAGGTCAACCCTTCCGGTTCGTCGAGCTTGCCAACGATGTCAACGACCACATGCCTGACTACGTTGTCCGACGACTGATCCTCGCCTTCAACCGTCTGGGTCGCGCCGTCAAAGGAGCGCGGGTGCTGGTGCTCGGGCTCTCCTACAAGCCCAACACGGCAGACTTCCGCGAGGCACCCGGCCCCGCCATCGCGCAGTCTCTGGCAACGCTCGGAGCCGACGTGCGGGTTGCCGATCCCCATGTTCCTAGCGAATCGATCGGTCTTCGGATTGTCGAGGTGAACGCAGGTGAGGTGGAGGCCGCGGACGCGGTGGTCGTCGTGACGGATCACGACGCTTTCGACTACGACGTCCTTCGAGCCCACGCCCGTTATGTGTTGGATACCCGGAACCGGCTGGACGGGCCGAACGTCGAGCGCTTGTAATCTTCCTCGTGATCCACGCGATGCGGCGGTCATATTCAGGAGATGACCCCAGCCTGCAAGCTCTTCTTCAGGCGAGCCGTCTGTGAACATAGCGGTGACGGGAGGCGCTGGGTTCATCGGAGCCAACCTGTGTCGATCTCTGCTGTCAGAGGACTGGGTGGACCGGGTCATCGCCTTGGACGACATGTCGACCGGGCGGCGTCGGAACCTCGTGGCATGCGGCGTCGAGCTCGTCGAGGGCTCGATCCTCGACCCCGCTCTCGTCGACCACGTCCTCCAAGGGATGGACGCGGTCGTGCACCTTGCGGCGCGCCCGTCGGTGCCCCGGTCGCTGGCTGACCCGCTGGCCAGTCACCATGCGAATGCCACGGGCACCGTCAACGTCCTGGAGGCCGCGAGACGCCACGGTGGCCCCCAGGTGGTGGTGGCCTCGTCTTCGTCCGTCTACGGCTCCAACCCCCTCCTGCCCCAGCGGGAGGATGCGGCTACCTCGCCTGTCAGCCCGTACGGGGCAAGCAAGCTGGCGTCAGAGGCCTACGCACTGGCTTACGGGCGTTCGTTCGGTCTGCCCGTGCTGGCCTTCCGCTTCTTCAACGTGTTCGGCCCGCTTCAGGCACCCGGCCATGCTTACGCAGCCGTCGTTCCCACATTCGTTGCGTGCGCAATACGGGGTCGGCCCCTCCCGGTGCACGGCAGCGGGACCCAGACCCGCGACTTCACCTTCGTGGGTAGTGTGACGGCGGTGTTGAGCGCCGCGCTGCGCCGAGCTGTCACCCACGAAACCCCCGTCAACCTGGCCTTCGGGTCTCGGTTGTCGCTCCTCGAGTTGATAGGCCTCCTCGAGCGGGTGCTCGGAAGCAGCTTGGCCCGCATCCACAGCGATCCCCGGCCGGGTGACCTGCACGACTCCCAGGCCGACCCGAGACGCCTGAGGTCGCTCTTCCCCGGTATCGACCCGGTGGGCGTGGAGGAGGGGCTCCGGGCCACGGTGAACTGGCTCCGAGGATCCCCTTGAAGCCCGAGGCTCGGGCTTCGGAGATCATCGTCGGTGCCGTCCTTCTGGGATGGTCGGCGGTCGCCGCTCTCGTGGTCACCTGGCGGCCCGGTGCCAATGCTCTCGACGACTGGGCCGACTCGATTGTCCCGGCCTCTCTCCACTCGACCTTGCTGCTCAGGTTCACCGACCTCGGCACCCTCCCGGCGCTGGGCGTCTTGTCGGTGCTCGCCGCCCTGGTGTCGCTGCGCCGGGACCGCTGGCGGGCGGTGGCATGCCTGGCCGGCCCACTGGCAGCGGCGGTCCTCGCCGAGTACGTGTCCAAGCCCCTGGTCGGCCGCTACTACTACGGCGTGCTCAGCTTCCCTTCCGGAAGCGTGGCCGTCGTGGCGGCGGTGGCTACGGCTTGCAGCCTCGCCGCGGGATCACGTTGGCGGCCGGTCACCGAGGCGGTCGGTGCGTGCGTGGTCGGGCTCATGGGCTACACCGTCATAGCTCTGCGGTGGCACTACCGCGAGCGACGCGCTGGCGGGCGCCTTCATGGGCACGGGAACGATGCTGGCAGTTGACGGTTTTGTCCACATTGCCGCCGAACGGATGGCCGGAAGGCGGCGAAGGTCCATCCCTCGTCGGGACCCAAGGTCCATCCCTCGTCAAAGCTGACTAGGCGACTTTTGACGTCGCATGGAACGCGGCTACGGTTAGAGGCGGATCGGACCGGCCACGAATGTGGCATGGTGGCCGCACAGGGAGCGAGCGAGGCATGGGGGGTAGCATGGCGATCGACGTCGGAGGTCGCCGGTGACCGGGTGGGTCGGACGAGGTCACCGCGCCAGGCGGCGGTCCAGACGGGGACCTGCGGTGGCGCGAGGCCAGGCGAGCGCCACGCCGCACCCGTGCCTTTCTCCACCACCGGTCGGTGGCCGCACGGGAGCTCCGGCTGCCTGCGAGGGCCTGGACGCGGAGGCGATCCGTATCGTCGCCTGCGTAGACCTCGGCTTGCGTGATGCCAAGGCCCCGCTCGTCGACGGTGGCGGCACAAGGGCCTGCGGGGCCCTCAGGCGAGTCGAGGAGGTGGTGCGGACCGGCGACCGGGTCTGTCCGCTCGGGACGTCGCGTGTGGCCGTGGCGTTCGGACCCGAGGCCAGCGAGGTCCCGCCCAGGGTCCTGGGAGAACGGCTCACCCGGGAAGTCGAGAAGAGCCTTCTTCTCGACGGCCAGACGCTCGAGCTCGCCGTGGTGGTGGGAATGGCATCGGCGGATCGCTCAACGGAGCCACCGCCGGTCGACCTCACCCGCTTGGTCCTGTCTGCAAACGGGGCCGCTCGGTCCCACACGAGCTCGCTACGGACAGAAGCCGTGCCGGCGCCGCCCTCGATCCTGACCGTCGACCGCTTGGTGGACCTGCCATCGACGGACCCTCAGGAGGTTGTCCGCTCCGCCCAGGGCGTCGAGGGTTCCGGAACTCCTTCTGGCTCTCTTCCGGCACCGCTCGCCCTCCACCGTCGTGACATCTTCTGGTGCTCGGCGGGGCGTGTGGTGGGCAACGGATGGCCGCCAGCCCACGACGGCCGGACCGTGCACGGCGCCAAGACCAAGGAACTGACCGCGTTGATCGTCGATCCCAGCCCGTCGGAGTCCCAAACTCCCGGAGTGTCGGCGCTGACAGCCGCGTCTATCGCAGAGCGTCTGGGTTTCCGTTCCCGCTCCGTCGTGGGCGGCGACGGCGACAGGTTGGAGCTGGCCGTCGACGGGGCCGTCCCCGACGTGGTCGTCCTCGTCCTGGAATGCGGGACGGCCGGCAGCTTCCCCATCTGGTCGTCGAGCCCATGGCGGATCCCGGCCCGGCTCACGGCCAGCTACAGAGCCGCGGGTTCGGAGGTTCTATGCGTGAGCGCCGGTGCCGGTGCGGGTGCATTGGCGGCGTGTGTCGAGCAAGGTGCGGCGGCCCTGTTCGACCTCGACCTGCTCCCGTCGGGGCTGGGATCCCTCCGCGGGAGCCTCGTCGAAGGCACCGAGACCAACGGGCCCGACTCACTGGGCGTTCTCAAGCCTCGCGGCTTGCTGCCGCCCCGGTTCGAGGCGTTGGTGAGACTCACCACCAGCGAGCGCCGGGTCCTGTTCTACCTGACGCTGGGCTGGACCGCCCAGGACATCGCCGACAACCTGGTGGTTTCGTTGACGACCGTGCGCTCCCACATTCGTGCCATCCTCCGGAAGCTGGACGTCCGCTCGCAATTGGCCGCCGTCGCAATCGCCAACACCCGGGACCCAGGGCTCGAGAGCAAAGATCTCAACGGTGTCCCCTCTTGAACCGGGGTCATCGTTGCCCGGCTCAACGTTGCCCAGCTCAAGGTTGCCCAGCTCAACCTTGCCCAGCTCAAGGTTGCCCAGCTCAACGTTGCCCACCACCATGCCTTTCAGTACATTCCCACCATGACGGGGCAAAATCGGAAGACGGACGTGACCGTCCTGGGCGGCTGTGGTCACGTCGGCCTACCTCTCGGCATCGCGCTCGCCGACTTGGGGCTGCGGGTCGTGCTGTACGACATCGACCTGTCGGCGATAGACAGAATCAGCTCGGGCAAGATGCCCCATCTCGAACCGGACGCCGAGCAGGCTCTGCTCCGGACGCTCGGCAATGGCCGGCTCAGCGTGACCTCCGACGCCAAGAGCGTGGGAGAGAGCGAGAACCTCGTCGTGGTCATAGGGACACCCGTAGACGAGCACCTGAACCCTGACCCTCAGGCCGTCATAAGGGTGCTCGAGGGAGTGGCCGACGAGCTGGAGGACGGCCAGCTCATCATTCTTCGCAGTACGGTATTTCCGGGAGTCACGAGGATGGTTGAGCGACTCGTGAAACGGCTCGGTAAGGCTATCGACGTCTCCTTCTGCCCCGAGCGCATAGCCGAGGGACAAGCGATGCAAGAGCTGAGGACGCTTCCCCAAATCGTTTCGGCGCGTACCAACCAAGCCTTCGATCGCGCTTCGTCGCTCTTCGGTCACCTGACCCAGAGGATCGTCCGCGTCGAGCCGGAGGAGGCGGAACTGGCAAAGCTCTTCACCAACTCGTATCGGTACATCAAGTTTGCGGCTGCCAACCAGCTATTCATAATGGCAAACGACTTCGGCTTGGACTTCGAACGCATTCGTGCGGCCGTCGTCGATGAATACCCACGCGCTGCCGACCTTCCGCGGTCGGGATTCGCCGCGGGCCCGTGTCTGCTCAAGGACACGATGCAGCTCGCCGCGTTCAGCAACAACAATTTTGCCCTCGGTCACGCCAGTATGCAGATCAACGAGGGATTGCCTCTCTACCTGGCGTCACGAATGGCCGCGCGCTACGACCTGGACTCGATGACTGTTGGCATCCTCGGCATGGCCTTCAAGGGCGAGTCTGACGATACTCGGTCCAGCCTTTCCTACAAGCTGAAACGGATCTTCAAGGTGAAAGCTGCGGCCGTCCTCACGACCGACCCTCACGTGAGCACCGACGAGGAGCTCTGGCCACTCGAGGAGGTCCTCGCCAGAGCCGACCTGATCGTTATCGGTGCACCACACCGCCTCTATGCGGAGATCGGCATCCATCAGCCCGTGGTCGACATATGGAACATCCGGGGTGGCGGCGTCGCCGTATGAAGCCTCGCGTCTCGATCATCGTCCCCGCCTACAACGAAGGCTCACATATCGAAGACGTTCTCGGCCGCCTCGCGGAAGCCGTTCAGCTGCCTTGTGAGATCCTCGTAGTCGTGGACGCGGTCGAGGACTCGACCCTGCCCTACGTCGAGAAGTACGCAACTAACGACCAGCGTATCCGGGCCGTCGTCAACGACATCGAGCCGGGACCGGCCCAGGCGATTCGCTACGGCATAGACCAGGCCCTTGCCCGCGTGGTGGTCGTGACCATGGCAGACGGTTGCGATGATCCTCAGCAGATCGACCAGCTCGTGCGTCTGGTTGAAAGAGGGGTCGTCGTGGCGGCCGCGTCCCGCTACTCGCGTGGGGGCCAGCAGGTCGGCGGTCCTCTGCTCAAGGGCACGCTCTCCCGCCTGGCGGGGCTCTCCTTGCGGGCGCTCGCGCGGGTCGGTACCCGTGATGCGACAAACTCGTTCAAGGCCTACGACGTCGAGTTCATCCGTAACGTGGGAATCGCTTCTCGCGCCGGATTCGAGATCGGAATCGAACTGGTCGCCAAGGCACGACGCGCCAGACTGCCAGTCGCTGAGATACCCACTATCTGGCTCGAACGTCATCACGGTGTCTCGAACTTCAAGGTGGCGACCTGGGTTCCGCACTACATGCGCTGGTGGGGCTTCGCATTCGGCCCGCAACTCCCACTCGATCGCATCCGGGAGATCAGCGGTGGAATGAGCATGCCGTGAGCACGGTCCTGGTGACGGGATCCGCAGGCTTCATCGGTGGCTACGTCGTCAAGGAGCTACTCGAGCGAGGCCACAGCGTGATCGGTCTCGACAATTACTCGAAGTACGGGCCCCTCCACCGGTCGTATGACGATCACCCCCGCTATCGATTCGTCGAGGGAGACGCCCAGAAGACAGACCTGCTTGCAACCCTACTGCTCGACTGTGACCACTTCATCGCTGGAGCGGCGATGATCGGCGGCATTTCGTACTTCCATACCTACCCGTACGACCTTCTAGCTACGAACGAGCGGATCACGGCGTCCTCGTGTGATGCGGCGATAAGCGCCCACCGGAAGGGCAGGCTCCAGAAGGTCACCTACTTGAGCTCCTCCATGGTGTTCGAGTCCGCAGACTGCTGGCCCTCCTACGAAGGCCAGGAGCGTGACATCCCACCCCCTCTATCCTCCTACGGCTTTCAGAAGCTTGCGGTCGAGTACTTTGCGCGTGCGGCATACGACCAGCACGGTCTGCCGTTTACGCTCGTCCGGCCCTTCAACTGCGTCGGGATAGGAGAACGTCGCGCGCTAGGTGATGTGGAGATCCTGAGCGGCAATGTCCGCCTCGCGATGAGCCACGTGGTGCCGGACCTTGTGCACAAGGTGCTCGAGGGACAAGACCCTCTGCACATCCTCGGCGACGGCAACCAAGTACGCCATTACACCTTCGGCGGTGACCTCGCCCAGGGCATCGTCACATCCATGGAGCATCCGGCGGCTCTCAACGAGGACTTCAACGTGTCGACATCGGAATCGACGACGGTCCTCGAGCTGGCCCGGCGCATATGGGCCAAGATCAAGGGGGCGTCCGTCCCCTTCCGCTGGACCTCGGACCCTGCGTTCCCTCACGACGTCAAGCGACGGGTTCCCTCTACCGAGAAGGCCAAGCGGTTGCTCGGTTTCGAAGCCGTGACGAGCCTCGACGAGATCCTGGACGAGGTCATCCCCTGGATCGAACGTGCCGTCCACGGCGGCATCATCTGAGGTGCCCTAGCAGGCTCTCCGGGCGTCGCCGGCCTCTGTCGGGCGGCATCTCCCCCCGGCGTGGGCTATCGTGGGGGTGTCTTCTCGTAGTCGGGGGGCAGAGTCGATGATGGGGGAAAAGCTGTGGATCGTCTGCCCCAGCTACACCGACGTTCTCGCGTTCACGATGCTGCGCAAACGCCTCCTCGAGGTGATCGAAGCCGCAGACCTGCTGGACCATCGACTCGTCCGCTTCGTGCTGGTCGACGACACCGGAGGTTATGACGACGAGATCGATGATCTCCGTGCGTTCGACGACGTCCGGGTCGTGACCCCACCCTTCAACCTCGGCCACCAGCGCGCCCTCGTGTGCGGTCTGCGAACCATCCTTACCGATCTGGAGGACTCGGATCTTGTCGTGACCATGGATGCGGACGGAGAGGACCGCCCTGACGATCTTCCTCGGCTGCTGGCACCCCTCATCGAGAGCCCAAGCCAGCGCAAGAGACTGTGTGTGGCCCGCCGGACCGAGAGGCAGGAATCTGCCAGCTTCCGGGTCATGTACTTCTTCTTCCGCATGATGTTCAGGGTCCTGACAGGCGTCACGGTTCGAAGCGGGAACTACGCCGCTTACCGCGGGTGGCTCGCCCGGCGAATGCTTCTGCACCCTTACTTCGACCTGTGCTACTCGTCGACGCTGGTGAGCCTCGACATGCCGGTCACACCGGTTCCATGTCCGCGTGGTGAACGCTACGCCGGACGCTCTCGCATGAATCTCCTTCGCCTCTTCATGCACGGTGTCCGTATGCTCATGCCGTTCACCGACCGCATCGCTGTGCGAGCGCTCGCCTCGTTCAGCGCCATTTTCGGGTTGGGTCTCATGCTCGCCATCGCCGTCGTGGCGACGAAGGTGTTCACCTCTGCCGCAATTCCCGGATGGACCACAACGACGTTGCTGGGCCTGATAATCGTGTCCTTCGTGGCGCTGGGAAACTTCATAGTGCTCTTTGCCGTCTTCTCCCATTCACGGGGGATCTCCATGGCAAACCTCGAGGATTCCCTCGACAAGAGCGCGCGAAATTGAGTCCAACATCACGCTGACCGCGGGTCACGGCTCCAACCCATGCATCGTAGCTAGTAGCCTGCCAGCACATGAAGCGGGCAAGCATAGCGCTCCTAGCAGCCCTCGGGGCCATTGCCGCCGCGGCCGCCATCGTTTACTTCACCGTCCCGACCCACGCTCTACCCAGCTTCTTTCCGGGGCATGCCCTCACCCGCGGTAAGCATCGCACGAGTGCGGCGGTGGCAGCCCTTGTCGCCGTCGTCGCCTGGGCAGCGGCTGCTGCGGTAGCCGCGAGCGCTCAGAAGCAACGGACACCGACTCGCACGACCCGGAGCCGATCCGCCGACGAGATCCTGTTGCCCGGGATCCGTGAGACCGACCAACCCACCACCCGGCCACGGCCCGTTCCGCTCTCACCGGCATGGGAGCGCTGGGTGATGACGGCCGCCATCGCCGGCATGGTGCTGGGGCTTGCCGGCGCCGCTTTGGGGATCGTCGCTCTAAACAGCCAGCATGGAACCACATCATCTACCGGCCCCCCGTCGACGAAGATCCTCGTGCCCGCTGGCGGTGCCAGTTTGAAAGGCAGTCAGTCGGTTGCCGCCCAAGCCTCGGGCAGGGACTGGACCAAGGTGGAATTCCACGTCTCAGGTGGAAAGCTGCACGACGCGCTTATCGGGAGCGGCCGGCTGACCTTTGACGGCTGGCTCGCCCAGTGGAACACCACCAGTGTTGCCAACGGGCACTACACCATTCAGAGCGTCGCCTCCGACGCGGACGGCAACAGCGTCCACAGCGCAGGCGTGACGGTCACGGTAGCCAATTGAGAGGTGCCGGTTGCTGCCTACCGGCTCTCTTCTACCCGCCTTCCGCTGTGAGCGCTACCTCCCGGTCGTAGGGGAACGCCACGCCGATAGGCCGGAACCGGCTGGAGGTCCTGGCGTTGCTTTCTGCGACGCCGGCGGCGGCTCTGCTCCCAGGGGAAGGCTGGCTCTGCGCCCTTGGGAGAGAGGGGAATGGCCAGGAGCACCAGGAACAGTGGGAATAGCAGCGTACGCTCGCGCGTGATCAGCCCGAGATTGCCGAGCGCAGCGAAGGTGTAGCAAAAGGCGACCGAGAAGACACCCGCGAGCATTACATAGGCGCGTCGAAACGCCACTCTGATCGCCATGCGCAGCTGTCGGCGCGATTTCACGATCAAGCCGATGATGATGAGGTTCTCCAGCGCCTGAATTCTCTGACCGTTGCTGTGAGCGTTTATCGGAGTCGGATCAAACAGCACGTAGTAGACATCGCGCGGGTAGTAGATGATGTTGCTCGAGTACTTGAGGTTGCTGCTGCCATGGCCGGAGCCGGATCCCGAGTTGTTCACCGAGATCTGTTGAAGCGAGAAGCTGCTGCCCGAGCCGTGTAGGTGGGTGAAGGTGAGACTCAGCGACAACACCATGAGAGCCGTCAAGGCCGCGACGCCGAGGATGCGCCTGGCCCCCCTGAGGAGGCGGCGCGGATCCTTCGGACGGACCAGCATGCCGACAACGAAGCCCACGAAAAGCAGCATCAGCTCGTTCGGACGGACCCAGGCACCCATCGCGGTCCCCAATGCGATGAGCGGGTACCCGTTGCGCCTGAATGCCAGCACCCGGGCGGCCCCCAGTGCGGCCACGCCCACCGAGACGAGCATTATCGCCTCTTTGCTGACGTCTGAAGTCCAAAAGATCAGCGACGGGAGGAAGAACAGCATGTAGGCGTACCGCCGATGGTCAGCCCCGGGAAAGGTCACCGTGAACGCCCGGTAGAAGAAGAGCGTGCCCAGCCATGCCAGGAACGAATAGATGAGGAAGGCGGCAACCTGGTTGACACCGACGATCGCGAACACGACCCCGGTCACGATGCTGACCGAACCGTCTCCCACGATGCCCCGGACGTTGGCATGCTGCAGCGTGAAGTGGAAGGAGCGGAAGTCGGGGGCGAGGAGAGCCCCCTGGTGGGTGTAGCGGACCCAGTCGGAGATCCCTTGGTAGAAATGGTCAACGACCCAGATCTGCAATGGCGAGGAGATCAGGTGCAGGACTAGACCCGCCATGAGGACCTTCGACAGCCAGGGTTCCTTTTCGGACTCGGAGATCCTCTTTATCAACGGATAGCCGATTCCCAGGAGAACCGCGGCGACCACGACGCCCTCGATGGGATTGGAGCCAACCGCTACCCCGAGAATCATCCCCGCTCCACGGCAGCCGGCTTCGCCGGGCGACCCCTACCGACCCGATCGACCGCCGCGAGGCAGCGCTCGCGGGCGGGCGCGATGCAAGCCGAAGGTGGCGGAGCCCCCCAGGGCCGGCCTCGCTCAAGACCTAGGCAAGGCAAGCTCTTCAAGAGCAACCATGATGACAAACAACTACCCACCGTGTAAATGTCCTGGTGTTGGGGCTGTCCGAAGCGCTTCCACGTCCGGAGAACTACTAGGGCCTGAACCGCCGGTTGGCGCCCATCGAGGGCTCACGGTCTCCTACTTCGTCGCGCTTCGCCTGCCCTTGAGGAGGGCGATCTGTCCGCCCGCGAGCACCATGGCGATCTGGCGCTCAGACAGGTGGTGACGAACACGGTATTGGCGGCGCTTCGTCTCGTTGTCGACCGTCATTGCCATGCCGTTCTCGATCGCCCTCCGCAGCCCGTCGAGGAGCAAGATGTCGCCTTGGTCGATATCGTCGTAGTCGGCTCCGTTTTCGAACTCGAGGGCCAGAATTCCGAAGTTCGTCAGGTTCTGCCAATGGATCCGGGCGTAGGACTTCGCCAGCACCACCCGTAACCCGAGATAGCGCGGGGCGATCGCCGCATGCTCTCGGGAAGAGCCCTGTCCGTAATTCTCGCCTCCGACAACTACGTGGCCGGTTGAGCCTTTGACCTTCGCCACCCTTTTCGGGTAGTCCTCGTCGATCTGAGTGAAGACGAACTCGGAGATCGCCGGGATGTTGCTGCGATAGGGCAGGACCCGTGCCCCGGCGGGCAGGATCTCGTCCGTGGATATGTTGTCGCCGACCTTGAGCTCTACCGGCGCCTCGATCCGGTCGGGAAGCGGGGCGAACTCCGGGAGTGACACTATGTTGGGGCCCTTGACAAGCTTCTGACGGGCGGCTTCGGCACCGGGTAGGGGCGCCACGAGCATCGACGTGTTCACATTCGATCGCTCGGGCAGCAATAGCTCGGGGTAGCCGATACCCATCAAACCGGGCAGGTCACGGGGATCGGTTATCTTGCCCGTCAGCGCGGCCGCGGCTGCGGTCTCGGGCGAGCAGAGCCAGACCGAATCTTCCTTGGTTCCCGAGCGGCCTGGAAAGTTCCGGGGGAACGTCCGCAGGCTGTTGCGCCCCGTTGCAGGTGCCTGTCCCATACCGATGCACCCCATGCAACCGGACTGGTGTATACGGGCTCCGGAGGAGATCAGTTCGAACAGCCAGCCCCCCCTGGTGAGGTCCTCGAGCAGCTGGCGGGAGGTGGGGTTGACGTCGAATGACACTTGATCGTGGCTCTGTCGGCCCCTAAGGATCTCAGCGACGATCCCGAAGTCCCGGAGGCCGGGATTTGCCGACGAGCCCAGCACCACCTGAAAGACCTCCTCCCCGACCACCTCACTCACCGGGACCACATTGCCGGGGCTCGACGGCTTGGCGATCAGCGGCTCGAGCGTCGAGAGGTCGAGGACGTCGGTGACGTCATAGGTAGAGTCGGGATCTGCCACGAACTCGACATAGTCGTCTTCGCGTCCCTCACCCCACAGGAACGAGCGAACGGCATCGTCGGCCGGGAAGACGGTGGTGGTGGCCCCGAGCTCGGCGCCCATGTTGGCTATGACATGACGGTCCATGGCACCAAGACCTGCCAGCCCCGGACCGTGGTACTCGATTATTCGGTTCACGCCACCCTTCACGCCGTGACGCCTCAGCATCTCGAGGATCACGTCCTTTGCAGACACCCAAGGAGGGAGCTCACCTGTCAGCCGGACCCCCCAGATCTCGGGCATCTGGACGTAGAGGGGCTCCCCTGCCATCGCCATCGCCACCTCGAGCCCGCCGACGCCGATCGCGAGCATGCCCAACGATCCTGCAGAGCAGGTGTGGCTGTCCGAACCGACCATCGTCCTGCCAGGAGCACCGAAGCGCTGCATGTGCACGGGGTGCGACACACCATTTCCAGCCTTGGAGAACCACAGGCCGAAGCGGCGGCAGGCCGAGCGCAAGAAGAGATGATCGTCTGAGTTCTTGCTGTCGGCCTGCAACAGGTTGTGGTCCACGTACTGAACGGAGGTCCCCGTAGCCACCCGGTCCAACCCGAGAGCCTCGAGCTCCAGCATGACCATCGTGCCGGTGGCGTCCTGGGTCAGAGTCTGATCTATCGCGAGCCCGATCTCGCTGCCTGGAGTCATCTCGCCCGAGACGAGATGTGACGCAACGAGCTTTTGTGCCACGTTCTGGCTCATGATCTAGACCTTACTGGTTGTTCACAAAGGACCACGAGGGGCGGTGGCGGACGGTCTTGTGGCTGCCCGTCTTGATCACGTCGGCGAGTGGGTATAGACCCGACTGCGGCGGGAGCAGCCGTAAGGGAGGACTGATGGCCGGAGCGTCCTCGATCAGGCCAAGGCGGTCCGAGAGGTGCCATCGCGGACTGGGGACCGCCGAGCCGTCGTGGTGGTCCGCTCGACACCGGTGACCTGCCGGACCTCCCTCGGGTTCCTCCAGTCCTCCTAGACAACTCCGATGCAGAAAGGCCTAGCCATGACTGACGCTCGTCAACAGAACGAACCGGTCCTGACCACCCGTCAGGGTCATCCCGTCCACAACAACCAGGACCAGCGCACGGTCGGCAACAGAGGCCCGGCGACACTGGAGAACTACCATTTCCTGGAGAAGATCACCCACTTCGACCGGGAAAGGGTACCCGAACGCGTGGTCCACGCCCGTGGCTTCGCCGCGCACGGCTACTTCGAGGCCTACGGGACAATCGGCGACAAGCCGGCTTCTGCCTACACACGGGCGAAGCTCTTCCAAGAGCGCGGGAGACGGACGCCGGTCAGCATTCGCTTCTCGACCGTTATCGGGGGGCGCGACTCATCCGAGTCGGCCCGTGACCCCAGGGGGTTCGCGGTGAAGTTCCGTACCGAGGACGGGAACTGGGACCTCGTGGGGAACAACTTGCCGGTCTTCTTCATCCGGGACGCGGTCAAGTTCCCTGACGTGGTCCATGCCTTCAAGCCGGATCCCGTTACGTTCCGCCAGGATGCCAACCGCATCTTCGACTTCTGCACCCTGTCCCCATCCTCGCTGCACCTGCTCACCATGCTGATGACGACGCGGGGGATCCCGAAGAACTACCGGAGCATGAACGGCTTCGGGGTCAACACCTACCGCATGGTCAACTCTTCCGACGAGGGCGTTCTGGTCAAGTACCACTGGCTGACTCAGCAGGGGGTTGAAGGAATGACGGCCGCGGAGGGGGCCGAGCAGCAGGGGAAGGACCTGGGGCACGCATCGAAGGACATTTTCGAGGCCATCGAGCGTGGGGAGCACCCCAGATGGGAGCTCTGCGTGCAGATCATGAGCGACGACGAGCATCCCGAGCTGGACTTCGATCCCTTGGACGCCACCAAGATCTGGCCACACGCACAGTTCCCGCTCTTGCCGGTCGGGATGATGACTCTGGACACCAATGTAAAGAACTTCTTCCTGGAGAACGAGCAACTGGCATTCGGCACCGGTGTCCTGGTCGACGGCTTGGACTTCAGCGACGACAAGCTCTTGGTGGGACGGACCTTCTCCTACTCCGACACCCAGCGCCATCGGATAGGACCGAACTACTTGCAGCTGCCGGTGAACCGGCCCGGGGTCCCGGTGCACACCAACCAGAGGGACGGGAACATGGCTCTGGCCAACGACGGAGAGGACTTCAATCTGCACGTGAACTACGAGCCCTCACAGCTCAACGGGACACACGAGGCGGACAGCCCGTACGGTGAGTACCGGCCCACGGTCTCGGGTCAGGTCATGAAGGCTCCGATCGAGCGCCGTGACGACTGGAAACAGCCAGGTTTGCTCTACACCAAGCTTTCGGGGCATGACCGCGAAGACCTGATCCTCAACCTCGGCAACGAGCTGGGCAACTGCGACAAGGTGATCCAGGAGCGCGCGGTAGCTCACTTCGCGCGGTGTGACCGGGAGTTCGGGGAGCGGGTGGCGGCCGCCGTCGGTATCGACCTTCACAGCCTGGACATCCAACGGCTCACCTCGCCCGGCTGAGGCAAGGCTCAGCCCGCGATGCGAACGGTGGCAAGGATCGACCCGATGAACGCGCCGTAGGCGGCGATGATCAGCCAGCCCGAGCGACGACGTAAGCCGCCGTCCGCATAGGAGAGCACCAGCGCCAACACCGTCATCCCGGCGTAGTAACCCGCGGTGAGGCTTGTTTGGCCGCTCGGGCTGGCCAGGCCCACCGCGACGCCGGGTATCAGGAGCCCGACCAAGACATTGAGGGTGTTGCTGTTCAGCGCCGTGCTCAGGGTGGCCGCTCCCCTTCCCTTCGCGGCCAGGTACACCGCCGCCACCGCGTTGGGCAGGCTGGTGACCGCGGCCAGGACGAGACCGCCGACCACGATCCCCGCAACGTTGTAATGGCTGCCCAGATCCGTGGCGGCTCGCTCCATCGTGACGCTGGCCACCACGACCACGACCAAGGCCCCGGCCGCCAGTAGCCCGTCTCGCAGGCTCCCTCGCCTAGGCCGTATGGCCGCCCCCAGTTCGAGCTCCTCCTCAGCTACGGCGGCGGCAAGCCATTCCACCCATCGCCGCGGCAATCGAGCACGACGGAAGATCCGGGCGCCATCGCCGAGAAGGATCACGTATGGCACCAGGGCCACGAGCACGAGCACGAGCCCCACATAAGCTGCCACCACCCCCGTCAGCGCGAGAACCGACACGATCGCCACCCAGAGGGCCACGCTCCCCCCGAGGGCCACGACCCTCCGGTGGATCCCGATCCAACCGGCAACGACAGCCCCCAGACCTAACAGCACGGCCACGTTGAAGACGTTCGAGCCGAGCACCACACCCGTACCAACAGCTCGCTGGTGCCGCGCCAGCGCGGTGATCGCGGCGGTGACCTCGGGCATGTCTGCCGCCAGAGCGGCCAACAGCCCGAGAAGGGCCTCGGACAGCCCAAATCGCTCCCCGAGCCTCTCCAACCTGGAGACCAGGACCCAGCTCGTTCCGAGGCTGAAGATCGCCCCAAGAGCGAACGCGACGATCGCGCCCCCGACAGACATCGAGATCAGAGCCGCCCCTCACGGACCCGCCACCTCCTGCCGTCCATCAGGTGGGCTTCGCCTGGCACCGGCTGCGGTTCGGGCCTCTCCGCGTGGCGCGGGCGCCGGCCATCCTGCCAGGACACCGCGCTGCCAGGACATTTGGTCCGCAGCAGACTGAGCAGGTGCACCAGAGGGTAGAACAGGGCCCATGGCCACGGAAGGGGCCGCGTCCGCAGGAGATCACGGCTATCCGGCCGGGAGGGCGAGCATTCCGAGAGGGTCGAGCGTATGACGGCCAAAAGGGGAGACGAGGCGGGACTGGCCCCGACGACCCGACCGGAACCTTCCGTACCCGCCTGGCTGAGGCGGTGGGCGGGCATCTCGTGGAGGGCGCTGGTGGTGCTGGGCGCGATCGTCGTGATCGGTCTTGCCTTCGCAAAATTCGAGCTGATCTTGCTTCCCGTCATCGTCGCATTGTTCGTCACCACGATCCTCGGCCCGCCAACCTGGTGGCTCGAGCGACACGGGTGGCCACGTCTTCTCGCCACCTGGACGATCTTCCTCGCCGCGGCAGGCATCATCGCAGGGATAATCGTTGGCCTGGTCCCCACGATCCGTGGCGAGTTCTCGGGATTGGGGGGCCAGCTCACGCATGCTCAACACCAGATCGAGCACTGGCTCGAGACAGGTCCCCTTCACCTCTCCCAACACTCCGTCAACAACTACGTGAACGACGTCAAGAAGACCGTGAAGTCCAATCAGTCCACGATCGTGCACGGAGCGATCAGCGGGGTGACGATCGCCCTGGAGACGACCGCAGCACTCCTCTTGACCGCGTTCCTCACCTTCTTCTTCACCAAGGACGCCAGGCGGATCGGAGACTGGTTCTTCGGTCTGTTGAGCACAGACCGCGCCGAGGACACCAGGAGCCTCTTCTCGTCGATCGGGGACACGCTCAAGGCCTACGTAAGAGGAACGGCTCTCAACGGCGCCGTCAACGCCACCGTGCTCTCCGTGGGTCTGGCGATAATCGGAGTGCCACTGATACCTGTCATCGCTCTTCTCACCTTCGTGGGCGGGTTCTTGCCCATCGTTGGCGCAATCGTCAGCGGGGGGATCGCCGCCCTGGTGGCACTGGTCACCAAGGGCCCCATCGCAGCGTTGATCGTCATCGGCCTGACGGCCGTCGTGCATAACTTGGAGGGATACGTCGTCGGTCCCTTTGTCCTGGGCAGGTCGGTCCACATGCATCCCGTCGCGGTCATCCTGGCGCTGAGCGTCGGGGGCGTTCTCGACGGGATCGTGGGTGCCTTCATCGCCGTACCGGTCGTGGCCAGCTTGTTGACTACAATCGAGCACTACAGAAAGCAACGCCTCATGGTCGCCTCGCCGACCCAGCGTGGGGCCGACAGCAAATCCGGAGAGGGCGACCGCACAGCCGCGTTCCCGAACGGAAGGGCCGGTCTGCAGTAAGGGGCCGGATGTGATCTCTGCAATGGTGATCGAGACTCTCGCCTTCCAGGTCGTCCCTCATGTCGGCGAGGCCGAGTTCCTGGAGGCGGACCGGCAGGTCCAGACCCGGTTCTTCAACACCCAGCCCGGTCTCTTGCGACGGACGACGGCCCGCGGCCACGATGGAAGCTGGTTGGTCATCCTGTTGTGGCGCACGGAGACGGACGCCGATTCAGCCGGCAGGAGCTGGCGGGAGCACCCCCTCGGGGTGCGGTTCAACTCGCTGCTGCAGGAAACCACGCTTCGGCGCTACACGACTCTCGATTGAGGTGTCCTCCTACTGCTGGACCAGCATCAACGGGTTCCCCTCGGGGTCGACGATCGCAGCCAGGGTGGGGCCGCCCGGCACGTCGAAAGGTTCGGCTTCCACCGCGGCTCCCAGCCTCCTAGCCTCCCGCAACGACGATTCGAGGTCAGCCACCTGGACGTACAACTTCACGCGGCTGCGATCGCCGGGGCGAAGGTGCCCACCCGGCCCTGGCTCAGGCCCCCCGATGCCCGGCTCGATCTGCATGATTGACCCGTCGCTGATCCTCCAGTTGAAGAGGGCGGAATAGAAAGCCTTCAGCCGGACAGGGTCGCGTGCCTCGATCTCCCAATGGACCACAGGCCTAGGCCAGTCGTCGTCCATGGCCTCTCCTCGCCTCGCAGCCCGTCACCCTATCGAGACCCGGGGAGGTGTCGTCCCACCATCGCCCTTACTGGCCTCCTCGCAGGCGATCCAGCCCCAGCCGCTGAAGGCCCCGGCGAGCAGAGGGGCTATCAAGGGAAGGGGTTGACGTACCGATATGAACCTGGCCCACTTGGTGTGAGCGATCAGAGCCGTCGCCTCGAGGGCCAGGCGAGCAAGGGAGGCCAGATGGACAGGAACGTGATACGTCTCGACGGTGGCGAAGAGCAGCTGGACGACTCCTTGCGAGCCGCGCAGCAGGTACACGACGAAGCTCTCCGCGCCGCGCTGGAGGCTGCGAACGTCGAGATGGCTCGAGCGGAGGCGATCCGATCCGCGACGGTGGCCCGAGCCGAGGCGCTCCGTTCAGCCACGGTGGCCCGAGCCGAGGCGCTTCGAGAGATCACTGCCAAGCACGACGAAGCGTTGCAGGCTGCCGAGGTAGCCAGAGCGAGCGCCCTCGAGACGGCCGAGCGAACCTACGTCGAGAAGCTGAAGACGTCCGACGAGGCGGCCGCCAGGGCCGTCGAACGCGCGTACCAAGAGGAGCTTGACGCGGCGCAAGCCGCCCATGAGGAGGCGCTGCGTGCAGCCGAGGCGGCCGCCCGGGGCGCAATGGACCGAGCCGAGGCGATCCAGCATGCCGGCGAGGCGCGAGCCGACGCCATACATCGCGCCGGCGTCGAGCGTGCTGAGGCGCTCCGGCGCGCCGCCGTCACCTACGAGACGGGGCTGACCGAGGCGGCTCGCCTTCGTGCCGACGGGCTCCACCGTGTGACTCAGGATCATGACGAAGCCCTCCGCGCGGCAAACGGGGCCTACGAGGACATCCTGGCCATGGGGATCGATGCCCCGCCCTCCGTCGCCCTCTCCGAGCTGGCGGCCGGCTCGGACGACGAGCTCGAGGCGAGGCTCACGGCGATCGAGGCTGTTCCCCAAGAAGAGGACGGAAATAAGGCGGTTTGATTCGCGAAGGGGCGGCACCGACGCCGTCGAGCATCCCTCCGCGACCGCGCCCGCACACCGGTGAAACCCTTGACGATGAGGATCCTCGGAGCGATGCTCGACCGCAGCCAAGCCGATCGGGGGACGATGAACACTTCGATGAGCTTACGTCGAGTCACTTAGGAGCTGAGCGGGATCTCGATCCGAGAAGAGGGAATGCATGCGGTTAGAGCGCGCCGGTTGACCCGCCCCCTAGCGCTCGTCGGTCCGGTGGGGCTGGCGGCCTTTGTCCTGGCCGTGGCCGCTCTTCACGGACTCCGCAGTGACTTGAGCCCCCTAGCGCACACCATCAGCGAGTACTCCCTCGGAGACTACGGCTGGCTGATGCACGCCGCATTTACCGCTTTGGGGGTCGGCGTGCTCGCAACGGCGTGGAGCGTTCGCATCGGCCCGGGGACCCCCGCGTGGCGGACGGTCGCCGCGGTGCTGCTGGCAAGCATGGCTCTAGGGCTGTTCCTCGACGCCGCGTTCAACACCGACCATCTTCACATAGCAGAGACAATCGACGGCACTGCTCACGGGACCGGCACGTGGATAGCGGTCCTCGCGCTGCCGCTCGCCGCCTTTGTGCTCGGGTCTGACCTCAAGCAGATCGGAGCCGCCTGGTCACGGGCTAGATGGCTCCAGGTCTTGGCTCTTGCCCAGCTGCTTGCGATCATGGCGTTCGAAACCAGCCCTCTCGCCTACCGGGGGCTCGCGGAGCGGATCGTTATGGTGACGTCCGTGGTCACCCTTGCCATCCTGCAGTCAATAGCGCTGTCTGCGAACGACCACGGCTTCCGTAACGCCACAACTGCAAAGCCCCAGATCGCCCGGCCGGTAGGTGAGAAGTATCGGCACGCTGCCAACTAGGAACGGCCGGTCTCTGACCTATTGCAGCCGCTGCCTTCTGGCGGAGGTGAGGGACTAGACGGTCATGGGTGCAGCGCGCTGCACTGAGCGGCAGCCGTGGAATCAACTGAGGCGGCTGGCAGTGTAGGCGGCTGGGCGTATGTCCGGTGCGAGAAGTCGAAGAACTCCGTCATGGGGTTCGCCTGGGCATCACGTCGCGTCAGAGAAGCCAGACCGAAGCGGTCTTCGATCGTGGCCAGGATGCTGGTGTGGTCGTGGACGCGATTGGACACGAAGTGCGGCCGGGAGTATGGCGATATAACGATCGCCGGGACACGCACCCCGTATTGGTCGAACTGAGCCTCGGTGTCGCCGGCCCCCAGCATTGGGGCAATGTCGTCCGGGATCGGGGCCCTCGGTGGGGCGACGTGGTCGTAGAACCCTCCGTGCTCGTCGTAGGTCAGGAACAAGGCCGAGCTTCTCCAGTTCGGGCTAGCCGCAAGGGCTTTGACGACCCCTGCCGTGAACTGCTCGCCGACTTGCACATTGGCCGGAGGGTGCTCGTCGGTCTCTACGTTCACCTTGCCGGCAAAGATCGGGTCTATGAAGCTCACGGATGGAAGCGTTCCGGCTGCTGCGTCGGTGTAGTACTGCGAGATCGGCTCGAGATGGCCGGCCTGGTGCTGTTGAACGTAGCTGAACAACGCGGCGAACGGCACCTGCGCGTAGTAGACCTTCCAGCTCACATGAGCGGCGTCCAGCTCCTCGAAGACGGTCTTCTGCGTCCATCCCCCTGCCGGCGGCAGGGTGTTGTCGATGTGGCCGAACGACGTGCCCGCGAGAAGGTAGTAACGGTTTGGGAAGGTGGGGCCGGGGACCGAGGCGAAGTACCTGTCCCCGATGCCGAAGTCATTGGCGAGGGCATAGTAGAAGGGCAGCTCCCGCGGTGTGTAGTACCCCATGGACTGGCTGCCCGTCGGATCCGTCGGGTCCACGTTGGCGGCGGTGAAGCCGTCCATTCGCCCACCGTCGATCTCCTGATGCACGGCGGTCCAGCCGTGAGCGAGATCTGCGGTCGTGCACGTCGCCGTCTGATGGAACGGCTGGACTGACAGCACGGGTGCTGTCGGATCTGGATTGCCGAAGTGCGGCTCGAGCGTCGCACCGTTCTGGCCGAAGGCCGGCAGGTACCCGAAATAGCTGTCGTAAGAGCGGTTCTCCTGCATCATCACCACGAGGTGCTGCAGTTTGGAGAGCCCACCGCCCCCACGATCGTCGGTGTCCCGCGCGCCGACAACGGCCCCCGCGGGACTCCTCCCGGGGGTGTCTGCGCTCGCGACGACCAGTGGAATCAAGGAACCGAACAGACCCATCGCGGCCCCCAAGACCACCAACCGCGACACTAACGACCGGCCATTCCAGCGCATCTGCCCCCCCGCGCTCGACGACTCAACCGTGCTAGTCGCCGACTGCCAGTCTCGTCAAGGGATCGGCCTCCCAGACCAAAGGTCCAGCTACAGAGAGTTTCTGCCCGGCCCGCCAGCACCCGTAGTGACACGCGTCAAAGTCGCCGCGAGACTGGGGGAGGGCGTTAGCCTGAGGAGGGTTGCCATGTTGTTGCCTCGAACGCGTTGGCTGATGGCGGCGGTCGTCATCGCGGCCTTGACGTTGGGCTTAGCTGGCACCGTTCTCGGGTACGTGGCCGTGAGGCAGACCCAGAGCACCGCCAACACGACCGCCGGCGCGTCAGCGGGGACCCCGGCCGCCGGCGCCGGTCAGGCCGCAGCCCCTTCCGCTCCTGGGGGGGCTGCCACCCCGACTACGACGAGCCCGGGTCAGCCTTCGCTTGCGAGCGCGGTGGCTGCTTATACCGCCAACGTCTGTTCGCCCACCCAGCAGGCCACCAACCCGGCCCCGTGCCAGGCCATCCAGGCCGCGCTCAGTAGCGCCCTGTCCTCCTACTTCAACAACGCTTGTTCCGCGGCCCAAGAGTCCAGCAACCCGGTCCCGTGCTCGGCGTTACGCACGGCGCTGGCGAACTACTACGCCTCGCATGCGGCGGGCGTGGCGCCCTAGCAGCCCTCCTAGTTGCCTTTCCTCTAGTTGTCTATCCTCACGACCACCGCGGGGCTCCTTAATTGCTCACCTGCACGACAGTCCCGGCGCTTTGGCCGCTCCTGCCGGTTATGTCGTATGCGACGCTCCGGAGCGTATAGTTCCCGTTCGGAACAACTGCCGTGCTCCAGGCGCCGAGCCATCCATACTCAAAGTGCTCAGCAGTAGCCACCAGAGCGTCGTGCAATCCCCCGCCGGTCAAGCGGAACTCGACCCTGGTGACACCGAACTCACCCGATGCGCTGGCGTTCAGGAGCTGGGCGCCTTTCAGAACGGCCCCCTGTGAGGGGCGCAGGACTCGCGTGAGGGGAAGAGGAGCGTTTGTGAGGCCACGACCGGTGTGAACACCACGTTGCCAGATCACGATGTCGTTGGAAGGGCTGACGTTCCACTGCTGCGAGGGGCGGAAGCCGTCTCGGGCCGCGGCCGTCTCCACGGCCTGCTCGTCGAGGTACTGGTGGTACGGGCCTCTCGTGGAACCGGCAATCAGGAACGTGGCCAGCCGGACGTCACGCAGCGCAACCGGGGTGGCGTCGGTTCCGTTCGGAGGGACCAGCAGATGGGTCCTCTTGCCAGGGGCCAGCCAATCCAAGCCGTTCACGTTGACCAGGTCGTCGTCTCTGGCGACGAGAGTGGGTGAGGTGCCGACGAACCGGTCGACCCGGGCCGTCAGCGATTCGACGTTGGTCTGGCGGGTGCCCCCGGAGGCAAGGACCTGCGTCCGATAGGGAGGCCCGAACCACCAGTTCCCGCCGGCGCCGGTGACCTCGGCCCCGAATCCCACGGCGAGGAGTGCGACTGCGGCTCCGGTCATCAGCCGCATCGGGCGCCATTGCAGCTGGCCGATGCAGGCTGCGGCCACAACGATCACGACAGCCAGCACCGGTAGCCCGAAGCCGGTGCCGGCATTCGAGCTGGTGGACAGCAGGAGGAACGCGAGCACCGCCCATGCGAGGGGTACCCCGAGACCGAGGTTGCGAAGCTTCCGGGGTCGGAACACCGCCAAGAGTCCGCAGATGGCCACGGCGACGCCGAGCAGGAGTGACTGGGGCCAGCCGAGGTCGCTTAGCGTGTACTGCCCCCTCTGAAGCAGGCTCGACGGCCCGAGCGAACCGCCTCGGTAGGTGTACCCACTGGAGACCTGGTAGCCGGCATTGCGCAGGTAGTGGAGCGCGTCCGGGCCCGACACCATCCACCACGGGCCGGACAACAGGAGAATCAGGCCGGCGGCGACGGCCACCGGCAGCCACGGGCGGCTCCGGCGCCTGATTGTGTCAACGACCAGGTCCACGAGGACGACGGCCCCGAGCGGCACGACATATACCGGCGCCAGTGAGCGGGACAGTGCCAAGGCCGCCACGGCGACGCCGAAGAGGACGGACCAACGCAGTCTCCGCAGATGATCGCTGCGGAGGTAGGCGGCCAGCGACCACAGGGTCGCTCCGGTAACCGCGACGGAGAAGTTCAGCATGACCGCGTACCCGAGGACAGCCTGGTTGAGGCCGACCACGAGGGCGGTCGCCGCAGACGCCCCGGGTCGCAACCATATCCGTGCGAGCGTATAGGCGCCACCTACCAGTAGGAGTAGGAGCGGTAGCTCGACCGCCGTACCTCCGTTGACCCCCGCGATGTGCACGAGCGGAGCCGCTAACACTGGGACGAGGGGAGAGGTGCTCCCGGTGTGGTACACCGCGGAGATCAAGCCGCCGAGCTGCTGGTGGCTCAGCAGCTGATACGCAATGCCGCTGTATGCGTAGTCATCGACGCTCGGCTGATGAGCCTGGACCCGAAGTACGAACAAGGTCACCCACGCGGCCGTGACGAGAATCGACACGCCGGTCAGGGGATGCAACACCGTTCGTTTCCGCCGCGACCTCGGTTCCGAGGGTCGCTCCGTCAGGCGCCCCACCCCGGCGACCCGGGTCAGCGACTCCAGTGCTGCCATTCTCCCCCCAACCTGCGAGGCTCCCCCACTACCGGCGCCCGTCGCAACTCTAGTGAACTGGTGATTGCGAAGGCGTAGCCGGCCCAGGCGACAGCCGCCGGGGTATCGCACCATCGCGCTTGTGGGCGTCAGCTCCGCCCCGCCGACCTAGTCCCGGCTTGGCAGCTGTGACGGACCCATCATGTCGGCGAAGTTGGCGGAATAGAAGCGCTCCTTGGCCCCTTCGTCGATCGAGACCAGCGAATGCTCGAAGCGACCCAGCGGATCACGGCCGCCCTCGGGGTGGGGAAAGTCCGAGGAGAACAAGAACAGGTCGTCCCCGGCCTGCTCGATCATCCAACCCACCGGCTCTGTCGGGAACGGGGTGAACCATAGTTGGCGATGTACATACTCGGACGCGGAGAGCGGAGTGCTCAGGGTAGGTTCGGTCCTGTGGAAGGTCTGCTGTGCGATGTCCAAGCGCCGAAGCCATGGCACGACCCACATCGCCCCCTGCTCTATACACCCTCCACGTAGTCCCGCGAAACGCTCCAGTACGCCGTCCAGCACGATTGCCGAGAGGAAGGTCTCCGGAGGCATGTGTATGGCCATGTAGTCCTTGGACCTTATGTTCTCGCCACCACCCAAGAAATCCGTGACAGGCATGTCATTACGGTGGAACACGGGCTTCACGAGGCGTCCTCCGCCTCCAACATGCAGCATGAACGGAACGCCGCGCTCTTCTAGCAGTCTCCAGAAGGGGTTGTAATCGGGATGGGTGGGCGAGACTCCGTCGGCTGGCGGGGCGGACGGAACGAGTATCGCCTTGCAACCCAGGTCAATGGCCTCGGTCGCAGAGGCGACAACCCTCTCGGGCGGACCCCACGGTACGAAGCCGACGGCTACTAGGCGGGAATCCTGGGAGCAGAAGTCTGCAATGGCTCGGTTGTGCGCCCGTGCTCCGCCGTACAGGAGCTCGAGATCGTCTCCCAGAAACTGGGTCGGGGAGAACGTGCTGAACACGAGCTGGCCCTCGAAGCCCAGCAGGTCTAGGGCACGGCTCCGTTCCTGTGGATCGAACGCACCCAAGCCGTGCCAGCCTTTGGCCGACAAGACGTTCTCCTCGAGACGGGCCGCTGCATCCTTGTCGTCGCGACGCGATTGGGCCTGGGTGACCGCCTCCTCCGCGAGCGCCCCGGCACCGCCCAGATGCAGCGGTCGGAGCACCTCACGGATAGAGGGGTCGGCGTAGGTCTCCAGCCAGTCGGGGAGCTCCATGAGGTGGCTGTCGGCATCGAAGAACGTACGGCCGCGTGCGTAGGGCATCTGCACCTCTCATAGCGTTGGCTCCGAGTGCGAATCCTACCCTCTTCAACGTTTCTGAGGGCCCGTCCCTAGCCTCCGCGGCCGGGCTAGTGCCCGACGACCGAACCGTCTCTGGGTGACGACCGCCGGCTCACCGTGAAGATCGCCAGGCCCACGAGCACCAGTCCCGTGCCCCCGAAGGCAAAGGTCGCCAGTGGCGAGCCGGTGCGGGGCAACAGGGCCGCCCGCGAGGGCTCAGCGGCCGCCGCACCGGGTGCCAAGACCGATCGAGGCGCTCCCAGGATGGTCGAAACTCCCAGGGTGGTGGAGGTTGCGGCGGCGGTTGACGGGCAAGGGTCGGGCTTCCCGTCGCCGTTGGCGTCGAAGCCGATGTTCCAGGTGCCCGGAGCGGGCACCGGGCCACTCGCGGTGTCCTCGGCGAAGTCGCCGGTCAAGGTGACCGCACATGACCCAGGAAGCGATGCCAGGGCTCCCACGACCGGAAGGCCGAGCGGAGGTGGATCGTTGCCTATAGGAGATGACGCCGGCCAAGGCGAGGCTTGCTGGATCCAGGTGCTGCCGTTCCAGAACCAGATGTCACCGAGGATGTCAGGGTTTCCGTTGTTGGTTCCGTTGGGAAAGGCCAGCCCACCCACCAGCAGAGCGCCTCGCCTGTCGGGGTCGGGACTGGCGAGGTAGGCAAACCCTCCCAGGATCCGGGGGTCGGGCCCGCAGGCCGCGAGCGGCTCGCCACAGGCCTGCACCCAATCGGATCCGGTCCAGATCCACGTGTCACCAAGCGGGACCGGATTGCCGTTGCTACCCGCCACGAGGCCTCCGAAGAGGACGAAGTGTACTCCGTCCCACGCCATCGCGGCTCCGAAGCGGGGGGCTGGTTGACCCGGGCCGCCGGGGTCGACCTCTGTCCAGTTGACGCCGTCGAACTGCCAGGTGTCACCGAGGGGGACGGCCTGGCCGTTGTTCCCGCCGAGGTCGCCACCCCCGAACAGGAGGACGACTGTGCCGTTCCCGGCCATGGCCGGCGCCGTCCGGGCGCCCGGCGCGCACGGGGCGCACAGCAGCTGCCAGGCGTTGCCGTCCCAGATGTAACCGTCGGCAAGCGGCCCGCTCTGGTTGCCCGAAGAGTCCACCGTCCTCCCCCCGTAGAGCACCACGCCCGTGGGCCCTGTCGCCTCCCCGACGAGATCACGGGGCCCAGGGGCGCACCGCGACGTGGCACCGGGAGTGGTCGTCCCGCACTCGGGGGTCCACGTCGTGCCGTCCCACACCCACGTGTCACCCAGAGACGCTCCATTGCCGAAGACGTCACCGCCGCCATAGAGAACTGCCTGGCTTCCCCCCGGCGTGGCCGCGAAGCCCGACCCGGTCCGGATCCCGGTTCCCGGCGGGGGCTGGGGGGCGTTCAGGCGAGGGTCGACCGCGATCGGCGGAAGGGCTGGAGGGTCCGGCGGGTCCTTGGCCACAGTGCCCGCTTGCGCCTGGCCGGGGCTCGACGGACCACGGGCCGCCGACGGCGTGGTACCAACCGCCGCAGCGGCGGGTGCAACTACCACGGTGACCGAAGGCGAGGGCGTGCCCTTCGGAGTGGCCGCGCCCGAAGATGTGTCCTTGGGGATCGCAGCGTTCGAAGGTGCCGCGGGTGGTGCAGCCGGGCCCTGGGCGAACGCGACCGCGCTCGATCCGATCGTGACGAGCACGGCAACCAGCGATCCAAGTAGTCCGCGCGCTAGATGCCTCGACATGAGTGCGTCCCTTCCGTAGCCGCCAGGGCAGGGCCACCCGGAGCATCGGCCCACGACCTCCCACCCTTGAGCCGATCAGGGCTGGTCTCCTGAGCCGGTGCATGAAAAGCCTGGTGAGAGCCCTCGGCGGGTCAGCAGCCCGAAGCCAGCTCCTCGACGATCTCCGCTGCTGGACGTACATCGCACACGGCGCCCACCCCCTCGCCCGCGTAGAGCGGCATGGCATCCACCGCACCCCTTGTGCCCCGGCCGGGGGCGATCGGTGACCAACGCGGAATGGTCATCACCTCCCCATGGATGTCGACCTCGCCCACCTCGTCCGTGTCCAAGGCGTCCGCCGACGCGACGCAGGAGCGCAGGACCCGATGGGGAGCGTTCGGCCACATGACCGAGAACCTTTCGCTCAACACCGTGTCTTCTGGACCCGCCGCGATGACGGCCGCGACGTAGTCGGGGGTGGGCGGCAGATTCCTCGGACGCAATGAACCGGGTCCCAACGCGCACGGCATCGGCCCCCGCAGCCATCGCGACGGAAACTCCCGCTGAGCTGACGAGACCTCCCGCCGCCACGACGGGAACCGGCACGGCACCAACAACCTCTTCGAGCAGCACCAGCAGACGGACCGATCCCCGGACGTGTCCACCTGCCTCTACCCCCTGAGCCACGACCAGGTCGCATCCCGCCTGCACCGCGGCCCTGGCCTCGTCGGCCGAGCCCACCTGCCACGAGACGAGCGATCCGCCCTGGTGACCCTCATCCACGAGAGCGCTGTCGGGATCGCCGTAGAAGAACTCGACCACCCGAGCCTGGGGGATCACCGCCTCCAGGCACGCACGGTCGAGGAAGGGCATGATGAAGTTCACTCCAACAGGAGCGCCGGCCTTCGAGGCGATCTCCTCCAGCGTGGTCGCCGCCGCCGCGGGCCGGGTCATCACGACCCCCCACATGCCCAAGCCGCCGGCTCGAGAGACCGCTGCCACCAGGTCGGGCCCGGCCACCCCGGGCATGGCCGCCAGCTGGACAGGGATGCGGCATCCCACCAGCTCGGTGAAAGGTGTCGACGGCATCGGCCCCCTCCTAGACGACGCACAAGTCAGTCCGACGCCCGATCGCTAACCCTCCACCGAATAAAGACGCCATCTATCGGGAAGGCCTTTCAACTCCTGATCGCCCCGATCGACGAACTGAAGCCCTGAACCGACAACGAGGTCGACCACGGTGCGGGACACGAGGATCTCTCCAGGTCGGGCCAGGGCCTGGACACGCTGAGCGAGGTGAACGGCGATGCCGCTGACGTCGTCACCGCGAAGCTCAATCTCCCCAGTGTGGAGCCCGGTCCGGATATCGAGCCCTAGTCGACCCAGCGCATCTCGAATGGCGGTGGCGCACTGAACCGCCCGAGCGGGCCCGTCGCAGATAGCCAACACTCCGTCGCCAGTACGCTTCACCAGACGTCCGCCGAAGCGAGCAAGCTGGCGGTTGATCGACCGATCGTGTTCTTCGAGGCCCTCCCTCCACGCTCGGTCGCCGAGAGCCGCTGCTCTCTCGGTTGAGCCGACAATGTCGGTGAACAAAACTGTCGCGAGGACCCGATCCGTGGCCGGCGCCTCTCGTACCCCCGTGAGAAACTCCTGAATCTCACCGGCAAAGTCGGCGTCGCTTGCCCACGGGACGTGGTCCGCCGAATCGAGCTCGACGTAGCGTGCACCCGCAACGTGCTCCGCCAGGTAGCGGCCATGGCCGACCCGGACGAACTGATTGTCACGGGCGTGCAACACGAGAGTCGGCACCTGCATGGTGCCGAGGATGGGCCTGAGGTCGGTCTCCCCCGCTCTCCACACGGCCCGAGCCGTAGCCGGGCTGGCCCCGCGATGGCCCGCTCGACGCCACCATGCGGCGAAGCCCGGCTGCATGACCATGCTCGGCGCCATCAGGGGAAGGTCGTCCCCGGCCGCATCGCCGGGCTCGACGACGGCGTCCCGGAACCTCTCGAGCACCCTGGCGGGGACTCCGAAGGGGTAGTCCGCCGCCCGGATAAGGCACGCATAGCTGTTGACGAGGACCAAGGCCTGGACCCGCTCTGGATGGCTCGCGGCAAGCAACAGGCCTGCGAGCCCGCCAAAGGTAACCCCCATCACCGCTGCCCTGGTGACCCCTTCGGCATCCAAAACGGCCTGCACATCACTCACCCACTGCTCGACGGTTGGCGGGTCGGACGAGCCCAGAGGGTCTGAGAGGCCGATCCCCCGCAGGTCGAATCGGATCATGCGGGAGAACGAGGCGAGCCTGTCGACGTAAGCCTGCCACCGAGGCTGTTCGGCGGTGGCATCGATCGAGAAGAGTGTGCCGTCGGTGACCTCGATGAGGTCGAGACCTGTCTCTCCCTCCGCTTGGTACGCGATGTGCAGACCGTCGCTCGTGGTCGCGTAACGCGTCTGGGGAGTATCGCGCACCGCAATAGGTTATGGTCGCCCCGCTCGCTCTGGTGCAAGCAGGTCGGGTGCTGCCCCGGCACCCCTGAAGGGAGAACCTTAGTAGCCGTGGATGCTATGGGATCGTCGACCTACGAGAATCGAACCACTCCCGATGTCTTCTCTCCCGCCGAGCTGGGGCCACTCCGGGTCCGCAACAGGGTAGTAAAGGCCGCCACCTTCGAAGGGATGAGCCGGCGGAACTTGCCCACCGATGACCTGGTCGAGTTCCACCGTCAATCGGCAAGAGGCGGCGTGGCCATAAGCGTCGTCTCCTATCTCGCAGTCGCTCGCGAGGGCATGGGCGCGCCCAACGAGATCGTCGTCACCCGCGACGCTGTTCCTGGTCTGCGCAAGATTGTCGATGCGGTGCACGCGGAGGGGGCCGCTGTTGGTGCCCAGCTCGGCCATGCCGGCGCCGTGGGGAGCGCAGCGGGAAAGCCTTGCCTGGGTCCGTCCAGGGGCTTCACCTTTACCGGCGCGCGGATTGCGGCCACCACCTCCCAAGACATCACTCGCATCACCAACCTCTTTGCTGAAGC
This sequence comes from uncultured Actinomycetes bacterium, assembly GCA_963736925.1. GTDB lineage: Bacteria > Actinomycetota > Acidimicrobiia > Acidimicrobiales > CAVTQP01 > CAVTQP01. Next base: position 1,803,439 of record CAVTQP010000003.1, read on the forward strand.
CGCTCGGCTCCTTGTCGACGCAGGATTCGACCTCATCGAGCTCCACCTGGGACACAACTACCTGCTAAGCGCTTTTCTGAGCCCGAAGCTCAACCGACGCTCCGACCAGTGGGGAGGTTCGGCGTCCAACCGAGCCCGCTTCCCACGACAGGTGGTGAACGCGGTGCGCGAGGCCACGACAAGTTCCGTAGCAGTCACGGCAAAGCTCAACATGGCCGACGGCTATCCCGGTGGGCTGTGGCTGGATGACAGCATCGCGATCGCGCGCCTTCTGGAGTCCGACGGCAGCCTGGACGCCCTCGAGCTCACCGGCGGCAGCTCGCTTCGAAACCCCATGTACCTCTTCCGAGGCGAAGTACCCCGAAGAGAGTTCGCGGCGACGCTTCCCCGACCCGCACGTCTGGCCTTCCGGCTGGTGGGCAGGGCTGTCATGCCCGAATACCCCTTCGAAGAGGCGTATTTCCTCCCTTACGCGCGCCAGTTCCGGAGCGCGCTCCGGATGCCACTGATCCTCCTCGGCGGCATCAACCGGCTCGAGACGATGCAGACTGCGATGTCGGAAGGCTTCCAGTTCGTCGCCATGGCCCGAGCTTTACTCCGAGACCCGGACCTGATCAACAAGATGCAACGGGGTCTGGTGAACGAGTCGCTCTGTGTTCACTGCAACAAATGCATGACCACGATCTACACGGGAACCCGCTGCGTGTTGCCACCGGTTCCCCCGTGCTGAAGCAAAATTTTGTCCCGCTGCCGCTTCCACCTAATGTCCTCTATGGCGACCCGCGCCTCCATGCTCTCCCGAGGGCCGCCCCTCCGCGGCCGACAGACACGAGTCATCGCCGACGCTTGACGCCGTGACAAGTGGCTCCCACGCCGCCCACGGCGTGTCCGCGTTATCATCACCGCTCGTGGAGCCTGCCGTCCCATCGAGCGCTTCGGCACCTGATTTCGACGCTGTGATCGTGGGAGCCGGCTTCTCCGGGCTATACATGCTGTATCGCCTGCGTGACGTGCTTGGGTTGTCGGTTCGGGTGTACGAGGCGGCCGCCGGGATAGGAGGCACCTGGTATTGGAACCGTTATCCGGGCGCCCGATGCGACTCCGAGAGCTATTACTACTCGTACTCTTTTTCTGAGGAGCTCCAGCAAGAGTGGGTGTGGAGCAGCAAATATCCGGAGCAACCCGAGATCCTGCGCTACCTGGAACACGTCGCCGAACGTTTCGAGCTGCGACGCGACATCGAGCTCGGTACCCGCGTGACCCGTGCTGTGTTCCAAGATGACCATGACTGCTGGCAGATCCAGACCGAGGGCGGCGATGCGGTGACTGCCCAGTTCCTCATCAGCGCAGCCGGGTGCCTTTCTGCGGCAAACGTGCCAAAGATATCTGGGCTCGACCGCTTCGGGGGCGCGTGGTATCACACCGGCGCATGGCCCCACGAAGGCGTCGATTTCTCGGGAAAGCAGGTCGGGCTGATTGGCACCGGCTCGACCGGAATCCAGGCCACTCCACCCATAGCGGCCGAGGCCGGCCATCTGTGGGTCTTCCAGCGGACTCCGAACTACAGCGTACCTGCCCGAAACCTCCTGCTCACGCCGGAGCAGACAAGGCAGATAAAGGCCAACTACGGGGAGATCCGCCGCAAGGCTCGGGAATCCTTCGCCGGATTCCCGTACGACCCCAGCGACAAGTCGGCCATGGATGTCTCCTCAGAAGAGCGACAAGCCACCTACGAGCGCCTGTGGGCCGAAGAAGGGGGTTTTAAATTCATCTACGGGTCATACAACGACTTGCTGTTCAACGAGGATGCCAACGGCACCGCCTCCGAGTTCATCCGGACCAAGATCCGCCAAATCGTGAACGACCCCGTCGTTGCCGAGAAGTTGGTGCCCAAGGACTATCCCTACGGCACCAAGCGTCCCCCTATCGACACCGACTACTTCCACGCGTTCAACCGGGAGAACGTGACCCTCGTCGATCTGCGCGAAGACCCGATAACCGAGATCACGCCGCAGGGCTTGCGGACCACCAGCACGGAGTACGAGCTCGATATCATCGTGTTCGCCACGGGCTTCGACGCCATGACCGGATCCCTGCTCAAGATGGATGTCTTCGGCCGCGACGGGCTCAGCCTGAAGGCGAAATGGGAGGCCGGTCCACAGACGTACTTGGGCGTCCAGGTAGCCGGCTTCCCCAACATGTTCACCATTACCGGGCCGGGCAGCCCTTCGGTGCTGACCAACATGCCCTTGGCTATCGAGCAGCACGTCGAATGGATCGGAGACTGTATCTCGTACCTCCGCCAGCATGGCCTGACCCGCGTCGAGGCCACCGAAGAGGCCGAAGACGCTTGGGTCGAGCACGTCCGCCGTGTGGCCGAGCACACCCTCTTTCCACGAGCCAATTCCTGGTACCTGGGGGCCAACATCCCCGGGAAGAAGCGGGTGTTCATGCCTTACGTGGGCGGGTTCGCTCCTTACCGCCGGCGTTGCGACGAGGTGGCGGCCAACGACTACGAAGGCTTCGCTTTCTCGGCCCGGTGCCGCTGAGAACCGATCGGGTGTCGTAGCCACCTGGGTCGCGCTGCTGAGCCTACCGAGCTCTCTGCGTACTGCCGCGGGAGGTTCCCATACTGCCCGGGGAGGTTGCCTTCTGCGACTTCGAGAGGGTAGACAAGCACCTGGCCAATTCCGGAGGGACCTGGGGGATGAGTCACGGCGCAGTAGCCGAACAGTCGGCGATACCCCTCGAGGCCGGTGGCACCGAGGCGCTTCCTGGCTCAGGGTTACCGCGCTCAAAGCAATGGGCCTTCCTAGCAGGGGCGTTGGTCCTTACCACGGTCGTATGGGTCGCGCTGTTCGTCGAAAGGGTGCATGCACATCAACCCAACGTTGACGATTACCTCTATTCCTTTCTCGGCAATCAGATCTGGAATGGCCACGTCGGCGTCCTCCACACCGGACAGACCTCGCCACTCGTCCCAACTTTGGCTGGACCGTTTGTCCACGAGTACGGCATCAACGGCGGAGTCTTCATACAACTACCACTCCTTCTGCTGACAGAGGCGGGCTCGTACGCGCTGGCTCGTACCTGGGTGCGGCCCTTGCCGGCAGCGGTGACCGCGCTGGCAGTCGGGCTCAACCAGGCGTTGCTCGGCTATGCACTGATGCTTCACTTTTCGGTCGCCGTGGCGGGGGCGATCATCTGGTCATTCGTCAGCTATCTCCGGAGTGACCATCTCCGAGAGTGGCGCTGGTGCCTCCTTCTCGGAGTGACCAGCGCGGTGTTGCTGCTGTCCAGATCGATGACGCCCGCCTATCTCCTCCCGTTGATTGCGGTCATTCTTTTCGACGTCGGGTTGGACGCCCGCCGGCGTCGTCCTCGCCGGTGGCTTCCAGCGGTGTTGCCGGTCATGGTGGTCCTTCTACTCGCGGGACCATGGTGGTTGGTCTCCGGCCATCAAGCACTGCATTACCTCTTTACCGCCGGCTACAGCGCGTCGACGGGCTTTTCATCACAATCGGGCACGCTCACGCCTGCCTCCGTCTATCAGAGGGTCCAATGGACGCTGGACGAGCTCGGCCGACCCGAGTCGGCCGCACTCGGCATTGCCGTCGTAGCCGCCGGCTGGGGCGTTGTGCGCAGGCGGAGCGTGCTCAACTACAGGGGGGTCGGCCTTCTTGCAGCGTGGGTGGTACTCACGGTCGTTCTCCTGGCCTCTACCTCTGACAATGGCAGCGGGTTCGGAGTGCCGATCGTGGCCGTGGCGATAGTTGCTTGTGGGGCAATCGTCGGCCAGCTGCCCCTTCGCCCCTTCAAGACCGTGAATACGGCCTTGGCGGTGATGCTCGCTCTTGGCTTCCTCGCGGCGGGCGTTCTCGCCGAAGCCACGGGGGGCAGCGGCCGCGGCTGGCCCGGGCCGCCCTACCGCAGTGAGGTGCTGGGGGCCGGCGGCACGCAGAGCACCAACCTCGACTCGCTCGCTTCTCAGGTATCCCGGACCATTCGGAACGCACCGACCGTCGATGCTCTGAACGATGCCCTCCTCAGCGACAACGGCTTGAGATGGGTGAGCCTCAAACAGGGCTTGAACCTCTTGTACATCCCCAACTCGTCTAGCAGCACTGGCGATGCAATTCGCGGGCTAAGGCGCGCACAATTCCTGATCTCCGGATCAGCCGTGTTGCCATACCCCCCACCGGTTCGCGAGGAATCAGTACAGGTGGCAGCAGAGGCGGGCGGCTTCTGGCCTGTCCACGTTTGGAGGTTCGGCAACGAGACCACCATCGTGATCTGGGAACGCGGCCTCTCCGCAAAGGAGCGGGCCCGCTTCCCTCTCTTGCTGAATACGACGATCGAGAAGCCGTCCAAGGGGACCGTGCTGACCGGTCATCAGTTCCTGAGTGCAAATGTCACCGGAAGCTTGGGCATACCATTGGGCGTCACGAGGGTCGAGTTCCGGGCCACGGGGGCGGAGGCTCAAAACCTAGTGGTCGGAACTGCGGTGCCTTTTGAGTACGGCTGGCTCGCAGGTTGGGACACTAGGGCGGTCCCCAACGGCACGTACACGCTACGGAGCGTCGTGTACGACGCCGCCGGGTCCTCCGCCAGCAGCCCCGGCGTTGTGGTCCAGGTCCGCAATTAGCTCAAGGCGCTGACATACTCGAAAACCTCCTCCCCTCGGCGTTCCGCTGGTGCGAGTGGTCCGCAAACCATCGGGGCCTGGTTCGGACCGAGAAGGGCATTGAGCCGCTGAGGCGTGCTCGCTAGGATCACGATTGGCTTGGGACTCGGGGTGGTCCCTCCACAGCGAGCCGGTTGTAAGTATGGCAAGCAGAACAGAAGGTAGCGGCTGCTCGCTAGTCGCAATAGGGGGTACTGAATCCACGGGATCCGTGGACCAGAGCCCACTCCACGCCTTCAATGATGTCATCGCGGGGACTGGCACCCTATGAGGAGGAGCGCCGCGATTGTCGCAACAGCGGCTCTCCTCGTCGGATGCGCAGCCGCCGCCTCTGGCGGTGGCGCTACCACCCTGGTGATCGGAGGCCACGGCGGGTCCAACAATGTCGCGAATCCGCGCGCCATCCGAAGCAACCACCTTCCCGCGGCTGATCCCATCGTGGGAATGGCCGCGACACCATCGGGGCACGGCTACTGGCTCGCCGGATCGGATGGTGGGGTCTTCGCCTTTGGTGATGCCAACTTCTACGGATCGATGGGCGGCAGGCCTCTGAACCAGCCGATCGTGGGAATGGCAAGCACTCCGGACGGCCGCGGGTACTGGCTCGTCGCAGGCGATGGTGGAGTGTTTTCCTTTGGGAACGCTCAGTTCTACGGCTCGACGGGAGGTATCCCCCTCAACCAACCGATTGTCGGGATGTCGGCTACGGCAACTGGTCATGGATACCGTTTCGTCGCCTCGGATGGCGGGGTCTTTGCGTTCGGTGACGCCGCATACTACGGCTCCATGGGTGGTTTTCCGTTGAACAAGCCGGTCACCGGCATGACCTCCACCGGATCCGGATACTGGCTGGTTGCCAGTGACGGTGGGATCTTCTCCTTTGGTCACGCTGGCTTCTTTGGCTCCATGGGCGGGCAGCCGCTCGACGCTCCGATCACGCGGATGGCGGCTGCTCCCGCCGGATCCGGATACTGGCTGGTTGCCAGCGACGGTGGGATCTTCTCCTTTGGTAACGCTGGGTTCTTTGGCTCCATGGGCGGATACGGACTCGACCGTTGGGTTCTCGCGATGGCTGCCCTTCCGGGCGGGAACGGCTACTGGATGGCGACCAGCGACGGCACGGTCTTCAGGTTCGGCGCCGCTCAGTTCTATGGCTCCGCGGTTCCTGCGGGTCCCTTCCGGGTTGCCGAATACGGAGACTCTCTTGCCATGCAGGCCGTCCCGTTCTTCAACTTCACGCTCTCTATGGCCATCACCAAGGACCAGCAGTACGGTGGAACCAGCATCTGCTCCTGGTTCGATGTGATGGAACAGGACGCCGCCGCGCTCCGTCCCGAGGCGGTGGTGCTCCAGTTCTCTGGCGACGCCTTTGCTCCCTGCATGAACGGAGTACCGCTGGGCACACCCGCCTACTACGCCAAGTACCAGGCCGACGCGGCGGAGGCCATCGCGATCTTCGCACGAGTCGGCGCTCGGGTTTACATAGCCAGCTACCCGGTCAGCCTCCAGACCGAACCGAATCCAAGCTGGGACCAACTGAACCAGGTGTTTGCAGCTGTGGCGGCTTGGAGTCCGGATGCCAGCTATGTCGATGCCGGGGCTTCGGTCGAGAACAACGGTGCGTTTACATTTTCGTTGCCCTGCTTGTACTTCGAACCCTGCGCGAATCAGCCGTCTCCGGGACAGAACCTCGTTCGGGACCCCTCGGGCAGTCACTTCTGCCCCACTGGCAACTTCACCATCGTCGGCGAGTCCGGGTATTGCGACGTCTGGTCGTCGGGAGCCTTCCGTTACGGCTCGACCATGGCGTCGGGCATCACGAGAGACTTCGGGCTGTGACCCCTTTAGCCAGCATCACAACTGGGGAAACGGTTTGGACCCGGGAATCGGTGCCGGGTCGATGGGGGTAGCCGTCTCGGCCGGGGAGTAGTATACCGAACACATGTTCGATTCTCCTGGGGATTCGGGGGCGTCGGCCGGAGCCGCCACATTCCTCCACGCGGACCTCGATGCGTTCTACGCGTCGGTCGAGCAGCTGCTCGACCCGACCCTTCGCGAACGGCCGATCGCCGTAGGAGGCGGCGTGGTGCTGGCCGCTTCCTACGAGGCGAAGCAACTCGGGGTTCGTGCGGGGATGCCGCGATGGATGGCCAGCCAGTTGTGCCCGAGCCTGTATTTCGTCGGCGGCCACTTCCGCGAGTACCAGCGCCTCGGTGATGAGGTCATCGACGTGCTCCGCGACTACACGCCGTTCGTAGAGCGGATCTCGATCGACGAGGCGTTTCTCGATGTGGCTGGAGCCCTGCACCTCTTCGGGTCGCCAAGGGACATCGCTGTTTCCATCCGGCGGCGGGTGGGAAGCGAGATCGGCCTACCGGTATCTGTCGGAGTGGCCCGGACGAAGCACCTGGCAAAGGTGGCCTCCCGGGTAGGAAAGCCCGACGGGTTGGTGGTCGTCGAGCCCGATCGGGAGAACCAGTTTCTCTATCCGCTACCGGTCGAGCTGATCTGGGGCGTGGGCCCGGTAACTCGGGCGCGACTGGCAGGCACCGGAATTCGCACAATCGGCGACCTCGCAGCCACACCGAGCCCACTCCTGGAGCGACTGCTCGGCAAGGCTGTCGGCGGCAAGCTCGCATCGCTCGCCTTCAACCTCGACCCCCGGCGAATCGAGACAACCAGGACGGCAGCGTCCGTCGGTGCGCAGGCCGCGCTGGGGCGCCGCCTGGCCACGCCAGAGTTGCTTCGTTCGACCCTCGGCTACCTCGCCGATCGTGTGGCCAGCCGACTGAGAGCGGCAGGTCAAGTAGGCCGTACGGTCACTGTCAGGGTGCGTTTCACTGACCAGCACTCGGTGACGCGTTCTGCCTCTGTGCCCGTCGCCATCTCCGGGACGTTAACGATGACAGAGCTGGCCACCCAGCTCGCCGGTGCTGCGCTTGCCGAGCGTGCTGGGGAGCGACAGATCACCCTCCTAGCCGTCTCGGTGTCGAACCTCCTCGACGAGCCCCCGCTCCAGCTCGAGTTGCCACTCGGTCTAGGGGATGATCGATACCGGCCCGGGACGGTACTCGGTGCCGCGCGCTGGGGCTTGGACAGATCGGTGGACGCGATCCGGGCCCGATTCGGACACCACGCGGTTGGCCATGCCGCGGTCATGTTCTCCGATGTTGGGCGAGTGCCTGAAGAGTTCAGGGAGTTGGCCGAGCGTCAGCTGCCGCGCGAAACGGTTGCCGGCAACTCCTGAGCTGCCGCGCGAAACGGTTGCCGGCGACTCCTGAGCTACCGCGCGGGCGGGCCGGTCGCTTACCGGCGGCGGCGACCTCCGGCGGAGGCTGTTCGACACCCGCATCGCGGTCATCGATGCCCCCAGGCCCCGATGATGTCGTCAGTGGTGCCAAGCGTGGCCAGCAAGGCCAGAGTGTGCTCGAGCACGTCGGCCCCATACTCTTGGGGGACACCGGCGACCGCATCAGTCACCACGACAACCTGGTAGGCGCGATTGACCGCGTCGAAAACCAAGTTCGGAATCGCGACATTGAGCGAGACGCCGGCTACGACAATCGTGGTCACCCCGGAGTTCCGAAGGAGCGAGTCGAGCGGGCCACCGGTCATCGGTGAAAGCCCGTGGTACCGGGGCAGTATCAGATCGCCGTGTACGTAGAGCTCTCCCACCGGCTTTACCGAGTCGCTGCTCGATGCATTCATGGCCCCCGCCCGCCGGGCCGCCGCGAACAAGCGAGCATTTTGGTTCTCGCCGAATCCGCCCGGCAGATTTTCGGCGGTCGCGTGCACGACCGGTGCGCCGGCCATTCGGGCGGCCGCAGCGAGCCGAACGGCATTTGGGATGACGCCGATGGCCGCGGCGGCTTGTGCCAGGGCGGGAAACTTCGAGCACTCACCTACCACGCCGTTCTGGATCTCTTGCAACACCAGCGTGGTGTGAGTCCCGGCAAAGAGATCCTCCAACTTCATCGAATCAAGGGTACCGTCCGAGCAGGGCCCTATCCTGCGAGGTGCTTGGCACGCTACGATCGAAAAGTGGCAGATTACGACACAATTCTCTACGAGGAAGTGGGAGCGGTCGCGTGGGTAACCCTGAACCGTCCCGAGGTTCACAACGCATTCAACTTTCAGATGCAACGTGAACTGAAGGATGTCTGGCGGAGTCTGCGTACCAATAACGATGTGCGATGCATAGTCCTCACCGGGGCGGGCGACAAGGCGTTCTGCGTCGGAATTGACCGCACGGAGGTCATGGGTGGCTGGGAGAGTGTCGACGACGTCACGGGAACGAGCGGGACCGGGGTCGGACCGGCACCTTCGACGCCGTGGCACATGGACGACCCAGGCGAAAATATCGGACCCAAGTCGAACGATCTGTGGAAGCCGGTTATCGCGGCCGTGAACGGTATGGCATGCGGCGGAGCCTTTTACATCTTGGGCGAAGTCGAGTTCATAATCGCCGTACCGCATGCAACGTTTTTCGACCCTCACGTTTCGTTCGGTATGACCGCATGCTTCGAGTCGATTCACATGCTTCAAAAGATGCCGTTCGGCGAGATCATGCGGATTGCCTTGCTCGGATCCAGCGAGCGTATGACTGCCGAGCGTGCACACCAGGTAGGCCTCGTATCGGAGATCGTGCCGGCGGAGGGTCTCCGGGACGCCGCTACATGGGCCTCCAATGAGATCGCCAAGTCTCCCCCTGTTGCCATTCAGGGAACGGTGCGCGCGCTGTGGATGGGGCGCGAGCTGTCTCGCATGCAAGCGCTCGATATGGGACGCGTGCTGGTCAGGCTTGGGAGCGATCCTGGATCCCTGTTCGAGGGACAGCAGTCATTCATCTCTGGCAAACGGATAGAACCCCGGCGACGCTGAGATCATCGTGAGGCCGGAACCATCACGCGCCAGTAGCTCACGCCGACGGCCCACCAAGCCAACCGCGCCTCCTGAACAGCATCAGCAAGATGATGACGGCCACGACCTCAAGTCCGATGCCCGCACCTAGGAAGATGGAGAAGTTGGTCAGGCGCATCACCATCCAGCCAAAGTTCTGGCCGAAGAAGCCAGTCAGCCAGCTGAGCGGAAGGAAGATCGTGGCAATGATGGCCAGTTGCTTCATGACGACGTTGAGTCTGTTGGAGACCGTCGAGATGTGTGTGTCCATCACACCGCTCAGCAGATCTCGGTAGGCATCCACCATGTCGCTGATGCGAATGAGGTGATCGTACAGATCCCGAAAGTAACGGGCACTCTCGTCGTTCATACCCGGAATCTGCGTGACGCCCGAGCTGAGGCTGGCGAACATGTCTCGTTGGGGCGTGATGACCTTGCGAATCGCCACGAGGCGGCGCTTCATCTGGAAGAGAATCCCGAGCTGTTCCTCTGTTGGCCGGCTCAAGATGGCGTCTTCGAGCGTATCCACCCTCTCGTCGAATGCCGTCAAAACGGGGAAGAAACTGTCGGTCAAAGCATCGACGATTAGATAGACGAGCAGGACCTGTGGTGCAGTGAGCTCTGAAGCGGGATGGCGGCCCATTCGCCCGCGCACATCATCGAGCAACGGACAGTCGCCGCGTCGAACATTGACGGTGTACTTGTCGTTAAAGAAAATATGGACCTCGATCGTGCCATTTGCGTGAGACTCAGCACCGTGGACAACCATGTACGCATAGTCGTCATATTCCACAATTTTGGGCCGCTGCCCAAAGTGCTCTGCGTCCTCCACCGCGAGTGGGTGGAACCCGAAGGTGTTGCGTAGCAGATCGATCGCGTCATTGTCGTGTGGATCCGCATCATCGAGGTCGAGCCAGAAGTACCTGCGCTCCGCAAGAGACTGGACCAACTTGGCCTCGGACTCCGCGGTGATATCAGAAGTGGTGCCGTCCTGTGTAAAGGTGCCTTTCATGGCTCGATTGTTGCCCACCAGAGCCCTCTTGTTGGTATCGGAGGGCGGCCGTCGAGAAGCGTCTTGGCACTACATGTTGATCCAGGTCGCAGGAAGGGTCTCCTCGGTGATAAGAGGCATGTCACTTTAGCGTTCATCTACACTCCCAGAGGTGAAACTCGGTGTAATTGCCGATCTTCACGGCAACGCCATTGCTTTAGAGGCCGTCCTCGCTGACGGGGACCAGCTCGGCGTGGAACGCTGGTGGGCGCTGGGTGACCTCGTTCTCTTCGGGCCCCGACCGGTCGAGATTCTTGAGTCACTCCGGTCACTTCCGGATGTCGCATTCGTTTCGGGGAACACCGACCGGTATGTGCTTACCGGGGATCAACCAGATCCTCACGCCACGGCTGCGGATGCTGCCCGAGATATTGCTTTGGTGGAGCGCTACGGTCAGATGGCCGCCGGAATCGGCTGGACGCGAGGGGCCTTGTGCCAGGCAGACCTTCTCACGTGGCTGAGCGAGCTCCCATCCGAACAGCGAACGACATTGCCAGATGGAAGGGCGCTCCTGGGCATCCACGCATCGCCCGACGCTGACGATGGCCCGGGAGTCGACACCGACACCTCGAACGAGGTCCTTGCCTCGCTCCTAGCTGGCTGCCAAGCGGACGTCGTCGTGGGCGGACACACCCACGTTCCCACCGACAGGATGATCGGGGCCATTCGAGCCCTGAACCCCGGAAGTGCCGGTCTTCCTCGACGTTGCGATGGTGCGGCATGGATGCTGGTTCATGCCGATAAGACGGACATTCGTGTCGACCACCGCCAGGTGCCCTTCGACGTGGAAGCCGTGATCTCGGACCTTCACAGGCGTCGCCATCCCAACGCTGGCTTCGTTGAAGCGATTCTTAGAAAGACCCACCCCTTCGCGCACTAATGCTTCCGTCCCGCGCCGGCGAGTTGAGGGCCAGCTTCGGCGAGGCGCGTCCGGTGAGGTGACGGTGTCGACGAAGGCCGCCATGTACGCGTGGTCCTGGATCGAGACGTAGTCGAAACCATGGCTTCGGCTGCCTGAAGCGACTGACTATGGCGGGGGCGGCTCCTGGTTCCGAGCGAGCCGATGGTAACTGGGGCGAGGAGCCGCACGGAGATAGGTTACGTTTTGCTAACTGGACGGCGAATTTATAACCATCTCGTTCCTCACGTTGCTTAACGCCATCACGAACGCCGGCACCTTCTTCCTGTTCGCCTTCCTGACCCCGGTCGCCCTCGTGTACTTCTCGCGCCGGGTTCCCGAGACCAAGGGGATGCGCCTCGAAGAGATCGGCGTCTCGATTGAAGAGGGGCACCTCACCTCGGGCGTTGTGGTCGCTCGAGGACAGCCGGTCCCGAGCGGAGGAGCTCTCACTTGATGACTTGGCCAAGCAGATCGGAGCGATCTCCATGGTAGAACGAGCGCATGCCCGACATTCCCGACTCACACCACGATCTGCTGGACAGCCGGTTCGCCACGTTGGCGCCCGTCGGTGCCGACGGGCGCCCTCAACTGTCCGAGGTGTGGTTTGTCCGCAAGGGCGATTCCGTCGCGATCTCGCTGAACTCCAGCCGTCAAAAGACCAAGAACCTGATGCGACGACCGGCGTGCACGCTGTTCATCCTCGACCTGGCCAACCGCTACTACCTGGAGCTGCGCGGGGACGCCGAGCTGCTTCCTGATGTCGATTACCGGCTCGCCGATCGCGTTGGTGACAAGTACGGCGCGGATCTCCGGGAGCATGACAGGACTGACGAAACGCGAGTCGTCGTCTGGCTCCGCCCCATTCGGGTGAACGCCGTCAATATGCGCGGGTGAGTCGGTGATGGCAGCGGTGGTCTTCGATCTGGACGGGGTGCTGGTCGACTCCGAGCCGGTGTGGGAACAGGTCCGCCGAGGGTATGTCGCAGACCATGGTGGTACCTGGCCCGCGCATGCCCAGGAGCACCTGATGGGGATGAATACCACGGAGTGGGCCCGCTACCTGACCGAGGTCGCAAAGGTCGACGTACCGCTTGAGCAGGTGGCCACCGACGTGGTGGCGGAGATGCGTCGTCGCTACACGCAGCGGCTGCCCCTCGTGCCGGGCGCGCTCGACGCTCTCGCCCGACTAGGACGGCGCTGGCCGCTAGGCCTCGCCAGCTCGTCGCCTCGCACCCTCATCGACCACGTGGTCTCCACCTCCCAGCTCGCCGGTCGTTTCGCCGTCACCATCTCCACCGAAGAGGTCGGCCGGGGCAAGCCCGCCCCCGACGTCTACCTCGCCGCCGCCGATCGTCTCGGCGCCAGTCCCGCGCAGTGCGTTGCTGTCGAGGACTCCTCGAACGGCTTGGAGGCAGCCAGGGCTGCCGGCTCCGGTGTGGTGGCTCTGCCCAACGTGAGATACCCGCCGTCAGCGGCGGCCCTCGCCCGGGCGGACCTGGTGATGACCGACCTGTCCGCCTTGACAGAGGCAGCCCTCGAGGAGATGGCCGGCCATCAACGCGAGTAGACATGCGAGCGTCGGCTCGCCTGGTACGTGCAGACGAGAAGGAGGCTGTAAAGCTGATCGCTGTCGAGGAGCACCTGTTGCCCACAGATCGCGCCGCGAAGGTGTGGACCGGCGACTATCCGCAGTCGGTCGTAGGGTCGGTGTCAGTCTCAAGGCCTAGCCGACGTCAGGGGAAGACGTTGTGTGCCGCCCCAGAGTTCGAATCGGCCCACGCTCCTCGAACGCCGAACGGGAGTCAATTGGAATCAAGTAGCCAGACCCTCCAAGAAACCCACAGCGATTCACTCAACAGCTGACGAGCGCGCGCTTTCTCCTCATTCTCGAAGATGATCAAGTTGAAGACCCGGCGCGAGTCCTTCTAGTCGCACATGGTCGCCGTCCGTAGTTCGGGGGTGGCTCGATGTTCGGAGGAAAAAGACACAGGCTCCCCCGTTCGGGACGACGACTAGGTCATAGCTTTCCTGCCCCCCCAAACGCACCATCGCTGCCCGTTTGAGTTGGATAGACGCCACCGGCTTTAGCCGGCGCTACAGCTCGGAAGACCGCACTACCAACCCGGGTTGTTCCCGAGTGTTGACGTACTCTGTTGACCCAAGTCTCCTTTCCCAACTTCCCGTCCGAGTTGGGCACCTGCTCGACGCTCACAAGTCCCACATGAAGCAACATGTCACGTATACATGCTTTGTTCGGCTCCCAGACCACCGTCGGATCATGGATCGGATTGTCGGGCGGACCACTTCGAACTCCACCGCGTCGGAAGCGAGCGACTGGTTCATTGCTAAGGGCTGCTGATTCGAAAGTTCGTGTCTGCAGTAACAGCGTCCCGGCAGTCACTGCTGCGACCTTCTGAAGTGATAGCAGGGGATGCCTCAAGTGATACAGCACTCCAAAGAACATCACTAGATCAAAGGTTCCAAAGGTGCGCGGATCCAAGTCGTAAACGCTGGTTACTAGAGCGGTGACCTTGGAGTTGAGTGCATTACGGCAGATGTTGAACCGGCGTATGGAATCCGGGAAAGAGTCGATCGCGACAACCTCGTACGCTCCCCGCCTTTCTGCCTCGAACGAGAAGAACCCTTCTGCACAGCCGATGTCCAGTACTCGCATGCCCGACATGTCCTCGGGAAGACCAAAGTATGGCAACTTCTCGGACTTGGGGTTCGACCAACCGGGAGTTACAAGGCCATCCCCCAGATCAATTTGGAGAAACCAGTAGTCCTCGGCCTCTACCTGTGACCTGAGCCAGTCACGGTACGTGAGGGTCACGTCCCACCTCCTCAGCCTCATTGTGGGCCCGAGTTCGCCACTGACAATAGCCCTGCTAGGCCGATGACGCCTGCTCGGGTTGGCTAGTTGTTATGCCCAGGGGGACCTTGTTGCGTGGGTGTGAGCGAGACTTATCGGCAACCATGAGAGCCAACATCCGTGAGTAGATGACCAACAAACGGACTCCAACTCATCGATTCGATGGTGGTCCCCACTGGGTCACCATCTCACACGGTGGAACCCTAAACGACGTCCTAGTCGCGCCCGCCAGCCTTACGATCTACGGCTGAATCGCCTTCTCGGACACCACGACCGTCCCCACCGGCACCTATCGCCCAGTGAGCTGGCATACGGCGCTGCCAAGGACACCGGCTGCAGTAGTAGTGTCATCCTCACGGTGGCGAATTGAACCGTCACATCCTTTGCTTGCGCTAGATCATCTCGTGATACGCCGTTCTCGAGCGTCGGGTCGGATAAGAGCAGGATTACACCGTGCCCGCCTCTTTGGTCCAAGCTTCTTGCGCGGCCGGTTCAACCTTGGATGGTGCCCGATCTGCGACGCTCACACGGCTTTTGTCAACACTGGGGGGCATCCGCGAAACTGCTATTTCTGTATTCGATGCATGTCCATCCCGCGGTGGCGGGCGATCATGCACGTAATCGGGTTGATCTACCCCGATTGGCGAAAACTAGCTATCCATGAGTCCTCGCCGGGAGGTCCCTCATCGGTGAAGCTTCGCCGGGAAGCACCGTGTTACTCTGACTCCTACTGGTTTCCAGAGGTCAAACCCGGCACTTGGGTGGCTGGCCGCCGCAGCGAGAATCTGGAGAGGCTGACTTTTCCAGACGCCTCGTTTGATCTGTTCATCACCCAAGACGTGCTTGAGCACATCTTTGACGCCCAGGCGGCATTTCGAGAGGTAGCACGGGTGTTACGCCCGGGAGGTGCCCACATATTCACCGTTCCGTTCTGGCCCCAGCAAGCGACGTTGGTCCGCGCAAAGCAACATAACGACGAAACGATCGAACACGTGTGTAAACCCATCTACCATGTTGATCCCGTCGACCCCGGCGGTACGCTTGTCGTACGCGATTGGGGGAACGATATAGCTACCATCATCGAGGGCGCTTGCAGTTTGCAGACAGAGATCTACGACCCGCAAGACCGCCACTTTGGCTTGGAAGGAGACTTTCAGCAGGTCTTTGTTACGCGCAAACCGGGCTAATGACCGATGGTGAGAGTTGGCCAGCCCGTCCAACCGTTCACCTGGTTGGCCGCCCGAGCGCACATGTCTGATCAACCCCGCCTATAAGGAGCTGCGATGGCCTATGGTCCTGCTTTGGGGCTGGTTCTCGATTGCCGTGACCCTGCCCGCTTGGCCCCGTTTTGGGCAGCCGCGCTCGGCTATGTGGAGATCGGCGCCGTCGACAACTACATGCTCCTCATGCCCGACCGCCGATCTGGCCCAAAGCTGCTGCTACAGCGCGTCCCCGAAGACAAAGCAAGCAAGAACCGTATGCACCTCGACATCGAGACCACCGACATCGAAGACGTCGCTGCCCGCCTGGTGAAGCTCGGGGGCCACCGCATGTTGCCCAAACCACAAGCAGAACACGGCAACCGCTGGATCGTCATGGCCGATCCTGAGGGCAATGAGTTCTGCATCTGCGACAGCGGACCCCAACCGGCTCAATAACCTTCGACGACGACAAGCGCGTGTCCGTCGTTCGGCGTTGCCTTGGCGTTGATAAACCCACGACTCGCTTGCGACACCTTCGCTTGCTCTCCCGTGGGCTCTCCTCATGGTCCACCAAGGGGGCACCGGGCATCCCCCTTGGCCCCAAATGAGTCGTACGACGACATTAGGGACTGCCGGAACAGGTGCCAAGAGCCCCGGGACTGGCGCCATCGCACCGGCGCTGGCACCAGCTACCTCGAACGGGGAAGCCCCTGGCAGAGCCCGGCACTCGGCATGCTCACTCCGTCCGAATTCGCTGAACGATGGCGAACCGACCACCAGCTACAGCTCACACACAGCGGGAGGGCCGCTTAGCGGGGTCCGGTCAACCTCTTGGCCCTCGCATCTACAGGAAAGTCGCGTTCACAATCTCTGCTCGGAAGAATTGGCCCTCGCCCCAGCGGTCGGTGCCCCACCAGTAGCCGACGCGAAGAACGGAGGGGATGGTGACACTAGCGAAGGTCGCCTCGTCCTCTACCGTTGCTCCAAAAGGATATCGGGCAAACGGCTCACCGTTCGGATTACCCCATCGCTGCATCCCCACAGCAAGCAGCCGTCCGTCGCGGGCGAGATGCAGCTCCGCTCGTTCGTCCTCGTCGCCGAGGTGGGCTGTGACGACGGCGATGTCGGCGCTCGCCCCTTCCTCCCAGGACATAGCAGCGAAGGCGGGAGGCACGAAGACAATCTCGCTTGCGAGGCGACCAGCCGCGCTCCGAGTGATGTCGGGACCGCTTGCCCGCATGATCGGAACGTGGCCCCCCAGAAGCCAGCGCATCTCTCCATCTCCCTCTGCGTAGCGGTCGAACCCACTGATTGAGAGCAGGCGGCGTCCGGCACGAGCCGCCCAAACATATCCCTCGGGTGGTGAGATCACCTGCGTCGCTCGGAAGGGGAGCCACCAGCGGCCAACCTTAATCTGCCCTGTCATCTCTAGCACCGCGGTCCGTGCCGAGGATGTTCCTGGAGCGACGGCGTGCATGATCCAACGGGCAGCTGCCTCGGGAAGGGCGTGGGGGTATAAGTCCCCGGTGCTGTCCGAGTCTCCCGTGCGGCACACGAGCCGATCCCACAACGCCACAACCGGTTCTGCTGCCCGACCCGCGACCGAAGTCGGGGTTGGGAGGGTGTCATCGTCGAGAGTCATCTCACGATCATCGCCCACACGTTCAAGGGTCCCCGCTGGCCCGGTCTCTTGCGGGTTCGGGGCATCGGTAGGAGGCCATACCGGAATTCATCAGTCGCCGCATCGGCTTGTGTTCTGTGCATGTTCGCGCCAATTGGGCCTAGGGCCGGGCGAGGAAGTCGACCCGCAGCCGCACAAAGCCCCGTAGGCGAAGCTCATGTACGACCTCAGGCGGGATCGGCTGAAGCGCCGTAGCCTCCAGCTCGCGGTCCAGGGGTGGATCGCCCTCCATCCAGAAGGCGACCGAGCCTTCGAGCACCTGCAAAGAACCCCAGGTACCTGCCGGCACCCGGTGCCGGCGACGCAAACCCGCTGGGAGTGTCTCCTCGTCAAAGGGGCCAGCCGAACGCACCACGACCAAGCCCGTCGGCGGCTCGGCCCGGTCGCAAAGAGTGCAGTCAAGCTCTGACCCGATGCGGTCGTCGCGTTTCGAATCGTTGAGCACCCACGGGCGCTGCTGAAACGGCGGTCGATGCCGGACGTGCTGGCTATGAAGGCAATCAAGGTCGGCTACCCAGTCGCCCTCGTCATCTTGATGGAAGTCGGTGATGTGTCGACGCATCACACATGATTACTCTGCCAGAGTGCCTTGCCGCAGCACAGAGCCCGGCGAACGACCGCCCATGTGTCCTGTTTCGGCTTCGGCTCTAATCAAGGGCTTGGGCCGTAAGCCGAGACATGGTGTTCGTCTCGGCGGCTTCAGCCTAACCGGTCTGCTCTAGCAACCGGCATGACCGGCTCCAAAGCCGTGCGCAATTCGGTAGGACTCGGATTCTTGTCGGGCCAGGGCGGCCGCACGACTGCGGGTTGACTCCACTGCCAGACGAGACTTGGCGAAGCATATGTCTTGGGTCAACGACCTCTGCGTTTTGAGCAGTTCGAAGGTCCCAGATCAGAGTCTTGAGTTGAAGGCCCTCTCGGTGACGACTGTGACCTTATGCCCTAGCCGACGAGCGGTCGACAGTCGACAATGGTGTCGTGACAACAGGAGGGTGCTATGCGTGCAACGTGGGCGACCATGTCGTGATCAGAAGCCAGCGTATGGATGAACCCCAACGCCGACTGCGAGGTCCTCGAGGTACGGGCCCCGAAGGAGGGCCTCCGTACGTAGTGAGGTGGGAGGACAGTGACCATGAGAGCCTCTCTTCTTCCCCGGGCCGGACGCCGCCGCGAGCACTTCAACCATACCGCAAGCTGATCGCTCGCCGTCCTTCACGAGAGGAACAACAGTGCAGACAATCACAGGTGTGTGTCGATCGGGCGGGGACCTCGGACCAGAGCGGACCATCCGCGATGCAGCCCTCATAATGGAACAGCGGGGGTAGGGGCCCTGGCTGTTTTAGACAAGAATCGCCTCGTAGGTATCGTCACCGATCGCGACATCGTGCGCCTTGGCGTGGCGAAGAGCCTGCCTGTGAAGCCGGGATTGACGGGATCATGAGTTGGCCCGTGGTCACGATCGCTGTGGAGGCTGACCTACACGACGCGTTTGCCCTTCTCCGAACCTACGCGGTTCGCTGGCTAGTAATGCTGCGTGGCGAGGAGTTCGTGGGCATGATCATGGTGGAGGATCTCCTGATGGACCTAGCGACGATCTGGTTGATCTCGGCCGGCCGATGAGCGCCGAGGTGCTGTTCGCACACCGGGACAGTCCACTCCCGGCCACCACTGATGGACAGCACCCAGCACGGTGTCGCGGGTCCCGGGCCAAGGGAAGCGTCTCGGCGAAATGGTCTTCCTGCGAGCTAAACGGGATCAGTGCAGCATCTTCCATGACCTTTACCCTTGGCAGCGAGCCATATCGGGATACTAGAACCGTGAGTGCAAACCATCATCGTGAACCCAACTTCATACCAAGATACGTCAGGCTGCCGGACAGGGGTACACTCGTGAATCGGTCGCCTCTGCTCCAAGACATCGACGACCTGGCAGCCACATACGACAAACTTCAGCTCGACGACCGGCATTGGCGTTTCTTTGTTGCCGACCATCCCGGACATTCTTCGAAGGTGCTAAGCGCCACTGCTCGGGGTCGATTTCAGCTGGTGGCTACGAGCGGAGGGAGTGTACTCAAGGTATCGCAAGTTCAATGAACGCCGCGCGCCCTGCCTAGGCTGCACGGCTCACAGGCCCGCGGGGAAGATTCTGCGCCGTGAGAAGGGTAATCAAGTGGCAGAAGATATGACAACCGCCGGGCCACTCGACTCTGGAGAGCTGGTCACGATCGACGCTTACTGGCGGGCGGCGAACTACTTGTCAGTCGGCCAGATCTACCTGATGGATAACCCTTTGCTAGCGGAGCAACTGCGCCCCGAGCATGTGAAGCCCCGCCTGTTAGGTCATTTCGGCACGACTCCGGGACTGAACCTTATCTATGTACACCTCAACCGCGTGATCAAGACCCGCCGACTAAACATGATCTACGTGATCGGGCCCGGACACGGTGGCCCGGGCGTAGTGGCGAACGCCTACCTGGAGGGAACCTACAGCGAGGTCTACCCGCACATCAGCCGAGACACCGAAGGGCTACGACGCCTGTTCCGGCAGTTCTCCTTCCCGGGCGGGATCCCCAGCCACGTGGCACCCGAAACGCCAGGATCGATCCACGAGGGCGGTGAGCTGGGCTACGCGTTGGTGCACGCCTACGGTGCCGCTCTGGACAATCCAGATCTAGTGGTTGCGTGTGTTGTCGGTGACGGAGAGGCGGAAACGGGGCCGCTGGCGGCCAGCTGGCACTCGAACAAGTTTCTCAGTCCGGCGAGCGACGGTGCCGTGTTGCCGATCCTGCACCTGAACGGCTACAAGATCGCCAACCCCACTGTGCTGGCACGGATCGGTGATGACGAGCTAGAGCGATTGCTGGAGGGTTATGGGCACCGTCCTTTGTTCGTGGAGGGTGACGACCCGGCGAGCGTGCACCAGCAGCTCGCTGGCGCCCTTGACGATGCACTGGACCAGATCGCAACCATACAGGAGAGGGCGCGAGCCGGCCAGGAGTCGCTGCGGCCCCAGTGGCCAGTGATTGTCCTCCGCACTCCGAAGGGTTGGACCGGCCCGAAGGAGGTCGACGGCCTTCCCGTTGAGGGGACCTTCCGATCGCATCAAGTCCCAATCACCGAAGCCCGCACGAACCCCTCCCACCTCCGGGCTCTGGAGGCGTGGATGCGTAGCTACGAACCCGAGCAGCTGTTCGACACTCAAGGGTGCTTGCGTACCAGCCTCACCGCCCTCGCACCGGTCGCAAGTGAACGAATGAGCGCCAATCCGCACTCGAATGGCGGTCTGTTGCTACGGGACCTGGAGCTTCCTGACTTCCGGCATTACGCGGTTCAAGTGGACCGGCCCGCATGTGGGTTTGCCGAAGCCACCAAGGTGTTGGGCGTGTTCCTTCGTGACGTAACGCGGGCGAACCCTGCGGTGTTCCGGGTCATGGGTCCCGATGAAACCGTATCCAACCGTCTTACCGCTCTCTTCGAAGCCACGGACCGGGTGTGGGAGGCCGAGACCGTCCCTGGCGACGATCACCTTGCGCCCGAGGGTCGGATCATGGAGGTGTTGAGCGAGCACCTTTGCCAGGGCTGGCTTGAAGGATATCTCTTGAGCGGGCGCCACGGGCTCTTCAACTGCTACGAGGCTTTCATACACATCGTCGACTCAATGGTCAACCAGCATGCGAAGTGGCTCAAGACCACGCGCGAGATCTCGTGGCGAAGACCCATCGCCTCTCTGAACTACCTGCTGTCCAGCCACGTCTGGCGCCAGGACCACAACGGTTTCTCCCACCAAGACCCTGGTTTCATCGACCATGTGGTGAACAAGAAAGCTGAGATCGTTCGCGTCTACCTACCGCCAGATGCCAACACGTTGCTCTCGGTGGCTGATCATTGTCTCCGTAGCCGCGACTACATCAACGTGGTGGTGGCGGGCAAGCAGCCGGCTCTCACGTACATGACGATGGAAGAGGCAATTCTGCACTGCACAAGGGGCCTCGGCGTTCTCGACTGGGCAAGCAGTGATGGAAACGACCTGCCCGATGTGGTGCTTGGATGCGCCGGCGACATTCCGACCCTCGAGACCCTGGCGGCAACTTCAATCCTGCGTGAGCGGTTCCCCGAGCTGAAAGTCCGCGTGGTGAACGTGGTGGACCTAATGCGCCTAGAGCCCGACACGGAGCATCCGCATGGTCTGCCAGACGCGCAATTCGATGCGCTCTTCACTACAGACAGGCCAGTGATCTTCGCGTATCACGGCTACCCTTGGCTGATCCACCGGCTTACATACCGAAGGGAGAACCACCGGAACATACACGTGCGCGGCTACAAGGAGGAGGGCACCACCACTACGCCGTTTGATATGGTGATGCTCAACGAGCTGGACCGATTCCATCTGGTGATGGATGTCATAGACCGGGTACCGGGGCTGCAAGGTCAGGCTGCCCATGTCCGGCAAGAGATGGAGGACGAGCGACTGCGCGCGCGTGCCTACACCCGTGAGCACGGCGAGGACGATCCGGAGATCAGCAACTGGACATGGCCCGGCTAATGCGGGTGCTCGTGGTCAATGCTGGTTCATCCAGCCTGAAGCTGCGGCTGCTCGATTCGGACGATGCCATTCTGTTCCACCGAGACCTCACGGCGCGCCACGGTGAGTTCGATAGGGGAATGGTCCAAGAGGCAATCACCGGCATTCGCGGAAAGGTGGAGGCAGTGGGACACCGGGTGGTTCACGGTGGGACCCAGTTCGTGAGGCCCGTGGTCATCGACCCCGAAGTCGAGCGGAGCCTGTCGGAGCTTGTGAACCTCGCGCCGCTGCACCAACCCAAGTCTCTTGCGGGCATAGACGCCGTCCGGGGGGTACTCCCGCAGATCCCCGCTGTCGCTTCCTTCGACACGGCCTTCCACTCCACCCTTTCATCGGTAGCGGCCACATACGCGGTGCCGTCACGCTGGCGGGAACTCGGCGTGCGCAGGTACGGCTTCCACGGCTTGAGCCACTCTTACGCCAGCCGTCGGGCTCCCCAACTGCTGGACCGGCCGGGCCCTCAGCTGCGACTGGTGATCTGCCACCTGGGCGCAGGCGCATCCATTGCGGCGGTCTCGGGTGGGAGGTCTGTGGACACCACGATGGGGTTCACCCCCCTGGAGGGACTAGTCATGGCGACGCGGTCGGGCTCCATAGATCCGGGACTACTCATCTGGCTAGTTGACAACGCGGGACTGAGCGTCGACGCGATTGCGGACTCGCTCGAGCACAAGTCAGGCCTACAAGCCCTCGCGGGTTCGCCCGACATGCGCCGCGTTCTAGCCGCGGCGGCTCGCGGCGATGGTCAGGCGGCGCTGGCCATCGAGGTGTACCTGCACCGGCTGCGCTCGGGAATCTCGTCCATGGCTGCTTCGCTCGGTGGGATCGATGGTCTGGTTTTCACGGGGGGCGTTGGCGAGAATGCTCCGGAAATCCGAGCAAGGGCGGCGGACGGTCTGTCCTTTCTCGGGGTGCGGATCGATGAGCAGGGCAACGGCCTCGCGACCTCCGACGCAGATGTCACCGCGCCGGAGGCACCTGTAAGAACCGTGGTCGTCGCCGCAAGGGAGGACCTCCAGATCGCAAGCGAGGTGCGGTCGGTGCTGACGTAGCTACAACGGCGATGCCGCTTTAGGTGCTCTACCGGCGCCAGCGTGTCGCGGTAGTCCCTCGAGCACAGCCAAGGGCCCTGTGATCGCCGCTGTTGTCCTCTTGCTCGATGTTGCCGCTGTCGCCATCTTCTTCACCCTCTTCCATGTGAACTCCACCAAGCTCGGGCCGGGCCGCAGAGGTCACCGGGGCAAGCTCGACGGGTGCCGGAACCTTCTGAGGGACCATGTTGCTGGATGGCCGAAAATCCGGTCTGTGAGCGTGCTTGCGTTGGAGCCGGCCTGATCGAGCTGGGTGCATCGGAAGACTCTAAGACCAAGGCAAGCGGATTCGTGATTAGGGAGCCGAAAAGGGACCTTCGGCCCTTGGCAGGGGTCAGGTCGGGGAGGAGGCTGGGATTGAGGGTGATCCTAGAACTCGGAAGGGAGGGCTCATGAGGTATCGAGTAGCCCTCAAGGGACGGGTTAGGTTCGCGTCTCACTCCCGATTGCAACAGATCCTGACCGGCGCGCGTGCGGACCTGCTCTCGCTGGGTGCGAAGGACCCTGAGGTTACGTGGGACGCCTCGCTATCAGACGTGGCAATCGAGGTGAGCATGGTGAGCCCGAACACGACCGAGGCGTTCATGTCCGGACGGGGGTTAATCATCGACATCTTGAGGCGAAACGGGCTCCGCATCAGGGAGTCTAGCGGGAACCACTATCTTGTACCGTCGCCCAGGTTTCAGAAGAGGCCGGAGATCGTACCGGAGTGGACTATCCTTTGCCTCAGCGCCAACCCGGAGCATGGATGGCGTTCGAGCAACCAGACTGACGGCAGCAAGGCAACTGAGCTTCCTAGCCGCCGGAGTCCGTCGATCCAGTGATAGGTCCTTGACGTAGTCACGATCTGGCAAGCAATGAGAACTGGCTAGCCCAGAGTGACGGCTCGGTGACTCGCAGCATCACGAGGAAAGCTTCTCTCACTGAGATGACGCCGATCGCGTTACCGTTCGGACCCGCAACGATCAGGTGGCGAATCTCGTGGTGGATCATGAGCGAAGCTGCTTCAGCGATGGACAAATCCCAGGGTGCCCACACGGGGTCTCCGGCGGCGACCTTGGAGACGGTTACCTCCGCGTCGATGCCGAGCGCCATGGCCCTCACTAGGTCGCGGTCGGATGCGAGACCCGCGGGATCGTCTCCGACGAGCACCGAAGATACGCCACGATGATGCATGAGTGTCGCCGCCTCTCGCATTGAAGCGTTCGAAGGTACTCGCACGATCCTCCGAAACCTCAGGTCTCCGAGGCGAGTCTATGGCCCGCTACCAGTGTGATCGTGTTGGTCGGTCACCGCGATACTTCCTCAAGCCGCTTGTAATGATCACGCCAGATGAGGCGGTATAAGCGAAGATGACGAGGCAGGTCTCGGAGGCCCGGGATGAAAGGCACGAGGATGAGCGCCAGGGTCAGAATCGCCATGATGCCCCAGATGAAGGCGTCGGCGTTTCCTGATTTGGAAAGCGGGGGGATCTGGTACCACATGGTGTAGAGCCACAACCAGGCCTGCCCAGGAAAGCTTCCCGTCTCGTTCATCATCCCCCACTGGGATCCCTGCAGGTGCTCGGTGGCTGCCAGGTTCTTCAAGTAGGAGCCGTCGGCGAGGAAGACGAGGGGCTTGGTGTAATTGGTGCTGTAGAACTGCGGAGTCGATACGAGGTAACCGTCCAACCCCCCGCTTCTCCCTAATGCCAGAAGGGGCCCCATCATCGCCGGAACAGGCCCGTAGTTGCCGCGCCTTAGCTGGACCGTTCCTCCCGAGAAGGTCGCATGAGATAGCGCATTCGAATAATTGCTTGTCCAACGGCCTTGTTGAGAGAAGCCCGCACTGAGGTAGCGACGGACAGCTTCCTGGACGGCTGGGCTGTTCGGGACGGACCGGAGCGGCCCGAGAACAAAGTCGACCGCGGTGTCGATGGGCTGGTGCACCCCGGCCACACGCTGCAACGACAAGGGCCCGATGCTCTGACCGGCCCCAGGGGTGGAGTTGTAAGGCGGTCCGTACTGGGCAGTCGTGCTTGTCCCGTCGAGCTCTGTTACAGCTGTGGAAAGGAAGTCCCCGGGATCTGCCCGAGCCCAGCTCACGATGGTGACCGGTTGTTTGTCAGGTGAGGAAAGCAGGGCTGCCAACAGTACGCCGAGGAGCGCCACAAGCAATAAGGCGATGGTGAACTCCTTGACGATGTCGTAGCGCACATAGCTGCCGTTCCAGTCCTCTGTGCCGAGATCAGTCTGGCGTCGACTGCGCTTGGTCATCCGCCCGGTTCTCCCTCACTAGGTGCCTCATCGGCTTGATCACGGGCAGGCTGCAAGCCACGAGTGGGGAAGGGTGGAACCACACCCCGGATGCGGACTAAGAGGATGTGAACAACCACCAGGAGTCCCAGAGCGACAGGTAGCAGCAACACATGCCAGATGAACATCTGGCCAAAGTTCATGACGTTGAAGAAAGCGCCAATCCCAGATGCGTTGAGCCCATCCTTGGCCTGAGTTGCAATCCATTGGGAGTCGAAGTTCTGCTGGGAAAGGTATCCGGTGAAGGCTGCCGCGATGGACACGACGAAGGCGACTGCGCCCGTCACCCACGTCATTGCTCTGCGGCCCCGCCAGGCTGCCATGAAGAACTTGCCCCACAGGTGAATCACCATAAAGGCGAAGAAGAGCTCCACGCTCCATAGGTGAAGGCTGTTGAAGAACAGGCCGACCTGAGATGTGTGCCACCAGGCCGGGCCCTCGAGACCTAGGACCGCCCCCGAGATCAGTACCACGCACAGTGCGGACAAGGTCAAGACCCCAAAGACATAGATCCAAGACGCCACATATGACGGTTGGCGGTCCGGTAGCAGCTTCTCGGGAGGCAAGATGCGTAGCCCCCGACTGCGTAGCCGGGCAGTCCACATGCGCTGGTCGGCAGTATCGTCGGCTTTCATTGTCGGTCTCGGTTGCGCGTGGGGAACGGAAGGAATATGGCCAGCAAGAAAACGACGATCATCACCAGTATGAGCACCAGGTTGGCGAGCGAGAGCTGTATGAAGCCCCAATGCACGTAGTGCCCTGGGCCATTGAGGTTGAACACGGTGGGGAGCAGGTGCATGGCGTGACCCCTTGTCATTCCTTTTGGTTCTGACCCATGGCGGGTAGGGCGGGAAGATAGGCGCGGCCGGATACGAGCTCGCTTCTGATGCGTATATAGCTCGGTTCCTCGCCCGCCCAGGGGCGCAGGCCAGCACGTCGAAGGGAGGCTACCTCCTCTGATTCGGTTATCTCGGAGGAGAAACCTCTGACGATGACGCTCCATCCTGTTCGCTTGTCAACGTCCAACTCATCAGCTACGAACGCGAGCACATTGCGCGCAGCCGCCAAGCTGACTTTGGAGTCGCCGGCCGTGCAGAAGACGATGTCATCTCCGACCATGGAGAAATTCACGGGTACGGCCACGGGAAGAGCGTCGACGTTGAGCACGACTCTCCCAATCCTCGCTTCGGCGAGGTACCTCAGAGACTGCGATCTGCTAAGGGCCCGGAACCCGTGTCCTCGATCGACCATTGAGCCATTCTCGGAGTCGAAGACGCAGGCTTGGTAGGGCCTATGGTCCCTTTGGCAGTGTCTACGAAACCCTGGGAACCCCCAAGGGGCTCAGTCAGCTCAGCTCACTCGGGCCGTCCAGAGCAGGCGCGTTCCCCCGCCAAGAGCAGGTTCAACGGTGAACTCACCTCTCAGGCTCTGCGCCCTGCGGGCGAGGTTCGCTAATCCGTGGCCGCTCCGCTCTTCGCCGGCGGTCAGACCGACGCCATTGTCGAGCACCTCCAGCTCCACCCGGTCGGGACCGGCAGCGAGCCTGACCGTGACTCGGCCTGCTTGTGCGTGCTTAGCCACGTTGGCGAGCGCCTCTCGTAGGGTCGCTAGGACATGCTCGGCAAGCTCTCCCGTGATGAGGAGGTCAACCGGGCCCGTGAACCTGACCTCGGGCTCCACTCCCAGGGGGCCGATCATCTCGTCGATCAACTCGGTGACCTCTCGTCGGGTGCTGTGGGTGGCGGGGGCTACATTTAGGGAGAAGATCGTGTTCCTGATCTGGCTGATCGTTTCATCTAGGTCCGAGACGGTCTGTCGGACCCGATCGCTTGCCTCAGAACTCTGAATTGCCGGAAGGGCCCCTTGAAGCTTGAGCCCTGAGGCGAACAGCCGCTGTATGACGGTATCGTGCAAGTCTCGGGCGATTCGATCTCGGTCCTCGACCACAACGGCTTCCTTCGACCGGGCATGAAGCCGGGCGTTCTCGATGGCAATGCCGGCTGCGCTCGCCAGGGCCACCAACAACTGTTCATCTCCCTCCGAGAAGGCGTCCGACTCGAGCTTCTCGGTCAGGTAGAGGTTCCCGAACACTTCGCCCCGTATCCGTATTGGCGCCCCGAGGAAGGATTTCATCATGGGATGGTTTGGAGGGAACCCGAAGCTGTCAGGGTGCGATCGGAGATCGGTGAGACGCAGGGGCTTGGGTTCCCGGATCAACAGCCCGAGGATGCCCCGGCCCGTTGGGAGTGGACCGATCGAGCCGAAGACCTCTTGGGAGATCCCTGTGGTGACGAACTCGGCGAGACTGTGGCGCTTCTCGTCGAGCACGCCCAGGGCACCATACCTGGCACCGACCAGCGAGGTGGCCTCTTCGGTGATATGGCGGAGGACGGCGGGAAGGGAGAGCTCTCCCTCGATCAGCAAGACTGCGTCTAGCAGACGTCGAAGCGTCCTTGGATCCTCGATCGAGTGGTATGGCACAACCGATCCCGAGCCTGGAACGTAGTTGAAGAGGCTCCAGCAGGAGTCTCGAGATTGAAGCTTAGGTGCGATTGAGGCTGATTGAGGTCCCGATCGGGGCGGGCGGATACGACGTCAGGGGTCCTTCGGCCCTACCGCCATGGGCGGCACAAAGAGATATTGGGAACATGGGTACCAACAGCGAAGTCATGGAGAGTCTCAGTGGGCCCACCAGATCGGTTCGGCGTGCTGCCCTCGACGCTTGGGCCGGCTTCGGGAAGCTTCACGACGCCGCTCTGAGCGATGGGGCTCTTCCGGCCAAGGCGAAGGAGCTCCTGGCTCTGGCAGTCGTCAACCACTGCGACGGGTGCATCGCGTACCATGCCAAAGCTGCGGCGCGGCGTGGGACTACCCCTGCAGAGGTGGCCGAGACCTTGTCGGTCGCCATGTTGATGGATGGAGGGCCAGCCACGACTCACGGACCCCGAGCTTGGGCCGCCTATCACGAGTTCTCTCAGCTGAAGGCCCCCAGACCTGATCGGTAGGAGCTGCGACAGGCACGGCAGAATTGGGTTGTGAGCTACAAGATCTTCCTCCTCGACGACCACGAGCTCGTCCGTCGGGGAATACGGGAATTGCTTTGGGTCCACGACGACCTTCAGGTGATCGGGGAGGCGTCAACTGCTGCGGAGGCACTTGCCCGTATACCTGTTCTCCAGCCGGACGTGGCGGTGCTCGACATGAGGCTTCCTGACGGCGACGGCGTCGAGGTCTGCCGCGAGATCCGGTCCAGATGCCCCGATGTGGCATGTCTCATTCTGACTTCCTTTCCTGATGACGAGGCGCTGTTATCGGCGATCATGGCGGGAGCTGCCGGATACATCCTCAAGGAGATCCACGGAAATCAGCTGGTGGAGGCCATTGGTCGGGTGGCGTCTGGTTCGTCTCTACTGGACCCGGCGCTCACCACGAGGGTAAAGGAACGGCTCCAGTCTGGGCCCGACGAGGACGACAGACTCGTCAAGTTGTCCCCCCAGGAAAGGCGGATCCTGGAGCTGATCACCAAGGGCCATACCAACCGGCAGATCGCGGACTCCATGTTCCTGGCGGAGAAGACCGTGAAGAACTACGTGTCTAACCTGCTCGCAAAGCTCGGGATGAGCCGGCGGACCGAGGCCGCGGCGTACGGAGCGCGTCTCGACGAGCGCCGTCATCGCGGTTAGACGAGGGATTCAACGCTGGGCGCTTGGGGTGATTGAGAAACACGGACCTTTGGCCCTAACGGCACCGATCTCTAGCCGCCATGATGAGCCCGTGCACAGTGGTGATTCAAAGAGAATCGTAGTGGGGGTTGACGGGTCGGACCCTTCCCGAGCCGCTCTGCGTTGGAGCGCTGAAGAGGCGAGCTTGCGTGGCGACTCGTTGGAGGTGGTGACTGGGTGGCACTACCCGCTATATGAGGCAGGCGGATTCGGGGCGCCGTCGGTGGCCCCAGTGAATCCAGATGATCTCGAGGGGGCCGCCTGGGAGGTTCTCGAACGAGTGGTGAAAGAGGAAGCCGTTGACGACGGGTCCATCGAGCTCAGGCTCAGCGTTGTCAAGGGGAGTTCGGCAAGGCGGTTGATGGACGCAGCAAACGGGGCCGAGCTCCTCGTGGTCGGTTCGAGGGGCCATGGCGGGTTTGCCAGCCTGTTGCTCGGATCTGTCAGCCAGCAATGCGCTACCCACGCCACTTGCCCAATCGTGGTGATACGTGAGCCCCAGCCCGCTCGAATAGGGGGGCGGATGGTCGTCGGGGTGGACGGATCGGAAGGCAGCCAGCGTGCGCTCGGTTGGGGGATCCAAGAGGCGAGCCGCAGGGACGCAGTCCTCGAGCTGGTCAACGCCTGGACCTATCCGGCGATTGTCGGATACGTACCGGCCCCTTTGGACGGCTTCCCCGAGTGGTCAGCAGAGGTGGTCGCTAAGGCAATCGACGATGTTAGGACCCGAGCCCCGTCTGTGCCGGCTGAGGGGAAGACTCTCCAGTCGCCCGCCGCTCGAGCCCTGATCGAGGTGAGTCAGGAGGCCGACTTGCTGATAGTTGGGTCCCGCGGACACGGAGGTTTCGCGGGTCTCCTGCTCGGCTCGGTCGGCCTGGAGTGTCTCCATCACGCCCATTGCTCTGTCGCGATCGTGCGACCAGCTGTTGAAGAGGCTGGAGCCTGAGGCTCGTATATCTAGCCGATGTCTCGCTCCCCAGGAGGAGGGATGTGATGCGGCTCGGCCGGCAAGGGCTAACTTGCGCGCTAGGGGGTTTCTTCGGGGATGATCAGGACGGGAAGGTGGCTGTGCTGTGTCACCCTCTCGCTAGTGCTGCCGAGCGGTACCGTAAGGCGCCCTTGGAGAGGAGCACCCGAGGGTCTCTTGTCAGCTTGACCCCAGCCACGTCTGCCGACGACGATGAGTTGGGCGTCCACCTCTTCGGCGACCCTGAGCAGGACGATAGCGGGGTCACCCTCGACGACGACCGTGCGCCATCTTATTGGCCGGCCTCTCAACGGACCGCACCAGCTGTTCTTGAGAGTTCTTCCGCTTCAATGTGGGCCGCAGTAGCCCTCTCGAGGTGCTCGAGCAGACCCACGGCGTGTACGACAACCATCTCGGGATGGACCTGTTCAGCCAGCCAGGCGGCCCAGGTCAAGGCGCCCGATGCACTCGAGGAGCCGTCCACTCCCACGACAATCGGGTGTTGCGCTCCAGGATTCTGCCGAGATGATTCGTCCATGGAGATCGCTCCCCAGTAGGAACCTGGCCTTGGTGATCATCACTTGCAGGATGTCGACTTGGCCAGACGAGCCGACTAGGCCGCACGAGCACAAGACGACTTGGCTAGATGGATTCGCTATGAGGCTACAGCAAGCAGCGCTCGACGAGCACCGACTTTACCAGTGGGTCGCACGTAAGCGATGAGCACGGCGGGCGCCGAACCGGGGGTGCAACAATCGGCGAAGCCGTATCCAGCACCGGCCGGCTGGGAGTTCGACGTGGTTCTCGCCGACGGAGCCATCGCCCACGTGCGCCCCATAGAGCCCTCGGATGCGGGCGCCCTGGTTGCGTTTCATTCTCGTCTCAGCGACAAGACCGTCTACCTTCGCTTCTTCGGGTATCACCCGCAGCTCAGCACAGCGGAGGTCAGCCGATTTACCGACCTCGATTACTCGGACAGGATGGCTCTGGTAGCTCTTCTGGACGATCAGCTCGTGTCGGTTGTCAGGTATTTCAGGAGCTCCGACGACCCGAGTGAGGCAGAGGTCGCGTTAGTCGTGGCCGACGCCGAACAGCGACGGGGGATCGCCACTTTGTTACTCGAGCACCTTGCCGCCTATGCACGCACACAAGGCATATCGAAGTTCTCTGCCGAGGTGTTGGCGTCCAATCAACGCATGCTCGGAGTGTTTCAGCGCGTCGGCTATGAAGTCCAAAGCATCCTCAGTGGAGGGGTCGTCAGGGTGGCCTTTCCAATCACGCCGACCGAAACTTCCATAGCGGCAATGGAGGCTCGCGAGGTGCTGGCGGAGTTCAGGTCCGTGCAACAGCTCTTGTGTCCTCAGACGATCGCCGTCGTCGGTCTCGGTCACGAACCTGGCTCTGGCGGGCGACGGATCCTGGACAACCTGCGGACAGGAGGATTCAACGGTCGCGTGTTACAAGTGAGGGGGGTGGCCGATGGAGCAGGAGATGAGCAGTCATACTCCAGTGTGAGGGACATTCCCACCGCTATCGGGCTTGCGGTCATCACAGTCCCCCCACCCGAGCTGGCAACGGTATTGGAAGACTGCACAGCACTCCACGTCCCTGCTGCGGTCGTCATCACTGACAGCTTGGCCAGACGTCGTGGTTATTCAGCTGATAACGAACGCACCATTTTCTTGCGGGCTCGACAGCGGGGAATGCGAATTGTGGGCCCGAGCTCTGTAGGGATCGCCAACACGGCAAGCGATGTCCGTATGAACGCCCTCTCAGGTCCCGTGGCGATCCGGCCGGGTCGAATCGGTGTTCTCTCGCAGTCGGGTGCCCTCGGGCTCGCTCTGCTCGGCCAAGCGCACCACCTGGGACTTGGCATATCAAGCTTCGTCTCGGTAGGCGAAAAGGCCGATGTCAGCGGAAACGACATGCTCAGGTACTGGGAGAAGGACAACCAGACCGACCTGATCCTTCTGTACCTGGAATCCTTTGGAAACCCTCGCAAGTTTGCTCGGATAGCCAAGAGGGTTTCGCGGTCCAAGCCCATCTTGGCCGTCAAGGGCGGGCGCACAGCGGCGGGAGCTCAGGTAACCGCACATCACCCGAGGTCCTCTGTCGGCTCCGAGGTGTCCGCGGACGTCCTGTTCAACCAGGCGGGCGTGGTTCGGGTCGACACCCTTCGAGAGCTGACGCAAGTGGCTGCGATTCTCCAGAGTCAGCCTCTTCCGGCTGGCCGTCGGCTGGCCATAGTGGGCAACTCAGGGGGTCTCGGGGTTACGGCTAAGGATAGTTGTGCTACTGCGGGGCTCGATGTCGCAACGCTTACTGCGCATACT
Source organism: uncultured Actinomycetes bacterium (assembly GCA_963736925.1). Lineage (GTDB taxonomy): Bacteria > Actinomycetota > Acidimicrobiia > Acidimicrobiales > CAVTQP01 > CAVTQP01. The sequence continues at coordinate 1,835,717 of CAVTQP010000003.1, forward strand.
CGGGGGCTCTTGCAAGAGATCATGCCGACAGGCGCTTCGGTCGAGAACCCCGTCGATCTCGCCCCGGACTCCCCGGCATCAGAGGTCATCAGGGCGATCGATCTTCTCGTTCGAGATACCAACGTGGATGCGGTGATCGCCATTCTGGGTTCGTCTTCTTCGTTGACGGCGAGGGACAAGCGCCAGATGCTGGCCGATGTGGCCCACAGAGCGGACAAGCCGGTGGTGGCGTGCATGCTGCCAGATGCCGGTTTGGTACAGGACTTTGCAGGACCGCTTGACCCGGAGGGGGCAGTCGAACAATCACAAGCCGCTGTGCCCGTCTTCTCGTTCCCCGAGGAAGCGGCATCCGCCTTGGGGCATGTCGTGCGTTACGCGGAGTGGAGAGCACGTCCCGCGGGTGTGGTTCCGCGCCTTAACGGGGTGGACAGCGAACGAGCGGGCTCTCTTGTGGACCGATTCCTGGCCGAGCGGGCGGCAGGCGGTTGGCTGGGACTAGAGGAGGGGGCGCGCCTCGCCTCGCTGTACGGGATCCCGGTTGCTGTGCGCCGGTACCTCAGCACAGCCGATCATGCTGTCCAGAGCGCGGAGGCTATTGGCTACCCTGTGGTCCTGAGGGCGATTCCCACCGATCCATCAGAGCGCTGGAGCGGTGAGAAAACCGGTCTAGTGTCGTCAGAGCAGGTGCGAAGCGCCTATGTCGAGTTGTTGGATCATGCGCCCAGCTCGGCAGCCCCGATTTTGGTGCAGGCTGAGCCCGGACCTGGATTGGACTTAGTGATCGAGTTGTCACATGATTCCTCGTTTGGTCCGGTGGTGTCCTTTGGCGTGGCTGGGCTGTCTCGTCAGCTTTCAGTTGATCGATCGGCCCGAACACTTCCGATCACCGATCTCGATGCGGCCGAACTGGTGCGCTCGGTGCGCGCCGCGTTACTCCTGGGTGACGTTGGCCGCCCACAGTTAGATGTGTCGGCTCTGGAAGAGCTGGCTCTCCGGATTGGAACGCTTGGGTCCGACCTACCGGAGGTGGCCGAGATGGCCATAGACATCATTCCGCGTCCTGTCAGCGCCGAGGCGCTGGTTGTACGTGCTCGGTTGGTTCCCGCCACCGGAGATCTGGATCCAATGCTGAGACGCCTTCGTTGATAGATGCGATGAGGCACGATACGTGACAACCGGCTCCTGGCAGTCAGGTCAATGGTGTCCCGTGGTGAGGACAGTCGAACCCACATATCGGTGGTCTTCTTCCTGGCTGACCAGGTCTACAAGCTCAAGAAGCCACTTGATCTGTCCTTCGTTGATCTGCGATCCCTCGAGGCAAGGGAGAGCATCTGTCACCGAGAGGTGACGTTGAACCGCGGCTGTCTCCAGGTGTCTACCTTGGCGTCGCACAGGTTCTAGGAGAAGCGGGAGAACCCTGCGAGACCTTGGTGATCATGAAGAGGCTCCCCCAGAACCGGTCGCTCGAAGAGCTGTTGAAGCGCGATCCCGCTGCCGAAAAGTTTTGCGGTGGCGCGAGGCGCTATCGGGTCAAGTCCTGGGCGACCTGTAAATCGCTGTCGGCTAAGCGTCATGCCGCGGTGCGTTCGGTTGTTCTCCTTCGACGATTTGCTCGATCTTCGCTGGGCGGTGGGTCGAGGCCGAGTTCAGCCCGTAGGAGTCTGAGCTGATGGCGCTCGAGGTCGTTGATCGACACTCGGCACCAGTGCTCGGCGGAGCGGATCATGGTGGCGAAGGCCAACTTCATGGTGGCTTTCTCGCTAGTCAGCCTAGGGATCACCTTGGTGCGCCGGCGCTCCTCCTCGAAGGATCGCTCGGCGAGATTCGTGGTCCTCACCCTGATGCGGTGGCGAACGGGGACCCGATGGATGGCGAGCAGTGCGTCTCGGTCATCGGCGAAGCAGGCCACCGCAGCGGGGAACTCGCGCCGATAGGTGTTTTCGAAGCGGTCTGCCGCTGCCCGCGCTGCATCGAGGGTAGGGGCGTCTCGCACCGCATAGATATGGGCCATGACCTCAGGAGCGGCCTCGTGGGCCAGCTTGGAGGCGATGTTGGACAGGCGATGGAACCAGCACCGGACGCGCACGGACTTGGGGAACACCGCCTCGGCAGCCTTGATCATCCCAGGGGCTCCGTCAGTGGTGACGGTGGTGGGCAGGCGCATGCCCCGTTGGATCATGTTTCTGAAGAACGAAGTCCACGCCGCCTCGGACTCCTTGTTGCCAACAGCCAGATGTAGCAGGTGTTTTCGCCCCTCCGAGTCGATACACCAGGCCACCAGCAGAGCCTCTTTGGCCCCCTGACGACGCAAGGACTCGAAGATCGCGTCGCAAAATAGATACTCCACCTCGATGGTGGAGAGGTCGCGGGCGATGAAGGCCTGGTAGTCCTCCCAGAGCTGATCGGTGATCTCAGAGACAGCGGACTTGGAGATGAGCAGCTCGCCGGTGGCATCCCTGAAGGCGTCTTCGACGTCTCTGGTGGATAGCCCCCTTGCATACATCTCGGTCACCAAGCGCTCTAACACATCGGAGTTGCCGTCAAGGAAGCTCATGAGGTTCGAGCGGTAGGGTTCGCCGGAGTCGCGCACTTGGGGGACCTGGACATCGATGGTCCCCTCGGCGGTTCGGATGCGCCCAGGGCCATAACCGTTGCGCGATCCTCGCTGGCCTGCATCTCGGCGCTCGTAGCGGCCCCGGCCTCCTAGGTAGTCGGCCTGCTCTCCTTCGAGCAGCTGGTGGACAACCAGGCGTGTCACCGTGTCGACCAGCTCAGAGACGATGTTCGTCCCCTCGCCAACACCTCCACCAAGCAGACGGTCAAGGTCCTCACGGACGATCACGGATGGCGGTACTCTCCTCATGGCTTGGGCCTCCTTGTCGGTTGTGAACACCTGACATGGAAGCCCAGGCCGGTCCGATTTACATGGACCCTAGGCCGTCACCGCGCTATCGAGCCAACGCTCAAGGATCTAGACATGCTTAGGATGAAGTTCCCCTTCAAGCCAAGCCGAGATCATCAGCATGCGCCCACAACCCCGGTCGTGCGGCCGGATGCGCCGTCGCTTCGATGAGCATCCGAACTTGGGCTCGCTGCCTCTCTCCCCAGATCGAAGCCTGACCCTGTTCTGTGATCACCAGGGAGTGTTGAAAGGAGGTGGCAGGACTCGACAGCAGGGGCACGATTGCGGATGTCTCACTCTTGGTGTGCCAGGAACCCAGTGCGACGATGGCTTGGCCTCCGGGAGAATGCAGCGCCCCCACCACGAAATCTGGCTGTCCACCAAACCCTGAGTAAATGCGATGCTCTATGTGGCTCGCGTTGGCCTGGGCGAACAAGTCCACCTGAAGGGCCGTATTGATTGAAATCATATGGTGATGTTGGGCAATCCGTGCGGGATCGTTTGTCATTTCGGTCCTCAACAACCTCACTCGCGGGTTGGCGTCCACCCATCTGTACAGGTCATGAGATCCGGTCACGAACGAGGCAATCACTGTCTGATGGGGGTCAAGCCCCCCTGCGCGCTCCAGTGTGAGCACCCCGTTACTAAGCGCTTCCGACCAGATCCGGAGCCCGCGCCGTTCGGTCAATCTCAACAGCGTGCCGTCTGGTATGTGTCCGATACCGAGCTGAAGTGTCGAACCATCCGGCACACATCCTGCAAGCTGATTGCCAATGCGAGTCGTTGTCTCATCCGGAGGGGTCGGGGCGACAGGGGGCAACTCCTCGTCAATCTCCACCGCAAGGTCGACCACGTCGCAGGGGATCTCTCCGTCACCGTATGTGTAGGGCATGTGACGATTGATTGCAGCCAACACGAGGCCTCCCCCTCCGCGGGCCTTTTCTATGGCCGCCGGCAGAATGTTCACTTCTATGCCGAGGGAAACCTTCCCGTCACGCGGTGAGGAGACGTTGACCAGAACGATATCGGGTAGGTGAGTCGAAGCGAACAACCGGGGAACTAGCGACAAGCGGGTGGGAAGGTACTCAAGGTCGGGATCATTGCGCATGGCCGGCCCCACGAAGGGAGTTTCGAAAGTGAGTCCGTGGCGCGGGAGCGGCACGCCAGAGGTCGCGTTCAGCATGAAGAGTCGGTAGCGCTCGAGAGAGGTGTCGACGAGAGCGAGAAGTCGCCGCGGAGTGCCCAGGTTTCCCCCCGCTACGACCCTGGGCTCTTGAGCGGGATGAGCTCCAAGTGCCTGCGTGACTCGGTCCTCGGAAATGATTCGCATGTGGCATCCTCCGGCGGCTTGATAAGACGGGAGCTCTCGTCTTGATACCGCATCACTTGACGGGGCCTGGACCTTCCTACCCGGATCCACCCCGGGGAAGAGCGACTACCTAGGGAGATCGGCGACCCTCGGGGACATGGGACCAAGGGCCCTAGCGGGCCTCGCAGAGGATACCTATGGTTAGAAAGGGCTAAGAGGACGATCCTTCAGGCTGGAGGTACAGATGACGGATGAAGACGTCTCACTCGAGACGGGTGACGATGCGCTGGCGATCCTCCAAAAGGTCTCCGGTGCCATCGAGTCGGGCTACATCACCTGGGGTGACGTACGCCTGGAACTTGACAAGACGGTCAGAAGCCAGGTGGAAACCCTTCGAAACGCTATTCGGGTCACCATAACTCTTGTGGGCCAGCCGTTTGACGTCCGGAGTGGCCAGCGGACGCTATTGGTTGAACAGGAGCTGTCGCACCCAGGGGGTTGACCATGAGCATGAGCGGTGAGGCACGAGTGATAGAGGATATTTCATACAGTCAGTGCTTGAGCTATCTCACCACCAAAGATGTTGGCCGCTTCGCCCTAGTGGTTAGTGGTCACCCGATGATCGTGCCGGTCAACTATGCAGTGGACGAAGGGACCATTGTGGTCCGCAGTGATGTCGGCACCAAGGTCAGGAGTGCGCCGATGGCTCAGGTCGCCTTCGAGGTGGACGAAGTCAATGGGACCACACAAGAAGGATGGAGCGTTCTTGTCAGTGGACCTGCTCTCGACATCACTGATGCAACGGACCCCGAGTCAGAGCGCCTGAGACAACTCCCGCTTGACACGTGGGCACCAGGGCCTAAGAACCACTGGCTGAAGATCGTTCCCAAATTGATCACCGGCCGTCGACTAGTCTTGGCGAGGCACGCGAGCAAGAGAGCGTGACTCGATGTGAGTGCGGAGGTGAGGCGGGCGAAGTGGGTTGGTTGTTGGCAATCTCAGCCACAATGGCCCTCGGGAGTGACACGGAGTCCCCTCGTGGCTAGACCAGTCAAGTCTCAGGACTACCAGTGGCTCTTCCTGCCTTGAGTCCCACAACCGGGGCCAGCCGCTAGATTCTGTAGCTATGCCACGCTTGTAGAAGGTCACGGGCCGAAGGACACCGGCGGGCTTGCCGTTCAGGCCCAGTACAACGACATGCTCTGCGCCGTCTCGACTTCGAAATTCATGGGAGATCAAGCATCGTCGTCGTGGCTTCTCGAACTCGGGGGACATCTCTCACGAAAGAGTGATGTTCCTCCCATCAATGTCCGCGCAGATTCGTTCAAGGCCGAGCACTTGCGGAGAGTCGCCCACTGATTCCAATCCGTGACGAGACGAAAGTTCTGCGCTCCTATCAAGGCGTAGCATGCCTTTGCTTCTTTCAACGCAGTTGCCAGTTGATCGATACTCAGGTCACGTCGAAGCACTACAAGCGGTCGAAGACAAAGCGTGCCGACTTCGGGATTTACGCCTTTGCTTGCGACAATTTGAGTCATGTGTTGATGATCGGCGTAAACACGAGCTGCGGCTAGAGTCAAAGGTCCTCTTGGCGAAGGAAGAAGGTGTCGCCATGCTGGTGATGGAGACGTCGATGCCAAGCATCCTGCCCTCGTCGTGGATACGGTTCTACTGCCCGAGACCACAGTGGGCGGGGGATGGCTTATCAGCTCGACCGTCTCGCCCGCTATCCAGCGGCCGACCTGATAGGTGAAGCCAAGCAGGCCTACCCGGCGAGCACCGCGAGCGCTCTGGGCGCGACTGGCTCTGGGTGGGCTTGGGGAAAGGCGGGCGGGTCTCGACTGGCTCCTTCTGCCGGTGGGCGAGGCGAAAGCGCTCGATGGCGGGCGGTCCCACAGGCTCTGGTGCTCCCCGATGTGGTTGTACTCCCTTGCCCAGGAGTCGATCGCAGCCTGGGCCTCATCGATGGTCTCAAACACGTTGCCCTTAGCAGCGATACACGCGCTCTGCGTTCTTCGCAAAGAGCTTCTCGCGGGATCCGCCATCCAGACCCGCGGTCACGGTGCTGAACGCGGTGTAGAGCTCGTCGAATGTGCCGTATGTGGCGTCAACGGGGAAGTTGCTGGCGAACATGCAGCGGTCGACACCGAAGGCCTCGATGGCGTACTCGAGCCACGGCGCGAAAACGGCGGCGCGCATCGACCCGAACGGCATCGCGAGACCCGACAGCTTGCACACCACGTTGCCGCGCAGGCCGGCCAGCGCATCGATGCCGGCCCGCCACAGGGCGCGCTCCTCCTCCGAATTCGAGCGAGGCCATCCGGTGTGCTCCACGACAACGATCAGATCATCGAAGCCGGCGAGCTGCACCGCCGCTAATCGAAGCTGATCTGGATGGGTCATCAGCTCGAACAGCAGGTTCCGCTCCTGCAGGGCATGGAGCACTCCGGCATCGGGGAGCGGCGTCTCGAGGGCGCCCATTGGGCGGACCCCACGGAACCGTGAAGCAGTCATCTGCCGCTCGACGAGCTCGACGGCCTCAGCCACCGTGCCCGTCGGCGGGAGACCGCCGACGATGGCGTCGGGACCGCCGCTGGCATGAGCATTGGCATCGAGCTCGATGGTCTCCTCGATCGAGTGACGACCGGTCGCGGCGGCGACATTGATGAACTTCTCGACGTTCCACCTGGCCGTCTCTCCCTGATAGGTGTGGACATCGAAGCGGCGGCACATCCTCGACGCATCACCGGCGCCGTGTCCCTGAGGGCGCGTGAGGTATGGGTACCAGTCCGAGCGGGCGGGGTCCCAGAGGTGCACGTGAGCGTCGATGACACGAGTGGGCTGGGTGGTCATCAGGTCTCCAGGTGCGGTGGGTCGCCGGTGGCGCCGACGAGCTCTCGGAGCGTGATGTCGAGCCAACCGGGGACGGCGGGACCACCGTAGGTGATGCTGCCGATCGGTCGAGGGTGACTGCGAAGGCCAAGCCAGCCGGCGCCGACCGCCAGTTCCGCACCGGCGAGAGCCCTTGCGTCCGGATTGCCAAGCAGGTGGGCAACGAGTTCACCCACCGGTTGGCCGGCTGCCGCCTCGGAAGCCTCGATGCTCGCAGCGAATGCCATGACGCGGCCGTCTGTCGAACCCACGGCAGCTCGCGCGAGCTGCGCCGAGGCCTGGGCCCGACTTCGACCTCCTGAGGTGGCGGCGTCGGTGAGGGTCACCAGGTGGACGGGGCGGCGGGCGGTGCCGGTGGCGTAGTCTGAGGCCGCCCGGGCCCATCCGGCATCGGTATGGATGTGTTGGACGATCCCGGCGTGCTGAGCGAGCACCTGCTTCCAACCATCCGTCGCGCTGTCCGTCGGTTGAGGATCGGCGGGCGCCACGACGATCGCGTCAATCGGCCCAACGGCTTCGACGAGGGAGCTCAGCGCGTCCGCGGCGTTCCGGAAGCCGTGGACGACCTCGACGCGGTGGCAGGTGACGGACCGGGCCTCGAGCGCGGCGGTGAGAGAACCGGCCAAGAGCGGGCGGTCGGTGACGACGGCACAGGATCGCACGTGAGCCGATGCGGCCTCGGCGGGGGCCGGTTGGTCGAAGATCTGACCGAACCGGGGGTTGCCACCGCCGTCGCTCGCCTGGCTGGCCTCGGCCGTGGCGAAGGCCCGAGGGATGACCGCGTCGAGTACCCGGACGAGGGAGACCACGTCGTCGCTGCGCACCACCTCGAGGAGGCGGGGCTCGTCGATCATCGCCACCTCCGAGCCGCTGGCGAAGAGCACCCGGCCGGTGCACCACCCGAATCCGCCATCGACGAGGTGTGCACCGAGCGGCCCCAGATGCTCTGGGCCCGGCATCGATTCAAAAAGGGAGAATCCGCCGGCGCTTCGCGTTGTACCCACTTGACGAGCGCGCTCGATGGCAGCGGCGACCATTCGGGTGGCCGCGATAGGCGAGATCGCGTTGACGATCACGCCCGGCGGCGACTGCCGGCCCAGCTGCCAAGTGAGTGCGGCGACCGCTCGCTTGGCGCAGCTGTACGCGCCGGCATCGGCGGCCCGCCACCCGGAGCCGGAGGTGACGCCGAGGACGCGGCCGTGCCCGGCGGCGGCCATGAGCGGCAGGGCGGCGTCGAGCACGTTGAGGTAGCCCCCGAGGTGCACTGCGAGCACCGCGAGCCAATCCTCCTCGGTGCCGTGGGCGACGCCGGTTTGCCGGGTGATGCCGGCGACGTTGACGACGGCGTCGAGCCCGCCGTGCTCGTCGACCAGCTCGCTGAACAAGCCGCGGACCGCCTCGCCGTCGGTCACCGACACCGTCGAGGCCCGGGCCGAGCCACCCGCGGCCACGATGCGACCCGCAGTGTTCTCCTCCGGCTCCTGCAGCCGCTCGGAGCCGTCGAGGGTCACAAGGGGATCGACGGTGACCACGAACCAACCGCCACGGCCGAGCTCCTCGGCGATCGCCGCTCCGATTCCGCCTCCGCCCCCGGTCACGACGGCGACCCGCTGACGCGAGCTCACGACAGCGGCGACCGGACCTCGATCTCCAGGCCCTTGAAGCTTCCGGCCTCGAGCCACTGCTCGAGCAGCTCGCGGTAGCCGAACCAGTCGCCAAACCCGCGGCCGTAGTTGCCACTGCGGGGGTTGATCGCCTCTGGGTGGCCCTCGTTGTTTAGGCGAGACGGCGTGCAGGCGGACATGATGATGCTGGGGTCGACAAAGGACTCGACGATCTTCTGCGTCCACGCCTCCTCGGCCTCGGTGCTCACCTCGAACACGTCTACGTCCCGCTGCTCGAGCAGCCCAACGGCACGGCCGATGAACTGGGCCCCGAGCACGGCCAGCTGCGTGTAGTTGACCGTCACCACCGCCTGCTGCCCCGGAGCCGGCATGGCAAACATGTTCGGGAAGCCACGGCTCATCATTCCGAACAGGCTGGCGGGGGCGCCGGCCCACTTCTCCGCCAGGGTGACACCACCGCGACCGACGATCTCGTGGCCGGCCCGACGAGGGAGCGGCGTGAGCTCGGGCTCGAAGCCCGTGCCGTAGATGATGCAGTCGACCTCGTACTGTTTCCCGTGGACGACCGGGCCCTGCTCGGTGATCCGCTCGACCCCGGCGGGACAGTCGATCAGCGTTACGTTGGGGTGTTTGAACGACTGCAGGTACTCGTCGTGGAAGCACGGCCGCTTGCAGAGGTATCGGTAGTACGGCTTGAGGATCTCAGCCTTGGCCGGGTCCGCCACCAGCGTCTCGATCCGGCGTCGGTGGGTCTCCATGACCGCGTAGTCAACCTCCTCGCCCCTGCGCAGGTACTCGGCCGTCGTCGTGCCCTTCTCTCGTGGGGGGTGGTGAACGGCGGCCCAGTGGTGCGTCCACCCGTCGTTGACCTGGTCGACCTCCACCGGCCGGCCCAGCATGATCGCCTGGAAGTTGTCCATTCGGGCGCGCTGCCAGCCCGGCTCGAGCCCGTGGGCAAAGTTGGGATCGGTGGGCCGGTTGCCTCGCACGCCGACGGCCGATGGCGTTCGCTGGAACACGAAGACGTGCTTCGCCGACTCCGCGAGCGGGGGCAGGCACTGGATGCCGCTCGCCCCGACGCCGATGAGGGCGACCGCCTTGTCCGCCAGGCCGGTCAGGGGCTCGTGTGCCTCGCCGCCGGTGTACGCGTAGTCCCAACGAGCCGTGTGGAAAGAACGCCCGGCGAAGTGCTCCATGCCCGCGATGGCGGGCAGCTTCAGGAGGTTGAGGATCCCGACGGCCAGCACGTACCAGCGGCAGCTGACCTCGTCGCCGCGGTCGGTGCGGATCCGCCACCGGGCCGCGTCCTCGTCCCACTCGGCGCGGGTCACCTCGGTGTGGAACAGGGCATCGGACACGAGGTCGAACCGGTCGGCGATCGTTTCGAGGCAGCCCCGGATCTCTTCGCCGAACGCGTAGCGCTGGGTTGGGATGTAGTCGAGCTCCTCGAGCATTGGGATGTAGATGTACGACTCAACGTCGCACATCACGCCCGGGTAGCGGTTCCAGTACCAGGTGCCCCCGATACCGCCCGCCTCGTCGACGATGCGGATCCGATCGACGCCGGCCTTGCGGAGTTCGGCGCCGGCGAGAACCCCAGCGATCCCCCCGCCCACAATCACGACATCGACGTCGTCCGCGACCGGGTCGCGCTCGATGACCGGAGTGAATGGGTCGTCGCGATAGCGAGCGAAATGCTGGTCGGCCCGTAGGTCGCGAATGTCGGTGCGACCGGGGACCATCCGCTTGTCGCGCTCGGCGAGGTACTTGGCGCGGATGGTCTCGGGATCGTGGCTCACGGCTCCGCGCAATCCCGCCTTCGGTCCGCCGGCGCGCAGAGATGAAGGCGCCCTCATATGTGACCCAGGCATGTTCCAACACTACTCCTTCGATATCATGACCGCGTCAGCCGACTCCCCGTCTACTCCGCGGGCCGAACAAGCCCGAAGCGGTTCGAACGCTGTCCGAGCTTCACGAACGAAGGATCGAAACCCGTGCCAGGTGAAGCGAGCAGGACAAGTCCGGTGCCCCGAGCGACCCACGGCCAGCGTGGAAGAGGTCGCCGCGGCGATGCAGTCTGTTCCACAGCAGTACCAGACGGCGTTGCTGCTGGCCGCCTGGTGTCAGCCGCGACGCGGCGAGGTTCTTGAACTCAAGCGGCGCGAGATTGATCTGCTCGACATCTCACGACCAGCCGCGGTCCGGAAGATCCACTGCCCCTCGGTGGGCGCGTGCACCGGACTCAGCGCAGGCCAAACAGTAATGACCTCGAGGCCAAGCGGACCCGGCAGACATCATCACGTCTTTGCGTTGGAACTGGGCCACTTAGCCCCCGCCACGCATCCCTTGACCGGGCCACGATCGACCCGGAGCTGTGGCACCAGGTCGATGGATTGATCGGGTCCGGTGATTGGAAGAAGGCCAGAGCCCACTCCGCGCGGCGTGCCCCGCGCCTTGGAGAGCGAAGGACCGCTCCGGCTGACGATCGACTTCCTCGGGGGAGACGAGAACGGCAGAACACGACCGCCCGGCACCCTCGCCGACCTTTGGCCACAGTGGGGGGCTTCTACGGAGCCATGGCCGGTTCTGAATGGAACGTGGCGTGGAGCCGGCCCCGCACGACAGTGCACGTGGGACGCGGCCCACCGCGGTCCGGGGTCTGGATGGCTTACTCTGACTGAGGCCCAGCTCGTCACGGGAACCGCGCGGCGCGGTCCCGGCAACACGGGCCGGAAAGACGGGGAAAGGCATGGTCGACGGCGGGCGACGAAAGCGGTTGGTCCTGGCGGCCATGATCTTCGCGGTGGCCATGACTTTCATTGACCAGACGATCGTGTCGATCGCGGTGCCACAGATTCAGAAGGAACTGCACATCAGCTCGACCGGTGTGCAGTGGGTGGTGAACGGCTACCTCTTGGCCCTGGCGGCGCTTTTCGCCTTTGGCGGGCGGCTCTCGGACATCGTCGGGCATCGCAAAATGGTTGTCATCGGCATCGTCATCTTTACCAGCGCCTCCATCTTGTGTGGTCTGACACCGACCGGGTCGGCGGCCCAGGCGTGGATCATCGCCTTCCGCGTCCTGCAAGGCGCAGGCGGAGCTCTTATGTACCCCGCCGCACTCGCAATTGTCGTCAACAACTTCCCCCTCGAAGAGCGCGGCCGGGCGATGGCGGTCTTCTTCGGGGTGGCGGGGGGGCTCACGTCTGTCGGTCCCATCCTCGGCGGGATCCTCACCCAATGGACCTGGCGGGCGATCTTCTGGGTCAACGTGCCGGTGGCAATAATCGCGCTGGTATTGACGGCCGTCTCCAGGCCAGCAGAGACGCGACGCCCAGCACCGCTCGATTATCGGGGCCTGGTGTTGATCGTGGGCGGCGTCGGGTTGAGCGTGCTCGGCCTTCAGCAGTCGAGCGTCTGGGGATGGGGCAATCCGGGCACTTGGGCCAGCATCGTCGGCGGGCTAGCCTTGGTCGCGGCTTTTGTGCTGGTCGAGCTGCGCACCGAGGTGCCTCTCATCCACTTGGCCATATTCCGGGTCCGCGCCTTCACCGTCGAGAACGCCGTGCTGCTCATCTCTATGGCGGTCTTCATCCCCGTCTTCTTCTTTGCCAGCGAGTACGCGCAGATCTCCCTCGGCAAGAACGCCAACGGAGCTGGCCTTTACCTGCTCGTGTTCTTCGCCGGCTTCGCGCCGGCGGCCCAGGTCGGAGGGCGGATCCTCGACAAGCAAGGTGCCAAGCCGGCCGTCGTGGCGGGAAGCGCGCTGGCGGCGGCGGGATTCGCGCTCTGGGCCGGCCGGGTCACCGCGCTGTCCTTCAGCACTCAGTGGGTCTTCATCATTCTCGCTGGGGCGGGCATGGGGCTCCTGGTGGGTCCCGCGAACACCGACGCCGTCAACCGTGCCCCCCGCCTGTCGTATGGCGAGGCCACGGGAATCACCCAGACTGTGCGTAACTACGGCTCAAGCATCGGGCTCGCAGCGCTCGGCACCGTGCTCATCACCGTCGAACGGTCGCGTCTGGCGTCGAGCCTCACCTCGCTGGGCCTGCCCCATGGCTCCGCCAGCCGACTGGCGGGCCAGATCGCCCAGTCCCGCGGCGCGTCGGGAGTCAGCTCTCAAGCGCTGCAAGGTCCCAGCGGCCAACAGGTCCTCCATGCCGTGCAGCTGGGGTTCGCCCACGCCACGGAAGTGGTGCTCTACGCCATGTGCGGCATCATGGCAGCAGCCGCCCTGGTCGCTCTGCTCGGCCTGCAGCGCGGCCTCCAGCAAGCGGCGACACCCAAGGCCGCGGCCGTCGAAGCGGCGACCTGAAGCAGTCGCGGTTGGTCTTGACCCTTTGTTTTCATGGCCGGTAACCGTAGCCGGAATTGAGCCCGATGCTTCGCCTGCCTGTGGCGAGCTAGGCGAAGGGACATGAACCCTCGAACCCCTTGACTGCCACTCAAGAGGGTGTACCCTTCAAGCGCCTGCTAGACGGGAGGGCATTGATGGTCGGTCGTTTGCTCATTCCTCTCCGCCTGGCGGTCAAAAGAGCACTCCGCAGCCGTACTGCTCTCGTTGTCGGCTTGGCTCTCGCCATTGGCGCCACCTCGATGCTCCCTAACGGCGCGACCGCCAGTGCTGCGCCACCAACACCGCGCTTGAGGGTACATACTTTGGTTTCTGGCTTGCCTGACGTCCCGCCCCCCTCCTTCTTCGCGGGGATCGGGCCATTTGGCTTGGCTTTTGGCAGGGCACACCGATTGCTCGTCTCCGATGCGGCCAACCTCGGCTTCTATTTGTTTGGCCGGCACGGCTCAACTGCTCCGACTCCTCTCACCACCGGGAACGTTCAGACCGGATTGACCCTCGGCAAGGGCGGTGAGTTGTTTGCCGCCCTCTATCAAGCGGGAAATATCAACCAAGTCGATCCGACCACGGGCCAATTCATCCGCCAGTTGAACCCTGTGGGGACGACCTACAATTGCGTCACCGGCTTGGCTACCGATCCCATCAGCGGTGACCTGTTTTTCGGACAGCCCAACAGTGGAGCGGTCTGCCCCGGTAATTCTCAGCTGACTAGGGTGGAAGACCCGACGTCAGCCCACCCGACCTTCGTGGCCTATACGGCTCAACCGGGCGTCAACTATGTGGACATGGCGTTTGCTCCTGACGGCACTCTCTACGCCGTACAGCAGTCTTCAAGCAACGGCTGTGCCGTTCGCATAAGCGGCACAACCTCACCTTCGCCGCCCACTATCACGACAATTGCCTGTTTTCCCGTTTTCCAGAACGAATTCATCGGTATCGTCGCCATAGCCGTCTCGCCCCGTCTGCACGGTGCGCCGATCCTTTACGTGGCCGGACCCAGCGGCACCATCACTAAGATCGATCAGTCGACAAACCCACCCACGCTCGCCCCTGTCGTAACGCTACCTACCCGGATCGACGGGTTGTTAGTCGGGCGGGGCGGCCGGCTCTACGCAACCCAGAGCACCAGCATCGTGAGGATCAGCGGTCTCGACCGAGGCTAGATTGGTCTTACGACTCGACGGGTCCACCAGATCGGTGCGCTTTGGGTCTTTCATCACCACCTTTCCGAAGTGCTGAGGGGGACGACAAGTGTCTCGTTGGCGATCGCCCGCGGGGGCGGAACAGGCGGGATCTCGGGCGACAAGTCGGCACCGGCCGAGTGCGTTGTCTCCCCGAACGGGGGCCGGACCAGAGAGCGGACCACGAAATGGGGGACGCAACCGTAGGGTCAGGAACCCGGGGCCTACGCACGTCGTCCCAGGAATCTCAGCAGCTGTGTTTGCTCGTCAGCATCGGGCGCCACCTCCAACTCCAGCCCATGCATGCCCGCTAGTCGCAGATGGCTGCTCAGCGGCTTAAGATGGAGAAGGTGCTCGTGGACAAGCCGAGGGTCGAGACGAGGATCTCGACGGCCCGCAGTCGCCAGGTCCCAGCCGTCCAGGGAGAACCACTGCAAGCCCTTGTCGACGTCGTATGCGATCACAACCGCGTCGACAGGTGGCCGCTACCCGAAAGCAAGAAGGAAGAAACGTCCGTCGGTAACTTCGTCGCGGACTTCATGGATGAGCTTCTCGAGCGCGCCGGGTACCGAGACGTCGAGGGAAGCTTTGATTGGGTGCGCAGGATGGCACCTGAACGCTCGACACCTAAAGGGCGTCCTCGATGTCTACGTCGACCAGTACAACCGCCAGAGGCCACATCGAGGTCGAGGCCTGTTGCCGCCCGATGCGCTTCAACCCTCGCTCTCCTGTCGGGTGCCGGCCCGATTCGTCGTCGGGATCGAGTGGCGGAATCATCCACGAGTATTACCGGGCCGCGACGTAGGCGCCGCTGAATCATCCAATCGCCAGGGTCCGACACATGTGTAATGGCTCCGCGGTGGACCCATTCTGGCAGTCAGCGCAATTTTCTCCGGCTCTCACCAGACACCGCGCTCCGATGACCACTTCATTTCCTTGGATCAAAGGTCTTTGGCCTGGTCACAGAGATGCGGATCCCAAGTCGCAACCCTTCATGTCATCGGTGACGGGCTCACCACTGTCTGAGTCGACACAGAGGCCCTGGCCGGCGAGCGCGAACTTCCCAGGCTGAGTTCTTAGGCTCGTGCCACTGACCGCATCATCCAAAGCCTCGGCGCTCCCGAATGCTATGTCGATGCCGATGCAACGATCGTGGCCGTTGGACTGAGAACGGGCACTTGACGCTCTGGAAGTGCGGTCGGTAACATCCCCAAAAGGCACCACGGAGGAACGGGTCATGGGGGTGGCGTCTTGGGGGGGAGCGGTGGTCTGTGGCCTCCCTCCATCGACATCCCTAAATGGTAGTACCCGCCAAGCCGTCGCAGTCTCAAGACTACCTGACAGCGGAATAGCAAAGCCTGACGAATCTCAGCTCCATTCCGTAGCGGTCGATACCCACATCCACAAGGTCATCGGCACGATTGGGAGCGTTGTGGCCCAGGTGAAACGCATGTGGAGTGATTTCTTCCGCGAATGCGGGGGAAGCTTTTGTGGCTCTACGGCTGGGAGGTTGCAAGCATGATTCTATGCACGCTGGGACTCCGATGACTGGACCGCGCACTGTAAGCCGATAAGGGAGGAGACGCGATGCGGTGGCGAGTGCGGTCGGTGTGTCCCGTCGTCGCACTTGCCTTTGCGGTCGGCCTTAGCCTTGTTGCAGTTGGTCCCGCCAACGCCTCGAGCGGCGATTGGGTTACGTACGGGGCAACGAATGGCCGCTCCGGTTTCGACTCGGCGGAGACGGCGATCACTCCGAGTACGGCCTCGCAGCTGCACGTGGCGTGGATGGCCACGGCCCAGAACATTGTCTTCTCCCAGCCAGTGGTCGCGAACGGCCTCGTCTATTGGGGGTCATTGGACGGCTACGAGCGGGCGACCAACGCTTCGGGCAGTCTGGTGTGGCAGACGTATCTCGGGCAGACAACGAGCTGCAGTTTTACCGCTGGCGTAGCCAGTACTGCGACGGTGGTGAACGGCGTCGTCTACGTGGGTAGTGGTGACGGACAGCTCTATGCCCTCGACGCCGCGACCGGGGCCGTGCGCTGGCAGACGCGTCTGGGGGCTTCACCGAGCACGTTTCTATGGGGCTCGCCCGCGGTGTTCGGGGGTAGTGTCTACATGGGTGTGTCGTCCTTCCTCGATTGCCCGCTCGTCCAAGGCCAACTAGTGCGGTTGGATGCGACAACCGGCGCGGTTGAGAATACGATGAAGGTCGTGCCGGACGGCTGCACCGGCGGTAGCGTGTGGAGTTCACCTGCGGTCGACGAAGCCGCCAGTACGGTCTATTTCGCGACCGGGAATCCGGGCTCGTGCAACACGACTGAGCCGTATGCTGAGGCGGTCATTGAGGTCAGGGCTTCAGACCTTAGTGTGGTCGGTTCGTGGCAGATCCCCAAAGCCCAAAGCACTCCAGATGGCGATTTCGGCTCCGCGCCGACTCTGTTCACGCGACCAAACAAGAACAGTCAAGCCATGGTAGGGATCGCAAACAAGAACGGGTGGTATTACGCGTTCCAGCGCGATAGTTTACCTGCCGGCCCGAAATGGCGCCTGCAAGTCGCCATCAGCGGCGACTGCCCAGAATGCGGACAGGGCAGCATCGCTCCGAGCGCCTGGGACGGCCACACGCTCTACGTAGCCGGCGGAAATGTCACCATCAGCGGGGTGAACTGCGCCGGCAGCGTTGCCGCCCTCAATCCCGCCACAGGCGGGATCTTGTGGCGGCGTTGTCTGCCCAACGGGCCGGTGCTCGGTGCCCTAGCCACGGCTCCCGGTATCCTCGCCGTGGCCGAGGGCAACCAACTCCTGGTCGTCTCCGCCACGTCCGGGCAGACCTTGTTCGCTTATGCGACACGAGGACAGATCTGGGGTGCGCCGTCGATCGCCAACGGCATCCTTTATCAAGGCGATAACAGCGGAACGCTTTACGCGCTCAGCGTCGCGGGACCGGTCACAAGCGTGCTGGTTCCGTCGAATGGCGCCGCGTTGAAAGGCAGCCAGATCCTCGATGCGAGCACCTCGGACAATGTAAACGTGACCAAGGTCGAGTTCCATCTCACCGGCGGAGCCCTGAACAACGCCCTGATCGCCACCGCCTCCCTGACCTCCTACGGGTGGATTGCCTCCTGGGACACGACCACCGTCGCCGACGGCACCTACACCTTGTACAGTGTCGCTGACGACGCCGCCGGCAAAAGCGGCTACAGCACCGGCATCACAGTCACCGTCGACAACATCCCGCCTACCACAAGCGTGGTGGTTCCTTCGAATGGCGCCGCGTTGACAGGCACTCAGACCCTCGATGCGACCGCCTCGGACGCGGGCGGCGTGACCAAGGTCGAGTTCCATCTCACCGGCGGAACCCTGAACAACGCCCTGATCGCCACTGCCTCCCTTACCTACTACGGGTGGGTTGCCTCCTGGGACACGACCACCGTCGCCAATGGCACCTACACGCTGCAGAGCCTGGCCTATGATGCCGGCGGAAACAGCACTTATAGCACCGGCATCACCGTCTCCCTCGACAACTCGGCGGCCACAAGCGTGCTGGTTCCTTCGAATGGCACCTCGTTGACAGGCACTCAGACCCTCGATGCGAGCGCTTCGGAGCCGGGCGGCGTGACCAAGGTCGAGTTTCATCTCACCGGCGGAACCCTGAACAACGCCCTGATCGCCACTGCCTCCCTTACCTACTACGGGTGGGTTGCCTCCTGGGACACGACCACCGTCGCCAATGGCCCCTACACGCTGCAGAGCGTGGCCTACGACACCGCTGGAAACAGCACCTACAGCACCGGCGTCACCGTGAGCGTCAACAATGCTCCGAGCGTCACCAGCGTCGACCCCAATACCGGCTCCACGGCTGGCGGCACCGCCGTAACCATCACAGGCACCAACTTCACCGGGGCCACCGGCGTCACCTTCGGGGCCACCTTGGCCACCAGCTTTGTCGTGAACTCGGCCACATCCATCACCGCGACCTCCCCGGCCGAGGCCACGGGCACGGTGGACGTGACGGTGACGACCGCGGGTGGCACCAGTGCTACCAGCTCAGCTGATCAATTCAGCTATATGTAGTGCCACCATGATGCGTGTATATGTAGTGCCACCATGATGCGTGAGCTTCACGCTCCTCAGTTTCGCCGAAAAATCTCTACCAGTCCGGTGTCGGAGGAAGAAGGCGAAACTCAGCCGGAGGTCCTCAGTCCCGTTCATTGGAGGGGCGTAATCCTCCTGGGATCGATCGCCGGCACCATGGTAGCGCTCGGATTTCCTCAGGCTTTCTTGGCGTTTCGCCCATATGACGACGAGGGCTTCTACCTCATGTCGCTACGGACACTCGCGCGGCACGGTGGCGTCTATTCACATATCTACTCGGCATATGGGCCCGTGTACCATTTCGTTACACTCGGGTTCCTCACCATTTTCCGCATTCCCCTCACCCATGACGGTGGACGGATTTACACGCTACTTGCCTGGGATGCTATTGCCTTTGCGACGGCGATGTTCACCTGGCGTCAAACGAGGTCGGTCGTCCTGGCGGCTGTTGCGCTTCCGCTCGCATTCCTCTGGCTGTCACCGCTCGTTAGGGAGCCATTGCAGCCGGCCTGTGTTGCGTTCGCTCTGACCCTTCTCCTGTTGTGTTTGGCACAGCGCCGCGAATGGTGGTGCGGACGCCACGCGATGGTGGTTGGCTCAGTCTGCATGGCCCTCGTGCTGGTGAAGATCAACCTCGGGATCTTCGCTATCGCTGCGGTCGGCTGGACATTGGTGGCGATCACGCCAGCTCCGCGCTGGCTCCGTTGGACCACACATGGAACGGCCCTCGTCCTCCCGTTGGTTGTCCTGGGGACCGCGCTCAACCAGCACAACGTGCTGCTGTATTTCCTCACCGTGGAGTGCGGCGTAGGTGCCCTGATCCTGGCGGCTCCGGCTCATCGAATTCGAATGCACAGGCCAGTGACGTGGCGATGGTTGGTCGCAGGCTTCGTCGGGACACTCGTGGCGGCGGTGCTGCTCAGCCTGGGCTTCGGTGAGAACCTCGGGGCGATGGTCGTGGCAATAGTCGTCAATCCATTACGGCTCGCCGTCGGCAAGGGCTATTACCCGATCGAGATGACATGGGCTCTGTTCCTATCGGCGCTGTGTCTGGCTGCCATGTGCATTCTTGTGCGAGGTGGTTGGCGATGGCCGGGGGTCGCTGCCCGTGCCATCGCGCTTCCCCTGGTATTTGTAACGCTGTTCATGCCGACGTGGCCGGCGTTCGTAGACTGGGCCCTGGTCCCAATATTACTCCTCCCCCGAGACACGGGTGGCTCGGTACAAAGTTCCGCGCGTGTGTGCTTGGCGGCTCTGATCGTCTTCAACGAGCTTCAGGCCTACCCAATCGCGGGTAGCCAGCTCAGTTTCGCGACGTTTCTCATCGTTCCTGCTTCGTTATTGGTGACGCGCGACTTGATCGACGAATTAAGGGTCGCAGCTTGGCGACCACGGGTGCCCGAGGTAGGCGCAGTTCTGGCGACAGCCACACTTGCTGGGTTGCTTGGAGCACAAATCTTCGGACCAATCGTTTCATACTGGCGCACGTACAGGTCACAACCGCCGCTTGGGCTCCGTGGGAGCGAGCTCATCCGGCCACCGGCGAGCCAGGCAATCGACCTTGAGGCCACGGTCGACGATATCCGAGGCCGCTCATGTGCAAGCCTGATCACGTACCCCGGGATGCTGAGCTTCTACGTGTGGTCGGGGCTCCCGCCCCCTCGCGGAATCGTTATGGCGGACGGGATGAACTGGCTGCAGCCTGCGCTAAGAGGCCCAGCGTCAACCGCCGTCTCCCGCGCCCGAGCGCCCTGCCTAGTCACGAACTGGGCGGTGGTGTGGTTCTGGTCAATTCTGACACCACTCCCGGATTGGCCGGCACTCGATCAGCAGTTGCACGTAGGTTTTGATTACCCAGCTCGATATGGAGACTATGCGGTCTCCGCCAGATAGCCTGGTGACTCTCTATTCCGTAAATCTTAGATGCGCCCAGATCAACGTATGATGAGCATCGGCTCGGAAGAACAGGCTCAGCGAGCTGCTCTGCCAGCCAATGGCTTGAATGGGTTGGTGCCCGGAGGCCCCTACAGCGTACCTAAGCCCTTCCATTCACCACCTGCCGGCCTAGCCGATCACCAAGCCCTGTCCTATTGCAGTGCCAGGCCTCGACGTAGGGCAGCTTCACGGTGAAAGATCTTCATGTCTGGCGGTGTCCGGGGGGAGAGCTTGGGATGAGTGACGTCACTCTGAGCGGGCAGCCGAGATCAGCTCGCGAATCGAAAGCGCAACCAGTAGTCGAGCCCAACGGACCCCAGAGTGTATCTGCCGTACGACGTGTTCTAACCGGCTTGGCCGCGTTTGGATTCCTTCTTCCCGTGGCGGCATATTTCTGGTTTGTCCACCAGTACGGCGTAAACATGATCTGGCACGACCAATGGGACGATGTCCTCCTCATCTCACACTCACATACGCTTGGATTAGGTGCCTTGTGGTCGCAGCACTACGAGAACCGGATCTTCTTCCCTAATCTAATAGTCCTTCTCTTGGCCTACACCACACATCTCAACGTCGTCGTTGAGGAATACCTGAGTGGTGCGATGCTCGTCGTCGCGACCGGACTCCTAATCTGGGCCCATAAGCGTCGGTCGCCGTCGATCCCATGGATCTACTACAGCCCGGTGGCAATCCTGCTGCTCTCATTCGTTCAGTATGAGAACACGCTTTGGGGATTCCAGATGGCCTGGTACCTGGTTTTCCTGTCGCTGGCGGCTGCTGTCGTTATCTTGGACCGGGCGATCCTTACCTGGCTCGTGCTGACAGGCGCGATCTTGGCGGGGATCGTCGGGAGTTTCTCCTCATTGCAGGGGCTGTTGATCTGGCCGGCCGGTTTGGTGCTTCTTTACCACCGGCGCCGTCCTAAATCCGTCGTGGTTGCTTGGATCACTGCTGCCGTGACGACAGGAGCTGTATACTTCTGGGGATTCAATTTTACGCAAACAGGCAATTATGGGCTCCCCTACTCCTATGCGGTCCAGCACCCCATCACGGCAATAAAGTTCTTCTTCGTCGCCATAGGAGATGTCGTCGGTGCAAACGTTCCTAGCACTCCGAGCGCCTCCTATGACGCCGTCCTTGCTCTAGGCGTGCTCATCTTCTTGCTGGCCATTTCCATAGTGATCGCCTATGGATTTCGCCGTGACAAATCCCGTGGAAACCCGATAGGTGTCACCCTGGTCTGCTTCGGATTGCTGTTCGCCGCAGTAATCACTCAAGGGCGAAGTTCGTCAGGGTCGTCGGCTCTGTCCCGCTACACAACGTTTGATCTTCTGATAGTGGTCGGTTGCTACCTGGTATTACTGGACCGCCCCCCACCACGCGGAAACGAGGGGCGAGCGAGTCGCATCGCCCTCCCCGTCTTTCGAGCGGCCTTGGTCGGTGTGATCTGTTTGCAGGTCGTCCTCGGTACCGGTGAGGCTCTTACGAGCATCAGGGCCTGGCATCAAGATCAAATCGCGGCAGCCGATGTCACGGTGAACATCGACAAGGCCTCTGATGCACTAGTTCAAGACGAGATAGCTCGCAACTCTAGTGCTCGACAGTACGCGCAGATCGCTAGATTCCACCATCTCAGCTTGTTCGCCACAGATGCCGTCTCCTACTACACAAGGGAAGGACTCTTCTCATACTTTTCAGTCCTTCGCACAAGCGTGCTTCGCCCGGCGAACGGCGCCACGGTTTCGGGTGACCAGTTGCTTGATGCGAGTGCGTCGGACATGAGCGGCGTGACCAAGGTCGCGTTCCATCTGACAGGCGGGACACTAAACGACTCCCTGATCGCCACCGCGGGGAGGACCTACTCCGGATGGCTCGCATACTGGAAGACGACAAACGTCGCCAACGGGACATACACGCTGGAGAGCGACGCGTACGGAGCATACGGCAAGAACGCCCGAAGCGCCACCGTTGTAGTGAAGATTGACAACTAGTGCGAACTTCAGTCCAGAAGCCACGGCCGAGCGCTCAATTCTCTAGGTGGTGGGCAGCGTCGCCCACAACGTGATCGGTGATCCAGTGCGGGTCCACTGTCCCGCCCTCCCCAACAGGGCATGGCGGTTCTGATTGCTCCTCCTCTGCCCGCACGTCCCGCTGTCCAGCCGGAGGACCAGCGTGCTATCCGGACGGCTCCAACCTGTCGCGGCGACAGTGACCTGCCCCCGGTTACGGGTCCACCAACTCTGAGGGTCGGGCTTGGTTGTACTGTCAGCGCTCGGCGAACCTGCACGGTGCCAAGTAGCCGAGTGAAGAGTGTGGCCTGAAGGTGTTGTCGGGACCCCATTTACGAAACCATCCGCTTTGAGCGTGCCGGTTGGTGTCGGTCTTCCCAGCTCCTCCTGAACTCGACAGGGTCATGTGCCCTTCAATGAGGAACGTGGGCGGTAGGTGTTGTACTCGATTCTCCAGTCTGCGACCAGTACCTTCGCCTCGACCAAGGTGGCGAACTCCTCGACGTTCAGAAGCTCGTCTCTCGACCGGCCGTTGAACGACTCGACCCACGGGTTCTTCCAGGGCGAGCCTGGTTCGATGTAGCTGGTTCCCGCTCCGGAGAACCGGTGACCAGTCCCTCAAGGCGTTTGCGGTCAGTTCTGGGGAATGTCCATCCGCAAGAAGCCCGGCGCGCCACGTTCGGCGACGAGTTGTGGGAGGACTGCAAGGAGCTCGTCGGTCTCCCTGGATCGGGTTACCCATGACCAGAGCGTCTCGGGTGAACTCGTCGACGATGTTGGCGAGCTTCAGGCGCCGGTAGTCGGCGGTCTCGTCGAATTGGAAACGATCGCCCAGGCGTGGTTCGGATGCTCGGCTCTGAGCCGTTCGGGGCTGTCGAGGCGAACCCGGCGGCGCTTGGTGCACCGCTGGGGCCTGCGCAGGCCCTCTTCATCGCCACAGGCGCTGGGTGCGTTTGTGGTTGATCGTCCAATCCTCCCCAAGCAGGAGGCGGTGGGCCATCTTCCAGCCGAAACGAGGGGTGACGCCTCGCGATGGCGCACAGACGCCTTTTCAACTTGGCCTCCTGCGAGGAGGTCGGACGGGGCCCGATCACGCTGGGTGGCGCGGGGCTGGTTTGCGATCTGGCACGCCCGTCGCTGTGAGAGCCCGAGGCGCTCTTGGAGCACCCCGACCGCTCTCCTACGCCTCGACGCGCTCAGAAGTTTCCCGCTGCGATCTCCCCGAGCGAATCGATCTCGAGCTCTTTGTCGGCAACGATCTTCTTCAAGCGTCTGTTCTCGCCCTCGAGCTCCTTCAGGCGCTTTATCTCCTCGCCCTTCATGCCCGCGTACAGCGGGCGCGAGCGATTCCAGGTGGCCTCAGACACTCGAGGGCGGTGTGATCAGCATGCCCAGCCGAGAGCGCTTCTTGGAGCGGGAGAGGGCCGTGAGGCCCTCGTCACGGCACAGACGGGCTATGCGCTTGTGGTTGACACAGAACCCCTCCTGGCGAAGGAGTGCTGTCATGCGCCGATAGCCGTAGTGGGGACGCTGTCTGGCCAGGTCTCTCAGCCGGGCTCGCAAACGTTGCTCTTGGTCGGCGACCCCAGGTGGGTCGTCGGCGCTAGGTGGAACGGGGTTGGCCTACAAGCTCGCAGGCCCGGCGCTCGGAGAACCCGTATCTGGCATGGATGGTCGGCACGGCCCGACGGCGCCGTGCCGGGCTTAGAATTTTCCCGCCGCGATGTCCTTCAAGGCGCCCTTGTCCGAAGGATGGTTCTTTTGCGATGAAGCACATCGCGCGGACCATCCCGATTGGGCCGCCGTCAGTACGTTGGTGGCAACAATCTTCGGCATGCCATTTGGCCTCTATCATGCGATGGATCACGATTCAACCAACGCATATACTGCCCATCGCCATGAGCATTTCGGCGGCCTCGGATCACGACAGCTCCGAACTGCAACCGGGGATCTCGATGGTCGTGCCGGTATTCGAAAGTCAGGACAGCTTGGCGGAGCTCGTACGCCGGGCCTTGCCGATACTCACCATGCTCGGAAACGAACATGAGGTGATCCTGGTCGACGACGGCAGCACTGACAGAAGCTGGGCAGTCGTCGAGTACCTAGCAGCATCCAATCCTCATGTTGTTGGCTTTCGGCTAATGCGCAACTTCGGTCAACACAACGCATTGATCCTCGGAATCCGCCAAGCTCGTTACAACGTTGTCGTGACGATCGATGATGATCTGCAGAACCCGCCGGAGGAGATACCGAAGCTCGTCGGGGCGCTCCACGCGGGCTACGACGTCGTCTACGGGACACCGGAAGCTGAGACGCGTGGACTGTGGCGCAAGCTTGCCGGTCGTCTTACCCGAATTGCGTTGCAGCAGGCAATCGGTGGTGATCGAGCAGTAATAAATGTCAGTGCATTTCGGGCATTTCGGACTCCGCTGCGCAACGCGTTTGCGACCTACCAATCACCACTTGCCTCCGTCGATGTTCTACTCGCGTGGGGATCGGCGCGCTTCTCCTCCGTGAGCGTTCGCCAGGATCCTCGCCGATATGGCGAGTCCACGTACAGCTTCCGACGACTTGTCACACACGGGCTCAACATGCTGACCGGCTTTAGCACCCGACCGCTGCACTTGGTCAGTGTGCTTGGCTTCTCCTTCACGGTGTTCGGGTTTGTTGTACTCGCCTATGTCCTTATCCGTTATCTCATTCAAGGCGGGAGCGTTCCGGGCTTCCCCTTCCTGGCGTCGAGCATCGCCTTGTTCTCGGGAGTGCAGCTCTTCGGCCTCGGCGTCATAGGCGAGTATCTGTCGAGGATGCATTTTCGCTTGCTGGATCGGCCAACGTATGTGGTTGCAGAATCCACCGTAGCTCATCCCATGAACGGCGGTACCGAATCGAAAGCGGCCAAGCCAGAGCCGGGAAATTCCAAGCCGTAGCATGGCGAACCGGTATCGAATCCCGTTCAACAGGCCCTCCCTCACAAACGGAGCACGTAGCAAACTCGCTGAGTCCATCTCCGAATCGGTTTGGTCGGGCGATGGACCGTTTACCCGCCAGGCCCGTCAGCTGCTCGAGAAGGAGCTCAAGGTGCCAGCTGCTCTACTGACCCCCTCGGGGACAGGGGCTCTGGAAATGATGGCACTACTCATCGACATCGTACCCGGCGATGAGGTGATCGTTCCGTCCTACACCTTCGGGTCAACCGCTAATGCCTTTGTGCTGCGGGGCGCCCGTCCGGTATTCGCCGATGTCCGTGCTGACACGCTGAACCTCGATGAGAATCTTCTCCCCGAGTTGATCACCGCCAAGACCAGAGCGATCGTCACAGTCCACTATGCTGGCGTGGCATGCGAGATGGACCCAATTCGCGCCATCGCCGTCGAGCACTCCATCACAGTCCTGGAGGACAATGCCCATGGACTCTTTGGTCGATATGGCGGGTACCAACTCGGTACCCTGGGTTCGCTAGCTGCCCTGAGTTTTCATGAGACCAAGAACTTCCCGTGTGGGGAAGGTGGATGTCTGCTCGTAAACGATAAGCAGCTTGTGGATCGCGCCGAGATTCTGCGTGAAAAGGGGACTGACCGCTCCCGCTTCTGGCGGGGCGAGGTGGAAAAGTACACGTGGCGCGATATCGGCTCGAGCTATCTGCTGGCGGACCCACTTGCGGCCATCCTCTTGGGCCAACTGGAGGGACGAGAGCTGATCCAACAAAGGCGCAGCCACGCGTGGAATCGCTACATGGGAGAGCTGCGGCCGTGGGCAGCACCCCGCAGCGTCACCCTTCCAACCGTGCCTCCACACTGTGAGCACCCCGCCCATCTTTTCTACATTTGCCTGCCCGACACATCTGCGCGGTCTCGCATGATCGGGCACCTTGCAAACCGAGGAATCCTCGCGGTGTCACACTACGAGCCCTTGAACACCTCTCCATTTGGGCGCCAGCTTGGTGGCCGTGTAGGCCAGTGCCCAGTGTCAGAAGCTACAAGTGAAAGGCTGCTGAGACTTCCCCTGTACAACGACATATCAGACGATGACATCGATAGCGTGCTTGAGACCGTGACCAGTTGCCCGCTGTGATGGAGGAGATCAACCACATCCACCCTTCTGCGGTGATCAATGGTGTGATCGATGCGGTGCATATCATCGTCGGGCGCGGCGTAGTCGTCGAAGAAGGGGGGGTCATCTCCGGCAAGGGTGCCACTGCGGACCGTGTCGTGCTCGGAGACTACTGCTACGTCGGTCACGGTGTCCGCGTCTTCGCCCCTGAATTCTTCCTGGGCGACTATTCGAAGCTCCATGCCGCGTCATTCGGCCACGGTAAGCATCCACTGCGGATCGGGCGCAATTGCTGGATCGGCGGCAATGTAGTGCTCGATTCCATGTCTGGACTCGACATTGATGACAATGTTGGGATCGGCGCCCAGAGTCAGTTGTGGACCCATTTAGAGTTCGGGGACATCGTCGACGGCTGTCGCTTCTATTCTCAGCGCTATATGCATGTACAGCGGGATGCCTGGTTCGTCGGGCACTGCATCGTTTCACCTGTCCCAGTGGGTGAGCGGAGCATGGCCCTGGTGGGGTCTGTTGTCACAAGCGAAATGCTTCCCAATCATGTCTATGCGGGGGTCCCGGCCACAGATGTCACCGAACGCCTCGGACCACAGTTCGAACCACTCACAACCGTAGACAAAGCAACGCGGCTCCGAAACATTATGGCGCAATGGTTGGATAAGCACCCGCAATGGCGCGACCAGATCGTCGTCGTTGAAGACCCCGCACTGCGTCGAGACGACGTTGTCTGGTTCGATGTCTCAACCCGTACGTACAACAAGCGCCACGCAGTGGCAGAGGTGGCCTTTCTGCGAGACCACGTTCCGCTTGTCAAGTTTGTTCCCGACACTGAGCCACAGTTCTTTCGTGCGACTCCACCGGATAATCCCGACGGCCCAACGGGATAGGGTCGCCGTGCTGTGTGGGAGTTCGCCAAACCGACTGCTCGGATTGGAGTGCAAGATCGGGTGGCCCTGACGGGGGCCCCGAAGCCGTACGCGCTATCCTTCCCAATCTGCGATGGTCTTGACGTTCATCGATAGACACGGGCCCTACCGACTTCCTCCTTATCAACTCAGTGACCGGCCATCGCTACTACGCCCTGTTCGTCATCGAGATCGAGCATCGTGTCGTCCATGTCCCTCGGTGTCACGACGAACCCAACGGCCAATGGGTGACCCAGATGACGCGGAACCTCATCTGGACCTTCAGAAGGCGAACCGCAGCATCTCCTTTTTATCCGGGACCATGACGCGAAGTTCACCTGTGCATTTGAGGACATCCCGCGGTCTGAAGGTACGCAGCCCCTCCTCATGCCAGCGCGGGCACCGCGGCGAACGTGTACGCCGGAGCGCTGGGTCGAGACCGTGCGAGCCGAGTGCCTCGATCACCTGCTCATCTTCTCGCATCGCCAGCTCGATCAGGTGTTCCACACCTACGTCGAGCAGTGCAACGGAAGCCGGCCTCATCGCGGCATCGGGCTCGAGACGTCACGACCGACTCTTCCCACGATCGACGCGGCAACGTCGAATGTTCGTGACATCCTCGGTGGTCTCATCCACGAGTATCGATGCGCCGCCTGAGCCACGCGGCGTCGTCCGCCCGGACACGACGGAGAAGCCACCAAGTTCCAACCCGCGGTCGAGCCATCACCAGGTCGAGTTCGAAGACGCTCTCGACGTTTCCATGCCTCCCAGCGGCCATCTCAAACTCGGCGCCGCTCGGTGTCAGCTCTCTCACCGACCGGATCGATCGCTATGCGCCTTTTTAATGTCGACAAACTGGGACTTGACGAGACATAGGAGCTTCCCCACGGGTTCTCGTCGATGTCGACGACCGGTGGTCGGGTCCCAGGCGACGATCTCAGTTAGGGCGGAACTTTACGGCAACTGGGGTTGTGAGCACACTCCACGCAACCGCAAGCCAGCGCCTCTGGAATGGATCGCGCTCAGGAGATCACGGAAGGGGGCCAATTCGTGTCGGTAACGACGCCACCCGTGATCGTCACTTCGCTCGCTGCTTGAGCATCAGAAGTGCAGATCCGGTACTCGCCAGCTTCCAAGGACGGGAATACCGCGGCAAACAGCCGTCGCCCATTGCTCCAGCGTTCGCGCACAACGGCGTGCACTCGCTTCATCGGAGCTTTCTTGGGCTCAAGCTCCACCTCCTGTTGAAAGAGCGATTCGGGAGCATGAAGCACCAAAGCCCCGATATCTTCTCCAATATCGAGCACCACACCAACCTCACGGCTTGGGTCTGGCCTTGAACTTGTCACGGGCTGAACATTCGCTCGCTTAGCTGGAGGGGACATCGAATCCGCTGTAGGGGATGCCGAGATAAGGGAAGACCGAAAGGTAGTTCTCCGTACCCATGGCCGTCAGGTCAGTCGTACCCGTCGTCAGTCCGTCGGTGACCATGGGTACCGCTGCATCGGGGGTATAGCTCTTGTCGACCAGGGGAACGGTCAGCCCAGCCAGGGCTTGAAGCTCGATGGTAACGACGTCGTCGAAGACCCGTCGGCCATTGGGAAAGCCCGCCACATCCTTGCCGAGCACGCCGAGGTTGTTGGGACTACTCGCCGGGGGGATAGCCATGTTGAGGCGAAGAAGATCTGCCTGTGTTGACCCGCCCGAGTTCTGGAACCCGGGGACCACCCCCGCGGGAAGACCGGTGTGGAAGATGGCGACCAAGTCGGCCCTGGGAGTGTTCGAGGCGATAATGTTGGCCAGGTTGGGGAAAGCACCGGGATAGAGGGTCGGGAGGAGCTTGGCCAGCTCGGGATGTTCCACGGCTGGCGTGAACTGGCGGTCGTTGACGGGCGCCTGGTTGTTCCAATAGTCCTTCTTTCCGAGCGGGACAATGACCTCGTTGACTAGCGGGTTACCCATCCTTGAAATCTGAACGTAGGGCCCGGCATTGACGTCCTCGCCCCCGTCCTCGACCCACATGCGGACCTTTTGGCGGCTCGCGGTGGTCCACACCCCGATCACCGAGTGAGGGTCGGCCACATTCGTCGGGTTGGAACCATTACGGCTTAGTTGGGACTTGGGCACCTGGATAGCGATGGTGGAGACATTGACCGCTTTAGTGGTATTGACCCCCGTACCCGGCTTCTTGAGTGCGTCCACGTTCAAGCCGAATTGGCTGTGGAGCTGCTCCAGGGGCCGAAGATCGCCCAGGTCGAAGATGGCTCCCAGATCTACGTAAAACCCCTCGGCCCGCTGGCCGGCAAAGACCTTCACGTTGCCGGGCAAGTTGTAGACAGCCTGATTAGCCAGAGTGGGATAGTCAGGCGTCGACAACGGGCCGATGTTGCATGGGGGGCAGGCCAGGTTAGAGCCGAGGGTGGTGTAGCGCCTCTGATTCCCGTGCTTGTCTTGCCGCCTGACGGAGTAGAACTGTCGTCGGTTCCAGTTTTTGGAATCGATAGCCTCGATAGGTCCGCTGTTGTAAAGGAAGCTGTCCGGGGTCTCAATGGTGCTGTTGAAGTTGAACTCGTAAATGATCTCCGCCAACCCGTCGCCGTTGTTATCGATGAGAATGTGATACAGAACATCATCACCGAACTGATAGAAGTTCGGGCCCCCGGCAGGCGCCTGGAGGGGTACATAGTTGGCGATCAACGTGACCGTATCGGGGTTGTCCGGGCTGACGAAGGCATAAAGGTCGGTGCTGTCGGCAACGGGATCGATCGAAGTCTGCGGCGCTTCACGATGTGACGACACGCGTGTTCACCTCACAAAGGTGGAAGGCATTAGATGGATAGATTGACCTAGATCAGCGAGTGGCCTTGAACAAGCGCGTCGCTAGTTCGGGATCTCGGTAGGTGATCTGCTCTGTCCCGACGAAAAGGTCGATCTCCCCGGTGGCGACATCGCGTACGTGGGCGACCAACGGCTCGGCAAGGGAGGCCCCTGTTAGTTTCCTTGGTACCGGCGACTCAGCTGTACGAGTGACAGCCGAGCCGAGGGCGGCCGGCAGTCCAGGCACGGCAGCGACGGCACTGGCTGCGCCCACTGCCATAGAAGTCTGGCGAAGAAAGACCCTCCGATTGTGTTTCTCCATCCCTTCTCCTTTCGAGAGGGCTCACCCTGTTAGGTCAATGATCGACGGGATAGGACGCCTCGAGCCACTTCGGCGCTTCCGACCCTAAGATCAACTTCACGATCAATTCTACGGAGCTATAGCAACGTTTGGACGAGACGGGCACGTCTGGGTCACGCGGGTGGCAGCGAACGTAGCGATCGACGTGGTCAGAAGAAGGCTGGGCTGGGGCGTCTTGAACCCCTCCGGCAGCGGTAAGCTTCGAGGGCCGGGAGCGGGACGGCGAGCCCGAGATGAACGCGCTTCGTGAGAGGTGGGGTGTTTCAAGCGCTAAAAGCGACCCTGGGGACCAGGCAGCGGGCGAGGGTGCAGAGAGGAGGCGTGGCGAGTTACGAAGCCCCAACCTAGACGGGTCGGATCCGCGAGGGGTGGCGAGTTACAGACCCCCCTACCTTCTATCGCACCAACGGCCCGAGGGGATAAAGGGAACGCGAGAAACCCCGACTCCGGGGCATGAGGTCCGAGCGGCGGACCCCGAGGCCACGGCCCCACGCCAGCTACTTCAGTGGCGTCCTAGGAGCTCGGGTGCGGGTCATCCTTGCCGGCGCCCACACCGCGCAGGTGGCGGAAGGCTTGGCGGTAGGACCCGACCAGGCTGTCCTGGTGGTAGACCAGGTCGTGGTCGACGCAAAACGCCCGGATGATGCTCTGGGCTTGGGCCAGGTTGGGACGGGGCATCGTCGGGAACAGGTGGTGCTCGATCTGGTAGTTGAGACCACCGAGCATGAAAGTGGTGAATCGGCCGCCAGTCACGTTACGGGCGGTGATCACCTGACGCCGGAGGAAGCTCACGTCCGTATCGCGGTCGATGATGGGCATGCCCTTGTGGTTGGGGGCAAAGCTGAAGCGCAAGTACAGCCCGAACAGCCCTTGCTGGACGGCGACGAAGGCCAATGCCCGCAGCGGGGAGAGCACCCAGAGCACCGCGGTCAAGTACAGGGCGGCGTGTCCAGCCAGCAGTAGCCCTTCGACCGCCGCGGCGGCATCTCGTCGCCGTGCGAGCGTTTGGATGCTGGACAGGTGCATCCCGACTTCGAGCAGTAGGAGAGGGCAGAACAGCCACGCCTGACATCGCACGATCAGCCGGGCGGCGCCGCGGCGACGCCGGGCCACATCGGCGGTGAAGGGGAAGCCGATGACGGCGGGGCCGATATCGGGATCCCGGTCGACCTGGTTGGGGTACGCGTGATGGGCGTTGTGTTTGGGAACCCACCAGCCGAAGCTCAACCCGGTCAACGTGTTCCCAACGGCCAGTCCAACCAGCCGATTGGCCCGGCGGGACCCGAAGATTTGCTGGTGCCCGGCGTCGTGGCCAACGAAGTTCACCTGCGTGAACATGACGGCCAGGAACGCTGCCACCCCGAGCGCGGCCCACGAGTCGCCCACGACGAACAACGCCGCCCATCCCATGGCGAACGCGGCAGCTGTAAGGGCGACCTTCACGCTGTAGTAGCCCGGCCGGCGTTCCAGCAAGCCGGCGTCGCGGATCTGTTCGGCTAGCCCGCGGTAATCGCTGGGCGCACTGCTGATGGTGGCTGTCTGCAAGTCCCTCCCCCCGGTGTAATCCCGTTTGAGAGCGACACCCGTAGCTGGAGGAACGCCCAGAGCGACGTTCTTGTTAGACAACCTCAGCCTACCGTACGCCGCGGGCTACAAGGCCGCGGTGTCCGCGTCCGGGTGGCAAAGGACCCCTGGGACGTCAGTCGGGCCACCCAATGCGGTGCCATGAGCAAGAAGTCCGTCCTTGACCGTGTACCAGTTGCAGCCGAGCTCGATCGCCAAGCAGCACCTCATGGTCAGGCTTGGCGGCAGGCGGGTTTCGTCGAGACCGAGTCGGCCCGAGCCTTGATCATCTTGTGGTTGGTTGAAGGGTCAATCGCCCTACTAGGGTGTGTACAACCTTGATCCCTGTGCGATCCATCGGCAACGGGATCGGCGGTAAGCAAATGGGGGGGGCACCCCCGCTGGCGGCCTCGTCCATCAGATACTGCAAGTTGGCCGACGACTTACTAGCCCGTGCCGCCCATTGGAACTCTCCCTTTTCACCGTTGTGTTGGCCTACGCGGCGTTGGTGGAGCACGACGCCGGGCCTCTTCGGTGGTTGTCTGTGAGACCAGCCAGAGGGAGTTATACGTCGCCGTCGGGAATGGTCCCAAGCTGCCCTCCAGACGCCAGACCCAGGATGACCCTAGCCAGCGGGCTGCGGTGAAGAGCGATTGGGGGTGAGCATGAGGTGGCGTCTCAGCGCTGGTGTAAACGGCTCGGGGCGAAGACTCCATGTTGATACTATGCAGCGGTTGTAACGCTGTCCTGTGCCACCTCCTCGATGTGTTGCTTGTCGCACAGTAGTTCGCGGCGCAAGTCCTGAAGCCGACGGAGGGCGGTCGGTGTCATGGTGAGCCCGCGCCATCCCTTCGATGAACGATCGAGCACGGCCCAGACGAGCGACAGGCAGCTCTGCTCGCCGGGCAGCCTTCCGATCACCTTAACGCGCCGGCGTGTCTCGCCGAAGGTACGCTCGAGCAAGTTGGAATGACGGATGCGCTTCCAGTGCTCGGCCGGGAAGCGCAGGTGGACGACGAGAGCGTCGAGGTCCTCGTCCAAGCACGCCACGGCCGAGGGATAGAGCTTTCTCCACTTCGTGGAGAAGGCCTTCGCTCGCCGGCGTGCTTCGGCGACCGCCTTGGGACCCGATGGTTGCTCGATGCGGTTGAAGATGGCCCAGTAGTCGCGCTTTAGCTCGCCGTGGGCCTCCTTGGGCACCTTGGCGAGAAGGTTGCGGAGGCGATGGATGAGGCAACGCTGCAGAAGGCTTTTTCCCAAGCACTGTTCTATTGCAGCTAGGAGTCCCGGGCCGCCGTCTGTGATCACGAGCAACGGCGGGCGAAGTCCCGCGGGCCTTCAGGTCCTCGAAGAAGCTCTTCCAGGCGTCGGTCGACTCCGAAGAACCGCAGGCCAGACCCAAAAAGACAGGTCTTCCGTCGGTGTCCACTCCCCATGCGACTAGCACGGGCTCTGCCCTGGCCTTCGGGTGCATCTTGAAGTAGCTCCCGTCGACATACAGGTAGTCGATCTTCAGCTTGGAGAGGTCGGCTCGCCTCCAAGCGTCGAACTCGGCCCGAAGCCGCTGGCAAATCCTGCTCGCGGTCGACTTCGAGATCGAGCTTGGCGCCCGAAGGTCTCGATCAGCATGGCCTCGATGTCACGGTCGGAGAGCCCTCTGACCCAGCAGCTGATGACGAGGGTTTCCAAGGCGTTGGTCCGGGTGATCCCCTGACCGAAGAGCTGGTCGCAGAGGGCCGAGTGGGCATCTCGGAGCTTCGGGCGCTGGAGCTCGACCGGTCCCAGGGTGGCCTTGATGGTCCTCGGCGGCTGAAAGCCGTTCCGGTATCCCTCGGGGCCGTCTTCTTCCCGACGCTCGTAGCGATCCCGGAGCAGATCGACGCAGACGAACTCCTCCAAGACGCTTTGGAGGGTGAGCCTGACAGAAAGCCGTGCTACCTGCTCGAAAACCTCTGGGAGCTCGACGTCCCCCTCGAACAGGTCGTGGATCTGTGCGCGAATGCGCTCGGTGGGTGATACTCGTGGTGCCACGGGTGTGGGTCCTCCTTCGTGAGTTGGTGTCTCTTGAAGAAACCTACGCCCGTTGCGCGTTTACACCAGGGACCGGACGCGACCGAGCATGACCACCAACGCGTTAGATGCATAAAGTCCCGTCAGGCTTTTGAGCAGCACGTACGCCGTGTGTAGCTCTCTCCTTCTTTTTCCCCGCTCCGTATACATACCCCCATAGTCGAATTGCCCGACTCCACCGCCTCGTGACGTCGACAAACACCCTGAGATCCGGTGCTTCCCTGTTCGTAACGATCGGTTTACGAACCCCTGACCGAGTCCGTGGCGGCCGGTGCCCCATCGCCAACGGCCGCTCCCAGCGGACCTAGCTGGCCGGCGGCGAGGTCGCGCACGCCCGCCAACAGGTTGGTGAGCTCCATCGGCACAAGCACCTTTGTGGACGACGAGCTAGCGACCTGACGCAGGGCGTCGAAGTACTGCAGCAACAACGTGTTGGGGTCGACGCCACGCGCCACGTCGGATATGCGCTCCAAGGCCAGTGAGAAGCCTTCGGCCTGCAGGATCCGGGCTTGTCGGTCACCTTCAGCCGAAAGGATCGCCGATTGTTTCTGCCCCTCGGCGACGGTGATAGCTGCCTGCTTCTGGCCTTCGGACTCGGTGACGACAGCTCGGCGAGTGCGCTCCGCCGACATCTGGCGCGTCATAGCGTCCTGTACGGCGGGCGGCGGGTTGATCTCCCGCACTTCCACGTTCGTGACCTTCACCCCCCAGCGCTCGGTCACGTCGTCGAGCTTGGTCCGCAGCACGCTGTTCATTTCCTCACGCTTGGAGAGGACGTCATCTAGGCTCATGTCGCCGACCACGCTGCGCAGGGTGGTAGCGGCGATATTCTGGGCGGCTCCGGCGAAGTTTCGCACCTGCAGCACCGACATAACTGGGTCGATCACTTTGTAGAAGATAATGAAGTCGATCGAGATGGTGGCGTTGTCTCGGGTGATCGCAGCCTGATGGGGGATCTCGAGATACTGCTCCCGCAAATCCACCCAGTTCGCCCGATCCGTGACCGGGTTGAGCAACACCAGGCCCGGTCCTCGGGGTCCGAGAGATCGCCCGAAGCGGAACAAAACGATGCGTTGGTACTCCCGTACAATCTTCACCGACAAGGTGAAGACCACCACCAAGAGTACAGCTACGACAGCGGCCGCGGCGATTACTGCAATCATGTTCGCTCCTCGTCTTCGGGGGTGCCTTGGAACCCGACCACGATGGCCGCATCCGACCATACCCGCAGGCGCAGCCCTTCGACCTCCATGACGTGGATCCCAGCGCCGGCGGGTAACTGGCCGGAGACAGATTCAGCGGTCCAGGTCTCTCCGCGGACCCGAACCGTGCCCATCGGTGTCAGGTCGCTCAAGGCCACTCCATCGGCCCCCCACAGTTGGCTAGGTCCGAGTGCCGGCTGACGGCGGCGAAGAGCAGGCAGCGCCGCCGCCCCCGCAAGAAGTGCGCCAGCCGAAATCACGGCCGTGATGGCTAGGAGAACCCAGGCGATGGATGTCCGCGACCCGGCGGGTGCAAGCGCAATGATGCCGACCACGAATCCGACGGACGCGGCGGTTCCCAGGGTCCCGGCGGCGACCAGTCCGTGGGGTCCAGTATGGACGCCAGCTACCACAACCACCGCCACAACCACCATGACGGCCAATGCCACCAAACCCACGGGGCCTCCTCTCAGCGGGCCCACTACCTCAAATTATACCAATCTCTCCCCTGAGATGCGCTCGGCAGCAAGGCTTCTCATGGTGGCGGATCGTCTTGGCTCGTACATGCTGGGGTTAGCCGCCAAAACTGCAGAAGGGAGGATCAGGAGGACCAGTTCTTGCGAAGTCCAGCAGTGTCGTCACGGACTGTTGAGCGTCGCCGTTCATCGCTGCCCCTGGCATGGGATCGTCTCTCCCAGCTGCTGGAGTTGGTTGATGCCAAGTAGGTTGTCACCACGAGTCCGGCCCCAAAGGCCATCGACCAACGATCAGGGGTGGCGAGGTCCGAACCCTCGTGGAGCCTTTCAGCGCTCATTTCATCGCACTGGCCTGGCCCTCGCGCCGGGCCCTTTTGCCTTCCGGACCGGGACACCACAGCGGTCTGTAGTCGCGGCGTACGGTAGGTTGGGGTCGTCCAAACGAGAGCCTTGATCTCGGCATTGTCCAGCCCACGTTGACGGTCTCAGAGCATTTCACCAGCGGGAAAGGCCTTGTGAAGACAGCCACGATCCCCAGCGCACCCAACGATTGCCGCGTGCAAGCCGAACAGATCCGAGACGCCGGCTTGCTGGAACGCCGTCCGGGCTACTACAGCGTGAAGATCGCCCTAACCGCCATCGCGTTCGCAGCCGGATAGGTGGCATTGTTCGCCGTGGGCGATTCGTGGTCCGCGCTCGGAATCGCGGTGTTCCTGGCCGTTCTTCGTTCGGCCACGACGTGGGGCACCAGCAGATCTTCGGCTCCCACCGGGCCAATTGTCTGGTCGGACTGACTGTCGGGAACGCGTTGACTGGACTGAGCATTCGGCTGGTGGGTTCCTAAACACAACGCCCATCACGCGTACCCCAACAAAGTCGACCGGGACCCCGATATCCGGCGTCAGGTGATCACCGCCCGTAACGTGAGGGGCGGCCGCTTCACCACGCTCATGCTCGGTGGTCTCAACTACCAGATCGAAAAGAACCTGTTCCCGACGATGCCCCGTCCCAATCTGGCAGGAGCACAGAACATCATCCGGGCGTTTTGCGCCGAGCACGACCTGGTCTACCACCAGGACAGCCTGGTCGGTTCTTACCGCCGAGCCCTCCGTCACCTGCGCAGCGGGGAGCCGGAAAGGACCCACACCTCAGCATCAGAGAGCCGCCTTGCGTTGTCATCGCGATGCACCGGTCCTTTATTGAATCTCGCCTCGTAGTCATCCGGTGTTCCGACCAATCACTCCGCACTACCTTTTGCGTGTCCCGGTAGCGCGGGGACAGCCGAGACGAGAAGGGCGGGCACGAGATTGACGGTTCGCCAGCCACTCGGGGCAGGTGCGTGTGGCTCAGTTAGGCGAAGAGCCGCTGGCTCTCACTTGGGGTGCCATCGGTGAGCCGGGCCCTCGAGTTAACCCTGTTGCGGTTTAGCATGGCCACTGCACGCCAAACGGCGCGGAGAAGAGGAGCATAGATGCGACATTCAGTGATCCCCCACCGCTCAGCAATATCGGCCACTTCTGAACGACGACGCCACCCGAAGCGTCTGCTCGCCGTGGGAATACTTCCGGCCCTTGGGCTGATCGCCGCGGCATGTGGCTCCTCAGGCTCGACGGCGTCGTCATCGTCTACGACGGCCAAACCGGCGGCCTCAAGTTCCACCTCGTCGTCCGCGGCCCATCCCGTGGCAACGACGGCCAACAATCCTAAGTTCGGGACCATTTTGGTCAACTCGACAGGGATGACCCTGTACACGCTGACCAATGGGACCACTCCAGTGTCTTGCACCGGAGCTTGTCTAGGTGTCTGGCCAGCCTTGACTCTCCCCGCGGGCGTCTCGACAGCGACAGGCGGCCCCGGAGTAAGCAACCTGGGGACGACCACGAGCAACGGTGTGCTGCAGGTCACCCACATGGGCCAGCCTCTTTACACGTTCTCCGGAGACAAGGCAGTAGGCGAGGCCAACGGTGATGGCATCAGCAGCTTTGGTGGGGTATGGCACGTCGTCAAGGCTGGCTCGAATGGAGGTAGTGCCTCGCCTACCGGGAGCCCGGCATCGAAGTCGCCGTCCACCACAGCGAGCGGAGGCTCCGGATACTGAGGCCTTGATACTGAGAGGTGCGACCGGACCAACCGCCTCGCACCTCCAGCGCACCGCCAACGTGCCGGCGCCCAGCTGTGGGGTTTCATTATCCCTGCAGCCCGTTAGTATTCCGATGAATCAACCCTTCGAGAAGTGTCCGGCGTGGTCGTAGTGGTCCAAGCAGCGGTTCCTCTTCCCACCCGCCAACGTCCGGCCCCGTCCCTCACCCATGCCGGCTTCTTGTTTCGTGTTGAACGGATGCGTTGGGTCGTTCTTGGCCCTATTGGTGCTAGGATGATGATGTCCCGACTTGAGAGGGACGCCTGGTTTGGGCAGGACGTAGTTTGGCTTTTCGCCCTACTACAGGCACGACGCCTCTTTTGAGCGATATCAGAGGAGGGCGTCATGTTTTCAATCCCCACTAGTGGACAACTCGCCCCGGGCTCGGTAGCCGACCTGGGCCGCGCTCTCGAGCTGAGAGCTGAACAAAGGTGACCGAGGTGCTGCTCCCACTACGCCAGTGCGGTCGATGCCGACAGGTCTTCGAAGGAGACCCTTCCCTGTACCCCTCCAACCAGCGGGACTGGTGGCTGTGTCCGCCCTGTAGAGAGGCTCTTTTAGGTCGAGGCGAGCACCGGATTGAATCGCGGAGCATCTCAAGAGCCCGACCAAGCGAGCCTGGGCTCCCGTCATGAGCTGGTCAGTCGCTCACCGCCCGTCAGAGGGGCGGATCCGGATATACGACTTGCGCCGCTGGCTGGAGCGCAACGATCGCGATCTACTACAAGCGAATGTCGGCACAGACCTTGGTTGGGGGCCCTCACTGGACCGACGACCCCGAGCCGCCTGGATCAGCTTTGAGACGCAGTACTTGCGGGGCCGAGCCACATTGTGGAGTTCGGGGTCGTGCGAGCTGAGTATCGCTCGGCGCGACGACGGGACTCTGTTGCTGGCCGACGAGGTCATCGTGTCCTCGTCCCATGACCTCGAACGAGCTCTGGGCATCCTCGACGAATTGGTGGATAACCGCGCTCGGTACGCGCCCCAGCCCTGGGCTGTACAGACGGTCCTTCAGCGTCGAGCCTGCACTTCGCCGGGAGACGAGCTCAGGGGATCTGGCGCCGAAGAGCTCGTTTCTCGCACAACAGGCCTAGACCTAGTCTCAGCCAGGTTGGCCTTCACCGTCGCCAGGTCGCTGTGCATGACACTGAGAATCGCCAAGGTGGGGTTGGCTGTGCATCGCCACCTATCCCTGCCATATTCACAGAGACCTGCCAGCGCCAGATGAGTACCAAAGGGACTGTTCCGGAGCCGATTGCCATCTTCGGAGTAGCGGAGTCGAAAATGGGTGTAGACATGGAGTAGCGCTTGGCGACGTCCGACGCTTCGTCTTATCCCCCAGGCAGATTGAGGTTTCCCGCATGTTCCTTTCTTCGCTTCCTCCAGCAACGCCAGAGAACGAGGTTGATGCCAACACGCGGGCAGCGTGGCGGTACGTGCCAGACGCTGAAGCGGGCGCCGTATTGGGAGACCCGAGCCATCCGGACCTTCTCGAAGCACTGGGCGCGTTCGACCGGACGGAGCGCTCCAGCCTCCTCACATGGGCCATGGACAGACTCCGATTCAAACTTGGTGGTGACTTCCGCTCGCAGCTTCGGGACCAAGCTGGTCTTCTCGTGCCGGAAAGTTGCTTCGTGGCGATGAATTACCGCTTCGATTGGTTGCACGCTGCCCTGGAAGCGACAGGAAGTCGAGGGGGTCCCGACACCGTGTGTGCGCGTGACTTGGCCGCCCCGGCCAATACCGACGCAGAGATTGACCTACTTGTCGCATACCTCGACGAGACTGGCCGCTACCAGATCGTGCTGATTGAAGCCAAGACACACAGTAGTGACAGCAATATGAACGTTATCCCTAAGGCGAATCGACTCAAGGCCCTATTCGGAGATGAGGGCTGTAGCTACCCGAACATCGACATGCACTTTGTCAGTTCTGGGCCCGAGGAATCCGACCAAGGCAAAGCGCGAAACTGGCTCCAATCACCGAATTGGCCGAGGTGGTTGCACCAATGGAAGTCGATGCACTCCGTTGGTTTCCCGAAGCCGGGGTCCAACGTCAAGGTAACACGTTGTGACAAGGACGGAAACGACCGCGGGTGGGCTTGGACCCACTGGAAGGTTGAAGGGTCCCACCCCTGAGTCGACCCTCGGCGTAACGATCAAGCTACCCGCGGATCTGCACGCGAAGAGTGCGGCTGCGCAACTGAGCGGCCTGCTACAGCCGCCTCGAAGTTCCCTCCTCCCGAGCACGAGATCCGATGCGGGATATTCTTCGTCGCTGTGCGTGACTGAGCTTCACACGCAAAAGGTGATGCTCATCCCCGGGGAGCAGAAAAACCAAAAGTTCTGTGGTACGGATCTGGTACGGACGGCCTACGAAAGGCCAAATCCTTGCTCACGTAACCGCCCCTGCAAGGCCCCGACCAGCACTTTCCCTGGGAGCGGACGACGGGACTCGAACCCGCGACCCTCACCTTGGCAAGGTGATGCTCTACCAACTGAGCCACGTCCGCTTACCAGGGAAGATTAGCCGTTTCCCCTGCTCGGACCAAGTTTTCGGGGGCCCTTGCTGAGACAGGGCGCTGCACTCGGACTCGGCTGCCTAGCAGCCGAGTTGTCTCCCAAGCGACTTGATTGCGCCCGTGGGAGCGATGTCGGTGCACAGGTTCGCCAGCCCGAAGGCTCTCACGTTCCAGGCCGACGGGTGGCCCGTGGCCTCGAACAAGGCCTTGATGGTTCCCACTGCCGGGACCAGGAACGACTGAACGGCCCAGCCATTTGCACATGACGAACCGCCGGTCGCGGTAACTGCACCTGCGTTGCGGAAGTCCGAGCCAGCTTGGCTGGTCAGGGCGGAGCGGAGCGTGCTCGGGGTGCACGATAGTTTGGTACTCGTCACGGCTGGCTCCCCCGTGGGGGTGCCCGTTGCCTCCGGCTTGGCAGAAGCACCCGCCTTGGTAGGCACGGCCGACTTGGCCGAGCTTCCACCCCCTCCCGGAGCCGGTACGTCCGAGGCGCCAACCGTTTGACGCAACAGGTTGATGTCTATCGCGCTGAGGGGCACCTTGATCGACCGGTAGCCCTTCTCGTTATTGGGGAAGGAGACCTTGAACAAGACATTGCCGTTGCCGTCGACCTCTGTGAAGCCCGACCCGGTGTGGAAGCCCCAGCCGATCACGTTTCCACCATCGTCGTCCCGACGAAAGCTGCCCGTGGCGAGGGTGTTCTGACCATCGGGATTGACGTATGACCACTCGAGGGTGGCCGCATCTCCCTGCGGATCCGCATAGTACTGCACTCCCCGGGCAGCTCCTGATGCCGCGGTGTGGTCGTCGTAAAGACTGACCTGGCTGTAGGGAAGGAAGCGGGCGTCGTGCTGGCCGGAGGTTTCGGTCTCCGGATCGTTCTTGATGATCAGGTAACGCTCACCCGAGTCGTGGACATTCGAGTTGCCGCTCAACTTCCAGGACACGTTGCCTGTTGTCTTGTTGACATCGTATATGCCAGAGGTATTGCGCAAGGAAACGAGCACCTGCTGCCCGCTCGGATCCACGTCAACGGAGTTGCAGTGGTAGACATCGCCGACCTGGGTGCCGTTGACCGTGTAGAAACTGAAGAGAGCCGGTTCAGTCTCGTTGATCCCTACGTGGTCGCTCGCCTTCCAAGACCACAGCAGGTTGCCCTGGGGATCGATCTCTTGGACCACGCAGTCGGCGATGCTCTGGTTGGTCCCGTATCCAAGTGGCGTGAGGTCGACGCCGGTCTTGATCGGCACGCCGATGATCATTCGGTTGCCATTCGGCTCGACGAGGTACTCATGGAGATCTGTCGGGCCTATCGGCGGGTTCACCGCCTGAGTCGTTTGCGTGGACAGATTGAGGAGCTGGAAACCTGGCGGCGGAACGGCTTGGCCCCACATGACAGTGTCGTTTCCGAGCCATTGCACGGGGTAGTTGGGGAGGCCCGTCCTCTTGTACCAAACGGGGGTGCCGTTGCCGTCCAGGATCATGGCGTAATTGCTGCTGGTGAGGTTGCCGTAGATGTAGTAGCCGGGGGCCGGAGTCCCGGGCTTGCTGACCTGCAATTGGGGGAAGTCCGGGGGAAGGCAGCGCACCCAGTAATGCGTGGGAGGTCCGGAGGAGTTGGAAGGGTCCGGAGCCTGAATCACCACAGCCTGGTTGGCCGCAAGGGCAGACACCGTCACGGTGATGCTCGAGCCGGACTGTCCCCACGCGCTGATGCTCCCAGAGGACGCTGTCATTTTGAAGGTCACCGAGTTGTTCTGGAAGCTGGGACAGTACACGGCGTAGTCATGGGTCCCTTGCGAGAAGGCAGTGTTGAGGCTGGGCGAGGCGGTCACGTTCGAAAGCGGGCTCCCAGTCACGTCCACGTAGACGTCCGTGTTGCCGAAGGCGTACAAGTTGCCATCGTTCGATCCGAGGTAGACAACACCGTTGACCACTGAAGGTGATGACCGGATCACGTCACCTGTCCAGCCAAACGCCAGGGGCTGACAGGTCTTGGGAGTCCCGGAGCAGCTGGTGGCGCCGGTAGCGTCGAAGGCGTAGAGCTTGTGGTCGTCTGAGCCTATGTAGACGATGCCATTGGCCAGCGCAGGCGCCGAGTTGAGATTGGTGGCGCTCTGGACCGCACCGACGGCTCCTGTCCATAACGGTTGGCAGACCTTGGGCGTGCCCGAGCAGTTGGTGGACCCGTTGGCATCCAGGGCTACCAGTGTTCCGCTACCCTCCACGAAGAGGGTGTTGTTGGCCACGGCCATGGGTGAGTAGGTCTGGCTCGAGCTGCCCGTGGATCCTCTCCATAACGGTTGGCAGACCTTGGGGGTACCCGAGCAGCTGGTGGCCCCGTTGGCGTCATATGCGTAGACGCTTCCTCCTGCGGTATAGACGGTCGAACCCGAGACCACCACCCCGAACTGACCG
The DNA here is from genome assembly GCA_963736925.1 of uncultured Actinomycetes bacterium. Classification (GTDB taxonomy): domain Bacteria; phylum Actinomycetota; class Acidimicrobiia; order Acidimicrobiales; family CAVTQP01; genus CAVTQP01. The sequence goes on from CAVTQP010000003.1 coordinate 1,878,563, forward strand.
CTGGCCATCGGCCCGGTCCAGAGTGGCTGGCAGACCGTAGGGGTGCCTGAGCAGTTGGTACTCCCGTTCGCGTCGAACGCGTAGAGCTGGCCTCCGCCCACTGTGTAGGCGACCCCGTTGGACACCGCCGGTGGGAGGTCGTAGGGAGTTCCCACTCCAGACGCCCTCCACAGCGGCTGGCACACCTTGGGCGTCCCTGAGCAGTTCGTGCTTCCGTTGGCGTCGAATGCGTAGAGCGACTGTGAGTCGTGGACGTAGACCGTGGCGTTGTCCACTGTGGCCGCTGACATGTCCGAGTTGCCGGTTGAGGGAGTCGACCACAGGGGCTGGCAGGTGACCGGCGACCCGGAGCAGTTGGTGCTCCCGTTGGCGTCATATGCGTAAAGGACGCCGCCGGCACCCACATACACCGTGTTGTTGGCCACTGCCGGTGTAGACACGGGGGTGCCCCGTGGGGCTGAGGACCACAGTGGGTTGCAGGTGCCGGGCGCCCCCGGCGTGCAGTTCGTCGAGGCGTTCTGGTCAAAGGCGTAGATGGAGCCGTTCTGGGCGCCGATGAAGACCCTCGAGTTGGTGGTCACCGGCGAGGAGGCGCCCACCGGGCTGCCTACGACGCCGGACCAGGCTGTCTTTATGGTCGAGACGTTGGTTGAGGTGACAAAAGGCTCAGAGGGATTGCTTCGGGAGTTGCCCGTATCCAAGCCAAACATCGTCCAATCGCAGCTCGTACCGACAAGAGCCAGAACGGCCAACGCGGCCAACCGCACGCTGAACCGGTGGGTCATGGCCCCCCAAACTCTGGCATCGGGCTGAGCACCAGCCGCGATGGGAGTAGCTCACAGGCTCAATAGGACGATGTCAAGGCGTACGGCTGGCGCAACGACTCCGTAAGCTCACTTGAGCAGCCTGGACAAACGCCGGTCGGCTAGTACCTTTCCGCCGGTCTGGCAGGTCGGACAGTACTGGAGCGAGTGGTTTGAGAACGAGACGTCTCGGACCACTTCGCCACACTCCGGGCATTTCTTGCCGCTCCGCCCGTGTACCCGCATCCCGCCTTTCTTGTCCGCCTTGAGCTCTTTGTCGGCCAGACCCGTGGCCCTGTTGACTGCGTCCTGGAGGACATCAGTCATGGCCCTGTGCAGGGTCTCGACCTCGGCCTGGCTCAGCTTGGAGGCCATCTTGAACGGCGACATCTTCGCCACGTTCAAGATCTCATCCGAGTACGCGTTACCGATGCCTGCAAGCAGGCCCTGGTCCGTGAGCGCCCCTTTCAGGTTCTGACCGCAACCGGCGAGCACCTTGGCCAGCGATGCTGCGTCGAACGCGGGATCCAACGGCTCCGGGCCGAGTCGGGAGATCCCCTCGACAGAGTCAGGCTCTCCCACCACCCATACCGCAAGTCGCTTCTCCGTGCCCGCCTCTGTCAGGTCCGCCCCTCCCCCACCCCTGAGCCGGATCCGCAGGGCAAGGGGCCCTCTTCCCTGTCGTATCCGCCCCTCCGACATCTGGTCCCGCCAATGGACCCATCCGGCACGGGCGAGGTGCACCACCAGCCACAGCGGGGTGCCGTCGCCCAGCTCGACGAGCAGGTACTTGCCCCTTCGGCCGACCGTCGACACGGTCCTCCCGTCCAGACGATCCAAGGGAGGATCGAACGTCTTCAGCGCCGAGAAGGCGCCGAGCTCGACGCGTTCCACCGTCCGATCCGACATGCGCTCCCCCAAGTAACGGGCCAGCGCCTCCACCTCGGGCATCTCGGGCAAGACGGTCCCCCTTCGACCTCAGCGTCCCGTGTGACCCCAGCCGCCGACGTCGCGCTCGGTGGGCACCAGCTCTTGGACCCTATACAAACTGACCTCCTCTACCCGTAGGACCACCAGCTGGGCCACCCGATCCCCCCGCTTCACCTCGTAGTCCTCGGAGGGGTCAGTGTTCACCAAGAGCACCTGGACCTCGTCCCTGTAACCGGAGTCGATCAGGCCGGGGGTGTTGAGGCAGGTAACGCCGTGGCGTAATGCAAGCCCGCTCCGCGGCTGGACGAACCCGGCGTAACCCCGGGGTATCGCGATGGCCACCCCCGTGGGTACCAACGCTCGCCCTCCCCCTGCTCGAATCAAGGTCCCCACCCTTGCCAACAGATCCGCTCCTGCGTCACCGCGTCGAGCGTAGGTGGGAAGTGGGAGGCCCGGATCCATCTGGACGACCTCGACCTCCACCATCGGCTGAACATATACCGCCTAGCATCGGCGCCCGATGCTTGTGTGGATGGACCTCGAGATGACCGGTCTGGACCCCGCCCGGGATGTCATCGTCGAGATCGCCACTCTGGTCACCGACAGCGATCTCAAGATCGTGGCAGAGGGCCCGGACATGGTTGTCTCCGCCTCCGCGGAGGCGTTGGTCCGCATGGAGGAAACCGTCCGGTCCATGCACGCACGAAGCGGCCTCTTGGACGCCGTTCGAGCCTCGCACAACACCTTGGAGCGGGCCGGTTCTGCCACCCTGGACTTCATCCGCTCCCATGTGCCCACACCCAAGACCTCCCCCCTGTGCGGTAACTCGATCGGCACCGACAGGCGCTTCCTCGCCCAGTACCTCCCTGAGATCGAGGACTACCTCCACTACCGAAGCATCGACGTCTCCTCGGTCAAAGAGCTCTGCCGGCGTTGGTATCCGGACGCGTTGGCGGCGGCTCCGAAGAAGTCGGGGGACCACCGCGCGATGGACGATATCCGTGAGAGTGTCGCCGAGCTCGCCTACTACAGGTCCGCCATCTTTCGGGAACCGGGCGCTTCCACGACCCGTCCACAGCAAGACCCTCAGCACATCAACCACGCTCCCAAGCCTTGACCTGAAGTGAACCTATGCGGCCCTTTAGTCAGCATCACCTCAACCTCAAGGACAGAGCTAATTCTATGGAGCTGTAGTTAACCTTTAGTCTGCGCCCGGAAGCGCAAGGAATCGACCGCAGCCCGGAAGGACAGAAAGGAGCGGCATGGAGTACCGAACACTTGGCAGGACAGGGGTCAAGGTCTCGCCGCTGTGTCTAGGGGCGATGATGTTCGGCTCCTGGGGCAACCCCGATCAAGAGGACTGTGTCAGGGTGATCCACGCCGCGCTCGACGCCGGGATCAACTTCATCGACACGGCGGACGTGTACTCGGCCGGCGAGTCCGAGCAGATCGTCGCCAAGGCTCTTGCCCAGGGGCGTCGCGACGACGTGATACTGGCGACGAAGGTCCACGCACCCATGGGCTCCGACCCCAACCAGACCGGAAACTCGCGGCGCTGGATCGTAAAGGAGTGCGAGAACAGCCTCCGCCGCCTGGGCACGGACTGGATCGATCTCTATCAGATCCACCGCCCTGATCCGGACGCAGAGATCGACGAAACGCTCGGAGCACTCTCTGACCTGGTCCACGCGGGGAAGGTCCGTTACATAGGAAGCTCCACGTTTCCGTCCGAACTGATCGTTGAGGCGCAGTGGGAATCGGAGCGGCGAGGAAGGGAGCGCTTCGTGTGCGAGCAACCTCCTTACTCGATCTTCGCTAGAGGCGTCGAGTCCGCTGTCCTGCCCACCTGCCAGAGATACGGAATCGGGGTCATCCCCTGGAGCCCCCTCAACGGCGGCTGGTTGACGGGGAGATATCGAAAAGGCGGCGATCTCCCCAAAGGTGGGCGTGCCGCCCGGATGCCACACCGCTTCGACGAGACCATCCCCCACAACGTGGAGAAGCTGGAGCTGGTGGACGACTTGATCAAGCTGGCCGACGAGGCCGGCCTTACCCTCGTCCACCTCGCCCTCGGGTTCGTGCTGACGCACCCGGCCGTGAGCTCTGCGATCATCGGCCCTCGCACGATGGAGCAGCTGGAAACGCAGGTCGGTTCATCGGATACGGCGCTGAGCTGGGACGTGATGGACCGAATCGACGAGCTGGTGCAACCGGGCAAGAATCTCAACCCCGAGGACGCCGGCTGGACTCCTCCGTCCCTTGGCTCCCGCAGGCGAAGGCGTCGAGCAAGGAGGTGAGGATCCTTTGAACGGCGAGCCGCCAACGAACGATGTCTCTCTACCTGTCGCAGGTGGGAGGAGCCTCAGGGCGGCGCTCGCGCTGCCCCGTGGCGAAGGGGCCCACCCGGGCATGATCGTCTTGCACGAGGCCTTCGGCTTGAACGACGACATACGAAGAATCACGCGACGCTTCGCCACCGAGGGATACGCGGCGCTCGCCCCTGACCTGTACTCCTTCGGCAACAGGGCCCTCTGCCTCACGAGGGTTGTCATGGAGAGCATGATCTGGAACGGGAAGGGGGCGCTAGATCACATCGAAGAGACACGGCGCTACCTGGCCGCACGGCCCGACGTTGATGCGGAAAAGATCGGCGTCGTGGGATTTTGCATGGGAGGAGGTTTTGCCCTCGCCTTCGCCACCAAGGGCCGGGTGGGCGCGGCCGGAGTCAACTACGGAGCCGTCCCACGGGACCGCGGCCGCCTGCAAGGAGCCTGCCCGGTAGTGGCCAGCTACGGGGGACTCGACAAGCTCTTCGCCTCCCACGCAACCCGATTGCGGGTCTATTTGGAGTCCCTGGGCATTCCGCACGATGTCAACGTCTACCCGGACTCGGGACACTCCTTCCTCTCCTACGACAACAAACCCGCCTGGATGCAGCGGATACCTCTTCCGGATCCCATGCACGTGGAATACAACGAGCGAGATGCCGCGGATGCCTGGGAGCGTATGCTCACCTTCTTCGCCGACCATCTGGGAGTGAAGCGAGAATGAGCCTCACGGCCGCCGAGGCCACCACCATCCTTACCACCCCGGGTGAAATGTTCGAGATCGAAGACAAGGTCATCCGAGGTGTTCCCACAAGGGTCTGGAAGCATGCTCCCCCCAGCCTGACCGCCGTCCTCGAACTCTCGAGGTTGCACGGCGACGCCACCTTCCTCGTCTACGAGGACGAGCGGATGAGCTTCGAGAAGCACTTTCGGACTGTCGCCAGGCTGTCCTCGGCCATGAGAGAGAGGTTCGGGGTGACCAAAGGAGACCGGGTGGCTCTAGCCATGCGCAACTACCCGGAATGGGTCATCACCTTCTGGGCTGCTGCCGCGGTCGGCGCCGTGGTGGTCCCTCTCAATGCTTGGTGGACCGGCCCGGAGCTCGCCTACGGGCTGGAGGACTCCGGCACGAAGGTGCTCGTGGCCGACGCGGAGAGGGCCGAGAGGCTGGCGCCCCACCTGGACAAGCTCGCCTTGGGCGCGGTTGTCGTTGCGCGAGCGCGGGGGGTAGGCGAGAAGCAGCATGATTTTGCAGAGGTGCTACAGGAGACGCCGGAGGTGGCGGCCACCCCGTCGATTGAGATCGACCCTGAAGATGACGCCACCATCTTCTACACCTCGGGGACGACTGGGAAGCCGAAGGGTGCCGTGGGTACTCACCGCAACATCTGCACGAACCTGTTCAGCCTGTTCTTCACAGTTCGCCGGGCGGCGCTACAAGAGGCAGGAGCCAACCCTGACAGCATCGCTCAGCAAGAAGCACTAGAAACGACCGGCGGGACTCGCCAGAACGCATACCTGCTGAGCGTCCCCCTTTTCCACGCAACGGGCTGTCACGCGGTCATGGTCACCAACACGGCGGCCGGAGGAAAGATCGTGATGATGCGCAAGTGGGACCCGGAGCGAGCGCTAGAGCTGATCGCCAGAGAGTCCATAACGACTTTCGGAGGAGTCCCGGCCATGGTGTGGCAGGTGCTCGACTCCCCCGCGTTCGACCACACCGACACCTCCAGCGTCACCAGCGTCAGCTATGGCGGCGCTCCGGCGCCACCCGAGCTGGTGAAGCGCATCAAAGCTCATTTTCCGACGGGCCATCCCTCCAACGGCTACGGCCTGACGGAGACATCCTCCCTGACCACGATGAACACCGGGGCCGACTACGTCCGCAAGCCCGACAGCGTGGGGCCACCGGTCCCCGTGGTGGAGCTCCTGGTCGTCGACGAGCAGGGCTCGCAGCTTGCCACGGACACACCCGGAGAGCTCTTGGTCAAGGGACCCAATGTGGTCAGGGGCTATTGGAACAAGCCCGAGGAGACCGCGGCCACCTTCACCGAGGGTTGGCTCCACACCGGGGACGTGGCGACGATCGACGACGAGGGCTTCCTGCACATCGTCGACCGGGCCAAGGACATGGTGATCCGCGGCGGCGAGAACGTCTATTGCGTAGAGGTGGAAGGTGTCCTGTTCGAGCACGACGACGTCGTCGAGGCAGCCGTCATCGGAGTGCCTCACCAGGTGCTGGGCGAGGAGGTGGGGGCCGTGGTCCAGGTACGGGCGGCCGCCGGTGTCGACTCCGACGCGCTGCGCCGACATGTCGCAGAGCGATTGGCTGCCTTCAAGGTCCCCGCCTACATCTGGTTCAGGGAGGAGCCGCTCCCCCGTAACCCCGCGGGCAAGGTCATGAAGCGCGAGCTTCGCGACCAGCTGCTGGACGACACACCAGGTTGAACGCTGGCCGCCCCCTCCCGCAAGGGACTACCTGTTGGGCTGGGGCGTGACCCGAAGGTACGGCTTGAGGGTCTTGAAGCCCTTGGGGAACTTCTTCTTGGCTTCGTCGTCGGGGATGGCAGGAGCGATGATCACATCCTCCCCCTCGTTCCAGTTCACCGGCGTCGACACGCTGTAGTCCGATGTCAGCTGGAGGGAGTCGATCACCCGCAAGATCTCGTCGAAGTTCCGCCCCGTGCTGGCCGGATACGTGATCGTCAGCTTGATCTTCTTGTCGGGCCCAATGACGAAGACCGATCGCACCGTGAGGGTGTCGTTGGCGTTGGGGTGGATCATCCCGTAGAGGTCGGCGACCTTGTGATCTGGGTCCCCGATCATCGGGAAGTTGACCCTCTGGCCCTGGGTCTCGGCGATGTCGTCCTCCCACTTCCTGTGGGAGTCCACCGGGTCGACGCTCAGGCCGAGCACCTTGGCGCCTCGCTTTTCGAACTCCTTCTTGATCCGGGCGACCTCGCCCAGTTCGGTGGTGCAAACAGGCGTGAAGTCCTTCGGATGGGAGAACAGCACCGCCCAGTTGCCCTCTATCCACTCGTGGAACCTGATGGTGCCCTCGGTGGTGTCGGCGGTGAAATCAGGTGCCGTATCGCCTAGCTGCAAAGCCATTCTGAATCTCCTCTTCGGTCTTCCTCGATGTCGCTGTCGTCTGGCCTCCTCGTCCCCGGCTGAACCTAGCCGGTCCCCGTCGCAATTGTCGACTCAGCCAGTCGACAATTCTAGCGGCCGGAACGCCGGCTGGTGCAAGGGGGCGTGGCGCCTTGAGGCGGCCGGAACGCCGGCTGGTGCAAGGGGGCGTGGCGCCTTGAGGCGGCCGGAACGCCGGCTGGTGCAAGGGGGCGTGGCGTCCCGGTGGGAGGCCCGGGCCGGTGCGAGCGGGAGCATCCTGTCTGCCAGGCGTGTGTATGCCGGTGCGGGCGGCGGCGTCCTCTTTAGAGTGTGTTCTGAATTGAGCGACGAAACTTCGGCCCTCGCAGCGTTCGACCTGGACGGGACCCTTACCCGGGGTGGCAGCGTGATGGCCTTCCTCTGCCGGGTGGCGGGGCTGTGGCCCACCACCCGGGCGGTCGCGACGAGGAGCCCTTCCCTTGCCAAGAGCCTCGTCATCCGCTCGACAACCGACCATGCGAAGGAGGCCCTGTTCATCAGGCTCCTGGCCGGGCTCGAGGCAGCCGAGGTGGCCGAGGTCGCCGAGGACTTTGCCCGTTCGTACCTGGAACCCAGGGTTCGGCCCGAGATGGTTCGAGTGCTCGAGTGGCACCGCGATCGAGGACACCGGGTGGTCATCGTCTCGGCCTCGCCGGCGCTGTACGTGGAGCCCCTCGGCCGGAGCCTGGGGGTGGACGCGGTCCTCGCCACGCGCCTGGAGGTGTCTCCGGACGGGCGCCTGACCGGGCGGTTCAGCGGTCTCAACTGCAGGGGCGACGAGAAGTTGGCCCGCGTCCTTACCTGGTTGGACGGGGCGCCGGCCAAGCTGTGGGCATACGGCAACAGCAGCGGCGACGCCCAATTGCTCGCAGCCGCCGACGTCGGGGTTCGGGTCAGGCGCCGGCCCCTGGCGAGCCTGCCCGAACCGGTCAGATCCGACTAGTAGACCCCACGAGCATGTCACCGCTTCTCAGTGTGGTGTTGGCGACCCACAATCGCGCAGATGACCTCCCCCGAGCCGCTCATTCAGTTTTGGGCCAGGCCTTCCGCGATCTCGAGCTGGTCGTGGTCGACGACGGCTCCACCGACTCGACGACCGAGGCGGCTGAGCAACTGATCGCCATCGACGGGAGAGTCCGCGTGGTCCACAACAAGACTGCTCTCGGGCCCGCCGCCGCCCGCAACGTTGGGATCGAGACCGCCGGGGGCGAGATGGTCGCGTTCTGTGACGACGACGACGCCTGGCTCCCCGACGCTGCGTCGACCCTCATCAATTTTCTGTCCGACAATCCCGATGTGGGCACGGTCTCTGCTTGGCACCAGGTCCTGCACATGGGACGCAACCGGACAGTGATTTACCGCGGGCCCCTCGTCTACGACGAGCACCAGCTCCTTTGGCAGAACTTCGTCACGGTGTTCGCCATGGCCAGGAGGTCGGCGTTCGGCGCCGACATCCGTTTCGATTCGGGGCTGCGTACATGCGAGGACTGGGACCTGTGGCTGCGGTGCGCTCGGGAGCGCCCCATTCGCACGGTCCCCCGGGTTCTCTACCTCTACCGCCAGCACGAAGGGCCCCGCCATCCGGGGGGGCGGGCGAGCGCGCGCCCGATCTTCCTGGAAAAGCACCGCTACGACATGTCCCCCGCCTGCCGCACCTACCACGAGGCGATGCTGGCGCTCTCCGAGGCCGGCGGGCGGGGTCTTTCTCGCCGGTTGGCTGTCGACCTGGGGGAGTCGCTCGGCGACGGGTCGTTCGCGTCACTGGCAGTGGCGGCCACGGCCGCCTCTAGCCGTGTTGGCAATGCCAGACGGGATCCGGGCCTCCAGGCCCGTGTACTCGCCCGGCTGGTCTCCCGCGATCCCTCCCGCAAGGGCTAGAGCCCGTGATCCCTCCTGGAAGTGCTAGAGGCAGTCAGGGGTACACCGACAGGAGCAACTGCTCCATGTAGGCGGCGGTGGCGCCCATCGGAGGGCAGCAAGTCGGACCGCCCGGTTGGTTTATGCCGATCTCGAGATGGGGCCCGGTAGAGATGCCCACTATCCCGCAGCCCACCTCGGCGATCGGCTGTCCCGCAGTCACGTTGTCGCCCACCGGGACGAGGTCCGGCGCCGCATGGCCGTAGTAGATATAGCGCCCGTCCAAGGGGCTGCCCGGCTCGTGGACCTGGAGGACCGGAGCGTAGGGCCCGAAGCCGTTCTCCCCTTCCTCGACGATGGTCCCGTTGGCCACCGCCACCTCGACGGCCGCCGGTCCGCAGGCACCGTTGATCGTGGCGATGTCCACGCCTTGATCGAGGGTCCAGCCCGACGGGGACACGGCGATCAGCGGATCCTGGAACGGGAACGCGAAGGGAGGGTCGAGCCCGCCAGGGTGGGCTATGCCGCTGCCTCCCATCGATCCGCGGAAGACCGCGTCGCCCATGGCGAACACGCCTCCGTCAGCGGCCACCCCGTACAGCCCCCGGTTGTCCGAGGTCCCAGAACCGCCCACGAGCGGGTAGTCCAGCGCGTGACTGCTGGCCGATCCCATGTCCGGGACGTTGCCGAAACGGTAGGTCGCGCCGTTGGCAGCCAGCATCCAGTACCCCGCGCCGTCATGGCTGCCGACCATCGCAACAATCGGGCTGTTCAACCACAGACCCCCGAGGGAGCCGTAGAACGGAACGCCGAAGCTGAAGATCCCCCCGTCGGAGGCGACCAGGCGGTAGCCGGCTCCAGGGGCGGCCGCCATCCCCACCACCGGCTGGTTGAGGTTCTCGCCGCCGGTGGACCCGTAGAACCGGGCGTCCCCGAAGCTGAAGATCCCCCCGTCGGAGGCGACCAGCCAGTAGCCGCCGCCGTCAGGAGTGGCCGCCATGCCGACGATCGGTCTGTAGAGATACTGACCGCCCATCGAGCCGTAGAACTGGGCGTCCCCGAAGCTGAAGATCCCCCCGTCGGAGGCGACCAGCCAGTAGCCGTGCCCGGTTCGCGTGGACGCCATTCCGACGACGGGCCGGTTCAGGGGGCTGCCCCCCATCGAGCCGTAGAACCGCGCGTCCCCGAAGCTGAAGATCCCCCCGTCCTGGGCCGCCAGCCAGTAACCACCGCCGTCAGGAGTGGTGGCCATCCCGACCACCGGGTAGTTGAGCGGGGCCGCCCCGGCAGACCGATCGTTCCCCCCGACCGCCACCACGATGGCGGCGCAAAGCAAGGCAGCCACCAGACCGGCTCGCGGCCATACCTTCTTCCAGGGCGCCATCCCCGGGAGCCCCCCCATGGAACTTCCCCCCCAAGGCAAAACCCCAGGGCTTCCTGGGGCTGTGGCAACCATAACCTGGAAGGCCTTGCCTGCCAAACGCCCGGCCCAAACGACTTCAGCGAAGACGGACCGATCCGCTTTACCGCGAAGGGAGGGCTGTAGGCTCCGGACGTCCGGAGGATCGCGAGCGGAGGTGAAGTGAACGTCGAGGAGGACCCGGAGGCGTACATGGCCCGGGTCATGTCCGAGATCGATGACGAGGTTCGCAGGCGGAGGGTCTCGGGGGACTTCCCGCCAAGCTTCGAACGCAGGCTGGACGTCTTGTTCGAGCGCTTCACCCCCGTTGGGGCAAGAGACGGCCATTTCAAAGAGACGCTCAAGCAAGCTGATCGCCACGCATACATGGACATAGACGTCCCCATCGCCTCCGACAAGCCGGCTGCGCGCTACGTGAAGAGCGGGATGCGCACCCTCATGGCCTGGTACCTCAACTACCTGGTTCAACAGATCACCCGGTTCACCGCGTCGCTCATGAGAGTCCTGTACATGGTGGACGAGCGTCTGGACGCCCTGGAGGAGTTGACACTTCCTCTCCGGCCGGCACCTGTGGGCGAGGAGGACCTCCCCTCGCTCGAGCCGGACCTGGATTCATGGGCCGACTTGGTGGCGGGCAAGCTGTCGGAGACCAAGGGGCGGGTGCTGCACACCGAATGCGCAGGCGGAGCGTTGGTCTCCCGTCTGACGGCTGAGGGGGTGGATGCCTACGGGGTGGACCCGCGTGCCTACCTCCTGGACGCCCCTGTCGCCTCTGGCTTGGACGTGCGCACGGAGTCAGCCGTCGAGCATCTGCAATCCGTGGCCGACCTGGCGCTGAGCGGGCTCGTCCTCTCGGGGTTCATCGACAGGATCTCCCCGTGGGACAAGCGCAAGGTGACCCGGCTGGCTAGCGCCAAGCTGGCACGTGGCGGGATGCTCGTGATCATCGGCACCACACCCAACGCATGGGCCCGCTCGGCCCCGGTGGTGCAGGCCGACCTGTCACCCGGCAGGCCCCTGCACCCGGAGACATGGGTCCACCTTCTCGACGGGCATGGCTTCTCCTCGGAGATCCACATGGGTGTCCCTGAGGAGGGCTTAGAGGCCATCCCTGCTGAGCATCCTTCGGCCGCAACCGTCAACGCGAACCTGGACCGGCTCAACGGCGTCCTGTTCGGGTCGGCCACGTTCGCCGTCGTGAGCTTCCGGGGCAGGTGAGGCCCCGGGCCATCCACCAGTTCGTCCCCTCGCTCGCCTCCAGGGATGCCATAGGCGCCCACACTCTCGCGGTTCAGGACCTACTGGTCGAGATGGGCTTCGACTCCGAGATCTACGTGACAGAAGCAGAGGCCGGGGTCTCTGAGCGCGCCAAGCCCTTCGACGACTACGCCAGGGCACGCAAACGCGGGCTCGGGGAGGAGGAGACGTGGCTTCTGTACCAGTTCTCTATCGACAGCCCGATGGTGAATCAACTGCTCCGTTGGGAAGAGCCCAAGGTGGTGAACTACCACAACATCACCCCGAGCGGGTTGCTGGAGCCGTGGTCCCCGAGGGTGGCGCATGAGGTTGGCATCGGGCGTCGCCAGCTCGAGGCGCTCGCCCAGGTCTCGGCGGGGGCCATAGCCGACTCCGGCTTCAACAGCGCCGACCTGATCAGCCTCGGATACTCCCCTACGGCGGTGGCCAACCCGCTGATCGACCTCGACGCCTTCTCCGCCAACATGGACCGACCCACCTATTCGAAGCTTCAGCAAAGGCGATCGGGCGGTGGCACGGACCTCCTCTTCGTCGGACGTATCACACCACACAAGGGCCAGCACGATCTGATCAAGGCCCTCGCCGCATACAGACGCGCCTATGACCCCAAGGCCCGGCTGCACCTCGTCGGCGGCCCGCTCTTCGAGCAGTACGACCGGGCTCTGGCACGGTTCATCTGCGCCTTGGGCCTCGGCGACGCCGTGGAGATGGCCGGCTCGGTGAGCCACGCCCAGCTGGTGGCCTACTACCGGAGCGCCGATGCCCTCGTCTGCGCGTCCGATCATGAGGGGTTCTGCGTGCCGCTGCTGGAGGCCATGTACCACCGTGTCCCGATCGTGGCCTATGCGGCCGCCGCAGTCCCCGAGACTCTGGCGGGGGCCGGGCTCGCGCTCCCCGACAAGGCCCCCGCCACCATGGCAGCCGGGGTGCACCGTGTTGTGTCGGACGAGGAGCTTCGCATTCGCCTCGTCCAAGCCGGGGTCGAGCGTCTAGAGGACTTCACGTTCGAGAAGTCAAGGAGTCGTTTCGCGCGAGCCCTTCAGGAGACGTTGGCGAGGCGGCTAGCGGGGCCCGGATGACGATCCCGCACTCGTGTCACGAGCAGGTAGGAGCGTGACAGCCATCCATCAGTTCGTGCCTTCGTTGCTGCCAGGAGATGCCACTGGCGCGCACACCCTCGAGGTACGACGAGTCATCCGGGAGCTGGGAATGGAATCGGAGATCTTCGCGCAGTACATGGGCGGGGCGCTCGATTCAGAGGCCCACCATTTCACCGAGTACCCGAGGATGCGGGCGCCCGGGGACGTGCTCCTCCACCAACTCGCCACTTGTTCGGACATGGCCGACTTCCTGTACGCAAGGCCGGAGCCCCTCGCGGTCAACTACCACAACGTAACGCCCGGACACTTTTTCAGGCACTGGGCGCCCCTGGCCGCGACATACCAAGATTTTGGCCGCGCCCAAGTGGCCAGGCTGGCCGACCGCACCGTGCTGGCGGTCGCTGTTTCATCGTTCAACGAGATGGACCTCGTAGACCTAGGGTACGGAGCCACCACCGTCGTGCCCATCCTGGTCGACGTGGCAGCCTCCGACCACGACGTCGACGAGAGAATGGTCGAACGCCTGGCCGCCGAGAAGGAGCGTGGTGGAACCGATCTGCTCTTCGTGGGCCGTATCGTCCCCAACAAAGCGCAGCACGACCTGGTGAAGGCGTTCTCGGTCTACAAGAGGCTTTACGACCCTTCGGCCCGGTTGCATCTCGTGGGCCGGTCGGAATGGCCTATGTACGACCGGGCGATGAGAGCCCTGATATCCAAGCTGGGTCTGGACGGATCGGTCCGCCTGCCAGGGATGGTCGACCAAGGCAAGCTGCTCGCCTACTACCGAACGGCCGACGTCTTCGTCAGCGCCTCCGAGCACGAGGGCTTCTGCGTGCCCCTCCTCGAGGCTATGCACCACCGGGTTCCGATCGTCGCCTATGAAGCTGCTGCAGTGCCCGAGACCCTCGAGAACGCCGGAGTCCTCCTCGACACCAAGTCCCCTCTCGTGATGGCTGCAGCCGTGCAAAGGGTTGCGAATGATGCCGAGCTGTGCGATTGGCTGGCAACAGCCGGCGAGCGGCGGCTGCAGGACTTCAGCCTCGAGAGGTCGCGCGCGCGGATGGCCGAGACCATCAAGGACCTCGCCCAGCTCCCCGAGGTCGCCCAGCGATGAAGCTCGCTTACGTGGTGCCGCGCTACGGCAAGCACGTAGTGGGAGGTGCCGAGTCAGCCACCCGCAACCTGGCGGAGAGGATGGTCGGCCTTGCGGGTTGGGAGGTCGAGGTGCTCACCACCTGCGCCGTCGACTATCTCACCTGGCAGGACCACTACCCCGCGGGTGAGACGACGGAGGCCGGCGTGAAGGTCACCCGGTTCCCCGTTCGCTCGGGGCGCGCACCTGGCTTCTCGGCGTTCTCTGACCACGTCTTGTTCTATTCTCGAGCGGCCACCGACGACGAGGCAGAGCAATGGGTGGAACTACAAGGGCCTGTGTGCCCAGAGCTCTTGGAGGTGCTCCCCGATACCGACGCGGACATCGTGGCCTTCTACCCATACCAGTACTACCCCACCGTGCGCGGAATCGCCTCGGTGAGCGACCGGGCGGTGATGCATCCGGCGGCTCATGACGACCCGCCGCTGTACCTGCCCATCTTCCAGAGCGTCTTTTCCCGGGTATCCGGCTTCGTGTTCCAGACCCACGGTGAGCGTGAAGTGGTCCAGAGCGCCTTCCAGGTCGCATCACAACCTCAGGTGCTACTCGGAATGGGAGTGGACGAGCCGACAGAGGGAAGTCCCGCAGGGCCCTCCGCCCGAGACCAGGTGGGACTGGGGGACCGGCCCTACCTTTGCTGCCTCGGCCGGGTGGACGACCTCAAGGGGACGTCTGTTCTCGCCGAGATGTTCGCCTCATACAAACGGCGACGCCCAGGGGCGCTCGCCATGACACTGGTCGGGCCCGTCGCCGTGCGTCCGATGGAGCACCCGGACATCTTCCTCACCGGGCCGGTGGAAGAGGACACCAAGTGGGAGCTGCTGCGCGGTGCCACCGCCCTGGTGTCGCCGTCGCCCTATGAGTCCTTCTCACTGGTGATCATGGAGGCTTGGACCGCCGGGATACCCGTGGCGGTCAACGCATACTGCGAGGCCACCAAAGAGAGCTGCGAGCGATCGGGAGGAGGAGTCTGGTTTTGCGGCTATGCACAGTTCGAGGCGATAGTGGACCGCTTGCTCGCCGACACTGAGCTGCGGAAGACCTTGGCCGACAGAGGAAGGGCCTATGTGGACGCCAACTTCCGCTGGCCGGTGATCATCGAGAAGTATTCGAGGTTCCTGAACCGCGTCGCCGCGAAGCGGGCGCTGAAGGGCGGGTCTCAGGGGTGAGGTGACGCTGAAGGGCGGGTCTCAGGGGTGAGGCGGCGCTGAAGGGCCCGGCTCAACCTGCCGACGAAGCTCAACCTCCCGAGGAAGATTGCCGGCCCACCACCGACTTCATGACATCCGCGAACCGGGACCTTGCGCGTTCTAGACGGTACTCCTCGAGCCGCGACCTTCCCGCTTGGACCATCGCCAGGCGCAGGGCTGGGTCGCTGACCGCCCTGTGCATCGCAGTGGCGAACACAGTCGGGCTCTTGTCAGAGAGCACCAACCCGACTCCCTCGGCTGTCTCGGGCACGGCCGCCGCGCCGTAGGCCACGATCGGCAACGCGTTGTACATCGCCTCGAGCAACGGGATGCAGAAGCCCTCGTGCTCCGAAGCGCACACCAGCGCGCTGGCGCTTCGGTAGTACGCGCCCAGCTGACCAGGCGTGACGGATCCACCGAAGTCCACCGCTTCCTCCAGACCGAGCTCCCCCACGAACTGGTCCAGAGCCCGACGGTAGGAGCGCGACGTCACACCACCGACGAGGTGAAGGCGCGCGTTCGCGTCGTACAGTCGACGGTAGACGGCCAGGGCTTTGATCAGGTCGTGTTGAGCCTTGTGGGGAGCAATCCGCCCCACGAACAAGAAGTCCGCACCGCCATCGGCTTTGACCTGCGTCAGGCGCTCGAGCGCTGAGCCGTCTACACCATGGTCCATGGACTCGAGGTCCACCAACAATGGAGCGACCGCTGTAGTGGCGTACCCGACTTGCTTGAGTTCCGTCTCGTTGTAACACGACACGGCGATCGCCGCCTTCACCAGGCCGGCCATGCGCGTCAGCTGTAACCGGCCCACGGTCACCTCGTCGACCACTGCCGGCTCCCAGCCCTCCAAGAGCTCGGGCGGGGTGATGTTGTGAAAGTTGAGGATCGTGGGCTCGTGCAGCTCCATGACGTAGTCAGCCATAGGGCTGCCGATCGAGCTCTGATAGAGGATCCACACCTCACCCCTGCCTCGATGTCGAGCGAACTCGCGGTAAGGATGGGCCCTGCGAGCCAGGTCGGCATCGATGTCACCTGCAAATATCTCGGACTCGAAGCCCATGCTGCGAAGCAGCTCCTGGACCTGGAAGGTGTGGGTGCCCACGGCGTCCCTCGGGGCAAGCGAGGGAATGAACTGGTGAACCGCGATCAATGCCGGGCTGATCAGGTTCTCTCGACGCCGGCCGATGCGGTCGGCTCAGGCTCTCCTGCTTGACCGCCCACCGACCGCACCTCCGAAGACATGGACAGGGCGACCGACCCTGTTGACCGGCCGGGGTTGACCACCTCGAAACGCCACTCGTGCTCCCGCCAGTCGTAGAGGGTCCCTCCGGAGCGGCTGCGTATTCCCAGTGTTATGTCGTAGGCACCGTCGAGCAGCGGCACCGAATCGAAGCTGAACACCGCCTGTCCCGAGCCTGAGAGCGTGCCGACCGGCTGCCCGATCACCTCGGTGTCCGCCCCGTACACGAGCTCGCCGATGCCGTTGTGCAGCATCAGTGCGAAGACGGCGTCTTGGATCGGCTCCTCGGCATGAAAGGCCACCTTGACCTTCAGCGGCTCCCCAGGGAGCAGGTGTGCCCGCGTCCCGGTTCCTGGGTGTTCCACGTCTACGGAATCGATCACCACTTTTTTCCATCCCGGCTTAGACGCCGCCGAGAACTCTTCGAGATCCTCCTCGGGGGCAACCTCTATGGCCTCACCTACACTGGCCAGTTGCTCGCGAAATGCCCGGATCGCCTCGCCGGGCGGGCCACTCGAGATGATGGATCCCGAGCTGAGGACGATCGTGTGATCGCAGATCTGTCGAACGATGTCTGCCGCGTGGGTCACGAAGACGATGGTGCGGCCCTCCTCCTGGAACTGCTTCACTCGTTCCAGACACTTCCGCTGAAAAGCCTCGTCACCCACGGCGAGCACCTCGTCGATGAGCAGGACGTCGGGCTCCACGTTCACGGCGACGGCAAAACCCAGCCTTGTGTACATGCCCGACGAGTAGTACTTCACCTGGTTGTCGATGAACTGCTCCAGCTCGGCGAAGGCGACTATGTCGTCGAAGCGTCTCTCGATCTCACGTCGAGGCATACCGAGCAGGGACGCATTGAGGAAGATGTTGTCCCGACCCGAGAGCTCGGGATGGAACCCTGCACCTAGCTCCAACATCGCCGCCAGCTGGCCACGTACGACGATCTTGCCGCTGGTGGGCTGGAGTATCGCCCCCATGCACTTGAGGAGGGTGGTCTTGCCGGACCCGTTGCGACCCAACACGCCCAGGGTCGTGCCCTCGCCCACCTCCATGTTGACGTGGCGGAGCGCCCAGAACTCCTCGAACGGGATCTTCCCCATGTGGATGACCCGCTCCTTCAAGGACGTGTACTTGTCGTGGTAGAGGCGGAAGCGCTTGGAGACGTCGGTGACCTCGATGGCAATACTCATATCGACGTCTCAGAGCTCCTCTGCGAAGTTGCCCTCGAGGCGTGCAAAGACGGTGAGCGCACCCACGAAGAGCGCTGCCGAGACGACGATCACGATCCCCAGGATGACCAGGTACCAGCCCTGGCCACCGGTGGGAAGGATCGGCACCACCACCCCCTTGCTGACCGGTGACACCTTTGCGTAGAGAGCTCGCTGGAAGGTCAATACCACTGGGGTGATGGGGTTGGCGAGGTAGAGCCAACCCAGGTGGTGCCGAATGAGGGGCTGCGCGATCTGCTGGTACCGGTAGACGATCGGGGTCGCCCAGAACCACGCCATGAGCACCACCTCGAGCAAGTGCTGGACGTCTCGCATGTAGACGTTGACCGCCGAGAGGAAGATCGCCAAGGCGCCCGAGAAGAGCAGCAAAGCGACCATGGCCGGGACCAGCAGAGGAAGGTAGTTCACCGCCGGAGCGAAGTGGAAGATCGCCATTGCCAGGACCAGTACCACGACCTGCAATGCGAAGAAGACAAGTGCGGCACCGATGGAGGCGAGAGCGAGGATCTCCCGGGGGAACGCCACCTTTTTGACTATCCCGGCGTTCGCGACCACCGCCGTCGTTGCCCCCGAGATCGCCGTCGAGAAGAGGTTCCACACGAGAAGCCCGCACATCAGGTAGATCGCGAAACCAGGGATGCCGTTCTTCAGGACGATCTGGAACACGAAGTAGTAGACGGCCAAGGTGAGCGCCGGATTGAGCATGGACCAGAAGAAGCCCAAGGCACTGTTCTTGTACTTGACCGACAGCTCCTTTCGTACCAGGAAGACCAAGAGCTCTCGGTGGCTGAACAGCTCGCAGATCCGCTGCCAGACGCTGATGTCCGGCGAGACGACCATTGTCCGGCGAACGCCCCCACGCGTCGCTTGTCGGGTAGCGACATTCCCATCGGGGGCGGGAGAGGCCAAACCCTCGCCCTCTCTTTGACCCCCCGATGCCTCCTCGGCCAACTCGTCCAGGGGGGCGCGCCTGGCCCGGCTCAGCATGTGCTCTCCATGGGGACTCGCGGAGGCGTCAGTCTACCCGAGCGCGCCTCGCCCACGATGGCACTCGCGCCGCAAAACCGCTCCTAGAGGCCACTAAGTGGTGATCTGGGTGGCGGCTGGGTGGCGGCTAAGTGGTGATCTGGGTGGCGACGGAGCGGTCTATGACCTGGTCGATGAAGCCGTACTCCCTCGCCTCCTCGGCGGTGAACCAGCGGTCACGATCCGAGTCGGCTTCGATCCGCTCGACCGGCTGGCCGGTGTGGTGGGCGATCCGCTCGGCCATCATGCGTTTGAGGTAGACGATCTGCTCGGCCTGGATCGCGATGTCCGCCGCCTGGCCCTGCATCTGGCCCGAAGGCTGGTGCATGAGGATGCGGGAGTGCGGTAAGGCATAACGCTTGCCGGGAGCTCCGGTACAAAGGAGGAACTGGCCCATCGAAGCGGCGAGGCCTACGCATATCGTCGCCACGTCGCAGCGGACATATTGCATGGTGTCGTAGATGGCGAGGCCATCTGTCACCGAGCCACCCGGGGAATTAATGTAGAGGGCGATGTCCCGTTCGTTGTCCTCCGCCTCCAGCAGGAGCAGCTGGGCGCATATGAGGTTCGCCGAGGACTGGTCCACCTGACTTCCCAGGAAGACGATGCGCTCCTTCAGCAGCCTCTGATAGACGTCGGCTGCGCGATCGCCCTGGACTACCTGTCCCACCACCTCGGGTGCGTGTTGACTGGCCATAGAGCACAGGCTAGCCGGATCCCCTCCTCGCCTTGGCTGGTTAAGCGAGCTGGGCAGGCGGTGGCGGCTCCTCCCCTTACGGGCCCGTGGGTAGCCTGGGGCTCTGCTCAGCGGGCGTGGCGGAACTGGCAGACGCGCCGGGTTTAGGACCCGGTGCCGCAAGGCTTGTGGGTTCGAGTCCCACCGCCCGCACTCAGAGACCACCGCCCGCAGCAGAGACCACCGCCCGCACGCCGGGCGCACGCACCGCCCGCCCACCACCGCCCCACACACGCAGCCGCCAACGGCCGTACCGAATCGCTAACGAATTGCTGACGAAAACTCCACTGCACGCGCCCCGGCTCGGCGCCGCCCCCACACCGCTGGCACGCTGATTGACAGCTCTCGTGAACACCCCTTAGCTTTAGATTGCGGCGGCGAATTCCGGGGCGGCGTCGGGTTTGCGCGATGTGGGGGAGCGGGACGACGTGGTGACCAAGTCGGTAGCAACCACGCTCGAAGCAACCACCACGCTCGAGGCGCCCACGCCGGCAGATTCCCGAGGACTCCCATCATGGCTGCCGGTTACCGGGCTCATGATTGTGGCGTTCGTATTCCGCCTGGTCCTCGGCCACTACTTCCAACAGCTCACCGGTGACGCGCCGGAATACACCTCGCTCGCGCACAACCTCGCCGCAGGGCACGGGTACTCGACCGTCAGTGCACCGCCCTATCTCGCCAGCGATGTGCGGCTGCCCGGATATCCCGCAGTGCTCGCTCTAGCCTTTGTGTTCAATTCGTCGCACGGCGCCGTGGTTGTCCTGAACGCCCTGCTTGGCGCGTTGAGCACCTTGCTCGTCTGGATGATTGCCCGCGCTCTGAATTTGAGCTCGGCCCTTGCCCTTGCGGCCGCGGGTATCTCCGCACTGTTCTTCTCCACTGCATCCTGGGCTGGAGTCGCCTACTCCGAGAACCTGACCATGCCTGCGCTCCTGGCTTTCGTCTACGTTGTCCTTCTCAAGCCGCCGAGGTCCCGTTTGGTGCTGTTCGGGCTCGGAAGCGCCTTGGCTTGGACGGTGGCCCTCACTCGCTACGAGCTCGTCTTCTTCGTCATCCTCGCGGGAGTGATAGCTGGGCGCTTTGCAAAGCTGAGACCACTTGCATCGATAGCATTGGTTGGCTGCTTCCTGGTGGGCCCTGCGGTATGGGTCGTGCGTAACGACATCCAGGTGCACCGGATCGAGTACGGAGACTCGGTGATAGCCGATCAGGGCCTTCTCATGACTGTGATTCCGAAGCTGGGGTCACCGTTGCAGCTGCATGGTGACGAACTTCTGCTCCATAGACAGATCACCCCCCAGCAGCGCTCTCAGTATCAGAGCCAGACGCTCAATTCGCTGCACAGCTATCTCTCGCATCACTTCCCGGCGTACCTCGAGCACAAGGTCGGGTCAGCAATCGAATACCCTTTCCCTCCCCCAATTGCCACATTGACTTATTCGAAAGGTGGAATCTTCTTCGCGAGGTTGGCCTGGTCGTTCTTACTCCTCGCTGGGTATGCATTCGCGCTGTTTGCCGGGTGGCGGTGGTGGACTAGAGGCCATCGACGGAAGGTGGTGGCTCTTGGGCTCTTCCCGGTATTCGCCTTCTGCCTGGTGCCGTTCATAGACGCCGTGCAGCGCTACTGGCTCCCGTCGCTCTTGTTCCTGTTGCCAGCCGCCCTCAAAGGGGCTTCCGACTTCGTGGTGGAGCTGCGGATCCGCCTGAGAGGGGTTGCTCCCCGACCCGCCTTAGACATGGCCGAACCCCTTCAGTAGGCCCTGCCCACGATCGAGTCTGTACTCATCGACGTCGGTGGCACCCTGTGGCCCAACACATGGGCCGCCCGACGAGGCGATGACGAAGAACGCGCCGACCGGCTCTGTCGAGCCGTCCCGCGCCTCGATCCGGCGCAGGCCACCCGAATCGTGGCAAAGCTCGCACCGGTGGTCCATCCCCCGGACCAGCGCCAGCAGACCATGGCGCTCGTCTCAACCGCCATCCGGGAGCTCCGACCGGGGATCGATGTGCCTCCATCGGCGGTTGCTTCGGCGATGTGTCTTCCGGCCCAGGGACGGGTGGAACTGTTGCCGGGCGCCCGGGACCTCCTTCGCACCCTCGCCGAGCGAGGCTTGCGAATCGTGGTGGTGACCAACGCCATGTGGCGTGACGCCGGAGCCCATCGCCGAGACTTCGCCGCATTCGGTGTTTCTGCGCATGTCGCCGACTACGTGTCCTCCGTGGACGTCGGCTGGCGCAAGCCTCACGCTGTTTTCTTCGACACCGCTGTTCGCGCCGCAGGAGCACCACCCTCACGTTGCGCCCTCGTTGGCGACTCCGAGGTCAACGACATCGATCCCGCCGTGCAGCGAGGCATGCTTGCCGTCCGGGTCGCCATCGAAGAGGCGCGGCCCAAGAGCAGCGCCGCACGGACTGTCACGACCTCACTGGCGGAGGTGCCGGACCTGCTGTAAGCCGCCACTCAGGCCCGCTGTTGAGCCGCCACTCAGCGCATCACGATGCGCTGCGCCGTGATGGTCGAGCCGGTCACCTCACCGGTGATCCGCACGGTTTGGCCGACGGCGAACTGGGATTGCGCAGCGGGAACCTTCTTGGTGCCGAACAGAGTCTGAGGCGTGATGGAGACTGTCATGGTCGCACCGGCGCTCGAGGTGAGCGTCCACGTCGAGCCTGTGACCCCGGTGAGGCGCCCGATCACGGCCGTTCGGACTGGCTGCTCGGGTTGGCTCGACACCTGAGGGCCCGAGCCCTTGGGTGGGGTCGCCGGTCGATCGGTCGAAGTCGGCGGAAGGCTCACCGCCGGCGCGGTGGAGGTCGCGGTGGAGACTTGATTCGAGCTAGTCGAGCTGGTCGAACTGCCGATGGCCCAACCGACACCCACGCCGGCCACGAGCAGGAGGAACCCGCCCGCGGCCAAAGCCGCACCAACATGTCGACGGAGGAGCCTCTTGAAGCGATACATGCGTCAAGTACCGACCACCCATACTAGAGAAGCATCCCGGTCTGTTGGGTATCGCTCCCGTGGCTCAGAGGGGTCCGCCGGGATCCCCCACGCCCGACCTAAGCGGCTTGGGCACGGTCCCTCGTCATCGCCTTTGGCAGCCAGACGCGACCCAAGAGTAGAAACAAGAGCAGAAAAACAAGAGTAGAAAGAAGCCGTCGAACAAGTCGGAGGTGCTCACCATATGTCATCCGCCATCGATGGCTGTATAGAGCCGGGCTTCGAGAGGGTGCGTGAAGCTTTCGCACGCAACTTCTCGGAGCACGGCGACGTCGGCGCGGGGTTCACGCTGTATGTGGAGGGGCGCAGGGTGGCGGACCTGTGGGGAGGACTGGCCGAACCGGCGACGAAGAGACCCTATTCCGAGGACACTTTGCAGCTGGTGTTCTCCACCACCAAAGGAGCGACCGCCCTCTGCGCGAACATTCTCGCTCAGGAGGGCTTGCTCGACGTGGATGCACCTGTGGCCGCGTACTGGCCCGAGTTCGCCCAAGCCGGCAAGGAGGAGATCCCGGTTCGGTGGCTTCTGTGCCACAAGGCGGGGTTACCTACCGTCGACAAGCGGCTCTCGTACGAGGAGGTCCTGGACTGGGAACCGCTCGTCGAGGCCCTAGAGGTTCAAAGCCCTCTGTGGGGACCGGGAACAAAACACGGGTACCACGCCGTGACCTTTGGTCACCTGGTCGGCGAGGTCGTACGCAGGATCAGCGGGAAACGTCTGGGCGCGCTCTTCTCCGAGAGGGTCGCCCAACCGTTCGATCTCGAGTTCTGGATCGGTCTGCCGGAGGAGTACGAGGAGCGCGTCTCCCCCCTCATCGGCACCCTCGTGCCGACCGGCGAGACCGATCCCTCGCTGAGAGAGCTCATCGACCAGTTCGTCGGGCCGAACACCCTTCTCGGCCGCGCGTTGACGGTGAACGGCGCTCTCGGCGATCCCCGCTGCTTCAACAGACAGGACCTGCACGCCGCCGAGCTTCCTGCCGCCAACGGGATCACCAACGCCCGCTCGCTGGCGCGTATGTATGCGGGCGTCGTGAGTGTCTTGGATGACGGCCCGGCCGAGCCGTTGCTGACCGCAACCCAGATAGATGCCGCCCGAGAGGTCCAGACCCAGGGAAGCGATGCCTGCTTGATGCTCTTCGAGACCACCTTCGGGTTAGGGTTCTTCACGTCCTCCCCCTTCGCCCCCTACGGCTCGAAAGGCAGCTTCGGCCACGGGGGAGCAGGCGGCTCGGTCGGGTTCGCCGATCCCGAGAACCGGGTGGGGTTCGGGTACGTCATGAACAAGATGGAGCAGAACCTGTCCGGAGATCCCCGTACCCTGGGCTTGGTGCGAGCGGCCTACGACGCCATCGGGGTCGCGCCGGACTTCGTGTAGAGGGAACCGAGCGCGAGCAGCCAAAACAAAGCGTGAAGCCCTGACCAGAAGGGGGGTTCAGCGCACCTCGCGAAGGCGACCGCTCTTCACATCAAAGACAAAACCACGGACCGAGCCCTTGTCAGGCACGAACGGCGAAGCCTTGATGCGCGCGATGGACTGGCGAACATCGGCCTCGACATCGGGAAAGGCCTCCAACGCGAACGGAGGCCTCAGCCCTGTATCGGCCTCGATCCCGGCCTTGACGTCGTCGTCCTTGAACGTCAGCATCCCGCAGTCGCTGTGATGTATGAGGACTATCTCGCGGGTGCCCAGCAGGCGCTGGGAGATCACGAGGGAGCGGATCACGTCGTCTGTCACGACCCCGCCGGCATTGCGTATGACGTGGGCGTCCCCCTCCGAGAGCCCTAGGAGCTTGTGGGTGTCCAGCCGCGCATCCATGCACGCGACGACCGCGACCCCCTTGCCGGGTGGCATCGGCAGGTCGGCTTTGTCGAAGGCGGCCGCATAGGCCTGGTTGTTCCTCCAGCAGATCGTCTGTGACGCTCACCGGCCCCTCCAGTGCTAAGCGTCGAGGTTATAGAGGCGCACGGCGTTGCCACCCACGATCTTGGCACGCTCGTCCCTCGGAACGCCGCCCATCATCTCGTCGATGACCTTGCGGGAGTAGGGCCAGTCGTTGCCGTGGTGTGGGTAGTCGCTGCTCCACATCATGTTGTCCACGCCGACCCCGTACCTGTTCTGCACACCGTTCCTGTCCACGATGAACGTTGCAGCCATGTTCCGGTACCAGTAGTACGAGGGCGCCTCACGGATCGGGATGTTGCCCCAGGACCGATTGCGCCAGTAGCGGTCGTCGATCGCCTCCAGGAAGTGGGGGATCCACCCGACACCGGTCTCGATCATGAGGACCTTGAGCTCGGGGAAGCGCTCGAACACGCCGGTGAATATCAGCTGGCCGATCGTCGACGGAACCACCGAGAACACGCTCCCCAGTCCCGCCACGGCCTTGGCGTTGGCTTTCGCCGCCGACCCACCGTAGATGCCCTTGTTGCCCTTGGACGCCGCCGCCTCGGCCGCCTTGCGTTGAGCCTGGCGGGCGCGCCGAGAGATCAGGTTGATGTGGATGGTCACCGGCAGGCCCTCGTCGCACGCGGCCGCCCAGAAGGGGTCGTCCTCGTCCGAGATCGAGTCACCTCCCGAGGGCCAGCAGGAGATGACCACTCCCTTGAAGCCCTTCGCCTTGGCCTTGCGGAGATAGTCCACCGCTGTGTCGATCCCGATCGAGGGGATCTGGGCGAGACCGATCAGGCGGGACGGGTCCGGAGCGCAGAACTGCTCTGAGAGGAAGTTGTTGTAGGCGTCCACCCCGGCCAGCACCAGGTCGTCGTCCTCGTCTCCGAGGAAGTGCCCGATCGTCCTCTGGGGCGCGAAGAGGAGGCAGGCGTCGACACCGTCGATGTCCATGTCCTTCAGCCTCTCCGCACCGTCGTAGCAACCTGGTCGAGCCTCCTCGTAGGAGACCCCCGTCCAGCGGAATGAGTCGTAGGGCATGCCCGGAGTCGAGACCAACCCGATGGGGTCGGGGTCCGTCGCCCCGGCGAACAGCCACGCGTCCCCACCGTCGACGTCCTTGACTAGCTTGGGAGCCTTCTCCTGGTACTTCTTGGGAAGCCACGTCTCCCAGATGTCCTTCGGCTCGAGGATGTGGGTGTCACCGTCGACGATGTCGTACTTGCGCATTTGGGACGACCTCCGATCGAGTCTCAGCATCGAGTCTGCTGTTACCTGACGCTGGTGTCAATGTAGATGAGCCGCTCGGGCGACCGCGCCGAGCGCGCTCCGGTCCAGGTCAACGGTATTGCCGGAGAACCGGGCCCTCGCTACGGTGACATCGGCGTCAGCGATTTCGACCAGGCCCTGAGAGCCTCAGGGCGTCTCTCGGGAGGGAGCCGGATGACCACCCAGACCAAGCTCCGCTTCATCGACTCCGACGGCCATGTGCTCGAACACCCCACACAGATGCCCCAGCACGCGCCCGCCGCCTACAGAGACCGTATCTGGCACATCGAGACCGACGAGAACGGGCACGAGTGGGCGATCATGGACGGGCACCGCACGCCGGCCAACGCCCTGGCCCTGGCCGGCACGGCGGGGATGTCCGACGAGGACCGGGCGCGTGCCAAGGATGGCAAGCTCCGCTACACCGAGATCCGTCCGGCCGCGTACAACGCCAAGGCGCGACTCGACGACATGACCACCGACGGTATCGACCTCTCGGTCCTCTACCCGACGTTCCTCCTCGGTATCCAGAGCTATCCCGACGTCGACTTCGCGATCGCGCAGTGCCAGGCGTACAACAACTGGCTGTCGCAACATGTCTCGGAAGGCGAGGGCCGCCTGTTCGGGGTCGGCGTGCTGCCTCAACAGGACATCTCGGCGACAGCACGCGAGATCTACCGGGTGGCCGAGCTACCGGGCATGGTAGGGGTGTTCGTGCGGCCGAACCCGTCGGAGGACTGGAAGCCCTTCAACAACGCCGTGTACGACCCCATCTGGGCGGCCGCGTCGGACACCGGGTTGCCGGTCGGGCTGCACCCGTTCCTCACCGCCGACCTCCCCGGGGCTTGCATAGGCCTTCGGATCAACCGGGTGGGTACCTCGGCCTCGCCGATACCCGAGGGCGGCCAGACCGAGGTCAACATAGACAACGTCTATTTCACCCAGGCCCTCGCCAACCCCTTCGACATGATGAACTCGATGGCCTTCCTCCTCGCCGGAGGCGTCTGCGAGCGTTTCCCCGGTCTGAAGGTGGTCTTCCTCGAGTCCAACGGCGGATGGATCGTGCCCTGGCTGGAGAGGCTGGACCATCACGCGCGGATCTTCTCCTGGGACGTTCCCGGGTTGAGCATGCTCCCGTCCGAGTACTTTCGCCGCCAGTGCTGGATCAGCTTCGATCCCGACGAGACCACCCTCGCCTTCACAGCCGGTTCCCCGCTCTGCGGGGCGGAGCGGATCATCTGGGCCTCCGACTACCCACACCCCGATGCCAAGTTCCCGGGGGTGACCGAGGAGCTGTCGGAGGCGATCGAGGACCTCAGCTCGGACCAGCGGGCGTCCATCGCCGGAGACAACGCGGTAGCCCTGTACAACTTGTGACGCCCGGGTTCGGGCTCTACCTGCCCCAGCTCCGGATGGACTTCGGCACCATCGAGGCCAAGACCCGCCAGGCCGAGGAGCTCGGCTTCCATTCGGTGTGGTTCATGGACCACATGTCGCCTCCGGCGCAACCCGAGCTCGAGACGCTGGAGGGCTGGACCCTGGCCTCTGCCCTCGCCACCCGCACCACCGCAGTCCGCCTCGGCCACATGGTTCTCTGCGACCCCTTCCGGCATCCGGCCCTCCTCGCCAAAATGGCGGCGACCCTCGACGCCATCAGTGGCGGACGCCTTGAGCTGGGACTCGGATGGGGGTCGGTGGAGTCGGAGCTGGCCGCCTACGGCTTCGGGGCCGAGCCAGCCGCAGTTCGCGCGGGGCGGCTCGCGGAGACACTCGAGATCTTGGAGTTGATGTTCACGGGCAAGAGCTTTGACTACCACGGACGCCACTACCGGCTGAGCGATGCCATCGGCCGGCCCACCCCCGCCCAAACCCGGATCCCGGTGCACATAGGAGGATCCGGAGGAAGCTCACGATGCCGCTCGTAGCCCGCTACGCCGACTGGTGGAACTGCCCGGGCTACGCGGTGGCCGACCTCTCGGAGCTGAGGAGGCTGGCCGGAAGAGCCCGGATCTCGGTGCAGCACCCCGTGGGTCTCGCTCCTTCGAGCGCGGCGGCAGAAGAGACCGCCGCAGTGGCGAGACGGAGGTTCGGCCGGTGGGGGGCCCTGATAACCGGCACCGCCGAGGACGTCGGAGCTGCCCTGGCCCGTGAGGCCGGGTCGGGGATCGAGCTCTTCATCTTGCAGTTCTCGGACTTCGGCCGGCCCGAGACGCTGGAGCTGTTCGCACGGGAGGTGATGCCACAGTTGCGCGAAGGCGTTCAGGCTCCCCCGTCGACGTAGATGACCTGTCCGTTGACGTAGGCGGACGACACGACGAAACGA
The DNA here is from genome assembly GCA_963736925.1 of uncultured Actinomycetes bacterium. Classification (GTDB taxonomy): domain Bacteria; phylum Actinomycetota; class Acidimicrobiia; order Acidimicrobiales; family CAVTQP01; genus CAVTQP01. The sequence goes on from CAVTQP010000003.1 coordinate 1,906,471, forward strand.
ACCACCTCCGCAACGTCCAGGGGTTGGCAGACCCGCCCGAAGGGGCTGGACGCGTCGAGCTGGTGGATGTCCTGCACGCCCATGGCTCCTCTGACAAGTCGACGCCCCATCTCGGTCTCCACCAGTCCCGGGGCGACCACGTTGACCCTGATCCCCCGGTCTCTCTCCTCTTTGGCCAGTGTCAGCGCCAGCGCCTCCAAGGCCGCCTTCGCCATGTTGTAGGGCGCCCCGTACGGACCGAGAAGTCGCGTGGCCGCGCTCGAGATCATCACGATGTCGCCGCGGTCACACTCCCTCATCGAGGGCAATGCCAGCTGGCACAGGTGGTGGGCCGCCATGGCGTGCGTGTTCATCACCCGCTGGAGCTCCGCGGGATCCGTGTCCGAGACCGCGTGACCGCGGCCCGCGATGCCGGCGTTGTTGACGAGTATCCCGACAGGGCCGAGCTCGTTGACGACGTTGTTGACCATCTCGCGGTCCGCTTCGTAGTCGTCCACCGACGCCTGGTAGGAGCGGACCCGACGTCCCAGGGACTCGACGGCGTCGACGGTCTCCTTGGCCGAGTCGGCGTCGCGCCGGTAGTTCACCGCTATGTCCGCGCCTTCCTCGGCGAGCGAGACGGCAACCGCCCTACCTATCCCCCTGCCCCCACCGCTGACCAGAGCCACACGCCCTTCGAGCAGGCCTTCGGTCGGCACGTCTCAGTGCGCCCCGAGGGCGGGTTTGAAGACCGGGATGCTGATCTCGTCGCTGATCCGCTGGAACGTCACCCGCAGCTCCATGCCCACGAATACATCATCGAAGTCGCAATCGACGACATTGGTCATGACGCGCGGGCCTTCTTCGAGATCGACGACGGCTGCAACATAGGGCACCTTTTGCCCGAACGGCGGGAGGTCGTTCCGGTGCACGATCGAGTAGGTGTAAAGCGTGGCATTGCCCCCGGCCTCCTCCCACGCCACGCTGTCGCTCCAGCAATACGGGCAGAATGGCCTCGGGTAGTAGTGGGCCTTGTGGCAGTCGCTGCAACGCTTGATCAACAGCCGTCCGTAGGCGGCTGCCCTCCAGAACTCCTCGGTGTCGCCGTCAGGCGTGGGGAGGTCGAATCGAACGGTCGGGGCTGCCAAGTGTCCTCGCGCTCCATTTTGCTTGGTGTGGGACGGCCCAGGGTTCATCAGTGCCGCGACGCTCGAGTGCCGATTGACCCCGACACCGGCGCCGGGCCATGCTGCCCGGGTCACACCACCCAGTCAACTCACGGTCTACACAGGAGGCGTTTCAAAATGGGGCTGCTCGACGGCAAGGCCGCCGTGGTCACCGGCGCCGGGCGCGGCATCGGACGGGAGGAGGCCCTTCTGTTGGCCGCCGAGGGTGCCAGGGTGGTGGTCAACGACGTGGGTGCCAGTCTCTCGGGCGAGAGCGAGGACGCCACGCCGGCCCAGCAGGTGGTAGATCGGATCAAGGCTGACGGGGGCCAGGCTGAGGCCAACGACGACGACGTGTCGTCGTGGAGCGGTGCCGAGAGCCTCGTCAACCAAGTCGTGAAGTCCTTCGGCAGCCTCGACATCCTGGTCAACAACGCCGGCATCCTGCGGGACAAGATGTCGTTCAACATGGAGGAGTCCGACTGGGACGACGTCATCAGGGTGCATCTGAAGGGCCATTTCGCCACGTCCCATTTTGCCGCCCGGCACTGGCGCGACCGCTCGAAGGCCGGCGGCGACGTGAGCGGGCGCATCATCAACACCTCGAGCGAAGCCGGACTCTTCGGGAGCGCCGGCCAGGCCAACTATGCGGCTGCAAAAGGGGGCATAGCCGCCCTCACCTGGGTCCTGGGGCGGGAGCTGGGCCGCTACGGCGTGACCGTCAACGCGATCGCGCCCCGGGCGCGGACCCGCATGACCGAGAGCGCCTTCGGCGGCCTCGACGCCGAGGCGGGCCAGTTCGACCGCTGGGCTCCGGAGAACGTAGCCCCGGTGGTCGCATGGCTGGCCACCGATGCGGCGACGGACGTCAGCGGTTGGATCTTCGTGATATTCGGGGGAACGCTTCACGCCATGGCGCCCTTCCATTCGATCGGGTCCTTGAACCGCGACTCGCGCTGGACCGTCCAGAGCCTCATCGACAGCAAGGCGTCCCTCTTCGGAGGCACCTCCAGCGGGCTTCCGCCCTTCGACCTCGGGCTCTGATCAGTGAATGCTCGTGGACCAGCTCCGCCTCATGGCGGACGCGTTCCCCGACGAGGCCGCATACCGGGTGATCGACGGGGGGACCCTGACCTTCGCCGGGTGGGATCGGGAGTCCAACCGTCTGGCCCGTGGCTTGACGGCCGCGGGGTTGTCCCGCGGCGATCGCGCCGCCATATATCTCGGTCCTGAGGCGGCGCTCGAATGGATGGTCTCCTATGCGGGCGTTCACAAGGCCGGTGCGGTCGCAGTCCCCACCAACGTCCGCCTCGCCCGCCGCGAGCTCGATTTCATACTCGGGCACGCGGAGGCAAAGGTCGTCATCAGCGGAGGGGACCTCTTGGAGACAGCGCTGTCACTTCGGGATTCGGTCCCGAGCGTCGAGCTCGTGGTCAGCACCGGTGACGGCGCGGAGGGCACGGTGTCCTGGACGAAGGCCCTTTCCGACGATGGCTCCCACTACCAGCTAGACGTGACCAAGGATGATCTCGCCGACATCATGTACACCTCGGGCACCACCGGCTTGCCCAAGGGAGTGGCCGTACGGCACCGAAACTCCTCCCTGATGCCCAACGGTGTGCCTAACTGGAGCGGAGCAACCTGGCTGCACGCGAGCCCGCTGTTCACCTTCGCCGGCATCTCCTTCGTGTACAACCCGATGAAGATGGGCATGACCGGTCTGTACCAGCCCCGCTTCGACCCGGATCGCTGGCTGAGGGCGGTGGAGGAGGAGAGGCCGGCCGCCGTGTTCCTGGTTCCAGCCATGGCGCAGCTGCTGATAGCGCACCCGCGCTTCGACGACGCCGACCTTTCGAGCATCGTCTTGTGCTCTCTGGGCAGCGCTCCCCTGCCTCCCGCGACTCTCCGGCGCCTTCAAGAGCGGATGCCCGAGGCCACGGTGTCGAACGGCTACGGGCTCACGGAGGCCGGCCCCGCCTACTGCTCGCTTCCCAAAGGCGAAGCCCTGAAGCGAGCCGGGTCTGTCGGCAAGCCGATGGCGCCTCTGGAGGTGCGCAGCGTCGACGAGTCCGGTCGAGACCTGCCCAGCGGCCAGGTCGGGGAGATACTCCTTCAGCTCCCGGGACGCCAACGTGAGTACTACAAGGACCCCGAAGCCACGGCCGCCATTTGGTCGGAGGGATGGCTCCACACCGGCGATCTCGGCTGGCTCGACGAGGAGGGATACCTCTACATCGTCGGGCGCAAGAAGGAGGTCATCATCCGCGGTGGCAACAACGTCTACGCGACCGACGTGGAGAGCGTCCTCATCGAACACCCCGACGTGGTCGAGGCGGCGGTCGTGGGCATTCCCCATCCGGTGTTGGGAGAGGACGTAGCAGCCTTCGTGGTGCTCGACCGGGGCTCAGCGCTGACTCCGGAGGACATCGCCGGCTTCTGTGCGCAGCGCTTGGCGGATTACAAGGTCCCGAGAAGGATAGAAATCGTGGGCAGCCTGCCCCGAAACGCAACCGGCAAGGTGGTCAAGCACCAGCTGGTCGCCCCCGGCTGACCCGGCCGACGTTACTTGCGGCCTCGAGATCGCAGCGGTGAAGCTCTGCGGATGGACTTCACCTTCGAGCGCGGAGCAGGAGGATCTGCGCCGAGCCGTTCGCTCCACACTGGCTGCGAAGGCACCCCGCGACTACGTCCGGAGGATGGGCGACTCGGAGCGAGGGTTCACCGAGGAGTTCTGGGCCAGGACCGCCGAGCTGGGCTGGACGGGCGTGCTCATCCCGGAGTCAGCAGGCGGCCTCGGGCTGGGCCTCGTGGACATGCTGGTCCTCCAGGAGGAGATGGGCCGTCTCCCTCTCCCAGGTCCCTTCTTCTCCTCGGCGGTCTTGGCGACGCTGGCGGCTCTGCGCCTGGGAGCCGAGGAGCTGCTCGGCGACCTGGCAAGCGGTGCCAAGAGAGGGACCGTCGCGCTGGAGGAGCTCGGTCACGGCGATCCGGTGACGCGGGTGCTCGCGACTGCCACCCCTGCGGGGAGTGCTTGGACTCTGGATGGATTGAAGCCGGTCGTCCTGGACGGCCACACGGCTCACTGGGCCATAGTCGCCGCCCGAAACGACGACGGGCTGGGGTCGTACCTGGTGGACGACCCGGCAAGCGAAGTCGTTCCGTCGTGGGACGTCACCCGCAAGGTGACGCGGATGGAGCTGGAAGGACGACCTGCGCGGAGGATCGGACCTCCCGGTGATCAAAGCGAACTGTGGCACCGCATCGCCGACGACGCGTCCGTGGCCCTCTGCTCAGAGCTCGTGGGGGTGTGCGAGTCGGCGGTCGACCTCGCCGTGGACTACGCGAAGTCCCGAGTGCAGTTCGACCGCCCGATCGCGACCTTCCAGGTGATAAAGCACAAGGCCGTCGACATGCTCCATCGGCTCGAGCTCTCGCGGGTGGGCACTCATTACGCGGCGTGGACCTCCGACACCGAGGACCCGGCGCGCGAGTCCGCGGCGGCGATGTGCAAGGGGTACGTAGGCGAAGCCGCGAACCTCGTGACCGCTGAGGACATCCAGATCCACGGTGGGATGGGTTTCACCTGGGAGGTGGACGCCCATCTCTTGTACCGCCGGGCCAAGCAGGACGACCTCTTGCTCGGGTACTCCGGCTATCATCGCCAGCACCTTGCGGACCTCATCCTGGGGCCCGCTTAGCTCAACAAGGCGTCGGCGGTGCGACGGAGTGACTCGACGGCTTCGGCGGACCGGGTCCACGGCGCAAGGATGAGCCGGTTCACACCCAGCGCCTCCCACCTGGCGAGGTCCTCGCGGGTCTCGGCAGAACCACCTACCGTGACCTCGAAACGGTCACCCACTCGCCCGTATCGCCTCCGAAGCTCGTCCAGCTTGGCGACAGGCCGCAAAATCGACTCCAACGTGTGTCCCATCCCCAGCCATCCGTCACCGGCGCGCGCCGCCCGCCGCAAAGCGGCGTCGGACTCCCCTCCGATGAGGACGGGGGGCCAGGGCCGCTGCACGGGCTTGGGCTCGAATCTCACACGCGTGAAGTCGAAGAACCTCCCGTGGTGCTCGACGACCTCTTCGGACCACAAGCGCCGGCAGACGTCCAGAGCCTCGTCAAGACGAGCCCCTCGCGTTTTGAAGTCCAGTTGGACGGCGGACCATTCCTGCTCCAACCAGCTGGCGCCGACGCCGACCTCCGCGCGGCCTTCCGACACGATGTCGAGGGTCTGTACCGCCCTCGCCGCCACGAAGGGGTGACGGAGGGCGAGGTTGTACACGTGGGTGCCCAGCCGCACATTCGAGGTACGACCGGCGAGGAACGACAGGTAGCCGAAGGCGTCGAACACGGGCGTATCGGGCGGCACCGGCGGATGGTGCTGGCCGGGGAACGGCGAGCTGCTCATCTCCTCGGGCAGCACCAGATGCTCGGGCAGCCACAGCGACTCGTAGCCGAGCTGATCGGCCGCCTCTGACACCTCGTCGAAGTAACGCGGGTTGAGCCTCCCGAGGGCCACTCCGAGCTTCAAAGGACGCGTCCGCCCGCTCGGTCAGGCGCCGCATCGCCGCCGCCCTCGGGTGGGCGGAACCAGCCCTCGGCCCTCACCGGATGGACGATAGCCTCGGCCCGAGGCGCTGCGAAGAACCAGGAAATGCTCGATGAGGAGTGCTCTATGAGAATCCAAGGGTCGAAGGTGCTCGTCACGGGAGCATCATCGGGGATCGGGGCTGCGCTGGCTCTCATGCTCGCCGAGCGGGGAGCGGCCGTAGGGATCGTGGCCAGAAGGGAGGAGAGGCTCGCCCAGGTTCTCGCGACGTGCAAGGCGGCCCAGCCGGAATCCCGAATGTGGGTAGCAGACCTTGGCGACGTCGACCTGGCCGAAACAGTCGCCCGGGAATCATTGGAGGGGTTCGGTCAAGTGGACGCGCTCGTCAACAACGCCGGAGTCCCGATGCGTCGCCATACGACCCAGCTCGACTACGAGACGTTGGAGTGGGTGATGAGGGTCAACTTCCTGGCCCCGGCCAGGATGACTCTGGCGCTCCTTCCGGGGATGATCGAGCGCGGGAGAGGGATGATCGTGAACGTCTCGAGCGTGGCGGGGCGCCTGGGCAACGCCAACGAAGCTGCTTACTCAGCCTCCAAGTTCGCCCTGTGCGGGTGGAGCGAGGCGACGGCCGTCGACCTCTGGGACACCGGTGTGAAAGTCCGATTGGTCAACCCCGGCCCGATCGACACCGAGATCTGGGATCTCCCGGGCAATGACGACCCGCTCTACAGGGGACCCAAGATCTCCGCTCGGGAGATGGCGGCGGGCATCGTCGGAGCCATGGAGAGCGACCGTTTCGAGCACTACGTGCCCGACATGAAGGCCTTCGTCGAGTCGAAGACCTCGGACCCGGACCCATTCCTCGAGGGCATGGCGGCCATGGTGCGCTCGGCCACGCCGACCGGCTGAGCCCTCATCCCATGCGCTCGATCACCGTGGCGTTGGCCTGGCCGCCTCCCTCGCACATCGTCTGGAAGCCGTAGCGCCCGCCCGTTGACTCGAGCTGGTTGAGGAGGGTGGCCGTGATCCGCACCCCCGAAGCGCCAAGCGGGTGTCCGATCGCGATGGACCCTCCTCTCGCGTTGTAGATCTCGAGGTCCGGAAGGAACTCCCGCGCCCACATGAGGGCGATCGCGGCGAAGGCCTCGTTGCACTCGATGGCGTCGAAGTCCTCGATGCTCATCCCCGAGCGCGCTAGAAGCTTGCGGGTCACGGGATTGGGGGCGGACAGGACCAGCGTCGCGTCCTCGGCGCCGACGGCGAAATGGGCAAATCGAGCCCTTACCGGAAGCCCCAGCCGCTCGGCGGTCTGTCGGCTCGCTATCAGCATCGCCGCCGCGCCGTCTGTCATCTGGGAGGAGTTACCGGCCGTGATGTCGGGGGCCGTCTCGGGCTCCCAGGACTGAGCCGGCGGAAGCTTCGCCAGCGCGTCCATGTTCGCGTCCGGACGGATGCCCTCGTCGTGTTCCAGCACTTCGCCTGTCAGGCTCGCGTTCTCGTCCTTGATCGGAACAGGCAGGATCTCTCGGGCCAAGTGGCCCGACTGGGTGGCGGCATGCGCGCGACGGTGGCTCTCGAGTGCAAAGGCGTCCATGTCCTCTCTGGTGATCTTCCAGCGATCCGCCAGGGCCTGGGCCACGCGGAACTGGGCCCAGAGGTTGTGGTCGATCACATCGAGGAAGGCCTGGCTGAAGGGACCCGTTCCTCCCCTGGCGTTCGAAGCCATGGGCGCCCTGCTCATCGACTCCACGCCGCACGCGATCGCGAGGTCGTACTGACCCGACGCCACACAGGCGGCGACAAAATGCATGGCCTGTTGCGACGAGCCGCACTGACGATCCACGGTCGTGGCGGGAACCGACTGGGGCAGCCCGGCCGCCACCCATGCGTTGCGAGTCACGTTCGTTCCCTGCTCCCCGGACTGGGTCACGCAGCCCCCGACCACGTCGTCGACGATCTCGGGGTCCAGGCGGGACCGCTCGAGGAGAGATCTGAGGGTGAAACCCAACAGGTCTGTCGGGTGCCAACCCGAGAGCGCTCCGCCTCGCTTTCCGAAGGCAGTTCGGATCACGTCGACGATCACCGCTTCACGACCCTGCATGGGCCAGGAGTCTAGGCGGGAGGCTCCTTGGTAGCATCCGGACAGCTATGACGCCCTTCGAGGAGGACGAGGACCAGGCTGCTCTGCGAAAGCTCGCCCGGGATGTGGCCGAGCGCGAGCTGGCCCCCATGTCGTCTCACTGGGACGAGACCGAGGAGTTTCCGCAGGCTTCGTGGGATGCGCTGCGCAAGGCGGACCTGTTCAGCATCACGGTGGGTCAGGCATACGGCGGAATGGGTCTCGGGGATGTGGAGGCGGGGATCGTCCTGGAGGAGTTGGCCCGGGTGGACGTCTCTTCGGCAATTCTCTGCCAGCTCATCTTCAACGGTCCCCCCCGCGCCATCGAGCACCTCGGTGACGACGCCATCAAGCAAAGATGGCTGCCGACCGCCGCGTCGGGAGAGGGCCTGTTCTGCATCGGCATCACCGAGCCGGACGCGGGCTCGGCGGCGAACTACATGCGGGCCCACCTGGTCCCCGAAGACGACGGTTACCGCCTGGAGGCTTACAAGAACTACGTGACGGGCGGGCACAAGGCAAGCGCTTGCCTGGTCTGGTGCCGCTTCCCCGGCAGCCAGGATGCCAAGGGGATCGGTGCGGTGGTCGTGGACCTGCAGGCGCCTGGCGTGAGCGTCGCCGGGATCCACAAGAAGATGGGTCTGCGCGGCTGCACGGAGGCCGAGCTTGCCTTCGACGGAGTGAGGGTGGAGCCGGAGGACGTACTGCTGGAAGGTCGCCCTGACAGCTCGGAGGCCTTCCGCACCTTGCTAGCCCACTTGAACCACGAGCGCTGTGGCAATGCGGCCATGTGCATCGGCGCGGCCCAGGGGGCCCTCGAGTACGCCATCGCCTACATGAACGACCGCAAGTCCGGCGACCGGCGCTTGAAGGACCTTCAAGGGCTGCAATGGAAGATCGCAGACATGTCCATCCAGCTGGAAGGTGCCCGGCTGCTGCTGCAGCGCGCGCTATCCATGGCAGGTCACCACGGCACCCCTCCCGCCATGGAGACCGCCATGGCCAAGGCCGCGGCCAACCTGGCCGCCAAGTTCGTGTGCGACGAAGCCCTCCAGCTGTTGGGTGGCTACGGGTACAGCAGGGAATATCCCGTGGAGCGGGCCTATCGCGACATCCGCGGCTTGTGCATCGGTGCGGGCACTGTCGAGGTGCAGAGGAACTTCGTCGGCACCAACATCCTCCGGGGACGCTTCCCGGCAGGGTCCGCCTGGCGCAACCCTCTCCAGTAGGGGCGCCCGACGGTGCCGGACATATTCGAGGTGGTTTTCGCTCAGCGAGCCTGTCGTAGCTTCGCCCGCGACCCCGTGCCACAGGAGCTGATCGAAAGGGTCCTCGAGGCAGCCACCCACGCGCCGAGCGCCGAGAACCGCCAACCGTGGGTGTTCATCGTGGTCACGGACGGGAAGACGCGGGCGGGGATCGGCGAAATGATGCGCGACGCGTGGGAAGGGGGCGGGCGAGCCTTCTCGGAACCACGGTTGCCGCCACGGCTCCTCGTCGAGGTGGACCGAGGAGCAAAGGGGGACATCGCCGCGGCTCCCGTGCTCGTGGTGGTGTGTGGTGACGCCGAGATGGCCCTCGATGTCACGTTGGCGTCCTCGGTCTACCCGGCGACCCAGAACCTGCTCCTCGCCGCATCGGCCCTCGGTCTCGGTTCGGCCATGACCACCCTCGCCACGTCGTCGCCACGGCCCCTCCAGGGGCTGCTCGGTCTACCCCGCCATGTGCGCCCGATGGCGGTGGTGCCCATCGGGTGGCCCTCACGACCCTTCGGGCTACCGCGTCGCGTCCCCTTCTACGAAAAGACCCATCGAGAGAGATACGGGGCCGGCTGGTAGCACACGGTCCGCAGCTAACGTCCGCAGCCACCGTCTGCAGCTACCATCGCCTGATGCCGGTCGAACGTCTGTATTTCGTCTCTCAGGTCGCGCCCTACCTCGACGGGCCGGCCGGCGTCCACGGTGTGCTCGACCAGGCGGCGACCGCGATCGCGGAGCTCGCGCTGATGGAAGGGCTGCAGCCCGTGCACGTGAGGGACGTCGCGGGCCTGTCGGCCAAGGACCTGCGCCAACCCGGGGTGCTAGGGCTGTTCACCATAGGGGAGACGCCCTGGACGAACCGCCAGCGCGCGGCCATCCTCGAAGGTGTTGGGGAAGGTCGGCTGTCCGTCGTGGCGTTACACGCGGCGACAGACTCCTGCCACGGTTGGGACGACTACCTGCGCCTCGTGGGTGCGCGCTTCGACGGGCATCCGTGGACCCAACACTTCGAAATAGACGTCCTCGACCGCTCCCATCCCGCGACAAGCCACCTGGGGGCCGGCTGGAGCATGAAGGACGAGGTCTATCTATTCCGCGAGCTGAGGGCCGACGCGCATGTCTTGCTTCAAGCGAGGGAGGACCCCCTCGACATGTCGGCTCCGGGCGCGCGAAGACCCGAGTGCGGGTTCCCCCTCTCATGGTGCTTCGAGGAAGGAGACGGAAGGGTGTTCTACACGGCCCTGGGTCATTTCCCGAGCGCTTGGGAGTCCCCCGCCTATCTCCGCCACGTGGCGGGGGGCCTCGCCTGGGCCAGGGGCGCCCGTTGACCGGTCGCCTCCGTGGGTCCCGCATACGTCAGTGCGCGGTGTAGTTGACGGGACCCGCGCCCTTGACGCCCACAGCGAAGCAGAAGCAATGGATGCCTGCATTTGCGCTGACCGGCCGTAGGCTGTGGACCGCCATCGGCGGAATGTGGACGAGGTCTCCCTGGCGGATCTCCCGCTCTTCTCCCTCGATCACCATGATCCCCCGGCCCGAGGTGACGTAGTAGAACTCGTGAGTGGGATGGTCATGGGGGTCGACCTGGCCCCCGCCCTCGACCTCGAACTCGCTGACCAGCTCCAGATGGCCGCCCTCGGTCACCTCCTTCATCTCTTGGGGCTTGAACAGCCACCAAACGGGAACGGTCCCGTTGTGCTCCACGGTCGGAGAGACCTCATCGATCGATCTGACGTCCATGGAGCTCAGCGTACGGCGACCGTGAGCTCGATCTCCACCGCTCCCTTTCGGGGCAACGCCGCCACGCCCACCGCAGAGCGGGTGTGCCGGCCGGACTCCCCGAAGACCTCGTAGAGGACCCGGCTGGCCCCGTCCACCACGGCGGGCTGCTGGTCGAAACCCGGAGCAGAAGCGACGAAGCCCGTGACGGTCAGAACGCGTTCGATCTTCTCGAGGCTCCCTAGCTCTTCTTTGAGCACTGCAAGCGCGTTGAGGGCGCACACCGCAGCCGCCTCCGCCCCTTCTTCCACCGTCACGTCCTCTCCGAGCACCCCCGTGCAGGTCAGCCTCCCGCCGATGCGGGGCAGCTGGCCCGACGTACGGGCGATGCCGTCGTGGACCACCACGGCGTCCAGCGGGCCGTGGGGCTTGTGAGGACCGTGCAGTCTCAAGCCCAGCTCGGCCAGGCGAGCGTCGATACGATCCGTCACATGGGAGATCCTAAGACCTACGTCGTCCAGGCAGAGCCGCTCACGAGGAGCTCGTTCGAGCCCTTCGGCGAGGTGATCGACCGAGGGGACATGCAAATGGAGCTCAGGGGCGAGGAGGTCTTCCATCTGAACGTCCTCCACTATGAACGGAGGCCCCTTCGTTGTGACCACCTGAACCGTCACCACCGTGCAACCCAGGCCCTGGTCGCGCTCGGGGGCAAGCCCACTCTCCTTGTGGTCGCCCCGCCCGAGCCGGACTTCAGCACCGAAGCGCACCTGCCGTCGATTAGAGCCTTCATCTGCGACGGGACGGCTGGCACGAACCTCGGCCTGCACGTGTGGCACTGGGGCCCGTACCCGTTGATGGATGAGGTGGACCTCGTCAACGTCCAAGGACGGTATTTCGAGACCGACAACGAGGTCGCTTATCTAGAACGTGATCTCGGGGTGGTCGTAGAGACGCGGCTGTGAGCGCTCACCGAGGCGGAGGCGGTAGAAGAGACGGTAGTGGAGGCAGTAGCGATGCCGACTCCTTGTCGAGATAGAGGTGCGTGTTGTCCCGGGTCCGGAGGATCGAGGCCGGGCAGGCCGTGCGAACCGGGCCCGTGAGGGCGTCACGAACGGGCGCCGCCTTGCGGATCTCGGGTACGACCGCGATCACCGTTCGCGCGCGCAGCAGGGCGGGAACAGTGACGGTGATCGCATGGGTGGGGACCTCTTCGACAGATCGGAAATGGCCCTCTCCAACCTGCTGGCGCCTGCAGGGGGCGTCCAGCTCGACGACCTTCACGTCGAGCGGATCGTCGAAATTCGCCACCGGAGGATCGTTGAACGCGAGATGTCCGTTCTCACCGATGCCGAGCACGCACAGGTCGAGGGGATGCGAGTCCAGCAGAGCCGCATAGCGCCGGCATTCTTCGTCGGGATCCGCGGCGTCGCCGGCGATGTAGTGGGTCTCCAGCGGATGCGTCCGCTCCTCCAGTCGCGCTCGTATGTAGCGGCGAAAGGCGGCAGGATGGTCCGCCCCCATCCCTACGTAGTCGTCCATGTGGAACATGACCACCCTGGACCAGTCGACGTCACCGATGCTCACGAGTTTGTCGATGAACCCCAGCTGGGAGTTCCCGGTGGCGAACATGGCATTCGCCGATCCTCTTGCATCGATCGAGTCACGTAGCTGAACGGCTGCCCGGGCCGCCGCGGCGGCAGCCATCTCGGCTGTGTTGTCGGCGGTGCTCACGACCATCTTGTCGAAGACGCGCTCTTCCACACGCATTCCCCCTGACGTGGGTGTCATGGTACCGTCACAACCGATGTGCCCAGCCCGAGCGGGACGCGAGCCGGCGTCGAATGCCCGGACCATGCTCGCCGCCGTCAACCACGGACAAGGGGATCTCCGTGTGGAGGAGGTGGGTCTGCCCGACCTGGGCCCGAACGACGTCTTGGTAGAGGTGAGCTACTGCGGCATCTGCGGCAGCGACCTTCACTTCGTCATCGAGGGCTGGGGCCGGCCGGGTTCGACAGGCGGGCACGAGTGGTCCGGTGTCGTGGCGGCCGCCGGCCACGAGGTCACAAAATGGAAACTCGGTGACCGCGTCATCGGTGGTCCCGGACACGGCTGCGGCGAGTGCCTGCTGTGCCGAACAGGGCGCCCGTCCCTCTGCCAGCACCGGGGAACCCCTGGGACCTCACCCGGGGGCGGCGGCGCGTTCGCCCGCTTCACGCGAGCGGGCGCCGACAGTCTTCTACGGGTGCCTGACGGGCTGTCCCTGCGCGAGGCGGCCCTCAGCGAACCGCTGGCCGTGGCGGTGCACGCCTGCGCGACCGCAGGGGCCGAACCGGGGCAAAGGGTGCTGGTCTCGGGCGCAGGACCCATCGGCCTCTTGGTCGTAGTGGTCCTGAACGCCTGGGGCATCGAGGACATAGTGGTGAGCGAACCCGGACAAGCTCGCCGCGACCTCGCTCGCGCGGTGGGCGCCACGGCGACAGTCGCGCCCGACCGGCTGACGAGGCCACGGATGCCGATGGACCTGGTTGATTCGCCTTTCGACGCGGTCCTCGAGTGCTCAGGCAACGCTGTCGCCCAGGAGACCGCTGTCTATCAGCTAGGTCGCGCCGGCCGGCTTGTCCTCGTCGGAGCCGGCATGGGCAGGCCGAAGTTCGATCCCAACCGCATCCTTCTAAACGAGCTGGTGATTACCGGCTCGAACGAGTACTGGGAAGGAGACTTCCAACGGGCGATCGATCTGCTTTGCTCAGGAGCGTTGCCGACGGATCTCTTGATCGAGCGCTCCGATGTAACCCTTCACGGTTTGCTGGACGCCATGATGGGTCTCAACGCAGGTGAGATCCCAGGCAAGGTGATGGTTGTTCCGGGAGTGTCGTCAACCAGCTCAGCAGGGTGATCGCTGCGAAACGGTAGGGCCCGAAGTCACGATCAGTGGTCGCTCTCGCGCCTGGGCATCCGATGGAGTTGCTTTTCGCAGCACAGCGGTGCGAGTCTGTATACGGAGTGCGATCACCACGCTTCTGTCCCCTTTTTGTTACGCGTGTACTAGCGCGCTGCCCGTCTGTCGCGCGCTTGCGCCTCCTGGCGCTGTTCACGAGCTGGCTCACCGCCTGTGCAATCTCGTCGTCGCTGCTTGCCGGCCCTGCCCTGGCTGACCCGGCGAGCACGAGCTCCCTGCAGGCCCAGGCCGCGCAGCTGGCTTCGCAGATCGCCGCGCAGGCTTCAAGGATCCACGCACTGGATGCCCAGTACGCTCAGGCACAGCAGCGAGTCAACCAGACCAATCAGCAACTGGCTGACGCTCAAGCGCAGCTCGCTCAAGTGGAGCGCCAGGTCGCCTCCACTGAGGCCAGTCTTCACGCTCAAGCGCTGACCGCATATCTTCAAGGCGGGTCGGTCGAGTCGATCTCCGCCGTGGTCGACTCCAAGCCGGACCAGATGCTCGTGCGGCACGAGTACGCCAAGATCGCGGCTGGCGACACCGCAGACGTGATCGACAGGCTGCATCTTCAAAGGCAGGCTTTGAGCGCTCGCCAGGCCGAACTCGCCGACGCTCGCAAGGCGGAGCAGGACGCTGCTTCGAGCTTGGCGCACTCCGAGCAGGCGGCGACCGCAGAGGTGTCGGCGGCGCAGTCCACCTTGACCGGGTTGAACGCTCAGATCGCCACCCTCGTGGCGCAGAACGAGGCAGCCCAACGAGCTGCGGCCGCCTCCGCGCACAACCAGCAAGGGCACCGCCTCGCGTCGGTCGCGAGCGTGTCGTCCGGTGGTCCCGCGCAGGGACAACCGGTGCCCAATGGTCTGTCAAGGGTGGTCGGGCCTCCCCCTCCGACGGGCTCCATGGCCTCGGATCTGGCCGCGCTACGCCGCTGCGAGTCAGGAGGCAACTACGCGACAGACTCCGGCAACGGCTATTACGGCGCCTACCAGATGTCGCCGTCGACCTGGCAGAGCCTCGGCTACTCCGGTTTGCCCAGCCAGGCGGCGCCCGCCGTCCAGGACCAAGCGGCCACTCAGCTCCAGGCCCGATCTGGCTGGGGTCAGTGGCCGACCTGCTCGGTCATCGTCGGCTTGTAGCCGGCCCGCTCAGTCCTTCTTGCCCAACAGCGGGTGGGCGGGCATCCCTACCGGCTGGAGATGCTGCCCGAGCACCTCGTGGAAATGCTCCGCCACCGCCGTCGGTGTCCAACCTCCCTCGCTCCACATGGCAGCGACCTGTCGAGGTGTCTGGAAGATGGTGAACGCGTAGCCGGTCCGTCCCATCACCTGACCGTTCACGTATCCGGCGTCCTCTGACGCGAGGAATGCCACCAGCGGAGCGTTCAATGCTGGATCTTGGTCGGGCGGTGGCTGCGCACCCCGGTAGAGACCGTCGGTCATGCGCGTCGCGCCCGATGGTGCAACGGCGTTGACCGTTATCCCGTAGCGGCCCAGCTCGAGCGCCCACACAAATGTCATGCCCATGAGGGCCGCCTTGGCGGCACCGTAGTTGGTCTGCCCGAAATTGCCCCTGAGACCCGCGGAAGACGTGATGTTGACGATCCTGCCGTAACCGGCATCCTTCATCAGGGGAGCCGCGTGGCGAGTGCAGTTGAAGGTCCCCTTTTGGTGAACGTCGATTACCGCGTCGTAATCTTGCTCCTCCATCTTCAGAAGCGTCCGGTCCCGGATGATCCCGGCGTTGTTCACGAGGATGTCGATCTTGCCGAAATTGTCTACTGCCGACTGGATGATCCGGCTGGCGGCTCCAAACTCGGTTACCGACTCGTAGCTAGGAACGGCTCTTCCTCCAAGGCCCTCTATGTCCTTGCACGTCTGGGCGGCGGGATCCTCTTCGTTTCCCCTGCCCTCCAGGCTCGCCCCGACGTCGTTGACCACCACTCTGGCGCCCTCCGAGGCCAGACAGACGGCTATCTCCCGGCCTATGCCCCGACCAGAGCCGGTGACAACTGCCACTCTTCCGTCAAGTAGTCCCATGAAGCGGCAGGCTAGCCCGGCATCAAGGGCTAGCGCCCCGTATGACGGCCATGTCATACTTTCGGCCGGTGAGACCAGAGGGGGGAGGTGACGCATGTCCCCCATCCACGATTCACATGCCTCAACTGAGCCGACTGGGCGACCGGAGGGTGGACCTCTTATTCCACACGCTGACTGCTCGAAGCAGCCGCGAGAACGAATGCCGCGGCCGTTTGGTCCTGAGGTTGGAGGGACTGAGGCAACACGTTCCGCAATGCTGCAACCACCGGGGATCCAACTCGGTTTCTTCCGCATCAATGATCCGACCCGCCCATTTGGGCCGTTGTGGACCAAGATTCACCAAGAGGTGGATCCGGCGAAAAGAGGTTCATCGTTGTCTCGACTGTCCGGCCAGCGAGCTCTCCAAGGACGAGCCAGCCCCGGAGGGTGCCATGGTCATGGAGATTGGCACGGGCTATACTTGCCTGACCCTGTCGTCAGGGTGCAGGCTCCGACCAGAAGGATTGTGCGAAAAAGCAGCGGTTGGGGGCTGCCGAGGACAGAGGGGGACAAGGCATGGTGCTGAGTTCGAGGTCGGAACCCGCAGGGCTTAGGGTCTCTGTTGCAAGCGCTGTGTTCACTCTGGTGGGTGCTCTCACTCTCCTGCTGGCTGCCTGCGGGTCATCGAACACGTCTAGCTCGACGACGACCACGCCGACGACCGCTCTCAACCAGACCACCGCCACGCAGCAGGTGACCAGCGCCTATGCGACGCTCTTCAACCTGGCCAACCCCACTGTCGACTCTAAGGTTGCCGTTATCCAGAACGGTAACTCACTCAAGACCGGGCTTTCGAAGGAGCTGAACTCACAGCTGGCCAAGATGGCAACTGGTGCCACTGTTTCTGCCGTGACCTTCCCTACGGCCAGTCAGTGCCAGGCCGCCGGGCTACCGCACCCGTGCGCCAAGGTGACGTACTCGATTCTGGGAACTAACGGGTCGGCCCTGATTGCGAACAACACCGGATACGCCGTCTATGAGAACGGCAAGTGGGTGGTGGCAAAGGTAACCATCTGCTCGCTGTTGACCCTTGGGAACAACAACGTGCCTCTTCAGGGCTGCTGACCCGGTGCTCGCCTCAAAGCTGCCGCCGCAACCATGTCATTGTCGATGCAGCTTGAGTCTCGGAGTTCGTTGACGCCATGAGTCGCCTGCTCGCTCGCTCGCTGTCCCTAGCCCTACTCGTTTCTCTTCCGGCGCTCGCCCTTGCAGCCTGCGGTAATGCGTCGACCGCGGGCACGACCCCTGGCGGCGACACCGCCGGGGTGTTCAGCGACCATATCGATGTCGGCGGTATGAGCTCCCAGACAGGGGCGCTCACCAATCAGTTCAGCCCCGTCTCCCAGGGTGTGCAGGCTTACTTCAAGATGGTCAATGCCAATGGAGGCGTGAACGGACGAAAGCTCAACTACGTAGCCAACCTGGACGACCAACAGAGCGCGTCCCTGGACGTCACTCAGGCGCAAGCTCTAGTGAACCAATACCATGTCTTCGCAGCGGTGGGGGTAGCAGTCATCGACTTCACCGGCGGCGTTTATCTCGGGCAGAACAACATCCCCACCTTTGGTTACAACATCAACCCCCAGTGGTCCCCCTATCCCAGCTTGTTCGGACAGAACGGTTCCCATAACAACTACCTCCACCCTGGGCCGTTCCTCAGCTGGCTTTCCCAACACGTCATCAACACGAACAAGGTGGGAGTGTTCGCATACTCGATCTCCCAGTCGGCCCAGTGCGCTCAGGGCTTCAAGAACACCCTGAGTCAGTTCGGCTCCCAGGTCGTCATCGACGACTCCAGTCTCCCTCCCGGCGTTACCTCGAACGACGTAGCGGGGGACATCCAGAGGCTCAAGAGCTCCGGAGCCAAGTTCATCGGGACCTGCATGGACATTGGGGGGAACAAGGCCATCAGCCAAGGCCTGCAGGAGGCGGGCGCTTACAACGGCGTCGCGCAAGAGTGGGCGAACGGAGGTGACCAGGTAACGCTTCAGGCGAATGCCCCGTCGATGGAGGGGGTGTTCTTCGTGACCGAGGCGGGAAATGTGCCCTTCTTCCACGGGTACACGAAGGGAATGGATCAGTACCTCGATGCCATGGCAGCCAACAACTATCCCGTCGGCGACGTAACCCTCGCCGGATGGCTCAATGCCCAGCTCTTCGCCTCCGGTTTGCAGCAGCTCGGCCGCAACGTGACCCGCTCGGGTCTCGTGCACGTGCTCAACAACATGACGGACTGGACCGGAAACCACATACTCGCTGGCGTGGACTGGAAGACCCAGCACACGGGAAACGGTCCGGTTGACTGCAATGCCAACTATCAGGTGCAGCACGGCACCTTCGTGCCGGTCTTAGGCCAGGGGAAAGATCCCTACGTTTGCTTCGCGGCTCCAAATGCGACGACCAACAATCCCGTTCCCTTCCCAGGTGGGTCAGCCGGAGAGAGTGCGTTCTTCGACTCGCCACTGACGCCCCCCGCGCCCGCGAAACCTATTCTTCCTAGCTAAACAACAGGCCCGAGTCGTGAGCTTCCTCACATACTCGATCGGGGGGATTCCCGCCGGTTGTGTCTATGCCCTCGTTGCCATCGGTCTGGTCCTCATCTACAAGACGACCGGGGTGTTCAACCTGGCGTTCGGAGCCCAAGCTTATGTATCGGCGGCCCTATACTACGTGACGGTCGCCCAGCACGGTTGGCCGAAGCTGGCCGGCTTCGCGTTCTCGGTGCTCTTGGTGGGTCCGCTCATCGGCCTGCTCCTTGACCGAGGTCTGTTCCGCTTCATGCATTCCGCCACAACCACGGCCAAGGTCGCCACGAGCATCGGCCTCCTCGTCGGCATACCGCCAATCGTCCAGTTTTTCTGGGGCGCTGGTGCACACCAGGCACCGCCCTACTTGACCCCAGGCATCGCCCGCAACGAGACACCTCCCGTGTACCACCTCGGTGCTGATATCCACCTAGACCTCAACCAGCTTATGACGATCGGCGTTACCGTCTTTGTGGTCGTCCTACTCACCATTTTGTTCCGCTACAGCGCGATCGGTCTCAAGATGCGCGCCGTTGTGGAAAGTCCTCGCATGGTCGAGTTGGCCGGGATTGATTCTCAGCGAGTGAGCACGTTCGCCTGGATGCTCTCGAGCCTTCTGGCGGGTTTAGCCGGGGTGTTGATCGCTCCACTCCAGAACAACGTCGACCCCATTCAGCTGACCTATCTGCTCGTAACCGCCTTGGCGGCTGCCGCTTTCGGAGGGCTGTATTCCCTCCCGATGACCTTTGTAGGAGGCGTGCTGCTCGGCGTTTTACAGAACGCGATGACAAGCTTCTTGCCGCTAGGTAGCGCTTTTGCCCGCGAGCTGCGTCCTTCCTTCCCCTTCATCGTCTTGGTCCTCCTACTCTTGTTCTGGCCTCCGATTCGCAAGCGGACGAAAGAGATTGCGGACCCGCTAGCGGGATGTGAGCCTCCTCCTGCGAGCCGGGTGAAGCCCGAGGAACGGGGCAGCCTGGTCTGGCTGAATAGAGTCTCCTTCCCGATTCCGATCATCACCGTCGTAGTCCTGACTCTCTTCATCTTGTCGGACCGGTGGGTCACGGTGATGTCGCAAGGCATCGCCGTGGCGACGATCTTTTTGTCCCTCGTCGTACTTACAGGCTTGAGCGGGCAGTTGTCGCTCTGCCAGGTGAGCTTTGCCGGTATTGGCGCGTTCACAACTGGCCTGCTCGCCATTCACCTGCACATTTCGTTCATCGGGGGCATGATTGCTGGGGGCGTCGTCGGCGCTGCAGCCGGGACTCTGATCGCCATACCTGCGCTGCGACTCTCAGGCCTCTATCTCACTATCGCCACCCTCGCCTTTGCAGTGATGGCTGACAATCTCATTTTCCAGCTGGAGTGGGTCAACCACGGGGCTCCAGGACTACTACCGATACCACGACCGCAGGTCGGCCCGTTCAACCTCGCTACCAGCCAGCGCTCTTACTTCGTGATGGTACTGGCCGTCTTTGGAATTCTCTCGGGGATAGTGGTCCTCGTGCGAAGAGGCACAGTCGGGAGGTTCCTTGCCGCGCTACGAGGAAGTGAGATCGCCGCCAACGCCATTGGCATCAACCCGGCGAGGTCCAAGTTTACGGTCTTCGCCCTCTCGGCAGGCATTGCAGCAGTCGGCGGTGCGCTGTACGCGTCGAACGCACCACCTCCCCAGTTCATCGACCCGTACAGCTTCTACTATATTTTCTCCCTCGCTTTCGTCCTCGTCCTACTGACCACGGGATCACGCCGCGTGGAGGATGCCTTTTTCGCCGGATTGTTCTTCTCTCTCACGACCTTCGTCTTTGGCACCTTGATCCAAGGCCGTTGGGCTCAACTACCCCAGTTGCTCTTCGGATTCGGGATCCTGGGTTACGTTCGGCATAGTGAAGGTCTTGCAGAGTACAACAAGCAGCGCATTCTGCTGCGCATCTCGGGCTGGATTGACAAGCTGCGGAGCCGAGCCGTGCCGGAACAAGTAGCAGGTGTCGACACAGGACTAGCTGGAGCAGAGGCAGGAGCAGCCGGGGTGAGCGCGCCCGCGAGTGAGCTCGGACCTCTCGTGGGTGTGAGCGCGCAGCAGACAAGCAGTCTCGATCGGGCTCTCGGAACAACGCTCGCTACGCAAGCGTCGAATCAGCTTCCAGTGGCGCCTGGAGCAGCGCAAAACTACGGCTCGACAGGGGTTCACCGAGAGGATGGCCATCCGTTGCTGGCTGCCGAACACATCTCCAAGAGCTTCGGTGGAATCACTGCACTCCAGGAGCTGTCCCTGTCTGTCGACCCAGCCGAGGCGGTTGGACTCGTCGGGCCCAACGGAGCTGGTAAGACGACCCTGTTCAATTGCCTCCTGGGCATCGAGCGGCCGGACACCGGAACGGTGGCCTTCGATGGTCATGATCTCGACGGCATGGCGATCTACCAGCGCGCACGACTCGGAATTGGTCGCACGTTCCAGCGAATCGAGCTCTTCTCCGAGATGAGTGCAAGAGAGCATTTGCTCGTAGCTGAAAGAGTCCGGGACGGCGGAGGTGCGCTCTGGAAGGATCTGGTGAACAAGGGCATCCCCACCGCGACTGAGCAGGCGGAGGCTCAAGAGGTGATCGCCCTGCTCGGGATCGATGGCATGGCTGACCTTCCAATCGAGTCATTGAGCCTAGGACACGGCCGATTGGTCGAGCTAGGACGAGCACTTATCACCCGGCCGAAGCTTCTGCTCCTCGACGAGCCCTCCTCTGGCCTGGACCAGATGGAGGCACTACGCTTGAGCGAGGTGCTCAATCGAGTGCGAACGGAGCGAGGTACAGCAGTCCTTCTGGTCGAGCACGATCTAGAGATGGTGCAGCGCGTGGTGTCGCGCCTTTATGTTCTTGACTTCGGAATGTTGCTGGCTACGGGGCCCACCGACGAAGTGCTCTCTGATGCTGGTGTCCGACGTGCTTATCTCGGTCAAGTCCCGTGATCCAAGATCAACAGGTCAGCGTCAACGGCAGCTCCCCGCCAATACTCGAGCTGGAGAATGTGTCTACCGCCTACGGGGCCTTTCGTGCCCTCTTCGACGTATCCTTCACCGTGCCAGAAGGGTCGGTAGTGGCACTCCTAGGGCCCAACGGCTCAGGAAAGTCAACCATCGCCCGAGTAGTTACGGGTCTTGTACCGATCAGCTCTGGACACCTCCGCTTCGACCGCCAGGACGCTACCGGCAGGTTGACGTGGCAGTTGGCTCGACTCGGCATCGCCCACGCTCCTGAGGGTCGTTCGGTCTTCGCGTCGTTGACAGTCGAAGAGAACCTGGCGCTGGTGTTCCGGCAATCTTTGGGCAGAAAGCACATGGGCGAAGCACTCGAACGAGCTTTTGAGCAGTTTCCTCGGCTCGGCGAACGACGAGCACAGAGCGCGGGAACGCTGTCGGGCGGTGAACAGCGCATGCTGTCGCTTGCCAAAGTACTGGCCAACCCTCCTCGCCTCCTGATCGTTGATGAACTATCCCTCGGGTTAGCACCGATCATTGTCGACGAGGTGTTCACGACTCTCAGGAAGATTGCCCAGGCAGGCACGACACTTCTCGTCGTCGAGCAACACGTCGGGCGCGCGCTCGACCTGGCAGACCGGGCTGTCCTACTCAAGCAGGGTCACGTGATCAGCGAGGGTCCCGTAGATGACGTTGGCGGGGTCATTGAGGACCTCCTGCCCGGAGCCCCTGCCTGAGTACTGGCTGAGTAGACCTCCGGCCTAACCGCTGAAGAAGTTACCCGGCTCGGGAAAAGCCACGGGATATGTCGTGGCCCTGCTTCCCCCGAAGCAAAGATAGGGATTCCTCGGCAGGGGTCCGTTGATAGGAACGAAAGCATCACCTCGAACTTGAAGTACCGTTGAGCAGTCAGTAGCTGCGGGGCTCGTGTGTTGTTGCGTCCAGTCGATCCCCACTGTCATACCATCGGCGGTGTAGTCCGTTAGCGTGTTGAGGTTCCGAATAAGGTTTGATCTGGTCAGATTCCGCCCAGACATCTTCAAGCCCGTGACGAACAGGCTGGCGGCGATCCAACCGGCAGCAGTGACATCGCCAACATTAAGGTGCTCCACGGCCATTGCGTCGAGGTACTGATCCATGCCCTTGGTGTATCCGTGAAGATATGGGACATTTCTGTCGGAGACGTAGACTCCCTGCATCTGGTTCTCGAAGTGGGCCAGAGTGTTCATGTCGTAACCAGTAGACCAATACTGCGCAACTTGGTTGTATAGACCTGCTGCCTCGAGACCTCGACTGAGAGAAGCGCTACCTGCGGCGTCCATGCAACTGGCTACCTCCTGGGCGCGTGAATCGTGGAGCCTCTGAATTACAGCACTCATGTCGCTCGTGCCGAAAGGGAGGCTGGCCTCCTGGAGAACAGTGTCCAGGTGAAATTTGTTGAAAGTAGTCACTGCGCCCTTCCCGCAGGCCATAGATTGCGGGTCGTCATAGCCGATCACTCCAACCCTCGTGGCGTGAACATGTTGCGCCAGCCACGCTTGAACTGGGCTTTGCTGGTTAGGGCTCAAGTACGAACCGTTGTCGCCAAAGCTGCTCGGGTAGTTGGCGAACTCCGGATTGATGTTCAAGCCAAAGGTGGGGATGTGGTTCTGACCCAGATACGCGCCACCGGCGAAGTACGGCGTCGCAATTCCTACCACCGCGAAGACGTGATCTTGCTGCACCAAGTCCTTTGCTTGCTGGAGATCCACGTCCGGCCGCGCTTGATCGTCGCGCTTGTAGGGATAGACGAGTTTTCGTCCATCGATTCCACCGTGTGCGTTGACCATGTCGAAATACGCTTGGACCGCCCCAAATATCGGACGGAACTGATTACCGGATGGCCCTGTGCTGGCCGCCATGCCACCAACAGCAACAGTCTTCGAGGTGACCCCTTCCGATTCCCCCCAAGTCGAGCCGCCAGTGCCGGCACTGCTGCACGAAACGAGCACTAGAGCAGGCGCCGTCGCCAATGCGAGCAAAAGGAGCCCGCGTTGCAGCGTCTGCGGCATGCCGAGATTGTCGAGAATCCGAAGCCGATGGTCAATTTGACTTCGGGGCTGGGGTCACTCGTGTTGTCACGCTGCGTCGAACACGACGTGGAGCTCCGGGGGTGACCGGAACGCGAAGCCCTTGACAGACGGGGTCGGGTGCTCCGGGTCCAAGCGAAGGCCGGGCAGGCGGTCGAGCACCGCGTTGAGTGCTATCCGTAGCTCCAATCGGGCCAGATGCATGCCCAAGCACTGGTGACGGCCCGTTCCGAAGGCCGCATGGGGGCGCTGGGGCCGGTCGATGTCCCAGGCGCCTGGGTCCTCGAAGCGAGACTCGTCGTGGTTGGCAGATCCCGGCGACACGAGGACGGAGGAGCCCTCGGGGATTGTCACACCGTCCACCTCGACATCCGACGTGGCGAGGCGGTTGACCATCGTGACGGAGGTCTCCCACCTGAGGCTCTCTTCGATGGCAGCAGCCACCAGGGTGCGGTCCTTGCGCACGCGCTCCACGGCGTCGGAGTGGGTCAGCAGCGCCAGTAGACAGGTTCCGAGCATCCGGTAGGTTGTCTCGGCTCCCGCGGGGAGCAGCAGCCTCAAGAACCCGTAGATGTGCTCGTCGTCCAGGCGCTGACCGTCGACCTCGGCAGTCACGATCTCACTGATCAGGTCGCCGCTGGGACGAGCCCTTCGGTCCTCCACTATCGGGGTCAAGTAGTCGCGCATGGCCTTCGAAGCGGCCTTGCTCCGCTTCAAGTCCTCTGGTCCGTAGTTGATGTCCTCGGCCCACCGCTGGAACTGGGCGTAGTCCTCGACGGGGACCCCCAGGATGCACGCGATGATCTGGACGGGGTAGGCATGGGTTAGGTCTGCAACAAGATCGGCCTTGCCAAGGGGGGCTATCCGGTCGATCAAGGCATGGACCGTCGGGCGAATCAGCTCGTCACCCCAGCGCTCCAGGCTGGATGCTCGAAACGCCTTGGCAACGAGGTCGCGGTATCGCCTGTGCTGATCACCGTCCATGGCGAGGATCACCTTGCCCATGACCGGGCCCATGGTCTCGTAGTTGATGGAGGACGAGAAGGAAGAGCCGTCCCGGAGCACCCCCTCCACCCCTTCCCATCGGGTGACCCAGTAGGCCTCGCGCTCGGTCGCTCGTTCGATCGCCCCTCCCTCCATGCGCACTACGCCGGGACCGCGGCGGATCTTCTCCCAAATTGGATAGGGGTTGGGTACGTCGGGTCCGACCACCGATCCGTCGCTCACCACGTCACCTCTCTCGTGCTGCTCTCTGCGCTGCCAAGACCCTTGCTATGGACATCACGAATATGACACGAGCGTCATCCTGGGTAAGTATGACCCAGGCCCGGGGCGCGGGCCAGGGTCCAGGAGGTTGTTCGTGTGAGGTTCGTCGAGGCCGCACAGGACGCCGTGCTAGCGGCGGCCAAGGAGATGATGGCGAAGGGCCTGGTGGAAGGTACCGCCGGGAACATCTCGGCTCGCATGAAAGACGGGAACGTCTGCATCACCCCGACCTCCGTGGACTACGGGAGGATGACTCGGGAGGATCTGGTGGTCATCGATCCCGAGGGCGAGAAGCTCGAAGGGCACCAGTCGGCCTCTTCGGAAAAGCTGCTGCACCTGGCGGCCTACAAGGCCTTCGACGACGTGGGCTCGGTGATCCACTCGCATCCGATCTACGCGACCATGTTCGCGATCTCTCATGAGGGCATCCCCGCCAGCATCGACGAGTTCACCGTGTTCGTAGGTGGGGACGTGAGGGTCACCGACTACGCGATGAGCGGCACCGCCGACGTCGGTGAGAACGCTGTCAAGGCTTTGGAAGGGCGTTCCGCGGCCCTGATCGCCAACCACGGAATGGTGGCCGTTGGCCCTAGTCCCGCCAAGGCTCTGCACGTGACCGCCCTCGTCGAGCGCAGCGCCCAGATCACGTGGGGAGCGCGCGCCCTAGGCCATGTCCACGAGCTTCCCGAAGAGGTCAACAAGAGCTTCGCAGGCATATACGGCTACCTTCGAAAGAACCCCATGTGAGCTGTCGGGCACCCGAGCACGGGTGGAGACGGGTCACTCAGAGAGCAAGTTCCCGGGTCAGTCCGAGAGGAACAAGCCCTCCGGGTCGAAGCGGCGCAGGGCGATCGCCTCGTCCTTGGTCACCTCTGGAAGCCGCTCGACCTGACGGTCCACCTTGAGGTCCCACCCGCAGGACTCGACGGCGGCTCGGACCCTCTCGTCCACGGACCCGGGGCCACTCGTCACGGCGGCCAGCCATAGCTCCCCGTCCCTTTTCCGGAGAAGCCCCCGCTCGGTCGCGACGGTCTGCACCGAGCCTCCCGGGCTCGTCACATAGCCCACGCGGTCCACGAGCCGGTGGCGGCCGGCCGCGGTGATGACCACGCATTCGGCGGCCCTGCTCGCCACGTCGTTGCCGCCGCCCGAGCCCACCAGGAAAGGACCACCGGGTATCAGGGTGGAGTTGATGTTGGCGGCCTTGTCCACTTGCGCGGCTCCGAGGCAGCCGATCGTGGTGGTCCCCGGGCCGCCCACGATCATGCCGAGCACCTGGCTCGCGTCCGAGAGCATCGGTGTGCGGGGGAACACGCGGTGGTTGAAGATGTAAGGATCCGCGGGCGTGGGAGTGTAGCCCCAGAGTCCCAGCTCGGCGGTGAGCTTCACCTCGCTCCCTGCCGCGCGTGCTCGAGCGACTCCGACCCACGCGGCTAGGTTCGCCACCCCGGCGCCGGCGAGCACGGCGTCGGCAGCGAGGACCGAGATTCGGCTTTCGACCTCGCGCGCGCCGATCGCCGCGGCGACCTCCCATTTTGTGACCGGTCCGGCTTCGTCGACCGGATGGGCCTCGGCATCCTCGTGCCAGGACGTTGGGTCCGATCTGGCGCGCAACCAGTCCAGTCGCTCGGTGCCCAGGCGCTTCAGGTAGTCCTCCTGTGTGGCCGGCTCCAGGGCCCAGTAACGAGCCCATGACTCAAAATCTCCCCTGGTGGCGTCCCGGGCTTCAACCCAGAAGGGGATGTCCTCGCCATAGCTCTGAACGGGAAGTCCCGGAGCGAACATGCCACCCGGATGAGCCCCGAAGGGGGTCTCGACCACTGCCAGCACGCGATGGGAGGGGATCTGCACCGCATGGCCCCAGGGACAGATCTCGTCGACCACCTCCTCGACGGTGACTATCGCGCCGCGGCGGGCGGCCCACGCTCCCCACACCCCCTCCATCAGCGGACCCGACATGGCCACGTTGCCCTCTCGGTCTGCGAGCGGCGCGTGAAGTAGGACGACGTCGGGAGCCAACGGCGCCAGCAGGCCCAGCTCGCCGAAGGGGGTGTCCACGACCTCATAGCCCCGATTCCCGGCCATGGAGGAGCCCTTTAGGGAGCCGGTGGTGGCGGCCGGCAAGCCCCGGGCGGCCGCTTCGAGCCGCTGGGTGAAGGTCAGTATCGACCAGTTCTCCACCTCGACGTCACCGGCCGCGTAACCGCCCTGGAACACGGGGTTGGGGGTGTACGTGGGGAAGCTGTCGCCCGAATAAGTGGTTACCACCCGGCGGACCAGGCCCCCCTCGAAGAAGAGCGCTCCCATCGATCCCAGGCTGAGCATCACCAAGGTGAACCCTGGATTCGATCGCCAGTAGTGGCGAGCAAGCTGCCTGGCGGCGGCGGTCCAGCGGCAGTGCCCGAGCACGACCTGGACGGTGTCCCCCGGACGCGTGTGGCGCTCGATCGCCTCCTCTAGGCCGGTCTCCATCGAAGCGGCACGTTATCGCGGCCCTTCGCGACCTCCTGATTCTCCGGTAGGCATGAGCTAGCGGTGTGCGTGCCACCTACACTGACGGCTATGTCAGGCGGCCTGGGAGGGCGATGATGACGTCGCGAGCGGTGTCGGGCAAGACGGTCCTGGTGACGGGTGGATCGTCGGGCATCGGTGCGGCACTTGCCAAGGCCATGGCGGAGGCGGGCGCCACCGTTGGGATCTGCGCCCGGCGCAAGGCCAGCCTCGAAGGTGTCCTCGCCGACCTGCGGAGGAGCTCCCCAGAGTCACGGATGTGGGAAGTCGACCTGTCGAAGCTGGACGAGGTGGGGGACTTCGCTCGCAAGGCCGACGATGAGATGGGCGGCATCGACGTGCTCGTCAACAATGCGGGCGTCCCCAAACGTCGGCACGTCCTCGGCCTCACGCCCGATGTCGTGGAGTCGGTGATGGGGATCAACTATTTCTCACCGGTGAGGCTTACCCTTGCCCTCCTCCCCCGCATGCTGGAGAGAGGTGAGGGCCGTATCGTCAACATCTCTTCGGTGGCCGCCCGTTTAGGACCACCCCATGAGGCCGCCTACGCCGCCAGCAAAGGGGCCTTGACACTCTGGTCGGAGAGCATGGCGGTGGACCTCGGGGACACGCCCGTCAAGGTCCACACGGTGAACCCAGGCGTCGTCGACACAGAGCTGTTCCACCTTCCGGACAACGAGCCGCCCATCGCCGCCCTCGAGCCCATCCCTCCCCGGGAGCTGGCCGACGCGATCCTTCGTCAGCTGGACGCGGGGACCTTTGAGCTCTACTACCCGGAGTGGTTCGCCGATCTGGCGGCGGGGCGGAGCAAGGATGTAGGCACGTTCCTCGCGGGAACCGTCGAGTGGGTGCGCTCCCAGCAACAGCCCAGTCCATAGAGCGCTTCCAAGGGAGGCAGCGGCCATGAAGGCACTCGTATTCGGTGTCAAGCACCAGACGCTTGAAGTCCCCGAGGGTGCCAACCAGCTGGTCAAGAACCTGGCCCGCACCCCGGTAGACCTGCTCGAGGTGGAGGACGCAAAACCACTCCGCCCGGACTGGGTGGTGACCAAGCCGCGGCTGACCGGCATATGCGGCTCGGACTCCAAGCAGATCCTCCTCGACTTCGGCGAGAACGAGGCTGACAACGCGATGGCCAGCTTTTGTTCGTTCCCCCAGGTTATGGGCCACGAGGTCGTGGCCGACGTGGTCGAGCTGGGCGCCGACGCCACGGGGTTGGAGGTGGGGCAGCGCGTCGTGCTCAACCCCTGGCTGTCTTGCGGGCCCCGGGGAATCTCACCGATCTGCCCTTCCTGCGAGACGGGCGACTACAGCCTTTGCCATAGCTTCGACGCGGGAACCATCAGCGCGGGGATCCATACGGGCGTGTCCAGCGACGCGACGGGAGGCTACGCCGAGCTGATGCCTGCGCACCATTCGATGCTCTTCCCCGTGCCCGACTCGATTCCTGACGAGAGGGCGGTGTTCGCCGATCCCTTCGCAGTCTCCTTGCATGCGATAACCCGCCACCCTCCGCCCAAAGGCGGGAGGGCCCTCGTGTACGGGGCTGGCTCCCTGGGAACGACGGCGACGGCGATCCTTCGGGCCCTTTACCCCGACGTAGAGGTGGCGGTGGTGGCCCGCTTCGGTGCGCAGTCCAAGCTGGCCTCAAAGCTCGGTGCGGTCAAGGTGGTCCCACACGACCCCAGGCTCGGGATCGTCGAAGAGCTCGCGGTGTGGTCGGGTGGAACGCTGCGCAAGCCGATGGCCGGGCTTCCAATGGCTCACCCGGGTGGGATCGACGTCGTTTACGACACCGTGGGGAAGCCGGAGACATTCGAGGTCGGGGTACGCCTGCTCAAGACCCGGGGAACCCTGGTGAAGGCGGGGGTCCACGCGCCAGGGCGCTGGGAGTGGAGCCCGCTGTACTTCAAGGAGATCTCGTGGGTCGGCTCTAATGCCTTCGGCATCGAGGAGGTCGAGGGAAACCGCAAGCACGGCATACAGCACTACCTGGATCTGGTCGAGCAGGGCCGGGTGGATCTCACAGGAATGCTCACCCACAGCTTCCGCCTCGAGCAATGGCGCGACGCGTTCATGACCATCGCCAACCAAGGCGACACCGGAGCCATCAAGGTGGCGATCGACCTTCGGTGAGCATGTCGCCCGATCCCGGAGACCTGCTGAGCATGGGCTCGGCGACGCTCGGCGAGAGCGGAGCGCGGCCCATGCACCCTCGGGTCAAGCCCGTCTGGCCCGGCGCCCGGCTGGCTGCGCCCGCGTACACCGTACGGGTGGCACCCGCTGACAACCTGGCGATCCACGCCGCGGTCGTGCGTTCGCCCGCCGGCTCGGCTCTGGTGGTGGAGGTGCCCGAGCCCAAGGAGCGCGGCTTCTGGGGTGAGGTCCTGACGACGGCTGCCGAGGCTAGGGCGCTCGCAGGGGTTGTCATCGACGGAGGGGTGCGTGACGTGGCCGCCCTCGAAGCCCATGCCTTCCCGGTGTTCAGCCCCCTCGTCGCCTTGGAGGGAGCGGTGAAGGCGTCTGGCGGGTCGACGGCGATCCCCGTCACCGTGGGCGAGGTGCTGATCGAGACCGGGGACTGGGTGATCGGGGACGCCGACGGGGTCGTGGTCGTGCCTCACGCCGCCCTAGAAGAGGTTGCGGCAGCAGGCCACACCCGGGCCGCAAAGGAACAGGCCTTCCTCTCGGCTCTCCGGGAGGGGGCGACAACCGTGGACCTCCTCGGCCTCGACACACGCTCCGTGGCCCCGGGGGACCTCGATGGCAACGGACGTCGCGGCCCGGGACACTCGTAGCCACCCATCCCGCCAGGCAGCCCGCCCGGGGCCATCGGCAATCCGCGCGCACCGAGTTTGTTTTTGCCACATACGAGTCCCTGTCCGTGATACGTCACGCTTGGTCACTGTTCGCCCACCCTGCACGTGGGCCACTCGTATGTGGCCGATTCCGCAATGCCCTCTTCACTCCCTTCTTCAGTTCGGCAATACCCGCTGCTATGGCCCCGAGAGCACCTCGGGGTTGACCAGGTTCTGGGGCCTCTCCCCGGCGAGCACCGCCCGGACTCCCTCGGAAGCCACCCTTGCCATGGTTGTCCTCGTGGAGACGCTGGCGCTGCCGATGTGGGGCAGCAGCACAGTCCGTGGGGCGGCCAGAAGACGGGGGTGCACGATCGGCTCAGCCTCGTAGACGTCGATGCCGGCGGCGAAGATGCGACCGTCCTCGAGAGCGCCGGCCAGAGCCTCCTCGTCGACCACCGGACCTCGAGAGGTGTTGACCAGGACAGCCGTCGGCTTCATGAGGGAGAGGCGGCGCCGGTCCATCAGGTGACGGGTCTCCTCGCTGAGGGGCACGTGAAGCGAAACCATGTCCGCTCGGGACACCAGCTCGTCGATGTCGGCGACGTAGCCGGGCAAGCCCGTCGCGGTGCGCGCATGGTGGAGGACACTCATCCCGAAGCCGCTGCACCGCCGCGCCACGGCGCGGCCTATCCGACCGAAGCCGACCAGCCCAAGCGTCGCACCGTGGACGTCCCGTCCCAGATACTCGTTCATCCCCCAGCCCTGCCATCTTGCTCCTCGCAGGTCGGACTCGGCATCGCTCATGAGCCGGGAAGCGGCCATCAACAGGGCGAAAGCCAGGTCGGCCGTCGTTTCGTCCAGGACCCCCGGGGTGTTGCAGACCGCCACCCCGGACGCGGTGGCGCCTGCCACGTCCACGTTGTCGAAGCCGACTGCCACGTTCGCCACGACCTTGAGCTGCCCGGCTGCACCGATCACGCGAGGGCTGATGCGATCGGTCAGCAAGCACACCACTCCCTGAACGTCGGAAACCGCCCGGGAAAGC
Organism: uncultured Actinomycetes bacterium; assembly: GCA_963736925.1. Taxonomy (GTDB): domain Bacteria; phylum Actinomycetota; class Acidimicrobiia; order Acidimicrobiales; family CAVTQP01; genus CAVTQP01. The sequence goes on from CAVTQP010000003.1 coordinate 1,937,469, forward strand.
TCCTCCTCGGTGTACGCGACGTCCCTTTGGCGCGAGACGATCTCATGTCCCGCCAGAGGATCCAGCCCACCAGGTGGAAGGTGACGGGTTACGAGGACGCGCGCCATCGAAGAGGGACCTCGAGGAGCCTGAACAGTGTAGCCGGCCTACCCTCGCCGGCGGAGGGCGCCAGGTTCCTCCAACCAGCGGTTGAGGGCCACCGTCCTCGCGTTCCTCCCGATGAGAACGTGCTCCACCGCTCTGGCTATGCGCCTTTGCTGGTCAGCGGTGACCGCCACCTGTCGTAGGAGGTAGTCAGCGGCGTTGCCGTGGTCTTCCTCGGCGTAGGCGTGGACCTTGAAGTTCTCCACCTCGATGCCGTAGTGATCCCGCAGCCCTTCGTACATCTTCTTGGCATACCCGGTGGACGCAGCGAAGCGCTCACCTGCCCAGCCGAACGCAGCCAGGCCCTCTTCATAGGATCGCCTCATGTAGTAGAGGGTGGTGAACACCGACCCGATGGTCTCGGGCATCGCACGATAAGCCAAGAGTTCCTCATCGCCTATCCCGAGCTGACGAGCCCACGCCACCTTCATGTCCACGTGGTTCCGGTCGCCCGCGAAGCCGGTCTCATCGGCCAGGTTCTGGGTCCAATGGATGAAGTGCTCGCTGCTGGCCATGTCCAGAGCGTCCGTGTCGGGAGCGTTTGACACGATGGACCCGAACTCCGACGTGTACCACTTCCCCAGGAAGTAATACTCCTTGCACAGTCGCTTGACCAGATCGAGGGACAGGGTGCCGTCAGCCACTCTCTCCCAGACCAGGTTCTTGGCCGTGGCCACCTCGGTCTGAAGGGCCTCCAAGCCGTCCATGAACTCGGCTACGGGTAGCGCCTCCACGCGCTTGCCGCCCCTTCTTACGTCCCTGAACTCACGAACCTCGGTCATAGGCCCTCCAACCTCTTCCCCTGCCCGCTTCCTCCGCGCTATGTTCTCCATCGATTCTAAGGGCGCCGGCCACCAACGTCAGGTGCTTCATCCCCTGGGCATTCCCAGGATGCGTTCGGCGATTATGTTCCGCTGCACTTCGGAGGTGCCCCCGGCGATGCTGGCGGCCTTGCTCCACAGCCATTGGCGCTGCCATCGGCCCCACAGCGGCGACTCGGCACCAACCACCCGCAGTGCCGCCTCCGACATGTGCTGGGTCACGTCGGTCCAGCACAGCTTCACCCAACTGGACTCCGGGCCAGGATCGAGTCCCTTCGCGAGCCTCGACAGCGTCCTCCAGTTGTGCAGACGTAGAACCTGTAGCTCTACGAAGGATCTGACCAGGGCGTCGGCCACGCACGGCTCGTCCAGCTGGTGGTGCTCCGACGCCAGTCGATAGAGCTGATCCAGGTAGACCTCGTGGACCACCTCCTCCTTGAACGGAAACGCTGTGCCCCTCTCGTGCGCGAGGGTCGTGTTCGCCACAGCCCATCCGTTGTCCACGTGACCGACGAGCTGGTCGTCCGGTACGAACACGTCATCGAGAAACACCTCGTTGAACTCCGCCTCACCCGTCATCTGCACGAGTGGGCGGACTTCCACGCCTGAAGAGCGCATGTCGACCACAAGGTAGGAGAGGCCCTTGTGCTTGGGAGCCGCCGGGTTGGTACGTGCCAGGCAGATCCCCCAGGTCGCGAACTGGGCGTAGGAGGTCCACACCTTCTGGCCGTTCAGGACCCACCCCCCTTGCACGTGCTCAGCCGTGGTCGACAACGACGCCAGATCAGACCCCGCGCCCGGTTCGCTGAACAGCTGGCACCAAAGCTCGTCCGCGTTCAGGATGCTCGGTAGCCATCGCTCCTGCTGCTCGCGGGTGCCATGAGCAGCAAGCGTCGGCCCGGCGAGATTGATGCCCACCCGGTTCACGGGTTGGGGTGCTTGTGCACGTGCGTATTCGGCGTTGTAGATCGCCACCTCCACGGCTGTGGCGCCACGGCCTCCGTGCTCGACCGGCCAGCCGATGCCCACCCAGCGGGCGCCGGCAAGGCGGGCCTGCCACTCCCGGCCCCACTCCACCTCTTCGGCCAGATCGCGAAAATCCGGAACGGGCTCCAGGTTCCTCTGCAGCCAGCTCCGCAGCTCGGAGGCCAACGCCCTCTCCGAATCGCCGAAGGAGAGGTCCATTCAGGAAGGATCCATCTGGAAGGACCGACGCGGCCACGGGCGCGCGACCCGTCCACCTTCCCTGACATGAGCGTCAACCCTATAGCTTGTCCCTGGATCACCGGCGGGACACAGGTTCCTGACGAGGCCAGGGAGACCACGGAAACCAGCTTGATCATGCGCTTGAAGCCGACCCTCGCGCACTCGCGAGCTGCCCACTACCGCAGACCGGGCGGTCCGTGGGACATGCCCACCCTCGATGAGCTCCTGTCCCGAGTGCTCCGCACGAGCGGAGGTGTGATCGCGGATCCGAGCATCCGCCTGGAAGGACAGAGACTCGAAGAGGCGGTATCGACGCTGGCCGGGGGTCTGCGCGCCGCAGGAGTCCGAAGGCGGGACGCTGTCGCGTGGCAGCTTTCGAACAGCGCGGCAGCGGCCCTGCTCTACCGCGCATGCTGGCGGCTCGGCGCGGTTGCCGCTCCCGTGCACCACGCCGCCAGGGCAGCTGAGGTCGAAGCCGCCCTGGAGCAGGCCGAACCTCGGATCGCGTTCGGCGGGCCGGGCTCCACACTGGCCGAGACAGGTGCCGCTGTCGTGGCGGGTGGCGACCGAGGTGGCCTCGACGGGCTGCCCTTCGGTGAGGCTGTCGTTCACGGGCACGCCCGGCCGGCAGACCTGGCCGCGGTGCTGTTCACCTCAGGCTCGAGCGGACGACCAAAAGCCGTCCTCCACACACAGAGGGGGCTCGCATGGAAGGCCGCTCTGATGGCTCGAGTGCACGGTCTCCGCGTCACCGACGCTGTCCTCATGCCCGCCCCTCTTGCCCACATCTCGGGACTGTTGAACGGCGTGCTCGTGCCCGGCGCCGCCGGAATGAAGTCGGTGTTCATGCCACGGTGGGACGCTGAGCTCGCCTTGCATCTGATCGAGCACGAGAGAATCTCGTTCATGATCGGCCCCCCGACCTTCTTCGTCTCCTTGATCTCCACCACGGGCTTCGCCAGCCACAAGGTCGACAGCTTGCGGTTGGTGTCCAGTGGCGGCGCCGCGGTCACACCCGCGTTCGTGGACTCAGCCTCGGAGTCTCTCGAGTGCCGGGTGAAGCGGACCTACGGCTCCACCGAGGCGCCGACGGCGACGACCACAACCGATGCCGACCCGCTCGAAAAGGCTCGTGAGACAGACGGTCGGGCAGTGGGCGAAGTGGAGCTGCGGGTGAGCGACCCCATCACCGGTGAGCGGAACGCCCCGGGCCGTCCCGGTGAGCTCTGGGTACGCGGTCCGGAGCTCTTCGTGGGTTACGCCGATCCCGTAGAGACCGCGGCGAGCCACGCGAGAGGATCCTGGTTTCGTACCGGCGACCTCGCGACCGTCGATCGGGAAGGATGGCTTCGGATCGTGGGACGGATAAAGGACGTCATCATCCGCGGCGGCGAGAACGTCTCGACCACCGAGGTGGAGACCGTCCTCGAATCTCACCCCTCCGTCCTCCAGGCAGTCGTCGTGCCTTACCCCGACCCCGTCATGGGTGAGCGGGTTGCGGCGTTCGTGGTGTCGTCCGAGCCTTTCGACCTAGAGGCGTGCATCCGCTGGTTCTCCGAGAGAGGAGTGGCCCGCTTCAAGACTCCCGAGCGCGTGGTTCGCCTCGACTCCCTTCCCACCATGGCGGCAGGAAAGCCTGACCGCGCGGCCCTGAGGGATATGGCGCGCCGAGAGTCGTTCCCGGCACCGTCTACATGACCTACATGACACTCTCACCAGCATCGACCTTGTTCCTCAGCAACCCGGCCAGGCGCTCACGGTGGTAGGCGGCATCACCGAAGGTCACCTGATCGAGCTGTGCCCGTTTGAGATAGAGGTGCAGATCGTGCTCCCAGGTGAACCCGATACCACCATGGACCTGCAGCCCCGAAGCCATCACCCGCCGAGAGGCGTCAGAGCACCATGTCTTGGCGGTGGAAGCTGCGATCGAAGCATCCGCATGCCCGCTGCCAACCGCCCACGCCGCGTGGTAGGCGGCGGAACGCATCCCCTCCACGTCGACAAGCATGTCCGCACAACGATGCTTAACCGCTTGAAAGCTTCCGATAGGCCGACCGAATTGAACGCGATCCTTGGCGTACTCCACGCTCATCTCCATGACCCGGTCGGCCCCACCAAGCATCTCTGCGGAAGTGCCCGTGGCTCCGCGGTCCAACAGCTCCGATGCGAGGTCCGCACCCCCCACTCGGATTGCGCGGTAGCCGTCAAGCTCGATCCTGCCAAGGCAACGGGTACGGTCCATCGCGCTCTCGGGTCGGGGCGCATGATCAGCTCCGAGTTCCAGGGCGAAGACAGACGGTGAGTCCCCGTTTTCATCTCGTTTGCGCATATCGCGTGCAGCGCCGGCTATAACGACCGCCACGTCGGCGACGGGTGCGTATGCAACCGGATCGCTCCGCCCCGTCAACGCCCACAGGCCCCCGCGCTCAACTCGCACAGCTTCGAACAATCCACCCCAGACAACGCAACCGATCGCGTCTCCCGCTGCCAGGCGGTTGACCCAATCAGTGATTTGGTCGGAGATCCGGGAAGAGCCGTCGCCGCCGATGCCCGCATCCGCATTGCGTTGGTCCAAGCCGCGGTCCAGCGCCCATGACGCCAGGATGCTCTGAAGAAACGGGGCGGGTGCCACATGACGGCCGATCTCCTCGCACAGAACCGCCACCTCGACGCTGCCGAGTCCGAGCCCCCCCTTTGCTTCGGAAAGCTCGACACCCATCCAGCCCTGCTCTCCCATGGCAGCCCACAGCTCGGCGTCGTATCCCCCTCCGGAGTTCACCACTCCGCGGACCCTGTCTGGAGCGGCCAATCCATCGAGCAGATCCTTGGCCCCGTCACGGAGCGCCAGCTGTTCGTCGGAGAGGTCGAAATCCACGGCGGCGCAGTCTATGACCTGCGCGTCAATGTGCGATGCTGGGTCTCCAATGGACTTGTCGGAATCACCCCGAGAGCGAGCGCTCAGGAGCGAGCTCAGGGCGTGGCTCAAGGCCAACCTCCCGTGGGAGTACGGCGTTGGCCTACCTCCCCGGTTCGAGGACCTCTCCGAAGAGGTGGCCTTTCTCAAGCGATGGCAAGGCCGGCTCGCACGAGACCGCTGGGTCGCGGTCAGTTGGCCTGCTGAGTATGGTGGGCGGGGCCTTGGACCCGGGGAGCATTTCGCCGTGCAAGAGGAGTTGGCGAGAGCCCGAGCCCCCGAGCTCATCGGGCGCATAGGAATCAACCTGGCCGGGCCCACCCTGCTAGTGCACGGAACCCCGGAGCAGAAGCAACGCTGGTTGGGACGGATCCTCTCAGCTGAGGATCATTGGTGCCAGCTGTTCAGCGAGCCCGGCGCCGGATCGGACCTCGCATCTCTGAGCACAAGAGCCGATCGCGTGAGGGGCGGGTGGGTGTTGAACGGCCAGAAGGTCTGGACGTCCTACGCTCAGTTCGCCGATTGGGGCATATGTCTGGCCCGAACCGATCCCGAGGTTCCCAAGCACAAGGGAATCTCGTATCTAGCGCTGAACATGGGCTCGTCGGGGGTCGAAGTGCGCCCCCTCGTCCAGTTGACCGGGGACGCGGAGTTCAACGAGGTGTTCTTCGACGACGTGTTCGTCCCCGAGGACTGCCTGATCGGCGAGGAGAACGAAGGCTGGCGGGTGGCCAATGCCACTCTCTCCCACGAGCGTGGGACGAACCCGCGACAGCTCGTGATTCACATCCAGCTCCTGGAGGAGTTGCTGCGGCTGGCCATCACCAACGCCGCCTACGACAGCTGGCATCTGAGACAGCGTCTGGCCCAGGCCTTCGTGGAGGTGCGTCTGTTTCAGTTGCACAACTGGCGGTCCCTCTCCCGTCTCGAGCGTGGGGGGTCACCCGGACCGGAGGGGAGCGCCCTCAAGCTTTACTGGAGCGAGATGAGCAAGCGACTGCACGACACCGCGATGGAGACCCTGGGACCGGCCTCTCCGTTGTGGCGCGGCGCCGACGACAATCCCGGGGACGGCACCTGGCAACGGTCTTGGCTCTACTACCAGGCCGCGTCCATCTTCGCGGGTACCAACGAGATCCAACGCAACGTACTGGGAGAGAGGGTCCTGGGGCTTCCCCGTGAGCCGCGGAGGGGCCCGGTTACGAGCAAGGAACACGAGCGAGGAAGGAGCCTTAGTGGGACCTGACACCGTCCTGTACGCCGTGGACGGCGCTGTTGCGACCATCACCATGAACCGGCCCGATGTAGCCAACGCGCAGAACAGCGCTCTCATCGATGCCATCGACTCCTCGTTCGACCGCGCGGAAGCCGACGATGACGTGCGTGTCGTGATACTCGCCGGGGCCGGAAAGCACTTCTCCTCGGGCCACGATCTCAAGGCTCTGGTGGGGGGCGACGGTTCCGACGACCCCTGGATCGCCATGCGCGAAACGCCGGAGGGCAAGCTTCGGCACGAGAAGACCATGTACTTCGACCGCTGCCGCCGCATATACGAGTTCCGCAAACCCACGATCGCCGCCGTTCAGGGGAGCTGCGTGGCCGCAGGTCTGATGCTCGCCTGTATGTGCGATCTCATCGTCGCAGCGGACGACGCTGTGTTTCAGAACCCTGTGCTCCGCATGACCGGCGCGGGCGTCGAGCTCCTCGTCGAGCCGTGGGAGCTGGGCATACGCAAGGCAAAGGAGTTCCTCTGGACGGGCGAGAAGCTCGACGCCCAGGAGGCCTGGCGCCTCGGCTTGGTGAACCGTGTTGTTCCTGCGGACGAGCTTATGGACAGGACCCGGGCGCTCGCCGACACGGTCGCCATGGTCCCCCCCGTGACAGCTCAGGTCGTCAAGGAGACGATCAACCAGGTGGGCGAGCTCCAGGGCAAGACCCAGTCATGGCGCTACCATTTCATCTCACACCACTGGGTCCACAACACCGCGACGGCGTTGTCAGCTCTCGAGGATCGCAAGCAGAAGAAGTCGATGCGAGAGGTCTTCGCCGACCGGGACCGTGGCGATGCCCCCGAGAGACGGAGCTGACCCCCCGAAGATGGGTGGTCCGCTGGAGGGACTGCGGGTCATAGACGCCGGAACCCGCATCTCGGCCCCATTTTGTGCGGGTCTGCTGGGCGAGATGGGCGCCGAGGTGATAAAGGTCGAGATGCCGGGCGGCGGGGACTTCATGCGCACCATCGGGCCCTTTGCCCCGGATCCTGGCGACGACCATGGGCCGGGATATTCCTTGTTCTGGGCGGTCGAAGGGCGCGGCCGGAAGGGGGTGACCTGCGACCTGAGGGATCCGGAGGGCCAGCAGTTGTTCAGGGAGCTGGCCGGACTCTCGGACGTGGTATGCGAGAACTTCCGGCCCGGAACCATGGAGTCATGGAACCTCGGGCCCCGAGACCTCGATCAGCGGCTGATCTATGTCCGAATCAGCGTATTCGGCCAGGACGGCCCCTACGCCGGCAGGCCGGGACTAGACCGGATGGGCATCGGCTACGGCGGCCTGCTCAACCTGACCGGTTACCCTGACCGCCCGCCCGTGCGGCCGGGTGTCACGGTGTCCGATTATCTGACTGGCGTCTTCGCGGCCGAGGCCGCCCTCGCGGCCCTTTACGAGCGGGACGCGAAAGGCGCCGGAAACGGACGCGTCGTAGATGCACCTCTCTATGGAGCAGTGCTACGCATCCTCGAGTGGACCGTGGCCGGCTACGACAAGCTCGGATTGGTTCGGACACGGGAGGGCAACCGGTTGGCAAACTCGGCTCCCTTGGACAACTACCCCACCGCTGATGGGGGCTACGTGTGCATCGTCGCCGGATCCGACGCCAACTTCAAGCGGTTGTGCGATGCGATGGGACAGCCCGAGCTGGTCGATGATCGCAGGTTCACCACACTTTCAGACCGGGCCGCCCACGCGAACGAGATAAACGACATCGTCGAACGCTGGACCTCGGATATGAAGGCATCCGACGTCGAGGAGGCCTGCGTAGCCAATGACGTCCCCGTCGCCACCGCCTATTCGGCAGCAGAGATCGCCGGGGACGCCCACATGGCAGCGCGCGGTGACCTCGTCGAGGTCGACGACCCGGTGCTCGGCAAGTTGCGCCAACAGGCGCCCTACCCGAGATTCGACGGTCGACGACCGGAGGCACCCTCGGGCGCACCCCGCCTGGGCCAGGACAACTGTGAGGTCTGGCGCGACCTGGTCGGCCTGGACGAGGAACGCTTTGCCGCTCTCGTCAAGAGAGGAGTCATCTGAGAGAACACGCGATACGGTGCCGCAGGTGCTTAGGTCGGTCAGACCGTACCGTCTCCATCGTTCGGGCCGCCGCTGTTGTCGGCGTCACCGTCGGCGCCCCCACCTTGGGGAATCGTGGGGGCGTGCATGGGGGCCACCGACTGCACATGTGCAGGCGGTGGCGATGTCACGACTGGCACCGCGGTTGGCGCCGGTGGGGACATGTGTGCAGGTAGTGCCGGAGGAGCGTTCACGTGCGCGGGAACCGGCGGGATCACGGGCGGTGCTGGCGCCGGTGCCGCCATTTTGACCGGAGGCGGAGGCGGTGACGGGTTCGTGGTCGGCGTTATCCGCTGGTTGATCGTCTGGACGTCATGGGCCTTCGCCGTCGAAGCCGAGGTCAGAGCGACCCCACCGTAGGTGGCCGCTCCCACGGCCACGACTGTCAGCCCGGAAGCGAGGTAGGTCCTCGGTCGGATCGTTGGCATTGAGATTGCTCCTGTCCTCTTCACCGCCGGGGGCTCGCCGGTGCGTGCACTGTTCTACGGCTGTTTGCGCGCTGAGGGATTGCCTAGCGCGCAGTGCTCACCATCCGGCTCAGCTGCCTGCGGTCCAGCTTCTCCATGCTGGTAAGAGGCAGGACGTCCACCAGACGTAGCTCCTCGGGAAGCTTGTGCCGGGCGAGCCTCCGATGGCCGAACTCCCGCAGCTCTTCCAGGGTCGGGGGCTCGCTTCCAGCCCGCGCCACCACCACCGCAACACCCAGCTCGCCCATAACGGAATCTTCCCTCGGCACCACGGCGATCGAGGACACTTTGGGGTGTTCGGAAAGGACCGCTTCGACCTCCGTCGGGTAGACGTTGTAGCCACCACGGACGTACATCTCCTTGGTCCGACCGGCCAGGTGCAGACGGCCTCGCTCGTCCACCCAGCCAAGGTCTCCTGTGCGCACCGAACCGTCTGCCGTGAAAGCCGCGCGGGTCGCGTCGAGGTCGCGGTGGTACCCGGACATCACCGCCGGGGACCTGAGGCACACCGACCCCACCTCCCCTCGTGGGATCGGCTTGTCCTCCCCGTCGAGCAACGAGAGCGTCACCCCCCTCAGGGGGCGGCCGACGGTCGCCTCGGCGTCTTCATCCGGATCGTCGATGGAGGTACCCACGCCGATCGCCGCCTCCGTGCACGAGTAGCGCACTGCCAAGGGAGCTCGAAACCGCTGCCGGGCCTCTCTAACAAGCGCGGGAGTCGCCGGACCGCCCCCAATGACGATGGACCGCAAGCTCGACAGGTCATAGCCGTCGAAGCCCGGCACTCTCAACATGAGGGCGACCTGGGTGGGGATCCCTCCGATGTTCGTGGCCCGGTGCTCAGCCACGAAGGCCAGGGCTTCCTGGGCCCGCCATCTGTCTGTCAGGTGGGTCGTACCGCCCCGCCGCAGGGTTCCAGGGAGCTTTGTCATGGCCCCTAGATGTGTGAGGGCGGTGCTGGCGAGGCTCCTCCCGCCACCGCCCCATGCGTCGCCGACATCTATCGCCGTCACGGCCGAGAGCTGCCTGTTACAGAACAGCGCACCTTTGGGCGCTCCGGTTGTCCCTGACGTGAAAACGATCGCCACCGGCCTGCCGGGATCGTCCGGCACCACTCTCGTGTCGCCATCAGCCTCACGGAGACTGACCAGCAATTCACGGGGCCCGCTCGAACGTGCAATCTCCTCACACCCGGAGGCCGGTGCACAGAGACTGGGCGTGAGGTCGGGCGTGGCCAGCACCAGCTTCGGGTCTGCGACCTCGAGCACCCCTTCACGCTCGGGCGGCGACAGCCGAGGATTGACACCCGCGGTGACCGCACCCACCTTCGAGACCGCGACATAGGCGACTATGTACTCGGGAATGGCAGGCATGAGAAGGGCGACCACGTCGCCCTGCCCGACGCCTCTCCGGCGAAGCCCGGCAGCGACCTCACCAGAGACCCGATCGAAATCCGCATAGCTCAGCTCCCAGCGCTCTGCCGCGACGAAGGCCGGCCTGTAGCCGAACCGCCCGGCTGCCTCGGATACCAGCTCACCCAGCACGTCGCACCCCCGCAGCGGCCGTCCGCACGGACACGAAACGTCCGACGATGACGTCAGAGCCTGGCGGTCTCACCATGCGGATAAACCCCCGCGGCCTCTAACCTTGTGCAGCTCATGAGTCCTCGCGAAAAATACCGAGCCGCTCCCAAACGCAAGCGGGCCAGCCCCTCCGGCGGAGCCCCCGCGCAGGAGCGTGAGCTGCGCGCCCAGGGAAGGAAGACCATGCGACGTCTGCTGGACGCGTCCATCGTGGTCTTCGATCGGCGCGGCTACCACGCAGCCAGAGTCGACGACATCGTCAAGGGGGCCAGGACGTCGCACGGCACGTTCTACCTCTATTTTGCCAACAAGGAAGACTTGTTCAAGGCCCTGGTCACCGACGTCGCCCAGGAGATGGCCTCCGTATCGGATTCTCTCGGTCGGCTAGGGCCCGGACCGGCAGGCTTCGACGAGCTGCGACGGTGGCTGGCGCGCTTTTCGGAGGTGTACTGGCGCAACGGACCGGTGCTCCGGGCTTGGAACGAGGCCGCCACCGACGACGGTGAGTTCGGAGAACTGGGTGTGAAGGTGACGTCTGCCTTCAGTCGTGCCCTGATAAAGCGCGTAAGAGAGGCTTCACCGACCACCGGAATCGATCCTACCGTGGCCACCCTCGCCCTCGTGGCCATGATCGAACGGCTGCATTACTACATCTTGATAGACAACATTCCGATCGACCGCGAGGCCCTGATCGACACTCTGGCCATCATCGCACACCAAGGACTCTTCGGCTCCTCGAGCGGCGGCCGGCGTTCCAGCGCGTGAGGGTCACGGCCGTGGACTACTCCTACCCACCCGAGGCAGATGAGTTCCGCCAGGAGGTACGTGCGTGGTTGGAAGCTCACCCCTTCACGGGACAGGGCGGCCCTGCGGTGCGTTCGGTCAGCGACGATCCGAACCAGCTCGAACGGCTGAGAGAATGGAACCGCGCTCTTGCCCAAGCGGGCTATGCAGCGATCGCCTGGCCCAAGGAGTATGGAGGGCGGGCGGCGGGCGTCATGGAACAGGTGGTCCTCGCCGAGGAGATGGCCCGTGTAGACGCTCCGGGGACGCTCAATCCCCTCGGCATCAGCAACATCGCGCCGGCGATCATCCAGCACGGGTCGGAAGAGCAGAAGGCCCACTTCCTGCCCCGGATGCTCAGGGGGGACGATATCTGGTGCCAAGGCTTCTCCGAGCCGAACGCGGGCTCTGATCTGGCGTCACTCCAGACGCGGGCTGCGCTGCAGGGAGACGTGTTCGTGGTCAACGGCCAGAAGGTGTGGAACACACTCGGGCACCTCGCCAACTGGTGCGAGCTGTTGGTGCGCACCGATCCCGCAGCGTCGAAGCACCGCGGTATTTCGTGCCTCCTGGTCGACATGACGCTGCCGGGCATCGAGGTGCGACCCCTGGTCACGATGACCGGCGAGCAGGAGTTCAACGAGATCTTCTTCACAGACGTGGCCGTCCCCGTCTCCAGTCTGCTGGGACTCGTGAACGAAGGCTGGAAGGTGGCGATGACCACGCTCACTCATGAGCGGGGAAACGTCGCCAACCTCCATCTGGGCGTGCGCAAAAAGGTGCGCCGCCTGATCGAGGAAGCTCGCGAGACCACCGTCGACGGGCGTCGCGCTTCAGACGACCCCGTAGTCCGCCAAGCGCTGGCCCGCGTCTACTTGAACGCCGAGCTTCTCAAGCTCCTAAACGACCGGTCCCTCTCGGGCATCATCCACGGGCGAGAAGCGGGCCCCGAGAGCAGCCTCGCCAAGCTGGTGTGGAGCCAGGTGGAAAGCGAGATAGCCGAGGTAGCCGGCGAGGTTCTCGGGCCTGGGGCCAACGAGGGACCGTGGGGACGGGACAGGGTCTACGCCCGATCCTTCAGCATCGCCGGCGGGACCACCCAGGTGAACAAGAACATCGTCGCCCAGCGGGTCCTTGGGCTGCCTAGGGGAAGCTGAGGGTCAGCCGCGGAGGCCCACCACCACCGTCTTGGTCTCGGTGAACGCCTCGATGGACCCCCATCCGCCCTCTCGGCCCAGACCTGAGGTCTTGTAGCCACCGAAGGGGGCGTTGGGCATCACCGCGTAGTCATTGATACCGACGGTGCCGGCTCGTATGGACCTGGCCACTCTGAGAGCACGCGCGACGTTACTCGTATATACCCCCGCTCCGAGGCCGTAGTCGGTGTCGTTGGCCACCCTGACGGCGTCCTCCTCGTCCTTCACCGGAATGGCGACGAGGACCGGGCCGAAGATCTCCTCTCTGGCGACGGTCATCTTGTTGTCGACGTCAGCGAACAACGTGGGGTTGACGAAGTTCCCCTTCGCCAGATCGCCGCCCGGCCGATCGCCGCCCACCACCAAGCGGCCGCCCTCCTCGCTCCCCCGGCCGATGTAGCCCATCACGCGGTCTACCTGGCGGGTGTTGATGATCGGGCCCGAGGTGGTCCCGGCGTCGAAAGGATCACCAAAAGAGACCATCCCGGCGAGACCGCTGGCCTTCTCGACGAACTCGTCGTAGATAGGCTCTTCCACCAGCGCTCGGGTCTGGCAAACACAACCTTGGCCGGACAGGCCCATCGACACCATGCCCATCGCAGTCATCGCCGCCATGTCGATGCTGGGTGCGTCGGCGAAGGTCAGGCTGGGGCTCTTGCCTCCGAGCTCGAGCGACACACGCTTGATACCTTTGCCGCTCATCTCGAGGATGTGACCCCCCACCGCCCTGCTCCCCGTGAAGGTGATCTTGTCCACCCCGGGATGCGATATAAGAGCCTCGCCGGTGCTTGAGCCGGGGCCCGGCACCAGGTTGAAGACCCCCGGCGGGAAACCCGCCTCCTCCACGAGCCCGGTCATCCTGATCGCGGCCAGCGCCGCGTACTCCGACGGCTTGAGCACGATCGTGCAGCCGCTCGCCAGGGCGGGGGCGGCCTTCTGGGCGAACATCATCAGCGGAGCGTTCCAGGGGATCACCGCCGCCACCACCCCCACAGGCTCCCTGAGAGTCAGGAACTGAACGTCGTCGCCGGTGAAGGTGGGAAAGGTCTCCCCGGTGATCTTGTCGATCCACCCTGCGTGATGATCGAAGATGTCCGCGGCTATCCCGGCACCGACTTGATACATGGAGCTGAACGAGATCGGCATGCCGTTGTCGAGGGTCTGCAGACGATGGAGCTCCTCGGAGTGCTCGTAGATGAGGCTGACAAGCCGGCTGATCACCGCCTTCCGATCGCGCGCTCTCATCGTGGGCCATGGACCTTCGTCGAAGGCGCGCCGCGCCGCCTTGACGGCACGATCGACATCCTCGGCGCTGCCGATCGCGAAGCTGGCGACCTCCTCGTTGGTGACGGGGCTCAAGTGGGTCCATGTCCCGCCATCGGACGCGTCGCTCCACCGCCCGTCGATGAACAGCTGACCACGACCCAGCTTCATCTCGTCCCGGTAGGGAAGCATCGTCAGTGTCATCGCGTCCTCCGTGTCATCGGGTCCTCCGTGTCATCGGGTCCTCCGTGTCATCCTCGTCCTCCGTGTCATCCTCGACTCAGCCCTCTACCGGGCTGTTCACCAGGCTCTTCACCAGGTTGACATTTCCCTCGGCTTCCCCGAGCTCGACGGTGGCGCCCACAAGCTCGCGCGACTCTGCGTCCTCGAGGAGGCCGGCGTCCTCTACGCGCCCGTAGCACCTCTCACCGCTCTCCAGCTCACAGACCGCAAGGCCCCATTCGGCTTCCCCGTCCCGCGCATGCGCGACCGTGTAAGCCACGATCCTCGCCTGGCCGGAGTAGGTGTCCACGATCTTCCGAGTCGGCAGGCGATCCAGCCCGCGCTGGAGCTCGCCGCGCACCGAGGCACCCCCTGACCAACGATCGGCGGCGACTTCCGACGGGGTGGTGCTATAGACACCGAAGACGTGCTTGGTCATGTGCATTCCCACACCGCTGACCATGCCGAAGGATCCGGGGTCCTCCCTTAGCACCTCGGTCATGGTCGCTATGGAATGGAGCATGTAGTCGCTGCCGGCACCGCCGCAAAATGGGAGTCCGCCCGTGACCGTCACGGGCCTGCCGTCTCCCTCGGACATTCCCAAGGCGTCCCTTGCCAGGTTTATCGAGCTTGCGAAGCAGCTGTAGAGGTCCAAGTGCTTCACATCGTCGAGGCCGACCCCTGACATGTCCAGGGCCTCCCGGGACACTGCAGCCATGGCCGGGGACCGCCACATCTCGTCACGCTCCCCGAGATAGTTGACATCGGTCCCGTAACACCAACCTCTCAGGTAGACGCGCCGGTCCTGTGGCACGCCGAGGTCGTCGGCCATGCCGTGGCTGGCCACGATCACGGCTGCGGCCATGTCCACGTCCATAATGGACACCATTGACTTCGTGTATGGATAACCCACTAGACGGTTGGCCGGCGACGGCTGTATCAGCTCCTCGGCGGTTCGGGGGCGCCGGAACCACGCATAGGGGTTCTGTGCGGCCACATCGGTCATGGGCGCCATGAGACGTCCCAGAGAGAGGCGGTAGTCGTCGGGCTCGACGCCCAGGTGGGACCGTCGCGCCATGTCGAAGACCGGGAAGGTGAGCCACGCCTGGAAGACGTCGTGGGCCACTTCTGCCGGGTGGAAGGGGGCTTCGAACGGGAACGGCTTCCGCGCGGGATCCTTGTGGGACCAAGCAGGCCGGCGCCCCTGCTTCTTCATCTGGCGCCTGGTCTCGAGTGCCTCGGCGCCGACCACGAGGGCGAGATCGGAACGGCCCGAGCCGATGGCGTCCGCCGCCTGGCCCAACAGCAGTTGAGGGGTCGTGCCGCCGATGCCCGAATAGAGCCGATGCCGGGGCGTCACGCCGAGGCGTTCGGCTAGGCGCGCCGGCGGGTCGTCGTACTGCCAGCTCTGGGTGTAGACCACCTGAAGGCTGTCCAGCCTCCCGAGCAAACCCGGGGGGCCGGCGTCGGAGGCCGCTTCTCTCGCCACCTCGTCCCAGAGGGCGAGGGGTTCGGGGGAGTCACCGCCGCCGGGATGCAACGTTCGCTGGGCGACACCGATGATGCAAGGTGAGGTGGGATCGACGGTCATCGGCCCCTCCACATCGGCGCCCTCTTCTCGGCGAACGCCTTGGGGCCCTCTTTGGCGTCTTCGCTCTGGAACACGCGGCTGCTGATCTTGGACTCGATGCGGTAGGCCTCCTTGAGGTCGGCCGCGGCCACGCTCTTCATGACGCTCTCCTTGGTTGCCTGAACGGCAAGAGGAGCGTTGGCGTTTATCCGACGTGCCCACTGGTGCGCCCGGTCCACCAGCTCGTCCGGGGGGACGATCTCATTGATCAGCCCGAGCTCGAGTGCTCTGCTGGCGGGGAACCGCTCGGCTGTTAGGAGGAACTCCATGGCGGCGGGGAAGTTCAGCTGGCGCGGGAGGCGAACAGTCGTGCCGCCTCCGGCGAAGAGGCCGCGCCTCGGCTCGAGCACACCGAAGGTCGCCTCCGGTGTCGCTATGCGGATGTCCACCCCGCCCAGCATCTCCATCCCGCCCGCCACGCACGGACCGCCCACCGCGGCGATTATCGGCTTGTAGATCGTCAGGTTTCTGAGGACGGCATCGGTCCCGTCCCGCAGCGACATACCTCCGAGCTCGTCCACGCTGCCCTCGGCGATCTGAGCCTGGAGCTTGGTCACCTGAGGTATGTACGACTTGAGGTCGGCCCCCGCGCAAAACGCGTCCCCCACCCCGGTCACGATTGCCACCCAAGCATCGGGATCGTCGCGGAACCGCTTCCAGCCGTTTGCCAGGTCGTGGAAGTGCTCCAGATCCAAGGCATTTCGAGTCTCCGGCCGGTCGATGGTGATGAGCACGATGTGCTCGTCGTTCATCTCGTACCGGATCGGCATGGGCTGTGGACTCCTCAGGTTCCGCAGGTGCGATCGGGGCCGCCCGACCTCACGCGTTCCCTGACATCGTAGTCAGGTGGATCGGCGAGGCGCCCGCTTGCCGATCCGCTCGTAGACAGCGTCGGGGACCGCCGACTGGTCCTTGTATATGCGGTGCACGCAGGCCTCACCCTTGGCCATCGGCGGGAACTCGACGGTCGTCGGCGCTCCGCCCCACTCCACCGCCTGGATCTCGTTGTTGACCGAGCAATGGGCGCAATACACCGGCAGCTCGTCGCGCTGGAAGGTCCTCGGGCCGCTCTCTCTGAGGGTCAGGTACCCGTCTTCCCCTTCGTAACGACCTTCGTCGATCATGCGACCGCCGGAGCCGCACCGGAACGCAAGGGTGATCTTCTCATCGTCCTCGTCGACGCTTACCGATCCGAAGTTGGAAACCATGGCTCTTGCGATCGCCTTGGCCCGGAAGCTGGCGGGCAGGGAGTCCCAAGGCCTCCCCTGGTCGCGGCGAGGTCGGATGAAGTGCTCCCCGAGCTCGCGCAGCGCTCTCTCGACGGCTTCTTCCCCAAGCTCCTTACCGACGAACGAAAGCAGCTGGGTTATCCAGGTGATCGAGTAGTCCTGCAGGCTGCGCCACTGCCGCACTGCGGCGTCCACCAGGGCCGTCGCCCTCCCCGCGTCGCCGTCCCGCATGGCCTGCTTGGCCTGCTCCCAAAGAGGAGTCTCCATGGCCGAAATCTCGGGCTCGGTGAGCCGGGAACCCTCTGACACTGATACATCCTCCTTCAGGAGCGGGGCAGCCCCAGCACCCGCTCGGCGATGATGTTCCTCTGGATCTCCGAGGTGCCGCCCGCGATGGTCCCCGAGAACGACCTCAGGTAGTCGAGCGCCCAAGATCCCCGCATCCATCCCGAGGGGTCCGAAGGGCCCTCCACGTCCAGATCGACGCCGTCGGGGCCGAGAGCCTCGAATCCGGTGAGGTAGACCCGGCGCTCGGCCTCGCTGCCGAACAGCTTCAAGATCGTGTGCTCGGAGGAGTCCTCGCCCTTTGCGAACTTGGCGAAGCCGCGATAACCGAGTACTCGCATGGCCTGAGCGTCGATATACAGCGACGCCACCTGATCCCAGAAGGCAGTCTCCTTCTCCGAGACCAGGCTGCACCGTGACCCGAGCTCGACGAGCGCGGAGACACCGCGCTCGACGTTGGTCACATGGTTGACCCAGAGCATCCCGCGCTCATGGCGCAGGGACCCCTGCGTGATCGACCAACCCTTGTTCGGCTCCCCCACCAGGTCGTCGGCGGGCACCGAGACATCGGTGAAGAACACTTCGTTGAAGTCGGCATTGTCGGGTCCCGTGAGCTCTGGGAGCGGGCGGCAATGTATTCCCGCCGACGACATATCGATGATCAGGGCGCTTATACCGTGGTGCTTCGGCGCCTGGGGGTCGGTGCGCACGAAGCAGAAGCAATAGTCGGCGTCGTGGGCTCCCGAAGTCCAGACCTTCTGTCCGTTGACCACGAAATGGTCCCCCTCGCGCACAGCCTTCGTGCCAAGCGATGCAAGATCGCTTCCGGCTTGCGGCTCGCTCATCCCCAGGCACCACGTGATCTCGGCCCGCAACGTCGGCAGCGCATACCGTCTCTTCTGCTCCTCAGTGCCGAACTGCAAGATGGAAGGAGCGATTATGGACAAGCCCTGAGGGTTCAAAGATCGGGGTATCTGACGGCGGGCCAGCTCCTCGGCGTAGATCATCTGCTCTGTCGGCGTGGCGTTCTGGCCACCCAGCTGTGGCGGCCAGCCCGGCACAAGCCATCCGTCGTCGAACAGCTTCCGCTGCCATGAACGAGCCCACTCGGGAAGGTGGGCGCTCGAGTGCTTCTCGTCTCGCCGTCTCTCGGGTGAGGGCCAGTTCTCGTCCAGCCATCGGTCCAACCTGGCGCGGAACGCCTCCACGTCCTGGCTGTATCCCAGCTTCACGGCGGCCACGATAGCGGCACTAACCTCGCCTAACCTCCCGTCAGCTTCCCAGCGGTCTTGGAGGACTCGCCGTGGATCTGGAGCGTTCGGCCGAACAGCAGGCACTCGCGGAGACCTTGCGGCGCTTCCTCTCCGACCGCGCGCCCATCAGGCCCTATGTACGAGGGATGCTCGACGACTCCCGAGGCACGACGCCAGAGGTCTGGGGAGGCCTGGCGGATCTTGGCCTGACCGCACTCCTCGTGCCCGAGAAATACGGCGGGGCGGGAATGGGGATGGTGGACATGGGCATAGCGCTGGAAGAGATGGCCCGCCAGGTCCACCCCGGTCCCTTTCTTTCTTCGGCGGTCGCCGCGGTCTCTGCCGTGTGCGCGGCCGGCACGGAAGAAGACAAGGCGGAGCTCCTCCCGAGGCTTGCGGACGGGTCACTGATCGGGACCCTTGCGCTCTTGGAACCTGGTGGTGGTCCCGGCCGCTGGAAGGCGCCCACTACGAGAGCCGACCCCGACAGCGGCCGAGCCACCGACACAGGCCGTGGCGGTTGGCGGATCTGGGGATCGAAGGTCTTCGTGCCAGATGTAGAGGCGGCGGGCTTGATCCTAGTGACGGGGAGCACCCAGGCCGGGGTCGGCTTGTTCGCCGTAGCGCCTGGAGCTCCCGGTCTCGAGACGACTCGCATCGCGGTGGTGGACGGCACCCGCAAACAGGCACACCTGAAGCTCGAGGGAGTCTCCGCGCGCCTGGTCGGAGAGGAAAGAGACGCGGCAGCCGAAGCCGAGGCGACAGACATTCTCGGACCGACGTTGGACCGTATCCTGGTCGGCAGCTGCGCGGACGGGTTGGGAGCGGCAGCGCGGGCGCTGGAGCTGGCCGTCGACTACGCCAAGGAGCGCGTGCAGTTCGACCGTGTCATTGGCTCGTTTCAGGCCGTGCAGCACATGTGCGCCGACATGCTCGAGGACCTGGAGCTGAGCAGGGCCGGCGTCAGCTACGGGCTATGGGCCTGTGACGCGGCCGACCCAGTGGAGGCTCACCGCGCCGCCACGATGGCCAAGGCCTATGCGAGCGAGTCGCTTCCCCGGCTCGGAGCCACAGCCGTGCAGGTCCTAGGAGGCATTGGATTCACGTGGGAGCACGACATGCACCTCTACTACAAGCGACTCCTTCATCTGCAGCAGGCCTACGGATCCGCGACCGATCACCTCGAGGAGCTTGCCAGGCTGGTGTGCTGAATGCTTCCGGCACACCAGCGCCCGAACTCAGGTGGCTCGAGAGGTGAGCTCAGCGATCAGGGCGGACAGCCGCCCGCGGGCGACCTTGCCGAAGTCGTTGTAGGGGATCTCCTCCACGAAGGCGATCCGTTCTGGCATCTTGAACCTCGCCAAGCGGCCCTCGCAGTACCGGTGGAGCTCCTCTGCCGAGACCGGCCCGTTGGCCACCACGGCCGCACCTACCCGATCGCCCATCTCCGGATCCGGAATCGCCGACACCGCCACGTCGTCGACCGAGGGGTGTGAGCGGAGGACGCTTTCGACCTCCGACGGCGCGAACTTCTCCCCGCCCCGGTTGATGATCTCGGACAGTCGGCCAGCAGGGTAGATATATCCCTCGCCGTCTCGGGAGACCATGTCCCCGGTCCGCAACCAGCCGCCGGGCACCGTGCTCGCTTCCGTTTTGACCCAGAGCTCTCCAACCTCCCCGCTGCTAACCGTCTCACCCGTGGTCACATCTACGACGCGCACCTCTACCCCGGGTAGCGGCCGGCCCACCGAGGCGAGCTTGGCGGTCCTGTGGTCCTCGGGTCCCAGCGCCGTTATCGAACCGAGAGTCTCCGTCTGCCCGAAGACGTTTGCCAACGCCACCCCGGGGAGGAGGGTCAAGGCCCGCTCGATCAGCTCCGGAGGAGCAGGGGCCGCACCGTAGGAAAGGGAGGACAGAGAGCTCAGGTCGGTCTCGGGGAAGCTCGGGTGATCGAGGATGCGGTGCAGCATCGTCGGGACGAGGAAGGAGGCGTTGACCCGATGCCTCTCCACCAGAGACAGCCATTCGCCCGGGTCGAAACGGCTCTGGACGACCGTCGTGTGGCCCCTCGCCAGAGACACCATCAGACCCAGCATCCCCCCTATGTGCACTATGGGTACGCACATCAAAGCCACCGCCGGACGCCTTGCGGGGTCGAACTCCGGGGCGAAGGCTGCGACCCGGGGGCCGAGCACGCCGTGGGTCAGCGGAACGGGCTTGGGCAGTCCGGTAGTACCGCTGGTGAACAGGACCAGAGCCTCGGCATCGGGATCCGGCCGGCTTGCCAAGGGTCCGGCGTCCTCGGGGACCGTGTCCGGGACCGTCTCCAGCACGTCGCTCCGGCCGAGTACCGAGCCCCCTTCGAACACGCCTTTCAGCGTGGCGTAGTAGCGCTCCCCCGCCACGCCCGTTCGCGTGGCGCCCGTCGCGCGGGCCAACGCAGCCAGCTCGCCCCCGGTGAGCCGCGGGTTCATGAGAGCCGCGGCCGCTCCGATGCGAGCCGCTCCCAAGACGGTGGCCACCGACAGGAGGCTGGCCTCGTCCACCAGTGCCAGGCGCCCCCCTCGAGTAACCCCTCGGGCGGTGAGGTTGGCCGCGCATCGCTTGACAGCGTCGTCGAGCCGGCGATAGCTGATCGACGTCTCCGAGATGATCAGCGCGACGCGATCCGGGTCGGAGGTGGCCGGGCCCTCGATCAGGTCGACGATGTCTCGGGAGGGCAACGTCTCGGGGAGCTCAGCGAGCCATCGCGAGGTCAGTGTCTCGGGAGCTGAACAGAGGGCTCAAGTTCAAGAGAGGGCCTCAATAGAGCGGGGACCAGCTCGAGGTACGCAACAACCTGCTCTCCCAGCGGTCACGGACCTTGAGGGCGTCATGCATCCAAGTGCCCTGACCCTTTTGCTCGGGCGGGGTGTCGTGGGTGAGCAGGTGCAGCAGGGCCCGATCCTGCACGACCTTCTGCCACAGCACCACCTCGTTCACCCGGTGGGTCCCCAAGAGCGGCTGGAAGGCCGCCTCCATCTCTATGATGCTCGTTCCCGACTCCTTGGACCGCGCAAGCGTCTGGTCGTAGAGTGAGCCTGCCGCCTCCAGATACGCGCCGAGACCGCCCGCGTACGGCCACGCGGTGTCCTCCATATAGAGGCTCAGCTCGTGGCGCTCCCCCGACGTCGGGACCGACCCGAGATCAACGTCCCGTAACGGTGACCAGGGAACGGTGACGAGGATCTTTCCCTTGGAGTCGTGTCGCATGGCATCCAGCTCGGCAACCCAGCTCCGCATGTCCCCGGAGGCGAGGCGCCGAGCCAGCGCCTCCCAGGCGCCGCCGTCGCTCACCCCGGTTACGGTCACAAAAGTGTACGAGGGCCCGCTGCCGTGAGCCTGGCGCAGGAACCAAAGAAGCCGCGCTTCGGAGCCCTTGGCGAGCATTGGCATCCACCCCCCACGAAAGGCCTCTTCGAAGTCGTCCTCACGCGCACCGGCCACACGGTGAACCTCGTGCAAGAAAAGCAAGCGAGCTCCCTTCTCCTGTCCTCTCCTCAGGACCTGGTCATGAGCAAGCAGGACGCCAACGGACCACCACCGGCCGCCGCCACCCCCACCTCGGGTGGACCGGCGACCTGCCTGGCGCCGCCCTCACCCCACAGCTGGGTGCAAGCCTCGTGCAAGAAGCCGTACCCGTGCAGCCTGCCCGACGACAGTTGACCCCCGTTGGTGTTGAGGGGGAGGTCCCCGTCGATGGCGATCCTGGCGCCCCCCTCCACGAACGGCCCTCCCTCCCCCTTGCCGCAAAATCTCAGCGCTTCGAGCCATGCCATCGCTATGAAGCTGAAGCCGTCGTACAGCTCGGCCACCTGTACATCGGAAGGCTTCAAGTCGGTGCCCTCCCACAGCATCGCGCCGGCATCGCGAAGCGCCATGGTGGTGAGGTCGTCCCACTGATCCCAGGACGGGCGACCACGGAGCGCGCTTCCCACCGCCTCGATGTTGATCGGCCTCTTCCGAAGATCCCCTGCGGCGTCGCTCCGCGACACGATCACCGCGGTTCCGCCGTCTGCCGGCACGTCGCAGTCGTAAAGGCATAGGGGTGAGGAGATCATCCTCACCCCTATGTAGTCCTCCAAGGTCATCGGGTCCCGGTAGACACCCTTGGGGTTGAGGGCGGCGTTCTTGCGCGCGTTGAGCGCTATCTGCGCCAGCTGCTCCCTGGTGGTGCCGAACTCGTAGAAGTGGCGCTGGGCGTACATGGCGATCCAGTTGGCCGCCGAGGGGGCCCCGAAGGGGAGCGACCATTGCATGAACCCGCTCGCGCGGAACCCGCTTCCGCTCGAGCGCCCCCCGGTCGTCACGGCGGCGCGCCCACCCGTGCCCTGGGCCGATCCCTCCCAGACGGTCCTGAAGCAGAGAACGTGGCTGGCATAGCCGCAGGCGACCGCCGCGCATGCCGTTACGACCGACCCGAGCTGGCCGGGGCTCTCCAGAGCGCCGTTGTACCAGTTCAGGTTCAACCGGAGCGCGTCCTGCACCTCCACCACCCCGGCACCCGAGAAGCCCCTCGGGTTGTCCATGTTTCCCGGGTACGTGGCTATGCCGTCGATGTCCTCGCGCGTGAGACCGGCGTCCTCGATCGCATCGAGACAGGCGTCGAGGGTGAGGTCCAGTCCGCTGCGACCGAGGCGCCTGCCGACGTCGGACTGGCCGACTCCAGAGATCACGGGCTGGCGGTTGGCGATCCTCACGAATCCGGCTCGAAGAGGGGGATCCACACGTCGCCATTGTGCTCGAAGGTCACCCGAACGGGCATTCCGATCTGAACATCTTCCAGGGGCGAGTTGACGATGTTCGTGAACAGCCGCACTCCCGGTTGCTCGGTTATCTCGACGATCGCCACGGCATACGGCGGATCGAAGCCCGGTATCCAAGCCTGGTAGTTGATGGTGTAGGTGACCACGATGGCCTTCCCGCTGACCGGCTCGGGTGCCACCTCTTTCGACAGGCAGCGGGCACAACGAGGGGAAGGGGGATGGATGATGTAGCGGCAGTTAGCGCACCGCAGGAAACGAAGCCGACCGTCCTCACCAGATGTCCAGAAGAACTCGTTGTCTCCGGAGGTCAACCTGGGGAGGACCCGGAAGGGCGTCGACGCCGTCTCCTCAGCAGAGCCCATGCACACCCGCGTCGATGGCCCGAGCCTGCTGCGCGTCCAAGACACCCGATCGCCGGCTCAACGGCCGGCCTCTTCCTCGGCGCCTTGGGCCGTGTCCGCCTCTTCGGCCTCTTCGGTCTGCTCTAACGCCGCTTTGAATCCGACCCTCGCGTGCGGGAGAGCCTCCACCGCTCTCAACAGCCCGAAAGCGGGCTCGGTGAGCAGGATGGCGCCGGCGATCTCGTCCCAGGAGGCGCCCACCTCGGCAGCGAGCATGGCGTGGCGTTGCACACCTGCGGCATTTCGGAGAATGACCGTGCACACCATTCTGATCAGCTCGTGGGTCTTGCGGTCAGGAGCGCGAAGCGAGTCGATCTGGGCCATCCAGGCGTTCTGGGCCTCATGGACGCCGGGCGCCACCGCATGCAGATGCTTCTCGAAGGGGAAGACCCAGTCCTGCTGGTCGCTCAAGCTCCTCCTCCCTACCCGGCGTCAATGGGGGCCAGAGCCAGGAACAGAGCCGGGAGCAGACTCAACCCCTCGAGGGAAGCTCGGCGGTGGCCTCGCCTAGGACCTTCTCCTCCCCGTCCTGGTTGACCAGCTTGCAATCCAGGTCGACCAGATTGGCCCCGTTCTCCTTGCGCTTTGCCTTCACCACGATCTTGGTGGCGAACACCTCGCCGGGCCACGTCTGCTTGGCAAAACGAACCTTGTACCGCTTCAAGTTCCCCACGCCCACGTAGTTCGTTATCGCGGTGCCGAGGAACCCCGCCGAGAACATGCCGTGCCCGAACACGCTTGGCAGCCCCGCGCCCTTTGCCTTCACCTCGTCGGTGTGCATGGGATTGAAGTCACCCGAGGCCCCCGCGTACATGACGAGGTCGGTCCGGGTCAGCTCGTGGGTCAGGGGCGCGGCCTCGTCGCCCTCGTTGACATCCTCGAAGAACACCTTCTTCTCGCCCATGTTGCGGCTCCCAGTTCGCTCGTCGTGGGAGACATAACCGTCTCCTGACACCCGTGTCAAGGTGGCCGCACCCGGGACAGGCCACCACCGGAGGACGCGCCCGGACCGGTGGTAGGCTGACGGTGACGTCAGCAAAGTGTCATGGCGGCAGGCCGAAGGGAGAACGGTATGCGCCTCGAGGACTTGATCCTGGTGAGTGTCGACGACCACGTCGTCGAGCCACCCGACATGTTCAAGAACCACCTACCCTCCAAGTGGCAGGACCAGGCGCCCAAGAGCGTCAAGAAGGGCGATGGTACCGACGTCTGGGTCTACGAGGGGAACGAGATCCCCAACATCGGCCTGAATGCCGTAGCCGGGCGCCCCCCGGAGGAGTACAACATCGACCCCACCCGTTACGACGAGATCCGCAGAGGCTGCTACGACATCCACGAGCGGGTCAACGACATGAACGCGAACGGCTTGCTCGGGTCCATGTGCTTCCCCTCTTTCGTCCAGTTCTGCGGTCAGCTGTTCTCCAAGTCCGAGGACCTCGACGTCGGACTGATGATGCTGAAGGCGTACAACGACTGGCACGTGGACGAGTGGTGCGGTACCTATCCGGGTCGGTTCATCCCCCTGTCCGTCCCGCCCATCTGGGACCCCCAGCTCATGGCAGAGGAGGTGCGACGCATGGCCAGGAAGGGATGCCATGCCGTCACCTTCTCCGAGGATCCCGCCAAGCTGGGCTGGCCGCACATATTCGGGGACCATTGGGACCCGTTCTTCCGGGTGTGCGAGGAAGAGGGAACGGTGATCTGCCTGCACATCGGTTCCTCGTCCACGATGCTCGGCCTTGCGCCGGGTGCGCCCATAGACGTGATGATCACCTTGACCCCGCTAAACGCGATGAACGCGGCGACCGACCTGCTGTGGTCCCCCGTTTTGCGAAAGTTCCCCGAGCTCAAGTTCGCCCTCTCCGAGGGGAGCATCGGGTGGCTCCCCTACTGGCTGGAGCGGGTTGACTACGTCTACCAGCAGCACCGCTTCTGGACCCATCAGGACTTCGGTGACCAGTTGCCTAGCCAGTTGGCGCGCGACCATTTCACCTTCTGCTTCATCAGCGACGGGGCCGGGGTTGAGGCCCGCGAACGCATCGGCGTGGACCAGATCACCTGGGAGTGCGACTACCCCCACTCCGACTCCACCTGGCCGCACTCCCCCGAGTCTTTGCGGAAACAGCTCGACGGCGTCAGCGACGAGGAAGTCGGCAAGATCACCCACGCCAACGCGATGCGGATCTTCCAGTTCGACCCCTTCGCCCATCGCCCGCGAAAGGTGCACCGTGGGCGCACTCCGGTCGGAGGCCGGCCTCTAAGGCTCGGCGTCGCGGGGAAGACCCAGGAGGCGCTCGGCGATCAGGTTGCGCTGCACCTCGCTCGTGCCCCCGGCGATGGTGAGGCAACGGTTGGCCAGGAAGCCGAACGTCCAGCGCGCGGCGTCCCCCTCGATGGTGCAGCCCTCGGAACCCAGGAGGGCGAGCCCTAGCTCCTGAACCCTCTGCTCGTGCTCTACCCCGACGAGTTTGCGCACGCTGGACTCGGGTCCAGGGTCGACACCCGACAGCGTACGTAGCGTGGCCCGATGACCAAGTAGGGCGAGGGCCTGGGCTTCGGCCACCAAGGCACCTACCTGGTCGATCACCACCGGGCTGGCCTCCCCTTGGGCGGTTTGGCTGTCCCGGGTGCTGACCAACTCCAAGAGACCCTCGACGCCGCCCCCAAAAGACGAACCCGAAGACATCGACACCCTCTCGTTCGCGAGCGTGGTGCGCGCCAGACGCCAGCCGCCGTCCACTTCTCCTATGACGCAGTCGTCCGGGACGAACACGTCCGAGAGGAACACCTCGTTGAACATGGCGGCACCCGTCAGCTCCCGCAGCGGGCGCACCTCGATGCCCTCGGATCCCATGTCCAACACGAAGTACGTGATGCCTTCGTGCTTGGGAGCGCTCGGGTCGGTCCTAGCCAGGCAGATCGCCAGGTCGGCTTGGCCGGCCATGGACGTCCAGACCTTCTGCCCTGACAGCCTCCAACCCCCCTCGACCTTGATCGCCTTGGTGGAGAGGCTTGCCAGGTCGGAGCCGGCACCAGGCTCACTGAACATCTGGCACCAGCTGAGCTCGCCCAAGATGCTGGGCCGGACCCACCACTCCTGCTGGGCGGGCGTCCCGTAGGCGATGATGGTGGGCAGCGCCCAGGCACCGACCTGCAGATGCGGCCGGCGCAGGTGCGCCTTCTCCAGCTCGTCGTCGATCACCAGCTGCTCGACCGGGCCGGCACCCCTCCCCCACGGTCTGGGCCAATGGGGGGCGATGTAGCCCGCTTCGGCGAGCCTGTGGCGCCGTTCCTCGTGGGGCGATGACTTGATCGTGGTGATCTCCCCTGACACGACAGCCCGGTTCCGCTCGGCATCCCTCTCGGGCAAGGCGGCCAGCAGCTCGGCCGCCAGCGACCTGCGCGCTCCACCGAGCGCGAGGCGGGCCACCTGGTTGCGCCAGCGCTCGGTTCCCCCCAGATACTGGCGGCACGCCGTCGCCCGCTTGATGTATAGGTGGGCGTCGTGCTCCCAGGTGAAGCCGACACCTCCGAGCACCTGGATACAGCCCTTTGCTGCCTCGACGAAGCCGTCCAGGCACACGACCGCGGCGACCGCAGCAGCAAGCCTGGCGCCCTCGTCGTCTGGAACCGGACCCGCCACTCCGGGGGACAGGACGGATACGGCGTCCCACGCCGTGGCGGTGGACTGCTCCAGGGAGACCAGCATGTCGGCCAGCCGGTGCTTCACGGCCTGGAACTGCCCTATAGGCCTGCCGAACTGCTCTCTGACCTTGGCATAGGACGACGCCGTCTCGACACACCAGCCGTGGCCGCCGGCGCTCTCCGCCGCGATCATGGCGGCCCCGAGGTCCTCGACACGGTAGGACGCCAGCGCCGGCAGCTGGCGCCCCGGGGGAACCGCGACGCCCTCCAGGCTCACCCGCGCCATCCAGCGGGTGGCGTCCAAGCTGGGCAGCACACGGACGTCCGCGTCGGCGGCGTCGACCACGCACCACACGGGACCCTCCCTGCCCTCGACCACGGCGGGCACGACGAGGAGCTTGGCCAGTCCCCCCCCAAGCACGGGTGTGGCGGTGCCGGTCAGGAACAGGTCACTCGTGCCCCGGTCACCCCTTCCCCGGTCACCCCTTCCCCGGTCACCCGTGCCCCGGCCACCGTTGCCCCGGTCGGCGGTCGTCCCTGCGGCCCGCACCTGTGAAGCCCTTTCCGCGCCGACGGCCACGGCCGCCGTCACCGAGCCGTCGGCGAGGCCGGGCAGGATGGCCGCCTTCTGCTCGGTGGTGCCGGCCTCGGCCACCAGGGCACCCGCCAGAGCGGTGGGAAGGAACGGACCGGGCGCCACCGCCCTCCCCATCTCCTCGAGCACCACGGCCAGTTCGGTCAGGCCGTAGCCCTGCCCTCCGTTCTCCTCTGGCAGGTGGAGCCCCAGCCACCCCTGCGTGGCCAGGTCGGCCCAAAAGGGGGGCATATCCTCGCTGTCGGCATCCAGGAGCGCCCGGGGGACCCCGGGGGGGCACCTCGATTCCAGCCACCGCCGCGCCGTTTGGCGCAATGCCTCATGCTCGTCCGTGATCCCTATCGGCATGGGCTCACCGGCTCACCTTCTTGCCGTCCTTCCAGAGGCTGATCGCCTCTGTGGGACATCCGTCGACCGCTAGCATCACCTTGTCGACCGGGTTCGCATCGGGGTCGACGACCTCGGCGATGCCCTCGTCATCCAGGTCGAAGGTCCCCGGCGCCCAGAAGGAGCAGTTACCTGAGCCCATGCACCGCTCCCTGTCGATCCTGATCTCGGTGTCCATACGGCCGAGCTTGTCACCTCCGGGCCGGTCTTGCCCTGTCACGACACCTCTCCCACCAGTCGGCGAAATATGGCGTATCTCTCCCTCACGCCCCCCTCCCACTCCCGGTCGGGCTCGACACGATGCGAGATCCGGCTCCACCGCGCCGCATCAGTCAACGACGTCTCCAGACCCGCCGCTATCCGGGCGATCCAGGCGGCTCCGAGGGCGCCGCCCTCCGGCACCGCCACTACGTCCACCGGGAGCTCGGTGCAGTCCGCCAGGGCTTGCACCCATTCGGACACCCGGCATCCCCCTCCGGTAGCCACGATCCGCCTGGGAGACAAGCGGGCCAGGTCCAGGTGATGGCGCACCACGAAGCCGGCCGCCTCGTACGCGCCACGCCTGACACCTCCCGCGTCCTGGGTCAGGTCGAGCCCGTGAAGCCCCGCCCGGAGGTTGGGGTCGTGAAACGGCGTCCGCTCTCCTCGGGGGTAAGGGGTCCAAACTGGTATCCGATGAGGGTCGAGACGGCCCCCCTTCGAGGTGACGAGCTTGCGCGCCCAGTTCAAGAACAGGCCGCCCGAGTTGCTCGCTCCCCCGATGAGGAACTTTCCTTCGGTGGTGTGGGGGATCGTCCAAAGCCCGGGCGCTTCGTGACGAGTCGGCGTAACCGCCCAGATGATCAAGGTGGTGCCACAGATCACCAGGACATCGCCGTCGTGGTCGGCCCCTGCGACGATCTGTTCCCCGAGGGCGTCGATGTTGCCGGCAGCCAGGATGGCGTCGCCGACCTTCCCCGCCGGTTCGGCCGGCCCGAACACCCTGGGCATCTGGCCGAGGGTCGCGCCGACCGCGGCCAGCTGAGCCTCGTCCCATCTCATGCCGTCATGCAGAGGGAAGAGCGTCATCGCGGTGTTGCTGTCTAGGACGGCCTCCCCCGACAGCGCGAAGTTCGCAACGGTCGGTGCAGGCCAGTACCCGCCGGCACCCGGATAGGCCCCGGCGGTCCAGCGGACGAACTCCTGGCCCTCGAAGCTGCCGGAGGGATTGGCGCCGCCTTTGCGATTGGCCCCCCGGGCATCGCCATAGAGAAGACCCGGCGTCCTGGGAATCCCTCGCCGGTCCACTCCGGTCATGGAGGGCACCATGGCGGCCACGCAGACGGCCCTGGTCCCGTCCCCCCCGATGGAGGCCAGAACGCGACGCGGTCCCCGCCTCCAGGCCAGTCCGGCGTCGTGCTCCATGCGGTCAGGAGCCGGGAAAACGAGCTTGTGCGGTACCCGCGCCCTGGCGAGGACCCTTCCGTCCCCGTCGGCGGCCACTCCCTTGACCGAGGTCGTGCCGATGTCGATACCGACGGTTACCTCGGTCATGAACGGTTACCGCGTTGTTCCGACCACGTCTGTGTTCCAAGCGACCGGGAATATGACACTCGCGTCACAGCCCGTCATTATGGCGGCCGAGCCCGCCGGCGTGGAGCTGGGGGCGAGAGGAAGGGACCATGCCCGACAAGTCGCGCCCTCGTGCCCTGGTCACGGCTCCATTTCGGGGACAAGGTCTGACGAAGTTGCGTTCGCTCGCGGACGTCGTCCTGGACCCCTGGATCGATCACCACCCTCTGCGGATGTACAAGGCGCAGGAGCTGGCCGAGCGGACCAGGGGCGAGGCAGCCGACATCCTCATCGTGGAGAGCGACCAGTGCATCGGACCGGTGCTGGAGCTTCCTCTTCTCGCGATCGGATCGTGCCGGGGAGATCCGAACAACGTGGACATCCCCGCGGCGACGAGAGCAGGCATACCCGTCCTCCGAGCGCCGGGCCGAAACGCCGACGCGGTTGCAGAGATGACCGTCGCCCTGCTCTTCGCGGTGAACCGGCACGTGATCCGAGCCGACCTGGATATGAGGAGCGGACAGACATTCAAGGATGGCACCATCCCCTACCAGCGCTTCCGGGCCTGGCAGCTCGCCGGGCAGACGGTGGGGCTCGTCGGCCTCGGTGCCGTCGGAAGAGCGACCCGGTGGCGGCTCGAGGGACTCGGGATGAAGGTCATCGCCCACGATCCGTACTCGAGCGAGGCCGAGCACAGCCTCGACGAACTGCTTGAGGAGTCAGACGTGGTGTCGATGCACGCCGTGGTCACCAAGGAGACCGAGGGGATGATCGGCGCCGAGCAGTTCGCCGCCATGAAGGACGGCGCTGTGTACATCAACACCGCGCGAGCCATGCTCCATGACACCGACGCGCTGGTGCGCACGCTCGAATCGGGCAAGCTTGGTGGCGCCGGCATCGACCACGTGGTGGGTGAGGTGCTGTCCACCGACCATCCGCTGGCGCGGCTTCCGAACGTCGTACTGACTCCCCACATCGGCGGAGCTACTTACGACACGGAGGCCAATCACTCCCGGCTCATAGCCGACGACCTGGAACGGCTGCTCTCGGGGGCGCGGCCGCTCAACATATGCAATCCGGATGTTCTCGACTGACGCATTCGCTCAGAAGAAACCGATCCAGTGGCCGATCGACCAATGGTCCCACGCGTGGGTCCCCAGCACGACCACTGCGATCAAGGCCATCATGGAGTTCTGACCCTGCTCGGCCCAGTCATGGATCATCAAGAAGAAGTACGTGACGTTGAGCGCCAGGCTGGCAAATGCCGCGACCGGCGTGAGGAGGCCGAAAGTCAAACCGAGCCCTATGGCCAGCTCACCGAAGACGATGAGGTACGCCATGGCCTTGGCCTGCGGCTCCACGTACCTCTTGAATCCGACCTGGACGACACTCCAGCGGTGCTTCTCGGCCACTGATCCCGCCCAGGCGATACCAGCTCCCCGACGGAGCCATGCAGCCTTGTTCTTGTGGCGAAAGCTCTCGAGCCACCAAAGCCCCAGGCCTATCCGTAAGAGCGCGAGCCACTGGTCGGTGTGCAGGAGGCTGTAGCTCATGTCGCATCGCTAATGCGCGTGAAACAATGCTGTCAAGGATCACGCCAGGGGCCGCAGACGGCGCCGGTGTTACCATCCAGTCGCCATGGACTTCTCCTACACCGCTGAGGACGACGCATTCCGCCACGACCTCCGCACCTGGCTGGATGCGAACCTTCCGGAGTTTCAGGGCGCAGGTGAGATAGGGGCGGCCCAGGACGCCAACCTGAGGACGATGGCCCGGCGTCAGGCATGGCAGCGCCGCCTCAACGAGGGCGGATGGGCAGCCATCAACTGGCCCGAGGAGTGGGGCGGCCGAGAGGCCAGCATCATGCAGAACGTCATCTACTCCGAAGAGATGGCCAAGGCCAAGGCCCCGGGCATATACAACGCCAACGGGATCTGGCAGATCGGGCCCATGATCATCCGTTGGGGCACGGAAGACCAGAAGCGGCGCTGGCTGCCAGGGATCCTGTCCGCCGACGAACACTGGTGTCAGGGCTTCTCGGAGCCTCAGGCCGGCTCGGACCTCGCCAACCTCCGCCTCTCGGCGTTGGGGGAAGGCGAGGTTTACGTGCTCAACGGCCAAAAGATCTGGATATCAACCGCGCACCTCGCCGACTGGGGACTGTTCCTGGTGCGCACAGATCCAGGCGCCATAGAGCGGGGCGCCAAGCACGAGGGCATCACCGCGCTGATCGTCGACATGCACCTCTCCGGCATCGAGGTGCGTCCGATTCGCGACATCACGGGCGACGAGATGTTCTGTGAGGTGTTCTTCGAAGACTGTCGGGTTCCCAAGGCGTACCGCCTCGGAGAGGAAGGACAAGGCTGGCAGGTGGCGATGGGAACCCTGGGTCACGAGCGCGTGGGCACGGCGGGCCTGTCCATAACGATGAGGACCGACTTCGAGAACATCCTCTCCTCGGCCCGCAAGTACAACCCGGCGGCCCTTGCTGACCCGGAGCTTCGTGACCGCATCGCGCGCATGTGGACTCAACTCGAGCTGACCCGGCTGCTAAACGCGAGGGCGCTATCGAAGGTATTGAAGGGCGAGAAGAACTGGCCGGAGGTCCCGCTGTCCAAGTTGCAATGGAGCCACATATCACAGGCTCTCGCCGAGCTGGCGGTGGACCTGTTGGGGCCGGCCGGGATGCTCGCCAAGGGTGGGCCCGATGCCGTGGACAACGGCCGCTGGAACCGCAACTACGTCTGGCAGCGATACACCTCGATAGGCGCAGGCACCACGGAGGTGCAAAAGAACATCCTCGCCGACCGGGCCATCAAGCTCCCCCGCCGCTGAACCTCCGCGCCGCTGAAACCTCCCGGCGGGGCGTTTGCCTCGCCTCGCCGAACCTCCGCGCCGCTGAACCTCCCGGCGCGGCGCTTACCTCGCCTCGCTCTTGCAGAGCCGATTGCACCAGATCTCTCCGGGGTGGAATCTAGTGGCTGTTGTCCGAGGGGGGCCTGGGATGAGTCACATCAGCGACACCCTAAGAGGCCCGTCCTCGCGTTCGTCCGAAACGCTGGCAAGAGTGTCCTCCGAGACACGCGAAGCCCAGCGCTCCCCTACCACAAGATGGGCGATCACCGGCATAGGCGTGCTCGGTTTGGCCCTTCCCGTGGCCGCGTACTTCTGGTTTATCCACCACTACGGAGTCAACACGATCTGGAACGACCAATGGGATGATGTCAACGTCATCCAGCATTCTTATTCAGGCACGCTTGGCCTGGGAACACTGTGGATGCAGCACAACGAGAACCGGATCTTCTTTCCGAATCTCATCGTCCTCTTGCTCGCTCACACGACCCACTTCAACATCATCGTCGAGCAATATCTGAGTGGAGTCATGCTCACGGCGGCAGCCGGCCTCTTCATCTTGGCCCACAAGCGCCGGTCACCGTCGACACCCTGGGTCTACTACTGCCCAGTGCCAATCCTCATGTTGTCGTTGGTGCAGGAGGGGGGCAGCGCCCTGTGGGGCTTCCAGATGTCCTGGTACCTGGTCATGCTGGCGCTGGCCGTCGCTCTGTTCCTCTTGGATAGACGCACGCTCCACCGGCTCGCACTGGCGGGGGCCATTACGGCGGCCGTCGTAGGGAGCTTCTCCTCACTGCAGGGCCTTCTGATCTGGCCCACTGGGATGGTGCTGTTGTACCACCGACGTCGCACCAAAGGCGCCGTGCTCGCCTGGATCGCCCCGGCAATCGTGACCGGACTTGTGTATTTCTATCATTTCGATTCTCGGGTGAACGTCGGGAACCAAACCAAGCCTTTCTATGTGCTCCAACACCCGATAACGGCCATAAGGTTCTTCCTTTTCGCCATAGGCAACATCGTGGGCGTGCAGGGCCTGCCCAACATTGGAGTCCTATTCCTAGGAATCATCATCTTCGCGGTTGCGATCTCGGTGGTGCTCGCCTACGGAGTTCGCCGCAACAAAGCGGATGGAAGCCCGATCGGTGTGTCGTTGGTTTGCTTCGGGCTGCTGTTCGCCGCAACCATCACTGAAGGGCGAGCTTGGCTGGGAGTCACGTACCTGCCATTTGCCTTGTGGTACACGGTCTTCGATCTCCTGATACCGGTCGGTGCCTACCTGGCGCTGCTCGGCCGCCCGAACCTGGCGAGGGAGGCCAGACAATCGGATCAACGCCCACATAGCCTCTTTCGCGATGGCCCTTTCGAACGGTTGCTCGGGCTACCGACCACACGTCGTCCGGCCAGGCGATGGGACGCCACCTTGCTCCTTGCCATTCGAGCGATCGTCATAGCCGCAATTTGCACTCAATTCTTCTTCGGCATCGAAAACGGTCTTCGTGGCGCCAGAGCCTGGCATCAGAATCAGCTAGTTGCGGCGGACGTCACGGTGAACATCGACAAGGCTCCCGACCCGCTGGTACAGAGCGCGTTGGATTGTGCTTGCTCTAACGATGCCAACTACATCCGACAAATGGTCCACGTCGCCAAAACACACCGTCTCAGTCTGTTCGCGACAGACGCCCCTGCTCTCTACGCAAGGGAGGGACTCCCAGCCGACCACACCCCACCAGTGACAAGCATGATCAGTCCGAAGAACGGGGCCAGGCTGAAGGGCGGTAGTCTGCTGAAGGCGAGTGCTTCAGACAACTATGGCGTGACAAACGTTGAGTTCCGTATCACCGGGGGAATGCTCCACGACGTGCTGATCGGCACGGGCACGCCTCTTTTATACGGATGGCTCGGCGCGTGGAGCACGAATGCTGTTCCGGATGGGGTCTACACGCTTCAAAGCGTCGCCTACGATGCTGCCAGGAACAGCGGCCGGAGCGCCGGCATCACGATCACGGTCGCGAACTAGTCGTCCCCCAATGCGCCTCCCGCAGAAGGCGCTTGAGCACCTTTCCATTGGGATCGCGGGGAAGGCCGTCTACCAGCTCCCAGACATGTGGCACCTTGTAGTCGGCGAGGCGGGTCCGGACATGCGCCGCCAGCTGTTCTGTTGCGATCTCCCCGCGGAGCTCGACCATGGCCTTGATGTGCTCGCCGTCGCGCTCGTCCGGGATTCCGAAGACCGCACAGTCCACCACCTGGGGGTGGGAGTAGAGAACGTCTTCGATCTCCCTCGGAGCCACGTTGACGCCACCCCACAGAATCATGTCCGACTGACGGTCGGTTATGTACAGGTAGCCCTCCTCGTCGAGGTAGCCGACGTCTCCGACCGTGAAGGCGTCCCCTCGCCACGCCTCGTCAGTCTTGCCGGGGTCGTTGTGATAGTGGAAGCGGGCTCCTCCTGCCGGGACTATGTGGATCACCCCCTGGCGCCGCGGCGGAGCTGCCCTCCCTTGGTCGTCCAGGATCCGTACCTGCACGCCGGGCCAGGGTCTGCCCACGCTCCCTGGGTGCTGGAGCCACTCTTGGGGAGATATCCGCGTGGCGCCTCCCTCGCTGGCTCCGTACAGCTCGTGCACCTCGACGCCGGGGAGTGCCGCCATGACCCTGCGCTTGACAGATGCCGGGCAGGGAGCAGCAGCATGAACGATCAATCGGAGGCTGGAGATGTCGTACCGCCGGCGCTCCGGCTCGGGGATCTCCAGCAGGCGAATGAAGTGGGCCGGCACCATGAAGGACCGGCTGCCCCGGTAGCGAGCCACCGACGCGAGCCAACCACGAGCATCCCAGTTGGGCATGACGACCGTCTTCGCACCGACGAACAGCGCGGTGCTCGCCCACCCACCATGAGCGGCGTGGTATGCAGGCCCGGTCATCACGTACACCTCGCCCGGCGTCCACCACCAGAGCGCGACTTGGCCCTCTTGGGCCGCGAGGGCACGCTCCGGGCTGGGGACCGTGGCCGGGTCCTGCACGACACCTTTCGGTCTGGCGGTGGTGCCCGACGTGTAGAACATGAACCTTGGTCCGGCCGTCGCCTGGAAGCGCGGGCCCGCCTCCGACGCGCCCCGTATCGCTTCCTCGTACCCGCCCCCGACGACCAGGGCATGACATGAGGGCGCCCACCCGAGCGCTTCCTCCACGTGACCGGCCAGTGAGGAGTCTGTGACCACGATGCGTGCGCCGGAGTCGGCCAGCACGAAGCCCAGCTCCTCGGCCTTCAGGTGCCAGTTGATCGGAAGGTAGGGGGAGCCGAGCATGCTGGCGGCGGTTGCCGTCTCCAGGATCTCCAGGTCGTTGGGCAGTACGGTCGCCACCGGGGTCGGCCTTGGCTCCCTCCCCCGGAGTGGCCGCCCGGGGACTCCCATGTCGGCAAGGACGCGGGCCAGGCGGCTGGACCGGTCGTCCAGCTCCGAGTAGGTGAGCGTCCTGCCACCGGCTATGAGGGCCACCTTGTCCGGGGTGGCCCTGGCATGGGCCGAAACCCCGCGAAGTGCCATCTACCCTCCCTGCTCGGCGACGCATCTTATGGGTCGAGGAAAATCCCCAACGCGCATCTCCGCTCGGTTGTAATCGTGTAATATGACTTACATGACGAATGCAGAGCTCACAGAACGCATAGGGAGGTGGTTCGCGGAGCGAATCCCCGACGGGTGGTTCACCGCGGCCCCCGAGGTCAAGGTGGACAGGGAGGAGATCCTGCTCCTGGGTGATCTGGCCCCGCCGCAGGATTCCTCCGAGGTGGCCCGCCGCATCCGTGACTGGAGGGAGGAGACCCGTGACAGGCGGATCAAGATCGCCTTGCAGGCCGAGGAGGAGTACAACCGCAAGGTCTCCTGGGGAGTGACCTGCGGCGACACCAGGAACTTGTTCACGACGGCGAGCGTCCCGGTGATGACCCGCCTCCGGATGGACGAGCGAGGTGTCCTCGACACCCTGGTCGAGTCGGGTGTCGCTCGCAGCCGGAGCGAGGCGCTGGCCTGGTGCGTCCGGCTCGTGCGAAAGCACGAGGACGACTGGCTCGGTGACCTCCGGGACGCCCTGAGCCAGGTGAAGGACGTCCGGGCGGAAGGGCCCCAGACCATATGAGGCCCCGGAAGGGCCTGAGACCTTCTGAGGCCTGAAGGGCCTGAGACCAAATGAGACGCAGCCACAACGAACCGCTGAGGAGACAACAACCGAGGAGACGGGGATGAGCGACCTGCTGGACGTCCAACAACGAGGACCTGATGTCGAGGCCGAGGCGCTCGACGCCTACTCGACCGTTGTCACCTCCGTGGCGCGCAGGCTGCTCCCCTCCGTGGTCAGCCTCCGTGTCTCGAGGGCGTGGACGGCTTCGCCGCGCCAGGGCCCGGAGGGAGCTGGGACCGGAGTGGTGATAACGCCCGACGGTTTCATACTCACCGCCGCTCACGTCGTCGGCGGCAACAGACACGGGAACGCCGCGTTCGCCGACGGCGCCGAGATGGAGTTCGAGGTCATCGGCGCCGATCGCTTGTCCGATCTTGCCGTCGCCCGTGTAAGAGGGAACGGCCTCGCGGCCGCCGTGCTAGGGGACGCAGAAGGGCTGCAGGTCGGACAGCTCGTCGTGGCCATCGGCAACCCGCTGGGAATGGCCGGCTCGGTCACGGCAGGGGTGGTGAGCGCCTTGGGCAGGTCCCTTCCCACGAAGGCCGGATCGGCAGCCCGCTTGGTCGAGAACGTCATCCAGACAGACGCCGCATTGAATCCGGGCAACTCGGGTGGCGCGCTGGCCGACTGGCGGGGACGGGTCGTCGGCATCAACACCGCCGTGGCAGGCATCGGTCTGGGCCTTGCCGTCCCGATCGACTCCACCACACGTCGGATCGTGGGCTCCCTCATGAGCGAGGGCAAGGTGGTCCGCGCCTATTTGGGCATCACAGGGGGCTACCGACACCTGCCACCCCGGCTCGTGGAACGGTTGGGCCGCAAGGCGGGTGTTGGAGTGGTCGAGGTGATGAGCTCGAGCCCCGCCGCGCGCGCCGGCTTGGGGGACAAGGACGTGATCCTCTCCGTCGACGGCGCCTCCGTGGAGTCCTCTGGAGACCTCCAGCGGATGATGACCGGCGACAGCGTCGGCCGCACCCTCACCATCGAGGTGCTCAGAGAGGACCGGGTGATCAACATGGAGGTAACGCCCGTCGAGCTGATGGAGTAGCCACAGAAGGCTCTCCCGCTCAGGTGGCGGAGTGCGTGTGTCGAGGACCGATTCTGCAACGATGTCGGGATGGACATCGCGATCGCATCGGACCACGCCGGCTTCAGTCTCAAGGCCGCGGCCGCCCGGCACCTCCGAGACGGCGGCCACAAGGTCGAGGACCTCGGGACGGATTCGACCGCCCCCGTCGACTACCCCCCATTTTGTGCAGCCGCCGCGCGAGCTGCCGTGTCGGGTCGCGCCGACCTCGCCATCGTGATCGGCGGGAGCGGCCAAGGAGAGGCGATGACGGCCAACAAGGTCCATGGCGCCAGGGCCGCCCTGTGCCACGACGCGTTCACGGCCCGCCTGGCCAGACAGCACAACAACGCCAACGTCTTGTCCCTGGGCGCCCGGGTCCTGGCCGAACCCCTTGCCCTGGACATAGTGGACGTGTTCCTGGGCTCGACGTTCGAAGGCGGCCGTCACGTTCCTCGGCTAGAGGAGATCAGGGCCATAGAGAAAGAGGAATGCGAGGGGCGCCGGGGGAACTGAGCGCCTTAGGTTCAGCCGGCTTGGGCCAGGACCTCGCCGGCGCTCCGGCGTCCATGTACAAGGTCGGCCACCAGGCCGGCCATCTCGGCAGGGTCAGGATCCTGGTAGACGGCTCTGCCCACCGCCATGCCCGCGGCTCCTCCGGCCATCGCGTCGGCCAGCTCCTCCAGCAGCTCCTTTCGCGATCCGGGACGAGGACCGCCGAGGAACAGGATCGGCACACCCACGCTCGCCGTGATCCTGGCCACCGCTTCACTCCTCTCCGACCCGGGAGCTGCCAAGGGCACGGGCACCTTGAGCAGAGGAGCACCCATGTCATGGGCGATGACTGCTGCGGTGAGGATGCCGTCCGTGGTCCGGTCGACGCGGCCATGGCTCCAAGACAGCGGCTCGATCAAAGCATCCAGGCCAAGCTGGTAAGAGGCCTCGAGCACCTTCCCGAGCAGTTCGAGGCCCGCTGCACTCTCGGGCCTTCCCAGGTCGATCCGGGTCATCAGCTTGACGCCGCTGTGACCGTCGCCGGCAGCCCTTTCGGGACTGGCGACCGGACGGTCATCGAGCTCGAAAGCCGATCCGGCGAGGCCGGTCCGGTTCAACGATAGGTAGGTGCGCAATCCGTGAGCATCCGCATGACCCTTCAGATCGGAGAGGGGCTTCGCCGATGCCATGACGGCGTCGCAGTGCGGGATCGCCGCCCTGAGAGCGTGGACGTAAACGGAATAGCTTTCGATCGTGATGATCCCGCGAGCCCGGTGGTCGGCCGCGAGAATCACCTGACGGGGGTGACTCGTCGAGGAAGCGTCACCCACGGGCCAGCGACTTCACTACCTTCGCGAGGGCTGAGAAGTCCTCACGCCCGTACCCTGCCACCGACGCCGAGGTGAGCACCTGCCGGGCGATGGCCGTCCCGGGCATGGGAACACCCATCTCTGCGGCATGCCCAAGAGCCAGTCCTATGTCCTTGGCCATCAGGTCGGTCATGAACCCCGGCTTCCAACCCTCGGAGGCAGGGCTGTCAGGAACGACCCCCGGTATCGGGAATCGCGTCCTCACCGCCACGCAGTCGCCGCTCGAGTGGGTCAGAACCTCGTAGAGCTTCGAGGGATCCGCGCCCGACTTGGATGCGAGCACGGCCGCCTCGGAGGTGGCGACCATCTGGGCCGCGTAGATCAGGTTGTTGCAGAGCTTCACCACCTGGCCCATGCCCGGGCCGCCCACGTGCACGATCAGGGCCGAGAAGGCCTCGAGCGCGGGGCGGACCGACTCGAGCACCTCGGCGTCGCCTCCCACCATCAAGGTGAGCGCCCCCTTCTCGGCACCGGCGGTGCCGCCCGAGACCGGAGCCTCCAGAAAGCGGGCCCCGGTAAGGCTCACCTTCGCGTGCTGGTCCCTTTCGACCCCGGGATCGATTGTCGAGCAGTCGACGACGGTCTTCCCCGGACCGAGTGAGCCCAGCATCGCGTCCACCACCATGGCCACGTCTGGCGAGTCAGGAACGCAGAGGATGATGGCATCGGCCGACGAGGCAACACCGGCCGGGTCGCCCCCGTCGTCGGCCCCCGAAGCGAGCGCAGCCTCCACCGGGCCCCGGCTGCGAGAGGCGACCGTGACCTGATGTCCCTTGGCCAGCAGGTTGCGAGTCATGGGCAGTCCCATGGCCCCCATCCCCACGAACCCCACGTTCACGGCTCACCCCTGAGCAAGAGCGCGCTGGTGGGCACCCCTTCGCCGCTCGTGACAAGGCAGGTGTCGGCCCCCGCCACCTGTGCCGTCGACGAGCCCCGGATCTGGCGGACGCCCTCTGCAATCAGGTTGAAGCCGTGGACGTACGCCTCTGACATGCCGCCACCGGAGGTGTTGACGGGCAGTCTGCCGGCGGGCCACTCGATCTGCCCGTCATCGGTGAAAGGGCCGCCCTCGCCTCTCGCGCAAAATCCATATCCCTCGAGCGAGAGCGGGATCAATGGACTGAATGCGTCGTATATCTGGGCAACCTTCACGTCGGCCGGCCCGAAGTCGGCTTTGCGCCACAACAGCCTGCTGCAGGCCCACGCGGGCCCTTTCAACGGATCGTCCCTGAAGTAGTTGGTCATGGTCTGGTGCTCGGGGTTGATGCCCTGGGCGAACGAGTGGATCAGAACCGGAGGCCTGGGCAGGTCCTTGGCATGCTCCGCGCCGACCACCACACAAGCTACCGCCCCGTCAGTCTCGAGGCAGTTGTCGAACAAGCACAAGGGCTCGGACACCCACCGGCTCTCCATGTAGGACTCCCGGGTCATCGCCTTGTCGTGCATGGTCGCCGCCGGATTTTGGTTGGCGTGCTTGCGAAAAGCGAGGGCGACGTTTGCGAGATGATCCCGGGTGGCGCCATAGGTGTGCATGTACCTGCGCGCCAGCATGGCAATCTCGTCCACCGGACGCAGCAGTCCCCACGGCCTCGACCACTGAGCTGGGCCGGAGACGCGCCCCTCCACCTGCGCCCACGGCCTACTGGTGGCGGCGCCCCGCTTCCTCGATCTCCAGGCCACCGCCACCCGCGCCTGGCCCGTGGCCACGGCCATTGCCGCCTGGCCCACGACACCGCACCCCGCGCCTCCCCCGTATCCCACCTGGCTGAACCAGGTGATGTCACCCATGCCCAGGTTCCGGGCCACCTCTACCTCGACGTTGGGCTCCATGACGTAAGAGGCCAGCCCGTCGACCTCCTCGGGGCTTATGGCCGCGTCGGCGAGAGCGGCTGCGATCGCCTCGCACGCCATCGCCAGCTCGCTTCGGGGGACAGTCTTGGCGAACTCGGTCTGGCCGATGCCGACGATCGCAGTACGGTCCTTGATACCCTCCTCCACCGGGTCCTACCAGCCTTTGAACTCGGGCGGCCGTCGCTCCATGAAGCTTCTCATCCCTTCTCGCGCGTCCTCTGTCGAGTTGACCAGCTCCTGCGCGTACGACTCCTCCCAGAAGGAGGTGCCCCGGTCCGAGTCAAGTGAACGGTTGGCGAGCGCTTTTGCCATTCCGATGGCCTTGGTGGGACCTGACGCAAGCCTCTCGGCCCATTCGGTGAGGATCTTGTCGAGCTCGGCTCTTGGGACCACGCGATTCACCAGGCCCATGCCGAGGGCTTCTGCGGCTGACACGTCGTCACCGAAGAAGAACAGCTCCTTTGCCCGCTGGGGGCCTACCAGGCGGGCAAGTAGGTAGGCACCACCCGCGTCGGGAGCTATGCCACGGCGCACGAAGACCTCGATGAAGCGTGACTCCTCGGCCGCTATGACGAGGTCACAGGCCAGCGCCAGATGCATCCCGCCCCCCGCCGCCGTTGCGTTGACACCCGCTATCACGGGCTTCTCGCAGTCCAGGACCGACGACACGAGTCGCTGCCACCCGCGGCGGATCATCCTCGCCGCGTCTCCCATGGCCCGGTCCGGCATCCCTTCGGGACGAGGCGAGACGGGCCGTCCGCCTCTCAAGTCGGCCCCCGTGCAGAAGCCCTTCGTACCGGCGCCGGTGATCACCACGGCCCGGATCGTGAGATCCCCGGACGCCTCGGTGAGCCAGTCGGCGATCTGGTCGCGCATAGCCGGCGTCATGGCGTTGCCGGCGTCCGGACGGTTCAACGTGATCCACGCCACCCTGTTATCGATTCGACGGAGGACGTCGGTGCTGGGTTCTGTCTGCTCGGAGGGCGTGACTGGCAACTTGTCTCCTAGTGCTCGGGTCTTCAGGTCCTTCAGCGGGTTCTAATCGAGACTTCAGGCGGGAACCGCCAGGGCGTCAAGCGCGACCGCGCCCGACGGCAGAACTGTCATCGGGTTGATGTCCAGCTCGGCCAGCTCGGCGTGCATGTCCACCGCGAGGCGCTGCACCCTCATGATCACGTCCACGAGGGCACCGGTGTCGCTCCGGTCCCGCCCGCGAAAGCGGCCCAGCAGAGGAGAGCCCCTCAGCTCGCCCACCATTCGCCGCGCCTCGTCCTTCGAGAAGGGCGGCACCCGGAAGGTCACGTCACCGAGCAGCTCGACCAGCACCCCTCCGAGGCCGAACATGACCACCGGCCCGAAGAGATCGTCCTGGGCGACACCCACCACCACCTCGACGCCTCCTGACACCATCTCGGAGACCACGATGCCTTCCACCCTCGCGCCGGGCGCAACCTCATTGGCCCGGTGCACAAGGCGGTCATAGGTGGAACGCACTTCCCTGTCGCTGGAGACACCGAGGGCTACCAACCCGGAGTCCGACTTGTGAAGGATGTCAGGCGAAACCACCTTCATGACGACCGGCAGTCCGATCGAATGGGCGCCCGACGCCGCCTGCGCCCTCGTCCCGCACACGATGTCCCGGCTCACCGGGATCCCGTAGGCCGTGAGCAACTCCTTGGACTCCGGCTCCGACAGGCTTCGACCGAGGTCTCGCCCGGTGCGGAGCAGGCGACTCCCCTCCGCCCACCCAGGCGACGGTCCCAGCACCGGCCGTCTGAACGGCGACTTGTAGCGTTTGGAAAAGGAGTGGTAGTCGAAGTACGCCTTCGCCGCTCTCACCGCGTTCGCAAAGGTCCTGAAAGTGGGGACGCGACTCTGGAGGAGTACCTCCTTGTAGGCGTCCTCATCCGCCACGGGAGAGCCCCACACCACAAATACCGGTTTGGGCGTCGTGGCGGAGACCTCGACCAGGTCCTTGGCCAGGCGGTTCCCCATCGAAGGTAGGGCCCCCGTGATCGGGCACAGCAACAGGTCGACGGCGGGGTCGGCGAGGATCGTGTCCAGTATCTTTCGCCCCCTCCAGTCAGCTGAAGGCGGCCCTCCGTTGTCCACGGGGTTCGCCACCTCGAGGTAGTCGGGGATCCATTCGTGCAGCTTTCTCTGCGTGGCGGTTGACAGCTTCGGCAGCTTGAGCCCCGCTCCGGCACACAGGTCGGCCATATGCGCGCCCGTGCCCCCCGAGATCGAGTAGATGCACACCCCTTCGCCCGACGGAGGCTCCGTTCGCGCCAGAGCGGCCCCCACATCGAGTAGCTCGTCGAGGCCGTCCACCCGGCTGATTCCCATCTGGCGGAAAGCGGCGGAGACCACGGCGTCCGACCCGGTCAGGTGACCGGTATGGGCCTTGGCCATGGCTCTCCCGGCGTCCGTGCGTCCCACCTTGACCGCCACGATCGGAACCCGATTTTGAGCCGCACGGTCGGCGGCCAGCATGAGCGTGCGCCCGTCCTTGAACCCCTCGACGTAGCAAGCGATGGCTCCGACATCGGGCTGATCGGCGAAGTACGCGACAAAATCGGCCACCTCTAGGTCGGCCTCGTTTCCCGTGGGCGCCCAGTGCGATAGGCGGATACCGAGCTCCTGGCCCTGGAACACCGGCCTGCCCTGGTGGCCGCTCTGGGTGATCAGGGCGATGGACCTGCCTTCCAGGTCCTCCCGGAACGACTCGAACGCGTTGAGGTTCGTGTTCGGCCCGAGCACGTGGATGTCGGCGTTGCGGACCATGTTCTCGAGTCGGGCCTGCAGCTGCTGGCCCTCGCGCCCGACCTCTGCGAATCCTGCCGCAAAGATCACCGCGAAACGGGCCTTCTTCTCGATGGCGGCCTCTATCGCGGGCAGCGGATCACCAACCAGCACGATGGCCATGTCGATGTCACCCGGTACCTCCAACAGCGTCGCGTAGCAACGCACCCCCGCGACCTGGTCCCGGTTGGGATTGACGGGATGGACCGTGGCGCCGGCGGCCCTCGCCCAGCTCGAGATCTTCTGGTACATGGCCGCGTTGGGCCGGTTGGGAGTGTCCGACGCTCCGAGCACGGCGACCGTGCGCGGCCGGAAGAAGGTCTCGAGGTCGACCTCGCGCAATCGGACCGGGCGG
Source organism: uncultured Actinomycetes bacterium (assembly GCA_963736925.1). Lineage (GTDB taxonomy): Bacteria > Actinomycetota > Acidimicrobiia > Acidimicrobiales > CAVTQP01 > CAVTQP01. Next base: position 1,981,667 of record CAVTQP010000003.1, read on the forward strand.
CCCGTCAGGTCCACAGGGGGCGTCGTCGAGGACATCGGCCGGCACCTCGCTTTCCGACACGGACGTCAGGTTTCGTAGCACCTGGGCGGTGCGTGCCACAAACGACGCACGGGTCCCCAGCCGACACCCCTGAGCTAACCTGACGCTTCCTTGCTCCTGACCTTGGACCTCGGCAGCTCGGCGACAAAGGGTGTCTTGTGGTCGGAGGATGGAGAACGCGGACTCGGCCCGCGTCGAGCTGGGGACACTGCACTCGCGGCCCGGGTGGGCCGAGCAGGAAGCCGCCCAATGGTGGCGATCGGTGACGGAGTCATGCGCCCTTCTCGCGAGTGAGCACGCAGACGACCTCTCGTCGGTGTCCGCTGTGGGGTTCTCCGCGGCGCGGGAAACCTTCGTCCCCGTGCGGCCAGACGGCTCCCCCTTGGGGATGGGCATGCTGTGGTCCGACCGCAGGGCGGCGGCCGAGGCCCTCGAGGTCGCAGAGAGGTTCGGCGCAGAAGCGCTCCGTCAGCGCACGGGAACGGTTCTCGACGCGGGCTCCATGGCGGCAAAGCTCCTGTGGCTGGCGCGGAATGAACCCAACCGGATCGCCGAAGCGAGATGGTTGCTGGCGCCACGGGACCTTGTGGTGCTGCACATGACTGGGGAGGTCGCGACCGACACCACGATGGCGACCCGCACCGGTCTCTACGACATGGATGGCGAGCCCGCCGGCGAGATCGTCCGCGCCATTGTGCCCGAGGTCGGCTACCGGCTCCCGCCGGTTGTCGCTTCGACGAGCGTCGTTGGCACGCTGAGAAGAGAGGCGGCGGCCGACCTGCACCTCACCCCGGGGATACCTGTTGTGATCGGGGCTGGGGACCGTCCGTGTGAGGTGCTGGGCACCGGCGCGACGGCTGAGGAGCCCATGGTGTCGTGGGGAACCACGGCCAACGCATCGATCCCGGTTGACCCGGCCCCGCAACCGGTTCCCTCCGGCCTCTCCCTCTCGGCGGGGGCCGCCGGAGGCCATCTGCTCGAGGCCGGGTTGTCGGCCAGCGGGCAGGCTCTCTCGTGGCTGTCGGGGATCACCAAGCGGAGCGTGAGCGACCTTTCCGAAGCGGCGGCGGCGACCGAGCCGGGCGCGGCGGGGCTGCTCGCCCTCCCGTGGCTGAACGGCGCGAGAGCGCCGTGGTGGGTGCCTGCTGCAAGGGGGGCGTTCGTGGGACTGACCCCGGCCCATGATGCGGGTCATATGGCTCGCTCCTTGTACGAGGCGGTGGCCTACGAGGTCCATCGCGGCCTCACCGCGATGGGCGTGCTTCCCGTCGGTGCAACCGCCCTTCGCCTGGCCGGCGCCGGCGCGCTCAGCAGCGTATGGGTGGAGGTTCTAAGCGCGGTCACCGGGTTGAGCGCGGCGCTCTCGCGCTCGGGTGAGGGAGCGTCGGCGGGGGCGTGCCTGCTGGCGGCCCATGGCGCCGGCGAGGAGGTGAGCGTCGAGAGGATCAACCCGGTGACTGCGCGCTTCCAGCCCGATCCGACGCTGGAGGAGCGCTACCGGGAGCTGCGGGTTGTCGCTGACCGCGCCGCTCATGCCGTTCTGGGGCTCGGCAATGCGAACCGCTGACGCCGCCTACCAGCGCGTCGACTCAGCCGACTGAAGGAGTCCCCTGGTAGGGTGCCCGTCGCCGCGTACCGCGAAACACCGAGGAAGACGGAGCATCCCGGGTGCCGACATGGCTCTCTGACGGCGAATACGACAAGGTGGTGGCTGCGTGCCGGCTGATGATCCCCGCGGACGACGGTCCGGGAGCCGCAGAGGCCGGAGTCCCCGACTACATCGACGGGCTGCTCGGTGCCTTCTTGCGGGACCCACCTCACATATGGGCCGGCGGTCCCTTCTCGGGCCGTCACGGCGGAGAGGCCAGCTTCGGGACCTTCCACGCGCTGACTCCTCTTGACGAGCTGGCTTGGCGTACTCGCATCGAAGGCTCTCTCGGCAAGCCGGAGCGGGAGTTCAACGGACCCGTCATCGGCCTCCAGGAGCGCTACCGTGCGGGACTGGAAGCGCTGGGCGACGACTTCGCGCGGACCGGAGAACAAGAGCAGAAGGCCCGGCTCCGCGCCCATGAGGACTTCGCCGACCTGTTGTACCAGCACGTCTGCGAAGGCATGTACGGCCCACCCGAGTACGGCGGCAACAAGGACCTCTCCGGCTGGCTCTATTGCGGATCCGACGGATTCGCCGGAGACGTGCAACCCATGGGCTTCACGGACGAGGAGGTGAGCGGGCCATGAGTCCGAGCCGTTCCTCCCGGGGCGCCCTCGAGACCGATGAGGTCGGGACGGTGGACGCCGTCGTCGTCGGTTCCGGCCCTGGCGGCTCCACGGCGGCCGACGTGCTCACCCACGCGGGCTGGTCGGTGCTCATTCTCGAGAAGGGCCGCAACCACCTGATCGATCTGGCGGACCCCGAGCGCCTCGCCGGGGACTACTCCAATGACGAGTTGAAGTTCCTCACCCGCCACTTCCTCGGTCCCGACCCGTTCCTGGAACCGAGGACCTTCAGGCTCGGCGAAGCCGACGGGGAACGCTTGCACGTGGGCGAGGTCAACAGCGTCCCAACCACCGTCGGAGGAGGTGGAACGCATGCGGACGGCAAGCTGCCGCGCTTTCGGGAGGAAGACTTCCGCCTGCTCGCCAGCCGAGGCCCGATGGAAGGAGCCGCGCTCGACGACTGGCCTGTCACCTACTCGGAGCTGGAGCCGTACTACGGGGAGGCCGAGCGTCTCATCGGCGTCGCGGGCCAAGCCGGGACCAACCCGTTCGAGGAGTGGCGCTCGTCTCCGTACCCCATGCCTCCCGGAGCGCCCATGTACGGCGCCGTCCTCTCCGCGGCAGCGGCCGCGGAGCTCGGCTACCACCCGTACCCGGGGCCGACCGGCGCCAACTCCGTCCCCTACGGAGGCAGACCCGCTTGCAACAACTGCGGGCACTGTGCGTACTTCGGATGCCCGATCCACGCAAAGGGTGATCCCGTCGCCCCGTTGCAGCGAGCCTTGCTCACCGGAAGGGCGCGGTTGTGGCCCGAGACCTTCGCGTCGTGGGTGAGGGTGAGAGACGGAGTGGCGACCGGCGTGGATTTTGTGACTTCCGAGGGCAAGAGCGGGACGGTCAGTGCACGTCACGTCATCCTTGCGTGCGGGGCCCTGGAGACCCCGCGGCTGTTGCTCCTGTCGGGATTCGAGCATCCGCTCATAGGGCGCAGGCTCATGTTCCACTTCCAGACCTTCGTCGTCGGGGTGATGCCGTTCAACCTGCACGCAAGCCGCGGCCGATCGGTGACCCACCTACACGACGACCACCTCGTACCCGACGAACAATCCATGGCCGCCGCACGCGAGGCGGGCCTTCCCTGGTTCAAGGGAGGGCTCGTGGAACATGGAGGCGGGGGGCACCCGGTGATGGAGGCCAAGTACTACCCCTGGGGACGGCGTCACAAGCAGCTCATGCGTTCCTCACCGATGCGTGAGCGCCTGTGGGCCTTCACCATGCAAGGCGAGGACATGCCCCAGACGAGCAACCGTGTGGACCTCGACCCCGCCGTCCGCGACGTTCGTGGCTTCCCGGTCGCAAGGATCACCTACAGGCCCCACCGTCACGAGCAGGTCGCGTCCCGGTACTACGCACCCAAGCTGATCGAGGTCCTGAGGAGCATGGGCGCGGAGTGGACCAACGTCGCCACCTCCCCGTCCGTGGGTCGCAGAGACGATTTCTCGGAGCTGATCTCGCCCGTGCCGGCCAGCCGCCACATCATGGGGACCGTCCGCATGGGGTCCGACCCCGGCACCTCGGTCGTCGACCCGCTTGGAAGGTTCCACGACATAGAGAACCTCGTGGTGGCCGACTCGTCTGTGTTCGTGACCTCCTCGGGTTACGGACCGACGCTCACGCTGGTCGCCCTGGTGCTGAGGGCAGCCCGGTCCCTCCTGGGCTAGAGGTACCACGACTTCACTCCGGCTCACGCTCCCGGCTCGACTTCATGTATCACCTTGCGGGGGAACGGAGGAGACACCAGGATGCAGCGTGAGGGGGCCTTTTGCGCGCTCCCCCAGAAGCCCAGGAAGGCCCAAACGGCATGACCTACCGCAACGAGAGCTGACGGGCGGGAAGCGTGCAGTTCGGGATCATCACCCCCGTCGTGACGCTCAACCCGCGGATCCACAACTCCTGGGAGGAGACCGCCGACCTAGAGGCCGTTGCGACCGTCGCGGAGGCCGCCGACCGGCTGGGGTACCACCACTTGACCGCGAGCGAGCACGTTGCGGTGCCAACAGAGGCCGTGACGCGGAGGGGAGGTCGGTACTGGGACCCGCTCGCGACATTCGGCTACCTCGCGGCGAGGACGGCCCGGATCCGGTTGGCTACACACGTGCTCGTCCTCGGTTACCACCACCCCCTCGCGATTGCCAAGCGATACGGAACCCTCGACCTGGTGTCCGGCGGTCGCCTGATACTGGGCGTCGGCGTAGGGTCGCTCGTCGAGGAGTTCGAGCTGCTGGGCGCGCCTTTCGAGGGGCGCGGTGAGACGCGCGGACGATGCCGTACGTGCGTTGCGCGCCTCGCTGTCACGGCGCCAGCCCTCCTACGAAGGAAGCCACTACAAATACAGTGGGTTCGTGATCGACCCATGCGCGGTCCAGGAGCGGGTTCCGCTATGGGTCGGAGGAAGGACGGCGCGGTCCCTGCGCCGCGCCGTCGAGTTCGGGGACGGCTGGGCTCCCTTCGGTCTGGACTCAGATGCCTTGGGAAAGATCCTGTCGCGAGCCCGGGACACCGAGGCATGGGAGCGTCGCGAGGTCCCTCTCGAGCTGATCTTCTTCCCTGAGCCCGCCCTCGAGCCTGACGTCGATCCCGGGCGTGTGGGCGATGTGATCGGCCGGTACTCCGAGCTGGGCGCCACCATGTTGAACCTCCGGATGGTCTCGCGGTCGCTACCGCACTGCCTGGAGCAGCTGGAGGCTTTTGTCGCCGCGGCCGGCACGACCTCCGGCGCGGGCAGCACGACCTCCGGCGCGGGCAGCACGGCCTCCCGCGCGGGCAGCACGGCCTCCGGGGCGGGCAGCACGGCCTCCGCCGGTGCCGGAAGCGACGCGGGGAGTTAGGGTCGGCACGTGCCGGAGAAGCTGCTGGAGGGAGTTCGCGTCGTGGATGCGGCCGGCGAGCCGGCCGCCATGACCGGGCGCATCCTCGCCGACCTGGGCGCGACGGTCGTAAAGGTGGAGCCACCGGGAGGAGACCCGCTGCGAGGGCACCCGCTGCGGTTCGCTGCTTGGAACGCCGGCAAGTCGAGCTTCGCGGCCCGTGAGGACGACGAAGGGCTGTCGCTGCTCCTGGCGGAGGCTGATGTGGTCGTTGACACACCGGGGTGGCCCGGCTGCCTCGACCTCGACCATTCCTTGGCTCCGCGCGCGGTCTGGGTGAGCGTCACCCCTTTCGGGATGGAGGGTCCCCGGTCGCATTGGCGGGCAACCGATCTTGGAATCATGGCCTCGAGCGGAAACATGTACGCCACCGGCGATGGCGATCGCCCTCCGGTTCGGTGCACTGAACCCTCCGGGTACGCGCACACCGGCGGGGAGGCGGCCATGGCCGCGCTCACGGGTCTGGCTTCGGGCAGGCCGCAATGGATCGACGTGTCGGCCCAAGAGGTGGTGATGATCGCAAGCATGTGCGCCCCGGCGACCTGTGCCAAGACCGGGGCGAGGGGCTCCCGTCGTGGGGCCAATATCGGACGCACCAAGGAGATCTGGCCGTGCAAGGACGGGTTCGTGTCCTTCGGGCTGCGAGGTGGAAAGGCCAGGGTTCCCAGCCTCCGCACCATCACCAGGCTGGTGGACGAGGCGGGGCTGGCCACGCCTGCGCTGACAGAGCGTGACTGGGAGCACTACTCCCCGGCCAGCGCGAGCGACGAAGAGCTCGCCGCGATCGAAGAGCCCATCGCCTCCTACTTCGCCTCCCGGACCATGGATGAGCTCTACGAGGCGGCGTGCGAGACCAACCTCATGCTCGCCCCCGCGAACATGCCGGCACAGATCGACTCCAGCGCCCAGCTCGCGGCAAGGAAAATGTTCGGGACGCTAGGCGATATCGACCGGTTCCCTCTCCGCTTCGTCCTCGTTCGGAGCCACGACGGAGAGGCCGGCCCCGCCACCGCACAGGCGCCGGCCCCCGCACTCGGAAGCCTGGGCAATGTCGACGACGCACGGGCCGCTTGGCCTGCGCGTCCCGCCAGCGGGCAGGAAAGGCCGCGGTGCGGACACTGTCTCCGACGGCGGGACGGCGGCCTGGCAGGGCACCAAGATCCTCGAGTTCGGCTCGGGCGCCGCCGGTCCGATAGCCACGCGCTACTTCGCCGAGCACGGCGCGACGGTGGTGCGCATCGAGTCCCGGAGCCGTCCGGACTTCCTGCGTGTCTATGCGATGGGCCCCGAGAACCCCCACGGCATGGAAGGCTCGACCCTCTTCGACGGCCTCAATCCGGGCAAGCTCTCCATCACCTTGAACCTGAAGAGCAGGGCAGGGCGCCACGTGGCGCGTCGGCTGGTTCAGTGGGCCGACGCCGTGTCCGAGAACTTCGCTCCTCGGGCAATGGCCGCCTTCGGCCTCGACTACGACACTCTCGCGGCCGAGAAGCCGGACCTGGTGATGATCAGCGCGTGCCTGAACGGCCAGACCGGGCCTCACAAGGACTACCCGGGGTTCGGCGGCCAGGGGTCGGCGCTGTCGGGGTACAACGCCCTCACCGGGTGGCCCGACAGGGAGCCGGTAGGGCCCTACGGCACCATCACCGACTCGCTGGCCCCCCGCTTCGTGGCTACGGCGCTTGCCGCCGGTCTGCACTACAGGCGTCGCACCGGGCGGGGCGCCTATCTGGACCTCTCCCAGGTCGAGGCGGCGATATACACCCTCTCGCCGTGGCTGCTCCAGTACACGGTGAACGGCCACTCCTACCGCGCGGATCGGGGACCGTTCGTTCCGCACCGCGCCCCACGGCGCCTTTCCCTGCAAGGGGGACGACCGGTGGGTTGCGGTCGCCGTGTGGAGCGACGAGGAATGGGCAACGCTGTCCAAGCTGATCGGGCTCGAAGACCCGTCCCTTGCCGACGCCGACGCCCGGCTCGAGCGAGTGGAGCAGGTCGAGTCGGCCGTCTCGTCATGGACGAGGGACAAGACCGCAACCGAGGTGGTCGAGGCGCTGCAGGCAAGGGGGATCGAAGCCGTGCCGGTCCAGGACTTCGGGGACGTGCTCTCGGACCCTCAGCTGTCCTTCCGCCGCCATTTCCAGACGCTCACCCATCCGTTCATGGGTGAAGGTCCCTACGAGCGCAACGGGTTCCGTCTCAGCGACGCCCCGGCGGGGTACCGGCGGACGAGCCCCACGCTCGGGCAGGACAACCGCACCGTTCTCGGAGACCTGCTCGGGATGGAGCAGGCCGAGATCGACAGCCTTCAAGAGCAGGGAGCGCTCGACTGAGCGGCTGAGACTGATTCCCGCCACATCGAGGGGCTGAGACTGATTCCCGCCACATCGAGCGGATGAGCCGGCGAGGAGGCCTGCCAAGGCCGGGTGCTACGCCGGCATCGACATGCCGGCGTCGACGCAGAGGGTCTGACCCGTGATCATCTTGGCGTCGTCGCTGGCGAAGAAGACCGCCGTGCCGGCAAGGTCTTCGGGCTCCAAGGTGCTGCGTAGAGCGGTCATGAAGGTGATCATCCCCATCATGTCCTCTGGCACGATCTTCTTGGTGGCCTCGGTCATCGTGACACCAGGAGCGATGCAGTTGACCGTGATGCCGTGCTTGCCCAGGGCACCCGCGAGAAACTTGGTCAGCCCGATGATGCCCCATTTGGTCTGACTGTAGGTGAAGGCGGGAACCTCTCGGAACGTGTCGTCGTCGCCCATGGGCGGCATCAGGTAGATATAGGCCGCGCCCGACGACTGGTTGATCACCCGTCCCCACCTCTGCTCGGCCATGTAGGGGGCCGCGGCACGGGTCATGAGCCATGCGCCGTGCAGGTTCACGCTGAAGACCTTCTGGAGGTACTCGTAGCTGTTGTTGGTGTTGTCGATGTCGTAGTAGAGCGCGGCGTTGTTGATGAGAACATCGACGCTTCCAAGCTCGTCCTTGACCTGACGCCGCGCATGACTTGGCCGACTCCTCGTCGGAGATGTCAGTGTGCACGAAGATCACATCACCCTTGGCGTTCAGGTCGGCGAGGGCGGCCTCGCCCCGCTCCTTTTGGACCTCGGCTATGGCGACCTTGGCTCCTTCGGACAAGAAGCGATCCGCGTATGCCCTCCCGATGCCCTGTCCGGCGCCGGTGATGATGGCCACCTTGCCCTCTAGACGCATTCTCTTCTCCTTCTCCCCCTCTTCCTCCGGGGCGGGGGCTCGAAACGGGGCGTCAAGAACGGTGGATCAGGTTGAAGCGCGAGGTCAGCACCGGCTCGCCCGTGCGGTCGTCAGACCAGACGGTCTCCGAGACCAGGAAGGTCATGGTCTTCCCCTTGCTCTCGCGCTCGTAGGCGTCGACCACCTTCCCCTCACCACGAAGAACGTCTCCGACCACGATCGGCCGGTGGTAGATGAACTCCTGCTCGCCGTGGAGCACCAGGCCGCCTTTGGACATCAGGGTCCCGATCACCTCGAAGATGGGGCTCCCCTGGACCTTCTCCTCAGGCTGGACCTCGGCGAACTTTCCCCAGTGCTCCATGCAAAAGCCGAAGGTGGGCGGCGCCGGAATAGCGCTCAGACCGGCCTGCTTGGCAGCCTCGGGATCCTGGTACTGGGTGCTCTCGTCCTTGACGGCCACAGCAAAGTTGGCGACAGGACCTCTCTCGACAACGACGCGCGACCGGTTGGTGGGCTTGCCTATCACGCTCCTGTCGACGGCCATGCGCCCTCCCATAGGTTGGCGGCTAGTGCGATGCCGCCGCTACCGTACTGTGACGGTCGTGTCAGCGTCGAGCCGGGTCAGCGTAGAGCCGGCCATCGCAAAGGCGCCGATCGCGAGGACGCCGATCGGCTCGCCATGACCACGGCCCGAGGACGCCGAGAAAGGAAGGCAATGGGTATTCTCGACGGGAAGGTCGCCATCGTGACCGGCGCCGGCCACGGGGTGGGTCGGGGCGAAGCCCTCGAGCTGGCGGCCGAAGGGGCCAGGGTCGTGGTCAACGACCTGGGCGGCTCGGTCGGCGGCGAAGGCGCCGACAAGAGGCCGGCCGAGGAGGTCGCCGGGCTCATCCGCTCACGAGGCGGAGAGGCGCTCGCCAACTACGACGACATCGCCGACTGGTCGGGGGCCCAAAACCTGGTCAAGCTGGCGGCCGAGGCCTTCGGGGCGCTGGACGTCGTGGTCAACAACGCAGGGATCTTGAGGGACAAGATGCTGTTCTCCATGACAGAGGAAGATTTCGACTCTGTCATCCGGGTGCACCTCAAGGGCACCTTCGCCACCACCCACCACGCATCGGTCTACTGGCGGGACCGGTCCAAGTCGGGCAGCCAGCCCCGGGCGGCGGTCGTCAACACGGTCTCGTCGGCCGGGCTGCAAGGAAACGTGGGGCAAGCCAACTACGGCTCCGCCAAGGCCGCGATCGCGGCTCTCACGATCATCACCAGCCTGGAGATGGCACGTTACGGGGTACGTGCCAACGCCATCGCGCCAGGCGGTATGACCCGGATGTCGGGGGCGGTCGTCAAGGACATGGAGCTCAAGGAGCCCGAGGAGTACACCGAGTTCAACCCCATGAACCCCGGCAACTCGGCTCCGATGGTGGCGTGGTTGGCTTCCGACCAGGCTCTGCACGTCACCGGTCAGGTGTTCAGGGCCGTCGGATCCTCCATCGCCTACTACCAACCGTGGACTCTGGGTGCTTCCATCGAGACGCCCAAGGAGCCCGCAAAATGGAATCCCGCGGAGATCGGGCCCGCGGTCAACGCCAGCATCTTCCACTCGAGGAACCCAGGCCTCCGGATGACGAGGGGACGCTGATGCCAGGCAAACTCGAGGGGAAGATCGCGGTGGTCACTGGTGCGGGCCGCGGAATCGGGCGAGCAGAGGCACTGCTGCTCGCCGCGGAGGGGGCCCGGGTCGTGGTCAACGACCTCGGTGGTGATTTCACCGGAGAGGGGAAGGACGATCGTCCCGCCCAGCTGGTGGTGGACGAGATCACGGCGGGCGGCGGCGAAGCCGTCGCCAACTACCAGAACGTAGCCACCTGGGACGGAGGGCAAGGCGTCGTCTCGGAGGCGCTCGACACCTACGGCGGCCTGGACATACTCGTCAACAACGCCGGAATCCTCCGGGACAAGATGAGCTTCAACATGGAAGAGGCCGATTGGGACGCGGTCATCGCGGTCCATCTCAAGGGTCACTTCTGCACAAGCCACTTCGCCGGCTCCTACTGGCGACAGCAGTCGAAGTCCTCCGGTCAGCCGGTCAACGCCAAGATCGTCAACACGGCGTCAGAGTCGGGGCTCTACGGAAACGCCGGACAGCTCAACTACGCAGCCGCCAAGGCCGGAATAGCCGCCATGACGATCGTCCTGGCACGTGAGCTCGAGCGCTTCGGGGTCAGGGCCAACGCGATCGCGCCTGTCGCGCGCACCAGGTTGACCGAAACAGTCGGGGGGGCGGCTTCATGGAGCACAAGGAAGGCGAGCTTGATCGTTTCGCCCCCGAGAACGTGGCGCCGGTGGTGGTATGGCTGGCCTCCGACTTGTCCGAGGGGGTCTCGGGACAGGTCGTCAAGGTGCAGGGCGGGCTGATGCAGGTCGTGCGGGGCTGGCGGCCCGTATCCGAGGTCACGTCGGAGGCACCCTGGACTCTCGATGAGGTTGCCAGGTCCCGCGACCGATTGTTCGCCGGGACGGACCCGGGGGTCCCTCCGTTCGTTATGCCCGTCTAGAGCCATGAAACTGGCATGGAGCCACGAGGAGGAGACCTTCAGGGCCGAGCTGGTGGGGTTCCTGGAAGCCCACGCGCCTCCCGAGGCCCAAGGGACCAGCCACGCGGGGTCGGTGATCGAGGACGAAGGCATCCCCCGGTGGGCCCGAGACTGGCAGGCCAAGCTGTTCGACAGCGGCTGGCTGGTTCCCGGTTACCCGCCCGAGCTCGGCGGTCGCAACGCCGCTCCCTTCCAGACCCTTGTCTTCCTCGAGGAGATGGCCCGGCGCGGACTGCCCCGTTCGGCGCACTTTCCCGGCTACGCGATCGTGGCACCCAGCCTGATCGAGTTTGGGACGGAGCAGCAGAGGGACCAGGCTCCCGGGGCCCTGCGCGGGGACGTGGTGTGGTGCATCGGCATGAGCGAGCCCGACGCCGGATCCGACCTCGGCTCTCTGGTCACGCGGGCGGTCCTGGACGGTGACCACTTCGTCGTGAACGGCCAAAAGGTCTGGACCTCATACGCCATGTGGGCGCAGAAGTGCTTCTGCTATGTGCGCACCGATCCAAACGCGCCCAAACACCAAGGGATCAGCGTGCTCATAGTCGACATGGACACGCCCGGGGTCGAGGTGAGGCCTCTGCGGCATCTCTCGGGAAGAGCGGAGTTCGCAGAGGTCTTCTTCACGGACGTGGCAGTGCCACAGGAGAATCTGGTCGGAAGGGCGAACGACGGTTGGCGCATCACCATGGGGTCGCTGGCGCACGAACGAGGTGGCCTATGGGTCCAGGGCGTGGCGGGACTCGAGCGCACACTCGACGGTCTGGTAGAGCTGGCAAGGAGCACAGGAAACGAAAGCAGTCCTGCCGTCCGCCGCCAGCTTGGGACGGCATGCGCCCGGGTGGCCAGCCTGAGATCCCTCGGCTACAAGGGCTTCTCGAGCTTCGCACGGGGGAGCTCATCGCCGGAGCATTCCTACCTCAAGCTGGCCACATCCGAGCTCGGGAAGTCACTCTTCGAGCTGGGAATGGAGATCGAAGGGCCCTCCACCGTCGTCTTTGACGACGGCCCTGAAGCCGGGAGGTGGGCTCGGAGCTTCTTCACGAGCTTCGCCGCCACGATCGCCGGCGGGACCTCGGAGATCCAGCGAAACATCATCGCCGAGCGAGTGCTGGGACTACCCCGCGGATAGACGGGTACGTGCTCAACTCGTTCAACGCCAAGATGCAAGGGGAGCTGCGCTAATGACAGTCGGTGGGCGGCGCGTGGCAATCGTAGGGGCCGCCCTGTCGGATTGCGGACGGGTGGATCACAAGTCCGCATACGAGCTCCACAAGCAGGGGACCGAACGAGCGCTGGCCGACGCGGGGCTCGGAAAGCAAGACATACAGGGCTTCATGTCGACGGGACTTGGCACCCTCCCACCCATCGAGGTGGCCGACTACATCGGGATCCGCCCCACCTGGGTGGACTCCACCGGCGTAGGAGGAAGCACGTGGGAGTTCATGGTCGAACACGCCTACGCCGCCATCGCCACCGGCCTGGTCGACACTGTCGTGCTCACCTACGGATCGACCTCCAGGGCCGACCTCAAGAGGAGGGTCCGCGGAGCGAACCTGAGCTTCGGAACACGCGGTCCACTCCAGTTCGAAGCCCCATTCGGCCACACCCTCATCTCCAAGTACGCCATGGTCGCCCGCAGACACATGTACGAGTTCGGGACGAAGATCGAGCAGCTTGCCGAGATCGCTGTCTCGGCACGGCACAACGCGTCGCTCAACCCCCAGGCCTACTACCGGGATCCCATAACGGTTGACGACGTCTTGAGCAGCCGGATGATCGCCGACCCTTTCACCAAGCTGCAGTGCTGCATCAGGTCGGACGGGGGAGGCTCGGTGGTGCTGGCAGCCGAAGACCGAGCGCGTGATTGCGCAAAGGCGCCGGCGTGGATCCTCGGCACGGGGGAGGCGATCTCGCATACAACCATGAGCGACTGGGAAGACTTCACAGAATCGCCATGCGTGCGATCGGGAGGCCAGGCATTCCGCAGGGCTGGGGTGAAGCCGTCAGAGATCGACGTCTGCCAGATCTATGACGCCTTCACCTCCATGGTCCTCCTCACCTTGGAGGGTCTGGGCTTCTGCCCCAAAGGAGAGGGTGGCGCCTTCGTGGAGGACGGCAAGCTACGTGTTGGAGGTGAGCTGCCTACCAACACGGACGGGGGCGGCCTGTCCGCGTGCCATCCGGGCATGCGCGGCATCTTCCTGCTCGTGGAGGCCACGAGGCAGCTGCGCGGCGAGTGCGGCGCACGACAGGTGCTAGGCAGCGAGCTGGTGTGCGTGAACGGCACGGGCGGGTGGTTCTCCTCGGCCAGCACCATCATCCTCGGCAAGGACGCCTAGGAAGCGCCTTGGACTTCACCCTCGACGCGGACCAGGAGCTGCTGGTCGATACGGCACGCTCCCTTCTCGCCACCGAGTGCCCACCTTCCCTCGTGCGCGCCCACATGGACGATCCGTCTGTGGCCGAAGGACTCTGGAAGTCTCTTTCCCAGTGGACGGCTCTCGCCGGCCAGCCCCTCGTCGACCTCTGCCTCTTCCTGGAAGAGACCGGGGCTGTCCTGGCACCCGGCCCGTTCTGGTGCTCCACCGCGCTGTTCGCCCCGCTGCTCGCCGCTACCGGCAACGAGCTCCTCCCTTCGGTGCTCAACGGAGAACTGACAGGAACTGTGGCCGTGGCCGGCAGGGATGGAAGCTGGATCGCCAACGACGAGCCGACGAAATGCTTCGTACCAGAAGCCCAGCGCGTCGACGTCGTGGCCGCCGCCTCCCTACCGGGCCCCACGATCACCCTCTACCGGAATCCCGAGGCCCACACGGTGCAGACACTCGACCCGTCACGCCAGCTGGCTCAGGTCGACCTGACAGCCTCAATCCCCTCCGGACCCGGCGTCCGGCTGGATCCGGGCGCCTTAGAGGGTCTGGTCGAAAGGGCGGCGGTCTCCCTCGCCGCCGAGATGATGGGCACGACCAGGTGGATCTTCGAGGCGACTCTTGCCTACGCCAAGGTGCGCGAGCAGTTCGGGCGGCCCATCGGCTCGTTCCAAGCGGTCAAGCACAAGCTCGCCAACATGGCCCTCGCAAGGGACCAGGCCTGGAGCGCCGTGTATTACGCGGCGATGGCCATCGACGCGGGCGACCCGGACCGTCACAAAGCGGCTCACGTGGCGAAGGCGATGGCCGGTGAAGCGATCCGGCTCAACTTGAAGGACGGCATGCAGATCCACGGTGGGATCGGCTACACCTACGAGCACGACCTGCATCTCTACGTGCGGCGCGCCATCGGCTCGGAGAACCTTCTGGGAACCACGGACTGGCATCGTGACCGCCTGGCCGACCTCATGCTCTGAACAAGCCCTCTGAGGCCGAGATCCGTAGGAGGCGCCACGTGAAAGATCGGGAGCCGGCGCCACGTGAGGGATCCGGAGGCGGCGCCCACGTGAAGGGGCCTTACCAGTAGGCGCTCGGCTTCGGAGGCATGGGCGGCGGCGGATACGAGAGGTCCGGCTTCTCGGCCAGCTGCCGGTAACGCGTCGTGCTGTGGACGGGGTCCTTGTCGTACTCGGGGATCACCGACTTGCCGAACACCTCGATGCACTCGAGCGATTCCTCATGGGACAGGTCGTTGGGAAAGCCGAAGACGACCTGGTCCACCCCCGTGTCCTCGTAGGCTCTCAGCTGCTCGCAGACCTCGTCGGGGTTCCCCACCAGCATCATGCCGGCGGCTATGGCTCCGTCCACCACCTCGGGGCTCAACTCCAAAAGGGGCTCGGGCCAGGTTGGCACCCCATCCGGTTTGGGGAAGGTGTCGTGGTAGAGACACACAAGCGAGTACAGGTAGCCACGGTTGGGCCGGACGGCGATCTGTCGCGCCTTTTGGCGATCCTCGAAGCAGAGCACGGCGTTGGTCAGCATCACGTTGTCGTTGACGAACCAGCCCGCCGGCTGGGCGCACTTGGAGATCCCCTCCTTGTATGCGTCTATCTGAGGCTTCATGTCATGGATGGGCGAGAAGTTGAAGCCGAGAGCTCCGATGCCGTGTTCCCCGGCCTTTCCGAAGGTGGCCGGATTGCCACACGCAACCCATAGGGGCGGGTGACCCTGCAGATAGGGCTTGGGCAGAATGTTGTGAGGCTTGTCCATGGAGAAGTGCTCGCCTTCGAAGGTGTAGTACTCCGTGCTCCACATCTTCGGGATCTCCCAGATCACCTCGTCCCATTCGGATCTGGTCGAAGAGGTGTCATGGATGTTGAAGGTGGCCATCTCGTGCGAGCCGGCCCCGCGACCGGTACCGAGCTCGAAACGGCCCCTGCTCAGCTGGTCGAGCATCGCGGCGCGTTCTGCGTTGCGAACAGGGTGGTTCACCCGTGGGCTCAGGTTGAAGATGCCCGACCCGAGGTGGATGCGCTCGGTCGCCCCGGTCAGGTTCCCCATGAACACCTCGCTCGAGGACATGTGGCTGTACTCGGTGAGGGAGTGGTGCTCGGAGAACCACACGAACTTCCAGCCGTTCCGGTCGGCACACTTGACCAGCTCGAGCTCGCGCTCTAGCGCCTCGTGCTCCTTCACCGGGTCATGGGCGTCCGGGCCGGGGACGTATCCCTGGATGAAGATGCCGAATTCCATCTGAGGTGTTCCTCCCGCCCGCGACGTCCCACTACCCGAAGGCTGACGGGGAATGATCCCCTAAAGCCACCTATCACGTCGAACTGCCGCGAACCAGGACCTCCCCGCCTCCCAGCCAGGCCGCATCCGCTACCAGCCGTGGCACGAGGCGGCTCGCAGGTCAGCTGGGGTCGAAGAGCACCGGGAGCCGGTTGGGAGACCGGAACACGACTCCGCGGATGTGGGGATCTTCGCCGGTCGGATCTAGTCGAATGTTCGCAAGCCGATCCAGCACCGCGTTGAGCACGACCTTGGTCTCCAGACGTGCCAGATGCATGCCCAGGCACATGTGGGGGCCGAAGGCGAAAGCGAGGTGAGGCTGTTGAGGCCGGAAGATGTCGAACGTGTCCGGCCTGTCCCACCTTGTCCCGTCCCGGTTGGCCGATCCAAGGCAGGGACTCACCGTGGCACCCGCCGAAATGCCGACCCCGGCGATCTCCACATCTCGCGCCGCGGTCCTGGCGATGGTGAGGAGAGGCGGTTCCAGGCGAAGCCCTTCTTCGATTGCCTGAGGGATAAGTGACCGATCCTCGCGGACAGCATCGAGTTGGTCGGGGTGGGTGAGCAGCAGGTACAGCAGGTTCCCCGACGACCGGTAGGTCGTCTCCGCCCCGGCCGGCAACAGCAGCCGCAGGAACGAGTAGATCTCCTCGTCGTCGAGCCTCTGGCCGTCTATCTCGGCTGTCACGAGGTCAGAGATCACGTCCTCCGCCGGGCTCTGACGGCGCTGGGCGACTATGTCCGCGAAGTATCTCTTTAGCCTCTCGGAGGCCGCCAGCCCGCGCTCAATGTTCCCGCCGATGCCTATCAGCTCCACCGACCACCTCTGGAACTGCGAGTAGTCCTCTTCGGGGAGGCCGAGGATTCGGGCGATGACCCTCACCGGAAACTCGAAGGTCAGCTCGCGCACCAACTCAGCTCTCCCGCGTCCGGCGAAGCGGTCGATCAGCTCGTTGCAGATGGCCCCTATCAGCTCCTCCTCCCAGCGAGCCAGCGACTTCGCCCGAAAGGCCTCGGCGACAAGGTTCCGATGGGCCCTGTGCTCGGGGGGGTCCATGCCGAGGATCGTGTGGCCCATGACCATCCCGATCGTGGCGTCATACCCGGTTGATGAGAAGGTCTCATGGTCACGGAGGACGCGGGACGCGTCTTCGAACCGGAACACGGAGAAGCTGTTCTCCTCGTCGATGATGCCCTCGGGCATGAGCTTGCGGAGCTCTTCGAGCATCGGGCCCCGCGTCACCGGTTCGTTGCGGCGCTTCTCCGCAAAGCTGGGATAAGGATCACGGATGTCCCCGCCGACCATCTCGGTGAACGCCTCGAAGGGGTCGTAATCCACCTCGCCGGTCGTCACGTCGGCCGCCTCAGCGTCACGCATCTCCTGCTGCCCACCTTTCCAACCGGCCCCATCAGTCGGGGCCGAACCTGACGTCGGTGTCATCCTAGCCATACCGCTCGCAACCGCGCCCGTTCCCGTTCCCGGGAGGGCAGGCCGTCCGAAAACCTCGTTACGCTGCCGCGGTGCGAGTCGCAGACCTCCAGACGCCGGCTCTGATAGTGGACGCCGAGGATCTGGAGTCCAACCTCTCGACCATGGCCGAGGCCCTGCCGGGAGCTCGGCTCCGACCCCATGTCAAGGCTCACAAGTGCACGGCCCTGGCGAGGCGCCAGGAAGCGCACGGCCACCACGGCTTTACCTGTGCCACGATCGCCGAGGTTGAAGGCATGGCGGCGGCGGGTCTCGGTGAGGACCTCCTGCTCGCGAACGAGGTCGTCGACGCGCGCAGGCTTGGGGCCGTCGCCAGCTCGGGTGCCCGTGTGACAGTCGCGGTCGATTCCGACGCGACGATCGCCGCCGCGGCCAAAGGCGGTGTCAACGAGGCGGTGGTCGATGTGAACGTCGGGCTGCCACGCTGTGGCTGCGACCCCTCGGACGCCGGCCGGTTGGCCGAGAAGGCCCGTGCCAGCGGTCTGCGGGTGCGCGGTGTCATGGGCTACGAGGGTCACGTGGTCGGACTCTCCGACCGCACTCAGCGCTCCGAGATGGTGGCGCCGTGCATGGAGCTGCTGCTCGACGCCCATCGCCAGGTCGGCGGTGAGCTGGTGTCCGCGGGGGGCACTGGAACCTACGACCTCAACACATGGGCCACGGAGATCCAGGCCGGCTCCTACGCCCTCATGGACACCGCTTACGGCGAGCTCGGGCTGCCGTTTCGCCAGGCCCTGAAGGTGATGGCAACCGTCATCTCCGTCTCGCCCGGGTGGGCGGTCGCCGACTGCGGGCTGAAGGCCCTGGGAATGGACCACGGAAACCCCACGGTGGAATGCGGCGAGGTCTGGTTCTGCTCCGACGAACATGTCAC
This sequence comes from uncultured Actinomycetes bacterium, assembly GCA_963736925.1. Lineage (GTDB taxonomy): Bacteria > Actinomycetota > Acidimicrobiia > Acidimicrobiales > CAVTQP01 > CAVTQP01. The sequence continues at coordinate 1,999,687 of CAVTQP010000003.1, forward strand.
CTTCGGCCCGACCGGGGCGGTGGCGGTCGGGCAAAGGATCAAGGTGATACCCGCTCACATCGACCCGACCGTCGCCTATCACGAAGCGTTGCACGTGGTCGAGGGCGACGCGGTCCTCGAGACTTGGAGCGTCGACCTCCGAGGCTGGTGAGCTCGCGAGGCTGGTGAGCTCGGTCGGTCCCGGGGCCGGGGTCAGGAGCCGAGGAGCTCGGATAGCCTCCGGAAGGCGCGACCACGATGCGACAACGCGTTCTTGCTGGCCGGGGACATCTCGGCGAAGGTCAGGCCCCCGCCCCCTACCGGGACGAACACCGGGTCGTAACCGAACCCACCGCTTCCTCGCGGCTGCTCCGCGATGCGACCCTCGACGGCTCCCTCGGCGACCAACTCGCCTCCATCTGGGAATGTCGCCAACGCGATCGTCCGGAACCGCGCCCTTCGGTTCCCAACTCCTTCGAGGCTCCTAACCAGCTTGTCGACGTTGTCGGCGTAGCTGGCTTCCTCGCCCGCAAAACGAGCGGTTCGTACGCCGGGGCCGCCGTCCAGTGCCTCAACCTCGAGGCCGGTGTCATCGGCCAGCGCCACCTCCCCCGTGGCCTCCGTCACGGCCCTCGCCTTGAGCCTGGCGTTGTCCTCGAGGGTGGCGCCCACCTCGTCGATCTCGGGCACCCACTCGGGCCGGGGAACCAGCTCCAGACCCGACAGTACCGCGCCGATCTCGGCCGCCTTGTCCCGGTTGGCGGTGGCCAGGACCACCCGAATCATCTTCAAGAAGGGGAGCCAGGCTCCAAGGAGGCGCGCTGCAGGTCGAGGAGCCGTGCGATCCCGTGCTCTCCCAGGCTCAACAGCTCCTTCAACTCGTGGTGGCTGAAAGGCAGCCCCTCCGCGGTCCCTTGGACCTCGATGAAGCGCCCCGACGAGGTCATGACCAGGTTCATGTCGACCTCCGCCTTGACGTCTTCCGAATAGGCGAGATCCAGCATGCAGACGGCGTCGACGATGCCGACTGAGACAGCGGCGCAAGCCTCTCTGATGGGGTTGGACCTCAGCTGGCCGCTGCGGGTCAGGCCCTCGAACGCGTCATAGAGAGCCACGTAGGCCCCGCAGACCGAAGCCGTGCGGGTGCCACCGTCGGCTTGGAGGACATCGCAGTCGAGCACGACCTGCATCTCGCCCATTGCCACCAGGTCACACACCGCTCTGAGCGACCTCCCGATGAGACGCTGGATCTCCTGGGTCCGTCCGGACTGCTTGCCCCTTACCGCCTCGCGCGAGACCCTCTCGCCGGTGGACCCCGGCAGGAGGGAGTACTCCGCGGTTACCCACCCCCTGCCGCCTCCCCGGAGCCACGGGGGAACCCGCTCTTCGACCGAAGCCGTGCAAAGGACCTTGGTCCTGCCCATGCTGACCAGAACCGAGCCGGGGGCCAGCTCGGTAAAGCCGCGCTCGAACCTGGTGGAGCGGAGCTCGTCCAGCGCCCTGCCGTCGGCTCTGGCAGTCTCCACGCTCACAGCCGGTACTCCGCACCGACCACGGCGAGGTCGACCGGGGAGCCGAAGGCGTCGCTTCCTTCCCGTTGCACGATGACCGGGTCCACGCTCGGCCATCGATGGGTCAGGACCAGGTGCTCCACACCGGCCATTCGCGCTGAAGCCCCGGCCTGTCGTGCGCTCATGTGGAGAAGCATGCCCTCCTCTTGCTTCGTGTAGGTGGCCTCACAGAGGCCCAGCCCGAGGCCTTCGCCCAAGGCAGCCAGTGACCAGCCGGGACCGGAATCGGCCGAGTAGCCAATGGACCCGCCGTCACTGTCCACCCGTGCGGCGAGGGTGAGCGGACCATGATCGGTCCGGGAGAAGGACAGGCGCATGCCACCAAGGTCTACCAGGTCGTCGTCGGCAATCTCGGTCCACGCGAACACGCCGGAGGTCTCGCTGTACACGAGGGAGCGAAGACCGGCGGGTGCATAGACAGGCACTCCTGTGCGGCCCAGCACATAGCGGCAAGCGACGGCGAAGCCCTCCAGATCGTGCCAGTGGTCAGGATGCTCGTGGCTGAGGACCACGGCGTCGATACCGGCCAAAGGGAGGTGACGCTGAAGGTTGGCGAGGGTCCCCGGGCCGGCATCCAACCAGACGTTTAGCCCTGCCCCTCGCACCAGATAGCCGCTACAAGCTCCCCCCGGGCCGGCATAGCTCCCGTCGCAACCCAGCACCGTGATCGACAGCGCCATTTGCCAGATATCAGGTGCCCGGCGGGCCCGGAAGCTCCTGTCCAGGCCAGAACACGGCCTCGACGTCGTCCAGTTCGGGGCCGAGAAGCCGGGAGCCGAGCTCTTCGAACCGACTGATGTTGCCCGAGGAGATGAACCGGTGCTCCCCCTTGGAGCCGCTTCGGCGGCCTAGACCCGTGTCGGCGAGAATGCCAAGAACCTCGAAGGCCGTCTCGTCCGCAGAAGAGACCAGCACCACGTCCCTACCCATCACATCGTTGATTGTGCGGGCGAGGAAGGGGTAGTGGGTGCAGCCCAGCAGCAAGGTGTCGACCTTCGCCGCCCGCAAGGGTGCGAGCAGCCGCTCGGCAAGAACATGGGCTTGATCGCTGTCGGTCTCGCCACGCTCGACCAGCTCCACGAAACCCGGGCAAGCGGCGCAGTGGAGATCGACCGCTGCTCGCTGCTCGTTCACGGACCTCTGGTAGGACCCCGACGAGATCGTGCCCACCGTGCCGATCACGCCTATCTTGCGGTTACGGGTCGCCCGCAGCGCCGCGCGCACGCCGGGGTCGATCACGCCGACCACCGGGACGTCGAGCTCGAACCTCAATGTGGAAAGAGCTGCCGCAGCGGCCGTGTTGCAAGCGACCACCACCATCTTCACGTCGTGGTCGAGGACCAGGCAGCGAGCGATCTGGGTCGCGAAGTCCCGGACCTCCTCGAGATCCCGCGGGCCGTAGGGATAGCGGCCCGTGTCACCGAGGTACACCATGTCCTCGTTGGGCATGAGGTCGATCATCGCCCGCGCAACTGTCAGACCCCCGAAGCCGCTGTCGAAGACGCCTATGGGCCGGTCATCCACGGAGGAAAGGGTACCGGTGCCGGTCACGCCCGACGGTGACCCGACAGCGCCTCACCGGGATTCGCCTCAGAAGTAGATGATTCTCCTCGCCCGTTCGGCCACTGCCTCGATGTCTCCAGTCCAAGCTCCCGTGGACAGGTACTTCCACCCGCCGTCGGCCACGATGAAGACCACCGCTCCGTGGGCGATCGACGAAGCGCACTTGGCAGCCCCGGCCATCACCGCGCCAGAGGAGATCCCCGCGAACACCCCGACATCCGAAAGGCGACGGGTCCACTCGATGGACTCCCTGGGGCCCACGATCGTTTTGCGATCGAGCAGCTCCGGCCCGCCGCCCTCCAGGAAGATCGGAGGGATGTAGCCCTCGTCGAGGTTGCGCAACCCGTCCACCATCTCTCCTGCCGGCGGCTCAATGGCCCAAACCTGAACGTCGCGGTTGCGTTCCTTCAGGAACCGGCCGACTCCCATCAAGGTGCCGCTGGTACCCAGTCCCGCCACGAAGTGCGTCAGCTCGGGGCAATCTCTCCATATCTCCGGCCCCGTGGCCTCGTAGTGAGCCTTCGGGTTGGCGGGATTCCCGTACTGGTAGAGGAACACGTAATCGGGATGCTCATCCGCCAATCGGCGGGCCAGCTGGACAGCCCCGTTGGAACCCTCGTTGGCCGGAGAATCGATTATCTCCGCCCCCCAGACCTCGAGCAGCTGACGCCGCTCCACCGAGACGTTGGCCGGCAACACCACCTTGAGCCGGTATCCCCTCACCCGGCAGACCATCGCCAGCCCGATGCCCGTGTTGCCCGAGGAGGGCTCCAGAAGGGTCTGGCCGGGCCGGAGGGTTCCCTCCTTTTCGGCCTCATCCACCATCGACAGCGCGATGCGGTCCTTGATGGAGCCGCCGGGATTCTCACTCTCCAGCTTGGCGAGGATCCTCACGTCGGGATTCGGGCTGAGGGACGAGACGTCGAGCAACGGGGTGTTGCCGATGAGCTCTAGGACGCTCGTGTACGGGGGCACGGGCTCCTACCGGGTGCCACCTGCGACGGCTGGAAGGATCGAGATCACGTCCTCGTCCGACACCTTCGTGTCCAGCTTGTCCAGGTAGCGGACATCGTCGTCGTTCAGGTAGACGTTGACGAAGCGGTGCAGGGTCCCGTCCTCGGTCAGCACCTGGCCCGACAGCCCCGGGTATGCCTCGGTGAGGCCGGCCAGCACCTCTCCGAGCGTCGAGCCGCCGACTCGCACCGACGAGTGGCCTCCAGCTTGTTGGCGCAGGACCGTCGGCAAGCGGATCTCTGGCACGTCGGACTCCCGATACCTTGTGGTTGAACGGATTGTTGACCTCGTTGATATGAATTCTAACGGTATTCCAGAACCACCGGCTCCTCCCCGATGTTCCCGTCCGCGATCCGATAGGAGCGGAGGATCGGGCTCTCCGCGCCGAGCGACACCACGACGTAGTGCCAGCTCGGATCGGGTGCTTGCTCGACATCCGTGGGCGAGGGGTACGCCGGGGTGTGTGTGTGTGAATGGAACACACCGATGATCTCCAGGCCGCGGCTTTCGGCATCGCGATCCGCTTCGAGGTGCTGACGCGGATCGACGGTGTAGAGGCGGGCCGACTCAGCGATGTTGCGGGTGGGGTAGCACACGACCACCTTGCCCCTATCGAAATGCCCGGCCAGTAGTCCGCATGCCTCGTCGGGAAGGCCGTCGAGGCAGTGACCCACGACCTGCGCGTGCACACCTACCGGCAGTCGCAACATCCGCCGCAGGCTACTCTCGTCGTGCGATGTCCCCCGGAGCCCGCCCGTCCCGGCAGGGCCCTGGCAAGCGGTCCGACGGGAGCAACCGCAAGGTTGCCCAGAACCGCCGGGCCCGGCACAACTACGACATCCTCGAAACCGTCGAGTGCGGCATCGCGCTGCAGGGAAGCGAGGTCAAGTCCCTGCGCGCCGGACGAGTGGCTTTGGCGGATGCCTACGCTCGGGTTGACGGTGGCGAGGTCTGGATGCACGGGGTGCACGTGGCTCCCTACGAGATGGCCCAGGGCTTCGGCGGCCACGACCCGGACCGGCCCCGCAAGCTCCTCTTGCATCGCCGACAGATCGACCAACTCATGGGCCGGACCCAGCAGCAGTCACTGACGCTCGTCCCTCTGTCCATCTACTTCAAGGATGGCAAGGCCAAGGTGGAGCTGGCTTTGGCACGGGGACGCAGGCTCTACGACAAGCGGCAGGCGATCGCAGCACGAGACGCCGCCAGAGAAGCCGACCGGGAGGCCCGGCGGCGGCGCTAGGGGCCGCCGGGAGGGCGTCTTCGCTCAGGCTGACCGAGCGCCGAGAGGGCATCGGACCGCTATCGTGGGAGCACCCAAAGGGGGTGATTGGCTTCGACTTTGGTCGTCAACGCAGGAGAAGCGAGCCGTGGTCTCCGGAACCACGTAAAAGAGCCGGAACCAATACAAACGCCGAGCCTCAGCTCGCGCTCGCTGCCTAACAGGTAGCGACGTCTGCCCGGTCCTAGCCCCACGGGCCGGATCCAGGCGTCATGAAGTGGGGCTCACCTGACGGGAGACGCCGATATCCCAGCAGGGAGATCACTGTCGGATAGGGACCGGAGGCGATGCCCGTGGCGTCGCCGGTCCTGAGATCCTCTTACGGGCTGCGCTCGGAGAAGGCCTGCTGAGAAGCCAAAGGACGCGGGTTCGATTCCCGCCACCTCCACTCGTGTCCCGTTTTCGAACGGGGACACGTTGAAGATGTCGTCGAAGGGTGGCCGGTGCTCTTCGCCGGAGAAACGGCCGCCTTTCACGTCGAACGGTTCGAGCACCGCGGCCTTGAAACCGCTGCATTGAAGCTGACAGTCCGGCCCCTGGGCCATATCCCGCCGCTACGCTGGTCCGGACGCGACCCTGAGCTGCCACGGCCTCCTTCAGCTCGAGGAACAACGGAGAAGGAGACATGGGAGAACGCCTATGGTGACCGTCTCACAGAGCTCGGCGACCGTCGCTGGGCCGCCTGTGGCCCAGCCCGTGCTCACCCCGCTAACGGCCAGCGCGGTCATCCTCGTCATGACGATCGCCGACGGCGGTGAGTCGGTGGTCCGCAACCTGCTCGCCGACCTGTCCGGACTGGCCCGGACGGTCGCCTTCCGTTCCCCTCAGGGTGGGCTGGCCGTCGTGGCGGGCATGGGATCGGCGGCATGGGGTCGCCTCTTCGCCGGCTCCCGGCCGGCCGAGCTACACCCGTTCCAGACCCTCGACGGCAGTCGCCATCGGGCCGTGGCCACCCCCGGTGACCTCTTGTTCCACATCCGGGCCGCAACTATGGATCTGTGCTGGGAGCTGGCATCCCTGGTTGTCGGCCGGCTGGCCGGGGCCGCCACGGTGGTGGACGAGGTCCACGGGTTCAAGTACTTCGACGAGCGGGACCTGCTCGGCTTCGTCGACGGGACCGAGAACCCGACCGGGCCGGCGGCCGAGGCGGTGGTGACCATCGGGGGCGAGGATCCGGCGTTCGCCGGCGGGAGCTACGTCATCGTCCAGAAGTACCTGCACGACATGGCCGCCTGGGATGCCCTGACGGTCGAGGACCAGGAGCGGGTGATCGGGCGGGCCAAGCTCTCCAACGTCGAGATGGACGACGACGTCAAGCCTCCCAACTCCCATGTGGCGCTGAACACCATCTTCGAGCCGGATGGCACCCAGCGTCAGATCTTGCGGGACAACATGCCTTTCGGGTCGTTGGGCGCCGGGGAGTCCGGCACATACTTCATCGGGTACGCCGCCACCCCCTCGGTCACCGAGCTGATGCTCCAGCACATGTTCCTCGGGGACCCGCCCGGCAACTACGACCGGATCCTGGACTTCTCCACCGCGGTGACCGGCAGCCTGTTCTTCGTGCCCACTACGGATTTCCTCGACCACCCTCCCCCGTTACCGGGCGAGGCTGATGGAGCGACAACCACCGGAGGTGAAGAGGAGGCTGCTCCGGAAGAGACCGTCCCGAGCGGCTCGGCCGCCGCACGCGACGGGTCGCTAGGGATCGGCGGGCTCGGGGACAAGTCCGCGTAGGCCGTAGATCAGAGCCCCGCCGGGTCGTCGAGCAGGATCATTTCCGTGACCTGGCTGCGAGACGGTGCAGACCCACCAGAGGTGGTGTTGATCGTCACGCGGACGTTGGTGGAAACCGGCGACGGTCGACCTTCCGCTCGTTCGGCATAAGCGAAGCTGTGCGACATTCGCTCGTGGTGGCATTGCCCATGCTCCCTCTGGCGGCATCATGGTCCTGGTGGCCCACCTTTACCCTGAGATCGAGCCCTACGACCACGGCATGATCGATGTCGGTGATGCCAACCAGATCTACTGGGAGACCTGCGGACACCCCACTGGCAAACCCGCCGTCGCGCTCCACGGCGGCCCAGGCTCGGGCTGCACGCCGTGGTGGCGGCGACTGTTCGACCCCCACGCCTATCGCATCGCGTGCTTCGACCAGCGGGCCTGCGGAAGAAGCACCCCGAACTCCGGCGATCCGACCACCGATCTGTCCGTCAACACGACGCACCATCTCATCGAGGACATCGAACGGCTACGCGAACACCTGGGCATCGAAAGCTGGCTTGTTCTCGGCGGCTCTTGGGGATCGACGCTCGCCCTCGCTTACGCTCAGGCGCATTCCGAGCGGGTGAGCGAGCTGGTGCTGTTTTCAGTCACCACAACGACCAGGCGCGAGGTCGAATGGATCACCCGCGACATGGGACGGCTCTTCCCCGCCGAGTGGGAACGCTTCCGGGCAGGCGTATACGACGCATCTTCCGACAACGACCTGGCCGGCGCCTACAACCGGCGCCTGGCGCATCCCGACTCCTCTGTGCGGGAGCGGGCCGCCCGCGACTGGTGCACCTGGGAGGACACGCACGTTCGGACCCGACCGGACCAGCCTTCGGATCTTCGGTACGACGATCCCGCCTTTCGGATCTGCTTTGCCCGGCTAGTCACTCACTACTGGTCCAACGCTGCCTGGCTCTCCGACGATCAGCTGCTTCGGAATATCGACAGGCTCGCGGGAATCCGGGCGGTCCTCATCCAGGGACGGCTTGATACGAGTTCGCCTCTCGACGTTCCCTGGAAGCTGGCGCAACGTTGGCGGGAGAGCGAGCTGATCGTCGTCGACGGCGCTGGCCATTCCGGCGACGCGCTCTCCGAGACGGTCGTGGCCGCCACCAACCATTTCGCCTTCATCTCCAAGAACACAACGCCGGCGGCCGGTACGGCTGGTTCGTCGTACATAAGATCTACGGTGTCGCAGGTCACGATCCGGCCGGCCCGGCACAAGGACCTGCCAGCGCTTCGAGAGATCGAGCGGTGCTCGGGACAGCGCTACCGAGAGGTCGGACTCGACCATGTCGCTGATGACGAGCCGCCGTCGATCGAGCTCCTCGAGGGCTACGCCGCTGCCGGTCGGGCCTGGGTGGCAGTTGAAATGAGCGGGGAACCGGTCGGTTACATCCTGGTCGACCGGATCGACGGTTGCGGCCACGTCGAACAGGTGAGCGTCCTACCTGACTATCAAGGCCAGGGACTAGGTCGGGCGCTGATCGATCAGGCCCGGGCCTGGGCGATCGAGTCCGAGATGTCCGCGCTCACACTTACGACTTTCGGCCACATTCCCTGGAACCGGCCTCTATACGAGCATCTCGGCTTCCGGGTGCTGACCGATGCGGATATCGGCCCAGGCTTGCGAGCAGTGCGCGAGAGGGAGGTTGCCCAGGGCTTGGACCCGAAGCTCAGGGTTGTGATGCGCCTTGACATTCCCGAGTAGCCGCTGCCGCAACCGTTGGGTCGTGCCCTCTAGGTGGCCATCAGGGGAGGTCCAGCTGCTCGTGCCAGATCGATCATCGCTACGAGATGACCGGTTCGCTGGCCTGAGCGGCGTGAGGCTCAGCCTCGCCGGGTCAGGACCGTCCAACGTGCGGTCTGCGTCAGCCGGAGGACTCGATGCCCAGCTTTCGTAAGTTCGAACAGCGACAACTCAGAACTCGACGAGGTGGTCGAAGGGGCCGGGTGTCGGGCGGCGGCGCGCAGGACAACCCGCCGGTCACCTCGCGGACCCGGCGCTTGGCCACCTCGGCGACCGGAAGGCAGCAGCTCACTACAACGACCGCGCGGCTCGCACAACGAGGTCGGCACAAACATCAATGGGCAGGGCTGTCGTGTTCATGACCATATGGTAAAAGGAGCAGTCTGAGGGGTCCGACCGGTAGAGCCGGCGCATGTACGCCTCTCGAGCTCGATCCGTCTCACGCTGCCTGACACGTGCCTCGGACTCCCCAATCCCCTCTAGGCGCGCAGCCTGGAGCACGCGCTCTTCAACGGGCCCGTCCAGCCTCACGTGAAGGACCCCTGCCAGCGATCTCAGGACGATCACACCAGCACGGCCCAGGATCACCCCACCGGTCGTGCGTGTGACGTCCGAAATGACGCTCTCCGTCTGCTTCTTGTAGGCGCTCTCGTTCCCCAGGTCATGTTCTGGCCCCATCGGTACGGCAGCCGAGCTCACTGACTCCGGCAACCGGGCAAAAGAGGCCACGAACCGGGACAGCCGCGTCTGAGGTGACTCGTGGGCGACGGCCGTTTCGAAGGAGACCGCCAGCGACCGGGCCACCGCAGCCGGTATCGCTCGGTCCAAAAACGGCACCTCGAGAGCCGCGGCCACCATCGGGCCGATGACGCCTCCGCCCGAGCCGTACGTGGCGGAGATGGTGACGACAGGGGCCGACGGCCTAGGTGTCTCGCGCTCTTCCAACCCCAAGCTCCCCTAACACAAGGTCGAGGACACCCGACACTTGACAATGCTAATCCCACTGCTAATCCCCCCCGGCAGTAGCGCCGAATCCTTCGTCAGGACACCCCGCGGGCCATGACGTGATCACCCCTGACCCAGAGGTCCCAAGAGTGCGATCGAGCGTCACCACTCTGCGTCACAACTGAAGACACTTCCCTAGACCCAACGGGACCACAAGTGAACATCAACAACAACTGCCTAAAGGCTCGAGCCGTCGACGTCGATGTTTGAAGGGACGGGTTAGGCCTCCTCTGGGAGCACCAAATGACGAACAGTTGTAGACGCGTCGCCGCAATGATGGCGTTGGTCGGCATCGCGATCATCGGGGGCGCAGGGGTAAGCGCCGCAGCCGTGACCATGGCATCGGTCTCCGCGGCGAGCGCCGAGACTGTCACAGCTCAGCCCGGCGACTCTCTCTGGACAATCGCGGCGCGTTACGAGACTTCCGTCGCAGAGCTCGTAACTATGAATCATCTACGCGGCAACGCGAATCATTTGGTGGCAGGGGAACGCGTCACCGTTCCCACCTCCAGCGACAGCAACGGCCCTTCATACAGGGTTACGCCCGGGGACACCCTGACCTCCATCGCCCGCAGATACGGCGAGACGATCGAGCAGCTTGCCACCGACAACGGTCTACGAGTCACGAGCCCCTTGTACGCCGGCTCGATCCTGACCATTCGCGTGCCGGCCACCGGAACGACGATGCACCCATCGGCCGCCTCCGGAGCCTCCGCTCGGCCCGGGTCCGGAGGCGTCGTGGCCGCCGCGGCTCGAACCCGAGCAGAGTTGGCGGGGCGGCAATTGCCCTCCAACGCCACGGTCAGGTCGCTCGTCGTTCAGCAAGCGCGCGCCTGGGGTGTCGACCCGAACCTGGCCCTCGCGATCTGCCTTCAAGAGTCAGGATTTCAACAGCGGGTCGTCAGCGACTCGGATGCGATAGGAGCCATGCAGGTTCTCCCATCCAACGCTCGTGAGCTCTCGAATATCGCTGGAAGGCCACTGGACCTCCTGCAGGCTCAAGACAATGTCGAAGCCGGGGTGCTCGAACTCAAGGTCCTGACGCGCGAGGCTCCGATCGCGCAAGCCGTCGCTGCTTACAATCAGGGCCTTAGCTCGATCCAGTCGCACGGTCTCTTTTCAGATACAAAGCGCTATGTGCAAGACGTGCTTGCTCTCCGAAAGCAATTTGCCTCGGGAAAGCTGTGAGCCCAGGCACAATTCTCGGTGCACAAAGCCCGAGGAACCCAAAGAGCACAACCGTTCGGTCAAGGCTCGGCGCATTTCAACCGGCGTCGAGCCTCTGCGGACTCCTACTGCCGGTAGTTCTCCACCACCGAGGCCGGCCTCGCACCGGCTTCGTCGGGGTCCTGACCAGCGTGACGTCGCGCGCGACGCTGGCGCAGTAGGTCCCAGCACTGGTCCAGCTGCACCTCCAGAGAGCGCAGCCGATCCAGCTCTCCCCTTGACAACGGGGTTGAGGAGTGGGCCCTTTCCAGACGGTGCTCTTCCTCGGCCAGCCTCGTGATCTCGGCAGCTATCTCTTTGTCGTCCATAGCAGCCTCCAAAAGCCCCGACGTACGCGGCAGGCACTTCACCGCACTGATTCTGGACTATTACTGGCGGGAACCGCGTAAGTATCCTACTTGTAATCTCGTGGTCGCGATGACCTGGGACCTCCGCCCGAGATGACCGGGACAAGGATCAGATCCCCGAAGGCCCGGAAGTTCAACTTCGAGTTGGCCGACTGCGCCATCCACGGCCACGTCCTCGCTGGTGAGGACGTGGACGGGATCAGGCCAGAGGACGCCAACCTTGTCCGCGAGGATGGAACGCTCCGCTGGCACCGCTGCCTCCGATGTGACTCCTGGGTCCCCAAGAACCCTCCGGTGGTCCCGACTCGCGAGGTGATGCCGGACCGTCACGACATCCACCTCCCGCTCCGTGGACGCCCACTCCGCGACCGCTTCATCCTTCGTCTAATCGCGATCGACCGGGCCATCCACGTGCTGGTACTCGGATCACTTGCCGGGCTGGTGTTCTTCTACGCCGCCGATAGGTCCGCGATCCAACCCGGGCTCACTCGGGTCCTATCGGACCTGCAGGGCGGCGTAGACGGTCCCGGAGTGCACCAGGGCGGCTTGCTGGGAGATTTTGGAAAGGCCCTGACCCTGAAGGAGCAGACGCTCTGGATTGCCGGCGTGGTCCTCACCGCCTACGCCATCCTGGAAGGAACGGAGATGGTGGGCCTGTGGCTCACCAAGCGGTGGGCCGAGTATCTGACCTTCGTGGCTACTACTGTGCTGCTCCCTGTCGAGATATACGAACTGACCCATGGCGTCTCGGTGCTCAAGTTGCTCACCCTTTTGATCAACCTCGCCGTTGTTGTCTACCTGTTGTGGGCGAAACGGCTTTTCGGGCTACGCGGCGGCGGCCGCCGGGAGCGTGAGGACAAGCTGCACGACCTCAGCTGGGAAGCGTTCGAAGCCGCCGGGCCGGCTCGCGGCAGGATCAGCCCTGCTCCATCGCAACCTGATCGACGTAGCACCACAGCCAGTCCTCCCCTGGCTGGAAGGACCGGATCACCGGATGGCTAGTCGCATCGAAGTGCTTGGTGGCGTGGCGGTTCTTGGAGGAGTCACAGCACCCGACGTGCCCGCATTCGAGGCAGAGTCTGAGGTGCACCCAGGTGTCACCGAGTGCCAGGCACTCCTCACAGCCCTTGGGGGTCCTAGGCTCGACGTCTCGGACCTGGCCCAGATGACTGCAAACCGCCGCCGTCTCCATCATGATCCCTCCTCACAACCCGGGCCGATGGCGATCGTGCCCGGACCCGAGTCCCACCACTTCGACCGAAGTCCCCTTCTGCGGCAACCCTACCCATTCGGACCCCTGGCCCTTTCCGCAGTCCACAACCCGAAAGGAACCACGGCCGGGCCCGAAGGTGCCTGAGAGAGGCACCGAGGGAAAGGGTGCCCGAGAGGTGGCAGCCCCGGCCTAAATGAGTAAACTGAGGTTTTGAGTGACCACATAGCTGGTATCACCTCAACACGGTCCCTAGGCGTGGGGGTTGGTATGATCCGTCTTGAGGAAGTTCTGGATGTTGTTAACCGAGGTCGAGAGAATCTCGGTGTTCAACCACTTGAATCGCTGCCCCCGGGTGTGCGCCGTAGCGAGGCCGAGTGCGTGTTGGCCCGTGCGTTGAACGCGATCGTGTCATCGAACTCGATCAGAGCTCGTGATGCGCGGTCGGCGGGGCGCCTGGCCAAAGCGTGGGAGAGCCGTCGGTCGGTTCTGGCCAGGCGGTCGGTCCTGCTCCCTGACGTGCTCCGACATTTTGTCGAGGAGTTCGACTTCGGTGCCTTCCCCCAACTCGACTTGGAACAACTGCGTGAATCCGAGAAGCAAGGGGAGAACCAACGTGTTCCGGTGGCGAACGGTGCCGGAAGCCGCGAAGCGCTGAAAGTGGAGGCTTCCGAGGACCGGGAACTGGTTAACGCCTGACCGGACAGGACGAAGCATCTTCGGCGTGACGACGCACGGTAGCTCTACCCGGCACCGGCGCCCAGAGATGACGGCCACGGGAGAGGAAAGCGGGGGTGCGGATCTTCCCAGGCTGCTCACCTTCGGACACGGCACCCTCGACCAAGGCGAGATCTCGGAGCGCCTGACCGTTGCCGGCGTAAGGCTCGTCGTCGACATACGCACTGCTCCCGGCAGTAGACGCCATCCCCACGTGTCACGCGGTCAGCTGGAGAGATGGCTTCCCGAACTACAGATCGCGTACCGATGGGAGCCGCGACTGGGCGGTTGGAGGAAGCCTTCGGCCGCCTCGCCAAACGTGGGTCTGCAAAATGCTTCGTTTCGTGGCTACGCCGACTACATGACGACGCCAGAGTTCCGGTGGGGTTTGGACTCCCTCTTGGAGGACTGCCGGGAGCGGAAGACGGCGGCGATGTGCTCAGAGACGCTCTGGTGGCGCTGTCACCGGCGACTGGTGGCTGACGCCGCCACACTTGCCCGCGGCTTGGAAGTGTGGCACCTGAGTGGTCGGGGAAGCTTGGAGCGCCACCGGGTGACCGAGGGTGTGCGAGTCGAACAGGGTCGCCTGGTCTACGGCGGAGGGCGCGTGCCGTTGACCGGCCTTTGAGGACCGCTCTGCTGGGCGACCGTCGAGGTCCTGGACTCAATGGTGGCGTCGTCATAGCCCAGAACCTCCCGGAGGACCTCTCGTGTGTGCTGCCCGATCGTGGGGGCCTTGGTCGGAACAGGGACATCCGCCCCGATGAGCTTGATCGGTGTAGGTAGCTGGTCGGCCCCGAGCGTCTCCTTCGGCCACCAGCTCAGACGCTCCTTGAACTGCGGGTCCTCAGCAAGAGTGCGGGGAGTGTTGACATTGACTATCGGTGTGTTGACCTTGGCACCGAGCTCCACCCACTCGGAGCTCGTACGAGACCGGAAGATGTCACGTAGCTCCGCCTGCAGCTCGAGGTCTCCCACGGCGTGATCGGCATACTTCGAGCCAGGATGACGCTCGAAGATGTCCACTCGCTCGATCCCGCGGCAGAAGTTCTCCCAGAACTCCCGCTCAGAGGCCTGGAAGAGTATGAAGCCGTCACTGGTCTCGTAGAACTGGTACCGCACCCCGTCTCTCATACCCGCCGTCCCGGGTGCCCGACGGGCATAGCCGTCGGACCTGTTGCCCGTGACCTCTGACTCCGGGCGCTCGTAGGCCCTCCAGGTCTCGGAGCGCAACCAGTCCATGGCGGCCGCAGAGTCCGACTGTGCGACCTCCAGCTGAGCAGGCCGTCCGGTCTCGCGGGCCCCGATGATGGCTGCGAGCACGCCCAGAGCCCCGAAAAGTGGGCCGGCGTGGATGCCCACGGAGGGATGCTCCGGTATATGGCAGAAACCGTCGGGAGACCTCTCCGGCTGCACCAGTCCGGCCCAGACGTCGTATGCGATGCCGTGGCTGGGCATGTCCCTGTACGGGCCGGTCATGCCGTAGCCCGAGATCGTGCAGAAGACAATTCGGGGGTTGACCTCGCACAGACGCTCGAACGACAAGCCCCGCCGAGACAGTCCGCCGGGGCGCATCGCCTCCACGACCGCGTCCGAGACACGCACAAGATCGAGGTAGGTCTCCACACCTTCCGCGGTCCGGAGATCCAACATCACCGAGCGCTTGCCACGGCTTATGTGAAGGTGCATGAGCGAGACGCCATCGACGATCGGCCACGTCATCTCTCGTATGTAGTCGCCCTGGGGAGACTCGACCTTGATCACGTCGGCACCGAGATCCGCTAGGTGAGTGGTGATCGCGCCGGGGCCCAGCATCGAGCTCTCGACGATGCGCACCCCCGTGAGAGGGAGTCGCGCTGGCCAGTCGCTCATGGTCGCCGAAGGGCCCAGGATCCCGGCATCATGGCGGAATACTTGCACAAGGGGACATGCTTGTTGGTAAGCAGCGGCTGTGGGCCGGCAGGGGCCGCGGGACAGAGAGCTGGTAGCTGAAACGGAACGCCGGGACTTCGTCAGCGGAGGGGTGGTACAACGAGTTCCCGGGCCAGTTGCCCTCTGACGACGAGGAGCATCACTCTTTCGCTGACGCGGCGATCCCGACCGCCCAGCCATAGTCTGGCTTCCCCGAAGGCGATCGTCTGACCTCGGCGACGAGGGCCATCGCTCGGGGAACCTTGTAGCCGGCGAGGTGCGCACGGCAGTGGCTCACCAGCTCGTCGAGCCGTGGAGGGTCTCCCGGTTGAGCTGGCTGGACAACACCCACGACCCGCTCACCCCACTTCCGGTCTTTGCTTCCCACCACGACGGCATCGGCAACCTTGGGGTGCGACTTCAAGGTGGCCTCAACCTCTTCCGGATACACCTTCTCACCGCCCGAATTGATGCACAGGGACCCTCGCCCGAGAAGACGAATGGTTCCGTCGGCGTCGATCGATGCCATGTCTCCTGGAAGAGACCATCGGACTCCTCCGATCTCCACGAATGTCTGGGCGCTCTTCTCGACGTCGTTGTAGTACCCGAGCGGCACCCGGCCTCTCGTGGCCAACCTCCCGACGGTTCCCGAGCCTGGCGTGATGGGTCGCAGGTCGTCGTCGACGACGATGGTCACCTCGCGGGCGGTGAACTTCAGCGTCGTCGTGGCTCCGGTCGACGGTCTTGCTATTGCGACGCCCTGAACCGGGGCCTCTGACGACCCGATCGCCTCGCTGATTGCCAGCACCGACGGGAGGTTGGACAACAGTTGGTCCTTCACCTCGCTCGAAAGGATGCTGCCGCCCGATCCTAGGAGCCGCAGGGAGGAGGTGTCCCATCTGCCCGGGTGGCGCTGTAGCTCCTCGACCAGAGGCATACCACTCGCGTCTCCGACCAGGGTGAGCATCGACACGCGCTCGCGCTCAACCAGCTCGAGGACCCTAGCCATGTCCATCTGACGGTACGGGTAAAGGACAACCCTTCCACCCCCCAGCAGCGTCCCGAGAGCCGACCACTGGCCGCTGGCGTGCATGAGGGGTCCCAGAGACAAGGAGACGAACTCCGGTGGTCCGGGATCGCCACGGGGGAGGAAGGGGCCGATCCTCTGGGCGCGGTTCGCCGGGACCGTACGCGCGATCTCCTCGGGCCTCTCGATGGGAGTTCCGCCCGGGTTGCCCCCGCCCAGGGTCGCGAAGAAGATGTCTTCCTGTCGCCATACGACACCCTTTGGCAAGCCGGTCGTTCCGCCCGTGTAGAGGATGTAGTGATCGTTCGCAGACCGCGCCTGGAAGTCCCGCCCAGCTGAACCACTGGCGACCAATACCTCATAGTTCACCGGAGCTCTGGGGATCCCGGCCCTGGCCCACCGGCCCTCGTCCCGCTCCCCTGGACCCGCCACCGTTCCTGCGGAGCCGTCCCCACCCTCTGCCGACGCCTCGTCCCCACCGTCGACCTCGATCAGCAGCGGGACGCGGAGAGCGCGGCCGAGCGCCTCGAGCTGAGGCCTTAGCTCGCGCTGATAGACGAGCGCCTTGAGGTCGGCATCGTCGAAGAGGTAGGCCAGCTCGTCGCGTACGTACCGGTAGTTGATGTTGATCGGGACGGCGCGGACCTTGTAGCAAGCGAGCATGACCTCGAGGAACTCAACGCAGTTGTACATGTAGAGGCCGACGTGGTCACCCGTCGACAACCCCGCGCCCAGAAGGGCGTTCCCGAGCCGGTTCATCCTCTGATCGAGTGCCCCGAAGGTCACCCTGACGCCGGAGCATGAAAGCGCGTCGCGATCGGGGACCTGGTCGGCCACGCACTCGAACAGATCTGCCAGGTTGAACTCCACGCGTGTCCACCGCCCTCTGGACCCAGAGCTAGATTGATTCTGTCAGCAAAGGCCGGGTTCCACCATGATGACCAGCGAACAGACCGAGATGCTCGTGGGCGCCGATGGCTTGGTCCCCAAGGCGCGATATACGTCCAAGGAGTTTCTCGACCTGGAGATGGAGCTCCTGTGGCCGAGGGTCTGGCAGGTGGCGTGTCGCGAAGAGGAAGTCCCCGACGTCGGGGACTACCTGGAGTATACCGTGGGCGATCAATCGATTCTCGTAGTACGGTCCTCACCGGAGGAGATCAAGGCTTACTTCAACACCTGTCTTCACCGGGGTACGCGGCTCGCCGAGGGCTGCGGACACTTCGATTCCGGCCAGATCAGATGCCGTTACCACGCCTGGTTGTACGAGCTCGACGGAAGGGTCGCGCACATAGTCGACAGCGGCGAGTTCGGTTCGATGCCACAGGGGTTGAGGCTCCACGAGGTGCGAAGCGATACGTGGGGCGGGTTCGTCTTCATCAGCATGGACTCCGCAGCTGAGCCTCTGTCCGACTTTCTCCACCCGATACCCACACTGCTGGGGTCGTACCACCTCGACCAGATGAGGTTTTGCTCCTACCGGACAACAATCCTTCCTGCGAACTGGAAGGTGGTGATCGACGCCTTCAACGAGGGTTATCACGTCCAGGGAACCCACCCCCAGCTCCTTCCCTGGACCGACGACGTCAACATGCAATACGAGCAGTTCAAGGTGCATGCCCACTACGGGCGGCTCGAGAACGCTCGACGGGAGCTGAGACCTAGTCCCCGTCTGGGATTACGTGAGGGCGATTTCGACGAGGGAGAGATACTTGCCTCGTTGGTGTCCGACCTTGGCGGTCTCTTCTACAAGGAAGAACGCAACCTGGTGGAGCAGCTCAGGTCCGAGGAGCTGCCTGCGGGGAAGACTCTGCTGGAGGCGTATCAGGAACGGCGCATGGAGCTGCTCCGAAGCCGCGGCGTCGAAGTCTCTGGCCTCACCCTGGAGCAGATGAGCAGCGCCGACGACGTCTACTGGTTCCCCAACATGGTGGGCCCCATCTACCCGGGCACGGCGATCCTGTTCCGCGTTAGGCCCAACGGGAGGGACCCGGACAGCGCAGTGAAGGACTCCTGGACCCTCGAGTGGCCCGTCGGGAATGAGCGCCGCGGCTTCGAACGCAAGTTCTACCCTGATTGGACGCAGAGGGACTGGGGCCTGATCACCAACCAGGACTACGCGAACATGATCCACATCCAGACCGGTATGAAGTCACGCGGATGCCGAGAGCTTCGCCTGAACCCCCGCCAGGAGAGCAACATCCTGCATATGCACCGGGTGATTGACCGCTACCTGACGTCCTAATGGCCCATCCGGGTCGCACCGCTACGGGTTTCGCGGCACCGCACCAGCAGGTGCCGGTGCTACGGCCTAAGCTCGTCGGGTGTCTCGGGCAGCCCCGAGCGCTTCAGAAGGTGCCACATAGGACAACGGCCGCGGGGGGATCGAGGAACAGATGACCACGACAGAGAGGGACCATGAGCAGCCAGACGTCGTCCAACTCCTGTTCGGCCCCCGCGCAGCGGACGATCCGACCCAAGGTTATGACTACCTGCACAGCGCATGCCCCGTGGCTCATTCGTCACTCGGCTATTACATCTCGTCTTATGAGGACGTTCTCTGGGCCCTGCGCCACCCCGATTACTTCTCGTCCGACGCCGAGGCGCTGTCGATAGGACAGGAACATCCCCTCATCCCGCTGCAGGTGGATCCTCCGATGCACACCCAGTACAGAAGGGTGCTCAACCCCGAGTTCACACCGGCCAAGGTGGGTGAGCTCGAGCCCGACGTCCGGCTTCTCGTGGGCCATCTCATCGATCGGTTCGCCGACCGCGGGGAGTGCGACTTCCACGAGGAGTTCGCCACGCCCCTACCCTCGACGATCTTCCTGCGTCTGATGGGCCTTCCTCAGGAGGACCTGACCACGTTCCTGAGATGGAGGGACAACAGCATCCGCCCCGACGTTGCCCCGGGCGACCTGGCTGCCGCGGCGGCCATACGGGAGGCGACCGGCAAGGAGATCACCGTATATTTCGAGAAGGCGATCGACGACTGTCGAAAGCGGCCGAACGAGGGATTGCTAAGCCAGCTGGTCGCGGTCGAGATGGACGGCAGGAATCTCAACGAGGCTGAGCTTCTCGGGACCTGCCACCTTCTGCTCCTCGGCGGCCTCGACACGGTGACCGCCACCCTCGACTGCATGATCGCCTACCTGGCTCGCAACCCGCGTCACCGGCGCGCACTCGTCAAGGATCGCGCCCTCATCCCCTCCGCCCTGGAGGAGCTGTTGCGCCGTGAGAGCCCCGTCATGATCGTTCCCCGCATCGTCAACAAGGACGTGACGGTTGGTGGGGTGGAGCTCCACCAAGGAGATCTGGCCAGCCTGGTCATCGGTGCCGCCAACATCGACGAGGAGAAGTTCGAAGACGCTCACGGGGTGGAGCTGGCGCGGGAGCCAAACCGACATCTCGCGTTCGGCGGTGGGCACCACCTATGTCTCGGCGCCCACCTGGCGCGTCTCGAGCTCCGAGTCGGTCTGGAGGAGTTCCACCGAAGGATTCCCGATTACTCCATCCCCGAGGGAGTCGAAGTCCATTACTCCCCCGGCATCCGCCAGGCAGACCGTCTGCCCCTGGTGTTCGGTCAGTCCCCGTGACCAACTCGACAACAGACCGTTACGTCGTCTCCGTCGAGCGCGTCATCCCGGCACCACCCGACGCTGTCTTCGAGCTCCTAGCTGATCCCGGCAAGCATCCCGCCATCGACGGTTCGGGAACGGTGCGCCAGGCCAAGGGGAACCCGGAACGGCTCTCGCTCGGCGCCACCTTCGGCATGTCGATGCGGATCGGTCTGCCGTACTCGATGGTCAACCAGGTCGTCGAGTTCGAGGAGGGACGCAGAATCGCCTGGATGGCGCGACCTCCGGGCGCAATGGGCCGAATCGCGGGCGGGCGCGTCTGGCGCTACGAGCTCGAAGCTGTCGACGGGAGTACGAGGGTCCGGGAGAGTTGGGACCTCTCGAAAGACAAGCAGAGGCTCTTGTTGAGGATGGGTCCGCTGCCTCGCCAGACGCGCCGCTCGATGGAGAAGACGCTGCAAACCATCGAGCAGGTCCTGGCAGGCCGGCACCAGCGGTGACCGGCACGAGCGGTGAACCGCATGGGCCGTGACCGGCAGGGCCCATGACCGGCATGAGCGGTGACCCACACGGCCCTTGTGGCCGGCCGGCGTGAGCGGTGAGCTTTCCCGGTCAGCCTGACCAGCCGGTCTCGGCGTACGACCGATGGAAGCGGGAGTTCGAACGGTCTCCCGAGAGGGATGCCGATTTCGAGACCATGTCGGGGATCCCCCTCCATCCGGTCTACGCACCCGAAGGCGGCCCATTTCCCGGGCAGTGGCCCTACACCCGTGGTCCGTACCCCTCCATGTACCGCTCCAAGCTCTGGACCATGCGCATGTTCGCCGGGTACGGAACGGCGGTAGAGACCAACGTCCGGTTCCGAGAGATGCTCGCAGCTGGGGCGGACGGGCTATCCACGGCATTCGACCTGCCCACCCTCATGGGGCGCGATTCCGACGATCCTCGCAGCCGCGGCGAGGTGGGAAGGGCGGGCGTGGCCATCGACACGCTCGCCGACGTGGACACCCTCTTCTTCGGGATCGATCTTGGAGCCATAACCACGTCGATGACGATCAACTCGGCGGCCGCCGTGCTCCTTGCTATGTACGTCTCCGTCGCCGAGTCACGGGGTACACCCAGGGCCCTCCTGGGTGGAACTCTGCAAAATGACATCTTGAAGGAGTACCAGGCCCAGAAGGAATACGTCTTCCCACCCCGCCCGTCCGTTCGACTGGTAAGTGACGTCGTCAGGTTTTGCGCGGCGGAGATGCCTCGCTGGCATCCGGTCTCGGTCTCGGGCTATCACATTCGGGAGGCCGGCTCGACCGCCGCCCAGGAGCTCGGCTTCGCCCTTGCCAACGGGTTCGCCTACGTGGAGGCGGCCATGTCCCACGGACTGGCCGTGGACGAGTTCGCCCCCCGCCTGAGCTTCTTCTTCAACGCTCACATCGACTTCTTCGAAGAGATCGCCAAGTACCGCGCCGCACGCCGCATATGGGCGCGATGGCTTCGGGACCGCTATCACGCCACGAATCCCCGCTCCATGCGGCTCAGGTTCCACACGCAGACGTCGGGCGTGTCGCTCACCGCCCAGCAGCCCGAGCTCAACCTGGCCCGGGTGGCCCTGGAAGCCCTGGCGGCGGTCATGGGCGGTACCCAGAGTCTCCACACGGACGCCTTCGACGAGGCCCTTGCCCTTCCGACAGAGAAGGCGGCACGTCTCGCCCTGCGCACCCAGCAGCTGATAGCCCACGAGACGGGGGTGGCCCATGTGGCCGACCCGCTCGGCGGCTCCTGGTTCGTGGAGGATCTGACCGACCAGATGGAGGCCATGGCCGAGACCCTCTTCTCTCATCTGGACGGATTGGGATCAGGATCCATGCTCGAGGGTGTCCTGGCCGCAATCGAGCAGGGGTGGTTCCAGGACCAGATCGCCCAGGCGGCCCATGACTTCGAGAGCAAGCTGGGCAAGCAACGCCGTTTCCTCGTCGGTGCCAACGCCTTCGTCGAAGGCGACGATTCCAGGCCGGCGATCCTCGCGGTCGGGAAGGAAGTCGAAGAGATTCAGCTGAAACGCCTGGCGGACGTCAAGAGTCGACGCGACTCCTATGCCGTCGGCAACAGCTTGGCGACATTGCGATCGGTGGCTGCCGAGCCGGAAACCAACTTGATGCCACACATCATCGCCGCGGTCTCCCACGAAGCCACCGTGGGTGAGGTGATCGGTACCTTGGCCGAAGTCTTCGGGCGTTGGACGGAAAAACCGTCGCTCTGAGCCTTTTGGACGAGGTCAGCAGACCAAAGACGACGGCTTCCCGCGTGGCGCATCATGTCGCGCTACACAACGTTTGCAACCTTGCGATGACTTGACTATAGGCGTGCAAACGCCACTAGGCTTGTGTGCAGTCACACCTCCCGTCGGGAGAGTCGATGGCAGGAGGGGTTGAGTGGTGGAAGTGGAAGGGCGGGCCCGCGAAGACGTCCCCAGTGGGGTCGCTGCTCCGGTCTCGATTTGTGGCGTGGGCGCGGTCACCGGTTACGGCTGGGGGAAGAAGCTCCTCTGGGACGGGCTGATCACCGGGGAGTCGGCAGTGTGGTGGGCCCCTGGATACGCCCCTTACATAGAGGGAGATCACATCTGGGGAGGCAAGGTGCCCGACGGCGGGGATCCCGAAGATGGTGAGAGCCGCTTCGCCCGAGCCCTGTGCTTCTCGGTTCGAGAGGCGGTCGCTGACGCAAGAGAACGGGGCTGGAAGCCCGGGCGCGCGGTCGGGCTGGTCCATAGCCTGGTGCTCGGTGACGTCGACCTGTGGGGCGATTTCCATCGTGCGGGCGTCGTGCCTGCAACCAGCCGCAAATGGGTGCGGCTGATGCCCTCTACCAACCTGTCCAGGGTGATGCAGGAACACGATTTCCATGGACCTTGCATGTCGGTTTCCGCCATGTGCGCGTCGGGGACCGCTGGTGTGCTGACGGCCAAGATGTGGCTCGATGCCGGGATGGTGAGCGACGTCGTCTGCGTGGCTACAGACCTGTCCGGTGCACCCGAGAACATGCGTTACTTTCGTGACCTCGGCGTGATGGTCATCGACACCCCCTCGCTCGAAGCCTGCAGGCCCTTCCAGGAGGGAAGCCGCGGCTTCAACGGAGGAGAGGCCTCGGCCGCCATGGTCATCTCCAACCGCCCTGAGGGTTCCTACGCAAGCGTGCTCGGCGGAGCGATGACCCATGACGGCTATCACGCCATCTCGATCGCTCCGGACCATGCGCAGATCTGTCGAGCGTTCACGGAAGGCCTGGCCAACTCCGGCGTGGATCCTGGCGAGATCGTCTACCTGAACGCGCACGGCCCGGGCACCGCTCAGTGTGACGCAGCCGAGGCCCACGTCCTCGACGAGCTGCTCGTGAACACAGAAGGCGTGTTCTCCATGAAACCCCTGCTCGGCCACTGCCAAGGAGCAGCTGCCGCCGTAGAGATACTCGCGTCTCTCTATGCGTACGACAACGGGGTGATACCCAGCCCTCCAAGGGTGGCGCCCGGACATCCGCTACTGCTCGACGGCCCGACCCTCCGAGAGCCGGGAAAGACGCTCAAGTCCTCTATAGGGATGGGTGGATACAACACCACTCTCGTACTGGACGAGCCCGTCACCTGATCCGCGGCCACGCGGACCCGCTTCTCCAGGCGCCTGACCCGGGGGCCGGACGTGCTCGACCCGGCGCCGACACCCTGAGTGACCACGGAGTCAATACCAGGGACTTTGCCCTCCGCGCGATGGCCCCACCCCCGCTGACCGGCCCAAACCTCAAGAGTGACGCCTTGGAGGCCGATCACTACTGGGTATGGAGAGCGCACGGCGCGCGGACCAGGCGGGCCACGGCCGCTGGGGGGTGCCCAGCAGGGCGATCGCCGCTGAACGCGATCCTCTCGCCTACGATCGCCTGCAAGCCCGCCTGGACCTGGCCACGGAAGTCGCAAACGTGGCCACCTGGGAGCATGATCCCGCCACGGATTCGATCACTTGGTCGATGCCCGTTGAGCGGGTGTTCGGTCATGAGCCTGGGACCCGTCTCTTCCGCCTGATAACCACCCAACCGGGCTCAGCGGAGCCCGGTGACCGCAGTGTCGTGGAGAGCGTCGGAGATGCCCTGGTCGAGCCCGTGCTCACGGCTCTGCGCGCCGGCGCCCCTTGGGAGACCTACGAGCTCTCACAGACCATCCAAGGTCCTCATGCCGAGTACTACAACGTCTTGGTGCGCGCCATCCCGATCGGCCCGCCGGGGGCCCGGCGTTGCGTAGGGGTGGTCGCCAACCTCACGGACTCACGAGAGGCCGAGCAGGCGCTGCGAGACCTGATCGACCGCTACAAGGTGCTGGTCGAGTTCAGTCCTGATGCGATCATCGTGCACCAGGACGGGCTGCTGGTCTACGGAAACCCCGCCGCAGCGCGGATGGTAAGCCTTGAAAAGATCGGCGAGGCGTTCGGGAAGTCCATCATCGACTTCTTGCACCCCGACTGCGTGGATGAGGTCTTGAGCCGTCTAGCTGGCCTCGACGAGCCCGGCGCGGTCTCCCCTTCAGCCGAAGCCGTGATAGTGGGACTGGACGGCACCACGACGATCGTGGAGGCGACCAGTGTCAGAACCACCTGGGAGGGCAAACCCGCGTACCAGGTGATCATCCGCGACATCACCGAGCGTCGCCGAGCCGAAGCGGCCATGCGTTATCAGGCGAGCTTGGTGGCCCACGTGTCGGACGCGATCATCGGCATCAACCCCAGCGGTCGGATCGAGAGTTGGAACCCGGCAGCCCAAGCCATCTACGGCTGGGAGGAGTCCGAGGTTGTGGGGCGCTTGGTCACCGAGGTCCTCACGGCCGGACGGGACTCGTCCACGGTCCTCGAATCAGGCAACCGCGTCCACGTCCGGCGGGATGGAAGGCTGATGGAGGCCCAGGTCTCGCTGTCGCCCCTGATGAGCGACATGGGCCAGCCCTCGGGCTGGGTAGCCGTCTGCACCGAGGTCACCGAGGCCCGTCGTGCCGAAGCGGGCCGTCGGGCAGCCGAGGAACGCTACGCGGCTGTCGTGTCCTCGCTGGAGGAAGGAATAATCGTCGTGGACGGCACGGGCGCGTTGAACGCTGCCAACCACGCCGCGCAGAGGATGCTGGGCGAGCGCTTGGAAACCTGCGCCAGTGACGACCTCTTCGCCGGCCGCGAGGTGGCGATCCGCGAGGACGGGCTCCCGTTCTCGGCCGGCGGGCTGCCGATCGCGGCCACGTTGCGGACCGGGCAGGCCCAGACCAACGTCGTAATGGGCGTTCTCGACGAGAACAGGCGGCGCAAGTGGCTCTCGGTGAGCTCCCGGCTGCTTTCGGACAGCTCAGGGCATGCCCACACGGTGGTCTGCACCTTCGCGGACATCACCCACAGGAAACAGGCCGAGGCGCAGCTACGGTGGCAGGCCAACCACGATCACCTCACTGGACTGGCCAACCGCAACCAGTTCGTGGAGAGGTTCGACCAGGCGCTGGCCGAGGCCCGGGTCCAGAACTCGAATGTCGCGGTGCTACTGGTCGACCTGGACAACTTCCAGCTGGTGAACGACTCGCTCGGACACGAGCTCGGCAACGAGGTGCTGACAAGCACCGCACGTCGCCTCGAGACAGCGGTCCGGGGGGGCGACCTGGTGAGTCGCCTCGAGGGCGACGAGTTTGCAGTCCTGTGCAAGAACGTGGCCGCGGTGGACTCCGCCGTCAAGCTGTCGGAGGCTCTGTCCCAGGTGCTGGCGCAACCTCTGACCGTGTCCGGGGACCAGGAGGTGTCGGTCACGGTAAGCGTGGGAGTTGTGGCCGTCGAAGGAGGAAACGGCCACGCACAGGACGTCTTGCAGGACGCAGCCGTCGCAATGCATCGCGCCAAGGAGAAGGGACGGGCGCGGGTCGAGGTCTTCGACGAGATCCTGCGGCACCGCTCCAAGGCTCGCCTGGAGGTGCGAGAGGACCTGCGAAGAGGCATCTCCCGAGACGAGCTGCGTGTCTACTACCAGCCGCTGGCCTCGGTCACCGAGGATAGGACGGTCGGCATGGAGGCCCTCGTCCGGTGGGAGCATCCGACCCGAGGCCTCCTGCCACCCAGCGAGTTCATTCCGATCGCCGAGGAGACCGACTTGATCCTGGCCCTGGGAACCTGGGTGCTGCGGGAGGCGTGCACCACGATGGCGGACTGGACGGAGATGATGCCGGGCGCAAGGGACGCCTACATCACCGTCAACCTCTCCGCCCGCCAGCTGGCCGACCCGAGCCTCACCGCCACCATCGAAGAGGCCCTGGAGAAGTCGGGCCTGCCCCCCGAGGCGCTTGTCCTCGAAGTGACCGAGAGCACCCTGATGGCCGATGCGGTAAACGCGGGGAACGTGCTCTCGGAGATACGACGAATGGGCGTCAGGCTGGCCATCGACGACTTCGGAACCGGGTACTCGTCGCTAGCGCACCTCAAGCAATTCGCCGTCGACTTCTTGAAGATCGACCGCGCCTTCATCGACGGTCTAGGGAGGGACGGGGACGACTCGGCCATCGTGGGAGCCGTGGTTGAGCTGGGCCACACGCTGGACCTCACCGTCGTCGCCGAAGGAGTCGAGACCCCGGGCCAGCTAGCCGAGGTAAGGCGGCTCGGGTGCGACCTCTACCAGGGCTACCTGCTCGCGAGACCGGGGCCAGGCCACCACATCACGTTCACGGGCAAGTCGGACAGCAGGGGCAAGACGATCGCCTGAGGCGGCCGCTCGCCTGCCCGTCTACGCCCAGCGTCGGCGCAATCCCCCGCCGCTAGCGGCTCCTTTCCCGGAGTCGGGTGATCAGCGCGTTGGTGGAGCTGTCGTGGTCGAGGGAGGGAGGTGTCGGGGACTCCAGCTGGGGCGCGATGCGTCGAGCCAGGACCTTTCCCAGCTCGACGCCCCACTGGTCGAAGGAGTTGATGCCCCAGATGACACCCTGGGTGAATACCTTGTGCTCGTAAAGGGCGACCAGCTGGCCCAGGGTCGCAGGCGTCAGCTCGTCAGCGAGGATCGAGTTGGTGGGGTGGTTTCCTCGGAAGGTGCGATGGGGAACCTCGGCGCTCGGTACGCCCTCCCCGTGCACCTCCTCGCTGGTCTTCCCGAACGCCAGCGCCTCGGTCTGACCCACGAAATTGGCCATGAGCACTGGATGGTGGTCTCCGACTTCGTGGTTGGGTCGGCAGAACCCGATGAAATCGCAGGGGATGAGCTTGGTCCCCTGATGGATCAGCTGGTAGAAGGCGTGCTGGCCGTTGGTGCCAGGCTCTCCCCAAACCACCGGGCCTGTTTGCACGGTGACGGGCCGTCCGTCGAGGTCCACCGACTTCCCGTTGCTCTCCATGTCGAGCTGCTGCAGGTAGGGCGTGAACCTGGACAGATACTGGCTGTAGGGAAGTACGGCTTGAGTCTGGGCTCCGAAGAAGTCTCCGTACCAGACGCCGATGAGGCCCAGCAGCACCGGCATGTTGTGACGCAGCGGCGCGCTCCTGAAGTGCTCGTCGATCAAGTGGAAGCCGGCGAGCATCTCCTTGAACCTCTGAGGGCCGATCGCCACCATCAACGACAACCCGATCGCCGAGTCGAACGAGTAACGGCCTCCGACCCAGTCCCAGAAGCCGAACATCTTGTCGGAGTCGATTCCGAACTCTGAGACCTTCTGGGCATTGGTGGAAACGGCTGCAAAATGGCGTGAGACCGCCGACTCGTCCAGGCGATCCACCAGCCATCGCCGCGCGGTGGTGGCATTGGTCAGTGTCTCCAGCGTCGTGAAGGTCTTCGAGCAGACGATGAAGAGCGTCTCGGCCGGGTCCAGCCCCCTGATCGCTTCCCAGATGTCGGTTCCGTCGACGTTGGAGACGAAGGCGAAGCTGAGCCGCCTCTCGCTGAAGTCGCGGAGCGAGTCATATGCCATTGCCGGACCCAGGTCGGAGCCGCCTATGCCGATGTTGATCACGTTTCGTATCGCCTTGCCGGTATGACCCCGCCACTCGCCCGACCGCACCTTCTCCGAGAAGTCCGCCATCTTGTCGAGCACGGCATGGACATCGGGCACCACGTCGCGACCGTCGACGACTATCTTCTCGCCTACCGGCGCCCGGAGAGCCACGTGCAATACCGGCCTGCCCTCGGTCGTGTTGATGCGCTCGCCCCCGAACATCGCATCGATCCGTTCTCTGAGACCCACCCGGTCGGCCAGAGCGCACAGCAGGGCGAGCGTCTCCTCGGTCAGCCGATTCTTCGAGTAGTCGAGGTACAGATCGCCTGCCTCGAGCACCATCGTCTTCCCTCGATGTTCGTCGCCGGCAAAGAGCTCCCTCAGGTGCACGTCCTTCATGTCCCGGTAGTGAGCCTGAAGATCGCGCCACTCGTTGGTTCCCGATGCCCGGGGTCGTCGTCGAGGGGGCACGGGCTCAGCCGCCGGCAGATTTCTCGTCGTGGCCTCCGAACTCCTTTCGCATGGAGGACAGGAGCTTGTCCGCGAAATCAGCCCCTCCCCGAGAGCTGAACCTCTCGTACAGGGCGGTGGTGAGCACGTTGGCAGGTACCCCTTCGTCGACCGCAGCGCGAACGGTCCACCTTCCCTCTCCCGAGTCCGAGACGCGCCCGCCGAAGCCCGCCAGCCGAGGATCCTCCAGCAAGGCGGTGGCGGTAAGGTCCAGCAGCCAGGAGCCCACCACGCTTCCGCGACGCCACACCTCGGCCACCTCGGTGGTGTCGATGTCGTACTGGTAGTACCGAGGCTCGTCCAGGGGTGCGGTCTCGGCATCCTCGGCCGATTGATGTGATCCTATGTTCGCCTTTCGAAGGATTCCGAGCCCCTCCGCGTAGGCTGCCATGATCCCGTACTCGATCCCGTTGTGGACCATCTTGACAAAATGGCCTGCGCCGTTAGGCCCGCAATGCAGGTACCCGTGCTCTGACGGCGCCGCAGGTCCCTTACGACCCGGCGTGCGCCCCGCCGCCTCCACTCCGGGAGCGATCGTCGCAAACAGGGGCTCGAGGTGAGATACCACCTTGTCCTCGCCGCCGATCATGAGACAGAAGCCTCGTTCCAACCCGAACACGCCCCCGCTGGTCCCCACATCCACATAGTGGATGCCGTGCTCCCTGAGCGTGGCCGCCCTGTCGATGTCGTCGCGGTAGTAGCTGTTGCCGCCGTCGATGATGATGTCCTCCGGCTGCATCAGCTCGGAGAGCTGGGTGACCGTGTCGCCTGTGATCGCGGCCGGCACCATGGCCCAGGCGGCCCGAGGCTTGCTCAGCTTGGAGACCAGATCGTCAAGAGTCTTCGCCCCCGCCGCTCCCTCGGCCGCGAGCCCGTCGACCGCGGCCTGGTTCACGTCGTAGACGACGCACTCGTGGCCATCGCGCATCAAGCGGCGCACAAGATTGGCCCCCATCCGGCCGAGACCGATCATGCCGAGCTGCATTTTGGAGACTCCTCCTCTGAGCGGGAACCTTGACAAGCAAGGTACCTCAGCCGGCCTCGTCGAGCCGGCCGCCGGGAACGGTGGCTCGGTGCGCTCGGCTCAGACGACCCGGTCCAACAGGAGCGACTGCAGCGATCGTCCTATGGGTCCGTGAGGGTCGTAGAGGGTGCTCTCGGCCAGGCCCATCCCCTGCGAACCGGCATGGGTCACAGCGTCCAAGCAGACCCACTCGCCCTCGGGTGGTCGGCGCAAGTAGACGGTCAGGTCGGGGTTGACGAACAGCCATTTCTGGAACTCCAACACCGCGCTGACTCCATTACCAAAATCGGCCGCGGCCGCCACCCGTTGAAGCGGTGACGGATCCTCGTCGGGCACGACAGGCTGTCGAAGGCGCACCCAGACAGTCGCGGGACCCAAGCTCTCGAACGCTCCCTCGACGAAGCGCAGCTCCGCACCGAGGGTATGAAAGGCGGCGTAATTGTCGCGGCCAGACACCAGGGGTCGCCCGTGGTCGGGACCAGGGACCACCGGCTCCGTCGGTTGTTCGGGAATGGGCAGCTCGGCCCTGCGGATGAACAGCGCCGTCGCCCGAGCCAGCTCGGACTCTCCGGACAAGACCGAAGCTTGCGCGAGTTGTATTTTGCGCCCGGGCCTGAAGACCCCCGAGCGCAGAGACAGCGGCCGGACCGGGACCGGCCTCATCAGCTCGACGGTCAGCCTGGCCACTTGAAGAGCCTCTGAGCCCGAGCAATGCTCCAGGGCCCGCGAGAGGAGGGCCGCCACCGGTCCACCGTGCAGCGCGTCGGGGGTCCACGGTCCGCGGGCGGCGTCAGTGGGAACCCAGTGGGTGCCGTCGGGAACGAACAAGGACTCGGGCGGAACGAACAGGGACTCGGGAACGGCCGCAATGCTAGCGGAGGTCTCCAATCCACACGGTTAGGATCGCACCGGTCAGCCACGGAGGCTCCGCAATTGGGCTTGCTCGAGGGACACCGCGCAGTCGTCACCGGAGGAGGGTCCGGGATCGGTCGCGCCGCGTGCCAGCGAATCGCGGAGGAGGGAGCGACGGTCGCCGTGTTCGACATCGACGGGGACTCCGCGCAGTTGGTGGCCAAGGAGGCTGGCGGCATCGCATACCAGGTTGACGTCACCGATTACGCGGGCCTCAATGCAGCGGTTCGAGACGCCGCCCGAAAGATGGGCGGCGTGTCGGTCCTATACAACAACGCCGGCAACAGCAGTATGGCCAGGGTCCACGAGTTCTCCCTGGACGAGTGGGGCCGGATAGTCGCGTTGAACCTGACCGCCGTGTTCCACGGTTTCAAGGCGACCGTTCCCCTCATGCTGGAGGGCGGTGACGGGCGGATAGTCAGCACGGCCTCGATCAGCGGCGTTCGTCCCGCCGCGGGCGAGTCCCCATACTCGGCGGCCAAGGCTGCTGTGTGCGCGCTCACCGCGAACGCCGCCATGGAATACGGGCCGACAATCAGGGCCAATGCTGTCTCGCCTGGGATGATACGCACCACGATGACCGCACCGCTGCTGGACGGGTTCGAGGGAATGGTCGATCACATGGAGGCCAAGACACCCCTCGCCCGGATCGGGTCACCCGAGGACGTTGCCGACGTGGTGGCCTTCTTGTGCTCGGACCTGTCCCGGTTCGTCACCGGTCAGAACGTCGTGGTAGACGGGGGGATGACACTTCACGGATCCGGGGTGGATGGCATCCTCGAGCGTGTCGAGCGAGCGCTTCGAGCAAGTCGGTCCGGCGGGTCCCCCAGGAGCACGAAGTGACCACGCTCACCCTTCGTTACGACCTGCGTCGTCCGCCGTTCGCGACGGCTTCGATGGCCGAGATCTACGCCGCCTGCCTCGAGCAGTGCTCTTGGGCGGACGGGGTCGGGTTCGACACGATCGTTCTCTCCGAGCATCACGGCGTCGAGGACGGCTACCTACCCGCCCCGCTCACGATGGCCGGCGCGGTTGCCGGTCGCACCCGGAGGGCCCTTATCAACGTCTCGGCCCTCCTGGTCCCTCTGCACGATCCTCTGCGGATGGCCGAGGACATCGCCGTCGTCGATCTTGCGAGCGGCGGACGCATCAGCGTCGTGGCCGGCCTCGGCTACCGCGCCGGCGAGTTCGAGATGTTCGGCGTCGAACGAAGAGCCCGGGGCAGGCGCATGGAGGAACACATTGAGGTGATGCGCAAGGCCTGGACGGGCGAGCCGTTCCGGTACCGGGGACAGACGGTGCGGGTGACGCCCAAGCCTCTCCAGCAGCCGCACCCGGTGATCCTCGTCGGGGGCTCGACCGAGGTGGCAGCCAAGCGAGCGGCTCGACTGCGACTCCCGTTCATGCCGGCGATCGGCGACGAGCAGCTGGCCGCCATATACCGCGAGGAATGCCGGAACCAGGGCTTCGACGAGGGATGGGTCCTTCTACCTTCGGGTCCGGGATTTGTGCACGTGACCGAGGACCCGGAGCGGGACTGGGACGTGATCTCGAGGCACGCCTTGCACGACGCCCGCACCTACGCGTCCTGGCAGACGCCCGGGCAGCGCTCGGCCGTCACAACTTCCGCCTCCAACACCGAGGAGCTGAAGGCCAGCGGGATATACGCCGTGGTCACCCCCGACGAGTGCCTGGCTCTCGCCCACAAGCTGGGACCCGGCGGCGCTCTCGTCTTCCACCCCTTGATGGGCGGCCTGGCACCCGACCTCGGTTGGGCGAGCCTCGAGCTGTTCGCGTCCAAGGTCCTCCCCGGTCTGCGGGCGGCTGGCTAACCCGTTCCCCTGGGCGTCTTCTGAGCCCCATCCGTCTCGTAGCGCCATCCCTCGGCCAGCATCCAGAGCCGATGGCGCCTGCCAGGCCGTTCAGGGTCGGAATCGGCGTAGCCTGCGTCACCGTCGTAGAGGGCGACGGCGCCTCCGGGCACCACGGCCATGTGTGTGACGAACGCCTCGGGTGCTCTGTTCGCGGCGTCTGCCAGGGCCCGAGAGACGCTCGGGTATGTGCTCAGCCGGTGCAGGGTGATCCAGGTCGGCGGGATTATCTCGATCTCACCGGCGTCGCGCCGCTCGAGGGCCTCCGCTGGGTGGAGCCAGGCATGATCCAGGATCTCGCCTCCGTCGACTCTCACGGTCCCCCTTGGCGCCTCCGCTATGAAGAACCAGGTGGAGAACCTCCTCGGGCTCACTGCGGGCGGCGTCCAATGGGAGAAGGGCACGAGGGAGGCCTCTTTCACCACCAACCCGACCTCCTCCCGGGCTTCCCGGACCGCGGCCCTGCGGGCAGCTGCCAGCTCGTGGTAGTGCTCGGTGGGCAAATTGTCTCGCGCCGGGTCGCGGGCCCGGTCCGGCAGATGGTCGACGCTGTCCACCCGGCCCCCGGGAAACACCCACATCCCGCCGGCGAAATCGAGGGCGGAGCTGCGTCTGACCATCAAGGTCTCAAGACCCGCACGGCCGTCGCGGAGGAGCACGACGGTCGCGGCCGGAACAGCTGGGACCTCCTCCTTGGCGGAGTCCCGCACTAGGAGGGGTCCTGCACTAGGAGGGGTCCTGCACTAGGAGGGGTCCTGCACTAGGAGGGGTCCTGCACTAGGAGGGAAGCTGAGACTCGATGGTCTCCACCAGCTCGGGAGCCTCCGGTCCCGTCATGGGCCGGAACCTGGCCACCACGTCACCCCCCGGCGACACGAGGAACTTCTCGAAGTTCCACTGGATGTCCCCCGCCTGACCCTCGGCGTCGGCCTTGGCCGTCAGCTCCTCGTAGAGAGGATGACGGCCGGGTCCGTTCACCTCGATCTTCTCGAACAGGGGGAAGGTCACCCCGTAGTTGGTGGAGCAGAACGTCTCGATCTCCTCGGGAGAGCCGGGCTCTTGCGAACCGAACTGGTTGCACGGAAAGCCCAGCACGCTGAACCCACGGTCCTGATATCGCTCGTGGAGCTCCTCCAGGCCCAAGTACTGCGGAGTCAGCCCGCACTCGGAGGCCACGTTGACGATCAGTAGGGCCTTCCCCTTCTGGTCAGCGAGCGAGGCCGGTCGTCCGTGCAAGGTCTTGATTGGTGCTTCGTAGATCGCCATTCGGTCCTCCCCGGGCGTCGTCTGTCCTCCGGCGCGACGATACCGTCATGGACGTAAGGCTGGCTTACGGGAAGACCGGTCTCACCGTGAGCCTTCCGGAGAGCACCACCGTCATCACGCCCAACTGGCGTCCCGGGCTCGCCGACCCCGCCGCTGCCCTGGACGAGGCGCTGTCCTCGCCCCTCGGCTGTCCACCTCTACGGCAGCTCGCCCGCCGGGGCCAGAAGGTGGCCATCTCGGTATGCGACATCACCAGGGCCCAGCCGCGCAGGCTCATGTTGCCTGCGGTCTTGGACCACCTGAAGGGGGTCGTCTCACCCGACGACACGGTCATCCTGGTGGCGACGGGAACCCACCGGCCCAACACGAGAGAAGAGCTGGCCTCGATGCTCGGCCCGGTCGCTTCCCGCTACCGCGTCGTAAACCACGACGCCCGCGACCGCGCGCGACTGGTGGACCTCGGCCTGGTGGCCGAGGACCTACCCGCCGCTCTCAACCGCCTCTGGGTGGAGGCGGACCTGCGGATCGCCACCGGTTTCGTCGAGCCCCACTTCTTCGCAGGCTTCAGCGGAGGACCCAAGATGGTGGCGCCGGGCCTGGCGGGCTTGGACACGATCCTCGCCCTGCACGACGCCAAGAGGATCGGCAGCCCGATGGCCCGCTGGGGTGTCATAGAGGGAAACCCCGTCCAGGAGGGCTTGCGGACCGTCGCACGGCGGGCACCCGCTCACTTCAGCCTGGACGTCGTCCTCAACACCGACCAGCAGATCACCGGGGTCTTTGGCGGCGACATGTTCGCCGCCCACGCCGCGGCCTGCCTCCAGGCGAAGGAGCTGGCGATGAGTCCGGTCGAGAGCCCATTCGACGTGGTCGTGACCACGAACTCGGGCTACCCGCTCGACCAGAACCTCTACCAGACGGTTAAGGGGATATCGGCGGCAGCCAACATCGTGAAGGACAGGGGTTACATCGTGTGTGCCTCCGAGTGTCGCGACGGGCTACCTGACCATGGCTCGTACGCGCAGATCCTGCGATCCCGCCGATCGCCCCGATCCCTGCTCGAGATGATCGAGTCCCCTGGCTATTCCGCACCCGACCAGTGGCAGGTTCAGCTACAGGCCAAGGTCCAGATCCGCGCCCGAGTCGCGGTCAAGACCGATTACCTGGCCCCAGACCAGCTCCGTCAGGCCCATCTCGAGCCGGTGGAGGACATAGACGAGGCGGTCTCCGCGAGCTCGAGGCGAGGGGTGCAACCGCCACGGTCTGCGCCCTGCCCGAGGGCCCTCAGACCATCCCCTACCTTCGTCACCGAGGGGCAGGCGAGGAGATCGGTCCTCAGACCTCGAGGTGGCGCCGAACGGCGAAGTAGGAACCAACCGCTCCGACCACCGAACCCACGACCAGGAGCACGATCTGGGTCATCTGAACGTCCGAAGCAGGCACCACGATACGCGAAAGCAGCGATACATGGTCGTGGCGGACCGAGTAGCTGAGCAGCTGGTTGAGCCCCAGGACGATCAAGCAGGCAACCAAGCCTCCGACCACCCCCTGCACCAGTCCCTCAAGCATGAACGGCACGCGGATGAACCAGTTGGTGGCCCCCACCAGCTTCATGACCGCCACCTCTCTCCGGCGGGCAAAGATCCCCAGTCTTATCGTGTTGAGGATCAGGACCAGGGCCGACACAAGAAGGATCAGGGCGATGCTGAAAAAGATGATCTTCAACGTGTCGGTGACGTTGACCATCGTCTTTATGTCCTGCCCCGGGTATCGCACGTCGTAGACACCGGGCTGGTTCCTGAACTGGTCGGCGACCGTGCTCGCGTAGTTGGCGTCTCTCAGGGTGACGCGGTACGAGGTGGGCACCTGGCTGGGGGACGTGAAGGTAGATTCCAGGTCCGGCTCGTCCTTGAGGATGGTCTTGGCCTCCTCGAAGGACCTCTGAGGGTCCATGTAAAAGTACGACTTGACGTCGGGGTCGTTCCTCAGCTCCCTGCCCACCGCCTGCTGCTGGCTGCCCGAGACGTTGGTGTCGAAGAAGATGGCGAGGTTGACCCCTCCCCTCCAGCGGGCGGTGGCGATCTGGACACCCTGGTTCAAGAGCAGGGCCGCCCCGACCAGGGCGAGCGAGACCGCCACTGTCAGGATGGCGGCGATCGTCATCAGCCGGTTGCGCCAGAGGTTTCCTGCCGTCTCGCGAACGGCATAGTCGATCGAGACGGCCATTCAGATCTCGGTCCCGAGCCCGATGTCAGGTGCGGGTCCCAGCCGGGTGGTCCCATGCCGGGTGGTCAGGTGCCGGCTGGTCAGGTCCCATAGCCGTATACACCCCTTGCTTGATCTCGCACCAGCGATCCCCGGTCCAGCTCGATCACCCGCCGGCGCATGATGTCGACGATGCCCGCGTCGTGGGTCGCCATGACCACGGTCGTGCCGGTGCGGTTGATGCGGTCGAGCAGACGCATGATACCGAGGCTGGTGTTCGGGTCAAGGTTCCCTGTGGGCTCGTCAGCAAGGAGGATGAGGGGCCGGTTGACAAAGGCCCTGGCCACTCCGACGCGCTGTTGTTCCCCTCCGGAAAGCTCATGGGGAAGGTTGTTCCTCTTCTTGCCCAACCCGACCAGGTCGAGCACCTGAGGTACTTGCGTCGACACGACGTGCTTGGGCCGCCCGATTACCTCGAGCGCAAACGCGACGTTCTCGAACACGGTCTTGTTCGGTAGCAACCGGAAGTCCTGGAAGACACAACCGATGTTCCTTCGCAGGTAGGGCACCTTCCATTGACTGAGCTGACCGATATCGCGTCCCGCCACCCAGATGCGCCCCGTGTCCGGGCTCTCCTCCCTGAGCAACATGCGCAGGAGCGTCGTCTTTCCCGAGCCCGAGGGCCCCACGACGAACACGAACTCGCCCTTTTGAATGTCCAGTGAGCAGTCTCTGAGAGCGACGACCGTCCGCTTGTAAGTCTTGGTGACGTTCTCGACAAGAATCATGAGGTCGAATCAGCCGTCCTGGTGCCTCCCCACGAACGAGCGTCGCCCGCACAGGGAACATGCGGGTGAGCCGCACTGTATCAGCCAGCGTCAGCTGGGCAACAGCACTCCTCCTGCTCGACCTGCTCCTTGGCTACTTGTCGTCTCGGGCTGTGTCGCGCCCCTCACCGGTCTCAGGCTCCGTGTTCCCCTGGCGGCCGCTCTCCCCAGAGCGCCGCCAGCGAAGGTAGGCCTCCATGAACTCGTCGAGATCGCCGTCGAGGACCGCATCCACGTTCCCGGTCTCGTGCTCGGTGCGATGGTCCTTGACCAGCTGGTACGGGGCCATCACGTACGAACGGATCTGGTTCCCCCATGAGACCTCTTCCTGGGGACCGGAGATGCGGTCCAGCTCGAGCCTGCGCTCCTCCCTCTGCAGATCAGCCAGCTTCGCCGCGAGGATCTGCATTGCCCTCGCCTTGTTCTGGTGCTGGCTACGCTCGTTCTGGCAAGACACCACCAATCCGGTCGGCAGGTGCGTGATGCGCACCGCCGAGTCCGTCACGTTCACGTGCTGACCTCCCGCACCAGACGAGCGGTAGGTGTCTACTCGTAGGTCCTTCTCGTCAATATGGACCTCATCAGAGATGTCGTCCAGAAACGGGACCACATCGAAGGACGCAAAACTCGTCTGCCTGCGTCGGGCCGCGTCGAAGGGGGAGATCCGTACGAGCCTGTGGACACCGCGTTCGGCCGACAGCAGACCGAAGGCGTACGTCCCACGCACCAGGAAGGTCGCCGAGAGGATGCCCGCTTCCTGTCCGGGTGATACTTCGTCGAGCTCGAGCGAGTAACCCTTGCGCTCGCCCCAACGCAAGTACATGCGCAGCAGCATCTCAGCCCAGTCCTGAGCATCGGTACCACCTGTTCCGGCATGAATCTCCGCGACCGCGTCACGATCGTCGTGCTCACCGGAGAACAGAGAACGAAGCTCCAGGTCGTCGAGCAGGTCGCCTAGCTCGCCAACTGCGACCTCGAGCTCGTCTGAGACAGACTCGTCTTTCTCCGTTAGGGCAAGGTCGTAGAGCGTCTCCGCGTCGGCGAGACGTGAGTCCAAATCCGCCAGGAGGGCGACGTCGGCACCGAGTCTGTTGTAGTCGGACATTGCACGCCGGGCCCGGTCGGGCTCATCCCACAGATCTGGCTTGGCAACCACCCCTTCCAGGCCGGACAGACGAACCCTCAGGTCCTCCAGGCCGAGGTAGGCCTTTGCCTCTTCCAGCCGCTTGCGCAGACCACTCAGGTCATCGGAGAAATCCCGCACT
The DNA here is from genome assembly GCA_963736925.1 of uncultured Actinomycetes bacterium. GTDB lineage: Bacteria > Actinomycetota > Acidimicrobiia > Acidimicrobiales > CAVTQP01 > CAVTQP01. The sequence continues at coordinate 2,037,490 of CAVTQP010000003.1, forward strand.
GTGCGCGCTCAGCGACCGTGACACAGCTTGAACTTCTTGCCGCTGCCACACCAGCAGGGCTCGTTTCGGCCCATCTTCTCTCTCGGCGACTTCACCACCGGGGCCATGCTGCCGTCCTCGGCCGGTGTGGCCCTGAGGTTGAGGCCTCCCACGGCTGCCGCCGGGTCTCCCAGACCTGCCGGCGCGGGAGCCGTCGCCTGGGCCTGACCTCCCTCGGCGCTCGGGACACCGGCACCGACAAGGGCGCCGCCTATCGCCGCCGATCCTTGCACGGGGTCGTCGGCGGCCTCGTAATGAGCCTGTCCGAGGTCGAGGCTCGACACGGCGGGAAGGATCTCGACGTGCAACACGTAACGCAGATAGTCATCCTCGATCGCATCCATCATCTGGCCGAACATGGAGTACCCCTCTCGCTGCCACGCAACGAGCGGGTCCTGCTGGCCCATGGCCCGCAGGTTGATGCCCTCGCGGAAGTAGTCCATCTCGGCCAGGTGCTCACGCCAGCGCTGGTCGATGATCTGAAGCATCACCTCTCGCTCGAGCTGGCGTGCTACCTCGGGCCCTCCGGGCATGTTCCGCTCACGCTCCTCGAAGAACGTCGAGGCCTCTTCCCACAGCATCTCTGACAGCTGCTCCGTTGACTGGACCTGGCGCAACTCCTCTTCCGTGAATTTGGTCGGGTAGTACTGGATCATCTCGGAGACAAGCCGGGACAGGTCCCAGTTCTCCGTGTACTCGTCCGGACAGCTGTCTCCCACAACCGAGTCGATCGCCGAGCTGAGGATCTGTAACGTCTCCTCTCTCAGATCGTCACCCTCAAGGACTTGCATCCGGCGGGCGTAGATGACCTTGCGCTGCTCGTTCATGACCTCGTCGTACTTGAGCACGTCCTTGCGGATCTCGGCGTTTCGTGCCTCGACCGTGTTCTGCGCGCGCTCGATGGCCTTGGTGACCATCCTCGCCTCTATCGGCATGTCGTCCGGAAGGGTCTTTTGCATGACCCAGCTCATGGCGTTGGTGGCGAACAACCGCATCAACTCGTCTTCCAGGGACAGGAAGAACCGGCTGATTCCCGGATCACCCTGGCGGCCGGAGCGACCTCGCAGCTGGTTGTCGATTCGCCGGCTCTCGTGACGCTCGCTGCCGAGGACGTAGAGGCCCCCGAGCTCGCGCACCTTGTCGCCTTCGTCCCGGCACTGAACCTCGAACTTCGCCCTCAGCTCGGCTAGCTGGGCCGCTCCCTCCTCGGTCTCCAGGTCGACTCCCTGGGACAGGCACTCCCGGATGGCCAATCCCTCAGGGTTCCCCCCCAGAAGGATGTCGACCCCTCGACCGGCCATGTTCGTGGCGACCGTGATCGCTTGGAGCCGGCCAGCTTGGGCCACGATCTGGGCCTCCTTGGTGTGCTGCTTCGCGTTGAGAACGGTGTGAGGTATGCCCCGGCGGTCCAAGAGCCTCGAAAGCTCCTCGGACTTGGCGACCGAGGCCGTACCCACCAGGACAGGCTGTCCGCGCTCGTAACTGGAGGCGAGGTCCTCGACGATCGCACCGAACTTGGCGGGCTCGGTCTTGTAGACGAGGTCGGCGTTGTCCTCACGGACCATCGGCTCGTTCGTCGGGATGGGCACGACAGGCAAGTTGTAGGTGTTGGCGAACTCTGACGCCTCGGTCACGGCCGTTCCGGTCATCCCGGCGAGCTTCTCGTAGAGGCGGAAATAGTTCTGGAGCGTCACCGTCGCCCAGGTGTGGTCCTCCTCTTTGATGTCGACGCGTTCCTTGGCCTCTACCGCCTGGTGGAGCCCCTCCGACCAGCGTCTACCTTCGAGCACGCGACCGGTGAACTCGTCGACGATCTTCACCTGACCGGCGTCGACGATGTAGTCCTTGTCCCGGAGATAGAGCTCCTTGGCGCGCAGCGCTTGGGTGAGCTGGTGCACGTAGTTCACCGAGACCATGTCGTACAGGTTGTCGACCCCGAGCTGGCCCTCGACCTTCTCTATCCCGTCCTCGGTGGGCGCCACTGTCCGCTTCTCTTCGTCAACCTCGTAGTCGGCGTCCCTCGTGAGCGTGCGGGCAATCCCAGCGAACTGGTAGTAGAGGCGCGCCGACTCCATGGAAGGGCCACTGATGATGAGTGGTGTGCGCGCCTCGTCCACCAGGATCGAGTCCACCTCGTCGACGATTGCGAACTCGTGCCCACGCTGGACCATCCCGTCACGGGAGCGGGCCATGTTGTCCCTCAGGTAATCGAACCCGAACTCCGTATTGGTCCCGTAGGTGATATCGCAGTCATAGGCCGCCCGGCGCTCGGCCGGCTCGACAAGCTCGGGCGTCACCAGTCCCACCGAGAGGCCCAGCCACCTGTGGATCTGGCCCATCCACTCGGCGTCGCGGCGCGCCAGGTAGTCGTTCACGGTAACGAGGTGAACGCCGTGACCGGCAAGACCGTTCAAGTAGACCGGGAGCGTCGACACCAGGGTCTTGCCCTCCCCGGTCTTCATCTCGGCGATCCAGCCAAAGTGCAAGGCCATCCCGCCCATGAGCTGGACGTCGAACGGCCGCTCGCCTATGACTCGCTGGGCGGCCTGGCGAACCACGGCGAAGGATTCGACCAGCAGGTCCTCGAGGGTCTCGCCTCGGTCGAGCCTTTCTCGGAACTCGACGGTGCGGTGGCGGAGTGCATCGTCCGACAGGGCCTCGACCTCGGGCTCGAAGTCGTTTATGAGGGGGACGATCTCTTCCAGCCGCCGGACCTTCTTGCCCTCACCAGCCCGAAGGACCTTGTTGAACACGCTCATGGGGAACCGAGTCTACCGGCGGCCTTCGGAGCCGGGAGCCCGGGCAATCCTTTTCGGGCCAGCTCAGAGAGCCGCCGTCCTGGTCAGCGGAGTGCTTCGGGCTCGATGAGCCGCTCTTGGACCGCGTACATGACAGCCAGCATCCGCGAGCGCAGCTGAAGCTTCTCGAGGATGTTGCGGACATGGTTCTTCACGGTGTTCTCCGAGATGAACAGCTCCTCGGCCACCTCTCGGTTCGTAAGGCCCTTAGCCAACAGCTTCAGCACCTCCAGCTCCCTTCTCGACAGAACCTGGGATGCGCTTTGCCGCACCGGTCCTTCCGCCCGGCGGGAGAGCGAGCTGAACTCGTTGAGCAACTTGGAGGTCATCGTTGGCGACACCGAGCTCTGGCCCTGCGCCAATCCACGGACCGCGGCAACAACCTCGTCGCCGCTGACCCCCTTGAGCAGGTAGCCGCGAGCGCCCGCCTTGACAGCCTCGTAGAGATCGGACTCGCGCTCGTTGCTGGCAAGCATGAGTATCCCCGTGTCGGGAAACAGCTCCACGACACGCCGTGCCAGGTCGGTCCCTGGCGCTCCGGCCATGCCAACGTCCACGACGATCACATCGGGTATCAGCTCCTTGACCAGCTCCAGGGCTTCGTCCCCGTCCTCGCTCTCGCCGACCACCTCGACACCATCGGCGGCTTGAAGCACGACTTGCAGCCCGCGCCTGAAGATCTCCTGGCTGTCGGCAATGAGGACGCTGACAACCCTCTCCGGCGTTTCCCCCCTCAAAGCTCGCTTCTATTCTCAGGTGGCGTCTATGAGACCGAAGTCGCCGTCACGGCGTCGGTACACGACCGCCGCGCGGTTGGACTCGGAATTGGTGAAGAAATAGAAGTCGTGGCTCAACATGTCCATCTGCAACACGGCTTCCTCGGGGGTCATGGGCTTCATCGCGAACTGCTTGGTCCTGACGATGCGGGGGCCAGGCTCCACGTCGTCGTCAGAATCGTCCGTCGGCAGGTCCGTCCCGAGCGTCGATGCACCCTGGAGGACGGCCCCGTTCGAGGGATGGCGCCGACGGTTCGAATGGCGAACGAGACGACCCTTCAGCTTCTCGAGCCGGTGCTCCAGTTTGTCGACGACCCTGTCAACAGCCGCAAAGTTGTCCGCCGCGGCGGCCTTGGCCCTGACCGTGTGGCCATGCCCCACGATGATCACCTCGCACACCTCGCGATCGGCGATGCGGGGGTTCCGTTCCTCGCTGAAACGAACCTCCGCCCGCTCCATTCCGTCCACGTACCGCCCGAGCCGGGCCACCTTCTCCTCCGCAGTCAAGCGAAGGACGTCCGACACATTGGTGTTGCGACAACGGATGGCGATGTCCACGACGAAGCCTCCTGTCCGTGACGAAGCCTCTAGTCTGCTGGGGCCGACGCTGCCGGCTATGCCCAGATTGTAGGCATCAGGCGAGCGCCACGACCTATGGAAGGCCTACGGAAGCTCGCCGCCGACGAGACAGTCGACCAGGGCCGCCGCCACCTCGTCGGCGTGACACCATTCGCGGGTGGAGAGCAGGTCTCGGGCGTGTGCCAAGACGTCGGACCGCAACTCCGGAGCGGACAGGACGAGGGGGACAACTGTGGGCGCGAGCGACCCGGCCGACATGGGCCGTCTCGTGGCGCTGTGCCTGTTGGTGCAGCCCGAGCGACCTGTCGGTGCCGGACTCTGTGGCGGACGCCTCGCTGCGCGCTCCATCACCTAGGGCGTCGGAGCGACCACGACCGTCCTTTAGCGGGATCGGCCCCTCGAAACCAGATCGACACAGACTGGTTAGCCGCCTGTCTCCCTGGTCAGGTGCCGGTCATCCAAGAGGACAGGTACAGCTCCTGGGCAGGGGTGAGGCGGTCGATCGACACCCCCATCGTGTCCAGCTTCAACCGGGCAATCTCCCTGTCGATCTCCCGGGGAACGTCATGCACACGCCTCTCCAGGGTGGTCCCGTGAGCGACCACCCATTCGGCCACGAGAGCCTGGTTGGCGAAGCTCATGTCCATCACCGCCGCAGGGTGACCCTCGGCGGCCCCTAGGTTCACCAGGCGACCCTCGGCGATGACCAGGATCCGCGCGTCGCCCTGGCGGCCGGGGTAGAGGAACTCCTCGACCATCGGACGGACTTGACGTCGACGTTCGGCACCGGTGGCCTCGATCAAGGCGTTCAGGTCGATCTCGATGTCGAAATGGCCGGAGTTGGCCAGGATGGCGCCATCGCGCATCTTGGCGAAATGCTCGGCCCGCAGGACGTCCCGGTTGCCGGTGACCGTGATGAAGATGTCGCCTTCGAGGACCGCCTCATCCATGGGCTCGACCCTGAAGCCGTCCATGACCGCCTCCAGGGCCCTCAACGGATCCACCTCGCATACGATCACCTGAGCCCCCATGCCACGAGCGCGGCTTGCCACGCCCTTGCCGCAGAAGCCGTATCCGGCGAGGACGATCCTCTTGCCGGCCAGCAGGACATTAGTGGCGCGGATGATCCCGTCGAGGGTCGACTGGCCCGTCCCGTAGCGGTTGTCGAACATGTGCTTGGTATCGGCGTCGTTCACCGCGACAATCGGGTACCTGAGGGCGTTGTCCGCCTCCATCGCGCGTAGCCGTATCACACCCGTGGTCGTCTCCTCTGTCCCCGCCAGCATCTGGTTGGCCTGGTCGGGCCGGCTCTGGTGCAAGCGGGAGACCAGATCGCAGCCGTCGTCCATAGTGATCATCGGCCCGGTGTCGAGCACCGCGTCGATATGGGCGTAGTACTGGTCTTGGTTCTCACCCTTCACCGCGTAGGTGGAGATCCCCTCGTCTCGCACCAGGGATGCCGCCACGTCGTCCTGGGTGGAGAGAGGGTTCGAAGCGCAGGTGGAGACCTGGGCGCCGCCGGCCTTGAGGGTACGCAAAAGGTTCGCAGTCTCGGTGGTCACATGCAGGCAGGCCGCCGCCTTCACACCCTCCAGCGGCCGTTCCTTGGCGAAACGGCGCCGGATCGATTCCAGCACGGGCATGTTGGTGTCGGCCCAGGCGATGCGTTGGCGACCCAGGTCGGCCAAGCGCGCATCGGCAATGTCGCTCTCCATCGGTCTCACTCTCTATAGGTATCGGTCAACCCTTGCGAAGGGCCGCCTTCATCTCGCTCAAGATCGGAGTCGGCCCGGGGTCGATCCCTTCCTGCGCAGCCATGTGCAATGACACGAAGTCCCCGAACATGACCAGATCGAGCAGCTGCGCCAAGTCGCCCTCTCCTTCCGCCGGCACCTCCTCTATTCCCGCGACCACCTCGCGCAGGGCGTCACCCACCAGCTCGCAACGCCTTGCGATCTGAGGATGCTCCGCCTCGTGTCGCAGGTTCACCAGGGTAACCAACTGGCGGGTGGCGTCTCCGTGCTGTCCCCAGCCGACCACCTCGTTGTGGCACAGTTCCGGGTAGACGCCGTAAAAGGCCGGGCACTTGGCGTTCTCGTTGACCTGTGTCTTCCACCGCCGGGCCGCGGCGGCTCCGAGGCCGCCCGCGCTGTAGACGAGTGGAATCGTCCTCCCGATGCGTCGGGCCAGGGTCTCAGCCGGGTTGCCGCTCGAGACGAGCTGGGCCCTTCGCTTCTGCAGCTGCTCGACGGCCAGATCGATCCATCCCGAAGCCCCCGGGAACAATCCGATCTCTTCGAGAACCACCAGAGGCGGGATCGCCAGGGCGCCCAGGGCGGCGCGCGGCGCAGGTATGCCCCCCGGAACGCCGACCCTTGGGGCTCCCCATCTCTCCGCGAGTCTTGCCAGCTCGCCGCCGCCGGTCACCGCCACGATCTGGGCGCCCTGAGCTTCTGCCTCCATCGCGGCCTCGACCGTCTCCTCGGTGTCACCGGAAAAAGACACGGCGAACACCAAGGAGCCTCCACCCACGAAGGCAGGCGGAGTGTACGACTTGACCACCACCACGGGCACCGCCATGAAGGGCGCTGCCGTGGCCAGCAAAACGTCGCCTGCGATCCCGCTACCGCCCATGCCGAGCACCACGACGTTCTCGACCGCCTCCAGTCCTGGGAGGCCTGCCAGGCCCCTGCCCGCCTCAGCCGCGTCCTGGACCTGCTCTGGCATGGAAGCAGCCGCCTCGAACATGGCGTAGGTGTCGAGCGTGGCGGTGCTCATGAGGAAGGTGGACCCCCTCGGTCACCGGCCGGCTCGTCAGGGTCGAACGTCGGCTTGACGCCTTCCGCCTGTGCCTTTGCCAACAGTCGGGCGTGCTCGGAGTCGTCGACAGTCTCGGCCTCGTCGATGAGCATTATCGGTATGTCGTCCTTGACGGCGTACCGACGATGGAGACGGGGGTTGTAGAGGCTGTCCTCATCCCCGAAATACAGGAGGGGGCCCTTGTCCTCGGGACAAGCCAGGATCTCGAGCAGCAGGGGGTCGAGGGGCATGATCAGCGCTCCGTTCTCTCCGAGGGCCCTCCCGTGAAGGCTGCCGACGACGCCTTCCGGATCAGGGCCCTGACCTCGGCGACATGAGCATCGCACGCCTGGGCGTCGGAAGCCTCGAGGTTCAGCCGAAGCAGGGGCTCGGTGTTCGACGGGCGAAGGTTGAACCACCAGTCTCCGAGGTCGACGGTGAGCCCGTCCAGGTGATCCACCTCAACGCCGGCGTTGCCCGCGAACTGTCCCTCCACGGCCTCGATCACCCGCGCCGTATCGGGAACCTCCGTGTTGATCTCACCCGAGTCCGCGTAGCGCTCGAAGGGCCGCCTCAGCTCCGAGAGGGGTCGGACGGACCTCGACAAGAGCTCCAGCACCATTATGGCCGCGATCAGTCCCGAGTCCGCCCGGTAGTTGTCCCGGAAGTAGTAGTGACCCGAGTGCTCCCCGCCGAACACCGCGCCGGTCTCGGCCATGACCGCCTTGATGAACGAATGGCCGACGCGGGTGCGGATTGGCCTTCCCCCACCCTCGCGGATCACCTCGGGCACCGCCTTGGAGCAGATGAGGTTGTAGAGCACGGTGGATCCGGGGTGCTTCTCCAGCACGGCCTTGGCCACCATGGCCGTGGTGAGCGAGCCCGACAGCGGCTGGGCCTTCTCGTCCACGAGGAACACGCGGTCGGCGTCCCCGTCGAAGGCGAGCCCCACGTCGGCTCCAGAGGTCAGCATCCTTTCCTTCAGATCCTTTAGATTTTGCTGCTGGATGGGGTCGGCCGGATGGTTGGGAAAGGTCCCGTCGAGGTCGGGGTAGAGGATCTCCAGGTCGAAGGGGAGCCCGGCGAAGACCCACGGCACGACGAGTCCGCCCATACCGTTGGCGGTATCGGCGACGACACGAAGTGGCCTGAGCGCGGAGACGTCGACGAATGATCGCACGTGGGCGGCGAAGCCCTCCAACATGTCCTCGGTATCCGACCGGCCACGGGTTACCACGGCGCCGTCCGGGTCATAGGACTCGGCCAGGGCCTTCACCTCGCCCAGCCCGGTGTCCCGGCCCACCGGCTTGGCTCCCGCCAGGCACATCTTGATGCCGTTGTAGCCGGCGGGGTTGTGCGAGGCAGTGAACATCGCGCCCGGCGCGTCCAGACGGCCGGACGCGAAGTACAAGAGGTCGGTGGATGCCAGGCCCAACTCGGTGACGTTCACCCCCCTCGAAGTCGCGCCCTCGGCGAAGGCCCGGCTGAGGGCGACCCCGGACTCCCTCATGTCCCGAGCCACCAGTATCCGGTCGGAACCGCTGAACTCGGCGAACGCCGCTCCGATCGCACGGCAGCTCTCGACGTTTAGCTGATCGGGAACGGTGCCCCTCACGTCGTAGGCTTTGAAGACTTCGTCCAGGGAGGACATGCCCAGCTGAGCCTACTTTGAGAGGACACCTCCGGCCCGCTGAGATCGATGCGAGGCCGAGCCCACCAGCTCCTCTTCTCCAACCATGTCAACGGGTGGTCCCTCCACTCGCCTCTCTCCGCCGGGACCGGCCCTGCGCCGAGCGACGAAGCGGTCCCCTAGGGCGAGCAGCACCACCGCCAACAGGCCGGCTGCAGTCACACCCCAGCCGGCCACGTCCACCTTCGTGTACCCGTAGTGCAAGGAGACGTGCCCGCTCGTCGGCACCACGACCATGAGGTTGGGAGCCACCCTAAAGGGCCCTCGTGCTCCGGAAACGTGCCAGTTGGGGAAGTAGGACGTCTTCACGAGAACTGGTGAGCCGGTCCTGTTCACGTCGAAGCTGATTCGGTCCGTGTCGGTCGTGATGTGTGAGACGCGTGCCGGCGCTACAGGGGTTCTCGACGAACTGGCCTCGTTGGACCCCACCTTCTTCCAGGCAGCCGGCCCCCGGGCCGCCAGGGCCACGTCCTGCGCGGCCGGGTCCTGGTACCAGGCAACCGCGGCGTTCTGCCAAGCCTGCTTGTCGGTGTCCCCCCCCGCCAGCACCACCGGCTGGTTCGTCAAGGGGGTGACCTCCTCCGAGTCGGCGACCTGGTAGACGTTCCAGGTCTGGGTGACTCGCTGGTTGCTCACCGTGACCGGCCAGGGCCCGCTCGTGGCCACCAGACGCAGGTCGCGATCGGCGTCGGCTTGGGCCTTGGCCGCCGGCGAGACGGCCATGTAGTAACGGACGCCGAGGAGCTGCAGGTGCTGAACCCCCTTCGCCACGTCGAGCGGCTCGTACGGGAGTCCCCGCTCGGGCTCGGACGGTGAGAGCGAAAGCTCAGCTTGGTTGAGGAAGTGGTAAGGGGTGGTGGCCGACGACTCGAAGAACAGGCCCTCCATGGAGTCGATGCACAGGTTGGTCCAGTACGGAAGCAACATCAGGGCCATGGGCGTGCCCAGCTGGTCCAGCTCCGGCTCGTATTCCCACATGGCACGACCGCAGCCGTGCTGTCGTCCCACCGTGGACATGGTCTGGATCAGCGACCGGTACTCGGGATAAGCAGCCTTGCCCTCGTAGCCGCTGTAGTTCCAGTTGACCCACGCGGGCACGAAGCTCGGGGTGATGTTGAGCCAAGAAGGCAGGCTGACCAGAGGCAGTACCACGAAGACCAGGGCCGCGGCCGTGGCCATCAGCGGCGTGGCCACAGCCCCTGGCAGGTCGGCGACCGAGCCCCCACCGTGACGGCTTGCCGGCCTGCCGGTGCCACCGGCCGCCAAAACTTGTGGCCTGGCCTCCCGAGCACGTTCGAGCCGCCGCCATACCCTCGCCGCCGCGACCCCGACCTCCATCGCGCCCAGCCCCGCCAGCAGGTAGAGGCAGAGCACCCAGAAGGGAAGCAGACGGGCGTTGTACAGCTCCCCTTGGGGATCGAGCACGAAGGCTCCGGCCGCGATGACCGCCATCGCCGAGAGAAAGATGCCGGTCCTCCTTTTGTATAGGAGAGACCCCCCCACACCCACCACGGCCATCGCCAGGACCCAGCGCTGGCCCGATGGGAACAGGCTGTGCAGGTAGTCCGAGACCTTCTGGTAGCCCATGTCGGTGGAGTACCGCTGGTCCGCGACGAACGGCAGCACCCAGAAACCGGTGACGGCGAGCCCGGCCAGCCCCATGGTGGTCGCCCACCAGACTCTCCGGCGCTCGGCGCGCATGACCACCAGCACCAGCGCGCCCGCGGCGGCGAAGATCGCGGGGATCAGATGGCAGAGCAGGCAGATCGCGAACAAAGAGGCCGCGACGGCGCGATGTCTTCCGGTGTCGAGCCCCCTGGACACCACGCCGAGGAAGACCAAGGCGATCGACAGCGAGATCGAGAACGCGAACTCCCCGGCCAGGGTGGAGGCGATGTTTCCCCCGTAGATGGTGAAGCTGCGGTCGAAGAGGAAAGGAAGGGTGGCTACACCCAGGCAGGCGGGGCCGGGCCTGGGTAGCTTGAACAACCTCCCCATCCCCCACGCGGCCACCGGGAGGGTCAACATCCCGAGGACGGTCACCAGCTTGAACGCGATGTTGTAGGGGATCACCCAGCTGGCGACCGCGATCACCAGGCTGGGAAGCGGGAAGTAGAGCGTGAGAGCGGGGTAGCCGTCGTACCATTCCGGGGACCAGCCGGTGATCCGTCCGTGGGTCAGCAGATGCGAGCGCAGGTAGGCAGGGAGCGCGACGTGGGCGCCGGTGTCACCTCCTGCGGTCGTCGTGTTGGACAGCAGCAACGAGGGGTGCAGCTGCCAGAGGACGAAGGCTGCGACGCCGCCGACGCTCAGGAACGAGGCGAGAGTCGCGGTCGACGGCCGGCGCATCCGTCACAATGTTGCAGATGCGGTTCGGGCAGGGCGGTCGGCCGGCTGGGCGGCACGGGGTGCTGGCGGCGTGAAGGCCCCGTCAGCGGGACGGCCGGCGCGCGGAGTATCCCTTCAGCGGGAGACGGCCGGCCGCGCGGAGTGCCCCTTCAGCGGGAGAGGGCCACGCTCAGCGGGAGGCGGCCACCAGCTCGAGGAATCCCGACAGACCGACGTTACGCCCTCCCTCGTCCCACCGGGTACCGCACTCGGAGCAGCTGGTCATCACGACTGACTGTTCGCGGAGCTTGAGGTCGATCTCGACCAGCCTGGCGATACCGCATCGGGGGCAGACCACTATGCGTCCTCCTCGGGTGTTACGTCTTCCTCCGGGTCCTCGGCTTTTGGGCCAGTGGCTACTCGCGTCGGTCCCCCGGCTGGCTACGGGCGGTGCGAGCCGACTCGTCGATCGGCTTGGTCATGTATCGGCAGCCGGCGGTGACATCTTTAGGGGTGGCGTCGATCAGGCCAGGTCAGTGCGTGTAAGCCAGTGCGATCACCGTGACCGCGTTGAAGCTGGCGTGGGCCATGATCCCGGGACCCAGGCGGCCGTAGGAACGGGCAAGGACCGCTAGGACTACCCCGAAGGCGACCAGACCGAGGAGCTGCAGGCTCTCGTCGTGGGCGAGCCCGAACACGAGCGCCGACAACCCCACCGACAGGACCGGACCCACGACGCTTCCCAACGATGCCAGCCTCCTCTCGAGGGAACGGAGCACCAGGCCCCGAAAGAACAGCTCTTCGACGACCGGCGCGCCGATGGTGAGAAGAAGGGCGACCACGACGAACCCCAGGCCCTGCGCGCCCCCGGTCACCTGATGCGCCGGCTGGCTCAGACGCTGGTCCAGGTGGGAGACGAAGGGACGCAACGGCAGGTAGACGAGGTTCACCAGCAGGTACTGGGAACCGACACCCACTGCGATCCCGACAGGGACGTCTGGCCAGGGCCGCAGCCACAACCCGAAATCGGTTCTGAGCCGACCCGCTCCCTTCACGCGGCTGGCCACTACGGGGGCGCCGATCAGGCCGACCCACAGCCCGAGCAGCCCGGCCACCACGGTCCCCATCGTCTGGCTTGCCGATCCACGGGGGGTCCTGAGCCCGTTGGCCGCAGACCACTCGGCCACCGCGATGATCGCGAACACGTACCCACAGACGAATCCGAGCACGGCGTCGCCTAGACCCCACCTGGGCTCCTCTCGCGGCTCGTCACCGCTACTGGCGGCTCCCCGCCTAGGGGAGTCGCTGTCCACGGCCGCGACCGGAGTGGCTGTCCACGCCGGCAAACCTAACCGGCCGTACCTGCGTCTTCGCTTCAAGAAGACCGTTCACGACCGAACGCTGTCTCACCCGAGCCCGGGTAGGACATCTAGGGCGCCTAGCATGGTGCCATGAGCAGCCAACCGCCCAACATGCGACCCAACGGTCCAGACCGTCCGGGGTCCAGGCGGCCCCTCGGAGGCGGCGACCAGAGCTGGCGCTGGGCGGTCATCGTGCTCGTGATCCTCGTTGTGGTGGCCCTCTTGATTCCGTCGCTGTTCTCCAAGTCCCAGAGCCAGAAGATCGATTACACCCAGTTCATCTCCGACGTGAACGGCGGCCAGGTGGCGACGGCGAGCATCGACAACAGCACGGGTGTCATCAGCGGCAATCTCAACAATGGCACCTCCTACACCACCGACGGTCCACAGCCTTCCATCAGTAGCGACGTGCAGAACATGCGCCAGCACAATGTGAGGTTGACCTTCAACACGCCCCAGCCGAACAACTTCGTCAACATCCTCTTCTACTTGATCCCCGTGGCCTTGATATTCGGACTGCTGGTGTGGTTCAACCGGAGAGCCCAGGGGCAGATGTCGGGGATCATGTCCATAGGACGCTCGAAGGCCAAGGTCTACACGACCGAGCGTCCCAAGACGACCTTCGCCGACGTAGCGGGCTACGCGGGTGTCAAGCAGGAGATCAGCGAGGTCGTGGACTTCCTCAAGACGCCGGCCCGCTTCAAGGAGATCGGAGCGCGGATCCCCAAGGGAGTGCTCTTGGTGGGCCCTCCCGGAGCCGGGAAGACGCTGTTGGCCCGGGCCGTGGCCGGCGAGGCCGGGGTGCCGTTCATGTCGGTGAGCGGCTCCGATTTCATGGAGATGTTCGTCGGGGTGGGTGCCAGCCGGGTCCGTGACCTCTTCCAGACTGCCCGAAAGCAGGCGCCGGCCATCATCTTCGTGGACGAGGTGGACTCGATAGGTCGAAAGAGGGGCGCGGGGCTCGGCGGCGGTCATGACGAGCGCGAGCAGACCCTCAACCAGATGCTCTCGGAGATGGACGGTTTCGACACCACAGAGGGCATCGTCATGATGGCGGCCACAAACCGTCCGGACATCCTCGACCCCGCCCTCCTCCGGCCTGGCCGGTTCGACCGCCAGATCGTCGTGCCACTCCCGGACCTCGACGAGCGCCTTCCGATCCTCAAGGTCCATTGCAAGGACAAGAAGATGGGACCCGATGTGAACCTGGAGCTCGTGGCGCGAGGGACTCCCGGGATGAGCGGGGCCGATCTGGCCAACCTGGTGAACGAGGCCGCCCTGCACGCGGTCCGACGGGGAAGCGGGGCCGTCGAGATGCAGGACTTCGAGGATGCGCGCGACCGCGTCCTCATGGGGCAGCGCCGTGACAGCTTGGCCCTGTCAGACGACGAGAAGGAGAGGATCGCCTACCACGAGGGCGGTCACGCGGTCCTCGCTTACACCCTCCCGAACGCGGACCCCGTGCACAAGGTCACCATCCTTCCCTCGGGGATGGCTCTCGGAGTCACACAACAGCTTCCCTTGGAGGAGCGGCACATATACCCCCGCCAGTACATCGAAGACTCGCTGGCGGTGCGCATGGGCGGTCGTGTCGCCGAGATTCTCGTGTTCGGCGATCTGTCCACAGGGGCCAACAACGATCTTGTCGGCGGGACCGAGCTGGCACACAAGATGGTCCGGGAATGGGGGATGAGCGACAGGATCGGCCCCATGGCGTGGGGATCCCAGGGCATGGTGTTCCTCGGTGAGGATCTGATGCACTCCCGGGACTATTCGGAGGAAACGAGCAGAGTGATCGACGAAGAGGTGGAGCACATCCTGCGCACCCAGGAGGAACGAGCCACCGAGGTGCTGGTCCAGCACAAGGACGGCCTGGACGCAGTGGCGGCTGCGCTCGTGGAAAACGAGACCATCGACGGCACCGAGGTGGCGCGACTGGTGGACATGGCCTACGGCCGTCCGGTCCACGGGAACGGCTCCGCATCCATCCCCCAATTCGACTCCGAGGTGCCGGCCACGACCGAGGTTCCCGCCACCGCCGCCGAGGGGGAAACAAACGGGGCGGTCTACCCCAGGCCGGTCACGGCCGACGTCCCCGACGAGCCCACGGCGTAGCCGTCCCGCTCGGCGATAACGGGCAGGGTCGACCGCACGACGAGTGAGGACGCGTTCACCGGAAGCGTCGCAGGTACCTGTACGGACAGCGGAGCCCGGCTGGACACGCCCAAGCCAACCAGTCCCGGGAGGGGCTGCTCGTGCCCTCCCGACACGGCGTAGACGCCGACTAGCGCCGTCCCCTCGCCCTGTCTCTGGAAGGTCAACGACTGCGCGAAGGGGGCTGCGTCGATCGAACCCGGATAGAACGACGAAGTGGTGGACGGCCCGGTTGCACCGATCATCTCGGAGCGCCCGGCCTGAAGGGCCGGCGGCTGGGCCGAGAGACTTCGCTGCGCCACTATGCCTACGCCGTTGGTCGACCAGATGTGGGCCGAGTGGCTCACGCCCACCGGTATGCGAGGCTCGCCGGCGGCCTGCACCGTAACCACCGATCCAGAGCCCACCTCCGTCCGGATCGGCTCCGCCGAGCCGGACGCGAGGGAAAGGTCCATCTGGACATCGGCGGGGGAGGATGAGGGATTGTATATCTCGTATGCCTCACTGATCCCTACTCCGTTGAACCCGGACGGGAAGAACCAGGACGATCCAGTCGCGGGCGCTCCCAGCACCAACGACTGGGCGGCCGGGGGCATCGCTGCGCGCTCGGCCAGCTGGTAGACCACCAGGCGTCCCATCCGGGCCGACACGGTCGTCGCCACCTCGCGGCGGTCGATGACGTGGCTTCCGACATCCACCACCACCAGGCTGTTGGACGGGACCAGGATCCCCTGGAAGTCCCCCGGGCTGGCCGGTCCCTGGTCCGTGGCGAACGTCATGTCGGCGACCACGTCGGTGGAGGCCGGGTTGTAGAGGAAGGTGAGCAATTGATCGCCCTGGAGAGTGGAGCCGCCACTCAGGTACCACTGGGACGAGGTCGTGGGTGAGCAGGGAGCCGAGCTACGTCCGAGGGGGCCGCTGACGGCCTCGCCGACCAAGACCGACCCGGAGTCGAAGGTGAGCCGGTCGGCCACGAACATGCCTGGTTCGGGCTGGCCCACCACCAGCCGGGACAGCGCGGGCACCGCGAGATCGACCACGGCGGACCGAGCGTCGTTGGTGACCTCGGTCAGAGTTCCGGCAAGCGGGCGCCCACCCAGGTTCGAGACCACAAGGGCACCGTTGGCGGCTCCGTTGGCGGCCGCCGACTGGCCGGTGCAGTACCACGTCGACGACAGCGTGGTTTCCGCATTCCGTACCGGGTTGACCGCTGCATAGGACGGCGCGCTCGGTCTGGTCGTGACATCGAGGATCCCCCCAACGAGGAGGAGGGCCACCAGGACGCCGCCCACCCGGAAGCGCGGCTCCTTGAAGCGTCGCTCAGAAGCCACCGGCGGCCACCGCCTCGCGCTCCCGGACCGGTTCGACGGGGGCGGTCGTGTGCATGCGACGGCGAACGCCCCGCCGTGTGCGCACGAGCACCCAGATCGCTGCCACCCACAACGCGGCCTCGAGCATGATGCCGAAGATCTGGGCGAGCGGACCCTGGTACGACAGAGTCGCATTGCCGGATCTGGGAACCGTGAACAGGTTCGACCAGCCGAAGGCACGCTTCGCTGCCATAGCCCGCCCGTCCGTCGACAGAACCCATCGGGAGGAGAACGCCGTGGAGATCAGGACATGACCGGCGCTCACCCGCCCCGTGAAGTCGAGGGAGCTCGGGCCGCCGGACAGCACGGGGCGAGACTGCGCGAGCGGGGCGAATAGCGCAGCCGTCTCCGCGGAGCTCCCGGCTGCTATCGCCGCGGCGCGGCCCCCCACCTGGGCACGCTGGGGCGCCCAATCGGTGTTCTGGAACACCATCAGGCCGCCCCCGGCGTTGAGCTGGCGAAGGTCTACCTGATTGGAAAGGCTTGCCGAGAGATCACCCGGGGGAGGGAAGCTCGGAAGGTATGGGACGTCTGGCGACGCCGGAGCGGACTGGGTGGGTACCACGATGTATCGGATCCCGAACTGAGAGAGCAGACGACCCAGGAGCGCTGTCCGACCGTTTTGCGCCGCCTGGACCGCGTCGGCCATTAGCGTCGAGCTCCCCGGATCTGCGCTCGGCCAGAGATCGGTGGCCGTGGGAAGGCCGTCCTGACTGGTCGCGTAGGCAAGGCCCGGTGACAGCCGCCAACCCGACAGTGGGAGCACCGCGGGGTCGCCCAGCCAGAGCACCCTGAAGCCACCCTGTTGCTGGTTGCCCGGCATCCACGAAAGTGCCTGGTCGAAGCCCTGGCTGGGTAGATTCCACCTGCCTCCGAGGCAGAAGGCCAATACCGGGATGCCCCCGATCACCACGGCGGCTCCGATGACGGTGGAGAGTGCCTGACGCCAGCCGAACCGGTATCGGGGGAGATCCCGCTCGAAGGCCGCTATCCCTAGGGCGGAGCTGAGCGCCACCCCGGCGGCGGCGGGCACCAGCAGCACGTCCGGGAAGGGAAACGAGCTCCCGAGCCAGCCGCGCGCTCCGGCCCAAGCGATCAGCCAGAAGACCGCGGCCAGGCTCCAACACCGCGTGGCGAACGAGAACCGCCATCCCCGTGCCATCACGAGCGGTAGCGCAGCTGCCAGCGCGAAGACCCAACCCAGGGGTGCGCCGCCGAGAAGGCCGGTCTGGAACCGGATCACCGCTCCGAAGCCCAAGGCGTGGGAAGGGCTCGGCGCCAAGCCGAGGACAGCGGCCGGATCGGCCCCGTGCCCGATGAGGTCGAGGGACCCTGGAAACGACAGCACCAATGCCACGATCACGGATCCGACCCCCACCACCGCAACGGACGGCAAGCCGCGGGTTCGGCCCGCCACCAGTGACCCGAGGACGAGGGCGGCGACAGTCAGCAAAACGATCAGCAAGGTGGCGGGAACGAAGGCGAAGACCAATGTGACGACGATCCCGAGAGATAGCGCCTGCCGGGCCAGGCCCCTCCATGGCGCGCCGGTTGCTCCCCACCTCACCTCGTGGGACTTGGAGAAGGGCTCAACCCCCATGCACACCAGGAGCCGGGAAAGGATCCAGGGAAACGCGCCGTAGAGGAGCAGTGGCTGCAAGCGACCGTCTGCCAGGGCGTTGTACGGGAGCGGCAGAGCCACGTACACCACTGTCGCCACCAGCCGACAACGGCTGGACAGCGGCCGGCAGAGACGGTAGATGCCGACCGCCCCCAGGGGGAGACCCCCGAGGAAGAGAACCTTCTGCAACAGCCCGACTCCACCCAGCAGCAAGCTTCCAGCCAGGCCCATCAACCCGAAGGCGAGAGGTGCCGGAGCCGCGTTGCCCACACCCGTGGTTCTCCATCCGCTGGCGAATTGATGGAACAAGCTCCCGACACCCGGAAGGGGAGCGAGCTGTCCCGTCACGGGCAACGGCCCCGAAAGCAGGTGGCGGCTGCCGTAGGCGAGCACCAGGGCGATCACCGCCCACAGCGCCATGCCGGGCCGCAAGCGCCCCCTGACAAGGCTCTCCCCCTGCGCACCCGCCTGGCGGTGCGTGGAGACCCACGCCTGGTGACGCAAGAAGGCCGAGACCCTTGCGCTCCCCCGGACCTGCAGCCTCCTCACGTCCCTATCGGACAACCGCCTCGAGGAACGGACCTGGCGCCGGGCCGCGCGCAGCTCCTTCATCTCAGCGAGGTTCCAGCGCCAGGCGGAAAGGATCGCCCTCCCGTGCTTTGTTCGACCCCGTGCCAGCGAGTAGGCGAGCTCGACCATGGTGAGCACGACCATCTGCGGGAGAACTCTGCAAAGGTGAAGAGCGGAGTAGTTCTTGAGCACCGCCCTCAGCTCGTGGCGGCGCTGCAAGAAGAGGGCGATCGTCGCGGGGGTGGACCTGTGAAGATGCCGCGCTACCCCAGGGTCGCCATCCTCTGCCGGGGCCGCGACCGGGGTGTCAGCTTCAGGCGCCTCGACCGGGCCATCAGCCCCCTCCTTCGGCGCTCTCTCCGCCCCGTTCGAGTGCCAGCTTCGCGGCGAGTCGATCTCGCGCTGGCCGTTCCTCGCCGCTTGGCGGTGCCTGACGCGGGCCGAAGGCGCAACAACGACCCTGGCTCCGGCTAGCTGCGCCCTCCAGCTCAGGTCCAGATCTTCGCCGAACAGGAACATCGAGCTGTCGAACCCGCCCAGTGTCTCGAAGAGATCGGCCCGCACGAGGGTGGCACCACCCGGTGCCACGAACACGTCGCGAACCGAGTCGTGCTGTGCTTGGTCGAGCTCCCCCGGGGCGACCCTTTCGGCAGGCGCCCCCATCTTGTCCGCTCCCATTCCTATCTGAACCAGTTGCGCGGGGTCCTCCCATTCCACCAGCTTGGGAGCCACCAGGCCCGCGTTGGAACGGAACGCCTCCTCTACCATTTGACGGACGGCGTCTGGTTCGGGAGCGACGTCGTCATGACACAGAACCAGATGCGACGCGCCCTCCACTATCTCCATCACCTCGTTCACAGTGGGACCGAAGCCCTTGTTTTGAGGAAGGCGCCGCACGTACGCCGACGGAACCACAGAGGCGACGCGCGTGGTCGGGTCCGTCGAGCTCGCCGCATCCAGAACGAGAATCGAAAAATTCGGATAGTCCTGAGAGGCCAGCGCCGCCAACCCCTCCTCGAACCACGGCCCCGGGTCATGGGAGACGACGACGGCCACGACGGGCGGGGCCAGTTGCTCCATCAGGTTTCAGAGGCTATATCCGTGACGGCGCGCAGATCAGGGCGAGTCGCTGCGACAGTTGGCTTGCGACAGTTGGTTGGGTGACCCTACGCTGTGTGGCGGTGTCGGAGTCAGACGAAGCATTGGCCCGACGAGTCAAAGAGGTCGCGACTGTGGCCGTCGGCCTGGCGGTGCTTGGGTTCCAGCGAGCCCAAGTGCACAGGCAGCAACTTTTGAAGCGTCTTCGAGAGTTCGAGGTCCTCCTGCCGGACCAGGCACGCGCAATCATGCACCAGCTGCGTTCACAGGCCGACCGCATGCGCTGATCGGGGGCGGGCGCATGCGCGTTGTTCGCCGGGCGCATGCACGATCAAACCTGATCGGGGCGGCTCCTCCAGTACTCGAGCACAGATCGGATGGTCTCGTCCAGCTCCAACGTTGGCTCCCATCCCGTAGCCTCCCGCAACCGGGTGAAGTCCCCCAGCAGCACCGGGACGTCCACCGGGCGAGACAGCTCCGCGTCCACCTCCAGTTCCAGATGCAATCCGGCGGCCCGCAAGAGCCTGTCGACCAGCTCCGCTACCGACACCTCGTGACCGGAGCATACGTTGTACACCTCGCCCGGTTCCCCTAGAAGCACCACCAGTCTGTACGCCCGCACGACATCGCGTACGTCGGTGAAGTCGCGGCGCGGTGTGAGGTTGCCGACGCGTAGCACTCTGGCACCGTCGCGCTGTGCCTCGACTATTCGCCGGGCGAGCCCTGACAACGCAAAGGTCGGCGCCTGCCCGGGACCCGCGTGGTTGAACGACCTGACGCGGACTACGGGAAGCCCGTACCCGTGGTGGGCCTGAACCCCGAGATACTCGGCGGCCACCTTGCTGGATGCGTACGGAGTCGTGGGAGTGAGGGGCGACCCCT
This sequence comes from uncultured Actinomycetes bacterium, assembly GCA_963736925.1. Taxonomy (GTDB): domain Bacteria; phylum Actinomycetota; class Acidimicrobiia; order Acidimicrobiales; family CAVTQP01; genus CAVTQP01. The sequence continues at coordinate 2,057,555 of CAVTQP010000003.1, forward strand.
CTGTCAGGGGGAGCCTCTCCGGACCAACCGGGCCATACACCTCCGCCGAGCTGACGACCAAGACCCTCGGAGGCATCTCGCACGTTCTCGCAGCCTCGAGCACGTTGAGGGTCCCGAGAGCGTTCACCTGGAAGACCTCTGCCGGAGCGCCCCAGGAATCACCGACGTGGGTGAGCGCGGCGAGGTGGTATACGGCATCGGGACACGCCTTGACCATCGCGTCGCGCACACTCTCGCCATCGGTGACGTCGAGATCCTCGCCTGGGACCACTAGTTCGTCGCCCGCCTCGCTCAGGTGAGCCTGGAGCCAGCCGCCTACAAAACCGCCGGCCCCGGTGACGAAAGCCCTCACCATGCCACCCTAACGCCGTCCCCCGCCTCCACCTTCATGCGTCATCGGCGAGGTTTCGACACCTCTTCGTAGAGGTCCAGGTGAGCTTGCGCACTGGCAGACCACGTGTGCCGGCTTGCGATCTCAAGTCCGAGAGACCGACGGCGAGACACCGCCGCGCCACCCTCCAGCACAGCTTCGAGCGCCTCCGCCAACTCGTCGGCGTCCCCCGGTGACACGAGGATGGCGGCATCCCCCGCCACCTCGGCCATGGCGGTGCCCCGCGTGGTGATCAGGGGACTGCCACAAGCGAGGGACTCCAATGCCGGAAGACCGAAGCCCTCGTAAAGAGACGGGTACGCCACCCCGGCTGCCTGCCGAAGCAGCGCCGGAATGGCATCATCTGGCAGGTATCCGGTGCGAACCACCTTTCCGGGGTGACGCGAGGACGAGATCGACTTGGAGACCTCGCCGGCTCCCCAAGCGGGCAGCCCGGCGAGAACCAGCGACAGGCGCGGATGCGCCGGGCAGATCCTGTCGAATGCGTCGACGAGGACCGGCAACCCCTTTCTCGGCTCCAACGTCCCGACGAAGGCTATGTAGGGCGGCCGGACACCGACTGCCTCGAGCAGCATGGAATCCGATCCCGGCTGCGTCTCGTGAGGACGGAACCGCGCGTGGTCCACGCCGTGGGGGATCACCCTTACGACCCCGTGAGAGGAGAACATCTCCATCAAGCGCTGTTCGGTGAGCCGGCTCACGCAGACCAGGCCGTCCGCCCCGCGAACCGCTGACCGGATGGCTCGCCGGAAGAAAAGAACCTTAGAAGGCTGATGCAGCTCCGGGTGGTCGAAGAACGTGAGGTCATGGATTGTTACGACGGCGGGCACACGGCAACGGACCGGCATGGTGTAGTGAGGAGCGTGGTGTACGTCGACTTGGGCGAGAGCCAGGTGCCGGGGCATGAGTAGCTGCTCCCATACGAGCCGCGCGGGCCTAGCGCGCGGCACGACGTCTTCGATGGTCGCCGAGGGCGCCAGGCAAGCCCACCTGTGGTCGTCACCGACCCTGGCTAGGAGGGTGAGCGAGGCATCCTGGTTCCGGGACAACGCGGCAACCAGGTCCAGGGCATAACGTCCGGCCCCTGCTGCTCGGCTCGGGATCGCGCTCACATCGATGCTCACCGACAGCTCACGTCCCGCTGCTCGGTCCCCCGTCGCATGGCGCTCGTGGGCTTGCGAGGAGTGAACATGCCGTTCGGCTTGCGACGAATGACCCTGCGGTGACCGGCCAGGTCGAAGGCTGTGGGGTGACCTCGCGGAGCGCCCGGACCGCCGGGGCCGCCGGCCCGAGACCAGCTCGTCCCAGTGCGCGACGTGTCTTTTGGCCGCGGCCTCCCAGGTGAGGGGTCCCGCCCGGCGCCTTCCCGCCTCCACGAGGTCCTGGCGCAGCGAGTCGTCCGCCGCGGCGTGCAGGATTCCCTGGCCGATGGATCTCTCGTCTAGGGGATCAACCTCCAGGGACGCGCCCGCGGCGCTAGGGATCGGACTCGACACAACCGGGGCGCCCACGGCCATGCCCTCCAGGGCGGGAAGCCCGAACCCCTCGGTCAGGGGAACGTAGACGAGACAACGGCAGCGGGAGTAGAGCGCCGCCAAGACCCCATCTTCCACGTTGCCGGCCAGTAGAACACCCGGCTCCGGAACGACCTCCTCGCCCCAGCCCCCAGGTCCCACCACCACGAGAGGCCACGGCTCGGGCAGCTTGTCCCTCACCTTGGCGTAGGCCCGCGTCACCCTGCGCAGGTTCTTGCGCGGCTCCATGGTCCCGACGCTCAGCAAGTACGGCCCCTCGACGCCGATGTCCGACAAGAGGAGTGACGCTCCCTCGTCGTCGGGCGGTGGCAGATGGTCCCAACCCTCCTCGACCACTTCGATGAAGCGCGCCGGCAAGCCAGTCGAAGCCAGCTTCGAAGCCGTGGCATCCGAAGGTACGATCACGAGGTCCGCACGGCTGACCGCGCGAACCCAACGCGGCCTCGTGCCAGCGCCGTCCACGCCGGGGATAAGCGTCGGGGAGCTCGCGCCATGCCAGATCGTGCACGGTCAACGAACAGGGAGCATCGAGGCACGCAGGCCCGGCCAAGGTCACCGAGTGCACGACATCGAAGCCTCGGGGTGCTTTCAGGAGCCCGGTGTCCCATGCTCGAGTCAGGAGAGGGCCCGTCAGCGGCGAGGCGAGAACCGGATGGCCGAGCGCGGCCAGCGGATCCGGTCCCCCTTGCCGGCTGGCATTCCATCTGCTGGCAAGAAGCGTGAGTTGGAGCTCGCCAGCGGGCGGGCTCGTGGAGCTGCTGTCAGCAACGAGCGCGTCAAGACCCCGGAGTAGGCCTCGTGCGTAGGTGCCGATCCCGCCGGGGACGGCCCTGCGCAGCTGCTCAACGGCGAGGAGGACTCGCGTCAAGACCGACCACGGGCGCTCTCGTAGAGCTCAGCCAAACCGGCCGCGCACTTCTCCCAGGTGAAGGATCGGACGCGCATGCGTCCTCGCTCGACCAGCTCCTCCCGCCGGCGATCATCATCGATCGCCGAGCTCAAAGCCTCCGCAAATGCCGTGGCATCACCTACCGGGACCAAGAGCGCACCATCCCCTGCGATCTCGGGAACCGCGCCCGCGGCCGTCGCCACCACCGGGACACCGGCGATCATCGCCTCGAGCGGTGGCAGGCCGAACCCCTCGTATACGGACGGATACGCGAAGACCCGAGCGCGGCGCATGAGCCTGGTGCGGTCGCCGGGGCTCACGTACCCGAGTCGTAGAATCCGCTCCTTGAAGGGGGAAGACTCAACCGCGTCGTTGAGCGCGTCGACACCCCATCCGCCGGGGCCCGCGACGACCAAAGTCACGTCAGGGTGGCTGCCAGCGACCATGTCGAAGGCTTTGACCAGACCAGGGTGGTCCTTGCGAGGCTCAATCGTTCCCAGAGTCAGTATGAAGCGGCCTTCCGGCAAGGCGAAGGGGCCATCCGGCAAGGAGAGCGTTATCGGCTCCGGTGCCGACAGCCTGTCGTCGGGAGCCGAGAGCGCGCTTGGCTCTTCGGCGGCGGGAACACCGTGGTGAACGGCGCGCACTCGTGCGGGGTCGGCCCCCAGGATCTCGACCACCTCCCCGGCCACGAACTCGGACGGCGTGTGAACCCACGCACCTTGTCGTATCGCGTTCCGTACAAGGGTCGGAAAGACCCGGGTGGCTGCGTCGCACAGCTGCGGGAACCGCACGGTAGTCAAGTCGTGCACAGTCACTACGCGCCCCGCCTTACGGGTAGGGGGAACGACGAAGTTGGTCCCGTGGACCACGTCGACGGCTCCCGTCCACCATTCGATCGGGGGTCGGGACAGCCACCGCCAGGAAAGATGAACCGGCCGCGCCGGAATCGGCCTGTCGAGTGCTTCAACTCCCTTCGGCAGATGAGCGACGATCCCCCCGCGGCGTCGCCAGCTGACCGCGAAGGCTGCGACATCTAAGTTCTCCATCGCGCCCAGCGAACTCAGGGCACCTGCGCAAAAGGCTCCGACACCGGTTCTCGTCCCGAGAAGCGGCGTGGCGTCGAACGCCACGCTCAGACGCTTGTCACGACTCACAGCGTGCACCAGCCGAGCCTTGCACAACGAACGGAGCAACCTGGCGCACAGCCACGCAGCGCATGGTTGATAGCGGACAGATCACTGCCGTCCGGTAGTCTGACCCGGGTGATCGCCGCCCTGGCCGGAGGTGTGGGAGCCGCCCGCCTGCTGAGAGGGATGGCGACGGTGGTTCCGCCTTCTGAGATCTACGCCATCGTGAACACGGGTGACGACACGGTGCTGCACGGCCTGCACATCTGCCCGGACATAGACACGGTCACCTACACCCTCGCCGGGGCTGTCAACCTGGAGACGGGATGGGGCCTGCAGGGGGATACGTGGCATGCGATGGCCGCTCTCGACCGCTTCGGGGGCGAGACCTGGTTTCGCCTGGGAGACAACGACCTGGCCACCCATCTGTACAGGACCCAGCGGCTGTCCTTGGGAGCCAGCCTGGCGACCGTCACGGCCGAGCTGGCCTCAGCTTGGAAGATCCCCACCCGTGTGCTGCCGATGAGCGACGATCCTGTTCGCACGCGCCTCACTCTCGCTTCAGGTGACGACGTGGCCTTCCAGCACTACTTCGTCAAGTTGAGGCACTCGGTACCTGTGAGGTCGGTGCGTTTCGAGGGAGCGGACGTTGCCCGGCCCTCACCTGGAGTCGTCGATTCGATCGAGAGCGCCCACACCGTGGTCTTGTGCCCTTCCAACCCCATCGTCTCGATCGGGCCGATCCTTGCCCTCCCGGGTATCGAGAAGGCCCTCACGGCTCGCCGCGAGGACGCTGTCGCCATCTCTCCCATCGTGGCCGGCGCCGCCCTCAAAGGACCGGCTGACCGGCTGCTCGCAGAGCTCGGTCACGAGGTATCCGTCGTCGGCGTGGCTCGTCTCTACGCGCCGCTCGTCTCGACACTTGTGATCGACGAAGCCGACTCTTCGCTCGCCGCTGCGGTCGAGGCCGAGGGCGTCCGTTGTGTGGTGACAGAAACAGTGATGAGCACTCCGGCGAGGGCTTCCCACCTGGCGGCCAGCGTGTTGCGGGCCATGGGTTGGTCGTGAGGTGCGCACCGAGCTGACCATATTCGGCGTAACTGGCATGCCCGAGGTGCGAAGAGGCGACCTGCTCTCCGACCTGATCGCGGCTGGCGCAGAGTTGGACCACGGTGACGTCGTGGTCGTAACTCAAAAGGTCGTCAGCAAGGCAGAAGGACGCGTCGTCGAGGTGGCACCCGATGACGAGGGCGCGCGACTGCGGCTGATCGCAGAAGAGGCGGTGCGCGTCCTACGCCGGAGGGAGCCGCTGGTCGTGACCGAGACGAGGCACGGTTTTGTGTGTGCGAACTCCGGGGTGGATATGTCCAACGTCGAGAGAGGTTACGCCGCGCTGCTTCCCCTCGACCCCGACCGCTCAGCTCGCAAGATAAGGGAAGGGCTCCGAGCCAAGGCGGGCGTCGATGTCGGAGTGATCGTCTCGGATACTTTTGGCAGGCCATGGAGAAAAGGGGTGACTGATGTCGCCATCGGGTGTGCGGGAGTGGCGGGCATCATCGACCTCCGGGGCACCGAAGACGCCATGGGCCGCGAGCTCGAGTCAACCGAGGTCTGTGTCGCCGACCAGCTGGCTTCGGCCGCCGAGCTGGTGATGGGAAAGGCGGCGGGGGTGCCGGCCGCCGTCGTTAGGGGCGTGGACCCCTCCTGGCTACGCGCTTCCTCGATAGCCCGGGAGGTGGTGAGGCCTCACGCGGAGGACCTTTTCCGCTGAGCGCGGCTCACATCTGAGCCGGACCTCCGCTGAGCGCGGCTCACATCTGAGCCGGCTGAGCCGGCCCTGCCCATGAGCCGCCGAACCGACTGCCCCTGCCCTAGGACGAGCGCCAGATCTGGGCCGTTTGCACGATCCCGGTCTGAAGGCCCAGCCGGTTCTGGCCGTTCGGGAAGGTCGGGTTGGCAAAATTCTGCACGTACGACCTCGCCGCCACGGCACTCACGGCCCTGGTGAGCCAGATATAGGGCAGGTCCTCGGCGAAGCGCTTGGCCACCTCCTGGTAGGCGGCGATCCGCGCGTTCGGGTTGGATTGGGTGCGGCCCTGGTCGATCGCCTGCTGCACCAGCGGGTCCTTGTTGCGGGGGAACTGCAGGCCGAACTGCCCCACCGCGGACCCGTTCGCCGGCGCCCAGAACACATAGTTGGCGTCGGGATCGTTCACGCCGAACTGCTGCCATACGTTTGCCTGGAAGTGGCCCTCGACGGCATTGAGGATGTACTGGGCCTGCTCGGTCTGCAGGATGTTCGCCTGGATGCCCACGCTCTTCCACTGCTGCTGGATCAGCTGGTCTGCGGCCACCACGAAGGAGGAGGGAATGGCGCCGAGCTGGAGCGATATCGGGCCCTTCTCGCGCTGGTACTCCTGCACCAGCGATCGGGCCTTCGAGGGGTTGTACGAGGGGTACGAGGTCTGGGCCTGGTAGGGCGACCCCTCCTGGAACAGCGAGTTGGTCGGGTTGCCGATGCCATCCGCGAGAGCGTTCCATAGGGCTTGGTTGTTGGTGGCATACGCCATCGCCTGGCGCACCCGGATGTCGTCGGTCGGGGGGACCGAGAGGTTGAGCATGATGAAGTTGAGGTTCTGCTCCCCGACGACCTGCTTGCTGTCGTCGACGATGGCGAGGGTGGGGTCGCTACGGGCGTCGGTGATGATCTGCGGGTACATCGTGGAGAGGATGTCGATGCTCCCCGCTCGCAGGGCATTCTCTTGGGGTGACTGGTCGATGATCGGCTTGAACTCGAGCGCGTCAAGATAGGGCAGCCCCCGGCGCCAGTAGTTGGGGTTCTTCTTGACGGAGAAGTGGTCGTTGGGCACCCATTCCTGGAAGATGAAAGGCCCTGTCCCCACCGGGTGCATGCCCCCGTTGGCCTTGTCCTGGAGCATCTTCGGCGAGGCGACGAACCCCGGCTGCCCGGCGAGGTGGTAAGGGAAGGGCACCCAAGGCGACTTCATGTTGACCACCACAGTCAAAGGCCCGGAGGTCGTGACGTTCTCGATATCGGAGAACTCCGGTCCGACCAGCACCGAAGAGACCAGGTTGTCGAGGTTGAACTTCACCGCGGCAGCGTCGCACGGGGTGCCGTCGTGGAAGTTGATCCCCGGCCGTAGCGTGATGGTCCACGACGTGTAGTCGGCGTTGGGAACCACTGACTGCGCCAGGTAGGGCTGCGGGCGGCCCTGGGGGTCTATGGCCGTGAGGGGGTCGAAGACCGCCCCCGCGTAGAGGTAGCCGGTCGTGTCAAACCGACCGGTGCTGGGGTCCATGCTGTTGTCCTCGGAGCCCACTCCGAAGACCACCTTGCCGCCCGGCTTGGGACTCGCCGTGGACACGCCCGTGTTCGCCGACGCAGAGGACCCGGTGTTGGACGAGCCACAGGCGGCTAGAAGGCCGGAGGCGCCTCCCCCGATCACGGTCAACCCGGCCGCGGTCCGAAGCCCCCGGCTTAGAAAGTCACGGCGATCGATGCTTTCCGGCATAGAGCTCCCCCGTCCCTCGTCTTGCCGATATCAACCAATGGCTATGAAGTTGTCAGGCGCCGATCCGGCTGCCGCCGGGACGCTAGCGCGACTGCTCGCCGAACAGAAAGGGTAGAGCGGCCGGGCGTTGAGGGGTAGGTCGGGGCGTGAGCGGTCGGGGCGGGGGGGTGTCGGGGTAGGTCGGGGCGTACGCCGTTAGGGCGGTCGGACGTTGAGGGGCGTGCGGTCTCGGTCAGGGCCCTTCGCCGCGTGAAGTCCAGCACGGCTCTAGTTCCCTCCTCGAGGCCCGTCCACGCCTTCCAGCCCAGCTGCACCGCCGCTCTGGCCGGGTCGAGGCTGCTGCGATGCAGGTCGCCCGGGCGGGCCGGGGCGTGGCGCGGGGGGGTCGAGACACCCGCCAGCGCCGCCATGGTCTGGTAGAGGCGTGCCACGCTGGTCTCGGTCCCGGTCCCGATGTTGACGATCATCCCCCCGCCCCGGCTCGCAGCTCGCACGAAGGCGTCGACCACATCGTCGACGAAGACAAAATCCCTCGTCTGGCTACCGTCGCCGTAGATCGTGGAGGACTCCCCCTTGGCCAGCTGGCCGGCGAAGATGGCCACAACCCCGGCCTCGCCGTGAGGGTCCTGGCGGGGGCCGTACACGTTCGCCAGGGCGAGGGCGGAGTACTCGATCCCGTGCAGGGCCTTGAAGGCCACCATGTAGTCGATCGCCGACTTCTTGGACACACCGTACGGTGACAGCGGGGCCTGGGAATGCGACTCCCGCACCGGCAGCTCCGAGGGCGATGGCTCCCCGTAGAGGGTGCCCCCGCTCCCGGCGAACACGACCCGAGACGAGCCGGCGAGCTTGGCACCTTCGAGAACCCGCAGGCTCCCCACTATGTTCACCTCCGCGTCGAAGGCCGGCTGGTCGACCGATACCCTCACGTCTGCCTGCGCCGCCAGATGGAACACCACCTCCGGCCGCAGGCGGGCGATCAACAGCACCAGCTCGGGGGACCTGATGTCCAGCTGGTGGAAGCTTAGGTGCCCAGACGATCGGGCGTCGGAGAGGTTGGCGAGTGAGCCGGTCGACAGGTCGTCCACGACGTCGACCTTGTGGCCCTCGGCCAGAAGGCGGTCGACGAGGGTGGAGCCGATGAACCCCGCCCCTCCGGTGACCATCGTCCTCACGGAAGCGGACCCAGCTCGGGCGAGCCTCTCCCGTCGGTGTCGGGGACCCGGGCGTCCTCGACGCAGGCGCCAGCCTCGAGCTCGCATCCGTCGCCCAGCACCGAACATCTCACCTGAGCCTCCTCCCCGAGGCACGAGCCCGAGCCGACTATCGACCCCTCGATCACGCTCCCAGGGCCCACTTCGGCTTCCGGCAACAGCACCGACCCCACCACCCAGGCCCCCGGACCGACGACCGACCCCCGGCCCACCACGGACCCCGCCACCCTCGAGCCGGGCTGGACGGCCGCTCCTTCCCCTATGAGCGACGGGCCCGAGACCTCCCCGCGCAGCTCGGCACGGCCCATGGTCCACACGCCCGCACCGGCCCCTTGGGCCCCCGGGGCCGGCGGGCCGGGCCTGCGACCGGCGAGGAGGTCGCGGTGGGCCTGCAGGTACTGGCGAGGGGTGCCCGTGTCGATCCAGTAGTCCTCAGACGCCAGGGCGAACAGCTCCTCGCCCTCGACCAGGAAGGGAAACGTCTCCCGCTCGATCGACACGGACCGGCCCTCGGGGATGGCGCCGAGCACGCTCGGCTCCAGGACGTAGGTCCCGGCGTTGATGAGGTTCGTGGGCGCCCTGCCCGGGGCGGGCTTCTCCACGAAGCGCTCCACCCTCCCGCTCTCGTCGGTCGGAACGACGCCGAAGGCCGAAGGGTCGTCGACGGCGGTCAGGTGGATCGTGGCAGCAGCTCCTCTCTCCCGGTGGAAACCGATCAGCTTGCCCACGTCCAGGTCGGTCAGGACGTCGCCGTTCACCGCCACGAAGGTGTCGTCGACGCCGGCCCGCTCCGCCGCGTACCGGATGCCGCCGGCCGTGCCCAAGGGCTCGTCCTCCACCGCGTAGATCACCCTCACTCCCGCCACGCGTCCGTCAGGAAACGCTGACTGGAATGCATGCGGCCTGTAGCCGAGGGAGAGAACGGCCTCGTCCACTCCGTGCGCCGCCAGGTGGGCGACCACCCTCTCGATCATGCGCCACTCGACGACCGGGAGCATCTGCTTGGGCATGGAAAGGGTGAGCGGTCGCAGCCTCGTGCCCTCCCCGCCCACCAAGACGACGGCCCTCACGGGGTCGAGGTGGTGGGCACCTGGGGGTTGGCCTTGGCCAGGGCCGTCCGGGAGGGAGGCTGGGGGATCGCCGAGCCCTTCGGAACGAACGCCAAGGTTACGAGCTGGCCGTTCTCCAGCAGCAGGTTCCCGGGGTTGCCGCTCGAGATCTGGCCCGTGGGGTCAGCCTGGCTGGTCCAGACCTTCACCTGGACCTGGCCCGGAGCATTGCCGCACTTGTCGCCGTTGGTCAGCACCGGCTTGCCCGGGTAGCCCAGCCTCGTCGACGTGAGGACCATGTTCGGGTAGTGCGTTACGAAATGACCCAGGGTGGCGTTGTGGCCGGAGTTCGCAGAGCTGGTGGGGTCTATGTAGATGATCCCGTCGCCCTTGGTCGACAGCCCGGTGGTCGCCACCTGAGAGACCTGGGGAGGGTTGGCCGCCATGGTCCCGCACAGGTCGAACGCGAACGCAGCTCGCCAATGGTCTCCTGTGGCAGGGTGCACGACCACGGGTGCGCGAGGGTGCTCGTACTGGTAACGGCTGAACGCCACCGACGCCACCCCGAGGATGACGATGAGGGAAAGCACCGCGTACCAACCCACCGGTGTCCGTCCCCGGCTGGTGCGACCACCGCCGGTCGCCGCCGCGCGGGCTACCTTCCTCGAGGTTGACGTATGCCTGGGCATGTCCGGGCGCCAACCCTACTCGGGGCGCGGGGCCTCCCCGGGGCGCTCCGGGGCGGCGATCCGAGTGCGGGAGCCCGCCGTCCCCACGACCCTCTTCGCGCAGGCCAGGACGGCGCGGATCGCGGTGCCCACGGCCATGAGCGGAACCAGCGCCAGTCGCCAGCCCGTGGCGGAGCGGCGGGCGAAGCGCAACATCGACCGGTGATGCGCCAGGATCATCCTGTAGGGGTGCAAGACGGTTGAGACCCCCTGGACGTGGACGACCACCGCCGAGGGCTCGTAACCGATCTCCCATCCACTTCGGCGTAACCGCCAGCAGAGGTCCACGTCCTCCATGTACATGAAGTAGGACTCGTCGAAGCCGCCCACGGACTCCAAGGCCTCGGTGCGGGCGAGGAAGCACGCGCCGGACACCCAATCGACGCGCCGGCCGGTCGCGTGGTCCCAGTCCAGCATCTTGTAGCTGCGGCTGAACGGGTTTGCCGGCCACAGCATTCCGAGGAATGCGTGCCCCACAGAGTCGGCCAGAGAGGGGAACGTGCGGGCCGAAGGGTAGAGCTCGCCCTCCGGAGACAGGATCTTCGGGCCCGCCACCGCGACCGCGCCGTCCTGGGCCAGCACCGACGCCAACGCGCCCACCGCCCCGCTCCGGACCGTCACGTCCGGGTTGCATACCAGGACCGCCCGACCCCTGACCGCACCGAGCCCCCGGTTGGCAGCCCCCCCGTAGCCAAGGTTGCGACCGAGGTCGATGAACCTGGCATGCGGGTCGGCGGCGGCCAAAGCCGCCCTTGATTCGTCGGTCGAGCCGTTGTCGGCCACGATCACATCGGAGACGCCCTCCGAGCGGAGGCTCCTAACGCAGTCGACCAGGTGCCGGCGGGCGTTGTAGTTGACGACTACCGCGGAAAGGGCCACCGAGGGGGCAGGCTCGTCCTCCTCCGCCACCGGAGCTAGTTCTCGACGGCCTGAAGGTCGGCCACGGTCCTCCGCAGACCCTCCCGGAGGCCCACGGTCGGCTCCCAGCCGAGGGAGCGGGCCAGCTCGATGTCGGGGCACCTCCGGGCCGGGTCGTCCGCGGGCAGGGGGGCCAGAACCACCTCCGAGGCCGTATCCACCAGCTCCAAGACCGTGTCTGCCAGCTCCCTCACGCGGAACTCTTCGGGGTTCCCGACGTTGACCGGCCCCTCATGATCCGAGTCGAGGACTACCATGATCCCTCTCACCTCGTCGTCCACGTAGCAAAAGCTCCGGGTCTGCGACCCGTCTCCGTACACGGTCAACGGCCTGCCCTCGATCGCCTGCGAGAGGAAGTTGGAGACGACCCTCCCGTCGTCGCGACGTAGACGCGGTCCGTAGGTGTTGAAGATCCGCACGATCCGGGTCGACACCCCATACGTGCGGCGCCAGGCAGTTGTCATGGCCTCCGCGAACCTCTTGGCCTCGTCGTACACGGACCTCGGCCCGACGGGGTTGACGTTCCCCCAATAGGACTCCTTCTGAGGGTGGACGAGCGGGTCCCCGTAGACCTCGCTCGTCGATGCCAGCAGAAACCGCGCCCGGTGGCCCCGCGCAAGCTCGAGGAGGTTGCGGGTGCCGGTGCTGCCCACATCGAGGATCTCCGTAGCCAGTCCCTCGAAGTCGGCGGGCGACGCCGGACTGGCCAGATGGAGCACTGCCTCGAACCCTCCCTCCAGCTCGAGGGGCTTGCAAACGTCCTGGTTGACAAAATCGAACCCATTCCGCCCGAGAAGGTGCTCCACATTCGACCAGCTCCCCGTCACGAGGTTGTCCACGCAGACGACTCCATCCCCCCTCTCCAGCAGGGCTTCGCAGAGATGCGAGCCGATCATCCCCGCGCCGCCGGCCACGACGGCCCTCAAGCGCGGCCCACCCCCACGTAGGTGAACCCCGCCCTGCGCACCGCGGTGGGGTCGAGAAGGTTGCGTGTGTCGACGAGGCTCAGCTGGGCCATCGCCTCACCCACCTTGCGAAAGTCGAGCCAGCGGAACTCCTCCCACTCGGTCAGGACGACCAGCACCGACGCGCCCTCGCAAGCTGCGTAGGGGTCACCGCACACCTCCATCCCCTCCAGGGACTCGGTGACGGTGGGGTCATAGGCCCGCACCGACGCCCCGAGGTCGGAGAGACGGCTCAGCACCTCCAAGGCGGGGGATCCTCTCATGTCGTCCGTGTGGGCCTTGAAGGTAAGGCCCCAGGCGGCGATCGTCCGTCCCGCGAGCGATCCTCCTGCTTGGTCCACCACCTTCCGGACGATCCTCGAGTACTGCTCTTCGTTGACCGCCACGACGCCGCGAAGGAGGGCGAAGTCGTAGCCGTTGTCCTCGCCGATGCGCACCAGCGCGGCCGTGTCCTTGGGAAGGCAGGAGCCACCCCAGCCGGGTCCCGGCTTTAAGAACTCGAAGCCGATGCGGGTGTCGTAGCCCATGCCCAGGATCACCTCCCGCACGTCGGCGCCCACCGCTTCGCAGAGGTTCGCCACCGCGTTGATGAAGCTGAGCTTGGTGGCGAGGAAGGCGTTCGACGCGTACTTGATGGTCTCGGCGGACGCGGGGTCGGTCACGATGAGCGGGGCTTCCAACCCCTTGAAGAGCGCGGCGACGCGGATCGCGGCCGACTGGTCCTCGCTCCCGATGACGACCCGGTCGGGATGATGGCTGTCATGAACGGCCGAGCCTTCCCGGAGGAACTCCGGATTCGACACGACCGCGACGTCGCTGCGCCGCAGAGCCGCCTCCACCACCAGGGTGGAGCCGACCGGGACCGTCGACTTGTTGATCACGACCGCCCCGTGGTTCAGGTGAGGACCGATCTCGGAGGCCGCGGACTCTATGAAGGACATGTCGGCGGAGCCGTCGTCGCGCTGGGGCGTGGGAACGCATAGGAAGACGAACTCGCGCTCGGGGACCGCCGCGGCCGCGCCCACCACGAACGACAGCTGGCCGGCCGCCTGGTATCTCCGGACGAGCTCTTCCAGGCCGTCCTCGAAGATCGGCACCTTCCCCCGCACGAGTGCGGCCACCCTGTCGGCGTCGACGTCGGCACAGGTGACGGTGTGGCCGGTCTCCGCAAGGAAGGCTGCGGTCGTGAGGCCCACGTAGCCGGCGCCCACGACTGCGACGTTGCTCATCTCAACTCCCCCACCAGACGCTCGAGCGACCCGTGCCAATCGGGAAGCAGCTTCAGATCGGCGAGCCGCAGCGCTGCGTTGTCCAGCACAGAGTAGGCGGGACGGGGAGCCGGCCGCCTGGGCACCAGCTGGTCGGTGGTGATGGGCTCCACCCTGGCGGGGTCCCTTCCTGCCGCGGCGACCACCTCCCTGGCGAGGTCGCACCAGGATGTGGCTCCCTGGTTCGTCACGTGGAAGATGCCCGGCCGGCGATCCATGGCGAGGGTCTTGAGGGCCGGGGCCAGATCGAAGGTGAAGGTCGGGCAACCCACCTGGTCGCACACGAAACGCAGCGGGCCCTCCCCTTCGGAAAGGCGGAGCACCGTCCTCACCATGTTGGACCCTTGCCTGCCGCACACCCACGAGGTCCGGACGATCGTGGATGCCGGGTCGAGCTCCATCTCGCCGCCGAGCTTGCAGCGGCCGTAGACCGAGAGGGGATTGGGCCGAGCCCATTCGTTGTAAGGGGTGTTAGAGCGTCCGTCGAACACGTAGTCGGTGGAGACGTAGCAGACATGGGCCCTTGACCTTCGCGCCGCCTCGGCCACGTGCCGGGTCCCGAGCGCGTTGACCCGGAACGCCCTGTCAGGATCTCTCTCGCAATCGTCGACCGCTGTCCATGCGGCGGCGTGGATGATGACGTCTGGCCGCAGCTGCTCCACAGCCTCCTGGACGGCTTCACGGTCGGCCACGTCGAGCTGGTGATGGTCGGCGCCGACCACCCATACGACGCGATTGGTCGAAGGCGAGCCTGAAGTGAGCACCTCCATGAGGTCGCGGCCCAGCTGGCCCCCCGCACCCGTCACCAGGACCCGCACCGGCTAGACGCGGGCGGCCGCCGGTGACCAGCTGGTCTCCTCCACCGGAGACCTGCCGAGCAGGGGCTCCCACCAGTCGCGGTTCGCCGCGTACCAGCGGACCGTGTCCGACAGCCCGGAGTCGAAGGGGACCCGGGGTTCCCAGCCCAGCTCGCGGACGATCTTGGAGGAGTCCAGGAGGTAGCGCCTGTCGTGACCTGGCCGGTCCGCGACGATCGTCTTGAGAGAGCTGGGGCGGCCGAGAGCGGACAGGACCAGGTCGGCGATCTCCTCGATGCTCGCCTCGGTCCCGCTGCCCACGTGGTAGGTGTCCCCCACCCTCCCTCTCAGAAGCACGGTCTCCACCGCCTTGCAGTGGTCCTCGACGTGGAGCCACTCCCGGCGGTTCTGCGTGGACGCGTACAGCGGAAGGGCCCTCCCCTCCAAGGCGTTGGTCGCGAACAGCGGGATCACCTTCTCGGGGAACTGGTACTGACCGTAGTTGTTGCAGCAGTTGGTGATCGTCGCCGCCATCCCGAAGGTCTCCACGTAGGACCGCACTACATGGTCGGCGCCCGCTTTCGAGGCGTTGTAGGGGGTACGCGGGCGATAGGGCGACTCCTCTGAGAACGATTCGTGGCTGTCCAGGGCCAGGTCGCCGTACACCTCGCAAGTCGAGATGTGGTGAAAGCGGGCCACGCCCGTGCGCCGGGACGCCTCGAGGAGAGATTGGGTGCCGAGCACGTTGGTGCGGAAGAAGCGGGCCGGGTCCATGACGGCCAGGCTGTTGTGAGACTCGGCTGCGAAATGAACCACCGCGTCGATCCGGTGCTCGTCCAGGACCTGTTCCGCCCGGGCCTGGTCGCACACGTCTCCTCGGACGAACGTGACCCTGTCCGTGACCCCGTCGAGGTTGGCGAGGTTGCCCGCGTAGGTGAGGGCGTCATAGGCCACGACGGTGTCGCCCGGATGGTTACTGACCCAGTAGTGGACGAAGTTCGAGCCGATGAAGCCCGCCCCGCCCGTCACCAGCAGTCGCATGGCCGACCAGGCTACGTGGGATTGCAGGCCACCGGATCGAAGGACGGGTACGAGGCGGGGGGAGGCGCTGCCTGCGGAGCAGGCTTGGCAGGGTTCGCCCCGGCCCTTATGCCCGTGTAGGTGCTGCCCGTGACGAGGGTGAGCTGGGCCCCGCTCAGGGTGTCGTCGACCTGGATCGCCGCCCCGCCGCCCACCTGGCTCTCGAGAAGGTTGGCAGCAGCCTGCTGGCCCGGGGCGTAGAGAACCACCGGTTGGCTGTAGTGGTAGGTGGCCGCGTTCCCGGTCGTGCCCACCTTGAAGCCGGCCGTCCTCAGGTCGGACGCCGCCTTGGACGCCTGGCCGGTGACGCCGGACCCGTTCAAGACGTCTACCTTGACGCCGGATGGCGAAGGAGTCGGGCCGGCGGGGGGCTGAGCGGTTCCTGTGCTCAGGAACTGGTACACGACCTGCACGGTCTGGGGCTGGACCGCGAATAGGACCGCGCCGGAGCCGTTGTTACCTGGTTGAGTGGGCACGGTGTACTCGGGCACCGCGCTCGGCTGGAGAGAGCGGAAGCCCAGTGCCAGGCCCACCATGTCCGCCGTGGACAGGCTCTGGTCCACCGTCAGATCGTTCACCACCGATGAGATCAGCGAGTTGGCGGTGATGGGGTTGTGGATGCCCGCGGACACTGCCTTCTCGGCCAGGACGCGCAGGAAGCTGTGCTGGCGCTGGATGCGCCCGAGGTCGCCCGTCCCGTCGGACTGCCAGCCCCCGTTGGCGTAGTACTGGTAGTAGCGGCTTCTGGCCAGGGCCAGAGCGGCTCCCCCGTTCAGGTGCTGGCAGCCGGTCTGGGTGATGTTGAGACCAGACATCTGGTCACGCACGGGGACAGGAAAGCTCATGTCGATTCCGCCGACCGAGTCCACGATCCCCTGGAATCCCGCGAAGCCGACGGCCATGTAGTGGTTTACGGGGATGTTGAAGTACTGCTGAATGGTCTGCACCAGCTGATCGGGCCCGTTGTTGAATGCCGTGTTGATCTTGTCGGAGCGGTGCGTACCAGCTATCGGCACGTACAGGTCCCGCGGGATCGAGAGTATGGAGGCCTGCTCGCTAGAGGGGTTGATGTGCAAGATGATGATCACATCGCTGCGCTGCCCACCTGACTGGGCGGCAGTCCCAAAATGCTGGGCGGCTGCCGCGCTCTCGCCCTCCCGGCTGTCGGAGCCGACGACCAAGATGTTCTCGGGCTGGCCGGCCGGCGGAGGGGTGGCGATCGAGGGTATCGACACGCGCTTGATCTCGTCGACCCGAAGCGTCACATACACCCAGACCCCCAACACGGCGAGGATGAACAGGGCTACGAGCACACAAGAAGCGACCAGCGCGCGAAAAGGCCACCGCCGGGCCGTTTGCCTTCGGTGCCTCGGCCTGCCGCGCGGTGGCGGAGAGCTGCCTGTCTGAGAGGGTGGTCCCACCTGGTCGGCGACGCGAACCACGGAAATGAAGGGTACCAGCGGCCTCAGCGGGCCAGCGTTCACAAGAAGCGGCCGGCCCCGGGCGCGGCGCCGCGTCAGGAGGCCGGACGTACCAGCTCAACACGGTCCGAAGGGTGCGGGTTCTTACGGTGGGGCCACCCGGCGCAGGTGGACCACGTCGCCGGCCATGACGGTTCGCAGGCACGTTCCCACGTCCACGATCAGATGCCCTTCGTGGCTCACGTCCGCCGCGACGCCGCTAAAGGACTCGTCCACCAGCTCGACCCTCACTTGCTGTCCGAGGGTCGCGCAACGCCGCCGGTATTCCATCGCTTGGCGCGCATCGCCACCGGCGCTTTGCAAGTCTTGGTAGCGCGCGCCAAGCACCTCCAAGAAGCGCGACAGGAGGCGCGCGCGATCGGGAGGTTTACCGGGCACGAGCTGGCTCAGGGCCACGGCGTTGTCTGCGATCCCAGGCGGCACACCCGAGGGCCAGCTCACGTTGAGCCCCATCCCCACGACGACCGCGGCCACACGCTCGGCGTCCAGCTCCGCCTCGGCCAGCACTCCACCGAGCTTCCTCGCACCCACCACGAGGTCGTTGGGCCACTTCAGGTCGGGGCTGACACCGGTGATCGCAGAGCACGCATCGGCGCCCGAAAGCGCTACCACCGTGGCCATGAGATGTACCCTCGAAGGGGGGAGAGCGGGGCGCAGGAGAGCCGATACGAGGAGAGCCGACCCAGGAGGCGCCACCCAGGTCCTGCCCATGCGACCTCGTCCGGCCTCCTGGCGGTCGGCGACGGCCACCAAGCCCTCGGGGGCGCCCGAACGCGCCTGGTCGATCAGGTAACGGTTGGTCGAGTCGATCGAGTCAAAGCGCCGGATCTCCCACGCCCATCGGGTGGATGCCGGCTGTTTGGCGTTTCCGTGGGCCATCGCAGTAACCATATGCAACAACGAGTGAAAGGCCGGTCGTGGTCCACAAGGTCCTAGTCGCCAACCGTGGCGAGATAGCGGTGCGGGTGATCCGCACGTGCAAGGAGCTGGGCGTCGGGACCGTAGCCGTCTACTCGGACCTCGACCGCCACGCGCTGCACGTACGTCTCGCAGACGAGGCCTACTCCCTGGGAGGACGAACCGCGGTCGAGAGCTACCTGAACACCGAGGCGATCCTCACCGCGTTGGAGAGGAGCGGCGCCGACGCGGTCCACCCGGGCTACGGGTTCTTCTCCGAGAACGCGGACTTTGCCCGGGCGATCACCGAGGTGGGTGTGGTGTTCGTAGGGCCCCCTGCCGAGGCGATGGACACGATGGGTGACAAGATCAGCGCCCGCGTGGCGGCGGAGCGAGCCGGAGTCCTCGGTGTCCCTGGACGGACCGAGCCTGTATCGGACGTGAGCCAGATCATGTCCTTCGGCGATGAGTCCGGCTGGCCGGTCGCGATCAAGGCAGCCTTCGGCGGCGGCGGACGGGGCATGAAGGTTGTCCCGGACGCCGGAGCGGCCGGGGCGGCCATGGAATCGGCCCAGCGCGAGGCACAGGCCTACTTCGGGCGACCCGAGATATATCTCGAGCGCTACCTCACCTGGCCCCGCCACGTCGAGATGCAGGTGTTCACCGACTCCCACGGGAATGCCGTCTGGCTGGGGGAACGCGATTGTTCATGCCAGCGGCGCCATCAGAAGCTGGTGGAGGAGACACCGGCGCCCGGCCTGCCCGAGGAGACCCGCCGGGCCATGGGCGAAGCCGCCGTGGCCGTCTCCAAGGCGTGCGGCTACGTGAACGCCGGCACCGTCGAGTTCCTGTACCAGGACGGCGAGTTCTTCTTCCTCGAGATGAACACCCGCCTGCAGGTCGAGCACCCGGTCACCGAGGCGGTGACCGGCATGGATCTCGTGGAGCTGCAGCTGCGAATCGCGTCAGGCGAGGCCCTCGGCTTCTCCGAGGATGACGTGCGACGCACCGGACACGCCATCGAGTGCAGGATCAACGCAGAGGACCCCGCGGGTGGCAGGTTCCTGCCCTCGCCGGGAACCATCACGCGACTGCGGACGGCCGACGGCTTCGGTGTCCGCACGGACTCCGGATACGAGGATGGCGACACGGTCAGTCAGTTCTACGACAACCTCGTCGCCAAGCTGGTGTGTTGGGGGCCCGACCGCGAATCCGCCCGCCGGCGGATGATCCGCGCCTTGGAGGAGACCGAGATCCGGGGGGTGGCGACCAACATCCCCGCGCACCTGGCGATGCTGCGCCACGACGACTTCATATCGGGCACCCATTCGACGCGCTGGGTGGAGGAGCGCCTGGACCTGAGCGGCGTCACGTCCTCGGCCGGGGAAGCCGGCGAGGACCCGGTGGGCACCGGTCCCGGCGGAGACCACCGCGTGCTCCGAGAAGTCGAGGCGGAGGTCGACGGGCGGCTCTACCAGGTGAGGTTGTGGGTCCCCGACGTCGGGGCGATGGCGGCCGACTCGGGGCAGGCATCACGGCCCCGGCGTCAGAGATCGTCCAGCCAGGCGGGCTCGGGGGTCGGCACGATCACCGCACCGATGCAGGGCACGATCGTGAAGGTCCTCGCGTCCGCCGGCGATGCCGTGGAGGCCGGTCAGGCCATTTGCGTGCTCGAGGCCATGAAGATGGAGAACAGCATCGTCGCGGAGAAGGCGGGGACCCTTTCGGAGGTCAAGGTGTCACCAGGTGACGCCGTCAGCCCGGGAGACCTGATCGCCCTCATAGAGTGACCCTCACAGACTGACCACCAAGCGCCCGGCGACCGTTCGAGGGAGGGTCCCGAGATGGGTTCAACCGCACCGGCCGAGGCCGAGGAGGCCAAGGCGTCGGCACGACGACGGGTCGAGGACCGGGAGGGCGCCCTCGTAGAGCTGAGCCACACCATCCACTCGTATCCCGAGCTGTGCTTCGAGGAGGAGCGCGCCGCCGGGTGGGTGGGCGAGACGCTCTCGGGTTCCGGCTTCGCCGTGGAGGCCGGGGTGTGTGACCTGCCGACGTCGCTGGTCGCCACGGCCGGCCACGGGCCTCTGGTGGTGGCCATCTGCGCCGAGTACGACGCCTTACCCGGGATCGGCCACGCGTGCGGACACAACATCATCGCAGCCGCGGCCGTGGGAGCCGGCGCGGCGCTCGCCCCTCTAGCCGACGACCTCGGCATGACAGTCAAGGTGATGGGCACCCCCGCCGAGGAGGGTGGCGGGGGCAAGATCCTCATGCTCCAAAAGGGGGCCTTCGACGGGGTGAACGCCGCCATGATGGTCCATCCGGCTCCGGTCGAGATGCCCTGCATGGATTGCCTGGCCGTGTCTCATTTCGACGTCCGCTACGAGGGTCGTTCGGCGCACGCTTCCGGATTCCCCGAGAAGGGGGTGAACGCGGCGGATGCCATCACCGTGTCCCAAGTCGGGATCGGGCTCCTACGCCAGCAGCTCCGCCGCGGTGACCAGATCCACGGCATCGTGACCGTCGGAGGAGACGCACCCAACGTCATACCGGCACGGACGAGCGCGAGGTACATGGTCCGGGCCACCACGACTCGCGACTTGGAGCGGCTCGAGCCGCGGGTACGACGCTGCTTCGAGGCGGGAGCGCTAGCCACCGGGTGTGAGCTCGACATCGTGTCGCTCTCCCCCGTGTACTCACAATTCGAGCCGGACGACGCGATGACCGCCGCTTTCGTTCGCAACGCCGAGTCACTGGGCCGCGAATACCCCGACCTACCTGAGGCCAAGTTCGGCGGCTCGACCGACATGGCCAACATCTCGCTTGCCACTCCGTCAATACACCCGATGCTCGGCATCGACTCCCTTCCCGCCGTGAACCACCAGCCTGAGTTCGCGGCAGCTGCTATAACGCCGATCGCGGACCGAGCCGTCGTCGAGGGGGCGACGGCCATGGCGTGGACGACGATCGACTTGGCCACCGATGACACGCAGCGATCCCGCCTGACGGCGAAGGCCGTGCGAGCAGGCGGCCCCTGAGCCGGAGTCAGTCGACCGGGCGAGACGCTTCGCCGTCAGTGGGGCCGCGCCTCAGACGCTTCGCCGTCAGTCGACCCGGCGCCTCAGTGGATGCTCCGGGGGAACCTCGACCAGGCGGAGCTCGATGCCGTCGGGGTCTTCTATCCACATCTCGTCGAGCCCCCATGGCATGCGTGCCGCGGGCTTCCTTACCCCGACCCCCGCCTGGCCCAGCCGGAGCTCTTCCGCCGCCAGGTCGGGCACCTGTAACCAGAGCTTGACGGCGTCTCCGGTCCTTCCGGGGCCTGGCGGACCCTCCGCTAGCTCCAAGAATCCGCCTCCGAGAAAGAAGACGACACCGGTCACCTCCCCGTGTGAGCCGTACTCGCGGTAGACACGGAGCCCGAGGGTGCGTTCGTAGAAGAACCTCGAGGCGGCGAGGTCCTGGGTGGCGATGATGGTGCGGCTGGACAGGACCTCCACGGTCACCAGAGCCGGCTGCTGGCCATCTCGGCTCCTTCGACCAGCGACCCCATCTTGGCCCGCACGATCTCGGGAACCACGCTCGTGTAAGCCGCAAAGGTGGCAAAACCGCAGTCGGTGCCTGCCATCACGTTCTCCTTACCGGCGACGTCAGCGAAGCGGACGATGCGCTCGGCCACCAGCTCGGGGTGCTCGATGTAGTTCGTCGTGGAGTCGATGACACCGGGAACGAGGACCTTTCCCTCTGGGACCGCACGACTTTCGAAGGCCTTCCACTCGTGCTCATGGCGCGGGTTGGCGGCCTCGAAGAGGATGACCTGCGGCTTGGCCGAGAAGGCCACGTCGAGGATCTCTGCCAGGGGAACGTCGCGGTGATGCGGCCCCTCGTAGTTGCCCCAGCACAGATGCATGCGCAACTGTTCGGCGGGAATGGCGGACACGGCATGGTTGAGAGCTTCGACGTGCAGATGGGCGTTGCGGCGGAAGTCCTCCAAGCTGGCGTCGGCGAACTGGATGTGGCGACCCATCGCGAGATCAGGGCAGTCCAGCTGCAAGAGGATCCCCGAGTCAGCGATCGCTTGGTACTCCTGACGCATGGCGTCGGCCAGGGCGAATACGTAGTCCTCGTAGCTCGCGTAGTGGGCGATGGGCAAGAAGAGCGAGATCACGCCCGGCGACGCCGCGCTCAGGAAGGACGCCTCGAAACGCTGGCCCTCGGCGGCCGCCATCAGGTTCGAGATGTCCTCCTCCACCGCCGCCGCGCCCCGGTAGGCAATCTCACCGGTGCAAGAGGGCGTGGTGATCCCGAGGTCGGTGCCCAGACGCTCCGCGTACGACGGGTAGTCCATCAGGTCCGCCGGCCACGCCATCTGGCCTTCGCCCTCGAATCCCGTGAGGCGCTCCTTGACGTAGGTCGAATAGCCGATCTTTCCCATCTCGCCGTCGTTGACCACGTCGAGGCCGACTGCCACCTGCTCGGCGACGACGGCCCGCACCGCTTCGGCCACCCGCTCGCCGAGCGCGTGGCTCTCTTCATCGGTGATGTCGCCGCGGTCGCGGTGGGTGAGGGCCTCGACGAGCTGTCGGGGGCGGGGAAGGCTTCCCGTGTGCGTGGTCAGGATGTGGTCTGTGCTTCGCTTCACGACGACCCCCTATCGCGCCGTGGAACAACTAGTCAGCGAGGATTGAAAACCTTCGCCTCCTACTCGGCGGCGTCCGCCAGGGCCTCGGCCATCGCCGGATGCACCAGGAGGCTCTCGACGATGTCGGTCACCTTGAGGTTCGCCGTCACCGCGACGGCGATGACCGATATCAGCTCGGCGGCATGAGCTCCCACTATCGAGCCCCCGAGCACCACCCCTGTCGCAGGATCGGAGAGGATCTTCACGAAGCCCCTGGCGTCACCGTCGATCAGCGCTCTGGCGTTGGCGGCGAAGGGGACCTTGGTGACCCTGATCTTGCGGCCCATGGCGAATGCGTCCGCTTCGGCGAGGCCCACGTCGGCGATCTCGGGCTGTGTGAAGATCGCGCTCGCCGCCTTGTCGTAGTCCAGGTGGCGATGCTGATGGGTGTGGAGGCCCATCACGTGCTCGGCCACCTTGCGCCCCTGCATGGAGGCGACCGATGCCAGAGGCAGCTTTCCCGACACGTCACCGGCGGCGTAGACGTGCGGGACGTTGGACTGGCAGTGATTGTTGACCGGGACGTACCCCGCCTCGTCCAGCACCACGCCCGCAGACTCCAGACCGAGACCCTCGGAGTTGGGAAGGGACCCGACGGCGAGCAGGGCGTGCGACCCCTCGACCGTCCGTCCGTCGTTGCACCTGACCGACACGCCCGACTCGAACCGATCGATTCCCACCGCCCGGGCCCCCTTCAGGAGCTCCACGCCGGTCGACAGGAAGTCGGCCTCGAGGGCGGCCGCCACCTCGGGGTCCTTCTGGGGCAGCACCTGCTGGCGGCTCACGATGAGAGTCACCTTGGACCCGAACGAGCGGAACATGTGTACGAACTCGACGCCTGTGACGCCGGACCCGATCACGACGAGGTGCTCGGGCACTTGGGGAGGAGGGTAGGCCTGGCGCGTCGTGAGGATCCGCTCGCCGTCAACCGCCGCGAAGTCCGGCACCCTCGGCCGGCTGCCCGTGGAGACGAGGACCGCGTCCGCGTCCACTTCGAGCAGGCTCCCGGCCACGGTCTCCGCGACCACCTCGTGCGGCCCCTTCAAGGTGGCGCTTCCCCTGATGACTGTCACCCCCTGGCTCTCGAGAAGGCCCGAGACGGAGTGCTCGAGATGACCCGTGATCCGCTCGATCCGCTCTTTGAGGGCGCTCAGGTCCAGGCGGGAGTCGGCGCACGCCAATCCCATGTCCAAGGAGTGCTTGGTCAGGGACATCACGCCGCCGGTGGCGATCATCGCCTTGGACGGGATGCAGTCCCAGAGGTTCGCGGATCCCCCGACGAGATCCCTCTCCACAAGAGTCACCTCTGCCCCGAGCCGCGCGGCGTGGGTGGCAGCCTGATTGCCGGCGGGCCCTCCCCCGATGATCAAGAAGCGGGTAGCCACCCCTTCGAGGCTACCGGCCCGGTCCCGAGCCCCGGCGCATCTTCCCGTCAGCGAGCGGGCCGGTAGACGCCCAAGACCTCCCTAAGAACGTCGCTGACCTCACCAAGGGTTGCGTGGCTGGAGAGGGCCTCTTTCATGGGGACGAGGAGATTCTGGGTTCCCCGTGCCGCGGCTGACACATCGGCGAGCGCGGCGTCCACCCGCCCCTGGTCCCGCTCGGCTTTCACCCTGGCCAACCTGTCGAGCTGGCGCCGCTGGAGAGCCGGGTCGATCGGGAAGACCTCGGGCTCCCCGGGCGCGTCGTCGACGAAGCGGTTCACCCCGACGATGACCTTCTCCTCGTCGTCAACCGCCTTGGCGTACGCATAGGCGGCCCGCTCGATCTCGTCTTGCATGAAGCCACCTTCGATCGCGTCTACAGCACCGCCCATGCCGTCGATCTGGTCGAGATACGTCCACGCGGCCGCTTCGACCTCGTCGGTCAGAGACTCCACAAAATATGAGCCTGCCAACGGATCAACCGTGTCCGCCACACCGGACTCGTAGCCGAGGATCTGCTGGGTCCGCAATGCGATCTTTGCAGCCTTCTCGGCAGGCAGGCCCAGGGCTTCGTCGAAGCTGTTGGTGTGCAGGCTCTGGGTGCCGCCCAGCACGGCCGACAGAGCCTGGATCGAAGTTCTGACGATGTTGTTCTCAGGTTGCTGGGCTGTGAGCGTCGACCCACCGGTCTGGCTGTGGAACCTGAGCAGCTTGGATCTCTCGTCCTTGGCGCCGAAGCGCCTCGTCATGAGCTCCGACCACATCCGCCGGGCAGCCCGAAACTTGGCCACCTCCTCGAACAGGTTGTTGTGCGCGTTCCAGAAGAAGCTCAGCCGCGGGGCGAAGTCGTCCACACCCAGACCCGCGGCCAGAGCCGCCTCGACGTACGCGATCCCGTTGGCGAGGGTGAAGGCGATCTCCTGCACGGCGGTCGCGCCCGCTTCCCTTATGTGGTACCCCGAGATCGAGATGGTGTTCCAAGCAGGCAGGTGCTCCGAGCAATAGGCGAAGATGTCGGTGACGATCCGCATCGAGGGCCTGGGCGGGTAGATGTAGGTGCCACGCGCGATGTACTCCTTGAGGACGTCGTTTTGGACGGTCCCGCCCAGCGACTGCGAGGGGACTCCCGACTCCTCGGCGACGAGCTGGTAGAGGAGCAGCAGGATGGCGGCGGTCGCGTTGATCGTCATCGATGTGGTGACCTTGTCGAGAGGCAGGTCGGCGAGCAGCAACCTCATGTCTTCGATCGAGTCGATGGCCACCCCCACCTTGCCGACCTCTCCCCCGGCGAGCGGATGGTCCGAGTCGTAGCCCATCTGGGTGGGTAGGTCGAAGGCGCACGACAGCCCGGTCTGCCCGGCGGCCAGCAGGAAGCGAAATCGTTCGTTGGTGGACTCAGCGGACCCGAAACCCGCGTACTGGCGCATGGTCCACAGCCGGCCCCTGTACATGTCGGGGTAGATGCCGCGGGTGTAGGGATACTGACCCGGCTCTCCCAGCCTGGCATCGGGGTCCCAGCCGTCGAGGTCCGACGAGCGGTAGACGGGCTGGAGGGGGATGCCGGAGTCGGTTCGGTGCTCGTCAACTGCCATGGTCCGAGACTACCGGACCGGTCTGATCACGCTCCTGGCGGCCCTTGCACCGGGTGAGGCATGCACAGCTCGTCGTACTCGGCGATGACGATCTCGCCTGCATCCGGCCCACACGCCGGGCACGCCGGGTCGCGGTGCACCTTGAAGCTCCTGAACTCCTCTCCCAGGGAGTCATACGACAGCAGCCGGCCGATCAACGGGTCGCCGAGGTCCAGCAACAGCTTGATCGCCTCCAAGGCCTGTATCGAGCCGACGATGCCCGGCAGCACTCCGAGCACCCCCGCCTCGGCGCACGAAGGCGCCAGCTCCGCGGGAGGCGGCTCGGGGATCATGCACCTGTAGCACGGTCCCTCGTAGGGCTTGAACACGGTGACCTGTCCCTCGAACCGGAAGATGGATCCGTGGACGACGGGTATCCGCTTGAGCAATGAGGCGTCGTTCACCAGATAGCGCGTGGGGAAGTTGTCGGTACCATCGATGATCACGTCGTAACCGTCGATGACGTCGAGTACGTTGTCCGCCCCCAGTCGAACGTCGTAGGTCACCACGTTCACGTCGGGGTTCATGGCCACGAGGGTCTTCTTGGCGGAGTCCACCTTGCGCTCTCCCAGACGGTCCATGTTGTGAAGGACCTGGCGCTGCAGGTTGGAGGAGTCCACGACGTCCATGTCGATGATCCCTAGAGTGCCGACACCGGCGGCCGCTAGGTAAAGGGCGGCCGGCGACCCCAGTCCCCCGGCTCCGAGGAGGAGGACCTTGGACTCGAGCAGCCGAAGCTGGCCCTGCTCGCCGATCTCGGGCAGGAGAAGGTGGCGGTGGTACCGGTTGCGCTGGTCAGGGCTCAAGGTCTCGGGTGTGGCCCACTCCCGACCTTCGTCCTTCCAGCGATTGAACCCTCCGGCCATCGACACGACGTCCCGGTACCCCAGCTCCCCCAGGGTCTTGGCCGCGAACGCGGACCTGGCACCTCCCGCGCAGTAGACGACGACCGAGGCGTCGTGGTCGGCTATTCGACCCTCCACCTGGGACTCGAGGTTGCCCCGCGGGATGTGCACGGCGCCCGGGATCGTTCCCTGCTCGTGCTCGTCCGGCTCTCGCACGTCCAAGAAGGTGGCCGTGCCGCGGAGGTCCGAGGCCTCACCGGTGTCGACCTCTTTTATCTGGGACTTGGTGTTCTTCAACAACTCTCTGAAGCTGGGCACGGCCTCACCTCGGTTCTTGCAACCCTTCTCCCTACAAAACCCTACTCGACCGGTCGACATTCCCGGGCCTCCAAGGGGTTATGGTCCGGCTCATGGAGCTCGCCGAGGTTCTCAGCAGCCGCCGGATGGCGAGGAGCTTCCTGCGCCGGCCCGTTCCCCGCCATCTGCTGGACGCTGTCCTATCCGCCGCCCTCGGCGCGCCCTCGGCGGGGGGGACCCTCGGGTGGGACCTTCTCGTGCTGGAAGGTCCGGACCAGACCCGCCGCTTCTGGGAGGTGACCGCCGACGAGCCGTGGGTGGCCGCGCAGGCTTCAGAGGGAGGGGGGCTGGTGGAGGCACCGGTGCTCATTTTGCCGCTTGCGGACCCCGACGCCTACATGGCCCGCTACCGCGCGAGCTGACAAGGCCGCGTCGCCTCTGGCCGGACTCCCCGCCCCGCGTTGGCCGGTTCCCTACTGGCTGGTGGACGCGGCCTTCGCCACGATGCTCATCCTCCTCGCAGCCACCGACGCAGGCCTGGGAGCTCTGTTCTTCAGGATCCACCACGGCCAGGATGAGCTTCTCGCCCGGCTCGGCGTGCCACCGGGCCGCCAGCCCATCGGGGCCGTCGCGCTCGGGTGGGTGGCACCGGGGAAGGGCGGGCGGCCCCGCCGCAAGCGGCGGAGGGAGCTGGCTGAAGTCGTTCACCGCGGTGGCTGGTAGAGCCGGAGTAGTCGTTCACCGCCCTGGCTCGTGGCGCCTCGTCGTGCCGGGCTCCCCGGTGCCCGAGACCGCCGGCTCAGGGTCCCCGGTCCTCCTCCCCCACGATCACCGGCAGCGCTTCGCTGAGGGGAAGGTTCACGACCACATCGGCCAACACGTCGTACGCGGTGGGCTCTGCGTTCACGATTACCACCCTCGCGCCAGCGTCGTGGGCGACCGGCACCATGGAAGCCGCGGGGTACACGGTAAGGGTTGACCCCACGGCCAGCAAGAGGTCACACGAAAGGGCTGCGCCCTCCATACGTGCGATGTCCTCGGCCACGAGGTTCTGACCGAAGCTGATGGTGTCGGACTTGAGTATGCCCCCGCAGACGCCGTCGGCTCGCGTTTCGCTACACTCCGGGTCCTCCTCACCTGCCTCCACCCGTTGCAGGACCTCGGACATCGGTGTGCGCTTCTGGCAGGACCAGCAACGTGCCCAGTGCATGTTCCCGTGAATCTCGACCACCTTGCCCGGATCCGAGCCCGCAGCCTGATGGAGTCCGTCGGTGTTCTGGGTTACCAAGGTGCGTAGCTTTCCCCTGCGCTCCAGCTCCACAAGCGCGCTATGACCCGCGTTTGGTCGTGCCTGCCACACCAACGAGTCGAATCGGTTGCGCCAGGCCGCTTTCCTGAGGTCGGGGTCGGCCAGGTAGTGGCGGATATCTGACATCCGCTCCGCTTCGGGGTTCTTGGTCCAGACACCCTGGGGTCCCCGGAAATCGGGGATCCCGGAGTCAGTCGAGATGCCGGCGCCCGACAAGACCACCACCCTGTCAGCCGCGTCCACGATGTCACGGGCCCGTTGTAGGTCGCTACCATCCGAGCGGCTCATCGACTCCGAATCGTAGGCACTTGGCGGGGTTCTCCGGGCCCCTACGGCCCGCGACCTGGTGCCCGGTACATTGGCTTCGTGTCCGCCCAGGCACAGACACCAGGCCCAGGTGGTGGCAGGCTGGTTGTCGCACTCGCGCTGATCGTCGCGCTGATCGCCGCCGAAACGGTGGTGGGCTTCCTCGCCCACTCCCTCGCAGTGCTGTCGGACGCCGCCCACATGCTCACGGACGCGGGCGCGCTGATCCTGTCGCTCCTGGCGATCAGGCTGGCTGCTCGCCCGCCGGCGCAGGGCATGACCTACGGCCTGAAGCGCGCAGAGATCCTCTCTGCTCTGGCCAACGGGACGACCCTCTTGGTTCTCGCGGTCTTCATCATCTACGGGGGAGTCCGCCGGCTGGTGTCTCCGCCCAATGTCGGAGCGTGGGCCATGCTCACCGTGGCCCTGGTGGGCTTGGGCATCAACCTACTGGCCACGTGGCAGCTCGCGAAGGCAGATCGCACCAGCCTCAACCTGAAGGGAGCGTTCCGACACATCGTGACCGACGCGTATGCATTCGGCGCCACAGCCCTGGCCGCCTGCGTAATCCTCGCCACCGGGTTCCGCCGCGCCGATCCTGTCGCATCCCTGATCATCGCCGGGATAATGCTGTACACGGCGTATGGATTGATGAGCGCCGCCGGTCGGGTCCTGCTCGAAGGAGCTCCGCCGGGCACCGACACGGCTGACATCGGGCGGGAGATGGCTTCCCATGCCGAGGTCACCGACATCCACGACCTTCACGTGTGGGAGATCACCTCAGGGTTTCCCGCCATGTCCGCACATGTGCTCGTCCGGCCGGGCCAGGACTGCCATGCAGTCCGGCGGGACCTCGAAGAGACGCTGTCGACGAGGTTCGGGATCACTCACACCACCCTCCAGGTGGATCACGACAGCGAGGAGCTGCCGCTCTCTATAGGACGGTCCGGTCGCTCCGGACGATCCTGACCGAGTGGTCGCGGTCCTTTTGCACGACGAAAGAAGCACGCTCCCTGGTGGGCAGGATGTGGTCATGCAGGTTGACCGCGTTGATCTCCGTCCACGCCGAGTCGCCTATCGATCGCAGCTCGTCGGCCGGCAGCGAGGCGAACATCGCGTAGAACGACCGCCGATCACCCTTGGCCGCCTCACACAGCTCGACGAACCGCTCGACGAACCAGCGCCGCATGTCCGCCTCCTTGGCATCGACGTACACAGACAGATCGAGGTGATGAAGGACTGGTGGCTGCAACGCGTTCACGCCCTCGACGATCACGACATCCGTTGGATCCAGGGTCCGCAGCTGCCCGGGGACCCGGTCATAGAGCACGTGCGAGTACACAGGGACCTCTATCGCACCCGGACCCAATCTCCCACAGCCCCCGCCCGCTTCTTGGTCGGGGGGTGACCCTCGCGCTTTGAGACGCCGCAGGCAGGCTTCCAGCGCCTCGTTGTCGAATGACTCGGGGAATCCCTTGCGCATGGTCAGACCCGAGGCGGACAGTTCCTCGTTGGTATGCAAGAAGCAATCGCCGCCGAGGACCTCGACGCTCACGCTCTCGAGCGCCAGGCTGCGGGCGATCGCCTCGGCAGCCGAGGACTTCCCAACCCCAACCCCGCCTGCCACGCCGAGAAGGACAGGCGGCGGGACCCGGCCGCGCAGCCTTGTCGCCTCCGCGGCAATCAGCTCGTAGGGTGCCGTGAGAGGGGTTCCTCCGGCCCCACATTCGTGATCTCGATCACGTTTCCGGACGGGTCTGTCAGGAAGGCGGCCCAGACCTCTCGCCCGAAGTCCAGCCGTGCGGACGGCTGAGAGAGGAACGAGACCTCGGCCGACCGAAGTGACTCGACGGTCTCGTGGAACGACTCGGTAGGCACGTGCAAGGCGAAATGCGGCAATCCCTTGCCCGGGGGGGACACGTCGTCCACCTCGATGAAGTGCAGCTGGAGCTGACCCACTCGCATCCACATGCCGGGGAAGCCGAAATCCGGCCGCGGGAGCTCCTCGAAGCCGAGAACTCCGCCGTAGAAGGCTCGCGCCGACTCGATGTCGTCGACGCTCACCGCCACGTGGCTGTACCCGGCGATGGTCACCTGTCCCGATGTGAGCATGCCCAAGGCTAGGCCGTGCACCGAAGGCCAGGCCGAGGACCGAGAGGTGGCCGGCCGCCTAAAAGACTGAGGGGCCTCCCAGGGGCTTCACAGAAGCCTCCAAGCCGTGACCGCCACGATGGTCCCCGTAGCAAAGACGCCACGAGGGCCCTCGTGCCGCGCCTCACGGTGGGCATGAATGACGCCGACGGGCGTTGACAGAGAAGAAGCAGGCGAAGAGACAGAGAAGAACGAGGCGAAGAGGAGCCGAACGACCGGTGGACAGGGAGAACTGGAGACGAGAAGACGACCGGGAGGATCGCCGGGATCCGTCGGGTGAGGTCACCGGGCGGTTTCAGCCCGTCGACGATTCGGCTCTCGGGAGCCGACAAGACCCTGCCGAGGTCACCCCTCCCCACGGCACCCCGGCGACGCCCGTTTGGGTTTCCTCGCAGAAGGGCATCGAGCCTCCCAACCCCCCTCGAGCACCATGGGGTGCTCCGGTGGGCCCGGCCGGTCCCGGTGCTGCCGGCCAGGGACCCTCGGGCTGGGCGGCCGGGTACGGAGGAATCGACGATTGGGGCCGGCGTACCGAGGACCGAGGTGCCTGGGACCAGCCGGGTGCATCCGGTTACCCCTACGGGGGTGGGCCGCCACACGGGGGAGCCCCGTATTGGGGTGCTCCTTACGGCGGCGCCTCAGGCCCCCCGCCTGGTGGCCGCTCTCGCAGGCGCGCCGTGGAGGCGGTGGCAGCGGTCATGGTCCTCGTTGCGGTGCTCGGTGGTATCGCGTTCGCCCTCATGGGACGCACCGGGCGGTCGAACGTCGCAAGCTCCAGCACGACCAAGCCGGCCAACATAATCAGCTCCCAGAACCTCAACGCCAACGCCATCGCCAAGGAGGTCGATCCCACGGTGGTGGACGTCTACGCGACGCTCGGCTTTCAGAACTCCGAGCAAGCGGGAACAGGGATGTTGCTCACGTCCTCGGGCGAGGTTCTCACGAACAACCACGTTGTGGACGGGGGTACGGCGATCTCCGCGAAGGCGTCCGACGGCCACACCTACAAGGCCAGGGTCCTTGGCACCGACGCCACCGATGACGTCGCCCTGATCCAGCTGGAGGGCGCGAGCGGACTGCCGACGGTGAAGCTCGCCGATTCATCCAAGGTGACCGTGGGCCAGCCCGTCGTGGCCATCGGAAACACGTTGAACCTGCCCGGACCCCCGACCGTCACAGAGGGGACGGTGTCCGCCCTCGACCGCTCGATCACTGCCGGTGACAGCGGAGGCGGGAGCTCAGAGCAGTTGAGCGGCCTCATTCAAACCGACGCCCCCCTGGAATCAGGCAACTCCGGTGGACCGCTGGTGAATGCCTCGGGTCAGGTGATCGGCATGAACACGGCCGCCGCCAGCGGGGACACGACGAGCCAGCAGACCGCATCGAACGTCGGTTTTGCCATCCCGATCAATAGGGCCACCTCGATCGCCAGTCAGATCGCCGCAGGCCATGGCGGCGGCAACATCCAAGTCGGAGCCCCCGCATTCCTCGGAGTCGAGGTGCAAGATGTCAACTCGCAGAGCAACTCCGGTGCCGGGGGGTTCGGTGGTAGCGGCGGGTTCGGTGGTAGCGGCGGGTTCGGTGGCAGTGGCGGGTTCGGAAGCTCCGGAGGCCTCGGCGGATCCGGCAACTCCGGTTCCGCTCCGGTGAATTCGGGGGCGCTGGTCGTGCAGGTCAATTCGGGAAGCCCGGCCGACTCCGCGGGGCTGGCGGCCGGCGACGTGATCGTCTCGTTCAACGGGCACTCCGTGAGCGACACGAATAGCCTGACTCAGCTGATCGGTGCGCAGCATCCCGGGGACACCGTGAGCGTGGGCTGGGTCGACCAGTCCGGTCAGCATCACAGCGCGAATGTCCATCTGAGCACCGGCCCTATCCACTGAGCCGTCAGCGGGGGCGCCTACCGGGTGCCGACGCCTGCGGCATCTCCTACCGGATGCGCCGATCGAATGTCATCACCTCACGGCGGTCCAGGGCCACGAATAGGCCCTGAGCCTCCGCAGTCACCATGCCGTCCTGCACGATCCTCGCCGTCGTGGTGGTGCGGCGGCCCCGAGCCTCGAGGACTTGTGCCTCGAACACCAGGTCGACTCCCAACAGGGTGGGCCGCCGGTAGCGGACCGTGAGCCGGGCGGTTGGCCCGGCCAGTCCGGCCATGTGGTTGGCGGCATTGCAGACCATGTCAAAGGCCCCGGCGATCACCGCCCCATGCACACAGCCCGGTGGGCCCTCGTAGGGGACGGTGAAGCAGGCGTGACCTATGGCGCGGGGTGGGTCGAGCTCGATGCGCACGGGCAGCGCGAGCGGGTTGAAAGGTCCGATCACGACGTCATAGGGCATACGCTCTTCGTCCATCGCGTCGGACCGGTCCGCGTTGAGGTACCGGGGAGGGTGTGGCGTTGGAACGAAGGCCTCCAACCGGCTCGCAAGCGCGTCGAGCCCGGACGCTATGTCAGCCGTCTCGCCGGCCGGGGCCGTGTTGGTGACGGTCAACGAGATCAGACGACGAACAGCGTCGGACAGTGCTCGCAGCTCCCCTTCGCGTCCCGTCACACCGGGATGGGAGGTCACCCGCTCTAGACCCTCATTCGATCTCGACCGTCGCCAAGGGCGACCCTTACTAGCCTGATGGCAGGACCTTCTCGGGGAGCGGATGACGGTAAAGCCGGGCGGCGTTCTCAGAGCACATCATGCGAAGCTCTGGCGGTGGAATGTGCCCCCAGTACCTCTCGATCACCGCCTGGGTGTCCGGCCAGGTCCCGTCGCCGTGGGGATAGTCCACCTCCACCATGACGTTTTCCACACCGATGGTGCTCCGCGTCTCGATGGTGGAGGGGTCGTCGATGGTGCAGAACCAGAAGTTGCGGCGCAGCACCTCCGCGGGCCTCAACTCCCACCCCATCCCGTAACCGGAGCGGTCGATGACGTTGTCCAGGCGGTCGACCAGCATGGCAACCCAACCGATCCCGCCCTCGGACATCGCTACCTTCAGGTCCGGATAGCGGACGGCCCACCCGGACCACAGCCACTCGGCGCAAGCCGTGAGGGACATCTGACCGAACAGCGTTGCCCCCAGCTGCATCGGCGGGCACCCCTCGGGGAAGTCCGCCATGCCCGCTGATCCTACGTGCAGGCTGATCACCGTGTCCGTCTCGGCGCAAGCCTTGAGGATCGGCTCCCAATACTCGGTGAAGATCGAGGGCATCCCCAGGCGATGAGGACGCTCGGGGAGAGTCACCGAGCGAAACCCCCTCGCCGCGTTTCGGCGGATCTCGGCCGCCCCCGCCTCCGGATCCGACAACCAGGTGATCCCAAGAGGGATGATCCTGTCTGGATATGGCGAGTACCAGTCCTCGTAGAGCCAGTCGTTCCACGCCCGCGTGACGGCGAGACCGAGCTCGGGGTTTGAGCACTGGGAGAACACACGGCCGCAGAACCCGGTGATCATCGAAGGGAAGTTGAGCGACGCCCAGACACCGTTCAGGTCCATGTCGGCGATGCGCGCACCGATGTCCCAGCAACCACGGCGCATCTGGTCGAAGCGGAACGGCTCGACCTTCACCGTCTCGGGACGCCGACCGGCAACCGCGTTCATGCCCACCTGTGAGTACAAGTTGCCGTCGAACTCCCAGACCTGATGTCCATGGCCTGTCTCGACGATGCGCGGCGCCTTGTCCTGCAACCGGGCCGGCAACCGACCCTCGAACATGTCGGGAGGTTCCACGAGGTGGTCGTCCACGGAGACCACCGTGTAGCGAACCCGTCTGGGTTCGGGCTCTGGGAGGAAGAGATCCTCCAAGGTGGTGGTCATTTCCCTATTGGACACCTCGCGAAGACCCTGGCGCCACGAGCAGGCCCCCGAGGGAGATCGAACGGGCTCGCGATCGCCACTTGACTGCGCGTCGTCGAATGAAACACTATGAGATAGCATGAAACCTCCGAAAACCCGAGGGCACCCGACAACAGCGGCCGAGCTGGAGGTCGTGGGACCGACCCTCTTCATAAGCCACTGGCCGGATCCGGTCATCGATGCCTTGGGGCACGACCCCCGCTCCGGCTATGTCGAGACCTACTGGCTGGGAATCCTCGGGCCGTCTTGCACGTGGTTGCTGAGACGGCTCGTCCAACGTCTGGAGGAGAGCCCCGACGGCTTCGAGCTCGACCTCCGAGACATCGCGTACCAGCTGGGCCTGGGGCACAAGGGTGGCTCCAACTCGCCCCTGATGCGGACGCTCGGCCGATGCGTGACCTTCGAGCTGGCTCGGCCGGGCGGGCGAGGTGCGTTGGCGGTGCGCAGCCATCTGCCACCCCTCAACCGACGCCAGATCGGCCGGCTCCCCCAGTCACTGCAACGGAGCCATCAGCGCTGGGACTCCGAGCAACTGCGGCAACACGACCAGCTACGGCGACTCGATCAGCTGCGCCGGTTGGAGCAACGGCGGACGGCGGAGAAGCGCAGCTCCTCAGCCTTACGCTTGAGGTGAAGCCGTTGCTACTGCTGCGCTATCGCGATCGTCGCCTCAGCGTCCGGGTCCGAGCGAATGAGGCCCCCCTTTGGCCATTACTTCTCGGCAGCATCGATGGCGAAGTTCTGCGCAGATCGCGATAATGACCTCGCGACAGGCGGTGAGCTTCGAGCGTGCCGGCTGATCGTCGCCGGGCTCAGGTCAATCCCCACCATGTGGCGGCACGCTCCCCAACCATGGAGGAATAAGGTGCGACACCCGATTTCCTTGTTGTCCAAGTCGCCGGGTTATTCAAGGCTCTCGGCAAGGCTCCCGGAGAATCTAAAGAAACGGATGAAGCTCGCCTATGGAGTGTTCAGGGACCCAACCAGAGCACCACCGGGCCTTACGTGGTTCATGTGGTCGAGCCGGACCTGGGCGCGTGAAGAGGATTCCCCTCTCATCTGTGAACGAGACATCCATCGTGCCTTGGTAGCACAGCCTCCGGTTGCAGCCATCGATCTCGCTGCTGACGACCAAATCGCTCTCATGGGCAAGCTGTCTGCCTATTGGCAGGGCGTGCCGGACGAACCAAGGCCTGGTTGGCGTTACCACTCTTCACCGATGTTCCCCGCCTCAGACGCGACCGTCTACTACGGACTGCTTCAGTACCTGAGGCCTGCTGGACTCATAGAGGTTGGTTCCGGCTTCACCTCAGCCTTGGCGCTCGATACACGGGCTAGACATCTGCGTGATCTAGTCCTGACATTCATCGAGCCACACCCTGAGGTCAGGCTGAACGGACTACTGAGCCACAGCGATCGTGAAGAGTGCCAGATCATCTCCCGCCCGGTCCAGGAGGTGCCCTTGGAGTTGTTCGATCAGCTCGGGCCTGGTGACGTCCTGTTCATTGACACGACTCACATCGTCAAGACCGGGTCGGAGGTCAACTGGCTGATCTTCAATGTGCTCCCAAGGCTGGCAGCAGGCGTCATCGTCCACGTGCACGACATCTCCTGGCCGTTCGAGTACCCGATTCGATTCCTGAAGGAGGGCAGGTCCTACAACGAGCTGTATTTTCTCCGCGCTTTCTTGATGTTCAATCGAAGCTTCTCCATCATGCTCTTCAGTAACTGGATGTGGCAGCATCACCGACAGCTCTTTACGGGCATTCCTGCCGACTACGGTGGAGAACCGGGGAGCCTTTGGCTCAGAAAGGTCGAGGGACCAAGCTTGTTCACTGACCGCTAGTTGCCACTGGATTCGGTCGCCAAGCCATGACTGTGCTCAGTTACAGACTTACACCAACTCGCGGGGGACGCACTGTTGGTGTAACTAGGGTCCTCGGGCCGTCTTGCACGTGGTTGCTGAGACGGCTGTCCAACGTCTGGAGGAGAGCCCCGACGGCTTCGAGCTCGAGTTGCGAGAGACATCGCGTGCCAGCTGTGCCTGGGGCACACGTGTGGCTCCAACCTTCCCCTGATGCGGACGCTCGGCCGATGCGTGACCTTCTTACGCTTGAGGTGAAGCCCTTGCTACTGCCGCGCCACCGCGATGGCCGCCTCGGCCTCCGGATCCGAGAACACCCGCCCGTCGACCTCCACGTGTGCGGCGAGGATCCGGCCCGTGAAGGTGAAGGGTGCCCGGTAGTCACGCGTGACTGACAGCCCGTTTCCGTAACCGCAGGTAAGGCCCGCGCCTGTGAGCGAGAAGCGATTCGGTGTGAAGTGAGGTACCTCCCCTTGCCCGACGACCTCGCCGTCCACGAGGAGAGCTCCTTCTCCGGCGTGCTCCCCGGTCCGCACGAACCGAAAGGCGAGGGTATGCCCGCCGGGACCCACCTCGGCCTGCGAGCCGATGTGGTGCTCCTCCAAACCGACGTAGTTGTGCACGTACTGGAGCCTGCCGCTCGCCATATAGAACGACCAGCCACCTAAGCCCGAGCCTTGGGCGAGCAGCACTCCCTCGTTCAGCCCGGGAGGTAGATCGACCTCGACCTCGAGAGCGTGAGACCGATTGCGAACGTTCACCGCCACCATCTCGGGTACAGGCGCCAATCCCGGGTAGTAGCGGTAACGACCACGCAGCGGCCACCGCGGGAGGACGCTCGAGCACGAATCTGGAGAACGGGCGATTGTCGAGGGGGAGCACCTGGTACTTGCCGGCTTCGGTCCACCACCGCTCGATCAGCTCGCGGAGCTTCTCAGGGTCCTCGGCGGCGAGGTCCCGGCACTCGGAGGGATCGTCCTCGACGTTGTACAGCTCCCATCGGTCCTGGTCGAAACCGGGCTCCGATACCTGCATCGGATGGTAGGTGACGGCCTTCCAACCCTTGTGGTAGAGGGCACGGCAGCCGAACATCTCGTAGTACTGGGTCTCCCTGTGGCCCGGCGCCTCCTCGTCGTTGAGGCTGGCCGCGAAGCTGGACCCCTCCAGCGGTCGCTGCTGGACACCGTTGATCTCCGTCGGCGGATCCAGGCCGAGCACCTCGAGCACCGTCGGCAAGAGGTCGATCGCGTGGGTGTACTGCCGACGGAACCCTCCCCTCGCCTCGATACCAGAGGGCCAGCTCACGATGAGGGGATCCGCCACGCCGCCCTCGTGCACCTCACGCTTCCAACGACGGAACGGGGTGTTTCCCGCCACGGTCCATCCCCACGGATAGTTGTTGTGGCAGTAGGGACCGCCGATCTCGTCGATCCGCTCCAGCGCCTCCTCGACCGACCGTGGTGCCATGTTCCAAAGCCGGGCGTCGTTGACAGATCCCGTGGGCCCTCCTTCGGAGCTGGCGCCGTTGTCGGAGAGCAAGAAGACGAGCGTGTTCTCAAGATCGCCCGTCTCCGAAAGGAAGCTCAGGAGACGCCCGATCTGATCGTCGGTATGCGACAGGAACCCGGCGAATGCTTCCATGTAGCGCGCATAGAGCCGGCGCTCCGCCTCTTTCAGCGAGTCCCACGGCGGAACCCAATCGGGTCTTGGAGACAGTTCGGTGCCGCTTGGAAGGATGCCGTCTTCGATCTGGCGGGCCAGGGCCCTCTCTCGCCAGACGTCCCAACCCTGGTCGAACCTGCCTCGGTAGCTCTCGATCCATTCCCGCGGTGATTGATGCGGCGCATGGCATGCACCGGTGCAGAAGTAGAGGAAATAGGGCTTGGACGGGTCTATCGACCGGAGGTCGCCGATGAATTCGGTTGCCCGGTCGACCAGGTCCGCAGTCAGGTGGTAACCGTCTTCGGGGCGACGCTTCGGTGGAACCGCATGGTTGTCGTGGACCAGGGCCGGGACGAACTGGTGGGTTTCACCCTCGAAGAAGCCGTAGTACCGCTGGAACCCTCGCCCGAGCGGCCAGCGGTCCCGCGGCGCTGCCATGTGGCACTCGTTCTCCGGCGTGAGGTGCCATTTTCCCACCGCGAAGGTCGAGTAGCCGTGCGGCACCAGCATCTCGGA
This sequence comes from uncultured Actinomycetes bacterium, assembly GCA_963736925.1. GTDB lineage: Bacteria > Actinomycetota > Acidimicrobiia > Acidimicrobiales > CAVTQP01 > CAVTQP01. Next base: position 2,095,969 of record CAVTQP010000003.1, read on the forward strand.
TAGGAAGCCGTTCTCCTTTGGGATCCTCGCGTTGTAGCCGGGGAAGCCCGTGGCAAGTTCGATGATCCTTCCCATGCCGTTGGAGTGGTGGTTACGACCGGTGAGCAGACATGCGCGGGTCGGCGAGCACAGCGCAGTGGTGTGGAAGTTCGTGTAGCGAAGCCCGTTCGCCGCCAGGCGATCCAGCGCCGGCGTGTCGATGTCAGAGCCGAAGCACCCGAGCTGTGCGAAGCCAACGTCGTCGAGGACGATCAACACGACGTTCGGCGAGGCCCGTGGAGCACGAACGGCCTCTGGCCACCACGGGACGGATTCTGAGTGGTAGCGGCCGACCACCCCACCTCGCGAAGCCGGGACCCCGGCGCTCGCCCCGGTCATGGCTGGAGGCCCTCGAAGCCCGAGATCAGCTCGACGAGGGTCCTCACCCCGAATCCCGTGGCCCCTTTCTGCTGGTACCCCTCGTCGGCGTCAGAACGAGCAGGCCCTGCGATGTCCAGGTGCGCCCATGGCACACCGTCGACGAACTCCGAAAGGAGCAGCCCCGCTGCCAGGGCGCCCGCCTGGTTCGGCAGACCCGTGTTCTTCATGTCGGCCACATCCGAGTCGATGTGGGCCCGGTACTCCTCTGGAAGAGGCAGGTGCCAGGTGGCTTCGCCTGCCCGCTCGGACGCCGACCTGACCAGGCCCACCAGCCGATCGTCGTTACCCATGAGGCCGGCTATGCGACGCCCCAGGGCGACGACGCATGCACCGGTGAGCGTCGCCAGGTCGACGATCGCGTCGGGCCTCTCCTCGGCCGCCAACGACAAAGCGTCGGCCAGGATCAGGCGGCCTTCGGCATCGGTGTTGAGCACCTCGATCGTCTTGCCGTTCCGCGCACGCAACACGTCACCTGGCTTGACGGCCGAAGACCCCGGCATGTTCTCGGTGGCGGGGACGATGCCCAGCACCCTCACCGCCACGTCCAGCCCGGGAAGCACGGACATGGTGGCCAGCACGGCGGCTGCGCCGCTCATGTCGGTCTTCTGTGCGACCATGCCGTCGGCCGACTTGAGAGACAGCCCGCCCGAGTCAAAGGTGATCCCCTTGCCAACGATGACCACGGTGGGGACCCGCGCTTCCTCGATCGCCTGGTGACCACCGGGCGGCGGGTTGTACTCGAGACGGATCAGCCGGGGAGGCTGCGACGAGCCCCTGGCCACTCCTGCCAAGCCGCCGAGACTCTCCTCGAGGATCCCGGTCTCGTCGAGGACACTCACCGACAGCCCGTCGCGCTTTGCCAAGGCCTCTGCCTCGTCGGCCAGCCTGATGGGTGTCATCGAAGCTGCCGGCTCGTTGATCAGGTCCCTGGCCCAGGCCACTGCCGCGGCTATCCGCCTACCCCTCTCAGCACCCTTCTGGACGGCGTCGGGCCTTTCTCCGACGAGGATGATCGACTCGACCCGGGAGTCGGCGGAATGGTCGTCCTTGAACTGGGTAAAGCGGTAAGCCCCGAGAGTCGCTCCCTCCACAACGGCCTGGGCCACCTCCTCGTCGGTTGTGCGGGCCCTTTCGCTCGCGCCGCGCAGATCGATCACGCCCGTTCTGGCACCGCGAGCCGCTCGGATGAAAGCGGCGCCGGCCCGCCTCGTGTCCTCGCCCCGGAGCGCCTCTCGCTCGCCGAACCCGAGAGCGACGATCATCGATCCTTGCGGTGATGGCGCTGCGAGGGCCTGACCGGGTTTGGCCCTGAAGTCCCGCTGCTCGAAGAACCACGGGTCGATCGGGGGCTCGACTGGAGTGCCGCCTACGAGTCGCAGAGCCTCGGGGCCGGATGCTCCCGCCACCATCGGTACCCCGATAGCCGTCGTCCCGGCCCTTGGAGCGGTGGAGGAGACTTCCGTTGAGGAATGCACCTCGAAGGCCATCACCGCCTCGCCTTCCGGCGGGCCGGCAAGTGCTCTCCTTCCTGCCAGCGGGCCAACGTCCAGCAAAGGTCGGACAGCCGGTTGAGATATGGCACGACCTGAGACTGCTCCACTGCCAGGGCGAGCGCCAGCCGCTCGGCTCGCCGCACGACGGTCCGGGCCAGGTCCAGCGTGGCGGCCACCTTGGTCTGGCCCGGCACGACGAACTCAGCAGGCATTTCAAAACGGTCGTCCATCTCGTCGATCCGCCCCTCGAGGGCCGTCACCATCTCCGGTGTCACGAGGGTTGCCCCTGGAGCGAGCCTCTCGCGATTCTGCGGGGCCGTGGCTACCTCGGCCATGAGAACCCACAGGTCACGCTCGAGCGCCGTGAGGATGTCATCGAGCTCCGAGTCACGCCCGGCCTCCGCCCGGGCCATCCCCAGGACGGCTTGGGCCTCGTCGACGGCCCCGTTGACCTGAATGGCCGGCGAGTCCTTCTGAACGCGGCCCCCGTAGAGGAGCCCGGTGGTCCCGTCGTCGCCTCTTTTCGTGTAGATCCTCACGAACCAGCAAATCTAGCTGGGTATTTCGCACGCTCCGGATAACCTGAACGCCCGATGAGCCCCTACCTGGATGCCGCTGCCGAGCGCGTCGTCGTCTTCGACGGCGCCATGGGGACCAACATCCAGCTACGCGAGCTGAGCGCTGACGACTTCGGCGGTCCCGGCCTGGAGGGCTGCAACGAGATCCTGGTCGACACCCGGCCGGAGGTGGTGGCCGATCTCCACCGGTCCTTCTTCGATGTAGGTGTCGACGTTGTCGAGACCGACACCTTCGGCGCCTTCTCCACGGTCCTCGTCGAATACGGCATCGCCGACAGGGCCCAAGAGCTGAACCTCAAGGCCGCAAGGATCGCCAGAGAGGTCGCTGACGGCTACACCACCCCGGACCGCCCTCGGTGGGTGGCGGGAAGCATCGGACCGGGGACGCGGTTCCCTTCTCTCGGCCAGGTCCGTTTTGCCGACCTCCGACACGCCTACCAGGAGCAGGCCGCGGGCCTCATCGAGGGAGGAGTCGACCTTTTCCTCATAGAGACGTGTTACGACCTCCTGCAGGCCAAAGCGGCCATAGCCGGCTGCAGGCGCGCGATGGCCGATGCGGGGCGGGAGTTGCCCATTCAGGTGCAGGTGACTGTCGAGCTGACCGGGCGCATGCTGCCCGGAACAGAGATAGGAGCCGCTCTGGCGGCCCTGGACCCTCTCCGTCCGGACGTGATCGGGCTCAACTGCGCCACGGGCCCAGCGGAGATGGGAGAGCACCTGCGTCACCTTTCCCAGCACGCCCGGATGCCGATCTCCTGTCTGCCGAACGCGGGTCTCCCAAGTGTCGTGGACGGCCGGATGCACTATGACCTAACTCCGCCAGAGCTGGCCGACCACCACGTCCGCTTCGTCACCGAGCTCGGCGTCTCGGTCGTCGGCGGCTGCTGCGGAACCACCCCGGAGCACCTACGTCAGGTGGTCGAGCGCTGCTCCGAGCTCACCCCTGCCAGGCGGGACCCGGTCCACGAACCAGGCGTGGCTTCGCTCTACAGCTCGGTCGGTTTCAGCCAGGACACCTCGTTCCTAGTGATCGGGGAACGAACCAACGCCAACGGTTCCAAGAGGTTCAGGGAGGCCATGCTGGCGGACGACTGGGACACGTGCGTGGGGATGGCCAGGGACCAGGTCAAGGAGGGCGCCCACCTGATCGACGTGTGTGTCGACTACACGGGGGCCGACGGGGTCTCCGACATGGAACAAGTAGCGAGCCGTTTTGCCACCCAGTCGAGCCAACCCCTGGTGCTGGACTCCACCGAGGCCGACGTGATCGAGACCGGACTGGCATGGATCGGGGGCCGGCCGGTGCTCAACTCCGTGAACCTGGAGGACGGTGACGCCGCCGGCACCCGATTGGACCGCTTCTTGTCGCTTGCGCATGACTATGGCGCGGCCGTGATCTGCACCTGCATAGACGGCGACGGTCAGGCCCGCACGGCCGATTGGAAGCTCCGCGCCGCAAGGTCGATCCATGACGTCGCGGTGGGACGCTACGGGCTCGAGCCGTCCGACCTCTTGTTCGACCCGCTCGCCCTTCCGCTCTCAACAGGCATGGAGGAGAGCCGTCGGGACGGGATCGAGACCATCGAGGGTATCCGGAGGATCAAGTCCGAGCTCCCGGGCGTCTACACCGTGCTCGGGCTGTCCAATGTCTCGTTCGGGCTCAACCCAGCAGCCCGCCACGTGCTCAACTCGGTGTTCCTCCACGAATGCGTGGACGCCGGGCTCGACGCTGCGATCGTCCACGCCGGGCGCATCGTGCCCCTGAACAGGATCGAGGAGCGCCAACGCGAGGTCTGTCTGGACCTGATCTACGACCGTCGCGACGACTCGTACGATCCACTCGCCGAGCTTCTGAGCCTCTTCGAAGGTGCTACGTCGAGCACCGTCGCCACCGAGGACAGGAGCGGATGGACCGTCGAACGACGCCTCGAACAGCGGATAATCGACGGAGACCGGAACGGGCTCGAAGCTGATCTGGACGAGGCTCTGGCAGCCGGCACCGCGGCGCTCGACATCGTGAACGACATCCTTCTGTCGGGCATGAAGGTGGTTGGTGACCTGTTCGCCTCGGGCGAGATGCAATTGCCCTTCGTGCTTCAATCGGCCGAGACGATGAAAACTGCCGTCTCCTACCTGGAGCCCCACATGGAGAGAAGCGATCAGGGTGGCAAAGGGAGCATCATCCTGGCGACCGTGAAGGGCGACGTGCACGACATCGGCAAGAACCTCGTGGACATCATTCTCACGAACAACGGCTACGACGTGCACAACCTCGGTATCAAGGTGGCGGTGAACGAGATGATCACCAAGGCCGAGGAGGTGAATGCCGACGCTCTGGGCATGAGCGGCCTGCTCGTGAAATCCACCTTGATCATGCGCGAGAACCTGGAAGAGATGAACGAACGCGGGTTGGCCCATCTACCGGTGCTGCTCGGCGGCGCGGCGCTCACGCGTAGCTATGTCGAGAGGGATCTCCGAGACGTCTACACGGGTCGGCTCTTCTACGGCAAGGACGCCTTCGAGGGTCTGCGCACCATGGACCGTCTCATAGAGATGAAGCGCAGCGGCGAAGATGATCACGACTTTGGCCGCAAGCCCGGTGGCCGCAATCTCCCTCCCCGCAAGAGCGAGCAACGAGCCGCTCGCGGTGCCCTGGGAGAGATTCCGAACCGGTCGCCGGAAGCCTCCATGGACAACGAGATCTTCAGCCCACCTTTTGTCGGCAGCCAGGTGGCACGCGGGATCGCCATTGACGACATCGCCGCCTATCTCAACGAAACAGCCCTGTTCCGCAACCAATGGGGCTACCGGCCGGAGCCTGACGAGAGCGATCAGGACTTCAAGATCCGTGTGCGCGCGGTGCTGCGGGAGCAGCTTGCTGACGCGAAGTCGAGCGGCGTGCTGGTACCTCAGGTCGCGTGGGGCTACTTCCCCGCCAACGCCGAGAGCGACGACCTGGTGATCTGGAAGGACGAGGACCGGGACGTGGAGTGGACCCGGTTCAGCTTTCCCCGGCAGAGTGCAGAGCCGTGGCTCTGCATCGCCGACTTCTTCCGCCCGGTCGAGTCGGGTGAGCCGGATTGGGCGGCATTCCACGTGGTGACGATGGGCCCCGCGGTGTCGGAGCGCACGGCAAAGCTCTTCGCCGCCAACGAGTACCGGTCCTACCTGACGCTCCACGGCCTCGGGGTGGAGATGGCCGAGGCTCTCGCCGAGTACTGGCACCGCCGCATCCGTGAGGAGTGGGGCTTCGCCGCTGAGGACGGCCCGACCCTTCTCGGGTTGTTCCGGCAGCAGTACCGGGGCGGACGTTACTCGTGGGGCTACCCGGCGTGCCCCGACCTGGAGGACAACGCCAAGGTGGCCGAGCTGCTCGATGTCGAGCGACTAGGCGTGAGCGTGAGCGAGGGCTTCCAGCTTCAGCCCGAGCAGACCACCTCGGCCATAATCTGCCACCACCCCCGCGCCAAGTACTTCGTAGCCCGCTAGAGGGCCAGCGTCGCTCCGCCGTCGACGACCACCGCCGCACCGTTGACGAACGCCGCGGGCTCCGAGCAAAGGAAGGCGACGACCTTCCCGAAGTCCGAAGGATCCCCCATCGGCCCACCGCCACCGAGCTCGAGCATCCGATCGGTCGCGTGAGGACCCGGACAGGCCAGGTTGAGTGTTATTCCCTCGGGGGCGAGGTCGGCCGCAGCCGTCTTGGCCCATGCCCACAGCCCGGCCCTGGCCGTGTTGGAAAGGGCGAGTGCCGCGAGGGCCTGCTTGATGGAGTACGACGAGATGCAACAGATACGACCCCACCCGCGCCGTCGCATGTGGGGCACGCAAGCGCCTACGAGCCGGACAGAGGCGCGAAGGTTGGCGTTCAAGGCTGCGCTGAGCGCTTCTTCGCCGATCTCGAGCGCACGCCCGGGCGGCGGACCGCCGGCGTTCGCCACGAGGATGTCGAGCTGCCCGAACTGGCGCGCCGCGGCGGCGGCGAGCTGACCCGGCACTTCTGGGCGGGTCACGTCGCCGACGACCGACATCACCTCGACCTTTCCTGCCGGGCTCGTCCTTCCCGCCTCGATCAGCTCCTTCTCTGCTTCGGCGAGACGATCCTCGCCCCTTGCGGAGATCACGACGTTGGCGCCCTCGGAGGCGAGCGCAAGGGCTGAGGCCAGCCCCAAGCCACGCGACGCGGCGGTGACGAGCGCCACCCGGCCGCCAAGACCCAGATCCATCGCCCCTTCTAGGCCTCCACGGCTCTTCTACGCCTCCACGACCGCCAGGTCGTGCTCCACCTTGTTGAGCGACTCCGGCCCGCGTTCGGTGGCCACAACGATGTCCTCCAACCGGGCCCCGTGGCTTCCGGCCACGTAGATGCCCGGCTCTACCGAAAAGGCGTGGCCCGGCGCCAGGGGCGTCTTGTTGCCTGTGACGATGTAGGGGTCTTCGTGCTCCTCGAGACCGATTCCGTGGCCGGTCCGGTGAATGAAGCACTCGCCGAAGCCGTCGCCGGAGATCACCTCCCGGGCCACCGCGTCGACCTCCTCGCAGGGCCGTCCCACCCGGGCGGCGGCTACCGCACTCTCCTGCGCCTCCCTCAGGACGGCGTACAGCTGCCTCACATTCGCCGGGGGGTCCCCCGTCACCACCGTCCGGGTGATGTCCGAGCAGTAGCCGGGTCCCCCGTCCGGAGAGAAGGCGCCGCCGAAGTCACACACGACGGTCTCGCACCGTCCGATCGTGCGCGCTCCTGGTTGGTGATGGGGACTGGCCGCGTTGGGTCCGCTGCCAACGATCGCAAAATTGACCCTCTCATGACCCTCGGCAAGCAGCCTCTCGGAGATCTCGGCGGACACGTCAGCCTCGGTGCGTCCCAAAAGCGCGATCTCGCCACCCACCAACGCTGCCGCCACGCGGTCAGCCGCCTTGGCGGCGAGGCGCAACGCCCATAGCTCTTCATGATCCTTCACCGCCCGAAGCGGCGAGGTCACTTCGGAGGCCTTGCGCCAGGTCGCGTCGGGCAAGGCTGAGCGAAGGTCCATAAGGGTGGATGCCCACGCCCGGTCGGAGACCGCCAGAGACCGCCGCGAGCCGACGAGCTTCGCCGCCAGGGCTACGGGGCTCTCGGACTCGCCCCACACGCTGAGAGCGAAGAGATTGGCCTCATGGACGACGCGTGGGGCCTCCAAGGCCGGCACGAGCAGGGTGGCGGTATCGTCCGCCGGCACCACGAGCAGGGTCAGTCGCTCGAGGGGCATGGCCTCGTATCCGCAAAGCCAGGGCATGTCCGCACCGTGCGAGAGCACCAGGGCCTCCACACCCAGGTGGCGCATGCGATCCCTTGCCCTCTCCATCCGCTCGGCGCGAGCCGTGCCCCCACCGCCCCTGACGGCTGGCGCGCGGCTCATGACGCCGGCACCGATGACAGGCCCGCCTCCGCAGAGGTAGCCGCCTGCTTGGCGTGATAGCTCGATCGCGTCAAGGGCGACGCCTGCACATGGGCGAAGCCCATTTCCTCCGCCGCCCACTTGATGCGCTCGAAGTCCTCCGGACCCCACCACCTGACCACCGGCAGGTGCTTCGCGCTCGGCCTCAGATACTGGCCGAGGGTGACGATGTCCACACCGACCGCCCTCAGGTCGCCGAGTGAGGCAATCACCTCGTCCTCTTCCTCCCCCATGCCGAGTATGAGGCCTGACTTGGTTAGAAGACCGGCCTCGCTCGCCCTACCCAGCACGGCCAGACTGCGTGAATAGGATGCCGAGGGCCGTACGGCACGCTGTAGACGTGCCACGGTCTCCAGGTTGTGGTTCAACACGTCGGGCCGGGCGTCGAAGATCGCGCCAAGGGCGTCCGGGTCACCCTTGCAGTCCGGTACCAGCACCTCAACCGACGCCCTCGGGCTCTGCCGGCGGACCGCCTCGATGGTCGCCGCAAACGAGGTCGCGCCTCCGTCGTCAAGGTCGTCGCGCGCAACCGCGGTGACCACCACGTGAGCCAGACCGATCCTTCTGACGGCCTCCGCCACCCGCTCGGGCTCTTCACGATCGGGGGGCCCGGGGCGACGGGTGTCTACCAGGCAGAACCCGCAAGCCCGGGTGCACCTCTCGCCGTTGATCATGAACGTGGCCGTGCCCTCCGCCCAGCACTCGAAGATGTTGGGACACCCCGCCTCCTCGCACACAGTCACGAGACGGAGGCTGGAGAGGGTGCGCTTGAGCGACGTGTACTCGGGGCCCATCGTGGCCTTCGCACGCAGCCACTCGGGCTTGCGAGCCGACAACGGCTCTCCCGAAGAAGGGTCCACCCCCGCCTTGGCCAGGCGGCGCTCGAGACTGCTTCCCCATTGGGAGCTCAGCCGAATGTCCACGCGCCCGGGGTTGCGGACCCGCGCGCCCCGGTCACTTGCGACGTCCTGGCGGTCGATCGGGACATGGGGAGACCACTGGTTCGCAGCCGAGTGCACCAGGGCATCGGCCACCTCGGCCATTCCAACATCTAGGCCCTCGGCCATGACGGATGTAACGGCCTTGTCAGGAATCCCACATGGCACGATGTGCTCGAACATGGTCATGTCCGGCGCCACGTTGAGTGCCAGACCGTGCATAGACCGTCTCTTGGTCACGCGCACGCCCACGGCACAGATCTTGCGAGGGCTCGGGCCGTCATAGCCCATCCACACTCCGGGATAGCCCGGGAGCCGGCCGGCCGAGCTCAGGCCCAGCCGATGGAGCGTGTCGATCACGACCTGCTCGACGCCGTGCACGAAGGTGGGGACGGCCGCGGAGCCCATGGGCACGTTCAATATGGGATACGCCACCAGCTGCCCCGGGCCGTGGTAGGTGACATCACCGCCGCGGTCAGCCTCGGCGAGCTCCGCGCCCACATCTGGTGGGTCAACCATCAGGTGGCTCGCCTTGGCGCGGACCCCCAAGGTGTAGACGTGCGGATGCTCGAGCAGGAGCAAGTAGTTCTCATCACTCGTTCGATGGAGTGACCGCTGGAGTGCGTGTGCGTCGCGGTAACGAACCCGCCCGAGCCAGCGAACGTGCAAGGCCGCGGACACGCCGACCCTACAGCTCCTGCGACCAGTCGCGGGTCTCGATCACCTCTCGCAGCTTGCCCAGGAACGCCGAGGCGTATGCCCCGTCGATCGCCCGGTGATCGTAGGAGAGTGCGAGGATTCCGACTGGATGTATACCGATGCTCTCTGCTCCGTCGGGCCCGGTCACCACGACGGGCCGGCGCTTGATCCCATCGGTGGAAAGGATCGCCACCTGAGGCTGATTGATGATCGGAACCGTGAACAAGGTCCCTAGGGGCCCGGGGTTGGTGATCGTGAACGTGCCCCCGCTGATGTCGTCCGCGGTCAGCCGTCGCGAGCGTGCGCTTGCAGCCAGGTCCGCGATCTCCCTGGCGAGCGCCGGGAGACGGATGGTGTCGGCGTCGTGGATGACGGGAACGATCAGCCCCTCGGCATCCAGGTCGACGGCGATCCCGATGTGGAGTCCGTGATGGAGAATCAAGGCATCCTCGCCCACAGATGCGTTCAGGCGCGGGTAGGCCCGCAGGCACTCGACCACCCCTCGGAGCACGAACGGAAGGTAGGTGAGGCTAATTCCTTCTTCTTCCTTGAAGCGCGTGCGCTCGGCACCTCGTATCCGGTCGATGTTCTCAAAATCGGCCTCTACCGCAGTGAGCGTGTGCGCCGACGTCGCCTTGGAGCGCACCATGTGCTCAGCCGTGCGACGACGGATGTTGGTGAAGGGAACCACCTCGTCGCCACCCGACGGTGTTGGCGCCTCGGGTCGACGTGCGGGTGCCTCAGGAGCAGTTTTAGTGGGCGCTTGTGCTGTAGTCGGCGCTTCCGCGCCCTGTCTGGCATCTACGAGCGCGAGAACGTCGCCACGGGTGATGCGGCCGCCCGGCCCCGTGCCCCGGACGTCTCCGGGGTCAATGGCGTGCTCGCTCATCAGCCTGCGAACGACCGGCGACAGCAGCTGGCCGTTGGATCCGGATACGGCACGAGGAGCCTCGTACGTCGCAGGCTCGTTCGGCTCCACTCGAGGGGGTGGTGTCGCGGTTGGCTCCTCGCCACGGGATTCGGCGGCGGGAGGGGGCTCCTGGCGCGCCTGCTCACCTTGTCCCGTCCCCTTGGCACCGTCGCCGGCCGGAGGCTCCTCGGTGATGACGGCAAGGCGCGCCCCCACGTCCACGGTCTCCCCCTCGGGGACCAGAACCTCCGCCAGGAAGCCCGAGGCCGTCGACGGCACCTCCGAGTCGACCTTGTCGGTCGACACCTCGAAGAGGACCTCGTCTTGGTGGACCTCGTCGCCGACCGCCTTGAGCCAACGGGTGATCGTGCCCTCTGTCACGGTCTCTCCGAGCTGGGGCATCGTGATGTCAGCCAACGTGCAGTCCTCTTCCGGTCAAGGCCAGCACCGTCTCACCGAAATTCTCGGAGAGAGAAGGATGCGGCTGGACGAACTGGGCGACCTCGTCCGGGGTGGCCTCCCAGTTGAGTGCCAAGTAGCCGGGCGACAGTAGCTCGGTCACCAGCGGACCGACCATGTGCACACCGAGGATGCGCCCGGTGCGCCCGGACGCTCCAGCAGCCCCCCGTTCAGCGATGACCTTCACGAGACCGTCGGTATCTCCCATGATTCGCGCTCGGCTGTTGCCGCCGAAGGGATCCTTCTTGACGACGACGTCGAATCCGGCCTCACGGGCTGTCTGCTCGGAGGGTCCGGCGAAGGCCACCTCGGGATGGCAGTAGATCCCCCATGGGACTCTCGAGTAGTCGACCGGTGTCGCTGGCTCTCCGAGGATCTGTCTTATGCACAGCATCCCCTCGGCGAAGCCCACATGGGCAAGCTGAGGCGTGTCGACCAGGTCCCCCACGGCGTAGACGCCCGGAGAGGCGGTCCGCATGTACTCGTCCACCCGGACGAAGCCGCGCTCGTCCAGGTCGACTTCAGTGTCTCTGTCCTGCAATCCCTCGCTGAGAGGCCGCCGCCCGACCGAGACGACCACCGCGTCCGCGGCCACCTCGTCGCCCTCTCCGAAGGACACGGTGGTTCCCCTGCCGTTGGGCGCATGACCATTGACGACCACTCCGGTTCGCACGTCGATGCCACGCCTCTTGAACGAGCGGGCGACTACGGCTACGACGTCCGGGTCGCATCCGGGTAGCAGCTGCGGAAGGGCTTCGAGCACGGTGACCTGGGTCCCGAGATCGGACATCATCGAGGCGAACTCGCATCCGACCGCTCCCCCACCGATGACCACCACAGATCGTGGAAGTTCTTCGAGCTCGAGCACCTCGTCCGAGGTCATCACCAGACGCCCGTCCACGTCGAAGCCGGGAAGGGTCCTGGGGGCCGACCCTGTGGCGAGGATCACCTGCCTCCCTACCAGCTCCGTGTGACCGTCGTCACCGTCCACCTTCACGCTGCGGTCGGAGTCCAGCCTTCCCGTGCCCTGGACGACCGCTATCTTGCGTTGCTTCATCAGCCCGGCCAGGCCCTTCCAGAGCTGTTCGACGACCTTGACCTTCCTCGCCTGGCTGCTTGCAAAATCCACCGTCGGCTGGCTGGCGAGGATGCCGAACTCCTTGGCTCCCGCGACGCTGCGAAAGACGCTCGCCGTCTCGAGGAACTGCTTGGCAGGGATGCAGCCCCTGTGCAGGCAGGTACCGCCCACCTTGTCCTTTTCGACGACGGCGATGGACAAGCCGGCTGCGGCGCCGTATAGGGCCGCCGAGTAGCCTCCGGGCCCCCCGCCGATTATGACGACGTCGAACTGCTCGGGCGTTGGTACCACCTCCGAAAGGGTCCCGAGACAGCCTAGTGAGGCGCCACCGCCGCTTGAGCGGTGCACCCAGAGCCCAAGAAAGGGCACGCGCAGGCAGGCTACCTGGCTGTCTGCCACGTTGTCGGCCAAGATGACCGGTTGTCGGCCAAGATGACCGCGTCGTCGGCCAAGATGACTGCGTCGTCGGCCAAGATGGCCTGGGTTCCGGCGGCCGGTGAGACGCCGTCGAGACTCCGAGACAAAGACCCTGACAGACACCGAGGAGGACCATGCGCGAGGTCATCGTGGAGCCTCTCGAGCTCGCGCGCTTCTCCAAGGTGATTGACGAGGCGCGCGCCCGCAAGCTCATGGCGGTGGCCGCCGCAACCGCTTCCCAACTGGAAGGCACGAAGGTATGGAACATCAACTCGACCGCGCGGGGTGGCGGCGTCGCCGAGATGCTCGAGGTGCTGGTCGCCTACGCGATGGGGGCCGGAGTGGACGCACGATGGCTCGTCATCGACGGCGATCCCCCGTTCTTCGAGGTGACAAAACGCATCCATAACTGGTGCCACGGGTACTCCGGCGACGGCGGAGGGCTAGGGCGAGCCGAGCACCGGATGTACGAGCGGACCATGAGACGGAACCAGCCGCGATCTTCCAGCCTTCGTGCGTCCGGGGGACGTCGTCATTGCTCACGACCCTCAGACCGCGGGCCTCGTCGGGATGCTCAAGCGTCTCGGGGTGACCGTCGTCTGGCGCTGTCACATAGGGGCGGAACAGACCAACGCCTTGGTGGAGGCGGCCTGGGACTTTCTGCGACCGTATCTGGACGAGGCGGACGCGTACGTGTTCTCGCTACGCAAGTACGCGCCCGAATGGGTGCCCGCGGAGCGGCTCGGGATCATCGAGCCGTCGGTGGACCCCTTCTCACCGAAGAACGAGCACCTCTCTTCCGCAACCGTCCATTCGATCCTGGCTCGCACGGGCTTGCTCGACGGGGATGGCGTCTCGGTCCCGCCCACCTTTCCCAACCGCGACGGGAGCACCGGCGTCGTATCCGCGGGAGCTGAGATCGTCGGGGAGGGCGGTCCGATCGATCCCGCCGCTCCGCTGGTTCTGCAGGTGTCCAGGTGGGATCGCCTGAAGGACATGGCGGGGGTGATGAGGTCGTTTGCGGGGGCAGTCGACGTCGCGGAGTCCGTCCTGGTGCTTGCCGGTCCCGAGGTCAGCGGAGTCACCGACGACCCTGAAGGCCAAGAGGTGCTCGACGAATGCATCCAGGGGTGGCGTTCCTTGCCGGTCACGCTACGAAGGCGGGTGAGACTGGCGATCCTGCCGACCGGGGACGTCGAGGCCAACGCAGCAGTCGTGAACGCGCTTCAACGCCACGCGGCCGTGGTCGCCCAAAAGAGCCTGACTGAAGGCTTCGGACTGACGGTCGCCGAGGCCATGTGGAAGGCGAGGCCTGTGGTGGCCAGCGCTGTCGGCGGCATCCCTTCTCAGATCGTTGACGGCGAGACCGGAATACTCGTCATGGACCCCGAGGACCTCGAGGCGTTCGGCCGGGCGGTGTCCATGTTGCTGCGCGACCGCCCCCTCGCCCGACGCCTCGGTGAGGGGGCGCATCAGCGGGTGGTCGAAAGGTTCCTCGGCGACCGCCAGTTACTCGAGTATGCGGACCTGCTTTCCCGCCTGCTCGAGGTCAGGTCCTACCCAGTCGCGCCCTGACCTTCATCGGCATGGCCGCGGGCCCGGTCACGAGGTCCAGGGACTCGGCGGTCCCCGTCAGGTGCCGGTACTCCTCTTCCGTGAGCTCGATGTCGGCCGCGGCGGCGTTGGCCTCCACCTGGGCGACGCTGCTGGCTCCGGGGATGGCCACCACGTTGGGAGGGTGGACCACCCACGCCAGGGCGATCTGGGCGGGGGTGACGTCGTGTGACTTCGCCACGTCTCTCAAAGCCGCGATCAGTGGGCTCACCCTTTGAAGGTTCTCGTCGAGAAAGAGCGTGGCGCTGGCCCTCATCCCGGCCGGCTTGTTGCCGACCCCGTAGCGGCCCGAGAGGACGCCTTGGGCGACTGGGCTGTAGGCGATCAGCACTCGATCCTCTCTCTGGGCCCAAGGCACCAGGTCCCTGGACGGTTGCCTGCGGAGCAGGCTGTATGAGACCTGGTTCGAAAGGACAGGGCCGCCCAGCGCCTGGCCCGCCTGCTGCCACCGCTCGAGGGAGTAGTTGCTCACACCCACATGACCCACCAGTCCCTGGCGCTGCAAGTCCGCCATCGCGGACATCGTGACGGCGAGGGGGACCGCCGGGTTGGGCCAGTGCAGCTGGTACAGGTCGATGCGGTCGACGCCCAACCGCACGGCGCTGGCCCGCGCACGCCACACGACGATGGGAGCGATCGGCATCACCGGAAAGATCTTGGTGGCGATGAACGTTTCATCGCGCCGCCCTGAGATGCCCCGACCCACTATTCGCTCGGAACGCCCGAACGCGTATATCTCGGCGGTGTCGACCAGGTTGATCCCCAAGTCGAGGGCCTTGGCCGTTATGACAAGCGCGTCCCTTTCGGCGTAGTCGGCTCCGTAGGCCCATTCCCTGGAGCCGAACTGCCAGGTCCCCAGTCCGATCACTGACAGCTTGACGCCGCCTGCCTCCACGTAGCGCATGGAGCGGAGGATAGTGCGCCCTAGTGCATGTGGTTTTTCCGCGCATATCAGTCAAAGACGACGCAACCCACTTTGAGTGAACATCGATCTGACTCTCGGTGGGGATGACTCGTATGGGCGCAAAACAGGAATCTGTTCTCCCACCCCGCCCGCGCCCACCCACGCCGGCCGAGGCCTCAGCGGGGCGGCATCCTCAAGGCGCCGTCGAGACGCACGACCTCGCCGTTTAGGTAAGGGTTCTCGCACACGTGCGCTACCAGCCCGGCGAAGTCTTCGGGGACTCCCAGCCTTCTGGGAAACGGGACACCCGAGCCCAGTGACGCCCTCGCCTCCTCGGGAAGCTGGCCCAACAGGGGAGTGTCCATGAGCCCGGGCGCGATCGTGATCACGCGGACCCCGACCGTGGCGAGGTCGCGGGCAGCGGGCAGGGTCATGCCGACGATCGCGCCTTTGGACGCCGAGTAGGCGACTTGGCCGATCTGACCTTCGAACGCCGCGATCGAGGCGGTGTTGACTATGACGCCCCGCTCGCCGTCTTCCAGAGGCTCTGTCCTCGTCATGGCTGAGGCGGCCATGCGGATCACGTTAAAGGTCCCCATGACGTTCACCTTGAGCACGCGCTCGAAGGTGGAAAGATCGTGGGGAGTGCCGTCCCGCCCGATGACCCTGCTGGCGGCCCCTATTCCCGCGCAGTTGACAGCTATTCGCAGCGGTCCCGATCCGGCAGCGGCGTCAACCGCCGCCCGTACCTGGTCCTCGTCGCCCACGTCGACTTCGAAGAAGGTCGCGGACTTGCCGAGCTCCTTTTCCAGCATGGTGCCGAGGGCGGCGTTGCGATCCATGATCGTGCACAGCGCTCCGGCCGCTGTCAGCTTCCGGACGGTGGCCTCACCGAGCCCGGAGGCGCCGCCGCTCACCACCGCGGCTACTCCGTCGATCCGCATGGGCGCGCACTGTAATGGCAACGTGTCAACGGGTCCTCGTCAGTGGCATGCTCTCGAGGTGGAAGTCCTCGACAGTGGCAACGGGTCCTCGACAGTGGCTTCGTCAGTGGCAACGGGTGCTCGTCAGTGGCAACGGGTCCTCGTCAGCCGTCCTCTGGCCGGCCCTGTCGGGTTGCCGGGGGCTCGCCGTAGCCTCCCCCTCCGGGCGTGAGCATCCTGAGTACGTCGCCCTCCTCGAGGACGAGGGTCACCCGGCCGGGTAGCCGCCTGGCGGACCGCTCGTCCCCCCCGGGAAGCAGCCAGTTCTCTCCGGGCATTGCCGCCCTGCCTCCGGCCAGGCCCCAGGGCCCGACAGAACGTCGGTCAGTCACCAAAGACACCGTCATGGCCTCGAGCGCCTCCAGCTCGCGCTCGATCCCCTCTCCGCCTCTCCACCTGCCGTCACCCCCGCTCGAGTGGCGCAGCCTGTACCTGCGGACCCTGACCGGGAACGACCGCTCCAGGGCCTCCACCGGCGTGTTGAGCGTGTTGGTCATTCCCACATGCACCCCGCTCATCCCCGGCCTGCCCGGGCGACCACCCTGCCCGCCGCCGACGGTCTCGTAGTAGACCCAACCTCGACCGCCGATCATCACGTTGTTCATGGTGCCCTGGCCTGCTGCCGCGACCCTCTCGGGGACGGCTTGAGCGAGAGCACCCATGCAGGTGTCAGCGACCCTTTGGCTCACCTCCACGTTGCCCGCTCCCACCGCCGCGGGCGGTTGGGCCGCCACGAGGGTCCCCGGCGGCGCTATGACCTCTACCGGCCGCAAAGCTCCACCGTTCGCCGGGATGGTCGGGTCTGTCACAGAGCGAATCGCGAACGCAACAGAACTGACGGTGACCGCCTCCACGGCGTTCACGTTGCCGGGCTGTTGGGGCGACGTGCCGCTGAAGTCGAAGACCACGTGATCGCGCCCGACCCGAAGCGCCACGGCGATACGAGGGGCCGCCCCACCTCCCAACCCACCCAGACCCGACGGGTCGAGCACGTCGGTGAACCTCCAGGTCCCTTCGGGCAGCGACTCGAGGGCGGCGCGCATCCGCCTCTCCCCGTAGTCACAAACCGCATCGAGGTCCGCGCCCGCGACGACGATCTCCGACATGCGGCTGACGCCCAGCAAGTTGGCCCCGACCTGCGCATCGAGATCGCCCCGCCGCTCCTCCGGCGTCCGGGAGTTGGCACACAGCACATCGACCAGACTCCCGTCGACCAGGACGGGTGGGATGCGTAGGCCCTCCTGATAGATCTCGGTCGCCTCCGGAGGAATCGACCCCGCGACCATGCCCCCCACGTCCGCATGATGGGCACGGTTGGCCACCCACCCGACCAGTGCTCCTCCGGCATGGCAAGGGGATACCAGCGTGAGGTCGTTGAGGTGGGTGCCACCCTGGAAGGGGTCGTTGAGCATCAGCTGCTCGCCGGCTCCGAGAGGCCGGCCGAGCCGCGCCGACGCATCGATGGCCGCCGCCACGGACGCAGGCATGGAGCCCAGATGGACGGGGATGTGCTCGGCTTGCACCAACAACTCCCCAGCAGCGGTGAACAAGGCCGCAGAGCAGTCGGCCCGTTCCTTGATGTTGGAGCTGAACGCCCCCCGTCTCAGGACAGCGCCCATCTCGTCGGCCACCCCTGTCAGCCGGTGGATCAGAACCTGCAGGCCGGCCGGATCCGCCCCCTGTCTCACACGATCTCCGAGTGGACGGCCGACCGGTCCCCTTCGGGAGCTCACCGGCGACGGAGCACCCACGAGCCGGCCGGGTCCGTCTCCGCCCGCCAGCCCTCCGCCAGCCACACGGTGCAATCCGGCTCGGCCAGCGCGCACGGGCCGATCGCGTCCGAACGACCCTTCACCTCGGGCAGGTCCTCGAGGGTCAGCGGTCCGGGCACGGTCGCCCGCGCTCGGAGCGCGACTACCTCGATGACGTTCCCGGATCGGGCGTACCCGTTGCGCCTCTTGTGCTCCTCCTCGAAGTCTTCCACCGAGGCGACGGTGAGCTCGTGACTCTGACCTTCGTAGCGGCAGTCGACCGAGGTCTCGACGATCGGCTCGGTCGCCCGCCCGTCTCCGGGGCTCCCGCCGGCTATCGACTCCCTGGCTTGGCCCCCGAGCTCGGCGAGGGTCTCTTCCAGAGAGGGGCCTTGGTTTGGCGTCTCGCAACGGTGCCACGAGCGCACAAGGTCGACCTGTCGGGGCGAGCACAGCAAGCCCACCGCTGACAGCACGCCGGCGCGCGGCGGGACGACGACGACCTCCATACCCAGAGCCTCGGCGAGGGCGCACGCGTGCAAGGGCCCCGCCCCGCCGAACGCGACAAGAGCCAGCCCGCGCGGGTCCACCCCGCGCTCGACGGTGACGACGCGAAGCGCCTGGGTCATCGCGGCGTCAGCCACGCTTATCACCGCCGCGGCGCTAACACCGGCACGCCCCAGTGCAGCCGCGGCCGCGTCCGGGTCGAGGGCGGGCATGCGGCCGGCGGCCGAACCCATGGACCCGAAGGCCCTCCCCGCCGGAATGCGCCCGGCCACCAGGTCCGCATCGGTGACCGTGGCGTGGCGACCACCAAGCCTGTAGCAGGCGGGGCCCGGTCGCGCGCCGGCGGACTGCGGCCCGACCACGAGGGCGCCACCCGGGTCGACCCGGGCTATGGATCCGCCACCGGCCCCGATCGTGTGAATGTCGAGCGCGGGAAGGCGAACCGGGAGTCCGGCCACAGCCCTCTGCGCTGCCGGCTCCGGCCTCCCGCCGCGGATCAGGCAGAGGTCGGTGCTGGTGCCCCCCATGTCGAAGGTCACGGCGTCCGGGAACCCGGCGGCGACGGCTGCCGCCGCTCCCGCCCTCGCCCCCGCGGCAGGCCCGGAAAGCAACAGGGTCACCGGACGCTCGGCCGCTTCCGCAAGGGGCACCAGGCCCCCGGCCGAGGTCATGACGACAACTTGCTCGGCCAATGGCTCGAGGTCCCTGAGGTAGGCGCGACACACGGGTCGCAGGTAGGCGTTGAGGGTCGTCGTCGAGGCCCTCTCGTACTCGCGGAACTCGGGGGAGACCGCGCTCGACCTGCACACGTCCATTCCGCGAGATGACAGCTCGGCCTCGACCCGGCGCTCGTGGGCGTCGTCGAGATCGGAGTGCAGCAGGCAGATCGCTACGCTGTCAGCCCCCGCTATCTCTGGCACGTCACCCAACGGAACGACCTGTTTCCCGTCGGCCCCGAGGCGGCCGGCGATCTCGTAGCGAAGCGATCTAGCCACGAGCGGCTCGGGCCTGTCGGCCCACTGGTCGTACAGCGATGGTCGATCCTGCCTGCCGATCTCGATCATGTCGCCGAAGCCCTCGTTGACGACGAGCGCGACTCTGGCGCCGGAGCGCTCCAGGAGAGCGTTCGTGGCAACCGTGGTGCCGTGGGCGAGGGCGGCGAGCATCGCGTCTCGCGCAGGCACCAAGCGGCCCAAGCTGGCCGACACGGCCTCCGAAGGGCTCCCGGGGGTAGAGGCCACCTTCAGGAAGCTCCCGGTCTCGTCCACGGCGTCGGTGAATGTGCCCCCGGCGTCGACACCGGCGATACGTCCCATGGCTCAGAGCTCCGTGGCTCAGACGCGAGGGGGCAGCGTCGACGGCCCCGGGGGTGCCGATCCGCTCTGACCCGCCTGTGTCCGTGCGGCCTCGTTGGCGAGACTGTCCGCCAGCGCGTTGAGGCCGTCGTCGGCGTGTCCCTTTACCCACCGGAACTGCACGGACCCGAGCCCCCTTCTCGTCACGACGTCGATGAGCGGCGCCCACAGGTCCTGGTTGGCGACCGGCTGTCCCTTGGAGTTGCGCCAACCTCTGCGGATCCAACCCTCCCACCAGCGCTGCCGGAAGCAGTTGACCACGTAGGTGGAGTCGCTCAGCACCTTCACCGGTCCGTCGATGGCCCTCAGCGCCTCCAGCACGGCGGTGACCTCCATCCGCTGATTGGTCGACCAGGGATCCGATCCGCTCTCGAACCTACCCCCGGGTATCAACCAGGCCCAGCCCCCGGGACCCGGGTTCCCCAGGCACGCGCCGTCCGTGTAAACCGAAGTCTCCACGGATCCAGCTTGCCTCCTCCCGGGTACGATCGTGAGGAGCGTGATATTCGACGGATTCTCGCACCAGCTCCCGGACACGGATCCGGTCGAGACCTCGGAGTGGCTCGACTCCTTCGACGCGGTGGTCGACACGCACGGACGTAGCCGGGCCCGATTCCTCCTGATGAAGCTCCTCGAGAGGGCCCGGGCCTCACAGGTGGGCTTCCCCGCCACCGTCTCCACGCCCTACGTCAACACGATTCCCGCCGACGCCGAGCCGTGGTTCCCGGGCGACGAGTACATGGAACGCCGGATCCGCGCCTACATACGGTGGAACGCGGCGGCGATGGTCACGCGGGCCAACCACCGCTCGGAGGGCATCGGTGGCCACCTGGCGACCTACGCCAGCTCCGCCGCCCTCTACGAAGTCGGGTTCAACCACTTCTTCCGCGGCAAGAACGACGGGACCGCGGGGGACCAGGTCTTCATCCAGGGACACGCTTCGCCTGGCATCTACGCCAGAGGCTTCCTGGAGGGAAGGCTTGGCACCGACCAGCTCGACCACTTCCGCCAGGAGATCGCGGGGGGCGGCCTGTCCTCCTACCCGCATCCCCGGCTGATGCCGGACTTCTGGGAATACCCAACGGTGTCGATGGGGCTCAGTCCCATCACCGCCGTGTACCAAGCCAGGTTCAACCGGTACCTGATGAGCCGTCAGCTCGCCGACACCAGCGGCTCCCGGGTGTGGTGCTTCGTTGGAGACGGCGAGATCGACGAGCCCGAGACGCTGGGCGGCCTGTCGCTCGCCGCCAGGGAGGGTCTCGACAACCTCATGTTCGTCGTCAACTGCAACCTGCAACGCCTGGACGGGCCCGTGCGCGGGAACGGAAAGATCATCCAGGAGCTGGAAGCGACGTTCAGGGGGGCCGGCTGGAACGTCATAAAGGTCATCTGGGGATCGAAGTGGGACGATCTCCTCGCCAGGGACGTCGACGGCGTCCTACTCAACAAGATGAACACCACCGTGGACGGCGACTTCCAGAAGTACGCCGTCGAGTCAGGCGCCTACATCCGGGAGCATTTCTTCGGCCCCGACCCGCGCCTTCGCAAGATGGTCGAGCATCTGAGCGACGACGAGCTGCAGGCGCTGCCACGAGGGGGGCACGACTACCGCAAGCTCTATGCGGCCTACAAGGCGGCCAACGAGAACGAGGGCACGCCGACCGCGATCCTCGCCAAGACCATCAAGGGGTGGACCCTTGGTCCCGAGATCGAGGCCCGGAACGCGACCCATCAGATCAAGAAGATGACCAAGCCTCAGCTGCTCGCGCTGCGCGACCGCTTGTTCCTCCAGGAGGAGATCCCCGACCAGGCCCTCGACGACGACCTGCCTCCCTACTACCGGCCGCCGCAGGGATCGCCCGCATACGAGTACCTGATGGCGCGCCGCAAGATTCTCCACGGCTCACTGCCCAAGAGAGTGGTGAGGCCCCGGTCCATCGAGCTCCCGGCCGAGTGTGCCTACGGCGAGCTTCTCAGCGGCTCAGGCGGCCAGGCCGTGTCCACCACCATGGCCTTCGCACGGCTCCTCCGGGCGCTGGTCCGCGACCCCGGGGCGGGACGGAGGATCGTCCCTATCATCCCCGACGAGGCACGAACCTTCGGCCTGGACGCGCTGTTCAAGGAGGTCAAGATCTACGCGGCCGGCGGCCAGCGCTACACGCCGGTGGATGCCGACCTGCTGCTTTCGTACGCGGAGAGCGAGACGGGACAGATCCTCGAGGAGGGGATCACCGAGGCAGGGGCCATGGCGAGCTTCACCGCAGCCTCGACCTCCTACGCGACCTGGGCCGAGCCGACGATTCCCTTCTATCTCTTCTATTCGATGTTCGGCTTCCAAAGAATCGGCGATCTCGCCTGGGCTCTCGGCGATGCGCGCGGCCGCGGGTTCATGCTCGGATGCACCGCCGGCCGGACCACGCTGAACGGCGAGGGGCTCCAGCACCAGGACGGCCAGAGCCACATACTCGCCTCCGCCATCCCGAACGTGTCCGCCTACGATCCAGCCTTTGCGTACGAGCTGGCGGTCATCATCGAAGACGGCATCCGCCGCATGTACGGAGGGTGGCCCGAGGACCGCTTCTGGTACATCACCCTCTACAACGAGAACTACGTGATGCCCGGCCTTCCGGAGGGTCCGGAGCGCCACGCGGTGAGGGAGGGGACCATCCGGGGCATGTACAGGTTTGCCGGGCCCGCTGTAGGAGCGGACGGAGGATCGCCCCGGCGCAAGGCGTCGATCTGGTTCTCGGGACCGTCGTGGTCGGCGGCGATGGAAGCGCGCGAGATCCTCTCCCGGGAATGGGACGTGGGCGCCGACGCGTGGTCGGTCACCTCCTACAAGGCGCTGCGGGAAGAGGCCCTGACCATCGAGCGCCACAACAGGCTTCATCCGACCGCGCCCGCGCTCGTGCCCTACGTGACCGAGGCCGCCTCGTCGACGGAGGGACCCGTGGTGGCCGTGTCCGACTTCATGAAGGCCGTGCCCGACCAGGTCGCCCGGTGGGTTCCCGCCCATTTCAGCCCGCTCGGGACCGACGGATTCGGAAGGTCGGACACGAGGGCGGCCCTTAGGCGACATTTCGAGACGGATGCTGCTCACATCGTGGTCGCCGTTCTCCAAGGGCTGGCGGCGACGGGGGAGGCGAAGCCCGAGGAGGTGGCCGACGCCGTGGCACGGTACGGAATCGATCCCGACGCGCCGGACCCTCGCGACAGCTGATCGCGCTGCGAGGCCGGCGTCCGCCCGCACGTGGCAAAATCGAGCCCGATGCCCCACAAGTTCTCCCTCTCGGGGGACGCCGCCGCCGACAGGCTCCTGTCGGAGGACCCGCTGGCGTTGCTGATCGGTATGGTCCTCGATCAACAGGTCCCACTCGAAAAGGCCTTTCACTCCCCATACGACTTGCGAGAGCGGCTAGGGAGGAGTCTCGACGCCGCCGCCATCGCCGACATGGACCCCGACGCGCTCGCCAGGGTCTTCTCCCAGCCTCCCGCCCTGCACCGGTTTCCCTCCTCAATGGCCAAAAGGGTCCGGGAGATGTGCCGGGTCTTGGTCGAGAGGTTCTCCGGCAACGCCGATTCGGTGTGGACCTCTGCCCAGAGCGGGGAGCAGCTCTTTGCCAACCTGCGGTCCCTTCCGGGTTTCGGGGAACAGAAGGCGCGGCATCTTCGTCGCGTTTCTCGCCAAGCAGATGGGGGTCAGGCCCGCGGGATGGGAGGCAGTAGCGCGCCATTTTGGAGAGGAAGGTAGTTACCGATCTGTCGCCGACATCGACGGCCCCGAGTCGCTGGCCCGCGTGCGACAGCACAAGCAAGCCATGAAGGCACAGGCCCGGGCCAAGGCGGCAAAAGGCGCCTGATTTCTCGGGCGGACCCACCGGTACCTGCGTCCGACTGTATGAGGACGGTCCTGAACGATCGGCGGCTCTATCTGTGTACCCCCGACAGGCCGGACCTCGACTCCTTCCTCACGGCATGCATCGAGGGCGGGGTCGACCTGGTCCAGCTGCGCGACAAGACCCTCGACGCCCGCCCGCTGATCCGGCGAGCACGGGTGGCGCGCGACGTGTGCCGAGGCTTCGGAGTGCCGTTCATCCTCAACGACCGGCCCGATCTCGCCCTCGAGGTGGGAGCCGACGGGGTCCACCTGGGCCAGGACGATGCGCCGCCCCTTCTGGCCCGCCGACTTCTCGGTCAGTGGGCGATCGTCGGACTCTCGACTCACTCGCCGGACCAGCTGAGTGCCAGCACGGACGAGCCGATCGACTACGTCTCCGCCGGGCCGGTTGTGCCCACCCCCACCAAGCCGGGGAGACCCGGTACCGGGACCGGGTACGTCGCGCACGCGGCCTCACACACGTCGCGGCCCTTCTTCGTCACGGGCGGAGTTGCTCCTGACTCCGTCGCGGATCTGGTCCGGGCCGGAGCCCGGCGCTTCGTCGTGGTCAGGTACCTGACGCAATCGGAGGACCCCCTTGCCAGCGCGCGAATGCTCAGGTCGACGATCGATCGTGCCCTCGCGGGCGGCTAGGGCCGCTGGCGTTCCATCCATCCGAGGAGCATCGCGACCGCACGCGGGTCATGCCTTAGGCGGTGGCCCGCTCCCATGAGCATGCGCAGCTCCGCCTGTCCGTCGGACTCGGCGGCGAGCGCTCGCGCCGCGGCGGGGTCCACCACGTCGTCGTCGCTTCCGTGGGCAATCAGGAGCGCTCGCGGGGGGATCTTCCCGACAAGCGCCATCGGTCGCAGCTCCGAGAACTCCTTCGACCATGCCTCGATGTTGTCCGGTTGGCCTTCCTTCACCACGCCAACGTGCCGGGCGCGCGACAGCAGACTCAACGGGTCAGACGCCCAAGACCCGAAGTCGGAGGGAGCCGCGAACGACGCCACACCCTTCACCCGCTGGTCTTCGCCTGCCGCGCATATCGACAGGGCGCCGCCGACGCTGAAACCCGCCAGCCACACACCGGCGACGCCTCGCACCCCGAGCCCGTGGTCGACCACTGCCTCGAGGTCCGACAGCCATCCCGACAACGAGAACGAACCCTCCGACTCGCCGGCGCCCCGAAAGTTGAAGCTGAGCACCGTCCAACCGGCCTCCGACGCAAGGCGGTTGGCCAGCTGGAGGTAGGTCTGGCCGGCCTCGGTCACGCCGACGGGTCCGGCGGGAAACCCGTGCGAGAGGACCAGGAGCTGCCCGGCCGGTCCGGCCTCGCCAGGCGGGCGGGCGAGATGGACCCGGAGCCTCAGGCCCTCGGAGATGACCTCCACCCGGCCAAAGCTAGCGGCCGGGCCCGGGACGCGACCCTGGGGGCGCCGCGGCGCCCCCAGATGTCAGAAGCTTCTGTCGAAAGGACTCGTCGAGCGCCTACTGCGTCGAGCGGGACCGGCTCCCGACCGGCTCGTCGAGCGGTGTCTGGCTGGGATTCACCAGGTGGTCCGACGGCCGCCCTAGCGGCCAGCCACCTCCAGGGTCCCAAGACTTTGACTGTGCAGTTGGACCACCTCCTTTCTCTGGTGGCACCACCCTATACACCGGCAGAGGGCGCCCGCCGTCATTTCGGCGGGCGTTTTGCCCCATTCGGGCTGCCCCATTCGGGCCGGCGCGATGGGGCCGGACTCAAGACTGCCCGATCTGTCGCGACACCTTCTTGGCGAAGACGATGGCCGCACCGAGAAACACCCAAGCCGGCCAGAAGTGGCCGCCGCCTCCCCCACCGCTGACCGCCCAGGCCACGACCGCTACCGCGCTGATGATCAAGTACGAGAGCACCGAGACCATGACCGGCCAAGGGTGGCGGCGCGCGGGCCGGTTCGATCCGGGGACGACGGGGTGGCTCGAGCCTTGGGTCCTTCCCTCCAGCACCGGATGAGCGCCGCTCACGTGGGGAAGATCGTTGGTGAGCGAGTAGAGCTGACCTAGCGTGCGTGCTCCGTAGGCCTGATCGAGCCGATCGTCCATCTCCTCCATGGTGAGACGACCCACCTCGAAATGGTGGCGGAGCTGGGCAGCCACCTTCTCCCTGTCGGCATCAGACGCCCTCAGCTCACTCCATGCCTCGTCGTCGGACTGCGCCATAACTCCAGTATCGCCTAACAGAGCACCGATCCGATCATCGGCCGCCGGCGTCAGGTTGACCGCCCCGGTCGTCCCCGACCATCGCCCCCATCGACCTGAGATAGGTCATCTGGACGTCGAGGACGGCGTGAACCTGCGCAGAGGTGTATGCGATGCCCTCACCGTCGGCACGAGCCAGCACGTAGTCCACGGTCTCCGCGCCGGCGACCAGGACCTGGCCTCCCCCATGGGGTGAGTGGCCGTTTCCCGACGCGGTCCGCGAGCGAAAGTACTCCAGGTTCCAGGCGATTATGCGCCTGACGTCCTCACGTGTCAGAGCTCGACCGATCTCCGCGGGGAGGCGCCTGTTGACCCAATCGGCGGCGTGCTCCAGGTCGCGGACGGGGACCGCATGGTCAACGTCGCCGGCGGACCGAGCCACTTCGAGCGGCCGGCGCGCCTTGCTCACGACGGCCCAC
The DNA here is from genome assembly GCA_963736925.1 of uncultured Actinomycetes bacterium. Taxonomy (GTDB): domain Bacteria; phylum Actinomycetota; class Acidimicrobiia; order Acidimicrobiales; family CAVTQP01; genus CAVTQP01. The sequence continues at coordinate 2,122,050 of CAVTQP010000003.1, forward strand.
CAGGCCACCCCGCCCAGCAGGACCGCGGCCATCAACCCGAGGATCGCACCGGTCATCGCCTGACAACGCTAATCGGGGTACTTGTCGGAACGCCGCTCGCCAGTTCAGATGCCGATGCGCTGGGCGAGCAGCTCACGGTGATAGGTCGGGTCCCCCAGGAACAGCTCCGAGGACTTGGCACGCTTGAAGTAGAGGTGTGCGTCGTGCTCCCAGGTGAAGCCGATGCCCCCGTGGATCTGGATGTTCTCCGAGGCGGCGTGGAAGTAGGCCTCGGAGCAGTACGACTTGGCGAGGCTCGCGACCACCGGGAGCTCGTCGGAGTCCTCGGAGGCGGCCCAGCCGGCGTAGTAGGCGGCCGATTTTGCCGACTCGACCTCCAAGAGCATGTCGGCGCACTTGTGCTTGATCGCCTGAAAGCTCCCGATCGGCCTGCCGAACTGTACCCGCACCTTGGCGTACTCGACGCTCATGTCCAGACAGCGTTGGGCACCGCCGACCTGCTCGGCCGCCAGCGCCACCGCGGCAAGGTCGAGCGTCTTGGACAGCAGGGCCGACGCACCGCCGTCGGCGCCTACCAGTCGCGCGGGTGTGCCCTCGAACTCCAACCTCGCCTGCTTGCGTGTCTGATCCATCGTCGCGAGCGGCGTACGGGTGAGCCCGGACGCGTCACCTTCCACCGCGAACAGCGACAGCCCGGCATCGCTCCGCGCAGCCACGAGGACAAGGTCGGCGACGTGGCCGTCCAGCACGAACATCTTGTGCCCGCTCAGCTCCCAGCTGTCCCCGGAACCCTTGGCCATGAGCGTGATAGCGCCCTCATCCCAGCGACCGTTGTCCTCGGTGAAGGCGAGCGTCGCCACGGTCGACCCCGAAGCAATCCCCGGAAGAAAGTCCTTCTTCGCCCCGTCGTCCGGCGAGCTGAGCAGGGCGTTGGCGGCGAGTGCGACGGTGGAGAAGTACGGAGCGCAGAGCAGGGCCCTTCCCATCTCCTCGAGCACCACAACCAGCTCCACGTAACCGAACCCCGAGCCGCCGAACTCCTCCGGGATGGCCAGTCCGTGCAGGCCCAGCTGAGAGGCCATCTGGCTCCAAACCGAGGGGTCGTAGCCCTCGGTCGTCTCCATCAGCCGGCGCACCTCGGAGACGGGCGACTTGTCCTCCAGGAACCGTCGGACCGAGCTGCGGAGCTCCTCCTGCTCCTCGCTGAAGGCGAAGTTCACGGGCCTCCCCTTCGGTAGGGTGTGGTCGGAGACAATTGTTCTACTAGACGGTTCTACTAGACGGAGCGGCCAGGATGCACTTCGAAGACGAGCGCGCGGAGATCCACAAGGTCTCGGTCGGGCCCATGGACAACAACGTCTACGTGCTGCGATGCAAGGCCACCGGGGAGGCGGTGCTGATCGACGCCGCCAACGAGCACGAGCGGCTGCTCGAGATGTGCCAGCGGCTGGACGTGGGAAAGGTCCTCGAGACCCACGGCCACTGGGACCACATTCAGGCGGTCCCCGCGGTGAGGGATGCCGGCATCGACGTCGGAGTGACCTCGGAGGACTCTGCGATGCTTCCCGCCTACGACTTCGTGCTGGAGGACGAGACGGTGATCCCGGTCGGCCGGCTAAGGCTCCGGACCCTCCACACTCCGGGCCATACCCCCGGGTCGATGTGCTTCGAGCTCGAGGGGTCCCCGGTCCTATTCAGCGGGGACACCCTCTTCCCGGGCGGGCCGGGCAACACGGGCTTCAAGGGCGGAGACTTCCCCGCCATCATCCGCTCGATCGAGGACCGGATCTTCTCGCCTCTGTCCTCTGACACCCTGGTTCTGCCCGGCCATGGCGCCGACACCACAATCGGATCGGAGAGCCCGCACCTCCAGGAATGGATCGACCGGGGCTGGTGAACCGAAGAGCCCGGACCGCCCCTCCAGGGCTCGACAAACGGGGGACCGCGACCGGGACCGCTCCACCATTTACACTACGCTCGTAGTGCTAATATGATGAGACCTGTGAGCACTCCCCTCTTCCAGGTAGAAGACCTCCGCGTGACCGTGGAGGGGCACCAGATCCTGCGGGGGGTCGACCTGGTCGTCCAAGCCGGCGAGGTCCACGCCCTCATGGGCCCGAACGGATCCGGCAAGTCCACCCTGGCCAACACCCTGCTCGGCAACCCCTCGTACGAGGTCACCTCGGGACGGATCCTGTTTCGAGGCGAGGACATAACGGCGTGGCCGACCGATGTGAGGGGCAAGGCGGGGATCTTTCTGGCCTTCCAGTACCCCGAGGAGATCGCAGGCGTGTCGGTCACCCAGTTCCTGCGCCAGGCGCTCTCGGCCAGGCGCGGCATGGAGCTGTCGGTGCTGGAGCTGCGGCTTTCGATCACGGAGTGGATGGATCGACTGGGTATGGACCCGTCTTTTGGTGACCGGTACCTCAACGAGGGGTTCTCGGGTGGTGAGAAGAAGCGCAACGAGATCTTGCAGATGGCCATACTCGAGCCCGAGCTCGCCATCCTCGACGAGACCGACTCGGGTCTCGACATCGACGCGCTGGGGGTGGTCGCGAAGGGGATACAAGCGGTCCGCTCGGCGCGGTCAGAGCTGGGAGTCCTGTTGATCACCCACTACCAACGGATCCTCAACGAGCTCCGGCCCGACAAGGTCCACATACTCCTGGACGGAAGGGTGGTAGAGACCGGGGGCCCGGAGCTGTCCAAGCGGCTGGAGCAAGAAGGCTACGAGGCATGGCGGCGATAGACGTCCAGAGACTGAAGAAGGACTTTCCGATATTCGACAACCTTGTCGACGGTAAGCGTCTCGTATACCTCGATTCGGGCTCCTCCTCCCAGCGGCCGCAGTCGGTCCTCGACGCCATGGACCGCCTCTACCAGACCACCTACGCCAACGTGCACCGGGGCGTCTACACGATCGCGGAGGAGGCCAACCGCGAGTACGAGGCGGCGCGGGTCAAGGTAGGACGGTTCATCGGCGCCCCGGACCCTGCGCACGAGGTGCTGTTCACCAAGAACGCCACCGAGTCGCTCAACCTGGTGGCCACATCGTGGGGACGCCACAACCTCTCGGAGGGCGACGTGGTGGTGCTCACCGAGATCGAGCACCACGCCAACATCGTCCCCTGGCTGATGCTAAAAGCAGAGCTCGGCATCGAGCTGCGGTTCATACCTCTGGGTGAGGACGGCCAGCTGGATCTGTCGAACCTGGACCGGCTTCTGGCGGGGGCCAAGCTGGTCGGCGTCACCTGCGCCTCCAACGTGCTCGGCACGATCCCCCCGGTCAGGACGATCTCGACCGCGGCCCACTCGGCCGGCGCCCTCGTGGTCTGCGACGGATCGCAGTACGTGCCCCACGTGCCCACCGACGTCAAGCAGCTCGGGTGCGACTTCTTGGCCTTCACCGGGCACAAGATGTGTGGGCCGACCGGCATCGGCCTCCTCTGGGCGAAGGTCGACCTGCTCGAGGCCATGCCCCCCTTCCTCGGGGGAGGGATGATGATCCGCGATGTCCGACTGGACGGTTTCACGCCCAACGAGCTCCCGTGGAAGTTCGAAGCAGGCACTCCGCCGATCGCCGAGACGGTCGGGCTGGCCGCCGCGGTCGACTATCTCCAAGGCGTCGGGATGCACACCAGTACGCGAGCACGACGTCGCCCTTACCGCTTATGCCATGAGGACCCTCGAGCAGCGCCACGGCGACGACCTGATCATCCACGGACCGGCGGACCCATGCCTGCGAAACGGCGTCTTGTCACTCTCCTACAAGGGCATACACCCCCACGACCTCGCCCAAGTGCTCGACCAGTCCGGCGTATGCGTGCGGGCGGGCCACCACTGCGCAAAGCCCCTGATGCGCCGCCTCGGCGTCAACGCGACCGCGCGAGCCTCCGTATACCTGTATAACGACGAAGAAGACATCGACGCCCTGGCCGACGCCCTCGCCGACGCCGACAAGATTTTTTCCGTCTAAGAGCGCTAGGAGTACGCCAAGTGCCCGGTATCGAAGACCTCTACAGGGAGATAATCCTCGATCACTACCGCAACCCGCGAAACCGCGGCGAGCTGCCCTCGCCGCCCGCCCTTCGCGCCGAGGGGTTCAACCCACTCTGCGGGGACGAGGTGGTGGTCTACCTGGAAATCGACGGCGACACGGTCTCGGACGTCAAGATCTCGGGGCAGGGTTGCTCGATCAGCCAGTCGTCGGCTTCCATGATGTCGGCCGCCGTGAAGGGCAAGAGCGTGGACGTGGCCCGCTCCCTCATAAGGGCGTTCAAGGCGATGATGTCGATCCACGAGGCTCGCCTCGACGGCGAAGGTCCCGTAGACGCCTCCGGCGAGGCTACCGCGGACCCCTCCGGGAACGGGTCCGGGGCGGCTGCCGCGGCGGGCGACGGCGATCGTCCGGGCACCGAGGAGCCGGTCTCCGTCGCCGACCTCGGGGACCTGGCCGCCCTTCAGGGGGTCGTCAAGTTCCCGGTGCGTATCAAGTGCGCCACCCTTTCGTGGAACACCCTGGCCGAAGGGCTCGACGAAGGCTCGGCCTCCTAGCCCTCCAGGTGTTTGCGAACCAGGTCCGCCAGCTCCACCGGCTTCTCCATCGGGATCATGTGCGCCACCCGGTCCAGGTCCACCAGTCGGGCGTCGGGTATCGCCTCCGCGTAGGCCTCCGAATGCGCCCGGGGGATCAGTCCGTCCTGGGTCCCGTGCACCACGAGGGTTGGCGCGCCGACCCGCCAGAGCCGCTTGGCGAGCTTGGGGTTGTGGAGGTACGGGTTCCACGCCAGTTTTGCAGTAGCCGACAATGAGGCCAGCACCGGCTTGATCAGCTCGAAGGGGATGTCGGTCTGAGAGCTGGTGGCTGACGCCATCTGGCGCATCAGAGCCGCGACGGGGTGGTTCTGATCGGCGAACATCTCGGCGGCCAGCTCGTCCAGGGGCCTACCGAAGATCTCGTTGATCTCGGAGCCCGGGATGTAGAGGCCGGCGGGATTCACCAGCACCAACCGGCTGACTCGGTCGGGGTAGCGCGTGGCCAGCTCGGCCGCCATCCAACCCCCGAGTGACAGCCCCACGACGCCCGGAGCCGAAAGGCCCAGGCGGTCGAAGAGATCGAGGAGATGGAACACCGCATCCTCCATGTCCTCGATGGACTCGATCCCCTCTGAGTCGCCGAAGCCGGGGAACATCGGCGCGTACACCTCGCTGTCGCGTGCGAGCTGGTCCAAGAACTCAAGGCCCGCGCCCTCGCCGCTGGCCGAGTGAAGGTACACGACCGGCTCACCGCTCCCACCCCGGCGCAGCTGGATCTTCCCGACGCTGGTCCCGACCGATTCCTCGGCGACCGCGGCGATCATCTCATGCCACCGCCGGAGCCACCGGAGCCGGATGTCAACGCCACCTCAGGCGACCGCCGAGGTCCCGATCATGGGATGTCCCTCGGGAAACCTCGATCGCAGCCTCGGCATCACCTCTGCGGCGAACAGCTCGAGGTTGCGCCGGGTGGAGTCGGCGGGAAGGGTCCCGAGCTGGAACAGGCCCAATAGGTTCCCGGCCCCCAACCTCTCCAGGTTCTCGGTGAGCAGCCGGGTGACTGTGTCCGGGGAGCCGACGATGGCGTACTGGCCATCCACCACCTGGTCCCACGTTTCGAGGTTCAGCGCGAAGCTCCCCGCGCCCTTCAAGATGTTCTCGTAGGATCGGAGCGAGGTGTACCCAGGAGGCGAGATGTTGATGCCCGGCAGCAGCCGCCGCACGAAGTACCAAAAGTGCTCCTCGTACTGCTCGCGGGCCTCGGCGTCCGACTCCGCGACGAAGATCGGCGCCAGCCAGCCCATCTGCAGCGGATCAGCGTCGTAGCCCTCACGCTGGCAGGCCTCACGCATCATCTTGAACATGCGCTCGAACACGTCGATGTGGAAGTAGGGGATGCCCATGTAGGCATAGTGATTCCTGGCGACGAACTCGACCGTCTCGAGCGAGCCGACGCCCGGTATCCAGATCTCCGGGTGGGGTTTCTGGACGGGCTGAGGCCAGCTGTTGACGTAGCGAAGCTTGTAGTGCTTGCCGATGAACTCGAAGGGTCCGGTCTCGGTCCAGGCTCGCTTTATGATGTCGTGGGCCTCCTGGAAACGCTCTCTTGCCTGGGCGGGGTTGAGCGAGAACGAGTAGTACTCGGGTCCCCCGCCGACCACCATTCCGGCGATGAGGCGGCCGCCGCTCAGACAGTCGATCATCGCGAACTCCTCCGCCACCCTCGTGGGCGGGTCGTACAGAGGAAGGGCGTTGCCCACAACCGCGATCTTCACCCTTGTCGTCTGGCGCGCCAGGATCGCCGCCATGAGGTTGGGAGATGGCATCAACCCGTAGGCGTTCTGATGATGCTCGTTCACGCACACACCGTCGAAACCCAATTCTGCTGCGAGTATCAGCTCGTCGAGGTAGCGGTTGTAGATCCTTGTGCCAACCGCGGGATCGAAGAACGAGTTGGGGCAGGTGACCCAGGCCGGGCCGTCATAGTCGCGCGGGAGGGACGGGTAAGGCATGAGGTGGAAGCTGAAGAAGCGCATGGTGCCTACCTACACTAATCCCGCCTCTTCGTCCTCCTCGTAGGCCGCGTAGCCGGTCCGTTCGAGCTCCTCGGCCAGGTCTGGGCCTCCGGTGGCCACCAGGCGGCCCGCCACCAGGACGTGCACAACGTCAGGATGCAGCTCCCGCAGCAGGCGGCTGTAGTGGGTGATCGCAAGGACCCCGAGGCCGGTCTCGCTCGTCGCCGCCTCCACGCGCCGGGCGACCTGCCGTAAGGCGTCGATGTCGAGACCCGAGTCGATCTCGTCGAGGACGGCGAATCGTGGCTTCAGCACCCCCATCTGCACCACCTCGTTGCGCTTTCGCTCGCCGCCGGACAGGTCGACGTTGAGGGGCCGCGACAGGAACCGACGATCGAAGCCCACCCTCTCAGCTTGGGCGGCGATCAGCTCGGCCACATCACCCACATGGCCGCCCGCGGCCGCCAGGGACTCGCTCATGGCATTCTCCAGGCTCACTCCGACGACCTCGGTCGGGTCCTGGAAAGCGAGGAAGAGCCCGGCCCGGGCCCGCTCCCATGGAGCCATGTCGAGCAGCTCCACCCCGTCTATAGTCACGCTTCCCTCCGTGACGTGGTAACCGGGCCTTCCCATGAGCACGTGCGCGAGCGTGCTCTTGCCCGAGCCGTTGGGACCCATTACGACGTGTACCCGGCCGCTCTCGACCTCCAGGTCGATCCCGGACAGGATCTCCCGGTCGGCTGTCCCGGCATGCAGCCGTGAGATCGCAAGGGTGCTCATGGCATCGCGAAGGTGCTCATTGGCAACGCGAAGGTGCTCATGGCAGCGTCACAGGTGCTCATGGCAATGTCACAAAGACGTCGTCGTCCTTCTTGGTGACCTCGTAGACGGGAACGGGCTTGGTGGCGGGAAGGCACACAGGCTCCCCCGTCTCCAGCGAGAACGTGCTGCCGTGCTTCCAGCACTCGACCTCGCGGTCCTCCACGTAGACCTCGCCCTCAGACAGCGAGTAGTCCTCGTGGCTGCACCGGTCTCCGATCGCGTAGAAGTCGTCGTCGATCCGCACGAGCGCTATCCGGTGGTTGCCGAGATCGAAGCGTCGTGACGAGCCCGGCTCGATGTCGTCCACCGAGCAGACCCTTACCGGCTCACTCATCCAGCGCGGCCTCGGCGAGCTTGGACACGATTATCTGTCGCAGGTACGGCTGGGCGGGGACGCTGGGTGCCTTGATCAGGATGTCGTTGAAGAACCCGAGGATTATCAGCCTGTCGGCGACGCCGGGGGGCACCCCCCTGCTCTCCAGGTAATAGCGCTGGTACTCGTCGATCGGGCCCACGGCCGAGGCGTGGCTGCACCGGACGTCGTTCTCCTCGATGTCAAGGTTTGGGACCGAGTCCGCGTGCGCGCCCTCGGACAGGACCAGGTTCCGGTTCGTCTGAAAGGCGTCGGTGCCCGCGGCCCCGTTGCGGACGCGGATGAGGCCCGTGTAGACGCTGCGGGACGTGTCGGCTACCGCTCCTTTGAACAGCAGGTCGCTCGTGGTCTTTGGGGCCGAGTGATCCTGCATCGTTCGAAAGTCGTGCATCTGGTCGCCGGTGCCGAAGTAGGCGGCGAACAGGTTGCTGGTGCCCCCTGTGCCGACCAGGCGTGAATCCGTGCGCACCCTCGCGTAGGAGCCCCCCAGGGCCATGGTGAACGACGACAGACGAGCTTTGGCGCCCACCCGGCTCAGCTGGTAGCCGAGGTGCCAGGAGCGCCCGCCGAGCATCTGGAGCCCGAGGTAGGAGAGCTGGGCAGAGTCCGCGACGTCCAGGGACGCGACCGGCACCACGAGATCGCTAACGTCTGTTCCCGCCACCACCTCGACCAACGACCCACGAGCGCCCTCACCGGCGCGCACCACCGTGCGCGGGAAAGATGCCAGGCCCTGGCGATCGATCCAGTGGACGACGACCGTGGGCGCGGCTACCTGCTTGGCCGGTATCTCGATCACCACCGGCTCGGTCGCCATCGCCCGGTTCAGCTCGACGAACGGATCCGGCGCCGCGTCCACCAGTTCGTCGTCACCCGCCTCCAGCTCGCTCAGGCCCCAAAGCCTCACCGCCCCACCCTCACCCTCGGCTTTCCCGATGCCGGGCCCTGTGTTCGCCAGGTCGCCGCTCACGATCCGTCCGTTGCGAATGACGACGACGGCTGACGGCTCTCCGAGGGCTTCTAGGACGTCTCTCACCAAGGCTTGCATCGCGCTTCGCGGTCCCGGGTCCTCCACGATCTCGCCGCCGTCGGGGACCGATGCTTCGGGTCGGAAGGTGTCGAGGTCCAGATCGCCGATGCGGCTGTAGCGCCAGACCTCCTCTGCCTCGGTTGGCAGGTCGGAGCCCGCGAAGCGGTCGAAAGCATCCAAGCGCCGCTTCCTCAACCAATCGGGCCCCGGGAGGGCTGCGGCCGCGTCAGCCGTGAAGTTGCCAGTGCCCAAGCTCAGCGTGACCTCGAGTCGCGAAATCGGGCCTGCTCCTCCGCAGGCCCCGCTCCCACACTAGCCCGGCCTCCCCTCCGCTCCCCTACGCTGGGCCGCATGCACACGTCCGACGTCCTCAGCGTCGAGGTCGAGCGCAACGTCGCCACCCTGTGGCTGGACAACCCGGACAGGCGCAACGCCATGGGTCCGAGCTTCTGGGACGACCTTCCGCTCGTCATGCGCGACCTCTCGGAGACGGACGCCATTAGGGCCGTGGTGCTGTCCGGCAAGGGACCGCACTTCAGCGTGGGGCTCGATCTGAAAGCGCTGCCAGCCGTGGCTTCGGAGGACCGCGGCGGGTCGCCGGCGTCCCGGGCCCGCCAGAGCTACAAGGAGATCAAACGACTACAGGCCTCGATCACCTCGGTGGCGGAGTGCTCTAAGCCGGTGATCGCTGCGGTGCACGGCTACTGCATCGGCGGAGGAATCGACCTGATCTGTGCCTGCGACATTCGCCTGGCTTCCGGAGACGCCGTTTTCTCGGTTCGAGAGACCAAGCTTGCGATCGTTGCCGACCTGGGAACCTTGCAGCGGCTGCCTCGACTGGTGACCAGCGGCCATGCTGCCGAGCTTGCCTTCACGGGGCGGGACATCACCGCCGAGAGAGCTGCACGGATCGGCCTTGTGAACGACGTGCTGCCGGACAGAGAGGCCACCCTCGAAGCCGCGCTCACCATGGCAGGCGAGATCGCCGAGAATTCGCCTCTCGCCGTCCAGGGAACCAAGGCGGTGATGGCGGCGGGCGAGAACCTAAGCGTCGCCGGGGGTCTGGACTACGTCGCCACCTGGAACGCCGCCTTCCTGGCCTCCCATGATCTCGGTGAGGCCATGACCGCTTTCATGGAGAAGAGGGCGCCCAGCTTCGAGGGAACCTGATCGCCCTGACGGCAGGCTTCCGCACTAGGCCGGGTCCTAGGCCCTGGCCGGCTCGTAGGCCGCCATGTCCCAGCGACGCTCCACCTCGTCCAGCTCTTCGTCGGACCGGACGCGCTCCGGAAGCGACGGCGCTCCCTTCGCCTTCATGACGAACAGGCACAAGAAGCCCTTCAGCCCGAAGCGCTCGAGACAGGGGTAGATGCGTTGCTCGATCGGGGTCGAACGCTCGAAGCCCGCCTCTGAGAACCGCTCCTTCCACCAGTGGTACGAGGCGATCGTGAGATGACCCTCCATGGGACGGCCCTCTGTGTCCCGGATGAGGTCCTCGTATGGCACTGGACCGTCGTAGTCGGGCGGTAGGGATTCGTATTGTCTCAGCCGATTCGGGCGCACCTTCCCCTCGAACCAACCGTTCGGCCCGCCGACGTTCGGACCGAACGCCGGGATCGTGGCGACAGCGTAGCCACGGGTGATCCGCCGCATCTCTCTCAAGGCCCTGGGAATCTCCTCCGGAGGCAGATGCTCGAGAGTCTCGATGGCCGTGACCAGATCGAAGGTGGAGTCCGGGTAGGCGAGGCCCTGCAACAGGTCACCGCGGCGCACGTGGTCCCTGACCGAGGGGGTGCAGTGCTCCACCGCATACGGGCTGAAGTCCACCCCCTCGGCGTCGACGCCCAGGTCCCGGAACGCCTCCACCAGGTAACCCAAGGCACACCCGATGTCGAGGACCCTCTCGCAGACGAACACCTGCCACAACGTGAACGCGAGCCGTTCCCCCAGGCTCGACTTCCGGTCGTAGGACTCGTAGCCGCTGAGGCCGCCGCGATCGCCGGGGTCCCGCCCCACTCCGAAGTAAGAGGGTCCGTACATGTCCTCGGCGTCCACAGATTGAACAGCCGTCAGGAGCTCGCTCGACCGCGCGCTCCATCAAGCGGCGGAGCTCGGGTATGGACGCCGCCCTCGAGAGGGCTGCGCGCACGCCGTATGCGAGGAGGCGGCGCGTCCGCGCTCGGGCAGCTTCGCTCACCGGGACAGTGTTAGCCACCCCCCTCGAGCACCGCAACGGTTAGCTTGACACGGACACGGTCCCGTCACGATGAGCGCCTTCACCAACCACGAGCTGAACCTGCTCCTGCACGAGTTGCGCTCCACGAGCTGGGTCGAATGCGGGAGGACGCGAGCACGGTGCTCTCGGGTGGTGCGGCGGGACGCTGGTACTTCGACTGGTTCAGGGACCGGGGACCCAAGGGAGCCACCCGGCACATAGGGATCGAGCTCGAGCCGTCAGGTGAGGACCTGCCGCCGGGGGTCGAGCTCCATCGAGGCAACCTGGCGAGGCTGGAGCCTGCAGCGGACGGTTCGATCGATCTGGTATTCGCCGGACAGGTGACCGAGCACTTGTGGCCCGCGGAGCTGGCTGGCTTCCTCGAGAGCTGCCACCGGGTGCTGCGGGAGAATGGCACGTTGGTCGTCGACTCGCCCAACCGTCTCGTCTCCCGGCGTTTGGGATGGACCCAGCCCCAGCACACCTTCGAAGTCTCCCCGGCGGAGTTCGGACATCTCCTGGACCTGGCGGGCTTCGAGCTGGACGGCATGAGGGGGGTTTGGCTATGTGCCGATCCGGAGTCCGGTCGTCTCTTCCCCCTGTTCCCCGATCCCGAGGACCCGGTCTGGAGCTTGGACAGGCGCGCCGAGCGGGCGGGAGATGCCCCGGACCTGTCGTTCATCTGGTGGGCGACGGCGACGCGCAGCGGACGATCCCCCGACACAGGTGGGCTGCACCGTCAAACGAGACGGCTCTACGGCACGATCAGGACCGGTTACTTCGAGACACCGATGCTCCGCGTGCCCGAGGGCGAAGGCGTCTCGTTGGGCAGCGAGGCGCCGGCGATCACCCGGAGCTCAGGGAACCCGGGTGTGATCGTGTTCGGACCGTACATCGCCTTTCCACCCGGCCGGACCCGCATGTTGTTCTCCTTCAAAGGGACCGCCCCATCCCCCGAGCTCGCACCGCACACCGTGGTGGGTCGGATCGAGGCCATCTCTGAAGCGGGACGGATCACGCTCGCACGACGGGACATACGCCTGCTCGACCTTCCCCGGCGCATCGGGTCCAAACGGTCGCTCCAGCTGTCGGTGCACCTCGACCAGACCGTTCACAACGTAGAGCTACGGGTGTTCGGCAACGGCCTGGCCACCATCTCGTTGATGCCCAGAGTCGCGGTCGCGGACGGCCAGGGGGCGTCCTGGAGCATCGCGGACCGTATCCGCCGCCTGACGAGCAGGGCGTCCGTCTTCTTCGCGGCAAGACGGCGACGAGGACGCTGACCGCGTCGTCACCATGCTGGGCACGGCGTCCGCGTCGGCAGGGAGCCGACGCTTCAGACGTAAGGGGCGGACCCTTCAGCCTCGGCGCCGTCGAAGCCAGCGGCGCAACCCCGAGGCCGCGGATGCCTGTTCCTGGCGCTCCACCTCTTGGACGATGTCGGGACCGGCCGCGTTCACGATGTCCTCGGCCTCCTCGAGCATGCCGAGGCTCTCCGGCCTGGGGGGCTCAGGCTCGTCCTCGAGCTTCGGCTCGACCAGGCTGCCGTGAGTCCAGCCGGCGTCGGCCATGCGGCGCTCGTAGGAGCTGCAGTCATCGGGGCAACGCCATGGGGCATCCGGCGCAAGGTCGAGCACGCAAAACCTTGCCGTCTCCCCATCGCTGTAGGTGCGGCTCTGGAAATGCTTGCATTCCTCCCGCATCGCCATCAGCCGACTGAACCCTCCATCTGCAGCTCGATCAGGCGGCTCCATTCGACGGCGTACTCCATCGGGAGGGTGCGGGTCACCGGCTCGATGAACCCGTTGACGATCATCCCCATCGCCTCCTGCTCCGAGAGACCCCGGCTCATGAGGTAGAAAAGCTGGTCGTCACCGACCTTGGACACCGTCGCCTCGTGGCCGATCTGAGCGTCGCGCTCGCCGACCTCCATGTAAGGCTTGGTCTCCGAGGTCGACTTCTCATCCAGGATCAGGGCGTCACAGCGGACGAAGCTCTTGGAGTGGCGAGCCCCCTCCTGGACCTCCACCTTGCCGCGGTATGTGGACGTTCCTCCGTCCTTGGAGATCGACTTGGACACGATCGTCGAGGTGGTCTCCGGCGCCACGTGGTGCATCTTCGCTCCCGCGTCCTGGTGCTGACCCGGACCGGCGTACACGACCGAGAGAACCTCTCCCGAGGCCTTGGGGCCCATCAGGAACACCGACGGGTACTTCATGGTGAGCCTGGACCCGATGTTGCCGTCGATCCACTCGACGTGGGCCTCCGTGTCGGCACGCGCCCGCTTGGTCACCAGGTTGTAGACGTTGTTGGACCAGTTCTGAATCGTCGTGTATGTGATCCGTGAGCCGGGCAGCGCGACCAGCTCCACCACGGCGGAGTGCAAGGAATCGCTCGTGTACACGGGGGCCGAGCATCCCTCGATGTAGTGGACCTGGGCACCTTCGTCGGCGATGATCATCGTTCGCTCGAACTGGCCCATGTTCTCGGCATTGATACGGAAGTAGGCCTGCAGGGGCATCTCCACCTTCACCCCCGGGGGGACATAGATGAAGGACCCGCCGGACCACACGGCCGAGTTGAGGGCTGCGAACTTGTTGTCGTTGGGGGGGATCACCTTCCCGAACCAGGACTTGACGATCTCCGGGTACTCCCGCACCCCAGTGTCCATGTCGCAGAACAGGACCCCCTGTTTCTCGAGGTCCTCCCGGTTGCGGTGGTAGACGACCTCGCTCTCGTATTGGGCTGTGACACCGGCGAGGTACTGACGCTCTGCCTCGGGTATGCCCAGCTTCTCGTAGGTGGACTTCACGGACTCGGGCAGCTGCTCCCAGGCGTCCACCTGACCCTCGGTGGGCTTTATGTAGTAGTAGATGTCGTCGAAGTCGATGTCGGGCATGTTCACCGCGAACCAGGGAGCCATCGGCTTCTTCTCGAAATGACGCAGGGCCCTGAGCCGGAACTTCAAGAGCCAGTCGGGCTCACCCTTCATCCAGGACATCTCCCGGACCATCTCCTCGTTGAGGCCCTTCTTGGGCTTGTAGACGTAGTCCTCGACGTCGCTCCACCCGAGCTTGTACCTGCCTAGGTCCAGATCGGTGACGGCCATCAGACTGTCTTCTCCTCAGCGATTTGCACACGAAGGTGCGGAGGATTTCTCCTATCTAGATAGTAACAACTCTGGAGCCCGCCCGTCACGGCTCGGAGGGCGTGAGCAGGCTTTTCATGCTAGAGGCCCGCTCCGCCTACGCGACCGCGGACCGACCGCCGGACCAGGAGGAGTAGAGGGCTGCGTAGCGGCCCCCTCCCGAGAGCAGCTCGTCGTGGGTGCCCACCTCTATCAGGCCTCCGGCCTCGATCACGGCGACGCGGTCGGCCCGCTCGGCCGTAGATAGCCGGTGGGCGATGAGTATCACCGTCCGGCCCGCCATGAGGGCCGTCATCGCAGCCTCGACCTCTGCCTCCGTCCCGGGGTCGAGGCTGGAGGTAGCCTCGTCGAGGACCAGAACCGAGGGGTTCGCCAGCGCGGCTCGGGCCAGCGACACCAGTTGGCGCTCGCCTCCCGAGAGTCGAGAGCCTCGTTCCCTCACCTCGGTGTGCAAGCCATCCGGGAGGGCGTCGAAGCGCCGCTCGGCGCCGATCGCGGAAAGGGCCGCCCGCACCTCCTCTGCGGTCGCTCCGCGCCGTCCGAGCGCCACGTTGTCATGGATGGTGCCGCTGAACAAGAAACCCTCCTGCGGGACGACGACGATGCGCCGGCGAAGGGACGAGAACGTGGCCATCCGCAGGTCCGTCCCGCCGAAGGTCACCCTGCCCTCCACGGGGTCGTACATACGGGCGATCAGCTTGGCCAGCGTGCTCTTGCCCGCCCCGGTGGGCCCCACCAGGGCGATCCGCTCTCCGGGCGACACCTCCAGGTCCACCCCCCTGAGCACCATGGGCGACCCTTCGCCCGAGTAGGCAAAACCCACCCCTGACACCTCGATCGGGCCCCGTCCCGGCAGGTCGACCGCGCCGGGGTGCTCCTTCAGCGCCGACGGCGTGTCGAGGAGGCCGAACAGCTTGTGCAGGGCGGCGGCGCTCTGCTGGACCAGCTGGAAGAGCTGGCTCATCTGCTGGATGGGGTCGTAGAGGTTGTTGACGTACAGGACGAACGCCACGACGGTTCCTAGGGGAACCACGTCACCGTGCACCAGAAGCCCGCCGACGCCGACCAGGGCCGCGGCCGTGGCCACCCCCGAGAACTCGACGATGGGGAAATAGCGGGCCGCGATCCGTGTGGCCCTGATGTTCGCGTCAAGCTGAGCCCGGTTGTGCGCGGAGAACCGCTGCATCTGGATCTCCTCCCGGCCGAATGCCTGGATCACACGCACTCCGGAGATCCCTTCTTGCAGGGTGGAGAGGGTCTGGCTGATCCGGTCGCGCACGTCCAGGTAGGCACGATCTGAGTCGCGCTTGAAGCGCCGGCTGGCAGCGAAGAGCACGGGCATGGTGACCAGGCACAAGGCGAACATGACCGGCGAGTAGACGATTAGCACCACGATGGCGGCGAGGATGAGGATGCCGTTGGTGACGAACAGGAGAAGGCCCTGCTGTACCAGATCCTCCAAGGCGTTGATATCGGCGGTCATACGCGACACCAGGCGACCGGTCTTCTCGTTGTCGAAGAACGACATGGACATCGACTGGATGTGGTCGAAGACCCGCACCCTCAGATCGCGGAGGAACCTCTCGCCCACCCTGTTGACGAGCCGGATCTGGGCCCGCGAGAGCACCATTGCCAGAACCGACACCAGCACGAAGGTCAGGGCCGCCCAGTCGAGGGGGCCGGCCTTGTGCTCTTGGATGCCGTGGTCGATCCCGTAGGCGAAGATCTGCGGGCCCGCGAGGAGGCACAGGGCGGCCAGGATCATCACGAACGTGGTGAATATCGCCACGCGCCGCTGGGGCTTCAACATGGCCAAAGACCGTCGCAGGACCTTGGCCCCCTCGGTCCTGTTCAGGCGGTCCTCGGCCTCGACGGGGCCGGATCCGGGCCAGCCCATCAGGCCACCTCCTCCCGACCCGCCACCCGTTCACCGGCCCCCTCGCCGGCCCGGTCCGCGACCTCGACCTGTACGGCCCTGGCGAGCACCTCCCGGTAGACAGAGCTGGTCGAGATCAGCTCAGGATGGGTGCCCTCCGCGACCACCCGCCCTTGTGCCAGGAGGACCACCCGGTCGGCCAGGGCGATGGTTGCCGCCCGGTGGGCGATGATGATCGTCGTACGCCCCCGCATGACCTCGGTGAGCGCGGCGGTGATCTCGTGCTCCTTGGTCGGGTCGACCGAGGAGGTGGCGTCGTCGAGGATCAGAACCCGCGGGTCGGCGAGGATGGCCCTGGCCAGGGCGATGCGCTGGCGCTGGCCTCCCGAGAGAGACAGGCCGCGCTCGCCGATGAGGGTGTCGTAACCGTCAGCGAGCTCCGACACGAACTCTTCGGCACCGGCCATCTTGGCCGCCCACCGCACGAGGTCGTCGGAGGCCTCGGGCTCGGCAAAGGCGATGTTCGACCTGATGGTGTCGCTGAAGAGGAACGTGTCCTCGAAGACGATCCCCACCGCCCGGCGCAGCTCCCGCAACCTCACCTGGCGAACGTCCAGGTCGTCGATCGTGACCCGGCCCGACGTCACGTCGTAGAAGCGGGGCAGCAAGCGGGCGAGGGTGGTCTTCCCGCTGCCCGTGGCGCCGACCAGCGCGACCGCCTCCCCCGCCTTCACCTCCAGGTCCAAGCCCTCCACGACCAGGCGCTGCTTGGCGGCGGGGTACCCGAACGAGATGTTCTCGAAGCGGATGCTCCCCCGCCCCGGCGGAAGGGGCACCGGCTTGACCGGGTCGACCACGACGGACTCGGTCAGGAGGATCTCGTCCACCCTCTGGGCGGACGCCACCGCCCTTTGGGCCTGAGAGATCGAGGAGCTGATCATGCGCAGCGGGGTGATCAGCATGTAGACGAAGGTGCTGAACGCGACCAGCTGACCGACGCTCACATGACCCCCGAGCGCTTGATGACCCCCGTACCAAAGGACTGCCGCTATGCCGAGGGCCGGAAGGAAGTCCAGGAGGGGGTTGAACGTCCCCCTCACCCAGCCGATTCGGAGCGCCCGGTCGTAGACGCGCTCGCTTCGGTCGTGGAGGCGCTCGGCTTGGATCTGCTCGGCGCCGAATCCCTTTACGGCTCGGATGCCCGACACGGTCTCCTCGACGACGGTGGACAGCTCGCCCAGCTCCTCTTGGAGCTGCATCGACACGGGGAAGACCTTGTTGGAGAACATCTGTGCCGCCACGTAGAGGAGAGGCAGAGACCCCAACGCCAGGGCGGCCAGGGCGACATCCTGGGAGAAGAGGATCGCCGTCACCGCCAGCACCAGCACGAAGCTGGCGACCGTGATGGGGACCATCACCACGAAGTTCTGCACCTGTTGCAGATCCGACGCCGAGCGCGACATGAGCTGGCCCGTCTGGGCCTGGTCATGGAAGGCGAAGTGGAGCCGCTGCAGGTGGGCGAAGAGACGGTGGCGCAGGTCAGTCTCAACCCGGTAGGAGACAGCGAACGCCAGATACCGCCTCAAGCCCGTGGCGACCCCTTGAACGAGGCCCGCGCCGACGATGGCCAAGGACCAGGCGAGCAGCCTTCCGGGGTTGTCCGCGACTATCCCCTGGTTGACGGCGGCCTGGGCCATGAGCGGCCAAGCCAGCTTGGCGGCCGTCCAGAACATGCCGGCGGTGATCCCTGCCATCACCAGGCCCCGCTGGGCCCTCATGGTCTGGCGGAGCAAGTGCCAACCCGAGCGCGACAAGTTCTCGGGTACCTCCGGCATGGCCGCCACACTATCTGACCACCGCTTCAGGCCGACGCCCGCGTCAGGAAGGCCAGCGCGCGATCCTTGGCCGATGCCAGACGACAGCGACGGCCCGAGGCCGCCTCGAGCCCTCCGCCACCCCACCGTCCTGATCGCGCACGGCGACGCGAGGGTGGACGACTGGTACTGGCTCAACGAGCGGGACAACCACGAGGTGATCGCTCACCTCGAAGCCGAGAACGTGTACACCGCGGCGATGACAGAGCACACCTCTGAGCTCCAAGAGCTGCTCTACAAGGAGATAGTGGCCCGCATCCAAGAGACCGACCTCTCGGTCCCCGCACGGAAGCGGCCGTGGCTGTACTACACCCGAACGGAGCAAGGCCGTCAGTACGGGATCCATTGCCGCAGATGTGCCGGGACCGGGACGCCGGCCGTACCGCCGGAAGAACAGATCCTCCTGGACGAGAACGAGACCGCGGGAGACGCCGGTTATTTCGCGCTCGGGGGGTTCAGCGTGAGCCCCGACCACAGCTTGCTCGCCTACTCGACCGACACGACAGGAGGAGAGCGGTACACGCTCCGTTTCCGGGACCTGCAGTCGGGTCGGGACCTCGAGGACGTCGTGGAGGACACCTACTATGGCCTCGCGTGGGCATCTGACAACGCGAGGGTCTTCTACACGCGCCCGGACGACGCGATGAGGCCGCACCAACTGTGGCGCCACACGCTGGGCGAGCCAGAAGACACTTGCGTCTACGAGGAGCCCGACGAGCACTTCTACGTGGGGGTGGCGCGCACAAAAGACGACGCTTACGTGCTCATGACCCTGCACAGCAGCGTGACGACCGAGGTCCACGGACTCAGGGCTGACGACCCCGAGGGGACCCTGCAGGTGATGGAGCCGCGCCGCCAGGGAATCGAGTACTCAGCGGTCCACTACGGTGCCAACTTCTACATCGTCACCAACGACCAGGCCGAGAACTTCCGGCTCGTCGAGGCCCCGGACTCCGAGCCGGGACGCATCAGGTGGCGTGATGTCGTGCCCCACGACCGGGAGGTCAGGCTGGAGGGGGCCGACGTCCTCGGGGGCCACCTGGTCCTCTACGAGCGGGCAGAGGGCAGCCCTCGTGTCAGGGTGATGAGGCTCACCGACGGGGACACCCACGTAGTGCCCCAACCGGAGTCGGTGTCCACGTCGTGGCCGGGCCAGAACCTGGAGGTCGACTCCACGGTGCTGCGCTACGAGTACACGTCCTTGGTCACCCCCAGGTCGGTCTACGACTACGACCTCTCGAGCCGCGAACGTACGCTGTTGAAGCGCCAACCGGTGCTCGGTGACTTCGACCCTTCGCTGTACCGCACCGAGAGGCTGTGGGCGAACTGCGACGACGAAACTCGCGTTCCCGTCTCCGTCGTCTACAGGGAGGGACTGGTGAGAGATGGCCAGGCCCCCTGCCTCCTCTACGGTTACGGCTCCTACGAGGCCAGCACGGACCCCACTTTCTCGTCGCTGCGCTTGAGCCTCCTCGACCGGGGTTTTGTGTTCGCGATCGTGCACGTGCGCGGCGGAGGCGAGATGGGAAGGCGCTGGTATACCGAGGGGAAGCTGAGCGCGAAGCCCAACACCTTCAGGGACTTCATTTTGTGCGCAAGGCACCTGGTGGACGAGAGCTGGACATCGACTGATCGCTTGGTTGCACGAGGGGGCAGTGCCGGCGGCCTGTTGATGGGCGCGGTGGCCAACATGGCTCCGACCATGTTCAGGGCGATCGTCGCCGAGGTGCCCTTTGTCGACTGCCTGACGACGATCCTCGACGACTCGCTTCCCCTCACGGTCATCGAGTGGGAGGAGTGGGGTAACCCCAAGGAGGATCGGTCGGCGTACGAGTGGATCAAGTCCTACTCCCCCTATGACAACCTGGTGCACCAGCGCTACCCCGACATCCTGGCCACGGCGGGCATCAACGACCCACGTGTCTCGTACTGGGAGCCGGCAAAATGGGCGGCGAAGCTGCGCGAGGTCTCCCCCGAGTCGAGAGTCCTCCTCAAGACCGAGCTCGGAGCGGGCCACCAAGGGCCTTCGGGACGTTACGACGCCTGGAGGGACGAGGCGTTCATCCTCGCCTTCGTGCTGGACGCAGTCGGGATCCGCGGCTGAGCCAGACGAGCGACCGAAGTGTCAGGTCTGGAAGGCCAGGTTGTACGGCGACGGACCTGCGTTCGGGGGGAGCTGCACCTGCAGGTTGTTCACGCTGATGACCATGTTCGTGGCGTTGCCCAACCTGATCCAGGCCGGTCCGCTCATCTGAACCGTCCTCGTCTCGCCACCCTGGAGTGTTCCCTCGAACAGGGTGGACCCATCAGAGGAGCCTTGCTTGAGCCAGACCCAGCACGGGCCCGATGTGGCCGAGAGCACTAGCTGGAAGTCGGTCACCGCCGGCTTGTAGATCGCCTCGTTCGAATCGGACAACACGGGCGAGAGAACCGTCGGGGTTGCGGGTGCGGTCGCATGCGTTCCCGCCGAGTGGCTGGATGATCGCCCAGCCTGCCCCGAGGTTGGTCTTGGCGGGGCCCCGGACGACGAGGCCGAGTTGTGCGAGCCTCCGCCTGCGAGGAGTATCGACGCAACGATCACGGCCGCCACCGCCGCTGCGGCCGCCCCGGTGAGAATGGGGGTGCGGCGGGATCGGTGACGCCCCGCGCGCGCCCTCACCGGCGAGAGCCCGAAGACCCCTTCGGCCGAGCGCACTTCTCGTCTCCGGGCTGGGCTCGGCCACGGTGCTCTCCTCGGGCACGATGGCATCCTCCGGCGCCGAGTCGCCGATCGACTCGCCATCGGCACCGGGCAAGGGTCCGAGGGGCAGCCCGGTCGTCAGGAGCACGCCCTCACCTGGGTCCCGCTCGCCCCCTCCCGCAAGCTCCGGACCATGCTGCGCCATCGCAGACACTTCGTCCTCGGCCTCTTCGGCTGCGGCGTCGGGCAGGACCCCGGGAGCGCCCTGGGAAGCGGCATCGGCGGGAGCGTCCGGGGCCGCGTGGGCGCCGACCGGCACGTCTATGCCCCCTACGCCGGGAGGGGCCGGGAGGTAGGTCTCGTCGAGCAGCTCCTCGGAGATGAAGACCAGGGGTTCTTTTGCCTTGTTGGACGGAGACCGGCGACCCGGACCGGCTTCTTCGGCCTCGCCCGACGTGCGCGGTGACCTGGCCGCAGGCTTGGACGGGCCTGTAACCGCGGGCGAAGTGGCCGGCGAAGGTGACGCTGGAGGCACCGCGACCGGGGCGAAGTGGCCGGCGGAGGTAAGGCTGGAGGCGCCCCTCGAGCTGGAGATGAAGGCGCAACCGAAGGTGGCGCCTTCTCCGGGATCTGGGCCTTGGCGACCCTCATGCGGCCGGGGACGCTTACCCGGGACGCCACGGCCGGCCTGGCGTCGGCGCCGGCCCGAGACTTGGCCCTGGCGGAGTCGCTGCCCTTGCCGGCCCTGCTCCCCTTGTTCGCCCTTCCCTGCTCGCCACCGGCTACCTCGGCGACGTGGCTGGAAAGCTCCCCGAGCACCTCCATGGCGTGCTCGTAGTTCCGTACCGACCTCCGCTCGCTCATCAAAGAGCGAAGCGTCCACCGGGCGAGCAGAGCTCCCACGACCAGACAAGCGATTATCACTCCGATAGTCATCGAGACCACCTTCCAGGCTCGATGTTGGGGGGCTCGGCGAGAGTCCTCAGCATGGGTTGGGAGAGAGTTCTCAGCACGGGTTCAGCCGGACCCTTGTAGGCAAAAAAAACAAGATCCCGGCTGTAGCAAGAACCCACATACCCATTGAATCCGATATCGGGACGCGTTTGCAGTCGCTTTAGGAAACATTTTGCCGCTCAGCTTGCGTTCGACCCCGGGATCGGGGCGGGACAACTGCGCGTGGCAGCGGTTCTGAGCGTAGCCGTGCCCTCAGTCCTCTTCGATCATCCCGTCCACCAAGCGTTCCACCAAGCGGCGGTCCCTGTACGGGAGACGGGAGATCTTCTGCACCAGGCTGAGCCTCGAAGAGGGAGTGTCGGCGTGGTCCGAGTGGCGGCCCGGCAGCCTCCCCACGTGCTTGAGAACCTCCTCCATCGGAACCTCGAGGGCGGACGCGACTCGTTCGAGCACGTCGGTGCCGACGTTCGGGAGCAACCGGATGCCGCCGGACGACTCGCCCACGGTCACCTTGCGGCCGGTCTCCAGGTCGCGCCAGGCAGCCTCTGAGATACGTGCGCGTCTCGCCGCCTCGCGTCTCCTCAGACCCATCCCTTGCCGCTGCTCGGTCAGCCAGCGACCGAACTCGACCCAGCGCTGGGACTCGTCCATCACGATATCGGGGCTTCGGGGGTGTCGAGCGAGCCGTGGCCGCTGCGGATGCCGCCTCTCATGTGCGCATGCCGTGGTATGGCATGCGCGACGCCGGTATGTCGGCGCGCAAGGGGTTCGAGCGGTCTCGCTCTGAGACAACCGGGTCGACCACGCCCCAGTCTGCTGCGATCTCGGGATCGTCCCATGCCACTCCTAGCTCGTCGGCGGGGTTGTAGTAACCGTCTACCAGATAAGTCAGAGTGAGGTCGGTCAGCGACGCGAAGCCGTGTGCCACACCGGGCGGGATGAAGACTCCCCTGTCGTCGTGCTCACCGATCTCGAGCAGCCAGGTGCTCGTTTCCGTGGGAGAGGCCCGGCGAAGGTCGTGGAGGACCACCCGGGCGCGCCCTCGCGGCACGTACCAGTAGTCGGCCTGGTGCAGGTGGTAGTGCAGTCCCACAACGGCTCCAGCCTCCTTGTCCGACCGGCTTCCTTGCACCATCTCCCTGCCGACGGGGAACCAGGATCGGCGGTAGGTCTCGAGGAACCTGCCGCGTCCGTCCGCGTGGACGTCAGGAGTGACGACGATCACTCCCTCGATCACGTCGGAGTTGGCAAGGGTCGGCACGGTGGGACCTCCTGTCACGCATCGAAGCGGCCGTAACCGCCCCTGTAGAAGATGAGGGGTCTTCCCGAGGGGGGGCCCACACTCATCGCAGTAACCCGGCCCACCGCGATCAGGTGGTCGCCTCCCGCATGAGTCGACTCCAATTGGCATTCCACCCAGGCGAGCACGTCGGCGATGATAGGAGAGCCGTTGGTCCCGGGCCTCCACCCGACGCCGTTGAACTTGTGCGATCCCTTGGTGGCGAACACACGCGACAACGCCTCTTGTTCCTCGGTCAGAATGTTCACGCAGAAGACCTTTGTGGTTTCGATGCGCGGCCAGCTCTCGGAGCTGCGAGAGGGTGCCAGGACCACAAGGGGGGGATCCAGCGACAGGGAGGTGAAGGCCTGGCAGCTGAAGCCGAAGGGGCCGTCCGGGTCCGCGCCCGTGACCACCGCGATACCGCTGGCGAAGTGTCCCAGCACTTCCCGAAATCTTGCCGTGTCGAAACTCGCCGCCGCGCCCCCCTCGAGGTCGCCGCCGTCCAGGCTTCCCGCCGCGCCCCCTCGAGGTCGCCGCCTGCGACACCTTGGGTCATCGCGAACCCCCTAGGACCCGGCGAGGTCGATGACCGAGCCTTCCGCCGCCGCGTGGATCTCCGTCAACCCGGCCTTGCCACCGATACAGCGAGCCGCTTCGAGTATCTCGTCCATCTCCTTGTCACCGTGCGAGGGATCGTGGTGGAAGAGGACCAACCGGCGCGCACGCGCCCGGCTGGCCACCGCCAACGCGTACTCGATGGTGCAATGGCCCCAGTGTGACTTCTCCTTGAACTCCGGCTGTGTGTACTGGGCGTCGTGGATCAACAAGTCCACGCCCTCACACAGCTCGAGCACCTCCCTGGCGACGCTTGAGCGGTCTGTCGGCTCCTGGTGGTCGCTCACGTAGGCGACGCTGGCGCCGTCCCACTCCACGCGGTAGCCGACGGTGGGACCGATGTGGGGAACCGGCCGCACCTTCACGTCGGCCGAACCGATGCGCATGTCCTCGTCACGGACGTCGTGATAGCGGATGCGCCCCCGCAGGTCCCCCAGGTGAACAGGAAAGTAGGGAGGTCTCACCAAGCCGTCGAAGACCTGGGACAGCGTCGCCCCTTCCTGGACCGGTCCGTAGATGTCGAGCTCCGCGCCTGGCCGGTCCAGAGGCGGAAAGAAAGGGAGTCCCTGCACGTGGTCCCAGTGCATGTGGCTTATCAGCGCCGTGGCTCTGAAAGAGCCGTCAAGGGGCTGGCTACCGGCCAGGTTCTGAAGACCCGTGCCCAGGTCCAGGATCAACGGTGGCTCGTCGAGCGCCTCCAGCAGGACGCATGCCGTGTTCCCGCCGTAACGCCGGTTGTCCGGACTGGGGCAGGGGCAGGATCCCCGCACGCCGTGAAAGGTGACTCTAAGAACGCTCAGGACGCTTCCCCTAGTCTCGTTCCGGGCAGGTTAGCTGTTCAGGCCCAGACGTCCTCCGCGTAAGGACGGCGTCTCGCGGGAGCGTCGGCTGCCTTCCACACCATCACCTTCCTGCGGAAATAGCACACCTCCTCGGCCCTCTGGTTGAACGCCTTCGTCTCGACCGTGACGATGCCCCGATCGGGCTTCGACTTGGAGGGAGCGACCTCCAAAACTCTCGACTCTGCGTAGATCGTGTCCCCGTGGAAGGTCGGGTATCGGTGCATCAGCGAGTCCACTTCGAGGTTCGCTATGCACGAGCCGCTCACGTCGGGGACGCTCATGCCGAGCGCGATCGAGTACACCAGGTTGCCGACCACGACGTTCTTGCCGTGAACGGTCTCGTTCTCGGCGAACCATGCGTTCGTGTGCAGCGGATGGTGGTTCATGGTGATCATGCAGAACAGGTGATCGTCGTACTCGGTGATGGTCTTGCCGGGCCAGTGCCGGTAGACGTCGCCTACGACAAAGTCCTCGAGGTATCTGCCGAATGGCCGCTCGTGTACGGTCACGACCTTCCCCTCTGCGACATGCGCTTCTCCCAGATGCTTGCTGCCAGGGCCGCCGTCGTCCGGCCGGAGCTCCTTGCCTCCTGAGAGTACGTCTTGTGGGTGACGTGACTCTGGAGGTCCGCCCGCTGGCCGAAGACGTATGTGGTCACGCTCTGGGGCTCCAGGTTGGTGGCGAAGACCCCGTGGTCCTCGGTGGGAAGGGGCACCCGTCCAAGGTTCAAGCTGGCGCTGGTGCGGAATGCTCCCTCAGCGGTGAGCGAGCGAGAACCCTCCGGAAACGCGATGCGAACGTCCGCGTTCGAGTTGGTGGGAGGGGCCTGGTCGACGGCCACCACGGTCCAACCGGCTCCGTTCTTGAAGGCGAGAAGGCGAACGTGTGGTGGCTGGAACGCCACCGCGTGTCTCGTAGCGCTAGGCCTCACGAACCTGCTGAAGTTCGCCATCACCCAGAACCGCTTGGTCGCGTAGATGTCGAAGTTCTTGTCGCGCGCGTAGTTGGGGTCGTAGTAAAGAAGCCCGTCGTTCCAGCCGGTGGCGTTCTTCTGACCTGCGCAGGCGGACGCCACCGACGGATCGCAACCGATGCGCTTGGACAGCGCCGTCCACCAGTAGAACGCGGAGTCTCCCGTGACGCTCAGGTCCTGCCAGATCGAGTCCGCCAGCCACATCCCGCTGCTCATCGTCGGGTCATACCTGGAGCCGAAGTCGCTGCCGTCGTAGCAACAGATCTCCGTCGTCCACGTCGGCTTGCCGTAGCGCAACCCCACGAGGGCCACCGCGGACAGCATCGCGTCGCTCGGATAGTCGTAGGTGTGGTGGCCCAGCACAGCGACCGACTTCGACGCCGCGGGTGAGGAGAGCCAGAGGTGAGCTTCGGGAAGAAACTGAAGGAAGGCCTTGCTCGACTCGTCGGCGATTACCCTCGCCCAGGGCGCCTCAACGGCGAGGGCGGAGCCCAGCGCGCTGACGACATCGGCGCGCTGCGCCGGTGGGACGGCCATCCCCTCCTGCTTGCAGTGCGAGAACGACGAGTCGGGCTCGTTCATCGGGCTCACGTAGGAAAGGGTGATCCCATCCGACACGCGGAGATGGCGCACCACGTCCGCCAGGTACTTCGCGTACTGCCCCTCCGAGCCGGGAGCAAGCCTTCCCGCGCAGTTCAACGCGTCAGTCGTCCACTCCGATGGAGCGCTGTTGACGAAGCCGGTCAGCACGGGCACGTCGTGATCGCGCGCCAGGTCTAGGAAATGAACGCCACCGGGGTCCCTTGACCAGTCGTACACGCCCGGGCGGACGAGGAAGGTCTCTGCAACATGCGTGGGGTAGCTCACCCCTGCTCCGCCACCGCCGATGTTGTAGCGGTACCCCGAGAGCTCCAAGCCCTTGTCCGAGAAGAGCAGGTCGCCCACCTGTTTCTGGACGCCCGCCGGAAAGTGCTGCAGGTCGTTCGGCCACCAAGCGCCCGAGGCTCCAAAGCCCTGCATCACCTGGGCGGAGCTGGCCGAGACGGCCACCGTCCCGTCGTCGACCGACGACGCTTCCGCGCGACCCCCGGCACGCACCGGCGCGCTTACGACCGACACGATCATCGCGGCGCAGACGACCACGACCCCGAGAGCCACGCGAGCCTCCGTCCGCCGTACCACTCGACGTCCCATCCCACCTTCCACTAGGCGCCCGTCCGCCACTCGAGTCGATCGTCCGGCCCCACGCTGGGACCGGATACCTGAGACCCACTGCCGGACGAGCAGAGTACAGCCCCAAGGCTTCGGGCTTGATGACGGATCGCCCCTCAGGGCCGGTCTTGGCCGCTCAGCAGCCCTCGGGCTATCACCATGCGCTGGATCTCGTTGGTGCCCTCCCCGATGATCATTAGAGGGGCGTCCCGGAAATACCTCTCGACAGGCAGCTCCGCCGAGTACCCGTAACCCCCGTGGATCCGCATGGACTCCGTCGCTATCTCGAGGGCTGCCTCGGAGGCGAACAGCTTGGCCATACCGGCCTCGAGGTCAGCTCGCTCACCGGCGTCGAGCTTCCTCGCCGCCGAGTGAGTCAGCAGCCGTGCGGCCTCAAGCTTGGTGGCCATGTCGGCGAGCTTGAACTGGATGGCTTGGTGTCGCGCTATCGGGACGCCGAATGCGTGGCGCTGCTTCGCATAGGCGATCGCGTGGTCGAGGGCGGCGCGGCTCACCCCGCAGGCCCGGGCCGCGATGTTCACCCGGCCCAGCTCGAGGCCGCCCAGGATCTGTGGCAGTCCCTTCCCGAGGCCCGCAGCTCCGCCGAGCACCGACTCTGCGGGCACGCGGTGGTCGGCGTAGGACATCTCGACGGTCTCGACTCCCCTGTAGCCGAGCTTGTCCAGCTTGCGCGAGACGCTTATTCCCTCCCAGGCGGCCCCCGGCTCCTTCTCGACCAAGAAGCAGGTGATGCCCTCGGGCGCCTTCGCAGCCAGCGCGACGATGCCGGCGCGCTCACCGTTGGTCACCCACATCTTGGTGCCCTGGAGCACATAGCAGTCCCCGTCTGGCGTGGCCTTGAGGCGCAGCGCCCTGGTGTCGCTCCCTGCGTCCGGCTCGCTGAGGGACAGGGCGCCCCGAACCTCGCCGCTCGCCATCAAGGGCAGCAGTCGATCGCGCTGGGCCGTGGTGCCGTGACGGGCTATGAGCGACGCCACGATCATGTGGGTGTTCAATACTCCCGTGAGCGACATCCACCCCGTCGCCAGCTCCTCGACCACGCGGGCGTAGGTCAGGAAGTCCAGGCCCAGACCGCCGTGGCCCGGATCGACGAGGCAGCCGAACAGCCCCATCTGGCGCATTCCCTCTACGAGGTCATCCGGGTAGGCGTCGGCGTGCTCCAAGTCCGAGGCCACGGGGAGGACCTCGCGGGTGACGAAGGAAGTAACGGCCCGGACCAGCTCGTCTGCCAGGGCCTGGTCGACTGCGGTGCTCACCGGTCCGAAGGCTAGGCCCTGCCCGAGGCATGATCTCTATATGATCGAGCTCGGCCTGCGAAACGACGTGTACCGTCGCCCACTGGCCACCGCTCTCGAACGGCTCGGTGTGGGTGGCGGCTGGACATGCGTTGACGTGGGCGCCGGAGGAGGCGACGTGAGCGTCGCCCTCGCCTCGCTGGTCGGAAGAGACGGCCGCGTCTATTCGGTAGACAGCGACCCCTTGGCGAGGGACGACGTGGCCCGGGCGGCCGCCGCCCATCACGCCCAGGTGATCGCCATCACCCAGGCCGGCGAGGACCTCCTGCTTCCCGAGCCCGTGGACCTGGCCTTCTGCCGGTTCCTTCTCATGCACGTGATCGAGCCGGGCGCGGTGCTCGTTCGGATGGCGGGCGCCATCCACCCGGGGGGTTGGCTGGTGGCCCAGGAGCCGATAACCAGCGGCGGCCGCGTCGGTGGTTCGCCGATGTCGATGCCCGAGGCCCGGCACCCGGACCTGGGCGCGGTTCTCCCGGCGCTGGTCACCGATGCCGGACTGGAGATGGTCGACGCGTGGGCCGAGGCTCCCGCAGGTGCGGGCCGCGGTCCTGTCTCGGCCTACCTGGCCACGCTGACCGGGGTCGATCCGGGAGCCCAGCCCGTGGTGCTGCCCCCGCTCGTGACGGTCATCGCGACACGGCCGTAGTCTCTGGCCTATGCCTGCCCGCGACGGAGCGGATTAGCCGTGCCCGATCTGGCCGGAGCGAGCGTCGCGGTGGGGCTGGCCGGCGAGGTGGTGGGCGGAGCTGCCCGACGCGTGGCCCTTACGGGGGGTCCGGACGCCAACCAGGTGATCGCCTACGACATCGCCCACGCAGCTTCCGCGGTGGACACGGCCAGGGCCGCCCTCGACTACGGCCAGGCCGGCGAGGTCGAGGCACGCATCGCCTCCGCGTTCGCCGCCGATGCGGTGTACGACGTTGTGACGAGGACGCTCGGGCGGGAAGAGGAGTGGTCGACCCGTCCGGGCTGGGCCGAGCCCTTGGCGGAGTTCGTCTCCCGGTACCGCGACCCCGCCTTCCTTGCGTCGCTCGCCGGCGAGGAGGGCCCCCGCCATCTCGATCCCGATTTCGAGATGGTGGCGGACACCTTCCGGCGCTTCTCGGACGACCGGATACGGCCGGTCGCCGAGGAGATCCATCGCACCAACTCAGACATACCCGAGGGGATCATCTCGGGTCTGGCCGAGCTCGGAGCGTTCGGACTGTCCGTCCCAGAGGCCTACGGCGGATTCGCTTCGGGCGGCGAGAGTGACTATCTCGGCATGGTCATCGCAACCGAGGAGCTTTCCCGGGGCTCGCTGGGAGCCGGCGGATCGCTGATCAACGCGCCCGAGATCCTGACCCGGGCCCTTGTCAACGGAGGCACCGAAGGCCAGAAGCGGACCTGGCTGCCCAAGATCGCGAGCGGCCAGACCATGGTGGCGGTCGCCGTCACCGAGCCCGATTTCGGCTCCGACGTCGCCGGGGTTACCACGACCGCTACCAGCGAGGACGGAGGGTGGCGCATCAAGGGAGTCAAGACGTGGTGCACTTTTGCCGCCCGCCGCGGACGTTTTGATGCTCCTGGCCCGGACAGACCCCGATCGATCGAAGGCCCACCGGGGCCTGTCGGTCCTCGTCGTGCCCAAGCCACGCGGAGACGGCCGCGGCTTCTCGTTCACCCAGACCGCCGAGCAAGCAGGCGGCGCCACGCCCGGCACGCTCGAGGGAAGGCCGATCGACACAGTCGGCTACCGGGGCATGCATTCCTACGAGGTCGCGTTCGACGGCTGGTGGGTCCCCGGCGAGAGCGTGGTGGGAGGCGACGCCGGGCTGGGCAAGGGCTTCTACTACCAGATGCAGGGCTTCGAGAACGGAAGGCTCCAGACCGCGGCACGTGCGATCGGTGTAATGCAGGCGGCTTACGAGACCGCCTACGACTACGCCTCGAACCGGGTGGTGTTCGGCTCGCCGATCCTCGAGTACCAGCTCACCCGGGCGAAGCTGACCCGTATGGCCGTGCTCATCCAGGCGAGCCGCCAGTCCTCCTACCGGGTGGCGAGGCTGATGGCCAAGGGTGAGGGCACGCTCGAGGCCTCCATGGTCAAGGCCTACGTCTGCCGAGCGGCCGAATGGGTGACCCGGGAGGCGATGCAGATCCATGGGGGCATGGGATACGCCGAGGAGTTCCCCGTGAGCCGTTACTTCGCCGACGCCAGGGTGCTGTCCATCTTCGAAGGCGCCGACGAGACCCTCGCCCTGAAGGTGATCGCCCGCCGGCTTGCCGAGCCCTGACCGACCAGAGCGCTCAGAAGGCGGCGAGGTAGGGCCCGGAGGCCCCGAACGCCAGCTTGGCCACCGCCAGCGGGCGCTCGTTCCCCTTTTCGGGCAGGTCGGCCCAAGGCGAGTAGGCCAGCCAAGTGCCGCGACTGTCGGTGAAGATCGACTCCTCGCCCGGTCCCTGGCCCTGGCCGTTGGACGAGAGCCACGGACCGGCCAAGGGCTTCACGCATGGACCGGTGGGCCCGGAGCACTTGGCCACGCCCAGGGCGTACGTCGGCGTGTACGGGGAGCTGCCGCTGTAGAACAGCCAGTAGCTGCCGCCCGCGTACACCATGTCGGGCGCCTCGATAAGGGGCTCCTCCCAAGGCTGGGTGAGCTGCAGGATCTCGGCGCCGTCGCCTACGAGGGTCGTCCCGTCCGCAGCGAGCTGTTGGACGAAGAGGGACGGTTGTTGTGCGGGGTGCTTTACCGAGTTGTCGTCGGACTTCCAGTAGATCCAAAGCGAGCCGTCCGGGGCCTGAAACGTCCTCGGATCGATCGATCCGTGCCTGTCCAGCTGACAGATCGAAGGCTCCGCCGCTGCGGCGAAGGGGCCGTAGGGGTTCGAGGCGAGGGCGAAGCCGATGCAGTGGGTCATGGGCGACCCGTCCAGCCATGCGCTGAACCACATCACGTACCTGCCCCGGACATGTCTCACGTCAGGCGCCCATACGAAGCCGGAAGGCTCGCCCCACGCGGGAAGCGTGGGCATCGCCTCCGATGCGGGTCCCAGATTCCCGAGCCCCGTGGACACCCGGACCGTCACGTGAGGGCTGTCCAGGGACGTCTGGCCGCTGTAGAGGTAGTAGTAGCGGTCCCCCTCGACCAGCACGTCAGGGTCCGGTATGTCAGCTCCCGGGGTGACGATCTGGGCAGGAGCCCCCACGTCGGCGGCGGGAGGGGGAGGTGGAAGCGGCGCGACCGCCTTCAGCGCCTTCAGCGCCCTGGCCGGGCGGGCCTTGGACCGGACGACGGCGGAAGGGCCCATGGCGACCAGCACCAGCACGATCCCGAGCAAGACGACCAGCGCCAACCCCGGTACGGCAACGGCAGGTCTGGCCCGGCCCACGTTACCGATATACCTCGTCGAGGCACTCCAGATCCATCTCCGCCCGGCTCCGCGGGAAACCGGCCGGGCCTATCGCCGCTCGACGGTCAGGCCGTTCAGATAGAACCAGTAGGTCCGCCACCTGACGACCCCCCGCAACGGGAGCCCGATGAGCTGGTAGAACATCTTCCAGGTCCGCCGGTAACCGTCCAGCACCCCGAACTTGTCTCGTTTCGTGCGATGCGTCACGCCTCGCATGATGCGGGCCGTGGTGGCGAGACGCCGTTCTGCGATCACCTCGTCGAGCATGAACTCGATCGTGTAGCCGTCCCGTCTGGAGGGAGGGACGGCTTCGAAGACCCATCTGGGCACGATCCGCTCCCCGGTCGTGGGAGGCAAGCGCAGGACCAGAGGGTTCAAGATCCCGTAGTCGAACCACCCCAGCGACATGACGGCCTTGCCGTCGACGTACGGCTCGCAGATCTGGTCGAGGTGGCGCGAGGTCAAGCCCAAGAGGTCGCCGTCGACGAACAAAAGCGCATCCGAGTCACTGGCCGAGACCCCTACGGCCATCGCATGCGCCTTCGACCCCGCGAGGCCCCGGCTCGACCAGGGTTCGCCGCGTCGGACGACCTTTGCTCCCGCGGCAAGAGCGACGTCACCGGTGCCGTCCACCGAACCGTCGTCGACGACGATCACCTCGCGGACCCATCGGCAGTTGCGGCAGGCCTCCACTACGCCGCCGACGGTCGCCACCTCGTCACGAGCCGGGATGATGGCGTCTATGACCGGGGCGCCGGGTGGCAGGGAGCTGGAATGCACCGGTGCGGGGCGTCAGGCCTTGGTTCGAGTCAGCCCAGCACGCTCACCCCGTCTCACGAACTTCACGGCCATCTTGCGGCTCGCCTCGTCGATCATCTCGTCCCCGAACATCACGGCCCCCCGCCGGTCCTCCTCGGTCGCCCTGCGATAGGCCTCCAGTATCGAGTGGGCCCGGTCGAACTGCTCCTGCGTCGGTGAGAAGACCTCGTTCAACACGGTCACCTGGTCCGGGTGCAGGGCCCACTTCCCGTCGTAACCCAGAGTCTTGGTGCGCTGGCAGTACTCCCTCAAGGCGTCAAGCTCACGTATCTTCAGATATGGGCCGTCGATGACCTGCAGCCCGTTGGCCCGCCCGGCCATGAGGATCTTGGAGAACACGTAATGGAAGTGGTCGCCCGGGTACTCGGCGAGCTGGACGCCGCCCGTTAGGACAGGCATCTCCATCGAAGCCGCGAAATCCGCCGGACCGAAGACGATGGTCTCCAAGCGAGGCGAAGCGGCACAAATCTCCTCGACGTTGATCAACCCCCGCGTCGTCTCTATCTGCGCCTCGATCCCCACGTGACCCGCCGGAAGCCCGGCATTGGTCTCCACCTGCGTGAGGAGCAGGTCCAGGGCGACTATCTCCGCTGCGCTCTGGGTCTTCGGAAGCATGACCTCGTCGAGCCGCTCCCCGGCGTTGCCAACCACCTGAATGACGTCCGCGTAGGTCCATTTTGTGTCCCATGCGTTCACCCGGACGCAGATCACGCGGTCGTCCCATGGCTGGTTCTTGATGGCGTCCACCACCTTGGCCCGCGCGGACTCCTTCTCCAGCGGGGCCACGGAGTCCTCGAGGTCCAAAAAGACCATGTCGGCCGGGGTCTGGGGCGCTCTCTCGTGGAAGCGCTCGGAGGAGCCCGGGACGGCCAAGCAGGAGCGGCGAGGCAGGACCCTGCTGCGTTCGGACATGGATGAATGCTAAGGGCCCGGTGCCCCGCCGTGCCAAGCCCGCATCACGCAACCAGGTCCGCGGGGACCAGCTGTTCGGTGATCAGCCGGGCGAACCGCTCCGAGCGACCCGAGACGAACGAACGACACAAAGCCAACCCCTCCGCGTAGCACGTGATGTAGGACCGCCAGGTCGGGTTGGTGAGGAATTCCACCGCCTTCTCCGCCCTCGGCCTCGGCAGCAGACCCCAATGCACGACCTCGTCCACCACACGCGCGGCCTCGACGCCGTCCTCGTGAAGCCGGAACGCCGCGTTTGCGCGCACGCCGCCGAGGATCTCCGATGCCTCGGAGACCGCCGCGACGGTGCCGGCGTCGTAGCGGATGCCCAAGGGGTGGAGATGGGAGGCCACGGCATCTTCGGGGTGCCTGCCCATGACCACCTCCAACCCGAGATCCGCCAGGCCCTCGGCCAGGAGGCACTGCGGGGTGCCGACGAGAAAGATGGACTCCTCCAGGAAATGTCGGCCGCGGACGAGGCCGACCTCCTTCCGGCAGTGCTCGGTGTGGTGGCCGGGATACGCCTCGTGAGCGACCAGGTGGGCGAGGCTCGTGCTCAGCACCGGGAGGTCCACGTTTATCGCCACCTTGCTCCTCAGCTCGCCCAGGTAGTAGTTGAAGCCCGCCCACGGCCGGTTCCTCACCAGCTCGAACTCGACCCGCTCTTCGTCGGGCAGGCTGAACGTCCCCGCGGTTCGTTCCTTGAGGTCCTCCTTCAACGAGGAGATGGCGCGAAGCAACAGGTCAGGCGGAACCGCTTGGGCTTCACGCCAGGTGACATAACGCTCGAGCAGAGGTCCGGTCCCAGGTAGGGCCGCATCGAGGCTGCGGTGCGCTCCCGCCAGCACCTCGAGCGGCACCCGGCGCGGGCGCACGCCGTAGCACGCCTCTACCTCGTCCGCGTACGAGAAGCGCTCCCCTGCGAGGATGCGGGCCGTGGTCAGAAGGCCGACGCTCTGGGCGCGCAGCCACCGTCTCCGGGGCCCGGCCGCCGAACCCGAACCGGCGTCGTCTTCTTCGTCCAGTGGCTGGCCCTCGTCGAGGGCCGACAGGAGCGACTGGAGGTCGGCAACCAGCGCACCGGGAGGACGAGGCGCTCCCACTGCGGCCCGTTGGGACAGGCTCGGTGGACCGTAGTAGGCGTCGACCAGACCCTCGACGTGTCGGCCGAGGGCCAGACCCAGGTCCAGATAGGCGCTTACCAGACCGCTCAAGTGAGGCGGGCGCGCAGGAAGTCCACCGAGCTGCGCCATGCAGCCTTGGCGGCCTCGGCGTTGTACACCTCCGGTCGGGCGTCGTTGAAGAAGGCGTGATCCGTCTCGGGATGGACCATGAGCTCGACATCCTTGCCGAGTCGCCGGAGCTGGTCCTCCAACTCGTTCACCATCGCGGGGCTCGCGAACTCGTCTTGCCCCGCATAGTGCCCGTGCACGGCGGCGGTCATCTTTGAAAAGTCGGGTCGTGCATCCGGCCAGGGGATCAAGCCGTAGAAGGGCACGACGGCGGTGACCGCGTCAGGCCTCTCGCAGGCGAGCACGAGGGCCAGTCCACCGCCCATGCAGAAGCCGATGACTCCGACGCCCTTCCCCGAGGATCGCTGCAACAAGGCGTCCACGGCTCCGCTCATGTCCTTTGCGGCCGCACCGATCTGGAGGGTCATCATCATCTTCGCGGCATCGTCGGGCTCGGTTGTCTTCTTGCCTTTGAACAGGTCAGGTGCCAGAGCGACAAACCCCTCGGACGCGAAGCGTTCGCAAACGTCCTTGATGTGATCTACCAGGCCCCACCATTCTTGTATGACGACAACGCCCGGGCCTCGGCCTCCCTGGGGAGTGGCCAGCCAGCCCTCACCCGTCGAGCCGTTGCTTGGAAACTGGATCATCTCGCCCATGAGCGATCACGCTATCTCAGGCCTCGATCGACCGAGATGGGAGGTGAGCACTCAGTGGCCGCTCAACCCCCGACAGGTTTGAGCAGTTCGGGCGCGATGGGACAGTCGGCCCAGCGTGGCGCGTCACGCGCGTCCGACCCGCCCCGCGGCTCCGACCGCTTGATCTGACAGGCCCAAGGGCACGACCTCTTCAATCCGGTTCCATGTGTCCACGCGATAGTCGTCTAGGCGCAGCTCCAGGGCCTCCCAGAGCCGGGCGGGAAGTACCCTTCCCGCACCTGCGACGACCCACACCGGCACACCCTCGATCCTGGCCACCGAAGCAGCGGCCCTCGAGCCGGGCACGGTCACGAAGCCGGAAGAGCCGAGTGCCGAGGCCTCCAGCAACACCAAGTCCGACTCGCACACAGCGGCGCCGAGGCCGGATTCGGGGACCTCGTCCACCTCGGACCCGACCGAGCGGAGTCGGCGCACCAGGTCCAGTCCCTCGCCCAGCGTGTCGACGGCAAGGATACGGACATCACCGCGTGCAGCGAGGGCAGCGGTCACCAGCTCGGACCACCCCAACACCACGACCACTGACTCGCGTTGTATCTCGGCCGCCAGCTTCTGACATGTCGGGTCCTCGTCGAGCTCGTCAGCCACCCTCCACGCCTCTACGTCGGGCTCCGCCGCACCCATCACGCGCGCGGCCAGCCACCACATCGGGCCGACCGCCGGATGGCGGTCGACCAATCGGCGGCATGCCGTCACCAGGCCGACCGGATCGTCGGCGAAGCCCGCCAAGGCCCCCGCTGCGGCCCTTACGAGCGCGGTCGGGCCAGCGCCTTCCGCGCGTGCTACGTAACGCAGCCGCTCGATGGGGTGCATGCCCCGAAACCTAGCGTGTCCTCCTGAACCGGACGCCTGGACCCATCACAGGATGCCGCCGTCGGCCATGGCTCTGACGTTCAGGACCTTGTCGACCTCGGCCTCATTCATAAGGCCCATCTCGAGGACGACGGTGCGCAGGTCCTTCCCCTCGGAGACCGCGGTTTTGATCACCCTCGCGGCGGCTTCGTAGCCGATGTGGGGGTTCAGCGCCGTCCCGATCGACGGAGACGAGAGAGCGTAGTGGCGGCATCTCTCCTCGTCGGCTTCTATACCGACTACACATTTGTCGGCGAGCGCCCTGCTCACCGCCGCGAGGAGACGAACCGACTCCAGCAGGTTGCTCCCGATAACCGGAAGCATCACGTTGAGCTCCAGCGTGCCGGCCGCCCCCCCGAAGCCGACCGCGGCGTCGTTCCCCACCACCTGGGCCACCACCTGGCAGACCGCCTCGGGCACGACCGGGTTCACCTTCCCGGGCATGATCGAGGACCCCGGCTGCAGGTCGGGCAGATGGATCTCCCCGAACCCACAACGCGGCCCGCTCGACATCAGGCGAAGGTCGTTGGCGATCTTGTAGAGCGAGACAGCCACGGTTCGCAAGACTCCCGAAGCCTCCACCAGAGCGTCACGGGCGCCCTGGGCCTCGAAATGATCGCGAGCCTCGGTTAGTGGAAGGCCGGTCTCGGATGCAAGGCCCGCTATCACCTCGCGGGCGAACTGCGGAGGAGCGTTGAGTCCGGTACCTACGGCGGTGCCCCCGAGCGGCAGCTCGCCCACCCGCGGCAGACATGCTTCGATTCGCTCCACGCCGTGGTCCACCGCGGCGGCATATCCGCCAAACTCTTGTCCCAAGGTCACCGGAGTCGCGTCCATCAAGTGGGTGCGACCCGCCTTTACGATGTCGTCGAAACCGCGCGCCTTGTCACGAAGAGCCGACTCAAGGTGTCGCAATGCCGGCACCAACTCCCCCGCCATCCCGACAGCCGCCGCGAGATGGATCGCCGACGGGAACACGTCGTTGGAGGACTGCGACGCGTTCGGTTCGTCGTTGGGGCGCACCTCCTTTCCGAGTCGCTCACTCGCCAGGTTCGCGAGCACTTCGTTCATGTTCATGTTTGACGAAGTCCCGGATCCTGTTTGGAACACGTCGACAGGGAAGTGATCGTTCCACTTGCCTTCTGCGATCTCTGCGGCGCACTGGCTCAATGCTCGAGCCGTCTGTGGGTCGATGATCCCGAGTCGGCCATTGACACTGGCCGCCATTCCCTTGATCCGTGCAAGGGCGACGATGAGCGACCGTTCGATTCGGTGACCCGAGACGGGAAAGTTCTCGACGGCCCTCTGTGTCTGTGCTCCCCAGCGAGCGCCCGAAGGCACCTCCACCTCGCCCATCGAATCCCGTTCGATGCGCACTTCACCACCCGAGGTCGTCGTGTCAACCCCGCTCTGATCAGCCATGTTCGAGCCGCCTCGTCATATCTAACGACGGTAGTGGCCGGTCCCACTCGTCCGCACCACATGCAGTCTCCGATAGCGACCACGCACTGTGGAGATGCTCGCGAATGAAAGATCGGCCATTGCCAGTTCCGGCAAGCCAGGATAGGTTCTTCCGGCGTTGTGTCACTCCACAAGAGCCCCACAACATTCGCGCGAGCGATCACTTCCCCGGCCAGGAGGCTCGGGCTCTTAGTCGCCATCGTCTCGGCATCGGTCGCGTCCGTATCTCCCGCCGCGCTGGCGGGCCGCGCCTCGGCCGACCAGATATCAGACAAGCGCGGGCAGGCCGCTCAGCTTGCGTCGGAGATCACCGCGCAAGGAAACAAGATCAGCGTCCTGTCCGAGCAGTACGACCAGGCGGTTCTGCGCTCCCAGACCCTCGACCAGCAAGTCGCCGCCGCACAAGCACAGCTGGTCCGCGACCAGCAACAGGTTCAATCGATCACCGAGAGGCTGCGCAAGCAGGCGGTCGTAGCTTTCATGCAAGGCGGGTCAGCGTCCGCGATCGGGGTGATCCTCAACAGCAGCGAAAGCGACCTGTCGCTCCGCCAGCACTACCTGCAGACGGCTTCGGGCGACGAGAAGGACACGGTCGACAGCCTTCACGTGGCCCGAGATCGTTTGCAGGCACAGCAGGACGCCTTGAAGGTGTCCCAAGCCCAGGCACACGCCGCTGTCACCAACATCAACGACGCCAAGCAGGCCGCTGCCTCGGCCGCATCACAGGAGCAGGCGACCCTGAACCAGGTCAAGGGTCAGATCGCCACGCTGGTCGTTCAGGCCCAGCAGGCTCAGGTGGCTGCCCAATGGGCACAAG
Source organism: uncultured Actinomycetes bacterium (assembly GCA_963736925.1). Classification (GTDB taxonomy): domain Bacteria; phylum Actinomycetota; class Acidimicrobiia; order Acidimicrobiales; family CAVTQP01; genus CAVTQP01. Next base: position 2,160,054 of record CAVTQP010000003.1, read on the forward strand.
CCAGCACGCGCATCAGCGGGGGAACGACGGTCGTCCCGGGGGGGATCCCGACCGGGAGCGGAAACGGGGCAGCCGCGGTGGCCGCAGCGGAGTCGTACCTGGGTGTTCCATACGTCTGGGGAGGAGCGAGCCGGAGCGGCGTGGACTGCTCGGGGCTGACGATGCTTGCTTGGGGAGCTGCCGGGGTGGGCCTGAGCCACTCGGCGGCCGCCCAGTACGGGGAGAGCGAGCACATACCCACGTCGGCGCTGCAGCCGGGCGATCTGCTCTTCTTCAACTTCGGGGACGGCATAAGCCACGTGAACATGTACATAGGCGGTGGCCAGGTCATCGAGGCCGCCCACACGGGCACCCCCGTCTGGATCAGGCCCATGTACACGAGCGGACTTGTGGGGGCCGGCCGGCCGTAGCGCACCATTGGATGGCGGCCGGAAACACCGCGGCCGCGACAGTACGGCCGTAAACCAAAAGGGGGCTCCTTTGCGTATCGGAATGATCGTGGGCGAGGGAGTCAAGGGCTTCGACGACCTGGTGGAGGCGGTGTCGAGGGCTGCCGAAGCAGGCTTCTCGCCGGTCTGGATGGGCCAGATCTTCGGATACGACGCACTGACCGCGCTGGCGGCCGTGGGGCGAGAGGTGCCGGAGGTCGATCTCGGGACTGCGGTCGTCCCCACCTACCCCCGCCATCCGATGGTGATGGCGATCCAAGCGCTCACGGTCCAGGCGGCAACAGGCGGGAGGCTGGTGCTGGGGGTGGGCCTGTCCCACCAGATCGTGATCGAAGGCATGTTCGGCCTCTCCTTCGATCGTCCGGCTCTCCACATGACCGAGTACCTGTCCGTGCTCGCCCCCCTGATACGCGAAGGGTCGGCCTCCTTCGAGGGCGAGACCCTCAAGTGGTCGGGGGCCGTCAACGTCCCCGGCTCGCGGCCCTGCCCGATTCTGCTTGCAGCGCTTGCACCGCGGATGCTGAGACTGGCGGGCGAGGTCGCCGACGGCACCGTGACCTGGATGACGGGTCCTGCGACGATCGCCGGCCACATCGTGCCCCTTGTCAGGTCCGCCGCCGAGGCCGCCGGGAGGCCCAGCCCTACGGTCGCCGTCGGGCTGCCGGTGAGCGTCACCAACGACGTCGAGGGCGCCCGCGAGCGAGCGTCCAACCTGTTCTCCATCTACGGCCAGCTCCCCTCCTACCGGGCCATGCTCGACCGGGAAGGCGCCGGCGCACCCGGGGAGGTGGCGGTGGTGGGCGACGAGGAGCAGGTGGCACGCCAGCTCGAGCAGCTAGCCGCGGGGGGCGCCACCCACTTCAACGCCGCGGTCTTCGGGTCTTCGGCAGAACGGTCCGCCACGGTGCGCCTGCTGTCGGATCTGGCCGGGCGCTAGCGCCTCCGGCTCAGCCCTGGTCACCCCCCCGCTCAGCCCTGGTCGTAAGCCGCCAGGCTCGACGGCGGGACCCGACCCTCCGCCCCCTGGGCGCGCGGCCCTGGGACGCCGGCGAACCTGTAGGCGACCGGCTCGGCCCCGGCCTGGCAGACATAGGCCTGCCCGGTAGCTCTACCGAGGGCGCAGCCAAGAACGGCCTCGGCTATGTCCGAAGGAGGGATCAGGGGAAAGCCGGACTCGTCGAGCGCGGAACGAGCCTCGTCGCCGAGTATCGGCGTGTCCACCAATCCCGGGCACAAGGCGTTGATCGTGATGCCCCTGGGCTGCAGGTGAGGGGCCAGGGCCCGAACCAACCCCACCACCGCGTGCTTGGTCAGCGTATAGACGGGGTCGGGCGAGAAGGCGATCAGCCCGGCGAGGGAGGCTGTTGCGACTATGGCCCCTCCGCCACGCTTTTCGAGCGCCGGGACAACCGCGCGGGCGCCGAACACCACCCCGTCGACGTTGGCGCCCACGCTGCGGCGGTATTGATCGTCTGTCACCCGGACGATGTCCGATTCGCCGGTGGTGACACCGGCGTTGAGATGCACTATGTCGATGCCACCGGCATCGGACTCGGCGGCCTTCACCATGGCAGCCCAGCGGGCCGGATCGCCCACGTCCCCAGCCAGGAACAGCCCGCCGAGCCTATCGGCCACCGCAGCGCCCGCCTCGGCCTGCCGGTCCACTATCACCACACGCGCACCCTCGTCGGCGAGCCGGGCGGCGCTGGCAGAGCCGATGCCCGAACCCGCTCCGGTCACGAGCGCCACCTTGCCGTCCAGTCGACCCATGCCGATACCATCCCGTCCCCACCTGTCGTTTGTCCAGGCCGGGGCCCTGCGGGGGTTGCGATGTGCCGGTGGGCGCTCGACTCGTCACGGGTAGCCATCAGCAGATCGCCGCCCCCGCCGGCGCCCGGGTGGTGCCCCGCAGGGCGTTTAGCTTGGAACGATGCGCTGCGTGACGATCTCGAAGGGCACGGTCGTCGTCGCCGAGCGTGCCGACCCCGTTCCCGGCAAAGGCGAGCTTCTCGTCAAGGTGCGCGCTGCCGGGCTGAACGCTGCAGACCTGGTCCAGGCGGCCGGCCTCTACCCGGCGCCGCCCGGCAGTCCAGCCGACATCCCGGGACTCGAGCTCGCGGGCGAGGTAGTGGCGACCGGGCCGGGCGTGCTCGGTAACTCCCCCGGCGACCGTGTCATGGCGGTCGTGGGGGGAGGTGGCCAGGCCGAGCTCGTCCTGGTGAACGAGCGGACCGCCATGCCGGTGCCCGAGGGCATGGACTGGCCCTCTGCGGGAGGGTTCCCCGAGGCGTTCACGACCGCCCATGACGCCCTCTTCACCCAGTGCCGGCTGTCGCTTGGCGATCGGTTGCTCGTCCACGGGGCCGCCGGAGGGGTTGGAACCGCGGCGGTGCAGCTGGGTGTGGCTTGTGGCGCCGCGGTGACCGCCACGGTTCGAGCACCTCAGAATCGCGACGGCGTGTCCCGGCTCGGGGCCCGGGTGACCGCGCCTGAAGGCTTCGAGACGAGCGGGCCCTTCGACGTCATCCTCGAGCTAGTGGGCGCGACGAACATGATGGGCAACCTGTCGGCGCTGGCGACGGGAGGAAGGATAAGCGTGATCGGAGTGGGAGCCGGAAGCACCGTGGAGCTCGACCTTGGCATCTTGATGGCCAGGCGTTGCCGTATCCATGGCTCGACGCTGCGCACCAGATCACTGGAAGCCAAGGCCGAGGCCGCGCGAAGGGTGGAAGCTCAGGTCCTGCCAGTCATCTCGAGTGGTCGCGCGGTGGTTCCCATCGCCTCCTGCTACGGCCTGTCCGAGGTGACGGAGGCCTACGATCGTTTCGCAGCCGGCGGGAAGTTGGGCAAGATCGTGATCTCCATGGACGATGGGACATGAAGGCCGGCAAGAGGCCGCTCCACCTGGTCTGCGTGGTGCTGCTGATGTTGACGGCGCTCGTGGCCGCTTGTGGCGCATCGAGCCCGCGAGCCCAGACCCCCGCCTCGGGCACACGCCCGCCCTCCACCGAGTCGACCTCCACGTCCAAGCCGCAGGCGCCGGGCACTGAGCCTGCTCACGTCATGGTGATCGTGCTGGAGAACCGCGAGGTGACGTCCATCATCGGAAGCCCCGAGGCGCCTTACCTGAACAGCCTGGCAAATCGCGGTGGACTTGCAACGCGCTCCTATGGCGTCTCCCATCCGAGCTTGCCGAACTACATCGACCTGATCTCGGGCAGCACTCACGGGATCACCAGCGACTGCACCGATTGCTCGGTGGAGGGCCAGACCCTCGTCAGACCAGCTCCAGGCGCGGGGAATCTCGTGGAAGGCTTACATGGAAGGAGCGACCCAGCCCTGCTTCTCCGGCGTGTCCAGCGACCAGGGTTACGCCAAGCGCCACGACCCCTTCGTTTACTTCACCCACATCGCAAACACCCCGTCGATGTGTGCTCGGATCGTTCCTTACTCGGAGCTGTCGTCCGATCTGGCCGACGGACAAGCCCCCTCGTTCATATGGGTCACGCCCAACGTCTGTGACGACGGGCACGATTGCCCGACTTCGACGACTGACCGTTGGCTGTCCCAGAACCTGCCGCCCGTTTTCTCGTCTGGCTGGTACAAGGCCGGGGGAGTGGTCATCATCACCTGGGACGAGGGCGAGTCGAACGCGGGTTGTTGCAACGGCGCGGGCGGAGGCCAGATCGCCACGATCGTCGTATCCGCGCACACGACTCCGGGCGCCCGGGACGGCTCCCCGATCGACCACTCCGGAACGCTGGCAACCATCGAGAACCTCTACGGGCTTGGACACCTGGGGGCAGCGGCCGATCCAGCCAGTGGGAGCCTCGCCGGCCTGCTCTGAGCTCGGCCGTGCCCGGCCCCGATGAGCCTCCTCGACACCGGCCGAGCCCGGGAAAGACAACACCTCGAGTGGGCGACGGCGAAGCCAGCTCCAGGCGCCCGGGCAGTAGGGTTTGCCCGGCGGTGATGCTATGACGACGCTTCAAACCACCTGGACCGAAGACGAGCTGCTGCAGGGCCATCCGGTCTCAGAACCCCTATTCGTGCGCGGCGTCCGCTGTCACGGAGGCTTCGACGCGAGCGGCGAGTACCGGTCGCCTCGAACCCTGAACCGGGTGCCAGCCATCGCCGCCTGGCAGGAGTCGCGCGCCCAAGCATTCGGAACGCCGCTGTTGGACATTGAATTGTCGTCCTGGCCCGGCGCGTATCCGAACGTCGCCCAGGCTCGTTTCCTGATCGAAGGAGGAGTACCCGAGCCGATCATCTCGGCCTTGACGAGGATCGGGACCGTCGAGGGTTTTGGAGCCTATCTCCGCCATACGCCGGTGCCCGAGCTCAGGGCGGCGTTCGTCGAGGACATCTCCGGCACCGCCATGGCACACCTGACACGTGGCCTGATCGAAGCGCATGCTCGTGACGAAGCCGGCTTCGGTGGAGAGGGTGGTCACAAGCAGATGTGGTTCGCCGCCAGGGACGCTGCCTTCGAAGATCCCCTTACCGAAGACCAAACGGAGGCATTGCTCCAGAGAATGGGCATAGGTGGCGGCTACGGAGCGGCCGCCACCGACCCGGCAGCCGCCCGACAGCGCCAGCTCGAGGCACGGCAGCTCGATGACATCGGTCTCGAGCTGGAGATGCTGATCGTTCGTATGGCCAGGTTGCTCTTGATCGAGATCAGCGCCTTTCACACCTTCGCCTGGGCGGAGGAGCTTCTGGCGGACGACCAGCTGGTCGCCGGGGAGGGCGAGGCAGCCCGGTTGGTGTCCTTCATCCGCACCGACGAGGCCCCCCACGTCGACTACCTGAAGACCGTTCTCTCCGAGATGCGCGATCGAACCTTCATCGGAGAGTCGGGTAGGCGGCATCCCGGGGTAGAGGTGGTGGGAAGGCTGTGGGAGGCCTGCCGGGCAGACTCGCTGGGACCCGTCAGGACAGGTCAGATGAACACCGTCCTAAGCGAGGTCGAGCACACGCTGGAGAGGTACCCGAGAGGCGGGGACATGCTGGAGCAGTTTCACCAGCTGGGCGCCATGCGCCCGGGGCCCGACGGGGAGTGGACTCGAGCGGCGTGAACGGGATACCCATCGTCTTCCACCTGGGGCCCCTCCAGATCCACACCTACGGAATCGGCCTGGCGATCACCTTCTGGTTCGCCTACAAGTACTTCGAGCGACGGCTCCGGAACAACGGCTACCCCACCGAGTGGCTCGCCACGGCTTTCCTTTGGGTGATCGTCGCGGCGATCGTCGGAGCGCGGGTCATGCACGTGCTGGCCAACATCGGCTTCTATTACAGGAACCCCGGAGAGATCATCTCGGTGTGGCACGGGGGCCTGAGCAGCTTCGGAGGGCTGCTGTTCGCGGTGCCCGTTGCGATAATCGTATGCCGGAGAAGGTGCCCGGAGCTGGGTACGGCCAGAGGCCTCGATCTCGTGGCGCCCGTTCTCATGGCCTCCTGGGCCATCGGCCGCCTGCTGGGCCCACAGCTCATGGTCGCCGGGGGTGGCAAGCCGACGGCCGCGTGGTACGGGATCTACTACTCACGGCCAGATCGGCCGGCGGATCCCGGCGCCGATATTCCAGTCGATCGAGTGCTTCGTGATCCTGGGGATCCTCTTCTGGATCGAGCGAAGAGCACAAGACGCGCCTGACGGAATCGTCATCGCGTCGGCCGGGGCCCTCTGGGGGCTGGATCGATTTCTCGACGAGGTGTTCTGGTTGGCGGTGCCACAGTTCTGGGACCTCGTCGAGATCGTCGGCCTCGTCATGTGCGCAGCGAGCCTGGTGGCCATCTTCATCCTGTTGAGGCGTCATCAGCGCAATGCTGAACCGGTGACTGTAAGGGCGCCGGGAGACGCGGTGGTTGCCCGGGGCCCGGGCTAGGGGTCCTGTCTCGGGAACTGGCCTGGGCGCCGGCCCGATCCGGCAGGACCGGCGAAAGCCTGGGCCACCGTCATCCATCGACCGGCCTGCTCGCCCCCCACCACCAGCTTCGTATCAGCGATGTGCCGACGCCGGGTCACCACCAGGCAGAAATCTAGCGCCGGGCCGCTCACCAGCTCGCCCTGACCGGGCTCACCCCAGCCCCAGGTGTCGCCCGAGGGCGCCGTCAGCTCCACTCGCACCGGAGCGGATGGGGGCTCGAGCCCGTTGAGCGCGTGGCAATAGGCCATGGTCACGACGCCCATGTGAGCCACGTGGCGCAACCTGTCGGAAGGCGTCCGCTCGATACCCAGCGCGTCCGCGATGTCCTGGCCGTGGGCCCAGGTCTCCATGATGCGCGCGGTTATGAAGGAGGCGGCGCCCATGGGCGGGCCGTACCACGGGATCCGGGCGTGAGGTTGAAGCTCGCCGAAGCGGTCGAGCATCGCCGCGCTCCCGCCCCGCCACCAGGCGAGAACCTGGTCAGGCTCCATTGACCGGGTCGCGACCACCCCGTCTGCGATGGGGTCTCGCGCTGCTGCCACCTCCGCCTCGAACTCCTCCGGAGAGCCGACAGCCCGGAGCGCTGCCGCGTCGAAATAAGCGAGGTGGCCCACCTGGTCCATGACGTCCCAGCCTTCTGCCGGAGTGGGGAGGGCCCAAGCGTCCTTGCCCAACCCGCCCACGATCAGATCGAGCGAGCGGTGCTCCTCGCCCAGATCGGCGCAAAGCGAGTCAAGCGACGGCACGGGGCAGACCGCCGGGCCACGCGTCAGCCAAAGCGAGAGAGCTCGCTCTCCAGGTCCAGGGGCTGGGGCCGCGGATCCGGATGCTCCGGACGCTCGTCGGGCGCCAGGAAGAAGGCCACTTCGAACTCGTTCCCGTCCGGATCCTTGGCGTAAAGAGACTTGGAGACCCCATGGTCGCTCTCCCCGATCAGCGCCCCCAGCGCTCCCAGCTTGGATCGGGCCTCGATCAGCTCGCTCACCGACCCCACCTCCCACGCGACGTGGTACAGGCCCACCCCGCCAGGTCTCTGTGCCGGAGCGGCGGCACCTACCGAGAACAGGCCCAAGTCGTGATCGTTGTCGCCGATCGGCGAGCGCATGAACACAGCCGCTCCGTCGCCGACCCTGGCGGCCACCTGCAGGCCCAGGGCCTCGGTGTAGAAGTTGCCCGCTCTATCAGCGTCCCTGACCCACAGCACGACGTGATTAACCCTCCGAGCCGTGACCATCACGGTGATGATACCCGCATGAGTGTCAAGGACCTCCGGAGCGCCCCTCGTCCCGACCACGAGAGAGCCGGACGGTGCGGAACCGAGGTGGAGCGCCAGTCGTCCCGATCTCGAGAGGGTCAGCCGAAGCGGCTCGGTACCGACCGGGCTCCGGTGTCTCTCGTCAGCTCCGCCGCTCGAAGGCCTCGAGCCGCGGTGATGCCATCTCCTTGCGGAACCGCTCGAACGGCCACGGCCAGGATGCGGGGACGCCGCGATCGTCCAGATACCAGCTGCGGCATCCTGTTGCCCAAACGGTCCTCTTGGCGGCCTCCACCCGTGCGGCTTCGAAGGCCTCCATCGCGGGCTGGGTCGCGCTGATCTCACGGCAGTTCCCCGAACGGAGGCAGTCAACGAGCTGGATGATGTAACCGAGCTGCAGCTCGGCGACTTCGATCAGCGAGAAGTTGCCTACAGGGCCGTTGGGGCCGTTGAGCATGAAGAAGTTCGGGAACGCGGGGATCGTGACCGACAGGTAGGCCTCGGGCCTATGGGCCCACGCCTCTTCGAGGCTACGGCCCCCCCGCCCTATGACCGTGATAGGGCGCATGAAGGCATCGACCTTGAAGCCGGTCGCCAGCACCAGAACGTCGAGCTCATGCAAGCTGCCGTCACGAGTGCGGACGCCGCCCGGCTCCACACGTTCGATCTCCTCGGTGATCAATCGCGCATTTGGCCTCTGGATCGCCTCGTAGAAATTGGGGGACACGATGAGTCGCTTGCAAGCGGCCCGGTAATCAGGGCGTAGTCGCTCTCGGAGAACCGGATCCCCGACGTTCTCCTCGAGGTTGGCGCGACAGGCTTCCTCGATCCTCTTCATCTGGGGGGATTCAGCGTCCACGACGGCGTTCGAGAAACCGTCGAATAGCTCCGAGAGGTCCCGGTGCAGCTCGTACAACAGGCGTGGCTCCCGCTTGAAGGCCTGCTTCTCCTCCCGGCTGTATGCGGCGTTGGCGGCGGGCATGATCCATTGGGCCGTGCGTTGAAACAGAGCGAGCCGGCTCACCTGGTCGACGACCGCCGACACGAGCTGCACCCCGGTAGAGCCGGTGCCGACGACCCCCAAGCGCTTCCCCCCGAGAGAAACACGGTGGTCCCACCGGGAGCTGTGGAAGACCGCTCCGGCGAAGGTATCGAGGCCTCGGAGATCCGGATACTTAGGGTGATGAAGGACGCCGGTAGCCGCAATCACGACATCCACCTCGTCCTTGTGGCCGGTGGTGGTTCGAAGCTGCCACCGTCCGTTGGCGAACTCACAGCTCACCACCTCATCATTGAACCGGACGTTCCGCTGAACGTCGTGTTCACGGGCGACCCGCTCGAAGTAGGACCGGATCTCGTCACCGGGAGAGAACGTGTGGCTCCAGTCGGGGTTGGGGGCGAACGAGTAACAGTAGAGGTGGGAGGGGACATCACAGGTGAGCCCCGGATAGGTGTTCTCTCTCCAGGTCCCCCCGACCGTGTCAGCCTTTTCGTAGACGGTGAAGTCCGTCAACCCGGCCTGGCGAAGCTTGATGGCGCTGAGGATGCCGGCCATCCCGGCTCCGATGATCGCCACTCGAAGCCTGCGCCGCGTTGCGGGCCGCGTCCTCTCACCTCTCATCCGGGGAAGCTTATTCGGGAACCCGACCGGCACCCGGGTCCGGCAACGCCTCCTCCGCGCCCGTAGTTGCGATCACGCCGTGATCAGGGCGGAGCCCGACAGCCCGGAGCCCGACAGACCGATCACGCAAATCACGGACTCCTCAGCGGTTGCTGGTGCGATGTCTCCTACTGACCCGGCGTCTCCTACTGACCCGGCGGTAAACAGGGTAGATCGGTGTTCTCCTGAGAAACGCCAGATACCGCTCGAGGTTGGAGACCACACCCGAAAGCTGCTCGAGACGGTCGTCTACGACGCTCAGGCGCTCGTCCACCTGGGGGAATCGCTCCATGGTCGACAGGAGCCTCAGTCTCTCCGAGCGCCAAGCCAACCACCTTGCCCGAAAGACCTCGGCCGCGCCTTCGGATCCCGTGCCATGGGGCGTCTTGCACAAGACGAAGCCGAACTCCATACCACCGGGGCCCTCTTCATCGGTGACCAGACCGTCGACGAGCTCCCACCGGTCTCCCAACGTCCCGATGGCAAAGAGGATCACCTCAATGAACTCCTCGTCGGTCCAGCAGTGAACGTGAATGGATCGCTTCCGATGGAGCTCGATCCGCCTCTGCAGATCGGCCAGCTGCGCACCCTTCAGCTCCCGGTAATGCCCGATGCCCGGAGCCGATCCGGGGTGGTGGACCTCGTCCTCTGCATGAGCTATGAAATCGAGCACGTGCTCGTCGTCGACCTGGGTGACGGCCGAGTCGAACTCTGCAACGAGATGGGACACGGAGGTGCCCTTCCGAGATTGATCGAAGGTCCTACGACGATCGGGAAGGAGCACCAGGGCGATTCCTCCTGCACGCAGCACCCGATGCATGTCGTGAAGGAAACCGATCGGCTCGGCCAGGTGCTCGAGCACATGACTGCATATGACGAAGTCCTGAGACGAGTCGTCCAGCAATCGCAGGCGATCTATGTCGAAGTCGGCGATGAGATCCGGCTCGACGAATGATCCCTGGTCGCGAGCCTCGGGAAAGAGCTCCCAATTCTCCTCGGCCCTCCAACGGTCGACATATTTGACCTCGACTGCCGTTCCCGAGACGTCGAACGCGTGATGCCCGGGACCCACCTCGATGCCCGCACCCCTTAGATAACGAGCGAATCGAGGTCGAGCACTGTCTACAGGCGACGAAGCCACCGGCGAGCCTAGATGTCGCTACGGCGGGCGGCGGCGATGCAGACAGCCGGACCGTTGGGGTGGTCTGGTTGGTCGAATCCGACCTCGAGGACCTCGAATCCGAGGTAGTCGAGGCATCCAAGGATGTCCTCTTTGCTCATCCACGAGGTCCAGGTCACCAGTCCACCGCAAAACCTCTCGCATCCGAGCACCGCGCCGTACTCGTGACGGTAGAGGGTATGTCGAAAGCCCGCCGTGGTCGCCTCGGACACAGAGGTGAAGTCCACGGCGAGCTCGGGGCGAGACGAGATGACTCGCTCGTCGTAGTAATGGGTCCACAGCAGGATGCGATCACTCGTCCGAGAGGCAAGGTCGAGAAGCAAGACGGGGTCTTGTTGATGGTAGAGCACTCCCACCGCCAGGCAGAGATCCCAGCGATCCGGGCTGGTCCGGGCAGCTTCGCCTAAGTAGGTGACGAAGTCTCCACAGAGAAATCTCGCGCGATTGAGACCGAGCAGGTCCTTGACGATCAGACACCGCAAGAACGCACCCCGATTCGCCTCGATGGCCGTGATCTCCGCCGCACCCAGGCGCTCGAGCATGAACGTGTGGCCGCCCTCCAGTGGGCCCAGCTCGACGACTCGCATGCCGCGCACCCCACCCATTTGGCTGTCGGCCCAGCGGATGCGGGCATCGTCGAACAACGGCGAGATGGCGCCGGTGAGGTCCTCGAAGGGCGGGGGCAAGCGTGAGCTCCATTGCCCCGCGAACAGCTCGATTGCGGTCCGGGGACCGGGCATCTCCCGGCAGAACGAGTCGTCGGCAAGGTCTTGTGGGCCTGGAGTGGCGGAGGCGACAACCGCTGGTCGAATCGCCTTCTGGAGTCGTTGTACCAGCCCGGCGGCCCTTGTCCGAAGTGCGGGCGGCGTCCCCACGTCGTTACTGCCCGCCCAGCCACTTGTCGCAGTCGAGGCTGTGAAAGTCATCGACAGGTCCCACGACGACCTAAGGCTAGTTCCGGTGTGAGGTGTGCAGCTGGATGACCGGAGGTGGGACCCGCTCGGGCTGACCGAAGCATGGTTACGACGGATCGGCGAACGACCCGTAGCGCACGGGTCCGGCCGGTTGGTAACTGGCGATGACGACCCCCGTGCTCGTGCTCTCGGTGCTGATGAGCTGCAGAGACGCTGCCTTCGCACCGTCGCGAAAGAGCTTCTTGCCCGAGCCGAGGTGTACAGGAAAGAAGAGCAGACGGTATTCGTCGACGAGATCGTGCTCGATGAGCGTCTGGGCCAGCCCGCCGCTGCCATGTACCTGCAGCTCGTTTCCCGGCTGCTCTTTGAGCTTGCCGACCTCGGCGTCCACGTCGCCGACCAGAAGCGAAGAGTTAGACCAGTCGACAGACCCCAACGTCGTGGAGGCCACATACTTGGGTAGTGCATTGAGCTTGGTCGCGACCGGGTTTTCGGGGTCGGTGATGTGCGGCCAATGACCGCTGAAGATCTCGTAGGTCTTGCGGCCAAGGAGGAACGCGTCGGCGTTGGTGAACCAGCCGGTCATGGCCGCCCCGAAATCCTCGTCACCATAGGGGAACGACCAGCCGCCGTGCTCGAAGAGACCGTCGGGATCTTCCTCCGGCCCTCCGGGCGCCTGCATGACGCCGTCGAGGGTGAGGAATGTGTGCAGGGTCAGCTTCATGATCGTCTCCTTCGGCTCATGCGACGTGACTTCGACCTATTAGACGATCCCGGCACGCCGATCTCGTCGCGAGGACAGACTCGGTTTTGCTGACAAGTCTCCGGTCGGTCGCCACGCCGATGCGATTGCATTCGAAGAGGGCCAGAAGCGAGGTCTCCAGCATGTCCCGCTTCGTCCAGTCGAGCAGTCCGTTCGAAGCATCACAACCGGGCAATCCGCGTCCGACGTAGGCGTTCTGGTTGGCCACGATCCACCGCATCTGCGCATTGGTGACAACCAGCTCTCCTTGTTCACCACGCTCGCCCGATCTCAGCCATCCGGAGGCCCACCTTTTGTTGAGCTGGTCGTGAATGGTTTTCAATGCGACAAACCCGATTTTTTGTTGTGTTAAGATTATTTCCTATGCAGCACCAAACTTTGAGGCGGGGCCGCCCATCCCGCCAGCTGGTATATCAACGGCTGAGCGAGGCTGTCGCCGAGCTTCGCGAGCGCATGGGCGGGCTGCCCTCGCCGACCGAAGCCGAGGGCATCTGGGCTTCGATCTGGTACCAGGAGGCACACCACTCCACCGCCCTCGAGGGCAACACCCTCGTCATCCAGCAGGTGGAGGCCCTCTTGGGCGAAGGCCGAGCCGTGGGGAACAAGGAGCTCTGGGAGTACATGGAGGTGAAGGGATACGCCGATGCTGCGAGGTGGGTCTACGGACAGGCGCTCGATCCGGGGGACTGGGCCCCTCAAGCGCCGCTCACCCTGACCGAGGTTCGTCACGTTCACGGACTCGCGCTCGCACCCGTGTGGGGAGTGACGCCTCACCCCAATGCCACGGCCAACGAGCGACCAGGCAGCTTCCGGCAGCACGACATCGAGCCGTTCCCCGGCGGGATGGTCCCTCCGTCGTGGGTCGAGGTCGAGGCCGCGATGGCGGACTGGATCAAGTCGCTCTCCGCGATTGACCCCGCCGAGAACCCAATCGAGTCCATGGCCGCCGCACACGGTGACTTCGAGAGCATCCACCCGTTTCTCGACGGCAACGGGCGAACGGGGCGTCTCCTCCTCAACCTGATCTTGGTGCGGTTCGGCTATCCGCCTGCCGCGATCTACAGCCGAGACCGCAGCAGGTACTTGCGAGCGCTACGGAGAGCAGACGCCGGAGATCCCGGCCCGCTCGGCGAGCTCATCGCCCGGGCTGTCACCGACAACCTCTATCGCTTCGTAGTACCTGCTGTGGCAGGACCGCACCGCCTGGTCCCACTCGCGGCGCTGGCCACAAGAGAGCAGAGCGTTTTCACGCTCCGAGCAGCGATCGAACGAGGTCGGCTCAAGGCGCAGAAGGGACCGGACGGACAATGGCGCAGCACCCGCGTCTGGGTAGACGAATACGTTGCAAGCAAGTATCAGCGTCGGGGCTGAGCTGATAGCGGCTCAGACCGCGAGAGATCGAGCACGTCCGGCGTCGACGCTCCAGCTCGATGGCGCGCCACCGGCACCTGGTCCACCGGTTGGTATCGGGGGCACGGCTTCTATTGGGCCTAAGCATGCGTGGGGACGGAGGGAGTCGAACCCTCACTGGAGGCGTTTTAAGCGCCCTGCCTCTGCCGGTTGGGCTACGTCCCCCAACCGCGAAGATAATCATGCACGAGACGAACGGAGGCGCTTCGATCTACTCGAAACGGCACAGGCCCGCGTCTATGACGACGTCGCCGCCCTGGTTCGCGGTCCGGTAGACGGCTTGGTTGCTGTCGATCCACATGGAGACAGTCAACGCGTCGCCCGGATATGTCGGTTTGGAGAACCTTCCCTCCATGTACCTGAACCGAGAGGGATCAGAACCGCAAAGAGCATGCAGCAAAGCTCGTCCCGTGAACCCATAGGTACACAAACCGTGAAGGATCGGACGATCGAAGCCGCCCAAGGCCGCGAAAGAGGGGTCGGAATGAAGCGGATTGCGGTCCCCGGACAGCCGATACAGAAGTGCCTGGTCCGTCCGGGTCTCATAGGTCACGGCCTCGTCAGGCGGACGCTCGGGAGGAACGTTCCGGGGCCCTGAGGGACCTCTGTCCCCTCCCCATCCACCCTCTCCCCTGATGAACGCGGCGCTCCGGTTCCTGAACATCAGCTTTCCCGTAACGCTGTCCACCGACTCGGATTCAGTGACGATGACAGCGCCCGAGCCCTTGTCGTAGATGCCTGTGACCTCGGTGGTCGTCTTGACCTTCCCTTCGACCGGAAGCGGACCAAACAGCTCGATGGCCTGCTCACCGTGAACCGTCATGGCCAGGTCGAAGCTTCCGACGTTCCCCATTCCCTCGACCATGCCCCCCGCGAGCACGCCGAAGCTAGGAAGCACTTGCTGGGGTATGCCGTTCGTGTTCTCGGTCGTGAACGCCAGCTCGTCCACCCCGGCGCCTACGCCGAGGGCATAGATCAGGCAGTCCTTGGACGTCCAAGTGTGCTCTCGAGGACCGGACTTCGTGCCTACGGCATCGGGGTTGATCGGCATGGTTCCTCTCTCCACCTATGAGACCTGACCAGACGTTGTGTGCTCGGTGGCCCGGTCTGTCCACACACTTCTACAAAATCCACTCCCTCAGAAACTGCTCTCGCCGCTGATACCACTCTTCGGCAGTCAGAGCAAAGCGGAGATGGTCCTCCCATACTCCATCGATCTCCAGATAACGCACCGCCAATCCTTCATTTCGAAGATTCAGCTTCTCCATCACCCTCCGACTGGCCCGGTTACGAGGAATGATCGACACCTGGACCCTGTGAAGACCCAGGTCCTCGAACGCGTACTTGAACAGGAGAACGGCAGCCTCTGGCACGTAGCCCTTGCCCGCCACGGCTTGATCGATCCAGTATCCGACATAGCTGTTCTGGAACGGGCCTCGTTGAATCGACGTCAGGTTTATCTCCCCGGCGAAACGGTCGCCCACGAAGATTCCGAAGCCGTAGCTGCTTCCCAGCTGCCGTTCACGCTCGCGTGAGCCGCATCGAGCGGCAAAGGTGAGCCTGTCCTCGATGACTCCTCTCGGACCGCCCGCGATGCGCGGCTCCCAAGGAACCAGCCAGTCGCGACACCGCTCACGCACCTCTCGCCAGTGGTCGTAGTCGGTCTCGATGAGCGGATGCAGGCGAACATGCCGGCCGACCAGCTCCAGGGACATTGCGCGCGTCACCACGTCAACACTCAGTCCTCTGATCGGGCTGAGCCGAGCTCACGCTCTCCCAGGCTACCGATGGTCTCCCGAGCACCTCTCCCAGAGCGCCCAACAGAAGGGTCACGTTACGTGGGCGGGCGGTGTGTCCCATGCAGCCGATCCGCCACATTTTGCCGGCAAACGGGCCCAACCCGCCCCCGATCTCGATCCCGTAACGCTCTAACAGTCGGCGCCTCACCCCTGCTTCCCCGATATCGCCTGGGATCAAGCCCTCCGGAATCAGAACGGAGGTGAGCTGGGGAAGTCGATGTCCCTCCTCCGCCAGGAGCTGGAATCCGAGCTCCTGCAGGCCCTCCTGCAGGAGCTGACCGCATGCGGCATGTCTGAGCCACGCCCTCTCCAGGCCCTCCCCCAGAAGGACCCTCAAACCCGCATTGAGGGCAAAGATCATCGAGACGGGAGCCGTGTGATGGTACGTGCGTCCGCCGGGCTCGACATAGTCGGCGATCATCCTCAAGTCGAAGTACCACGACCGAGATCGCGCGACGAGGCGCTGTCTGGCACGGTCGCTGACACTGAGAGGGGACAGACCCGGGGGCACGCCAAGGCACTTCTGAGTGGCGCTGTAGGCCACATCTATTCCCCAGTCGTCCACCCACAAGGGGAGTCCCCCGAGCGAGGTCACACAGTCGACGAGCAACAGCGCATCACCCTTTTCCCCGCCCAACGGCGCGATGTCGTTACGCACGCCCGTCGACGTCTCGGCGTGAACGACCGCGATGATCCGCGGTTCGGGATGGGCATCTAGCACACGCTCGGGGTCGAGTGGGCTCCCCCACTGCCCGTCCACCCGGATCACTTCGGCACCGCAGCGCTCGGCGACGTCGCAAATGCGCTCTCCGAATACGCCGTTTACTCCCACGACCACCGGGTCACCAGACTGCACGAGATTGACCAGGGCAGCCTCCATCCCGGCGGAGCCCGTCCCACTCACCGGAAAGGTGAGGGAGTTGGCCGTCCCCAGGCTCTTGCGAAGGAGGTCGCAGGTGTCGTCCAGTACGCCTAGGAACTCCGGGTCCAGGTGCCCGAGCAGGGGGCGGCCCAGTGCCGCCTCCACTTCTGGATAGACGTTCGACGGGCCGGGGCCCATCAGCACACGATCCGACAGCACGACCGGCATGCTAGGCGCGGGACCGAAATACGCCTGTTGGGCCGCCCGATTTCTTCGACTCGCAAGTCTTCGAGGTCACAGCCAGGCTGCCCGGCCGGTGGAATACTCTTGTCATCACCCCCCGAAGACCCCAAGAGGCCCCCAAGACCGTGGTGCTACCCGTACGTGACACCTAACGAGCCCGAGGATCCAACAGCCGCCGACTCCGGAGCGGCTTGGCTATTCGTGATCGCAGTCGACTGGGTCGAGACCTCCGCGTTCGTCAGCATGCTCGACCGGCTTCCGGCCCACGATCGGTCGTCGGAGCGCTCGACCGCCCAGCTGGGAAGTGATGGCCTCTCGCGGGAAGGCAGCCACGCCGGCAACGAGCCTCTGTCGGCGTTCAACGACAAGCTCTACAGCATCCTCGACGCATCGTCGAACTTCCCACCCGATGCGGGACCTGGGTGGCAACACCATCGAAGGGTCCGGGCGGTTAGAGAAGGGGCCATCGATCTGGTGCGCCGAGCGCCGTTCGCTCAACCCGTCGTATGGCAAGACCCGAGGAACTGCTTCTTACTCCCCTTTTGGCGAGATGTCCTGAACCGCCCGTGTGCCGGGGTCCTCGTCTACCGGCATCCCCTCGACTTCGCGGTCGAGTTCCGGAGAGCCAACGGTGGGAGCCTGAGTCACGGAATTGCCTTGTGGGAGCAAGCGACACGAGCCGCCATCGGCAACATCCAAGGCCTACCGGCGCTTGTGGTTCCTCATGCCGGCATTCACAACGCCCCCGAGGAATGGGCGGGCATCGCCGCTTCCTTCCTCCGCTGTCTCGAGGGCCGTTCCGATTGGTCCGGCGCCGGAGTTCCCGAGTCCTTAGAGTCCCTGGTGGAGGTCGCCGGCGCAGAGTCCTCCGGCGCCTTGCTGCCCAGCCAGCGCGATCTCTTCGAATCCTTGAGCCGATCCAACGGCATTCACACGCCCTGGGTAAGCCCCCCGGTCCCGGAGCCGTCAATCTGGGTGACCGACTTGATCTCGGCACGCCGGGAGTCGCACACCACTTGGTCCGCGCTGGAGTGGGCAATCGACGCTGTCGCCGCGTTGGCACAAACATCTCCGTCCGCACAGGAAAAGCTCAGCACACCATCAAGCGAGAGCCAGCTGTCACCTAATGCCGCCAGGGACGAGGCTCGTTATCACGAATGGATCGAGACCCATGAGTCGCAGCAGGCTTATCCACCCGGGAGAAGCGAGGCGAAGGTCAACGAGTCCGTCAAGTTCAGCGTCGTGGTGCCCGTATACCGTCCGAACCTCGAGTTTCTCGAAAGGTGCATCGACTCGGTCACCCAACAGAGCTACGCGAACTGGGAGCTGTGCATCTGCGATGACGGTTCCCAAGACGCTCTTGCCACCCGGTACCTGGAGAGAGCTTCTCAGTCAGACCGACGCATCAAGGTCGTAACTCTGGAGAAGAACGCCGGTATATCGGCCGCCACCAATGAGGCACTCGGCATCGCAAGCGGGGATTTTGTGGGCTTCTTGGATCACGACGACGAGCTTGCTCCCACGGCCCTGGCTACCGTATTCGAAGCCCTCCAGATCCAACCGGAGGGAGACGTCATCTACTCGGACGAGGACAAGTTGGATCGTCGCAACGTCAGGGTCCAACCCTTCTTCAAACCCGACTGGTCTCCGGATCTCCTCCTGTCCCTTCCGTACATGACCCATTTCCTGGTGGTGCGACGGACGCTGGTCGAGGAGGCGGGAAGGTTGCGTTCCGACTTCGACGGCAGCCAGGACTACGACCTGATGCTCCGCGTAACCGAGCGCACGCGAAACATCGTCCACATACCAAGGGTCCTTTATCACTGGCGAGCCGGTGAGGGGTCTGCCGCCGGGAATCCCGATGCCAAGCCTTGGGCACATTCGGCGAGCCGGAAGGCCCTCGCCGCAGCCTTGGAGCGTCGAGGGATCCGGGCGGTGATCGAGCCAGGTCCGGGCCCGGGGTGGTACCACGTTGTCCGCGAGGTCACCGAAGAGCCCTTGGTCAGCGTCATCATCCCGTTTCGCGACGAGGCTCCATTGCTGCGCAGGTGCATCGACTCTCTGTTCAGGAAGCCCGGGTACGAGAACTGGGAGGTATTGCTGGTTGACAATGGCAGCAGCGATGTCGAGACAGAGCTTTTAGTTGATCAGCTCGGCTCCGACCAGCGCATCACCGTTTTGTCACGACCGGGCCCGTTCAACTGGTCAGCCATAAACAACGAAGCAGCCAGCCTGTGTGACGGAGAGCTCTTATTGTTCCTCAACAACGACATCGAGGCCCTGTCCGACTCTTGGCTCTCCATACTGGTAGGTCACACGACCAGGGCAGAGGTCGGCGCTGTTGGAGCCCGCCTCCTCTATCTAGACGATCGTGTCCAGCACGCTGGCGTTGTCCTGGGCGTCGGAGGAATCGCCTCTCATATGCACCGGAACCTTCCAGCGCGCGATCCCGGCTACTTCGGTTCGGCGAAGGTGACGCGTAACTGCACGGCCGTGACCGGAGCCTGCATGATGACGCGGAGGGAGATCTTCACGGAGCTGGAAGGCTTTGATACAAGTTTTGCAACGGCTTTCAATGATATTGACTTCTGCATGCGGCTGCGCGAAGCCGGATCGCTCGTCGTGTACTGTCCATTGGCTGAGTTCGTGCACTACGAATCACGGTCGCGAGGGTTCGTTCACCCTCTTGAGCAAGACCGGAGATTCTTCGAGCGGTGGCCGTCGATCGTCCGGGAAGGAGATCCTTATTTCAATCCAAACCTCAGTCGCATGGATCCGAATTTTGTCTTGCCGACCAGATCCGAGGAACAGACATGGAAGAAAATACTCTCGACGCTGGAGAGCTCGTCCAAGAGCTGAAGGACAGGGTGGAGGGCAAGCTTTCCGCTGAATGGGCCCCCACCCCCGTCGATCGTGAGTCCGTCAAAGCGATGATGGACCACCCATCTCTGGGCTATCTGCATGAGAACTGGGAGATCGCGTCGACAATCGACCAGCAGGGCCTTCGCTCTGCCCGAGGACGTCCGAAAGCCATGGCTCATGCACTGTTCGGCCGCATGCTCATGCGGGCCATGGAGGGCTACATCCGTCGGGACCAGGAGCTGATATCGCACATGGTCAGGCTCCAGGATGCCCTCGCCAAGAGATGTGACTTCCTACAAGATCGCCAGGAGCTGATCCTCGAGACGGTCCAGACCGACATGCTCTACCTGAACTCCAGGGTGAAGACAGCCCTGGAACGGCTCGAGGAGAACCAGGCTAGACGTGGCGGCTCCTGAGCGCTCGCGGCGGGCGGCGCTGCTCGTCGAAGACTGGACGAACCAGGACAGAGAGGAGCACCTTGTCAGCCGCGCGATCGCGGCCACAGCCGTGGGCAGGGGCGCGCTCGATGTCCTGGACTTCAACCGCAGCGGTGACTACGTCGACGGACCCTTCCGGATAACCGGGATACCCTCCCGCCTTCCCGACCGGCTCCGAGCCGAGGTGCTCAAGTGCGCGCTCGGACGAGAGACGCGCCGCTACCCGCCAGAGGCGCTGAGCAAGCTGACTGAGCTGGAAGGAGGCACTGACCTCGAGTTCCTCGGCGCTCGTCTGGACGAGATCAGGCCCGAGACTCTGATCATCGTCGGCTACAGAATGACAGGCGTGGCCTGCCTGATCGACAAGATGCGTCCGCACATGTCCGTCGTGCTCGCTCCACTCGGTCTCGACAGGGTCGATTGTGCAACGCCGGTCTATGATCCCCTGTTCCAAGCGTCGGACCGCATCCTCACCTTCAGCGACTCCGAGCACGAGCTCGTCTCGGAGCGGCTGCGATCTAGCCGACAGGTGGTCGCCAAGGTCGATCCGCCGGTCACGGTGAACCCTGCGGCCCGTGAGTCGAACCTGTTCGACTTCGAGGACCAGAAGTACTTCTTCGTCCTGGCTACGTCTCCCTTGAATCCCGTGGCGGGACGCGCCCTCACCACCTCTCTCATTCGTGGCCTGCCGGAATTGCAGTTCGTAATGGCGCATGAAGAAGGCCTCCTGATCCACAAGGGGACTCACCGCGTCGACTGGAAGACATCTCTGACCCAGATGGACAAGCACCGCCTGATGGCACATGCGATCGCGACCGTCGACCTCCGGCCCTCTGGCTTCATCGGCGCCGACGTCCTCGAGTCCTTGCTCTTTTCAACGCCGGTAGTCGTGAGAGCTGCCGGAGCAGGTCGTGAGCATGCCGACCGTGGCAACGGGGGCCTGTGGTACGACAATCCCATAGAGCTGCTTGAATGCGTCAAGGTCCTCACGGACCCGGCCTTGCGAGATGCTCTTGGGCGCCAGGGCCGGCGATACGCCTCATCACATTGTCAAACACAACGGGAGTTCGCGGATCGGGTCGGCCAGATCCTGAATGGGTGACCGAGCGACCGGGCGGCCATCCCCGGCGTGGTTGAAGGCGGTCTTTCCAGAGGACCCGGAGGCTCCCGGCAACCGTCCTCTCACGGCGAGTCTCTATACAGTTGTGTTCGGTCTAGGGATGTTGGCCGTCGTCTGGCGTGCCAGCGGTCCCGTCCCCGCGACGAACACGGTCTGGGCGGAGGATGGCGCCGTCTTCCTCCAGGGGGCTCTCGCCCACCCCCTCCCTCCGCTCTTCACGCCCTACGCCGGATACCTGCACTTTGCGCCCCGGTTGATGGCACAGGTCGCCGCCGTTTTCCCGCTGCGGTTGTCGGCCGCCGCCATGAGCATCGAGGGAAGCGCCCTCACCGCCGGGTTGGCCCTGATCGTCTTCCGGGCAAGCCGTGCCCAGCTCAGGTCTCTGGCCTCGAGGGCAGCGTTGGCCGCTGGGTTCGTCCTTCTCCCGGTTGCCGGCTATGAGCTGGTAGCAAACATAACCAACGCGCAGTGGTACTTGATGCCCGCGCTCTTCTGGTTGCTCCTCTGGAGACCCAAGGGAGTGTCCGGTCGAGCTCTTGGCGGAGCGATGGCGCTGCTGTGCCGCGGGGTCGCAACCGCTCAGCCTGGTCTTTCTCCCCCTAGCCGCGCTACGGCTCGTGGCAGTGAGGGACTGGAGGGAGCACGCGGTCGTCGCAGGCCTCGTGCTCGGCGTTGGCTGTCAGGTTTGGAGCCTTGCCTCCTATGCACAGCCGGCATCCGACTTCCAGCATGCCGGACCTACGCTCTTGGGGAGGCTGTACTCGCTCCGCGTCGGCACGGGATCCTTCGGGGGGCTGACCGTGACCCAGTGGCTGTGGCGCGGAGGAGGAGTGACTGCCACCGTCGCGATAACGGTGCTGTTGATCCTTCTCGTCGTGGTGGCATCGGTTCGCAATCATCGCTGGATCGTCGTCGGCTATGCGCTGGCTGCCAGCGCCACCCTTTTCGCCGCCTACGTACACACCCGCTACCTGCCCGTCTTCCTCACGAGCTCGAACCCCTTGTCAGAGGCCTCCCGGTACTCGGTCCCTTCCATCCTCCTCCTGCTCTCCGCGGTCGTCATAGCCGCAGATCCTTGGTTGCGACGGTTGCGCTCGAAATGGCGCCTGGTCCTCTTGACATTCGTAGCCGCGTGCGTCGCGGCGATGTGGTCACCGGGCTTTCATGACCTGAGCAATCGGGGTGAGGGACCGCGTTGGCTCGCCGGTGTGCAGACGGCCGATCGCTGGTGCGAACACCGCCAGCAGGTGGTCGCCATCCCCATCTCACCGCCGACCTGGGCGATCACGGTCAAGTGCTCGAGCGTCGACGATGGGACGGCGCGGTCGCCGCCTACTCCCCGGCGCCCTTCCGAAGGGCTCCGTACACCCGCCTGAACGGGGCGAGGGTCCTGAACGACTTCGTCCGCATCAGCGCTTCAAGCTCCTGACGGGTGGAATCGAGCTCCATTGCCACCGCGTGCAGGTCGGCTTGGAGCGCGGCCCTCTCCCCGTCTGCTTCCGCCAAGCGGCTCTCCAACGCTTGACGGAGCTGTGCACTCTCATCGTCCTTTGCGTCCAGCTGGGCGCTCAGCTCCTCCACCCGGCGAGTGAGTTGGAGCGCTTCAGAGTCAAAGGCCGCGATCCTGGCCGCCATCGACGCTACCGAGGAATCCCCGTTGTCGAGCACCGCCTTGACTACGAACTGATAGGTCTCCGATTCTGGGTCCTCTCGGATCTGCTTCACCAAGTCGGGATCGAAGTTCTCTGGCCTCACTCCCACCTCGGTGCCGAACAGCGGCATCGGCACGCGTTCGACCTCAGTTACGACGAACCCCCCGTCATGCAGAAGGCCGAATGCGGAGTCACGGGTGTAGAAGTGCAGGTGGGTCGAGTCCAACAGACCGGCGCTCCTATAGGGAAACTCGCCTTGCAGCAACGCCAGCCTCACATCTCCGTGCGCGACGTTCGGAAGCGACACCACAATGCATCCCGACGGCTTCAGCAGCGGACGAGCCTTACGGAGAACCGAGACCGGGTCGCGGAGATGCTCCAGAACGTCGCCGAAGAGCATTGCATCAAAGTCTTCGGGCATGTCCGCCCATAGCTCGTCACTATCCAGGTCGCCGACGATCAGCTGCTCGGCGAACTCGCGCGCCTTAGAAGCCGATTCCTCGTCCATCTCGACTCCGAAGACCTTGCAGCCCTGCCGCTTCAAGGCTTCGGTCATGTACCCCGTGGCGCAACCGAACTCGAGCACACGCTTGTTGTGGCCGATCATCGCGAGAGCCAACGTCTGAGATGTATCCCCCGCGTTGGGATCCACGACGGTGTCGTACCGAAATCCCATGGGGCCTCCTCGCGATCGGGCGTCGAATCTTACGATAATCGACGCCGCCGCCGCATCAACGATATCTGCGCATCCACTAGGTTCGCGTTCGGTGTCCGACACGCATTCCGGAAGCCTTCCCACCCCCCGTCGCCGGGCGCGTTGGAGATTCGTAAGGGAATTCACGTTCAGACATCCCGAGGCCCTGCCAGCGTCGTTGGTGATCCTCGGTGTCTTCGTGGCGAATGCCCTCTATCTAGTCGGGGTGTTCGACCCCAACCCGATCAACCAGACGAGCGGGCTCGCCTCCCACCTCACTCAAGGCCCGTTTCCCGGCATCAACAACATCGATCCGAACACCGGGGTCACGGCCCAGGCCAATGGCCACCGTGCAGCCCTCGACTGGACCCACGGCCAGGTGCCGTGGTGGAACCCGTACGAGGGGATCGGGTGGCCTCTGGCAGGCGAGATGAACGCCGCGGTCTTCTTTCCCCTGACCCTTCTGATGAGCCTGTCCACTGGCCAGGTCTACTTCTACAGCCTCCTCGAGGTCATCGCCGGGCTCGGGGCGTTCTTCCTGTTGCGTAGGTTGTCCGTCGCCCGCTGGATCGCCGTCGTCGGTGGAATCGCGTTCGCCGTCAACGGCACCTTCGCCTGGTTCCGCTACTCCCCGGTCAACCCGATCGCGTTCCTGCCCATTGTCCTGCTCGGCGTCGAACGCGCATACGACGCCTCACTCACCCGACGCCGCGCCGGTTGGGCCCTTGTAGCCGTAGGCCTCGCGCTGTCCATCTACGCGGGATTCCCCGAGTCGGCTTTCCTTGACGGCCTCCTCGCCGCTTTCTGGGCGCTGGCGAGAGCCTTTCAGCTGCGGCGCTCTGGATGGTTGCGCTTCCTGCTCAAACTCCTTCTCGGGAACCTGGTTGGCGTCGCCCTGGCTGCGCCGATCCTCGTCGCCTTCCTCACGTACCTGCCACACGGCGACATAGGCGGCCATGCCAGCCTCTTCGCCCACACTCATCTCGTATCAGCGTCTGTCCCGGCACTCGTCCTGCCGTACGTCTATGGCCCCATCTTCGGCTTCGCGTCCTATGACCACAGCCAGGCACTGACACAGTTTTGGAGCGGCGTGGGAGGCTATCTGTCGGCCTCGCTCATTTTGCTCGGCTTGGTGGGACTAGTCGGAAGGCGGGAACGGCCATTGCGGGTCGCCCTGGCGCTTTGGATCGTCCTTGCCCTCGGCAAGACCTACGGCTTACCAGGCGCGTCCCAGGTCCTCAACGTGATCCCGGGGGTCTCGAACACCGCCTTCTTCCGGTACTCTCCGCCAGCTACGGACATGGCCGTGATAGTCCTCGCGGGCCTGGGACTGGACGACGTCCTGAATCGGCGCATACGGCTGCGCAACGTCGCCCTACCCGTTCTCGTCGGAACCGCGGCCGTCACCATCGCCGCGGCCTGCGCCCTCCCGGAGGTCCATCGGCTGCGTGGGGCTCCCAACTACACGCTATGGGCATTCGCCTCGATTGCCTGGGCGTTCCTGGTTGTCTCGCTCGTGGGGGCGGGGCTCCTCTTGCTCCGGGGTCGCTGGCAGGTGACCACTATCTCGGCGGTCGTCGTCGTCGACGTCTTGGCCGCTTTCGTGGTTCCCCAGCTATCGGCTCCCAGATCCGGCACGATCGACGTCAAGCCGGTCACGTACCTTCAAGCGCATCTGGGAATGAGTCGCTTCGCGACCCTCGGAGGCATCGATCCCAACTACGGCGCCTACTTCGGGCTGGCGTCGGTCAACGACAACGACCTTCCGGTGCCACAGGCGTGGGCCTCCTACGTGAGTCAGCACTTGGACCCCAACGAGAACCCGATCCAGTTCACCGGATCCAACCCTGTGAACCCCCGTGCGCCCAGCCCCACACAAACCTTGCTCCAACAGCTTCCCGCCTACGAAGCGGTCGGCGTGAGGTACCTCGTGATGCCGGGCTCCACGGCGTTTCCCACGGAATACGGCTCGGTCCCCCTGCGCGAGGTGTTCTCGGACGGGCTGTTCAAGATCGTCGAGCTTCCGAACCCGAGCCCGTACTTCTACGCCGCGGGCGGCAGCTGCACCCTGGAATACTCGAGTCGTCAGCAGGTCGTCTCGTCCTGTGCCCGACCCACCACCTTGGTGCGAGAGGAGCTGGGCGAGATTCCGGGCTGGACGGCGTCGGTGAACGGGCACCCGGTGGAGGCCACCGTGTACAACTCGATCTTTCAATCAGTCAAGGTGCCGGCGGGAAGAGCGGTGATCAGCTACGACTTCGCTCCACCTCACGTCCTGCTCGGGTTGGTCGCCGTGATCCTCGGAGCCGTTTGCCTGGCCCTCGGGGAGTTGAGCCGCAGATATGCGCCACCCAGGCCGAAGCGGGCCCCGCCAGCCGATCTCGGCCTGGTGCGCGACGTGCCCACGACCCCGGTGAGACCGGGCCCTCGCCACAACGCCTGAGGCCTTGGACTCCACCACAACGCCTGACGTGCGCCCGCCCCACGCTTACCCGCTACACCCCGACGCCGAGCTGGCTCATGATCAGCCCGTCCAAGATGTCGGACTCCGACACCAGACAAGACTCGAAGCCGAGGTGTTCCATCACGACCGCCAAAACGAGGGCTCCGCCGACGATGACGTCGGCCCTCGCCTCCTCCAACCCGGGGTGTCGCAAACGCGTCGCATGATCCTCTCCGGAAAGGGCGCCCACCAACGCGCGCACGCGGTCTCTGGTGAGGACAAAATGGTGAATCCTTTGGGAGTCGTAGCAGTCCAGGCCCAGCTCCATCGCCGCCAAGGTGCTCGCGGTCCCGGCCAACCCGATCAAGCCGGCCGCACGCTGGAGGCCGGGGAGCACCTTGTCGGCGTGTTCGAGCATCCGGCGCACGGCGACCTCTGCGCGGGACAGCTCCCCTCCACGCGGGGGGTCGCTTCTGAGGAAGCGCTCCGTCAGCCGTACGCACCCTATGTCGAGGGAGACCACGCCAAGCGTGTCATCGCCGCCCGCATCAGGTCCGAGGACCAGCTCCGTCGAACCGCCGCCCACGTCGACGACCAGATATGGACCCGAACCCGGGACCAGCTCGGCGGTCGCCCCCATGTAAGAGAGACGGCCTTCCTCTTCCCCCGACAGCAGCTCCGGCGTGAGCCCGGACGCCCTCTCGGCGGCACCAAGGAAACGCTCACGGTTCGCGGCATCTCTAACCGCGGAGGTTGCCACCATGCGCCCTCGAAGAACCCCGTGTGCCTCCATCACCTTCCGGTAGACCCGAAGCGCGTGCACGGTGCGCTCGATGGCATTCTCGGTCAGCGACCCGTTGGCTTCGACACCCTCGCCGAGGCGCGTTATGCGCATCAGCCTCTCCAGTGTCCGGCCCTTAGAGTTCGACACCAGGAGCCGGGTGGAGTTGGTGCCGCAGTCGACGGCCGCCAGCGCGTCCGGTGGCTCCGCCCGGCTCACCGGCCCTTCTCTTCTTCGAGCGCGAGCCGGTCCGCCACCCACCTTCCCACGGGGTCGTCGCCCCCCGCGAGGTACCAGGCGAGGTGAGCGTGCAGGCACTTCACTCCTCGCCGCGTACCGCCGACGCCGCCGCCCGGCCGAGGGCCCCGATAGCCGGCCGGCAGCAGGGCGTCGCGCTCGGCCGCATACCTGGCGTGCGCCTCGGCCAACGACGCCGGGTCGAGGGAGTCCTCGGCAGCCCTCACACCGCCGGCAGCCTCCAGGCGGCTCACGGCCGCTCTCTCCTCGGCTCCGACCAGCCACCATCGCGTGGGCATGGGCGTGCCGTCGTCGAGAAGGGGCGGGCTGCAGATGACGATCGGGTCACCGCCGGGCGTGCGCTTCACAACCTCGAAAGAACTCCTGGGCGAGCGGCCGAGCAGGCGGGACACCCTGGCGACGTCGCTTTCTCCCGCTGAAGAACCATGTCCGCTCGCCGCGTGGCGGGTCTCCCCGACAGGCCAGGCGCCTCGCCGGACCCTCACTTCCGAAGGCGCCGACGCACCAGCCACACCAGGCCTCCCACGAGCGCCAGGCCGGCGGCGACCGGAGCTGCTCGCTTGGCAACCGAGCCTCCGGCCACTTCCAACAGGTCGACCGGAGCCGACCCGGCGTCAGCCGAGGATCGCCCCGCCGGGTTCGCAGGCGCCGTCTCTTGCGTGGTCCCCGCAGACGAGGTGCCGGCCGCGGTGGCGCCGCCGGCCAGGACCGTGGACTCGAGAGAGTCTACGAACTGGTCCAACAACTTGGTGCTGACGTCGGCAAGGACCCCCCGCCCGAACTGGGCCACCCTCCCGGTTACGGCCAGGTCGGTCATGACCGACACCCTCGTGCGGTCGCCGGACGGTTCCAGGCTCGCGGTGATGGTGGCGCTGGCGTTGCCCTGGCCCCGCGTCTCCCGACCCTCGGCACGGAGCACTGCACGGCGCGAGGCGTCATCCTTCTCGATGAAGGAGGCCTTGCCCCGGTACTCCGCGGTTATCGGGCCGACCTTGACCTTGACGGCCCCTCGGTACTCGTCGCCCTGGATCTCCCTGAGCTCGGCACCCGGCAGGCAAGGTGCTATGCGCTCGACGTCGGTGAGGACCGACCACGCTTGCTCGACGGGGACGCTCACCTGGAAGTCGTTGGTCAGTTCCACCTGTTGAAGTCCTCCACCGTGTCGATGTCGGCCGGCTCTCCCCGGCACGCTACCTCGGCGACCAGGTCGGGCCGCCGCCTCATCAACGAGCGCGCCCCTTCGTCGCCGGTAAGGTTGAGCAGCGGCCACACCGTCCGGGCAAGGCGGACCGGGTTGCGCCGACGCCCGCCGTAGGTCGCCACGGTGATAGGACGCTCCCGGGTCCCGGCCACGGCCTTCCACGCCGATGCCAGCACCAGGGGCTGGTCCCCCAATCCGACCACCGCGGCCTCGTGGCCCTGGCGCTGGCACCAGTCCAACCCCACCATCAAGCTCGTCGCCTGGCCCTCGGGCCAGGATTCGTTCTCCAACACCGTGACCGCCGGGGGAAGGGTCGCCGACAGGTCCACGGCGCCGGTCACCACCACGGTCTCGTCGAGACCCGCGGCGGCTGCCGCGCTCACCGCCCACTCCACCAGCGGTCGCCCGCGAAAGCTCGCAAGGAGCTTGTTCTCCTCGTACCCGAATCGACTCGAGCTACCTGCGGCCAGTACCACTGCCGCCTGGGTCAAGACCAGACCACGGGGTAGACCTTCTGGGGCTCGGTGATCCCCTTGAGCTGCACCTGCCTCGGATCGGCGAAGGAGAACTCGCCCGAGGGGGCGGTGAGCTCGTGCATGAGGGAGGAGACGAGGATCTCGCCCGGCCCAGCCGCGTCGGCGATGCGGCTGGCCACTATCACCGCCCTTCCGTGAAAGTCGTCGCCGTCACTCACCGCCTCGCCGGCGTGGAGGCCGATGTGCACCTTGAGGGGCCGGTCGAGGTTGTCCCTGCTGTAGCGATCGAGAGCCCTCTGGACTTCGAGCGCGCAGCGCAGACCTCGCCTCGCACCTGCGAAGGCCACCATGAAGCCGTCACCTTGGGCTTTCACCTCGTAACCACCGTGGGCGGCCATGGTGGCGCGCACCAGCTCGTTGTGGACCGAAAGCAGGCGGGCCGCCTCGTCGTCGCCCAGACGCTCGGTCAACGCTGTGAAGCTAGCGATGTCGCTGAACAAGATGGTGACGGTCCCGCCCGGGGCGGTGGCGAGGACCTCCTCGGGTTTGGACGGGGAATCCTCGCCGGTGGCTGTGTCGAAAGAACGCGTCACCGAGTCGACCGTGCGCGCGGCCAAACCCATGGCGTCTGTGATGCGGTCCCCGACGTCCCTACCCAGGGCGTTGGTGAGCCTGTCTGCTACCTCCTTGCGACGCGACCTCTTGGTGTGGACCTGGACACCACCGAAGATCGGGAAGGCGCGAACCCGGATCAGGGGTGCGCCGGGGACCGTGGGGACGTCGGCGAGCTTGAGGTCCTTGCCCCCGAACATGGGCATCCCGGACAGATGAACCGGGAACCCCTCCGGGACGACGATCTCGACGCCCCCCATGAAGGCCACCGCGGTTATGACCACCTCGGGCCCTTCGATCTCGGCCTGCCTGAGGTCGAGGTCGCAACCACCCATAAAGGCCACGACCCTTGTGCGCGCTCCGGGCCTCCATCGACCCCTCCTCGACGATCCGCTCATGATCGCGACGGTCCAGTTGGTCTCGGGCGTGCGGACGCCGCCCGCCACGATCGCCGAATGCGGCAGGTCCGACATCACCTTTTGGATGTCGTCATGGGTCCTCGCAGCCAGCACCGAGGACATCCGCTCGGAAAACTCCTCCAGGGTCAGCCTTCCCTCCGCGCAATGGTCCCTCAGCACTCCCACCGCGCGGTCCCGGTCCGAATCGCTGATTCGCATGGAGCTTCCGCCCCTAGAGGCCTCGGCATCAGGGCGGGGGCGATTGCTCGGGGGTTCGTCGGCCATCAGGTCGCCCCGCGTCGCGCCTTGCTCGGCTGATGGAGGGGACCCGCTGTGTCGCGAAGCGAGGGAGCCCCATGCCCGGTGTGAAGGGCGATGATCTCTGCACAGATGGCTACCGCCGTCTCCTCCGGAGTCCGCGCCCCTATGTCGAGGCCTATCGGACCCATGACCCGGGCGAGCTCCGCTTGTGCGACGCCTGCCTCGACAAGACGCTGTGAACGATCGGCATTGGTCCGTCTGGATCCCATGGCCCCGAGGTAGCCCACCTGGGTGTGGAGGGCGGCCGCGATGGCAGGCACGTCGAACTTGGGATCGTGGGTGAGCACGCACACAGCGTCTCGGGCGGCCAGCTCCGATCCGACCTTGGCCAGGTACCGGTCCGGCCATTCGACCACCACCTCGTCGGCCATCGGGAACCGGGCCGCCGTCGCAAAGACCGGTCTGGCATCGCACACCGTGACGCGGTATCCGAGAAGCTTCGCCACTTTGGCGAGGGCGGCCGTGAAGTCGACGGCACCGAAGATGATCATTTGGGGAGGCGGAGCGAACGCCTCTATGAACACAGAGACCTCCCTCTGCCGAGCCTCCCCGTGGCGCCCGTAGTGGCGCGTGTCCGACAAACCGGTGGCGAGGGCACCCGACGCGTCCCGTTCCACGACGCTGTCCAGCGCCGCGTCTCCGAGGCTCCCCATCGCCTCCGCTCCCGGACGGACGAGGAGCTTCGCCCCCAGCTCGAGGCTCGGACCCGGACCGCCGTCGGTCCCCTCTTGCGCGACCTCCACCACCGTCGCCAGGGCCACCGGCGACTCGCTCAAGAGCTCATCCCGCAAAGTCTCGTAAAGGCTCACCAGTCCAAGCGCTCCACCAGCACGCGCACCGTACCTCCACAGGTCAAGCCCACCGCGAAGGCCTCGTCGTCCGAGTAGCCGAAGGTGCACAGGCGAGGCCGGCTCTCGGTGGAC
The DNA here is from genome assembly GCA_963736925.1 of uncultured Actinomycetes bacterium. GTDB lineage: Bacteria > Actinomycetota > Acidimicrobiia > Acidimicrobiales > CAVTQP01 > CAVTQP01. The sequence goes on from CAVTQP010000003.1 coordinate 2,190,697, forward strand.
AGGACGTCGAGGGCTTCGGCCACGACTGCCCCCTCGACGCACCCCCCCGACACGGATCCAGCCACCTCGCCGTCCTCGCATATGGCCATCGAGGCGCCGGGCTGTCTTGGACCCGAGCCCTCGACCCCCACCAGGCGAGCGAGTGCCACCCGCTTGCCAGAGGCACGCCACCTGTCGATGTCGGCTAGCACCTCTCTCACCGTGCGATCACCTCCGCCAGGCCCTCCAATGATGCCAGTGAATGCCCTTCCACGAAATCGTCAACAAACGGAAGGGCCACCGCCATCCCTCTAGCGAGGGGGGCGTAGCCCGGGCTGGCCTTGTGCGGGTTGACCCAGACGAGCCGGTACGAGGCGCGCTTCAGGCGGGCCATCTCCTGGGACAGTGCCTCGGGATCACCGCGGTCCCACCCGTCGGAGAGGATGACGGTGACCGCACCCCGCGCCAGTCCCAGGCCGTTGAGCTCACGAAGCCCTTCGCCCAGGCGCGTGCCGCCGGACCTGTCCCCTACCGCCCGTGCCACACCCGCCAGGGCCAGGTCTGGGTCCCGCCAGGACAGCTGCCGGGTTATGCGCGTCAGCCTGGTGCCGAGCGCGACCGCGTCGACCTTGGCGCGCCCCACGACTGCGGTGTGCAAGAACCTCAGCAGCGCGCGGGCATAGGGGTCCATGGATCCGCTCACGTCGCAGACAAGCACCACGCGCCGGTGCTCGCGAGTCGGCGCCAGCCAGGATCGCCTCACCGGCTCGCCCTCCGACCGCAGAGAGCCTCGAACGGTCCTCCTCACGTCGGGCCTGGCACCTCGCTTACGCGACGATCTCAAGCGCCGGGTCTTCCTGAGAGACCCTCCCACCGCGACCCTCCCCATCAGCCGGTAGGCCTCGGAGAGCTCCTCCGCACTGCAAGCCGCGAAGTCCTTGTGCCTCAACACCTCGGTCGGGCTGTAGCGAACCGCCGCGGTTCTTTCCGCGGGGCCTGGCGATGGTGCAGAGGCACGGTCGGCTCACGGTGGGGGAGCTCGCGGTCACCTTCGAAGTTGACGCTCCCCGTAAGCGGTTCTTCGGCCGTCCCTTCTGCCTCTCCGAGCCAGAAGGCCTTGAAAGCCTTGTCGTATGCGTCCACATCGGCGGGGTCCCGGACCATTGTGGCGCGTCCCGCCCAGTAGCAGGCCGATCGCGTGTCGATCCCAAGAGTGGCAAGGGATCGCGCGTAGGTGATGACCGACCCGACCGGGACCTCCAGCCCGAGGCCGCGCGCCACCCTGGCGAAGGCGACGGCCAACCCGAGCTCTGAGTCCGGGACGCGCCCTGCCTTGGTCGTCAACGCGCTCTCGCCACCGCCGACCTCACCAGCTCTTGAAGGCCCGACGAACGAACCCTGTCCGCGTCCTCTCGATACTTGAGGACGCTCCCCAGGGTCCTGTTCGCGTTGGCTGCATCCAGCTCCGACTGCCCGAGCGCGGTCAGGGCCTGGGCCCAGTCGATTGTCTCGGCCACCCCCGGTGGCTTGTACAGCCCCGCAGTCCTCAGGCCCTCTGCGGCCGCGGCGACCTGTCGGGCAAGGGCCTCGGCCACCCCTGGAGCCCGCAGCAAGACGATGCTCACCTCTCGATCGAAGTCGGGATGCTCCACCCAGTGGTAGAGGCAGCGACGCTTCAAGGCATCGTGCACGTCGCGGGTCCGGTTGGAGGTTATGACCACGACCGGCGGCTGGTCCGCCCGGAAGGTGCCGAGCTCGGGGACGGTGACCGCGTAGTCCGAGAGAATCTCGAGGAGAAGTGCCTCGAACTCGTCGTCCGCGCGATCTATCTCGTCGATCAGCAGCACTGGTGCTGGCCGCGACAGCTGCCCGGGCCGCACAGATTGGTGGGCGATGGCGCGAAGGAGAGGCCTCCGCACCAGGAAACGCTCGGAGTACAGCTCGTCTTCGAGCGCCGGCCCGGGCTTGCCCCGACCGAGTGACCCCTGTACTTCTGCCGCCCTCAGGTGGAGCAGCTGACGGGAGTAGTCCCATTCGTAGACGGCTTGGGCGACGTCGATCCCCTCGTAGCACTGGAGCCTGAGAAGCTCTCCACCGGTCCAGCGGGACAGAACCTTTCCCACCTCGGTCTTGCCGACCCCGGCGTCGCCTTCCAAGAAGAGCGGGCGGGGGAGGGTGAGGGCGAGAAAGACCGCCGTGGCGAGCCCCTCGTCGGCGAGGTACTCGAAGCCCGCAAGCGCCTCTCTGACCCCTTGGGGGTTGAAAGGTCTCCCGGTACCTCCCTCTGTGCGGGCCCCTCTGCCGGTGGCGCTCAGGCGCCCACCTCCTCCAGAGCCCGGCGCACCAGCACGGTCGCCAGGTGACGACGGAACGGTGCGCTCGCGTTCAGATCGTCGGGCGGCTCGGTCCCTTCGGAGGCCACGGATGCGGCTTCTCGGACCGACGCCCCCGACTGGAGAGCCGATTCGGTGGAAGCCGCTCGCAACGGGGTCGATCCCATGTTGACCAGAGCCACCCTGGTCGAGCCGTCACGCACGGCGGCTACGCCGACGATCGCCCAGTCCTGAGCCCTGCGGTTGAACTTCTGGAACGACCAGCCCGCGGACCCCTTGGGGACCTCGATCTCGGTGAGCAGCTCCTCGGGCGACAGAGCGGTCTCCAAGAAGCCTTCGAAGAACTCGGTCGCCGCAACCCGACGCTCCCCAGACGGGCCCCGGATCACCAAGGTGGCGCCGAGGGCCAGCACCACCGCAGGGAGGTCCGACGCGGGATCCCCGTGGGCGAGCGACCCGCCGATGGTCCCCCGATGGCGGACCTGGGGGTCGCCGACCGACGATGCGGCGCGGGCGAGCACCGGCACCTCCGACGCCAGGAGAGACGAGACCTCGAGGTCCCGATGGCGGGTCAGCGCGCCTATCGCCACATGGTCACCCGCGTCGCGCACATACGACAGCTCGCCCAGCCTGCCCACGTCCACAAGCACGGAGGGCACGGCAAGGCGCAGCTTCATCAGCGGGAGAAGCGAGTGGCCCCCGGCGAGCAGCTTGGCCTCGTCGCCGTGAGCCGAAAGTTGGGCCAGCGTCTCGTCAACCGAGGCGACTCGAACGTAATCGAAAGAAGCGGGGATCAACTGCGCAGCTCCGGGGACTTCGCCGCGGACAGGACGGCCTGCACGATGTTGTGGTAGCCGGTGCAGCGGCAGAGGTTCCCCTCCAGCGTGTGGCGTACCTCGTCCTCGGTCGGATCAGGGTTCTCCTCGAGAAGGGATGCTGCCGCCATGACCATCCCGGGTGTGCAATAGCCGCACTGGAGGCCGTGGTGCTCCCGGAACGCGGTCTGGATGGGATGCATGCGCTCAGCAGTCCCCATGCCCTCGATCGTGGTTACCTCCGAGCCGTCGGCCTGTGCCGCGAGCACGGTGCAGGACTTGACCGACTCTCCGTCCAGGAGGACCGTGCACGCGCCGCACGACGACGTGTCGCACCCGATGTTGGTGCCGGTCAGCCGCAGATTCTCTCTCAGGTACTGGACCAGCAGCAGCCGTGGCTCTACGTCGTGCTCGTGGCTGTTGCCGTTGACCGTCAGGGCGATCCTCACCGGAGTTCCCGGCCAGGTCCGCGATGCCCCGGATGACCCGTGCTGCGCACGACGGGCAGCATAACGGGGGTCCCCCGACCTAGGAGTACAAGCTCTATGAGTACCAGCCCTCGATGTCCACGACCACGTCAGTGGAGCCGACCGCGTTGAACAGGCCGAGCATCCCTTCGGGGTCCAGCTTGGTGACCATCAGGTTCGCAACGGTCTGGCCCGGCGCCCAGTTGAGGTCGGAAGCGTACGGTATGGGAGCGGCGAAGGGCCACGCCGTCAAGTAGGACGCGGCGGTCGTGTCCACCGCGGTGACGTTCGCCACCACCGCCCTGGCCCCCGACGGGATCACGCCGTATCCGGCGACCTGCACCCCCAACGGGTCGGACTGGGACGGCTGTGCCAGTGTCCGGCCCGCGTGCAGTCCAGCTTGGCCCTTCCGCGTGTCGGCGACCCGCAAGGGGTCTGGCGCGGGCGAGAACTGATAGCCGCCACGGGCTGGCGCGCTGGAATCGGTGTACCAGCCGCCGACGTCCACGACCACGTCGGTCGAACCCACGTCGTTGTAGATGCTGATCTTGCCCGTGGAGCTGACGGGCACGATGACCCGGTTCGGCACCACCTGGCGGGGCCCGAAGTTGAGATTCGAGGTGAGGGGCCGGGCCCCGTCAGCGGGCCACAACGTGACGAACGAGCCTGCGGAGGGATTCACGACGGTGACGTTCACCGCGACCGCAGAGACTCCCGATTCCGGCACCCCACCCACCCCGGTGGCCTGAACGGTTCGGGTGTCGTCGCCCCGGACCAAGGTCTGACCGGAATAGGGCCTTCCCGAACCCGGCCGAGTGTCAGCGATACGGAACGGGACGATCGGGTTGAACAGACCGGCGTTGGCGCTGGTCGGGTCGTCGGGTGCGACGTAGCCCTCTACGTCGACCACGACGTCGCTGATGCCCAGTTGGTTGTAGAAGCTGACCCTTCCCCCGACTCCCAGGCCCACCTCGACCAGGTTGGGCTCGATCGTCCCCGCGTTCGGGTTGAGGTTCGAAGCCCACGGCCTGCTCTGTCCCGCGGGCCAGACGGTGAGGAAGGTGGCCTGGCTCGGGGCGACCGCCGTGACATTCATGACCACCGCGGTGGCATCGTCGGGAACGACCTGACCGAGGGGCCCGCCCACGCCTGTGACTTGGAGGCCCAAACTCGACCCCGGTCCCAGCGTCCGGCCCGCGTACGCGTCTCCCGAACCGCTGCGGGTGTCGGCGATCCGGTACGGGGTCAGCGCGTGGTACGGGAGGGGTGGAGCGAAGTACGTGTAGGCCGCCCCTCCCGAGGCCGCTGACGCCCCTGTCCGGCTGGCCACGGTCACGTTCACGGTACCGGCTGCCGGGCTCGGAGGAACGCCGACGAAGATCTGGTCGTCCGAGCCCACGGTGAAGCTCGTGGCGGGAGTGGAACCGAACATCACCGCCGTCGCCCCCCTGAAGCCGCGGCCGTCGATGGTGACTGGCGGGGAGCCCGTGGTCGGCCCCGAGTCAGGGCTTATGTCATTGATGGACGGCACCGCGCTCAGGCCGCACAGCTGGCTGGCGAGCCCCGACGCCCCGCCCACGACAGGAGTGCCCAGGCCCGTGGCCATGTCGTAGCCCGGCCCGGCCCCGTAGAGGCCGCTGTTCGCCCTCAGGAAGTCGTTGTCGCCGCCCGTGACGTCGTTGAAGGGCGGGCTCGCCGACGCGGCGAGCCTGTAGAGCGACGGGTCGACGAAGCCGACATCCGCGCCGCAGCTCTCGTCGGTCAGCGCGGCTATCGCCGCCCACAGCGGCGTCGCGAAGCTGGTCCCACCGAATCCCCGGCTCCAGCCTCTCAGCCCGTACTCCGACCCGCAGTCGCCGCTGGTGCAGTAGAACGTGTACCCGCCCGGACTCGACGCGGCGTCGGCAGACACGTCGGGGGTCTCCCTGCAGGAGCCGGATGGCGCTGCGCACGCGGAGCCGGTCCCGGTGCCGCTCACGATCCCGCTGCCCGACTGCCAGGTGGGCATGGGCCAGATGCCGGAGATCCCGCCCCCGCCCGCGGCGAAGCCGGGCACGTCCCAGGTGACCTCGTTCTGAGACGGACCGCTGTCGGCCAGCTGGGTGCCGCCCACCGCCGTAACGTACGGCTGGCTCGCCGGGTCGTCGACGGCCAGCGCGCCGGAGCCGGTGAACTGGTTGCAGCCCTCGGACCCGTCGTCGAGGGTGGCCACCATGACCGTCTGGCCCTGGGCGGCCGCCTGCTCGAAGATGGTGTCCTCGGCGCTCGCCGTGCCCGAGCCCAGGATCGCCTCGCAGATCCCCCAGCTGGAGCTGATCACCTTGGCCCGGTCATCTGTCACCATTTTGGCGTACTCGTCGAGCAGGCCCTGGGTCGTGTTAGGCGCCTCGTATACGAGGACGTCGGACCGTGGTGCAAGGCCGATCACGTCCTCTACGTCGGCGGTCGCCTCCATGTTGCCCGACGTCGACGGCCCGGGCACGGGCGCTCCCCCGTCGATCGCGAGGGTGGGGTCGGTATGCGGGCCCACCACCCTGGCCGTGGTGCCGTAGCAGGACTGGTAGGCGGAGATGTCCGAATCGGAGAAGTCGGCGAGCTCGAACAGAGCTACCGTCTGGCCGCCCCCCAGGTCCCCTGTCGCGTAGAGGCCGTCGATCTTGTAGGCGGCGGCCAGCTTGTCCGCCGTGTAGCCGCCGGTCTGTGACGCCGCCGCGCACGGCGACGGCCCGTTGGCAGGCGCGGGAGCGCCGGGCGCCGGGGACTCGGGAGCCGACGCGGAACCCGACGAAGCGGACGCCGGGGCACTACGGCTCGTCACGAGGCCCGGTCTCGCCTGGGCCAGGTCGTCCAGCCCGAGCACCGACTGGACCGCACCGGCCGCATCGGATTGAACGCTCGGACGGCTGGTGTTCGCGTAGGCGACCCTTCCGCCCGGCTCGGCATAGCTGTGGAGCTGGGTCGCGAAGGCGGACGCCACCGTCGACGCGCTCGCCGTCACCGGTATCGACAGATGGTTGGCCGAGACCCGCCCGGGATCGAGCCCCCGCCGTCTCAAGCCGTCGGTGACCACCTTGATCGTCGCGTCCGTGGCACCGAAGCGCGAGGCGAACTCACCGGGACCGAGGTAACGCCGGTAGAAGGTGGATCCAGGAGTGGACACGCCTTGGACGAAGGCCGCCAGGGCGGCGGGGTCCCGTGGCTTGAGGGTCACGCTCAGATGAATCGACGTCGCCGAGGAGACCGGGCCGTTGTCAACCGAGCCGGCGGGGACCGGCGGGCTCTGGCCCACAGGAACCAGCGACGACGAGACGGCCGGGGACCCCCCGGACGCCGGCGCGGCGCCCTGCGCGACGGACAGCACCGTTATGATCCCGAGAAGGCACGCCGCTATCCGGGCCATGCTGGCTCTCGATCCGACTCGGCCGGGTCGACAGTGGGGAGGGGGATAGCCGGCCAGGGTACCCACCCCGCGGCAGACGGCCGTGCATGCCTAGCGCCCGCCTGTCATGGCGCGCCAGACCCGTTCAGGGGTGGTCGGCATGTCCACGTGCCGCACGCCCAGGTGGGAGAGGGCGTCCACCACGGCGTTCTGGACGGCCGGTGTCGACCCTATGGTCCCTGACTCACCGATCCCCTTGGCACCCAGCTCGTTGATAGGGGTGGGAGTCTCCATGCGGATGCTCTCGAAGCTGGGGAGCTCGGGCGCCGAGATGAAGGCGTAGTCGGCGAAGTTGGACGTGACCGGGTTGGCGTCCTCGTCGTAGCGGACCTCCTCGAGCAGGGCCTGGGCAACGCCCTGGGCGAGGCCGCCGTGAACCTGTCCTTCCACCAGGAGAGGGTTGATCACCCGGCCGGCGTCGTCAACCGCGACCATCCGCCGAAGCTTCACCTTCCCGGTCTCCGTGTCGACCTCCACGACTGCCACATGAGCTCCGAAGGGGTAACTCGGCCCGGGCGACGCGAAGTCGACCTCGGCGGCCAGGCCGCCCCCCGCCTCGCCAGCGACCTCCCCCCAGGAGCGCCCGATGGCCGGCGTTCCTGCGACGTGGAAGCGCATGGACGCCTTGTCGAGGACGACGTCGCCGGCGTCGGCCTCGAGCATGTCCGCCGCCTTCTGCCTGGCGGTCTCGACCAGCTCGGTTGCGGCCTGGTTGACCGCCACCCCCCCCGCCTGCAGCGACCTCGAGCCCATCGTTCCCTGGCCCCTGGGAACCACGTCGGTGTCCCCGTGGACGACGCGGACCCTGTCGACCGGTATCCCCGTCTTCTCGCTGACGAGCATGGCCCAGGTCGTGGCGTGGCCCTGGCCGTGCGGCGAGGTGCCGGTCCTGACCACCGCTGTTTCGTCGTCCCTGACCTCGACGGAGCCGAACTCGCTTCCCCCGAGGGGGTTGGTGACCTCCACGTAGACCGAGATCCCGATCCCCATCTGGCGCACCTCAGCCGATCCCCTGCGCCTGGCCTGCTCCCTTCGGAGGTCGTCGTATCCGGCGGCCTCGAGGGCCAGGTCCAGGGCACGCTCGTAGTCGCCGCTGTCGTAGGTCGTGCCCATGCAGGTCGTGTAGGGGAACGCGCCGGCCGAGACCAGGTTGCGCCTGCGCACCTCGGCGGGGTCCATCCCGATCTCCGCGGCAAAGCGGTCGATCATCCTCTCGATGGCCGCCGTCGCCTCCGGACGGCCCGCGCCCCGGTAGGCGACCGTCGGGGTCGTGTTGGTCACCACAGAGCGGGTCAGGAACTCGATCTTGGGTATGTCGTAGGTGCCCGAGGCCATCGTGCGGGTTATGAAAGGCAGTATCGAGCCGATCGCCGGGTAGGCGCCGGCGTCCTGGAGCACGTTGAGCCTGTAGGCCTTGATCCTCCCGTCGCGGGAACCGCCGATCGTGGCGTACTGGATCTGGCCTCTGCCGTGACCCAGCCCGACCATGCTCTCGGAGCGAGTCTCCACCCAGGTCAGCGGGCGTCCCACCCTTCTGGAGAGCCAGGCGACCAGCAGCTCTTCGGGATAGCCGCCGACCTTGGCCCCGAAGCCACCCCCGACGTCGGGGGTGACCAGGTGCACCCGGCTCTCGTCCAGCGCCAGCACGCCGGCGAGGGCGTCCCTCACCCCGTGGGGGGCCTGCGTGGAGGCCCAGTGTGTAAGCCTCCCGTCGGTCTCCCAGCGGCTGGCTGCGGCCCGTACCTCGAGCGGGCAGGGAGCCACCCGCTGATTGACGATTCGCTGGGAGACCACCACCTCGCACTCGTCGAAGAGGTGCTCGTCACGGCCTCCGCCCATCTCCGCGGCGACGTTGGTTCCCGCCTCCGGGAACAAAATCGTCTCCGACTCTGCCGAACGCTCCGTGTCCACTATCACCGGGAGCGGCTCGTATTCGACGAACACCGCCTCGGCCGCGTCCACCCCCTGGGACTGCGTCTCGCTCACCACCACGGCGACCGGCTCACCGACGAAGCGGACCACCCCGTCGGCCAGCCAGGGCCTGGTCATCGCCGCGTTGTTCATCCCGGCCAGTTCGGGCGGCCGGGGCTCCAGGTCCACGTCGGCGGCGCTCAGCACGTCGATCACCCCCGGCGCCCCCCGGGCCTCGTCCAGGTCTATCCCGGTGATCCGGGCATGGGCCATGGTCGACCGCACGTAGGTGACGCATGCAGCGCCCTCCATGTCCAGGTCGTAGACATATGACCCCCCGACGGTGAGGAACTTGGGGTCCTCGGTTCGCAGGACGCGGTTGCCCAGGATGCTCATGGGCCGTGAGGCTACATCGGGGCCTGGTCCCGTTGAGTTACCATATATGATAACATGGTGCCCAGGAGCAGGGGACCATGAACGGAGGACTCGCGAACGAACGACTGGTGAGCGGAGGAGCGGTCATCGCCCGCGCCCGGCGGCGGGCGGGCCTGTCGCAGTCCGAGCTAGGGACGAAGCTGGGAACCACCAGGTCCGCGGTCTGCCGATGGGAGCACGGTCGGGTAGATCCTTCCTTCGGAGCCGTCGAGCGCGCCGTCAGTGCCTGTGGCTCGAGGCTCGCAGACGTCCTAGCGGAGCCAGACCCCGATACCCACGACCTCGCCCTGTTGGAGACCTCGCTCGGCCTGACGATCTCAGCGCGACTCCAGCGCCTGATCGACTTCGCCGAGTTCGTGGAGTCCGGACGCAAGTGACCTTTCGTCCCGACCGGATCCTCGAGGTGCTCGAACGCCATGCGGTTGGCCACGTGGTCATCGGGGGCCTGGCGGCGACGCTGCATGGAGCCGGCACGGTCACCTTCGACGTCGACGTCGTTCCTGACCTTACTGCCGCCAACCTCGTTCGAGTCTCTTCGGCTCTCGACGAGCTCGACGCGCGCATCAGGGTCGAAGGCATCACCGGGGGCCTTCCGTTTCGCCACGACGCCGAGTCGTTGGGGACGATGAACGTGTTGAACCTGGTTACTCGGTTTGGTGATTTCGACATCACCTTCCGTCCGGCTGGGATCCCCTCCTTCGCCGAGTGGGATGCGCACGCCGAGGACCGAGAGGCTCTCGGGATCCGCTTCCGTCTCGCCGCGCTCGAGGACATCATCAGGTCCAAGGAGGCGGCCAACCGCGACAAGGACCGGGCGAATCTTCCCGTGCTCCGGGCCTTGCTCGAACGCCAGCGGGGCGGACGGCGAGCATGACTCCGTGCGTCCAGCAGGGGCCGTGCTGGGGAACCGGCCTCAGAAGCTGAACTCGCCGGTGACGCGGGACCAGAGGCCGCGGTTCGGGGGTGGCGACCCGCCGGCCCCGCGACGACCGGCGACTGCCCGGGCGGGCTGCCCGGGGGAGGGGGAGGGAAGCACGACGTAGGCCTGCTCCCCGGGCTTGACCATCCCGTAGTACTGGCGGGCCAGCCTCTCCACCTCGCCGTCGGTGTTGAGCTTCTTGATCTGGTCGTTCAAGGAGCGGTTCTGGGTGGACAGGGCCTGAAGCTGGTGGGAGGCCGTGAGCAGGCTGGACCTCTGTTGCAGGTACGTGCGCAAGGGGAAGCCGGCTACGAACATCACCCCCACCAGGACCACAGAGACCGCCGTGGCCCACACCACGTGGCGCCTCAACCCGGGCCTCCTGAAGCTCCACCCGCGGCCCGTCCGGCCAGGGCGGAGCCGCCGGGGTAGGCGGCGGCCTCGCCGAGGACCTCTTCGATTCGCAACAACTGGTTGTACTTGGCCACCCGGTCGGAACGGGCGGGCGCTCCCGCCTTGATCTGGCCGGCGTTGGTGGCGACGGCCAGCTCGGCGATGGCGACGTCCTCGGTCTCGCCGGAGCGGTGGGAGATGACGAAGGTGTACGCGGAGCGGGCGGCCAGCGCCATCGTGTCCAGGGTCTCGGTCACGGTGCCGATCTGGTTCAGCTTGACGAGGATCGAGTTGCAGATCCCGAGGTCGAGCCCCCGCCGGAGCCGCTCAGGGTTGGTTACGAACACGTCGTCTCCCACCAGCTGGATCCGCTCGCCCAGGGTCCGGGTGTGCAGGGCCCACCCCTCCCAATCCTCCTCCGCCATCCCGTCTTCGATCGACACGATCGCCGGGTAGCGGTCACACAGGTCGACCCAGTAGTCGTTCATCTCCGACGAGGTCAGCTGTCGCCTCTCGAGGTGATAGCGGCCGTCGCGCCACAACCCGGTGGTGGCCGGGTCCAGGGCGATCGCCAACTCGGATCCGGGCTCGCGGCCTGCGGCGCCGATGGCCTCGACCAACGCCCTCACGGCCTCCTCGTTGGATCCGAGGTCTGGCGCGAAGCCCCCTTCGTCCCCCACGGCAGTCGCCAGGCCCCGCCCGTGCAGGAGGCTCTTCAGGCAGTGGTAGGTCTCGGACCCCCAGCGGAGAGCCTCGGAGAAAGAGGCCGCGCCGACCGGGGCGAGCATGAACTCCTGGAAGTCCACGTTGTTGTCGGCGTGCGCCCCCCCGTTCAACACGTTCATCAGGGGGACCGGCAAGACGTGCGCGTCGGCCCCGCCCAGGTACCGGAAGAGGGGCAGATCCACCTCCGCGGCGGCGGCCCTCGCAACCGCCACGGAGACCCCCAGGGTGGCGTTGGCCCCGAGTCGGGCCTTGGAGTCGGTGCCGTCCAGGTCGACGAGGGCGGAGTCCACCAGTCGCTGCTCGAAGGCGTCCAGGCCGGCCAGGGCCCGGGCGATCTCGCCGTTGACGTGACCGACCGCCTTCCGCACGCCCTTTCCCCCGAAGCGGTCCCCGCCGTCTCGGAGCTCGACCGCTTCGTGTACGCCCGTCGACGCGCCGGACGGCACGGCCGCCCTTCCCCGGCTTCCCGAGCTCAGGACCGCATCAACCTCCACCGTAGGGTTACCCCGCGAGTCGAGGATCTCCCGGGCATGAAGGTGCTCGATGCGGCTCATGGGCGAGATGTGACTCCTGAGGTTGGTGTGCAAAAGCTAGCTCCAATCGGACGGCTGCGAGCGCCACCCGAGCGATCGTCACCCGAGCGGGATCGGTCTTCAGGGCCTCGAGGCCTGCGCCGAGGCTTCCGACCAGAGCCCGGCGAGGGCCGTGGAGTCCAGCCCGGCCAGGTCCAAGCCCCTATCGGCTGCTAGCTCCTCCACCAGTCGAAACGAACGACTGAAGCGCACGGCCTCCCCCCGCAGGGCGGCCTCTGGGTCGATCCCCGCCCGTCTCGCCAAGGCCACCACCGAGAACAGCAGACGCCCCACCCGGGCGTCAGTGACGGGCAGTCCGTCGACGCTCGGGTCCACCTCGGTCTCGACGCCAACCGTGGCCGCCTTCCGCTGGACCTTGTGGGCGTGCAGGACAGAGGGGAGGGATGCGGGTATGCCGTCGAGAAGGCTGGCCCGCCCCTTCTCGGCCTTCTTTATGTGCTCCCAGTTGGTCATGACCGCCTCCGGCGTACCGGCGTCCACGGTGCCGAACACGTGCGGGTGCCTGCCGACCAGCTTGTCGTGGATCCCAGAGGCCACATCGGCCATCGTGAACTGGCCCTCCTCGGCTGCCAGGGTGGCGTGGAAGCACACCTGGAACAACAGGTCGCCCAGCTCTTCTTCGAGATGCCCGTAAGACGCCGGGCTCCCGTCCAGGTCCTCGATGGCCTCGAGGACCTCGTAGGCCTCCTCCAGCAGATGTCGGGTCAGGGAGCGGTGGGTCTGCTCCAGGTCCCACGGGCAACGCCGCCGGAGGGTCCGCACCAGCTCGGTCAGCCGCTGGAGCTCGGCAGCCGGCCCCCCCGAGAGCCCGGGGACGTAGACCGTGGTCAGGTGGTCAGGGTCAACTTCCCGATCGAGCTCTGCCAAAGGGAGCCGGAACACCTCTTCGTCAGGCAGTCCCAGGCGGGCCAGGACGGTCACATCGGTGAGCGCACCCGCTTCGTGATCGGGCACGGCCAGCTTGATCCCCGATAGGACCTCGCGGGACCAGCACTGCGCCACCACGAAGGGACCCGACCCCAAGGCGGCACCCGCGCCGAAGGACTCGCCGTCCACGAGCCGGATCCCGCAGGCGAAGGGGTCGAGGCCGAGACGATCCCACACCAGGTCCAGGAACGAGATCGCCGGCACCACCTCGAGGTCCACCCGCTCGTCCACCCGCAAGAGCTCCACCGTGCGCTCCGCAACCGACGGGGAACCGGGAACCGCGTACGCCACCCACCCGGGTTGCTCGCACGAGCTGACGAGCTGCTCGACGATGGCCGCGTACACCTCGTCGAAGGTGTCGAGCTCCTCGTAGAGGTAGTCGAAAGTGGGCACATCCAGGCCCGATGCGGCGGGGTGGCGCCCCGTCCTCGAGTAGGCGACCGGCGCCTCCCGGAGCGCCCGGCGGGTCGCCGGAGGCACCAGGTCCGGCCCAGCGGGGCCCAGGCCGGCCGCCACCACCCTGGGCCTCGGGGAGCCAGCCATCGCTCAGCGCCGGGTCACTGGCCGAGCTTGGCGCCCGCGAGTGCCTTGGCAGACGGGGGCTTGGGGGCGACGCAGCCATTGGAGCCCCAACGCTGGCAGTATTGGGGGCTCACCGTGACGTCGGCCCTGGCTTGGAGGGCGCGCAGCACCGCGTTGACCCGAGCGGCGTGGGAGCCCAGGAGCTGGGATCGAATGGCCTGCACCGCAGTGTCGAAAGGTTGGGGAGGCCGGCTCGTCACCTGGAGCAGGAGCCAGCTCCCCTGCACCTGGATGGGTTGGCTGACCTCGCCGACCTGGAGCGCGTCCACGGTCTGTTCGAAGGACGAGACGAAGGTGCCCCTCGGAGCACACCCGGCCGCTCCTCCGTTGGAGGCGGTGGTGGAATCGGTGGACGAGGACCGGGCCACCTCCGAGAACGTCGCCCCCGATGCGATCATCTGGCGCGCCCTTGTGGCGTCGGCTTGCGACGCGGTCTGGATGATGCTCACGCAGGACTCGGCGAACTGGCCCGGATGCGAGTCGTAATAGGCGCGCACGGCAGAGGGTCCCACGTCGACGCCGGCGATCCGGCCGGCGATAGCGGTCTGCTCCGCACTGGTCTCGACCACCTGGTCCCGGTAAAAGGGGGGCAGGCTAGCCAGCTGTGCCGCAGCCTGCTGAGAGCCGCCGGTCACGTCGTCGGTCGCCAGCTGAAGGTCGGTCGCCGTGATCGTGACCCCGCGTCGCGCCGCCTCCTTGTGGATGATCTGCTGGGTGACGTCCTGGGTCAGCAGACCGGCGGTAAAGCTCGAGGAGAAGGTCTGGGACCCCTCACCGAAGACCTTGGAGCCCTGGGACTCGACCGTTTGGACAAAGGTCGGGTCGTTGCGCACCTGGGCCAACTGAGAGTTGAAGTCGCTCTGGCTGATCGTCGTGCCGTCCACCACCGCGGCGTACGGCAACGCATTGCAGCCCGCGCCGATGACGGCCCCGGTTGCGAGAACGGGCACGAACGCGAGCAGCCTCTTCATGGTGCACGGGATGCTACCGGCTGGCTCGCGGAGGACTCGTCGGGCACCAACCCCTCCAGCAGGCCCACGAGCCACCCGACGCCGTCGTCCGCGCCCCAGTCCAAAGGCACCACCACTTGGGACTGGTCCTCCTTGTAGACGGCGCCGGGAGCCAGACGTCGCAGGCGGACCTGCGCGCTCGCGGGCAGGCGCAGCGGGGAGAGGCGCGCAACCGATGCTCTCGCGCCCGGACGGGGCGGGGCGACGTTCACCTCTCTCAGGCCCGTGCGCGCGCACTCGGCACGTAGCCTCCCCACGCCCAGGAGCGCCTCCGCGGGGGCTGGCAGGGGTCCGAAGCGGTCCAGCCACTCGGCTCTGATGTCTTCCACCTCTTCGGGCTTGGAGACGGTCGCGAGCCGCCTGTAGGCCTCGAGACGGAGGTCCTCCCTCGCCACGTAGCCGGCGGGCAGGTACGCCTCCAAGGGAAGGTCCAGCTTGATCTCGGCGGGCAGCCTCGGTTCCTCGCCCTTGAGCTCGGAGACGGCCTCGCTCACCATCTGCACGTACAGGTCGTAGCCGACCGCCGCGATATGGCCCGACTGGTCAGAACCCAACAGGTTGCCCGCGCCCCGGATCTCCAGGTCGCGCATGGCGATCTTGAAGCCCGACCCGAGCTCGGTGTGCTCACCGATCGTACGGAGCCGCTCGTAGGCTGGCTCAGATAGCGAGCGACCCGGCGGGTAAAGGAGGTAGGCGTACGCGCGCTGCCCGGCTCTGCCCACCCTGCCCCGCAGCTGATGGAGCTGTCCTAGGCCGAGCTGGTCCGCCTTGTCCACCACGAGCGTGTTGACAGTCGGCATGTCGATCCCCGACTCGATGATCGTGGTGCAGACCAATACGTCGTAGTGGCCCTCCCAGAAGTCGAGCACCACCTTCTCGAGGCTGCCCTCGTCCATCTGTCCGTGGGCCACGGCCAGGCGCGCCTCGGGCGCGAGGCGCCTGATTCGTGCGGCGACCGAGTCGATGTCATGGACCCGGTTGTGCACGAAGAACACCTGGCCCTCCCGCAGCAGCTCCCGGCGGATCGCCTCGGCCGCGACCCGCTCGTCGTACTCGCCCACGTAGGTGAGGATGGGTTGGCGCTCTGCGGGCGGCGTGTCGATCAGCGTGAGGTCACGAATGCCGGTGAGGCTCATCTCGAGGGTTCGGGGGATCGGGTTGGCACTGAGGGTGAGCACGTCGACCTCTGTGATGAGCCCCTTGATCGCCTCCTTGTGAGAGACGCCGAAGCGTTGCTCCTCGTCCACCACCAACAGGCCCAGGTCCTTGAAAGCCACGTCCTCGCTCAGGAGCCGGTGGGTCCCGATCACCACGTCCACCGCCCCCGCGGCGAGCCCGTTCACCACCCTGCGTGCCTGGGCGGCGGTCAGAAAGCGCGAGAGGACCTCGACGCGCACCGGATAGCCCGCGTAGCGGTCCGAGAAGGTCTGGAAATGCTGCTGCGCTAGCAGCGTGGTCGGGACCAGGACGGCTGCCTGCTTGCCGTCTTGGACCGCCTTGAAGACGGCCCTGATCGCCACCTCGGTCTTTCCGAACCCCACGTCGCCGCATATGAGGCGATCCATCGGCACCGGTCGCTCCATGTCCGACTTCGTCTCGGCGATGGCCGTCGCCTGGTCGGGGGTCTCGGTGTAGGGAAAGGACTGCTCGAGCTCTTGCTGCCAAGGGGTGTCGTCGGAAAAGGCGTGACCGGGCGAGGTGATCCTTCGCCGGTACAGCACGACGAGCTCCTGGGCGACCTGGCGTACGGCGGCGCGAACCTTTGATTTTGTGCGTTGGAAGTCGGCTCCGCCCATGCGGCTGAGGGAGGGAGCCTCTCCCCCGGTGTAGGGCGTGATCGCGTCGATCTGGTCCGACGGCACGTAGAGCCTGTCCCCGCCTCTGTACTCGAGCAAGAGGTAGTCACGCTCCGAGCCGCCGATAGCGCGCTTGACCATGCCGGCGTAACGCGCCACCCCGTGGTGGTGGTGCACCACGTAATCGCCAGGCTCCAGGTCGTCGAAGAACCCCTCGCTCGAGCGCGGGCGGGCGCGCGACCCGATGAGGCCGCCGTCGTCCCGTGACGTCTGACTCCGCGAGAACGGCGAGGCGGGTGGCCGGCATCACGAAACCGCGCTCCAGAGGCTGAACCACGACGCGGATCCCCGGGGCTGTCAGCTCGCCTGCAGCAAGCGGCTCCGCCCCGTCGGGCTCGACCACGGACACCGCCAGGCCTTCCTCGGCCAAGGCGGCAGCCAACCGTGAAGCACTCCCCGACCCCTCTGCGCTGACGGTGACCCGGTAGCCCTCGGACATCAGCTGGCGTAGCTGGCCCACCAAGCGGGTCCCGTCACCCAGCATCGGCTCCCAGCCGCGCGCCTCGACGACGGGGGTCGCCGGACTCTCGGGCACCGACGTCACCCACCACACGGGCGCGTCGGTATGGGCTAGTAGCCGGTCGAAGGGAAGGTGGAGCCTCGGGAACTCGTGGCCCGTGGCCCCCCAGGTCTGGGACAGGGTCGACCCCAACACCCCTTCCTCGTCGATGAGCTCACCCGCCCGGTCCCTTATGCGCCTCGGGTCGAACAACACCACCTGCGCTCCTGTGCCCAGCAGGTCGGGCAGCATGTGCTCGTCCGCCGACAGCCACGGCAACCAGGACTCCATGCCGTCGAAGACCAAACCTTCGGCCAACCGCTCCCACTGCCCGCGACCCCAGGGCTGCTCCCCGACGAGGGCCAGCGCTCTCTCCCTGACCGCGGGGGTCGGAACCAGCTCGCGGCACCCGAAGATCTCGACTCGGTCTATGTCCCTGAAGGACCGCTGGTCGCCGGCGTCGAACTCGGTCAGGCGGTCGACCTCATCGCCCCACAGCTCGGCCCGCACGGGGAAGTCGGCGGTAGAGCCGAACACGTCGACGATGCCCCCGCGCGCGGCCAGCTCGCCGCGGTGCTCCACCTGGTACTCGCGCCGGTACCCGCTCGCCACCAGGCGCTCGAGCAGATCGTGCGGATCGAAGACGTCGCCCGGCGCGATGACCACCGGTTCGGTGTCCTCGACGGACAGGCCCAGGCGCTGTATCAACGCCTTCACCGGGGCGACCAGGACCCCCAGGCCCTCCTCGCCCGACCCCCGGCCCAGCCGCCACATCGCGCGCAGGCGCCGGCCCATGGTCTCGATGCTCGGGCTTACTCGCTCAAAGGGAAGCGTCTCCCACGCAGGGAAGGTGTCCACGTCCGCCGGACCCAGGTACGCCCCGAGATCGTGGGCCAGGCGGTCGGCCTCGGCGGCCGTGGCCGTGACCGCCAGGATCGGCCGGCGGCTGCTCAGATGGGCTACTCCCGCCGTGACGTAGGCCCGGGCCGGCTCGGCCACGGCCAGCACCGCGCCTCCCGAACCGAGCACGGATGCCATGGCGGGCTCGTTGCGCAGGAGCGGGGGCAGCGATGCCAACGTTCCCGAATTCGACAGGTCACCTGACACGGTCACGCTGAGGGGTTGAAGCGGTTCATGGCGGCGTGTGGCCCTTCGGCGAGTACCAGCTCCACCGCGTCCGCTGCCTCCTGAACGGAGACGTTCAGCTGCTCCCGCTCGGCCTTGACGGGTCGGCGTAGCACATGGTCCACCCCGGTCTGGCGCCCGGGCGGCTTGCCGATGCCGATCCTGACCCGGACGAAGCCGTCCTCGTGCAGGTGGGCCTTGATGGACTTGAGCCCGTTGTGGCCGGCGGTGCCACCGCCGAGTTTCACCTTTACCCGCCCTACCGGCAGGTCGAGCTCGTCATGGATGATCACCAGCCTCTTGACGTCCTCGATCCCGTGGCGGCGCGCCAGCGCGGCAACCGCCACACCGGACTCGTTCACATAGGTCTGCGGTACGGCCAAGGCGAGGAGGCGGCCGCCGACGCGTGCCTCTCCGTCAAGCGACCTCGTGGCCCGTCCCCTCCGCAGGCGGCTCCCATGGCGATGCGCGAGGAGCTTGACCGACTCCGCACCCAGGTTGTGGCGGGTCGCTTCGTAGTCGCCGCCGGGATTGCCCAAGCCGACGGCTAGCAGGTCGGCCCGAGCACCGGTCCGCTGCCTCAGCACGGCCCAGCGTCCCCGGGACGCCGGCCGGCCCATCAGCTGGCGCCAGCCTCTTCCCCACCGGGCTCGCCACCACCGGAGCGCTCGCCGGCGCCTCCGCCGGCCGCCTCTCCCGCCGGCTCTGCACCCTCGGCCTCCGCACCCTCGGCCTCGGCACCCTCGGCGACCTCTTCTTCCGCGCCCTCTCGTACCAGGTCGGCAGCGCTCACCTGAGGCGGCTGGCCCACGACCACAGTGGTCTCCGTGTCCACCTCGGTGGACACCCCGTCAGGCAGAGCCACCTCACCTACCCGGATGGACTGGCCGATCGTCAAGTCACCTATGTCGATCTCGATCTGGTTGGGAATGGCTGAGGGGAGCGCCTGCACGCTCAAGCTGAACAGCTGCTGGTCGACCATCCCGTCGCCCTTGTGAACCTCGCTGGCCTCCCCCGTCAACGCTATCGGGACATCGGAGGTGACGACCTCGTCGCGACGCACGATCACAAAATCGACATGGCTCACCGTCCCCTTCACCGGGTGGCGCTGCACCTCACGCGCCAAGGTCAGGTGAGAGGTTCCGTCGACTCGGAGATCGAGCAGGGCGTTCAACCCGGCGTCGGTGGTGAGGGCCGCCCGGAGGGCCCTCGCGTCCACGGCGACGGGCATGGGCTCCACGCCGTGGCCGTAGACGACTCCGGGGATCTTCCCCTCCCCGCGCAAGCGCCGAGACGGGCGCGACCCCACGGCACGACCTGCTTCGACGGCGACTCTGATCTCCTCTGCCATGCGAGCTCTGCTCCCGGTCGGGGAAAATCAGTCTATGCGGGCTCGGCTACGGTGGCAGCGGTGACCGACGACGGCTGGCAGAGCCGCTTGGAGGCTCTGGGCAGCTTCATTCGATCGCAGCGGCACCTGGCGAACCTCTCGCTTCGAGAACTGGCGGAGCGAACGGCCATCTCCAACCCTTACCTGAGCCAGATCGAACGGGGGCTGCACGAGCCCTCGGTCCGGGTCCTCCGTTCGCTGGCCCGAGCGCTGAACGTCTCCGCGGAGACGCTCCTGTCGCAAGCCGGGCTGCTGGGAGACGAGACCGTGGGCCCGAGCGGAACCGAGGCGGCCATCCGCTCGGACGCGAACCTCTCCGAGGAGCAGAAGCAGGCCCTTTTGGGCGTCTACCACAGCTACGTGGCGGCGAACCGCCCCTAGGACGATCGAGGGCGGAGCGGTCACCGGGAGGACGGCGGTCGCATCAGAACCTCCGCCGTCGCCGGTTGGTGAGGGTTGGAACTCAGGCCTGGTTCTGGCCCCCGAATATCTCCGAGACCGAGGTGTCCTCGAAGACCGCGTCGATCGCGTCAGCGATTATCTCGGCCACTGACAGGACCTCGAGCTTGTCGATGCGCCTGTCTTCCTCGAGCGGGACCGTGTTCGTGATCACCACCCTGCTGAGCCTCGAGTTCTTGAGCCGGTCCAGTGCCGGGTCGGAGAGGACACCATGGGTCGCCATGGCCCACACCTCTGTCGCGCCCTGGTCGATCAGCAACTCCCCCGCCGCGCACATGGTCCCCGCCGTGTCGATGATGTCGTCGATCAACACGCAGCGCCGGCCCTCCACCGGGCCGACGACACCGAGAGCCTCCACGTTGGAAACCTCACCGCGTGGCCGCAGCTTTCTCACGACAGCCATCTCGCCTTCGAGCAGCTGGCTGTAGCGCTCGGCGACCTTCACCCGGCCGGCGTCCGGCGCCACGATCACCATGTCGGAGGGGTCGTTGTCCCGGAGGTAGTCCAGGAGGACGGGAAGGGCCGTGAGGTGATCGACCGGGCCGTTGAAAAACCCCTGTATCTGCCCGGAATGGAGGTCCACGCTCACGATCCGGTGAGCCCCCGCCGCGATGAGCAGGTCCGAGATCAGCTTCGCGGTAATGGGCTCGCGACCCGAGGACTTTCTGTCCTGGCGCGAGTAGCCGTAGTAGGGGCAGACCGCGGTGATCCGCTTGGCCGAGGCCCTCTTCGCCGCGTCGATCATGATCAGCTGCTCGAGGATGGCGTCGTTCACCTGGCCGTGATGGGTTTGAACGATGAAGACATCGGTGCCCCGAATCGACTCATTGAACCGGCAATGGATCTCACCGTTGGGGTAGGAACGGAGATTCGGCTGTCGCAGGCTCACACCGAGGTGATCGGCGATCTCCTCTGCGAGCTGCGGATGACAGCGCCCCGTGTAGAGCTCCAGGCGCTTCTTCGGTACCAGCTCCATGCTCATGCCGTCACTCGATCCGTTCTCGGCGTCGCCCGTCCTTCGCACCTAGCCGTCGTCGCCGGCACGGCCGTCCACCCGACCTCGGAAGAACGGACCGGTGACGCTCCCTGCAGCCACCACGCACCCTGGCTCCAGCACACCAAAGGGCCCGACCCACGCACGGTCCCCTATGTCCGACTGCCTTGCCGTCGTCTTCTCGACCGTGGCCCCCTCCCCGACCTTGCAATCGACCAGGTGGGTGTCGGGCCCCAGCTCAGCCCCCTCGGACACGAGGGTGAGACCTTGGAGAAGGGTGCCCGGGTACAGGGTCACATCGGGCGCAAGGCGCACCGTCGCGTCCACATAGGTTCGCTCGGGGTCCAGCATGGTCACGCCCTTGCGCATCCAGCGCTCATTGATCCGATCTCTCAGCTCAGCCTCGGCGACCGCGAGCTGAGCCCTGTCGTTCACCCCCGCAGCCTCCATGCGATCGGGCGCCACCAGCGACACGACCGGGTAGCCGGCGTCATGGAGCACCCCGACGGTGTCGGTCAAGTAGTACTCGCCTTGGGTGTTGTCGGGGCTGAGTCGGCGCAGAGCCGGCGCCAAGACCGTGCGGCGGAAGCAGTAGATCGAGGTGGCGATCTCGTCGATCCTGCGCTCCTCGACGCTGGCGTCTCCTTCTTCGACGACGCGGGCGACGTCTCCCTCCTTGTCCCTGACCACCCGCCCGTACCCGGTGGGGTCCTCGAGCCGCGCGGTAAGAAGGCTGGCGGCGGCGCCGGCGGATCGGTGCGCCCGCACGAGTGCGGCGAGGGTCGGAGGGCGCAGCAGGGGCGCATCCCCCGGCAACACCACCACGTCGCCCCCTTCCTCCTCATCCGGAACGAGGTCGGGAAGCCCGGTGAGGGCCACGGCGACCGCATCGCCGGTGCCGCGCTGGTCGAGCTGCTCCACGAAGGTGACGTTGGAGGGAGGTGCCTCCTGGATGGCCTTGGAGAGCTGGTCGGCGTTGTTGCCGATGACGACGACCACCCGCTCGATCGGCAGCTCGGAGAGCGCGTCGATCACATGAAGGATCATCGGGCGGCCACAGAGCTGGTGCAGGGGTTTTGGCCGGGACGAGATCATCCGCGTCCCCTCCCCGGCAGCGAGGACCACGGCGGAAAGAGGTCGGTAAGGCACCGAGCCCATTCTGCCCGCCGGTGCCGGACCCCGCTCGCCATTGCTCCCGGGCCCCGGTTCTCGGCCCGCAGTCAGCCGGCACTGGTGGAGCCCTCTTCGACCTTTTCACGGAGTATGGCCAGCTCCTCTGCGAGGAGCCGGGTCTTGTCCTCCAGACGGCCCACCTCCCAGCTCAGGTGTACGCAAACGAGGAGGAGCACGGTGGAGGCGACGAACAGCAACAGGTCGGGCGCGCTGGCCACCCCTATCGCATGGGCGATGCGGTCCATGAGCTTGGGGAAGATGGCAAGGATCACCACGACCACGGCCACGATGAGCCACAAGGCCGCGTACTTCTCCCGAATCTGGCGCCTTCGGACGAGCTCGAACATGGCGCCCAGCGTCAGGACGCCCGCTACGAGGGCGAGGATACGGTCACCGGTGGACAGGGCCAGGAGATGTGCTCCGCTCATATCGTCATGCTCTCCGGGTGGTCACGCTCCTCACCTACGGATCAAGGAGAGGAGCAGGGCGAACAAGGCTCGGAACAGGTAGACGGTCGACTTCCAGACCGACTGGCTCGGAGTCCCCGCCTTCCGGGGGCGCATCGCCACCGGGACCTCCGCTATGCGCGTGCCGGCGCGGCGGGCCATGACGAGTGAGTCGATCGTGTCTGCGAGGTACTCCGCGGGATAGGACCGCTCGAGCAGCTCGATCGCCGGGCGGTTGTAGCAGCGAAATCCCGACGTCACGTCGGTTAGCGTCGTGCCGGCGATTCGGGACAGAGACGCGGCGAGCAGTCGCATGGCCCATTTGCGCGGGCCCTTCACGTCGAAGCTTCCGCGGCCCGCAAACCGGCTCCCGATCACTATCTCCGGCTCTCCCAACCACTCGAGCCCCTCGAGCAGGAGCTTTATCTCCTTGGGGTCGTGCTGTCCGTCGGCATCCACCTGCACCGCGGCCGCGTAGTCATGCAAGGCCGCGTAGCGGAGGCCGGTCCGGATGGCACCGCCGACGCCCAACTGGAACGACAGCCGTAGCACCGTCGCCCCCGCGGCGCGAGCCATCTCGGCGGTGCGGTCATGGGAGCCGTCGTCAACCACCACAACGTCGGCCCGAGGGAGAGTGGCCAAGGTCTCCTTGACGACGAAACCCACAGATTCCTCCTCGTTCAGAGCAGGCATGACGATGAGGACCTTCGAGTCGTCCATAGAGGTCTCCACTGGCTCAGCGGTGGAGGTTAGTCTCCGCAGGGTGGTGGTTGGCTCTATCAAGGAAGCGGGCCACCGGGTCGATGGCGTCCGGAGCGAATCGAATCGTGCACGCCGTAGGGACCTATGCGCGGGGTGCAGACACCATGCGACCGGATGCTGCGGCCAGGTTCGTCGACATGGTCGAGATGGCTCTGTCCCAACCCACAAGGGTGTTCTCAAGTTTGAGCTGCATCACGGACCCAGATCCCCACGTTGGAGATGATTCCCGTGTGAACCGACTCTTAACTCGGCCTTGGCCGGATGCATAGAGAGTCCTCATGCTCGTTCTGTTCGGGCGACCGCCATGTACCTGTCAACTTCACCAATGGTCACCGGACCCGTGAACCTGGCCACCACGATGCCATCTGGCGCCACCAAGAACGATTCGGGTGGCCCATGCACCCCGTACTTGACTGCGATATAGCCATGCGGATCCTGGATGGCGGGCCAGACCGCCCCGGAGCTCCTGAGGAAGGCCTCGGACTGGGAGATGGTGTCGTTCAAAGCCACGCCGAGTATCGTCAGGTCAGCTCGCCCCTGGTGCTGGTGATCGAGCTGTACCAACTCGGGTGCTTCGGTCCGACAAGGGTCACACCGGCTCGCGAAGAAGTTGACTAGCACGAAGCGGCCGCGAAGCCCGGCCAAGCTGACCGGCTGTCCCGAAAGAGACGCTCCCCCGAAGTCCGGTGCTGGCTTGCCGAGCAAAGAACTCGGCACAGAGGTAGAGGTCGGAGCTGGTCTGGTGACCAGCACACCCACGAGAACCCCAATTGCCGCAGCAACCAGCAGGCTCACCCACAGGATCGTTCGCCTGCGTCGACGCCGGCTCACGAGATCATCTCGGGCTGGGAGAGAAGGCGTCAGGGTCGTCGAAGGCAAGGTGATCGCACCGGTTCAGCGCACGGGTTAGGTTTGACATCCGCAAAATTTGGGCGCGTAGCGCTGGACGACTGTGAATGTTTGTGGCGTCGCTGGATTGACTTCATAACTGGTCGGGGTCAGTTGATAGCCGAGGTTCCAGAACGCCATCCCAGCAAAGTGCAGCGAGTGCAGCTGGGCGTACGTCTGGAAGAAGAGCCGGGCCCGCTGAGCGTCACCCAGGCCCTGTTGCCAGCCAAACTCCTCGTCCACGATCGGCTTCCCGATGAGAGCGCAATAGCTCGCTGCGTTCGGCATCCACCACCGCATGCCGCCGTAGCTCTTGATGTCGCAAAAGGCGTTGGTGGGCAAGGAGAAGATCGATTTCCAGTCGATCCCTGAGTTGGTTTCATTCAAATAGCCCAAACCCCCCGTATTGATCAGCACGCGGCCCCCGGCTCGGTTCCAAGCTCCCAGGGTGTCCCGGTAGAAGTCGGTCAGGTCCCGGGTGGAGTAGCTGATCGTGCAGGACCTCCCCGTGGCCCCGGCAACAAAGGTGTGGGCGCCAATCGGTAAGGGCTCACCGGCGACTGACGCCCACGCGATAGTGGGGTCGTCTTTGTATACCCGCCCGGTGACCGTGTTGACCCGGTTGGCCACAAACGAGACAAAACGACTCCAATTCGCTGTGTACGGGTTGATGCAGTTGTTCCACAACACAGCTCGATAGTCGGCTAGGCCGAGATCGATGTGCAATCCCGCCGACCCTGCGGTCGCGATCATGGCGTCCACCCGACGCCACGCCGTAGGGTCATAGGGCACCGAGGCGGGGTTACCGGTGACACTGAGGAAGTCGGTCAACCGGATTGTGTTCAAATGAGCCTCTTTAGCCAAGGCCGTGGCCCCCAGCGGATCCCTCACCCCAGACCGGTAAGGTGTCAGACCCGGATTGTAGATCGTGGCCCCATACATCGACCAAGAAGCCCCCCCAACGCACACTCGCGCGCCACACACGGTTACACCTGACCACGGCGCCTGACACGAGCCGGTACCAAGGGTCAGAAAAATCATGGCGGCTAGAGGCGTGCTCAGACCCAGAACGCGCACACGCCTGGTCGGACCCATGATCACGATCTCTCTCGCCCGGGGCTACGGCCCTGGCGCGAAGCTGGCATTGTCAAAGGTTGCCGTACCGAGCGCCGTTGCTTTATGCGAGCAGACATAGAACCCGGCGGTTGCATTGGTGCTTATCGCGAGGGTCTTGGACACGACCTGTGTCCAGGTGACACCGTCGGCAGACACATACGCAGTGAACCTGGTGCCTGCCCTTGTCAGCTTCATCCAGGTATTCGGGGCAGGGTACGTACCACCGCCCACCGAGCCATTGAAGAGGTACTGGACCTTGATACCTCCCCCCGGGGCCACGGCGATCAGAATGTAGGGTGAACCTGCAGTCGTCGACTGCTTGAACATGATGCCGGCCTTGGCGTTCGCACTGGTGTTCGTTTGTGACGTGACCCGCGCGATGAGGGTGCCGTTGCCGTTGAGAGGTTGATAGACGTAGTTGAACTGGTCATTCGTTCCCCAAATGTCGGTACCGGCGCCGTTCACCGTGTACACGCCGTTTGCATAGCTGGCGGATCCGCCGATCGATGGGGAACCGACATCGGTGTCAATCCAGGGGGCAGGTAGCGATGAAGCCAGGTAACCGAACTGGTCGGCGGAGCTGGTGGCGCTGGTGCCCCCGGGGGTCGTCACCCTCACATCCACCGTGCCGGCAGCCTCGGCCGGAGACGTCGCGGTGATGGAGGTGGGCGAGTTGACGACGAAGTTGGTTGCCGCGGTGGCCCCGAAGTTGACCCCCGTGGCTCCGGTCAGGTTGGTGCCGGTGATGGTCACGCTGGTGCCCCCTGCAGTAGAGCCGCTATTGGGGCTGACGCCGGTGACGGTGGGAGTCGAGCTCTGACCCAAGTAGCTGAACTGGTCGGCGGAGCTGGTGGCGCTGGTGCCCCCGGGGGTCGTCACCCTCACATCCACGGTGCCGGCAGCCTCGGCCGGAGACGTCGCGGTGATGGAGGTGGGCGAGTTGACGACGAAGTTGGTTGCCGCGGTTGCCCCGAAGTTGACCCCCGTGGCTCCGGTCAGGTTGGTGCCGGTGATGGTCACGCTGGTGCCCCCTGCCGTGGAGCCGGTATTGGGGCTGACGCCGGTGACGGTGGGAGTGGGCGGCGGAGTGGCGTAGTTGTACTGGTCGGCGGAGCTGGTGGCGCTGGTGCCCCCGGGGGTCGTCACCCTCACATCCACGGTGCCGGCAGCCTCGGCCGGAGACGTCGCGGTGATGGAGGTGGGCGAGTTGACGACGAAGTTGGTTGCCGCGGTGGCCCCGAAGTTGACCCCCGTGGCTCCGGTCAGGTTGGTGCCGGTGATGGTCACGCTGGTGCCCCCTGCAGTGGAGCCGCTGTTGGGGCTGACGCCGGTGACGGTGGGAGTCGAGCTCTGACCCAAGTAGCTGAACTGGTCGGCGGAGCTGGTGGCGCTGGTGCCCCCGGGGGTCGTCACCCTCACATCCACGGTGCCGGCAGCCTCGGCCGGAGACGTCGCGGTGATGGAGGTGGGCGAGTTGACGACGAAGTTGGTTGCCGCGGTTGCCCCGAAGTTGACCCCCGTGGCTCCGGTCAGGTTGGTGCCGGTGATGGTCACGCTGGTGCCTCCGGCCGTGGAGCCGGTATTGGGGCTGACCTTGGTGACGCTGGTAACCGGTGCCTGGACGACTTGCACGTTGTCGAAGGCCACGGTGCTGTATTGCCCAACGTTATGAGAGGTTACGAACAGCCCGATTGTTGCCCCGGCATTCATGGTGAGGTTCTTCGTACCGATCTCTGTCCAGCTGTTTCCATCCGTCGAATACCAGGACGTGAAGCTATTGCCGGCCCGTTGTAGCTTGAGCCACTCGTTGGGAGAGTTATAGCCAGTAAGCGTCGTGCTCGGCTTGATGGAACCCGTACTGGTGTATTGCATGCGCACGCCGTTGCCGACCGGCGGTGTAACTGGCGGGAGCGGGCTGGCACAGCCATTGGCATTGCATCCCACGCCGTTGACATTTGGTGTGTTAGGGCTGACATCTGGCGTGGTTAGGGCATCAACAAAAGTCGATCCAGCCGTTGGAGACTGCTTGATCATCACTCCTGCCTTGGCCCAAGGATTCGAGTTCGTCTGATACCGAACTCGAGCGATGATGGTTCCGTCGCCGTTCAGGGGCTGGTCCACATAGTGGAACTGGTCTTTCGTTCCGATGACGTCCGAACCAGAGCCGTCGATGTAGAAAGTCTGGTCGTTTGCCGCGTAGTCGGCTGCTCCTGTCATCAGGGGGCTGCCGACATCAAGGCTTTGCCATGGGGATGGCAGGGTACCTTGGACCTGGTCGTAGTTGGCGGTGTAACTGCCACTTGCGGAGGTGTTCGTGAACAAATCGGTCAACGCGCTTCCATCGGACCAGCCGTGCATTCGATACCGGTTCGGACCAATCGTCTGGGTCGGCACACCG
The DNA here is from genome assembly GCA_963736925.1 of uncultured Actinomycetes bacterium. GTDB lineage: Bacteria > Actinomycetota > Acidimicrobiia > Acidimicrobiales > CAVTQP01 > CAVTQP01. The sequence goes on from CAVTQP010000003.1 coordinate 2,218,332, forward strand.
CTCAGCGCGTGCTGAATGCCGACCGCATCCTGGGTGGCATAGGGGCTTGTCTGTCGAGAGCCGTCTACGACATACGCAGCCCCCGGGATGTTTGTGTTCACCGACCAGTTCGTCAGATTCGGATGGATGTCGCGCGTCACCGCTGTCTCGATTCCCGAGGAATCCGTCACGGTCAGGGTGACCCGGTAAAATGTCGAGGCCGTGTTCGATAGGTCCTGCGGTATCTGGAAGGTTCCACTCGCCACGCCAGTTAGGGGTCCGGCGAACGGATGGGGCACCTCGTACGTGTAGAAGGGCTGCACAACGCCGTTGCTGTAGAAATCAACCTGCCAAGTGAAGGCGGTGGCTGGGAGCGGACCGTCGACTGCATCATTGGCCGTGCCCGCGAAAGAAATGGTGTCGCCTCCGCTGTACGTTGCGTTGGCTGCCGGCGACGTGATTGACGCGCTGGGCGGGCTTCGTCCGACAATCACTTGTGTCGAGGCGTTGCTGCTCTGTGCGCCATTGCTGACAGTGAGCGTGGCTGCATAGGTGCCATTTGTGGAATACGTATGCGACGGGTTCGCGGCTGTGGATACTGGAGAGCCGTCGCCAAAGTTCCAGGAAAACGTCAGGGGTCCTCCATAGGGATCGCTCGACGCGCCGGACGAGAACTGCACCGTCGCTGGCGCGAGACCGGCGTTGGGGCTGGCAGATGCGGCCGCAACCGGCGGAAAAGGACCAACCGGATAGAGCTTTGAGAAGGTTCCCTCAAAGATGCTCACATAGTAGAGCGCACCATCAGGCCCTTCTCGTAAATCTGCAACCGTTCCCGCGCCGCTGTCGAACACGGTGTCAGAGGTCTCGGTGCTGTAGGTCGGGTCGAAGGTAACCGCCTCGATATCGTGGCGGTTGTAGTCACCAAAGAAGACTGCATTGTCGTATTGCTTGGGAAACGCTGAGCCCGAATACGCCGTGATCGCCGAGGCGGCTCCATCGGTGGGCAGGTGGCCGTACGCGTACACGGGATTGATGTACCCACAGCTTCCACAGTTGCCCTCATAGAAGTCCCAGCCGTAGTTGCCACCTGGTTGGATCGTGTTCAGTTCCTCCCAGTAGCTCGATCCCGTGTCCTCTGTCATCGGCTTGCCATTTGGGAGGAAGGTAAATCGGAACGGATTGCGCAGTCCGTAGGCGTAGATTTGCGGGACGGCTCCGGGAACGTTCACGAAGGGGTTGTCCGTGGGAGTGGTCCCGTCAAGATTGAATCGGAGTATCTTCCCGTAGATGTTCGTCAGGGTTTGGGCGTTGGAGATGGAAGGAACGTTGTCTCCCACCGACCACCACAGTTTCCCATCCGGCCCGATCTGGAGATCATTACCACTGTGGTGCGGGTTTTGAAGTTGATCACCCTTCAGGAAGACCTGTTCTGATGGAAAGGCTGGCAGATCCGTTCTGTACCGTGAGCCTTGAGACTTGCGCACGTTCGTCCAAGGTGGTGTAGGAGACATACATGTAGCCATTGGTCGCAAAGTTCGGGTCCAGGGCGATACCGAGCACGCCTTTCTCGGCGGCACCGTCGGTGTTCAGAGTCACCACAGGAGTAGGCAGCATTTGTCCGTTTCTGTAGATCAGAATCGGCCCCTGCTGCTCCGCTACGTAGATGTCGCCGTTGGGGGCAAACGCAAACGCGGTGGGATTCTTCAAGCCGTGGGCCAACTGTGCCTTGGCGAAGCCAGGCGGTAACTCGTTTACGGTGAAGTTTGTGGTGCTGGTTGCCGTGCCACCCGGGGTGGTGACCGAGATTGGCCCATTGGTCGCTCCGTTGGGAACCGTGGCGGTGACCGAGGTGCCAGCGCTATTCGCCGTGAACGTCGCGCTGGTGCCGTTGAAGTTGACGGCGGTAGCCCCAGTAAGGCTCGTGCCGGTGATGGTCACCGACGACCCCACAAGGCCGGCAGCCGGAGTGAAGCCCGAGATGGTTGGCGTAGATGCCATTGCGGGGCTGGCTGAGAGCACGAAGGTGGCCGCCGACAGAGTCACTGCAATTGCTGGGACCGTGATCAGGCCCAGAGCCTGCGTGGGTCTCTTTCTCATGGATGGTCCGACCCCCTAAGCCGGCGGATCTACGGGCCTGGTGTGAAGGTCACGTTGTCGAAGGTTGCCGTTCCAAGAAGATTCGCGTTGTGCGAGCAGACAAAGAGGCCAACAGTCGCGCTGGTAGCAATGGTCAGAGTCTTGTGGACGACGTTGATCCAGTTAACACCGTCGCTGGAAACATAGGCCGTGAAGGTATTACCCGACCTTGTCAGCTTCATCCAGGTATTCGGGGCAGGGTACGTACCACCGCCCACCGAGCCATTGAAGTTGTACTGGACCTTGATGCCTCCCCCAGGAGCGACGGCGATCAGAATGTAGGGTGAACCGGCAGCCGTGGACTGCTTGAACATGATTCCGGCCTTGGCGTTGGCACTGGTATTCGTTTGTGACGTGACCCGCGCTATGAGCGTGCCGTTTCCGTTCGCCGGCTGATTCGCATAATTGAACTGGTCATTCGTTCCCCAAATGTCGGTACCGGCGCCCTTCACCGTGTACACGCCGTTTGCGTAGCTGCCTGATCCGCCAACAGCTGGAGAACCGACATCGGTGTCAATCCAAGGGACGGGTAGCGATGGAGCCACGTAGCTGAACTGATCGGCGGAGTTGGTGGCGCTGGTGCCACCTGGGGTCGTCACCGTCACGTCGACCGTGCCGGCGGGTTCGGCCGGCGAGGTGGCGGTGATCGAGGTGGCTGAGTTGACGACGAAGTTGGTAGCCGCGGTGGTCCCGAAGTTGACTGCGGTCGCTCCGGTGAAGTTGGTGCCGGTGATGGTGACGCCGGTGCCACCGGCCGTAGAGCCGGTATTGGGGCTGGCGCTGGTGACGGCGGGGGTGGGCGGCGGAGCCAGGTATCTGAACTGATCGGCGGAGCCGGTGGCGCTGGTGCCACCCGGGGTCGTCACCGTCACGTCGACCGTGCCGGCGGGTTCGGCCGGCGAGGTGGCGGTGATCGAGGTGGCCGAGTTGACGACGAAGTTGGTAGCCGCGGTGGTCCCGAAGTTGACCGCGGTCGCTCCGGTGAGGTTGGTGCCGGTGATGGTGGCGCTGGTGCCACCGGCCGTGGAGCCGGAGTTGGGGCTGACGCTGGTGACGGCGGGAGTCGAGTTCTGACCCACGTAGCTGAACTGATCGGCGGAGCCGGTGGCGCTGGTGCCACCTGGGGTCGTCACCGTCACGTCGACCGTGCCGGCGGGTTCGGCCGGCGAGGTGGCGGTGATCGAGGTGGCTGAGTTGACGACGAAGTTGGTAGCGGCGGTGGTCCCGAAGTTGACCGCGGTCGCTCCGGTGAAGTTCGTGCCGGTGATGGTCACACTGTTGCCCCCCGCAGTAGACCCGGAGTTTGGGCTGAGGCTGGTGACGGCCGGAGCAGCGGTCTGGACGACCGAACTGAAGACGGCGGTGGACAGCTGCGAGGTGTTATGGGAGGTCACGGCAAGACCGCTAAGCACCGTGCCACCGAGGTTCGGTATCGACGCAGCAGAGGTAGTCACGGGTGTCCAAGTGACACCGTCTGCAGATGTGGCCGCCGTGAACGTCGTACCGCTCCTCGAGACCTGGAGGTACACCGGGGCGACGCCCGAAATGCCGGCGTTCTGGACAGCAATTCCCCCCTGGGCATTGCGGGACTGGACGACGACTCCGTTGCCCGGCGTCTGGTAAATGGCGTAGTAAGGCGATCCCGGGTCGGTGCTTGATCGCATCATCACGCCCGCCTTGGCCCACGGGTCGGTGTTGGTCTGTGAGCTGACTTGGGCGCTCACGCTGCCATCGGAACTCAGCGCCTGTGAATCAAAGCGGAATGCATCGCCCGTACCCCAGATGTCGCCCCCACCGCCTTGAACCGTCCATGTCCCACCGGTCACGTTCTGGGTACCCTGCGGTGTGGCTCCGCCGATGTCGGCGCACTGCCACGAGCCGGGGCAGATGCCCGGCGGCTGGGGCGGGTTGGTCCCGATGCCGACGCTGTCCAAGGTGACCGCCGAACCGGTCCCCTGGGCGTGGGACGTTATGGCAAATCCGGCGAGGAGCGGCTCGGGAAGATTGAGTGGCATCGTAGAGCCGCTAATCGGAGTCCAACTGTTACCATCCGGTGAGGTGTAGGCGGTGTAGTAGGTCTGCGGACTGTTCCCTGGCGTCGTGTAGCGGGCGATCATCAGATAGGCCGGTACGGAGCCTGGAGCGAGAAGCTGATTGGTTCCTCCTCCTTGGGCAGTACGCCACTGCACGGCGATCCCGTTGGCTGGGGTGACGAACACGGCGTAGTACGGCGATCCGGGGTCGACGCTGGCCCGGAGCATTGGTCCTGCCTTGGCCCAAGGGTCGGTTGCCTGCTGGGCGGTGACATGGGCGGTGACCGTGCCGTCGCCGGTGAGCGTCTGCGAGACAGAGTGAAACGCATCAGCGGACCCCCAGATGTCACCTCCCCCGCCAACCTCGCTCCAGGTTCCGTTGTTCGAGAGGCTGTCCTGGCCGTTGGGGAGGGCGCCGCCCACGTCGGCACATGCCCAGCCGCTGGGGCAGATGGAGGGAGGCGGCTGCGACCCAGCCAGCTCGGCGAGGTTGTCGAAGGCGCTGGTTGCCCGCCCGGCGGCGTTGTACGAGTCGCTGGCGATTCCCGCGACTAGCTGCCCCGGGAGGTTTAGGGGAACGGTGGAGCCGGGAACGTAGGTGAAGTTGGTCCCGTCCGTCGACGTATACGCGCTGTAGTACACCACGTTGTGGGCGACGTCGGTGTAGCGGGAGGCGAGGACCCAGACCGGGGAGGCTGATGACGGACCCGCAACCTGGTTGGTTTGGGCTGCTTGCGATGAGCGCCACTGGACGACAACACCGTGCTGGGGCGTGACAAAGGCGCCGTAGTAGGGGGCTTGGGGGTTGCTGCCTGCTCGGATCATCACCCCAGACTTCATCCATGGTCCGCCCGGGTTGGTCTGAGAGAGCACGCGAGCGCTTATTGTGCCATCGCCGTTGTGGGAGTTGGTGGGGTCGTCAGGGAAGTTCTCGTATGCAAACCGGAAGTTGTCATACACCGACCAGATGTCGGATCCTGAGGCATCGAAGGTCCATGTGCCGGTCGGTGACGGCGAGTTGGTGAAGACCTGATCTCCAGGAACAGTGCCGGTCCCGATGTCCGCGGAGGTGAAGTTCGCCGGGCAGATGTCTGGTGGTGGCCCGCTCTGTGAGCTGATCGTCACGTTGTTGAACACCACCGGGGGCGTCACTCGGGGTGCGGCGGCGGTCGCCGCCATGCCCGCGAGGTATGACCCGGATCCCATGTCGATGGCGGCCGAGGAGCCGAGCACCGGCGCCCAGTTTGTCCCGTCGTTAGAGGTGAGGGTCGAGAAGAACGTCACCGGGGGATTCAATGCCGTGTCTTGATACCGGATGATCTCCAGGTAGGCCGGCGAGGTCGTGGAGGTCAGTGGAACCTTGGTCCTGTTGTCAACCCCGTCATAAGTCCGCGACAGGATTGTGGCAGACCCCCCGGGGTTGAGGAAGACACCGTAAAAGGGCGCGGTAGTGCTGTTGTTGGCTCGGAACATGAGACCTTCCTGAGCCGTCGGAGGCGAACCCGATTGGGTGACCACTTGGGCACTCAGCGCCTGGTTGCCGGAGACGGACTGGGACACGTAGTGGAAAGAGTCCGCGCTTCCCCCGATGCCGGTGCCCGTGCCGTCAAGGGTGAACGAACCCCCGGACTGGGTGGTGTCACCGGGCGGGTTGGGGTTGCCGATGTCCTGACACGTCCAGCTCTGCGGACATGGGTCGGTTGGGGGTTGGGGAGTCATCGTGGTCGTGATCGGACCACCGACGGAGATGTTCGCGAACGAAGCGGTACCGGTGTTGTTCGAGGCACCTGAGTTCACGGCGATGCCCTGGAGAGTGGTCGCCGGCATGTCAAGATCAGCCGTCGTGCCGGGGATCAGCTGGTAGTTGACCCCGTCGAAGGAGATCCCGGCGTTGAACATGTTTCCGGTTCGTTGCACCATCACCGACACCGGCTTATTGGCCGGATACCACTTCGTCAGCTCGATGGCGTTGACTCCGAAAGCAGGCCGGTACCAAATGACGAGGTCTGGCTGCGGCAGGTTCTCAGTAAGGTCGTTGGGATAGGCGATTACGGCGAAGAAGGGCGCGGTTGGATCGGTGCTCTGGCGTACCATGATCCCGGCCTGGGGCTGGGTGTTCTGCGTACTTTGGGACACTATCTGGGTACTCATCTGGGAGTCACCCGTGACAGGCTGGGAGATGAACCGGAACTGATCGGACGTACCATGGATTGCCACACCGGCGGCGGTGACTGTCAGGATGCCGTTGGTGGTTTGTTCGCTCCCCGCGATGCCGGGATTACGGATGTCCTGGCAGGTGAAGCTTGTAGGGCAGTTCGGGTCGGGTGGTGACGAAGTCGTGGCTCCGATACCGAAGGCATAGAGCTTGCCGTTCAAGGCACCCACGTAGAACTGGCTGCGGGCTACAGACACTGCCCCGTAGCTTGACGAGTTGAGTGGGTACGAGTAGAGGAGGCTCCCCGTGCTCGCGTTGATCACCTCGAACGTCGACCCTTCGGTTTCCCCGATCATCCCGTTCACGTATGCAGGTGACCCGAAGATCGGTTGTTCGGTCTGATGTGTCCAGAGGACATGGCCCGTTCCTGGGTCGACCGCGTTGATCGAGCCGCCCGATCCCCGCCCATTGACTACCGTGTGGCCGCCGGCGAAGTAGAGAACACCGTTGGCAAAGACACCAGACGCGATGCTCCCGTCACCGCACGTCGGGCAGTCACCGCCGATGGCGATTTGTCGCTGCCATATCGGCCCCGCGGCAAGATTGTTGCGATTGAAGGTGTACAGATTGCCGTTCTTGTTGGCCAGCGACAGCAGCTGGTCACCTTTGGAGTCCGTGGTCAAGGTGGGCGTAGTACCCCAGTCCGAGTCAATTACGGCCGATTCGAACGGAAGCTGCCAGGAGCTCTTGTACGCCAGGGTCCCGGCGTCGAGGGCCACCACCGCCTGGGATTGCTTCTGCGTGTAGTCATTCAGGGTACCGGTGGAGACAAAGACGGTGTTGGTTGCCGCATCGAACGTAGGGCTGGTCCAGACGCCTCCCCCGACTTGGCCGTTGGGCACGAAGTCGTAGTCGCCCACCACCTGGTGGGAGTTGAGGTCGACCTTCATCAAATGCCCTTGGACCAGCGGGTTGTCGCAGTTGCTGGCGACGCCGATATAGGCGAAGCCATTGACCACAAGAGGGCTCGACCAGTTGTAGTGGGCCCCAGCCTGGGAGTTGTCCCCCGTATATACCTTCCAAAGGACACTTCCCGTCCCAGCGTCGAGCGCGTACCAATAGGCGTCCCCACCCCCGATGTACAGCACCCCGTTGGAGACAGTGGCAGAGGACGTGACGCCGATGCTCGCGGGATTGCAGGCTGGGTCGCTTGTAATGCCCAGGTATTGCTTCCAGAGGAGGGCTCCGGTGCCGGTATTGAGGGCATACTCGTTGCCGTCCCACGAGCCCACATAGGCAGTGGTGCCCACGACGTTTGCGGAAGTAGCGATTCCGCCACCTGTTTGATATGACCACTTGAGCTTGAGTGCCGAAGCGCTGGCGACACTCAGATTGGGATCGCTCGTAGCAGCCGTGCGGGACGGGTTCTGAAGGAACGTCGGCCAGTCTTGATAGGTGGCTGCGAAGGCAGACCTGCCGATTGTCGATAGGGTGACGATCGCTGTCACCACTATCAGCGCCGACATACCCGCCCGTCGGATCTTCCTACCGCCCAAGGTCCGGGTGCTGCTCCGTCCGGGCGCCATCACCGGGCTCCGATCCGGGATCGTCCGTTCGCGTCGCACGCCTCAATGCCTGGGGCACGGCGTTTCAGACCGCGGGCAAGGCCATCCATGTGGAAGAGAGTCACCAGCACGACCACCAGACCCCCGATCGTGACATTGGAAATCAGTCGATTGAATCTTCGAGCTCGACCCGCTACCTCAGATGCGGCGTACGCGGGCGATGCCACCTGTGGCGCCAACGCTGGGGTGCCGGAGAGCTCACTGACGAGGCCATGCCGGGTGAGCTCCCAATAATGACGGCGAGTTGGCCTTAGCAACTGGAGGATGGCCTTGTACGCTGCGACACTCATGGCTGCCCAGTAGAGCGGCACCACCAGCATGGTGCGTACGGCGCGATAGAGCCCACGCTCCATGCACCCGATCATGAAGTAGTAGAGGACGAGCAGGTTGCCAATCAACATGCTCGCCAGTCCGAGGTAGAGAATCGCCGGCGGGAAGAGCTTCTCAATGTGCTGGGGTCCCGTAACTAGATAGGTCAGCGTCAGGAACCAGAAAATCGGGTTCACGAGTGTGGTGAACGTCGAAAAGCCAACGGTCATGTGGAATGCAAAAAACTGCCGCGGACCTAGTTCTCTAAACAACCGAACTGGGGAGCGCATGTGTACAAGCCAGGTCTGCAAGTAGCCTTTGATCCAGCGGCTTCGCTGTCGGAGCCAGTTACCGAGGTGGCTATTGGCTTCCTCTTCGGTTACGGATGCCATCATCCGGGCGGTCCACCCACGGCGTGCTATCCGCACACCCAAGTCCGCATCCTCCGTTACGTTGTGAGGATCCCATGCACCCAGATCACAGAGCGCGCTCATTTGGAAGTGGTTCGACGTCCCGCCGAGGGGAATCGGCAAGTGGAAGCGGTCCAGCCCAAGCAGCACCAGACTGAAGTTCATGGCGTACTCCGCCGCGAAACAGCGAGTGAGTCCGTTGGTCCAAGGATTCCAATACTGCAATTCGGCTTGGACACAAACCACCCAGTCCGGCGTGTGGCGAAACGCTGCCACGGCCTTGCGTAGCTGATCAGGCTCCGGCCGGTCCTCAGCGTCATAGATCACACAGAACTCGCCCGTGGCGCGGGTCAGGCCGACGTTGCAGGCTTTTGGCTTCGTACGCGGCGGGCTATCCGGGATGAGCACCACCTCGAACTGCGATCCGAGATCGAGCGTGTCTAGCGCGAGTCGGGTGTCTCTGTCGTCCTCCTCGATGAGCAAGAGCACTTGTAAACGGTCGACTGGATAGTCGAGGCCGCCCAGCTTCTCGAGCAGGACGGGGAGCATTGCGCCCTCGCGATATAGGGGCACCAGCACTGTGTAGCGCGGCAGCTCGGAGTCGGGTACCTCGCAGAGCTCCTCGGGCGTGAACTGAATGACAGATGCGCGTCGAGCCCCATGGATCAGCATGCCCTTGAAGCTGATCACCACGATGTAGACGAGGGTCACGATGGCAATCGATACCTGTGCCCACCACAGCGGTGACGGGCCAATGCCGGCTAAGACTCTGGCCGCGATCATCAAGACGGCACACCCCATGATGGCGACCAGGGCTCTCTTTTGATGTCCGCTCAGCAGCTGTTCGGCGCTCAGCTCTGGTGATATGGAAGCGATGTCGGAACGAGGTGCAACGTTTTCGTGCGGTCCAGGGCTTATCTCATGCGATACGGCTGTGACCCTCCGATCGACACTGGGACGATCGACACTGGGACGCTCCGTACTGACACCGAGGGACACGGGTTCGGCTGCCCTCGCAGATGGGTCGCACTCGATAACGGAGGCCGGCCCCCATCTCCCTCGGCCGTTTGAGTGCCGTGTTTCGGTCGGGTGCACGCGGATACCGCAGCTGTAGCAGACGCACTTTCCAGCATCCGTCAAGGACAGGTCGGTACCACACGCGCAGCGAACCGTGGGGTCCGAAGCCGCGGCTTCGGTCGACGATAGCGGTCGCACGGCTCTGGTCAGCGCCACGTCGGCTCCACTCGGTCTCGAAGCGACCCAGCAGTGTTCAACCACCTGGGCGAGAACGGATCGGGGGACCCCTTTAGCCCTTGACCGATGTCCGTGGCTGAGTCCCGAGCCGAACGGGTCGTCCTAGCTGCGAGAGGCCCGATCGGAGGCTGCCGTGTGACAAGGCGATACACGAGCCGATCCTGATCCTGGTAGACGAGGTGATACTGCGTCAACTGACCGCTGCTGTGTAGCCGTCGCCATACGTCATCGGCGTTGCCGGGTGTCCGGCGCATATAGATCCAGCGGATATGGCTCCCGGCGGGATTGGCAAGTGCCGGTTCCCACATTCGGTAGCTCCCCTCGTAGATGATGGAACTGGACGGAATGTGCGACTCGAATGTCACCGTCTCGTTGCCGAACGATTCCATCAACACCCGACCGTGGTCGTAGTGGGTACTCAGCCATTGGGCAGCCACCATGTTGTGGCGTTGCGTCGCGCTGGCCTGGAACCCTTGGGCCTCTTGCAGCGTGGAGACACTCCCCAGCAGGACTGTCGGGATGGCAAGGGCGCCGCAGAGACTCCCGTAGGTGAGATACCGAATGCGCGCCGCGCGCAGCCTTGTGTGGCGCCCCCTTCCTAGGAACAGATGCCTGATGGGTTCGACCAAGCAAGATGCGTATATAGCAACGGCCGGAGCCATGACCAGACCAAAGCGGACGTTGTAGAGGCTCCCGTTTATCTGAGTCACGTGCAGAGGACGTTGTGCCGAGTAGAGCGAGTAAACAAAGAACGGTAGGAACGGAAGCGAAACGAGAGGGGCAAGGGTCTCTGGGCGCAAGCGCGTGCGATAGACGAAGTATGCGAGTCCCGCTGCCGCGAGGCCGAGCATGATGAAGCCAAAGTTGTCACTCAGTGCGAACAAGTACGTTCGCAACGAAATCGAAAGATGACCGACAGACTTATCGCTGCTCGAGACCCAGAGCGAAGGCTTTGCGAATGCGCCGTTCTGAAAGTAAAGCGCATTGTGGAAGATCACGGCGTTCCAAACAACCCAGCCGACAATTCCAGCTGCGGCGGGAACCCCAAATAGGATGAGACTTGCCTCGAACCTGTCGTATGTCCTCCACCGCCGCGCCGAAACATAAGCCACTACAACGGCCACTGATGCAAACAGAACCCAACCCTCGTATCTAGTCGCTGTGGCGAGAAGGGTCGCGATCGAGGTTCCTGCGAGATACCGGTAGCTTCCCGTCTGACACCAACGCATCAGATGGAAGATGGCGGCCGCTACACAGGCCAGGAGCAGCATTTCGGTCATCGGCGTGCTCTGCAGAAATAGCACGTTCGGGTTGACAGCGAAGATTCCGGCAGCCACTACTCCGGCAACCTTGGCACCCGTCATGCCGTAGCCGATTCGATAGAGATATCGCACGGCCACGATGTAGGCCAGCATGGAAAGGGCACTACCAGCCAGGCCGGAGTAGAGGAGAGATGGGAACAGCACCAGGGGCAGCACGAGCAGATGCGGGAGAGGCAGCCACACCCCACCCAATTGGGCGAGGCCGGGTGTGGAGCTAGCCACAACCCTGCGAGCGATGAGGAGATGGGAAATCGCATCCGGATAGACGAGTACCTCTTGATGCAGAGCGAAATACGCGTAACTCCCTACGGACAAGGCAACTGCCCCTGCCGTTAGGGTGCTGAGGAGGGCGTCCTGGGGGTGCAGAAGTGATTTCAGAACGCTTCGATGCCCTTCAGTCCGCAGGAGTTCGAGGTGGAGCCTGGCCAAACCGAGCAAGGAGCGAACTACCACTGACAGCTTGGCGCCAGTTTGCTCACCGTGAACGCGGGGATAATGTCGCACGGGTCTCTCGATGACCCTCGCCCCGTTAGCTCGGATCTTCGCCAAGAGCTCAGGCGAGATGGTGGCTGCATCACCCTGCAAATCAGTATCAACCAGCACTCGACGGTCGACCAGCTTGTAGGCGCAATCGACGTCACGGCTTCCCGTCCGGAGCAGCAGGCGACTGCCCAGCGTCCAGAAGATCCCGTTCAATCTCCGTACAAGTGAATCGGCGCGTTGAGGGCGGTAGCCGATGACGACATCCGCCCGTTCCGACCATGCCATTTCCAAGAACCAGATCAGTTCGCCCGCTTTGAACTGGCCGTCGGAGTCAGTCAGGAAGATCTTGGCCGAGTCAGTCTCATGCAAGGCTATCCCGATGCCCGTCCGTACCGCAGCACCATAACCCTGGTTGTCCCCGTGGTGGATAGCCCGGACACGTTCGGGATAACGATTCTCTAGTCGGTCAGCAATGACACCTGTCGCGTCGGGACTACCGTCGTCGACGATGACTAACCGATGGTCGTACCCGCCAGTCTCGAGGGTCGACAGGAAATCGTCGACTGTCGATTCGATGTTGGCTTCTTCACGGAAGGCTGGCAGAACCACCGTAACCGCGTCGCTCTGATGGCGATTCGGCCCGGCCCTTGCATCGCTCAAGTCGATGATGGTCACGGACCCTGTACTCCCGAGGAAGGGATGATGCGGCGCGCCCGGAAGATCAGCAGGTCGGACACCAGATAAGTAACCGTCATTCCCCCGGCAGTGCCGAGCATCGCAGCAGGCACCACGCCAAACGTGGGGTTGCTCGCAGAAAAGATGATCGTGTTCAAACCCAGCGCTGCGAGCGCAGTGCCGTTGTACGACGCGAGCCGAGAGCAGACTGTTCGCCATCCCCTTCCGGGCCGGTCGACCCAGGTGAAGGCCACGCTGAGGCAGAAGTTGAGCTGGGCCGACGCGAAGAATGCGACGGCGTAAGCAACGGTTCGGTGGATCCCCAAATGCACAAGCGCTAGCAAAAGGGAAAGTTGAAACAGGAAGCAGCAGGTGCCAACCATCGCAAATCGCGCGTAGCGCCACCGACGCTCGAGCGACGGCCCATCGCCTCCCGATCCCTTTGGTCCGGTGCGTGGTCCAGTGCGGCCCCATTGCAGCGGGCGCCGGACCGTGCCCAGCAAGGGTCCTCCCCATGACTGCGTTGCGCGCGCTGCCGCATGTGCCTGTTGCTTATTGCCGTTTAGCCTGTCCCGCATCTTGAATGGGTCGCTAACAGGACAAAACGCCGCGACCCTCAGCCGCTGAGCGTGAAATCCCCAGACTGCCAGGAGGACGTCGAGTCACTCCTTGAGCTCACCCTGTAGCGAACCCGTCCCCCCCCGGTTGACGTGCTGGTGAGTACGCCGAGATTGAATACCTCTGCGTGATCCCATGTCAACGCCATGATTTCGTCCCGAACGGTTTGGGTTCGGTCGCAAGCACAAATCCGCCCTAAAGCTACAAGTCGGACAAACACTCAGTGTGATCAACGCCGCTAAGTAAGAGACGGGCGAGTCTAGGGGTGACACCTTCCCCTCAGTTGAACGCGCTTGGTGGTAAGCGAGAGATCTCCTTGATCAAGCCGGGAATGAATTGCTGTCCGGATGAGGGCCATATCTTCGTCACAGATCTTCGTCACAGCTGACGTGTTCACAACCAACCGCCCGGATCTCCTGCTTGAAGCTATCCGTGCCTGGGTCGTGGCCCGTCAAGCTCTGAACGAGCACTCACTGTGAGATGATCCTGTTGATAATCGGGACGTCTCACTTGGGGTAGTTGCTCGCCTCTGGGCACTCTGAGTGGTAGGGCGTCCACCGCCCCGGAGTCGGTGCCTCGCGGGAGCAGGCACCAACTCCTGTGCCTGAAAAAATCGGCTGGTCCCCCCGGCCGAGCTCAATCCGGGCGCCAAAGACCTCGATCCAGAGGCCCCGAGCTCATGCCGATCCGGCCCCTGCCGGCGCCTCCCGCGTCTCACGCACGCCTCTATCTCCGCCACCAACACATCCGCCCCCCAGAACAGGCATGACGATGAGGACCTTAGAGTCGTCCAGAGAGGTCTGGCTCAGCGGTGGAGGTTAGCCTCCGCGGGGTGGTGGTTGGGTCCATCAAAGAAGCGGGCCGCTGGGTCGATGGCGTCGGACGGTGGGCCGGGCATCATCCGCGGGCGCGTCGCGCCCTCGGGGCGCTCCCCGGTGCCAGGCGTGCATGGCACGCGCTGACAGCGGTTCTGTCGCAAGCGTCGAATGCCGGCGGCCGCCAAGGTTCTCACGAGGCCGCTCACCCGGTTGTCACCTGGGTTCCGCCGGGTCACTACCACTCGCCTATAACCTCCTCCGATGAGATCGTCGCCGGCTCTGAGAGGATCTTCGGCCGTGACCCGCTCGACGTACCGGGTGTGGACCTGCGGATCGACGAGCAGCTCGCCCTTCTCGACGAACTGTCCCGCTACGCCGGCGACATACCACTGGTCCACGACCACAACTCAGGTCTGAGATACCGCTTCGACAACGCCTACTCGTACTCCGATGGGATCTTCCTCAATGCAATGCTGCGTCACCTGGGCCCCGGACGAGTGGTGGAGGTTGGTTCTGGATTCTCCTCTGCGCTGATCCTCGACACCAACGAACGCTTCTTCGACTTCAAGATCGAATGCACCTTCATAGACCCCAATTGCGACCTGATGCGGAGTCGCCTCAAGCCGGGCGACCTGGAGCGAATCCACATCGTGGAACGCCAGGTGCAAGACGCTGGAGTCGACACCTTCGCCGCGTTAGCCGGAAACGACGTGCTGTTCATCGACTCCTCTCATGTCTCGAAGACGGGGAGCGATGTCAACCACATCGTCTTCGAAATCTTGCCTATGCTCCAATCAGGCGTCTTCGTCCACTTTCACGACGTGTTCCCCGGATTCGAATATCCCCTGGACTTCGTGATGGACGGCCGCTCCTGGAACGAGGACTACCTACTTCGTGCCTTTCTCCAGTACAACGACCGTTTCAGGATCGTCCTTCACAATGCGCTCCTCTACACCATCCGTCGCGAGAAGCTGCTCGAGCTGTTTCCTCCGGCCGAGCTGAATCCGGGCGGCAGCCTCTGGATCCAAAAGCTTTGAGCTCATGCCGATCCGACCCATGCGGGCGCCTCTGGCGATTCGCGCACGCGCTTGTCGGAGTCGAAGACGAGGAATCGATCGAAGCAGCGCGTGAACCACCGGTCGTGCGTCACCGCGAGAACCGTCCCCTCGAAGGCGGCGAGGGCTTCCTCAAGAGCCTCGGCGGACTCCAGGTCCAAGTTGTCGGTCGGCTCGTCCAATAGAAGCAGGGTGCAACCGGACAGCTCCAGCAGGAGGATCTGGAGGCGCGCCTGCTGGCCCCCCGACATCGTCTCGAAGGTCTGGTCTGCGCAGCCATGCAGCCCGTAACGGCGAAGCTGTGCCATAGCGGGACCTTTGGTCAAGTCTTCCCTGCCCACGACGTCGAGCACCCTTCTTCGAAGGAGGCCGGGCCGGTCATGGATCTGCGCGAAGTAACCCGGCACGACGCGGGCGCCTAGCGCCCAGGTCCCGGTGTGGCGGACAGGCTCCCCGGCCAGGAGCTTCAGGAAATGGCTCTTGCCGGTGCCGTTGCCGCCCAGCACCGCCACCCGCTCGCCGAAGAGCACCTCTGTGTCGAAAGGATCGGTCATCCCCGAGAGGACAAGGCCCTCGCACGTGACCACCCTCTTACCCGTCCGGCCGCCACCGAGGCGCATGGAGATGGACTGCTCCCTCACTCGCTCGCCGGGAGGACCTGCCTGATCGAAATGCCGCAGCCTGGTCTCGGCCGCCCTGGCCCGCGAAGCATTGGCGTCGTTCGCCGCTGCGCGCTGCTTCATCGTGCGCATCAGCCTGTACAGACGGTCACGCTCGTCCTTCCAACGCCTGTGCTCGTCGTCCAGCCTGGCCAGCCGCTCGTCTCTGGCCTGGTGGTAAGTGGCGAAGGGGGCGCCGTGGGTCCAGGCCCCTCTCCCCTCCACCGTGACCAGGCGGTCCGCGGTGTTGGCGAGCAGCTGGCGATCGTGGCTCACGAAGAGGATCGTCTTCCGGCTGGCGTTCATCTGCCCCTCGAGCCATTCCTTCCCGTCGACGTCCAAGAAGTTGTCGGGCTCGTCCAGCAAAACGACGTCGCTGTCGCCTCGGAGGAGCACCTCTAGAGCGAGGCGCTTTTGCTCACCACCCGAGAGGGTCGCCAAGGGCCGTTCGCCGACGGCCGAGAGGCCTGCGCCTACTGCGCTCGTCAAGCTGGCATCCCAGAGCACCTCGAACTCGTAGCCGCCCAGCTCTCCCCATCGGGCAAATGCGGCACTCACACGAAAGCCGCTCTCGACGTCAGGACAGACCTCGTTCGCGTCGACGGCCTGGGCCAGCTCCGTACCTGCGTCGCGAACGACCACCGGGGCGAGGCTGACGAGCAGGTCGCGGACCGTGCGGCCTTCCTCGGGACCGGCAACGAACTGGTGCATCATGGCCGGGCTGCCGTCGACCCTTATCGTTCCGGAGGTGGGTGTGTCCTCCTGGCTCGGACGCTCTTGCGCGCTGGCCGCAATGAGGCGGAGCAGGGTGGTCTTGCCCACCCCGTTCGACCCGATCAGACCCAGGTGGGCACCGTTGCCGACCCGGAAGGAGATGTCGGAGAACAAGGTGCTGGCTCCCGGACGGGAGTAGGAGACCCGGCTGAGCTCTATGACGCCCACGGTGGGGCGAGGCTAGATCGGGGCGAGATCAGCCGCCTGCGAATTAGTGCGGGCCAAGCATCGGTAATTCCCTCGCCCCACGGGTCTCACCGCCGTACGGTGCCCTGCCATGACCGAAGGCGGCCTCTGCGTGCGGGTAGGCGAGGCCGGTGACTTTCCAAGATGGTTCACCCTGTTCAGCGAGGTGGCGGCGGAACGAAAGTGGATCGGGACCGAGCCACCCATCGACCGTGACGCATCCGAGCGGCGCTTCGTCACCTCCTCCGAAGCTGGCGTGGCCTTTGTCGCCGAGGCAGGTTCCGAGCTGGTAGGCGGCCTCGGGCTCACGGCCGACAGGGGTGTCGCCCAGCTGGGTATGTTCATCGCGAGTGAGTGGCGCGGTCGAGGGGTGGGCTCGGCGTTGATGGAAGCAGCAGTCGGCTGGGCCCGTGATGCAGGCGCGCACAAGATCGCAGTGCACAAGATGGTATTGACGGTATGGCCCCACAACGCGGGCGCGATCGCCCTTTATCGCAAGTTCGGCTTTCGCGAGGAGGGAAGGTTGCGCAGGCACTACCGCAGACACAACGGGCAGCTGTGGGACGGCCTCTCTATGGGCCTCGTGCTGGACGAGGAATCGCCGGGTTCCCCTTATGGCGGCTGATGGTCCGCCGTCGGGCCCACTCCTATCGCAGGTGCTCCGACAGGCGTAGCCTGTCGACGGTGGTTGAAGAAGACTCCGAGCTCAAGTCTCTCGAAGCTGCGCGCCAACACCGTCGGGGGGTGCGGGCGGCGATGGGGGGCGTCGAGGCGGCTGTCAGCTCTGCGGCCACGGGTCGCGAAAAGGAGTGGGCCCTGTACCTCTCGGGCCGGCTGAGCGAGCTGCTCAAGGCGTTTCGTTTCCACGTCGAGGCCACCGAGGCGCCTGACGGGCTCTTCGCCGAGATCATGGCCGACGCTCCGAGGCTGGCCCGCCGGGTGGCACAGCTGGTCGAGGAGCACAAGTCCATAGCCGAGTCCATTCAAGGCGCCGTCAAGACCGCGAGCCCCGACGGAGCGGTGGACGAGGTCTGGGTCTCGGTCGCCCGCCAAGGGGCTCTGGCCGTGCTGGGCGAGATCGCGAGACACCGCCATCTGGGAGCCGACCTGGTCTACGAGGCCTACAGCGTGGACGTCGAGGCCGCCGACTAGAACCGCTCAAGTAGCACCAGCGAGAGGTCGATACAACAGAGGCATGCCCCTCTCCACCATGGCCGCACACGAGCTGGATCGTCTCCCCTGGAACGGCTTTCCGGCACCCGCGCGGCGGCCCACGACGAAGGGTTGACGCGACATGACCGATGGCTGGCCGACGGGAGGTGCTCCACCCACGAGCACCGCGGACGCGCCAGGGTCCCTTCCTCCTACTCCGACCGCGCGACCCACGAGTGGCAAGCGCTGGCTATGGGCGGTGGTGGCAGCAGCGATCGCCGTCCTTGCCGGTCTCGGCGTGGGCCTCTTCTTTGCCTTTGGTTCCAGCTCGGGAGAAGACTCCAAGTCAGCCACCCAGATCTTGCAAGACGCGAAAGCCGCCACCGCCGGCACCAGCAGCGTGCGGATCACCGGCAGCGTCTACAAGGCACCTGACCACCTCGGCCTGGCCCTGGTCGCTTCGAACCACGGAGGCGGTGGGACCGTTTCGGTCAACGGGGCGACCTTCCAGATAGTCGTGTCGGGCCAGAACGCCTACGTCCGAGCCGACCGCAGAACGCTCCAACAACTGACCCACGACAACGCGGTGTCGCAGATCGTGGCGGGACGCTGGTTCCAGACCACGTCAACGGACCCGAGCTTCGGTGACGGAGCCAAGCTCACCGACCTGAACGATCTGACCGGCTCCTTCAGCTCGGAGGGTTCGCTGAGCAAGGGCCAGCTAACGACCGTCAACGGCCAATCGGCCATACCCCTCTCCGACCCCCGGGGCGAGACCGTCTTTGTGGCGGCCGACGGGCCCGCCTACATCCTCCGAGTCCAGAGCGGGTCTGGGTCGTCGGGCAGTGGGAAGCTCGTCTTCGATCAGTACGGAAGCGCACAGGTTCCCTCGGCGCCGGGCAACGCGATCAACCTGAACCAGCTTTCGGCTGCCGGCTAGGAGCGTCGGCCGGTTTCCTGCCCGCCGCCTTTCCCAGCCACGGACCGTGATCAGCATCGGCTAGAGAGGCAGCATCGGCTAGAGAGGCAGCATCGGCTAGAGACGCCTAGGGCGACAGAAGCGTCCGTGGGATGGCGACCCGATCACGGACCTGCTTAGGGTCCGAGCACACTCCTGGCCGGCAAGCGACTGCATGGCATGCAAAAGCGTTCGGCCTTCTCCTAGTGTGTGAAGTCAATGCCTGAGACCTCCACTCAGACCACGCACGCGCCCGTTTCCGCTCCCACCGCTCTCGTCGAGCCGGTCAAGGCCCCACCGGGCAAGCCGAAGAAGGACCGATCCCGGCAACCACCCCGCTCCCGCCTGTTTCTCCTGAGCCTGCTCATGCTCTTCTTGGAGCTGGCGCTCATACGCTGGACGGCGGCAAACAACGTCCATCTCGCGTACATCACGAACTTTGTCCTGCTTGCGAGCTTCCTGGGGATAGGTCTCGGCTTCTTGCTCGGGAAGTCCCCCTTGAGGCTCTTCGCATGGACGCCGGTGGCACTGCTCCTGCTCGTCGGATTCGTCCTGGCCTTCCCGGTGAGGCTCGAGACTCTGTTCAATCCGCCCCAGCTCCTCGGGCACTCCGGCATGAAGGCCCTCCCCCAATGGATGAGCCTGTCGGTGATCTTCTTGCTCGTGGTGGCGGTCATGGCCGGGATGGGGCAGGCCGTGGCCAAGACGTTCGGCCAGTTCCGCCCACTGGAGGCCTACCGGCTAGACATCCTCGGGAGCATCGGCGGGATCGTGGCCTTCTCGTTGCTGTCCTTCCTGGATCTTCCACCCATTGCATGGGGAGCGATAGTCGCCGCCGGATTCGTGGTGTTGCGGATACGCCTTCGCTGGTTCCAGTGGATCGCGCTCTTGGGCGTGATCGTGCTGCTGTCGGTCGAATCGCTGTCGGCAAACGACTCCTGGTCCCCGTACTACAAGATCACCGCCGTCCAACCACCGGGGACCAAGGGTGTGCTGATCGTCTCGGCCAACAACATCCCCCATCAGACCGCCTACCCGCTGTCAACTCTCCATGCGATCGAGTCCTTCTACTTCTTCCCGTATCGGCATGTGAACCGGCAGGAACTCGACAATGTGCTGGTGATAGGGGCCGGTACCGGCAACGACGTCGCCGCCGCCCTGTCCGAGGGAGCCAGGCACGTGGACGCCGTCGAGATCGATCCGGTCCTGGCCAAGCTGGGCCGGGAGCGCAACGTGAACCGGCCCTATCAGGATCCTCGCGTGAGCGTCCACATAAACGACGGCCGCGCCTATCTCGAGCAGACCAGCAAGAAGTACAACCTGATCCTGTTCGCCCTGCCCGACTCCCTCACTGTGCTGGCAGGCCAGTCCAGTCTCCGCTTGGAGAACTACCTGCTGACGGTACAGGCAATGCAGGCCGTGCAGAATCGCCTCGTGCCGGGTGGCACGTTCTCGATGTACAACTACTACGAGCCTTTCCTGCTCGACCGGTACGCGTCGATGATGCAATCGGTCTACGGCGCAAAGCCCTGCGTCGAGCTCGGCGATCCTCTCGCAGGCCGCCAGCAGGCGGTCCTCACGGTCGATGCCAATGGTCCGGCCGCCCACTGCAAGAGCACGTGGCACGGAAAGCAGCAGCCGGCCGCCACCGACGACCATCCGTTTCCGTACCTGCCGACCACTCCCACGATCCCGTCACTGTATGTATGGACGATCGCCGGGGTACTTGCGGCTTCGTTGATACTCGTGAGGGCGACCGGAGGTCCGTTCCGACGCATGTTCCCGTATCTGGACCTGTTCTGGATGGGTGGGGCCTTCATGCTGCTGGAGACCAAGAACATAGTTCAGTTCGCCCTTCTGTTCGGAACGACGTGGTTCGTCAACTCGCTTGTCTTCGCCGGGGTCCTCTTGAGTGTGTTTGCCGCGGTCGAGTGCGCACGACACGTCAAGCTTCCCCGGCGCACCGTTCTCTACGGCGCGTTGGCTGTCGCCCTGGCCGTGGCGTGGGCGGTGCCACAGGACTCACTTCTCGGTTTGTCACCGGTCCTTCGATTCGTGCTGGCGACCGTGATCGCGTTCGCACCGATCTTCCTGGCCAACCTGGTCTTCGCCCAGCGCTTCCAAGGGGTGGGCTCCTCGACGACCGCCTTCGGAGCCAACCTGCTGGGCGCCATCGTCGGGGGGATCCTCGAGTACCTGTCCCTGATAACCGGCTACAGGTTCCTCCTCATAGTGGTCGGAGTCCTCTACGGGCTGGCGTTCCTGTTCGGCCGGCGAGCACTGGCGCTTAGAGGCGGCACCTGAGCTTCTCCCGTGTCGGGTTGCGCCCCTAACCGGAGCCATCAGGCCCGATGGGGCTCCCAACTGAAGCGCCGCAGCGCCACGACGACACCCACGACGCCCCAGATGCCGAGAATCAAGATGTCGTGCCATGCCCAGGGTGATACATCCGGACGGAGATCGAAGGGGGCGAACACAGCCACGATCAGGTGTCGCACCGGGAACCATGCCGACACCTGTGCAAGGCCCGACCCGGGCTTGAGCGGATACCAGAGACCCGACAGGAACAACAGAACGAAGAACACGATGCTGATGATCGGACCTGCCGCCTCCTGATTGGGAATCAAGGTGCTGCTTGCAACACCGAGCGCCGTAAAGCACAAGATGCCGGCCACCAAAGCCACCGCGAGGGCCAAGAAGTTGTCGGGTAGGTCGACGTGGTATCCCAGCTTGCCGATCGCAAGTAGGAGAACAACCTGGACAACCGACACGATCAGGGCGTTGGCGAAGACCCCGCTCAGCATCATCCACTTGGGCAGTGGGCTCAGCCGTAATCGCTTGAGCAGTCCCATCTCCCTGCGAACCACCAGCGATACCGCCAGCATGTTGAAGCACGCCGACATGACGCCGTAGGCCGCGAACGCGGCGACGTAGTACTGGATCTGGCGAATGCCACCCAGGAAGCTGATCGTCGAGCTTCCGGCGCTGGACCCGAGCAGGACGAGAAAGACCACGGAGAACCCGACGGTGAAGACCGCACCGATCCGGTTTCGCCAGAAGAACAACTGCTCGTAGTGCACCTGGCGACCAAGCATCTCAAGGTCGCGAAGACGGTTCCCGGAGCTGGGCGCGGCCATCTCGGTCGTCACGACCGCTCCTCCTCCATGTGGGACGAGCCGTCCTCGCTGCCGGTCAGCTGCAAGTAGACGTCCTCCAATGTGCGCCTCTCGACAACGAGCCCAACCAAGGGAACCTGACGCTGCAACGACCATCCGGTGAGCTCGTGCAGGACCTCGATCTCTTTGTCGGTCCTGGCCTCGACGATGCCTGAGTCGGTCACCGAGGTGGCGACCGGAAGATCACGGCGATCGGCCCCTTCCGGCAGGCGGAAACGGATTCGTGCCTCACTCACGTCCCGACCGCCGATGGAGTCCGGGGTGCCGGTGGTGACGATCTCGCCCTTGGCAATGATCGCCACCCGGTCCGCCAGGGCCTCCGCCTCGTCCATGTAGTGGGTCGTGAGAATCACCGTCGTCCCACCGCCGGTGAGCGATTCGACGAGCTCCCAGGCGCCTCGGCGTGCGGACGGATCGAAGCCCGTAGTCGGCTCGTCCAAGAAGACCAGCTCGGGATTGCCGACGATGCCCAGCCCCAGATCGAGCCGCCTCTGTTGGCCGCCCGAGAGTGCCTTGACTCTCGAGTCGGCCTTCTCCCTCAGACCCACCAGCTCTACCACCTGCTCGACGGGGCGTGGCCGGGGGTAGTAGCCGGCATTGCGGGCTAGAACCTCCCGCACGGTCAGGAAGGGCTCGACGGCGAGCTCCTGGAGAACGATCCCCATGCGCTCGCGCAACTGGCGGCTGGTGAGGTTGCTGGCCGGATCGAGCCCGAGGACCTCTACCCTTCCGCCGTCCCGAGCACGGAAGCCCTCGAGTATCTCGATCGTGGTGGTCTTGCCAGCTCCGTTGGGACCGAGGAGGGCGAAGACCTCACCAGGGTGTACCTCGAAGCTGACGTCTTTGACGGCGTGGAACTGGCCGTAACTCTTCCGAAGGTCCTCCACCACCACCGCAGGCATGTGGTGTTCGATTCTAGTTTGGATACGGGACCTCTCCCTGAGGGGCAACGTTGAGCAGGGCTGGCAGCCCTCCCGGCTTCGACCGGCTGCTCACCCCACCAGGATGGGGTTCACCGGGCTGCCCGTCGCCCCAGTGACCTTCAATGGCGCGACAGCCAAGAGGCCTTCCCAGCATTCGTCCCGAACCGGTTCCGAGAGATCGAGGAACTCGATCAGGTAGATCCCGTGACGCACCAACAACAGCTTGTGCACTGCCAGGAAGTCGCCCTCGTCGAATGGGATGACTTCGACTGCCGCGTTGTCGGACCCCACCGCGACCACGTCACGGGCGGCAAGCCAGCTCGCACCGTCAAGGGTGATCCCCGGCTGTTCGTAGGGAACCGTGGGTTGGCGGGCGAACCACATCTGGAGATAGCCGGTATGGATCAGCACGACGTCGCCCGGTCGCACATCCACACCTTGCGCGCGGCTGCTTCGCTCCAGGTCGTCGCCCGAGATTGCACGTCCCGGCTCGAGCCACTCGCCTCCACCGCAATGGCGAGCCACGTCTAGGATCACCGCCCTGGCGGCAAAACCACCCGCCTTGTCGATGCCTAGCTTGGTCGCACCCGCCATCGCCCGCATGGCCGAGGCGGAGACCCCGTTGTAGTGCTGCCAGTCGTCGTAGACATGGATGAGGGCGTCCATGTGCGACGTGGTGTGGGAGGCGAAGACGAGCACGTCTTCGTGAGCCCCGGTACCCGGCTTGCAACCGAAGTCCTTGAACAGCCCCTCGTCGGTGCTGTCCTCGAGCGTGAGACGCATCGGGCGGCCGCGGTAGTCGAGCAGGGGGACACCCTCGGGCTGGATCGGGATCCCCAACTGATACGTACGCCCGGTGCGGACGGCGCTCGCTGCGGAACGAACAAGCTCCGAGGTGAGCACGTTGAGCGCACCCCGCTCGTCGTCCGCACCCCAGCGGCCCCAGTTGCCCTGTTTCGAACCTTCGCCACCGCTCACGCTCATGCGGACACACCCGACGCATCCCGGGCATGCGTAGAGCGGTGGACCGGATCGGTGTCGAAGCGGGGAATCACCTGATCTCCGAAGAGCTCCAGGGTCTCGACAGCCAGTTGCGATGGAAGGTCGATGGGCATCCCGAAGACCAGTTGGTCGATTCCCGTAGTGTCGAGCGCCTCGACTTGCTGACCGCACTCCTCGGGATCGCCACAAATCATGAAGCCGTTCTCGATCTGCCATTCCACCTCGTCGAGCGTCGGCTCGGGCCTTCCGTCCGGCCATTTCCTCCCACCCTCTGGCACTGGAATCGTGTCGTGGTAGTAGTAGACGAGGCTCTGCAGGTAGGCGGTCCCCATCGTGGTGGCCGCGAGGCGCGCCTTTCTCCCGTCCTGCAAGCAGACCAACGCGGTGGTGACCATCACGTTGTCGTTTGCGTAGGCCCCGATGGGCTCGGCATCTCCGACGCGGCTCTTGTAGGCCTCGACGAGAGGTGCCATCTGGGGGATCGACCGAGTCGTAAATGCCAACGCCCCGAGTCCCATTCGGGCAGCCTTCTCGAAGGTCGGAGGGTTCCCGGCAGCCACCCACAACGGGGGGTGGGGCTTCTTCCAGGGCTTGGGAACCACGTTGCGCGTGGGAATCCCGTGGTCGGGATAGGGGAGGTTGAAAGACCCTCCCTTGTAGGAGTACTCACCCGGAACCCACATGCGAGGGATCTCCCTCATCACCTCGTCCCAGATCGGCCTCGTCGCCTCCGTGGACTCGAGGTCGAAGCCCGTCACCTCGCGGCTGCCGGCGCCGCGCCCGGTACCGAACTCGAACCGGCCCTCGCTCAGGTGGTCGAGCATGGCAACCCTCTCGGCGATGCGGGCGGGGTGGTCCTTTCGAGGGTTGAAACTGAAGATGCCCGATCCGAGATGGATGCGGTCGGTCACGGCGGCGCAATAGCCGAGGAAGACGTCACTGGCGGACATATGGGAGTACTCGGTAAGGAAATGGTGTTCGGTGACCCAGACGTACTTCCAGTTGTGGCGGTCCGCGATCTTGACCAGGTCGACGTCACCCATGAGCGCCCGGTGCTCGGCCTGGGCCCCTTCCCTCTCGACGCGACTTCGGGGCACATGCCCCTGAACGAAGATCCCGAACTCCACCGGGCTAGATCCTTCCAGACGCCATCGGCTGTCTCAACGCATCTTCGCCATGACGGCCTCGGCAAACCGCTCCATGGCCGCAACCTTCGCCCGGAGGGACGATGAGGGCTCGCCGGCTTCTCCCCTGGCCGACATCCAGGGCGCGCAGATCAGCCCGGTCACCCCTCGTTCCTCGAAACGGCGGTAGAGACCGGGATCAGGAGCCTCGTAAAGGGCGATCACCGTCTGGAAGCCCTCCCGCCGGCGACCTGCCGCCCTGAACTCCTCTTCGAGGCGGGTCAAGACGGTGTCGGCCTCTCGGGCGTCGTAGGCGTTGCCGATCCATCCATCCCCCAGTCGGGCGGCCCTACGCAACGCGGCCTGCGAGTCACCGCCGACCCAGATGGGGATCGGCCCTTCCGGGACCGGAGAGATCTGGAGGGGCCCGAAGTCGTAGTGCCGGCCGTGGTGGGCGACGTTGCCACCCGACCACAGGACTCTCAGCGCTTCGATCATCTCATCCGTGCGAGAGCCTCGATTGCTGAAGTCCTGCCCCACCTGGTCGAACTCGTCCTTACACCAGCCGGCGCCGGCGCCGAGGGCCACCCGTCCCCCCGACAGGACGCTCGCGGTCGATACGAGCTTGGCCACGGTGAACAGATCCCTCGCCGCCGCGACGTAGACGTTGGTGGTGAACCGGAGGCGCCTCGTGGTGGACGCCATCGCGCCGATCAGCACCCACGGGTCCGGGAACGGGGTCCCGGGGGACCAGAACGGTTTGCCGTCGGCAGTGTAGGGATAGCGGGCTACGAGGTGGGCCGGAAAGAAGATGTGGTCGGAGACGGTTATCCCGTCAAAGCCACAGCTCTCCGTGGCCTTTGCGATCTCGACCAGCTGATCGGGATCGAGGAAGGCCACCGACTGCCAGAACTCCACGAACTCGCCCGATCCGTCAGTTGGATACCGCGTCGGCGTCGGCCTTACGCAGCCGCCGCGCCATCTGAACGAGCATCTTTCGCGCCACGCCCGGCCAGGAGTCGATGACGGCTGAGAACTCCCGGGTGCCGAGGACCAAGAGGGTCATGGATGTCTTGGCCCTCACCGTTGCGTTGCGCGGCTCGCCGTCCAGAAGGGACAGCTCTCCGAAGAACTGCCCCGGTCCGAGGCTGGCGACCTCCGAGCTGCCGTGCAGCACCGATGCCCTTCCCTCGAGGATCAGGTAGAAATCGTGGCCGGCAGCTCCTTCCTCGACGATCACGCTGCCTTGGCCGACCGCTATCTCGTCGCACGCCCTCGCGATCTGGGAGAGCTCCCGTCTGGTGCAGGCCGCGAACATCGGTACAGAGCCAAGACGGTCGAGCGCATCGGCGCGGGCCAACGATGCCCGTCCTTCCCTCAGCTCGCCCCGGCGCGCTTGCGTCCGACCAGAGTCGACACGAGCACTGCGACGAAGAGGGCCGCACCGTAGAAGGTGTCGTTGATCCAGTTGGCCACGCCCGCCAGCGACAGCCCGGTCACGGTGAAGGCCAAGAAGAATATGGCGATCATGGTGCCTATCACGTTGAAGCGCCCCGGCTTGATCGCGGTGGCACCCAGGTAGGCAGCCGCGAGCGCCTGGAGGGTGTCGATGACCGTGCCTACCTGGGGACTGGCTCCCCCGTTTCGGGCAACCAGTAGAACTCCCGCTATGCCGGCCAGCGTTCCCGAGAGCACGAAGGCGACGACCACATTGCGCTCCACCCGCAGCCCGACGAGACGTGCGGCGTCCCGGTTCGAGCCGATGCTGTACAGATACCTACCGAAGGGCGTGTGCTCCAGCAGGTAGTGCACGATTATGGCTCCGATGGCGAGGAAGTAGATGGTGCGGGGCAGACCCAGCCACTCGCCGGAACCCACCTTGGTCAGAGAGGGTGAGATGTGGTTGATGATCGACTGGCCGTTCGTGTACCACTCGACGATGCCAAGGAGCACGTTCGAGACGCCGAGCGTGACGATCAGGGAGTTGACGCCTATGCGGGCGACGGTGTTGCCGTTGCTGAGGCCGATGAAAGCACCGATGGCGATCGGGATCAGGACCGCGAGGATCACGGGCATTCCGAGGCGGGACATGAACCCAGCAGTGAGAACCTGGGTGAGACCGGCGAGGGATCCGACGGAGAAGTCGAACTCCCCGCACACCAGCGGGATAGTTATCGCCAGCGCGAGCAGCCCTATCACGGCTTGGTTTCCCAGCACGTTCTTCACGTTGGCCGCGGTCGGAAAGGTGCCCGACGTCTTGGACCAGACGCTGAAGAACAACAGCACGGCAGCGAAGGCCACCACCAGGGCGTAGCGCTCAGTGAAGTCGAGGATGTACTGGTTCCGCCGCTCCCGCCTGGCGCCCCTTCCGCCGGCGGCGGCCGCATCGCCGTCTACTCGGCGCGGGCTCGCTGTTCGCGCCTCGGCGGCGGGCTCGCCGGTCACGCTCATGAGGCCACCTCCTGTGTGCTGAATGCCAGCTCGGTCAGCCGCGCCGCGTCGACGTCAGCACCACTCAGCCGGGCGGAGATTCGTCCGTTGACCAGGACGAGCACCCGGTCCGACAGCCGGGACAGCTCCTCGAAGTCGCTCGTCACCAGTAGAGCCGAGCAGCCCTCCTCTGCGACCGCTTGGCGGATCAACGAGTAGATCTCGGCGCGGGCGTTGACGTCCACACCCTGGGTGGGCTCGTCCAGGAGCAGGACCCTTGGGCGCCGGCTGAGCCACCGGGCAAGCACGACCTTTTGCTGGTTGCCGCCCGACAACGTGCCCATCTTCTGGCGTTCCGACGACGCCTGGATGAAGAACCTGCTGATGAAGCTTCGGGCGTCAGCCTGCATCGACCGGCTACGAAGCATGAGAGCCCGCCAATAGCGAGAGACCGACCCAGCCACGAGGTTGTCCGCGAGGGTGAGGTCGATGAATGTGGCCTCCCCGCCGCGGTCCTCGGGGACATAGGCCATCCCCGCGGCCATGGCGTCTCCTATGTCGCGAAAGTGCACGGGGCGGCCCTCGAACTCGAGGGTGCCCGCACGAATGGGGTAGGCACCGAAGATCATCTTCAGCAGCTCAGAGCGACCGGAACCGACCAGGCCGGCGATGCCCACAACCTCCCCGCGCCGCAATCGGAAGTCCACCCCTCGCAGCGGCCCGCCGGTCAGGCCCTTGGCCTCCAGGACGAAGACCTCGCTTTCCACCAGGGACTTGTCCGGGTACATGCGTTCGAGCTTCCGGCCAGCTATCAGCTCGATCAGCCGATCTTCGGTGATCTCCTCTTCCGTCAGAGTGCCCGCCACCTGACCGTCGCGCAGCACTGTTGCCCGAGCGGCGACGTCGATCACCTCGTCGAGGCGGTGGCTCACGAAGAGGATCGTCTGCCCGGCTGAGGCGAAGCGGCCGAGGGCTCCGAGCAGCCGGACGACCTCGGCCCGGGGGAGGGATGCCGTAGGTTCGTCGAGGACGAGCACCCCGCTGTGCTGGCCCTCTTGGTCCTGGAGTGCCCTGGCGATGGCCACCATCGCTCGCTCAGCGGGGCGCAACGACTGCACCAAAGTGTCGGGCCGGGCCGGGATGTCGAAACGCTCCAGCAGCGCCTGGGTACGCCGCCGCAGCGCACGCCAGCGGATGGAGCCTGCAGCGGTGGTCTCGAAACCCTTCCCGATGGCCAGGTTCTCGGCCACCGAAAGGTGTGGAAAGACCGGCGGGTTCTGGTGCACGAAATGGAGACCGAGGGCCCGGGCCTTGGCGGGCGAAGTGTGGTCCGAGGGAATCTCGGTGCCGCCGACCGTTATCGTGCCCCCCGGCTCGCCTCGATAGACGCCCGCGAGGATCTTGATCAGCGTCGACTTCCCCGACCCGTTGCCGCCCACCAGGGCATGGATCTCGCCGGGCTCGATCTCGAACGACACGTCGCGCAACGCGCGTGTTCCCGGAAAGGTCTTGGACAGGTGACTGACCCGCAGGGCGCTCGGCTCGGACCTGTCCTCGCTTCGGATCGCCCGGCCTGCCGGCCCGGCGAGGTCCATCAGCCTACGCCCCAGGCCTTCTTGTACTGGGCCTTGAAGTTGATGGGTGGTGTGTAGTCCTGGCCCGGGGGAGGCAGGTTGTGCTGGGCGTCCACGATCGTCCAGCCGATGCCGCTGTCCACCGGCTTTTGATGAATGAAGACGCTGTTGAGCGTGTCGACCGCCGCCCACCCGCTCCAGGTGGAGGAGATGGCGTTGGTGGCGGTGACCTTCCCTTGGCGGATCAGGTCGATCTCGTCGTGGAAGCCCTCACCACCCATGACGTCGATGTGGTTGGGGTTGTTCTGCAGCGCCGGCACGATGGCGAGCGTGGTGGCATACGTGAAGGGACTCTTTATCCAGTTCGCTTCCGGATGCATCAGCACAGCGGCTTGGATCTTGGGCTGGGCCTGTCCGGTGGCCAGGTCCGACTGGGTGATGTCAACCGTGTCGACGATCTTGGAGCCCCCAGAGGCGTTGATGGTGTCCTCGAAACCCTTCAGGGTCCAGTAGAGGACGGTGAACTCGGGATCCTGGACGGCGATGATCTTCGCCTGGTTGTTGGACTTGGCAATGATGTAGCGCGCCTGGTCCGCTCCATAAGACTCGGTGAAGGCGTCGACATTGGGGTTCTGGGGCCCGTAGGAGGTGACCGCCGTGAAGAGCGACTGCTTGGTTCCCCCCGCATGGGCGTCATTGCAGTCGAATGCGTAGATGCTGGTCACCGCGATGCCGGCGCTCTTGGCCTCCTGCAGCGGCTCCCGCACGGTGTCGCAGTCGATCGCCGTGAGAATGATCCCGTCGGGGTGCTGGGCCACTGCCTGTCGAACGAGAGGCGCGTAGTTCGAGGGATTCAACTTCGCATCGAAGATCTGGACCTTCCAGCCGATGGCCATGGCCGCCTCCGCCGCCCCGTTCGCCGGCACCGCGCTGCTGCTGGCGGCCTGGCTAGCCGAGATGATGATTATGTGCTTGTTCTTCGCAGCCGGTCGTGACGTCGGGTCGACGTTTCGACTCGTGCCCTGGTACTCCTGGTTGACCGCCGAGAGGGCGGCCTGGACGGCCTTGCTCTGTCCTCCGCTTCCGGTGGTCGTGGTCGTGCCGCTTGTGGTGGGAGACGAACTGCACGCCGCCAGCACGAGCACCGCTCCGAGCAGCACCACCATGAACCGCATCATCCTGCCCAAGCGGGTCATCGCTCTCCTCCCGTCTGTCGTGGCCTCGCCACCTCAGGACTCCGGCACGGGAAACCCTAGCTGCGCCGGACAGCCAGGGTCGGAAACCTGTTCAGCTCCTTTGTACCTCCCCGGAGCACCGCGGAAACGGCGGGTGCCTGCGGGCTCGGGTGACCGCCTGGGCGAACCCTGGTAGAGCTGCATGGCGGACTGGAGGCTGCCGACGGGCCGGGCGCCGGCTCGCGGGGCGATCAAGCGGGCGCATATGCCCGGCGTCCGCTCGCGGGGCGATCACGGGAGCTGTCGGGGCCTTTTGCCCGCTTCTTTCATCCGCAGGGTGAGGGAGGTTCGCCCGCCCCGGTCCGGGGGACCCACCGCATGGGGCGGTCGCATGTCCGATCGGCCTAAACCACCGCCCGCCAGCACGCATACGTCGCCCGGCTCGGTCCGCCCTTCCGCAACCACACGAGACTCGAGCGTGTCGAAGATGCTGAAGGGGGCCGATCCTTCCAGGGTGAAGATGACGACGGCTATCCGGTAGAAGCTCTGGTCGCGATGCGTGCTTATCCCGTCTCGTCCCGCCCGATACCTCTGGTAAACGGCCTCGGTCGGCAGGAAACCCTCGCACTCGGGGAGCGGAACGCGTGCCACAGCTTCCTTGGTCTCCCACAACAGGGTCGCGAGCAGCGGCAGCCCCGGCTGGTCCGCCCAGACCGTGGCCGACTCCCCGCTCTGGTGGACCCGACCGACCCGCCGCCGTAGAGGAGTGAACTGCAAGTCGTCGGCTTCGGCCAGGAGGCCCTCCTGATCGCTGCGAGAGAGGACGCGGTTCAGTCGGGCGAAGCCTCGTTCGGCCGCCTCCCTGACCACGGCCGAGAGGAGCAGGCTCTCGATCACCACGACAAGTCTTGCTAGAAATGGTCAGCAAAACGAAACCGGCCATAAGGGAACCGGCCGTGGTGAATCATGAACGAGCTCCATCTGCAGTTCTTGGCGAGCGCCGAATGGGCCCGGATGCTCGAGACCGACCTGCTCCCCTGGGTCACGAGGGTGGCCGATCTAGGTGAGGACGTCCTAGAGGTTGGCCCTGGCCCCGGGCTCACGACCGACCTGCTCCGCCGGCGGACACCCAAGCTCACAGTCGTCGAAGTGGACCCCGAGCTGTCGGCGTCCCTTGCGACCCGCCTGGCTGGGACCAACGTCGAAGTAATCCACGGCGACGCCATCAACAGCGGCTTCGAGTCCGACCGATTCTCCGCCGCGACGTGCTTCTCGGTGCTGCACCACATTCCGTCACCCGAAGAGCAGGATCGGCTGTTCGCGGAGTTGCACCGGGTGCTGCGTCCCGCGGGAGCCTTCCTCGGTACCGACTCCGTCGACAACGAGCCGATCCGCCAGGGTCACGTGGACGACGTCTTCGTCCCACTCGATCCCGGAACATTGGAGTCCCGGCTTGAGGCGGTCGGTTTCGAGGATGTCGCCCTAGATGTCGGCGAATACCAGCTGCACTTCCACGCCACGAAGCCCAGCCGATGAGAGGGCTACGGCGGGCAGGATGGACGCTCGGTCCAAGGGCCTAGAGGCCAGGAGCCGAGGCTCGCCGCGAGACTGAGCTGTGGACCTGCGCCACGCGGCAGACGAGCTCTATGCCCTCAAACCGGGAGAGTTCACCGCTGCCCGTGATGGCATGGCCACCGCAGTTCGGGGAGACGGCGACCGACAACTGGCTGACGAGATCAAAAGTCTTCGCAGGCCTTCGAGGGCCGCCTGGGTCCTCAATATGGTTGCGCGCCGTCAGCCTGATGAGATCGAGAGCCTCCTTCGACTGGGCGGGGCCCTGCGTAACGCCCAAGAGCAGCTAGAGGGTAACCAGTTGCGCCGGCTCGGAGTCCAGCGGCGGGAGCTGGTTTCAGCATTGGCGGCTTTGGCAGGACGACTGGCCGCGGAGGAGGGCCAGCAGATGAGCGAAAGCGTGTTGCGGGAGGTCAAGGACACCATCGAGGCTGCCTTGATCGATCCAGACTCGGCAGCAGAGCTCAGAGCAGGTCACCTGGTCAAGGCCATCGAACCCGGAGATCTAGGTTTCGGTACGGAAGCCATCGAAACAGGCCCCGCTGACGTGGCAAAGCGACCCCTGCTCTCAGCCCAAACCAGAGCGGCTGAGAACGAAGCTCGGTCGCGCTTGTCTGAAGCCGACGGGCTGGTTCTCGCCGCCGAGAAGCGGCGAGCAGAAGCACAGAAGCATGTACAGCAGTTG
This sequence comes from uncultured Actinomycetes bacterium, assembly GCA_963736925.1. GTDB lineage: Bacteria > Actinomycetota > Acidimicrobiia > Acidimicrobiales > CAVTQP01 > CAVTQP01. Next base: position 2,250,594 of record CAVTQP010000003.1, read on the forward strand.
ACTGAAGCCCTCGAGGAGGCCCGCAGCGAGCTGAAGGCTGCTACTGATGATGCGGAGCGTGCCATCGCCCGACGCGACGCTGCGAAGGGAGAGTTGGAGAGACGCGAGGGGACGCCAACCATCGGCGCGGACGAACGGCGAGTTCGCTAATCACGGGCTTCGGAGCAGTCCATCTGAGGTTCCTCAATGCGCCTGCGAAAGGACGTCCAGCGCTGTCACACCCGGCTCCTCTTCGCCTCGCGGGATCGTGACCATCGAAGCTCGATCCCTCCGCGAGAAGGACAACGACATTCCTATGCCTACAGCAGCCAAGAGCACGAACACGACCTCCGAGGGTGCTCGATACCGGGCCTGGCCAAAGGTAATGACTACAGAGATCAGGTTGGCCGCCAGAACGGAGAGCAAGGGGAAGAGAAGTCTCGGGCGGCGGCGGAGCATCACTGCGGCAAGGACAGAGAAGGCGAGCAGCGCGTAGTAGACGTAGAGTCCTACGAGAGAGGGCAGCCGAGGACGGCCCTCAAAGAATGTGTCGAAGGTGATCTGCTGCATGGGACGGTACAGGCCGTACGCTCGCCCAAGCCGAGCACCAACGACCACGGGGAGCTGCCCAAGGTGGGCACCGACAAACCGCAGGGCGACGTGGCGGTCCAGGAGGTCCTGAGCGGACTGATCATCTTCCGAACGAAGGAGCCGGCTGCCGCACTCGAAGTACCAGTACCCCAGGTAGGGGCCAGAGTATGTCTGCTTGCAGTTGGCCGTCGCAAGGGTCACGCCCAGCCCCGTGGAGATGAGCTCGGGATGCTCGAACCGGCTCAGGTTGTAGCCCACCCAGGGCATCACCACGAGAATCGCTGTGGCCACGCACGCCCCGAGATGAAGGAGCCGACGCCGGAACGGCCGCTGCCCGACCAGCAAGACCAGGGGAACCACAAGCAACGGAACCAGCAGGGCAAGCTCGTCTCGCGCGAGGGCAGCAAGTCCCACCGCCACACCAAGTACCTCTACGTTCGGCCAAGTGGGACCTGACAGGAACCGATATGTGGCAAGCAGCACCAAGGCGACGATCAAGACCGACAGTGTCTCGTTGCGGACGAGACCGTCATTGATCCACAGGTTCGGATACCCCGCCGCGATCGTGGCAGCCAGGAGACCAACCAGAGCACCACCGAGCTTGCGCCCGGTCAACCCGATAGCGGCGACAGCGACGGCGCCCAAGAGGCAGGACCACACCTGGTGGGCGAAGAAGCTCTTCCAACCGAAGGCAGACGGGATGGCGAGCACCAGAGTCCACAAGGGTGGGAAATTGGCGTCCTGAATGATCTGGTGATGCCCCAAGTAGGCCTGTGGGTTGATAAAGCCGTGACCCTCCACCAAGAGGTTGGCTCCCTCCACGTGGAAGAACGAGTCGCTGTGGCCAAAAGGAGCGTGACGAGCCGACATGTACAGATAGGTGAGCCTTACGGCCAGCGCCGCGAGGCTTATTCCCCCTAAGCCAAAGAGCCAGAGTGCCCGGCGTGACATCGTGAGCGAGGCTAGTCACAGGACCCGCGCTGATGGGTCTTACGGCCGACGCCGGCCTCGCGGGTAGTCCCACGCCAACGAGCCACTCGCCCCATTAGGGGCTTCATTCGCACGGATGGCGCCGCTTCGGCAGTCGGGATGCTTTGCTAGTCAGGTGGGTTGGGCAGGCGTGCCGGTCACAGTGCACGATCGGCGAGTAGACGGCTCGTGGCGCCGCTTCGCGTTGGGCTGCGGAGTGGGCGCTGTGCTCGCCACGATCGTCTTCGTCTGGATGCTCTCAGGGGGAACCTTCGATCTGTTCTCGAGCGAGCCATTCGGCAACTTCTACGACGCCCAAGCTCATGCCTTGGTCCACGGTCACTGGGACATGCCGGCCAAGGTGCTGTCCATAGAAGGAATAACCGTCGACCATCGGACATACATGTACTTCGGGCCCGTTCCGGCCTTTCTGCGGATCCCGGTGGTCGTCTTTACCCACGCGCTCGATGGTCGCTTGACCCAGGTGTCGATGCTCATCGCGTTCGCCGTCGTGATGGTCGTCGTCTCCCGACTGAGCTGGAGGATCAGGTCGCTTGCTAACGGCCCGCTAACGGTCGGGAGGACAGAGGCGTGCCTCGCCGGAGCATGGGTGCTTCTCCTGGGCGCGGGATCGATCCTGCTGTTCCTGGCCAGCCGACCAGTCATCTACCACGAGGCTGAGCTCTGGGGCGCGGCAATGGCCTTGGGCGCCCTCGACGCCCTGTTGGGTTTCATCGTCTCCCCGGCCCGGTGGAGACTCCTCGTGACGGGACTCCTGACGACCCTCGCCATCCTGTCTCGTGCCTCGGTCGGGCTGGGCCCGCTGGTAGCCGTCGCCCTCCTGATTGTGGCCCATTGCCTCGTTTGGGGCGCCCGCCGCGTGCCCCGCCGGCTCGGAGGCCAGCACGGGCGCTTGAGGGCGTCGGCACGGCGCCTGGCGCAACCGGCAGCGCGGTCATTGGCTTGGTCTCCCCTCGCCCGACAGCCCGACGTTTGTGCTGGTGTTGTCGTGTTGCATCCTCGTTCCCCTGCTCCTCTACGTGGCCATCAACGAGGTCAAGTTCCACACCCTTTTCAGCCTCCCGCTCGAGAAGCAGGCCTTCTCAGCCGCCAGCGCGAGCCGGCAGGCGGCCCTGGCGGCCAATGGTGGCAGCCTCTTCGGCGTCAAGTTCATCCCCACGGCGCTGGTGCAGTACCTACGGCCCGATGCCCTTTCCTTTCACCGGCTCTTTCCCTGGGTGGGATTTCCCGGAGCAGCGGCCGTGGTGGGTAATGTCCGCTTCGACACACTGGATTGGGCATCCAGTGCCCCGGCCACCATGCCGGTGCTGGTGGGGACCGGGCTGGTGGGCCTCTTCGGAGCGTTTCGCCGCGGCAGCCGGCGCCCGGTAGGGGTGGAAGCCGTTCGGGCCCCGCTCGCCGGTGCGGCCGCCGGCGCCGCGGCGACTCTCACGATTGCCTACGTCGCCAACAGGTACCTCGCCGACGCCTTTCCGCTCATAGCCGTGGCCAGCCTGGCTGGCGTATGGATGCTCCGCTCATGGTTTGGTCACGGCCGGCGGGTGGTCACCGCGGCGGGGGCCATCGTAATCGCTTTGCTCGGGTTGTTCGGCATATGGGCCAACCTCGGGCTGGGGCTGACCTACCAGCGCTTGGTGGTGGCAACGGTCCCAGCCACCACGGCCAGCTTCATCTCTTTCCAGGAGAAGGTGGACTCCTTTCTTTTCGGTGATCCGCCCACCGGGGTCGAGTTCGGTTCCCATCTTCCCGACGCAGGCCCGATCAACACGCTTTTCGTTCTCAACCGCTGTGAGGGTCTCTACTACTCTGATGGCCGCTCCTGGAACGGGCTCGAAGGTACGAATGCAACCGACCATTTCCGCGTGCGGCTCACTTTCCCCGACATGGTGGGCATCCGACGCCCCCTTCTGACAACGGGAACCCCCGGCTCGGAGAACATTCTTGCCGTGCACTTCCTGGGCCGGAGCCGGGTCGCCTTCTCTTATCTCTTCGAGGGCTATGGACAGCCTTGGTACGACGGGCCGACCATCACTGTGGTACCCCGACGGTCATATGTCGTAGATGCAGTGATTGATCCTCGGGTGGCCGAGACGAGCGTGCTCCTGGACGGCACCAAGGAGTTCGGCCTGGATCACTTCGTCCACCCCGGGACCGAGGCGACGCTGGGCGGCGCTCCGGCAGGCAGTCCGGTCGCGCAACCCTTCGCCGGATCACTCGAGAACCTTCCCGTTCCGACGCCCATCTGCGATTCGCTTGCCAGACGCTATGCAAGGGCTGATCACTCCTGATCACTCCTGGGCGGCGACCAACACCCGGGGTCGCGGGTGTTCCCAGGAGAGTGGCGCGGCAGCCATCATCAGCCGGGGCAGAGTCCCTCGTGGAGAAAACGAGGGTCGGCCTGCCATGCCCCGGCCCACCAACCGGGCTTGGCCGGTGGCAGCGCCAACATGGGTGCGAGTTGGTAGAGGACGGCAGCCGCCAGTGCCTGGGCGCCTGCGGGGCACAGGTGCATGCCGTCCACGGCGCGGGCGAGAGCCATCTGTCCTCCGATCAAGGGGAGGTACTCGGTGAACTGGCCGTTGGACTCCAATGAACTGGCCGTGCGAAGGAATGCGGCGTGGCCGGGAAAGACGGCCGGCATCGCCGAGGCAATCGAGTTCCAGGCCTCCCTGCTGGATTCCCAACCTTCGTCGGTGGTCTGTTGTGTCCATCCGTTGGAGTGATAGATGGACAAGAACTTGGAGTCAAGATTGGTCTTGGGGAACTCGAGCAGGGCCACGCCGTCCACGCCGTTTTGCACCAGATACTGGAGGGCCTGGGAGAGCACGGTCGTGTACGTAGCCGGCTCGGTCAGGGCGTCGGACAGGTCCCAGCTGGTCATGAGCACCACGACCTCAGGATGGAAGCCGCTGATGTCGGCGGGCCAGTGCTGTTGCCAGCCGAATGATTGGTCCCCCGCCTCGAGATTTGCCAGGCCCCAGCCGGGGACGGCGTCGCTGCGCACCTGAACGACCCCGGTGGCTTCGAGCGCCGCCGTCAGCGCAGGCTCCTCGTCCCACATGACACTGTCGCCTACCAGCATCACACGAAGGGGGTTCGCAGGCGACGGCACCCTACCGGGGGGAACGGAGATAGGGCCGGCGTTGGAAGGCTGTACCGCAGAAACGGCCAGTTTGATCGGCCGGCTAAGTGCAACCTCGGCGGCGGGTACGGTCCCCACCAGCACGATGGCAGCGGTGGCACCGACACCGACGGGAACGCTGACCCAGTGCCTCCAGGTGGGGAACCGGGCCCTTCTGATAGGCAGCTCGATGACATAGAAGCTGAGCGCGGACATCCCGACGACCAGCGCCAGTCTCAGCACCAGCAACCAGCCTCCTCCGATGCCCGTGCTCTGCTCGGTCACAAGGGCGATCACGGGCCAGTGCCAGAGATAGATGCCGTAGGAGATCTTGCCCACCCACCGGATAGGCCTGATGGACAGCGCCATCCCCAGGGGCCCGGGGCTGGCGTTGCTGATACTGGCGATGACAACGGCGGTCAGGACCGAGATGAGAACGAATCCTCCGCGGTAGAGCCACGACTCCCGGCCTGAAAGGCTCACGACGAAGTAGGCGAGAGCGCCCGCCGAGGCCAGCGCAGCAAAATGCAGAAGGTTGCGTGAGCGGCGCGAACGCGACCTTGGCGCCCAGGAGAGCGAGCGCGGCCCCGATGAGCAGCTCGAAGGCCCGGGAGTCCGTGCCGTAGTAGGCGCGGTCTTGCGCGTTCTGGCCGTGGAAGAGTGAGACCATCCAAAGCGCCGAGGCGACGGCGAGGAGCACGGTGAACGCCAAAGCCCGCCGCCTACGCTTGTCGAAGCTCGACCTGGACCTCGAATGGAGTGGCCGCTTCCTCCCGAGCAGGGCGAGGAGCACGAGAGGCCACAGCAAGTAGAACTGCTCCTCGATGGCAAGGGACCAGGTGTGCATCAAGGGGGAAAGGGTCCCGAGTTCCCCGAAGTAGCCCTGCTGGCTGAATATGTCGTGCCAGTTCGCAAAATAGAACAGAGTCGCAATCGCATCCGGCCTCAACATTCTGGGCATCACGCCTGGGCCATCCGCCCACGCGAACATGGACAGCACGGCGAGTAAGACCAAAACCGCCGGCAATAGGCGCCGAGCCCGCCGACCCCAGAAAGCTGGCAGTTTGATTGCGCCGGTTTTGCGATGCTCTCCCACCAGCAGGCCGGTGATCAAGAACCCGCTAAGGACGAAGAAGACGTCCACACCGAGGAATCCCCCGCCCGCATGGTTGAAACCCAGGTGGAAGAAGATGACCGTACCCACAGCGAACGCTCGCAGCCCGTCGAGCGCTGGCACGTAGCCGGACCCGTCCACCCTCCTTTGGGCATGGGCCCCAGCTGGCACACAGCCGCGCCCGGTGGCGTCTCCGGCCCCTGAAGGGCGCCCCGCCAATCTCATTGCCAATATTTCTCTCCGAGAACCAGGAACCTCTAACTCAACCTTTGGCGACCAGGTGGTTCCCAAAGGAGCTCTGCCAAATTCCGCAGATTATTCGACCGTGGCCGAGATGCCCCGTATTCGGTGTCGTTCTGCCCGGCTCGATCGTTCCGCGGTCGGCCAGACCATAGAGACGGCGTGTCGTGGGTCATCTTCTTCACGATCCATACGAGCGAGAGTCGCCTCGTAAGGGCTCCGTCGTCTTCCCGTGGCCGCTTACCCTGTTCGAGCCCCCTACGGCAGGTCTCCAGACATCGTGGGTACCCGTGCGAGCTGCGAGAGGAAGTACCGCCAGCCACGCGCATGGCCGGTAGCTTCGGGTTCGGGCAGGCCGCGGTGGGAGATGGTCACCCTAGTGCCGTGGTCGACGGGGTGAAGGCGTACCTCGACCATGCTGGCGTCCGGCGGCAGGCGATCGGAGCCGGCGTGACCCCAACTGATGAGCAGGCGTTTGGGCGGCTCGACCTCAAGGTAGCGACCGCGCACGGGTACGCCGCGGATGTCGACCCTGAACTCGCCGCCAGGACGCGGGTCGAGCACCGCGTGTTCACCCATCCAGGCCACTAACGCGTCCGCTCGCGTGAAGTGCTCGAAAACTGCATCGGGTGGCGCCCCGATCTGGATCGAGGCTTCGATCGGTTCAGTCGGCATCGGCGCCCTCGACGGCCTGCTTGAGCCGTTCGAGCCTGGCGGGCCACAGCTCGGCCAGGAAAGTGGTGATCGACTCTAGGCCTTCGGGTCGCACGACGTAGAAGCGTCGCTGCCGATCCGGGCGAACCTCGACCAGCCCTGCCTCTCGGAGCACCTTCAGGTGCTGGGAGACCGCCTGTTGGCTGATATCGAAATGTTCGGCGATCTCACCGACCGAGTGCGGCCTGTCGCGAACGAGCAGCAGCATCGCTCGGCGGCGCGGTTCAGCGACCGCGGTCAGGGCGGCCTCGACAGTCACGCCCTCGAGGGTAGCCGGGACACGAGGCTTACACAAGGCTTGACTTGTGTAAGTCACGACTTGTATCTTTGGGCCGGAGGTGGTGCGACATGAGCGAGGCACTCGATACCCAGGCGGAGGACTACGTACGGGAGCTGGCCTGCGAGGCACCGCCCGATCGGGTCTTCGAAGCTGTGGCCACGCTGGCCGGGCTCCGCGGCTGGTGGACGCCCCTAGTCGTTGGTTCGACCCACGCCGGAGGACAGCTGCACTTTGGCTTCGAAGGGCTGGACGAGGTGATCGTCATGCGTGTCGACGATGTGACGCGCCCCTCGCGAGTTCGATGGACGTGCCTTGAACACAGCGGCGACCCGGCTTGGAAGAAAACCACGATCAGTATCGAGGTGCGCGACGGGCCCGACAGGCGCGGAAGCGTCCTCGCCTTCCGCCATGCGGGGCTGTCCCGCGAGCGCGTCAAGACCGGGTGGGAGCGGTTCCTCGCCAGCCTCGGCTGCCTCGTCGACAAGGGCGAAGGGGAGCCGTACGGTTCGGCAAGCGACGCGCGCCGTGTGGCCCGTGCCTATCACTCGGCTTGGACTCACCGGGACTTCGCGTCCGCCGAGCGATGCCTCAGCGAGGACCTGCAGACAGACGTCCCTTTGAACACCTACGAGACTCGTGAGGCCTTTGTCGCCGCGCTCACCGGCTTTGGCAGCCTCGTCCGCAGCGTCGATCTGCTCGCCGAGTTCGCCAGCGCTGGTGAAGTCCTGCTGGTCTACGACATGCATACCGACCGGTTCGGCACCGTCCGTGTGGCCGAGGAGTTCACGATAAATCGCGGTCGCATCCAGCGGATCCGCCACGTTCACGACACTTTCGCCCTGCGAGAAGCCGCCGCTTGACGGCAAGACCGCCGCCCCTACAAGTAACGCCGCCTCGTCATACCACCGTCCAGACGGCACCAACGGTATTCGGGCCGGTGTGAGCTGCGACTGACGGGCCCACCTGATAACGGACTAGTTCGGCCACCGAAGATCGCTCCGCGAGCGAGGAAGCCAGACCGTCGGCCAAAGCCTCACTCTCCGCATCGCCGACACCGACCCGCAAGCGCTCGCCATGCCTCGGCCATCCGTCGAGATAGCTCGCCATGGCCTCGAGGGCATCTGCTTCGCCCTGCACCTCGCCCACCACCTGCATCTTGGCGCCTTCGAGCGCCACTACCGGCACGCGCTCCGCATCTGCGCCATCGGCTAGCCGGCCGCCTCTTCGGGCGAAGGCCAGCGAGGAGATGACGAAGACGTTCCCTGTGCGTGCAGCAGCTCTTCGTGCCGCCTCCGCCGCCTCATCGGGCCCTTCCCCGGACGACAGCGCCTCAGCCGCCGCCCAGACGCAACAACCGGCGGCGAAAGATGCCGTACCTGTGTCAATCAGCTGAACCGGGACCGGGCTGGCTTCGGCGCCCAGGCGGGCCGCCCGGAAGGTGCCAGACAGCGCTGCGCCCATGTGAACAGAGAGGATCTGCTGGCTGCCACTTTCGGCAAGCTCGTCGTAGACCCGGGCGAACTGCGCCGGGGAGGGTGCTGCCGTGGACACTTGTGCTCCGGCGCTCAGTGATCTGAGGAACTCAGCTTGGCCGAGGTCGACTCCCTCGAGGTAGCCCTTTCCGTCGACAACGACGGTGAGCGGGACCACTCGGATGCCGTAGCGATCCCGGAGCGTGGCAGGGAGCTGGCTGTTGGAGTCTGTCACGAGGCCTATCACCGTGATGCCCGCGGAGCGCGTCGAGCCCGGGAGAAGCTGGCCAGGATCATGCCGGAACCGAGCACGGCGAAGCCCACCAGCCCTTTCGACGGCACCGGTCCCCATGCGTTCGGCAGGCGTAGGCGCCAGGCGGCCAACGACGCGGCGACCCAGCCGCAACAAGCAAGCCGGGTAGCCGCTTCGGCCCGGCGATGACGGAGCGCTCCGATGATCGTGAGAGCGAGGTCGACGGGGAAGTACGCCGGGAACACCACCAGGGTCGCCCCCGCAGAGGTGGCCACACCCTTGCCCCCACGACCCCGGCTCCAGACCGGACACACGTGGCCGGCTATGGCCGCAGTTGCCCCGGTACAAGCTCCTGAATCCCCAGCCATCAGACGCCCGATGAGCGCCGCGCCGGCCCCCTTGGCCATGTCGGCGACCAGGACACCGGCCCCCCATTTGGCGCCCAACACCGCCGCGACGTTGGCAGCACCCGGGTTCCCGCTCCCTTCTTGGCGCACGTCGTGGCTGCCTGCGGCGAGCCGGCCAGCCACGTCGGCCGACGGAACCGTCCCCAGCAGGTAGCCGGCACCCGCTGCGGCAGCCACCCGGACAACCTCGGAGCGGCGGCCCCTCATAGCCGTGATGCGCTACCAGCGATGCGTTCGGCCTCGGCGCGAACACCGTTCAATGAGCCGGCTACAGTCCGCTCCCACGTGCGAGCCACAACGCGTCCCCAAGCCCGGCCGAGTGCCCACAGGTCGGCGGCCAGCTCACCTCGGTAGACGAGCCGTGTACGCGCATCGTCCAGCTCGCAGAGCTCGAAGGTCTCCCGCACCTCGGGAACGGGCCCCCTTGCCAGCCGGAAAGAGACCCTCTCGGGTCGCTCGAAGTGGACCGTCTCCACCGTGACCGCCTTCAGACTTCCCAACAAGGGCGTGAAGTGAGCGGCCAGCGCCATGTCCGTGCCACGCTCCAGCACCTCCAGCTTGGTGGCCATCGCCCGCGGGGTCTTGTGCAGGTACGGTCCGGCTATGACGTCGAAGACGATCGATCGCGGCGCGGCAATCTCCAGCTCTTGTGGTCCCAGCCTGCGCCTGCTCCGTCCCCAGCCCAAGTCGAGGGACAGTGCTCCGGTGGCGGCCATCGCACACACAGCGAGGCCACCAGCGCCCACCGCCGCAGTGCCCAATGCTCTCCGGAGACCCGCGGCATACCCCACAGACGCATTCTCCCTCGGCAGGAGCCCCCAACTGGCGCGCCCCGGGTGCTTACGAGGTCGCTGTCCCCTATCGGACACCGGTGGTGCTCGTGGACGGCGCGCTCGCCGATATGACCTCTCCGGAGGCACTTACGACGTGCCAGGCACCACCAAACCCTTGGCCATTGGTCTGTCCTGCTCCAGTGTCACCGCTGTAGGTGTAGAGGGGATGGCCGGAATAGGAGACCTGTCGGCTTCCATTCGACCGGGTGATGGTTCCGAGCAGGGTCCCCTCGATTCCGATCTCGATTCCCGATCCGTACCTGGGGTTGCCGTTCGCGCTCAGCGGGCCCCAGGTCTGGGTGCAGGCATCTGTACACCGGCTCGTCGTCGGAGTGTCTTCGGCAAAGGCATACAGGCTGCGACCCGAACTGGAGACGACGATGGTGCCCAATGGCGAACTGGCCGGGGTGACAAGTGCTCCGCTCCCCCCGGGCGCCCTGGCCTGGGTTGCACCGGTGTTCGAGGATCCACAGCCGGCAAGTACCAGTGACAAGACCAGAACACCAAGTGGCCCGGGCGGCCACAGGCGGACCGTCATTTCGTTCTACCCTAGGGCCCGGGCCGGCGTGTCGGCTCAACGTTCATCCGCACAAACCAGATGCGTCACGGCAGAACAGATCGTAAGGGTGCCCTCTTCCCCACTGATGCCATCCTCGGTCTCCTCGACGCGGTCAACCCTAGTTGGTTGCAAGGTTCCCGGTGCGGGGGGCCGGACTAGTCGGTAGAGCCGGTGACGACCACCGGACATGGTGCGTTGCGGACGACGTATTCGGACACTGATCCCAGGAGGGCACGCCGGATCCGCCCTCGACCGCGCGATCCCATCACAAGAGCGTCGGCTGAGAGCTCTGTTGCGAGGCGGCACAGGGTCGACCCCGGGTCACCCCGTAAGACCCGGAGCTCGGCGTTGGCGATGCCGAGCGTAGCGGCCGTCCGCTCCAAGATGGCCTGGCCTTCCGCTTGACGGCTGCTCTCAAGCTCGTCGAATTCATCGGCTGTCATCACGCCCCCGGCAATACCTGTTCCAGTAACGGCTGACTCGTCTCCATGCTCGAGCACCGTGACGACCATGACCCTGGCGGCGGTTCGCAGAAGAGCGAAGCCGGACTGTAGAGCTTGGGTTGCGACATCTGAACCGTCAGCGCACAGAATTAGGGTGTTGATAGTCATCGTTCCCAGCCTCTCACCGGTAAGATTGAATCCGCTTGTGGATCCGGCTTTTCAAGACCTGGGCAATGCTTGACAACCACAGTCTGGAGTGATCGTGATCGCCTCGTCATACCCGTTGCTGGACGTGTTTTGGACAATGCTGGAGTTCTTTCTCTTTTTCCTCTGGATCTACCTCGTCATCATGGTTATAGGTGACGTCTTCCGGAGCCACGACATAGGAGGCCTCGGCAAGGCAGTATGGGTGATCTCCTTGATCGTGCTCCCGTACCTAGGAGTCTTCATCTATCTAATCGCGCGAGGTCGCGGTATGCACGAGCGAGCGCTGAACGCGCCGCGCGGCCAACTCAGCTCCTTCGATCAGTATCGGCGAGAGAGAACACGAACGGATTCATCCACATCGGAGGAACTGGCGAGGCTGGCCAGCTTGAGGGACGACGGCAAGATATCGGAAGGGGACTTCCAAAAGGCGAAGGACAAGATTCTGGGCTGACGCAGCCCACTAGAGGACGACCCTTAACCACTCTCCCGGAGGGCGCAACCCGGGTTGTGATATTGCGCCAAGCGAAGCAGCAAGGCGTGAAGTCGCGATCGACTTCCAGCATTGAGTGGCGCAAGGAAGTCGTCTTCGACGCTCTTGGCTATCTCGTGGAACCTGGCCAGCTGGCGACTGCCAGCAGCTGTCAGGCTCACGGCATGACGTCGTCTGTCGCTAGGATCGCGATGACGCTCGATCAAGCCCGCCTCTTCGAGAGTATCGAGGTAGCCAACGAGCTGGCTACGGTCGAGCTGCAGCGTGTCCGCTATCTCGGCTTGGGTGTTTCTGGTCCCCTCGTCCAGAAGGGCTAGCACGCTGTAGTGACACGGGTTGTAACCAGTGCTCTCGAACGCAGCGTTCGCCCGGGCCTTGGCCAGCGCGCCGAGGGACGCCAATACGTACTCAGTGCTCCCGACCAGCTCCTGAGGTAGTGCCGACAGGGGCAGCTTCTCTGACTCTGGAGCCAATTCCGAGACCATGGAATAAGTGTAGACGGTACAAGCGTTGGCTCCATTTATCGTAGAGAAGCTCCACGATCAGGAGGGTCCACCAAATGGCTCCTAGCCTCGTTGCGACCGCTAAGACCGATTCCGGCGCCGGCCGGCGGCGATGGTTCGCCCTGGCGGTGATCGTCAGCGCCCAGTTCATGGTCGTCCTGGATGTCGCGATCGTGAATGTCGCGCTGCCTACCATCAAGGTTGACCTGCACTTCTCACAGGAGAGTCTGCAGTGGGTGCTCACGGCTTACGCCATCGTCTTCGGTGGCGCCCTGCTCCTAGGTGGCCGCCTCGCTGACTTGCTCGGCCGCAGACGAATGTTCCTTGCCGGTGTGGCGGTCTTTGCGGCGAGCTCACTGTTGTCGGGCTTCGCCTGGTCCGAGGGTTCCTTGATCGTCGCCCGCTGTCTCCAAGGCTTCGGCGGCGCACTTCTGTCACCCGCCGCGCTGTCTGTCTTGACCACAACCTTCGGCGAAGGTCGTGACCGTAATGTCGCACTCGGTGTCTGGGGTGCTGCTTCGGGAAGTGGTGCCGCTGCGGGCGTACTTCTCGGTGGGGTGCTCACCTCGTACCTCAACTGGTCGTGGATCTTCTTCATCAACGTTCCAGTGGGAGCACTCGTAATCGCTTTGACCCCCAGGCTTGTGCGGGAGAGCCGAGCTCGACTCGGCCACCGCAGGTTCGACCTGGCGGGTGCGACATCGATCACAGCCGGCTTGATGCTCCTGGTCTACGCCATGACCTACGGGGCCCAGCACGGCTGGCTCGGTGCCGGCACGATCTCTCTTCTCGTGGCGTCCGGCGCCTTGGTGGGCGCCTTCGTGATGGTCGAGCTTCGCTCCAAGGCGCCGCTTCTTCCCCTACGGATTTTCCGGCTACGGACGCTTTCGGGCGCGAACGTGGCCTCATTGCTCATGGGTGCGTCACTCTTCTCGATGTTCTTTTTGCTGACCCTCTATATGCAAGAGGTACTGCACTACTCGGCGATCAAGACTGGGGTGGCGTACGTAGCCGTCACCGTCACGATCGTGCTCTTCTCGACGGCTGGACAGGCTCTCGCTACGAGGGTTGGGGTTCGACGGGTGATGCCTGTCGGGCTGCTCCTATCTGCAATCGCGCTGATCCTCTTCGCACGATTGCCGGTGGGTGGGCAGTACTTCTGGGACATCTTTCCCCCATTTATGCTTACAGGTATCGGGCTGGCATTGGCCTTCGTGTCGGCGTCGATTGGAGGGTTGAGCGGTGTAAGACCGGCTGACGCCGGAATCGCCTCAGGGTTGTTGAACACCAGCCAGCAGATCGGCGGCGCCGTGGGACTCGCTGTTGCCACAACGATCTCAACGACCATCACCAGTCACTACGTGGCCAACCACGTGGGCACCACGGTCCTCAGTGGCAGCGCGCTTACGCACGGGTTTCAAGTCACCTTCTACGTGCTGGCCGGCCTAGCGGCACTTGGCGCCGTGCTGGCTGCCCTGTTGATGGAGTCACGTCCAGACGAGGCTCAGTTGGAGCCCGCGGGGCAAGTGACGGTTCCGCTGGAGGCTGCATAGTGGAGGCGCGATCGACGGATGCGGAAAGTGCTGTCAACCGCCCCGATCGGCGCTTGAATGCTTCCGGAACCGCAAGATGCTGGCAGCGACGACCTCGCCTAGGGCCAAGAGGCGCCGTATTGCGTGGCGTCCAGGATCTGTCCTGTCAATCCGTCGCCACGCTGGCCGGCGAGGAAGGCCACCGCGGGTACCACGGACCTCGGGGTCGACCAGCCTGTCCAGTCGAAGTCCTCGCCCAGCTCGCGTACGCTCATCTCGGTCTTCACGGCCCCCGGCCGAAGGGCGTTCACCGCTATTCCTATCGGGGCAACCTCGACAGCCAGCGCGCTACTGAAGCGTTCCAAGGCCGCTTTGGCGACCGAGTATGTGAGAAACCCAGGAGGAATCCCTCTTACTCGGGGATCGGCCGCTCCGGACGAGACATTGATGATGCTACCCCCTCCGACCTCAGCCATCCGGGGACACACGGCCCGGGAGATCAGGAACAAGCTTCGTACGTTGACCCGCATCGAGACGTCCCACGCCTCCAGTGAGGTCTGCTCGAACAGACCTCGAGTCGGTGTCATGGCGTTGTTGACCAGTACATCGACACGCCCGCAGGATTCCAGTGTCGTCCTCACGAGTCGCACGATGTCAGCTGCGATCCCGATGTCGCAGCGGACCGGAACAGCGGTACCCCCCGATTGGACGATCGTGGCAGCGGTCTCCTCGACGGTGCCTGGTAGTTCGCCGGGATGGCTCGTCGTGGATCGGGCCGCGCAGACCACCTTGGCTCCCTTCTCGGCGAGTCCGACCGCTAGTGCCCTCCCGATTCCCCGCGAGGCCCCGGTGACGACTGCCACCTTCTCCTCGAGTGCATCCATTTGGGAGAGAATCTAACGGAGATCCTCTCCCCTACCGTTGGCCGACGTGTCGTGGTAAAGACAACCACCGGGACGCAAACCGAGTAAACGTGGCTATTGCCGGGGCGACAGCGTTATGGCTCGAGCGGTGGGTAGTAGTTCTCGGCCCCGATGTTCTTGATGTCCTCGAACCAGCTGCTGTCATACGCGTCGGTAAGGCCCTGTCGAACCGGATCTTCAAAGTTCCAAGCGTTACGCTTATAAGTCCAGTTCCGCGGGTCCAGCCTGTGTGCCTCACGCCAGTGCAGGATGGCAGAGGGGTGATCGCCTTGACGGTGAAGGTGCTGCCCGAGCTCGAAGTGAGCGGCGGCGGTTGCCTCGTTGGTCGTACGGGGTCGAGAGCGTCGTACAACCTCTTCCGGTGAGAGCGCGAAGCGGCTTCCTGACCCGAACTCGACCCAGTCGCGAAGCATCGTGATGTAGAGGTCCGGCTGAGTTCGGATCTTTCGGGCCTCTAGCAGAACCTCGGCTATGTCCGGCGGAAGAGTCGTTGCATCGAGAGTGCGGAGCGACTCGGTGACGGGATTCGAACCCGGATGGGCTGGCTCGGCAGGCCGAACGATCGTGCCCTTCTCGTCGATCCACACGCCGGTGGGCACGTTGACGATGCCGAACAGCTCGTCGACCAGGTGTCCTTGGTCGATGAGGGCGGGATGGCTGCATTTTGCTGCTTCTATGGAAGAACGGGCCTGATCGGCATCCACGTCCAGCGCCACTGTGACGATCTCCAAGCCGCGGGGATTGAGCTCATTGCGCAGGTCCTGCCACCCGGGCAGGTCGAAGCGACAGCCTCACCACGACGCCCATGCCAGCAGCAGTATCTTCTGCCCTCGCAGGCTCGACAGCGCGAAGGGGCGCCCGCCGACATCGGGGAGGGTCAGCTCGGGGGAAACCGCCGAGCTCAGCGCCCGGCCCGTGACTGCCGTCTCGGGCCCGAGAGCCCACATGCCATTGGCCTCGTCCAGGACGAGCGGCATCCCCAAGCACTCGGCCACGACTCGCAGATCGAGGCGGCCCTCCGGTGTTCTTGGGTCGATCGCCAAGGGTACGCACACGTCTGCCTTGCAAGCTCCCTCCGCCTTGATGGTCCAACCCGTGCGCGCCTCGAAGTCACCGGGGTTGACATGCCAATCAGAGAGAATCATTAGGGGACTGTAGACCCAGAACGGTGGCAGAGCACCTTGTGTGGCGGAATGCCTTTGGGCTCGCCCTACAGAGTCGGTGAGCTCGCAGGCGACATTGGAGGAATGATGGACTAGAGCTCGCCGATCCATGATCCGGAGCTCTACCTGGGAGGCGTCGTGGATAGCGCGAGATTGGAGGCATTCAGTGACGGGGTCTTCGCCGTGGCGATCACGCTGCTAGCCCTGAACCTCGCGGTCGAAGGCCCCGGTCACGGCACGCTCGCTCATCAGCTCAGCGATCGATGGCCGGCCTTCGCCGCATATGTCATCAGCTTTCTGACCATCGGGATCATCTGGGTCAATCATCACGCTGTCTTCAAGAACTTGTCGCACATCGATCGGACCCTTCTGTTCTTGAATCTCCTCCTCCTGTTCTTCGTCGTGAGCATCCCCTTTGCGACAGCCACCATGGCCACTTACTTGAGGAGCGGAGGCCCTGACTCGCACCTCGCCGCCGCTGTCTTCATGGGCGTCTTCGAGGGGATGTCGATCGCTTTTGCAGCGATCTTCTGGTGGTCGATCCGTCATGGGCATATGAGGGTGCCCCTCAGCTCGAGTGACGCTCGGCGGGCCACGATCCGCTTCGGGCTCGGACACATCGGCTACATCGCTGGGATCGGAGTGGCCTTCCTCAGCGCGCCCGCCACCCTCGTCATCAGCGCGGCAGTCGCCGTCTACTACGTGTTCGAGCAGACGGGAGGCCCCGGCTCGAGACTTGCCCAAGCTGGGCCCCGGCGCCTCAATGAGTGAAGGTGGAGATCGGGACAGGCCGTCCGGTGACGGCTGGGCGCGTCGTATCAGGTCATCGTCTGAGAAACTCACCGAGAGACACGGCCGCCGGATTGCCGAAAGCCGGGCCGTAGGCGCTCACATGAGATCCGTTCACGCTCAGGTAGAGGTGTCTGTAGAGGTCGTCAAGCGAGATGCTCGCAGAGCGCGCCTCCTCTCGCCAGAGCTGGAACGAGAACTGATCGGCCAGGAAGGTCTGCAGGGTCGAGTCGTAGTTGGTGCTGACGGAGTTTTCGATCGGACTGGCCGCCGATATCAGCAGAGCGCCGGGGGCGTTCAGGTTCTGCCCCAGGGCCCCCGACTCGCATGACTCGTCGACGATGAGTAGGCGCCTGTACCGGTGTTCGGCGGCCATGGTGGCTACCGCCTGGTCCAAGGCATCAGGGGTGAGGATCGAGTACGTCGCTGAGGGAACACAGTCTCCCAAGCCCAGGTAAAGGCCCTCCTGGTTTCCGTGGCCCGCCAGGTAGACGTAGACATCATCACCGGGACCGCTC
Source organism: uncultured Actinomycetes bacterium (assembly GCA_963736925.1). Taxonomy (GTDB): domain Bacteria; phylum Actinomycetota; class Acidimicrobiia; order Acidimicrobiales; family CAVTQP01; genus CAVTQP01. Next base: position 2,267,715 of record CAVTQP010000003.1, read on the forward strand.
CGGATCACCTTGGGGGTGTCGGGCGACTCGCTACCGCTCAGGATGTCCAGCAGTCGGTCAGCCGTCATCCCATGCAACGGATAGTCCACGTGGACGCCACGAGACATGTCGGGCCCTCCGACCGAGTAACGGACGGTACCGGGATTCGAGTTGCGGGGATTGTGGGCCAGGTCGCTGGCGCTGATTACGACGATGCGGTCGGCGGGCACCCCGCCTGCGCGCAGGCGCCGGTACTGAGCCAACACGTCGGCTTGGTGCCGGTAGTTGTCCCAGCCGTCCGAGGCAGCCACCAGCAGCGCCCAAACCCCGGTCCTCGGGCCGGGCTGGTATGTGCCGCCCGCCGCTAACTGGGACTTGTCGGGCGAAGGCGTCGTCTTGAACTCCGACACTCCTTGCTGGGCGCTCGGGAAATGAGCAGTGGAGATGTACTCCACGGGGACGAACTGCGTTCCCTCGACACGCCAGTGCTCATAGGTGGAGGAAACGAGCTCGATGCCTGAGCTCTTGTCAAAGTCCCAGGGTCCGACCGCCCCGGTCACGCCGGGATGACGACCGGTGTGGAGTGCGGCCAGAGTCCGAATGATCCCGGACTGATCCCAGCCCACTCGCTCCCCTCTTCCGGCCACGACCGAAGAGATCGCATCGGCCAGCTCGGGGCCGGCATTTCCTCCGGAGCGCTCCAAGCCGTATGAAAGGAGCAACAATGAATCGTAGGTGTTGGCTGCATAAGGGGTCGGTGATCGGTGAAAGCGGGCCTCGAAAGCCTGCGTGAAGCCGTTGGTCGGATCCGGGGCCAGCCCCGTTCCCTCGATGCCGTCGGCCTCTGGGCCGAGAGACTGGACCAGCGAGGGATCTTGGGCCGAGTCGGGGAACAGGAGTCGAGGGCCACCGCCGTGCGCCCTCCATTCCTTCGCCATGCATATCGCTTGTTCGGCGTCATCAGGCACGGCCACAAGGACGGCCGGGTTCGAGGCGAGGGCCTGGTCGATCTCGCCCTGGCAAGGCTGAGCGCCCTGGTGGTAAGGGACTACGGCCGTCACCTGGAGGCCCAGCTCGGTGGCGAGGAACCCAAACCAGTTGTAGAAGGTGTTGCCATACTCGTTGTCTCCGGTCACCAGGGCTACCGATTTGGGGCCGCCCTGGGCAGCCATGGTCAGCAGGGTCCGCACTTGGGCTATGTCGGACTCGACGGGCCTCCAGAAGTACTGGGGGCGGTAGGCAGAAAACGCCCGGAAGAGGTCGGCCGACGTGGCAGCGGGCGTGACGACGACCTTTTGGGCGTTGATGAAGGTCGACACCACCCGGCGAGCGTCTTCGGAGTTGGCCGGTCCTATGGCAGCGGCGATCGAGTCATCATCGACCATGCTGTGGACGACGGCGTCCACAGGCTCGCGTCCGGTGTCGCGGTAGACCAGCTCGATGGGCCGGCCGTTGACACCGCCGGCCGCGTTGACATTCTCCTTGGCCCACTCGAGCGGTGCCTGGTAACCGACGGCGTCGGGACCGCTCAAGGGGAGCATGACACCGATGCGTATCGGGCCGGACTGAGTGCTGCTGCAACCTGAGCACAGTCCGCCAACCACCGCGGCGACCGTCACCAGGCGCAGCAAGTATCGGCCTCCCACGATCAGCTCGGGGCTATCGGGCCATAGGCCGCTGGTCGCCCCGGCCTCCTGCCCGCGTCGAGGCCTTTGAAGCGGGGCGCTTGCCTCCGGTAAGCGAGGGGGGCCAAGGATGCTCGGAGTAACGCCAGCCCAACGGGTCGACGAGGCTCAGCTCACGCGGATCGAAGGGAGAAAGCTCGGGAAGGGGCTCACCTGAGGGCAGGTCAGGCCGCCGCCGCACCCCGCGAAATAGAGACCTGGACCCGTCTGCGCGACACTCACGGTTCCACTTGCGCCGCTGCTGGTCGACACCCTCCAGTTTGCTGTGGACGGCTCGAAGTAGCACCATCCGCTCTGCTTGGCGGTGAAGGCATGGCCAATCGTGCGAACACCCGAAGCCGGGATGGTTCCGTTGAACTCGTCGTTGGTGCAGTTCCCACCCGTGTAGGTGAACCTGGCATCACCACGCGAGGTGACCCACGTCACCATGAGCCCAACGGGGTAGTTTCCTACCGCCCCATTCGGTCCCTTAGGTAGTGCGTTTACACCCGAAGGCACATTGGCAATAGGGGTAGCGGATACCGCTGGGGAGGGCGGAGCTGAGTTCTGGGCGGCGGCCGGTGTGCTGGTCGATCCGCCGGACCACACGGCCGCGCCGATGCCGATGCCGGCACCGATCATAAATAGGGAGAGGACGACCGCACCAGCAACTGCCCGGCTGAGCCGACCGGATTTTGGGTGCTGGGGTGGTAGCCGGTCGCCGACCCGAGGGTCACCAGTGCTCATACGATCTCTCCTCCCTGCAAACGCCGGCGCACCGATGTGGCCGCTCCGGCACGCTTGACCCGGGGCATCCCAACTCCGGGTCCCTATCGGTCTGTCCTATTTCCGTACCGGTTCCGTATCGGTCGGTGCGGTCCGAGACTTGAGAGGTCGACAAAACTGCTGGTCGTGCGCGATGGACGCGACGGATACAGACCCTGCTCGGGATGGAGACCTCTCTATCGGTAGGTGCGCCGCTGAAACACCGCGGAGGGTCCCGACACGCGGTCGAGGAAGACCAAACCGTCCAGGTGATCGATCTCGTGGAGAAGGGCCCTCGCTTCGAAGTCCTCGGCCTCAATGATCGTCTTCCTCCCGGCTAAGTCCAGCCCGCTTACGACCACGTGCGTGGGGCGAGCTACGTCTCCGGTTAGCTCAGGGACGCTCATGCAGCCCTCCCTCGCCAGCTCGCCCGCTTCGGTACTGATCACGACAGGGTTGAATAGAACGAGCATGCCGTGGCAGGACGTCGCTTTCCTGTGGCCACTCACGTCCACGACCAAGGCGCGCACGCCAACGCCAATCTGGGGAGCGGCTAGTCCCACGCATGCCGGAGAGGCTTGCATGGTGTCGATCAGGTCCGCGGCCAGGGCTCTACAGGTACCGTCGATCTCGTTGACCGAGACCGAAGGGCGCTCGAGTACGGAGTGAGGAAGACACAAGACCCCTCTGACCGTCATCTGGTCGCTCCCGCTAGAGGATGTCGGCCTCGGCCCGGTGCATGCTGCAAGCGACTCCAAGATCCTCGCCCAGGCGACGCAAGGTCGATCCAAGATCATCGGCATCTGTGTCGGCTGGCAGGATCACCGATAAGAGCATTGCGTAGCCCTGTGCGGCGGAGTCTCCAAGCACCCTTGTTGACAGGTCCACGACATTGGCGCCGGCAGCAGCCAAAGCCCTGGTGACTGCATGCACGATTCCCGGGCGGTCCGCTCCATGCACCGACACGGCCCATGTCTCACCGGATACGGGAAGAGGAATCTCCTCGCCTATCGCCCTCACCGAGATGGTGAGCTCTTGTCGTTCGGCAACCGTCGCCAGGGAGCGCTCTAGAGCGGGGCCGTCGATCGGGTCTGGAGCAACCAGTATCAGCATCATTGCAAAATGACCCCGGAGGATCGTCATGCTGCTGTCTTCCAGATTGCAGCCCAGAGCTGCGAGCACTGCGGTAACTGCGGCGACTATTCCGGGTCGATCTGTCCCCACGGCGCTCAACGAGAAATGAGCCACTGCCCCACCTTCCTGGCAGAGAAGGTTCTAGAGAGCTCTGATCGAGCAACCATCAGTAGACCCAGGTAGTGTCCGCCGCTCCCCCTCTGGACCGCCTCGTTCCCTGTGGACGGCGCGCTCATCGCAGAGCCACCCTGTAGGTCACTATCGACACGGCGACATATTGAACGGTGTATGCAGCAATGGTCAGGCTGTGGAAGACCTCGTGGAACCCGAAAGACCTTGGAAACGGGTTGGGCCTCTTCGAGCGCGTAGACAACGCCACCGGCCGTATACAACGCCCCACCGAGGACCACCAGCGTGAAGGCCGTCACACCGGCTCCACGGAGCAACTGCGGCACCACGAACGCCGCCGTCCATCCGATCAGGATATAGAGGGACGTGTAAAGCCACCTCGGCGCCGCGACCCAACCGGCTCGAAAGGCGGCGCCGGCCACCGCCCCCGTCCAGACGACGATGAGCACGGCCACCTGAGCAGGCCCGCTGAGGCAGAGCAGGGCAAAGGGCGTGTAGGTCCCTGCGATCAGCAGGTAGATGTTGGCGTGGTCCAGACGCTTGAGCACCGATCTCACCGGCTGACCCCAGTGCCCGCGGTGATACATGGCCGAGATACCGAAGAGAACCGCGGAACAGCTCACATAGATCGAAGCACCGACCCGCGCAGCTGTTGAACGAGCGAGGGCGATTAGCACGATGCCTGCCACCACCACCAGTGGGAATGCGACTGCGTGCAGCCATCCCCTCAGCCGGGGGACCGGTTGAGGCGCCTCTGCGATCGGGACGCCGCAACCTGTGTCTTGGGAATCGTTATGAGACCTCAACGGGCGAGAGGCTATCCGGCCCTTCCCTTATCTACCCATCGGCACCTTCTGCTCTCGAGCCTGAGTTCAGCGGACTCTGGCCGCCTCGCGGCCGGCAGCGGCCACCTGCTCGGCAGCCGATACCACCGGCGCCTCTACGTACACCTCGACCGCCAGCCTGGGCACTACGCGGTCAAGCCACCTGGGGAACCACCAGTTCACCGGCCCGAGCACCTCCATCACCGACGGAACCAGCACCATCCTCACGATGGAGGCGTCGATGAAGATCGAGGCGGCCAGCCCGAGGCCGAAGACCTTGAGGATGCGGAGGTCGCCGATCACGAAGGAGCCGAAGACGCAGACCATTATGGCTGCCGCGGCGGTGATCACCCGGGCACTCGAAGCGAGCCCGTCGGCGACCGCGGTGGCGTTGTCGCCGGTACGTCGCCACTCCTCCCGGATCCGCGAGAGCAAGAAGACCTCGTAGTCCATCGACAGACCGAACAGGATGGTGAACATCATGAGCGGGATCCATGGGTCGATGGGGCCAGTGTTTCCGATGCCGATAACAGAGCCCATCCAACCGAACTGGAACACCGCCACGATCACCCCGTAGGCGGCGCCGATGGAGAGCAGGTTCATCACCGCTGCCTTGAGCGGCACGGCCAGAGACCGGAACACCGCCATCAAGAGGAGGAAGCCCAGCACTATGACCACCGCGATGACCCAGTAAAGCCGGGACGAGAGATAGGCCGACGCGTCCACCCCGCCCGCCGTCTCACCCCCAACGAAGACCTTCACCCCGGTCCCGCTAGTCGCGGCTGGCACCACCTGGTCCCGGATGTGGTGCACGAGCGTGGCCGTCTGCTCTGCTTGAGGCGACGTGGTCGGGTAGGCGATGATCACCGCCGCCGTGCCGTCGGGGCTGAAGCGGGGTGGGGTCACGAAGGCCACGCCCGAAGTGTTGTGCAACTCCGAGTCGAGGCGGGCCACCGTGGATGGCTGACCGGAGCCAGATGCCTCCACGGCGATCACCAAAGGGCCGTTGAAGCCGGGTCCGAACCCCTGGGCCAGGAGATCGTAGGCCTGGCGAGTGGTGAGAGAGGTCGGATCGTTTCCAGAGTCGGTAAACGCCAACCGCATCGAGAAGATCGGGAGGATGAGGACGACGAGAGCGGCGAGGGCGGCGGTACCGGCCACCCATGGACGGTGCTGTACGAATCTGCTCCAGCGGTACCAAACTCCTCGCTGCGCTCCCGGCTGTGCGCTCCCGGCGAAGAAGGGCACATGTAGGCGGTCGATGGCGGGCCCGGCGAAGCCGAGGATTGCGGGGAGCAGGGTGAGGGCCGCGGCCATCACCATCAGGACCCCTGCAATGGCTCCGAAGGCGAGCCCGTTCATGAAGGGTAGGTTCACGACGAACAGGCCCAGCAGGGAGATCACGACTGTGCACCCGGCGAAGAGCACGGCGCGGCCAGCAGTCGCCATCGCAGTCGCTACTGCGTCACGCGGGCCGCGCCCTTCCTGGAGACCCTGACGGTACCGGGTGACGATGAACAGCGCGTAGTCGATTCCGACCCCGATGCCGATCATGGCTACGAGCTCGGTACCGAACGAGGGGACGACCAGGGTGTGGCTCATCAGATCCACCAGACCGACGCCGACGACGATCCCGAAGAGCGCGGTTATGATCGGAAGGCCCATGGCGACCACCGAGCCGAACGCGATCAGCATGATTATGATCGCTGCGAAGATGCCGATGGCCTCGCTCGATCCGGGGCTGGCGCTCTCCGCCTTTCCAATAGGTGGACCACCCAGTTGAACCTCGAAGCCCGGATGATCATATGAGCGCGAGACGTCGATCACCGTCTGGGCAGAGGCCTTGGGCAGGGCATAACTCTGCACGTTGAACTGGACCACGGCGAAGGCGATATGGCCGTCCCGCGAGATCTGTGCAGCGGGAGCATCGAAGGGGCTGCGGACGCTGGTGACGTTGGCGAGCGGTCGCAGCCGGTTGACGAGCTGGCCGATCGTCTGCCGGTTGGCCGCAGCGATGATCGGCGCCGTCGTGTGGAACACGACATCGGCGCTGTCGCCTGACTGGGCTGGGAAGCGTTGCTGTAGGACGTTCTGGGCCTGCTGGGACTGTGAGTTCCCAGATGCGAACTTGTCCTGGAAGTCGCCCTTCACCGCCTGGGCGACGAGTGTGACCCCGATCAGACCGATGATCCAAGCGACGAGGACCAGGCGGCGGCTGTCGTAGCAGCGGACCGCCAGACGACCCAGGCCGCTGTTCATCGCAGTCCTCGTTGGGCTCGTGCGTGCGCTCACAAGCGGCCCTCCCTCGTCATTTTGCCTCCCTCGTCGCTTCGGCTCTTCCCCAACGACTGCCTGACGGTCCGGAACTCATCGCACTGATCTTGCACCGGCCCAGACCTCGATGTATGTAACCAAGAAGACGCTCCCGCATCGAGCCGGGATAGGGTCTGCTCCCATCCCGGGTCACTTCGCTCTGCCCGATTGGGTCCACCGTTCGAAGACCTGGACCCTTTCCACTGGCCAGCCACCGTCGCAGGGCATCGAGCCGTTCCGGAGACGTTCGAGGATGGCGTCGGCGCGGCCGGCGACGTCGTCGTATGACCAGAGGTCGAAAGCGAACTTCATCGACTGCCGGTCTCGCTGGCGAAACAGCGGCTTGATGTGCTCGTCGAAGGTCACCGGCTCGTCGGCGGCGGGAAGCGCCACCGTCTGTTCTTCGTCCTCGGCCGGAGGAACGACGGCTGAGACCCTAGAGCCGGGAGGGCCAGCGGTACCCCAGTCCCAGTGAGGCATCGGCATGTGCTCGGGGGGCTGCGCTCCCGCCTTCGAGTTCTCGAGGGCTATGCGAGAGCCCCACTCGATGTAGGAGGTGAAGGCGGAGCGGAACTCGGGATCGCTAGGAAGTCGTGCGTCCTCGGCCGAGCGTAGGATCAGGGTGACCCACCGGGCCCGTTTCTCCTCGGTGAGCTCTTTACCGATGTGCTGGCCGATCATCCGTGGGTAGCCCCCGTACTCGCCGCTGTAGCACGGTGGACCTCCGAAGACCTCCCCCAGCCACTTGGCCACACGCTCGGGATGATCGGCCGACATGTTGGCGAACAGCGGGGCCAGCAAAGGGTCCTCGGGTACGTAGCGTTCGTAGAAGAGCCTGGTCATCCGGGTCAGGCCGGGCAGGCCACCGCACCATTCGAACATTGTCGGCTCGTGGTCGCCATCTGACACGGGGTCGTGGAATTCCACGTACCAGTGCATGCCGCTACAGAAGGGCTTGTTCTGCGAATGACCGCAGCGGCAGAGGGCAAAGTGTTCGAGTGAAGCCCCAGCGTTACGGGCCTCATCCTCCTCACGACCCGAGACCAAAGCTATCCCGCCCCTGACACGGTAGGGGCCGTCCTTGGTCACCTCGATGGCCGGTTCACGGCGATTCTGCCAGTCGACCTGGTCCCGTACCTCTTTGCCGTCGACGGCATAGCTCAGGGCGCCGGAGGGGCATTCTCGGACAGCTCGGACGATCTCGTCCATCCGCCCCCCGCTAGGGGCCACGAAGGGTTCCTGGTCGACGCGAAACACGGTGGCCAGCCGGTCGGAGCAGAGGCCCGAGTGCTGGCAGATGCCTCGGTTGTCGAGGATCGTCACCTGCTGGCCCACGTAGGTGTCCAGACGATCGGGGACACGATTGGGATCCTTGGCTCCTGCAAAACCGACGCTCCAGTGTGTCCCATCGCACCAAGGCTTCATGGCCGAACACCCACACCTGCAAAGCGCCACCGTGGGGCGAACGGGAATGGTTTCGCCCAACCAGTTGCGCAGGTTGTGAACGTTGGTGACCAGATAGGGGCCGTCCGGCGCCAGCTGAATGCCGGGCATCAGCCCGTCCTGAAGCTCTCGCAACTCCGCCAGGCGAGTTTCTGCCTCCTCTGAGGGACCGAGCTGGCAGGCCAAATCCTGTAACGCCGCCGTTGCCTCGATCAGGTCGGGTTGGGCCTCCGATCTCGCGGACCTACGGGCACGCAAACTCGTGGCATCCTTCGCCAACTCCCACAGCTCGTCCTCGACTCGGCCATTCAGCTCAGCCTGGGCATCGCCCGATGCCACGGTTGGGCCCGGCGACTCCGGGGCCAGGGCGTGCGAGAGCGGCCGCAGCACACTGTTGACGAGCCTGCGTCCGGCGCTACCGAGCTGCTCGCCCTGGAGGTCGGAGGAGCCGGCCAAGACCTTCGTCACCACCTGGTGGGCTCGGTTGAACACCCCGGTCAGCTCGGCTGCTTCGTCGTCGATGGGCGCACTACCGACGGCTTGTACCAGCTCGAGGGCCCGAGTCCGCAACGAGTCCAGCTCCTCCGCGTCGGGCCCGGCACCACTCGTAGTGGCGCCGGCCGGGCCGGGTCTGGCCCGAGCCCCCCAATCCGAGAAGTGGGCCTTGAGGGACTGGGCCATGTCTACAAGGGCCGAGCCGACCGGAGCCAATGCCTCGGCCATCTGCCCACCGGCGTCGGCCCCCAACCGGTCAGAGAATGCCGCGGCTTCGTCCAGCCGCTCGGCCAACAGCACCCAGGCAGCCTCGCGGTGAGGCATCAGGTAGTCGCTCTCATAGAAGAGCTCGAAGCTGGGACCGGCGGTCCTGGCCTCAAAGCCAGGCCCGACCGGGAGGGTGGTGATCAGGTCACCCAGGGGCTTGATCACCCGGAACATCAGCCCAAGGGTCACATCGGCCAGCGTGCCCAGCTGGGCGTCGGTCTCCTCGGTGTGGGCGAAGTACCGCTCCAGAATCTGGAGGAGGATCTCGTAGCCCACGTTGAACAGGTCCGTGCATCGTGCAGTGACCCCGTCGGTGATGAGGGGCACCTCGACATGACTCTGAGGGGGTCGGACGTTGCACGTGAGCACCGGCCGCACAGGGTCGAAATCCGGGTTGGCCTCGGTCATCTGCTGGTATTCGTCGAGGATCTCGACGAATTGCCCGAAGTGGGCATCCCGCCACTCGCCACGCGGGCCTTCGCCCTGCTGGAGGATGGTGTCGATGGCCTGTTGGGCTGATACCAGATCGCACACCGGGACCAGCTCAGGCCAGCGGAAGTTGGCCGTGGTGGCCTGGGCCTTGGGCGGGCCCACGAACAGCCACCGCTCGCCGTACTTCTCGGCCAGGTGGGCTATGCCTTGCTCGATCGACCGGTAGAGGTGGCCGACGGTCGCAAAATCCTGAGGGCGGGGGACTATGTCTCCCTCTTCCATCAACGGCTCGGCCCTGCCCACGGCCACCAGGCCCTCGGCGTCCTCGAGGTCCATGCCCTCGGGCCGTTCGAGGAACATGAAATGCCGAAGAGCCTGCTCGCCGAAGGGCAGTAGCGCGAGCATCACGCCCGCTGGGTAGTGATCAGCGGGCTGGGGCAGGTTTGGCCGGGCGAGATGCGGGGCCGCCCCTATCGCCGACAGCAGGTTGTGGACGAGCGCCAGGTGCAGCATCTCCTGGGTCGCGACGTGGGACACCACCTTCCGCCAGCGCTGAACACTCTCTAGCTCCGCCTCGCTGAGTCCTTCGTCGGGCCGTTGCTTGAAGGAAAAGGCAGCAAAGAGGTATTGGCACATGATCCCGTGCTCGAGCTCCGCCGCCTCGCAGAGCATGTAGATCAGCGCTTCCCGGTGCTCGATCACGAATGGCTCCTCGGGGTGGGCGGTCCCACCACGGGCCGCGAGCATCTGGGCAAGCCTTCCCTGCGCCGCCCCGGCGTGGGTGCCTTCGGGTCTGCGGTCAAGGCTCATCGCGCTCCTTCTTTATCATCGACCTTCCTTGTCATCGACTCTTGTCATCGACTCTTGTCATCGACTTCTTTGTCATCGACTCACTCTCATGTCGGCCTTCGGCCCCGGTGTGATCACGGGCTCGTCCGTGGAGGGCCTGCTCCACCAGACATACGAACAGGTCCGCAGCTCGGCTTGAGGATAAAGGGATCGCGAGAAACCCCGGACACCCCAGCTCACAGGGCTCTCCCCATTGGCGGCGAGTGCGACACGCTCAGGCCTTGGTCGCGTCAGGCTCCCGTGTTGCTCGGCCTCGACCAGTTCTAGGGTCGGTCGCTGGTCCCGCAGTTTCGCAGTATTCCAGCAGGCTGAGGGAGGCTCCCTCCCCTGCGCAAGATCATTTCGCTTCCCGTGGTGGCGTTTTTGGCAATCGCGATCTCGGCCCTTGGTTCAGGCGCCGCTCGCGGAGCGACCCATGGCACAGATCGACCGTTCAAAGGCTCTGGGACTGGCATTCAGACCGCTCCCGTTGGCGGCGGTCAGGGGTTCATCGTCGATGGCACGCTACATGCGACACACCTGGGTGCGAGTACGTTCCACGTCGAGGGGGTAGAGACTGGCGGCAACACCTTCATGGACACCACAATGGTCGTCGCCGCGAACGGTGACAGGTTGACCAGCTCTGCGACCAGGATGAACCTTCCTCCGCCCTTTTACTTCACCGAGACTGATACGATCGCTGGCGGAACTGGACGCTTCGCATGAGCGAGCGGAAGTTACACGGTGACCGCCACTCCCGTCCATTTCCGTTCACTTTCAGCTTTTACCTTCAGCGGCACTATTAGTTACTGAGGGAAGGACGAGCAAGCCGGACGGCCAGCTCGGAAGGTACGCGACCTCTAGAGGACGCACTTTTCACCCTTCCGACGATCCAATTTGCAACTCCTGGCGCTAACAACCGACGCCGTCTCATTCTCGAACGGCCTGGTGACGTTTGGCCAACACTTGGTACGGATCAAAGCACAGCTCTGACAGGTAGCTGGTCGGCATGCCCAAATCACCGACGAACCAGGGGCAAGCCGGTTCACGATGGGCGCGTCCGTGTTCTCAGTCGAGGAAGCTGAATAGGAAGAGCTGCGTCGCGTAGGTGACAAGGTGGGGAGTGGCGCGGCCGTCGTCGCCACAATCCCACAGGGCCATGTCGGCCGACGCGTAGCCACCGCCGGCATAGCGGGCGCGGTTGTGGGCCAACACCCACGACGACCGACATGCGTCGAGCAGGTGCACAGTCAGGTCGACGCTCGGAGCAAACCAGTAGCGGCCTTGCCGACCTACTTTCTCGCCCACGGCGCCTGGCATGGTGTCGGCGAGGACGATTAGCGCGAGAGGGTCGAGACAGCCGTCGTCGAGCACCGGAGTGTCGTCGAAGCGGTACCATATCGCGCACTCCGCTCGGCCGGGTATGTAATCCTCCCACGGAGGGTGCCCGAGGACCGGCCGCCCCTCGACGAGATGCTGCCAGAAAGGCATCGGCTCCATCTCTTGGGTGACACCCTCAGGAAGCGGATCGCGATACGAGGGGCACTCTTCGGGGTCTGGGATTGCTTCCGGGGGACGCAAGTCCGTGAACGAGAAGCCCTCCCGTGTGGCACCGAACACGCAGGTGGTCAGGTGGCCGCGGTAGGCACCGGGGTTGCGCACCTCCGCTCGAGCATGGGACATCGACCGGCCACGCCGCAGGATCTCCACGTCGACTTCGAGGGCACCTTCGGCGACCTGGGCAGCAAAGGTCGTATGAAGCGTGCGGGGCCACTGCTCGTAGCGAGCCAACTCAGCTTCCATGGCCCGCACCGCGATGGAAGTCACGATCCCGCCCTGGGGTAGCGGACGCAGGTTCCAAGCCTCGTTGAGTTGGGCTTGGTACCGGCCACCGCCCGTCGGCTGCACATTGGTCGCCTCGAAAAACGGGATCCCCACTCATCCAGCCTCCTTGGCGAGCGAGACTGGCGTCAACCGAGTTGCCAGGGCACAACCCAAGAATTACAGCTACAGATCGCCCTTGGCGAGACCTGCCGAGATGTCCTGGACTGCCCGATGCTCAGCGTCGCTGACGCTACTTCCACCCTCCCGGTGAACTTCAGCGACCTTCTCGGCGAGTGTAATGACAAAGTGCTTGTACTCCTCGACCTCCGCTGGCGTAGCTTTGTGCTCAAGCAGCACCACGGCGTCCCGGAGATGTTGCAGTCCATGCTGCTTGAGCTCTTCGACCGAGTGGTACCGCGTGTGGTCGATTTCGGGCTTCGCCGCCACGATCTCATCCAACAACTCGCTCTCGCCGTGACGCCTGCGTGCCTCGACGTACGCCTTCGCTATGGCAAGCGTCTCGCGGATCGTGCCACCACGCTGTGCCGTGACGACAATCATGCCGGCGCTCGGCGGTCCCTCGAGGACGAGCTCCCACTCCTCTTGTGTGAAGTCGGCCCTTTTCGTCATGACCCCCGCCCTTTCGCAGTTCGGAGACCCAGAGGCCTCGGCCGGCAAGAAGCATGCCACTTTTCCCGTCAAGTAGATGAGGATGCGGACACGACCAGCCACCGCTCGCCCGTCGGCAATCTTCCACGGGGGGTAGCCGCGTCTTCGGGGGTCCCTCCAAGACGCACCCACCTGGGTTCGACGCCTGTCCAGGCTCCCCGCGGGACACATAGCGGGGTCCCGAGATAGAACAACATGATGCGAGCCTACGAATGTGTCCTGCTCGACTCTGCAGATGAGCAGCTCCAAGCTGCGGGTGTAACAGCCCGGGCCTTGCGGGACAACCCGGTGGCCATGGCCATTTCTGGGGATCCATTTCTCCGCCTCGAGCTACCTTACAACCTGTTTCGGCTCCAGATGGCGGACAGCGTCCTCAGTTACCGCTGGAGCCCGGTTGGGCAACTACGTCCTTGGAGCGGCAGGAGCAACACCCCCCGAAAAGTGCATCGGCAGCATGATTACCGAAGACATGCGATCCATGCCTCCGCCTAACGAAGCGTCCTCCGACGAAGACCGCTTCCTGTACAGCGGATGCGTCATGGCCTCGAATGACCCTCCGGAGCCCCACTGGCACGTGGGGCCGGTCGGCATTGAGCCTGGCCTCCAGAGCATGGGAATCGGCAAACGGGTCATGGGCGTCCTATGCAACGAACTCGATAAACGATCTGTTGTAGGTTGGCTCGAGACCGACAAGCCCGAAAACGTGCGCTTCTACGCGGGTTTGGGATTTGAGCTCGTCCGGGAAGCCCCAATGCTGGCCGCTAACTTCTGGTTCATGCGCAGAGAGCCTCGGTAGATGAGCGTGAAGGGGACCCGTCCTAGGATTTTGCCATGAGCATCGACTACCGGTCCCTGGAGGAGATGACCCGGGCCACCTGGAGCCTCGACGACTACCGACCTCTTGCAAGGCTGTTGGAAGGGGCAGCCGAGGCTGTGGTGGATACATGTGGTATCTCAGTGGACCGCCGCCGAAGAGACATCGAATGGTTCGAGGCCGACGCGGAGGACTTGCCCTTCGAGGAGGGAAGGTTCGACACGTCACGTCGGTTTCGGGGCCATGTTCGCCCGCTCAGTATAAAAGGCCTTGGCCGTGTCTTGATCGGCTACCGGGACGACGACAAGCTCCAGCTTCCAGTCCACCAAACCTCCATTTCAGTATGGTCCTATCTTCTCTTCAAACCAGACGATGGCTACCAAACAGACTCATCGGTTGCGCGCTTTCGCTGAGCCCACCCGGTCGTGGCCGGGTGTTCCTGGGTCGCAGCGATGTTGTCGGGCGAGAAGGCACAGCGTTCGTCCGCTAGCATCGAGCCGAGGAGGACCCCATGCCAGTCGCGTTCGATGAAGTCGCGGAGAGAGTAACCGACGCTGCCCGACACTTAGAAGCCGACCGAGGTGCCTCGCCTGTCCTGGTCGCCGTTGTCCGTGAATTCCAGGAGAAGCTTGCGAAGGCGCAGAGAGACCTGATCAATGGTGTACCGGGTCGCGACTCCGTGATGGAGCTGGAGCAGGCCGGCGATAGCGCCAAGGTGGCAGCCGAAGCCGACAAGGGGTTATCGGGCGATGCCCGTGAGTCGGTGCTCGCCGCTCACTTCGCGATCTGCAAGCTGAAGGCTGGCGCCTGACCGCTGAGGCGCGCCATGGTTCGAATCGGATCAACGGGCGATAAGCGTCGGCTTGCCAGTCGACGCGAACCACACCTCGGAATCAGTGGTCAGCTTTTGATGAGGATCGACCCTTGCCAGGGCTCTACTCGTAAAGAACATCACCGGGTTCGCCCGCAAGCGATGACTCCTCGCCTCCTGCCTCGTCTACCCGACCAGCAACTCACAGTGCAAAACAAACCGAAGGGAACGATCAGCGCACACGAGTTCACCACGCTCGACGGCATCATCGACACCCTCGACCCCTTCGACCCCAGATGGGAGAGGCCATCGCCGGCATCATGGGCAGCTGCGAACCCATCCTGCTCGGCCGCCACACGTTTGAGATGTTCGCCCCGGCGTGGTCCGAGCGCAACGCCGACGATGACCCGGGCGCACCGTTCATGAATGACACTCCCAAGCACGTCGTCGCTTCCACCCACCCCTCCGTGGCATGGAAGAACTCGACCGTGATCGGCCCCTACGACGCGGGTACTATCCGCCGGTTGAAGGAGGAGGTTGATGGCGGCATCTATGTGAGCGGCAGCGGCACCCTGGTGCGCGGATTGCTGGCCGATGGCCTGGTCGATGAGCGGATGGCTGGCCGATGGCCTGGTCGATGAACTGCACCTGTTCGTGTACCCGATGGCTGTGGGAACCGGGCCCCACCTCTTTGCCGACGGTGTCGTCCCTAACAAGCTGAACTTGATCGCCTGCGAGGCTTATACGAGCAGCGTTGTCTGCTTCAGCTACCAAGCGATGTAGGGCCAAAAGAGACCGGCCCGGTCGCACTAGGGCGGAGAGCAAGCCGATCTGGGTGCGTCTTCTGAGGCGCTGCGAAGTGTCTACATCCTTCGGTCCGCGTCCGACACGCCTGGGCACCGCAGTTCCTCAGGCCGAGGCTCTTGTCAAGACGCCTGGCACACAACCTGGCAGAGTGGCGGCATGAATATCCGCCGTGCGATGCCGGTGGTTCGCAGCAAGGACATGGAGACGAGCCGAGCGTTCTATGTCGACTACCTCGGCTTCGAGGCCGGGATGGACGAAGAAGGCTTTCTCATGCTGCGCTCGCCCACAACGCCAACGACCCAACTGATCGTGGCCACGGAACAGGCAATGGACCGAGAGGTCTTCAGCGTGGACATCAGCCTTGAAGTCGCGGACGTCGATGGGGCCCACGCCCAGGCGATACGCCGCGGATTACAAGTCGTGTACCCGCTCACTGACGAGCCGTGGGGGATTCGCCGCTTCTTCGTGCGCGACCCGGACGGCCTCATAGTGAACATTGCTAGCCATAGACCGAGCTGAACTCAGGAACTACTCCTTAGGCACGTAGCCCTTACGTTCCACGACTATTAGGACGCGTCGTGGAAGAGAATGCCAAGGGTGAAGCGCTGACCGGAACGCACGATTGAGACACCGTGGCGCATCGGCGAGGCTGACCAGCCGCGCTGCGATTGCACCGGCCGGTCCCGGGTGGTGAAGACAAGACCCCGTCCATAGGGAAGCGAGACCGAGGTCCCACGTGACTGCGCTCGGGGGCGCTGTTCGACGAGGAGGATTTCGCCGCCGGTGTAGTCGACGTTAGGCTTGGTCAGGTTGATCACCACCTGGAGAGGGAAGACCAGCTCGCCATACAGGTCGCGGTGCAGGGCGTTCCAGTCACCGGGGCCGTACTTCAAAAGCAGAGGGGTGGGCCTCGTCTGGCCGGCCCTGTGGCACATTTCGAGCCATTCGTCCAGCTCTTCGGGCCACGGCGCCGGACGCCCCAGCTTGGCGTACCAGTCCCGGGCGATCGAGAGCAGGTGCGGGTAGAGGGCATGGCGCAGCTCGTCAACGGCCTCGGGCAGCGGGTGGGCGAGGTAGCGGTACTCGCCCTCGCCGAAGCGGTGCCGGCCCATGTGCACAGTGGATCTGAACGCCTCATCATGGTCGTAAAGACGAATCAGCGCGGCGGTATCGGCCGCCGTGAGGAGCGTCGGCATCAGGGCACAGCCCAGCTCGTCGAGTTCCCGCGTGATGGTCGTCCAGTCAGCGTTATCGACGCGTGTCTCGTAGCGGAAATGGGTCAGCGTGCTCATGCCACTGCCTCCAAGTCCAAGAGTTGGTGCTTGACTTCGGTCTCAGCGAGGTAAGCGCCGAGCAGGCCGTCGGACCGGATCACTCGGTGGCACGGGATGACGAGCGGGAGCGGGTTGGTAGCACACGCGCTGCCGACCGCCCGGACCGCCTTGGGGTTGTTCACCGCGGCAGCCACCGACTGGTAGCTGGCAGTCTGGCCGTAGCCGATGTCCGGCAGGTAGCTGAGCACGGTACGGCGGAACCCCGACGACAGGCTCATGTCGAGCGGTAGCTCGAAGCGATGCCGGCGCCCGGCGAAGTACTCCTCGAGCTGGCAGGCGGTGTCGTCAAGACGCGCAGGTGCGTTGAGGATGCGAGGACTCACCTTTGCAGCCAGGCGCTGCAGGACGGTCTCGAGACCCTCCTGCTCGTAGGCGATCCGGACAAGTCCTGTTGAGGTCGCCGCCAAGAGCAGCGTGCCCACAGGGGTGTCGAGGGTCCGGTAGGCAAGGTCGAGAAGTCCGGCTGTCTCGGCCTCGGCCATCAGGCGGGCATGAAGGGTCGCTACGTCCGAGTCGGTGGCCTCGACCGGGCGGCCGAAGAGGTCGGCGAGGTTCTTGTCTCGGTTTGGGAGGGTCATTGGATGGTTCCTTGGGTGATTGCTTCTTGGAATATGTCCTTACTGGTCAAATTGACGATCCTTGTGATCTACGAAGGTTGGCGACACCGTCGGTGGCTGCCCGGCGGGCGGCCTCGACACTGCCGCCGACGATGGCGGCAACCTCGATGTACGGCAGTCCAGCGAGGTAGTGGTACACAACGGCAAATCGTTGCCTTTCGGGGAGGTCGGCCAGAGATCGGGCGAGATCGAGGTCCCGGTGCTGGTCGCCGGCTCCTGTCGTTTCGGGGGCACCTCGGCAACCGGCATGGGCCGCCGACCCGCACGACGAGTCACGTCGATGGCCTTCCGGTGGGCGATAGTCACCAGCCAGGCCTCGACGTTGGCGTCTACCGGTAACCGCGGGTAGGCCTCGAGGGCGGACAGGAACGTGTCGGACCAGGCGTCATCGGCGTCCGCCGCACCCAAGATGGCCCTACACACCCGCAAGACGGTCCGGCCGTGTTGTGACACCACCGCCTCGAATGGCTGTTTCACCGCCGCCACCGCGTAAACGCCCGGGCGGTGCGAAGTGTGAGCTGACATCGTCAGAACACCTGGCCTGGGCGTTCGACCGTCTCCCTTTCGAGGTCGAGCAGGAATTGCTTGCGGCGCAGACCGCCCGCGTACCCAGTCAGCTTCCCGGTGCTCCCCAAGATCCGGTGACACGGGACCAGGATGCACAGCGGGGCTCTTCCAACTGCGACGCCTACTTCTTGCGGGGTCGTCCCGTCATCGAGCTCCCCGGCCAGCCGGCCATACGTCGACGCCTCGCCGTATCGAACCTGCCGGACGAGATCCCAGACCCTCAGTTGGACCTCATCACCATCGGCGCTGAGCGGAACGTCGAACCCGCGGCGCTGACCATCGAAGTACTCATCCAACTCTCGACGCACGTCATCGAAGCCAACCTCGCTCTCCGTCCCGAAGGACCCGGCATCAGGCCTGTACCGGTGGCCGGCTAGGTACATCCCCACCATCGCGCCAGCCCGAGATACCAGGGTCAGCTCGCCCAAGGGAGAGGTCATCGTCGTGTGGCTCGTCGGAGCCCTAACCGCTTGAATCATCGTGCGCATCCTGGTCCTCTCATCGCGATCCTTGCTAGGCCTGTAAACGCCCCTCGCAGGCCTTTCGTGAGGTCAGCACCGTTCGATGAAGGGCCGGCCAGGGAGACCTGACCGCGACGTGCGGTCAACGCGCACAGGTGGAGCCGCCCCGCGGGAGTCGACCTTTCAACGGCAACCACCTAGATGAGCCGCCCGCCATGACTGCGTAGCAGCCGGGCGCTACGGTCCATCCTTGCTTGCTCACGTCCCAATAAGAGAACCCTCTCTGGCCCAGCGAGATGCTGACCTTCTTGGATTGCCCCGCAGCAAGAGTTACTTTGCTGTAGCCCTCGAGCTGCTTTGGCGGTTCACCCGTGGATCTCGGATCGCCGAGGTAGACCTGGGCAACCTCGGCTCCCGCTCGAGGGCCGGTATTGCGGACCACAAAGCTCACGTCCGCGCCATTTGACCTCGGTTTCACCGAGAGCCCAGAGAAGGCGAAGTGTGTATACGACAGCCCAAAGCCGAAGGGGAAGAGCGGGGCGATGTCCTTGGTGTCGTACCACCGATAACCGACCAGGAGACCTTCTGAGTAGACGGCCCGGCCGTTGACTCCTGGGTATTGCTGAGGGGTGGCTGTCGGCAGCTGATCCTCGCTAGCCGGGAACGTCTGGGGCAGCTTCCCTGAGGGATCCACCGAGCCGAACAGGATCGAAGCAATCGCGTTTCCGTCCTGTTGCCCGGGATACCAAGCCTCCAGTACCCCTTGGACCTGGTTGATCCAAGGCATCAGGACCGGACCGCCGGTGTCCAGCACCACCACCGTGTGGGGGTTGGCCCGGGCGACCGAGCCGATGAGGAGGTCCTGATCGCTCGAAGAGTAGCTGCAAGTGAGCAGACAATCGCCGGACTGGAGCTTCAGACCGGGACGGTCGAAGCTCTCACCTTCGGCGTCGCTCGCGAACACGATGGCAACGTCGGCACCTTTTGCCACCTCGGCCGCCCCGGCAGGGTCGGTCCCGACGTCGGAGACGACCCGGTCGCCACGGCTGCGGGCGAGGTTTTCGATTCCGTCGAGCGGAGCTACGACCGGGGCGTCGGTGTAAGCGGGTACGTGGGAGCTGCCGCCACCCCCGTAAACAGACTCGGCGCCTGCTTGGCCGGCTGGCCCTCCGATTACGGCCAGGGTCCTGTGATTCCCTGCAAGGGGCAGGACCGACCCCGCGTTCTTGAGCAGCACGGTGCCGGCCTCCGACACCTCCAGAGCGAGCCTGCTGTCAGAGGCGGTCGTCACGTCGGCGGCTGCCACCGAAGCACCTTCCCTGGGCGGATGGTCGAACAGCCCGAGGCGGAACATGGACGTGAGGATCCGGCGCACCATGTCGTCGAGCTGCGACATCGGGACCTGCCCGTCTTCAATTGCGGCTTGCAGTGACGGCCCGAAAAAGGTAGCGCCTGGCATCTCCATGTCGAGCCCAGCCATCACCGCCTGGTGAGTGGAGTGTGTTGCAAGCCAATCAGACATGACGAAGCCCTCGAAACTCCACTCATCCTTCAGGATGGAAGTGAGTGTCGTTGGGTTCTGACAGGCATAGACATCGTTGATCTGGTTGTATGAGCACATGACCGCGCCGGTGTGCCCTATGGTCACGGCGGCTTGGAAGGCTGGCAAATAGATCTCGTGGAGAGTGCGCTGGTCCACCTCAGCCGACACGGTGCCTCGGTCGGTCTCTTGGTTATTGGCAGCGAAATGCTTGACGGTGGCGATCACGGGGTTCTTTTGAATTCCGCCGATCTCCGAGCTCGCCGTCTGACCAGCCAGGAACGGATCTTCCCCCATGTACTCGAAGTTCCTTCCATCCATCGGTACCCGGGCGATATTGATAGCGGGACCGAGCATGACGTTGATGCCCTTGTTCCAAGCTTCAGATCCCAGCACCCTACCGAAGCGGCTCTGCAAAAACGGGTCCCAACTAGCCGTCTGTGCGATAGGCGCCGGAAAGGCGGTGGTATGAGGCTGTCCATCGGCTACGCCAGCCCCAGCGTCATTGAGGACCAGCTCCGGAATGCAAAGGGTCGCATCTCCCGGGACATAGCCTGCCGCCCCGATCGTCGCAGCGCCTGCACTCCAGGGACTTCCATGAACCATGGCGATCTTCTCGGGCAGTGTCATCGCCTGCAGCAGCTCTTGGGCGCGCGCTGTGGGTGAAGAGTGCGTGTTCATCCAACGGCAGCCCGAGGCCACCTCTGCAGAGGCCGCTGGTTTCACCGAGGCGACCGTTGCAAAGGCGCCGAGGCTTCCACCAGTCGCTGCCAGGACAGCTGCGGCCCTCCCGGCCATGGATGTCATGGATAGAACGCGTGCTCTGATTGCCTAGACACTAGGCACCGTCAGGTGCGCCTACACAGATCGGAGCAGATCCCTGAGCGGCAGGACAGCTGCTGACGATGACAACCGCCGCTTGAGGCCCCTAACCATTGGCTCCCTAGCCGGGGTCGCTTTCCGCGCTCGCAGGTAACGAAATCTCCGCCTCAAGCGGTCATTGCTCGCTAAGAGTAACCTCGACGAGCATCTTGGCAGCTGATCCATCCTGGATGGGCTCCGAGACAGGCAATCCCGATTTACCCGACTTTGAAGCAGCATCGGCATGTTTGACAGTGAGAGCTTGGATCATTGACAGAGCTGGTCCATCCCCTGCCGCCGCTGAACCCGATCGTTGACGCGCCCGCCTACGCGGTCGCCGCGTTCGAGAACGAGGGACATGCCCTCGTCGGCGGGCTGTGCACGGCCCACGAGGTGGCTGCGTACCGACCGTTCATCCAGCAGGCTGCCCGACAGCGTAATCCCGCGCCAGTGCCACTAGAGACGCGCGACACGTATGGCAAGGCCTTCATTCAGTCGACCAACCTATGGCGCCTGAACACGGCAGTGAAGGCCTTCGTGTGGTCGGCTCGCTTCGCCAAGGTGGCAGCCCAACTCCTCGGCGTCAACGGTGTCCGGCTCTACCACGACCAGACGCTGTTCAAGGAGCCGGGCGGCGGGCCGACGCCCTGGCACCAGGACCAGGCATACTGGCCGCTCGATACAGACAAGACGATCACGATGTGGATGCCGCTGGTCGACATTCCGGCTGCAGTAGGGTCGATGACGTTTGTGTCGGGCAGGAACCGAGCCGATGACCTCGACACCTTTGATATCTCCGACTCGTCAGACGAGGCCGTGGCAGAGATCGTGCGAGAGCGCGGGCTGTCGCTACATAGCTATGGCGCCATGGCCACCGGGGATGCCACCTTCCACTCGGGGCGGGCGCTTCACAGAGCGGGGCGAAACCCCGCATCGACTATGCGCGAGGTCATGACCGTCATCTGGTACGCCGACGGCGCTCGCGCTTCCGAGCCAAGGAACGACTACCAGTCATTCGACTTGCGGATGTGGCTAAAGGGAACCGCGCCGGGCGAAGTAGCCGACGGGCCACTCAACCCGCTGCTGTGGCCACGGCAACGGTTGATGAGCGACTGGGGTGAGAAGCTGCTGCACAAAGAACATCTGAGGAGGCGCCCGCTCAACCCGGCGAGTGTCCCCATGGCGATCGCGCATTTGAGCTGCTGTGCACGGTGGCGCAGTCACATTTGAGCGGCTAGGACCTCGCAATCAAGCCAGCCGGCTCGGACTCTCTAGCTCGACTTCGGTGGAGAAGGCGCCTCACAAGGGCCACTTCCACACGGATTAGCTACCCGCCAAGTGGCAAAGAAGCTGTTCATCTAACAGCAAGAACCTGTGGAAGGTGCCATCAATCTGCCGGTCATGATGTACCGCGGCAGAGTAGCGGCAGTTGAATATCAGCTGGAGGGAGCGGTGACGTCTCGCTGTCTGCTCACCGAATCCGAACACGCGGACGCTGGCTCTTGATACGCGGCGTAGATGACAGCCAGTCGGGCGAGGTCAGCGCGACTGCCGTCTTTGACCGACGGCCCGGATCAAGCTGGCTTTGCCCATCCTTGAGCGGCCCTCGATCCCCAACTTGGCCGCCTCACGACGTAGCTCACTGACTGTCATCGCTCCTGCACCGGTCCCAGTGCCCTTAGATGCGCCCCGCTTTCGTGCTGCTGCCTTTGCTCCCTCACGTCCGAGCGCTGTCCGAGTGGAGCTTGGAAGATTCGTAATCGTCCTCTTCTTCCGCGCTCCTGCCTGAGCCCTCTTCACATTCTGGCGTGCCGTCTGACGTTGCCGTTCCGTGGCCATTCCTCACCTCCGACGATGAAATCATGTTACCCCGCGACAAGGGAAGGCTTGGCGAATCGATCGCGGTCAGACGACCGCATTTCATACTTGCGGTGTTGTCGCGTATCATGGGCGCGGGTGCGCTTTGAAACGGAGGAAGCGGCCTGCACTTGCGTCCGCTCAGCCAGTAGCCTTCCGACAAAGCAGGCCAAACACTGAAAGTTTGTGCTTAGACCAGATGTTGGTTAGCTGGGGGACGAACTTGAAGTTGGAGGACGGTACGTTAGGAGGGACGTGAAGTACTTCGTAGCGTCTGAGGGGAGCAGTACACAGACGGTGGGTCAGTCGCGCCGGTTTCAGGGAGAAGGGCTGTACCACGCAATGAGATTGGAAGACGAAACCGGGTTAGCGGTCTGTGGGAGGGGGGACCTCTATCTGTGGACTCACTCCGATTGGGTCGACCAGAAGGGAAATCGCTGCGAGCGTTGCGTCGAGGCTATACGTCGCAGCGGGTGATGCCGTAGCTAGAGGTCAACGACGGTAGCAGGACGGTAGTGACGGACGTCGGTGCTATGGCTGGAGGAGTCGATAGTTAGGCAGACTCTGGAAACGAGGGCGGTCTCGAAACGGGGAAAGGGGATCGGCCGGCTTGGGTACGCCCGATGCGTTCGGATTCCAAGCGTTCCTCGGGATCTGCATCATGAGTAGTTCGAGCCGAACGCGGCTCATGGGACACTGCAACTGGGCTGATCCGGACGCTTGACCCAGACTACCGGCGCCGCACCTGAAGGTTTCCATCCGCCAGCCTTACTTCAAAACTCGGTTGAGGCCTGGTGGCGGGCCCTCGCTGAACCGTCCCATCTTCGAGGCGAAACATGCTTCCATGCCAGGGACAAGAGATGCATCCGTTGACGAGCTCACCCTCGGACACCGGACCTCCACGGTGACTGCAACGATCGGAGAGGACGTGAGTTATCCCCGCGCTTCGAACTAGAGCGAGGCTGACCCCTTGGGCAACAACTCGTCGAATTTGACCTTCCCGGAGCTCGTCTTCTCGTGCAACGGGTGTCCAATCCTCGAGGCCGCTCTCGAACGCGTTCGTGTCAACGCCAGTTCCCAAGGCGTAGGAAAGATGGCCTCCGAGATAGCCGGCGCCTCCCATAATCGTGCTGCCCACCAGAGCGAGAAGCTTGCCTCGGCCAGCCTTCCGTCGTAGCCACCACGATCGAGCGAAAAGAGCAATTCCCGCCCAATTGAGTATCGCGTGAGCAAGGCCCACTCGCCGCGCCTCGCCCGATGTGTCTGACCAGTCCGAAAGGCCCGCCGCCGCAGCAGGGATGGCGCTTACAGTCCCAAAGCCGACCAACTGGCGCGCAGCCAGGTCGTTTTGACCGGGAAGGAAGTCGAGGACGATTGATCCGACCCACGATCCGATGGGAACGCCCACCAGCAGTGGGTGTAGAGGATGCCCCAGCCATGTACCACTAAGCAGGTCCTTTACTGGCCCGGCCGGGACTATCCTACGAGCAAGGGTCTGTAGCCGATCAGCTGCAGCATCAAAGGCCGTGGAACCCTCAAGAACCACGACTAGCCGCTCCAGAGATTTCATGGCTAGGAAATACCCCGGCAGCTTGCGGCTAAATCCTCAGCTGACTCAGTGAGCCCTCTTCAGACGAACGCCAGACAGCGCTCAGAGTTGCTGTTGCTGTCTCCCGCCAAGGACGGCCCTCCATGCGCTAGGCAAGGTGACAGCCTGACCTGCTTTGTCGGAAGGCTACTGGCTGAGCGGACGTGGGTGCTTCTACCTCACCAAGCGATCCTGCCGGGTATTCAAGGTCTTCGCACGGCTCTTCAACCCGACGCCTGCTACCCCTCGGGCGGTGTCTGAACAGACCCTGCTATCGACGGTCCCAAAGCCACTTGAGCGTTACGATTTCAAGGAGCTTCTTCAACATGATTCCTCCAGTTGTTTGGGCTCGGCCCAGCATTTCAACTAACACGACTATCTGGAACTACCCCGCATCCCTTCAGTCATCACTCCCTACCCTTGCTGAGGCACGCTCAATCCGGTCGAACCCGCCGGATTGCAAAGCTTTTCCGAATCCCTCCCGCATCATGGAGGCTCACCCCCATTACGAACTCCGGACAAGCGGCTCAAAGCCAATACTGAGCAGCGCAAGCGCTCTAATCGTTGATCAGACCGCCATGCTTGGGTTTGAGATTCATCTGACGATTCGGAAGTGGGTAAGGATCCTCAGTGGTCCCGTGGCCACTGCTCATCAGACGTGTCGTGCAGTTCACCGCGTCCCGTGTAGCCGGCAGCGATCAACTCGCGATACTTGTCGTCCACACGCCTACCTGTCCCGAACCCAGCACTTCAGTGCTCGCCGAAGCAAGCCGCCATAAGACAGGAACCATGACAACTGGTAACGAGAGTCCGCTATCCCATGTAGGGCGGCGCGGGACCGTCGGCTGGGTACCGTTCGCCGGGATGACCTATGTGCTGGTGGTGTTGCTTGCCAGCAGCAATCTTCCGACCCCTTTGTATCCCGTGTATGAGCGGGTCTTCGCTCTCTCGCCTCTGTTGATCACGCTGGTGTTCGCCACATATGCGCTGGTGGTGATCCCGTCCCTGCTGGTCTTCGGCCCATTGTCGGACGCGATCGGGCGCCGACGCATCTTCGTCGCAGCGCTGGTAGGCGCACTCGTGTCCATGGCGCTGTTCGCCGCCGCCAACGGGGTGGCATGGCTCTTCGCTGCTCAACTCTTCGAAGGGATGGCGCTGAGCGCCCTGCAGGGCAGCGCGGCGCCGGCGCTGATCGAAACCGACCCTAGGGCCGACCGGCGCCTGGCCCTCCAAAGTGGCCTCCGCTGCCACCGTGGGTGGAGCGGCTGCCGGACCGATTCTCGCCGGCCTGCTGGCCCAGTACGGCCCGCTGGAGCGGCGGCTGCCGTACCTAGTGGAGATTGGGTTGCTCCTTATTGCCCTGGTTGTAGTAGTGGTCCCGCTGCCTGAAGACGCCCAGCGCACGCCGCACCGGCCTCGGCGGCCGAGTGTGCCAAAGGAGATCCGCCGCGGCTTCATGGTGGCCGGCATCACGACGCTCGTAGCATGGGCCGTCACCGCCCTGTTCCTGTCGCTTATCCCCTCGTTCGCCGAAACCGTGATCGGTACCCATGACTTGGCCGTGCCGGGTGGCATCGTCACCCTGATGCTCGGCGCCGCTGCACTCGTCCAGGTGGTCGGCCAGCGGTGGGCGTCTCTGCCCACCCAGATCGGCGGGCTGGGGCTGCTGACCGTCGGGCTGCTTGCCCTAATCCTCACCGCACGGTTCAAGCTAGTCGTGCTATTGCTCGCCGCAGCCGTATTGGCCGGCTGCGGGCTCGGGCTGGCGTTCATGGGCGCCCTCGGTGATATCAGCGAGATCGCTCCCGTCGACCGAAAGGGGGACATCGTAGCCAGCTTCTACGTCGTCACCTACATCGGCACGGCGATCCCCGTCATCGACGTTGGCCTCATCGCGCTACACGCCAGCTTGTTTGCGGCGGTGCAGATCTTTAGCTACGCCGCCATCGCCCTCTGCTTCGCTGGGATGGTAGCCCTCACCGCCGAGCACCGCCGACGAAGGACCAACTAACCCTCTACGTGGCGGGTCGTCCGCAGGCCGAACCACATGCGGATCCACCGCACGTTCAACCGTCCACTCCGATCTCGACCTCGACCAACAACTGCGACTGCCCCCTTCGGCACCCCCCTCGGCAAGGCAATATTCGCGGGAGTCTCGACTCATCAGCGGCTACCCCTACTTCTCGGCAGTATTCGTGCTCGCTTCGGCGATCAGCGGGGGAGCGGTGTTGCGTGTCGGCGGGCGTGTCTTCTTTGGGTGGGGCCGTCGCCAAGTGACAATTCTAGTGGCCCGGAGTCTCGGGGTGACGAGAAAAGCGAAGCTCACCTAACCGGGGTGCCCGTGACGATGCTCGTTCCGATCGTCACGTTGCTCTACGGGCCTCTCCTGGCAGGCCTGTTCCCTCGGCGCGCGCGGCAGTCGACCACGCCGCAGCCTATGAGTGTTACAACCGCTCCTCCTGGGTATCAGTAGACCATGTTTTCAGCCATCTTTGCCGTAATCGCCATGATCTTTGGCTTGCTGCTCGACATCGTCACGTTACCCATCAGGGCGGTTATAGCCCTGCTAGGCGGAGCAGAGTTCGAGTTCCGGCGCTTCGGCCGGCCGCGACACCGCGTGTAGTCGGGATTTGGCTAACCATCATCAGGGCGGTCACCGCGAAAGCGGACAGCGCAAGGAGTGCAAAGAGGAAGGCCGAGTGACTAAAACGCTATTGAGCGACGATCGCGGGAGTTGGGTGAGCAACGGCCTTTACGAGGAAGGGGACCACGCTGCCAACCGGGGCGGTGGAAGAGTTTGGGGGCAAAATGTCTGGGTTAATGAACGCACTGACAACCATATTCGCCCCTATCTTGCAGGGCCTACCAGCAGACTTTCAACGGGCCTTCCCGCGGTCAACGCCCGTCAATTCGATGGTCGGAGGCCGCCTCGACCGTCACCCCGCAGCCTGTAGCTCGACTCTTCCTCAAATGCCCACTGCGGCGTCGAGTTCTGCCGCAACGATCTTCACCGGCTGCACGATAACCGGTCACGTGGTTGTGGACGGTGCCTGCTCTGTTTGCAGACGTTTGTCACATTCGTGCATGTGTGCGCACGCGCAGCGCTTCATCGCTCGCTGCCATCAGTCAGCACCGCCTGTCCTCCTTCTACAGCGAGAAGGAGATGGTGCCCTCCGGCAGGTCTAGCAACGGGGGATCTTCTCCGAGCAAGAGACAGAACTCGGGAGCAGGTCCGAGGGCGAGCTGACGCTGCCACAGGCAGCTGTTCACAGGATCCAAGGGAGCGACGATGCTCTGTATGAATGCCCCGGAGCCCCGGCCCGCGGGTCGTGCGAACCAGTGGCTCGAACATGCTGAAGAGACGATCAGCTCGCCCCAACGGAGCCCGTAGAGACCTCCGGTGCTCTCATCAACGGCGGTCGCAAGCTCGTCATGACAGGCCTCACGAGACCCTGACACTGCCGCTACGTTGAGATCCTCGATTACTGCGAAGCCTTCGAGGACATACCAGTCCTCGTACACCCACGGCCGTGGGAGCCAAGAAGGCTCAGGCAGCCCCCACGTGGTCGAGCCGTGAAAGCCCGGGATGTTGGCGTCTACGAGCGCCAGGTGGAACTGTTCTAGGCCGGCGACGTACACCTCCTCGTCGACACCCGGCCCGGGCACGTGCCAGAAGACGTAGGCAACCTCACCCATGCCGTTGGTCTAGCCGATCCGGACTCTCCCGCGCGGGGCCCGCGGCTCGGGACGGGCAGGCGGAAGCTTGCTGTCAAGCGTTGGGCTCAGATGGGAGGCTGGTGGACATCCGAAGGAAGGCGCTTGGGTTATCGACCTGTATGCAGAAGTCGCGCGCTAGGTCACCGTATATCTAATGCGCCACCCCTAGCACCCTCGTCTCGATCCAGGTGTCGAGAGCCGCGCTCCACACGAGGAGCGCTTCGAGGGCGGGCTGAGCTCCATCGGGAGCGTGGGCAACGATCTCGTTCAGCTTCTCTGCAATGGCCATGTCACCTCTTCTTAGGACCCGGCGACCCTTGGGCGTAAGCTGATGGTGCACCTTCCTGCGGTCCTCCGGATCTCCGTGACGCTCTACGAGGCGCCGAGAAATGAGGCCGTCAACCAGGGCAGTGACGCTCGGCCTGCTCACCGACAAGTTGTCGGCCAGAACAGAGGCGGCGGCCGTGCCCCGCGTGAGGAGGGCCAGGATCCTGTACTGGGGCATGGACAGCTCGACCTCGCCGAGTGCTACTTCGATGTGGCGAGCCAGGCGCGCCGCCGCCCGAGCTGCCGTGACACGCTGGTCTGAGCCCATCCGACTAATCACTTATGTCTCCACAGAACCGAGCGCCATGTCCGGCTGGTCGCAGCTCTCGGTGATCGTGATCCCGGGGCATCAACGACTCGCCGCCTGCTGCTGAGCGGCATTTCCCGAGGAGTAGCTCATCCAGCTGGCGTACATCTCGGCATAGCGGCCGCCCTTGGTCACCAGGTCGGCATGCGTACCGATCTCCACGATCTGCCCGCTGTCAACCACGACTATCCGGTCCGCCTTCATGGCCGTCGTGAGACGGTGAGCGATGAGGATGGCGGTGCGGGCATCCAGTAGCACGTCAAGTGCCGCTTCGATCTTCGTTTCGGACAGCAGGTCGAGGTTCGACGTCGCCTCGTCGAGAACGAGCACCCGAGGCCGTGCCATGAATGCTCGGGCCAGGGCGATTAGCTGACGTTCTCCCGAGGAGAGCGACTGGCCCCTCTCGTGCACGACTGTGTCCACACCGTCTGGCATGCGATCGACGATCTCGACCAGGCCGACGGCGTGGATCGCCTCCCAGACCTCGTCGTCAGAGGCCTCGGGATGGGCAAAGGCGATGTTGTCGCGGAGGGTCCCGGCGAAGAGGAACGGCTCCTGGGGGACCACGCCGAGCTGGCGCCGCAGCGAACCCATGGTGACTCCGCGCAGGTCGTAGCCATCGATGAGCAGCCGCCCAGCAGTTGGGTCGTAGAAGCGAGTCACGAGCTTGGCCATCGTCGACTTCCCAGCGCCGGTTGGACCGACGAACGCCACGGTCTCACCGGCAGCTATGTGCAAGTTGGCATCGCAGATCACCGGAGCTTCAGGGTCGTAGCCGAATGTCAGGTGATCGAAGACGACCTCTCCCTCGATCGGGGGTAGCTCGACGGCATCGGGTTGCTCACTCACGCTCGGCTCGACGGCAAAGAGTGTGCGTAGCTTGACGATCGATGCCTGGCCCTGCTGGTACGTGTTGTATTGCTGGACCAACAGCTGTATCGGCATCAAGAATCTGTTCAGGTAGAGGAAGAAGGCAACGAGGCCGCCGGCGCTCAGCGAGTGGTGGAGAACCATCGTCCCGCCGATGGCGAGGATAGCGGCAGAGCCCAGATAACTCAGCAACTGCGTTCCTGGTCCGTAAACTGCGTTTATCTGGGCGGTGTACATGTTGGCGTCGCGGTACTCACCCACGACGTTGCGATGATGCAGAATATTGTGAAGTTGCCGGTTGTGAGCTGTAACAACGCGCACCCCGTGCAGGCTCTCCGACAGATCGGCAAGCACGTTGGCGATGCCGTCGCGTACCCGGTTGTAGCCCTTCTCTGACGCCGAGCGGAACCAGAGTGACAGCGCGGTGAGCACCGGCAGGATAAGAAGGACGGTGATAAGGGCAAGCCTCACATTTATGGAGAAGAGGATTCCAGTGATCACGAACATAGTCAGACCCTGTACGGCGAACTGGGCGAGGCCGTCCTGCAGCATCTGCTGCAGGTTCTCGATGTCGCTCGTCATGCGGGTCATGATCACGCCGGCCTTCTCGCCTGTGTAGAAGTCGAGCCCCAGCCGCTGGAGGTGGGTGAACACTTTCACCCGCAGATCGTTCATCACCCAGGCAGCCAGACGACCCGTCACCATCACCTGGCCACGTTGGGCGAGCGCGGTTATGGCTATGGCGGCCAGGTAGAGGCACGCGGCGGCCACGATCGCAGACATGTCCTTGTGAGGTCCCATGCCGTTGGTGATGCCAGCGTCGATGAGCCTCGGGCCTGCCTGATTCGTGACGCTCACGACGCAGACCAGCACGACTGCCAAGACACCTAGATGCCAGTGCTGGACCAAGAGCTGCCGAAGGCTCAAAAGCTGTCGCTCACCGGCTGCAGCTCGGTAGGTGTAGCGCGCGTTAGGCTCGCCGTGGTCCGGCTCGGTAGCCAGGAGCGTGTCCACGCCTTCCTGCAACTCGGTCGGTATGCCGGCAAATGGCAAGCCACCTCCGGGGTTGGCCGCAGCGCGAGGCCCACCCGCGAACCCAGCGCCGTGCGCCCCTCCTCCCCAGCCCATCAGACCGTGCCCTCCATACCCAAGGGGCCTCCGAAGCCGGAGCCACCCTCACTGTTCTCGCCGCTGAGCGCGGTCCACCCCGCAACCCCACCCTCGGCCGAGCCCTTAGGAGCCCCCTGGCCGTTGGTCGTGGCATGGGCGAGCTCTTCGGCCTCCGCCTGTGCCAGAACCTCGACGTAGAGCGGAGTCGTAGCCATGAGCTCGGAATGGGTGCCGTCGGCGACGATCCGCCCACCGTCCATCAGCACGACCCGGTCTGCCAGGCTGATCGTGGAGAGGCGATGAGCGATGATGAGGGTGGTACGCCCCTGCATCAGGGCCCGAAGGGCCCCGTGGATCTCTTGCTCCACCTGAACGTCGACGGCGCTCGTGGCATCGTCGAGGACGAGTATGGGTGGGTTCACCAGCAGGGTCCGGGCGATTGCGATCCGCTGTCGCTGCCCGCCCGACAGGGTGTAACCGCGCTCACCGACCACTGTGTCGTAACCGGCGACCAAGTCGCGAATGAACTCGTAGGCTCCCGCAGCCTTTGCCGCCGCGTCGACGTCGGCGAAATCAGCATCCGGCCTGCCATATGCGATGTTGTCCCTGATCGAGGCCGAGAAGAGGAACGGCTCGTCGAGCACGATCCCGATCTTCGATCGCAGACTGGCTAGGGTCACACTGCGCACGTCGTGCCCGTCGACGCGGACCGCGCCGCTACTCACATCGTAGAATCGAGCCAACAATCGGGCTGCCGTTGACTTTCCGACTCCGGTGCGACCAACCATCGCGACTATCTCCCCTGGACGAAGGCGTAGGTCGAGCCCGGACAGCACGAGCGGGCCTCCCTCGGCATAAGAGAAGTCGACGGAATCGAATCTCACATCGCCATCGCAGATCACTAGATCCACGGCTCCGGGCCTGTCCACGATCGTTGGCCGCTCGTCGAGTATCTCGTAGATGCGTCCGGCAGATGCAGACGCCCGCTGGCCCAGCATGATGAGCATCCCCAGCATCTGGAACGGCGCTTGGAGCATCACGATGTAGAAGCTGAACGTGAGGATGTCGCCCACCTGCAGATGCCCGTTGACCACGAGGTAGCCCCCTACCAGCAGAACTAGGGCCAGGCCCACCTGGGGCAGGTTCTGGACCGTGGGGGTGAACTTGGCCCTGAGGTCGGCATCCTTTACGTATGACCACTGCAGACGGTCAGCCGCTCTGGCCAGCAGCCGTAGTTGCCGTGGCTCGGCGGCGAACGACTTCACGATCCGGACCCCGTTGATGTTCTCGTCGACGAGCATGGCGACATCCGCCAGTCTCGACTGAATGAGCCAGGAAACTGGGAACATTGACCGCCGCATCCGCACGCCCAGGACGTAGACGAACGGCATGGTCAGCATGGCTACGAAGGCCAGAGGCACGCTTATGGAAAGCATGTAGCCAAAAGCGACCACCGCAATAGCGCACTGCACGAGGATCGCCGGGGCGAACGTAAGGTACATCTGAACAGACCGGATGTCGGAGTTAGCACGCGATATGAGCTGGCCGGACTGCACACGGTCGTAAAACGAGAACGACATGCCAGTCAGGTGGTCATAGATGACGTTCCGCAGATCGAACTCGATGTTGTAGGCGGTCCTCATTAAGAAGAGGCGGGAGATGTAACCGCTCAGGCCGGCCAGGACTCCCAGAACCAGCACTATGTACACGTAGCGGCTCAGGCCTACGCGGTGGTAGTTGCTGACAGCGTCGCCCAGCAACTTGGGAATCTGGACTTGCAACACCAGCCCCAAGAAGGACATCACCAGAGATGTCACGAAGATCCTCTTGTGAGCCAACACGATCGGCATGGCCCGCCGAAGCCAGCTCTTGGCCCGGTCGGGATCGATTGTGGCCTTCGGGGCCTGGTAGCGGGACTCAACAGCCACAGGCATGAACGGGGACGCGCCATCGCCCGTCCCATCCGACGCCCGGCAATTTCGTGACCCTCCCAGTGGTCGGC
Organism: uncultured Actinomycetes bacterium; assembly: GCA_963736925.1. Classification (GTDB taxonomy): domain Bacteria; phylum Actinomycetota; class Acidimicrobiia; order Acidimicrobiales; family CAVTQP01; genus CAVTQP01. The sequence continues at coordinate 2,300,071 of CAVTQP010000003.1, forward strand.
TACTCGCCGGGCCTCGCCTCACTGGTTCCTCGCTGCTTTGGCGGCAGCGTCTCGCGACTCGGACGTCGGAGGACTCGCGATGTCTCCGAGCTCAGTTGCGAGCATACCCTTAGATTATCGAATAGTTAGGCGCATAGTCAGACGTAGAGCTCCCTCTTCATCAAACCTGGCTTGGCGGTCTTTTCCCCAATGGCCGACGTATGAGTCATCGTGGGCAGTCGCTGAACAAGGCCATGGACGTGATGGGGATCTCGTACCCGGCCTGAACAGACGCCCGAGCGTTACGGCAAACGGGTCGGTGACACCTTGATCGCTGCGCTTCTCCCCGAGGGGCCGAAACCGTGGGGTCAGTTTTCGGATCTCCGAGCAGTTAGATTCGACAAGCATGAGCACGTTTGATGTAAGTCGGATGCATCCACGAGAGCATCCTGCCGCGGTTGGCTGTCTTGCGCGTGCCTTTTACCGTGACCCGCTGTTCAACTTCCTCATCCCCGACCCGCTCAGCCAAGCTCGCGCCGCTCTGACCTTCATGGGATCACTCGTAGCTGATGCCCGCGCCTTCAACGAGGTGTGGGTCGCCACGCGCTAGCGACACGGTAGCGAGTGTCGCTGTTTGGCTACCTCCGGGTGGCTATCCACGCGGTGCACGACGGGACGTGACAAGCTACCTTCGGGACGTGCGGTCCATAGCACGGCTCGGATCACGGTTGCTCTCGGGCATGCGACTGGAAGCTGTCATTCAGCGGGCCCACCGCCGCACTTCAGAGGCGCACTGGTATCTCGCGCTCTTGGGATCTGATCCCGCATTCCAAACCCGTGGCGCCGGCTCCTCTCTGCTCCAGCCGGTATTGGACCGTTGTGACAAGCAAGGTGTGCCGGCGTACCTGGAGACGCAGAAGGCAGAGAACCTGCCATGGTATGGACGGCAAGGCTTTCAGCTCGTCGAGGAGCTCATGGCTCGAGGTTGCCCGCCGATATGGACCATGCATCGCGATCCTGAATGACTCCACAATGCCCCGGATGGAACCGAGACATCTAGACGTTCCCGAGAGCTGCCGGGATCACGTTCGACACCATCACGGAACAGCCCAGGTCGAATCGTAAGCGAGTTTGCCTCCCACCCAAGTCTGGGATACCGCAGGCATATCGTCGGCCCCCAGCGCTCCTTCTAGAACGACCAGGTCGGCGCGCAACCCAGGCCTCAAGCGTCCTCTCTCGTGCTCTTGGCCGCCCGCGTAGGCGGCACCAGCCGTGTAAGCCCGGAGCCATTCGACCAAGTCGACCGCTTGTTCAGAATCAAGGATCCAACCGGAACGGGTAACTCGAGTGGCTCCGTGATATGAGCCGCGTAGCGGCTCGTGAAAGGTGCACGGGTCGTCGGAGGATGCCGCCAAGGGAACTCCGGCACGGGAGAGCTCCCCGAATGGCAACCAGATCGCGTCATCCAGCACCGTATCCTTGACAGCCTCTCCCATGTGATGAAGAACGCCGGCTGCACTACGGCCACCATTCCGAGCGAAGCCATCTGGCGGGCTTGGGCAACCGAGGCCAGGGAGACGTGCTCTACCCGGAAACGGTGATCGACATCGCGGTACTCAGTCGAGATCTGTGAGCAGGCTTCGATCGCGTCAGCCAATGCCCGGTTACCGATCGCGTGAACCGCCACCCGGAAACCATGCCTGGCTGCTGCGTCTACCCCTTCGGCCAGTTCGTCGAAGCGGATACCAAATCTGAATCGACGTCCACCCATGCTGACGTCGAGAGCAGGCGCGACTCCCCCGTCGGCAAAGAGCTTCACGGGTCCCACCCTTAGAGTCTCGGAGCCCTCGCCCGTGATCGGGCCTTCCAGACGCTGGTGCTCGAGCCTCCCGAGGAGGGCCAAAGGGTGAGGCATCATAAGCACCGAAATCGGCATCTTCTCGCTGGCAGCCAGCGCCGAATAGACGTGCTCGGCCTCGGGCGGACAGGCGGCATCGTGGACGCAGGTGATGCCGTCACCCACAAGCCGCTTAGCTCGAGCGGCGATGTGTTCGCCCCAGCGATCAAGATCTGAATACGCGGCCAACGATCGCGCGTGGGCCTCGCTCCATGCCCTTTCTACGAGCAAACCGTTGGCTGTCCCGTTCGCATCGCGCCCTATGAAACCCCCCTCAGGATCAGGTGTGCTCGCGCTGATGCCCAGCAGGTCGAGAGCCTCGGAATCAACCACTCCTTGATGAAGGCTGTAGTGCGCAACCATGATGGGCTTGTGCAGCTCGAGCTCGTCGAGATCTCGCCGGTGGGGGACGAATCCTGTAAATAGGTCATTCCAATTTGCCCCCCGCAGCCAAGCAGCGCTCGGCTCACGATCGGCTTGCTCGAGAAGGGCGGCTCGTAGTTCTTCTACCGAGCTGACCAACGAGAGGTCGGCCCACGCCGGGTGCAGAGCAGCAATGCACAAATGGTTGTGGGCATCGATGAAACCTGGCACGAGCGTTCTGCCCGCCAGATCAACCACCTCAGTACCGCGATGAGCCTCCAGAAGCCCCCGGTCACCCACCGCAGCGATGCGACCGTGATCGATCACTACGACCGAGGCTCCGGTTCTGACAGAGTCCATGGTCAAGATCGGGCCGCCTGTGAAGCAGACGGCCATCATCTCGGGGAACCAAATGCGGTGCGCTGACTAACGGTCGTCATGATCCCAAGTATGGTCTCCGGGCTGGTGGCTCTGTAGGGTGGCGGACTTCTACGCCGAGGCCTCTCGTGCAGAGGAGATCGGCAGGCGGGCCACGGAGGCGGGGTGCGAAGTGATCTTTCCGCTAGTCAGCCAATTTTACGGCGACCGCGGCGGGCGGCTACGCGACCTTTCGGTCAACAGTGGATGTTGAGCTCCCACATCGAGGATGTGGATCACGCCGAGTAGACCGAAGAATGCGATCCTGGTCGAAGGAGCAAGAGTAATGGGCTGAGGTGAGCAACTTTGAGTGTCAATCAATTTTGATCGTCACCCGTGATCAACCCGGGAGCGGCTCCCTTAGCAGAAAGGCTGCATTGCCTCCGAAGAAACCAGCGCAGTCTTGTTCTGGAACTAACCCATTAGCCTTGTAGTCCTCGACCGGGGTTAGCGTTCCCTCGGTGTGGGGATAGTCACTGCAGGCCATGAAGATGTCGCCAGACTGTGCCATTAGTCGACGCGGCTGCTCGTACGAGAAGGCGGCTACCCGCACTTGGCGACGGAAATACTCGTTTGGCATGAGAGACAGCTTCGTGCATTCCCCGTTGAAACGGGCCGTGTGACGGTAACCGCCATCCATCATCTGCAAATGTTGGGGTACCCACCGTGCTGACAGCTCCATGATTCCAACCCGAAGGTCGGGATAGCGCTCCATAACGCCATTCAGAATCAGATCAGTCAACGCGAGGGCCGCCCCGGTCCATAGGAAGACAACGCTGAGCGGAGTGATTCCCGCCTCCAACTCCTCTCCGTACCAGGCCTCGTCAAATGGACGAGGCTGATTGGCCACGTGAAGAACCGGCGTGATCTCGTGGTCGACAAACGAGGCCCAGATGCGATCATGCTCGGGATGCGACAAAGGTCGCCCATCCACCAGCGCCGGCGGGATCAACCCCAGACGGATGCCGCCAGCAGCAAGAGCCTTCAACTGAGGTTCGAGCCACGCGAAATCTTGAAGGCTTAGGTGGGCGACTGGATGGAGCCTTCCGCTACCCTGTGCCGCTATCTCGACGATCCAACGGTTCCACGCGGTCATGTTGGCCAGGGTGGCGCGCAAATCGTGCTGTAGGGGCCGCTCCCAACCTATCCCGTAGTTGGGAAACATGATCGAAGCGTCTAAGCCGGCACGATCCAACTGGCCAAGACGAGCGACGGGGTCGGAATAGGCCGCCGTGAAGCCTTCGTAATCGAAGTCAGCAGGCAACCCTGCGAGCCAGCGCTGGCGAAAGGAACCCATGCCGTCGACGTCACCGGGGCTATGCGGGGCTCCCAAGCTCAGGCGACGATCGCCAAACATCAGCCAGGTATAACCGAGGTCGTCCGTTTCCATATGAAGAGCAACGTCACGATCCTCCGGGTCGACGTAGTCTTGCCACATTCCCGGCGGCTCGAAGAGGTGGGTATCGGAGTCGATGAGCATGGCCACTTCGCCTCTCCCTTCCAAAATGCCGGAATCCCACGATGGTCGGGCCCTTCCGCCAGAGCCTAAAGGGTCCAAGGTCTCTGGGTGAGCCTGAGAACGGCCGAAGTGCTCGCCACGAGACCGCACCCACTCGACCAGACCCTTGCGGACCGGCGCCCCGCGTCACCGTGCTGACCGAGCCCTTGCTCTCATGAGGCAACTCGCTCAGCTCGGCGGCACCCTCTTGCTCCGCCGGATAGTAAGGCTGTGCGTGTCGCCATCGAAAACCCACACCCGCCCGCCCGGTGATGCACGCCACGTTCTTCAACCAACTGGTTGACAAAGTGCTCCCTATCACCTGGTTGTTCAACCGAATGGTTGGGTACATTGAGGAACGCTGTGGCGGGTGACCCGCTCTCCCGGATGTTCGCGGCCCTGGCCGATCCCACCCGGCGCGACATGATGGCGAGGCTCGCTGCTGGAGACGCCACCGTCAATGAACTGGCCGAACCATACGAGGTGACCGTCCAGGCTGTCTCCAAGCATCTCAAGGTGCTTGAGGACGCTGGTCTGGTGAGTCGTACGGGGGAGGCTCAGCGTCGGCCGGCGCACCTCGAAGCCGAGGTTTTCGACCTCATGACGAAGTGGATCGAGCGATACCGCCGCGAGGCCGAGGAGCGCTACCGCCGCCTCGACGACCTCCTCCAGACGATGCCCGGCGACGAGTCAACCCCACTACCGAAGCCACTCCAGAAAGGAACACCGACGTGACCAGGAGAACCCACGAGACCGAGATCAGTGCCGACCCCGACGTTCCCCTCGTGAGGATTATCCGGGAGTTCGACGCCTCGCCCGAAAAGGTCTTCCGGGCCCACCCCGATCCCCATCTGGTCGTCCAATGGCTCGGGCCCCGAGACCACGAGATGCGCATCGACCACTACGACTGTCGCACTGGCGGTTCGTACCGCCATCTGCACATCAGCGAAGGCAACAAATTCGGCTTCCGTGGGATGCTTCCATGAGGTTCGCTTCTCAGAGCTCATCCTCCAAACCTTCACCTTCGAGGGCGTACCGGACGGAGTGGCCATAGAACGCCTCCTCTTCGACAACCTCGGCGGGGGCCACACCCGTTGACATCGACGTCGCTGGTCGAATCGTTCCCAGGCACGCGACGCGTTGTCGCCGGCGGCATGGAGGATGGCGTCCGCGAAGGATATGAGCGCCTGGACGAACTGCTTGGCCGCTGAGCCCCACGCCAGCGCCATCTGGCGCCGACCATGGCCCTTCCTAGGACCAGCTGTTTGCCGGTCCCGAACCCGGGAACTAAAGCATAGAACCGAAGAAACGGGCCGCCTAGGCGCGGCTAACCACTCCCTCTCAGAGCCGACTCTTCAGACACCCAGCCAACAGCTCAGTCGTTGACTACCACCCAGATTCCGTAGATCACGCCCGGAATGTGCCCCAGAAGCTGGAGCAGAAAAGCCCAAAGGACCTTGATGCTGGGTCCCTCCTTCAGCAGCACCGCCAGAAACGGCAAGAAAAAGCACAAAAGGACCAACAGAACCTTGACCACGAACACAAGGATACCCCTAGCTCGCGTTTCGCATGCATCTCGTGTCCTGCATACTTGCCCCAGCTGTCAGACGCCGGGCACCACATCACCCTTGCCGCGCGCTTATGAGGGACCGACCCGTGGCGGGACCGTCACCGTGCACCCTCTGGACCCTGCTCAGCCTCCTCGAGCGTGAGCTCTGCGGCCGGATCAGCTTCGAGACGAGCCTCCGAAATTGGAAGCCCACTTTGGACCGAGAGGCCATAGGTGCCGGCCTCAAGGCGCTGTTCCGCCCGCTTGAGTGAGTCAAGTCGATCGCGCAAACTCGCCGTGACAGCGTCGTCGGTACCCTCCGCGATCAGCGGCTCCGCAGGATCGAACATATCTCCCTGCTCGTCAGCCGCCGTCCGGTTGTCTTGCCCAGCCGTGGCAGTATCGCCTAGAAGCTCCTCCACTCGGGCACGCTCGGTGGCGAGCAGCACTCGCGCCCTGTCGTAGTTCACATGGCCTCCTCGTGAAGCGGCTCTCCTCCTGACCAGTGACCCGCGACTCCCGTGCCATTATCGCCAGGACCATCGTCCAGTTCGATCACAACCTACCGAGGGACGATCGATGCCGCCTCCCTGACCGGCTACACAGACTCCGTCGCCGGTTGCCCAGGATTGCGTGTTAGGGATGTGGGCATGGCGAACTCGCCGATGTCGCCACGCGCGTAGACCATGCCTTCCAACCGATCACCGACGAAACCCAGCCGCAAAAAGACGGTCATGGTGCCGATCCCCGGGAGATCGAAGGTGAAGCGACCGGTTAGCCATCCCGCCGTGGTCTTCGCGTCAACAACCGGTAGCTGCTCACCCTGTAGTACCGATACCGTGACCCTCGCCGGAGGAGCTACTTGTATATCCACTGGCACCTCGCCAAACGGTGTTTCGGCGGTACCGCTCCAACATCCATCCAGTTCGGCCCGTTCGTCCACGATCGTCGGCACACGCACGATCGGCGTCGGGTTGGCAACGAACTCGAAAGGGTAGACGCCTCCGTACAGGCGCCAACCTCCATCCTCATTTGTGACGATATCGAGCTCCCAGCCGTCGAACATCCCTCCTTGGCCCACCCAACGCTTGTTGAGTGGAACAAGCTGGCTTGTTGTCTCTCCAGAGAGGATTGAGCCAGATACCGTTGTAAGACTTGTTTCGCCATCGCTCTGTTCGAGCGTTGCACGGATGCCCCAGTACGTAGATCGGTAGCCAAGAAGGGCTCCTTTAGCCAACCGGCCCGAGCGGGGATCGAAGCGTTCGTCGAGAACAGCACCCAAGGCGGCACTAACCAACCCGGATCGGGCCTGCTCGCGCCAGCCGTATTGATCAGCACCACCACACCAGCACCCTCAACGGGGTAGCCGCCTATGAAGTTCGTAAAGCCCACGCCATCGCCACCGTGGCAGATGAAGTCCCGACCTCGTCGTCTGTCGACGCGGAACCCAAGCCCCATTCCCCCACCACCCGGTCCAAGGGCTGCATGCAGTCGATGCATGTCAGCAACCGTGTTGGGGGAGCCGATCCCGCCTGCTCCGCCAAAATGGGCGATGAGAAAGCGCGCGAGATCCTCTACCGTTGAGACCAGTGAACCAGACGGTGGCGGCGGCTCATACGGCCAAGGAGGGGCTTGGATACGGAGGAAGGTATTGTCGAACTGGCTTCGAACGTGGCCGGTGGCCCGATCGATCCAGTTTTCAGGCGGCGTTCCAATTGCGCTTGACGACATGCCGAGAGGCTCTAAGACCAATTCGGTAACCGCACGATCCCAAGGCTCGCCCGCCAGGGACGACAAAAGACAACCGAGCGTGTCGTAGCCCCCGTTGGAATAGATCATGTGTGTCCCGGGTCGAACCTCCGTAGCCAGATGGTTGGCCACCTCGTCTTCGACCGAGATCGTCGAGTGCCACCCCGTCCATTCCGGTAGCCCGGCAGTGTGAGTCAGGAGGTGCCGGACCGTAACGGGGAACTCCTTCTCCCAGCTATTTTTGAGCCGGGTGTCCCTCAGGTGAGCGTTGACCGGTTCATCCAGAGCTATGTCGCCCGTCTCGACGAAGTGCATGACTGCCGTCGCGAGTACTGGCTTTGTCAGCGACTGGGCGGGGAATGCTGTCCCGCTCGAGACGGGAGGCGAGTCCTGAAGGTCGTCAACACCAAAGCCCTCACAGAGGATGACCCTCGCGTCCTTGATTACGGCCAAAGCGATTCCGGTGACGTCGTTAGCAAGCAATTTCTCCACGACTTCGATCACCTGCTCCATGCACCGCAACCGTATCTCCTTCCTCGCACTCGACTGGTAGTTCTCCGTCAGAAGCGGCCCCTAACGGTGGTCCGCCTTACCGGGGTACGAACCCGAGAGGAGCTGTGAAGGAGGAGCTCTTCGCTGGCTCAAGCGGGGCGGAGGGCGTTACGCTCGATTCCGTGGAGCTCGGCGAGACGACGCCGACGTCGACGCCGACGACCGGGCCCGAGCGCCCCTTGTGGTCCACCAGGTAGCCCGTCCTTTAGCGCCAGAGCCGGGAACAGGGTCGAGACGGGCTACGTTGATCACCGTGCCCGTCTGCCCCACTTGCGCTACTCCCAACCCCGACGGGAATCGATTCTGCGGCCAGTGCGCCACAACGTTGGCGGTCACCGAATGTCCTTCTTGTGGTACAGCCAATCCCGGGGGCCAGCGCTTCTGCGGGCAATGCGGGACGGCCCTGGACAGCGACCGTTCAGCACGAGGTCCCTGGGTGTCGAAGAACGCAAGTTGGCGACCGTCTTGTTCGCAGACGTTGTGGGCTTCACGTCTCTGGCCGAACGGACCGATCCAGAGGTCGTAGCGCGCATGGTCGACCGTGCGTTCCGAGAGCTCACTGAGGTTATCGCCGAGCACGGTGGCACCGTCGACAAGTACATGGGTGATTCAGTGATGGCGGTGTTCGGCGTCCCTGTGGCGCACGACAATGACGCCGAGCGGGCGGTGGCAGCGGGATTGGCCATGCAGAGGTTAGGGAGTGATCTCGCGTTCTCCATCGGCATCAACTCGGGCGAGGTGATGGCTAGGGCGATCGGCCGAGCCGGCGAGATCACCGTCATCGGTGACACGGTCAACGTAGCCGCTCGCCTCGAGAAGGCGGCAGTCCCTGGAGAGGTTCTCTGTGGACGGCTCACTACTGAGCTGGCTCGTCACCGCGTCAGGTTCGACGAACGCCAGCCAGTGCTGCTGAAGGGCAAACAGGAGCCAGTCGAGGTATGGAAGGCAGTCAGCCTCCAGCCCGTCGAAGTCGAGCCTGCAGCGGAATCACTCGGGCTCGTGGGCCGCGAAGACGAGCTTGCGTATCTCGAAGCGCAGTGGCGGCGCGTGCGTCGTGATCTCCAGACCAATGTCGTCTTGTTGTGCGGCGATGCGGGTTCGGGAAAGACGCGGCTTTTGAGCGAGTTGGCGCGGGTGGCCGAGTTCGACGGCAGCGTCGTCCGGGCGACGTACCCGGGATACGGCTCGATGGGAGGGGCTGGAGTGGTGACGGAAGTCATCGGTCAGCTTGGCCCCGTAACCGAACCAGAGGTGAGCATTCGACTGCGATCGATTGCCGGCGAGTTGGACCCGTCGCTCCAGGCGATCGACCCGGCTGGGCTACACCAAGAACAGCTCTGGGCACTTGGTCGCTTCCTGCAGGCAAAGTCTCGCAACCGGCCCTTGTTGATCATGATCGACGATATGCACCGCAGCGGCGCCCGCACGCTCGAACTGCTTGCCGACTTGGCCGGTCGATCGAACAATATGGCCTTGCTCATGGTGCTGGCCGGACGAACCGAGCTGGGCGAGTGGCTCACCCGTTTCCCAGCCTCCACGACCCTCCGGCTAGCCCCCCTTAGTCAGAGCGATTCAGCGGCACTGGCTCACGCCTTCGTCGGCGACAAGCCGCTCGCCCATGAGGCAGCCGAGTTCCTTGTAGACCGGGCGAGCGGTAACCCCTTCTACATCCGCGAGCTTGTGGCCATGGCTCGTGCTCAAGGGTCGCTCGTCGATGATGGTGAGTGTTACCGTCTCATCAGCCGAGGCCGCGATCCCTGCCACCTTGCAGGCACTCTTGGCTGCCCGACTCGATGCACTGGAGCCTGGCCAGAAGCTAGCGCTCCAGCACGTTGCCGTAGTAGGTGACGCCGTCACCGCCGACCAGGTCGGAGCCCTCGGGTCATCCGACACCGCGTCAATGCTGGAATCCCTAGTCGACTGCGGGCTTCTGCGCCGCGATCCCGACGGAGGCTACGACACCATCGACTCGTTGCTACGTGAAGTTGCCTACGAGACTCTACCCCGGGGACTTCGAGGGCAACTGCATCGCCAAGCGGCCGACCTCATGGCGCGCCCAGAAGAACGGGCCCGTCACCTCGACCGAGCGGCTCAATACCTCGGCGACGACCAGGCAGTGGCGGCCGAGGCCGCAGAAGCCCTTGCGGAAACAGGCGAAGCGTTCATCGAGGCCTCTCGGCACCTCGATGCGCTGGCCTTCCTCGAGCGAGCCATGGCCCTCGGCTGTTTACGCTCGTCGGCGCTTTTGGAATTGGCCAGGGTTCAGGCACTATGCGGCAAGCACGAGGAAGCTTTGCGGACTCTGGACCTCGTCCAAGACGACCCTGCCGATCCGGCTGTCGCCATCGAGCGAGACCACACCGCCGCAAACACACAAGTCTTCACCGACCCTGAGTGGGCGCTTCCTCGTCTGGCCGCGGCGGGGGCACGTTGGCGTACCATCGGCAACACGGCGAAGGAGGCATGGGCGCACGCCAACGCTGGCGTCGCGTACTTCTACCTGAGCCGAATGGAGGAGGCCGCAGTCGAGCTCGAGCGCGGCCTGGAGCTGTTCCAACAGATCGGCGACCGGGGTGGCGGCGTAGCTACGTCGTCGTTCCTTTGCCTTGCCAAGCCAGCCGACAGGCGCGTGCCCGAATGGCTGGGGGACGCCCTTGAGTTCGCCGACGCCGCGGGTGACCGCTCAAAGCAGATCACGATTCTCACCACGCTGGCCTGGCACCATTTCTTCCGATCATTCTTTGGCGGGACCGAGGACATGGCCGAGGCTGAGGGCTTCGCCCGCCGCTTGGCCCACGTCGCCGAAGAGCTGGGCGCCAGCGAGATGGCCATACACGCCTGGAGCCTTCTGGCGATTATGACGCGCTTCAGCGGGCGGCTGGACGAAGCCGCCAGGCATGCAGCCGCCCTCCAGCGGGTGGCTGGCGGCTTGCACGACAACGACCCCTGGCTCGGTTGGGCGGCGAGCTTCGCAGTTACTGTCGCCAGTGGAGCCTCGGGTGCAGCACCTCCATTCCCGCCCGACACCTCACCGGACCCCGTCGTCGTTGTGGCGCGGCTGGTCGTCCAAGCCGAGTTGATAATGGCTGGCCGCCTCGAGGAGGCCCTTGCTCGCTTCGAGCATGCCGAGCGGCCAGACCTCGGGCCGATAGGCGACTCGGCCGGGATCCTGTATGCGTTGGCCCTTACTCTGGCCGGACGATCTGCCGAGGCGCGACCCTGGCTCGAGCGCGCGGCGGGCGCTGCCCGAGTGCTCCACGCCCAGCCAACGGAGGCCGCAGCCACGGCCCTCCGGGCGGAGATCACAGGTGACATGAGCGGGCTGCCCCCGCGGCCATCCACGACGGACAGCGTCGCCTCGGTACTTGTGTTGCGTGCTTTCGTCACCAGGGGAGACACTGCTGGCCTTGATGCACTCCGTGCCGCCGCCGTGTCGCTCGCGATGCCCGGCCTGATGACAGGGCTATAAGGGGCTCAAGAAGAACGCTAACTCAAAGACGACGCGGCGAGTCTTGCCCGAGTCATGGAAGACGTCGCACGTGGACCTCTTGCGGGCTCACCCCGCTAGCGTAGCCACGCGAAGATCACGGACAGGAGAGATGATGGCCAAGGTTCTCTACACTGCTGAAGCACATGTCGCGGGGGGAAGAAACGGCCATGGCGCTACATCTGACGGCACGCTCGAGGTGGACCTACGGCTCCCGAAGGAGATGGGTGGCGACGCTGGCGGTACCAACCCAGAACAACTCTTTGCCATCGGCTACGCCGCCTGCTTCGAGAGCGCACTTGGCGCTGTGGCCCGACGCCAGAAGCGCGAGACCGGCGAAGCGGTGATCGACTCCAAGGTGATGCTGTCACCGACCGGCGCCGGCGGCTTCCAACTGGGCGTGTCGCTCGACGTCACGCTCCCAGCGGTCACCGACCCTGCACTCGCCCTCGAGTTGGTCAAGGCGGCCCATGAGGTGTGTCCGTACTCGAACGCTACTCGGGGCAACATCGAGGTCGCCCTCACTGCAAACGGGCAAGTCGTTCAGGCCCTCCCGTAAATCGCCTACTGGACGGCGCGCCAACGCAGAGGCTCTTCAAAGGCTCTCTTGATCCAAAAAGGGAGCCGCTCCACCCGACCTCACCACCCGAACGGCTCGCCCCGAGCCGCCCTGGCCTCCAAGAGCCGCCCAGGTGGCAGACGGTCGCAACCGCTGTAGCCTGCCGGCGTGTTCGTCATGAAACGAGAACGCTTTGAGCAGCTCGTTGCCGACGCCCTCGACTCGCTCCCGCAAGAGCTGGGCGCGGTCATGGAGAACGTCGCGGTGGTTGTCGAGGGCCAGGCCCAGGGACGTTCGTTGTTCGGGCTCTACCAAGGCGTGCCGCTTACTCGCCGAGGACCAATCAGCTACGCCGGGGTGATGCCCGACCGCATCACCCTCTACCAGGAGACCATTTGCCAGGTGTGCTCAAGCGAGGGCGAAGTCGTCGCTCAAGTGCGCAAGACGGTCATTCACGAGGTCGCACACCATTTCGGCCTCAGTGATTCTCGGCTCGACGAACTCGGCTGGGCATAGAGCCGGTGCCGCAGGCAGCTGATACGAAGCAGGTAGACGGTGCGAGTAGGTCGTGGACCATCCAGGCCTGCGGCCGTAAGCCTAGATATCGGGGTGTAACTCCTTGAGCTGCTGTTGAGCCCGCCTGAGCTCTTCCTCCGCTCGCTTCAACGATGCCAACAGCTCGGACGCTTGAGAAGTGCTGGTGCCCTCCCCGATCGAGCCATCCGCCCAAACTCGCGTGTCGGTCCCACTAGCAACCGCCTTGTCAGCTCTCTTGGTCGATTTTGCCACGCCCGTCCTTCCTCTGATCTCTGCTTGCACGCGTCTTACTCAATGTGGCCTATACCCTCGGCACCGGAACGGAAACAACGGGTCGATCGGGCGCAGCAGATCGTCAGGCCAGGCATGGCCCAGCGGTACACCCGACGTTTTCACTCTCAGCACTCGGGTACAACCAATCCGCACTGACACTTCCAGGAATCCGATCCTGCGGAACACGGTGGACTGGGTGCACATACCACATGCACCGAGTTCTTCTCCGAGATGCTCGGACCTGGCTGGAGAAGTTCCGCCAGTCGAACCCACCCCATCGGCCGGATTTGCCTTGGGTGCTCGGAGCGGGACGGAGGAGACCTGACATGTCAGAGAAGACATATCCCGACTTCGACTCGGAATACCCGCCCCATGTGCTGCGGGAGTACGCGCTGTTGGCCGATGGCGAGCGGGGGATTCTGGTCGGCCCCAGGGGCGATTTCGTCTGGATGTCCGCGCCGCGGTGGCACTCCGACGCTGTCTTCTCGTCGCTGATCGGCGGCCGCGGCTTCTACGCGGTCACCCCGTCGGTCTCGCGTTTCGTCTGGGGTGGCCACTACGAGGAGGGGTCGCTCATATGGCGTGACCGCTGGGTCGCTTCGGCCGGCATCGTGGAGTGTAGAGAGGCACTGGCGTTTCCCGGCGACCCTCACACGGCGGTGGTCCTGCGCCGGATCATCGCCGTCGAGGGCGAGGCCAAGGTCCGGGTGGTGCTCGACGCCCGATCCGGCTTCGGCCGTTTCCCGATGGACTCAGTCAAACAGAACGATGGCGTCTGGGGAGCCCGCACCGGCCCCCTCGGTCTGCGTTGGTCGGGCGTCGCGGATGCCAAAGCCGTCCCCGGCGGCGCGCTGGTCGCAGAGCTGGATTTGCATCCTCCCGCCCAACACGACCTGGTGCTGGAGATCTCGGAGCGGCCCTTCTCCGGACAGGCGGTCCCGGCCGACCTGGCATGGGAGGCGACGGCCGCCGCGTGGGCCGGCGCCGTCCCCGACCTCGGCGACATCTCGGCTCGCCGCGACGCCCGGCACTCCTACGCCGTCCTGCGGGGACTCACCAGCGCCGGCGGCGGGATGGTGGCCTCCGCCACGACGTCCCTCCCAGAACGGGCCGACGCCGGAACCAACTATGACTATCGCTACGCCTGGATACGCGACCAGTCCTACGCCGGCCAGGCGGCGTCGGTCACCAAGGCCCACCCGCTCCTCGATGACGCCGTGCACTTCATCGCCGAGCGGATCCTGGCCGACGGTCCCGAGCTCAAGCCGGCCTACCGCGTCGACGGCGGCCCCGTGCCCGACGAGCGCCGGCTGTCCCACCTGGCTGGCTACCCGGGAGGGGCGGACAAGATCGGCAACTGGGTCAACGGCCAGTTCCAGCTCGACTCCCTCGGAGAGGCCCTGCTCCTCTTCGCAGCCGCCGCCCGCCACGACCGCCTGGACAGCGAGCACTGGCGGGCTGTGGATGCGACGACGACAGCCCTCGAGAGCCGCTGGCGTGACGCCGACGCCGGCATCTGGGAGCTCGACAACCAGCACTGGGCCCACTCCCGGCTCATGTGCGTCGCCGGGCTGCGGGCCATGGCGGCCAATGCGTTGCCTCACCAGGCCGCCGACTGGAGAGGGTTGGCCGACGTCATCCTTGCCGACGCCGCCTCGGACTGCGTGCACCCGAGCGGGCGCTGGCAGCGGTCACCCACCGACCCGCGGGTGGACGCAGCCCTATTGCTCCCGGCCATCCGTGGAGCGGTGCCGGCGGGGGACCCACGCAGCGTGTCCACCCTCGAAGCCGTCGAGTGCGACCTCGGAGAGGACGGCTATGTCTACCGCTTCCGTCACGACGAGCGGCGCCTGGAAGAAACCGAAGGGGCGTTCTTGCTGTGCGGGTTCCTCATGGCCCTCGCCACACACCAGCAGGGTCGACCCACCGAGGCCGTCGCCTGGTTCGAGCGCAATCGGGCCTCCTGCGGGCCGCCCGGGCTGCTTACCGAGGAGTTCGACGTGGGTCAGCGCCAACTGCGGGGAAACCTGCCGCAAGCCTTCGTTCATGCTTTGCTCTTGGAGTCGGCGACCCGGCTGAGTCGGGCGTGGGAGGCGGGTTGACCGGCCGGCCGAACGCCGCCACCGACGGAGCGAGGTGAAGCAACGTGACGCCGGTCCAACCGGCTGCCGGCTTCCATCGACTAATCCATCGACTCCCATCGAGCTAGAGGAGGAAACAACACATGGCGAACAACGGCCAGGTCGTGGTGGTGACCGGAGCCAGCGGCGGGATTGGGCGGGCCACCGCCAAGGAGTTCGGCGCTCGGGACGCAAAGGTGGGCCTAGTGGCCCGCGGCGAAGCTGGCCTTGAGGGAGCGGTCAAGGATGTGGAGGCTGGCGGCGGCCATGCGCTGGCCATTCCCACCGACGTGGCCGACCACGGGGCGGTGGAGTCGGCGGCCGAACGCGCCGAGACCGTCCTCGGACGCATCGAAGTGTGGGTCAACGCGGCGTTCACCTCTGTCTTCGCGCTCTTCACCCAGATCCGGCCCGAGGAGGACAGGCGGGTGACCGAGGTCAACTACCTCGGTTTGGTCTATTCCACCATGGCCGCGCTGAAGCGGATGATTCCCAGGGACCACGGCACGATCGTGCAGGTGGGCTCGACCCTCGCCTACCGGGGCATCCCCCTGCAGACGGCGTACTGCGGGTCCAAGCATGCCATCCAGGGCTTCCACGAAGCACTGCGTTGAGCTGCTGCACGACAAGTCCAACGTTCACGTGACGATGGTGCAGATGCCGGCGGCCAACGCGATGGCCCCTGGGCTCCTGGACCGCTACTTGGCTCGCACCGGGTTTTCGTCCCAGCAAACCGGCAACCCGCCCAAGGACCCCAACGCCCCCGCCAACCTTTGGGAGCCGGCGGACGGCCCGGACGGTCATGACTACACGGCCCATGGCAGCTTCGACGGCCGAGCATGGGATCGCAGCGCCCAGCTGTGCGTCTCGCATCACTATGGCGCGGTCTTCGCCGTCGCCGGAGCGACCGTGGCGGCGGCCACCGGTGTCGTGGGTGCCGGCGCAGTCGCCATGCTCAGAGCCAGGCGCCGATGATCGTCCTACGCGCAGCTCGCATCGGCCTGGGCCTCCTCCACCTCGTGGCACCCGGGCTGGGAGCACGGCGGTTGACCGGCCAACCTTTCGATCGCACCACCCGCCGGGTGGTGCGAATCCTTGGTACGCGTCACCTGGCCCAAGCGCTGATCTCGGGCTCTCGGCCCACACGAGCCGTGCTGGCCCTCGGGGCGGAGGTGGACGCCTCCCACGCCGCGAGCATGACGGTCCTGGCGCTGGTCGACGCCCGCCGGCGGCGGCCGGCCCTAGCCAGTGCGCTCGTCGCTGCGACATTCGCCGCAGCTGGCGCCCGCTTCTGCAGCTTGCCTTTGACCGGCGGCATCGAACCGGAGACGGCAGGCCTGGCGGACTTTCGGGACCGTGGGGCCGAGCGGTTGGCCCGCTGGACGGTCCCGGGCTATCGGGCTCGAATCTCAGTGAGAACGGACGCACCTTCGTTTCTATCCTTCCGGTTTTGGGTAGCGCCATGTTCGGAAGGGAGCTGACAGTGGGACGGTCGGAAATGGATTCTCAAGGTGTCCGCAGGACTCGAACACGGCTCGTTTGGACTGTCGTGGGAGCCGGGGTGGTATTCCTGGTATTGGTCGTGATCTTCATCGCGCAAAACACCCAAGACGCCAAGGTTGCGTTCCTGGGCTGGCACGGTTCGCTCCCGTTAGGGGTCTGGCTGTTGATAACTGCGGTGCTGGGAGCCCTCGTGGTGCTGATGGCCGGGACTGCCCGGGTCCTGCAGCTCCGAATGTCCGTGCGGCGTCACGAGAAGGTCGTCAAGACCCAGAGACAGCATATGGACCAGACCAGCCAACAATCGGACCAGACAACCTGAAGGGGCCGAGTGTCCCCCGGGTCCTACCGTGTGGGGATTCGCCGATCCCTTCCAACATCCGCCAGCGCAGCTAAGACCGCCTCGGCAGCCGAGTAAGCGCCTCTTGGAGGACTGCGATGCCTCTGGACGCCAGCTGACCCCCTTCACCTTCTAGGTCACCGCTATCTCCCAGGGCAAAGAGTCCTCTGCGCAACAAGAAATATGCGTCTTGAAGATAGCCCTCCACGACGGCATCGGGCGCTTCGGGAAGCCTCTGGCAGACCTCCAGCTTCTCGAAGGCACTCTGTGCAAACACCGGTATCTGCTCGCTACCGCCCTGGAAGATATGCTCGACGGCTTGGGCAAGCGCCCGCAGCTCCGCCGAATTGGAGGCGCTCCAGCTCCTCAATTCCACCGAGTTCAGGTGGGCCGCGTGATTCCTGCTCATGATATTGACACTATCGGACGCTGCCGTCGCGTTGTCCCCGTCGGCATTCGCTCGCGAGTGCCAGCCGACGCGACGCCTGCCGTCTCGGGATCTCACGGGCCCATGGTCTAATTGCGAGGATGCCGATCCCGAACGACGTCAATGCGCTCGCCGCGCTGCTCTCGGACGCTGGGTTCGTCGCGGCCAGAGATGAGGCCGGGGAACTCCTAGCTCGCGCCGGCGGCAGCGTCGAGCTCCTCGACTCGCTCGTGGGACGTCGCCTCAGGGGTGAGCCACTCGCCTGGATCATCGGGATCGTCTCGTTCTGCGGGTTGGAGATCTGCGTTGATCCCGGTGTCTACGTGGCACGCTGGCAGAGTTCGCAGCTCGCGCGTCGCGCTGCCGAGCGCCTGCCAGCGAAGGGTGCGGCTATCGACCTATGCACCGGGGCGGGAGCCATCGCCAGGGTCTTGAGTACTGACCACCCCAGCGCTCGGGTCGTGGCGTCCGACATCGACGAGCGCGCTGCAGCATGCGCCGCTGCGAACGGCGTGGAAGTCTATCTTGGGGATTTGTTCGACCCCTTGCCGCCCACCCTCGAGGGAAGCGTGGACGTGGTCGTCGGCGTGGTGCCGTACGTACCTACATCTGGGATGGCGAGCCTGCCCCGCGACACGCTCGAGTTCGAATCGCCGCTGTCCTACGACGGCGGCCGAGACGGCACGGGGATCCTCCGGCGCGTCCTTACCGACAGCCCGCGCTTCCTTCGACCGGGTGGTGCGCTCCTGCTCGAGCTCGGTGGTAAGCAGGCCGACGCGCTCCGCGGCGACATGGCACGCCTCGGGTATGTCGACGTTGCCGTTCTCTTCGACGAAGAGGGAGACACCCGCGGCATCGAAGCGACGCTTGGAGTGCAGCGATGACCGGCTCTCATGTCGTGGTGCTACGCCGAAGACAGTGGACCCCAGACCACGGCCGATTTGTTACTGACGACTACCCCACCAGCCTGTTCTGTCGTTATGGCAAGAAGAGAGAAATGAGTTCCAGATCCGACGGCGAAGGCGACCTCGGAGGGGCGCGCGCCGAGCAGGCCCAGAGACACCTTCGTACTACCAGCCACGCCCCACAGCTGATAGGTCTCCTCTGCGGGCAGGGGAGCCAGCTTGGTTGCGATCAGGTACCCACGGCCATCGGGCAAGACCACTGCCGAGGCCGTCTGTCCGCCAGCGGTCGAGCTCAATTCAGCCCGGCGGGCTTGGGGGTTTGCTAGGGCGCCAGCCACCTGCTGAGACAGCTGGCTGGAGGGCACGGAGGCGTTCAATTGGTTGAGCCTGTGATTCAGGCTGGTCAGCTCGACGCTCAAGACGGCAATGGCGATTAGGGCAGCCGCTGCGACGACTGAGACCGCGCGGACCCAAAGATTACGTTGCCCTCGTCGCCTGCGTGTCAGCGCGTCCAGGTCCAGGCGGGGTGGTTCCTCTTCCAGGCTACCGGCGATCCGATCCCAGAGGCCCTCTGGAGCAAGGTCGCTGACATTGCCCAAAAAACCTGCGGTCTGGCGATGACTAGCCACTTCGGCGCGACATTTCGGGCAGTGCACCAGATGGCGTTCTACCGTCCTCGCTTCCGCCGGACTGAGAGCGTCGAGTGCGAACACGCCAAGGAGGCCTTCAATCTCCGCGTGAGTCACCGGCTCCCTCATGGCCCACTCACCCCACCTGCCACGAGAGATGCACTAATCCGCTTGAGACCACTTCGAATACGGCTCTTGATCGTTCCTTCCGGCTCACCCAGGATACCGGCCACTTCCCGATAGGTGTGTCCGCCAAAGTAGGCCAGCTCGATAGCCTTGCGCTCCGCGAGTGGAAGACCCAGAACCGCCTGCTTGATGCTCTCGGCAACGGTGAGGTCCCAGACCTCGTGATCGATGTCGTAGGAGCTGGTGGCGATCTCTCGGGCCGCTCGCTCCTCACGGTATCGCCGCGACGTGTCGGAGCGCAGCCTCTCCACCGATCTCGAGTGGCACTGGGCCAACAGATAGGACCGTAGCGAGCCTCGCTCTGGTTCGAACTTCTCGGGCTCGTTCCAGAGGCGGAGGAATACCTCCTGAACGACGTCTTCGGCGACGCCCACCTGACCAGTGACTCGCTTGGCGAGTCCGTAGACAGCTCCGGCATGACGCCTGTAGGCCTCTGCCAACGCGTCGTCCTGCCACCTGCCGAGGGCCACGGCAAGAGCAACGTCGCTCGTATCATGAAACTTCTGAGTCACGTCTGCTTCCACTCCGGTGCCTAGCTCTGTTTCATCGACGGCGGCCTGTGCCCAGTATGGACGCAATGGTCCAACGACTTGTGGGTCCTTCAGAGGGTAGATGCCGGCAGTCAAACACCTTCTTGGCGTCCTACTTGACCTGGCCAAGCGGCTACATTTGCCAGCGGTCGACGCCAGCTCGTCCAAGAGTTGTTTCTGGTTACATCACCATCGAGGCCGGCCGTTACGGCGCCCCGCATCAGATGTAGTCCCTCGAGGCCGGGCAGCCGGTCGATTCTACGGTCGATCCTGTCAACCATCTCTCGTCCCGGCTCATCACCCATCAGATAGCTGGTCAGAAATCGGGTCTCCTCGGCCGGCATGACACCGGCACCTACCGGATGCCAAAAGCGCTGGAGGGCGAACCGGACAAGGTGGCGGGCACGGGCGCTATCTGCCAGACGCTGTCGTGCCTGAGTGGAGTAGAAGTCGATATGGCGGCCCTCTTGACGCATGATGCGACCCAAGAGCTCTGAGAGTGTCGGATGAGCTGCCCGCCGGCTCAGCGACGCGTAGCCAGTTTGTGTCGTCCATTCGTTGATGGCCCCCCAGGTCATGTGAATGGCGGTAAAGTCTCTTCGCGCGATCCAACCGCCCAGAATGGCCGTGAGTGGCCGGACATGGTCCCGCCAACCAAGCCGGGAGCGCACCTCAGTAACCCTCTTGTCTCCGTGTGGCTCCCCGTGGGCTGAGAGCACGGCTGCCAGGGCCTCTCCGTGCCAGTATTCCTCGAACACCCACGAGCTGAGGAAGCCCGTGACGACCGGGTCGGTATGAGCGGGCGTGAGCAGGAGATCTCGCAGATAGCAGACGGTGTGGTACTCGACATCGTGCATGTAACGAACGCAGCGGAGCGCATCGGAGTTCAAGGGCGACGCCTCGAAGGCTCTGAAGTCAACATCATCGGTCGCCAGGCGGCCGCCCTGCTGCCAGCTGGCCGTCGAGTCGGATGCCATGCCGAGTTTCCGCTGTGCAAAGCCAGTTTGGATTAATCCCCCGCAGCACCTCGACCCTGTGACAGATCGGTACCACACGGAGATACCGTCATCCAGACTTGCGCGGGCTGCGTAGAAAGTTCGAGCAAGTGGGAACACCGCTCCACTTGTGGCCAATCTGGCTCAAGGGAGGCCGTAAGCGTAAAGCTCGCCGTCGGTGGAGCCCACATAGACCATTCCGTTGGCAACTGCCGGGGAAGAGTCCACGCTACCTCCGGTGCTGGCGGCCCACAGCGGGTTGCAGAACTTGGGCATCCTTGGCCGCAGTATCCGGCCAGTGGACGCGAACGATCTCGAGCACGCGTCGGAACAAACGGTAGAGGAAGGACAGGGCCACGATGGGAGCCTCACCGAGGGTGTCCTAGCTGGTCAAACCCAATGGGAGGGTCTCTGGACCCTTCACGTTGGACGTGGTCCAGGCCATTCGCGGCGGCAGATGACCAAGGGATGACCAAAAATGCGGGGAACCCCAGCTACGCGGCCAGGTCATAAAACTGAGCGCCCGTCGTCCCAGTAGCTGTCAAAGACGTGCTGGTACACCGCATCGCACTTTTGCGCATACAACGGACGTGTGAACTTCTCTGGGAGGCGATCGAGCGTTTCTTCGACGGCGACGCGAACAGCAGCGCGGGTGTTCTGCTCCTTGCGCCAGTCGAGCACGGCGCCATCCTGGCCGGGCCGACGTTCGCCGAGTCGCTCGAGTCCAGTTCGTGAGGCGTTGGCCCTAGCTGACCGACGTCAACCAGGGCACCGCCTCCTACCTACGACGCCGGTCAAAGCCACTCGGCCAACTCGACGGTGGTCCCCGCCGGGCCTTCCAGGAAAACGAGACGCCGGTCGTGAAAGGTCATGACCTCGTTCTTCGTTCGGATCCCATGATCGTTCAGCCTGGCAACGGTTTCGTCGAGTCGATCGACCTTGAAACAGATATGGTTGAGGATCGGCGAGGGCCGTTGGGTGACGGAAGCGGAGCAGCTGGACCTCTTGACGAGGACCGGCACGGCTCAGCACAAGCGTCATGTGGTGCCTGCCATTCGGCTATTCCCATGTACTTGGACATCGTGTCGCCGGAGACGACAACGCTGGCAGACTCCTTGAAGCCCAGCAGCCCGAAGAACCGCTTTGCGCCATCGAGGTCGGTGCCCAGCAGGGTCATATGATCAAAGCCGGTGACCATGCTCGCTTCCTCGCCCCGCTCTGTGCTCCGGTGCTACCTGCCATGCTACATCGAGAGCCTGTAGCCCACGGTGGTCACTTCGAGACGCTGAACCAGCGCTGGCTTCGAGTTGAGCCGAAACGCTGTTTCGTTGCGGCCAACTCCAGCGAGGGTTCGGTGTATTGACCGAAGGGCACAGGTCCGCCGAGAAAGTTCACGTCGAACTTGGCGACCTCCGCGCCCCCAAACTCGATATAGCAGGTGGCGATGCCCGCGTAAGGTTCGGGCTCGCCACCACGACGAAGCCGATGAATGAGCACCTCGGCGACGGTCCGGGCCTCACCTTCGGCGATCACGCCAACCCGAGGCACTGGAGCGCTCGTCACGTCGCCGACGGCATAAACGTCGGGGAAGCGTGTGGCAAATGTCGCCGGATCTACCGGAATCCAACCATCGACCGTCAGACCGGAGTCCTCGACCACAGCAGGGGCACGATGGACCGGTACGCCCAAGAAGAGATCGTACGGCACTCGACGACCGTCACCAAGGCTCGCCGTCCCGGCGCGTGGATCGAGCGAGGTCACCAGCGACTCGGACCACCACTCGATCTCCCGTTCGGCAAGGCCGGATAGGATGCCCGCTGATGCCTCATGCGAAACGGGGATCGGCATGGGCATCGGGCTGATGACTTTGATAGTCGATGCGTCGCGAATGCCGCGTCTCCTCAAAAGATCGTCCAGCATCATCGCGGTCTCGAACGGGGCCGCCGGGCACTTGAAGAACTGCCCGAGCACGCTGATGATGACGTTGCCGCCCTTGAACGAGGGCAGCAACTGGCGCACGTGCTCCGCGCCTGCCACTGAGTAGAACTCTGTGCCCTCTTCGACGAGGCCCGGCGTAGCACCAGGATCGAGGTCTGCCCCCAGCGCTATGACAAGCACGTCCGCGGAGTAGGTGTTGTGATCCGTGTGGACGGTGCGGGCGACCGGATCGATCGATTGCACCGCTTCCTGGCGGAACTCGACACCCGGTTTCGAGATGTCACGGTAGGCAAGGCGCACCGAATCCAAGGCTTGCCGTCCGAAGATCACGTCGAGCTTGGAGTAACCGAATACGAAGGAGTCGCTCTTGTCGATGAGGGTCACCTGAACCTCGTCGGGTACTTCTTCGGACAGACGCGTCGCCAGTTCGAGTCCGGCGAAGCCGGCACCAAGGATCAGAACGCGCATGACAGTCTCCTCGCTGGAATGCCCAAAATTATGTCCCGTCTCAGCGGCAAAGTGCTCACCGGAACCACATACTTCGTTAACAAGGCGCTATTAGTCTCCCAGGATGGTGAGTTCGCTCGCGGTTTGGGTGCACAGGCTGACGAAGCCTCGGGGTACGTGGCGCCCCGATGGTCACCTCGAGGGCGGAGGCTCTTTCTCCAGCTGGTACTCCAACCGGCGGCGGCGGGCGGCCCTGGGTTCGGCCGCGATCGTTGTCACCGTTTCTTTGACTGGCTGCTCGTCAACCTCGTCAAGTACGGAACCAGCGGCCCACGAGGGGACGTCTCCCCCACCCTTGTCGGGCGTCACGCTGACAGAGGTCTCGCCCAGTGCCACCAGCGCCGATATCGGCACGCCCGATAGCCCCAACATCGCGGCGGTCGACCCTTCTGTACCGTCCAACGGCGAGCTGCTGGTCTTCTTGCCCGGGACGGGTGGGGCTCCCACCTGCTGCCGGCTGCTGCTCAAGGTGGCAGCCACCCAGGGGTTCCTGGGCATCGGCCTCACCTACCCGAATACCCCCAGCGTGGCTTCACGCTGTGGCAACAACCTTCCGTGTTTTGGTTGGGTGCGCCAGAACGAGTTCGACGGAGCGGCCCCAGGGCCAGCCAGCTCTGTTGCTCAGGACAACGCAATCGACTTTCGCCTCAGGTCGATGCTGTCGTACCTGGCGCATTCTCAACCAAATGGCCCCTGGGCAAGGTTTCTCAGCGGCACCGCAGTCGATTGGGGGCGGGTGGTCGTAGCGGGCCACTCGCAAGGCGGCGGTGAAGCGGCCTACATCGGCAAGGTAGAACGCGCCGAGGGCGTGATAATGCTCTCCTCCGATGTGGACTCGAGCAACACGAGCCCGCCCGAGCCCGCCCCGTACCTCACATCGGGTCATCTCACTCCGCTCAGCCGATACATCGGCTTCGACCACACCGGTGACCCCTTCTATAAGAAGATCACCACCGACTGGGCGGCCCTCGGTCTCGGTCAGTTCGGCGCCATCAGTTCCGTAGACAACCAACCAGCACCGTACAAGTACAGCCATCAGCTGACCACTTCGGTCGGCGTCCCACACGTCGTCGTCCTCCCCGAGCACGACTCGACCGCGGTCGACATCGAGACCCCGACCTGTGCTGAGGGCACCCCCCGTTTCACTCCTGTGTGGCGCTACATGATGGAGGTGGCGGGCGGGATTCCCATTACCCCGTCTCCGAACCCCTGCTGACACCGGCCCGTAGGCGCCGACCACTGCCTTGGGCTCTGCCGACCACCTAGCCGCGCTCAACGCCCCGCTCGCCTCAGGTCATTTCGGGAGGTTGTCATCCACTTGGACAGGATGGCTGTCCCGACACCCACTTCATAGAGCAGGCGATCAGGCAGTTGCGGGGCGCCACATCGGCGAGCTCCACGGCATGCCTTCCCGGGCTCGCCGCGTAGGAAGCCAGGCTGGCAGGTAGTGGCTCCAGCCGGCCGAGCAAACGGGGAAGCACTCGAGTTCCGGATTGAGACCTGCGTGCTCGAAGGTCAAGGCGGTGGAGCTGCTGTCATCACCGGCCGCCTCGAGGTCGAATTTGACGCTGGTGCCCTCCCATTCCGGGAACCTGGCGTGACGGAGGCACGTCCATACAACTCGTAGAGGCGCCTCTGACTGGTCAACCCTCATGACGATGCGTTGAGTATCGAATGAGAACGTGATCTGGTGGTCCGGCTCCGCCCGTCCGCTCACCACCGGTGTCCACCAGCGGCGAGCCCTTCTGTGGTGGTGAGGGCCGCGAAGACCTTCCCGGGCAGCGCAGCGAGAAGCACCTCCGTGGCGAACCCGCGCTGGGTGCTCATGACCTGGGCCCAGACGTTGCCTCGATCGATGAAGCGGGCTGGGCGCTCTCAAGTGGCGTCTTGAACTCCGACAGGATCCCTAGCCAGCGCTGGCTGATGCCTTCGAACACCGCGCCGTCCACCTCGAAGCCGTCGTCCGGTATTGCCTCCCGAGGCCTAGGGCTCGCTTCTTCGGTCCGCACGGCCGCCATCTCATCTCTCCTGGGTGGGCTGCCCTCTCCCAAGGGGTTCGAGGTCCGCCCAGGTGAATATC
This sequence comes from uncultured Actinomycetes bacterium, assembly GCA_963736925.1. Taxonomy (GTDB): domain Bacteria; phylum Actinomycetota; class Acidimicrobiia; order Acidimicrobiales; family CAVTQP01; genus CAVTQP01. The sequence goes on from CAVTQP010000003.1 coordinate 2,325,088, forward strand.
CGGAATGCTCGCTTCTCGCGATTGAGTGCTGCCGAGCCTTCAGATTTGACCCTTCGATGCCGATGTCAGCTCTGGTGGATGAGCAGCTCAACTTGAACCGGGTGAGCCGGCCGTGAATCCCGAACGAGGGCAGGATGGTCATTGCACGTCCTGTGGCGAAACCATAGAGAGCACGGCCCGGTTTTGCCCCAAGTGTGGTTCCGAAATCAGTCCTCCCTCCGGAGCCGAATCCATTCCATCGTCCTCTCCTGGCCAGCCAGGTGAGCCTGACCCAAACCCCTCCTCTGAACCTGAACCAACGGCTCAAATTCCCAAGGCAGGACCGACCGATGCCAACCCGACCTCGAGGAACCGTAAGAGAGTCCTGGCATTGGCTGGCGCACTTGTCTTGGTTGCTGGCGCCGCCGCGGCTCTTACTGTCGTCTTGATCAAGGACCAAGGAAATCAGCCGTCTGCAGTCCAACAAGGTGTACCCGCTGCGACTTCGACGAGGAACTACACCTCATTTCAGGCGCTCTATGCAGTACTCAAAGGTTCGGTGGCACGCATTGATACGGTGCAGTGTGATGGAACACCGGAAACGGGGACCGGGTTCGCCGTGGATGCGCACCACATCGTTACTGCGGACCACGTCCTCGGTCAGGCACAGTCGCTGACCGTGACAATCAATCGCTCACCGATACCCGCTAGGGTCACAGGGATCGACCAAAGTGGAGATCTAGCGCTGTTGCAGACGCCCGCAGCAATACCAGGAGCGCACATTCCACTTGGTCCCACCGATCCGGCCATAGGACAGCAGGTAGCGGCGCTTGGGTATCCGCTCGGTGGCGACCTCACCCTAACCGAAGGCACCGTCTCAGCGCTGAAGCAGAGTCTCTCGATCAATAGCATTCAACTGGCGGGGCTGGTGGAGACAGATACTCCCCTCAATCCGGGGAACTCCGGCGGTCCCCTTGTTGCCCTCGATGGGATGGCACGAGGAATTGTTGATGCCTCCAACAACCAAGCGAACAACGTTGGATATGCATTGGGTCCGGGATTTGCGCGAACCGAGGTCCAGTCCTGGATAGCGTCGCCCGAAAGCCACCCCTTGCCGCTGTGCGGATCTAGTGGCCAATCTTCGGCACAAGCAGCGGCTCTTCCTGGTGAACAAGGAGCAGCAAGCCAGCTTGCCGGACTACTTCAGCAAAGCGCCAATGCCCGAACCACGGTTGTTGCGGCGACCCAGGCCGTGACCGCATGTGCTGATCCGGCTTCCCAGATCAGTCAGATGCAGCAGGCTATAGACCTTCGCCAAGGGGTCTTGAATAGCTTGGGCCAGGTCCAAGTTGGCTCGATTCCAAATGGCTCGACCATGATCAGCGATCTGACTACGGCTCTGCAGGCCTCTTCTCAGGCCGACCAGGACTTCATCGCCTGGATGAACGATGTCGAGGGGGCTGGGTGTCCGGTGCCAACCACCTCCGACTCGAATTATCAGGCGGCTAGCAATGCGTCAAGCACCGCCACGACCGCTAAGGACGCTTTTGTTGCCCTGTGGAACCCGGTTGCGCAGCAGTTCGGGCTGACCCAATTTGCTCAGTCTGACTTGTAATTGATGGCTGGGCCTCGGTCTGGCTTGGCAACTCGGCGGGGTTGGCTGTGGACCTTGGCGAGCTTGGGCATCGCGATTGTCATCGGCGTAGGAGTCGGCCTGGCCATTTCTGCCTCCTCTGGGGTTTCGGTCAGACAAACTCATCGAACCAGTGCTCGGTCCATCGCCCCCTCCTCACCTCCCCCGCCGTCAACGACGATACCGCCACCCACCACATCGCCACCTAGTACGCCGCTTAATGGGAAAGTCGTCGCCATTGACCCCGGACATAATGGCGGCAACAGTGCCCACACGGCAGAGATAAACCAGCCCGTGCCGGCGGGGGGATTCGAGAAGGCCTGTGACACGACAGGTACCGAGACCGACAGCGGCTACGCGGAAGCAGACTTCAATTTCGACGTGGCCATGCGCCTTGCTTCTGACCTTCGCAACGAGGGTGCCACCGTGGTCCTTACCCGCACGACAAACGACGGCTACGGACCTTGCATCAATCAGCGCGCGGCTATTGCCAATCAGGTCCACGCCAACGCTGCCATATCCATTCATGCTGACGGGGGGCCGGCCGCGGGGCGCGGGTTCGAAGTCATCCAACCTGGGCTCGACCCTGGCTACAACGACGGCATCATTGCGGCCTCGCAGGCGCTGGCACTTGACATTCGACGCAGCTATCTCACGGGGAGCGGGGTCCCGTATTCCAGCTACCAAGGAGTCGCCGGGTTGGACACCCGAACGGACCTGGGAGGATTGAACCTGTCGAGCGTGCCAAAAGTATTGATTGAGTGCGCGAATATGCGGAACGCCACTGATGCCTCCCTGGTGGTGAGCGATCAATTTCGCCAGGCCGTGGCAAATGCCCTGGCTGCGGGGCTTATGACGTATCTGGCCGGCGGCTGAGCCACATGACTCCGGTCGCCTACCCGGCGGCCACGCGAAAACACGCGACGATTGCTGCCGTGTGGTTGCGCCGGTAGGCCAGCCCGACCCTGGGCGGCATACCGGTGCAGCCAGCGATGCAGGCTCTGGCGGGTAACCCGAAGCGGGTAGCGACTTCGCTCACCGTCACCCCATTGTTGAGCACTTCGAGCACTACCTGATACCGCTGTTCCACGAGCCCGAGCTCCACCAACACGATCCCGACTCCCCTCCTGCGGACGACCAATGGACGTCATCAGCGAAGAAGGCTTGGACCCGAAAGGCACGGACCCTCGAGTGGAACACAGGTACCCGGAGCCAGTGTCGCCCAGCTACCGGAGCCGCGTCCGAGAAGTGTCACCCACCTACCGGAGCCAACCTGGAAAGCATCTACCGGGACTGAACCTACGTGCCCGCCTGGTCGGGCATGCCTACGCAGCCTTCGTCGTGGACGCCTACTCCCGCATGATCGTTGGCTGGCGGGTGGCCCCCTCGATGATTACCGACTTGGTGCTTGACACCTTGGAGATGGCCATCTGGCGGCGCAACGAAATGGCGGCCGGGGTTGTCTGCCATTCCAATGGGGGGAGCCAACCCGGGCAATACAGCCTCGATCCGCTACACCGAGCGGGCCGAATCGACCGTCGGTCTGTACAAGACCGAGCTGATCTGGCATGAAGGGCCCGGCACACCGTCGAAGCCGTGGAGCTCGCCACCTTGGAGTACGTCGACTGGTTAAACAGCATCCGCCTGCACGGCGAGATCGCCGACATCCCGCCAGCGGAACTGGAAGAGACCTACTACCGTCACGACCAGGAGGCCGGTCACGCCGCATAGAACAAAGCACGAGAGTCTCTACTCAAGCCAGGGCGGTTCACGGCCCGAGACACCCAGGCGCAAGGAGGCCCAGCCCTGGACGGCTGACCAGACACGCAAGTTCATGGCCACCTCGAGGACGATCGTCTGCACGCCATTTGGGTGCTATTCGCTTCTACCTGCATGAGGCGGGTTGAAGTCGCTGGACCGCAATCGGACAACGTGCACCTGGAGTCGGGCACCCTGGAGGTCAAGGTCACAAGGATCGTCTTGGACTACAAGGTGGTCGTCAGCGAGCCAAAGTCTGAGAAGTCCGAGCGTCGAATCGCCCTCGACCCGTGGTCCGTGCAAGTGCTCGAGCGGTACCGCCGCCAACAAGCGGCAGAGCGACTAGCGGCTGGACTGCCCTGGTCCAACCCTGAAGGCTATGTCTTCGTCAATGAGTTAGGTGAGCCATACCACCCTCAGCGAATCAGTCAGATGTTCAAACTACAGAGCAGCCACGCGGGGTTACCGGCTAAGCGACTGCACGACTTGAGACATGGTTACGCAAGCTCAGCGATCGCCGCTGGCGTGGACCTCAAACTCATCTCGGAGCGGTTGGGTCGCCCAAGCTTGAGCATCACCAGCGACACCTACGGACACATCGAAGAGGCGGTGGACCGTAGGGCTGCTGAGCAGGCGGCCGCCTACATCTTCGGTACAGCTACCTCATGAAAACGTGGGCCACCCTTTGCGTTGACATTCCATTGACAAACGTGGGGCTTCACTGTCAGCCAGGTGGAGAAGCAAGCGCAAAGTGCCTGATAGTTGAGCTGGCGGGAGAGGGCTCGAACCTCCAACCTCCTGATCCAAACAGGCATTGTCGCAGGACAGTGTTGAGCGTAAGGGCGAGTATTAGGTGCTCATCCTCCGTCGGTGGAACGGCCCTCGGGGCCGGTCATCGACTGCCGGCCCGCTCGGACCTAGCGGTCGCCGTCCGGTAAAAGGAGACCTCCCGGACGTGAGGGGGAAGGTTACCGAAGGGGTGTGACCATCTTGCGTATGGCCACACACTCCCGCTCGAAGGTGCCTCCCATACGCCGTGCTCATTCCGCGCCAAGGCGTACTCAAGACAGGGCAGGCGCACCGGGGCTCGAGGCTTAAGAGGTCACCGGGAATCTCCTCTCGCAGTTCTGGGACCCAGAACCTGAGAGTCCCGAGATACTCGTTGGCGACCTCGGGCGGCAGCCAGTAATTGCGGAAGGGCCATCCTTGCGGTGGGTCCTCGTGAACCTCGTACTCCTTCACGATGTCATGGGGAGCTTCATGAACCTGCCCCCCCACACGACCTCGCCAGGGTACGGCATCGGCTGCTGAGTGGGCGCCTTCTACGTAGCGAAAGCACCGGTCGGGCTCGATAGCGAGCTCGGCGTAGTGGACAACAGGCGAACGTTTAGTAGGTCATGCCAACTATGGCCCTGCCATTGGTCAAATCAGCCCATTGCGGCTGCGGCTGCCTTCAACTGCTTTACCGCGAGATCCATCCCAGAGTTGAAGTCGGCCAATGGCCGGACATCGTAGGTTGAGAATGGCCCCGATCGGCGACGCGAGGAGCAACTCCTGGAGTTCCTCGCCCGACGACGCGTTGACGATCCCACATCCGCCGGCAGAAAAACCGAAGGCGCAGTCGACCACCCCATTTTCATCTGATCGTTCATCCACTTCTTGAATCCTTGGAGCGACATGCCCTCGGCCATAACGCCGGGCGGTGCCGGAGTAGACGCTGGCCCACTAGCACATCCCAAGCCTCCCCCGGTTGCCTCCAGGTCCATAGCTTCGGGTGGCCTCCATGGTCTCCCTTCGGACTGTTTGCTGTCTACGCCGACTGGTAGCACGTTGGGATCTGTCATCGTTGAGTCATGTGCGGCCGCTTCTCCAGTCGGCGAGGTGCCCATGGATCGCCTCCGCCAAGCCGTCGCCGCCTTTCCGACCCTGAGCGAAGTGTGGCTCGAGCTGGGCCTGGCCTACCCCGCCGAGCGCGCCTCGAGCGACCCCAACACAAAGGAGCATCGTCGTGAGCTCGACTCCCATAGCCGATCACGCTCTGCTGTCCGATTGTCACTGCGCCGCTCTCGTCACCCGGGACGGCTCTGTCGACTGGCTGTGCTTTCCGAGATTCGACAGCCCGTCGATCTTCGCCCGACTGCTCGACGACGCTGCCGGTCACTGGTCCATCCACCCCGTCGGGGACTTCCAGCCGACCCGGCGCTACATCGACAAGACGATGGTGCTGGAAACCACCTTCACCACCGGTACCGGCTCGGTCACGCTCGTCGACGCCCTGGCCATGGGGGCCAACGAACGGGGCCACGACATCGGCGGGGGCGCCCCCAGCCTGCTCATCCGCCAGGTCGAGGGAGTGACCGGGCAGGTGGAGCTCGAGACGGAGTACGTGCCTCGCACCGAGTACGGGCTCATCTTCCCGCTCCTGAGCCCGGTGGATGGCGGCATAGCAGGGCGGGGCGGTGCCGACCTCACCGTGCTGTCGACCCCCGTCGACCTGGAGTTCCGGACGGGCGCGGCCGGCGGGCGCTTCAGCGTCTCAGCCGGAGACCGTGTCGCCCTCGGGCTCCACTACCGCCAACCGGGACAGCAGCCGCCTCGCGTGTGGTCCCAGGACGAGCTCGCCCAGCGGCTAGCTGACACCCTGTCCGGTTGGCGGTCGTGGTCCGATATCCACCAGAGCTACGACGGACCTTGGTACGAGCTGGTCCACAACAGTGGTCGGGTCCTCCAGGCCCTGACCTACTACCCGACGGGTTCGATTGTCGCCGCCGCCACGACGTCGCTGCCGGAGGCGGTGGGGGGTGATCGCAACTGGGACTACCGCTTCTCATGGGTCCGTGACGCCTCCCTGACGATGGACGCCCTGTGGGTCGCAGCCTGTCCTGACGAGGCCGAGAAGTTCTTCGCCTACCTGAGCACCGCGGCTGCCACCTCGCTGGGGCGCGGAGCCGACCTCCAGATCATGTTCGGGGTGGGGGGCGAGCGGGACCTGTCCGAGCGGGAGCTTTCCCATCTGGCCGGGTGGAAGAACAGCGCGCCCGTCCGCGTGGGCAACGGGGCCTGGACCCAGCGCCAGGTCGATGTCTACGGCGAGCTGCTGGCCGCGGTCTACCGGCTGCGCAACCAGATAGGAGAACTGGACCCGCCCACGAGAGAGTTCCTGGTGGCGGTGGCGAACACCGCCGCGCGCCGGTGGACCGAGAAGGACCAGGGCATCTGGGAGATCCGAGGTCCGCAGCAGGACTTCCTCTACTCGAAGGTCATGTGCTGGGTGGCCCTGGACCGGGCCATCGCCCTGTCCGACGTGCTCGGGGCGGGCGACCAGGTGGCCAGCTGGAAGCGGACGATGGACGAGATCCACGAGACTGTCGTCCGCGAGGGCTGGAGCGACAAGGCCGAAGCCTTCACCCAGTACTTCGGCTCCGACGACCTCGACGCATCCAACCTGATGATGCCGATCGTCGGCTTCCTGCCGGCGAACGACCCTCGGATGCTCGCCACCATCGATGCCATCGAGCAGCGCCTGACCAACGAGCGAGGTCTGGTCTTCCGCTACGACACCCACGGCGGGGTCGACGGGCTGGCAGGCGAGGAGGGCACCTTCGTGCTGTGCACTTTCTGGCTGGCCCAGGCTCTGGCCCTCGCCGACCAGCCGGAGCGGGCCCGAGCCGTCTTCGAGCGGGCCATCTCCTACGTCAACGACCTGGGCCTGCTGGCCGAGGAGGTCGACGATAACGGCGAGCTGCTCGGCAACTTCCCCCAGGCGTTCAGCCACATCGGTCTGGTCAACGCGGCGTGGGCAATCTCCGAGGCCGAGGCCCGGCAGGCCTCGGCCAGGTGATCGGTGATGCTCGGTGTCCGCGAATACGCCGCAGAGTTCGTCGGGACGGCCCTGTTCCTGGTCGGGCTCTCGGCCGTGCGTGCCGACTTCGCCACACAGTCGCCGGTGGTGCCTTAGAGCCCATCCGCAAGGCAGCACCAACAGTTGCCGAGATGGTCAGCCCGATGCCGTATCCCGCCATCAATGCCGCGTTTGACCCACTTCTCCCGCCGGGCCTGCAGCATATTGTAAAACGTCTTTCGCTACAGAACTTAGGAACGAAGCCATCACGGCCCATCTTGCTCATGGGCCCAAAGTTCCGGTGGTCAACTCAACGATGCACATCTATCCCATCAACGGAGCATGCAATCGGGTGGCTCCGGACGCCACGGCGTTCGCATATCGAGACGCTAAGTTCGCCACCGTGATCGCCGGCATGTGGCCGGAGCCAGCGGATAACAAGAACAACACCAAGTGGGTCAAGGACTACTAAGCAGGCAACCGTCTGTAGCTTGGCACCCGAGCCTAGTTTGCGAGATACGATCACCCAGCGGCGAGCACCTGCCAGCTGCCGGGGACCCCTTTGAGATCGTGGTTACCGCGGTCGACGAAGCTGATACCGGAGCCAGCAACCAGGTCGCGTACCGTACTTGTCACGAGCACTTCATCCGGCCCGGCCAGGGCTGCCACCCGAGCGCCAATATGCACAGCGATGCCAGCGAGATCATCACCGCGCAGCTCGCATTCGCCGGTGTGCAGGCCACTACGAACCTCGAGGCCCAGATTACGGGCATCAATGGCAATCGCCTGCGCGCTGCGGATTGCCCGGGCGGGACCGTCGAAAGCAGCTAGGACGCCATCCCCCGTACTCTTGAGCGCCTCGCCGCCGAAGCGGTCGATCTGGCGGCGTACGGCGTCGTCGTGCGCGTCTAAGACCTCTTTCCAGCGGCGATCGCCTAGCTGGACGGCTCGCCCTGTCGAGCAGACGATGTCGGTGAACAACACTGTCTTGAGCACCCGCTCGTCGGCGTTATGAGCTGGTGAGCCGGTCAGGAACTCCTCAATGCAGTCCACGCCCTGGTCTTCGCCTATCCACCACCAGTGGTCCTCACCGGGGAGCTCCAAGAACTTGGCCCCTGGGATGTGGTCGGCGTAGTACCGACCGTGGTGGACATCGGCTACCCGATCGCCGCTGCGGTGGAGGACGAGGGTGGGCACCGAGACGGTCGAAAGGACCGGGCGGATATCAATTTTGCCATTCATTGCTATCACGGTGGCCATAGCGGAGGGGGTGCCGGTTTGCCGCTCCATTTGCCCCACCCACTCCCGGGCTTTTGGGCTTCCGGCGAGGCTCGGCGCGAAGTAACTCTCCCCCGACAGGCCGCTGCCCCAGGAGTGCTCTACATAGTAGAGCAACGCACGTTCCTGCTCCTCGGTGTATCCCCATGGGAAGTCGGGTGCCGGCGACCACCGCACCATCGCACCGTAGAGAACCAAGGCCGATACGCGCTTCGGATAGGTGGCCGCGAACAACGTCGTGATGGGGCCTGCCTCTGAACCGCCGAACAATGCCGCCCTCTGAGAACCCACGTCATCCATGACGGCCCTGATGTCGTCCATACGGTCCTCAAGTGTGGGCACGCCCGTCACACGATCCGATAGTCCCGTTCCCCGCTTGTCCAGGAGTATCACTCGCGCGAACGATGCCAAACGCTTCCAGAACCGGCCCAGCGGGAGGAAGTCCCATGATGTCTCCATCACCGTGAGACCCGGAGGCACGACGACCAAATCGATGGGGCCTTCGCCCAGGACCTGGTAGGCGATGTCGAGATCTCCGCTCTTGGCGTACAGGGTGCGAGGTCGGTTTGTCACTAGGGCCTCCTCGGGGCTCCCATGGGCAAGCTTGGCACTCCCGAGACGACAGCGCCACGTGCCACCAACGTGAGGACGGTGACTTCCCAAACCCGCTCTTAGTTCAGAACGGGACTGAATGTGGGCGCCGCTTCGCCCAGGGAAAGAGGATCGGGTCACGGAAGCTCGTCGGGCGTGCTGGGAGCCTGACGCTTGGCACCGGCGTTGGTGAAGGAAGGAGCATCCTCGGCTGGCCGGCCTAGTTCCGGCCTCCCTCTGCATTGCCTGCAGCATCCCAAGAGTGTCCGGTTTCGCCTAATCCCTATGTCCCTCGAGCAATTGCCGCGATATAGAGATCCGGAGAAGCCCGGACAGCCCCTGTGATGTAGAGGAGCACCAAACGCGAACGCGCTAGGACTGCCATGATCGTCTGCGATGGCGGACATCTGGAAGGAGATCGCAGGTCTTGAGCGTGGGCTGCCAGAGCTGAGCCACGGGGTCGCCTCAATCGTGCGTCTCAACTCGTTAGGTGCATCTAATCGTTGATTCAGAGTCAGCGTACGTGGTGTCGGACGCCGTGATTGACCTCGATCGCGAAACGCGCCGTGCAGTAGCCCTTCTAAGAACGCTCGGTATTCGCGAGGACTCTTTGGATTTCAACTTGAGCCAGGCCCGAGGATGTGCGTCGTGAGCGTTCCGACGTCGGGGGCCCGCACCAACGAGCTGCTACTGGCAAACAGCGTCTCCAACTTCCCGACCTCAACCCACTAGTCAGTCAGCGAATCCTCGGTTGGCCTGGAGGGGCGGTTTCGGCCCTGGGAGGTTACTCGGATGGTGTTGCAGGCCAGGCTTGAGTGACCGGAGAGATGGGTCCCCGCGGCGGGGGCTTTGCGCGAATACCGAGGACCAGGAGAAGGATTCCTACTGCTAGGACGACGACCCCCCCGATCAAGAGCCCGAGAGCGATGCTGCGTATGTGAGGGATGGTAAGGCCAAACGTAGCGTCTGCATTGATGCCCGAGCTCGCGTCGGCTCGCATCAACACAACCCTGTAGTTGCCGCTAGTGACCGGCCAGACCAGGTTCGCTTCGCTCGTCCCGGTTGCCTTAGCGACCCAGAAGCTTTGCTGAGTAGGCCTGGCAGGCGTCACCTGTCCATTCCGACGCTGAGTGTCCAGACTGTAGGGGGCAAGATTGATTTGAGTGACTTGGTCAACAGCTACCCCGCCGAGGTAGCCATCTACATCACTGGTCGGGGCGATGCCAGCAAACACGCCGCCGGGTTGTGATGTGGTTAGTCGGATTCGGACGGTGGGCGTGCCGAAATTCGTTGCAAAACTCGATTCGCTTTGGATTGCCTCGGGTTGCGAGATCAGTGCGTGAGTTTGAGAAGTTACCTGATGAGGACCGGTCTGGATGGTGTCGTTGGACCCGAACGCGATGAGTATAGCCGCCCCAGCGCCGGTAGCACCGAGACCCACCAGCAGCAAAAAAGCACCCAAGACGATGAGCACTACCTTCTTTGCCACAACTCCCTCCCCTCCGTCACGGCTCAGATACGGTCCGGGAACGGAATTCTACGTCCGCTCTTCGCGCTCCGCGCGTTTGTGGCTGGATGGTGGCTGATCAGGCGCAGCGTGCGATCAAGGAAAGCGGTCTCCTTTCATCGCTGCCCAAGCCCGTAATTGCGAAGGAGCCGTCGTCAGCCGACCTAGAACGCAGCAATCCGCCGTGTGTCCGAGGACTTGACGGTTCGTCGATTACTCGCATGAGTACGCACCAAGTACCTAAAGCAGAGATCTCAGTGGTGTGGCACATCGATCAAAGGTCGTAGAAACCTCGACGCTGCAAAGCCAGCGGCGAACGCGCGATTCCTATCGACCTGGAGCCGGCCCTCCGGCACGGATCGCCCCTATCTCGTTCCTGAAGGCGTCAGCGCCGAACCCGGACCACATCTCAGAAACTGGTGGGGGGACGTTGGCGAGCACGTGAGCGCGCAGGTCGTCGGGCATGGCCTCCAAGACGAGCCCTAGCAAGAGCCATATTCTCGTCCCGGTGTACTGCGAAAGGACGTGTCCCGGCAGCGCACCCCATTCGGCGGGCGTAACGGTCCGTGCACCGGCAGCACCTCCAGCTCCTCGTCCTTGAGGTGGCCTGAAGCTTCGTCGAGCACCGAGCGGCACGCCGCCGCCAGCGCCTCACCATCGTCGGTCGATCTGGAATTCTCGAACCGTTCCGCCGCCTGCTCGGCCGACTCGGTGCTCGCGGCAACGGCGACGTGCTGAGCCTGCATGCGGGAGAAGAGATCTCTGAACTCCGGAGCTCGCTCAACGAGGAGAGGATAGAGCAGGTCGTCCTCACCGCTGTGATGCGCGTGCAGGAACCACAGCGCCTCACCCAGGTAGCTGGCCACGCGCTGTGCGCGCTCGGTGTCGCCGTCGTTGACCGAGGCGATCTGTTCCGGCGCATCGGCGAGTGCCCGCCTAAGCGCGTCGTGGACGCAGATCATGTCGCGAGTATCGGTCAGGGGCGTCATATCGTCACTCATCAAAGCCTTCCCTTCGCCGCGGAGGTTTGGGTGCTTCATAACGTTAGTGTCTGCGAGTTACAGGACCACTTCGGTGCGATACGTCGCCATCGTCCGGCCGATGTCGGCGGGGTCGAGCAGCCCCCCTACGCATTGACGGGGAGTTTGCTCAGATCACAGAACTCGACATGGAGGTCGGTGGTGAGCTTGCAAATGAACTTGGCTGCTTCGCTGAAAGGGCCGAAAGGGTTGGAGAAGGTGTGCGGCGTCCCTGCGGGGACCGTGACGCACGACCCTGCTTCGACTTCGACATCCTCGGCTCCGGAGGTGAATCTGAGCTTGCCCTCGGTCACGATGAAGGTCTCGTCGTGGAAGGTGCTGTGGCGGCCCGGCCGGGCGCGGCGGCACCATCGCTTCGATGAGGCCCAGGCGATGCTGGGTGTGCGAGCCGTCCTGGACGAACCTCTACATCCGTAGCGTGCTGTTCGCAGCGTCGACCCGCGACTTTAGAGGAAATCGCCGGCGTCCTCCTGTCCTTGAGGAGTACCGGTCGTCGGGGCTGACCTTGCCGTTGGGATCCTTGACGCGCGATAGGCAAGGCCGAGTGTCACAACCGCGATGCTTCCGATCGTCACGAGGACGAAGGCTGGGGTGATGGGGGTGAAGGACAGGTGATTGGTGATGAAGAACCGTCCTATGTCGCTACGTGCCCATCCAGTTGCCGAGTACGCGAAAAACATCCGCGAGCCCAACAGGACTACCCAGAGCACAAGGTATGCGACCCCCGCTATTACCCACACCTCGCCCGTTGACGCGTCATGTTCAACCGAGGTCACCGCCAACATGGCATCGCACATCGTGCGGCTCCGCCAGCCGAACAGCTCCATCGCCTGGCCTTCAGTTCCGCCATTGGCGAAGTGAACGTGAGCTGCCGTGTGCCTGAACAGGTGCGCATGCAGCCCCTTGAGTACCGCTCCCTTTGCGCGGCGCCTTACTACTTGTGCCGTGCCACTTGCGGTCATGGGACCGCGGCCCCCAACCACAGCGCTTCCAAGTCCACATCCTCGTGCTTACTTCGCACCAGCAGGTAGTCATTCAGCGCACGAGTGGTCTTGCGGGACAGAGGGATGCGTCGGACACGGTCGCCCTTAGCGACGACTGTGAACTCTCGTTCCCGTAAAGTCAAGGTTTCCGACCCTAAGGCCGGAACCTCCGACCACCTGGTGCCTGGCGCTTTCGACATAGCTCTCGATCGTCCGCGGCGACTTGTTCTGAGAGTCGAGCTCGAGTTCCCAAGCCGTCGCTAGGTCGGAAAGTGAAGGTGGCGCTCGCGTTACCCACTTGGCCATACCCTCACGATTTGGTGCTCTGTAAGCGCTATGCAAATCCTCTAACACCCCAAAGCACCTGGTGAGCTGGCGGGGGAGGGCTCGAACCTCCAACCTCCTGATCCAAAGTCAGGCGTTCTGCCGTTTGAACTACCCGCCAAGGCTAATGGCTGTGAGCCATGGCTTCTTTCACAGTCTACGAGTCGCTGCGACCCCTACGAGTGTCCGCTGGCCGGCCATCGGGCCCAACGACTCGACCACTACTTGGTCAAGCCGTGCCCGGCCGGCTCAGCCTGCGCACGCGAGCCCGAAGCCGGTCAGGACGCGGGAAGGGACTGCGGGGCCGGGGGCACACCCGACGGCGGCCGTGCCAAAAGCGACGACCTTCCAACTGCCGGCACGCTCTTGCGCGATGCCATATCCGCCCTGGAACTGCTCGCCCGGACGTGCGGCGCTCACCCGAAAGAGCGCGTAAGTGGCTTCGACCGTCGAGATCGCTACTACCGAGACGACATATGAGTCGGGAGCCACGCCCTGTCGTGTCTGATACGCGACAGCGGCTGCTTGAACGGCTGAAGCGATGGCCGGCGGCACAGTCGTTGCACCTGGAGGCTGCGCTGTTGAACTCGGCAGCGTGGTCGTCGTGGGAGCCGTTATGACAGGCGCCGTCGTGGCCGGGGAGGTGGCCTTCGAAGAGGAGGTGCACCCGGAGGCACCCGCCATCAGAACCAGGAGCACGGCTGCAGATTGGGCCACGAGAGCGGTCGGACCCACGGGACGGTGATGAGACCGATCCGGCACTCCCACATGCGGACCGTACGAGGGGCCTGTAGATGTGTCAATGACCCGCCGCATGCTCTTCCTCGCCGAGCGCTGGGCGGCCCCCGAGCGGCCTTCAAGTGGTGGCAGGGCCCGCTCTGCCAGGTATCCAGGGTGGGCCGGCCGTTAGCCAAGGCCTCCACCTGCAACTAACCTCCCACCCCGACATGGGGTCCCTGATCAAGAAGCGCCGCAAGAGAATGCGGAAGAAGAAGCACAAGAAGATGCTGAAGGCGACCCGATGGCAACGGCGCGCCGGAAAGTAGCCGGGAAGTAACTGAGCGTCAGCACGGCGCCCCCCCGCGATTAGCTCGCGCTCAGGGTCGGCACGGTGTGAACGAACGCCAGGGGGGCCTTCAGGCCATCCAGCTCCAGCGAGGTGACCCCTTCGAGTCCCAACCCCACCGGATCGCCCTCGACGAACCACGACGAGCCGCTCCCGGCCAGCGAAGGAGTGGAGCCCGTGACCCCGGCGAAGTGATCTCGCCATCTGGTCAATCGGGGCTCGAGCGTCAAGGCGGCAGGCTCCAGATCGTTGGTTCCCGGGCCGACTGGGCCCCCGAGGCTGTCCCAAGTGCGGTAGGCGGCGGGAGTCGATATCCGAAAGGGAGGCGTGAGCAAGGCAAAGCTGCGCTCCACAAAGCTCTCGGGTCGCACCCGCTCACCGATCCCGCTGACCCAGGCTCGTCCACCGATGAGGCAGAAGGGAACGTCCGCTCCTATGGACACCGCCACCTCTGCGCTGGTCTCCCCCGCCCAGCGCAGCACCGCGGCCGCGTCCGACGACCCTCCTCCGAGACCTGCTCCAGGCGGGATGCGCTTTTCGAGAAGGACGTGAGCCGTTCGCCCCACCGCGCGCAGGGCCGCAGTCACCGTGTCGGAGCCATCCAGTGGCACGCCGCCCACCACGTCACCGTGCGCTCCCTCGGCGGGACGGACCTGCAATCCCTCGCCCTCCGAGAAGGTCAGCCTGTCCGCCAGGTCCACCGTGACCATCTCCGAGTCCACGAGGTGATGGCCGTCGTTTCTCACCCCGGTGATCCGGAAGGTGAGGGTCAGCTTCGCAAGGGCCTGTTCGAAGTGCTCTCGCTGCCCGAACCCGCTTGCCTGCATGATGCCAGCCTCCCCCATTCGGACACGTCGAGATCCTCCGCCCGATCGTCGGGCCGGATCCGCGCGGCATCGAACGCATCAGTACCGACGAGCCCGGCCAGCGAGCGGCGAAGCATCTTACGGCGGTGGCGAAACCCCGCAGCTACTAGCTCGAACATGCTCTCGTAGCCGACAGCTGCCGGATCGACCAGGGGTCGCCCCCGCCTGACCAGGCTCACCAGCACCGAGTCCACCCTCGGCCGCGGCAGGAACACTGTGGGGGGAACCGAGCCCACCAGTCTGGCCTCGGCCCAGTAGGCGACCTTCACCGAGACCGCCCCGTAGGCAGGGTTGCCGACCCCCGCCGTTATGCGCTCGCCGACCTCGCGTTGCACCAGCACCAGCATTCGCTCGACCGCCGGGGCGACCTCCAGCACCCGGACCACCAGGGGGACCGCCATGTTGTAGGGCAGGTTGCCCACCACCACCCACCCCGGATCCCCGCCCGTCAGCCGGGGCCAGTCGAGCTCGAGCGCGTCTGCCTCGACCACCTCCACCCCGGGTCCCGCCACCAGCTCCGTCAGCACCTTCACCAACCGGCGGTCAACCTCGACGGCGGTCACCGACGCGCCGGACTCCACGAGGGCGAGCGTGAGAGAGCCAATACCCGCTCCTATCTCGATCACCCTCGAGCCCGGTCCCACCGAGGCGAGGCGGGCGATCCGCCGGACCGTGTTCGCGTCCGCGACGAAGTTCTGACCCAGAGCCCGGCTGGGCGCCAACCCGTGACGGTCGAGGAGCTCGCTCAGCTGCGGCCGGCTCAGGGTCACATCTGCCCCAGCGCGAACGCCGCTTCGGCGGCTGCCCGGGAGGCGAGGGCGACATCCTCCACGGGGACCCCCTTGATGGACGCTATCGCCGATCCCACCAACGGTACGTAAGACGGTTCATTGCGCCTCCCTCTATGCGGCACGGGAGCGAGCAGGGGCGAGTCCGTCTCGACTAGGAGCTTGTCCAACGGACACACGGCAGCCGCCCGTTGTACATCCGTCGCGCCGGGAAAGGTGACAATGCCGCTGAACGAGACGTATGCACCCAGATCGAGGCAGCGTCGCACCTCTTCCGGGCCACCCGTGAAACAGTGGAAGACCACGCGATCCGGTGTGCCCTCCGCTTCGATGATCTCGAAGGTGTCGGGCCAAGCTTCCCGCGTGTGCACTACCAAGGTCAGGTCATGCGATCTGGCCAGGATCACTTGCGCGGCGAAGGCTCGGTGCTGGCTACTCCTGGGGGAGTGGTCGTAGTGGTAGTCCAGACCACACTCCCCTACTGCAACGATCCGATCGCTATGAGCGCCCTCGAGATACGAAATGATGCCGTCCACGCCCTGCTTGGCGTCGTGGGGATGCAGACCGACCGTGGCCCACACCGAGGGCGTCATCATCTCCGCAAGTCGGACAGCCCTTCGCGACTGCTCCAAGTCCGTCCCGACGCACACCAGCTGGTAGACCCCCGCCGACCTAGCTCGGGCGATGATGGACGCCGGCTCCGGCTGGTCTTGAAGGTGGCAGTGGCTGTCGAACCACGCGACGGCCGGCTCGGGCTCAGACACCGACATCTACTACAACCATGGGGCCGGTCAGGCCTTCTTGCGGGGAAAGAGGGCCGGGCCCTTCTCCACCGCCACGCCACCGGGATAACCGCCCCAAACGGCGGCCTCCGGAAGACGCTGATCACCCGGCGACCCGTTGAGCCCGATCCTTTCCCATACCCGGTCACAAGCCGAAGGCATTGCCGGCCAGGTGAGAAGGGCGACGATCCGAAGAGATTCCAGCGCCGAACCCAGCACGGCGTCAACGGCCGGGCCGGGGGCCGCCTTCCACGGCTCGGTAACCTCCAGCTCGGCGTTGGTCTCCCGAATGAGCCGCCATGCCGCCTCAAGCGCTTCGTGGGGCGCGAACCGTCTCCACGCGTCTACGGCGGCCCTCACCGTCTCCGCCGCAACCGGCGCGAGACGCGAGCCCGCCTTAGGAGGTGGTCCCACGCCATCGCACTTGGTTCGCACGACGGTTGCCACCCGTGAGAGGAGGTTGCCGAAGTTGTTGGCGAGATCGGCGTTGTACCGAGCAACCATCCCCTCGTAGGAGAAGTCCCCGTCCGAGCCCAGGGGTGTGTCGCGGATGAGCTGGTAGCGGACCGCATCGACCCCGAACTCCTCCACCAGGTCCGAGGGGGCGATCTGGTTCAGCCGGGTCTTGGACATCTTCTCGCCGCCCACCAGCAACCACCCGTGAACCTGGATGTGGGCCGGCGGGTCGATCCCGGCAGCCATGCACATCGCGGGCCACCACACGCAGTGGAAGACGACGATCTCCTTGCCAATGAGATGATTAACGGAAGGCCACCAGCGGTCGAAACGGTCCGGGTCGGCGCCGTACCCGATGGCGGTGATGTAGTTCACCAGCGCGTCGTACCAGACGTAGAAGACGTGCTTTTCGTCCCACGGGACCGGCACTCCCCAAGAGATCGACGTCCGGGTTATGGAGATGTCCTGCAAGCCCTGCTTGATGAAGCCCAACGCCTCGTTGCGTTTCGCCTCGGGCGTGACAGCTCCGGGGTTCTCCTCGTACCAGTCGAGGAGCCGCTGCTCGAATTGCTTCAGCTTGAAGAAGTAGTTGTCCTCCTTCAAGATCACCACCGGCCGGCCGTGGACCGGGCACTTCCCGTCCACCAACTCTGCTTCGGTGTAGTACTGCTCGCAGCTGACGCAGTAGGGCCCTTCGTAGGTGCCTAGCTCTATGTAGCCGTTGTCCCAGATGCGGCCCAGAAACTCCTGCACTGCGACCGTGTGCCGGGGCTCGGTGGTCCTGATGAAATCGTCGTTGGAGATCTGGAGCTGGCGCCAAGCAGCAACGAAGCGCTCCGCCGTCTTGTCGGTCCATTCCTTTGGGCTCATCCCGTTGGCCGCCGCCGATTGGGCGACCTTGGTCCCGTGCTCGTCGGTGCCGGTGAGAAAGAAGACCTCATCTCCCACCATCCGGTGCCAGCGCGCGAGTGCGTCGGCGTTTACGGTCGCGTAGGCGTGGCCCACGTGTGGAACGTCGTTCACGTAGTAGATGGGGGTCGTCAGGAAAAACCGGTCCACGTCATTCACAGTACCGACACCCGCCCCGAACCGAGACGAAATTGGGCGATATATCAAGGGCCGGCGTGCCCAAGTATCAAGGGCCGTCGGCGGGAAAAGCCGACCAGCCACACGGCCTAGGGCGTCCCCGAGGCCTTCTACCCCTTTGGCTGGCGCTCTCTGCCCTGGCTGCGCATCCGTACCGCCACCTCGTACACCCGGCGCTTGGGAACCTTCAGCTCGGCCGCCACGCTGGCGATGGCATCGCGTCGGGGACGGCCCGCCTCCATCTGGGCGGTCACGGCCAGCTCCAGCTGATCGTCACCGGGCGGGGGTTGCTCTGGAGCACCCTCCAGTACGATGACGAACTCACCGCGGGGCGCCTCGCTCCGCGTACGTTCGATTGCCTCGCCGAGGCCGCCGCGCCAGACCTCCTCGTGGACCTTCGTCAGCTCCCGTACGATCGCCACTCGCCTCTCAGGGCAGCATGCCGAGGCGAGGTCGGCAATCGTGGCTGCCAGTCGATGAGGCGCTTCGTAGAGGATCGTCGTGCGCCTCTCCGAGGCAAGAGCGGCAAGCCGGTCGGCGCGCTGGCGGCCCTTCCTGGGCAGGAACCCCTCGAAACAGAACCTTCCGGCCGGCATCCCGCTGACAACCAGGGCGGCCACGGCCGCCGAGGGACCCGGGACGGCAGTCACCATGGCACCCCGAGACGCTGCCGCCGAGGCGAGGCGGCTCCCCGGATCCGACAGACCCGGGGTCCCGGCGTCGCTCACGACCGCGACGTCTCGTCCTCTGTGCAGCAGCTCGAGCACAGGTTGGATCTGCGCAGACTCGTTGTGATCGTGCAGCGAGATGAGCCGTTTGCCCTTGATCCCGGCATGGGTGAGCAGCCTCCGGGTCTGGCGGGTGTCCTCGCAGGCGATCACGTCCGCTTCGCCGAGCGCACGCACCGCGCGGGGCGAGAGGTCGCCGAGGTTGCCGATCGGAGTGGCGACGAGGACTAGCGACCCACTTGGCGGGCCGCCGGGCGGGCGGCGTTCCGGCAGCGGCTTCGGAACGCGGGCGGCTCGGGATGCCCGGCTCATTCCCTCACCTCGAGACGGTCTCCTAGATGGAGCTTCCAGCGCTCGAACGCCCCCGCCTCGGCCTCGATGGCACATCGCGCCCGCATCCGGGGAAGACCCAGCCGGTAAGGCTGCATTCTCGCCGTACCCACCACCACCATCGAAGAGTCGCAAAAGGCGACGTCGATTGGAAATCGCATCCTCACCGTGTGGACCGAGTGGCAGGGTCGGATCAGCAGAGCCCCCTCCATTCCCTTGCGGCCGATCAGACCCCGCAACCGGTCGCGCGCCGACTCGGCAACCTCCAACGTTGCCAACACCTCACCCTGTCTAAGGAGCCACGGCAAATGCGCTCCTCCAGGTCATACGTTGAACCGGATCTCGAGAACGTCTCCGTCGGCAACCTGGTAATCCTTGCCCTCTACCCGCAACTGGCCCGCCGCCTTGGCGGCCGACCACGAGCCCACCTCTAGCAGCTGGTCCCACCGGATGACCTCGGCCCTGATGAAGCCGCGTTGCATGTCAGAATGGATCACGCCCGCGCACTCGGGCGCCTTGGCTCCGGCTCTGAACGTCCAGGCCCTCGACTCCTTATCTCCCGTGGTGAGGAACGTGCGTCTTCCGAGAAGGTGGTACGCGGCCCGGGCGACCCTCACCAGCGCCCCTTCACCCAGACCGAGCCCGGCGAGCAGCTCCGCCCGCTCTCCTGGGTCCAACAGGGCGGCCTCCGACTCGAGTTGCACGCTCGCCGCGAGGACCTCTCCGGCGCCTTCCAGCTCCGCCGCCACGGCCTTCACAAGGTCCCCTGCAAGGTCGAGCTGGTCCTCGCCGAGGTTCACCACCGCAAGGACCGGCTTGTTGGTGAGGAGAAAGGCCGGCTTGAGGAGCTGGCGGTGCTCTTCGCTCAGCTCGGACCGGTAGACAGGAGCCCCGGACTGCAGCGAACTTTGGGCCTCCTCGAGGGCGACCACCTCCGGTGCCAGCTTCGGGTCGGCCTTGGCGGCCTTGCGCCGCTTGGCGAGCTGTGCCTCTACGGTCTCGGCGTCAGCCATGACCAGCTCGAGCTCGAGCACAGCAAGCGCGCTGGACGGATGGCAGTCGCCGGGGATCCGGGCGTCCTCGAAGGACCGAAGAACCAGGCAAAGCGCGTCGACCTCCCGGATGCCGCCGAGGAAGCGGTTGCCGAGGCCCTCGCCCGAAGCAGACCCGGCCACCAGGCCGGCGATGTCCACGAGTTGGACTCCCGCCCGGACCACCTTGCGACTATGGCTCATCTCCGCGAGAGCGCTGAGCCGGCCGTCAGGCACTTGGGCGACCCCGATGCTCGTCTCCGTGGTCGAGAAAGGATGGGGCGCCACGGGCACCGAGGCACCGGTGAGGGCGTTGAACAGCGACGACTTCCCGGAGTTGGGCAGGCCGACGAGGCCCAAGCGCTCCACGAGTCGAGGTTAACCTCGCATTGCCGGACCGGCGGGCACCGGAGTCACCCGATCGGCGCGGATCCCGGCACCCGACCGCGTCCGGGCGGAACGCTAAGCTACGCCCCGATGTCGAAGAGGACGGTCAAGCGCAAGACGAGTCGCAAGAAGAAGGCGAACCACGGCAAGCGCCCGAACGCGGGACGAGGCTAAGTCGTAGCGCTCATCCCCTAGCCGTCTCCAGACCGGGCTTCCAGGCCACGCCGAGCTCCTCCAGCTTCCGGCGCAATACCGACGGTCGGTCAGAGATGATCCCGTCCACCCCCAGCCCGACCAGCCGGGCCATCTCCTCGGGCTCGTCGATCGTCCATACGTGCACGGCAAGACCCGCTCCGTGGGCCGCGGCTACGAGGTCCTCGTCCACGATGGTCATTCCCTGGAAGTCAACCGGTACCTGCAAGGCGCAGTGGCTCAACGACGGTGGCTTGTCATGATCCCGCACCGCCCTCCAGAACTGGGCCACGGCCAACATGCCCGCCGAGGTTGGGACCTCGGGAGCGATCTTCGTGAAGGCGGCCGTCGCGGCATCTAGGAAGGAGGCCACGATCACATCGTCGCCACGTCCGTGATCGGCGAGCAGCTTGGCCAGCGAGGCCTCGTATGGGACCACTGCAGGGCTCGTCTGCTTTATGTCCAGGTTCAAAGGGACACCGGGAAACGCCCTCAGCACCTCCTCCAGTGTCGGAACGCGCAGCTCGGGGTCGAGAGGAGCCCGCCCCCTGAGCACATAATCCTGCGCGTCGCGCCCCCGAACCGCGCCCTCGCCTTCGACGAACCAGTAGGCGTTGTCGAGGGACCGAAGCTCCGAAAGCGTCATCGTGGCGATGGTCCCCGCTGCGTCGGTTGTGGCGTCCACCGTCGGGTCGTGGCAGACGACGAGGTGCCTGTCGGCGGTTGCGTGCACGTCCAGCTCGAGCCCGTTGGCGCCGGCTTCGAGAGCCCGCCGCATGGCGAGCAAGGTGCTGGAAGGCCCCTCGAGGCTCCCGCCGCGGTGGGCATAAGCCAGCACCCTTCGTTCCATCCATGGTCGGGGCACGCCCAACGATAGTGCCGGTGCCAGCCCTGGGCATCCAGCGTCAGGTCATGAGCTTGCTGAAGGATCCCGGGGTAGTCACGAGAAAACCCTCGATATAGCGTCCTCTCGGTGACACCGCCTTCAACGGTCGTAAAACCATGAGCGCTACCACGGCGGTACAAACCGACCAAGAGGGTCGACCTGCAAGAGACCACTCTAGTCCGGCATTGCACCAACGTCGGTGGGTGTTCGAGGTTGGGTATGCGACCCTCGTCGTATTGGCGTCGGCGCTCGTCCTCTCCCCCGTCCTGCGCCGCTCCGGCTGGCCGCTCAATCAGGGTTCGACCGCCCCTCTCCTGCTTGTGCAGATTTACGCAGCCCACTTTCGCCATCTCGACTTTCTTCCCGTCTGGTCGAGCAGCGACGGGATCGGCATGGGTTCCCCCGTGCTGCTCTACTACCACCGGGCGTTCTTCTATATCGCCGGGCTCATCTACGCACTGTTCGGGGGGGCTCTCAAGGCCTCGGTGATCGCGACCATCGCGATCTTCCTCGCAGTCGGCGCCTACGGAATGCGTCGGGCCCTGGGTGTCGTGACGAACAGCAGGCTCTTGCGCACTGTGGGCTCCGTGGGGTTCCTGTTTACGAACTACGTGTTCACCGATTGGTTGGATCCGCGCGGGGACCTGGCTGAGTTCTCGGCCTTGATGATCGTTCCCTGGCTGCTCTACTGGTGCCTGAATCTGGTGAAATACCGACGGGTCTCGTTCGTACTGATACCGGTCATGGTTGTGCTGGTCAACTGCCACAGCGGGATCGCACTCATCTCCTTGTTCACCTTGGTCATCGCCTTGGCCACTTTCGTAGCGGTCGCCGGGTTCCGGGGCCTCCGTGCCGTCGCCCCAAGACTGATCGTGGTGGTGGGTGGCGCGACACTGCTCCTGGCGCCCCTGCTTCTCGCCGAGCTCCGGTTCAGCCAGTTCTACGACCCTCAGACAAAGAACACCTTCAGCTACAAGGTCTCTCAACAGTTCGTGAGCTTCTGGTCGTACCTCTACGACGGCACGCACCGTTGGCTCGCTGGATTCAGCCACAACTTCGTTCAGATCGATTTCGCCATCTGGGTGCCCATCGCGGCCGCGTCGGCTGCCATGGGGGCGTACGGCGTCTCGAAGCTACGGAGACGAGATCGGACTCTCTCCGTTCACGTTGACGCCCCAGTCGCGGCTTTCCTCCTGGTCAGCCTGACTGTCTACGTGTTCTTGCAACTCAGGATCTCCTACGGCGTCTACCGCCTGCTCAGCCCTCTCCAGGTAATCAACTTCCCTTGGCGGATGCTCGCCTTCATCACGCCCATCGGCATCGTTCTGGTCGTGGTCATCGGCAGCGATTTGATGAGCCGGTACCCGATCAGGGTTCTTTGGCCGGCCCTTGCCGGCGCCTGGCTTGCTTCCCTGGTCGTGTTGTCGCCCGTCACGTCGAGCACGGCAATCAACTACGGGTTCTACGCTACGCCGGGTCAGTTCCCTCCAACAGAGTTGTTCACCGCCCCGAAGTACGTGGACTACCAGACATTCGAAGGGTACTTCCTCGGGGCCTATGTGGGCTCGCTTTACAATGTCTTTCTCCCTAAGGTGCTGACGGCGAACGGCGGGGAAGTGGGATTTGACCCCTATACACAGCTCCACCGTCACCAAGCGGGTGCACAATCCCTAAGCCGGGTCCCGTGCACCGTCCTCGGACCGTCGCATGCGGCGCTCGAGACGCTACAGATCGCTTTCTCGGTGAGCTGCGGAGGTGCGACGCGGTTGGCCCTGCCGGTCAGCTACAACGCCTATTCGAAGATCTTCGTGAGAGAAGCGGGGGGGCGACTACGCCAGATTTCTTATTTTCATCTCCCCACAGATCCGCGAATCATCATCGACGTGCCAAGCGCCCAACCCCGGACCGTGGTGGTGAACCTACCTACATTGTGGGGGATCTTGTCCTGAGCCGGGAAGAACTCACGTGCCTCAGTCTCACGCGGCCACGAGTAGCCTCGGCACCTGGTGCTCGACCACGCTTTCCTCGACGTCATCTCGGCCTTCCGGAGAGCCTTCGAAAGCGCTCTCCTGCAGCGCCAGGCCCTCGAAGAGCGCTTCCAGGTCGACGTTCTGCTCGGGGACGTCTCCTGGGAGACCTCCTACAGCCTTCCCGGCGAGGGCAACCCTCCCCGGGTCCGCGCGGACCTGAGCCTCGACTGGCCCACGTGGAGCCAGACCGCGTACCGCTCCTGGTCGATCGGGGAGCCTCCGGAGGAGCTACCCGACGTCGTCGTCGAGATAGCGCTTCGTGTCCAGCGCCTGGCGAACCCGCCCCAGCCAAGCATGGTCCTGTCCGCGTTGCCCAACGAGAGCCCCTCGATCAGGTCCGACACATTGGAGCGAACGGGACCTACCGTGGAGCAGGTGTTCGAGGAGGAGGCGGGCGTCACTCAGTGCGCCGTCGAGGTGTCCTATGAGGGCACGTTCCGTCTCGACGAGGCGATGTTGGGCGATCCGCCGAAGCTCGACGAGAGCATCGTCCCCTTGGGGCAATGGGTTGCGTCTACGCTCGTTCGCCTAGGGGACCTTGACCTGAGGTTCTTGCCGCCCGCCGCGCCAGACCACTAAGGAACATGTCCGGCTGCCGACGAGGGTAAGGGCGAGGGTTCGGGCCGTAGTCAATACCAAAGGCTCCCCTGCCAGACTATTGCCGACCCGGAGCAACTGGATTTGGCCGGAAAGCACAGCGTCCGACACAAGAACTCCCAGCCTGTAACCACGATCGGGTACATACCCGGTCTTGACGGCCTTCGCGCCTTCGCCATCCTCGCGGTCATGGCCTATCACGCAGGGGTGGGGTGGACACCCGGGGGCTTCCTGGGCGTGGACACCTTCTTCGTCCTCTCGGGATACTTGATCACCTCGCTCCTGGTAGGCGAGTGGAGAGGTCGCGGCACGATAGCCCTGCGCGGGTTCTGGGCGCGCCGGGCCCGGCGGCTGTTGCCCGCCTTGTTCCTGATGCTCCTCGCGGTGGCGGCCTACGGAGCCTTTCTGGCACCGCCAGACACCCTGGGACCCCTACGGGCGGACGCCATGTCCACGCTCGGCTACGCGGCCAACTGGCACCAGGTGGTCTCGGGGCAGGGCTACTTCGCCCAGGCGGCCCAACCCTCTCCCCTTTTGCATACCTGGTCCCTCGCCATAGAGGAGCAGTTCTACCTGGTCTGGCCCGTGATCGTGCTCGGCATTCTCAGATGGCGCAGGTCGATACGGCCGCTGCTGGTCGTGAGCGTCCTGGGCGCGGCGGCGTCGGCGCTGGAGATGGTCCTGTTATTCCATCGTGGGACCGACTTGTCGCGGATCTACTACGGGACCGACACGCGAGCCCAGACTCTGCTCATCGGTGCAGCTCTGGCCTTGGTGCTCGGCTCGCGACCGAGAGCGAGAACGCTCGAGGGCCAAGTCGGTCTCAGCGCGCTGGCGACACTGGGGGCGCTCGGGCTCGGCTGGTCAGTGGTGAACGCCACCGGTGACACGCGGTGGCTGTACCACGGAGGCATGACCCTGGTGGCACTGGCAGTCGCTGCTCTGATCGCCTGCATCGTGCAGCATCCACGCAGTGTCTACGCCAGAGCCCTGGCGGTGGCGCCGGTGCGCTACGTCGGCCGCATCTCCTATGGCCTCTACCTGTGGCACTGGCCGATCTTCTTGGTGCTCGACCACGCGAGAACCGGACTCTTGGGTTGGAGGCTCTTGGCACTCAGGTTCGCAGTGACCTTCGCAGCGTCGGTGCTGTCCTACCACCTCGTGGAGGCTCCGGTCCGGCGCGGTGCGTTCAGGTCGTGGAGGGCATGGGTGCTGGCGCCTGCCGCCGTCGGCGCGACCGCGGGTGCCTTGGTCATGGCGACCGTGCCCGCCCTCCCGAGCATCTCGGAGGCAAGTGGTCTCGTAGCCGCGTCGGGCCAGCAGCGGTCGTCTAGAGCCCTGGCGCCAGCATCCGCCGTCCGGGCCGCACCGGCCGCAAGAAACGCTCCTACCATGCCGCACCCGCCGGTCAGCACGTTGCTCGTCGGTGACTCGATGGCCTTCAGCCTCCAGTTCGGATGGGGGCTTGACGTGACGAATCCCTACGGGGTGAAGGTCATACCCGACGGGATCATCGGGTGCGGCCTCGCAAACGGAGGGCTGGTACGGGACAAGGGCCAGGTCGAGGACAGCTCCACCGGCGTCGTCAGTCCGGAAACCAGCTCGTGCTCTGCGGTTCCAGACATTTGGGGCCAGCTACTGAAAAAGGATCACCCTGACGTCGTGCTGATCTTCTACGGCCCTTGGGAGGTACGGGACCGCATGCTGAACGGCCGGTGGACCCACGTCGGCAATCCCGACTTCGACAGCTACGAGTTACAACGCCTCAACCAGGCCGCATCGATTCTCGGATCGTCCGGAGCACCGGTCGTCTTCCTCACCTCGCCCTACTACCACCAGCCGGAGGGCCCCAGCGGCAACGGTTGGCCCGAGGACGACCCCGGCCGCGTGAACGCGTACAACTCGCTCCTTTACGAGTTGGCAGCAGAGCATCCCGGGGTGACCGTCCTCCCGGCGGGAGAGGAGCTGTCGCCCGGGGGCCAGTACCAGCCGGTGGTAGACGGCGTGACGGTGCGTCAGAGCGACGGCTTGCACATGAGCGGAGCGGGGGCTGCGTGGCTTGCCAGGTGGCTGCTTCCCCAGGTGGTACGGATAGGCGAACAGAACCGCCGGTGACCAGCGCTCAGGCGGCGCGCAACCCCCGCCTGCCACGGCTCCGTGACAACCCCGACCAGGCGGCCACTGCGAGCACATAGGA
Organism: uncultured Actinomycetes bacterium; assembly: GCA_963736925.1. Lineage (GTDB taxonomy): Bacteria > Actinomycetota > Acidimicrobiia > Acidimicrobiales > CAVTQP01 > CAVTQP01. The sequence continues at coordinate 2,351,444 of CAVTQP010000003.1, forward strand.
CGCGAGTCCGAGCCCCAGCACGACATCGAAGCCGAAGCTCATCGCCAGCATGGTGGCGAGCACAGAACCTACGACCGAGGCGAACCCGTTGACCGCCCAACCCCACGCCACGTACTCGCGCGGGAAGCTGCCGAGTCCCGAGATCTCTCGCAGACCGATAGGCATGAACATTCCCAGGCAAAGGCCGAGAGGGACCAGCATCACGAAGGCGACGACGATCCTTACGGCCAGGGCGGTCCCCAACAGGGCGTTGGTGACCGGTGTGAGCCCGAACAGGTAGAAGAAGCACAACGCGGCGATGCCGACCAGCAACAGGGGAATGGCCCGCGAGGTGTTCTTCACCTTCTGGCTCAGAAGCGCTCCCAGACCGGTGGAGACCAACAGAGACATGAGCGTGATCGTAAGAGCGTACGTGGGGTATCCGAGGAACAGGTTCAGCAGCTGCATGAGGGTGATCTCGAAGAAGATGAACCCGAATCCGAGCCCGGCGAAGAACACCGCCGATCTGCGCTTGCGGGGGAGCTTGCGCCAAACATCACGAATGGAGAAGAACGGAAGCAACAGGAAGATCGCTGCGATGACTATGGACAACCCCAGGAGCAGCAGCAGCACCCGCTCACCGACCGAGTTCTCCCGATCGAGGCTGGTGAGCGGGTGGAAGAAGTTCCCGAGAACTGTCCCGAACCTCGCGAAGTGCCAGAAGTACGGATCGTTGTTCGTCGTGGGAGTCACGTTGAAGGGATAGGAGGAATAGAAGGAGTCGAGGCGGTCGCTCGGGGTGCGCACCACCGTATCTATCGGGTTGGACTTGACCGGCTGACCAGGGGCGTACAGGACGCTGGTCTCGGGGACCGCACTGACCGCTTGGCGGAAGCTGTTCACTTCGGCAGCGGTGAAGGGGCTGCGCTTGACCAGGATGGTCGACAGTGGGATGGTGCCGAGGAAGTGGGTCTGGGTGGTGGCGACGAGGATGTGGTCGTTCGGATCCTGGACACCTAGCTGCGCTAGGGCTTGCCTGGCGGTGGCCACGAAGCGGGTCGTGCGCAGGTCATAGACGTCGTCCACCTCACCGAACTGCGCGGCGAAGATGCCGTCCTTGGTCAGATGTTCGAGGTTGGATTGCAGCGCGTTGGTCGTGTAGAGGTAGCTCTCGGACAGCACGTACGCGCTGGATAGCGCGCCGTTCGTCGCTGCGTAGCTGTCCGGAGCGGGGTACCAGACGAGTTGGTAACGATTGTCGCTCCTGGCCATGTACGAGGGGCCGTCAGCCGTTATGTAGGCCACCGACGGGTTCTGGGCGAGATGCCCGTCGTACTGGGCGTAGCGGTCATTGACCATCTGGACGGTGACGGGGTTGAGCTCGACGGCTGCGATTCGCTTGGCCCCGTAGTAAAGCGATGTCAACACCTCGTGGCCGCCCGCCGCTCCGATCACAGCTTCCTGGGTCGGTGGTGAGCCGAGCACGGTGAAGGGAATCGAGCGCGGATCCTGGTCGAAGCGATAGACGGAGAGAAACGATCTTTTGCCGTTCCAGCGGTAGATTCCGGCGCCGAGGATGCCGTCGTGGTAGAGGTTCAACACATTGGGCTGGCCTTGGATTGGAGCAACGTCGACACGGAAGATCGAGCCCCATGCGGCATAGGTCTGGGAAGAAGGCTGGATGTAGGTCTTGCTCGTGTCCAGGCGCTGGGAAGGCAGGATCCCGGGTGCCGCGCAGAGCACGACGGCCGCGACGAGGAACGCCGATCCCAGACCGGCCATCTTGGGCCGCATGCGCAACCCCACCCAAACGGCGGCGAGAGCCATCGTCGCCGCGGCGAGCATGATCGTGGCCGGCGGTCCGACCGAGCTGATGAGGTAGATGACCACGGCGCATGCAATCCCCGCGCCGAGGAGGTCGGCAAAATAGAGCCCACCGATAGTCCCTGGGCGACGCCCGAAGAGCGTGGCGATGATGACTCCCGGCGCCACAAAGGGGACGAATACGCAAAAGCACATCGCAAGAAGCAACAGCAGGCTCTTCGTAGACGCGAAGGTCCCGTAGCGCCAGACCGAGAGGGTGTCGATCTGGATGTAGGCGACGATGACGTAAGTGATTATCGTGGCCGCCGCACCGAGGATGAGGCTCCAGAACAGAATCGTGTCGGTCGCCGCGCGCTGGAGGCGCTTTGAGATCGCTACGAACACGCCACCCGCGCCGATGCCCAGCAGGGCGAGCCCGATGATCAGGTACACGTAGTAGTAGAAGAGCTTGTAGGAGATGACGCGGGTGTAGCTGATCTCGATCAGCAGAGCCGAGAAGCTAACGAGCAGGATCTCAGCGTGGTTCTTCGAACGCCATGACGGCTTGGGCGCTGCGGCGTCGGTGCGCGAGACCGGGGCGACGTCGAGCCTGCTCATCCCGGAACTGTCTAGCACGTGCGCTGAGCGCGAAGACCGAGCCGCCCGAGCTCTGGCGTCGCAAAAGGCAACGAGGTCAAGGGAAGGGTCAGAGGAGAGTTACAGGAGAGAAGCCTCTTCGGCCATCAGGCGGAGGTCGTGCTGAGGGCGGGCGCCGACGTGGCTTATCACCTCGGCGGCGGCCAGGCTGCCCAGCCGCGCGCACCGCGTGAGATCGGCCCCGTGGGCGAGTCCGTGCAGGAAGCCGGCCGAGTACAGGTCGCCGGCGCCCGTCGTGTCCACAACCGCGGACGTGGGGGCGGCACGGACTTCGACCATCTGGTCCGCGGTGACAGCCATCGAACCCCGCTCACCCATTGTGACCACCCCCAGACCTGCGGCCTTGCCGAGCAGCCTCGACGCGCAGTCGAGATCGTCGGTCCCGTAGAGCAATCGGGCCTCCGCCTCGTTACAGAAGACCACGTCCAGGCGGGCCTCGACCAGCTCTAGGAACTCCTCCCGATGCCGCTCGACGCAAAACGGGTCCGAGAGGCTCAGCGCCACCTGGGCGCCTTCGCGGTGAGCGATGTCGATGGCCAGCCGCAGCGCCTCCTTGGCGGGTTCGAGGTCCCACAGGTAGCCCTCGAGGTAGACGACCCGCGCCCCCGAGATCAGCTCGGGGAGGATCTCGGCACTACCAAGATGGGCCGCCGCTCCCAGGTATGTGCACATGGTCCTCTCCGCGTCAGCGGTGATGAAGATCAGGCAACGGCCGGTGGCGGGACCGGTAGAGACCGGCTGGTTCGAGTAGTTGACCCCGGCAGAGCGTATGTCGTGGACGAAGACCCGGCCCAACGTGTCGTCGGCGACGCGGGCGAGGTACGCAGCCTTGGAGCCGAGCGCGACCGAGCCCACGGCCGTGTTCCCGGCAGAGCCACCGGACACCTCGATCGCGGGGCCCATGACGGAGTAGAGCCGCTCGGCTTCTTCAAGGTCGACAAGTCGCATCGAACCCTTCACGAGGCCTAGGTCGGCAAGCTGCCTCTCTTCGGCCGGGGCCAGCACGTCGACAAGGGCGCTGCCTACCGCGACCACATCGAAACGCTCGTGCCGCGGTCCGGCTCCGGCAGGGCCCTCGAGCGCGGCCTCCTCTCTACGCCTGCCTGCTGCGGTCACGATGGCGAAGGTGAGGGAACGTGTGGCAAGCTCGGTTCCAGGCCCATGTCCGCCGGCTCGATCACCGGCGCGCGCACAGCCCGCGTCTGGCGCGACGGCCACCACCTCGCCAGGAGGGCATCGAACGCGACTCCGGTGAGGATGGCCAGGACCACCTCCATGGGTGCCCTGTAGCGCGTCTGTCCGAACGATATAACCGTGGCGATGATGTCGGTCACGAGGATTGCGCCAAAGGGCAGCAGCGTGACCCTTCTGCGCCACAGGACCACAGCTCCTGCGATCGAAGCGAGGGAGAACACGTAATAGAGCGACAGGCCAGCAAGGCCCACCAGGTAGGGATGCTTCTCGACATAGGTGTCGAGCTTGATCTGGTCGATCGGGGCGTAAAGGCCGAATGTCCTCCCGATCCTGGCAAGGGCGACCACGGCTGCCTGACCCTCGTGCTCGCTTACATAATGCAGGGCCCGGTTCCGCTCATAGAGGTCTTGCGCCGACTCGTCGCCAAGCGACGATGGGTTCGACAAGTAAGAACACGGCAGCGACCAGTACCCGAGGACCCTGCCGTGATAGGTGGCGTTGCAGTTGGCGGTGGCGAGGGTCACTCCCAACCCTGTGGAGATGAACTCCGGGTGCTGGAAGCGGGTCAGGTTGAACGCGGACCAGGGCGCCACGGCGACAAGGACGGCGAGAAGGCTGATCGCGGCCAGCTTGAGCCTCCGGCCGAGCGCCACCCGGACCCCCTCGGAGCGGACGACCAGGGCGAGGGGGATCAGCAGCACCGGTACCAGCACCAGAAGCTCGTCGCGGGCCAGGGCGGCGACGCCGATGACAAAGCCCAGCACCGCCGCGGTGAGCAGCCTGGGACGGTGCCACATCTTGAACGAGACGAGCACGACCGCCGCGATCATGAACATCGATAGGGTCTCCGAGTGGACCAGGAGATCGTTCATCCAGAAGTTGGGGTAGAAGGCGGCGATGAAGGCGGCGACGATCCCGACGCGCCTCCCGCCCACCTCCCGGCCGGCGAACCCGACCAACCCCGCGGTCGCCGCCCCCAGCAAGCAGGTCCACACCTGGTGGGCGAAGTAGCTTGTGTACCCCGCGTAAGAGGCCACCGACAGGTACAGAGTGTAAAGAGGTGGGAAGTCAGCACCCTGAATCACTTGGTGGTGGGGCTGCAGGATGTAGGTGACCGGATCTACGAAGCCGTGGCCCTCCGCCAGGAGGTTCGCTGCCTCGTGGTAGTAGAAGGCATCGCCGAACGTGTAGGGGTGCCGGTACCAGATGTAGATACCGGCGATCCGCAGGGCCAGGCCGCCGACGACGATCAGCGCCAGATAGGCGTACCAGTTGTTGAGACGCCGGAGCACGGGGCCCGAGCCTATTCGAGCGACTCGGCCCTTAAGGGAACTCGACCGAGAACGATCCGAGCTGGCACTAACCTGCGGCGGTGCCCGCGACCACGGAGATGAAAGACACCTCTGGACACCGCCTGCCCCGCACGGTCGACCCACGCAGGTACCGGCTCACCCTCGCGCCCGATCTCGAGGCGGCCAGCTTCTCCGGCGAGGAGCAGATCGAGGTCCAGATCCACCAACCGGTCCAAGAGATCGTGTTGAACGCCGCCGAGCTCGAGATCCACTCCGCCTCGCTCGTCACCCAGAGCGGCGACCTCACCAAGGCAGATGTCCGCCTCGAGCCTGAGGCCGGCCGCGCGGTCATAGGCCTGTCCCGCCCGGCAAGCCCGGGGATGGCGACGCTCCAGATCACGTTCTCGGGAACCCTGAACGACAAGTTGCGCGGGTTCTACCGCAGCACCTTCACCGACCATGAAGGCAAGGAGCGGGTGATCGCCACGACTCAGTTCGAGCCGACCGACGCGAGGCGGGCCTTTCCCTGCTGGGACGAACCCGACCGCAAGGCGGTCTTCTCGGTGACACTTGTGGTCGACGCCTCCCTCGCCGCCGTCTCCAACTCCGCCGTGGCAGAGGAGGTGGGGCTGGACGGGCGGCGCCAGGTCAGGTTCGCCGACACCATCCCCATGTCCACCTACCTCGTGGCGTTCGTGGTGGGCCCGCTGGAGACCACGGAGCCGGTCGACGTCGACGGGGTGGCGCTGCGCGTGGCCCACGTTCCGGGCAAAGGCTCGCTCACCTCTTTCGCTCTTGACATAGGCGCCCACGCCCTCCGCTTCTTCTCCAGCTGGTTCGGCATCGACTATCCAGGATCGAAGCTCGATCTCATCGCGCTGCCCGATTTTGCCCATGGAGCCATGGAGAACCTTGGAGCTGTGACCTTTCGCGAGTCGGTGCTCTTGATCGACCCCGAGAACGCGGCACGCGTCGAGTTGGAGCGCGTGGCGGACGTGGTCGCACACGAGATCGCCCACATGTGGTTCGGCGACCTGGTAACGATGCGGTGGTGGAACGGGCTGTGGCTCAACGAGGCCTTCGCCACGTTCATGGAGATGCTCTGCGTCGACGACTTCCGCCCGGAGTGGGAGCGCTGGGTGACCTTCGGACGTTCGAGAGGTGCGGCGCTGAGCACCGACGGGCTTCCTTCGACCCGTCCGGTCGAGTTCCCGGTCGGAAGACCCGAGGAGGCCGAGGGTATGTTCGACATCCTCACCTACGAGAAGGGTGCCGGGGTCCTGCGCATGCTCGAGCGCTACTTGGGCTCGGATCCGTTCCGTCTCGGGATCAGGCTCTACCTGGAGAGCCACCGCTACGCCAACGCCGAGACCACCGACCTTTGGGACTCGATCGAGACGGCCACCGGCGAGCCCGCGCGCCACATCATGGACTCTTGGATATTCCAGGGCGGTTACCCCATCGTGAGCGTCCGAGCCGACGGCCGTACGCTCAGCTTGGAACAGGAGCCGTTCCGCTACATGGCGGCAAAACGCGACGACGACGCCATCGGTTCCGGCTGGCAGGCTCCCGTCCTTGTCCGGGTGGGAATCGACGGCTCGGTGCACGAGGACCGGGTACTGCTGGTACCCGAAGGCGCCAAGGTCGAGTTGCCCGGCTCACCCGACTGGGTCGTCGTCAACGCGGGGGGTTGGGGCTTTTACCGCACCCGTTACACGGGTGACCTGCTCGGCCGGCTCACCTCCGGCATCCAACGGATGGACGCCCTCGAGCGGTTCAACCTCGTGTCGGACACATGGGCGTCGGTGGTCGCCGGGCTGTCGCCTATGGAGGACTACCTCGAACTCCTGGCCAACCTGCGCGAGGAACCCGACGCCAACGTTTGGAACCTGGTCACGACCGCCCTGGCCAGCTTGGACCGCGCGATCCCGGACGAGGGAAGGGAGGCGCTCCAGGCTTACACCCGGGCGCTGTTGAAGCCGCCGTTCGCCAAGCTGGGTTGGAAGGCGCGGCCCGGAGACGGGGAGATGACCGGCACACTCCGTGCGACGTTGCTCGAGGCACTGGGCACGACCGGCGCCGATCCAGATGTGAGAGGGACCTTCGCCGAGCTTCACGCCGACTTCCTCTCCGGCGGGTCGAGCCTCGAGCCCGACCTGGCGAACGCGGCGGTATCGGTCGTCGCCTCCGGCGGAGGAGAGCCCGAGTACGAGTCGTTCCTCCAGAGGTTCCGTCGCCCTGCCACCCCCCAGGAGGAGATGCGCTACCTGTACGGTCTCGCGGGCTTCTCGCAACCCGCCCTCACCGACCGAACGCTCGATCTGTGCATGAGCGAGGTCCGGACTCAGAACGCGGGCTTCGTGATCCAGCTCCTGCTGGCCAACCGGAGCGCAGGCGAGAGGACGTGGGATTTTGTCAAGTCTCGCTGGGACGATCTCCTCGCCCGTCTCCCGAATCCGGCCATCCCGCGCATGCTGGACGGGGTTTCGGCGCTCTGCCGGGATCCGTCGTTGGTTTCGGACATTCACGCGTACTGCGCCGCGCACCCCGTGCCGTCGGGGCAGCGCACCGTCGAACAAACCCTCGAGCGGCTCGATGTCAACGCCGCACTGTCGGCTCGCGAAAGCCCCAACCTGGCGACGCTCCTGGCCCGGCGCACCTAGTCGTCGAGGCTTCCTTCGTCGGTGAGGCTCGCTATGCGCTTGCCGATCTCCTCCAGACGCCGGGTCGCCACCCGGTGGACGCTGCGGGCCGCCTCGAAGAGGTCGGCCGCCTCCTCGATGCCGACCTTGGCAGACGACATCCTCGAGGTGAGGCCCTCCAGGATCTCGACGAGCTCTTCGTAGCTCAGCCCGGCCAGCTGCTCGGGGTCGGGAACGTCAAGGGTGCTCCCGTCGCCGGCTCCGGAGGCTCCGTCGCCGCCCGCCATGCTCACCGCCTGAGGGGGGCGGCATCGTGGGCGGCGTCCGAGACCTGCGCGTGGAGGGCTCCCTTCGACAAGGTCACCCCGATCTCGTCACCGTGCCCTACCTGGCGGGAGTCGCGCACGACCACTCCGTCGGAGTCGCGCACCACCGCGTAACCCCGCTCCAGGACCCGGCTCGGGTCCAGCGCGTCGAGTGTCTCCAAACGCGACATCAATGCGGCATCCGCCTCGCGCAAACGCATCGAGAGGGGCTCGCGCCAGCGCACCCTGCCCAGTCGCTCGTCCGCAAGCGCCAGCTGTCGCAGCGGATCCACGTGCTCCAGCGCCGACTCCCACCGACGAAGCTGCTCCAGGGCCGCGCCGTGCGCCGCTCGCAGAGAACCGACCAGATCGAGTGAGGACAACCGGAGCGCAGACTCATCGAGCTTGCGTGCCCAGACACGGTCCGCCTCGGCCAGCTCTTGGTCGAGCTCGGCCCGAAGCTGGTCCCGTGAAGGTATGACCGCGGTGGCTGCGATGGACGGGGTCCCACAGCGCAGGTCGGCCACCTCGTCGCTCAAGGGCCGGTCGTCCTCGTGCCCTATGGCCGACACGATCGGGACGCGAGAGGCCGCGATCGCCCGGCAGAGGTGCTCATCGCTGAACACGAGCAGGTCCGCCGAGTCCCCACCACCCCGGGCGAGGACCACCACTTCCACCTCCCTTCGGGCGTTCAATGCGCCGAGCGCCTTGATGACGGCTTCGGAAGCTCCCGGTCCCGAGACCGGAACCTCCACAAAATCCACGCGATACCCCGCGAACCTCGCCGCCACCACGGACTCGATGTCGGCTCGCACGGCTGCCCCGCCGCCGCACACCACGCCGACCGCCTCAGGCAGGCGAGGTATGGGCCGCGACGGGCGGTCGAGCAAGCCGTCCGCGGCCAGCCTGGCCCGCGCCTGTTGGATCGCCGCCGCGATCGCGCCCTCCCCTACCGGGACAATCTGTTCGGCCACGAGCTGCAGCTGGCCACGACCTGCCAGGTACTCGAGCCTTCCCGTCACGCGCACACGCTCACCGTGGACCGTCCGGCAGTGACGGACCCGGCCTTCGGGGCAGACGGCACCTACCTGGACGCCACGGTCGCGAATCGTCAGGTAGACCCGCCCCGAGGCAGACCGTCGGGGGTCGACCACCTCGCCGTCCACGCTTATCCGCCCGATGGAGGAGACCGATGCTGCGATCTCGCTGCTCAGACGGACGAGGCTCACCCGCCGGGGCTCGTTTGGGAAGAGCGACTCCACGGCCCAATGGTACGGGGCGATGATGAGCAGATGCCGACGAGGCGCCCGAGCACCTCCACCAAGCCGGTCCCCGCCACCGTGGTCGCCGTGTGCATCTCGTGCATCTCGTGCGTATCTGTCCTCGCAGCCGCCTGCGGCTCCAAGCAGCAGGCCACCTCGCCCGGCACTACCGGGGTCGCCTCGGCGCCTCGCGCCTCGGTTCCCGCGACCACGGCTCCCCCCCAGCCGTCGGGCGGGAGCTGGCCGACCTACATGCATGACTCGTCCAGGTCCGGCTTCGACCCGGCTCCGCCGATCGGCACCGTGCGCCAGGACTGGGCGGCGTCGCTGCCGGGTACCGCATACGCCGAGCCGCTCGTCGCCCAAGGCCGGGTGATCGTCGCCACCGAGGATGACTCGGTCACGGCCTTCGACGGAACGACCGGGAAGGTTCAATGGAGCACGAAGCTCGGCCGGCCGATGGCCGGCAGCCAGCTGCCGTGCGGGAACATCGACCCCTCGGGGATAACCAGCACCCCCGTCGTCGACACCACGACCGCCACCGTCTGGGTGGTCGCCTTCCTGGCGCCCGGGCACCACCGGCTGTTCGGCTTGAGCCTGGCCGACGGGGCGATCACGTCGAGCATCACGGCGGACCCACCGGGATCGAACGCGTTGGCACAACAGCAGAGGGGGGCGCTGACCCTCTCCGGCGGCGAGGTGTACGTCCCCTTCGGAGGCCTGTACGGGGACTGCGGCGACTACCACGGTTACCTCGCCGCCTTCGGGGGCAGGCCGGTGTCCCTCCAGCACACCTTCGACGCCACCCCCGGCTCGAGGCAAGGCGCAGTCTGGGCGCCGCCGGGCGCCACCGTGGACGCCCGAGGCGACCTCTTCTTGACGACAGGGAACGGGGCGTCGACAGGAGCCTTCGACGGGGGCAACGCTGTGTTCCGGCTGTCCCCGTCGTTGGCGGTCCAGGACACATTCGCGCCGAGCAACTTTGCGGCGCTCAACGCGTCCGACGCCGACCTTGGCTCCACCGGGCCGACACTGGCGGGCACCGACCTGGTGTTCCAGATCGGCAAGTCGGGAGTCGGCTACCTGCTGCGGGCCGACCATCTCGGGGGAATAGGGGGCCAGGCCTTCTCCCAGCAGGTGTGCCAGGGTGCCTACGGCGCCAACGCCACGGTCCCAGCGGGCACGTCCGGCTCCCCGGCCACGGTCGTCCTGGTCCCCTGCGTGGACGGTCTATACGCCCTCTCGGTAGGGCCGGGCAGTTCCTTCCACCGGCTGTGGTCCGACCCAGCCGTCTCTCCGGGGCCGCCGGTGGTCATAGGCGGGACCGTGTGGGTGCAGGACCCCGACAAGGGGATCGTCGTCGCGCTGGACCCGAGAACGGGGGCACTGCTCTCACAGACGAACGTCGGGCATGCCACACGCTGGGCGACGCCGGCCGCTGGTTCGTCGGACCTGTACGTGGCCGCGGACACCCGGCTGGTGGCACTGTCAGGCGTATGAGTTCGCCGATGCCGCCCGGCCTGATCGCCGCCGCCAGAACGGCCAAGGGCTTCATGCCCGACGAAGAGGGCCTCGCCCTCTACGAAGCAGGCCAGGGTGCCGCCGCCTCGGGACTGGGCCCCTTGCTGGAAGTGGGGTCCTACTGCGGGAAGTCGACGATCTACCTGGCGGCCGCCGCCCGGTCCGGGGACAGCGCGCTGTTCAGCCTGGATCACCACAGGGGGTCGGAGGAGAACCAGGCGGGTTGGGAGCACCACGACCCCTCTCTCGTAGACCGCCGCGACGGGCGGATGGACACGCTCCCTACCTGGAGGCGAACCGTCTCGGACGCCGGTTTGGAGGCGGTCGTCATCGGGCTCGTGGGCGACTCGTCGCTCGTCGCCTCCCACTGGCGGACGCCCCTGTCGCTCGTGTTCATCGACGGGGGACACGGAGAGGAGCCGGCGTGGGCGGACTACAGAGGATGGGCACCACACGTGGCCATGAAAGGGTTCCTCGCCATCCACGACGTCTTTCCCGATCCGGCGCACGGCGGGAGGCCACCATACGAGCTGTGGTGCAGGGCCCTCGACTCGGGAGCATTCGCCCAGCACGCGGGCTGCGGCAGCCTACGTGTGCTGCGTCGGGTCGCACACGGGCTCTGACAGGTCGAGCCCGGCCGGCAAGCCGTCCCCCCGGAAGAACCCCGACGACGGACCCGCACCTGCGAGGGTCTCTGCGGCTAAGAGGACGGCGGCGGCCGTATAGGTGGTGCGCTCCCCTCCCGGGAAGTGGACCCTCTCGGGGTGAACCCAGCCCGTCCAGTAGGAGCCGTCCTGGTGCCGGAGCCCCTGGGCCCAGGAGAAGAGCAGGTGTGACTCCGCTGTCCTGCCCAGCGCGTCGAGGGCCATGGCACACTCAGCCGTCTCGGCGGCGGTGACCCAGGGGCGGTCGGAGACGCAACGAACCCCGAGCCCCTCCATCACGAAGCGGCGCCAGCCTCCCGCGATGAGGTCGTCACCGCTAGAGCCTCGCACCGCGCCCGACAGGACCGGGTAGTACCAGTCCATGGCCCATCGCTCCTTGGGCTCGAACGCCTCGGGGTTGCAGGCCACCGCATGCCTCAGGCGTCCGGCTGCGAGCTCCCAGTCCGGCCGTTCGTGGCCGAGGTGCTCTGCGGCTGCGATCGCGCAGCGCAGGCTGAAGTAGACCGACGACGACCCGGTGAGGAGCGCGAAGCGTCCGGGAGTCCCGTCCGGCTCCATGCACCAAAGCACCTCGCCCCCCGGCTGTTGGAACCTCAACACGAAGTCCACCGCCCGCTCCACGACCGGCCACATGGTCTCGAGGAAGCCGACGTCGTCCCGGCGCAGGAAGTGGTGCCACGTCCCGGCCGCGACATAGGCGCACACGTTGGTGTCGCGGCGAGGGGCCTCGACGCCGGCCTCGAGGTAGTACATGCACCACGACCCGTCGGGATGCTGGCTGTCCAACAGCCACTGGTAGGCGCGTTCGGCCTCAAAATTGAGCCCACCGACATCGAGCGCCATGGCCGCTTCCACGTGGTTCCAGGGATCGGCATGGCCCCCGGGGAACCACGGGATCATCCCGTAGTGAAGCTGTACCGCGGCGATGGACTCGGCGGTGGCCGCGACCTCCGAGGCCGACATCACGCCCGTTACCTCGGGCAAGGCTACGAGCGGCCTCATGCGGGCTTCTCTAGATATACGACGAGGCTCTTGCCGAGGAGTGGATTGAAGATGCGGTCGACGGCGCGGATGGACCGCGGAGATCTCGATATGTCCCATTCGAGGAAGCGTCTGTAGGCCTTTACGAGGGGATGGCCCTCCCGGTCGACACCTACGGCGCAGCGAAGCCACCAGTAGGGCGAATGGAGAGCGTGTGCGTGGTGATGCCCTACGGGACGAAGGCCGGCGTCGGCGAGGCGGCTCACGAGGGTCGACCTGCGGTAGATGCGGACGTGGCCGCCCTCTTTCGAGTGGTAGGCGTCCGAGAGTGCCCAGTTCAGGACCTCAGGGCCGAGACGGGGCACGGTCACGGCCATGATCCCGCCCGGTCGTAGCACCCTGGCCAGCTCGGCCATGGCCTGGCGGTCCACCGGTATGTGCTCGAGCACCTCGGCCGCGACCACCCGGTCGAAGGACCCTGAAGGAAACGGCAACCGCAAGGCATCGCCCTGCACCGCCCAACCGGCGGCGCCGTTGTTCGTGTGGCCCTCCTCGACGACGGCATGCATCAACGCGGACGCCCAAACGAGCTCCGGATTGCTCGCGTCGAGGGCGACCACCTCGGCGCCGCGCCGCATCGCCTCGAACGCGTGCCGGCCCCCCCCGCACCCGAGGTCCAGCATGCGTTCGCCGTAACGGAGTCCGAGCCGCCCGTAGTCGACTGTCAGCATCAGACCGGGCTCAAGGCGGCTTCGGTGGCTCGGTCCTCCAGGAGCGCTCTGTACTGGTCGACCGTGCCCATGGCTGTGGCTCTCCAGGTGAAGCTCTTGAGCACCCGGTTGCGCCCGGCGATGCCCAAACGCTCCCTCAACACGGGATCGTCCAGCGCGGATCCGATCGCGAGTGCCAGGGCTCCGGGATCGCCCGGCGGGACCAACAGCCCTGTCTCACCGTCTCGGCCGACGACCTCGGGTATGGCCCCGCCCGTGGTGGCCACCAGGGGCACGCCGCAGGCCATCGCCTCGATGGCGGGGAGGGAGAAGCCTTCATAGAGCGAGGGGACGACCGCCACCTCGGCTTGGGCGTACAGCTCCACCATGTCGTCGTCGCTCACTCCGTTGACGAACTCCACCGCGCCGCCGAGCCCCAAGCGGTCGATCGTGGCACCTACCTTGCTGCCCGAACGGGGCTTGCCCACCACGAGCAGCTCCACGTTCCGCTCGGTTCGGAGCTTGGCCACCGCCTCGAGCAAGGGGATCAAGCCCTTGAGCGGGACGTCCGCGCTGGCCGTCGTCATCAGCCGCCCCGGCACCCGCGGGACCTGGGGCAAGGGCCGGAAGTGCGTGTGGTCCACCCCGACGGGAACAACGGCGACGCGGGACGGATCCACTCCCATCTGGGCACAGATGTCTGTGCGCGACGACTCAGAGACCGTGATCACGCGGTGGACCTGCCGGGCCAGGCGCAGCTGCATCCCGATGAACCCGTACCACCTTCTCAACACGAGTCGCCTCCAGTGGCCGGCGGCATGCGACAGCTCGAGGTCGCGATCCACGGTGATGGGATGGTGCATGGTGGCGACGAGCGGCCAACCCTGGTCCATGAGGCTCGTCAGCCCCCGGCCCAGGCACTGGTTGTCGTGGATAAGGTCGAACTCGCTCCTCCTCGCCTCGAGCTCCCTCCTCACCCTCAAGCTGAAGGTGAGTGGTTCGGGGAAGCCGGCGCAGCACATGATCGCGAACTCGAGCAGGTCGACCTTGGTCTTGAGCTCCCAGGGCCACGGCACCCGAAAAGGGTCCGGTTGACGGTAAAGGTCCAGGCTTGGCACCCGGTTGAAGGCCACCCCGTCGTCCAGCACCGGGTAGGGCGGCCCCGCGAAGACCTCGACGCGGTGACCCAGCCGAGTCAGCTCTCTTGCGAGGTGGCGCGTGTAAACGCCCTGGCCACCGGAGTGGGGGTTGCCCCGGTATGCCAACAGGGCGACCCTCAGCCCCTCCGGTGACTGCCACATGGCCGGAAAGCCTCCCCCGTGACTAACAGGCGGCGCAACAGCGCTCGTGCGCGCGCCGGCCGCGCGGCGGGCCACGGAGCTCCCCTCCACCCCTTCGGCGCCGGCCGCGCGGCGCGCGACGGAGGTCCCCTCCACGCCCTTCGGCACCGGCCGCGCGGCGCGCGACGGGGGTCCCCTCCACCCCTTCGGCGCCGGCCGCTAAGCTAGGTCCCGGTGAACCAGTCACAGCCCCCATCGCATGCGCCGATGGGCCACGGGGCCATCCCGCCGCCGGGCTGACGCCGCCCGATGGCACCCGAGCTCCTCAACCTCTCCTCGGTTGTCAAGTCACCGCTCGTGGACCGCGCGGGCGAGCGTCTCGGCCGGGTCGAGGACCTGATCGTCCGTCTCGGCGACGGGGGTTACCCGCCGATCTCCGGTCTGTTGGCGAGCGTCGGCAAGCGCGACCTGTTCGTGCCGATCTCTATGGTGGCCTCCATAGAGCCCGGAAAGGTGACGCTCAAAGGCGAGACCCTCAATCTCGGGCGCTTCGAACGAAGGCCCAACGAGCTCCTGCTCGCCCGCGACCTTTCGGCGAGGCATCTGATCAATCTGGTAGGTGCGCGCCTGGTGAGGGCCAACGAGATCGAGCTCGCTTGCATCGACGGCGCCTGGCGAGTCGTGGGCGTGGACCCGAGTGGACGGCCGGTGATGAGACGGCTCCTCCCCAAACCGTGGTCCCGCAAGGTCAAGACCGGTCAGATCTTGGACTGGTCCAGCATCGAGCCCTTCGTGGGTCACGTGCCGAGCGCCCAGCTGAGGATCCCCTACCGCAAGCTGGCGCGCCTTCACCCGGCGCAGATCGCGGACTTGGTGGAGGAGGCGTCCCATGACGAGGGTGAGGAGATCATCGAGGCGGTCGGCCAGGACAGCGCCCTCGAAGCCGACGTGTTCGAGGAGCTCGACACCGACCACCAGCTCGAGTTCCTGAGGTCGCGCAGCGATGCGGAGGTGGCCGCCCTCTTGGCCAACATGGACCCGGACGACGCTGCCGACCTCCTTGCCGATCTCGACCACGATCGCCGCCAGCCGGTCCTTGCCATGATGCCGGCGTCCCGTCAGCGAAAGGTGAGGGCCCTTCTCTCCTACAACCCCGAGAGCGCGGGCGGCTTGATGAATCCCGACTTCATCTGCATGCCCGAGCAATCGATGGTGAGCCAGGTATTCGAACAGCTACGCATAAACGAGTCGCTGCCAGAGACCTTGGGCGTCGTCTACTCGATGGACTCCGACCGACGGGTCGCCGGATCGGTCTCCATACTGAAGCTCTTGAGGAGCAAGCCGTCGACGCCCATCCGGGAGCTGGTCGAGCCGGATCCGGTGGTCCTAACGGCCGACGCCGACCTTCACGAGGTGCTACGCAAGATGACGGACTTCAACCTCACGTCGGTGCCGGTGGTCGACGACGACAAGCACATGATCGGCGTGATCACTGTCGACGACGTCCTCGAGCTGACCCTTCCCGACGGCTGGCGCCGGGAGTTCGGAATGGCGGCCGCCGAGTAGCCGGTCCGCCGGTTGGGGTGGGTCGCCACCCCATCTGGCGCGGCGCCGTCCCCGGCGGGTTCGGGTGGGAGCCCCGCTCGGCCCCGTGCCTTGCCGCCTCGTCCGGGCCGGGTGGGAGCCCTTGGCGGCCCGGTGCCTTGCCGCCTCATCCGGCAGGGGTAGGATTCAGGTCGTACTAGCAGGCCAGTGCCGTCTCTTCGACCCGGCGCTGGATGGAGTGACGCCCAGCCGGCCGGCCTCCGGGTCGCGGTCGTGGGGGTGTCGGTTCGTCGGGTGGCGGTCGATGGGGAGGTGCGCCGTGGCAGTCCATGGCGAGTTCGCAGCCCGGCGGACGCCACCTCCCCTGGGGCGACTGGAGAGTGGGCACGACAAAGGAGCAGCTCTGAGCGAAGGTTGCAATCGCGTCTTCACGCTGCATGCTGCCCCAGGGTGCCATCCGGTGACCGATAGGGCCTGATCTCCCGGGCGGCGTGCACAACGGCACGACAGCACGCACGCGCTCCTCGACCTGCGGGAGATCTCGACCATGGCCGACAGCGTCCCGGCACTCAGCACAGAAGAGAACGCTGTCCTGGATCAAGCCCACGTGGGCGACATCCGGGGCGCCCTCGGAACCATCGGGCAGCACGACACCGCTCCCCGGCGCTCCGCCCGCGCCCGCCTGCTCACCCTGCTGGCGATACTGGGACCCGGGCTCATCGTCATGGTCGGCGACAACGACGCCGGCGGTGTCGCCACCTACTCGCAAGCGGGGCAGAACTACGGCACCAGCTTGCTATGGACGCTGATCCTCCTCATTCCCGTCTTGATCGTGAACCAGGAGATGGTGGTGCGTCTTGGGGCGGTCACTGGCGTCGGCCACGGCCGGCTCATCATCGAGCGCTTCGGACGGTTCTGGGGGGCCTTCTCGGTGGGCGACCTGTTCATCCTCAACTTCCTCACGATCGTAACCGAGTTCATCGGGATCGACCTCTCCCTTCAGTACTTCGGCGTCAGTAAGTACGTGTCGGTTCCGATCGCGGGCCTTGCGCTGGTCGTGATGACTGCATCAGGGAGCTTTCGCCGCTGGGAGCGTTTCATGCTCGTGTTTGTGACGGCGAACTTCCTCGTCATCCCCCTCGCCGTTTTCAGCCATCCCCATCTCTCGACGGCGCTGCATGACACGGTGGTGCCCAGCATCGCGGGCGGGGTCAACTCCACCTCCATCCTCTTGATAATCGCCATCGTAGGCACGACGGTGGCCCCCTGGCAGTTGTTCTTCCAGCAGTCCAACGTGATCGACAAGCGCATCACCCCTCGCTGGATCAACTACGAGCGCGTGGACACTGTCATCGGGTCCTTGGTCACCGTCGTCGGGGCAGGCCTGCTGATGATCACCTGCAGCTTCGCGTTCAACGGGACCCCCTTGCACGGCCATTTCACCGATGCGAGCGGGGTCGCATCGGGCTTGTCGAAGTACCTCGGCCACTCGGCGGGCGCGCTCTACTCGATCGTCCTGCTGAACGCCTCCCTGATCGGTGCCGCGGCGCTCACGCTCGCAACCTCCTACGCCTTCGGTGACGCCTTCGGCGCCAGGCACTCGCTCCACCGGAGCTTTCGTGAAGCCAAGTTCTTCTACTCGTCGTTCGCGGGTCTTGTCGGGGTGGCCGCCGCCATAGTCCTGATACCGGGGGCCCCCCTGGGTCTGATAACGACGGTTGTCCAAGCGCTGGCAGGAGTGCTCCTACCCAGCGCAACGGTCTTCTTGCTCCTGTTGTGCAACGACCGCGCTGTCCTGGGCCCATGGGTGAACCGGCCCTGGTTGAACGCGGTCTCCACCTTGATCGTCTCGGTACTGGTCGTCCTTTCCCTCATCCTCGTAACCACGACGATCTTCCCCCACGTCGACGTGAAGGTCCTCGCCGGCGTTTTGGGTCTGGTCCTCTTCTCGGGGCTGGCAATAGCCGGTGCCGCCAGCCTCCGGGCGCGCCCTGCCGACTCCCGCGCTCCCACCAGAGAGCTGCTCGAGCGACGCAGGACCTGGAGGATGCCCTCGCTCGCCCTTTTGGACCGTCCCGAGTGGTCCACCGGACGCAAGGTCGCCATGTACGCCATGCGCGGCTACTTGGTCATCGCGGTCGTCCTGTTGCTGGTGAAGGCGGTACAGCTCGGAACCGGAGCCCATTGAACCGGAGCCCATTGAACTGGAGCCCATGGAACTGGGGAGGCCTCCGAGCCTCGGCTCCAGACGGACCCATCGCACCGAAGCCCGATCTGCCAAGTGTGGCCGTCAGCGAGCGCTTGTAGCGGGCCGAGATAGCCTCGAACCGTGGACCTGAACTACCCCCCCGAGGCCGAGAGCTTCCGATCCGAGGTGGCCGCTTGGCTCGCGGAGAACCTGCCCGAAGACTGGAGCCGGCGGCGCGACACGATGACCCCCGAGGGACGCGCCAGCTTCGGCCAGGAGTGGACCAAGAAGCTGCGCGAAGGCGGCTGGATATGCGCCTCGTGGCCCAAGGAGTACGGAGGCAGGGGCCTAAGCACCATGGAGTCTGTGGTCCTCAACGAGGAGTTCGCCCGCGTGGGCGCACCGATGCGAGCAGACTTCTTCGGCGACACCCTCGTCGGACCCACGATTCTCAAGTGGGGTACCGAGGAGCAAAAGAGGTACTTCCTGCCGCGGATCCTCTCCGGTGAGATCTCGTGGTGCCAGGGCTTCTCAGAACCCGACGCCGGGTCCGACCTGGCCTCGCTGAAGACTCGCGCCGAGCTCGACGGCGAGGAGTGGGTCGTGAACGGCCAGAAGGTCTGGACCACCCAAGCCCAGTACGCCGAGTACATATTCCTGCTGGCGCGCACCGACCCCGCGGTGGCCAAACATGCTGGCATCTCGTACCTGCTCGTACCCATGAGGCAACCGGGCATAGAGGTGCGGCCGATCGAACAGATCGACGGCTCATCGGAGTTCAACGAGGTCTTCTTCTCAGACGCCCGCTGCCCGAAGGAGAACGTCGTCGGGGGCGTCAACAACGGATGGAGGGTGGCGATGACCACGCTCGGCTTCGAGCGGGGAACCTCCACCACCACGGGTTACAGGCGGTTCCAGAAGGAGCTGGACCAGATCATCGAGGCCGCCCGTTCGAACCGGAAGGCAAGCGATCCTCTGGTGCGCCAACGCCTGGCGCGTGCATGGTCAAAGGTGAAGATCATGCAGATCAACGGGTACCGCAGCCTCACGTCGGTGCTCAAGGAGGACATCTCGTCGGCAACGCTAGGGGCGACCAACAAGATGTTCTGGTCCGAGTACCACCGCGAGACCATGGAGCTCGCGATGGACATCCTGGGTCTCGACGCCCAGGTGCTGACGGGCAAGAGGTCCGGCCAGGACGCCTTCGTGCCCGGTGTCGGGAGGAGGAGCGGAAGGGAGAGCTATCCCGTGAGCCCCATGCAGACCGCGTTCTTCTTCTCGCGCTCGGAGACCATCTGGGGCGGCACGGCGGAGATCCAGCGCAACATTGTCGGCGAGCGGGTGCTGGGCCTGCCCAAGGAACCGTCGGCCACCTCCTGAGGGCTCCGTTAGGCTCTGGGGCGATGAGTGCCGCAGTGCTCTTCGCCGCCGTTCTCGCAGCGAGCGCGGTGGAGATGGTGGAAGCTCTCACGATCGTCCTGGCCACGGGTGTGACGCGCGGCTGGAGATCGACCGTCGAGGGCACGGTCGCCGCGCTCGGTGTACTGACCGTCCTCGTCGCGGCCACGGGACCAGCCTTGGTGCATTTCGTCCCGCTGAACACACTCCGGGTCGTGATCGGAACGCTGCTCGGCGTCCTCGGCCTGCAGTGGCTTCGAAAGGCGATCCTTCGCTCGAGCGGCTACAAGGCCAAGCATGACGAGGAGGCCGTCTACCGCCACCAGGTCGAGGCCCTCTCCGCCGTCCCTACCCGGGCCGGGCGAGACGCCACCGCCTTCACGGTCGCGTTCAAGGGTGTCTTCCTCGAGGGCATCGAGGTCGTCATGATCGTCTTGACCCTCGGGACCACCTCGCACCAACTGGGCTTGGCGGCGCTGGCCGCAGGGATAGCCATCGCGACGGTCGGTGTCACCGGTGCGGTGCTCGCGAGGCACCTGACCCAGGTTCCCGAGAACGCGATGAAGATGGCCGTCGGGATCATGCTGACCAGCTTCTCCACCTTCTGGATCGGCGAGGGACTGCACGTGTCATGGCCAGGCAGCGACCTAGCCATCTTGGGGCTCATCGCTCTCTACGGCGGCACCACGTGGGCATCGCTGCGGTTGCTCGCCCGGGGACGCGCAGCCCGGGCGGAGGTCGCCGGATGAGGCGATCATTGACAGCCTTCGGGCGCTTCTGGTGGGAGCTACTTATAGGAGACACCCCCGAGCTGACGCTCGGGGTTCTCGGGGTGCTGGGCCTCGCCGCGTTGCTGGGCGGCCGGGCGGTCACGATAGCGATCCTGCCCCTGGCAGTGGTCTGCGTTCTGGCCCTCTCGCTTAGAAGAGCCCGCACGAGCTAGTGCGGCTCCGCGTGCTCGTGCGGGCCCACGAGCTAGTGGGTCATCGCAGGCTGGAGCGAGCCCACGCGGCAGTGGCTCCTCGCAGACTAGAGCGAGCCCACAGGCGGGCGCGCCGTCGCAGCCCGGTGCACTGGCTCCTCCTGGTCCTCCCCTTGTGCCTTGCTTTGCCTCTGATGGTCGTGGGGTGCGGCTCCTCGGCCGGCCGGGCGGCGCCGCGACGCCCGGTCGGCCACACGGGTGCCACACAAACCTCGACCACCACGACGGTTCCCGTCGCCGGGCCCAACTTGGCGCCCGGCTCCAACCCGGCGGTGTTGCCCGGACCCGTGCTGATCGCCGACCGCGACAACAACCGGCTGATCGAAGTCGACCCCGCCGGCAACATCATCTGGCAGTTCCCTCAGCCGGGAGACCTCGCACCGGGCCAGACGTTCCTGGGTCCCGACGACGCCTTCTACACGCCTGACGGCAAGGAGATCGTCGCTACCCAGGAGCTCGACTATGTCATAACCGTCATAGACGCCGCCACGCACAAGATCGTCTGGCGTTACGGCACGCCTGGGGCCCACGGATCCGGACCCAACCAGCTCTGGAACCCCGACGACGCCATCGGGCTTCCCAACGACGACATCATCACGGCCGACATCAAGAACTGCCGTCTGCTGCTCCTTCAACCTGGCGTGCAGACGCCCTTGCACGTCTTCGGTACGACGACCGTGTGCGCCCACGGGCCCCCGAACGAGTTCGGCAGCCCCAACGGTGTCTTCCCGATGTCGAATGGCCACTACGTCGTCAGCGAGATCAATGGCAACTGGATCGACGAGATCGGTCTCGACGGCCACGTCTACAACGCTGTGAACCCGCCTGGCGTCAGGTATCCCTCGGACACCAACGAGGTCTCCCCGGGGGTATTTCTTACCGCGGACTTCTCACACCCCGGCCAGATCGAGACCTTCAACACCCAAGGGCAGCTGATCTGGCGATTCGCCCCGGGCAGCGGGGCCGCTCTGAACCAGCCCTCGCTGGCAGTCTCCATGCCCAACGGCGATGTCATCTCCAACGACGACTACAACCACCGGGTCATCGTCGTAGACCCCCGCACCAACGCGATCGTGTGGCAATACGGGCACACAGGAGCCGCGGGGTCGGCCCCCGGCTACCTCGACAAGCCCGACGGACTCGACCTGGCACCCCCGTACTCGCTCGCGGTCGTGCACCGGACCACCATGGGGGTCCCCTGAGAGCACCCGCCGTGGACCCTCGCCCACCGCCTAAGGACCCGCGCACCGTCCACGACCCCCGCGCCGTTGGCGAACCCCGCACCTAGACGACATTCCATTTCGGCCACATACGAGTCACATAGGGTGACAATCAAAGTCGCTTATAGTGAACTCGCACTGCCATGTGCGGGGAATAAACACCTAAAAAGAGCCCACCCCTCCCCGCCCCACCCCCTGCCGAGACCATGGGGTTGGCGGCTACTCCCACGGCCGAGCTCCGTCGCACTCTGGACAGACGCGGGTGTTGGTGCGGATGATCACCTCATCGGCGGGAACAGTGTGAGCCTGAGGGCAGGTCACGGTCTCCTCAGCGAATGCCATGACGGGCTCCTTGGCTCCTCTTCAGGTATCGCCCGCTAGAGGTCCAGGCTGAAGCGTGACAACTCTGAGAGAGTCAGCTACCTCACACACCCCCCATGTCTTTCCCGAACTGGGGCGAAGGGACTGATGATCGCGTCGAGATCCGGGCCACCCGCGCCGTCACTCCCTTCAAGTATGTCGAAGCGGCGTGCCAGGCATGTTGGCCCACAGACTTGGCGTTTGCCTGACCCCGCTCCACGTTGGCGAGGAATCGGGTAGCCCTAGTATCTGAGGGGTGAGGAGCAGCACTACCGGGCGGCCTGGGGAGCCCATCAAGGTGCAAGCAACGGATCAATGGGGCAAGCTTGAGATCGGTGTCACACGAGACCCGGTACGCGAGGAGCGCCGATGGCGCACACATCGCTTACCAGGTCAGCGGCGACGGTCCGCTCAGTGTGGTGGTCGTTCCAGGATTTGTGTCCCACGTTGAGCTTGTCTGGGACGTCCCGCTCTTCGTCGGACCGTTTCTACGCTGGCTGATCCGTTTTGCTCGGGTGATCCACTTCGACAAGCGCGGCACAGGACTGTCAGATCGTTCTATCGGCGCGCCCACCCTCGAACAACGCATGGACGACGTTCGAGCGGTAATGGACGCCACAAGCTGCGAACGTGCTGCCATTGTCGGGATCTCGGAAGGTGGGCCGATGTCACTTCTGTATGCTGCCACCCACCCCGATCGAACATCCGCCCTGGTTCTAGTCGGCTCCTTCACGCGTCTCTTGCAAGGTCCCGATCAGGCCTTCGGATACTCGCCTGAGGTCGCAGAGGACTATGCGGTCTTCTTTGAATCCCACTGGGGTACTGGCGAGGTGTTGAGCTTGTTCTTTCCTCGCGCGGCTGAGGATCCAGTTGCGGTTGAACAAATGGCGCGTTACGAGCGCAACAGCGCGAGCCCGGATGCCATGGGCGAGATCATCCGCATGCTCGCCGAAATCGATGTCCGTCCAATTCTGCCGACCATTTCGGTCCCGACGCTGATCGTCCATCAATTCGGGGACCCAATAGTTCCTCTTCAGTGTGGCCAAGACCTGGCTGAGAAGATCCCTGCCGCGCGATATGTCGAGCTTGCTGGTGAAGACCACGTCCCCTCGGGGGGTCCAGGGATCGATGATTTTGCCGACGTCGAAGAGTTCCTCAGTGGTCGCCGTTCGGAGCCCAGTCCCGACCGCATGCTGGCGACGGTGCTATTCACTGACATCGTCGGTTCGACGAGCCGTGCTGTCGAACTTGGCGATGCTCGATGGCGTGAACTCCTCGACAGGCACGACACCGCCATGCGCAGACAGATCGAGCGGTTTCGTGGGCAAGAGATCAAGGCGACGGGCGACGGGTTCTTCGCTGTCTTCGACGGACCGGCCCGAGCAGTCGAATGTGCCCTGGCTGCCTCCAATGAGTCGCCTTCCCTCGGGCTCAGCCTTCGTGTAGGGCTTCACACCGGTGAGTGCGAGCAGCGCGACGGCGATTTTGGTGGCATTGCCGTGCACATCGGCGCGCGGATCTGTGCACTCGCTGAGCCGAACGAGGTCTGGGTCTCCCGTACGGTCACCGATCTCGTTGCCGGTTCGGGTCTCCAGTTTGTGGACCGCGGAGAGCACGAGCTGAAGGGCGTGCCCAGCCGCTGGTTGCTCTTCGCCGCTTGCAGGGAACGACGATAACGGGCGGCTCGTTGCTCAAAGAGTCACGAAAGCTTGGTACACGCTGGCTGACCTGGAGTCTGACCAGCGGTGTCCGCATTCGTGCGTATCCCTAATCCAACGACGGCTGGCTCCAACCCTAGGCCGACCTTATCGGGGTCCGGCGCGACCAAGCCCTGGGAGTAACCGTGAGCCTCTAGGTGGCGCTCACCGCGTCCGGTAATCGCACGACGTAGAAGCTAACGACCATGAGCCAGGGCATGCCTGCGGCCACACCGGCGAACTCGACGATTCCCTGACCCCCGTGGTCCGCTCGAAGGAAGAGCAGCGTGGTGACACCACAAGCAATCTGCACGATTGCACTTCCCGCTGACCACTTGGCTAGACCTTGCCACTTCGGGAGACGAGCGAAGGCCATGCCCAAGACCACTGTCGCGCCGATGAGGGCTGTCAACGTAATGACGGACTCGATGATGTGGGCCCGGAAGTGCAACTACGCCCCGCCCGCTTTCAGGGTTGCAAGACATGCCCGGTCCGTGGAGGCCAAGCAGTCCTCGCGAAAAGGCCGTCCGTTATGAAGCCGGTGCCGGCGATGGCAATAAGCACGGCTCCCGAGATCCTTGCCGCATGGCGACCCAAGGTCCGAAACATTGCGTAGGAGAAGGCGACAGTAGCAGCCCGGAAGACGACACGGCGATGCTCCAAATCTGGGCATGATGAGCGGTCAGCGCACCGAGGTCACGGCCATCGTTGTTGATGAGACTGAAGCGTGGTTCGGATTGGCTCAGCATCGTCCAGGAAGAGAGAAGAACGGCCGGGCCAATCAGACCGCAAGTAGCGAACACTCGCAGCCACGGTGTCAGTGGAAGGATCGGCCTGGACACACGCCCATGATTACTCGGAAGGGGTGTCGAAACTTGGCAGGTTTGCCTTTGCCTCGACGATCAATGCGCCAAGGTCGGCGGACTTTTTGTGCAGATGGTGTGTCGCCTCGGGGGATGGATAGCCGGGTCGCGTGTGACCATTCCCGTTAGGCGGGTGTCCGACCGCCTGGCGACTTTGACCTGCCCTGTCCGCGTTCGTGCAGATCGCTATATCCCCTTGAAACCCGTCCGGGGATAGAGGGATACGAAGAAACCCGGACATCCCTGCTCAGAGCCCCGCCACGGGGGGCTCGACAGGGACCCCTCCTTGACCCTGACCATGGCGTCGGCTAGACAGCGCGACACATCGGTGCGGGACGATGAGGCAGCCGAACAAACAACCTTGGTGAGAGCCGCGCCGGATGGTCCCGGAGCGAGGGTCCGATCACAATCAGCCAGACTGGTCTGGTGCCGCTGTCACTAAAGTGATCTTGTCTTCGACTTTGCCGAGGACCTGCGAAACGTCGGCGCCGCTAAAGCCAACGGCGAACGCGCGATTCTTATAGACCTTGAGCCGGCCCTCCGGCACGGATCGCCCCTATCTCCTTCCTGAAGGCGTCAGCGCCGAACCCGAACCACATCTCAGAAACTGGAGGGGGGACGTTGGCGAGCCCGTGAGCGCGCAGGTCGTCGGGCATGGCCTCCAAGACGAGCCCTAGCAAGCCTCAGTGCCATAGGCATAACCCTTTGACTCTGACTTTCTTTTGCCAACCGTCCTCGCCCACGCGCGACAACATCGCGAGTCGCGAAAGTTTTCGCGACCAACCTTCTGCTGGACTGGAGCATCGGAGCACCACATGTTTCAATGCACGGTCTCAGTCAGGCGCGCAAGTCTCTTCCTATGCCCGCCGGTAGGCAAGCTGCTGACGCTGAGCGGGGATCGCAGGTTGGTTCGCGCGGATTAGCCCCGTCTGAGGCATAGTGGTCTATTCGCCAGTTGACGTTACTTCCGACCGGTGGGAGAGGTATCTCAAGGACAAGGAGCACGATTTCGCCCCTTTGGAAGAGAAGCGCGACCATCTCTCGGCTTGGATCCGCAGCCTCCTAGGAAGATAGCCAGGGCTGACGAGATTCAGTTAGAACCAGCGTTCTTGAGCAAAGTCGTGGAAGGTCTCCTCGGCTACCGCCTGTATCTGCGCCGCCTCGGTGTGCTCGGGTCCGCACTTGGCTCGTCTTGAGTGCCTGCCGGCTTGAGTCCGAGCGGATGTCAACCTGGCACGGCGCGAAGTACGATGGCAGTGTGG
The DNA here is from genome assembly GCA_963736925.1 of uncultured Actinomycetes bacterium. GTDB lineage: Bacteria > Actinomycetota > Acidimicrobiia > Acidimicrobiales > CAVTQP01 > CAVTQP01. The sequence continues at coordinate 2,377,250 of CAVTQP010000003.1, forward strand.
TTTGCCCGGCTTGCGGCTACCACCATCGAGTGGGAGCCCGCTTTTGTGAGGCCTGTGGCGCCGCGCTGGTCATACCGGGAGAACCTTCGGGTGTCCCGGCGACGGTAGGGGTCGGTCGGTACCGCGTCCAGCGGATGCTGGGCGAGGGGGCGCGGAAACAAGTCTACGCGGCGTTGGATACGCGCCTCGACCGCGAGGTCGCGGTGGCGGTGATCAAGACCGAAGGCCTTGACGATGCTGGCCGTTACCGCATTGCTCGAGAAGCGCGGGCCATGGCTCGCCTCGGCGATCATCCGCATATCGTCACGGTGTTCGACGTCGGGGAGGAGGACGGCCAGCCGTACATCGTTTCCCAGCTGATGCCAGGTGGTTCGATTGGCGATCAGCTGGCCTCGTCGGAGGGACGGCGGCTTCCTGTGGAGGAAGCGCTGCGTATCACTGAGCAAATCGCATTAGCACTCGAGCACGCTCATGGTCTCGGCGTTGTCCATCGCGACTTGAAGCCGGCGAACGTATGGCTGGCGACCGACCGGACGGCAAGGCTCGGCGACTTTGGTCTTGCGGCTCCCGTCGACCAGTCGCGGGTGACGTCCGAAGGCATGGTGGTCGGGACCGTTGCCTACCTAGCTCCCGAGCAAGCGCTCGGCCGTCCTCCGGATAGACGCGCCGACCTGTACTCGCTCGGCGTCGTGCTCTACGAAATGCTCACCGGGCGGCCGCCGTTTCTGGGCGACGATGCAGTGGCTGTGATCTCGCAGCACCTCAACACCGCCCCGGTGGCTCCGACTTGGCACAACTCGGAGGTTGCGCCCTTGGTCGAACGGCTCGTGATGCGCTTGCTGGCCAAAGACCCCGCGCAGAGGCCACAGGCGGCGGAGGTCATCGCTGAGATCCGCCGCATCCGGGAGTCGTCGATCGAGCCCGTGCCGACGCCGGTGCACGACCAGAGACCCGTTGGAGGGCGGCTGGGGGCCGCAGAGTGGGGTCGGTTCGTCGGCCGGGTCGACGAGCTTGCGACGCTGAAGAGCGCTCTTGACGAGGCCCTTGGAGGTCGGAGTGGTCTCGCGATGGTGGTGGGAGAGCCTGGGATCGGCAAGACACGCCTGGTCGAGGAGCTGGCGACATACGGAGCAGTGCGCAGTGCGCAGGTGTGTTGGGGCCGCTGCTACGAGACCGAGATCGGTATTCCGTATCTGCCCTTTGTGGAGGCGTTGCGGGGATATGTGCGCGAACGAACCGATCAGGAGTTGCGAGCGGAGCTGAGCACTGGCGCGCCCGAGCTGGCAACCCTGGTGTCGGATCTACGCGAGCGCCTCCCGGATCTGCCGGAATCGCTGCCGCTCGAAGGCGATGCCGAGCGGCTCCGACTGTTCGAGGGAGTTACGACGTTCATGCACAACGCGGCAGCCAACCGACCGCTCGTGCTCGTCCTCGACGACCTGCACTGGGCCGACAAGCCCTCGCTGCTGTTGCTCCAGTACCTGGCGCGCAATCTCCGCCGCGATCGGATGCTCATGATCGGGACCTACCGCGACATCGAGCTCAATCGGACCCATCCACTTGCCGACACCGTGGCGACGTTACGTCGGGAGCACCTCTTTGAGCGGGTGCTGTTGCGGGGTCTGCCCCGCAACGACGTGAAGTCCTTAATCGAAGCCATTGGTGACCAAGAACCGCCCGACGATTTCGCCGATCTGGTACACCGAGAGACCGAGGGCAACCCGTTCTTCGTCGCCGAGATCCTGCGGGATTTCGCCGAGACGGGCGCCATCCAGCGGGTCGACGGCCGCTGGGTCGGGACTCCAGAGTCGGTTGCCGCCAACCTGCCGGAAGGGATCCGCGAGGTGATCGGCCGACGGCTCGATCGGCTCTCACGGGAGTGCAACCGCATGCTCACCGCCGCCGCAGCGATGCCGGGCGGGTTCACCGTTGATGTGGTCAGCACGGTCACCGAGGTCGGGGAGGACGACACCCTGGACTTGCTCGACGAGGCGCTCACCGGGCAAATCGTCCGAGAGCGACGCGACAGCACCGGTGTGTACGAGTTCACCCACGCGCTCATCCGCCAGACGCTCTATGGCGAGCTGAATACACCCCGCCGGGTGCGCCTCCACCGTCAGATCGCGACCGCGCTTGAGGAGCGGTTCGCAACAAGCCTGGAAGCGCACTTGCCCGAACTTGCCTACCACGCCTTCCAAGGGGCGCCCGGCGGTGATGTGGACAAGGCGATCGACTACGCGACCAGAGCCGCCCTCCGGGCCCGTAGTCAGGCGGCCCACGACGAGGCCGCTCGGCTCTACGACCTCGCCTTGCAGGCCCTGGAACTCACCGACGCCGTCGATCCGATTCGGCGGGCCGGGCTGCTTCTCGACCTCGGCGATGCACGGCGTCGAGCGGGAGACGTCGAGGTTGGCCTACAAACCCAGCTCGACGCCGCCGATCTCCTCCGCCAGTCGGGAGATGCCCGGCTCTTTGCCCAAGCAGCCGTAGCGTTCTCGTCGAACCGGCTCACACCCGCCAAGCCCGATAACCGGCTCGTGAGCCTGGTCGAGGAGGCCCTCGCCCGACTCGGTGCCCAAGACGACGCTCTGCAAGCCCGTCTTCTAGCCCTCATCGCGCAACACGTCGCCTTCGTCGACCGGAGCAGGAGCGAGGTGTATGCGGATGAGGCGATTGCCACGGCACGACGTTCGGGCGATCGAACCGCTCAAGCCCAAGCGCTTATGGCAGTGCGTTTGGCGCACGGTATCGACCTCAACGACGACTCCCTGGAGCGCCTCGAGTCCGAGATCACGGCCATCGTCGACGGCCTCGGCGACCCCGACCTCATCGCCACAAGCCTGGGCTCACATGTTTTTGCCCTCCTCATGTGTGGGGACCGTAACGGCGCTAACGCGTCGCTCGTCCAGCTCGCGGAGCTGGCCTATCGGCTCCGCGCACCGAACTACGACGCCATGGTCATCAGCTACCGAGCCCAGCTCGCCATGCTCGAGGGGCGCTACAGCCAGGGCCACGAGCTCGCCAGCGGCTTCCGTCGAATCGCTCGGCGGACCGGTGACGACAACCTGACCGCTCAGGTTGGCATCATCGTCTACCCGGCCTTGCGAGAGCAGGGGGGCCTTGAAACGTTGGCCGAACCGACCCGCAGCGCCGTCGCTGCTTCCCCCGACGTGGTGGGCTGGCGCGCCGGGCTGACGGCTATGCTGACCGAGCTCGGGGAACTCGACGAAGCGCGCCACCATTACGAAGTTCTGGTGGCCGTCCTCGATGAGCTTCCCCATGATTTCACGTGGATCTACGCCGTCGTCGCGCTGGCTTCCGCTGCCGTCGCGCTCGGCGATACCCCCGGCTGTGAGCGGCTCTATGACCTGCTGAGACCGCATGCCACCCGGCACGCCATGATCGGCTACTCGGCCTACCACGGCGCCGTCGCTCACTATCTCGGGCGGCTCGCTCGCGTCCTCGAACGTCACGCGGACGCTCTGCGCCACCTCGAGGCGGCTGTCGATGCGCACGAGAGAATGCAGGCCCGCCCATGGGCTGCCAGGAGTCGCTACGAGCTCGCGTCTGCACTCGTGGTCCGTGGCGAGCCTGGCGATCCCCAACGGGCGCTCGGATTGCTCAACCAGGCCCTCGATTCCGGGAACGAGCTCGGAATGGCTCGCCTGGTCGAGCAGGCTCTCGAAGTCAAGCTTGAGCTCCAAGGCGTAGCTTCCTCCTCACCACAGCTCTCAATCGACGTGGTCGCGGCCCAGGTTTCGGTCGAGCGTCCCGATCTTCGGCACCAAGCCACCAGCGAGGGACTAGTCACCCTGATGTTCTCGGACATCGAGGGCTACACCGAGCTGACCGAAAGGCTCGGGGACGCTCGCACCCAGGACGTACTCCGGGCGCACAACGAGATCATTCGGCGAGAAGTCGCGGCGCACCAAGGATCTGAGGTCAAGAGTCAAGGCGACGGCTTCATGCTCGCCTTCGCCGACCCCGCCGACGCCCTCGCGTGCGCGATTGCTATCCAGCACAGGGTCGCCGCCCATGAGTTCAGCACCGAAGTCGACACGGTTCGAGTGCGGATCGGGATCCACACCGGTGAGGTGATCCGAGAGGGCAGCGATTTCTTCGGCCGTACAGTCATCGTGGCGGCGCGACTCACCGGCGCTGCGCGGGGCGGCCAGATCCTGGTGACGAAGACCACTCGCCAACTCGCCCCCGACACGTTCAACTTCGACGACGGTCGTTCACTTGGCCTCAAGGGCATTCGAGCCCCACAACAAGTCCACTCGCTGATGCTGCCCGCACGCTGAACTGACTCCTCGCATAACCTGTGTCGGAATCCCTTGCAGCTTTGCCTCTCGAGAAGAGGTGGTCTGCCTCCGAGCCAGTCGCGCCACCGGCTCAGGAGGCAAACTGAGCACATGGAGAAGGAGAGCATGGAGGCCCTCTCAGGTGATTCAGCCACTGAGCTCGAGGTTGTCCCGCCGGAGAGTAATCAGCCCGATTCATTGTTCACTCCGATCAGAAATCTGCTGACCTCCGCGAGCACGCGTGACGTTACCGCCGAAGTTCCAGCCGCCTACCAGCCGGCCTTGAAGCGAAGCGTCAGATCCTCCTGGCTGGCTACCGCGGTGCAGAGAGGCATGATACTCTCGCGCGCGCTGCTGGTATGCATTCGCTGCATAGGCGCTTTGGATCGGGGCCACGTTCCACCTTCGGAGGCAGCTCGGTTTCGGTCGCGTGTCCGAACCCGGATAGGACTGTCGACGGGAGACGCCTTCGTCGGCGAGTGGGGCGCATGCAGCTTCGCTCGCCTACCTGTCGATCTATAGCGCCGCCACACCGCGACGTGCAGAACCGATATCCGGGATCTGGGACCAATAGTAGTGAAAATGGGAAAGCTCTAAGCTGCCGCTTAGTGACGGAGCTACCCGCCGGCCTGGTGACCTTCCTCTTCACCGACATTGAGGGCTCCACCCAACTCCTCGAACTCCTCGGAGACAATGAGTACCCGGGGCTCGAAGCGATTCACCGCAGGGTCCTCCGGGCCGCGTTCACGGAACACCGGGGTAAGGAACTGAGCACCGAAGGAGACGGGTTCTTTGTCGCGTTCGCCTCCGCTTCAGACGCGCTCGCCGCAGCGCTGGAAGCGCAACTCGCGATGACTGCCCATCCCTGGCCGGAGGGAAGGGCAATCAGAGTCCGTATGGGACTTAACTCCGGCACTGCTAGGCCCTCCGAGGGCGGATACACCGCCCTTGCTGTCAACAAGGCGGCCCGGATCTCCACTGCCGCTCACGGTGGCCAGATCATTGTCTCTGACACGACGCGCCTCCTCGTCGAGAACGGATTACCGCCGGAGACGACGCTGCTCGACTTGGGCGAACATTGCCTCAGGGGCCTCACGGCCGCGCATCGACTGTTCCAGCTCTGCCACCCCAGATTGCCCCACCGCTTTCCACCTCTGCGCTCTTCGTCGAGCATGGGCCACAACCTGCCAGCGCCGCTGACAAGCTTCGTCGGACGGACCGCTGAAACAGCGGAAGTTGCTGGGCTAGTTGCCGATCACCGACTGGTCACGTTGACCGGAGCCGGCGGCGTAGGAAAGAGTCGCCTCGCTGTCCACGCTGTCCTGGAAGTCCTCACTAGATTCGCCAATGGCGTTCGATTGGTCGAGTTGACCGAGGTGCGCGATCCCGACGAGGTGCCAGCTGCTACCGCCGCCGCGTTCGAGCTACGCCCAAACGACGACCGACCTGTCATGGACCAACTCGTCGAATACTTGGAGCGACGCCCCGTTCTGCTAATCCTCGACAACTGTGAGCATGTGATCGATGCCTGTGCGGTGCTCACGCAAGCCCTTCTCGAAGGATGCGGAGGCCTCCAGGTGCTCGCCACGAGTCGGCAGCCGCTTGGCGTTCCCGGAGAGGTAGTGTGGCGGGTCCCTTCCCTTCCGTTGTCCACGGCCGCCGCACTCTTCCTGGAGCGGACGCCGAAGTCGGCGCGGGACTCCGACGCTTCCGCGATCGCCCAGATATGTGTGCGTCTCGATGGCATTCCTCTTGCGATAGAGCTTGCCGCCGCGCGCGTGGGGTTCCTGACCACGGGACAGATCGCCGACCGCCTCGACGATCGCTTTCGGCTCCTCACCGGCGGTCCACGGACTGGGAGTGCCCGCCAGCGGACGCTGCGGGCGGCGGTCGAATGGAGCCATGATCTGCTCGATGCATCGGAGCAAGCGCTGTTGCGTCGGCTCTCCGTTTTTGCAGGCGGGTGCACGCTCGAGGCCGCTGAGGCCATATGCGCGGATGGCGACATAATGCACGGTCTCGGCTCACTCGTCGAGAAGTCTCTGGTCCTCGCCGACACGACCCAGGACGACGCACGCTACCGTTTGCTCGAGACCATCCGTCATTTCGGGTGGGCCAAGCTCGCCGAGGCTGGAGAGGTCGCCGAGTTCTCCGACCGTCACTCTCGGTGGTTCGCAACGTGGGGCTGCACCAAGATCGATCAGCTGCGAGGGCTCGCCGCTGACAACAGAGTTGACCTGTTCGACGCCGAGCACGACAACCTGCTGGCCGCCCTCCGATGGGCACTCGAAGGCATCAAGGATCGGGATCCTGAGCTCGCCCTGTTGCTCTCGCGCCCGTTGGGAGTGATATGGATTGGTCGGAACTACTACGCCGAGGGCCGGCAGTGGACCCAACGCATTCTCGAGGCCGGAGGCAACCAACGGCCTCCGCTCGTAGGCATGCTCCACACAACCATTGCCGCGCTCCTTACTTTCTACAACAACGACCCATCCGTTGCTCGGCAACATGCGCAGCTTGGTGTGGAGCTCCTCCGCCGCGATCCCGACCCCGCCCTCAGGTGGTTCGAAGCTGGGGCTATGTCGATCCTCGGGATGAGCCATGACCGCACGGGTGACCCCGACGGAGCGGCGCTGCTCTTGGAGAAGGCTGTCCGCTTGGCGCGCTCTTCGGACGATACTTGGACCTTGGCCTCAGCGCTGACCTCTCAGGGTGCAATCGCGATTCTCAGGGTTGAGCACGGGCTGGCCCGAGAGTGCCTGCGCGAAGCTCTTGTTTTGCTATCCGACTTGGATGCGCCACAAGGCCTCTGTCGATCCCTTCGCGTGATGGCGACACTCGAGCAAGCCGTCGGTAACCCCACACTCGCGCTGGAGTTCGCCGAAGCCGCCGTCACCAAGGGTCGTCCCTCGGGAGGTCCGTACTTGCTCACTGCTCTTGGAACACTCGCCGGCCTTCGTTTCGGAGCCGGAGACAGAGACGGGGCTCGGATCGCTGGTGAAGAGGCCCTGGAGCTCGCGCAGTTGAGCGGCAATCGTGAACTGATCGCGGTGATCACCGCAGCGCTGGCCGAACGCGACTGAACCGAGCAGGACCCTTCCCGACACTTCGCCCCGGTCGTGGCCTGGCCGGCACCCTGTGGACTGGGCCTGAACCGGGTGTCCGGGTTTCTCGCGATCCCTTTATCCCTTGAAACCCGTCCGTGGACAAAGGGATCGGCCAAAACCCGAACATCCCTGGTCAGAGGGTTGTCGCCGGAAGGCCGTGGAGCGAGGTGGCCGGGACGGCCGGGTCCGAGACGAGCTGCGCCGCCGCCGCCCGACCTCGACTGAGCGTAGGTGACCATCTTCTCACGACGGAGAGTGACCTCGAGAATGTCAAGTAGTCGATTTCGTACCGTCGATCACGCGGCGTCCCGTGGCCTGTTCCTCTGACGACGTGTCCGCATCCGCCCGCTGATCGGTCGGGAGCGCGGGGTCGACGGTTCCGTCCAGTTCACGCCGCGTCCTATTTGGGGCTAGCGAAACGCGGACCGACAAGGAGGTAGGCGCGCATCGCGCCCTTGCCTTTGACGTCGATCGGCCCCCGGGCCTCGAATGCGAATTGGTGTTGCGCAGCGCGGGCCACCCGCTCGGTGACCTGGACACGTCCGGGCACGCCGTGTGACTCCATACGGCTTGCGCTGTTCACAGTGTCGCCCCAGAGGTCGTAGCTGAACTTGCGGTGTCCAATGACTCCGGCGACGACCGGGCCGCTGTCGATGCCAATACGTAGCTGCAGCGCCTTTCGGTGAGGGGTCCCAACGCGAGCCAGGGCCTTGCCCATGAGGAGTGCCATTCCGAGCACCGCGGCGAGGTGATCGGGGCGGGGCGTCGGGATGCCTCCAGCCACCATATAGGCGTCGCCGACTGTCTTGATCTTCTCAAGCCCCGCGGCGTCCGTGAGATCGTCGAACGCGCTGAACACGTCGTTGAGAAGGTCGACGACCGCTCCTGGCCCGATGCCTTCGGCCAGGGGGGTGAATCCAACGATGTCGGCAAACAGGATCGTGACGTCGGGCTGGCTCTCGGCGATCGTGGTGCGCCCGTGCCGGAGCTGATGCGCGATCGGGGCCGGGAGGATGTTGAGCAACAGCCGCTCGGAGCGGTCACGCTCGGCCTCGAGGAGGCGGTGCTCCTCCGCGAGAGCGGCATGGGACCGGTCGCGCTCACTCGTGAAGTAGGCCAGGGCGAGGAATGCGGCGACCGACGGCCCGGCAAGGTTCAGCGCCCACAGGGCTGCCCGGACCCCCGAGTCGATGTGAGGCGCGTGCGCGGCGAGCGTCGTCTCCATCGCCGCGGACAAGGTGAGCAGCGCGACGAAGGAGAGAAGCCACGCACCGCTCCGCACCCCGAACAGGTACGCAAGGACAGGGGTGATCCCAGCCCAGGCCGCCACCGCGCTCCCGTTCGCGAACCCGCCCAGACTCCACTGCAGCGCGAACGGCAGTACCAGCATTAGAACGAGCTGGAAGGTGCGGATGACACCGAATCGCTTGGTGCGAGCAAAAGCCACCAGGCTGGCGACCACCGCAAGCTGATAGCCGAACGGGATGGCCGCCCACTGCGGGAGTCCTAGGGCAAGATAGATCCCTACCCACACGAAGGCCATCACCGCGAGCAGACAAGCGACGAGCGTGAACATCGCCTTGTCGAGACGCTCATCTTCGGTGTCGTCGGTATCGACTCCAACGACGGCAAGGCGCTCAAGCGAGGATGGCAGCCTATTCGTCCAGGGCACGTCACGAGCCTGGCAGACCACCGAAGTGGGAATCAACCGAAGTGTCAGCCAGTCGGCCCCATAATGCGATCACGACAGGGCCCGTCGTGCCCACTCGCACGGCGCGAGAGTTCGCGAAGAACGCCGATGCGCATGCCTCGTCGCGGGCCCCGTGTTCAATCAGCCGATTGGATCATACGTGGGTTGAGGAGCGGAAGTGCTCCCGACAAGTCCCTCCTTCACCAGGACGGCCTCAAGCTGCATGGCATCGGATCCGTCGCTCGTCGCGACCCATCGGTAGGCAAGTTCTTCGTGGATGTACACACTTTCAGTCCTAGCCTTGGCGATCTCTTCGGCGGTGAGTCCACGTCCAGCCATTCCGGCATAGATATAGGTTCCCGCGCGATCCCAGATCGTGTAACACCCAGCACCGACCTGCGGAAGGTTTGGATCAAGCGGCTCTCCAAATGAGATGGGCTCATTGGTCTCCATGTGGGACAGCTTGGACCTCAACAGTGGGTTATCGGTCTCCGTCATCGTCTTAGAGCCCCTTCGCTTCTCGCAACCTACGCCCTCCCTCGCTTCCTCAGAGGCAGCATCCGATCCTGGTATCGGGCCAGATGGGCGCATGACACTCTCAGCAGCAGTCAGCCCTGCAGACTTCAAAAGCTGCTACACGAGGAGCAGCAGCCCCAACTGACGATGAACAGTGCCGCACTGCAATACATGATTGACTGCGTGTTGAGGTGATCAACTTCGCCAAAGAGAACGAAGGCGAGGTTAGGAATGAGCATCCGGTTCTCGTCGTGCTGAGGACCAAAGCAGGCTGAGAGTGAGGTGCGCATGCAACGCACTATCGGTGATGGGAATAGCGCTCCACTCATCCCAAAAGATGAAGTTGGTCGAGTAGTGAACAACGAACAGGAGGTACCCGGCAACTAGGACCGAGGTTACGCAAGCGACACGGACGCCCTCGTTAGTAAGACAGCGGCGCGGTAACGACTTGTGGCACGTGTCTTTGACCAGAGCCGGCTGGAATGCCTCGAGTTTCGTGGAAGCGTTCGGCACGGTCATGTCCGCCACACCGTACCGTGGACACCCCCGACCAACACGGATAAGAACCGGCGGGAGCAAGTGAGATCGGACCCAGCGTGAGAAGATCGCGTTCGAGGAAGCACTCACGTTAGGCAGGGCTGGCACACGGGCTAGCAACGCCCCTTAAGCAAGGCCGAGTGATGTTGCTGGCATCGCTGGGCAATCCTGGGGACCCGGGCGCTGCGATGTCCTTTTGAGGTGCTCCCCTGGCTCCCGCCCCGTTTGCGCCTCGTCAAATGTGCGGGCTGTGGCACGGCGATCCGCGGTCGCAGGCAGAAGCGGTGGTGCTCAGAAGCCTGTCGCAAAAGAGCCGACCGTACACAAAAGCGAGCTGTGGGCGGGACGACCTGTATTTGAGCGAATACTCTCCAACAAGATTGTCCGTGACGGGAGAGACTCTGGCGATAGGATCAGGGCGCCTTCCACCAGGCGGAACAAGGAGATCACGTGGTGAGACTGAATCATCGCACGGCGATCTCGCTGAGCTCAGTGCTCGTCCTTGCACTGGTCCTCGCCGCATGTAGTAGCAACAGACCACTAGTAGCACTGGCGCGGGCAGTTGTGGCATGAACACGAACATCACCGTCAAGACCGGCACGATCACCTACACCCCCCAGACGAGTGTCCTGCAGCAAGCTGGCGTCACTACGACGGCAATATCCCCAGCGACAACCTCCTCAAGCGGTGCTCTCCAGCTGCCGGTGTCTGGCGGAAGCTTCAACAACAACTCCTACGCCGGGAGTGTCAATACAAACGGAGGCGTCAAGTTCTCGGGCTCAGGTGGGAGGTCTGTGTCGCTTACCAACTTCTCCTTCAATACCCAAAACGGGGTGGTTACTGCGGAGGCCAATGGCCAAAGGGTGCAGCTCTTTCAGCTCGGGGACGACGCTCGCACTTGGACCACCTACATCAGGGGGACCCTTTCCACGATCTCGACTTCTTCCAATCGGATCACCTATGCACCGCTTACGACGACAGCGGTTCGCACTGGTGGTGTTGCTCTAGATCAGGGGCTCGGGGTTGTCACGTTTACGCCGGGCATTCAGGTAGGGACCTTCGCTTCGAGCATCACCTACAGCTGCTAGCGCCACGAGTCTGAGATCAGCGGTTCCACGAAACAGAACTCGTCGGTGTCCAGGTCGAGCCCAGGAGATTCAGCGGGGCTGAGGTGTTAGTGGTTGTACTCGAAATCACTGCGGCTGCGGCTGCCACTCCGGCTTGACGCTGGGATCTAACGCACGCCGCGGACCACCGATTGGCCCATTGGGAGCGCGATTCGATCCCGGCTGCCATACAAGGAACCGTTTCGACAATCAAACCGAGTTGCGGAACTGCACTCCCTCTTGGAGGATGCGAGTTGTTTCGGTCACGTCGCTTACCGGAATGATCTCGAAGTCCAGGTATGGACCGAACTTAGCGGGGGCCTCGGCAAGAGAGTCTGGATTGTTGGTCTCAACGACTGCAAAGCCCCCGGTACCGTCCAAGCGTCCCAAAAACTGGTGAAAGGTCTCGTCAGACGGTGGTGCCCACTTGCTGAATACTTCAAGCACCCGCTCTGCTGCAGCTTCGTTCTCCGTGGCTGACGCGCCGCTTCGAACTGTCCATGAAATCAGAAACTTCATCGTTGATCCCCCTAGCTAGCCACCGGAATGCTACAGCGAGGGGTCGCAAGCGTCGACGGCGCATCCCGACGATGTCCCAAGGCTACGACCCTGCCTCCTCTCTGGCTCGGCTAGCTGCTGTGTGCTCAAGTCTCGCCTTCAAGCGGCGCCTTCATGCCAACGCGCAGCCTCTCAAATCGGCTCTGCAAGCTGGCCTGCCACCAACTTCCTCGTGCGGTGGACCGGGGGCCCCTCGTCACGGGCGAGGATGACCAGGCGCCGTTAGGTCCAATCCGGCCTCAGGGGCGAGGTCTTCACGCCCGGGCGGCGGACGCCTGCGACGGGCATGCCAGGGATTGGAGATTTGGTGACCTCATTACCCGCGGTCCGTTGCCTCCTCAGGCGGCGGTACCCGATGCGAGCACGTTGAGGATCTCCTTCATGTGGTCGACCACGAGCCAGTGACCCTCGCCTGGACATTCGTGTAGGACGGCATGGGGAATCGCTGTTGCCAGCAGCTGACCGTGTGCAAAGGGCACATTTCGATCGAGATCGCCGTGCCACAAATGCACTGGTACCTCAATCTGATCCATCGAAAAGTCCCAATCACGAATGCCCAAGGCCATGTCCTGGATCGAGGTTCGTACCGCGGCAAGAGTGAACTCTGCTCCCTCAGCCACAAGTTGTGCTCGGATCTCCGGTCGAGACATGACCTGCACATCACGTTCGGGAAGCAATCGGCTGAACCGATCTAGACCTGATTCCGGGTGGCGACGCCCATAGCGAAGCCCGATTGCTGCGACAGGAGACAGCAGCCAACCAAGCGCGGCTGCGATCCCATCGAGTTCTCGCGGCCACCGTCGGTAGAGGCGCCACTGGAGCCGGTTGGAGAACATCATGCCCTCCATCATCTCTGGCATGCCAGATGGGGCCAAACCGCTCGCGACCGCGCAGATCGTTACCCGAAACGGTAAGAAACGAGCGCAAGCCAGGGCGTGGGGGCCACCCTGTGAATGACCCAAAACCGCAAAGGTCTTGATTCTCAGGTGATTGGCGAGCTGGGCGACCGTCGAGGGGAAGTCCGAAAGCTTCCGCCTGCTGACATACGTGCTGTGGCCGTATCCGGGGCGGTCAAGTGCAATCAGGCGGACGTTGCAGTAGCGGGCCGTTTCGCCATGGACGCTGAACTCGTAGGCTCTGCCTGGACTGCCGTGGAAGGCAAACACGGGTACACCCTCAGCATCCCCGACCTCGAGCCAGGCGAGTTCGCCCCCGTCCTGGAGCTGCATGAGGCTGAGATCTGGTCTCATGCCGGTCCATCATGCAACGTCCTCGCTCGGAAGAGGGGTCCGCCAAACGGACCCCCCATGCGGGCACCCCTTCTGACCTGGAATGTCCGGGTTTCTGCTTATCCCTTTATCCCTTGAAACCCGTCCGTGGTGGTGAGGGCTCGAGGGAGATCACGGTAAGGGAGCACCCCTTTGGAGCGCGACGGCGACGGCCGCCCCCGATGACTTCCTGAACGGGAGGTCGACGGGGGTGTGGTGGGTGGGGCGGGGAGGGTTGGGCTCGTTTAATGGAGACCTCTAGAAGGGAGTGAAGTCGCACTCCTATGTGTGGGGAATAGAACACCTCCCGAAGAGGACCCAAAAGGGGAATAGACATCCTTAGAAGACAAGATGACCCGCCTCTAGGGGGACCAGACGACCCGCGCCCTAGGGCCCACGACTAGGAAGCCTCCCGCGCCACCTCTTCGTCCAGAGGAGGCACCACCTCCGGCGCCGGCAATCGAGCCTCCTCGTGCCGGGCACCCCGGTGTCCGAAGGCTGCCACCGCGATCAGCGCGGCAACCCCGCCCACGCCCACGGCGACCCGGGGGTTGAACGCCTGCGCCACCGCGCCGACTATCGGCGCGCCGATCGGCGTGCTTCCCAGGAAGGCCACCGCGTACAGCGCCATGACCCGCCCGCGCATCGACGGGTCGGCTCGCAGCTGCAGGGTGGCGTTCGCCATGGCGATGAACACGATGCTGAAGCCGCCCATGATCGGCAGTAGGACGAAGATGACCGGTAGCGTCGGCGCCGCGGCGACCGCAAGGATCATCACGCCGAACCCGATCGCGGCGAGCGTGAGGGTCCGGTGCCCCGGACGCCCACGGCTCGCCACCACCAGCCCGCCGACGACGGCGCCCACGCTCATGCACGCGAGCATGGCGCCGTAGGTCCCCGGTCCACCGTGGAAGGTGTGCTTCGCCACCAGGGGAAGGGTGACCTGGAACTCGTATGCGAGCGTACCGATGACCACCATCATCAAGAGGGGGTTCCTCAGTTCGTGCGTGCGCCACACGTAGCGCAGGCCCTGCCTCACCTGGCCCTTGGCTCTCCGCACGACGGCTGGGGCGCCAAGCTCGCCCTTGCGCATCAGTGCGAGAGCCGCGATCACCGCCAAGTACGACCCGGCGTTCACGAAGAAGCAAGGGGCGATCCCCACGGTGGCGATGAGGCCGCCGGCCACGGCCGGGCCCACCACCCGGGCCCCGTTCATGACGACGCTGTTCAGGCTCACCGCGTTGGCCACGTGGTCTGGTCCGACCATCTCTTGCACGAAGGACTGCCGCGTCGGGTTGTCGACGACGTTGACGCAACCCAGCAGACCCGCGAACAGAAAGACCGTCCACAGCCGGACGGCACCGGTGGCCGTGAGCAGACCCAGGCCCAATGCCAGGGTTCCCGCGACGGTCTGGGTGCCGAAGAGCACGGTGCGCTTGTCGAAGCGGTCGGCTATGACGCCTCCCCATGCCCCGACGAGAAGGAGCGGGAGGAACTGCAAAGCGGTCACCGTCCCGAGGGCAAGGCCGGCCACATTGCCGGGCGCTATGCGCAGCACCAGCCATGCCTGCGCCACGCTCTGCATCCAGGTGCCGCTCACCGAGACGATCTGCCCGAAGAAGTACAGGCGGTAGTTGCGCACCGACAGCGAGCGGAACATCCGCCCCGCCTCAATCCGGACGCGTGTCACCCTCGGTCCTCGATCAGCCTCTCGAGAACCGCTACCGCCTCGGCCAGCACCGCCCGGTCCTCGCCGCCAATCGCCCTCATCCGCCTCGCTAGATAGGCGTTCTTCCTGGTACGGCTGCGTTGAAGCACCTTGCGCCCCTCCGCGGTGAGCTGCACCCGCACCACTCGCCGGTCCTTGTCGTCAACCTGGCGCACCACGAGCCCCGAGTCCTCCAGGTTTGCGACGACCCTTGTCATGGACGGCGGCTGTACCCGCTCCTGGAGGGCCAGGTCGCCCAAGGTCAGGGGTCCGAGGCGCTCGACCGAGGACAGCGCCGAGAGCTGGGACGGGGTAGCGCCGGTCTCGGCCTGCTGACGCAGGCGGCGGGAGATCCGGGTGACTGCCATTCGCAGCCTGGCCGCCAGCTCCGCCTCGGCTCCAGCATGGGGACCCCCCTCGGCTTGAACGGCCTCTGCTCCCTCCTCGTAGCCATCGCTCCGGCGCAGGTCCACGTGTGAGTCCATCATTTACCTAGGTTAATTAGTGCTGC
Organism: uncultured Actinomycetes bacterium; assembly: GCA_963736925.1. Classification (GTDB taxonomy): domain Bacteria; phylum Actinomycetota; class Acidimicrobiia; order Acidimicrobiales; family CAVTQP01; genus CAVTQP01. The sequence goes on from CAVTQP010000003.1 coordinate 2,392,555, forward strand.
TAACTAATGCAACGGGTTAGATTTGGGCGATGTTGTCCGACTACACCTCCCATGAGCAGGCGATGGGGCTCGACTGGTACCTGATGGACCCCAACCTGCAGTTCCTGCTGGACCGCCACCTGCCCGACCCCGAGGACCGGGCCTTCGCCGAGGAGAGAGTTGCCGGCTTCGGCGACCTGGTGGGGCGAAGGCTCTCCTGGCGGGCCGAGGAGACCGACAAGCACGGTCCCGTGCTCCGGAGATACGACCACTGGGGCCAGGAGGTGGACCAGGTCCTCCACCATCCGACGTGGCTGGAGAACAAGGCTGACCTGGTACGGGCGGGGTTCGTGGGTCTCCCCTATCACGCCGGGAGGCCGGTCCCGGCCGTGGTCACCGCCTCGCTGTCTTATCTGGTCTCGCAGGCCGAGACCGCCATCTACTGCGGGCTGGGCATGACCGGTGGCGCCGCCGACGTCGTCGAGCGCCATGCGCCGGAGTGGGTGAGAGACCAGATCGTGTCGAAGCTCACCAGCCTCGATCCCGAGGAGTCCTGGGAAGGCGGGATGTTCCTCACCGAACGACAGGGTGGGAGCGACGTAGGAGCCAACACGACCCAGGCCGTCCAAGACGGCGACGAGTGGGTCCTGCACGGGGAGAAGCACTTCTGCTCCAACGTCGACGCCGACATCTTCATCGTGCTGGCCCGCCCGGTCGGGGCGCCTCCGGGGAGCCGAGGTCTCTCCACCTTCATCGTGCCCAGGCACCTACCCGACGGCCAACCGAACGGGTTCCGCATCAAGAGGCTCAAGCCAAAGCTGGGAACGGTGGGGGTGCCCACCGCCGAGGTGACCCTTGAAGGCGCGCGGGCCTGGTTGGCCGGCGGCCCGCCGGCCGAAGGAGACGGCGCGGCCTCGGGGGAAGCGGACGACACCGCCAGGGACGGGAGAGGCATCAACCGCATGATGGAGATGGTGAACGGGAGCCGCTTCGGGGTCGCCCTCATGGGCCTCGGGATCCACCGGCGCTCGTTTCTCGAAGCGGCCATCTACGCGGCACGGCGTCAACAGTTCGGGAACCGCATCGACGCGTACCCGCTGGTGCGGGAGAGCCTCGTGGACATGTTGGTGGAGCTGGAAGCCGGGATGGCCCTGACCTTCGAGTGCGCGGGCGCCAGCCGGGCCTCGCCGAGCTCCGAGGAGGGGCGCCGGCTCCGGCGGATCCTGATACCCCTGGCCAAGATGCACGCGACGCGGGCGGCGATAGGCGCCGCGAGCACTTCCTTGGAGATCCTCGGTGGAAACGGCTACATGGAGGACTGGCCGATGGCCAGGCAACTCCGCGACGCCCAGTGTCACACCATATGGGAGGGGACCGAGAACATCCTTTGCATCGACGTGCTGCGGGCGATGCGGTCCGAGCAGGCCCACCTCTCGCTAGTCGCGCGGGTCGAGAGGGCCATCGAGGCCTCCAGCCCTCACAAGCCTCTAGCCCTTCCGACTGCGACGGTGGCCGTCGCCCTGGAGCAGGCCCGACAGGCGATCAAGTGGATGGAGTCGGCTCCTTCCGACATGGCGCTTCTCAAGGCTCGCCGCTTCGCCGGCCTGCTAGCCGACCTCGGCGAAGGCTCCCTCCTCCTCGACGAGGCGTCGTGGGCACTGGACAGCGAAGGAGACGCACGCAAGGCATTGGTCGCCCACTTGTTCTGCCGCCAGCATCTCGACCCGCCCCCCGTCCGTGGCATCACCGACGACGACAGGACCGTGCTCGACCTCTTCGAGCCGCTGGTCCGCTACGGGCCGCTGGACCCCTCGGACCTGGCAGCCGCCTGAGCGGCCTCAGCTTTGTCGGGGACCGCGCGGGCGCTCCTCATACGGCGAATGCCGGAGTTGATGGACTCCGTGATGATCCGGTCGTTGTCCCTCGATATGTAGCGGTGCACGTAACGCTCGAAGAGCGTCCGCATCACCGGATTGAACGCGTGGTAGGTCTCCCTGAAATGGATCCGCGTGCGGCCGGCCCCCATGTCCTCCAAACGCGTCCATCCCTCGGCCTTTGACCAGAGCGGCTTTCCGATGGCGTCGTACTTCCAGGACTCGTAGGGAGTCACCTGGGTCAACAGCTCCCAGGACTTCCCGACGCCTCCTGACATCAGAAAGCGGGGGACCCGAAAGGTGCAGTGCCGCACCAGACCCTCGCCAACCTCGGTGCCGGGATGGAGGATCTCGATGCCGACCCCGCCGGCGCCCGACTTCGGACGAGGCCCTCGATACCAGAAGACCTGCCAGACCTCCTCGGGCGTCCCCTCCACCACGACGGAGTAGCTGTGATCCTGCACCGGCTCTCCCGAGGTCTCAGGACTCGGGCAAGGTGTGAGCCACCTCAGACCTTGGGGACGTAGGCGCCCTGGCCCATGGTCTGGCTCTCGAATGTGTCCATCGTCTCGTCCACCCCGCCTTTGACCTCTGTCACCCAAGACAGCCTGTCCTTCAGGATCCGCTCCACTCCTCCTTGGAGGGTGGAGGCGCTGATGGCACACGAGCTGCAGGAGCCCTTCAGCATGACCTCGACCACGCCTGTGTCGAGATCGGAGGAGACCAGGACCAAGTCCCCGCCGTCGGCCTGCACGGCGGGACGCATCAGGTCCATCAGCTTGTCGAGCGCAGCTTGACGCTCCTCTCGCTCCTCATCGCCCATCACCCCACCAGGATACCCGTCAGGCTGCTAGACCGAGCCCGTGAACCTCCTGGTGATGGCTGCGGGGATGGGCAAACGCTTCGGCGGGCTGAAGCAGCTCGCCCCCCTGGGCCCCGCCGGTGAGGTGGCCATGGACTACTCCGTGCACCACGCCTTGAAGGCCGGTTTCAGCGGCGTGGTGGTCGTGGTGAGATGCGAGATAGCAGAAGCGATCGCCGAGCATGCCCGGTCGTCGTGGCCGCCTTCGGTGAGCTTCGCGCTGGTGCGCCAGGACCTAGACGGCGCGTCGATGCTGGCGGGCAAAGATCCGCGCCGGTCCAAGCCTCTCGGCACCGGTCACGCCGTGCTGGCGGCCAGGGAACTCCTGGGCGGCGACTTCACCGTGGTCAACGCGGACGACCTCTACGGCGAGCGGGCCTTTTCCCTCTTGCACGAGCACCTCAGCTCGGCCTCCGTCAGTCACGCCCTGGTCGGCTTCCGGCTGGACGAGAGCTTCGTCGGTAGCGGACCAGTGACCCGAGCGATGTGCTCCTGCGACGAGGACGGCACGCTGCGGACCATCGACGAACGCACGGTCTGGCGGACAGAGCGGGGCTATGAAGTCGGGAACGCCCGGGCTACGGAGCGAGGGGTTGCGGACGGCCGGGCGCCAGTGTCGATGAACATGTGGGGATTCCGCTCGTCGGTGTTCGGATATCTGGAAGACGCGCTGGAGCGCCTCCTCCAGCGCGGCGATCCTGACGCCGAGCTCCTCCTTCCCGAGGTGGTCGGGGAGATGATCGAACGTGGCGAGAGGGTGTCGATTCTCCCGTCGGCCGGGCGCTGTCTGGGCGTCACGCGAGCCGAGGATGTCTCCATCATCCGTGGCGAGGTCGAAGCCATGGTGCGCAGCGGGGAGTACCCCGAGGTGCTCTGGGCAGAGGACGGCCGATGATGGTGGGCGGGGAGCTTGCCGAGGTATGCGGCCAATTTTGCGGGATGGGGCAGCCGGTGGACGCAAGAGATCACGTCACGGGACACATACACGACTCGTGGCTCGTCACCTGCGACGCAGGGACCCGGCCCGCTCTGTTCCTCCTCCAGCGCATGAACACCCGCGTGTTCCCCGACCCCGACGCGGTCATGAGCAACATCTCCCTCGTCACCTCTCACATCCGCTCTGGTGCGGGACGGGAGCGGCCGGTCCTCACCCCGGTGGCCACCACGATGGGCTCACCCAGCTACATATGGCGAGACCGCCGGGGGGCGTTCTGGCGCTCCTTCGAGCATCTCGACGGCTGCTACAGCCGTGAGGTCGTGGCTACGCCCGAGCAGGCGTCAGAGGTCGGCCGCGCCTACGGGCAGTTCCAGCAGATGTTGACCGACCTGGAGCCCGACAGGCTGTTGGTCACGATTGCCGCCTTCCACGACCTGGGGCGGTGGATGCGGGACCTCGACGCGGCGATCCGAGCCGACGCTGCCGGCAGGGCGTCGGAAGTCGTCTCCGAGATCGAGATGGTGCTCGATCGCAGGGCCACGGTGCGATTGGCGGAAGGCCTGGTCGCGTCGTCGGAGACCCGAATCGCCCACAACGACGCCAAGGTCAGCAACGTGATGTTCGACGCCTCCGGCCGAGCCGCATGTGTCGTGGACCTGGACACCGTCATGGCGGGGCCCGTGCTGTGGGACTTCGGCGACATGGTCAGGAGCACCGCGTGCCCTGCCGCAGAGGACGAGACCGACCTCGAAAGGGTTCGTGTCGACACCCACCTGTTCGAAGGCCTCTGCTCGGGATACCTGGAGGAGGCCGGCGCGTTTCTCACCAGGGCCGAGTGTGACGGCCTCGTCGACGCTGCCATCGTGATCGTGCTCGAGCAGACGGCTCGCTTCCTCATCGACCATCTCAACGGCGACAGCTACTTCCGGGTGAGCCGCCCCCAGCACAACCTCATCCGTTGCCGTGCCCAGCTGTGCCTGCTGGAGGCACTCGAGTTGCGTCGTGACGAGATGATCAAGACCGTGCGCGCCACGATCCCTCCGGGTGCCGTCGCGGTGAACGGGTGACCGGCTTCGAGAGGCTGGGCGCCGAGCGGCTGGGCGACATACACGATCTCTGCCGGCGCGCCCTCCCCGACCCGCCGAACAAGGACGAGCTCGCCATGGGACTCTTCGACGACGACCAGCCGGCGCTGGTACGTGGCGATCCGTCGGTCGGCGTGGTGGCCACCGTGCGGTCGGGACGCCAGGGATATGTACGGCTGCTCGGCGTCGACCCGTCACTTCGGAGAAGGGGCTACGGAAGCACGCTCTTGAAGGCGGCCGAGACCGACCTGGCGGGTGCCGACTCGGTGCAGGTAGGCGCCGACGCCCCCTACTTCCTGTACCCGGGCGTGGAGACCACCCAGACTGCGATGCTCTGCCTGCTGGAGCGGCACCGGTACGTAAGGGTCGAGGCCAACTTCAACATGGGTGTGGACCTGGACGCGCTGCCCGAGGACCCCGGCGGGCACATGCTGGCGACGGGCACCGAGCGTCACGAGGTGGCCCGGTGGGCGAAAGACCACTGGCCCAACTGGCGGGCGGAGGTCCTGCGTGCCCTGGACCACTCGACCCTCGTGATCGGACGGGACGAACGGGGCATCACCGGCATCTGCGCCTACGACGTCAACCGCGGGGGCTCGGTGGGTCCTGTGGCGGTGCGACCCGACTTGTGGGCCAAGGGATCCGGAAGGCCGCTTCTTCTGGGCGCGCTCCATCGAATGCGCCGCACCGGGCGCCCCCACGCGGAGGTGGTGTGGGTCGGACCGATCTTTCCCTATGCGCGGGTGGGCGGACACGTGAGCCGGGTCTTCTTCGTGTACAGGAAGGATCTCAGGTGATCCTCCTCCCCCAGCCGCGTCGCGTCGAGATGCGCGAGGGACGGGTACCTTACGCGCCGGCATCCCTTCGAGTCGGGGCCGACCTCCCGGCCCAGGGCTACAGGCTCACCGTCGAGCCGGGACGGATCGGCATCGCCGGGGCCGACGATACCGGCCTCTTCTACGGCAGGGCGACCCTGGCCCAGCTGCGCAGAGTGGAAGGAGACCGGCTGCCGGCCTGCCTGATCGAGGACTGGCCCGACCTTCCGATCCGGGCGGTGATGCTCGACATCGCCCGGGACAAGGTCCCCACCATGGGGACGCTCCGGGAGCTGGTCGACCGGCTCGCTTCGTGGAAGGTGAACCAGCTCCAGCTGTACACGGAGCACACGTTCGCCTACCGGGACCACCGGGACGTCTGGGCGGAGTCGAGCCCGCTCACCCACGAGGAGGTCGCCGAGCTCGGCGCCTACTGCCGCGAGAGGCACATGGACCTGGTGCCCAACCAGAACTGCTTCGGTCACATGAACCGCTGGCTCAAGCACGAGCGTTACAGGCCCCTCGCCATGGCGCCCGACGGGTGGAGGAACCCCAAAGGCGTGTTGAAGCCGCCCACCACCATCGACCCCGCCAAGCCCGGATCCCTCGAGCTAGTGAAGGGCCTGTTGGGCGAGCTGGTGCCTTGCTTCGGTGGGGCGCAGGTGCACGTGGGCCTGGACGAGCCCTGGGAGATGCCCCAGGAGCGCTACCCCGAGTACGTCGAATGGATCCGCACGCTCCGATCGCTTCCCGAGCTCGACGGTCGAGAGATGCTCATTTGGGGCGACATCGTCGCCATGCACCCAGACAGTCTGGCTACCCTGCCCGACGACACGACCGTGTGCGAGTGGGGCTACGAGGACTGGCACATGTTCGACGAGCGCACCACCACTCTGGGGCAGGCGGGGAGATCCTTCTGGGTGGCCCCGGGCACGTCCAGCTGGCTGACCGTGGTGGGGCGTGTGGAGAACATGAGGGGGAATTGTGCGGCGGCGACCGAGGCTGCCCTCGCACATGGCGGCGGGGGGTTCCTCAACACCGACTGGGGCGACATGGGGCACCTCCAGTACCTGCCGGTGAGCGAGCCCGGCTTCGCCTACGGCGCCGCCGTGTCGTGGTGCCTCGACGCCAATCGGGACCTCGACCTTGCGGCCGCGCTGAACGTACATGCCTTCGACGACCCCACGGGAGAGCTGGGGCAGGCACTCGTCGCTCTGGGTAACGCCTACCGGGGGGTGGTGCCCCAAATGTTTAACGTGTCGATCCTCGTGATGCACCTCTATTTTCCCCAGCTCCAGCTGGGCCGTACCTTCAGCGAGGGGCTCACGATCGAGGACCTCGGGAAGGTGCAGGAGGGCCTCGCCGCCGCCGTGTCGGCGGTGGAGCGGTCCCGACCGCGCCGTGCAGACGGAACGCTGGTGAAAGAGGAGTTGCGCACGGGCGCGGACCTCGTCTCCCACATGTGCACCGACGCGGTGCTCCGTCTCGAAAGCGGAGGACGGCTGGTGTCGATACCCGAGGACAAGCGCATGGAGCTGGCCGAAAGCTTGGGAGAGATCATGGGCCGCCACCCGGAGCTGTGGCTGGCAAGGAATCGTCCGGGCGGCCTAGCAGATAGCCTTGGCTGGTTGGATCACCTCAAGCACTGCTACGAGTCGGGGACCGTGGACGACGATTGGGGGGGCTGGTAACAGAACTGAGTCAGAAAGGAAGCGCAGATGGGACTGATGGACAAGGTGAAGCAACAGGCGAGCACTACCGCCAAGCAGGCCCAGGGCAAGATCGACCAGCTCCAGGAGAAGCGCAAGGTCGACCAGCTCCTCCACGACCTGGGCGCGCTCTACTATGCGAGCCGCAAGGGGACCGCGAGCGGTGACAGCTCCGCCGAGATGGACCGGCTGATTGGCGAGATCGCTTCTCATCAGGCCAACATCGACTCCTCAGGCGACTGACGAGCTCTAAGAAGCCTGACGAGCTCTAAGAAGCGCTACCTGTCCCGCACCACCGGCGCACGATCGGTGTCCGCGTAGTCGCGCAGGTGGTCCTCGTAGTCGATGAACAAAGGGCCGTCCGGATCAAAATCCCGCTGCAACGCGCCTACGGCGATCTTCTTGTCGAGTGAGTCCAGCTTGTGCAGCGCCTCGGGACGGTCCAGCTCCGCGAGGTCCATCCGAGCCGAAGCAAGCGCGAAAGCCTTTAGCCCGGCATCGGTGCGTAGCAGGACGCTCGACCAACCCTGCCGCGCTGCCGACGCTGCCGACAGAGATGTCGGCGCCGCGTCCGAGGAAGTCTGCACACTCGTCGCAACCCTTGAGCGCCGCGCCGTGGAAGTCCTTCACGGGCTCCTCCACCAGCACCTGGCCGTCGTGTCCCTCCACGATCAACTTCCCGTGGATCACGTCGACCTTCCCGACCTCCTCGAGCGAGATGCCCCTCCGGTCGCGGACCTCACGCAGCATCAGACCCTCGTAGTCGAAGCTCTTGGTGCACATCAGGGCGATCGTGAGGACCACGGCGTCCACCCGGGACCGCCCGGACCGCCACGGCCGCGCCTGCATGGCTCGAATGCCCTGAACCTCGCAGGGGGTCCCGACGACGGCGATGCGGGGGTTGTCGGGGAGGTCCGCCGGCAGGTCGACGTGGGCCAGGGCCATGGTCTGGTTGTAGAAGCTCCCGGCGCACGCGACGACCTCCTCTGGCGTACGCGCGAGGAAGGCCTCACCCTTCCAGGGCTCGGCGCTGCTCTCCCGGGCAAGGAGGGCGCCGTCGAGCTCACCGGCTTCGAGCGCCGCGACGAGGATCGCACTCACGACTCCACCGTCTTGAGCGCCGGGGACGCCGTCGGCGACCCTGGCGGCGAACCTCTCCCGAACCAGGCCGAGCCCCTCGGCCTTGGGCCCACCGGTGATCTTCCATGTACTGCCTCCCAGCTGCACCGGAACAGGCGCGGCCTCGGAGGCGACAGGCCAGGTGCTCTCGTACCGCAGGCCTCCCCTCGGGCACATCTGCCAGCACAACCCGCAGCCGGTGCACATCTTGACCAACGCGGGAAGACCGTCCTCTCCCACACCTATCGAGTCGGTGGGACAAGCCGCCACGCACACGCCGCACTGGACACAGCGATCCGCATGGATGACGCCGGCCTCGAGCTCCCAGAACCATTGCTTGCCCGGGGCCTCTTCGATGTCGTTCATCTCCTCGCGGATCTTGAACCCGAGCATCAGCCGCCGGTCCCGGATGCGTCGGTTCCCGTCTCGGAGAGGGTGGAGCGCAGCTGGCCGTTAGGAGTGCGCCTCGCCCAGTCGTGGAACAGCTCGCCTTCTCGGCGCTCGGACTGGAAGCGCCGGACAAGACGAACCAGAGCGCCGGGCACCTCGTCGACAGGCTTGGCACCTTCCACCCAGTCACCGAACTCCGCGTCGGCGCCCAGGCTCCCACCCACGCCGATGTCGACGGCCTCCACGATGGAGTCGTCCTGGTTCGCGGTCTCCCCACGGAACCCGACGTCGGCTATCTGGGGCTGCGCGCAGGATGCCGGACAGCCCGAGAAGTGCATCCGGATGATCGTGTTCTCGGTGTCCGCTCCCTTGCCGTCGTCGGCGAACTGCTCGTCGAGGTAGCGTGCCCACTCGACGCTTCGGGCCTTGGTCTCCACGACTGCAAAGCGGCAAAATTCTGCCCCCGTGCAGGACACGGCCCCGCGCTCGAAGGGCCCGGGGTGGGGGGAATGCCGCTCGAGCAGTCCCTCGGCGAGCAGATCCTCCAAGCGCTCCTCGGCCACGCCGGTGATGATCAGGTTCTGGTCGGTGGCAAGGCGGATACCGCCGTCCCCGTATTCGTTGGCCAACCGGGCGGCCTCTACCAGGTCGGCGCCCGCGATCCTGCCGACCGTGACATTGAGCCCCACGTAGTGCAGGCCCGGCTGGCTCTGTCGGTGCACGCCTACGTGGTCACCCCGGTACCGCCGCGTCAACGGCTCCCCACGGTTCGGAAGCTCGAACGCGGTCCTCTTGGCCAGCTCCTCGCGGAAGGCTTCGGGGCCCAGCTCCTGCACCAGGTAACGCATTCGGGAGAGGCCTCGGTTCTCACGGTTCCCCAGCTCGCCGAACACCTGGGCGATGGCCCGAGTGACCTCGGCGGCTCGCTCCGGGGTGACAAAGGCGTCGATGTCCGACGCCATCCTCGGGCCGTCTGACAGGCCCCCGCCAACCAAGACGTTGAAGCCGAGCGTCCCCTGCCCGTCACGGGCCGGCCACATGCCGATGTCGTTGATCTCGGCCTGGGCGCAGTCCTCCAAGCAGCCCGTGACGCTCATCTTGAACTTCCGGGGCAGGTTGGCGTACTCGCGGTTGCCGGTGAAGAACCGCGTGATCTCGGCGGCCACCGGATACGCGTCGAAAGCCTCGCTCGCGTCGAGGCCCGACACCGGGCAGCACAGCACGTTGCGGGCGGAGTCACCGCAAGCCTGGACCGTCGTTATCCCTACCTCGCCAAGGCGGCGCCATATCTCGGGCACGTCGGCGATGTGGATCCAGTGGAGCTGGAAGTCCTGGCGCGTCGTGATGTCAGCGAAGGGGTTCCCGAAGACCGGGTTGGTCACCGGGCCTTCCGCGTAGGCCTGGGTCACCTCGCCGATGACCCGCGCCTGGCCTGCCTCCAGGCGCCCGCCCGGCACCTTCAAGCGCAGCATGAAGGCGTCGCCCCCCTGTCGTTGCGGATACAGGCCCACCCACTTGAGCCGCTCCTGCTCTCCCTCCAGGGCTGTGATCGCGGTGACGCCCTCGCGGGAGTAGGTGCTGATGACGGCATCTGCGACGTCGAGGGGATGGCGCGCCAGCTTCCAGCGCTCCACCTCGTTCAGCTGGCCGGACTTTCGAAATGGGCGTATGAACTCCACCCGGTGGGTTCTCCCTCCCGCCTCAGGCGACGGCTCTCACAAGTGCAGCCCGCACTCGGTCTTGGTGTCCCCCGGCCAGCGCCCTGCCCGCGGGTCCTGCCCGGGGACGACCGGATCAGTGGTGGGCTCGCAGCCGATCGACGCGTACCCCTCTTCTGACAGGGGATGCACGAGGAGCCGGTTGCCTCTCACATAACGATGGACGTCGGCGTCGCTCCAGGCGGCCAGGGGGTTGACCTTCACGAGCCCCTGACGCAGGTCCAGCGAGACGATCGGTGCGTCGTTGCGCTCCGCCGTGTCGACCCGACGCAGCCCTGTCATCCAAGCCCGCTTTCCGCCGAGAGCTCGCTGGAGCGGACGTACCTTGCGCACCTCGCAGCAGCGCTCGGTGCCGCAGGGCCATGCCTCGGAGTCAACCTCCGGCCGGACCACCTTCAGGTTGAGGTCGTAGTGCTCGCGTACGCGCTCGACGTAGTCCCATGTGGCGTCGAAATGGAAACCCGTGTCCAAGAAGAGCACCTCGACAGCGGGGTCGACCTTCACAGCGATGTCGATCAGGACAGAGTCCTGGAACGAGGCGGCAAGGGCCAGCCCCTGCCCGAACGAGTCGACGGCCCAGGCCACCACCCGCTCGGGCGGAGCGTGCTCGAGGCGCAACGACACCATCTCGAGGTCGATCAGCCCGGACATGGCCGGGGTGGAACGGCTGTCTCCTATGACGAGCTCGGTCTGGCTCACGCGCAAGCGGCTCCTGATGGGGGATCGTGCCGAGGGAAAACCTGACTTTCCCGGTCATATTATGGGTGAGATTCCTTACCGGGTCAATCAGCAATCGATCCCCGGGGATCGATTCAGGGATACCGCCTGGTAGGGCCGCGCCGGGGACTCAGGAGACTCGGGGATTGCGGCCCGACCAGGGAGCCGCCTGCTCGAGCTGGCTTCCTAGCCTGACCAGCTCCGACTCGCCCCAGGGCCTGGCGACCAGCTGCACGCCGATCGGCAATCCCGAAGCCGACCAGTGCAGGGGGAGGCTGACGGCCGGCTGGCCCGTGAAGTTGAAGATCGCCGTGTACGCCACCATCTGGAAGACCTGGAGCGGCGTCCCGGCCTCGGCATGAGCAGCCTCCAGCACCACCCCTGCCTCGGGAGGCTCGATGGCCATGGTCGGGGTGAGGAGCAGGTCGAAGTCCCTGCCCCAGTGGGCCACGATCCGCCGGGTGGCCCGCTGCAGCCGCTGGACGGCCTCGACGTAGTCGATGCTGTTCACCGCCCGGCCGGCCGCGTAGCCGGCGGCGTTGTGTGGCTCGACCTTGTCCCAGTCCTCGATGGCAAGGCCCGCATAACCGGCGGTCACACAGCTGAGGATTGCCGCGCATCTCCTCATCACGGGCGAGCTGCACCGTGGTGGCCTCGACCTGGTGACCCAGGCTCTCGAGGACTCGACCAGCCAGCGCCAGCGCGTCCATGCAGGCGCCGTCGCCCGGGAGACCCATTGGAATGTCCTCGAGCATCCCGATGCGCAGCGGCGCCGGAGGGGGTCGAAGCTCCTCCCCGAAACGACGCGAAGGCGCGGGAGCGTTGTACCAAGCCAGACGGTCAGGACCCGAGATCATGTCCAGCACACGCGCCGCGTCCCCGACGGTCCGGGTCAGGACGCCTTCCACCGCGGCCCCTTCCCAGGGCGTGTTTAGACCCGGAACGCGGCCACGGCTCGGCTTCAAGCCGACCAACCCACAACAAGACGCGGGTATGCGGATGGAGCCGCCACCATCGTTCCCATGCGCTATTGGCGCCATGGCAGAGGCGACCGCGGCGCCGGCTCCCCCGCTCGACCCGCCCGGGCTGCGCGACGGATCCCACGGGTTGCGGGTGATCCCGTAACGGTCGTTCTCGGTCACGGTCAACGGGCCGAGCTCGGGAGTGTTGGTCCGGCCCGACAGGATGAAGCCCGCGCGTTCGAGCGCCAGGACCACCAGCTCGCTCTCGGGGCTGGGCTGATCGGACGCGCCCCAAGACCCGAGGGTGGTCGGCCAGCCTTGGACCGCGGTCAGGTCCTTTACGGGGATCGGAACCCCGAAGAACAGGGGAAGGTCGGCCGGGTCGCGCCCGGTCCTTGCCAGGAGCTCCGTCGCCCGACGAGCCTGGGCACGAGCCTGATCGTCGTTGCGCCAGATGAACGCGTTGAGCTCCGGGTTGAGCTTGTCGGCCCGAGCCAGGTATTCGTCCATCACCTCCAGCGGGCTGAGATCCTTCGCACGGATGGCGCTTGCAAGGTCGCTGGCGGAGATGAACGGATCCATGCCTGCGTACGCTACTTGGATGCGATCTGGTTAGCTTTTCGTCCATGGGTCGGAGCGGTTAGGAGCGGCGGAGGACAACATGCCGGAGACGGTTCCCGTTCAGCCAGGGATCTTCACGACCGAGAATGGGTTCCACCACCTGATCGGCGGACGTTGCCCGTCGTGCGCTCGGCACCACTTCCCGCTCTCGAACATCTGCCCCTACTGCTCGGCAGAAGGCGTCGAGAAGGTCCTTCTGTCGGATCATGGAACGTTGTGGGCGTGGACGGCGGTCACCGCGCCGCCGCCGGGCTACAGAGGCGATGTGCCCTTCGGCTTCGGCGCGGTCGAGCTCCCCGAACGCCTCAGGGTCATCACCCGTCTGGGCCAAGCCGATCCGTCGAAGCTGCGGTTCGGTCAGGAGATGGCCTTGGAGATCGTGACGCTCCATCAAGAGGATGGCCGGACGGTAGTGACCTGGTCGTTCCGTCCGGCGTCGGCGCCGTCGCCATGACCTCGAAGGTGGTGATAGCCGGCGTGGGGCTGCATCCGTTCGGTCGCTTCGAGCACAAGACGGTCACCGACATTGGGGTGGAGGCGGTCCGAGCGGCCCTCTCGGACGCGGGGGTGGGCCGGGGGGAGTTCCAGGCGACATTTTGCGGCGCTGCGTATGCGGGGGTTGCAGCAGGCCACAAGGTCATGAGCACCTTGGGGATGACCGGCGGCCCGATCGTGGACGTCGAAGCAGGATGCGCCAGTGGCGCCGCCGCCCTGATGCTTGCGGCCGGCACGATCGCCGCTGGCCAGTACGACACGGTCCTGGTCTTCGGGATGGAGAAGATGCCGAAGGGGATCATCCGCTCCACGTTCTTCGAGCCCTGGCGTGAAGAAGCCGGCTTGTCGGTGACACCCGCATACTTCGCGCTCCGGGCACAGCGCTTGATGCGCGAGTCAGGCGTCACGCTGGAGCAGCTGGCCGGCGTCGTGGTCAAGAACCGTAGAAACGGCGTGAACAATCCGGACGCGATGTTCCGAGCCGAGGTGACCTCCGAGGAGGTGCTGGCCTCGCGGGTGGTTTGCGAGCCGCTGCACCTCTGGATGCTCTGCTCCCCCAACGAGGGCGCCGCCGCGACGGTGCTGCGCGCCGTCGGCACCCCCCGCAACGACGCCGTGACGCTGGAAGCCGCCGTGGTCCGCTCTCACCTCCCGGGAAACGTGCTGGGGGAAGCCACGCCGCTGGCCGGTCTGGTGGACGACGGGTTCCCCTCCCCGACCACCCTCGCCGCCCGTGCGGCCTATGAGCAGGCGGCGATCGAGCCCTCCGACCTGGACGTGGTGGAGTGCCAGGACACGGACGCGGCGCGAGAGCTGCTCTCCTACGAGGAGATCGGCCTGTGCCCTCCGGGCGACGCGGCCAAGCTCGCCGGCGAGGGTGCGACCGAGATGTCGGGTCGAATCCCCGTCAACCCGAGCGGGGGCTTGCTGTCGAAAGGAGAGCCTCTCGGGGCCTCCGCGCTCGGCCAGGTGGTGGAGCTGACCCGACAGCTTCGCGGACGGGCCGGACGTCGTCAGGTCGAAGGGGCGCGCCTGGGGCTGGCTCACACTGTCGGTCGCGGGGCCAACGCGTCAGTGACCGTGCTGAAGCGCTGACCGCGGCGGGAAGCGTGCGCTCGGGCCGGGGGCGGTCACCGGCGCAGCGCGGTGGGTTCAGGCCGGGGGCGGTGCGCTCAGGCCGGTGCGCTCAGCTTGGGCGCCACCTCCGCCATCCAGCGCTCGAGGCTCTCGGTCGAGGGGAAGTCCCTGAACCAAAGGACGAACTCGCGACATCCGGCGTCCACGAAGGCCTGGGCCTTCTCGACGACCTGTTCAGGAGTGCCCACCAGGTTCTCTTCGAGATAGGACTCGTGGTCCTGACCGCCCCAAAGGTTGCCCCCGCCGGGCCGTTCCAGCCATCTGCTCAATTCGGCGTCGGAGTCGAACAGACGGCAGTCCGGCCCGTGCGTCCTGACGATCGAGTCGAAATCACGACCCACATCCCGGCAGTGCTCGCGTAACACGTCGGACTTGTGGACGAAGCTCTCCAGACCCACCTGCCAGTTGGTCGCGTCCGCGTGCTTGGCCGCGATCCGAAGGGTAACCTTCTCACCCTCCCCACCCACCAAGATGCGAGGCCGCGGTTGCTGCAAGGGCTTGGGGTCGCAGTAGGCACCGTCCAAGTGGAGGTACTTGCCCTCGAAGTCGACGGCCTCCTCTGACCACAGACGCGGTATGACCGTGATGGTCTCCTCGAGGACACGAAGGCGTTCGCGGTCGGGGAGGTAGCTGTACCCGTACGCGCGGTACTCGCGGTCATACCAACCAGCCCCGAGCCCCAGGATCAGGCGGCCTCCCGAGAACACGTCGATCGCCGCCGCCTCCTTGGCGAGCAGGCCTGCGTTCCGGTAGCTGGAGCATGTGACCAGTTGACCGAGCTGTATCTCCGAGGTGACCTGTGAAAGAGCTGCGAGCATCGTAAAAGCCTCGAAGCAATGCGTCGGCTCACGGCGAGGCACCGTCTCGACGTGGTCGTAGACCCAGATGTGGTCATAGCCAACTCGCTCTGCCACCCCGGCGACATGCTTGATGCGCTCCCACGCATCCGGCGCACTGAAACCTGTGTATTCGAGCTTCCACCCCTGAGGCACAAAGGTTCCGTGCCTCAGCGGTGCATTCACTTCGGCGCCTCTGCGAACTCCCAGTACTGGATCTCGACCATCATCGGGAGAAGGTAGGCGATGTAGATGCTAGTGATCGCCAGCATCCGGTGATCTGTGGTCTCCTTGTCGATGATGTCCACTCGCGGGTCTTGTTCCTTGTAGGCCTTGGCCTTGGCCAGGATGTCGTCCAGCTCCTCCTCGCTGTCCACGGAGAGTCCGTAGTGGTCCAAGCGGGGGCAGCTCATCGGTTCGTCACCGGCGATGAGGAAGACGAACTGGTCGACGGCGTGCACTCCCAGAACGAGCCGTTTGCGGTCAATGGTCTCGGTCGGCAGCTCCCGCCACCCGAAGACCTCTCCGTAGAAATCGCAGATCTCCTTACGACCCCGGTCGTCCAAGAGGTCTGCGGGCACGCTCATGGCGACATGGTTGAAGCGTGGCTTGCGCGTTGTAGCAGCGGGCATGACAGCTCCTTCTCCGAGTGCGGCGACATTTTCTCACTGCGAGGATCCGGGTGCCACGAGATGGCGACCACGCATTGCTAGGGCTGGAGACGATCGGCGGGCCGCTCCAACGGAACGGGGCGCCAGGACTCCAGGAGGTCGAAGAGGGCCTCGGCGTCTGATCCTTCGAGGATCAGCGCACGATTGGAGGGGTGCACGAACCCTTCGTCGACGCAGTTGTCGACCAGGTCCAGGAAGGAGTCGTAGTAGCCCTCCACGTTCAACAGCCCGCATGGCTTCTGGTGAATCCCCAGCTGGGTCCAGGTAAGGACCTCGATGAACTCCTCGAGGGTCCCGAAACCTCCAGGAAGCGCCAGAAACCCGAAGGACAGGTCCGCCATCAACGCCTTTCTCTCGTGCATGGAGCCCACCACACGGAAATCCACCACCCCGGGATGAGGCACCTCCCGCTCAATCAGCGCTTCGGGTATCACGCCGGTGACCTCACCCCCCGCTTCGAGCACGGCATCCGCGAGCTCTCCCATGAGCCCGAGCCCGCTTCCCCCGTAGACCAAGCCGATCGACCGGCTGGCGAGAACGGCCCCTACCTTCCTCGCCTCCCGAGAGTAGGCAGGCCGCAGCCCGGTGCTCGATCCGCAATAGACGCAGACCCGTCGGGACGCCAGGCGGCTCAGTCCTTCAGCTCGACGATGATCTCGTAGTAGGGCTCGTCGCCGACGTTGCGGGCGGTCTCGACGCCGCCCCTCTCCACATAGACGGCGGTTCCCGGCACCACTGTTGCCTCCATGTAGTCCTTGTAGGGCCCTCCGGTGTCAGGCTCAGGGTCGACAGCAATTCGATCGCCTCTGACGATGACGAGAACGTGGTCCAGCTCGTGGTGGTGAACGGCGCTCTCCTCACCGGGTCCCAGGCTGAGCTCCCAAACCCGGGCTCGATCATTCTCGAAGAGGACGCGAGAGCCGACTCCTCCCAGAGCTCGTTGACCCGCCATGCCCGTCGACTCCTCTCGCTTGAAGTCCCAGCAGAGCCCCCGGCCACAACCGGCCGGTCAAGCCTAAGATCGCCGTTTCGGGCAGCGCAAGAAGGCAGCACAAACAGACCGCACGAAGACACCGAACCATGACCGAGACCCCAAGCCACCCGATGATCCTGGCTCATCTCGGCGCGCTCACCCATCAGGTAGTCCCGACACTGACACACGCCTTGCCGGATGCAAGGGTCGTCGAAGCCGACAACGCCGGCGCGAACGAGGCCGACGTCGTCGTCACACTCTCATCGGAGGGAGCAGGACTGCAGAGCTCGCTCGGTCCCAGGGTTCGCTGGGTGCACGTGCTCGGGGCAGGTATAGAGGGCATTCCGCTCGCCGCACTCGGCGACCGCACACTGACCTGCTCCAAAGGGGCTGCCTCCGCCGCGATCGCCGAGTTCGTGCTGGCGACCATGCTCGCCTTCGAGAAGCAACTACCGGCGTCTTGGGTCACGGAGGTCCCACCTTCATGGAACAGGGCGACGCTGGGCGGGCTACGCGGCAAGACTGCCGGGATAATCGGACTAGGGGCCATCGGAAGCGAGATCGCCCGGCGCTGTCTGGCCTTCGAGATGAGAGTCACCGCCGTTCGCAGAAGGACAGCCGAGCCCACCGTGGAGGCGGTCCAGCTGGCGGGCTCGCTCGTTGACCTGCTCGCTGAATCCGATCACGTGATTGTCGCTGCGCCCGCGACTCCGGACACCGTGCACCTCTTGAACCGTCAGACATTCGAGGGGTTCAAGCCCGGCGCCCATCTGGTGAACGTTTCCCGGGGAAGCCTGGTTGATCAAGAGGCCCTGCTGGACGCCCTTGACACCGGGCGGCTGGCGATGGCCAGCCTAGACGTGGCGGACCCTGAGCCTCTCCCCGCAGGCCACCGCCTCTACTCCCACCCCAAGGTGCGCTTGAGCCCCCACATCTCCTGGAGCTCGCCGGACACGATGAGGCGAACCTTCGGATTGTTCGTCGAAAACGTTCGCCGGTACCAGAGCGGAGAGCCCCTGCTGGGCGTGGTGGACACTTCTTGGGGATACTGAGCAGAGCTTCACGGCCAAGATCGACGGAGGCGGCCATGTCCAACTCGCTTCGGAGGGTCGACCTGGAGTTCTCGCGCACCGCCCCGATAAGGCTCGTGTTCCTGGCCGACCTGGGTTCTCCTCAGGCGGCGGTCTTCGACGCGATCAGTGCCGATCCTCGCAACTGGACCTGGTTTCCCGGTCTGTCGGAGGGCCGCTACGAAGGCCCCGAGCCCCATGGCGTCGGGTCCATACGCCAGGTTCGCATGGGTGACATGACCTACAGAGAGACCATCCTCGCCTGGGATGCCCCTCACCGTTGGGCATACCGGGTGGACGAGGCATCTGTCGACATCTTCGCAGCCCTGGTCGAGGACTGGATCGTCGAGGCAAACGACGATGGCTCAAAGGTCATGTGGATCTTCGCTTCAGAGCCTCGGGCTGGGACTGATGTCGCCGGAATGGAGTCGATGATCGGCGAAGTCTTTCGAGAAGCGATGCAGAGCCTCGACGGGCACCTGCGCGGCCAAGGGGAGCATCGCCACGATTCGCCACGAGTTCGCCGCTGATTCGCGCAAACGAAAGGTGTCCGCCACCTTCCTGTTAATGGCAAGGACGAAGCTGACACTGAGAGAGAAATCCTTGTGACTTCTCTGTTACACCATTAATTGGACGATAGGGGCGACATCGGGCTGCTAAGTTCGTATTGCAGCAGAGCGCTAATCCGAGCCGCGCAGTTTGTCCTCGCCGGCCGGGTGGCGTTACCCCGGAACCTTTCAGGTTCCATGAGCCACAGCTTTACCTGGCAGTGCTTTCAAGCCAGGAGCCAATCCCCCCGGCTCACAAAATTGGAGAGAGATGCAACGAGACCAAGTAGGGCTCTACCGTGCGCGGCGGACCGATCACTCTGGACCGCCCGAGCAGCACGCCGAGGTCAACCGGCTGCGGTCCCGGCTCGCGCCGAAGACGGTCGAGCGGTGCTTCAGCTTCGTGGACCTCTGCGGCTTCACAACCTTCGTCGAGGTGCACGGGCTCGAAACAGCGTCCCAAGCGCTCACACAGGCGCGCTCGACCATCCGGATCCTCACCTCGACCCACGGCGTTCGTGTCGACAAGTGGCTTGGAGACGGCGCTCTCATCGTGGGCACGGTCAACGCCTCGCTCCTGCGATCGGTGGTCGAGATCGAGGCCGAGCAGGCTGCCCATGGCCCGCTCCTCTTGCGGGCGGGGATCATGGCGGGGCCTGCTCTGGTCTTCGAGGGTGACGACTACATCGGCAGCGCGCTCAACATCGCGGCCAAGCTCTGCCACCTGGCCGAGCCCGGCCAGGTGCTGGTGCCGGCTGAGCTTGCCGAGCGGCACCGGGACGACGTGGAGGTCGGAGCCCACTTCGATACCGAGGTTCCTGGAGTCGGGCTCATGGCCCTGGCCGAGCTCGGGGTGAAGGAGGTCCCGCCCGAGGAGGCCATGCGCCGCGTCGATTGAGGTCACCCGCACCCCCGATCACCTTGACGGCGTACTATCACCGATATATCGTGAGTGCTTGGCGATATACGCGAGCGATAAGGAATCGACGGAAATGGAAGAGGAACCCCTCACAGGCGGCGCCTGGGGTAGGCGCAAGAGGCCCCGAAGCAGCAGGCCCCGAAAGGGAGGTCGGATGAGCGGACGAGAGGACTGGCCCCTCGGGCGGGGAGGACACCACGGCGGGCCCGGCCGACGTCACGGTCGGCGCGGAGAGGACTTCCCCGGGCGTGGCTTCGGGCGTGGCTTCGGAGGTCGTCGTGCCGGACGCGGGGACGTGCGGGCCTCTGTGCTCGCCCTCCTGTCGGAGCAGCCCCAGCACGGCTACCAGATCATCACGGAGCTGTCCGAGCGAAGCGGCGGTGCGTGGCATCCGAGCCCTGGGTCCGTGTACCCGCTCCTCCAGCAGCTGCAAGACGAAGGACTCGTGCTCCCCGAGGAAGAGAGCGGAAGGCGCGTCTTCCACTTGACCGACGCGGGACAAGCCTACGTCGATGAGCACCGCGAAGAGCTCCAGTCAACCTGGGAGAGCGTGAAGGAGGACGCCCAGGGCGCGCAGCTCATCAGGCTTCTGAGACAGGTGATGGTGGCCACCCGCCAGGTGGCGCAGGCCGGAAGCTCGAATCAGGTCACGCAAGCGGGAGAGCTCCTCGCCGAGACCAGGCGCGCCCTCTACCGGCTGCTTGCCGAAGACGAGGTTGAGGAGGGAAACTCTCAAGACGGCTGACTCGACGCCACGACATGGCCTCCAACCCTCGTGGCAGGGGCCTCGGTCGTGCCTATAAGCCTTCGGGGTTGAGACCCAGCGCGTGGGCCACCGCCGGGTGCACCACCTCTCCACCTATCACGTTCAGCCCCCCCGTCAAACACCGCCGGCTCGGGTCGTTCACGAGGCGGCACAAGCGCGGCGCGACTGCCGCGGACAGTGCACGGCTAGCAGTTCTCGGGTACTGACCGGGAACGTTGGTAACGCAGTAGTGAACGACCCCGTACTCCTCAAAGGTAGGAAACGACAGGCTGGTAGGCCGCGAGGTCTCGATGCAGCCGCCCTGATCGATCGCGAGATCGACGACCAGCGAGCCGGGTCGCATCATCTTCACCTGGTCCGCACCGACCACGACCGGCGCTCGGTCACCGGGCACCAGGGCTGCCCCCACCACGACCTCGGAACCGGGAACGACCTCCGCCAGTTTGGCGGGCGTGGAGACCACGGTCGAGCTCACGACGTCCCTTTGGCGCGCCTCGCGGAGAAGCTCCAGGTCCACGTCCACGCCGACGACGTGAGCATCCAGGCCTCGAAGGCCCCGTGCGGCCATGCTCCCCGCGACGCCCAACCCGATCACCACGACAGTCGCAGGAGGTACCCCCGCGGCCCCGCCTATCAAGGTCCCGGATGCGCTGGCGAGCTCATGCGCCGCGATCAGCGCGGCCGCTCGACCGGCGATCTCGCTCATGGGAGCCAGCACTGGGAGACGGTCGTCCTCCGTGATCGTTTCGAAAGCCACCGCGGTCGAGCCCACGCTCAGGAGGGCCTTGGAAAGCTGGGGGCCGGCGGCCAGGTGGAGGTACGAGAAGAGCGTCAGATCGGGTCGAAAGAAGCGGTACTCCTCCTCCGCTGGCTCCTTGACCTTTGCCACCAAGTCGCTCGCCCAGACCTCCTCGGCGGTGGGAACGACCCGGGCACCCGCGGCCGAGTAGTCACCATCCCCAAAGCCGGCAGCGAGACCGGCCCCCGCCTGGACCCGGACCTCGACCCCTGTAGAGACGACCAGCGCCACGCCATGCGGATCCAGCACCACCCGGTGCTCGCCCTCTTTGATCTCGGTCGGCACTCCGACGACGGCCATCGCGCCCACCAAGTCTAGGGCTCTCACCTGTTGACCCGGCCATGCTCACGGCAACCCCATTCCCGTAGGATCGCGACCATGCTGGGCCTGCCGGACGGAATAAGGGCCTGTCTGTTCGACCTGGACGGCGTCCTCACCGAGACAGCCAAGCTTCACGCCGCAGCGTGGAAGGAAGCCTTCGACTCCTATTTGCGGGAGACGGCAAGGACCGCGGAGCGCCCCTTTGTACCCTTCGACATCGTCGCGGACTACGACACCTACGTCGACGGAAAGACCCGGGAGGACGGAACGAGATCCTTCCTTGCCTCCCGGGGAATCTCGTTACCCGAAGGTGAGCTGGATGACTCCCCGGATGCCAACACGGTCCACGGTGTCGGCAACAGAAAGAACGAGATCCTGCTTCGCAAGATCAGAGATGACGGCGTGGAGGTCTACGACGGATCTGTCAGGTACGTGCGCGCGGCGAGGGCGGCGGCGTTGCGAACCGCAGTAGTCTCATCCAGCGCGAACTGCAAGGATGTGCTGGCATCGGGCGGCATCGACGGCCTCTTCGAAGCGCGAATCGACGGCCTCGTCGTGGCGAAAGAGCATCTTGCGGGAAAACCCGCACCGGACTCCTACCTGGCCGGCGCCAAAGCGCTCGGCGTGTCCCCCGGGGCCGGAGCCGTCTTTGAGGACGCGCTGGCCGGGGTAGAGGCCGGCCGCTCGGGTGGCTTCGGCTTCGTGGTCGGAGTGGACCGAGTCGGCCAGGCCGAAGCTTTGCGGACCCACGGGGCAGACGTGGTCGTGAAGGACCTCTCCGACCTACTGGACCGAGAAGCCCCCAGGTGATCGGCCACCCCGCCTTTCCAGTCGAACCGTGGCGGGTGCGCGAGACAACTCTGAGCCTGGATCTGCTGGCTCAGTCCGAGTCCATCTTCGCCCTGTCCAACGGTCACGTCGGCCTTCGGGGCAACCTCGACGAGGGTGAGCCCTATGGCATGCCCGGGACCTACCTGAACGGCCTCTTCGAGCTGCGCCCTCTCCCTTATGGAGAAGCCGGCTACGGCTTCCCGGAGTCCGGCCAGACGGTGATCAACGTGAGTAACGGCAAACTCATACGGCTCCTCGCCGACGACGAGCCCTTTGACATCCGTTACGGGGACCTGCGTAGTCACGAGCGCACCCTCGACTTCCGTTCCGGCACGCTTCTCCGCCAAGCCGAATGGACATCTCCTGCCGGACGAACGATCCGGGTTTTGTCACAGCGGTTGGTGTCATTCACCCAACGTGCCGTGGCGGCAATCTCATACGAGATCGAACCCGTGGACGGCCCCGTCCGGATTGTCATCCAGTCAGAGCTGGTGTCCAACGAGTCATTGCCGCAATCGGGTGGCGACCCGCGATTGAGCGCGGTGCTGGAAGCCCCACTCGTGTCAGAGGAACATCTCAGCGACGACGCCCGGGTGCTGCTGGTGCACATGACCAAGCGCAGTGCGCTGAGGCTGGCCGCCGGCATGGACCATCAGGTACAGGGTCCTTCCGGGACCGAGACGATCTCCACGAGCTACCCCGACCTGGGGCGGGTGACGGTGACATCGGTGCTCCAGCCGGGCCAGGGCCTTCGCCTGATCAAGTTCCTGGGGTACGGCTGGTCGAGCCTTCGTTCGCGCTCAGCCATGCGAGACCAGGTCAGCGCCATCCTGACGGCCGCCGTCCAGACCGGCTGGGATGGGCTGGTCGCCGACCAGCGCGCCTACCTGGGCGACTTCTGGGATCGTGCCGACGTCGAGGTGGACGGCGACGCCAAGATCCAACAAGCCGTCCGGTTCGGCTTGTTCCACGTCCTCCAAGCCGGAGCCCGGGCCGAGACACGGGCCATCCCGGCCAAGGGCTTGACGGGCCCTGGCTACGACGGCCACGCCTTTTGGGACAGCGAGACGTTCGTGCTCTCCATGCTTACCTACACGGCTCCAAGCGCGGCAGCGGACGCCCTGCGCTGGCGACAGTCGACACTCCCCATGGCCATCGAGAGGGCACTGCAACTCGGGCTACGAGGTGCCGCCTTTCCGTGGCGATCGATCGACGGCAAGGAGTGCTCGGCTTACTGGCCGGCCGGGACCGCCGCCTTCCACGTGGGCGCCGACATCGCCGATGCAGTGCTGCGCTACGTAGCGGCCACCGGGGACGAGGAGTTCGAGCGAAAGTCCGGCCTCGAGCTAGTGGTGCAGACGGCCCGCCTATGGTGCTCACTCGGACACTACGACGCGCAAGGTTCGTTTCGCATCGACGGGGTCACGGGGCCCGACGAGTACAGCGCCTTGGTGGACAACAATGTGTACACAAACCTCATGGCTCAGCAGAACCTACGCGCAGCCGCCCAGCTCGCCGCCAAACACATCGACGACTCCCGTCAGCTCGGAGTCGACAAAGATGAGATGGAAGTTTGGCGCAATGCCGCCGATGCCATGTTCGTGCCTTACGACGAGACCCTCGGTATCCACCCACAGGCGGAGGGGTTTACCCAGCATGAGGTATGGGACTTCGAACGCACCAAACCTGAGCAATACCCGTTGCTCCTGCATTTCCCCTATTTCGACCTCTATCGCAAGCAAGTAGTCAAGCAGGCGGACCTGGTCTTGGCGATGGTGATGCGAACCGACGCCTTCTCCCCAGACCAGAAAGCCCGCAACTTCGACTACTACGAGGGAATTACCGTACGCGACTCCTCGCTGTCCGCCAGCATCCAGGCGGTAATGGCGGCCGAGGTCGGGCACATGGACCTCGCCCGGGACTACCTGACCGAGACCGCTCTCATGGATCTCCAAGACATAGAGCAGAACCTTCACGACGGTGTTCACCTGGCGGCTCTCGCCGGCAGCTGGGTCGCCCTCGTTGCAGGCTTTGGAGGCATGAGGGTCACCGACGGCAAACTGAGGTTCGCTCCCCGGATGCCTGCGAGCCTGACCCGTATGGCCTTCACAATCACTTGGAGGACTCAACGTCTGAGGGTTGAGGTGACCAGTGACGAGGCCAGCTACTCCCTGTCCAAGGGGGAGCCGTTGACGATCATCCATCATGGCCAACCTGTGAGAGTCGGCGAGGACGAAGGGGCGCGCCTGCCCATTCCACCGGGCCGCACGAGGCCGCGTCCGAAGCAACCCCTTCACCGGGAGCCCGTCACCGGCCGCGAATAGAAGATCCTCCCATCGGCCGGCGCTCAGAAGATCGCCCCTGCCAACATCCAGTGACGCCGTCGCTCAGGATTGCAACGTTTGGCCGACGAAGGCGTCGTAGGAGTGCTGGTCTTCGGGAAAGAACGCGATTCCTGCGATGAGGTCTTCTCCCCCGAACCACAGCATCACCGCCAGTCCGCCCTCGTGTCGGCGGCCCGGCAATTGCATCTCCAGCCGTAGCACGGCTCCTACCATGCGAGGCCCGGTAAACCAGGCCTCGTAGGTGATCAAGTCGGCAGAGCCGTGGCCGACACCAAAGAACCTCTGGAGCTCGGCCGAAATCTCCTTTCGAGAGACGAACCTACCGGACAACGCGTTGTGCCCCGGTACGTAAAGGGTCGCCTGAGGCGTGAGCATGTGCGTGACCGTCCCGATTCGACCGTTCCACATGGCATCGAGGAAGCGCCGCGCGGTCGCAAGATTCGCGTCGGGGCCCGTCAACTCAGCCTCGTCAATTCGGGAGGAGAGGTCATCGGCTACGAGAGACGGTGTGGTGGCGTCTCATCCGCCGACCTTAGCGCCGAATCCGCAGCGCGCACGCCGAACGCCAGGTCTCGCGGTCGAGCCCATACGCCGGTGGCGACGTCGCGGGCGCACGCACAGGCCCCGTTGATAACGTCGCGATGTGGCAAAGACCCAGGGACACTCGACAGTGTGGCCAGACCTTACGCTCTCGACCTGGGAGGATACCCGCGATACCGTCCACCTCTGGACACAGGTCGTCGGCAAGATCCGGCTGGCACTCGAGCCGATGGTCAACCACTGGTGGCAAGTGCCTCTGTACGTGTCGTCGCGTGGTCTCACCACCTCGCTCATGCACGCCGGGACCCTCGGCCTCGAGATCGAGTTCGACTTCATCGACCACGTCCTTGCACTACGTACCACCGACGGCCGACTCCGTGAGGTGGCTCTCGAGCCGCGGTCGGTCGCCAGTTTCTACGAGGCGACCATGGCGGCCCTCGATGATCTCGGCTTGCGGGTCCCGATCCTGGCCCGACCGGTTGAACTGCTCGAAGCCACTCCGTTCGCCGCGGACATGATGCACAGCTCCTACGATCCCGCGGCGATCCACCGGTTCTGGCTGGCCTTGGTGCAGGTCCACCGGGTCTTCAGTGTCTTCCGGTCACGCTTCGTCGGCAAGGCCAGCCCGGTGCACGTCTTCTGGGGGGCCTTCGATCTGGCCGTCACCCGCTTCTCCGGCCGCTCCGCGCCTGAGCATCCGGGTGGGGTGCCGAACTGCGCCGACTGGGTCGCCCAGCTCGCCTACGACCACGAGCTCAGCAGTTGCGGATTCTGGCCCGGCGGAAGTGACGAAGGCTCGTTCTACGCTTATGCGTACCCCGAGCCTGACGGTTTTGCAGACTGGGACGTGAGCCTCGAAGACGCCCGTTATGACCCGCAACTTGGCGAGTTCCTCCTGCCCTATCGCGCCGTGCGCAGCTCCGACGACCCCGACGCCACCCTGCTGGCCTTCCTGCAGACCACCTACGAGGCAGCTGCCGTTCTCGCTCGGTGGGATCGAGCACAGCTCGAGATCGCCGGGACACGATGAGCGGTTACCGCTTCCCCTAGGCTAAAGCAGATCAAAGGCACGCTTCCTGACGACCAAGGCACCCACGATCATCTAGGTCGGCACGAGTCAGAATCGGAGCGCAACGACCGCAACATGTCCGAGCTGCTCCAGGAGCTGAGGGTCGCGGGCCTCGGTGTACAGGTCCTCTTCGGCTTCCTCCTCTCACTTCCATTCACCGTGAGATTCACGAAGTTGAGTAGCGCTCAACGCGATCTCTACATCGCCACTCTGCTTCTGGCCGCCCTCTCAACGGCCTTGCTCGTGGGACCGGTCGCTTACCACCGCCTGGTGTTTCGCCGGCATGAGAAGGGACGACTGCTACGGGCCGCGAACGTGATGGCCATACTCGGACTCGGCGCCGTCGACCTCGCAATCTCGTCTACGGTGTCCCTGATCGTCAGCTTCGTCGGCACAGGCGTCCTCGTGCCGCTTGTAGCCGCTGCAACCGTCGCGACATTCACCGGACTCTGGTTCGCCCTCCCACTGGCCAGCCGTTGGCGCCCGCGTGGGCACGTGGGCCGCTAGTCCCAGTTCAATCCCTTCGACACCCTCGCACCCAGATCGGTGTCGACGCTCATTTCGGGCCGATGCGATAACGGTGAGTGTCGGGGGTAGCCGAACAGGCGCCCCAAGAGCATCGACTCTAGGAGATGCGGGAGAAACCCTCGGGATGCTGGTTGACCTCCGGTATGTCCGCCGGGATCAAAGGAGCGCTCCGGCCGAGATGTGCCGGAAGCGCGATAACGGGTCCCAAGCGGGTCATCACCTGAACCTTGCGGGCGCTGCGCTGCGGATGCTCAGCCGCTTCTTCCGAAGTCAGCACCGGCGTGGCAGGCGCCCCATGCTCTCGCAACCTCGTGAGGGCGGTGTCTCGGTCCATACGAGCCAGCTTCCGGGCGATGGTGGCGTTGAGCTCATCAGCACGTCGCAGGCGCGTCTCCCAGTCGAGCCCACCGAGACCGGACAGCTCGAGTGCGTCGCAAATGGCCTTCCACAGCCGCTGTTCAGATAGAGCTCCCAGAGCCAACCATCCACCGTCGAGTGTTCGGAAGACGCCATAACCGGGCGACGCGCCCATCCCGTCGTCTCCTGACGCGTGCAACGTCCGCGTGCGTGTGCCCGCCCACCAGGCAACGCAGTCCGTCATTGACACGTCGATCCGCTCGCCCACTCCCGTTGCCACTTTGCGCGCCCATGCCGCGCAGATGATCAGGGCGCACACCGATCCACCCTCCAGGTCGGCGACCGGCAGTCGCGGGATCTGTGGCGCGTCGGTTGCGTCTCTTGGAGCAAGGGCTCCCGCAAGTGCTTGGAAGTTGAGATCGTGACCTGGAGCGTCGCGCATCGGACCTTCCTGTCCGAAACCCGACAAGGAGCAGTAGATCACCGAGGGGTTCTCAGTCCGAACCGCCTCGTAGCCGACCCCAAGCCGGTCGGCGACACCCGGCCGCCAACCCTCACAGAGCACGTCGGCCTGGGCAGCCAGATGGAGCAGACGAGCCCGATCAGCTCGATCCTTCAAGTTGACGACGGCGCTCCGCTTTCCCCGAGCCACAGATGCGAACAGCTCTGGATAGGAGCGCATCGGATCACCGCCGGGTGGCTCTATCTTGAGGACCTCTGCGCCCAGATCGGCCAGGATCTGAGTTGCATGTGGCATCGGTCGCCACACCGACAGGTCCAAGACCCTCATTCCGTCCAGCAGCCCGGCCACGTCATGTCGGTCTAGGCGGAAACCTGGTTACGTTCAAACGGCAGCACGAAGACCCGATCCGCCGGCGGGCACGAAGGCCTGATCCCGCTCTCGCGGCGGCGAGCCTTCGAAGATACTCTGGGCCGATGGCGGTCATCTACCACGAGAAGGACGCTGATCCTTCCAGTCTCGACGGGCTCAGGATCGGAGTGGTGGGCTACGGCAACCAAGGCCGGTCGTGGGCACTGAACCTCAGGGACTCGGGATTGGATGTCGCTGTCTACGTCCGTGCCGACGAGACCAGGGGGCTCGCCCGCAGCGACGGGTTTCGAACCGAGGAGCTGGATGATTGCGGCGGCGCGCACGTGCTGTGCCTGCTGGTGCCTGACGACGTGATCCCCACCCTTCCTCTGCTTCCGGCCGATGATGCTCTGGTCGTGGTCGCGAGTGGCTACACCCTCGCCTTCGGCCGTCTGGAACCGGCTTGTGACGTCGGCATGGTGGCCCCGCGGATGCTCGGCCCTGAGGTGCGCCGTTGTTACGTCGAGGGCACCGGGTTCATCACCGCCATCGGCGTCCACCGTGACGTGACCGGTACCGCACGGGAGAGGCTCCTTGGCCTTGCGCTGGCCATCGGAGGACTCCGACAGGGAGGCATCGAACTGACCCCGCGCCAGGAAGCTGTCCTCGACTTGTCCGTAGAGCAGGCCCTGGCACCTGCCCTAGGCCATGTCAGCAACTCATTCGTGCAGATCATGCTGGAGCAGGGCGTCCCCATCGAAGCCATAGTCACAGAGCTCGTCCTGTCCGGGGAGGTAGAGAGGACGTACCGTCTGGTTCGCCTGGAAGGCGGCGCTGCCCAGCTTGCCTATCATTCACCTACCAGCCAGTACGGGCAGCTGTCACGGGCCGATCGCTTTCAAGGTTTCGATCTCGCCTCCACGATGAGGGAGTTGGTCGGTGACATCGCCTCGGGCACCTTCGCCGACGAATGGGATGCCGAGAGGGATAAGGGCTACACCAAGCTCAACGCCCTCCGAGCAGAGGCGGTGTCGCCACAGCGAGTAGCGTTCGAGTCCGACTTGAGACGCAGACTGGGAGAGAATTCCTTGCCTTCCCGACCTTGACGCGCCGGCAGATCCTTCTCAGTCATCCTGGAACAACCCGAAGGTGCTGGCTAGGCCGTCACGGCCGGCATCGGTTACTACCAATGCTCGGCTCCCATGCGCTCGCCGCAGCCATCGCAGGGCCTCCATGCGCTCGAGCAGAGCGGCGCCAAGCGCACCACCAAGGTGGTGGCGTTGCTCGCTCCAGTCGACGCAGTAACGAACGAGCGGTCGTCGCCCCGCCGTTGACAGATCCAGTCCAAAGACGTCCATCCGCTCCCTCCCATGATCGGTGAGCACATAGGCGACGTCCCACCCGGGTGCAGACGGACGATCCCGTTCGGAGTGGGCGGCTCGAAACTCGCCGTCACCACCCTCGAGGATTTTCTCGCTCAGGAAAGCTCGCATCAATGAGACCCCGAGGCGGCCCGCAAGGTGGTCATAACAGGTACGGGCCACGCGGAGCGCATGAGCCTTCGTTCCCTCACGGAGCGAGCGAACTTCCAACGGCGGCGCGAGTCTCGCGAGGGACTCCACGAGGCCGGCGACATGCGGGCCCGCCAGCCGGTAGTAACGATGCCGCCCGTGAGGCTCCATTCTGACGAAGCCCGAGTCAACGAGATGGCCGAGGTGCTCGCTGGTCGTGGACCGGGCGATCCCCGCCTCAGCAGAAAGGGTGGATGCCGTCAGGGCTCGCCCGTCTGTCAGAGCCATCACCATCCGGGCACGGCTCGGATCAGCAAGCAAGCCAGCCACTGCTGAGATATCGGCGTCCCCGTTCATTCACTCCACGATAGGGACCGCACATTTCGGTCGGCGCCGAATCAACGGCGGGAATCATCTTGAGGGTGACCCTTAGCGGACTGCCTTTCATGCACCCACGCCGTGTCCGGTCGTCGGGCACCTCGTGGGGCCTCTTGGGCATCTGCCTGGGATACTTCATGGTCATCCTCGACGCCACGGTGGTGAACGTCGCCCTTCCGGCGCTGGCTCGGGGCCTCCACGGCGGAGTGTCCACGCTCCAATGGACAGTCGACGGCTACACGCTCGCCTTCGCGGGCCGCCTATTGAGCGGCGGAGCAATCGCCGAGCGGCTCGGAGGACGGACGGCCTTCCATTTGGGCCTGGCGGTCTTCGCGCTCTCCTCTGTCGCGGCCGGATCGGCCACAACCATGTGGATGATGGTGCTGGCGCGCCTCATTCAAGGATTTGGTGCGGCATTGCTCGTACCCGCTTCGCTGGTGCTGCTGCAAGCCGCCTATCCAAGCCGCCAGCAACGATCGAGGGCATGGGGGACATGGGGTGCCGTGGCCGGCATAGCCGCTGCCGCGGGACCCGTGGTCGGTGGGCTGGTGGTGGTAGAGCTGAGCTGGCGGGCAGTCTTTTTCATCAACGTGCCGTTTGCGTTCCTGGCCGCGGTCTTGGCCGTTCGTTTTGTTCCCAGCTCGGAGCGACACAGACGGTCGCTGGACCTCCCGGGTCAACTAACGGGGGCCATGGCCCTTGCGATCTTGGCTGCCGCCCTGGTAGAGGCCGGAAGCCTGGGATGGGACGATCCGCTAGTCGCCGGCGGGATCCTGTCGTCGGCAGTTCTCCTGGCGGTCTTTGTGCGCTTCGAGCTTCGAGCGGCGGATCCGATGCTGCCTCTGGCTCTCTTCCGTTGCCGGCAATTCCTCGCAGGAAGCTCCGTCGGCCTGTTGATCAACTTCGGATTCTACGGGCAACTCTTCGTCATGAGCCTCTACCTCCAAGATGTCAGACGCTATTCGGCTCTGCTAACGGGGCTGGCATTGCTGCCAGAGGCTGCATTGCTGACAGTGGCCTCCATGACATCAGGCAGGCTGTTGGCACGCAAGGGGCCGAGGTGGCCCATGGTCCTCGGCTTGACAATTGGCTGCGTGGGTCTCGTCGGTCTCGCGGTGACCAGCCCCCACAGCCGTTACGGCCTGCTCATCGTTCCTATGGCGGCATCCGGCTTCGGCATGGCACTGGTCATGCCGGCCGTGACCTCGTCAGTGATGGAGGCCGCTCCCGCGGACCGTGGGGGCATCGCTTCAGGCGTGATCAACTCTGCCCGTCAATGCGGAGGGGTGCTCGGTGTGGCCGTCCTCGGCACCCTCGTCAGGTCTCACGCCACCTTTACCACCGGCATGCGCTACGGGCTGGTACTCGGGGCCCTCGCCTTCTTGATCGGGGTCGCCCTCACCTGGACAGGTATCGAGTCGCCACCGCGGCGACCATGAGTTGTCCCTGACGCGGCTGTCAGCTTAGGCTCGCCGCGAGGCACTGGAGGTGATCGTGGCGACCGAGCCGGTCGAGCCGACCTCAGACGACAGCGACGACCGATCTCCCCACGTGATCGACGACGAACGCCTAGCCCGATGGATGGACGAATCCGATCTACCGGGTAAAGGCCTCCACCTCACGAGTCGCTTCATCACCGGTGGCGCCTCCAATGAGATCTTCGAGATTTGCCGCGACAATCGCCGAATGGTGCTTCGTCGCCCCCCCAGGCCTGTGCCGGATGGGCGAAACGAGACGATGCTCAGGGAGTATCGGGTTCTCTCGGCCCTCCGGGGCACCGACGTTCCCCACGCTGAGGCTCTGGGAGCGTGCGATGACGCCGAAGTCCTGGGGTCGACGTTCTACCTCATGGAGTACGTGGACGGATGGTCTCCCATCACCGCAGACACTTGGCCGCCACCCTTTGGCGATGACCTAGGCGCTAGACAAGGGCTCGCCTATCAACTCGTCGATGGGATCGCCAAGCTGTCGAAGGTGGACTGGAGGAACCGCGGCCTGGAGGGCTTCGGCCGGCCTCAAGGCTTTCACGAGCGTCAAGTCGACCGTTGGATGTCGCACCTCCGCAGATTCGAGTTTCGCGATCTCCCCGGTTTGGATGTCGCGGCCGCATGGTTGCGTAACCATAAGCCCAGCACGTACCAGCCCGGAGTCATTCATGGCGATTACCAGTTCGCCAACGTGATGTTTCATCATGGAGCTCCTGCACGGTTGGCGGCGATCGTCGATTGGGAGATGGCCACCATTGGCGACCCCCTGCTGGATCTGGCCTGGGTGCTCATGGGTTGGCCCAACGAAGACGAGGACCGCTCGAACTCCGGTTATGTTGACTACAACGGCATGCCTTCGCGCGAGCAGCTACTTGATTATTACTCACGCGAAAGTGGCCGTCCTGTGGATGAGATCGACTACTACCTGATCCTGGCACGTTTCAAGATGGCCATCGTCTTGGAGGGTGGTTACGCCCGGGCCGTCAAGGGAGAAGCGAACAATCCGAAGATGCAGGCCTTCGGAGATGTCGTACTCGACATGGCTGCCAGGTCAGCCGATCTGGCACGAAGCACCTCCCTTTGACCATGATCACGTGAAGGAGCGAAGCGATCATGTCGTGGGATTTCTCAACCGAGCCTGAGTTTCAGGCGAAGCTGGACTGGATGAGCGAGTTCGTCCGAGATGAGATAGAGCCACTCGACCTCCTTTGGGGTCGTCTCGCCTATCACCCATTGAGCGGCGATCTGCGACGGATCGTGGACCCTCTCAAACAGCAAGTGAAGGACCAGGGGCTATGGGCGTGTCATCTCGGTCCGGAACTTGGCGGCCACGGATACGGACAGCTCAAGCTTGCCCTCATGAACGAGATCCTTGGGCGGTCCACCTGGGCACCGATCGTCTTCGGCACCCAGGCTCCTGACACGGGTAACGCCGAGATCATCGCTCACTACGGAACGGAAGAGCAGAAGGCGCGGTACCTGCAGCCTCTTCTGGATGGAGAGATCTTCTCCTGCTACTCGATGACGGAGCCCCATGCCGGCTCGGATCCCACCATGTTCAAGACACGCGCCGTAAAAGATGGAGATGAGTGGGTGATAAACGGGTACAAGTTCTTCTCGTCAAACGCCCGAACCTCGTCGTTTCTCATCGTCATGGCGGTGACCAACCCCGATGTCAGTCCGTACAAGGGAATGTCCATGTTTCTGGTGCCCACCGACACGCCCGGGGTCAAGATTGAACGCAACATCGGGCTTCTCAATGAACCCCTCGGGGAGGGAATGCACACGCTGATCCACTATGACGATGTTCGCGTACCGGCTGACGGGCTTCTCGGGGGCGAAGGGCAAGCGTTTGTCATCGCCCAGACTCGACTGGGTGGAGGACGTGTGCATCACGCCATGCGGACCGTCGGAGCGTGCAAACGTGCCTTTGACATGATGTGCGAGCGTGTGCTGAGCCGGGAGACACAAGGAAGCCTCCTAGCCGACAAGCAGAGCGTACAGAGCTACGTCGCAGATTCTTACGCGCAGATCGAGCAGTTCCGGCTCTTCGTCCTGTACACGGCCTGGCTCATCGATCAGAAGACCACCGCAGGCACAAGAAAGGAGATTGCCTCGGTCAAGGTGCTGAGTGCACAGGTGTTACATGATGTGGTCTACAGGGCGATGCACGTTCACGGAGCCCTCGGTGTGTCCAACGAGATGCCATTCGGAGGGTTGTGGATGCAAGTACCGGTGATGGGCATCGTCGACGGCCCTACCGAAGTGCACCGGGCAACTGTTGCTCGCCAGGTCCTCAAGGGCTACCGCCCCTCCCCGGGACTCTGGCCCACCCAGCACCTACCAGAGCGTGTCGAAGCGGCTCGGGCCAAGTTCGCTGAGGGGCTGGAGCACGAGGTCGGGAACCGCTGAGCCCTAAGGCTCAAGACTGCGGCTCCGTTCGACCTTCTCCCCGAGCTCTTCCATCACGGCTCGAAATCCACTCGAAAGCTGCTCAAGGCTGGTCGGCAGATCCAATGTCTCCATCAGTTGCCCGGCCATATCGCTGACGGCCCTCAGTTCCGCGAAGGGGGTGCCCCACCGTTGAGCCGCGATCGCCACGGCCGCGCCCTCCATGGCCACGCCCAGCGCACTCGGATGCCGCCTGGACAGCGCTTCCACGTCCGCCTCGACGCCCGCTGTGGTGAGAACCAGACCTGGAACGGCGCCCGCCCCCTTGCTCGCCTCGGTGAACCAGCTTGCGGTCTCCAGGGATCCGGATATCCATTCGAGCTCAACAGCGTCGAAGAAGCCGCCGGCATGCTTGATCCCCAGATCGGCTGGAAACACCTCGGTGGCAACGATCAGGTCACCGATGCTGACGCCGCGGTCAGAGAAGCCCCCAGCGATGCCGGTGGACAATGTCAAGTCGAACGGTCCGTCGGCAGCGAGGACAGAAGCCGTCGCCGCTGCCGCTGCCGCCGGACCCACGGCACCTACGACGACCGACACGTCCAACTCGAAGAGGTCGGCGCTACACAGCTCATAGGGCCCCACTCGGCGAGCCTTGAACTCTGGCCCCAGGATCGCCTCACCCTCGATCGCCATCGCGATCATCACCAGCAACCGCACGCTCACATGATGGCATTCGGGCCCGGTCCATGTGGGCGAGGCGTCTCGCGTCTCTGGCCACAGCCGGGGGTACCCTGGTTCTCGCCGTAGCAACATTCGCCTCCGTCCGCTCCGCGAACCGGTCTACCCGACTCAGCGAGATCGCCCTCTAGGAGCAGCTCCGACCGATGTTGGTCCATTCCCATCTCGACGACCCAGTTCAAAAGATCATGTTCGTCGACCGTCACTGGGTTCGTGCCGATGGCGGTGGTGCGGTCGCCGTGGAAGCGGACGCCAATGTCTATCTGGCGCTGAGCCTGCGCAATGCAGGAGCGGGGATAGCGGTGCTGCAGGGGTTGGTACCCGTCGGCGGCCTGGCGCAGGTCCGAGGACCACGCCCCGGTGGACAACTTTTCGGGTTCAGCTCCGGGACTTCTATATTCCATCTGGAGGGATCGGGCTATGGCAGGGAGCGCTGAGAGATCCCGACGAGGAGATCTAGGCTCGGGTGGCCTCCGCCTGCCGGCAACGGGAACCCTTCAGCATCGACCTCCTCTACAGCGACAACGTCGGAGCCCAGCGCACGATCAGCAGGTTCATGGTCAACCCGGCGGTGGACGATCGCTGGGTGTGCGAGGTCATCCGCAACTGGCACCTAGATCGTCCGGGGCCACGGTCAGCACTGTGATTCCGCCAGACCCAAAGTCCCGTTGGCCCGTTTCTGTCGAGTTAAGCGACGTGGTAAATCTCAGTCCGAGGGCAGAAAGTCGAGCAGCAGCCGATTGAGGGCTTCCGGAGCCTCGAGCTGCAACCAGTGGCCCACCCCGTCAACGCGTTCGTAACGCCAGGGTCCGGATACGAACCGTTGGGAGCCGGTCATCTGGACCTCGGTCAAAGCCACGTCAGCGGAGGTCCAGATCCCCATCGTGGGAGCCTGAACCGCAGGCAATGGTGGTGGTGGGGCGATCAGGGTCTCGGGCGCGACGTTCGCCCGGTACCAGTTCAGGCCCGGGGTCAGGGACCCCTTCTCCAGCATGGCTATGGCACCTTCCGCGTCCGGGTGCCCAGACCACTCCCGAAAGTTTCGCCAGTTGTCCATCGACAGCCACTGCTCGGCGACCTCTTGGAACTGGAAGAGCAACATGTACCACGACTTCTCACGCTGTGTGTAGCCGGCCTCGGCGAAAGCCGCAGGGAAGCCGACCGAGATCGCCACCAGGCGGTCCACCCGCTCAGGCAGCAACGAAGCCGTTACCCAAGCCAGGGCCGCACCCCAGTCGTGACCGACCACATGGGCCCGCTCCACACCCAGTTCGTCGAGAATCCCCGCCACGTCCCCGACGAGGTTTGGCAGGGCGTACGACGCAACGTCGTCGGGTTTGTCAGACTCTCCAAAGCCCCGTAGATCGGGCACAATGCAGCGGAACCCGGCTCCGCTCAGAAGCGGAACCTGGTGACGCCACAGGCGACCCGAGTCAGGAAATCCGTGGAGCAATAAAACGGGCCTCCCGCTTCCCTCATCCTGGACCTCCAGGCCGATTCCGTTGACTTCGACGCGCATCAGGCTACGACCACCTTCTCGAGCTCGTCCCGGCTCGGCCCTAGCGACGGCGCGTCCCTCCAACCGCCTCCTATCGCAAGTAGCTGCTCAGCTCCGATCTCCTCGATGATCTCGTCGAGGAGCGAGAGCAGCAGCCCGTTTCGGACAAAGGCACGGATCAGGTCGGGGTTGAAACTGCCTCCGAAACCCAAGGCTTTGATCAGCTCGTATCTCGAGTCGTCAGGCTCATAGGGCTGCCGCCGTATAGAAGCGTCGATCTCGGCCAATCGGTGGCGGTCCCCCCAGAGCGTCTCCTGGTACCACGGTGCAACTGTTGACTCTGTCACCTCGTCCCAGCGGGTGGCGAAGGCAGTCGGGTCCTCGAGCGACCCCGTTCTGACGAGGTCACGAAGGGCAGTTGCGTGAAGGAGCCCGATGGAGGCTCCCCGGCCGACGGAAGGGTTCGAGCACGCCCAGGAATCAGCCACCGTAACCACTCCTGTCGCCACAGGAGCACCATCAGCTACCAACCGACGGGACCGGTCCTCGATCTTCGCCATCACCTTGATGTCGGGCTCGAGAGGCTCGGCGTCCAACCAGTGGGCCACCAGGGGAAACCCTCCGAAGGCGGTCGTCCAGGTATCGACATCCCGCAAAGCCCGGAGGGCAGGGTCCTTGGCGCTCGTTATGAAAGCCACGGCCCAGGTGCCGTTGTCGGCAGGGAGGGTGAGCGTGGAGATCGAATCGTAGTGTTGGAGCGGCGGCCCCATGACCGCCGGCAATGCGCCATCCCTCGAACGAA
Source organism: uncultured Actinomycetes bacterium (assembly GCA_963736925.1). Taxonomy (GTDB): domain Bacteria; phylum Actinomycetota; class Acidimicrobiia; order Acidimicrobiales; family CAVTQP01; genus CAVTQP01. The sequence continues at coordinate 2,429,167 of CAVTQP010000003.1, forward strand.
ATGTTCGCCCGTAGTAGACGAATCCGCAGTCTTCCGCCTCCTCATGGGGTGGCCGGGCGCCGATGGCCTCGAGCCAGCGAGGCAACGGGGAGCGCCTGCCAGTGGCGTCGATGACGAGGTCGGCACGGATCTGCTCGCCGTCGCTTGTCTCGACCCCAACCACATGGGGCGGACCCTGCCGGCCACGATCGTCGGTGAGCAGGCGATCCACTGCTACCCCACGGCGTAGCGTGAGACCGGGAGCAGTCTCGGCAACCACGGCGATAGTTGCTTCGATCACCGGCCGTCGGCCGGTGAGGGATTCAAACTGGTCGTCACCTGGTCGACGACCCCCCGTAAGCGATTCGGGTATGTCGAAGAGGGGATTGGTACGCAGCGCCCCTGCCGCCTCGAGAGCGGCTACGACCTCCGGCAACTCCTGTTCGAGGATGATGCGAAACCGGGCGAGGAAGAAATGTGGCAAACGAAACTGGTTCACCCCCCGGCGATCCCAGGACAGCCAGGCCTCTTCGGCTGAGGCAGGCGGGGGAGCAGGATCCCTCTCGAGGACCGTCACGTCGTGCCCATCCTTGGCCAGGAGCATCGCCGTGCTGAGTCCGCAGACCCCTCCGCCGGTCAGAACGATCTGGGCCATCGGCCTTCCCCTCTCTCGACGTCCGGGAGCGTAGCCTCGTGCCCATCACGCAGCCACCTGTTCCAGCACCGACCGCACGCCACCGAGGTGGTGGCTGACTTCGTGCACGGTGTGGCGAGCCAGCCATGCGACGTCCCGTCGGGTGGGTTCAGGAAAGTTGTAGATGCACCGCCGCTGCAGCTGAACGGGGGACAGTCCCTCTAGCACCTTGGCCATGAGATTCGCGGCCATCGCAACCTCATTAGCCACCTCCTCGACGGTCTCCACCCTGTAACCGGCCAGCGTGACCCGCTCGTCGCGGTACATCCTCGAGTAGCCGGGCGTGTCCTCTACCAGGGCGAGCAACACGCGGTCCCTCTGGATCAACAGCACGTCGCGAACGTGACATGCGTACTCGAGGGCAGACCGCACCTCCGGCTCTGGCCTTCTGTCGACAAGACCCCTCACCTCGGAGCGGGAGAGCACGTCGACATACTCGGCGCCAAGTGCCCGCAGCGCCCGTGGCACATCTCCGGTCGGGAGATCCCCGTAGACGAACGCGCATTCCTCGCACCTCTCCACAGAGACAGCATGCCGCACAATACGTGCTTGATGAGTTGCTGTTCCGCCTGTGGTCATCTGAGTGCGATAGTTGATACTCAGGGGGTTCAAACATGGGCATATACCAGGAACAGCTGCTTCCCCGCTTCCAGGACAAGCTTATGGATCGGAAGCCCTTGCACGAAGTGCGTGCTCGAATCTGTGAAGGGCTGAGCGGCGACATCGTGGAAGTAGGGTTCGGGACCGGCTTGAACGCGCCGTACTACCCACCAGATGTCACAACGGTTTCGGCCATCGAGCCGTCAAGAGTGTGCATGCGTCTCGCTAGACCGAGAATCGCTCAGTCGTCGGCGCGGGTCGAGTTTGCAGGCCTCAGCGGCGAGCGGCTCGAACTCGCATCCGAGCAGTTCGACGCAATTCTCTCGACCTGGACCCTTTGCACCATTCCCGACGTGACCACGGCGCTCTCAGAGATGCGCCGAGTCTTGAGGCCGGGAGGGGCCTTTCACTTCGTTGAGCACGGGCATGCGCCAGACCTCAAAGTTGCCGCCTGGCAACGGCGCATCGAGCCCTTGGGGTACAAGCGACTCGCCGGAGGTTGTCACCTGACCCGGCAGATACCGCAGCTGATCGAGCAGGCCGGCTTTACCATCCATCGGCTTGATACCTACTACTTCAAGGGTGAGCCGAAACCCTTCGGCCACACTTTCGAAGGCCGCGCGGTCAAGCGTTCCGTGGGCGCCGATAAACGTTCACCATTGAGTAAGCTCACGTGAACGCGTATGTTCCGGACTAAACTTGAGCGCTTTGGTCTGGAGGATGCACCGGCTCCGCTTTCCGAAGGCGCGCGATGATCTCGTCCGCGGCACGCATGCCCGATTCCACGGCTCCCTCCATGTAGGCCGGCCATTGTTGCGCCGTCTCGGCCCCGGCCCAATGCAAGGGGCCGATCGGAACGCGAAGCGCCGGCCCGAACTGCGTCCAGGTCCCTGGAGGCATGTGTGCCCCGTAACAACCGCGGGTCCACGGCTCGGCCGACCAGTCAAGCTCCAGCCAGCCAGTGCTCCGGCGGGCCGCCTCGCCAAAGAACCTAGCCAGGCAATCAAGCACCGCCGTGCGACGCTGTTCTGGAGTAAGCCGGGCGAGGGCTTGAGCGTGACTGGCTTCGACGAAAGCCAGAAGCACCCCAGGCGCCCCCGCCGGTGGTGTGTTGTCGTAGGTCGCGGTGACCGGTCCAACGTCCGAGGCGACCTGGCCGGAGAGGTCGTCCTGGCGCCAGAATGGGGAGTCGTAGACGGCCATGCACTTGATCACACTGCCGTGGGGCATGCGCTGGGTGAGTTGGTCCCGGTCTGCGGGCAGAGGCGGCCGATAGTCGATCCGACCAACCAGCGCAGGCGGGACGGCGACGACGGCGCGGCTTGCCCGTACGATGCTGTCTCCAGCGTGCGCGACCACCTGGTCAGCGCCCCAGTCGAGACGTCGGACCGGAGCGTCGAGCCGGAGCCGCTCGGCAAGCTCGTCGGCCATCCTCTCGCTGATCAGCTGCGATCCGCCCACGATGCGGTCCTGCTGAGCTCCCCCGCGGGTGTTGGTCAAAGCGGAGAAACCGCCCCCGGCATGCACGTAAAAGAGCAGGTGCAGCAACGACATGTTCTCCGGCTCGGTGGAGAACAGGCCTTGTACGAACAGCCGGAGGAACGTGCGCCCGACCGAAGTCCGGGCGCTCCCGCGAACCCAGCTCGCGACGGTGAGACTGTCCCATTCCCGTGCTCGGGGAGCCTGCCAGGGGGCGTCGAGGGGCACCTGCCGGGCCATCCGCTCCAAGCGCAGCCACACCTGGCCGGCGTCCAGCAGCGCGAGGAGGTTGAGCCGGGGGATTCGTCCCCGGTAGCGGTGCAAGCGCCCGTTTATCTCCAACACGTGTTGGCCTTCGTCGTAGGTAGGGAACGTGGTTAGTCCCAGGTCAGCGATGAGCCCCAGGACCCGACCTTGGCCCGGTCCGACATACTGGCCACCGAGCTCGACGACCGCTCCATCGCTCACCGGCTGGTTCAGGGTGCGGCCACCGACTCGATCACGTGCCTCCAGAACCGCCACTTCAAGACCGTGCCGGACCATCCGACGGGCGGCGGTCAGTCCGGCCAGACCGGCGCCCACCACGACGACGTCGCACTCAGTCACCAAAGCCCACCTTCATGGCTCCCGTCAATACGAAGGTGGAGCTCAACGGTCGGACCTCGCACCGAACTGGCGCAGACCCCAGCGCATCGGAGCGCCCAGGACCGAGTACATCGGTCCGAAGGCCCCGAAGCGGCGAGGGACTGTACGGTGAGCGTAACCACGCTCGATCATGCCGGAGATGGTGTCGGCGACCACCGCTGGTGGGAACAGCTTGCCGCTATAGCTCTGCGGCCCGTGGTCCCAGATCTCGGTGTCGATGGGCCCCGGGCTGACCACCCCCACATGAATGCCACGGTCGTACAGGTCAACGCCGAGGCCGTGGGACCATCTCGACAGTGCCGCCTTGCTGGCACCGTATGCAGACTCCCGCGGGTTGGGCAGGTAGCCGGCCACCGATGTGACATCGACGATCGACCCGCGGCCACGAGCCAACATCGTGGGCAGCACGGCGATCGTAAGCCGAACGGCTCCAAAGAAATTGACCGCGAACACCTTCTCGATCTCCTCGATGGTCGTGGCAGCGGAGTCCTTGTGCAGGTCCATACCAGCGTTGTTGACGAGTATGTCGATCGAGCCGAACCGATCGAGGGCAGCCTCGGTGACCCGCTTGGCCGATCCCGGGTCGGCTACGTCAGCGGGTACGCCTAGGGCCTCCCCTCCCGCGCTTCGGCAGGCCTCTTCAGTCTCGCCAAGGTGGTCCGCGCGCCGAGCCACCAGGACCACCTTGGCTTGCCGGCGGGCCAGTCCGACGGCCGTAGCCGCACCGATGCCGGACGAGGCGCCGGTCACGATCGCTACGGCTCCGGGAAGGGACAGGCCGCGGACCATGACTAGCCGTCCCAGCCGCCCGGTGCACCGTCCCTCCGTCCCCCTTCGCTTGGCCGGTCGTGACCGGCAGTCGAGCTCAAGGCACCGGGTACCGCCGCCATCAACTCCTCGACGCTTGCTTCATCGTCCGGACCGGGCGGCCCATCTGTCCGTGCTTTCGTGCGAGGGTTCACGATCCCGACGCTACTGCGGCGTTTTGAAGGCTTCACCCGAGGTCCAGGTCAAGGGTCCGGTCAAGATCACGGAGCTTGCGGCAGAGCGGACGCCCGAACACCGGGGTCCCTGTGACTCAACCGGGATGAGCGGGAGGCCGCCGCACGGGTGGTCCCGGTCCTCCACACGTTGTCCCAACTGTGAGCCGTTTGCACCGCTGATCGCGGGGTAGATAAATATCGTGACAAGAAGTAATGCAGTCACTGGAGGAGACGGTTAGAACATACATAGCTGTACTGAGTGAAGACCTGGTGTGATCTTGTAGATCGCCTTGACGTGGAGGGGTGACTATGGGCCGGATGGGAAGCAGGATGCGTCTGCGTCGAGAGGTTTTGTCGCTGCTGAATTCTTTAGGTGAGAACTCAGCACAAGTCGGCGGAGCCTTGGCAGAAGCGGGAGCTTGCGGCGAAGTGGCCAGTCTGGCCAATTGTCCAGTAGCCAACTACTTGCATCCAATATTGACAGCCGACGAGCGTGTGATCTCAGTCCGTGTCTCTAGCGAACAAGTGGTGATAAAAGCTCCCCAGAGCAGGCTCGCTCTTCACATCAGGATTCCATCCTCTGTGAGGGACTTCATCAGGGCCTTCGACCGCGGACAGTTTCAAGGCCTACAAGGGGATGCTCGGGTCAACCCGGAAGAACGCTCGTCGTTTTGACCGGGGTATCTCGTTTCGACCGGGGTCTTTTTGACCGGGGCAGTTTGACCGGGGTATCGCTGCCGAAGCCACTATGACGGTTCAGCTCTGGTTTGGTCGTTGGCTGACAGGTCGGCTCGGAAGCGGATCTCGGCGACCTTGACAGTCATAGACAATCTCCACCGAGCCGCCCGGAAGGGCGCGCTCCCGCTCGTGGGTCAACGCCGTGTCGGCACTCAGCGATGGCTTCGGCCGCATCCCGGCTCCGAACAGCAACGGCAGCACCACCAGTTCAAGCTTGTCGAGCGCTTCGAGGGCTCGAACAGTCTCGATCGTGCAAGGACCGCCGACCAAGTGGACGTCGCCACCTTGGTTGGCCGCCCGGAGCTTCTCCAGCAGCCGAACGGGGTCGCTGTCGCTTACCACGTCGTCAGGGGTTCCAGCCGGACGCCGCGAACCGAGCATGAACACGTTCATGTTCGGCCATGGCCACCGTTCGTTGGTGAGGGCGGGTTCGAACGTCGTGCGACCCATCAGGGCCGCCTCGCAGTCTTGGAGGAAGTCTCGAATGCCGTGGCTCTGGCCGGAAACGAAGGCAGGGTCGGCGGTAAGCGCCGGCCAACCGGCCGGTGTGGTCACGTAACCGTCGGCGCTCATGCTCAGACGGGCACGAATGTGCATCTGATGGTCCCCCTCCGGAGTCGGTCGGTTGTCTACTTGCAGGGTCCGGGCCCGTCGCGCCCGCCGCGCACCCAAAAGAGTGCTCCGATCTGGTGTTTGGCCCATGAACCTGGTGGTCCTGACTCGTCATTGTAGGTGCATGTTGAGTGCGGCCCTGGCGACCCATTCCTCGACTCTCAAAGGAACGTGAAGAAGGTGGAAGTACAGCCCGAGCAGCCCACCGCCAAAGGACCGGCCGAGACATTCACCGGCGACGTGTGGATCGACCCGATCGCCAACGGTGTGGAGCCATCGCGCATCCGCGTCAACATCGTCCGTTTCAGTCCCGGCGCCCGTAGCGCCTGGCATTCCCACGCCCTCGGCCAAACCCTCTACGTCACCGATGGCGCCGGGCTCGTACGATCCCGCGGCAGTGAGATCGTCAAGATTCGCCCCGGCGACATCATCCACACGCCCGGCGACGAATGGCACTGGCACGGGGCCACCCCCGACGACTTCATGACCCACCTTTCCATCACTGAGGGCGTCGGAAGCAGTGGGAAGCCCGAGACGAACTGGGACGAGCATGTCACCGACACCGAGTACCACGGCCAGCCGCAGTAGACGCCAAACACCTATGGTGCGCTTCCAAAGGTTCCTACGGTCCAGCCGTTTCGTGACCATACTGCCGAGACGCTCCCAGGCGGGCGAGGCGGTAGCAATATCGGCGGTCATGAACTGGACGACCACGGCGACGACGCCATCGTCGTGCTAGGAGACTGCACCTACGGCTGACCGTGGGCCGACCGAGACACGGAACCTTGACCGATATGGAGGCCCGGCGATTCCTTGGCGCCGAGCCCACGACCTGCTCGAATCTGGCCCCAAAGGACCGCTCGCCGGATTCTTCCTCGGGACCGGTGGACCAGATGGCCGACCCCACGCCGCTGGTGTGGGCGCTTGGTACAACGGCGATCTGTACTTCACAAGCGGCGACTGGCGTCGCCCGACGATCGAACGGGCGGTGGTCGGGACACTCGCGATCGGGGCGGCGTTTCTTTGCAACGTGTGGGTGGCGAACGAAGTTCGACCGCTACGTCTGGGCGCCGTGGTCGGACGACCCGTACGACGCGGTGATCTCCTTGATGTCGGCGGAGATCGAGGGCCGTGCCGGTTGCTGGGGCAGGCTGGTCCCTCATCACCGATGTTGTTCGAGGACGGCAGCCGCCACTCGCCGGACTCGATCGGGATCGGCGATGAGGTCGATCCCGACAATCCTCTCGCCGACGATGCTGAAGGCCATTACTGACACTGGTCGCCCGCCATCGGTCACGACGACTCCGGCGCTGCCGTTGACGAGTGCCGGATGGGCGATCTGGGTGGGCGTGGCAAACCGGAGCGCCTGACCGGCGACTGTGGCCGCCCCGCGGAGGAGTGCCGCTCCCGGCGGCGTCACCGACGAGGCATGGGCGAACACAGCCAAGCATTACGACGAAGACCAGCTGGCCGCACTGGTGTCGCTCATCGCCCTCATCAACACCTACAACCGGGTCAACGTGATCTCCAGGCAGCCTGCTGGGGACTACCAGCCCGGCCAGTGGGGTTAGCGGTGGCGCTGACGCTGCTTGGAAACCGCAGACGCGGGCGATTGCTCCGGGCGAGCGCTGCCAAACGACCAGCGATAGACCGTCGGCGCAGTGACGTGTTGATCATGCAGGCGTGGCGGCAGTGCAGGCCGGGGAGGCAATGCATTGAGCGACAAGAGGAGTCGCCTCCCTCCCGAGCCCAGGTTGGGAGGGAGGCGACGTAGCGCATCTTCCCCGAGAACAAGCGTTGGGGACAGAGCCTTCAGCCGCGTTATCCCTGTTCAGCGGTCGCTTCTCAACGTTGCCTCCCGGACGCTATGCGGCCTCCAACCGGTGCCCGTAGGCCTCGATCAGGAGCGTCCTCGGAGGCCGGGGCGCGCAACCGTATGGTGCGCCCCGCAAGCCCAGGTTCTGGTCCCCGGTCCGGCACATTGTTCCGCCTGCGTCGAGGGATGATTCCAGCCGGTTACAACCGTCTATCTCTGATGACGGCCCCCCAGCCGTCACAAGAACGTCAGAGGAGGAACCCCATGGGCAAGGTTGTGGCCGGGATCACAGTCTCGGTCGACGGCTACATCACCGGACCGGACGACGGGCCGGGCTGCGGATTGGGCGTGGGTGGCGAGCGACTCCACTACTGGGTCTTCGGCGGGCCGTGGAGCTACGACTCGCCGGGGCGGGGTGAGCCCACCGGCACGGACAAGCAGTGGCTGGAGGAGGTGCTCGGGGCCAACGGCGCCGTTGTGGCTGGCCGGGGCACCTACGAGGCGGCCGGCCACTGGGGTGACAAGAACCCATGGGGGATCCCGGCCTTCGTGGTCACCCACCGACCCGAGGAGCAGCCGCCGGGCGACGAGTTCGTCTTCGTCGACGGCCTGCCAAAGGCAATCGAGCAGGCTAGGGCACGCTGCCGCTGACAAACAGGTCCACATCATGGGCGGCGCCCAGATCATCCGCCAGGCCCTTGAGGCCAGCATGGTCGACGAATTCACGCTCATCGTCGCCCCGCTGGTACTCGGCGCCGGCAAGGCCCTATTCGAGGGGTTCTCCCGCTCCATCGAGCTTGAGCACCTCGGAATACGCCAATCGCCTTTCGCCACCTTCCTCGACTACCGGGTCAAGAAGTGAGCCCCTCGTGGCCAGGCTGATCTACTCGGCGATCGCATCACCGGACGGCTACGTCGAAGATGCCGAGGGCCGCTCTGACTGGGCCGAGCCTGAGGAGGAGGTCTTTTGCTTCGTCAACGACCTGGAGCGACCGATCGGTACCTACCCCTACGGCCGCCGCATGTACGAAACCATGCTCTACTGGGAAACCGCCTCCCTGGGCGATCAGCCGGCCTTCATCCGGGAGATCACCCAGATCTGGCGGGGCGCGGACAAGATCGTCTACTCGCCAGGTCTCGCGTCCGCTCCTAGTGCCAGAACCAGGATCGAGCGGAGCTTCGATCTAGAGGCGGTGCGGCGCCTGAAGGAAGCCTTTCGCGACGATTTGACGATTGGAGCGGCTGACCTGGCTGGGCAGGCCATCCGGGCCGGACTCGCCGACGAACTGCAGTTGTTCGCGGTGCCCGTCGATGCCGGCAGTGGAAAGCGGTGGTTCCCCAAAGATGTGACGTCCGGTGCGGCCACGGGCTCGTTCGTCGTTCCCGAGACTGATCCCAGGGTTGCGAATGGCGTCTGTAGTATTTGCCAAGCCTCATCAAGTACGAGCATGAGCCTTACCTGAGCTGCGTTCAACTGCGTAGGGGATCCAAATGGCAAATGACAAGACAAATGCTCCCAAGCTGATAGACAAGAGGATTAGGGAGCTGGGCGACTGGCGCGGCAAGACGCTCAGCAAGGTGCGAGGAATCATCAAGGAAGCGGACCCCGATATCGACGAGGAGTGGAAGTGGGTGAAACCCACAAACCCCGGAACACCGGTCTGGTCCCACAACGGGGGTATTTGTACTGGTGAGACCTACAAGAATGTGGTCAAGCTGACATTCTTCAAGGGTGCTGCTTTGAGCGACCCTTCAGGTCTATTCAACTCCAGCCTTGACGGAAAGGTCAGGCGTGCCATCGACATCAAAGAAAATGACAAGGTTGACGGAGATGCACTGAAGAACCTCATTCGTGAAGCTGTGGCGCTGAATCTAAAGAGCAAGAAACATTTCGCTTGAAAATGCTCCACTGGGCGTGGGAATCCCGACAACTGGACGCACGAGAATTCCGTGCCCGCCGGGTCACGTCGTGGTGGACGTCGTAGGTCAGAGCGCTTGATATGGGCCTAGTCGCGTGGCCGATAGCCGCCATTCGGGCCGGGCGTGACATGAACGAGGTGAGTGGGCTCGACCGATTCGAGTTGGTGCCACACTCCGCGCGGCACGACATAGGCGTCGCCCGCCCGCAGCACCACTTTCGATTCCACGCCGACCGCTCGTTCATCGCCGTCGTCGAGAATCAACTCGATCGTTCCGCTAACGACGTACAGGAACTCGTCGCCGTCCGGATGGACCTCGCCACGATGTGGTGGAGCACCATCGATATGCGGGATCGCCCCGATCGTGTAGCCATCGATTCGTCGCGGTGGACCCGGCGGAGCGGGCGCGATGGTCATTGTCCCATCGCGCGTAATGTTCGCTACCTTCCCCTCGAAGCGTCCCGATGAAGGCTCTGACACGGCAGTCATAGCGCACAGATTACCCGACCCCCGAGCGGTTCGACGAGCGTGTATCGGCAAGCAGGGCGCAGCCCTCCGCCGTATGTTCTAGGGGTGCAGTTCAGCCGCGAGTTGCGCCCCGGCGTCGCGTTGGGACGGATCACGGTGTCAGTCCGGCTGTGGAGCACTCCGAAGGTCCGCGTCGGGGGCCGATACACCGTCGGGGCCTCGACGATCGAAATCGACACCATCGAGCTCATGCCGTTCTCTGCGATCTCGGATACCGATATCCGCTCGTCTGGGGAGAACGACCGTGAGTCGCTTCGTCGCCGAGCCGCGCACGCCGGCCCGGTCGACGACAACACACTCGTCTTCCGGATCGAGTTCCACCTCGTGCTGTAGGAGTCGAACGGAGCTATATGAGCGTGCCGAGCGTTCAAAAAAGGACGCCGGCCGGAGGCCCACCGCAGACATCGACGATCTCGGGATCTGTGTCGCTCGCATACACCAACACCGCCGGGGCTTCTCGCACCCCCCGCCGATGTGGTCGTCGCCCCGACTCGAACCGCACCGTCGTCGAGCACGATACCTCACCACGGAAGGTCCGCATCGCTACGGCGCACAGATTGCCCGCTCTGCGCTCGTTACGCCACCAGCCGTCGGCCGCACAGCACGCCGCCTGACGGTCGACGTTTCGCCCGCCAGGACCCAGGACCCCACTTAGATCTCCCCCGAAGAGCCGGGGTAAACGCGGACGGCGTCCTCCAATTACCGTCTCAAAGGCCAAGGCTGACGTCCCGTGCGACCATTGCTCAGCTGCTCCGATCATGAATACGTCGATATCTCGCTCTTCGGATATAAACGGGGTCTGCCCGCCAGGCTACGTTCGCGCTTCCGATATCTGGCTGCCCATAAACGGCACCTCGGGGTCATGTCCCACGCCGATATGTCCGCGCGTTCGGGGGCAGGCAACGCCCGTCGTCCTGCAACCCGAGCCGTCGATCTGCTGCGCTCGTCGGGCCGGGAGTTCGACTCGAGGTGTGCGTGTGGGCGCGCGTCTGAGTGTTCAGATCCGGATGCCATAGCGGACGTACACGACGCCGCTGGCGAACCGGCGCTCGTCGAGCAGCTCGAGCTGCGCGCGTAATTCGCTGGATAGCGATGGCTTGCCTCGACCGACGACCACGGGGTAGATGAAGAGGTGGCACTCGTCGACCAGCCCCGCCCGGAACGCGTGCGCCGCGAGGTTCGAGCCACCCACCATCAGGTCACGACTGGCACCGGCCTTCATCCCACGGATGAACTCCGGGTCGAAGCGGCGTTCGAGTCGACTCTTGGCGGTCGAGACTGCATCCAAGGTTGTGGAGTAGACGATCTTGTCCGCCGCCTGCCAGACGTGTGCGAAGTCAGCCATAAGCTCCGATTGGGCGGCCAGGGCCGGGTCGGCTCTCCCAGACGGCCATCGTCTCGTACAGGCGCCGCCCGTAGAGGTGGGTGCCGACTGGGCGCACGAGGTCGGTGATGAACGCCAGGACTTCGTCGCTGGGCGCGGTCCATTCGAACCTGCCGTGCTCGTCCTCGATGAACCCGTCGAGCGACACGTTCGACACGTAGATCAGCTTGGCCATGCGCTACTCTCGACCGCCGAACTTTGCTTCGTCAAAGACCGTACCTGCGAAATCGATGCGGTCCGCGCTGGTGCCGGTCAGGGATTGACGTTGTCGGTGCCCGGCGCTCAGCCGCCAGGATGTGCCCCGGAACGCGCCTCATCGATGAGGCGTGCGACCGTCCCGGAACGCCGGCTCTGAGCGGCAGTTTCAGTGGCCGTGGCCTCACCAGCACCAAGCTGCTGGAGAGGCGGCGATGTTCGTCAGCATGGCAGCGGTCGACCGATGAGTCAGTACCGGCTGCGCCGTCTTACCTCCCGAACGGACAGCTCGCGTCGGCCTGGACCACCCGAACAACATTGGAGGGAGTCACGCTCGCATGCTCATCATCGCAGGGTTCCTCCGGCTCGACCGGGACTGCCGCGTGATCCGATGACCACCGTCAACGCCAATGGGGTCTCCCTGGGCATCGAGGCCTTCGATGACGAGGACGCACCGCTCGTCCTGATGGCGGGCGGGACGACGATGCTCTCTTGGCCCGACGCGCTCTGCGAGCGTCTCGCCGCCGGCGGGCGCCGCGTGGTGCGCTACGACCTGCGCGATAGCGGCGAGTCGGCGGCGGCGGACCCGGAGGCGCCCGCCTACACCCTGCGGACCTCGCCGCCGACGCCGCGGCCCTTACCGTCGCACTCGGCGGCGGGCCCGCACACCTCGCGGGAATCGGCGTCAGTGGAATGGTCGCCCAGGTGGCCGCGCTCGACCATCCGGGCGCGTTCTCGGCGCTCACCCTGGCCGGCACCCGCTCGGTCGCGCCCGGCTCGCCCGACGATGACCTCCCCGACCATGACCGGGCGACGATGAGCCGGCTGTTCGCGCGGCCGATGCCCGATTGGAACGACCGCGAGGCGGTGGCGGAGTTCGCCGCCGCCGGCGCGGAGATCCTCGGCGATGACCCCATCGCCGCGGACTTGACCGCCGCCCGCATCTGGGACCGCACGCCCGGCACCGCCCCCCCGGTCCCGATGGCCAACCAGATGGGCATGGTGTTCTCCAAGCTCGCCTGCGAACCCCGCTGGCGCGAACGCCTCCCCGAGATCGCGGTCCCCACGCTCGTCGTCCACGGCCGCCGCGACCCGTTCTTCCCTGTCGGCAACGGCGAGGCGATAGCGCGCGAGATCCCCGGGGCGCGGCTGCTCATCCTCGAGGAGGCCGCCACTGCGATCCCCGAGGCGGCCGCCGGCGAGGTCGCCGAGGCGATGCGCGCGCTCGGGTAGAGGAGGGCGCGTGCCGCGGGAAGGACGTGCGGTACGGCCCTGACGGCATAGCCCGAGGTGCGACCATGACGCGGTGGCGCGCCCTTTCCACGTGACGTCGTCGGCGAATCGCGACTGACGATCCGTCGTGGAGTTCATGGACGGGCGAGCGGACTGTTCAGTCGGGTCGTCGCCATGGGACGAGCGGAGCCTCCGCTGAGACGTAGAGCGGATGGCGAGACTGTCCTTTGACGTCCTCCCCAGACACAGCGGTTCTTTGAGCAGTTGAGCGACGCATCGATCACGACCGAGCAGTGACCCCATGGGCCCCCCACGCAACGACGGTCAGGTCGGCCGACGCTACAGCAGCTCGGATGGCCTCGTCGCACGCCTCCCCGACGACGTCTTCACGTGCCCGTATCGCCATCCTCAGATCGGACGGCTTCGTCGCTCGCCACACGAACAGGTTCACGAGCGTGAACCGGCCCATGCCCTCGGCAATGGACCGGTCCACCATCCGCTGCAGCGTTGGCCGGTACCGGCCCTCCCGGTCACCCTGCCCGGGTTCAGGTCGATCCAGGCGATCGTCGGCCCATGCCGTCCGGCGATGGCCGGCCCGATGCGTCTCCATGCCGGCTCGGCGGGCGCCACCGTCCAGTAATCACATCCTGCTCGCCTCCCCTGCCGTCAGGACGCCGCGGTAGCGTGGAGGGGGCGCTCGTCCCGGGAGGAGTCAGCGATGAGCACCGCGGCACCCCGACCTCCGAAGCACCCGCCGCCGTGGTTCGTGCACAGGGCCTGGCGCGCTCATCGAGCGCTCTACCGACTCAGTGGCGGTCGCTTCCTGTCGACCACGTCGAACAAGCGCGGCTGGGGTGCGCTTCGTCTCACGACCATCGGGCGGAAGCCCGGGCAAGAGCGCGGCGTCATCATCGGCTACCTCGAAGATGGCCCAAACCTCATCTCGATCGCGATGAACGGCTGGGACGAGGGTCATCCCTCGTGGTGGCTCAACCTCGAGGCACACCCCGACGCCGTTGTTCGACTGACCGACCAGCATCCGCGCCCGGTGCGCGCGCGCCCGGCCGCGGGGCAGGAGCGTGATCGGGTGTGGCAACGCTGGGTCGCGGTCGATCCACGGCTCGACGCGTATGCCAAGCTGCGGTCGACCGAGACGCCCGTAGTCGTTTCCGAACCGCGCGATGGGACCGCGTGACACCAGGCGAGCACGGCTGGCGTCGACCGACAGACGAAGCGATCCGTCAAGGCAGCCCTAGTACATATGCCGTTCTCGCACCATGACCAAGACTACGCCGGAGGGCGCGGACCGCCCCATAACGTCGGACCGATCGACGGCGGCTGGGCATCCCTGATCGCCGGGATGGGGACCGTTATGCTGGGCCCTCGGCCCCGCGTCGGCGCGGCTGGATGTCGCGTGGATCGGTGCCGAATCGGTCGCGGGCTCAATTTGAGAATGGTCCTCAGGAGCGGGTGATTAGGCGCCCATAACTGTATGTCCCGTCCGACCCGGCGCATTGAGGGACTCCGCGCCATGCACTCGCTAGGCGGGCGGGGCGAAGAACTCCAAGGCGATGTTATCTGGGTCCCGAAACGAAAGCACTGAGCCGTATGGCGCGTCGACTATCCCTCCGTTCGAGACGCTCAGCTCATTCAGACGCCGCTCCCACTCCTCAAGCTCGGAGCGGTCAGAACACCCGAAGGCCAGATGGTCCAGCCCGGGACGGCGCTCATCGAATGGCTTGGAACTTTTCAGGTCCGGGAACCCGTGAATGGCGACGAGCGTCCCACCTACCAACCATACGACGTGATGAAACGGTCCGGTGTCCTCGTCAAGGACTGGATCGGAACCGAGCAGTTGCTGATACCACTGACGGCTGCTGTCAAGGTCGCTGACTGTCAGAGCGACATGCGTGACCGCGGGAAACGTAGGCACTGACTCGCTCCTTGCTGTCGTATGCGCCCAACGATAGTCCGCGTAGTCCATAGCCGGTCCGGATCACAGATTGCCTGATCCGCGCTTCTGGCCGATTCCCAGCGGCGATCTCGAAAGGCGAGCCGATCGACGGTTACTGCAAAGCAAGGGCCGCCAGGAGCGCCCCTGAACGCGCGCCCCCGAACCGCGCTGATCACCGACGCTCCAGGTATCCACTACCGCCGACTTCGAGCAATACCACTCGGCTGAGGCTTTTGCACCTGCGCCCTGCGAGGTGAAGGAACCAGCATTACGGCTCAGTTGGTCGGGCCGAAGTTTGCTGAGTCGGGCGCCCGTTCAGGTCGTTGACGCCGTCACAGTCCTCAGTTTCGGCCGGCCTGGGGTGCAGCCCGCTGACTCCTCGGCTTTCGTTCGACGCCCATCGGGTGCCTGTGGTGAACTTCAACCCTTGACCAAGCGGCTCGAGATCTCCCGTGACATCGCCGCCCCGCCCGAGCTGGTGTACGTCGCCATCTCGGATGTGACACGCATGGGCGAATGGTCCGAGGAATGCCATGCTTGCGAATGGCACGAGAGCTACGACGGCCCGGTTGTCGGCGCTACCTTCGACGGCTACAACCGCCACGGCGAGCACGACTGGACCACGCAGGGCAAGGTCATCGAGGCCGACCCGGGTCGGGCGTTCGCCTTTGAGTGCTCGATGATGAATTTCCATTACTCGACCTGGGGATACCGCATCGAGCCGACTGAGTCGGGATGCCGTGTGACGGAGTGGAACGAGGATCTGCGGCCCGAGTCCACCATGGAGCTGAAGCAAGCAGATCTCTGGTGTGGGTGACCGCACGGAGCGAAACCGTCGGACCATGAGCAGTACCCGGAGCGCCTCGCCGCCGCCCTTGAGAACTAATCGGCTGGGTCCTCGATTCGTCCCGTTGCACAGATGTCATAGCTCAAAGGGACTACCGGGAGCTCGACCACCAGCTGGCTTCCGGCAGCGTCCCTCGGGCAGCAGCGCGTGACCTTGGCGTTCGGTATCTGCTATGAGTCGGCCCTCCTGCGGTGGTTCGACCAGCTCCGAGAGTCGTTGAAGGAACGCAACCGAGAAGGGCGACGCTCAAGGTCCAAGGTCGTCCCAAAAAGTTCAGCGAAAGCGTCCCCGAAGTCTGGGGACTGACCATCCTCTATCGCCGGGTCAGCAGCGCGCTGTCGATGAGTCAGTCCGATGTACGCGGTTGATCAGGGGCCACTCGCGGGCTCAGACCCGCTCAGCTCGTAGTGGACGGTGTCGTAGTGGCGCAGGCGGTGGGCTAGCGGCACCAACTGGCCCTGCAGGATCGGATACTTCTTGGCCAACGCCTGCCTCACGGCCGGTACCTCGTCGGGTCCCAGCAAGCGAGCCGTTGCCGGGATCTCAGGTCCCGTGGGCTTGCCTCGCGCAGTCGAGGGGGCGATCGCAACTCGCTGATCGCGGCGAAGCCGCTTCGCCTTTCCGGCAGTCGACCATGTGCGGAAGTATGCGTGGTCGCCGATGATCACGACGTTGACAGGGGTCGCTACAGCAAAGCCGTCGCGTTTGTAGGTGGTGACGACCACGTTCCGTTTCGTTCTCAACTCGTCGAAAGCGCCCATCCCGTAGAGACTAGGACTCGACGACGGCCAGATCGACCGTAGGGCCCAAGATCCGCCGCGCCGAGAGGTCTCGCCGTCCTCACCATCTCAGAATCTTCATCCAGTGCGTCCCAGAATGCCGAGTCGCTGGATATCCCGGATCGCCGGGTCGAGGTCAATCACCAGTGACGGTCAAAGGCTTCCCGGCTGTCGGCCATGTGATCGGGTCTCGACCGGCTGATCGCTGTTGGGCTTTAGGGCGAGTCGATGACGCTCGCGGTTACCTGATCACCATTTCCGGAGGCGTCGATGACATTCTCCTCGCTCTCGCCGAGGTCAATGAATCTGGCGTGCAGCGCCTTGAATCTGGAGAGATCTGGGGGCTCGACCGGGTCCCTGCGTTTCGCGCGCTCAAGTCGAGTCGTGCGTCGGCTTTCCGATGCCCGCCGAGCGGCTGCTCGGGATCGTCGAGGACCATGACCTCGTCGGTCCGGAAGACGACGGCTTCAGGAGTTGGCCCGCTCGATGCGGCAGAACGGCACTCGTAGCCGCCTGGCTCGTGCAGCCTCACAGCCGGGATCTCAGCACGGCGACCTCAGGCGACGGGTCGAAGCCGTGCTCGACCAGCCAGCGAACCGCCGACAGGCTTCGCAACGACCACCAGGCGCTGATCACGTCGAGGTCGACGTCGGTGCCGTAGCCGGCGACGACGTCGCCAAGGTGCTCCTCGTGTCCGAGCGTCAGGATGGCAAGGTCGAACAGGGCATCGCCCTGGCTCGCCTCGGACCGGTCGACCACGCCGGTGATCTCGTCACCGTCGACGAACACGTGGGCGACCTGCAGGTCGCCGTGCGTGAACACCGGTGTCCACGGCCGGAGCGCAGCCTCGGCAACCCGGCGGTTACGCGTGACCACGTCGCTGGGAAGGACGCCGTTCGTGACGAGCCACTCGCACTCGCCGTCGAGGTGCGATGCGTACTCGTCGAGGCTCCGACCGGGCCATGGCGGCAGCGGCGCGTCGTGCTGCATCCGGGCGGCGGCACCCGCCGCGGCCCACGTCGCCGACGACGCGGTCGACGGTTCGCCGAGGCGGCCGAGTGTCGTCCCGGGGAGTGCGGCGAGCGCGAGCACGGGCGGCTTCCGCCACAGCACCTCCGGAGTCGGGATCGGCGCCATAGCCATCGCCTCGACCTCGACGTCGGTGCGCGTCTGATCAGCGTTGATCTTCAGGAACGCGTCGCCGACGCGCAGGGTGGCGCGCTCGTGATGGGCGACGACAACCTCGACCTCCTCCACGTCGGCCATTATCGCGGGATGACCAGCGACGTCGCCGGGCTTATCGCGTGCGACTGCGCGACTGACCGCGTCCCGCTGCCCGTCGGCCTCGTGCACGACACCGACCGCTGACGGGTCGAGCACTGCCTCGGCTCCGCCGGGCCTCGGCACGTGGATCGTGAAGTCTCGGAGTTGTCGGGCACCCGATAGGTGTTGGTCACGACGCGCATCCATCCGCTCGGCCCAAGGCGTTGACCAAGCAGCAGCCACGGCTCGGTTTCGGGCTCGATGTGCATGAAGAGATGCTGTCACGCGGCCCGCTTCGAGGGCTTCGTATTGGCCGTCAGTCAGCGACAACTCTGTCCGGTGCAGACGCCGTCGCCCAGGTGAGCGAGACTGTCGCACATGCGCCACGATGCCAGTGTCCGAGCTGTCATCTCGAGGGACCCCGACGTCACCGCCCTAGTCTTGGTCGGCTCCCACGCCCGACGCGACGCCACCTCCGTCTCGGACCTGCCCCCTTCCGGCGGGTTGTCCCGGCCGGCTCAGAGATACAGATGTCCGATGCCGCCGAGGATCTGGATGCTTCACCGCGAGACTGGCAAGGTGTTTGGGCAGTGACAGAGCGAGAGGTCCTTCAGGGGGGCGTCGCGAACGCCGGAGCTGTCGTCCGTGAGGGTGCTTATGTCTTGCGACCGTCGAACCCACATACTGAGTTAATCCACCGGTTGCTGCGCCACGTCCGAGCTGCCGGGTTCGAGGGAGTTCCCGAGCCCGTGGGCATCGACCCCGACGGACGAGAGCGACTGCTGTTTATCCCGGGCGACGTTGCGTTGCCGCCGTTTCCTTCGTGGTGCCAGACCGATAGCGCGATCAGGTCCATCGCCGAGCTGCTGGCGGGATTTCACTCTGCAACCCAAGGCTTCTACGCCGGCGCAGAGGCCACCTGGAACTGCGAGCTTGCCGACCCGGCGGGTGGAGCCCTGATCTGTCACAACGACGTGTGCATTGAGAACATCGTGTTCCGAGACGGCGTGGCCGTTGCCCTCCTGGATTTCGACTTCGCCGGTCCAGGTAGGCCGTTGTACGACCTGGCGGTCATGTCGAGACTCTGCGTCCCTCTCGATACCCCCGAGGACGCCGCAGTGTGGGGGTGGGGCTCGCTCGACCCTTTCCCCCGCCTCCAAATCGTTGCCGACGGCTACGGCCTACCGCCGGGGCGGGAAGAGCTGGTGCGAGTGATCGAGCAAGGCATGGCCACCGTCGGGCAGTTCGTACGCCGCCGTGTCGAGCGTGGTGAAGGGGCGTTCGTCGAGATGTGGGAACGGATGGGTGGGCAGGCTCGCTACGACCGCCGCCGCAACTGGTTCGCGCAGCACCGGTCGCGGTTCGTGGAGGCTCTCGGATGAGTCACAGTGTCCTCCGTGTTCATATGTATTGAAGAAAGCGAAGGTTGGGTGCTCCCGGACATTAGCCAAACGCTCCGCTCGGCAGGTACGGGGCCGGCGGAGCGTCGAGGCCACGGGTCATCACTGGGCCGACCGGGTGCAACTCGAGACCAACGTCCAAGGCCACGCGGGTGGCCCATTGCTGGGCCGCCGTCAGCCAGCCGACCTCGACAACCTCGTCGTCGCCCGCGCCCGCCAGAGCGGCGAGGAGCAGGTCTATGGCGTCTTGCTCGTCGGAGGCAGCCAGGAGCACCGGCTTGGCACCCCGAGCAACCGCATAGCCCCGGTCGGGGAGAACAAGGAAGCGACAGCCATTACCCAAGAGGTGTTCGAGGTCCCCACGGTGTGAGCCGCCCCGTAGACGGCGGTCGAGTTGGGCGGCGAGGCCGGCGTCGGCGGCCGTGCCCTCCCGCACGTGTGCAGATGGCGGGCGAAGCCGGACTCGCTTGAGCCGCCCCCAGGCTGTGACCGCTGGGTGGAGGTCGAAGCCCGCCAGCATGTAGCGCCGGGCCGCGCGCGGATCTCTCGAGCACAGGATGAGCCCGACCGGCGTGTCCTGCCCGTAGCTGAGAGCGGCATCGAGAAGAGCCCGGCCCGTGCCTCGGTCCTGGGCGGCGGGCGCTACCCCCAACAGGGACAGGACCCACAGGTCCTCACGCACCAGAGCCTGGGATAGCCCGATCACCTGGCCGTCATCCTGGTCGATGGCTACCCACGAGCCATCGGGATCAGTGCTGAGAAGGTGAGCGATACGGTTCTCCACCAGCTGCGTGCTCGCTGGCGTTCGATCTTCGATCGGGAGGTGGTAGGCGGCCCGCATGGCTGAGTAGGCCGCATGCCACGCCTGCTGGGCGCCAGGTACGTCCTCCTTTGCCATGGGCCGGATGGCGATCATTTGGCCAGCTTCGCGGTCAGTGGGCCGCGCAGCACATGATTTTCGACTCGAGCACGTCGCCAAGAGGCTCTATAGGACGTCAACGCCCAGATGGCACTGAAGCCGGCGTGTCACGAAACCTCCCGGCCGCAGGGGTTGTCAGCCGATGCAGAACTCGTTGCCTTCCGGGTCCTGCATCACCGTCCAGCTGGTGCCGTTGCCCTCTCGGTACTCCACCTTGGTGGCCCCCAGGGCGACTAGTCGCTCAATCTCTCCGGCTGGGTCCCTAGTGGCAAGGTCAACGTGCATCCTGCCCTTGGCGGTCTTGGGCTCCGGCACCTTCCAGAACAGGATCCCGCGCACCCCTCGCTTGTCCGGGGCGGCGAGAGCGGCGAACTCCTCGGTGACGGTGACCGGCTCATAGCCGGTGACTTCCGCCCAAAGGGCGACTTGGCTGGCCCGGGTCGGCGCAGTCGAACGTTAGGTACTTGATGAACGCGCTCATGGGCCCTCCTGGAGGTCGTCCGGCGCCTAGCAACGGTCAGAATAGTGACGTACCCCTTGGCCACCACGACCGCGTGTCCCAGAACATCACCCGATGCGAGACGACAGGGGTGCCCTCTAACGCCGGGGGGGGCCGCACATTCCGGGTGGGCGGTCCGAGGACGGTCCCTCGATGAGGGGAGCGATACCTTGCCCTAGTACAGGTCCCGTCCGGCGGACCCTTCGGAGCGACGAGGAGGAATAGAGATGGCCATAACGGACAGCGACATTGACCAGCTTCTTGAGGCGGTCGACCGAGGGCGAGACGAATGGATCAACGGAACACTGAGCTGGGACAACCTCGAATCCCTGATCCGTCAAGCGCCTGACGCAACAATCTTTGGCCCTTTCGGAGGAGTCGCACCACCAGGTGTCGCCCCAATTGCTCTGGTCGAGAGGCAAAAGGCGGGTGCTGCAATGTTCCAGGGTGGAACGGGCGAGACAGAGGTCGTTCGCGCCATTGTCGAAGGCGATCTCGCAGTGCTTGTCCTGGTCGACCGCAGCCAGGTGCACTTTGAGGGTCGCGAGAGTGCCGAGCCATGGATGCTCCGCATTACCGAAGTGTTTCGTAAGGAGTCGGGAACGTGGGTTCGCCTTCATCGTCATGCCGATCCGCTTATGCGCTTCCGAAATCTCGACGCCACGTTGGCTCTACTCGAGGGCGAAGCCTGACCGCGTTGTGTCGTCGACCCACCTAGTCAGACCGAGCTGGAGTGAGTCATCCCAAGACGGCCCCCACCTCTGCTCTATCCCAATTGCGGTGCCCATAGCGTGAGCAACTGGAGGTCGACCGCATCCTCGACTGCCGGCTCGCGGCTACTCGCGACTGCGGCGCGCCGCAGCCTCCTTCCAAATCCAACCGCTGACCGCAGACGGCACGGGGGCGATGAGCTAGCGTCGCGACACCGCCAAGGAAAGGGGTGCACATCGTATGAGTGCCACCGCTGCGCTTGAGCATTTCGAGGCTCCGACCGCGGACCCCGACACCGTCCACGCGATCATCGAGCGTGATGGCGCGGCGATCCTGGATGGGCTGCTTAGCGCCGAAGTGGTCGCCCGGGTAAACGATGAGGTCGGTGAGATCCTTGACGCCGCCGATCCCGACGCAGAGCTCTTCAACCCGATCATGCAGGCGTTCCACGGTCCGTGCACCAAACAGCTTACCGGCGCCTGCGCCATCTCCCCTACGTTCGCTACCACGGTGATGTGTCACCCGCTGCTCTTGGCACTCTGCGACAGCATCCTGCTGCCGTCGTGCGCGCGCTACCAGCTGAACCTCGGCCACCTACTCCAACGAGGGCCGGGCGCGGACGAGCAGTCGCTGCACCGTGACGAGGCGGTCTGGAGCGACGTGCCCAAGCCGTCGCCTGAGCTACAGCTTGCCACCGTCATCGCCTTCGTCGATTTCAGCCGTGACAACGGTTGCACCCGTGTCGTGCGCGGCAGCCACCGCTGGCCGGACCGGAACCTCTCACCCGCAGAGCAGTTCATGGAGCCGGCTCCGACTCCGGAACAGATCGCCTACGCGGAGATGCCCGCAGGCTCGGCCGTCGTCTACACAGGCGGGACGATCCACGCCGGAGGGTCCAACACCACTACCATCCCCCGCAGGGGCGCGCACCTCAGCTATTGCCTCGGATGGCTGCGGACCGAGGAGAACAACTACCTAGCGGTCCCACCGGCGATCGCGGCCAAGCTGCCCCGCCAGGCACAGGAACTGCTCGGCTACTCCGTTCACGACAGCATCCCGCGCGGCGGCGGCTATCTCGGCATGGTGCGGATGCAAGACCCGGTCGAGCTCCTCGCCCGCGGCGACCTTTAGCGTTGGAAGCGGCCCGGGTGCCCCAGAAGCGCGCCTGGGTTCGACACTTCAGCCCGTCACGGAACGCCGGGTACGAGTCCCAATTACCTTGCGGGCCCACTTCACCCTTCAAGAGAGCGGCGCCGTTGGGCCTGGGCAGCACCATCGGAGAACGGAGTCGTAGGCTGCCACCGTCTTTAGAGTGCAGGCGAGGGGTGAATCCCCTCTGATCGGAGATCGCACCAACCATGAAAGCAGCCGTATACTACCAGAGCGGGGGACCCGAGGTCCTGCGCTACGAAGATGTACCCGATCCCGCGGTCGGCGCCGGCGACGTACTCATTCACGTCGAAGCCATCAGCATCGAAGGCGGCGATACCTTGAATCGCGCTGGAGGGGACATGGCAAAGGTGCCCCACGTGGTGGGCTACCAGTGCGCCGGCACCGTTGCCGCAGTTAGCGAGAGCGTTCGGGGTTTCGCCGTGGGAGACCGTGTCGTCAGCGTCGGTCTCGACGGTTCACATGCCGAGCTGCGCGCTGTGCCCGAGCCCTTCTGCTGGCGGGTTCCCAACGAGCTGCCGATCGATCAGGCCGCCTGTGTTCCCGTGCCGTTCGGCACGGCAGACGACTGCCTCTTCGAGTTCGGGCGGCTCCAGGCGGGTGAAACGGTGCTCATCCACGCCGGCGCCAGCGGCGTGGGCATAGCCGCGATCCAGCTGGCCAAGCGCGCCGGTGCCCGAGTGCTCGCGACTGCGTCGCGCGACGAGAAGCTGTCTCGTCTTGTCGCTCTGGGAATGGATAACGGAATCAACTACACCACCTTGGACTTCGTCGCAGAGGTGCGCCGGCTCACCGATGGGAGGGGGGCCGACGTAATCGTCGACTCAGTCGGCGGAACGGCGCTGCAGGGTAGCCTCCGATGCCTGGCTTATCGTGGTCGTTGTGTGACAGTCGGGGACGCGGGTAGGGAGGTCATCGAACAGCTCGATATCTCGACTCTTCGACCCAACAACCAGAGCGTGACCGGATACTTCTTGGGAGCGGAGTTGTTGCTGAGCCCCCGACCCCATGCCACGATCGCGGGACATCTCGATGACATCGCCGCAGGGAGGCTCCATGTCGAGATCGACCGCCGTTTCCCGCTCTCAGAGGCCTCGGCAGCCCACACGTTCATCGAGAACCGCTCTGCCTTTGGCAGAGTCTTACTCATTCCCTGACCACTGCCCCCCGAAGATTCACCAGATCGGCAGCTCGAGATATCCCAGTACGCCGGTTGGGTAGGGGACTTTCACCTCCTTGACCTAGCCGGGTGCTAACTGCTGTTAGCACCGCACACCCCGCTCAGACCCCAGCCCGATATCTCTGCCCCTTTACGGTCGCGAGCCAAACGGGCACAGAGCACCCATGGTTGGGGGTTGCCTAGTAGGTCGAAGAGGCACTCCAACCAGGTTGGGGACCGCGACTCGCGCACGTGAAAAGCCAGGTCAACCGCGGTGTCTTCGACGGCCCCAACCGCATCAAGCGTCAGGCAGGGCGTGCCGTACATCCCAATCGCCAGCGAGGCTCATGTTGCGGGTGGCGAGTACGCTCGTTGTCGAATTAGGTCGCGGGTTCGCCCCTCTCGCGGGCGCTGACAGCCGTTTGCGGGCTGCCGGCCCTCGGGCGGAGCGGGCATGACGAGGT
Source organism: uncultured Actinomycetes bacterium (assembly GCA_963736925.1). Classification (GTDB taxonomy): domain Bacteria; phylum Actinomycetota; class Acidimicrobiia; order Acidimicrobiales; family CAVTQP01; genus CAVTQP01. The sequence continues at coordinate 2,453,137 of CAVTQP010000003.1, forward strand.
GTAGCCCGCAATTAAGCAAGGACGGCTGATGGAGGTGGAAGCCGATGAACGTCCAGTTCGTGGCGAGCGTCGCTCCGATCGTCCGAGACGGTGAGGCGGCCCGAGCGTTCTATCGGGACGCTCTGGGCCTCTCATTTGAGGGTGAGGAGGGCGAGTATCTATTCACACAGAAGCTCGGGGGGACGAAGCACTTCGGGCTGTGGCCGCTTTCCGAAGCCGCTCAGGCCTGTTTTGGCACCAGCGAGTGGCCCGCCAATATCCCGGTTCCGCAGGCCAGCATCGAGTTTGAAGTCCTAGACGTCGCGGCCGCCGCTGCGGAACTCAAGGAGCAGGGCTATCAGCTCATCCACGGCGTACGTACCGAACCGTGGACCCAGGTCACCGCCCGGCTGCTCAGCCCGGAAGATCTGCTGATCGCCGTCTGCTACACCCCGTCGTTTCACGACACGCAGCATGGCTGAGCCGGACTTCTCCTCCTAGCACCGCTAGTGTCCGGCGGGATGCGCTTGACACCACTGCTGGCCTGCTCTGAACGCGGCTTGTTCGGCAGTAGTCCCGAGAAACGGTGTTGAGACATGGCGGTGAGCCCGAAGGTTCTCACACTGCTGCTGACCAGCGATGAAGGCAGCTTGTTCAGCGGAGTTTGTAGGAGCCAGCGTCGTGGCTGGGCTTGCGGACGGTAGGAGGGTAGGGACAGTATTCCTATCTGTCGGCCGAGGCGAAGAGCGCACTGTGACTGCAACGTTGGGGCCACTTCCGTTGTAAACAGTGACGCAGAAGTAGCACCAGTACCCGAGCCCCGCCAAGAGGATGACGCCAACGGCGGCCTTCACAGTAGAGCGGTAGGTCAGATTAGACAGCCGCAGCCAAAGCGTTCGGCCAGAAGCGCGATAGTGGGCATCAACATAATGGGAGAAGCCCGCAAAGGTTCTAGGCATTCAATGTAGCGTCCTGGTTCACAGCGTGGGCGGAAGTACAAACGTCTCCCCTGAATGAATCAGGTTTGGGTTGGGCAGGCGGCTGCTATTGGCCGCGATCAAGGCGCTAACATAGGAAGCCACCTGTTGGTCTGTTGGCACGTGTCCCAAGGCCCCGGCCAATATACCTCTGGAAATGTCCCATAAGTTGTCTCCGGTCTTCACCGAATAGGCTTGGGAACTAAAGCCTAGAGCGGGCGGTGCCGGCGGGGCGCTCACGGCGTCGGCCGTTGTGCGGATCGCTACGGTGCCGTTCGGGCCGTTGAGGACCAAGAGTGAGTAAGTGGTGTTCGCCGACAGGTTGACGACAGGATCGAGTTTCGGCTTAGTAGAGATCTCTAGGGTCCAACCGCCCTGAGGAACGATGCCATATCCGGTCACCGTCGCATACGCGAGATCCGTTGCCAAGGTCGGCTTGGGCACCACTCTGATGGTGGGAGAGCCAGCGTTGGTGGACGCTTGAATGATGCGAACTTTCGACTGCCCAAGCGGTGGGGCTGCCAGGTTGTCGTTTATGACCTTATCGACCAAGTGAGTAGTGGGACCGGTCACAACAACGGTGTAAACGCCTCCAGGCGCGAGGGTAAGGTTTCCTGCCAGCAGGGGTTTGCCGGTTGTGACCCCGGTTGGATGCATGCTCACCGCATAGGCGCCGGCTGGCACGACCGCGTATTTGGTCATCCCTCCATAAGTCACGTCATGGGCGAACTCAGCCTGGGTTCCTCCGAGGGGCGCAACCCAGACGTCCGCCCCGCCCGTCTGAGGAGACAGGTGCGCCACCCTTATCTGTGCCGTGGCTTGGGCAGCCGAGGCGACAGGAACTGGACCCACCGCCAGAGCGACCACTAAACCGCCAGCTAGAAGCCCGGACAGACCCTTGATTGCCAGCATGCCATAACCCCCCTTGCATGCCACCCCAGCTGATTGAAGAACTCTACGCCTTAGCCGACCAACTGAACTGAAGTAATCGTCCAACGAACCATAGGGCCCCTATAAGCAGGAACTATGTGGTACGCGAGGCGCCTAATTAGGGGGTTTGGGAAGGTCATCCTGGTGGGGAGTCCCGGTTCAACTGTGCCGTCGAGGCCGCAGCCATCAAGCCTGCATGGTGCCAATTCAATTGGAAGATTGATCCACTGCTGTTGCGAGTAACTCCCGGCCGTCTCACCACGACCCTCGTCTTCCCGACCGCAGTGCTCGACGCGCGAGGGGTGATCTGGCGACACGCACACAAGGTCCTAGACTTCTGCGATGGGTGTCGACTACCACTCCATGTAGGAGATAACCAAGGCCACGTGGAGCCTCGGCGATTACAGCCCTCTTGAACGGGCAGCCGAGGATGTGGTGGATACATGTGATATCTCAGCCGGAGACGAAGTGCTCGACGTAGCCGCTGGGAACGGCACCTGTGCCGTCGCGGTTACCCGCAAGTGGGCTTGAGTAGTTGCATCCGATCTCACCCTGTCCTGGTGAAGGTGGGGCAAGAACGAACTCGAACCCGAGCCTTCTTGCTGGCATGCGCGACCCACCGACCTCCTGCTATGACGGCGTGAAGGAGCACGGCATCCGCTTGATGCCGTGGATGAAGCTGGACTGCAGCATGTCCGGCGGACCGCTGATCTCGATGTCGGGAAGGCGGCGGAACAGCTCCTCGAACATGATTGTGATCTCACGGCGCGCCAGGTGAGCGCCCAAGCAGAAGTGTGGGCCACCTGCTCCGAACCCGAAGTGATCGTTGGGCCGACGTAGCACGTCGAAACGCTGAGGATCCGCGAACTTGGACTCGTCTCTATTGGCTGAGTTGTACCAAAGGATCACCTTCTCACCCTGGAAGACGGGCTGCCCACCTATAACTGTGTTCTGCGAGGCGGTTCGGCGGAAATGGATCACAGGGGTTGCCCAACGCACGATCTCCTCGACGGCTGTAGGCGCCACCGCATCAAAATCCGCCATCCAGATGCTGCGCTGTTCCGGGTTCTCTGTCAGTGCCTTCATTCCGTGGCTAATTGCATTACGGGTGGTCTCGTTTCCGGCGACAACAAGCAGAATGAAGAACGAGCCGAACTCCTGGGTGGTCAGGCGCTCCCCGTCCACCTCGGCGTGCATCAGCTTGGATGTCAGGTCGTCCCGGGGTGAAGCGAGCCGTGCTTCGCCCAACTCGATGGCGAACTGGTTCAGCTCAATCGCTGCCTCCATCAGCTGTTCGAGACTCGTCACGTACTCTGGGTCACCGATCCCTAGGATCATGTTGGTCAACTCGAAGACGCGTTCCCGGGCGGGCGGGGGAATGCCCATCATGTCGCAGATGATCTCAAGAGGGAGGAGGGCCGCTATTTCGCGCACGAAGTCGCACTCACCAAGTGGTGCGACTCGGTCGAGAATGTCGCGCGCCCTGTCTCGCACGCCGTCGCCCACCTGCTTTATTGCTTTGGGCGTGAACCCTCGGTTGACGATCCCCCTCAACTTCGAGTGCCTTGGGGCGTCCATGGCGATCATCGAGCCAAAGAACTCGCTTATCTCGACCGGCATATCCCCGATGTTCACCCCTTTGCCGGAGATAAAGATGTCTGGGCGGCGGCTGGCCTCCCAAACGTCCTCGTACCTGGTGAGTGCCCAGTAACCGGGCCCCTGGGGAACCTCCGGCATTAGGAGCTCCTCGAAATGCTTGACCGGCCGTTCGGCTCGTAGGACGGTGAAGGCTTTCTCCCGCTCCTGTTCGGGGCGAATCCAGAACTCCGGATCCGAGAGGTCGATCTCGTCGACAGTCAGGTTCACCAAATCCAGCTCCGAGCTTCGAGGGTCATAAAGAATCTACTCCTCCAGTATCTGTTCCATCTGCAAGTAGGGCACGTGTCCGGGTGAGGTGCGTCGATCAACCGCTCAACCATGATTCAACCTGCACAGATCGACGAAGCCATGCCCAGCACGTGCCCGCCACAAGATAGAAGACTACGGCAACTATCGTCGCCCGATGTCGATCGGTTGATGGGACGCCGGCCAATCGACATGACAGTCGCGCTGGGGCCCCATCACCCCAATCCGAGGCAGCCTCCCTTCTCCGATGTCGCATGAAGCAACCCGTCGCGATGAACAACAACGGTGATGTTGTGGGTCTTGTTGACGAAGCTCTAAGGTTCTGCGCCCCTGGCCGAAGCCATGGGAGGTCTCAGGCAGAGTCCGACGGCGAAGGCATTCTCCCTCGAAGTGTCCTCGGTCGACGGGGGGCCACCCAGCCGGGTGAGGCACCGTTGCCAAACGTGCATTTGGCTGTGGCTAGCTGCTGTAGTGGGCGTTCACGGCTTTCTGTACCCGCTGAGGCAGCTGTGTCTTCAGTTGATTGGCGTGGTCGGTAGTGATCTTATTGGCCGCCAAGGCGCCGTCGATACGGGTATCGCCAGCGGTCACTAAGGCGTTGACGACCTTTTGGGGGTCGACTCCGTGGACCGTGGCGACGGCGGCGATCGACTTGCCGGCCTTCAGTTGGGAAACGAGGTCCTTTGGCGTAATACCGATTGTCTTCGCCGAAACCACGACGATTGCGACCCGTCGGCGCAGGTGTTGACCCTTGGCTCCTTGGTCGATCGTCGCAGTCTTAGGTGCCGCGGTGGTAGAAGCTGTTGGCGTTGCCATGGCTGGGCCCGCGACTGCTAACCCACCTAGCGACAATGCGACCGCCGCCGTGGTGCCAATGATCATGGTCTTGAGGCTCATCTGTGTCGTGTTCTCCTTGTAGTTGGCTCAGTACAACACCTATAAGGATGCAACTCAGTTGTTATCGGTCCGTGAGGTCAGGACGGTTGATCCATTAGCTTTGGACTCGACGTTCTCAGCTGGTTCTCAGGGCGGGGGGACCTTTAACCGAGTGAACACGGACGGGCCCATCCCGAGATGGCGGCACCCAGATCGCCGAATCGGTCGGCGGTGGCGACCATGACCGCGACAGCACGCACGATGTTGAAGGACCGGGAGTCCCGTAACTTCGTCACGACCATGGCTTCTGCCGGAGGACGGCCCAGCGGGCCTAAAAAGCTAGAGCCAGACGGCGTAGCCCGTGATGTGAACCTCGTTACCCCCGGCATAGTCGGTTGCTGGGGTCGTCTATGTCGCGTTCTCGCGGAGGTTGCCAACGGGCGGCCCTTCCTTGAGGATGGCGTCGAGGCCGAACTCGCCCGGCTCGACCAGACTCAAGTGCACGAACGTGACAATTTGAGTGGTTCGAGCTACGAACCCATGCCCGTCGAAGGCATCCCGTGATCGTGCGGAATCGTGAGCGCTGGGATCGCGTGTGGTGCAGCGAGCAAGAGCACGCCGATGGTGAGAAGCACTACTACCGTCCCATAGGTGGCGATCCGGCGCCACACGATAGTCTTCTCCACGGCGATGAGGCCAGCGACGAAGGCCATCCAGACGACACTCATGACTCCCAACGCGAAGAGTGATGCCATTAGCGCCCAGCAGCAGCCGACGCACCAGGCACCGTTCTTGGCGCCCATCTGCAGCGCGCCCACCTTGCCGTCGCGCCAAGAGCCGAGTAGTTGGCTGAGCGGGCTTCGGCACCTCCCTAGGCACGCGTCCTTGAGCGGTGTCAATTCGTAGATTGCTGCGACGACGAGCGTGGCGCCTGCGAGTGCACGACCTGCGTTATTCCACGCAAGTCCGTCACTACCGAGCCCGGCCGCGGCCATACCGAGCGCGAATACCAAGGCCCCGGTGCCCGCCCATGTGATCAGGTAGCCGGAAGCGAACACGAGAGGCAAGACGGGAGAGCGCTTCCTGGTCATACGGGAGTACAGCGCGACCGTCGGGGAGACCGAGGGGAACATCATCGCAGCCATCATCACGACCCATACACCGAGGAACCAGCTCGCTGTCCCCAAACCGGTCCAGGGCCCGTCGTCCATGCCCCGCATCTGGTCAGCAGTCCACCACCAGCCGATCCCGGCGAGCGCTAACAGCAGAGTAACGAGGCCGAGCCTCGCTCGTGCAGCAGCGAAAGCCGGGGCTAGACCTCCGCTCCGAGGGCCGCTCTTATGAGCTATGGCCGTCATTGGTCAGGCGGCCCAGGAGAACTCGGAGGTAGAGAGGCCAGTCTTGCCGTCGTACTGGATGCCAAAGGCATGGATCCGCGAGCGCTTCGCCTCCGCCATGGTCAGGTTCGACCCGGCGGGATGGAACATGCCGTCGAACCGAACCGGCTTGCCGGTCTCGATGCCGAAAGGCACGATGTCCTCGATCTCGAAGTCGATCGCGTCGCCGACCCGGACACTGTGCCGCAGGCCGTCGTCGTGGACCTCGATCGCCGCTCGCTCGACCCCCAATACCTCGCCGACGAGCGGAGCGAGTGCCCCCATCGGGCCCCCGAGCTGCCCACTAAAGACCTGAACCAGCTTGTCGAACTGGTCATCCGTCGCCTGGTCATCGATAAACACGCCCAGGCGCCAGTTTCCCTCGGTCATGACCTTCGGCGTGTCAGCGATCAGCGCGACCTTGCGACCGCCGATATCGGTCCCCTCGATCTCACCCTCACGCACGTTGAATACAAGCGTCACCCGACAGAAGTCGTAGGTCGCGCCATGATCGAAGGACAGGTTGCACGGGCACATCAGCTCGCACGAACACGTCTCGACGTAACTTCCCTTCAGGTTCCACGACATCGTTGACCCCCTTGGAGATGCCGGTGACTCCGTTTGCTGTTGGGCCGAAGAATACGCTCTCATCGCTCTCCTGTCGTGCTCAGCATCGGCACGCTGAGGAGAAGGACCAGGGCTGAACAAGCCTGAAGCTGACACCCCCTCGGCGGTCTTGCACACCATAAAAGCTCTGCTCTCTGCCTCGCGATCGGGCTACCACCAAACTCCAACACCCATTGCCAGTCTGGGGAGCCACTCCCGGCGAGCACTGTCCGGCCCTCGTCCGGCGTCGGTGTCCAGTGATTCAGCTGGCGACACTAAGCCACCGGGCTTCATTGGACGAGAAGTCGTGTCCGGCGTCTGCTCCGTCGACTTCGCTCCGGCCACCGAGCGATCATCCCAGGCGCAAACTCGCGTCCCGACGACTCTGCGCCAACAGCCGAACGGGAGGACGTACTTCTGGGCGATGGTCGCGTGCCCGCCGCGTGCCCGTTCCGTGCCCGATCGAACGGGCACCAAGGGGTTTGCACGGTCACCCAGCGGTAAACGTGGAAGCCCCAAAAAACCCCGCTCTGATATCGGGCTTTGGTCACCGAACCTGATGAGGTGATCGGACTCGAGCCCACGAGTGTTACTGCCGAGCGAACGCTGCTCTGGCCTCCATTGCGAGGTCGACGAAGGACTCGCCGCTGATATCGATCATGACGCGCTTGATGCTGCCACCGACGAACGCCCACGGGCGGTCCCCTTCATAGTCGTCAGTGATCGGTTCAGCGCCGGACCGCCCGACGACAAGGCCACCACCACCGAGGCCGAACTTGCCAGGTTGGGTTTCAATGTTGGTTTTGCCCACCTCCTCTTCGCGGATGTGAAGACTCAGCGTTCCTTGGGTCGGCATGCCGCTGCCTTCCTTCTCAAAGGCGGCAGACAGAACGACGTGTCCGATTGGGATCGACTCGCGGGACTCGACCTCCTGGACGAACTGTCCGATCCAGTTATAGACATACTTGAGTTTGCCATTCTTGATGTAGAGGGCGTGGCCTCCGAAGCGCGATCCCTGGGAGAACAGCACGCCGCTGGCTTCCGGAGTGTCAATGTCTACTTCGGCCGCGATGACGTAAGACCGATTACGAATGTTCGGCGCGACCGACTCGGGGATCTCGGCCCCACCCGGGTAGTAGACATAGCGGGTGCGTGGCTTGGACAGCTGTGGCCGTTCCGTCGTGAGGATAGTGATGGCATCGCGTGACTCAAGGGGCAGAGCCTGATACTTGCCCGCTTCGGCCCACCAGAGCGCGATCAGTTCTTGCAACCTCTCGGGATGTTGATTGGCTAGATCGTGGCATTCGCTAGGATCCTTCGACGCGTCGAACAGCTCCCAGGGCTGGAGATGGAAGTCACCCCAGGATTCGGGCGCGGCGGGCACCGCAGTCGCTGCCTTCCATCCGTTGTGCCAGATCGCCCGAGTCCCGAGCATTGAGTAGAACTGTGTCTCCTTCGTGGTTGGGGCACCGGGCTCATTGAACGTATAGGCGAAGCTCTGCCCCTCGATAGGCAACTGGGTATAGCCGTTCACGACCTCGGGCATATCGACCCCGAGGCCTTCCAGCAAGGTGGGGACGATATCGACCGCATGGGTGTATTGGCGACGTACTCCCGGAGTCGCGATGCGACTTGGCCACGAGACGATCATAGGATCGGCCGTGCCACCCTCGAAGTTGGCGTAGCGCTTCCACATCTTGAAAGGTGTGTTGAACGCCCACGCCCACCCGGTCGGATAGTGGTTGTACGTCTTTGGGCCGCCTAGTTCGTCGATAAGCTTGAGGTTTTCCTCGGTGGTGTCGGGAACACCGTTGAAGAACCGGTTTTCATTCACCGACCCGTTCGGTCCGCCCTCTCCCGACGCACCATTATCAGACACGATGACGGTAATCGTGTTGTCGAGCTGACTGCTCTCTTCCAGATAGCTCAGCAGCCTGCCGAACTCGTGGTCGGCGTGAGTTAAGAACCCCGAGTAGACCTCGGCCATCCTTGCGAACAGCCGCCGCTCATCCGCCGAGAGCGTCGCCCAGGGCCGCACGCGGTCCACCTCGGACCATGGGCGACCGTCGTGGCTCGTCTTCTCCACGTAAGGGTTGATCGGCGACAGCTCGGCACCTTGGGGCAGGATCCCCATTTTCTGTTGGCGGTCGAAAACGATCTCACGGTAAGCCTCGTAGCCCATGTCGAACGTGCCTCGGTACCTGTCGATCCACTCCTTGGGAGCGTGGTGAGGCGCGTGCGCGGCCCCGGGACAGTAATAGAGGAAGAACGGCTTATCCGGGGCGATGGCCTTGAGGTCTTGGATGAACTCAATGGCCTTGTCTGTGAGGTCTACGGTGAGGTGATAGCCCTCCTCGGGCAGCCGAGGCTGCGCCACGGGGTGGTTGTCGTAAACGAGGTCGGGATACCACTGATTAGTCTCACCGCCGAGGAATCCGTAGTAGCGCTCGAACCCTCTACCTAATGGCCACTGGCGCTTAGTGGATGCTAGGTTCATTTCATCCTCGGCGCACAGATGCCACTTGCCCACGTGGAAGTTGCCCCACCCGTGCTCACCCAATACCTCGGCAATGTTTGCGCACTCGAATGGGACATGACCATTTGCGTTCGGGAACCCCGATGTAGCCTCCGTGATGCAGCCCATTCCGTTCGTCGTGTGATTTCGGCCAGTCATCAGACAGGACCGGGTCGGAGAGCACAGTGCTGTCGTATGGAAATTGGTGTACCTCAACCCGCGCTCCGCCACCCGCCCGAGGTTCGGCGTCTGGATCATGCCGCCATATGGCTCGATAGCCGAGAACCCCACGTCATCGAGGACGACGTAGAGCACGTTCGGTGCCCCCTCGGGCGCCATGGGCTGGGTGTACGGACCCCAGTCCGGCACCGAATCCTTGATGTCAATGTTGATCGTCCCCCGAAACGGCTTGCTCATCGGCCATCTCCTTTTCGTCGACCTGGATTGCGCCGGCATCCATCACTTCGAAGCGACGATCCGACGGTAGCAACCATCCGAGGGTGCCGCCCGTAGACGCCGGGTCGCAGGGGATGGCCAGAAGCCCGATCCGGTCGCAGGTGCCCCCTCAACGTGACCACGCCCTGGACAGCCTCAGTCAAGGCGCCGGGATGAAGGACTGGACTGGAAGTCCGGTGCCAAGAACATGACTGTGCACACTCCCAGTACCCCCGGTGTGCCGCAATCAGCCTGTCCGAGTTTCTCCGTATCCCTTATCCCAACAAGGGCTCGAGAGGATAAGGGGACCGCGAGAAACCCGGACAGCATTCGGGGCCAGGAACTCTGACCAGGGTCCAGGCTCCTGCCATATCCGGACGCTAGCAACCCCGCACAGTGGTCGGGCGGCAATCTTGGCACCCGCAGAGCACTCGACTGAGGCGATGCATTTCTGGAAAGTGGACCGAGGGCAACGTGCTTGTGTTCGCCGGCCTCCATCCCCTCGGAACTCTCGCGGACCGGCTGTCGGCCCAATGAATTGCTCAGAAGCGCCGGATCACGGCTCCCGTGACAGTCCTAACCACGCCGCGAGGCGCCAGGTGGGCGAGCCCAACAGCAGCCTTGTTGGGGAGGCTCGGCACACAAATCGCCTGGTTGTGTTCCAGAGCCTTGAGACCTGCGTCTGCCACGGCATCCGCATCCGACCACAGAAGGCCCGGTACCCGCACGGTGACTCCGGCGCGCTCTTGGAACTCCGTACGAGTGAAGCCCGGGCACAGACAAGACACTCGAACGCCTGAGCCTCTTACCTCTTCATGAAGCGCCTCGGTGAAAGAGGTTACGAACGCCTTTGTGGCCGAATAGGTGGCGTTCGTTGGTCCAGGCATGAAGCCCCCGGTTGAAGAGACGTTTAGGAGGCCACCTCGTCCCTCAGCCACCATGCGACCCAATGCTTCGTGGCTCAGCCGGACTACGGCCAAAACGTTTAGCTCAATCTGGTGGATCTCTCGTTTCAAATCCAGGTCCACAAAGGGTCCCGACGTGCCCATACCCGCGTTGTTGATGACCGTATCGACAAACTCGCCGGTTCGGAGCCTCTCTTCAACCATGGCGACCTGTTCCGAATCGAAGAGGTCAGCCGCCAGCACCTCTGCGCTGGCTCCCAGATTCTCCAACTCGCTGGCAAGTGCCTCCAGTCGATCACGGTTCCTTGCCACAAGCAGGATCCGTTCGGATCGCTCGACTAGTGCTCTAGCGAAGGCAGCTCCGATCCCCGACGACCGCGCCTGTTACCAGGGCTGAAGAGGATACCACGAAATGACTCTACCGCAGGCTTGTCTGATATGAATCGGAGGGGAGTAAGTCGCCCAGCCCCGTAGATGTCATCGCGGCCGCAAGCTCCGTCCTCCCTGCATCGCAGCCAAGGGGCGGCTCAACGACGACACAGGGTCGTGGTGGGGGGCCTAAGAGTCTTCGTCATGAGGATTCGCCCCGTGGCCCCCGTGACATGAGCGTAGATCCTCGACGTGCGTTGCGATTTCATGCGATATCCGAGCCGCTCGTACAGGCGGCGCGCTGGGTTGTTCGTTCTGGTGCTAAGTGCCACGATCGGGAAGTCGTGATCATTGGCCCGTTGCTCGCCGTGCCGGAGTAGCTGTTCCCCGACTCCACGATTGCGCCAGATCGGCTCGACGTCTAGCTCGCGGATTACCCACGCGGGGTGAGGAGGCGGTACACGCACACGTTGTAGGGCGACGGTGGCAGGTAGCGCTCGCAACGTCGTGCTAAGGCCCAGCTCGCGTGCCACTCGGCGCAAAAACGCGAAGCCGGGTTCGAAGTCATCCTCGCTAGGACCGTCCTGTAGTACGCCGATCACGGCGCCTTTTGCCATGGCCACTGTTGTCGCTGACCATGATGCGCCTGGCCACGCTGCAGCCAGAAGATTGCCAAGGCGTATCGCTCGCTCAGTTGTGCCGAGCAATTTGACTGCGTCGTTGCTGGCATCTCCGTAAACCAGCCGAACGATGGCATCGTGGTCGCCGCGCTGTGCTGGCTGTAGAACCCAGTCGGTTTCCGATGTCACATTCGGCACGGGCCTCCAATCAGTCGTCTATTTCTACTACGACGACAAGGAGTGAAGGCCTGGTCGAGAGCGCGGAGGCCATGAACGTCTTTCCCACTCCGACCGGGCCCGTTTTCATGCGAGCACGCCGACATCAAGACCGCACAGGTCCGTCTCGGTCACTCCGATCCCCCGCCTCACACTGGAGGTCTACGCCGAAGCGGTCGGCGAGGCGGACGTGACGCTGCTGACATCGTCGGAGCTCACTCCTTGCGAAACGAGCGGGAGGCGTCGAGGTAGCCCTCGATGCCGGCGGTGACGTGGTCCCTCGGCTGCCAGCCTCCCCGCCTCAATGCCCACCGTTCTACGGACACCTCAAGACAGAGAGATGGAGCCTCTGGGCAGTTACATTGTGGTGGAGGTGAGCGGACTCGAACCGCCGACTTCTACGTTGCGAACGTAGCGCTCTACCAACTGAGCTACACCCCCGGGTCACGGAGAACGAGTGAGGGATAGACCATCCGGTAACAAGTTCGGATCCGGGACTACAGGCTATCCCGCCATTACCTGGCAGCGGCAGGCACGCTCTGGCGCCTGTGGCCGACATTCCAGCTTCGATTTCGGCCCCATCACGCGCCAAGGACACCCTCAAGGCACCAGAACCCCGTGCACAGGCCGGGCGCCCTGGCCCTCTCCTGCCATGTCCCTGATCAGTTGCTCGAGACGCTCGAGCGGAACCGTTCGGCGGGGCAGCTCGTCGAAGGGGTACTTTCCCGAGGCCAAGAGCTCCAATGCGGCACCATAAGCGGGAGCATCGACTCCGAGCGCGCCAAGGATGCGCAACTCCTTGAACACGACAGCGTCAGGCCGGAAGCCTGGGCTGTCGCCCGATCCCCTGGTTCCGGCCAGGACGACCGTGCCGCCTGGCCGGGCAAGCGCCACAGCCTGACCCAGAGCGTCAGGTGCTGCGGCCGTGACGTCGAGCACCACGTCGGCCAGACGACCGGTGGCTCCCCGGACGGCCTTGACCGGGTCCTCGCGGTTCACGTCGATGACCAGGTCAGCGCCCAAGCGCTTGGCCCAATCGAGGCGCTCGGCATCCCTTCGCCCGAAGCCGGTCACCGCGACGAATCCCGCTTTGGCCTCCCGCGCGGCCACGAGGGCCGACAAACCCCGTACCCCCGGTCCCAGGATGATGACCACGTCGCCGCGCCGCGTCCCAGGCACGGTCACCGCCCAGCGGATTCCCGCGCCGAGAGGATTGAAGAGAGTGGCCACGACCGGGTCGAGGTTCGCTGGCAACGGCATCACCATGGTGTCGAAAGCCAGGTACTGATGCGTCGCATAGCCGCCCCACAGGCTCGGCCGCCTCTCGAAGGGCACGAAACCGTACATGTCACCAATTCCGTGCCTTTCACAATGCCTGTACTCCCCGCGGAGACAAGGGCTGCAGGTTCTGCAGGCTAGGAAGACCTCCACCGCCACACGATCACCCGCCCTTACTCCCCACCGCTCGGCCGCTCTCGAGCCGATCCCCTGGATCTTCCCGACGACCTCGTGGCCGGGGACGAACGCGAAGCCCGCACGGAGGCGCCCGGTGTACTGCTCGTGGTCCGTGCCACACAGACCACAGGCCTCCACACGCAACAGCGCCGCGTCCTCACCCACGTCTGGAATTGCCACTCGGTGCTCCACCAATCGCCCGGGCGCCTCGAGGACCAAGGCACGTGCGGTGTCTTCGACCGTGCTCTCCTTCACTGCGGCTTGTGCAATTTGGGCTCATTCAAGGCTGACCGTTCAACGCGGCTTGCACCTCTGACGGCCCATAAGCCATCCTCGACTACTCATAGGCACACCTCGAGCCGCATCATCCACCGTCAAACGCCGGACCTTCCAGTTGGAACAGCGAAAGCCACTCACACCACAGGAGCAAGAGGCTCGCAGACGGGCCGTGCCGGAGGTAATGAGGGACACCCCGTTTCTGTCCGGCCTGGGGGTCGTCTTCGAGCTCTACAAGCATGATGAAGTTGTCCTACGGCTTCCGTTTCGCGAGGACCTCACCAACGACGGCGTCTACTACCACGGAGGGGTGGTTGCGTCGGTCATGGACACGGCTGGTGCGGCGGCGGCCTGGTCCAATCATGACTTCGACAAGGGAGCCCGCGCCTCCACCGTGGCCATAAGCGTCCAGTACATCGGGGCGTGCAGGGGCTCCGACCTCGTCTGCCGCTCCCGCACCGTAAAGCGCGCCAAGGAGCTCATCTTCACCGAGATAAACGCCACCGATGCCGACGGCAAGGTTGTGGCTCACGCCGTCCAGACGTATCGAATCGTCTAGCCAGGAGCCCGCCGCTCGGACCCGAGCAGGCGCCTACCTCACCGCCTCGTCGATTCGAGACAGCAGCTCCTCTCCGAGACGCGACAACACGTCCAACGCCCCGAGGTTCTCGTTCACCTGCTGCACGCGACTGGCACCCGTTATCACCGTGGATACATGCGGGTTGGCGGCACACCACGCGAGGGCCAGCTGGGACAAGGTGCACCCGACGTCATCGGCGAGCGCCTTGAGCCGCTTCACCTTCGAGTTGCTCCGGGGGTCCGTGAGCAGGTCCTTCAACCACTCATAGCCCGGCAGCGTGGCCCTGCTACCTTCCGGGACACCATCCAGGTACTTGCCGCTGAGCAGGCCCGAAGCCAACGGGCTGTATACCGTGAGGCCTATTCCCAGGTCCTCGTAAAGACGGGCGTAGTCCCTCTCGACCGGTCTCCGCCAGAACAGGTTGTATTGCGGCTGCTCCACCACCGGCTTGTGGAGATGGTGACGCTCGGCGATCTCCCATGCCGCACGGATGTCGTCTGCAGGCCACTCCGAGGTCCCCCAATAGAGGGCACTTCCTCTCGAAACCATGTCGTGCATCGCCCAGACCGTCTCCTCTATCGGTGTCTCCGGGTCTGGACGGTGACAAAACAGAAGGTCCACGAAATCAAGGCCTAGCCGCTCCAGGGAGCGATCGATCGCCTGGAGGAGGTACTTGCGATTGAGCGTGTTCTGCATGTTGACGGTGTCGCGTAATCCCCAGAACAGCTTCGTAGAGACCAGGTAGTCTTCACGAGCCCATCCGAGCTTGGCGATGGCTCGACCCATTATCCTCTCCGACTCTCCCCCTTCGTAAGCCTCGGCATTGTCGAAGAAGTTGACCCCAGCCTCATAGGCAGCCGACATGCATTGCAGGGCCAGGTCGTCGGCCAGCTGAGGGCCGAACGTGACCCATGACCCGAACGACAGGACGCTCACCTTGAGACCAGACCGGCCCAGCCGGCGGTATTCCATGCTCATAC
This sequence comes from uncultured Actinomycetes bacterium, assembly GCA_963736925.1. Classification (GTDB taxonomy): domain Bacteria; phylum Actinomycetota; class Acidimicrobiia; order Acidimicrobiales; family CAVTQP01; genus CAVTQP01. The sequence continues at coordinate 2,468,137 of CAVTQP010000003.1, forward strand.
GACCTAAATGTAGTAGCGCAGCTCGATCAGGTTCCTATCCGGATCACGGATGTAGATAGAGGTTCCGTCACCTCGGGCTCCGTAGCGTGTGCCGGGCCCGTCGACCACCTCGAATCGGCCGCTTTCTTTCAGTGTCACGAAGTCCACCGGCTCGACGACCAAGCAGAAATGGTCGACGTTCTGTCCGCCGCGGTGGGTGGGCAGCAGGTCGATGATCGTCGACGGGCTCACCCGGACCGACGGAAAGGGCGCCTCGTCCCGCCTCCATTCGTCCACGCGCACGGGTGCCATCCCCAGCTCATTGCAGTAAAAGCTTATGGACCGTTCAGCGTCGCTCACGTTCAACACCACGTGGTCGAAGTCGCTGATGCGGATATCCTGGACCATGCCGGCCTCCTCGGAGATCGCCACCTAATGCTCATCCTCATCAAGGCTGCCAGACCGCGACGGCAGCCAGTTAGGGTCGGGGTTGGAGCTCCGGTTGGCGACCTCGGACAGCGGGTATGGCGCGGTCGCCACTCCTTAGCAGCCAAAGGAAGGACCCATGACCGGCGCTAACGACCCAAGACACGTGGACCATGGGGCTCACCAGCCCGATCGGCCCCAGGGCGAAGCTGATGCAGCGGAGGGACAAGAGCCGGCTGACGATGCGGCTCTTGACCAAGACCCCGACTCGGGCGAACCGCAGCTGCCCGCGGATGCTCCTGAGGCTGACGTCTTGGAGCAACACAGGCTGGCGGACGATGACGTCCGCCGCCGGGATACTGGCGGCGCACCTCCGGAGGTTCCCGAGGCCGATTTCCTGGAGCAGCTTCAAGAAGAGCCACTCGACCAAGATGAGTACCGCGACTAGTAGAGGCTCCTAGCGTGAGGACTACCGCGGTTTCAGAGGAGCAATCCTCGAAACCAGGCTCCGCCACAAGCCCCGCCAAGTCCGGGATGGGCTGGCTCAAGCGACGCTGGCCTCAGTTCCGGCCCTGGCTGTCGATCCTCCTCCTGGGTGCTGCCATAGGGCTCGGAGTCGGCAAGGCCCACGACCTCGCCGACGCGGCCGGCCGACTCTCCAACCTGCGCTGGGGATGGTTGATCGTCGCGGTCGTCTTCGAGGCCGCGTCGATGGTGATCTTCGCCAGGATTCAACGATGGCTACTACGCGCCGGGGGGGTAAGGCTCGACCTGCGCACGATGGTCGAGATCACCCTGGCGGGCAATGCCCTCGGGCTCACGCTTCCCGGAGGAGTGGCCTGGTCGGGGGCGTGGGTCTTCGGGCAGCTCCGGCGCCGGGGCGCCGACCGCGTTCTGGCGGTGTGGGTTCTCCTGGTTGCCGGTGCGATCTCCAGCTTCGCCTTGTTCGTGGTGGTGGCCCTTGGGATCGAGGTTGCCGGCTCGAGCGGCCCGGTGCGAAACCTGCGTCTGCCCGCAATAGCACTGGCCCTCATACCCGTGGCGGGAGCCGTGTTGCTGACCCTGAACCGCAGGTCCGGGTACGTAAAGGTCAAAACCGAGGCTTTTGCGGCTTGGTTCTCCAGTCACTTCTCTTGGGGCCGCAGGGCCGAAGATACGATCGGAAGCGTCGTCGAGCGGATCGAGACAGTCAGGCTCTCCCCTTGGGAATGGGCGGAGGTTCTCGGACTGGCGCTGCTCAACTGGATCGACGACTGCGCTTGTCTGATCGCCTGCATGATGGCGCTGCACATCTCGGTGCCTTGGAGGGCGATCCTCGTCATCTACGGGATCACCCAGATATCGGCCAGCCTTCCCATCACCCCTGGGGGTCTCGGCGTGGTCGAGGGAAGCCTCGCCGTGCTGTTGACCGCCTACGGAGTGAACCTGCAATCGGCATTGGCCACGGTGATTCTCTACAGGATCGTCAGCTTCTGGGCGGTCGTGCCCATCGGTTGGGGCTTCTGGGCCTATCTAGACCTCAGGCAGCGGCGGGGCAAGCGCGCCGGGCGCGCCCACCCGTGGGCGGCGCACGGGAACCAGGGTGTCACGGACCGACGATCAACCGCGCCCAAGACTCCCGCCTTGCTTCGGTCCCCTCAGTCTTGCGCTGACTGCCCGGAGTCCTCCCACCACCAGGCCAAGCCCGTCAAGCCCGGTCCCGTATGAGCGGTCATCACCGAGCTGAACGGCGCCACGAATACCTCCGCCTCGGGCGACGCCACTACCGTTTCAAGCAGCCGGTCCGCAGTGTCGGGTGCCTGGGCATGTAGGACGGCCGCGTGCAGGCGCGCCGACACGGAGCGCCTAGCCAGGCATGCTTCGACAAGTCGATCCAAGGCGCCCTGCTGGCTCATCGCAGGGCGAAGGGGCCGCACTTGGCCCTGCGAAAACTCGAAGAGCGGCTGGACTCCGAAGAACCGTCCCGCCCAGGCGGCGGCGCCTGGCACTCGACCGCTCTTCTTCAAGTAGTCCATCGTCTGCAGCGCCGCGACGAGCCGTACGCGGGCGGCCACGCCCTCAGCGGTGGCCACAACCTCATCGAGGCCCGCGCCCATGGCCGCCCGCTCGCCGGCGGCGAGGGCGACCAGACCCTGACCCCCGGCCGCCGTCCCGGTGTCGACGACGCGTACCCTCTCGGGGTCCAGATAGCGGGCCGCTGCCTGGGCGATCTCGAAGGTGGAGCTCATGCGCGACGAGACCGTGAGGATCACAGCCCCACCGTCGGTCAGCTCCGCCTCTAGGCGCTTGATCATGTCTCCCGGACTCGGTGACGCGGTGGTGACTGATTCGTTGTCGATGCGATGAAGCAGCTCATCCGAGGAAAGCTCGCCGTCGGCATAGACGACGCCTCCGAGCACGAGGGTCATCGGGACCACTGTTATGGACAATGCGGAGGCCGATTCGAAAGGGAGGGAGGCTGCGCTGTCGGTTACCACGAGGACGCCCATGACCCTCAGGAGATACCACTTCGGAGCCGATCGCAAAACCCCCGAAGACCCAGCCCTGGTCGGGAGGTTGCGCGCGGCAGGGCTAGAGCCGCCGGGATCGCGGCGGGGACTTCTCCCTTTTCTCGCGGACCTATCGACGGCGGGAATCTCTGTCGTCGGCGTCGAACAGCAGACGGTTGAGATACGGGGCGACTCCCCTTCTGGCCGGCCTCTCGTTTCCAGATAACCGCTTGGCCAGGATCGGCGTCGCCACGGCGAGAGCCTCGTTGCGGCCGGGGCTTCCTCTCGTTCGCCTGAGCAGTGGCGCCAGGCCGACGATGGCGACAAGTGAAGCCAAGCCGGTCTCGCGGACCATGCGCCCCAAGGCGAGGCTGGCCAGGATCAACGCCGCCCCTTCGGGTGCCTCGACCAGGAGAGCGCCGATGGCGGGCGAAAGGCCGCGTCCCCCGGCCCCGCCGAGGAAGACGGACCAGTTGTGCCCGGCCACCGAGGCGCCGCCCGCCAAGGCCTTCGCGCAACCGCTCTCAGACCCGTTGGCCAGTGTGGGTCCCAAGCACCCTTTTGCCACCTCAAGACATCCCACGGCTGCTAGGGGGACGAACCCCGCGACCCGGTAGAGGCTGGTTCCGGATACCGTGCCCTGACCCACCCGGCGCAAATCGACACCGCGTGTCAATTTTGCGCCCAGGTAGCTCCAGGGGATGGCACCGGAGAGGTAGGCGGTCCCGATCGCGAGCCACGCCGGCGAGCTCGATCGGGGGTGCCGCGACACGCGGTTCTGGTACGTCTGAAGGTGAGGACGAAAGGACGCCTGAACCGCTCTAGACGGTCCCTCGCCATTGCACCCGCAGCGACTGCCCGCGCAACGTACGGGTGAACCACCACGTCGACAGGGCGATCCCTCCGATCATCGCCCCCCAGGACACAGCGTTGCGAAGCAGGACGAACTCGGCGAGCGACGACGAAAGCAGCAGCCACAGGCTCAATGCCGCGTTCAGAAGGAGGATCATCGTCCAAAGAAGGGAGATCCTGAGGAAGAAGCGCCGCACGAAGGTACGAGACATCAGTTCGGGGTCCAGCGGGCAGAAGTCCCTCGCCAACCGCTCGGCCAGCGGCCTCTTCAACGCTACCGAGATCAGGAAGGCAACCGCCACGAGGAAGGTCCCCACGCTGGGCTGCAGGAAGTAGATGAACCCGCTGTCCGTCGCCAGCCCTATGACGGTGCGGACCGTCAACAAGGCCGATCCGAGCATCAGGAGACCCGAGACCTCCCGGCCCAACATCAAACGTCGTGCAACCGCGGCATAGGACCAGGCCAGCGCTCCGATAAGCGCGCCTCTGACCCCTATGAGCATGAGGATTCCGTAGAAGACCGCCGCTGGTCCCACTGCTCCTTCAAGGACACTCGGGAGCGCGTGGCGCGCCATCGCGCCAACCGAGGGCAACTTGACGGTACCTATGGTCATATGGAGGCCGAACCCATTGCTTATCGGGGGCCGGCACTCCTGGATCGCCAGATGCTGCGCGGCCGGTCGGTATGGCGATGCTACTGGACCCTGAGGTGGTGCGCACCCCGCCGCTGCGGAAATCTTCTCGACGGCGGTCTTCTATCGTCCCAAGTGCCTGGGGGTGTCATTCGCTGGGGGCATCATTCGCTCGTGGGCCCGGAGAAGTTGGGCCTGCGCTTATCTCGATGAGCCGCAAGGCCCTCGGCGGCGTCCGGCCCCGAGAAACCGTAGAACTCATAGGCCACCGAGGTGTCGAAGACCGGTGCCAGCATTCGATACCAGTGGTTCAGAGTGTGCTTGGTCCACCGGATGGCGCTCTGAGCGCCAGATGAGAGTTCAACAGCGATCTGCAAGGCGCGCTCCCGCACCTGGTCTTCCTCCACGCTCAAGGAGACCAAACCGATCCGCTCGGCCTCCTCCCCCGAGACGTCACGGCAAGTGAGGAGCAGGTACTTCGCCTTCGCCATTCCGCAAAGCAGAGGCCAGCAGATCGCGGCGTGGTCACCCGCCGCCACGCCGAGCCGAGTGTGACCATCGATGATCCGAGCCGATCTCGAGGCCACGGAGACGTCCGCCAGCAGGGCCACCACCAGACCCGCGCCGACCGCGGGTCCATGTATGGCCGAGACAATCGGCTTGGAGCAGTTGATCACGTTGAACACCAAGTCGCGGGTCTCCCGGAGGACGCGAGTACGGGCCTCGTAGTCGAAGATGATCGAATCGATCAGATCGAAGCTCCCGCCCGAGGAGAATGCCTCGCCTGCACCCTCGAGCATGGCTACGCGCACGTCGGGGTCCCGGTCGACGGTGAGCCAGACGTCGGCCAGCTCGCCGTGCATATCGGGCCCCACCGCGTTGAGGCCGGGCGCGTCCAGCACCACCCGAAGGATCCCGGGGGCGGGACGCTCGAACCTCAAGGTCCGAAATCGCTCGTACAGGTCGGTGGTCACTCGCTTCCTAGGGGGCCGTCCTTCCTAGCGGTCAGTCCTTCCTAGCCGCCCTTAGCCGGTCCTGGTGATCGACCTCCCTAGGAGCAGCGCCGCCTCGCCGGGATGAACGGGCCTCGGCAGGTAGGCAAGCTTCGATTGTCGCTCCGCGACGTGGCTCCTCAACCGGATCAAGAGGAGAAGGTACGTGACCAGACCCAGGCCGAACAGGCCGGACATGGCCCAGACCATCCGAAGGGACGGGATCACGCCGACCAGAAGAGACCCGAAGAGGCTCGACAGGAGAGCGGCCACGACATCCCGCCGTCGTTGAAGCGTCCGCTGGCGGCTGGGGCTCGACGGGATCGTGCGACTCGGCCCGGCCGTAGCCGGAGCACTTGAAGGCGCCGGAGATAGCGGGGGGCGGGGACTCTGCGGCCCACTGTCTCGACCACGAAGGCTCAACGGTCGGGATGAGCAGGCCGGGGTCGCCGCCTTGAGGGTGTGCGCGGGGTCCACCAGTGCCGGGGGCCCGGCCCTCCTCAGCACTCCGAGGTGGCGTTCGAACTCGCCTATTGAGTTCGTGGTCCGACTCTCGCGGCGGTTGCGCAGGAAGGGCGGCACCAGCACGGCAATCCAGATTATTGCGATCACCAACAGTGCCAATGCGGTCAAACCCCTCCACCTGCCTCCGTTCCGCGGACCTTAATAGGCGCCCCGAGAGCACGGGTGGATGCTCGGGCGGGTCCCGCGGGGCTGGGCGACGCCTATTCGAACAGGCCCGAGCGGTCGAAGCCTCCGGCGCTCGGGCCGCCTTCCGCCCTTGTCGATCACACTATCGATCGACAGTTGATCGAATGACTATCAGAGGTCGGCTGATGCTGGCGCCGCCTGCGTGGCCCGACGCCAGGTGCCGGACCGACCTCCCACCTTCTCCCACAGTGCAAGCTCGCCGATCGTCATCGACCTGTCGCTCGACTTGCACATGTCGTAGATGGTGAGGGCCGCCACGGCAGCCGCTGTCATGGCTTCCATCTCCACCCCGGTCCGGTCCACGGTCTCCACCTGTGTCTCGACCTCTACGAAATCGTCACCGATGGTGAAGTTGACATAAACCGAGCCAACCAGCAGAGGATGGCAGAGGGGGATGAGGTCGGCCGTCCTCTTGGCCGCCTGGATCCCGGCGATCCTCGCCGCCCCGAGGACGTCACCCTTGTTGATGGCGTTGCTCGTCACCTTCGAGGTGGTCTCGGGCAGCATGAAGACCTTGCAACGGGCCAGGGCCCTTCTATGGCTCGGCTCCTTGGGGGTGACGTCGACCATCCGGGCGCGACCGAGAGGGTCGAGGTGGGTGAGGCCCCGATCGGCTGGCATGTCGAAAGTGTAGAACCGTGGGGAGCCAGCCTGCTTCGGTGCGAACCTCGGGGGCGGCGGGCGGGGGCCTGGGCCTCAACCGCCGATCTGGCTCATGCTGCGGCTAGGCCTCACGAAGGCAACGTGACCTATGCGGTGACCGGCCCACTTGGTCCCCACGGCCGCCTCGATCTCACGGGCGAGGTCGTCGTCGGAGCCGCCTTCACGCATGACGCGCTTGAGGTCGTGCTCGTCCAGGGCGAACAGGCAGGTGCGGAACTGGCCCTCGGCGGTGATGCGTACGCGGTCACAGTCGCCGCAGAATGGCTCCGTCACCGACGCTATGACGCCCACCTGCCCCTTGCCGTCGAGGTAGCGGTAGCGCGACGCGGGCTCAGGCCCGTGGCTGAGAGGCTCCAGGGGGTACACCGCGTCAATAGTCCTGAGCACCTCCTCGGAAGGAACCACCCGGTCCATGCTCCAGCCCTGTTCGGCATCGAGGGGCATGAACTCGATGAAGCGAACCTCGACGCCCTTGTTCCGCCCGAAGGTCGCAAAGTCAACGGCTTCGTCGTCGTTCAACCCCCGCACCACCACGACGTTGACGCGCACCGGAGAGAAGCCGGCCCGGAGGGCGGAGTCGATGCCGTCGAGCACACGGTCCAGCTGGTCGCGCCGCGCGATGCCGGCGAAGCGCTCGCGACGCAGAGAGTCCAAGGAGATGTTGACCCGTCTCAACCCCGCGCCGCGCAGGGAGTCGGCGACCAGGCCCAGGGTCGCTCCGTTGGTGGTCATGCTGAGGTCTACCGGCTCCCCCTGGGGCGTTCGCAGCGGAGCGAGCATCCTGACGAGCGACGGGAGCTGAGCCCTGACCGTCGGTTCGCCGCCGGTGAGCCGGATCCCGTCGAAACCGAAGCGTTCCACGCACAGCCTCGCCACCCGCACAATCTCCTCGAAGGTGAGCAGCTCCTCGCGGGGGAGCCAGGTCATCCCCTCCTCGGGCATGCAGTACGTGCACCGGAAGTTGCAGCGGTCGGTCACCGACACCCGCAGGTCGCGCACCCGACGACCGAAGGGGTCCACCAGGGGGGAGGCCGCCGAGTCGCTCATGTGCTCCACGCTATTCGAGCAGCATGGTGGTAACGGTCGCCCCCGCCTCGAGCCCTTCTCCGTCGGGGACCACCGCCAACGCGTTGGCCAGCGCCATCGACCACAACATGTGGGAGCCCTGGCCGCCTGATGGGCGCACGCGGTAGCGCCCTGAGGCGTCCGTCGTCGCGGCGACCCTCACGAAGTGGAGCTTTCCGTCTCTTGGGCGGCGCAGGGCTTCGTCGCAGACGGCATCTACGTGCCGCCGCCGGGTATCGGAACGGCCCATCATCTTGCGAAGGGCCGGCCGCGCGAACAGCTCGAAGCTGACCATCGACGATACGGGGTTCCCGGGCAGCCCGAAGACGGGCCTGTTCCCGACGTTGCCGAAGGCGAGCGGCTTGGCGGGCTTGATGGCCACCTGCATCCACCGCATACCGCCACCGCTCAGCTGATCGAGCACCACCTTCACGTAGTCGAAGTCGCCCACGCTGACCCCGCCACTCGTGAGGATGGCGTCGGTCTCGGCGAGCCCTTTCTCCATGGCCCTGGTGATCTCGTCCTCGGTGTCTCCGGCTATACCGAGGTCCAGCGCCTCGAAGCCCGCTTGCCCGACAAGTGCGAGGAGAGCCGGGCGATTCGCGTCGCGGATCTGCCCGTGACGCATCGGGCGTCCCCCTTCGGCCAGCTCGTCACCGGTGGAGAGAACCCCGACCCTGGGCCTGGGATAGGCCTCCACCTCTGACATGCCCAGGCTGGCCAGCACCCCGATGTGCCCCGGTCCTAGCAGGGTGCCCTCGCCGAAGACCAACTGGCCTGAGGCCAGGTCCTCCCCGGCCCCGCGCACGTTCTCTCCCGCCTGTACCTCCCCGACGGCCACACGGCGGCCGCCCTCGACCAGGCGAGTCCGCTCGACCATGATCACGGCGTCCGCGCCGGGGGGCATGGGCGCTCCGGTCATGATCCGAACGGCTTGCCCGCGCCCGACCTCGATGTCGGGCGCCGCTCCGGCGGCCAGGGTCCCGACCACCTCCAGCGAAGCGCAGCCTTCCCCGGTGTCGGCCGACCTGACCGCGTAACCGTCCATGGCCGTGTTGGCGAAAGGCGGCACGTCCTCCCGGGCCGATACCGGGGCCGACGTGACGCATCCGAGCGCGCCCTCCAGCGGCAGCGACCGGGGCGCGAGAAGGCCACACGAGCCCCAGACGTGTGCCTGAGCCTCCTCGAGCGGGATCAGGGACAAGGCGCGCCTTCGGTCATCTAAGTGTCGAGGCCTCCGAGCTCGGACAGCATCCTTTTGAAGGGGGGGCCCAGTTCGGGGTGCTTGAGAGCCAGCTCCACGGTGGCCCGAAGGAAGTCGAGCTTGTTGCCTGTGTCGTAGCGGCCCTCGGTGAACACGCACCCGTAGACGTCCTCGGTTCGCATCAGGGCGGCGATGGCGTCGGTGAGCTGGATCTCACCGCCCCGGCCCGGGCCCACCGCGTCCAGCGCATCGAATATCGCGGGGGTGAGCACGTACCTGCCCACGACCGCCAGATTCGAGGGCGCCTCTCGCGGCGAGGGCTTCTCCGCCAGCTCGAGGACCCGGACCAGCCCGGGCTCCACCTCCTCGACGCCCGCACACCCGTACAGGGATATCTCGGCGGCCGGGACCGGGGTGAGGGCCAGGACCGTCACCGCGTGACTGCGGTGCACGTCCAGCATCCGCTTCAGGAGGCAGACGCCCTCGTCCATCAGGTCGTCGGGCAAGAGCACGGCGAAGGGCGCTTGGCCGACGTGCTGCCGCCCCATTCCCACGGCGTGCCCCAGACCGAGCGGCTGGCCCTGGCGGACGAAATGGATGCGGGGGAGCGAGGCCACCGCCCGCACCATCGCCAGCTCCGAATCCTTGCCCGAGGCCTCCAGCTGGCGCTCCAGTTCCGTCGAGCGGTCGAAGTGGTCCTCCAGGGTCTCCTTGCCCCTGCCGGTGACCACCAGGACGTCGTCGATTCCTGACCGGACCGCCTCCTCCACCACGTACTGGATCCCCGGCTTGTCGATGAGGGGGATCATCTCCTTGGGCACCGCCTTGGTTGCCGGGAGGAAGCGGGTGCCTAGGCCCGCTGCCGGGATGAGAGCTTTTCTGACCTGGTCGATCGTGCCAGGATAGGCCACACGCTAAGATTGGCACTCGAAGCCATCGAGTGCTAACCGTGAAAGGAAGCTTCTGGATGCCGACCTACGAGTACGCCTGCAAGTCGTGCGGTCAGCACCTCGATGTGGTGCAGGCTTTCACCGACGAGCCCCTCGCCAGCTGCCCGGCTTGCGACGGCCAGCTGCGAAAGGTGTTCGGGAGCATCGGGATCTCCTTCAAGGGCAGCGGCTTCTACCGGAACGACAGCCGCTCGGAGAAGGCCCCTGCCAAGGCAGGCGCCGGTGCGGAGTCCTCGAGCACTGACGGCTCTTCGTCCGGCTCCGCTGACTCGCAGGGATCCACTGACTCGAAGAGATCCGACGGATCGGGAGGATCCGAGTCCGCCCCCGCCTCCACCGGCTCGGGCTCTTCCAGCGACTCCGGCTCTTCTGCCGGCTCGGGCTCTGGCGCTTCCACCGGCTCGGGCTCCTCGACGAAGACCTCGAGCTCGCAGGCGGCCGCTTCCTAGCCCAAACGCCTAGGCCCTCTTCCTCTGGCCCGCGCCGCTTCTCGAGACAGCCCTAGGAGCCGCTCAGGCTCACGTCGCCCACTGCGAGGGTCACTCCCGCCGCCACTCCGGGAAGCCACTCGAGGTCGGATCCGATGTGGAGGATCGACAGAAGGATCCGTTGGACGGTCGAGGCGATCGTCACCTCTCGCACCGGTTCGGCGAGCTCCCCGTCTCTGATCATCAGCCCCTCGGCCCCCACCGAGAAGTCGCCGCTGATCGGGTTCACGCCGGAATGAACCCCGGTCACCGATTGCACGAAGAATCCTTCGCCGACGGCGGCGATCACCCCCTGCTGGTCGAGGTCTCCCGGCGCCAGTGAGAGGGCCCGGCACCCGACGCCGGGCGTGGACTTGAAGCCCGCCCGCACGGATGACGCCGTCGACACCGTCGATTCCCTGCGCGCCGAGTAGGTGTCGTAGAGGAAGCCTTTCAGTCTCCCTCGTTCGATCGGCACGTTGCGCCTGGTCGCCAGGCCCTCCGCGTCGTGGGAGGCCGCGCCGTAGGCGGATGCGTCGGTGGGGTCGTCCACCAAGGTCAGCTGGCCCGCGCCGACCCGCTCACCCAGGCGGTCGGCGAAGAGGGAGCGACCCTTGGAGACGGCGTCACCCGACAGCGTCCCCGAGAGCACGGCGAGAAGGCTGGTTGTGACCCGACGGTCGAAGACCGCGGTCAGCTTCGTGGAGCGAGCCTTGCGCGCGCCGAGGAGGCGAGTGGCCCTCTCGACCGCGTCGCCCGCCGCCTCGTCGGGGTCGAGCTCCCCAGGCGTCCGGCCGACGGAGTATCCGCCGCCCGTCTGCGTGTCGTCACCAGCGCCCGCGATGGCGTAGGCCGACAAGAAGCACGCTGTCTGCCGGAACGACACCGCGATTCCCGTCGTGGTCGCGACCGCGGCCTCGACGGCACCGTCCCCGTAGTTAGCCTGCTCGACCTGGCGAATCCGCGAGTCTCCGTCCCGCACCCGCCTTTCGAGGTCGAGCGCCATCTCCATCTTGCGATCTGTGGGAAAGGACACAAGATCCGGCCGCCACAGGTCCAGGTCGGCCGGGTCGACGCCGTCGGGCTTCGCGAGGCCTACGTTCTCGTCGGCGGTCGCGAAGGAAGCGTTGTCGCGCGCCTCCGCGAGCGTCTCGGCCAAAACAGGCTCTTCGAGGGACCCCGCGTAGGCAAAACCCTGTTGATGTCCCCTGACGACCCTGACGCCGGCGCCGGCGGACTCGGCTGAGGACAGCGACTCGATCTCGCCGCCAAAGGCCCGCACCGATGTCTCGCTCTCCCGCGCCAGGTAGGCCTCTACCTCCTCGCCGTCATGGGCCCAGCCGGCGATGCGGCCCGCCAGCTCGCCGAGGTCGTGGCCGTCATGCACCCGCAGTTCCTCCGACCGTGACGCCGGTCACTCGAAGCGTCGGCTGGCCGCAGCCCACGGGGACGGCCTGGCCGTCCTTGCCACATGTCCCGGGGCCCATTGCGAAGTCGTTGGCGACCGCGTCTATGCGTCGCAGCACCTCGGGCCCGTTCCCGATCAGGTTGGCGTCCCTCAACGGCTCGGTGAGCTTCCCGTTCTCGATCAGGTAGGCCTCGGTGGTCCCGAAGACGAAGTCGCCGGTGGCCGTGTTCACCTGCCCGCCGCCCAGCTTGGCTACATACACGCCGTTGGGCGTCTGAGCCACCAGCTCGTCCGGCTCCTCGTCGCCGTTCAACAAGTAGGTGTTGGTCATGCGAACCATCGGCAGGTGCTGGTAGCTCTCCCGGCGGCCGTTGCCCGAGGACTGCCGGCCCTCCTTGCGCGCTCTGAGGAAGTCCCACATGTAGTCGGTGAGCACCCCTCGATCGATGAGGACGTTGCGCTGGGCCGGTCTTCCCTCGTCGTCGATCGAGTAGCTGCCCCACTCCGGACCCATGGTGCCGTCGTCGACGAGGGTGACCAGCGGGCTAGCCACCAGTTCTCCGACCTGACCCGTGTAGACCGAGCTGTCCTTGGCGATGTGGTCGGCCTCCAACCCGTGACCGCAAGCCTCGTGGAAGAGGATCCCGCCGCTCCCACCTTTCAAGACCACCGGGAGCTCCCCGCTAGGAGCGGGGCGGGCGGACAGCTTCGTGAGCGCTCGCCGGGAGGCGACGCTCGCCACCTCTTCCACCGTCGTCTTCTCGAAGAGCTCGAACCCGATCGTCTGGGCGACGGACTCGTAGCCCGTCTGGAGGCCCGTGTCGCCCAGGGCCACGCACGACACAACGAAACGGGTCCTTACCTGGTCGTCGCCCGCAAGCAGCCCGTCGGTGTTGGCGACCAGGATGCGCCTCCGGCTGTCTCCATAGCCGGCCATCACCTGGGATACCGAGCTTCCCTGGGAGCGCGCCGCCTCGTCCGCTCGGGCGAGCAGCTCGACCTTTGCCGACTTGTCGACGTCCTCCGGGCGAATCGACGCGCCCTGGCGCTGGGGGGCCATCTCGCCCTTCAACCCGACCGTACGGAAACCCCCGCCCCGGCGAGCGACGGCGGCGGCTGCCTCGGCTGCCACACGCAAGCCCGACTCGGAGAGGTCGGCGGTGTGGGCGTAACCGGTGGTCTCGCCTACAACCACGCGGATGCCGGCACCCCGGTCGCGGCCGGACGCCAGCTCCTCGATCTTGCCGTCGTCGAGCGAAGCCGACGTGTTCCGCCTGTCCTCGGCGAACAGCTCGGCAAAATCTCCCCCGGTGCGCAGTGCGTCCCCAAGCACGCGTTCGACCACAGACGGTTCGATCACACCGACGCCTCCTGACCCACTCGGACGGAAAGGTCATGGTACCGGTCGCCGGCTCGCGCTCAGGCAAGGCTGGACGAGCGCGGGTAGGTAACTGCGGGGTCTGTCAGCACGTTCACCATGTAGGGCACTTCCGAGGCCAGCGCCCGGTCCAGCGCGGGCCCGACGTCCCCGGGCTCGGCAACCGTCTCCCCCGCTCCGCCCAAGGCCCTCACGACCTCGTCGTACCTGCATCCTGGCTGGAGATCGGCCGCCACGTCGTATCCGTACAGAGCATGCATGGGGTGCTTCTCCAGACCCCAGATGCCGTTGTTCCCGACGATCATTACGACAGGCAGACGATGTCGCACCAAGGTGTCCACGTCGATCAAGGAGAACCCCGCGGCGCCGTCGCCGAGCAAGGCGACCACCTGGGCGTCGGGATGCGCCAGTCGGGCCGCCGCCGCGTAGCCCATGCCCGTTCCCAGACACCCGTAGGGCCCGGGGTCGAGCCAGCGGCCCGGCAGATACGACTCAACCAGGCGCCCCGCAAACGACACGAAGTCCCCGCCGTCGCCCACCACCACCGCGTCGCGGTCCAGCCGGCGCGTGAGCTCTCCGTAGACCCTTACCGGATGGATCGGACGGGAACCGGAGGTCAGCTGGTCTGCTTCGGCTCGCCTTCGCATCCTCTCCTCGGCCCCTAGCCGGGCGATCCAAGGCTCGTGATCCGCCCTCCGGGCGCCCGGACACGCCATTCCCTCCAGGGCCCGCGCCAGATCCCCCGCAGGCGACACTGCCACCTTCGAGTGGGTGGAGCGGCCGGCGGGGTCGTCGACCACATGGACGACCCGGGCCGACGGGAACTCGCCGAAGGACAGTCGGAAGTCGAGAGGAGTGCCGACCACGGCGATGACATCCGCCTCCTTCATCAGCGGCCGCGCCCTCGAGAACGCCAGCTCGTGGTCGGCCGCGAGACATCCCCGGCCCAGCCCGTTCACGAACGCGGGAACCCTCAGCTCTTCCACGAGGAGCCTGAGCGCCTCCCAGGCGCCGGCCCACCAGACGTCGCCACCTGCGATGAGCACAGGGCGCTCTGCCCCTGCGAGGAGCCGGGAAGCCTCTTGTAGTTCGTCGGGATCCGCCTCCTGGCCCTGGGCAGGGGCGAGGTCGGCGTCGTCTAGCTCTGCCTGGCCGCGGCCGAAGAGCACGTCCAACGGAAGATCGACGAAGCCCGGCCCTCGATGGGGGACGAGCGAGGCCCGCATGACCTCGGCCACGAAGTCGGCGATCGAGGACGTCTCCTCGGCGGTCACCGCCCGCTTGGTGATGCTCGACACGATGGGAACGTGGTCGAGCTCCTGAAGCGAGCCGGCACCCCATCGCCCCTTCGGCGCCCTTCCGCCGAGCACCACCAGGGGGGAGCCGTTGAAATGGGCCGTGGTGAGCGCGCTGACGCCGTTGGTGACCCCGGGCCCGGCTGTGAGGACCGCCACGCCCGGGCGTCGATTCAGCTTGGCCATACCCTCGGCCGCGAAGCCGGCCGTCTGCTCGTGGCGCACGTCGACTATGCGCACCCCTGCCCTCACGCAGGCGTCGTAGACGGGGAAGACGTGGCCTCCCGAGAGGGTGAAGACCTCCTCCACGCCAAAGCGCGTGAGCACCCCCACCGCAAGCTCTCCCCCGTGGCCCTCGAGTCTCATAGGTAGGGTCCTCCGGCGCCATGTGGCCTGCTCCCGCGGGCCGGGCGCGTCCCTGGCCGTCCTCCCCTGGGCGGGAGCGGGTGAGCACTCACCCTGCCGCTTCGGGCGGTAGCGTAGCTAGTCGGAGGAGGCTGCCGATGATCCTTGACCAGATAGACAGCCCGGCCGACCTGCGCGAGCTGACACCGGCCGAGCTGGAGGTCCTGGCGCAGAGATACGCAGCTTCATAGTCCAGGCGGTAACCGCGACGGGCGGTCACCTCGGGTCCAACCTGGGGGCGGTGGAGCTCACCTTGGCGGTTCACCGGGTGTTCGACTCGCCTCGCGACGTGATCCTCTGGGACACGGGTCACCAGGCCTACGTGCACAAGCTGGTCACCGGGAGGCGCGACTCTTTTGCAACCCTGCGGCAGGCGGGCGGGTTGTCGGGGTACCCCTCGCGCGAGGAGTCCGACCACGACTGGGTGGAGAACAGCCACGCCTCCACCATCTTGAGCTACGCGCATGGGATAGCGACAGGCTTCGATCTGCGCCCCGACCGCGGGGACGGCTCCAGGCGGCGCATCGTGGCAATACTCGGCGACGGGGCCCTCACCGGAGGGATGGCCTACGAGGCGCTCAACAACCTGGGCCACAGCGCGCGGCGCGTGGTCATCGTGCTCAACGACAACGGGCGCTCGTACTCGCCGACCATCTCGAAGCTCTCCGAGAGCCTGACCCGGCTCCGACTCAACCAGTCCTACGTTCAGGCCCGCCAGCGAATCAAGAACGTCCTCCGCGACCTGCCTGGTGTGGGCAGCCTTGTGTACACGAGTGCCCAGGGACTCGCGGTTGCCCTCCGTGAGGTCATCGAGCCCCACGTGTTCTTCGAGTCGCTAGGTGTGCGTTACACGGGCCCCCTGGACGGCCACGACATCGGCGGTATGGAGCAGGCGCTGCGAAACGCCGCCGCATGGGACGATGGGCCGATCGTCGTCCACGTCCTCACGCAGAAGGGCAGGGGCTACGGGCCGGCCGAGGAGGACGACGTTCAGTGCCTGCACGACCTGAAGGTGCAGCCTCCACGCGGTCCGGCCCAGGTGACCGGAGCCGCCCCCCTTCAGTACACCGACGCCTTCACCCAGGCCATGCTCGAGATCGGCGAGACGCGCCCCGAGGTGGTCGCGGTCACGGCGGCCATGCCCGGACCCACCGGGCTGCTTCCCTTCCAGGCTCGCTTCCCGGACCGTTGCTTCGACGTCGGCATTGCCGAGCAGCACGCGGTGACCGCCGCGTCGGGCATGGCCATGGCGGGTCTACGGCCGGTGGTGGCGCTCTACTCGACGTTCTTCAGCAGGGCCTTCGACCAGGCAAACCTGGACGTCGGCTTGCACGGGTCCCCTGTCGTGTTCGCCCTCGACCGCTCCGGGATCACCGGGGACGACGGTCCCTCCCACCACGGTGTGCTGGACCTCGCCCTCTGCCTCACGATCCCGGGGATGACCGTGTTCGCCCCGTCTTCGGCCGAAGAGCTGCCTCTAATGCTCCACGACGCCCTTTCCCTGGACGGCCCCGC
The DNA here is from genome assembly GCA_963736925.1 of uncultured Actinomycetes bacterium. Lineage (GTDB taxonomy): Bacteria > Actinomycetota > Acidimicrobiia > Acidimicrobiales > CAVTQP01 > CAVTQP01. Next base: position 2,484,568 of record CAVTQP010000003.1, read on the forward strand.
GGCGATCCGGTACCCGAAGACACCTGCGCGCACGGTTCCGCCTGACCAGGTCGGATCGGGCTTTCACGGGCGAAAGGTTCTCCAGGGCGACGGGAGCGTCTGCTTGCTCGCGGTCGGCAAGATGCTCGAGGCGGTCGAGGGCGCCTCCGAGAAGCTGGCGGCCTCGGGAGTGTCGGCCACGATCTGGGACGTGCGCGTGATCAAGCCCCTGGACCCGGAAATGCTCGCCGACGCGGTGGCACACAGGCTGGTGGTGACCGTGGAGGACGGCGTGCGCGTGGGAGGTGCCGGAGCGTTCATCGCCGATCAGCTCGCCACCCTGAGCACCACCCGACAGGCTCCGCCGGTCCTGGTTCTGGGGACGCCCGTCGAATACATCCCCCAGGGCAAGCCGGCTCAGATCCTCGCCGACGTGGGCCTCGACCCAGCCGGGATCGCCTCGTCGATTATGAGCGCGCTGGGCGCCCCCGCACCTGTGCGGTCAGCCTCGCTCGAGCTCGACTAGCCCGCCGCCCGGGCGGACGGGGGGAGCGCCTGGTATCAACCGCTGGGCTCGCTTCCCACGACGCTGACGAAGCTGACGCACTCGCCCGGCCCTCCGCCGAGGTTGTGGGTCAAGCCGAGGTTGCGGCCCCGCCCCACCGCAGCGACCCGCCGGTTGTCGGGCGCCTCGCCTCGAAGTTGGAGCCAGCACTCGAAGAGCATGCGCAATCCCGACGCCCCGACGGGGTGGCCGAAGCTCTTGAGCCCGCCGTCGGGGTTCACGGCGAGCTCGCCTTCGAGGTCGAAAGTGCCCGATAGCTCCTCTTTCCAGGCGGATCCCCTTTCGGCGAACCGCAGGTCCTCCATCAGCACCAGCTCGGTCGGCGTGAAGCAGTCGTGAACCTCGGCCATGGCCAGCTCCTCCCTCGGATCGGAGATCCCGGCCTGGCGGTAGGCGTCATCTGCAGAGCGAACGACCTCTTCGAAGGTCGTGTAGTCATAGGAGGGATCGGCCGGCCCTGCGGCCGGCCCGGCGGCAAAAGCCAGCGCCTTCACGTAGAGGGGCCTCTCGCAGTAACGATGGGCGTCCTCGGCACGGACGATGATCGCCGCCGCCGATCCGTCGCTCACCCCCGAGCAGTCGAAGATACCGAGAGAACCCGCCATCAGCGGCGAGTTGGAGATGGTCTCCATTGAGACCTCCTTCTGGAACTGCGCGCGTGGGTTGCGGGCTCCGTTGAAATGGTTCTTCCACGCGATCCTCGTGATGACTTCCTTCAGCTCCTTCTCGTCGACGCCGTACTTCTTGGCGTATGCAGGGAATATGAAGCTGAACACCGCCGGCGCGCTGAGCCCCACCGCGGTTCCGTCGCTCGGAGGAAGGCCGCGGGTCAGCCCCGAGTAGCCTCCGTCCTTCAGCTTCTCGACTCCCACGGCCATGACGATGTCGTAGGCGCCGGATGCCACCGCGTAGCAGGCGTTGCGAAACGCCTCCGACCCCGTGGCGCAGAAGTTCTCCACGCGGGTGACGGGCTTGTAGTCGATCTTGAGCGGCCGGGAGAGCGTCAACCCGCTGTCACCCGAGCCGAGGGTGCCCAGCCAGAAGGCGTCTATCTCGTCCAGGGGCACGCCGGCCGAGGACAGGGCGTCCGATGTCGAGTCGACGACCATCTCGTTCACGCCCCGGTCCCAGTGCTCTCCGAACGGGGTGCAGCCCATCCCTATGATCGCCACGCGGTCGCGGATGCCGTTGGATGCCATTTCAGCTCTCCTCCTTTTGGCCCCTGATGGTCTCCTCGTGATGACTCCTGATGGGCCTCGCCTTCCAGAAGTAATCATGCACCCCGCCGGCCGTGTAGAGGCGCCGGAAGGTCATCTCCACCCGATCACCGATGGCCACCGCCGAAGCGTCCACGTCGGTCAGCTCGCAGCGGAACCGGCCCCCACCGTCGAAGTCCAGGACTGCGGCGACCAGCGGAGGACTGGGCGAAAAGGCCAGGCGGTCCACTGTGAAGGTGGCGACGGTCGCCCTGGTGTCTGCGAACCCCTCGGACACCATCTGGTCCACCGAGTGGCATCGTACGCAGACCCTCTGAGGGGGGAGATGGCGCATGCCGCACTCATGGCCCCCGGGCCGCGCGATGCACCTGCTACCCGCGAAGGCGAACTTCCACTCCTCCGCCCTGAACGAAGGCGGGGCGGCCGGTCGGTCGGGATCGGGGCGCCTTGGAGGCTCTCGCCTCAGCTGTCCCCGCCACGTCAAGAACGTGTCGTAGGGAAGGCCCCCCCGGGTCGAGGCTATCTGGGCGCGTACCGAGTCGCCGTGCGGACGCCCGCCTCCTACGGCCTCAGTCGTTCGCAGCATGATGACGTCTGCGCCGTCAGCCATCGACACCACGGTCACGATCTGGTTGGGCCCGGCTCTGTCGAGTACGTCCGACACCATGATCCCGAACTGCGCGGCGCCGGCGTTGCCGATCTCGGCGGCCATGTCGTCGGCAACCGCCTCGCGGCGCACGCCCGAGGACGCGGCGAACCTCTTGACCGCCCGTTGCTGGGGACCGGCGACCACCAGATGGTCGATCTCATCCACGCTGATTCCGGCTCTCTTCAAGGCTTGGGAGAACGCTGACTCGGCTAGGGGGAGGTAGGCGTGCTCGCCGAAGCGTTCCTCCCAGACCTGGGAGAAGCCGTCGCCAGGGGTGCGCCAGCGGTCGAGGAACTCCGCTGTCGCCGAGGCCGATGCCAGGAGCTCGGCCATCACGGGCCGGCCGTCGCTCCCCGGACCGATGAGGAAGGCCGCCGCACCGTCACCGCCTTCTCGCTCGTCGGCACCACCCGCCAGGCCGGTGCGGATGTCCGACACGATGCTCAGCGCCATCTTGTCGGAGGCAGCTTCCAGGTCGCCCCGCAGCGAGAGGAACGCGGCGCGAACCGAGCCGTTGCGGTCGGTGGCCGCCGCCACCGGGTCCAGGTCCAAGGCGGCGTGGACCGCGGTCGCGTTGGTCTTGTCGAGATAGGCCGGGTCCACGGTCGAGAAAGCGACTGCGTCGACCGCAGGAGCGCCGACGCCGCGTAGCGCGTTTCTCGCCGCCTCGACCCCCATGGAGGTGGTGTCTTCGTCGTAAGACGCCACCGACCTCGCACCCTTCCCCGCGGGGACACCCAGGGCGGCAGCGATCGCCGGGCGCTCGAGCCGGTGATAGGGCACGTATGCCCCGTAGGCGACGATGCCTGCCATGGTCCCCTTTCCTCTGATTCAGCTGATCCAGGTCCAAAATCGACCTTAGCCGGAGACCCGCGCCGCGACAGGAGGGGCTGGTTCACGAATAGCGCGAAGCTGTGGCGGTGGGTCCATGAATGACTACCGGGCTGGGCTGAACGACAGGATGGTCTCGGGATTGGTCTCCCGCGGGCTGGTCTGCGACCGCGCGGTAGAGGCGGCCTTCCGTGCCGTGCCCCGCCACTTCTTTCTTCCCGACACGTCGGTCGAGAAGATCTACGCACCCGACGAGGCGGTACCCACCCGCTACGACGACGCCGGGATGCCGATCAGTTCGTCGAGCGCGCGCCTGACATCATGGCGATCATGGTCACCCAGCTCGGCGTAGAGCCCGGTGACCACGTGCTGGAGATCGGTGCCGGCACGGGCTACAACGCGGCGATCCTGGCTCACATCGCCGGACCGACAGGGCATGTGATCTCGGTTGACATCCTTCCCGACGTGGTGGAACAGGCCACGGCCAACCTGGAAGCGGCGGAACTGATCGGAGTGGCACCGATCGACGTCAGGGTCGGAGACGGATGGCTGGGTGCACCCGACGGGGCTCCCTTCGACAAGATCGAGGCGACCGTCGGCATCTGGGACCTGTCACGCCACTGGATGACCCAGCTCGACCGGGGCGGTGTGATCGTCGTGCCGTTCTGGCTTCGCTGCGGCATGCAGGCGAGTGTGGCCTTTCGCAGGGCCGGCGACCACCTCATCGGCGGGGAGCTCCAGCGATGCGGCTTCATGCGACTCCGCGGGCCTCACGCGGGTCCCGAGGCCTACGTGAACGTGGACCGCTGGACAGCCTGCCTGGAGGGACCCACCGAGCGCGAGATCGCCGTGCTCTCACACCTGTTGCGGCAACCGGCCCGCGTCATCCCCGCGCCGGCCCTGGACGACGGCTGGTTCATGCGTATCGCCTTCGAGGAACGGGGCGCCATACGTCTGTTCGCGCTGGAGGACTGGCGTCACGAGGCTTGCGGCCTATTCGACGGGTCGGCCACCGGCTTGGCCCTCGTCGACGGCACGACCATACTGTCCTACGGAGACCCCGGGTGTCTCCGACGGCTTATCGACAGGCTTCGAGATCATGCGCCCATGGACATGTCGGCGCTGCGGATCGAAGCCGCACCGATCGACGAGCCTGTGGAGGCCGACACCGACCTGGCCGTGATGAGAAGGGACTTCTGGTACCGGATAAGGGCCGCGGCCTAGGCTCTGGCCAGGTCCCCGACGGTTGCCCCGTCTCGGCGGCGAGTGGTCTACTTCCCGGCATGGAGTTCAACCTGGCGGACTTGTTCGAGGCCGCCGTCGACGCGTTCGGGGAACGGGAGTACCTGGTTGCCGAGGGTGAGCGCCGCACGTTTCGTGAGATGGACGAGCGGGCGAACAGGCTCGCACACCACCTGGCCGCCAACGGCGTAGGGCCCGGTGACCACGTCGGCATATACGCCTACAACTGCGTCGAGTGGGTCGAAGCCCTCTGGGCGGTGTTCAAGCTGCGCGCCGTTTGGGTCAACATCAACTACCGGTACGTGGAGGAAGAGCTTGAGTACCTCTTCGCCAACGCCGACCTGGTCAGCCTGATATACCAGCGCCAGCTCGCCCCCAGGGTGGCAGCGGTCCTCCATCGGTTGCCGAGACTGCGCCACTCACTCGTGGTGGAGGACCGGATCGAAGACCCCGGCGAGAAGGCAGCATCGGCGGCCGCCCAGGTGAGGTCGATCCCATACGAGAAGGCCCTGGCGGAACAAGGGCCAGAACGCGACTTCGCCCCCAGGTCGGCAGACGACGTGTACATCCTCTACACGGGTGGCACGACGGGAATGCCCAAGGGCGTGGTCTGGCGTCACGAAGACGTGTTCTTCGCATTGGGCGGTGGCATCGACCATGTGACCGGCGAGCGGGTGGAGCGACCCGAGCAGATGGTCGAGCGGGGCGAGGCAGCCGGTGACCAGATCACGAGCCTACCCATCGCACCGCTCATGCACGGCGCCACCCAGTGGGGTGTGATGGGAACCAGCTTCGTCGGCAACAAGGTCGTGCTTGTAGCCCGCTTCGATCCCAAGCTCGTGTGGCAGCTCGTGGAGCTGGAGAAGGTGAACACCGTGATGATCACCGGCGACGCCATGGCGCGGCCCCTCGTCGACGCGCTCGACGGCCCCGACGCCCCTAACGACCTGTCCTCTCTACTCGCGATCAGCAGCACGGCCGCGGTCTTCTCTCCCTCGGTCAAGGACGACCTCTTCGGTCACCTCCCCGACGTGATCCTCTCAGAGGCGATCGGCTCCTCGGAGACCGGTGCCAACGGTTACACCCTGGTGGAACGCGATAAGACCACCATGAAGGGAGGCCCCCGGGTGAGACCGAGCGCCGACACCGTGGTACTGGACGAGAGCATGAGACCTTTACCACCGGGAAGCGGCGTCGTGGGGAGGCTGGCGCGCACCGGCAACATCCCCCTCGAGTACTACAACGACCCCGTCAAGACAGCGGAAACCTTCGTCGACGTGGACGGGCGGCGCTTCGCCATGCCCGGCGACCACGCGATGCTCGAAGCCGACGGGACCGTCACCTTGTTGGGACGGGGCTCGGTTTCCATCAACTCAGGCGGCGAGAAGGTCTTTCCCGAGGAGGTAGAAGCCGCGATGAAGTCACACCCCGACATCTACGACGCCGTGGTGGTCGGGGTGCCCGACGAGCGTTGGGGCCAGCGGGTGGCCGCGGTGGTACAGCTCCGCGAAGGAGCCGCCCTCGAGGTCCGCGACCTCCAGGCTCACTGCCGCAGCAAGATCGCCGGCTACAAGATCCCTCGCCAGTTCCACGTGGTGGGCGAGGTCCAGCGCAGCCCTAGCGGGAAGCCCGACTACCCCTGGGCGCTCGCTGCCGCCCAGGGCCGACTCCCGGATCCCGCCTAGCCGGGGCAACACCTCCCGCACCCCGCCAGCCGGCAACCAGTCGCCCCGCTCACCGATCCTGCCCGGGGCCGGCTCCCGGATCCCGCCTAGCCGGCGACCGCCATCTCGGCCTCCCTTTCCAGCAGCTCCTCGAACCTGTCGCGCACCTCGCTGCGCCGGGTCTTGTCGTTGGCCAGGTTCACCAGCTCGTGGGGATCCTCCGCCAAGTCGTACAGCTCGTGGTCGTGGTCCTCGAAGTCGGCGGCCTCGTCGTAGCGTTTGGGGTAGGGGGAAGGCTGACCGAACTGGTCGTGGCTGCCGCCCACCCCGTAGTAGCGCCCGTACTTGTGGCGCCCGTCGAAGAAGCCTCGCACGGCATAACGGGTGTCGATGGTGGAGCGATACCAGGCCATGTCCTGGCAGAACAGGACGGCCTCCCGGGCCTGGCTCCCGGGTACCCGGAGAACCGGGGAGAGGTCCGTGCCGCGCATGTCCAAGTCGGTTCCAGACCCCGCACCCGCAAGCGACACGATGGTCGCCGCCAGATCGACGTGTGTCGCGAGAGCGTCGGTCACGCTGTTGGGCCGGGTGAGACCGGGGGCCACGACATAGAGAGGAACGTTCATGTTCTCGTGGTAGATGAAGGGTCCCTTGCTGCGAAGGCCGTGGGACCCGCACATCTCACCGTGATCGGAGGTGAAGATCACGACGGTCTCCTCGGCCTGCCCACTAGCGCCGAGCGCGTCCAGTATCCGACCCAGGTTGACGTCGCTCTGCAGGTGCTGCCACCAGTAGTAGTCGAGCATCCTCAGCCAAGCCCGACTGTCGTCTGGAGAGACCTTTCCGTAGTAGGCGTTGTCCTGAGCCCACCTCCATTCCCGTTGGACGCCCGGCTTGGTGAACAGGTCGTCGTCGAAGTTGGCGGGGAGCTCCTCGAAGACCTCGTCGTAGGACACCTCCAGCGCGGGTATGGGATCCTCTCCCTTCCAGGCGTTGATCGCCAGGAACTTCTTGACCCGTCCCACCTCCTCCGGATTCTCCTCTTGGTACCAGGGCTGGTCGATGGGGAACCACATCACGTCGTGGGGGTTGACCAGGCCGACCGTCAAGAACCACGGGCCCGCACCGGAGGACGCCTTGGTCTGCAGCCACCTCACAGCCTGGTCGGCTATGTCCGGGTCGAACTCGTATGCCGTGCGCGCAAGTCCCATGTAGAGCCGGTCGTCGCCTGTCCAGTCGCTGTAGCCATAGGACTCCATATCGGGAGTCGAGCTGTGCGACAGGTGCCACTTGCCGACATAAGAGGTGCGGTATCCCGATGAGCGCAGCACCGAGCCCAGAGTGGGGATGGAGGGCGACAGCTCGGTGTGGTGCTCCGAGAGAACGTTCTCGGTCACGCCGTGCTGGGATATGTAGCGGCCGGTCATGAGGCAAGCGCGCGACGGGGAGCACGGCACGGAGTTGGTGAAGTAGTTGGTGAACTCGAGGCCGGCGTCGAGCAGCCGTCTCCGGTTGGGCAGGTCGAGATGAGCAGGTAGCCACGAACGCTGGCGCTCCTGGTCGGTGATCACGAGCAGGATGTTGGGACGCCGGCCCCGGGCTCGGGTGTCAGGCACCGATGCGGGTCGACGGGGATCCACGGGCTAGGTCACACGCGCTCGAGGATGGTGCCCGTGGCGAGGGCACCTCCGCAGCACATGGCGATCAAGGCCACGGACCTGTCCGAACGCTCCAGCTCGTGCAGTGCCGTTGTTATGAGGCGGCTCCCCGTGGCGCCCACGGGGTGGCCCAGCGCGATGGCGCCCCCGTTTACGTTGACCCTGTCCATCTCCGGCTTGTGCACGCTGGCCCACGAAAGGACAACTGACGCGAACGCCTCGTTCACCTCGAAGATGTCTATGTCGGCCACGCTCATCTTGGCCTTCTCCAGAACCTTCACAGTCGACTCGACGGGTCCGTCGAGGTGGTAGTAGGGATCCGAACCGACAAGCGCCTGGGCGACGATCCGAGCTCTCGGCCTCAGGCCCTGGGACCTCGCCCGGTCCTCGCTCATCCACAGAACGGCTGCCGCACCGTCCGAGATCTGGGAGCTCGTTCCGGCCGTGTGGATGCCGCCGGGCACGACGGCGTTGAGCTTGGCGAGCCCTTCGAGCGTCGTGTCGCGCGGGCCCTGGTCCTTGACCACGACCTGGCACTCCCCCGTGGGACCCTCGGGTCCGATGATCGGGGCCTCGACGGGCACGATCTCACGCTCGAAGCGTCCCTCCGCTACGGCGACCGCCGCTTTCCGTTGAGAAGCCAGGCCAAGCTCGTCGATGTCCCGTCGCGTGATGCCGCGCCTTTCAGCTATTCGCTCCGCAGCCCCGAACTGGTCCGGCATGTCCCAGGGAAAGTCGTCCGGGCGCGACCTACCCGGACCGTTGACGACGTTCATCCCGAGCCCCACTCGGCTCATGGCCTCGATGCCACACGCGATGCCCACATCGATGGCACCCGCGGCGATGAAGCTGGAGACCACGTGGTTGGCCTGTTGGGAGGACCCGCACTGGCAGTCGACGGTGGTTGCGGCAACCTCGTAGGGAAGTCCGGCGCTCAACCAGGCGGTGCGCGCGACGTTCGAGGCCTGCTCGCCCGCCTGGGTCACGCAACCGCCCACGATCTGGCCCACCTCCGACGGCTCGAGCCCTGCCCGCCTGACCACCTCGAGCTGGGCATGCGAGAGAAGCTCGGCTGCATGCAGGCCCGAGAGCCACCCGTTGCGCTTGCCGATGGGAGTCCTGGTGGCCTCCACGATCACAGGCTGGGACATGAGCACACCTCGCGTTGGCTTGCGGTCATGGGGCCGTCGAGCCCCCGGCGCGTGTCATCGGGCTCCCCGGTTGCCTAGCACACGTTCTAGCCGGCCGGCCAAGGGCCGCGGCAGTCCAGGCCCAGCTCCCATGACACGGCTGCGGTGTGATACCCGAGGGACGGGGCGTGACGAGGCGTCCGGCGGGCCCTGGGCGCCTCGACCGTGGCGAAGGGAGCGGGACCGCCGCCCAAGCACTCGGCGTCCCAGAGCATGTGGCCCACCACCTCCCGGAGGGACAGCTCGATGAGACGGCCTCCACCTCCGACCAGCTGGGCCAGCGCCGCCACCGCCGCGTGGACTCCGGTAGCGGGATCGGCGTATGCATCGGCGCAAAACAATGGTCCTGCGTCTCCCAGCCCCGCGCTCGCTCCGCCCGCGACGGCCGCGTCGTCCCCGAACGCGACTCGCTCCCTCCACGGGCCGCTGCGCCCGTAGCCGGTGATGCTCAACCAGGAAGCGGCCTCCCCGCTCCGCCGGATCCGCCGCCCGGGCGACAGGCCGAGCCCGTCCATGGCGCGAGGCCTCGAACTATCGACCACCAGGTCGGCCGCGTCGATCAGGCCACGGAGCAAGGAGGCACCATCCCCGGTGGAGAGATCGAAGGACACGCTCTCCTTCCTCCAGTTGAGAATGTCGAAGAACTCCGGCCAGCCGCTGCGGGCCCCGTCAGGACGGTTGGGGCTCTCCACCTTGACGACCCGCACCCCCGCGTCCGCCACCAAGGAGGCAGCCAGCGGACCGGCCCAGAGCGAGGAGAGGTCGACCACCAGCCACGGGGGGCTGCAAGACCGGGAGCTACGCGGAAGCGAGCCGAAATCACGCAGCGGGTCGGCCCCGTTGGCCCGGAGCGCACAGCCGTCGACGACGAAGGGCGACGGCGGGAACCGCTGGCCACGGGCCTCCGCCTGCGGGTCGCAAAAGGCCGCGGTGGGCGGCCGCGCCTCACAGGCGGGGATGCCCAGCAGCTGCGCCCTCTCAACGGCCGCGCCGGAACGCCAGCCGATGAGAACGCTCTGAGCAGCGCTCCAGGGGTCGCCGACCCAGCGAGCCTCCCAGTCGATCTCCAGCCATGCGGCCACGAGGTCCAGGTCCGCGGGGCGGGCCAGGCTCACCGCCAGCCAGCCGTCGGACGCCTCGAGCAGGCGAGCTCCGCCCCCGGGCGAGACCCTGCCGCGTCTTCGGAGGCCGGCGACGGCGGCCCTTTCTCCCAGGAGGGCCGGTCCGTCCAGGCGATCGGGCTTGCCACCGGCCAGGGTCCCGAGCAGCTCGGCGGCCAGGGACGCACCTCGCATGCACGCAGCCTGGAGGCCCGGGGCAACGAGTGGCGGGCCTTCGGCCTCGCCGGTCAGGGCCATTGCTCCAGACCGGGCCCAATCGATCTCCCGTCGCCGGTCGGGAGCCGCCGCCACGACAGGGTAGGGCGCCGACGCGAGCGCTCGTTCCACGCTCCGTACCCGGTCGCGCACTCCGTACTCCTCGGTGCTCCGCGCCCGGTCGGGCACGCCGTCCTCCTCGGTGCTCCGTACCTGATCGCGTCCGCCGTCCTCCTCCGCCGCCCACCGGACATGGACAGCCCCCGCCACAGGTGCGCGGGCCAGCTGCTCGGCCGAGACGGATCCGACTAGGGGGATCTTGCCCGTGTCGAGGCCGCCGAGCGGTGGGCGCGGACCGGACACCTCCTGGACCGCGGGCGCCGCCACCTTTATGACGTCGGCGCCCAGCAAGGCGAGAAGATGGCCGGCGTAGGACGCGCTGGGAGAGTCCCCGACCTCCAAGAAGCTGAATCCCTCGAGCGGTGCCGCCATTACCCGGTCGGGGGCGTGCTCGGATGGATGAAGCCGGCCCTGAGTCCCCCGGGCTTTCCCGCCGTTAGTCCTCCTGGATGGAGATGGCCTGCTTGGGGCAGCTACGCACAGCCTCTTCGATCTTCGGCCTCATCTCCTCAGGCGGGTTTTCGTCGAGCAGGTACAGGAGGTCGTCGTCGCGCACCTCGAACACCTCGGGGGCGATGCCCATGCAGACTGCGTTGCTCTCGCACAGATCATAATCGACCACGACTTTCATGAGACTCCCCTTCGGACGGCGGGATCGGCTCTCCGGCAGGATAGCCCGCTCAGCTGAACTCGATGACCTGGCGGATCACCTCGCCTTTCCTCATCGCCTCGAAGGCGTCGTTCACATCGGCGATGCCGATCCGCCGGCTGATCATGCCTTCCAGGTCCAGCCTGCCCGCCTTCCAGAGCCGGATCATCCGGTGGAAGTCCTTGCGAACGTCCGAGGAGCCGTAGAGCGTCCCTATCAGCTTCTTCTCCATGTAGAACAGCTCGAAGGCGTTTAGCTCGATCTTCTCCTCCATCCGTCCCACTCCGACAATGCAGGCGGTGCCGCCCCTGCGCACGGCATCGTAGGTAGCCCGGATGGTCACCGGGTTGCCGATCGCCTCGAACGCGTAGTCGAAGCCGTCACCGTTGGTCACCTCTTGCGACACGCCGCCCAGGTCGTCCGGCTTCACGGCGTGCGTGGCACCGAAGCGCTTGGCGTCCGCCAGCTTCGAGTCCACCACGTCGACCGCCACGATCTCGGCGGCGCCGGCTATGCGCGCACCTTGTATCGCGCTCATGCCGACCCCCCCACAGCCGAACACGACCACCGACGACCCGGGAACGACCTTGGCGGCGTTCACCGCGGCGCCCACGCCCGTCATGACCCCACAGCCGATCAGCGACCCGATCTCATAGGGGACGTCGTCGGGTATCACGACCACGGACTGGACCGGCAGAACAGTCCGCTCTGCAAAGGTCCCCGTCCCGGCGAACCCGAACACCGGTGTCCCGTCGAGCTCGAAGCGGGGAAGCATCCCGGTCGTGTAGGAGATGCTGACGCAGAGCTGCGCCTCCCCGCGCAAGCAAAAGGTGCACTTGCCGCACGGGGGAATCCAGGCGACGATGACCTTGTTGCCGACCGCTACATCGGTCACCCCTTCTCCGACGGCCAGGACCTCTCCCGACCCCTCGTGGCCCAGCACGGCGGGCACAGGTTGGGGGATCGTGCCGTTGAGAGCGGAGAGGTCGGAATGGCACACCCCGGTGGCATGGATGCGCACCAGCACCTCGCCGGGGCCGGGGTCCCCTACCTTCACGTCGTCGCGAATCTCGACCTTGTCGTTACCGACCGCTTGAAGCACGGCAGCGCGCACACCAACCTGCGTTCGGGACGTCATGGGCGCATTCGAACACGCGCCCGGCCCGGGCGCAAGGCGCATGCAGCCCACCGCGAGCAACCAACGACTCGGTCCGACCTGGCGCTAGCGGAGCAGTAGGCGCGCGGCGACCTCGAGCTCGTCCCTGACCCTTCCGACGTGGCTCCAACCGTTCACCCAGCCCAGAAGCGTCGAATACCAGACGTAGCCCAGGACCCTCACTATGGCGTCGAGCTCGGGAGGCTCAGGCTCTCCGATGGCGGACCGAATGACCCTGTTGATGGTGTCGGAGACCTGCCCCTGGCATTCCACGACCCCGGGGTCCGAGGAAGAGAGAGCGGTGACTACGGCCGCCACCAGTCCCAACCTGCGCCCCATGGCGCGGGCCGTGCGGCTGAGCGCGTCGACCACACGGTCGGCCGGGGTGGAGCCCGCGGGAGGGTACTGAGCCAAACGCAACTCGAGACCCCCGGCCCAATCCGCGAGTGCAGCCGCCAGCAGATGGTCCTTAGAGGAGAAATAGCGGTAAACGGTGCCCATGGCTACGCCGGCCTTCGCCGCGACGTCGCGCATCTGCACCGATTCATAGCCACCCTCGTCGCCGAGGTCCATCGCCGCCTCGATGACTTTGCGTCTCCTTTGTGCTTGAGGTCCCGTCAAGGTGGCCGCCGGTGTTCGGGTGCTCACCGGAGTCACGCTACCGGTTGGCCCATAACGGGGTCCTGTCCTGCCCTTATCCTTGCGGCGTGAAGCCGGAGCTGGAAGTCGTCTCCGCTACCGACGGACGCGTTCCGGGACGCCGGGGCCAAGCGACTCGGGGCCGTCTGTTGGAGAGCACAGCAGCTCTCTTGTCAAAGACCTCATGGCGCGACGTGAGGGTGATCGACATCGCCAGAGAGGCCGGTACCTCGCCCGCCACCTTCTACCAGTACTTCGAGAACGTGGAGCAGGCGATCCTCGTCCTCGCCAGCGAGCTGTCACCAGACACCGGCGAGTTGATCGCTCTGCTCAAGGGCAGCTGGAAGGGTGAACGGGCGTGGGACACCGCGGTGGCGGTGGTGAACGCCTTCATCGACTACTGGGAGCGAAACCGCGCGGTGATGCGGGTGGTGGAGCTTATGACCGAGGAGGGGGACCTGCGCTTCCAGGGGATGCGAACCCCTGAACGCCGTCACGACCACCCTCTCCGACGCGATCTCCTCGGCCCCCGCCGGAAGAGCCGGCGTGGATCCCATGGCGACGGCGAGCGTTCTCGTGTCGATGCTCGCACACGTTGCCGCGCACCGATACGGCTTCGAGTTCTGGGGCGTCCGCACGGGCGACCTGATCGAGAGCCAGGCCCGGATCCTCTACAGCACGGTGATGGGTCGAAAGCCTCCTCCGCCTAGGTGACCACCGCGCCACCATCGACGGTGAGGGCGTGGCCCACCACGAACGAAGCTGCGTCGGAGGACAACCACAGGACAGCGGCGGCTATCTCCTCGGGTCGAGCCAGCCGGCCGATCGGCTGTCCCGCCGCCATCATCTTCTCCATGCTCTCGTCGCCGGCCATGAACCTCTCCAGCATCGGTGTGCGGGTGCTCCCGGGGCATACGGCGTTGATGCGCACTCCGGACTTCACGTACTCGAGCGCCGCCGCCCTCGTGGCACCGATGACGCCGTGCTTGCTCGCCACGTATGCGGGCAGCCCCGCGAACCCGACCAGCCCCGCAGCGGACGAGGTGTTCACTATCGTCCCGGAGCCTCGCTCGACCATGCGCGGGATCTCGTACTTCATGCTCAGAAAGACGCTCTTCAAGTTCACCGAGATCACCCGGTCCCACTCGTTCTCCGCGTAGTCGGCCACGAAACCGCCCGCCCCGCTGATCCCGGCGTTGTTGTGGGCGCAATCGAGTCCGCCCAAGGTCGACACGGCATCGTCCACGACGGCCTCGACTTCACCGGACTGGGTCATGTCGGCGCGCACGAACCTCGCGAGCCCACCCGAGTCGGTGATCGAAGAGGCGGTGTCCCGACCCCCCGCTTCGTCGAGGTCCACCACGCAAACGCGCGCGCCCGCCCCCGCGAAGGCGAGCGCGGAAGCCCTGCCGATGCCCGAGCCTGCCCCGGTGACGAGGGCGACCTTGCCTTCTAGCCCGGCGTCCGGAGATCCCATCGCGCCGTCTCCCTGAGGCGGGTGTGCCACCGACTCTCTGACAGCGTGGCCTCAGGCGTCCCCGGAGGAGGCCGCCAGCTTGGCGATACGCATGATGCCCTCGGCCAGGTCCTCCTCCGCGAGGGCGTAGGACAGCCGGGCGTGCCCGGGGGTGCCGAAGGCCTCTCCGGGGACCACGGCCACCCGGGCCTGGTCGAGAAGCACCTCGGCGAGCTCCACGCTGCTCGTCGGGGTGGCGCCGCCGAAGGAGCGCCCGATCAGGCCCATGACTGAGGGGAACGCGTAGAACGCGCCGTCGGGCGGCAGGCAGGAGACACCGGGTACCTCGTTCAGCATCTCGACCATCCGCAGCCGCCTGTGGTCGAACGCGGCTCTCATCACGGCCACTGCGGACAGGTCCCCTGAGACCGCGGCGAGCGCGGCCCTTTGCGAGACGTTCGCCACGTTAGAAGTGGTCTGAGACTGGAGATTGGTGGCGGCGGCTACGACGTCGTCCGGTCCGATCATCCAGCCGACCCTCCAACCCGTCATGGCATAGGTCTTGGCGACCCCGTTCAGCACCACGCAGCGTTCGGCAGTATCGGGCGCCAACGCCCGCATCGAGTGCTGGGCCTTGTCGCCGTACACCAGATGCTCGTAGATCTCGTCCGTGATCACCCAGAGGCCGACGGCAGCAGCCCACCGGCCGATCGCCTCTATCTCCTCGAGGCCGTATACCGCACCGGTGGGGTTAGAGGGCGACACGAACAGAAAGGCCTTGGTCCGCCTCGAACGAGCAGACTCCAGCTGGTCCACGCTCACCTTGAACCCGCTCGACTCAGTGGTGGGGACCACGACCGGGGTTCCACCAGCCAGGCGGATGGCCTCTGGGTATGTCGTCCAGTACGGCGACGGCACCAGCACCTCGTCGTGGGGATCCAGCAGAGTCGCGAAGGCGTTGTACACCGCCTGCTTGGCGCCGTTGGTCACCAGCACCTGCCCAGGTTCGACTCTGTAGCCGGAGTCCCGCAGCGTCTTCTCCGCGATGGCCTCTCTGAGCTCGGGGAGACCCGCCGTAGGCGTGTAATGGTGGTTCCGTGGTTCCCTGGCCGCCTTGGCCGCGGCATCACAGATCGGCTCGGGAGTGGGGAAGTCAGGCTCGCCGGCTCCGAAGCCGATCACGTCCTCCCCTGCCGCCCGGAGCGCCTTTGCCTTGGCGTCGATGGAAAGGGTGGCCGAAGGGCTGACCTCCGCGACCCGGCGCGAGATCCTGGCCGCTGGTCGGGACGTGCCCGGCAACCCGCTCACGCCTGACATGCTTGCACAGTGACACCTTCCAACAAGCATGATTTCCGGTCGGTCAAGATCCCGCCCGAGATGCTGCCTTCGGACGGGCGCTTCGCCTCGGGTCCCTCCAAGGTGCGCCAGGAAGCGGTTAACGCCCTGGCGGCGGCCGCCCCGGGATACCTGGGCACGAGCCACCGCCAGGCCGGGGTGCGTTCGGTGGTGAGGAGATTGAGGGACGGCCTCGCTGAGCTCTTCTCCTTGCCGGACGGCTACGAAGTGGTGCTCGGTAACGGAGGCACGACCTGCTTCTGGGACCTGAGCACACTGTGCCTCATAGAGCGCAAGAGCCAGCACCTCAGCTTCGGCGAGTTCTCGGCCAGGTTCGCCGCGGTGACCGCGTCCGCTCCGCACCTCGAGAGCCCCGACGTGATCGAGTCCCCGCCAGGCACGCATCCCGATCCGGTGCCGCGAACCGACATCGACCTCTACGCGCTCACCCACAACGAGACATCTACCGGCGTGGCCACCGACATCGTCCGCCCCGAAGGCGCCGAAGGCATCGTCGCGGTGGACGCCACCTCGGCGGCAGGAGGTCTGCTGGTCGATCCCACCCAGTTCGACGCCTACTACTTCGCCCCCCAGAAGTGCTTAGCCTCGGACGGGGGGCTCTGGATCGCCCTCCTCTCGCCCGCCGCGATCGACAGGGCGGAGAGAGTCAATGCGTCCGGGAGATGGGCACCCGCTTCGCTTGATTTGAGCATCGCCATCGACAACTCGAGGAGAGACCAAACCTACAATACGCCGGCTCTGGCCACCTTGTTCCTGGCGGTCGAGCAGATGGAGTGGATGCTCTCCAACGGCGGGCTGCGCTTCGCGGCAAGCCGGTGTGAGCGCTCTTCGGAGATCCTCTACGGATGGGCCGAAGCCTCCGATTTTGCGACTCCGTTCGTGGCACAGCCCTCTGATCGCAGCCGCGTGGTGGGAACCATCGACCTCAACGCGGGGGTGGATGCGGGCGCGGTCACCGCGGCCCTTAGGGACAACGGGATCCTCGACACCGAGCCGTACCGCAAGCTGGGGCGCAACCAGATGAGGGTGGCGATGTACCCGGCCATCGAACCCGGCGACGTGGAGGCGCTGTGCGCTTGCGTCGACTACGTGGCGGGCGAGCTGGCCGCTTAGGCGTTACCTGGCCGCCTGCAACCTGTCCGGCCAACGGCTCCTGGGGACTGTCGGCGAAGGAGACATGCCCTCATCCTCCCGACACGTCCTGGACCCGAGGCTTCCCCGCGGCGATCCAAGGCATCATCGCCCTGAGGTCCGAGCCCACCTTCTCGATGGGATGGGACGCGCCCTTGGCCCGCAACTCGTTGAACAGCGGACGCCCTGCGCGGTTCTCTGCAACCCATTCGGCTGCGAAGCTGCCGTCCCGTATCTCGTCCAGGATCCGCCGCATCTCCTCGCGCACCGCCGGGCCGATGATGCGGGGACCGCGGGTCATGTCTCCGTACTCGGCCGTGTCCGAGATCGAGTAACGCATCCCCGCTATGCCTTGCTCGTACATCAGATCGACAATCAGCTTCAGCTCGTGGAGGCATTCGAAGTAAGCGGACTCCGGCTGGTAGCCGGCTGCGACCAACGTGTCGAATCCGGCCATCACCAGCTCGGTCACCCCTCCGCAGAGGACTACCTGCTCGCCGAAGAGATCAGTCTCGGTCTCCTCGTCGAAGGTGGTCTCGAGGACGCCCGCGCGGGTCGCGCCGAGGGCGTGGGCATACGAGAGCGCTAGCTCTCTGGCCTTTCCCGAGCGGTCCTGGTGCACGGCGAGGAGCGACGGGACCCCGCCCCCGTCCGTGTAGGTGCGCCTCACCAGATGGCCGGGCCCCTTAGGGGCGACCATCCCCACGTCGACGCCGCCAGGAGGGGTGATCTGTTCGAAGCGGATGTTGAACCCATGGGCGAAGAACAGGGCGTCCCCGTCGTTCAGGTATGGGGCGATCGAGGACTCGTAGACCGCGGGCTGCTCGGTGTCTGGCAACAGCACCATGATCAAGTCGGCTTCGGAGGACGCTTCTTCGATGGTCGTGACCCGTAAGCCGGCCTCCTCGGCCTTCGCCCACGAGCGGGATCCCGGGCGCAGGCCCACGCGCACGTCGACTCCAGAGTCGCGAAGGTTCATCGCGTGGGCGTGTCCTTGGGACCCGTAGCCGATCACCGCTACCTTGCGGCTGGTGACGAAGGCCGCGTCGGCGTCCTTCTCGTAGTAGAGCTTGACCATGTCGGGGACCACCTCCTCAGGGGCTGGAGTCTCTCACGCTGCGTAAGCGGGGGGCGCGCCGGTCCAGCTTCGGCAGCGCCACGCGGCCGGTCCGCTGCAGCTCGACGATCCCGTACGATCGGATCAGCTCCTCGAAGTCGTCCAGCCTGGCCGGGTCGCCTGCGAGCATGATCGTGAGCCGCTCCTGGCCGACGTCGACGATCCGTCCCTCGAAGACCCCGACCAACTCGATCACCTGGCTCCGGCTCACCGCGTCGGCCTGGACGGTGGCCAGCAGCAGCTCCCTCTCGGTGGCGTCCGAAGGATCCAGCTCGCTGATCTTGACCACGTTGATCAGCTTGAAGAGCTGCTTGGTCACCTGCTCCAGTGGCGCCGATTCGACGTCCACCACGATCGTTATCCGGCTGAAGCGCTCGTCGTCGGTAGGAGCCACCGCGAGGGAGTAGATGTTGAAGCCTCGTCGCGAGAAGAGGCCTGCCACTCGGGCGAGGACACCTGCTTTGTTCTCCACGAGTACCGAGAGCAGGTGGTGGCGATGGGCAGGCAACTCAGCGACCGCCCTGCCCGTGTTGAGGATCCACGACGATGTCGTCGTTGGATGCGCCGGCGGCCACCATCGGGTACACCTTCTCGGACTGGTCGGTCCTGAAGTCGACCACCACGGGCCTGTCGTCGATGTCGTTGGCCTTGTCGATCACCGGTCCCACTTCCTCGGGCGACTCGGCCCGAAAGCCGACACAGCCCATCGCCTCGGCCCACTTGAGGTAGTCCGGCAGGTCGGGCGACAGATAGACCTCCGAGTACCGCTCGTCGTAGAACATCTCCTGCCACTGGCGAACCATGCCCAGGTATGCGTTGTTGAGTATGGCCACCTTGACGGGTATGCGCTCCGACGTGGCGGTGACGAGCTCCTGGGCGGTCATCTGGAAGCAACCGTCGCCGTCCACGGCCCAGACCATGCGATCAGGGCGGCCGACCTTGGCCCCGATCGCCGCCGGGACGGCGAAGCCCATGGTCCCGAGCCCGCCCGAGTTGACCCACGTGTAGGGGTGGTTGAAGCGCCAGTACTGGGACGCCCACATCTGGTGCTGGCCGACGCCGGCCACCACGATGGTGTCGTCGGGGGTGGCGTCGCGAAGCGACTCGATGACGAACTGAGGCTTCAGCACCCCGTCCGCCGGAAAGCGGTCGTAGTTGAGGGGAAACTGCTTCTGCCAGCCACGGATCCTGTCGATCCAGGGTTTCAGACGGGGCTGGTCCGCATCGTCCTCCAACAGGGCGTCCACGGCCTTCACCAGCTCGGCCGTCACCTGGCGGCAGTCGCCGACGATCGGCACGTCCGGTCTACGCACTTTGCCGAGCTCGGCCGGGTCTATGTCCACGTGCACGACCTTGGCCTCGGGTGCGAATGCAGACACCTTTCCCGTCACACGATCGTCGAATCTGCTTCCCAGGGCGAGAATGAGATCGCTTCTCTGCATGGCGGTGACCGCGGTGTAGTTGCCGTGCATTCCCGGCATGCCCAAACAGAGAGGGTGGCCGTCGGGAAAGGCCCCTCGTGCCATCAGCGTCGTGACCACGGGTATGCCGGTGAGCTCTGCCAGGGCGAGCAGCTCCTCGGTGGCTCTGGCCTTCAGGATGCCGCCCCCGGCGTAGATGACCGGGCTGCGGGCCGACACGATCAGCTTGGCCGCTTCCTTGATCATCCTGGGATGGCCGCTGGTGGTGGGCTTGTAGCCAGGGAGGTCGACGCCCTCGGGCCAGTACCAGTCCATCGTGGCATTGGCTATGTCCTTGGGCACGTCCACCAGGACGGGCCCTGGCCTCCCGGTGCTTGCGACATGGAAGGCCTCGGCAACCACTCGGGGAATGTCCCGAGCGTCTGTCACGAGCCAGTTGTGCTTGGTCACGCTCATCGTGATGCCGGTCGTGTCGCACTCTTGGAATGCGTCGGTGCCGATGGCAGAGCTGGGCACCTGTCCTGTTATGACCACCAGCGGAACCGAGTCCATGTAGGCATCGCATAGGGGCGTCACGATGTTGGTGGCTGCGGGACCGCTGGTGACCATGGCGACGCCGGGCCGCCCGGTCACTTGCGCGTACCCCTCGGCGGCATGGCCCGCTCCTTGCTCGTGCCGGACCAGGATGTGGCGAATGCTCGAGTCGATGATGGGGTCGTAGACCGGCAGGATCGCACCGCCGGGGAGGCCGAACATGACCTCCACCCCTTCGGTCTCCAGGCTCCTTATCAGGGCTTGCGCCCCGGTCAGCTTCATCTACCGGCTCCGTGTCTTCCTATGACTCCGTGTCCTCTGGCTCCGTGTCTTCCTCTGGCTCCGTGTCTTCCTCTGACTCCTCTGACTCCTCTGACTCCGTCTGTCTGGCTTCGTGGCTTGCCCCGAAAATGACCCCGACAATGAAAAGACCTCCCGTTCCGGGAGGTCGAAGGCGCACGCGTCGGGTCGGCGTGCGCTAGGTGACGAGTACGATCGTGTGATGTCGGACGTGCATGAGCTACCAGTGTCTCACGCCCAAAAGGCCCAGGCAACCCGGCACTCACGTCTCGCCGTTCGCCGTCCCCCAACTCGGCGTGGCCCTTGCCTCAGGGCTCGGTGACCGCGCCCTTCTCCGCTCCCGTCACCAGCCGGGCGTACTTGGCAAGGACCCCCGACGTGTAGCGGGGAGGCGGCCGCTTCCAGTTGGCACGACGCAGCTCCAGGGCGATCGCATCAACGCAGAGGTCGACCGTACGGGAGTCGACGTCGATGACGATCCGGTCCCCGTCGGCGACCAGGGCGATCGGTCCTCCGTCCACCGCCTCAGGGGCGACATGGCCGACACACAGACCGTCGGTACCGCCGGAGAAGCGCCCGTCCGTGAGAAGGGCACAGTCGACACCGCGGCCGGCTCCCTTCATGGCCCCGGTCACGGCCAGCATCTCGCGCATGCCGGGCCCCCCCTTCGGACCCTCGTAGCGGATCACGACGACGGTCCCCGGTTCGATCGCGCCGGAGAGTATGGAGCCCATGGCGGCGTCCTCCCCGTCGAAGACCCGGACCGGTCCTTCGAAGCGCGTCCGGTCGAGACCGGCGATCTTCACCACCGACCCCTTGGGGGCGAGCGACCCTGTCAGCACCGCGATCCCTCCGTCGGCGTGGATGGGATCGCCCAGCTCGTGGACCACCTTGCCGTCGGGCGCGGGGGTCTCCATGGAGGAGAGGTTCTCCTCCATGGTCCGACCGGTCACGGTGAGGCAGTCACCGTTGAGCAGGCCCGCCCGTAGCAGCTCCTTCAACACCACAGGCAGCCCGCCCACGCGATCCAGGTCTGTCATGTGGAACAGGCCGTGCGGCTTCATGTCCGCTACATGGGGAACCCGCCGTCCCACGCGGTTGAAGTCGTCCAGGTCCAGCTCGACGCGGGCCTCGTTGGCGATCGCCATGAGGTGCAGGACCGCGTTCGTGGAGCCTCCCAGCGCCATGACGACGGCGATGGCGTTCTCGAACGCCTCCCTGGTCATGATCCGCCGAGGGCGGATCCCGCTCTCGAGGAGCCGGACGGCTGCCCGGCCGCTTTCGTATGCGAAGTCCTCACGCCGACGGTCGACCGCGGGAGCCGTGCTGGTGTCGGGCAGGGTCATGCCCAGGGCCTCGGCCACCGAAGCCATCGTGTTGGCGGTGAACATACCCGCACAACTTCCGGCGGTCGGGCACGCGTTGTGCTCGATGAGCGCCAGCTCGGCGTCAGAAAGGGAGCCCGACGAGTGCGCACCCACGGCTTCGAACACGCTGACGACGTCGAGGGCCCTGTCACCCAGGCGCCCCGGGAGGATGGTGCCCCCGTAGAGAAACACCGTCGGAAGGTCCAGGCGGGCAGCGGCCATCAGCATCCCCGGCAGCGACTTGTCGCAGCCGGCGAGGGTAACGAGGGCATCGAAGCGTTCCGCGTGCATCATGGTCTCGACAGAGTCCGCAATGACCTCCCGGCTGACCAGGGAGGCTCGCATTCCCTCGTGGCCCATCGAGATGCCGTCGGAGACCGCGATCGTCACGAACTCGAAAGGAAACCCGCCGGCTTCCCTGACACCCTCCTTGGCGCGGTCGGCAAGCCTGTCCAGAGGAAGGTTGCAAGGCGTCACCTCGTTCCACGAGGAGGCCACGCCGACCTGGGGTTTCTCCCAGTCGGCATCGGTCATGCCGACGGCCCGAAGCATGGCGCGGTTGGGCGCTCGCCTCGGACCTTCAGTCACCTCATGGCTGCGTGGCTTGAGCTTGCTCGGCTCTCCTGACATGGCCACAGCCTAGGGCCGCGTCACCTCGACACTTTGCGCTCAGTGCCGCCTCTCAGCGAGGAGGGCCGCTACGGCCTTCCCGTCCGCCTTCTTGCCTGTCGCCTTCATCACCTTGCCGATGAGCGTGCCCGCGACCCTTTGATCGCCCGCCACATACTTGGCCCACTCCGCGGGGCTCTGGGCGATCACCTGGTCCACCACCAGTCCCAGATCGCCTTCGCCGAGGGATTCGAAGCCTCGCGCACTCGCTATCTCGGCGGGGTCGCCGCCCTCGGCGAGCATGACACCGAGTACGGCCTTGGCCTGAGTGGCGGTCAGCTTGCCCTGGGCCTCCATCCCGAGCAGGGAGGCGAACGATCGGGGGTCCAGGCCGACCGCCGCTTCGAGATCGGCGGCAGCCTCGTTGGACGCGCGGTTGACCGCCAGCTTCGGGTCCGCACCGGCCTCGATGGCGCCAAAAACCAACCCGTCCAGGTCGAGCTCGACGAGGCTGGCCACTTGGGCCGCCGTCTCGCGTCGCGCTCCGTCGCCGACGGCCCCCGCCAGACGAGCGCGTCGCTCGGCGGGAAGAAGGGGCAGGTTGGATGCCACCTCTGCGTGCCATGCGTCGTCAGGAGCGAGTGGGACCAGGTCCGGCTCGGGGAAGTACCGGTAGTCGTCGGCCTCTTCCTTTGAGCGCATCGAGGTGGTGAGGCCCTTGTCCTCGTTCCAGTGTCGGGTCTCCTGGAGGACTTCCTCACCGGCGTCGAGCAAGGCCATCTGACGCTGGGCTTCGTAGTCGATCGCTCGCGCCAATGAGCGCAGCGAGTTCATGTTCTTGACTTCGCACCGCGTGCCGAGTTCCGTGGAGCCTTTTCGCCGCACCGAGATGTTGGCGTCTACTCGGAGGGAGCCCTCCTCCATCTTGCCGTCCGAGGCGCCGGTCGCCACGAGGATGGCACGCAGCTCACTCACATAAGCACGCGCTTGCAAGGCCGAGCGCAGGTCGGGGGCACTCACGATCTCGACCAGCGGAACTCCGGCGCGGTTGTAGTCCACCAGGGAGTGCTCGGCGTCGTGGATCCGCCCGCCTCCGCCAACGTGCGTGGTCTTGCCGGTGTCCTCCTCCATGTGCGCGCGCTGTATGCCGAACGCGTGCGCCATTGGCCAGCTCGAGCCAGCCGTTAACGTTGATGGGCTCGTCGTACTGGGTGATCTGGTAGTCCTTGGGCATGTCCGGATAGAAATAGTTCTTGCGGTGGAACAGGGAAGGGCGGACCTCACAATGAAGGGCATGTCCGATCTTCATCGCCAGCTCGACCGTGTAACGGTTGAGGACCGGGAGGGATCCGGGAAGCCCGAGGCACACCGGGCACACGTTCGTGTTCGGCTCGTCTCCGAAGGCGTTGCGACACGAGCAGAAGAGCTTGGTCTCGGTCTTGAGCTCGCAGTGGACCTCCAATCCCACCACTGTCTCCCAACCCGTCGTTCTCACCTGGCACCTCCGGACGCAGCCTCCAACTCCGATGCGATCCGAAATATGACCTGTTCCCCCAGTGCCGGTGCCATCACTTGCACCCCCACCGGCAGGCCGTCCTCCCCCACACCGAAGGGAACGCTGACGGCGGGATGGCCTGCCAGGCTCGAAGGCACCGTGCACACGTCGGACATGTACATGGACCACGGGTCCTCGGTCTTGGCGCCCAACGGGAAGGCCGTGGTGGGCGCCGTTGGAGACAGGAGGGCGTCAAAGCTCGCGTAGGCCGCCTCGAAGGACCGGATGATCAGGGTGCGCACCTTCTGGGCTTGGCCGTAGTAGGCGTCGTAGTAGCCGGCCGAAAGCGCATAGGTACCGAGCATGATCCGCCGCTTCACCTCGGGTCCGAAGCCCCGAGAGCGGGTGGCTGCGTTCATTCCCCTTGTGTCGGGCGCATCCACCCGTAAGCCGTAACGGACGCCGTCGTAGCGAGCCAGGTTGGAAGAGGCCTCCGCCGGCGCGATGAGGTAGTACGCAGGTAAGGCGTGCGCGGCGGCCGGCACCGACGCGTCCTCCACCTTGGCGCCCGCGGCCGCCAGATGATCGGCGGCGCGCCGAACCCGGGTCGCCACATCGGCTGATACTCCCTCCATCAGCTCCCCGACCACGCCCACCCTCAGGCCTTGCACACCTTCGTTCAGCGCGGCCACCCAGGATCGTGGCCGTCCCTCGAGTGAGGTGGAGTCGGCCGGGTCGTGGCCTGCGACCACCTCGAGCAAAGCTGCGGCGTCGGCGACCGTCGAGGCGAGCGGCCCAATCTGGTCGAGAGAGCTGGCGAAGGCGACCAGGCCGTAGCGCGAGACCAGCCCATAGGTCGGCTTGAACCCCACCACCCCGCACAGGGCCGCCGGTTGGCGTATGGAGCCCCCGGTGTCGGACCCAAGGGCGAGCGCGCTCAGGCCGGCGGCAACCGCCGCGGCGCTGCCGCCGCTGGAGCCGCCCGGCACGCGGGAGCGGTCCCGCGGGTTGAGGGTGGGCCCGAAGGCGGAGTTCTCCGTCGACGACCCCATGGCGAACTCGTCCATGTTCGTCTTCCCGACCGGGACGGCGCCGGCCGCCCTCAGCCTCTCGACCACCGTGGCGTCGTAGGGGGGCACCCAGCCATCCAGGATCCGCGAAGAGCAGGTGGTGGGCAGTCCCCGGGTGCACAGGTTGTCCTTCAAGGCCACAGGCACCCCCGCCAGCCGCCCGGGGTCCTTGCCCAGCTGCCACCGAGCGGTCCACTCCGTCGGCCCTCGCCAGGGCCGCGTCGGCGGCGACCAGGTTGAAGGCGTGAAGCGCGGGATCGGCGGCCTCGATCGCCGACAGTGCCTCCTCTGTGATCTCGCGGGCTGAGCGGGCCTTGGAGCGAACCTGTTCGGCGAGCTCGATCGCCGTCGTCACGGCGCCTGCCCCAGTACGGGCGGCACGCGGAACCTCCCGTCCTCGGCCGAAGGGGCCTCCTCGAGCACCTGGGCCCTGCCGAGGCTCGGCCGGGGTTCGTCGGGTCGGACGACGTTCAGCACCGGAAGAGGGTGCGCGGTCGGCGCGACCCCGCCGGTGTCCAAGGCCGCGACCTCACCGGCGTGATCGAGCACTGTGGCCAGCTGCTCGGAGTAGAGCTCCAGCTCCTCGTCGGTCAGCGTGAGCCGGGCCAGGTTGGCCACGTGGCGGACCTGGTCGCGCGAGATCCTGTCGGTCACATCGGCATCGTAGGGGAAGGGGCCACCGCTCCCATCCCGCCCCGATCCGACGGGAACCGGACGCCCTTCCCCTCGCGAGGGCGAGTCAGCGGTACGGGTCTTCGGTACCGAGCGGCTCCTCCCACCAGTCGTCGGGCGCCGGCGCCCAGTCCCGGTCCTCGTAGATGCAGTCGACCGGGCAAGGATCCAGGCACTTGCCGCAGCCCGAGCACAGCTCCGGCACGATGATCACATCGATGCCGTGATTGAAGATCGCACCGAACTGGGGGGGGCAGTGGCGGATGCACGTGTCGCAGTTGATGCACTCCGACATCTCGATCCGCAGCGGCGGGTGCTTCCACTTCGGGTTGCGCTGGCGGGTCTCGACGTGTTCCAAGCGAGGCCCGGACACCATGGCCGAGATCGTAGTTCTGCAGGACGAGCTACCCGGCAGTAGGGTCGGTGCACCGCCATAGCGCCAGGCAGGGAGCCTGGAAAGACAGGGCAGGTGTAGAGACAGGGCAGGTGTAGAGACAGGGAGCCCTGAGAGACAAGGAGCCGGGAGACTGTGTCCAAGCACCCCTTCCTCAGCCCTGAATGGATGGACGAGGTGAGGAACATACGCGATGAGTACCGCGACAAGGTCCCGAGGCTGGCACACGTGGTGCGCATGAACCAGGTGATAACGGACGTGCCCTTCGGAGACGGGAGCGTGGAGACCTACCTGGACACCACGGCCGGTGAGCTCGAGCTGGAGCTGGGGAAGCTGGACGACCCCGACCTGACGGTGACCCTCGACTACGAGACCGCCAGGGCCATCTTCGTGGACGGGAGCCCCCAGGCGGCGATGCAGGCCTTCATGGCGGGAAAGATACGCGTGGACGGTGACATGTCGAAGCTCATGGTCATGCAGGGAACCCCGCCGGACGAGAACGCCCAGCAAATCGCTCGGCGCATCAAAGACGTGACGCTGGAGTGATCGAAGACAAGAACTTGGAGTGACTGCGGCAACCACATGCAGTCGCCTCACACCGCGACCAGAGGGGGCGGCGGCACCGGCAGTGGCTGGGGAACACCGCCTCAGCAACGCCACCCCCTAAGGCCGCGCTCATCATATCCACCCTTGCGCGAACCGCAATGCAATGGAGCAGCAAAATTTTGCACTCCTGCGCTTCAGCCCAGGAGCCTCTTCATCTCCGATTGCAACTCTGCGACAGTCCAACGATCGTTCTTCTCGACAGCGTCTGTTCGCGTCCAGCCTTGAAACAACTGCACCCGTCCGCCCTGCACGAAGAAAACCCTCCCGTTCGCGGGGCAGTCCTCGGTCGCCAGGTACGCGACGAGCGGTGAGACGTTGGCCGGGTCCCAGATGTCGAATCGACCTGGGTCCTCGGGCGCCTTGATGATGTCGCTCAAGCCAGGCGTGGACTCAGTCATCCGGGTGCGCGCCGCCGGCGCGATGGCGTTCACGCGCACTCCGTAACGGCTCAACTCCTCAGCGGCGATCACTGTGAACGCCGCGATGCCGGCTTTCGCCGCTCCGTAGTTGGTTTGCCCCGGGTTTCCCAGCAATCCCGACGTAGACGATGTGTTCACCACCGCCGCCTTCACCTGCTTGCCCGCCTTTGCCTGCTCGCGCCAGTAGGCGCCGACCCAACGAGTCGGGACAAAGTGGCCCTTCAGGTGCACATGGATCACCGAGTCCCACTCGTCCTCGGTCATGTTGACGAGCACGCGATCACGGAGGATCCCCGCGTTGTTGACCAGGACGTGGAGGTCTCCGAAAGCCTGGACGGCGGCATCCACCAGACGCTTGCCGCCCTCCCAGTCCGCGACGTTGTCACCGTTTGCGACGGCTTGGCCGCCCATCCCCCTGATCTCGTCGGCCACCTGCTCGGCGGGCGTGCGGTCGTCGCCCGAGCCGTCGACCGCTCCTCCCAGGTCGTTGACCACGACCTTGGCGCCCTCCGCGGCGAATGCGACGGCGTGCTCTCTCCCGATTCCACGGCCGGCCCCGGTGATGATCGCCACCCTCGAGTCAAGTGCGCCCATGAATGCGACCCTACTGGGTGTAGAGGTTGATGCTCGATCCGCGCGGCACCCGGGCGCCTGCCGGTGGGTTGGTGGTGAACACCGTTCCCGTCGGCGGCCCGAAGGCGTTGGCCACGTGCAGCCCGGCTTGGGTAAGCGCAGACGTGGCCGCGGGAACCCCCTGGCTCTGGACCGCGGGCACGGTCACCAGGTCAGGCCCCCGCGACACGTAGACCGTTACCGTCTGGCCCAGGCTGGCCGTCTGGCCGGGGGCCGGGCTCGTGCCGGACACCCTTCCGGCCGGGATCGTCTCGCTGAAGGCGTCCTGGGTGACGGGGACGAGGCCCATCCCCTTGAGCTGGCTGACCGCGTCGCCCGGCGATGCGCCCACCAAGGTGCCCGGCATCACCCGCGGGGCCGGCCCCTCGGAGACCACCAGGCTGACAACAGTCCCCGGAAGGTGCAGGCCCGAGCTGGGGCTCCACGACACGACGCGGCCCGAGGGCACCGTGTCGCTGTAGGCAGGGGCGGGCTCCGCCTTGAAGCCGGCGCGGGCCAGGGCCGCGATGGCGCTCACCTCGTCCATGCCCGCGAGGCTGGGCACGCTTGCCGGCTTGGGTCCCTTGGAGACCACGGCGCCGACCGTGCCGCCTTCCTTGACCGAGGAGCGCGGCAGGCGGATCCTGGGAGACGATCCCACCAGCGCGCACGTCCGGGTCGTAACGCCTGCCCGTCACCTCCAAGCTGAGATGGAGCGGGGCCAGCTTGGCCCGCGCCTGTGCGGGCCCCAGCCCCCTCAGGACAGGAAGCGCATGGCTGGCCACCAGCACCCTCGCCCCGAACAGCGCGTAAGCCGACCCACCCAAGAGGACGACCAGGCCCAAGGCCGCGGCCCGCCGCCATCTCCGCTCCGGGCGCCCGGTCCTCGAGCGGAGCAGCCCACGGCGGCGCAGCCGAGACACGCCCGGGTCAACGACAGGAACCCGCCCCACACCCGAGAGGGGGTCCCCCTCGGGGGGAAGCAACCTGGCGTCGTCGTCCAAGATGTCGCCCAAGGGTGTACGGACGCCTCCGTCAGACGCGAACGGTCGGCCCTCTCCGAGCATGACTCGCTTCGAGTCGGGCTCGAGCCAGGACGGGGCGCTCACAGGGAGCAACGGTGCGGGCGCCGGCAAGACGCGAGCGAGGTCGTTCAGCGCTCCTGCGAGCGACGCGGCGTCCAGCCTCTTGGCGGGGTCGGCGGCGGTGGCGGCAGCGACGACCGCTCCAAGAGGACCCAGGGCCTCGGGTGGCTCCAGAGATGAGCCGACACGAGCCATGAGGGTCGCGATCGTCGTGTCGGCGACGAAGGGGACGTGGCCGGTCACCGCCTCTACCAGCAAGAGCCCCAGCGAGTAGACGTCGGAGCGCCCGTCTACCGGGCGGCCCTGGGCTTGCTCGGGCGAGGCGTAGCGGGCGGTGCCCAGCAGGGAGCCGACAGGCTCGGTCCAGGCCGCTTCGGCCAGGGCCCTTGCCAGCCCGAAGTCGGAGATGCGGATGCGCCCCTCCTCGTCGAAGAGGAGGTTCCCCGGCTTGACGTCTCGGTGCACGAGTCCCCGACCGTGTGCGTAGGCGAGGGCCTGCGCGGCCTGGGCGCCGAGCGAGGTCGCCTGCGAGGGCGACAGCCGCTGCCTGTCGTCGAGCAAGGCTCGAAGGCTCCCGCCTCCCAGGTACTCGAGCACCAGATAGGGACCGTCCTCGTACTCACCCCAGTCGAACACCTTGGTTATGTGAGGATGGTTGAGCACCGCCGCGGCCTGCGCCTCGACCCGGAACCTCCGCAGGAAGGAGTCGTCACCGGCGAGAGCGGCATGAAGGACCTTCACCGCGACGCGACGACGTGTGTCGACCTCCTCGGCCAAGTACACGTGAGCGGAAGAGCCCGTCCCCAACGGGGCGAGCAACCTGTACTGGCTGCCCACGACGCGACCCACTTGATCCGTGATGCGCGACACGGGCACCGATCAAGGGTACCGGCCCGACACATCGGATCGGCGGACCGTTGCCACTCTGAGTGGATGTCAGTCGCGCTCTCGAGCCTGCTCGAAACCCAGCTCGCTGACCGCGTCGAGAACCGCCGCGGCGATCTCGGGACGGCACACCAACAGGTCCGGCAGCCACGGGTCTTCCTGGTCGTAGACGAGCTCCGTGCCGTCCAGCCTCGAAGCATGAAGCCCGGAGGATCGAGCGACGGCGACCGGCGCGGCCGAATCCCACTCGTACTGGCCTCCGGCATGCACGTACATGTCCGCCTCACCCAGGACGACGGCCATGGCCTTGGCGCCGGCCGATCCCATCTCGATCAGCTCGACGCCCAGCTTGGCCGCCAACGCCCGCGTCAGAGCGGGGGGGCGGCTGCGGCTGACCAGGCATCGACGGCGCTCACCGGGCGCGCCAACAGGAGGCGGATCGTCCGTCCCGAGGGTCAGCCCCCGTGCGGGAAGGGCCACCGCGCCCGCGACAGGGCGCCCGTCCACCACCAGGGCGACGTGCACGGCGAAGTCCGTTCGGCCCGCCTCCCCGAACTCACGCGTCCCGTCGAGCGGGTCGACGACCCAGACCCGTGCATGCCGGCGGCCGGCCGCACCTGGCCGCGCGGTTCGCGGCGCCTCCTCGGAGACCACGGTGTCGCCGGGATGCCTGGCAGCCAGTCCGGAGACGATGAGACCGTGCGATCGGCGATCACCTTCGGCTCTGAGCGCTTCGGCGTCGTCGAAGCCCATGGAGGCGCGCAGGCCCATCAGGAGCCTCCCGGCGGCGTCGGCGATCATCCGGGCGTCGGCGTGGTCGGTCCCGGGGGGCTCGGACATCTCCCGGCTCAGTGGGCGACCCATGCGTCGGGAATGGACCCGAGCTTCTTGACCGAGGCCGGCAGCTGGCCCGATAGCACGTGGGCTACGGTCACCGACTCGAGGATCGCGCGCAGGTTGGATCGCACCGCAACCCACACCGTCTGCAGCGCCTCGACCGAGGACACGTAGCTCAGCTCCTCCGGGCGCAGGTCGCCGACTTGAGCCAGTGGTCCCTCGACCGCCCGGATGATGTCGGCCAGGCTGATCTCGGACGCCGGCCTTCCGAGCGCGTAGCCCCCGTCGGATCCTCGTTGGCTGCGGACGATGCCCGGCCTCTTCAGCTCCACCAGGATGTTGAGGAGGAACTTGAGTGGTATCGCCTGGGCTCTCGCCACACTCTCGGCTTTGAGCATGCCGTCGGCCGCCGCCAGCTCGACGGTGGCACGGATGGCGTAGTCCGCTTTCGCCGAGATCCGCATCGTCTCATTGTGCTCAGGAGATCTCGCCGGTCTCCAACAGGCGGGCAAAACCGGCCTCGTCGAGGATCGGGACACCCAGCTCGGTCGCCTTGTTCAGCTTGGAGGTGCCGGGTGCCTCCCCGAGCACGACCGCTGTCGTCTTGTTGGACACGGTCCCGGGAGACTTGCCGCCGCGAAGCTTGATCGCCTCCTCGGCCTGCTCTCTCGACCATCCCTCGAGCGTGCCGGTCACCACGACCGACAGTCCCTCGAGGGTCTGCGGAAGCGAGGGCGCCGCCGGGCCTTCGAGGTTCAGCCCGGCGCGGCGCAGCTT
Source organism: uncultured Actinomycetes bacterium (assembly GCA_963736925.1). Taxonomy (GTDB): domain Bacteria; phylum Actinomycetota; class Acidimicrobiia; order Acidimicrobiales; family CAVTQP01; genus CAVTQP01. Next base: position 2,515,586 of record CAVTQP010000003.1, read on the forward strand.
GTCGAGAACCAGCTTGTTGGGATCGGAAGCGAAGAACTGAGCGACGCTCTTGGCGATGGTAGGGCCAACGCCGTCGACAGAGGCCAGCTCCTCGGGCGAGGCGGAGGCGATTCGGTCCAGATGCCCGAACGAGCGCGCCAGGGCAAGCGAGCCCGTCTCGCCGAGATGGTGGATGCTGAGCGCCACCAAGAGGTTGGTCAGCGGGCGCGACTTGGACGTCTCGATCGCATTTAGCAGATTGCTCACCGAGAGGGGGCCGAAGCCCTCCAGGCCCAGCAGCTGGTCGGCCGAGAGCGAGTAGATGTCCGCGGCGTCGACGAGGAAGCCACACCGGACGAAGAGGGCCACTCGCTGCTCGCCCAGGCCTTCTATGTCCATGCCCGAGCGCGACCCGAAGTGAGTGATCCGCTGGACGCGCTGTCCTGGGCATTCCGAGTTGGTGCAGAAAGTGTCGCTCTCCCCCTCGAGGCGCAACAACGGCTGGCCGCACACGGGACATGTGGAGGGAAAGCGCCAGGGGCGCAGTCCCTTGGGGCGCAGGTCCTTCACCGGACCGACCACCTCGGGGATCACGTCTCCCGCCTTGCGCACTATCACGGTGTCGCCAGGTCGTACGTCCTTCTTCTTGACCTGGTCTTGGTTGTGAAGTGTGGCCAGGCCCACCGTCGACCCGCCGACGAAGACGGGCTCGAGCTGGGCGAAAGGCGTCGCCTTTCCCGACTTGCCTATGGAGACCATGATCCCGCGCAGCCTGGTCGTCTTCTCCTCCGGAGCGAACTTGTAGGCGATCGCCCAACGGGGAGCCCGCGCCGTGAAGCCCAGAGCAGCCTGCTGCTCGAGCAGATCGACCTTGACGACGACACCGTCGATCTCGTAGTCGAGGTCGTGGCGGTGCTGCTCCCACCTCTCGCAGTGCTCGAACACCGCGTCCAGGTTGTCGAGGATCGTCGTCTCCGGATTGACCGGAAGGCCCGCCTGCGCCGCGAAGTCGAGTGACCCCGAGTGTCGGGCGAAGGTTGCGCCTTCGACGAGCCCGAGCTGGTAGGTCCAGAACGACAGGTCCCGGCTGGCCGTTATCGCCGGGTCCTTCTGGCGAAGAGATCCCGCCGCCGAGTTCCGCGGGTTGGCGAACAGCGCGCGCCCGGCGTCGGCCTGACGCTTGTTCAGCTCCTCGAAGGAGGAGACGGGCATGTAGACCTCTCCGCGGACCTCGAGCTTGCCCGGTATCTCCCGCGAGGGCAGCTGGAGGCGCTTGGGCACGGCCGTGATCGTGGCGATGTTCGAGGTGACGTCCTCGCCCACCAAGCCGTTGCCTCGGGTGGCCGCCCGGGTGAGGTCCCCGTTCTCGTAGATGAGCGAGATCGCCACCCCGTCGATCTTCAGCTCGCACACCATCTCCACTGCGCCGTCGCCGACGGCGCGGTAGGTCCTGGTCGACCAATCGGCCAGCTCGTCGAAGGAGAAGGCGTTGTCCAGGCTCATCATGGGGATCGGGTGACGAACCTCCGCGAACAGGCCTGACGGGGCGGCTCCGACCTTCTCGGTGGGGGAGCCCTCCACCCGGAGCTCGGGGTGCTCTTCCTCGATCTGGCGCAACTCACGAACCAACGCGTCGTACTCGGCGTCGCTTATCTCCGGCGCGTCGAGCGTGTGGTAGGCGACGTTGTGGTGCTCGATGAGCCCGCGCAGCTCGGACGCTCTCGCGGTGAGCTCCCGCCCCGAGCGCGGCGAGTCGTCCCGGTCCGGGGTCATGTCGCCCTCCCGGCACCCAGAACGCGGTCGCCTTCGTAGAGCGCGACGGTCTGGCCGGGGGCCACGCGGGGCCGCGGCTCGAAGAAGTGCACCTTCCCTTCCTCGTAGACCGCATCCCCCGGTGCTCCGTGGGCGCTGGACTGCGCGGCGACGACGGCGCCGGAAGGGACGGGCTCGTCCATCCAGCTCAGGTCGGAGATGGACACTTCCTGTGTGAGCAGGTCGTCTCGCGTCCCCACGACCGCCTTGCCCTCCGCGGGGTCGACGCTCAAGACGTAGCGGCGACGGCCTCCCGGGCCCGCTCCGAGCCCCTTTCGCTGTCCGACGGTGACCAGCTCGAGCGCCGAGACCTGGCCGACCCTCGTCCCCGTGGCAACGTCCACGAGCGAGCCCGGGTGCAGGTTCGTGCGCTCGGCCAGGAAGCGCCGCCGTCCGACTCCGGAGCTTATGAAGCAGACGTCTTGGCTGTCGGGCTTGGAGGCGATGCGCAAGCCCATCCTCGATGCCCGCGCCACGCACCTCTTCCTTGGTCATCTCCCCGATCGGCAACAGCGTCCGGGACAGTTGATGCTGGCGCAGCACCGACAGGACGTAGCTCTGGTCCTTGCCCGGGTCCCCTCCCCGGTAGAGGTGGTGACGACCGCCTTGCCGCCTAACGCGAGCGTGATGTCCGGTCGCGATCGCGTCGAATCCGAGCTTGGAGGCCCGTTCCAGGAACCGGGCGAACTTGAGATGGCGGTTGCACTCGACGCAGGGATTGGGCGTGCCTCCCGCCGAATGGACCGCCACGTACGGGTCGACCACATGGGTGTCGAAATCGTGGACGAGGTTGAAGACATGGTGGCTGATCCCCAACTGCCCCGCCACCCGGCGAGCGTCCTCCACGTCTCCGACGGAGCAGCATCCCGAGTCGCTCGCGCCACCCCACAGCTTCATCGTGGCGCCCACGACGTCGTGACCCGCCCCGCGCAGCAACGCGGCGGCCACCGAGGAGTCCACGCCTCCCGACATGGCAACCAGGACCCGCACGGCTAGCAGTCGATCCTCACGCTCGAAGGTGGGCCACGGCCTTCGGCACCACCTCCAGCGCCAACTCCACGTCCTGTGGGAAGCTGGTGTAGCCGAGGGACATCCGGACGCTGGAGGCGGCCTCCTTCGGGTCGAGGCCCATGGCCGTGAGGACGTGGCTGGGCTCGGTGGCGCCGCTGGCGCACGCAGAGCCGGCGGACGCGCAGATGCCTTCCTCGTCCATCAAGAAGAGCAGCTCCTCGCTCTCGATCCCCGCGAAGCGGATGTGGCAGTTGCCGGCCACCTTCGCCTTCCGGTCGCCCGTCTCCACCGCATCGGGGACGCTCTCCAACAGACCGTCCGCCAGGCGGTCCCTCAGCGCCTTGACGCGGCGGACCGTGGCATCACGGGTCTGCGCCGCCACCCGGGCGGCCACCGACATGCCGACGATGCCCGCGACGTTGTGGGTGCCGCTGCGCCGTCCCCTCTCCTGACCGCCGCCGCGGATGACGGGGTCCAGCTCGACCCCGGAGCGCACCACCAAGGCTCCGACTCCCTTGGGCCCGCCGAACTTGTGCGCGCTCACGGACACCAGGTCCGCGGGACGCGCGTGCTCCGCCACGTCGAGCCAAGGGAAGGCCTGAACGGCGTCGGTGTGCACGACTGCGCGAGGAGCGCTGCGGCGTACGGCTTCCACGACACTGTCCAGCGGCTGAACGGTACCGACCTCGTTGTTGGCCAACATCACAGAAACGAGAGCAACGTCGCCGTCGAGCGCATCCTCTAGTGCATCGACGTCGACCATCCCCTCTGGCCTGGAAGGGACGACCGTGCCGCCCAGGGCCGTGCACGCACGCAGGACCGCATGGTGCTCGAGCGCGGAGCACACCACCCGGCCACCCCGGCGCGACTGGACGCCCGCTACGGCCAGGTTGTCGGCTTCGGTCCCGCCACCGGTGAACACGACCTCTCCCGGAGCCGCACCCAGGGCCTGGGCCATGGTCTCGCGGGCCTCGTCCAGCGCCACAGCGGCCACGCGGGACATCGAGTGGGATCCCGAGGGATTGCCGAAGCTCTCGCCCAGGTAAGGCAGCATCGCCGCGAGAGCCTCCGACCTCATCGGCGACGTGGCGGCGTGATCGAGGTAGCATCGCATCGCCACCAGCGTATTGGCCGCCCCGCCCCGGCAGGACCGGGGGTCGGCGGCTCACGTCAGACGTACCCGGCGTGGGATAAAGGGATGAGGAGAAACCCGGACATTCCTGGTCAGAGCCCTGCCTCACGCTGCTTGACAGGGACCGCTTCCGACCCATCGAAGCGGGGCGGTCAACCGTAAGGCAACGCGTCGCATCGACGTCGGACTCGCAAGTGATCTGCTCAAACCCGGACATCCTAGGTCAGCGCGCTGATCACGTCCCGCGTCGCCTCGAGACCTTGGGAGCGGAGGGCCGCAACGCAAGCGCCTCCGAGTTCAAGTTCGACCAGCATTCGTCGACACCAAGGGTGGTAAGCCGCTAACGGTCTCCTAGGCGCGCGTTGCCCTCTATATGCTCCCTTAGAAACCGTGCAGCCACCTCCACACCATGCGTACGAGTGATCTCCCGTGCAGCACGTTGCCCGCGTTCGTGAGACAGATCAGGTTGCTCGAGAATAAGCCGCATCAATCTGGACGCCTCGGCCAGGTCGGGAGCAGCCCATCGCGCTCCCACTGGGTACGGGTCACAGCCAGGAGGCACATCGGTGAGCCTGTATGGTACGAGGAAGCTGTTGTGTTCTGTCATGTAGTCAAGGTTTCCTGAGTAGCCCGTAGCGATAACAGGCTTTGCAAGTGCCATCGCTTCTGCGATGCCAAATCCGAATCCCTCGGACCGGTGCAATGATACGAAGCAGTCAGCTCGATTCAGAAGGGCATCGAGTACTCGCCTTTCTAGGTACTGCTCTATAAGAATGATGTCCTGACGCTTGCTCGCGGCCGATCGGACCCGTTCGTGATCTTCTGGCTTCCCTACACCATTGAGTGACTTGAGCACAAGGATCGGACCTTCGCCCGGAGTGAAGGCAGCCGAGAAGGCCTCGATCACTCCAAGCGGATTCTTGCGCTCGAGCACACTTCGGTAATCGAACATGAACAAGAACAGAGGCCGATGAGGAAGTCTGAGCATCTCTAGGTCGCTCGATGTCTTGTCCGGATGCCGGACTGGCAGAGGGAACGTACGCACCGGAACTGAGACATCGCCGCACAGAGAGCACGCGGCAAACTCGCTATTGGCCCAAATCTCATCGAACCTTGATGCGGCATCCAGGAAGGGGAACTCTTCCAATTCCCACGACCAAAGAGCAATATTCTTCCGCCCCGCGAAAAAACGCTGGCCCAAATATCCTTGAAGGTCCTCCACTTGATGTGCGGTTCCGACAAGGATCGTCGTATCGAAGTCGTATGGCCCGCAACACTCCTTCGTGGGGTAATCCGGCCGGTTGCCGTAGTCGATGTTGACTGCGGTGTGCTCCATTCCACTTGCCTCAACTCCGGCGAGGACCGCGCGGCCAGCTTCTCCAACACCGATCTCATTCTGCAGGAAGCCGGCTATAACGATCCCCGGTCGGAGTTGATGAGGGGCTGCCCAGGGCATCGGGTGCCGCCCGCGCTTGTTGACCCGCCGGCTGGTGAGGCGAGCCCGGACCCGTGATCCGGCCGTCAGTGCCCAAACGAGGAATGTCTTCGCCCCCATGGACTCACGTGGGGGTTCTGCCCAGTTGCTGGCTTGCCGGATGCTTCTTGATGAGATCACTGCGCTCGACCGAGAGTTTCTGAGCCGGTTGATGGCGGACGGGCTAGTTTCCATCACGCGATCGCAACGAGTTCGACGACGAGTTCGCAGCCACTGCGAAGCAATGCTATTCACACCCTCATGACTTGTCAGACGGGCTTGACTTGTCAGATCGGACGGAGAAGAGAAGCGATCTCCTCGGCAAGTCGGAGCTTGCGACGTCCTGCCTGCCCAGAAGCTCCGATTTGCAAGTAGGGTAGGCAACTCTCCCCAAGTCGGCAGTGCTGCAAACCATCGCCAGCTGAGGAGTAGGAGCGCTTGTGAGTCCCGGTTCTATCAAAGGGCGAATAATCGAGGCAAAGAAGCATGCAGGATTCGGCATGCCTCCTGATCCAAACAGCCGGTTCCGTCTGGCAAAGCGGCTCATCTACCGGAGCCTTTTGTTTCTGTTGCGTCATCAACTCATCGTGAACACCCAGCTCATCGAGGGAATGGAAGGCCTGAATTCCGTCCCAGAACAGCTCGCGATGGGGCTACGTCAGAACCACTTGGAGATTGGCGATGTAGCGGCCCGCCTTCAAGGTGAGCACATACGCCTGCAGCTATCATTTCATCAGCTCGAACGCCGCATCGGCGAACTTCTGTATGCCCACGGCATTCCGGATTCACATACTCATGTGGAGCAGCATGACGCTGGCGCAAGCAAAGACCCCTTAGCCTCGGGGCTCCCTGATGCAGTCTCACTTCGGTCTGCGGACGAGCCAAAAGCGGGCTGGGATGAGCTTTCTCGTAGCTTTCACGATGTGTTTCGGGGTTCACCACAAGTGATTCGCGAGCGCTTGAAGGTTTATCTCGAGGACCTTAAGAGGGTTGGCCGAGACGGGTTGAAGGTACTCGACCTCGGGTGTGGACGGGGAGAATGGCTGAAGCTCCTCTCGGAGGAGGGGATCCCATCCTACGGTGTCGACCGCGACCCAGGGAGCGTGAAAAGCGTCCACGAGCAGGACCTCGATGCACGATGTGACGACATCCTGAGCCATCTCCGCTCGCTTCCACCTGAGTCACTGGGGGCGATCACTGCTTTTCACCTTGTCGAGCACATAGGCATCGAGCAACTGGTACTCCTCCTTGACCTGAGTCTGCAAAGCCTTGTCCCTGACGGACTCCTAGTCTTGGAGACTCCGAACCCGGAGAACCTCTTTGTTGCAACGCATGCCTTCTACCTCGATCCGACGCATCGAAACCCCATTCCGCCACAACTGTTGGTGTTCCTTGTCAGCTCTCGTGGATTCGCGGATACCTCTGTGCGGCGTTTTCAACGAACAGAGACAGCGTCCGTGTCAGAAACGGCTTGGGGCGAACTTGACAAGGCGCTTGCTGGTCTTCTGCGTCGCTTACAGGATTCTGTACTCGTCGGTGAAGATTATGCAGTTCTGGCACGTAGAGGGCGATAACGAGCGAGCCGATGAGCCACGCAGGCAGGCACAGTTCAGGCTCTAGCACAGAGCCGCGGGTCAAAGTCAACGTTCATGGGGAGGATTGGACTGGCCAGCATGGGCTCATTGAAGCGGCTCGGCGACTAACTCTCGCACTTCACCGGCATGGCGCTGACGTGGCGATCTCAAGCGTTTGCACTCAGTCCGCAGAGTCTAGCTGCATGACCCCCGAGCTACGGATGTTGCCCGAAGGTCAGCCTCACCCAATCAACCTGTGGACAACAAACCTCGACATGTTCCACCTAATCGATCAGCACATCCTAAAGAGCAGCAAGAGAGAGCGATACGACATTGCCACATGGTACTGGGAGTTGCTCACGGTGCCTGATCATCTCCTGGAGCGAGTGGAGTGGGTCGATGAGATCTGGGTGCCTAGCCAATTCGTTCAAAGAACGCTCGCCCGATACACGAATCGTCCAGTGATCGTAGTACCGCCAGTGGTTCAAACAGGCTTGGCAAGAGCGAAAACGCCAGAGCTGCGTCACCGTCTCGGCCTGCCCGAGAATGCAATCATCTTCCTATTCACGTTCGATTACAACTCGACCGTTGCTCGCAAGAACCCACTTGCTGCAGTTGAGGCCTTTCGCCGGGCCTTTCCCGCCAGCGCCCGCGGGAGAGATGTGTACATCGTGATGAAGGGCATGAATTTGCAACGGAACCCAGCAGTTGCTGCATCGTTGCGAAAAGCTATTGCCGAAGTCGGCGGTGTGCTTATCAACCAGTACTTACCAATCTCCGATCTTGCCGACCTATTCCACGCCTGCGATGTTTACCTTTCTCTACACAGGGCAGAGGGATTTGGTCTAGGGCTAGCGGAAGCCATGGTGATAGGGAAAGCCGTCATCGGAACCGCCTATTCGGGAAACCTAGAATTCATGACAAGTGCGAACAGCTGTCTCGTCGGTTACGAACCTAGGGCGATCACTGGTGCAGACCACCGGTACAATAATTATGAGATGTTGGATATCTATTCAGAGGGGGAGACCTGGGCAGAACCGAATATTGATCAGGCGGTGACCTGGATGCGCATCTTGGCTGAGGACGAAGGACTTCGCCAAAGGATCGGCGCTCAAGCAGCACGCGACATACCCCGACACCTTGGAGAGGCCAAGGTAGCCAAGGTGGCAGTAGATCGACTCCGCAAGTTATCTTTAGAACTCGGAGACTCCGTGGGTCCTTTGTGTGAATCCATGTAGGACCTCTATGAGATGAAGTGGGGGGATCCTGATGGAGGAGGATCGTGGATTGACGGGCGGCCGTACGGCGTCGGTCCCCGAGGCCCCTAAAACAAATTCACCAGGGGCCAGCTGCGGGACGGCCCGGCGACGGAACCCAGTTCGCGTCATCGTTGTCGCCTACGGATCAACCACGCTGCTTCAGACGTGCTTAACCACTCTGGAGGGCAGGTATCCAGTCGTGATTGTGGACAACGGATGCAGTACCGCCACACGCGAAGTAGCAAGGAACGCCGGAGCAGACTATGTCTATCCGCGTCGCAACATAGGTTTTGGAGCTGCCGTCAATCTGGCCCTCAAACAATTGCCACTGGCGTCCTGCGACACATTATTACTGAACCCAGACGCCACCATTTCACCAAGTGCTGTGGAACAGCTTCGTGTCGCCTTGCACGAGGCGCCCGACATTGCATGCGTAGGTCCCGCACAGCGCCATCCGAGCTCCGAGCGCCTCGGGCTTGTGTGCTGGCCATTCGACACGCCAGGTCGAGCATGGGGTGAGGCCATCGGGCTGGCGCGATTTCGCCACCGATGGGACTTTATCATGGGCTCAATCTTGTTAGTTCGAGGCGTAGCCTTTCTGGACGTTGGTGGGTTCGATCAGGGCTTCTTCCTCACCTTCGAGGAAGCGGATTGGCAGCGCCGAGCCACTGAACGAAGATGGCGCATCTGCTACTGCTCTCATGTGGTAGCGACGCACGTGCGCGGAGGCACCGAGGACGATGACAATCGGCGTCAGCTTCTCCTGCATGCCGGAGCTGAACGGTACATTCGCAAATGGCATGGGGGCCTGGGTTGGGCCTGCTACCGACTGGCACGGGTGCTCACATGGGCGCGACGAGCGATTATCGACGACAGGCGGCGACCAGCCCACGTCGGGATGGTTCGCATATATGCGGTAGGGCCCTACAAAAGCGCCATCCGGGCCGGGGTCCAGCCGGTTGTGGAGCACCTGATCCCCGTGCTGTCAGAACAGGTCAATGACCCGCTTGCTATCGGCTGAGTAACGGATCGCCTGCAGCTCCCCATGACGAGGCATCATTCCGTCAGCACCCGATGGCCCGTTTGAACAGGAGGGCCTCTTGTGCGGTATGCCAGATTCGAGTGGGAAGCTGGAACTTGCACTGGGGGACATCGCGGTGAGGACCTTCTTGACGGCCAGGGTATAGAACACCCCTCATGACCCATCTTGTGGCTCCCGACAAGCTTCTTAGGCGTGCCCGAGTTGTCCCCACGCGTGTGAGGGTGGACCGCAGTATCAATCGCTAGCGGCTCCTAATGTGGAGTTGTCCCCACGCGCGTGGCGGCCGACGCCCAGAGGTTGGCGGCGCCTGGCTCGAAGGTATCCGCGTTCATGTCCGGGTTTTGCTTACCTCAATATCCCCGCAACGAAGTAGGCAAGGGTGACGGTAATGACAACCACCATGGCCAGAAACCCGTGAGTCCCAGCAGCGAGATCGAGGAGATGAAGCGTTCCTCCACGCTTTCCTTTATCGACGGCTCAGGGCCCCGCCTTGACCTCAACGATCTGCGCCAATGCCGTCCAATGCCTGGGCTGCGGTCGCCGCTTGCCTGTGCGGATGCCTGAGGCAGTGGCGATGCTGAGCCCTGTGGCCGTCATGATCTGGTTCAGCGGCACACGCCTCAGCCGCGGCCAGATCTGCGTTTCCCAGGCATCCGGCTCCTACCCTGCCCGACGAGCCTCCTCGATCCGGGACCGCCTTCTTCCCTGAGCAATAGCCACCCCTCTGGCTCGACGGATCTCCTCATCCACCAGAGCCCGCTGCGCGACTTTCGATCCGGTTCTTCCAGCATTCCGCCGCCGATAGGGCCAGCAATCGGCGCACCACCGCCTTGGGTGACCATGCGCGACGTGGTCCAGGAATACCGGATGCACCCTGAGGCCAAGGCGGCCAGATTGGACGGCAAGCCGTGCTCGACGTGGACCATCGGGAGCTCAAGCCACTCGTCGTCGAGGCAAGTGGTGTAGTGAGGATCGGGAAAGAGACCAATCGCCTGGCTGAAGACTTGGCTGTGGTCGATGACCCTTACGACCGGGCCATTGAGTATCCGGAGCGGACATGCGAATGGTGTGGCGCGCCGATCTGGGGTCGGAGACAGAAGAAGTGGTGCTCGGAGGCTTGCAGGAAACGGACGGCTAGGGCCGTCTAGACACTCGGGCCACCAAGTCGACGAATCGCTCACCCCAAGGGCTTATGCGCTGATCAGCCCGACTTCAGGCCGAGTTCGATGATGCCGATATTCGGGCTGGAGGTTCGGCACAATGAGATTTCGACGGGCGACAGTCACCAGCCTTGACTCACTGGCGTTCAGCCTTGACTCACTGGCGTTCAGCCCACGCTCATGAGACTGACAACGGTGATCGGGATCATTGTCGGCACGGTCGTCCTGGCGGCAGCGGCGGCGATGGGTGTGGCTATCGGCCTTTCGTACGTCTCCTACGTTCATCCCAATTATGCGAAGGACTACCGACCTTGCCCGTATCACAGCCTTGTAATCCTCTCCGGACCTTCACCGTGAATGTCCGAGATGACGAGAAGTGCCCGGCCTCGGCGGATCCTTCCCAGAACGGTAGCTATCAGTAAACCGCGGCCACGGGCCCAGCCTCGTTGTAAAGGGTGCTTCCTTGATGACAGATGATGTGATCTTTGTTCGTCAGGATTCAGACCTTGTCCCGAGGTCAAGTCCTGGGCGACCTGTAAATCGCTGTCGGCTAAGCGTCATGCCGCGGTGCGTTCGGTTGTTCTCCTTCGACGATTTGCTCGATCTTCGCTGGGCGGTGGGTCGAGGCCGAGTTCAGCCCGTAGGAGTCTGAGCTGATGGCGCTCGAGGTCGTTGATCGACACTCGGCACCAGTGCTCGGCGGAGCGGATCATGGTGGCGAAGGCCAACTTCATGGTGGCTTTCTCGCTAGTCAGCCTAGGGATCACCTTGGTGCGCCGGCGCTCCTCCTCGAAGGATCGCTCGGCGAGATTCGTGGTCCTCACCCTGATGCGGTGGCGAACGAGGACCCGATGGATGGCGAGCAGTGCGTCTCGGTCATCGGCGAAGCAGGCCACCGCAGCGGGGAACTCGCGCCGATAGGTGTTTTCGAAGCGGTCTGCCGCTGCCCGCGCTGCATCGAGGGTAGGGGCGTCTCGCACCGCATAGATATGGGCCATGACCTCAGGAGCGGCCTCGTGGGCCAGCTTGGAGGCGATGTTGGACAGGCGATGGAACCAGCACCGGACGCGCACGGACTTGGGGAACACCGCCTCGGCAGCCTTGATCATCCCAGGGGCTCCGTCAGTGGTGACGGTGGTGGGCAGGCGCATGCCCCGTTGGATCATGTTTCTGAAGAACGAAGTCCACGCCGCCTCGGACTCCTTGTTGCCAACAGCCAGATGTAGCAGGTGTTTTCGCCCCTCCGAGTCGATACACCAGGCCACCAGCAGAGCCTCTTTGGCCCCCTGACGACGCAAGGACTCGAAGATCGCGTCGCAAAATAGATACTCCACCTCGATGGTGGAGAGGTCGCGGGCGATGAAGGCCTGGTAGTCCTCCCAGAGCTGATCGGTGATCTCAGAGACAGCGAACTTGGAGATGAGCAGCTCGCCGGTGGCATCCCTGAAGGCGTCTTCGACGTCTCTGGTGGATAGCCCCCTTGCATACATCTCGGTCACCAAGCGCTCTAACACATCGGAGTTGCCGTCAAGGAAGCTCATGAGGTTCGAGCGGTAGGGTTCGCCGGAGTCGCGCACTTGGGGGACCCGGACATCGATGGTCCCCTCGGCGGTTCGGATGCGCCCAGGGCCATAACCGTTGCGCGATCCTCGCTGGCCTGCATCTCGGCGCTCGTAGCGGCCCCGGCCTCCTAGGTAGTCGGCCTGCTCTCCTTCGAGCAGCTGGTGGACAACCAGGCGTGTCACCGTGTCGACCAGCTCAGAGACGATGTTCGTCCCCTCGCCAACACCTCCACCAAGCAGACGGTCAAGGTCCTCACGGACGATCACGGATGGCGGTACTCTCCTCATGGCTTGGGCCTCCTTGTCGGTTGTGAACACCTGACATGGAAGCCCAGGCCGGTCCGATTTACATGGACCCTAGGCCGTCACCCTTGCCAGAAGATGTCCCTCCGATGGATGCGACGCCGAGGCCGCTCTGCAAGAACTACTAGCGCATTATCCGCAGCTCTTGGCGGGTGCGCAGATGAATCGCAGTGACCCTCGACGATTCTTGCTAGTCCGTAGGGAAGCTCCCGTAGCGGACCAATCAGACTTGACTGGCAAATTGAGTATCGATCACCTCTTCCTAGATCAAGATGCCATTCCGACCCTGGTTGAGGTCAAGCGCTCGACAGACACGGCAATCCGGCGAAAGGTTGTCGGCCAGATGCTCGACTACGCGGCTAATGGCCCTCGTTGTAGACAAGCGAGAAGTTGCAAACCCTTTTCGAACAGACATGCACCGAAACTGGATTGTCAGCTGAGGATGCTCTGAGCAGCTTCATCGGTCCAGATTCCGATGTCGAAGAGTATTGGGAAAGAGTAGGCCGCAACCTTCGCGCGGGATGGCAGACGCAATTCCGACCGAGCTTCAATCGATAATCGAGTTTCTCAATTCCCGCATGACTGACGTTCAAGTATATGGCGTCGAGGTTCGCCGATACTCAGGAGAGGGTGGGCGGGAGTGCTTCGTTCGCAGGATCGTAGGTGACATCGCGTATCCGACGCCGCCGACATCTCTTGATGAGCGGTTCGCGCGCGCTGGGCCTGAAGTGGTTGAGGCGCGAGAGAAGCTTGGCAGCTGGGCCGAAGGGGTCAACCTCAAAGTTGTGTACGCGCCCGCCAGTTTGCAGGTTCACGATAGACGCGGCGCAATTGCTCGCCTCTACCCAGGATATCGTATGCTCGAGTTTCCTCTTGAGCCACTCCTTCAAGGTGGGCTCGGAGCTGAAGCCGAAGGTCTTCTAGCGAGTCTTGGTCTTATTGCCAAGGGCCATGTGGCGCCGAAAGCCCCCAATGTCACTGCTGCCCTGGCGATCCAGGAATGGGGCGCAGTTGAGGAGGTACTCGGCCGTCTGCAGCAACTTCGGAAAGAGCTTTCCTAGGCGAACGCGGAGAGGCGTTCCAGGTGTCTGCATAGACGCTCCTTCGGACTAGTAGCGACGTGTCGCGTTGTCTAGCCGACACCATCTCGGGGTTAGACGGGTCTCTGGCCAGCGCCATGTGGCGCGTTCCTGACCTGGGATGTCCGGGTTTCTCGCTATACCCTTTATCCCGACGTACCCGGCGTCGCGCGGGCTGTAAGCGGGGGGCGGGCTTCAGGAAGAACCGCCAGGTTTTGCGAACATGAGCACGAAGGAGGCCAAGAGGACCAGGTCCACCGCTGCCACGCCTACCTGTACCCTTCGCAAGGCACCGCCCAACGATGCCGCTGCAAGTTCCTTTTCGGGCTTCCTCGCCGCCAGCATCCCTTGAACCTCGCGCTCTGCCGGCCACACCACCGCATGGGCCACCCCGGCCGCCACGACCCAAAGGGCGGTGCCGGAGGCCAGCCACGCCTGCCCGAATCCGATCTCGCCGCGGCTCATCCCCACCAGCGCCGCACCGAGTACGGGCACCAGCCATATGGCCCGCGACGCCCAGTTGGTCCCGGGTCGGAAGTACCGCAGGACGGCCTCGGGAGGATCCTCCGGCTGGCAACGAGTGGCCAGCGATGCATACGCTCCGGTGGCGAGGGTCGCACCGAACGCGACGAGCGCGCTCAGGACGTGGAGGCTCAGCACCAGGTCGTAGCCGGCCCCCACGGCCACCCCCTTCCTGACGCGGGTGTCACTAAATCGACACGGGTTCTTGTTACCCTTGGTGAATAGATGAGTACAGCACAGCTTCGACGACAGCCATGAGCCAGCTACGACTGGACCCCCTCACCGGACGCTGGGTGGCGGTGAGCACCGACCGCTCGGCCAGGCCCGAGGCGTTCCTCCCCATCCGGCTGCCTGTCGAAGCCGACAGCTCCCGCCCCTGCCCCTTCTGCCCCGGCAACGAGGAGTCCACGCCGCCGGCTCTGGAGACCTACTCCGAGTCCGGGTCCTGGCTGGTCCGGGTGGTCCCCAATCTCTACCCCGCCTTCGAGGGAGAGGCCCCGATGGTGGTCAACCACCGTGGACCGCTGTTCACGGAGGCTCCCGCGAGCGGCATCCACGAGGTGCTGGTCCTCTGCCCCGAGCACGACAGCGGGTGGGGCGAGCTGAGCGACCTCCAGACCGGGCTGGTCATGGCGGCGGTCAGGGACCGCATCGAGGAGCACTCCAACACCGAGGGTCTGCGGTACAGCCAGGTGATCGTCAACGCCGGACGGGAGGCGGGGGCCTCATTGGAGCATCCCCACGCCCAGCTGCTGGCCATGTCCTTCGTGCCACGGGAGCTGCAGGACGAGCTGGCCGGTTTTGCCCGCTTCGCCGGAGGGTGCCTGCTGTGCGCGGCCGTCGAGGCCGAGGAGAACGCCCGCCACCGGGTCGTGTACATGGACGAGCGGGTCATGGTGTTCTGCCCCTTCTGGAGCGGCAGCCCCTTCGAGATGCTGGTCGTCCCCAGGTCTCACGACCAGCACCTCCACCGGACGACGATGCCCGACCTGCAGGCCGTCGGGAACGCTCTGCGGGCCGCGGTCCACCAGCTCCAGGAGCGCACCGGGAACGTGGCCTACAACCTCGTCTTCCACTCGGCGCCCTACCGGATGACCGGGACCTTCCACTGGCACGTCCACATATGGCCGAAGCTCACCACCCCTGCGGGCTTCGAGCTCGGCACCGGCGTGTTCATCAACGTGGTCTCACCGGAGCGGGCGGCGGAGGAGCTCAGGAAGACCGTCGCGTTCGCCTAGCTCAGGGTGCGCCGGCGTTGATCGGCTCGGGGTGATCTGCGCTGGGGCTGCGTGCCGAGCCTCAGGCGTGAGCCTTCAGCAGGCGGTCCAGCGCGCGTCGGATGGCGGGAGCCCTCCAGGGCCGGTAACCCTCTTCGAAAGCCAGTTCCTTTGCGGCCTTCTCCAGCTCGAAGGCCGCAAGCACCACCTCGAACGCGGTCGGGTCGGTTGGCACGAGCGACTCGATGTCGGGCGTGGTCAGGTAGCCGTCGAGGAACGCGCGGCGGTTCCGAGCCTCCCAGGCATCGGGCAGGCCGGCCAGCTCGGCACCTTCTGCGGGACCACGCTCCCGGGTGGCGGCCACCGTGGCGTACTGGAACGACCTGAGCATGCCGGCAACGTCCTTCAGAGGCGAGAGACGCTGGTGACGCTCGCTAAGGGGCTGGCCCGGATCGCCCTCGAGGTCGATCACGAACCATCCGACCTCGGTGCGCATCACCCGGCCGAGGTGATAGTCCCCGTGCACGGGAATCGTGCATCCCGGGTGCTCCAAAGACCGCAGCTCTCGCATCAGCTCCGACGCCCAAGGGTCGTCGTGGACGGACACTGACCGCAGCCTCTTGTAGATCGCGTCGGCCCACTCCTCCGGAGCACCGATGTCCGACCCGAAGGCCTGGGCCAGCGCCAGGTGGAACCTGGCGGTCATCTCCCCCAGGCGTGTCGCCTCCGCTCCGAAGTCCCCGCCTGCCAGCTCGGGGGCGCCACCCCTCGCGAAGAGGTCCCTCAGGGATGCGACTGCCAGGGACCATCCGTCGCTCCCGCCGACCAGGTACTCACGGACTATGCCGAGGTCGAAGGGTTCCCTCCGCCAGACGGCCACTGGCGGAGCCACGTGGTTGAAGCCCACCTCGTCCAGCGTCACGGCGAGCAGCGCTTCGGGGTTCCTCCCGGGACGGATGCGGCGAAAGATCTTGAGCAGCAGGCGGTCGTCGTAGACGAGGCTGCTGTTGGACTTCTCCAGGCCCACCCGGCGCACTCTCGAAGCGCTCATCCGCGAGCCAGTACCCAGCTCCAGGAACGAGAGAGCCAGCTCGGGGTCGGCCAGGGCGTCATACGCGAGTCCCCGGCCCCAGGGACCGTCCAGGGGACCTAGCACCGACGACTCCCTCAGGCGCAGGTGGGCCATCTGGTCCTCCGGCCGCACCCCGACGAGGAGCTGGTACACCTCCTCGCCGAGCCCGACCGCGAGCCACACGAGGACAGGGGTCTCGGCGAGCAGAACGGCCGACTCGGTGATGCGAGCTTCCCCGGCACTGGGCGCGCGCAGCGGCGCCCCCGGCTCTGGCCCGCTCCTGGCCATGGTCCCAGGACCGCCTCCGCCGGGCAGGAACCACGGCTGGGCTGTGATGAAATCGGCCAGTAACGAGGTGAAGCCCTCGTAAAAGGACGGCTCAGTCCTCATCGTGGCTCGATCCTCATCAAGGTTCAGCCCTCATCGCAGCTCAGTCCTCCTCGTCGCGGCTGGCGGCTCATCCTCATTGAAGCTCCGCCAGCTGCAGCCAGTAGAAGCCGTAGGGCCCCAAGGTGAGCAGGTACGCGCGGTTCCAGATCCGCGGGAACGGGACCCTGCCGATCAGCTCTATGGGGAAGCGTCCCTCCCAGCGGTCGAGGTTCAGCTGGACGGGCTGCGCGAAGCGGCTCAGGTTGTGGACGCACAAGACCGTGTCGTCCTTTCCGCTCTCCTCGTCGAAATGCGACCGCACGTAGGCGAGCACGGAGGGGTTCTCGGCGGCGAGCACCTCGATGCTTCCCGTGCCGAACAGGCTGTGCTGCCGGCGCACCTCGAGCATCCGCCTGATCCAGTGCAGGAACGAGCTCTGGTTGCGCATCTGCGCCTCGACGTTCACCGCCTGATAGCCGTAGACGGGGTCCATCAGCGGCGGCAGGTAGAGCTGTGCAAAATCGGCGCGGCTGAAACCGGCATTGCGGTCAGGGGTCCACTGCATCGGCGTGCGGACCCCGTCGCGGTCCCCCAGGTAGATGTTGTCCCCCATCAGCAACTCGTCGCCGTAGTAGAGGATGGGGCTGCCGGGTAGCGAGAAGAGCATCGCGTGAAGCAGCTCGGCGATCCGCCGGTCGTCTTCGACGAGGGGCGCCAGACGCCGACCGATCCCCATGTGCCGCTTCATGCGCGGGTCCTTGGCGTACTCCGTGAACATGTAGTCACGCTCGTCGTCAGTGACCTTCTCAAGGGTCAGCTCGTCGTGGTTGCGCAGGAATATCCCCCACTGACAGCCGACCGGGATCTCCGGTGTCTGGGCGAGGATCTCGGTCATCGGGAACCTCTGCTCCCTCCGCACGGACATGAACATCCGGGGCATGACGGGGAAGTGGAAGCACATGTGGCACTCGTCGCCTTCGCCGAAGAAGTCCACGACGTCCGCTGGCCACTGGTTGGCCTCTGCCAGGAGAACTCTGTTCGGGTGGGTGGAGTCGATCTCCTTGCGAAGCCTCTTCAGGTACTCGTGGGTCTCTGGCAGTCCTTCACCCGTAGTGCCCTCTCTCTGGAAGAGATAGGGAACCGAGTCCAAGCGGAAGCCGTCGAGGCCCAGATCGAGCCAGAACTGGACCACGTCGAGGATGGTGTCCGCGACCTCGGGATTGTCATAGTTGAGGTCGGGCTGATGGGAGAAGAAGCGATGCCAGTAGTACTGCTGGCGAACCGGATCCCAGGTCCAGTTGGACTTCTCGGTGTCGGTGAATATCACTCTGGCGTCGGGGTATCGCTGGTCGTCGTCACCCCATACGTACCAGTCGGCCTTGCGGTTGTCTCGGCTGGTGCGCGACTCGAGGAACCACGGGTGCTGGTCGCTCGTGTGGTTGATCACCAGGTCCGCCACCACTCGCACCCCTCTGCGGTGGGCTTGCTCCACCAAAGTGATCACGTCTCCGAGGTCCCCGTACTCGGGAAGCACGGTGAAGTAGTCGCTGATGTCGTAGCCGCTGTCGCGCAACGGGGACTGGTAGAAGGGCATCAGCCACAGGCAGTCGACCCCGAGCCAGGCGAGGTAGTCGAGCTTGGCGACGATTCCCTCGATGTCCCCGATCCCGTCGTCGTTTGAGTCGAAGAAGGCTCGTACGGAGATCTCGTAGAACACGGCCCTCTGGAACCAGCGAGGGTCGTCGTCGAGCGGGGGAAGGGCCGCGGCGGGCATGGGACCGCCCATGCCGCCGGTTTTTCCGGCGGGCCCGTCGATCACCCTCGACTCGCCCCCAGAACGCGCCGTCCCATTGTCACGTCCACGGTCTAGCAGCCGGCCGTCGCGCCCAGGCGGCATCCCGGCCAAGCCGGGATCCCCATCCGCCGACTCGCCAGACCCACCAACCATACGTTGTGTCTCTCGGCACGAACGCGCTGGTTCCTGAGCGACACCTTCGGATCTCCAGGGACCGGGTGACCGACACTGCGGCGCCACGGGCGCCAACCCGGCCAGACCTACCGATCGCGGCCCAGGATCAAGCCACTGGTGGGAACGCCCGTCCCCGCGGTCACCAGCACGTGGTCGGTCCCCTCCACTTGGTTGACCGAGGTGCCCCTCACCAGGCGGACGGCTTCGGCGATCCCGTTCATCCCGTGTATGTAGGCCTCCCCGAGCTGGCCGCCGTTGGTGTTGATCGGGAGCCTGCCCCCGATCTCTATGTTCCCGTCCGCCATGAAGTCCTTGGCCTCGCCACGGCTGCAGAAGCCGAACTCCTCCAGCTGGCACAGAACGAACGGAGTGAAGTGGTCGTAGAAGATCGCCGCCTGAACGTGCTCGGGTCCGAGCCCGGCAGTCGCCCACAGCTGGCGCGCCACAAGCCCCATCTCGGGAAGGCCGGTGATGTCGTCCCTGTAATAGCTCGTCATCATGTCCTGGTCGTCGCCCGACCCTTGTGCAGCCGCCCGTATCGCCGCTGGACGTTGGCGAAGGTCCCGGGCTCTCTCGAGGCTGGTGACCACCAGCGCCTGGCCGCCGTCGCTCTCCTGGCAGCAGTCGAGCAGATGGAGCGGCTCAACTATCCATCGTGAGCTCTGGTGGTCCTCGATGGTGATGGGCTCGCCGTAGAACCACGCCGCCGGGTTCGTTGCGGCATGCTTCCGATCTGCTACCGCTACCCGACCGAAGTCAGCGCTCGTCGCGCCGAACGCGTGCATGTACCTGCGAGCGAACATGGCGACCCATTGAGCAGGCGTCAACAGCCCGTAGGGTGCATACCAACTGAAGTGGGCGCTCTCGGCGTTCGCAATGGGAGCCCGCCCTTGCACCCCTGCTCCGAAACGCTGCCCGGAGCGCTCGTTGAAGCCCCGGTAGCAGACCACCACCTGTGACACGCCCGTCGCGACCGCCATCGCCGCTTGCTGGACGGTGGCACAGGCGGCGCCGCCGCCGTGATGGATGCGGCTGAAGAAGGTCAACTCCCCTATGCCGAGCGAACGGGCGATCTCGATCTCGGGGTTCGTGTCGGCCGTGAATGTGACCATGCCGTCGACCTCGGAAGGCTCCAAACCGGCCTCCTCCAGCGCCGCCTCGGTCGCCTCTACGGCCAGGCGCAGCTCACTTCGACCGGAGTCCTTCGAGAACTCGGTGGCCCCGATACCGGCGATGGCCGCCTTGTCGCGAAGTTGGTTCGACGCCGTCATGCGGACGCAGTGTCTGCCTGCGCAGGCTCAGTGGGCAGCGCCAGGGCCACCGTTCCGGTCACATGGTCACCCAGGCTGTTCGCACCTCTGATCGACACCTCGACCGAGCCTTGTGTCCCCCGCCGGGCCTTGGTGGTGACCCGTCCTGTCATCGTCATGGTGTCGCCGGGATAGTTGGGCGCTCCCAGCCTTATGGCAACCTTCTCGAGCACGGCATCCGGTCCCGCCCAGTCGGTGACGAAACGGCCGACAAACCCGTTGGTGCTCAAGATGTTCATGAATATGTCCTTGGACCCGCGCTCACGGGCGAGGCCGGGATCATGGTGGACGTCCTGGTAGTCCCTGGACGCGATCGCCGTCGCCACTATGAGGGTGCGAGTGAGCGGGATCTCGAGGACGGGCAGGTCGTCTCCGACCGACACCTCCTCGAAGTTGAGGCTCGCCCTCATCTACGCACGACCTCCGCCACCGAAAGGCCCAGGCGCTCCAGCTGCTGGGCCGCACCGCCCAGCGTCACCTCGATCTGCTTTCCCCAGAGGAAGTACCGGTGCACCGGGTAGTCCACGTCAGCCCCCAGGCCGCCGTGAAGGTGCTGCACGGTGTGAAGGACCCGGTGCCCTCCCTCGGACGCCCACCACTTGGCTACGAGCACTTCACGGGACGCATCCCGCCCCGTCGTCATCCGCCAGGCCGCCTGCAGCATGGTGACGCGCATGGCCTCGACGTCGATATAGGCGTCCGCCGCCTTCAGGGCGACCGATTGGTTGGTTGCCAGAGGGCGGCCGAACTGGTGGCGCTCAGAGGTGTAGGACGCGGCCATCCGAAGCGCCTCTTCGCTGACTCCGACCTGAAGGGCCGAGAGGCCGACCATGGCGGTCGAGACCATCTTCTCCACGAGAGCATCGCCAAGCCCGGGCTCGCTCAACACCTCGCCATCACCGACGTGCACGCCGTCCAATCTCAGATGGAATTGCGGCTCGTGGTCCGTGGTGTCCACGGGCGTCGCTGTGACGCCGTCAGCTGTCGGGTCGACCATGAAGACGATCACGCCACCTGCGGCGCTGGCCGGGACCATGACCCGGGCGGCCACGTGCGCGAAAGGCACGCAGATCTTGGTGCCGTCGAGTCGCCAGCCACCTCGGTCCGGGGCGGCGATCGTGCGAGGGCGGAGAGCGTCATTGGAGCCGTCCTCGGTGAGAGCGGTGGTCAGCACCGCCTCGCCCGATGCGACGGCCGGCAGCCAGCGCCCCTGCTGGTCCGGGTTACCGTGGTCGACGAGAGCGGCGATGGCCGTCGCGGTGTGAAGCAACGGAACCGGCGCCACCCTGCGGCCTTGTTGCTCGAGTATCAGGCAGGTCTCGACGATCCCGAGACCGCTGCCTCCCCGTTCGGTGGGGACGGCGATGCCCAGCAGGTTCGCATTGGCCAGCTCGGCCCAAAGGGCACGGTCGAAGCGTTCGGCCGTGCTCTCGACCTCCTTCACCCTCCCGGGGCTGGCGCGGCCCTCGAATATCAAGGAGGCGAGTGATGCGACCTCGTCTTGCTCAGAGGTCTTGGTGAAGTCCATCAGCCAGGCGCCGGAACTTCGGGTGTGGTTGGCCGCGTCTGCCGGGGCCGCTCGTGCAGGCGGCCTTCCCTAACCGAGCCATCGGCACCAATCGGGCGGAACTGCGGGAGGGTCAGCTCTTCGTCGAAGGCGACCATCTCGGCCATTACCGGCATGCCTATCCGGACCTCGGCCGGTTCGACTCCGACGATGTTCGACACCAGCCGCGTGCCTTCCTCGAGCTCGATCAGAGCCACGACGAGCGGATAGTCGAAGGCGGCCACTTGGGGATGGTGGTTGACCACGAAGCTGTGAACGGTTCCCCGGCCGCTCGCCTCCTTGGCGTCCCACTCGTAGGAACGGCAGTAGGGGCACGCAGGCCGTGGTGGATGGCGAAGGCGCCCGCAGGAGACGCAGCGCTGGATCACCAGCTTGCCCTCCCGGGCGGCATCGAAGAAGAAGGCATTGTCCCGGGTGATAGCCGGCCTCGGCCGGGGTGGCGTGGTCCTTTCGGCTCGCGGGGTGCCCGCGGCCTCCTCCACCGCGTCTCCAGCCGTCGCCCGTGCTCGGTCAGAGGGAGGACGAAACTTGAGAATGCGAAAGACCATGGTGCCCACCAGGTCTCCGCTCTGGTCCCGGTAGTCGCTCCGCGTTGTCACAAAATGACCCACTCCGAGCGCCGTCCGCTTCTCCTCCGAGACCGACTCGATGCTCGCCGATTGAGAAAGCTGGTCTCCCGGCCGGAGGTAGCGGAAGTACTCCTGGTCGCAGTTGGTGGCTACGACGGATGTGAAGCCGGCCTCGTCCAGCAGGCGCATCAGCTCGTCCTGCTGGTTGCCACCGCCCGTCGGTCGGGGGCGCACACCGCGCATCACCCATGCTTGGAGCATCACTGGCGGGGCGACGACGCCACCGTGCACCGAGTCAGCCGCCGCAGCAGGGTCAGTGTATACGGGGTTCTCATCGCCTATCGCTTCGCACCAGTGGCGGATCATCGCTTGGTTGACCGCGTCGGGAGCGATCTGAGGCTCACCCAGGGCCCTGCCCTCGAACGCCCGGAGCTCGGCGAGGAACGCCCCCTTGTCGCGGGTCCCGTCTTCGGAGGCGGCGCCGTCGCGAGAAGCGGCGGCGTTTGTGCCCGATGCCGCGGGCGCCGTGTCCGAGCTCATCTGGGCAGCCTCGGCATGTCGAGGACCGTCGCCGCCACGATCTCACGCTGAACGTCGTTCACGCCGCCGCCGAACGTGTTGATCTGGGCGGCCCTGGCCGCGCGTTCCACCTCGCCCCGCAGAGGCGCGCCTGGCGACCCGGTTCGAAGATGGCCCGCCGGGCCCAGCACCTCGAGCAAGGCGCGGTAGACGTCTATGAGCGTCTCGGTCCCGTAGACCTTCACGGCAGACGCGTCCCCGGGATTGAGGGCTCCCGCCGCGGTGTCGGCGATCATCCTCCAGTTGAGCAGCTTCATGGCCTCCAATCGGGCGTGGGCCGTCGCGAGCCGTCCCTGAACCCAGGGGAGCTCGATCATCGACCCGCCCTCGCCCGACCCGGTCAGGGCCGCCCATTCGACCGTGTCCTCCCACAGCCGGTGAGCCAGCCCCCCCAGGGCCGCCAGGCCCACCCTCTCGTGGTTCAGCTGCGTGGTGATCATCCGCCAACCCTCGTTCTCGGCACCTACGAGGTTGCGTGCGGGAACACGAACGTCGTCATAGAACGTGGCGTTCGTGCGGATGCTTCCCACCGTGTTTATCGGTGTGACCTTGAAGCCGGGTGAGGATGTCGGAAGCAAGAGGATGGAGATCCCCTTGTGCTTCGGCGCGTCCGGATCGGTTCGCGCCGCAAGCCAGACGAAGTCGGCGTCATGGGCCCCGCTGGTGAACACCTTGCTACCGTTGATCACGAACTCGTCACCGTCTCGCACGGCCCTCGTCCGCAGTGACGCAAGGTCCGTACCGGCCTCGGGCTCCGAGTAACCGATCGCGAAGGTGATCTCCCCCCTGAGGATGCCGGGCAGGTAGGCGGCCTTCTGCTCGGCGGTCCCGTAGGCCATGATCGTGGGGCCCACAGTGTTGAGCGTCACAAACGGCAACGGGGCGCCGGCACGTTGAGCCTCGTCGAAGAAGATGAACTGGTCGGTCGGGGGACGTCCCTGGCCTCCGTACTCCTCGGGCCAGCCGACTCCCAACCACCCGTCCAACCCCAGACGGCGAATGATCTTGCGGTAGACGCCGCCGCCCCCGGTAGCACCTTCGCCGGCACCGCCAAGCGCAGCGCGGACCTCGTCGGTCATCATCTCTGCGAAGTACTCGCGAAGCTCCTTGCTCAGAGCCTCTTGCTCGGGCGTGTACTCGAGGTACATCTCAGCCCCGTTCCAAGAAGTCTCCGAGGATCCGGGCGAGCTCCACCGGCCTGTCGCCTTGGACGCTGTGTCCGGCACCCTCCACCACGACGACCTCGGCGTCCGGCTTGCGCCGGAGCAGCTCGACCACGTCCTCGTCGCCCACCACGTGGGAATCGCCTCCCCGAACGAGCAACAGGGGGGCCGAGACGGCATCGACCCTCTCCCACAAGGAGGCAAAATCGGCCGCTCTTCCCCCACCCTCCCCCCGGTCCCTTACCCGGTCGTAGCGCCAGGTCCAGGATCCGTCCGGTTGCTCACTCGCGTTGTGCAGCACCCCGCGGCGCAACGACGAGACAGCTCTGTTGGGGTTGTACTTCACCGTCCGCTCGAGGATCTCGTCGAACGAAGCGAAGCTCTCGGGCCCCGACACGAACGCGATGATCGGCTCGGCCTTTGAGTGGTCGGTGCCGGGAGTGACGTCGACGATCACCAGCTTCTCGACCAGATCGGGCCGGTCTGACGCCAGGCACAGCGCGGTGAGCCCTCCGAGCGACATCCCCACCACCATCCGAGGCGTCGGTGCCAGCGCCTCCATGGCGGCGGCCACGTCGGCCGCCAGCTCCGGAGGCCAGTAGTCATGGTCGTCGCGCCAGTCGGAACGTCCGTGGCCCGGCAGGTCGACAGCGACCAACGGGCGGTCCATGGCCAAGGCGACGGTGTCCCATGTATGGGCGTTCTGGGCGCCACCGTGAATGAGGACCACCTCGGGCTCTGCCGTCCCCCAGACGAGCGCGCTCGCCCGCCGGCCGCGTCCCACGTCGACGTAGCGGCGCTCGACCGAGGGTGGCCCCTTCCACTCCAGCCCGGCTTCCTCGGCGTTCTCGGCGAACATGCCCATCTCGTCGTATGCGAGCATCGGGATCGATCCTGACACAATCTAAGGAGATGAGCCTCCACCCGCCGTCGTCGCTCGAAAACGAGCTCACGTCCAACCTGGCCGGCGACTGAGGTCGGCGTGCCGGGTCCGCTTCAAGGCGTGCAGGTGGTGGAGATGGGCGTGTGGGTGGCCGGCCCCTCCACCGGGGCCATCCTCGCCGATTGGGGAGCAGAGGTGGTCAAGGTCGAGCCTCCCGACGGCGACCCGGCGCGCACCTTCGCGCAGATGCTCAGGGGCGACCTCCCCTACAACCCGCCCTTCGAGCTGGACAACCGGGGGAAGCGCAGCATCGTCGTCGACATCGCCCTGCCGCAGGGGAGGGACATCGCCCAGGAGCTGGCCGACCACGCCGACGTCTTCGTCACGAACATCCGGCTGGAGGCCCTGGAGCGGCTGGGAATGGGCCCGCACGCACTCACAGAACGCAACAACCGATTGGTCTACGGGATCATCACCGGCTACGGGATGACCGGTGCCGACCGTGACAAGGCCGCTTACGACATCGCCGCGTTCTGGGCTCGCTCTGGTCTCGTGCACCTGCTGACGCCTCCGGGGGGCGATCCCGTGTTCCAGCGGGGGGGGATGGGAGACCACGGGGCGGGCATGACGCTGGCGGGGGCCATATCCGCGGCGCTGTACGCGAGGGACCGGACGGGAACCGGCCAGGTGGTCTCCACGTCGCTCCTGCGCCAGGGCATGTACACGATCGGGTTCGACCTGAACGTCGCGCTGCGGTTCGGCGTTCCCATCGGCGTCCCGACGCGCGAGACCATGACCAACCCGCTCATCAACTGCTACCGGGACCGGGATGGAAGGTGGTTCTGGGTGGTCGGCCTGGAAGCCGAGCGGCACTGGCCCGACCTGTCCCGGGCGGTGGGCCACCCCGAATGGCAACAGGACGAGCGCTTCGCGACCGCCAGGGCGCGGGCGCGTAACTGCAAGGAGCTCACAAACTTGCTCGACGACATCTTCGTCGAAAGGTCGCGAAGCGAATGGGGCGAGATATTCGACCGAGAAGACGTCTGGTGGGCACCCGTCCAAGACACCCATGAGGTGCTCGCCGATCCCCAAGCGGCGGCAGGCGGAGGATTGGTGGAGGTCCCCGACGGGGAGGCGACCGTCACCATGGTGGCCACGCCTGCAGACTTCGAGTCCACGCCCTGGGAACCGCAGGGCATGCCGCCGGATCTGGGGCAGCACACCGACGAGGTGCTGGCCGAGCTTGGTCACCCCCCTTCGGAGATCGCCGCGTTGAGGCGCGAGGGAGCCGTGCGATGAACCGTGCGGCAAAATGGGGCCGTTTCCCCGCGAGCACCCGCGCCCCGCTCTCGCCCGCCGACCGAGGAGGACATCCCGCTTGAAGCTCGGCTTGCAGCTCGGCTACTGGGGCGCCGATCCTCCCCCGAACGCCGCGACGGCGGTGGCCGAAGCGGAGCGGCTCGGCTTCGACTCCGTCTGGACCGCCGAGGCGTGGGGATCCGACGCTCTTACGCCTCTGGCCTGGCTGGGCTCTTCGACCTCGCGGGTACGGCTGGGGACCGCGTTGATCCAGCTGTCGGCCCGCACACCCACGGCGACCGCCATGGCCGCAATGACCATGGACCATCTGTCCGGGGGACGCTTTGTTCTCGGCCTGGGCGTGTCGGGACCCCAGGTGGTGGAGGGCTGGTACGGGCAGCCCTTCTCCAAGCCGCTGCAGAGAACCCGCGAGTACGTCTCCATCATCCGCCAGGCTCTGGCCCGCAGGGCTCCGGTCACCTCCGACGGCGAGTTCTACCCGCTCCCCTATCCGGGAGGCACCGGTCTCGGAAAGCCTCTCCGACCGATCGTGCACCCCTTCCGCGAGGAGATCCCGGTCATCCTCGGGGCGGAGGGACCGAAGAACGTGGCACTGGCGGCGGAGATCGCCGAAGGTTGGTTCCCGATCTTCTTCTCACCCAGACACGACTCCCTCTACGGCGGCCATCTGGCAGAGGGGTTCGCGCGACCGGGCGCCAGATGCAAGCCCGAGGACTTCGAGGTGCTGGCGACGGCGACGGTCGTGGTGGACGACGACCTGGAGAACGCCGCGGACCTCATGCGCCCGGCGCTGGCCCTGTACGTGGGCGGCATGGGTGCCCCGGAGATGAACTTCCACTACGAGGTGTTCGTGCGCATGGGCTATGAGGCCGAGGCCGCCAAGATCAAGCAGCTCTTCCTCGACGGGCACAAGGACGAGGCCATGGCGGCCGTTCCGACCGCGATGGTCGAGGAGATCGCCCTGATAGGTCCCAGGGAGAAGATCCGAGACGAGCTGGCACTGTGGGAAGAGTCGGTGGTCACCACGATCCTCGTGGGAGGTGGTGTGGAGGCGATGCGCACCATGGCCGAGCTGGTCCTCTAGTGCTCGAGCACACCCGCGTCGTGGATCTGTCCACCGGTATCGCAGGGCCTTACTGCACCAAGCTGCTCGCCGACGCAGGCGCGGACGTGGTGAAGGTGGAGCTGTTGCCCGGCGGTGACCCCTTGAGGTACTGGACCGCCTCAGGAGCCCGAAAGGGCGGCCGGGAAGGGGCCTTGTTTCGTTTCCTCAACACATCGAAGCGCTCGGTCGCGTGCGCGGACCTGCACGGCGCCGAGCTTGCCTCTCTGGTGGCCGGCTGCGACTTGCTGGTGGAGAGCTTCCCTCCCGGGGTTGTCGAACGCTCCGGCCTCCTCGAGCTCAACCCCTCGCTGTCGGTCGTGTCCATATCGCCGTTCGGTAGGGGAGGACCTTGGGAGGGACGCAGACGCGAACGAGTTCACCCTGCAGGCCATGTGCGGCTCGACGGGCGGGCGAGGCCGTCCCGATCAGCCCCCGATCGCCGCCGGCGGGCGGATCGGCGAATGGGTCGGCGGCTCGTACGCGGCAGCCGCGGCTGCGGCGGTCGCATGGTCGGGGACGCCCACCCACGTCGACCTCTCGCTGCTCGAGTGCATGTGCGTGACGATGAACACCTATTCTCCCGTGTTCGCCAGCTTCCTCAACTGGAGGAGAGCCCCGGGTCCTCCCCGCACGATCGAGATACCGTCGATCGAGCCGACGTCCGACGGCTACGTGGGATTCTGCACGATCACGGCCCAGCAGTTCCGCGACTTCCTCGTGCTCATCGAGAGGCCCGACCTGGTCGGGGACAAGACGCTGGCCACGCCCGCGCACCGGATGAGGCGGATGGGCGAGGTGCTCGAGATCATCCACACCTGGACCACCAAGCGAACCACCGCCGAGGCCATCGAGGCAGCCAGCCTGCTTCGCATCCCGGTGGCGCCGATCGGCAACGGCGAGACGGTCCGCTCGATGGGCCACTTCGAAGAGCGCGGGGTGTTCGTAGCCAACCCCGACGGTGACTTCTTCCAGCCCCGTGTCCCTTACCAGGTGAGCGGCGTCGAAACGCGGACGTTCGAAGCGGCCCCCGCGCTCGGGCAACACTCCGGCTCCGTCCGTTGGACGCCCAGGGGCTCACGATCCTGGGACGACGAGACCGACGCCGTCCGTTGGACGCCAAGGGGCTCACCATCCCGGAGCGACGAGACCGGCGCCGCCGGCGAGGCCGGTTCGTCCCGATCCCCCCGAGGACAGGGGGGCGCTCCCGGCTCGCAACTTCCCCTCGAAGGCATACGAATCGTCGACTTCACAGCCTTCTGGGCGGGCCCTGCCGCCACCCACATGCTCGCCGCGCTCGGAGCCGAGGTGATCAAGATCGAGTCGGTCCGCCGCCCCGACGGGATGCGGCTCACCTCCACGGCTCCCCCCAGTGTGGACAGGTGGTGGGAATGGGGCCCCGTCTTCTTCGGTGCCAACTCCAACAAGCGCTCGGTCACCCTGGACATGACCCGGACCGAGGGGCTGGCCCTGGCGAAGCGCCTGATCGCCGCCGCCGACGCCGTGATGGAGAACTTCACGCCACGGGTGATGGAAGGGTTCGGCCTGGGCTGGGACCAGGTGCACGAGGTCAACCCGATGGCGGTGATGGTGAGGATGCCGGCCTTCGGCCTCTCCGGGCCGTGGCGGGACCGCACGGGCTTCGCCCAGACCATGGAGCAGGTGTCGGGCATGGCCTGGGTTACCGGGTGGCCGGACGGACCGCCGATTCTTCCGCGAGGGGTATGCGACCCGATGGCCGGAATGCACGCCGTGGTGGCGCTGGTCGCCGCGCTGTCTGAGGCCCGCGCCAGCGGTGAGGGACGCCTCGTGGAGGTGACCATGGTGGAGGCGGCCCTCAACGCGGCCGCAGAACAGATAGTCGAGCACTCAGCCTACGGCGCCCTGCTGTCAAGGCGCGGGAACAGGGGCCATGGGGTCGCGCCACAAGGTCTCTACCCGTGCGCGGGTGACGAGCGCTGGCTGGCCCTGTCGGTCGAGACCGACGAGCACTGGACTGGCCTTCGCGAGGCACTCGGGGACCCGGAGTGGGCGGGTGACGAGTCGCTCGCCACCTGGACGGGGCGTGAGAAGGCACACGACCGTATCGATGGCGAGATCTGCCGATGGTGCTCGGTCCGGGAGCTGGAGGAGGTCGTCGAGCTCCTGGCGAAGCTCGGCGTCCCGGCGGCGGCGGTGACGGCCCCGACGGACATCGGCTCGAACCCCCAGCTGAAGGCGCGTGGCCTCTTGGAGGAGCTTCACCACCCGGTAGTGGGGACGCATCGGGTACCGGGGATCCCGTTCAATTTTGTGGGCCGGGAGCGGGGATGGCTCCGCAGCCCTCCGCCGACCCTCGGACAGCACAACGAGGAGGTGCTCGGCGGGCTGCTGACGCCTTCGGAGATCGAACGGCTTCGGGCGACTCAGGTGATCGGGGAGCGCCTCGTGTCCTCCTGAAGCCGACCTCGGGGCGCGCGCGAAGTGGGTCCCCGTGCGCGACTCATCACAGCTAGCTTTCGGGCATGGCGGGGGTCGACCTGGAGGGCAGGGTCGCGGTGGTGACCGGTTCGGGAAGGGGCCTCGGCCGTTCACATGCCAGGCGCCTCGCCTCCTATGGCGCCTCGGTCGTCGTGAACGATCCCGGCGTCGCGACCGACGGCAGCCAGACGGGCGAGACCCCGGCCCAGGAGGTGGCGGCCGAGATCAGCTCCGCGGGCGGCCAGGCGATCGCCGACACCCATGACATATCGACCTCCGAAGGCGGCGAGGCGGCCGTGCAGGCGGCTCTCGACTCGTGGGGGCGGATCGACATCTTGGTCAACAACGCCGGGATCGGACGCCCGCGGATGGTCTTCAACATGTCCGAGGAAGAATGGGACGACGTTTTGCGCGTCCATCTGAGGGGGACGTTCGCCACCAGCCGCCAAGCGTGCAGGTGGTGGAGGTCCGAGTCCAAAGCGGGCAGGAGAGACTACGGCCGGCTGATCAACACGTCCACGGGCTTGCTCCTCTACGGGGGGGCCGGCCAGTCCAACTACGTCGCCGCGAAGGCGGGGACCGTCGCCTTCACCGAGGCCGTGGCGACCGAGATGGCTGCATACGGCGTGACCGCCAACTGCATCATGCCGTCCGCGAACACCCGCTTGGCGGGACTCGGTTGGCGCATCGACCGCAGCCGGGCGAGAGAGGCTTCCTTCGACCCGACCGACCCGACCCACGTGTCCGAGATGATCTGCTTCCTCGCCGCTCCCGAGGGCGGTTGGGTGAACGGACAGTGCTTCCAGGTCAGAGGTGCGGTGATCGAGCATGTGACCGCCTGGGGGGTCCGCACGAGCGTCGAACGCCACGACGCCGGGTGGACGGCCCCCGAGCTCGTCGCCGAGGTGCCGAGGATGTTCGGGGCCGGCGCCAAGCCGGCGGACCCGCCTCCCCCGGAATGGTCGGAGCGCTACCACGCCACGGGAAGGTCGGTCACCGACCCCGGGGTCACCCTTGGACCGTCATCCACAACCTGACCAGCGCTCAAGGCAAGTGGCTCGGCGCTCACCTGCCGACTGCCGTCGACAAGGTGGTAAGAGCGTCGGGCCCGCCTGTCGGATGCGAGTAGTGAGACCTTGACGGGTCAGGTGCGGACAGTCAGATCGGATCGGGCATCCGCTGTTGCTGTCGCGAGTCCTCGGCCGCTTTTTCCCAGCGAGCCTCGACCTGGCCGAAGTGCCAGATCACCAGTGCAACCACCCAGGTCACGGCAAAGACCCCGACGATGACGAACCCGGCCTGGTTCATGTCGAACCTACCCGTCCAACCCCAGATTCCCCCTGAGAGTCTCAGCTGGCTGCCGAGGATCGACAACAGCTCGACGGTCCCGATGGCAAAGGCCACGAACACCGAGAGACCTGTGATGGTGATGTTGTAATAGACCTTGCGAACCGGCCGGAAGAACGCCCAGCCGTAGGCGAAGTTCATGAACGTGCCGTCCAAGGTGTCGAGCAGAGACATTCCCGCGGCGAAGAGGACGGGTAGGCAGAGGATCGCATAGAAGGGAAGGTTGGCCGTAACGGCGGTGCCGGCGAGGACAAGGAGCGCGACCTCGGTGGCGGTATCGAAGCCCAGGCCGAACAGAACACCGATCGGATACATCTTCCATGGGGTGTCCACCCGGCGGGACAGGGGCCCGAAGAAACGCATCATCAATCCCCGGTTGTCGAGCTGCTCCTCCAGCTCCGCGCTGTCGAACCGGCCTCGGCGCATCTCGAAGAAGATCTTGAGGATCGTTATCAAGATGAGCACGTTCAAGACGGCGATCAGGTAGAGGAAGGTCCCGGACACGAGTGTTCCGATGAGCCCGGTGTAGTGATGAAGGCCGGACGAGTTGTTCCGAACCTGGTCGTTCAGGGCCTTGATCCCGAAGTTCAAGAGCACCGCCAGCAAGAAAACGACGCTCGAATGGCCAAGGGAGAAGAAGAAACCGACGCTCAGCGGGCGCTTGTCCTCTGCCATGAGCTTCCGGGTCGTGTTGTCGATGGCGGATATGTGGTCCGCGTCGAAAGCGTGCCGCAGTCCCAGTGTGTAGGCAAGGACTCCCGTCCCCACCCCGAAGATCTTCGTTCCGACGTGGTAATGCGAAGGCACCACGACGAGCAGGAGGCCGAAACCGACCAGATGCAGGCCGATGACGGAGCCGGCCATGGCCGCGACCCGCCTCCATTCCCCCGAGCTCAGGGCGTTTCGGCTCGCCGACAGCCTCTCCCGGGATAGCCCGTCTCTCGAAGTCCCCCGAGGTTGCGTCCCGTCTCTTGGGGTCCCCCGACCTCGCGCCGTCCCGTTCCCTACGGTCGCCCGAGCTTGCGGCCGGTTCCGTGCGGTCGCCCACCCTCGCCCCGACGGCGGGACCACGGGCGCCGGGGACGACGAAGTCGAGGTCACAGGCCAAATTTTGGGCTATCTGCGACCTGTACGCAAGTGATAGCTGAATGCGGGAGTAGCGTCGGCCCCCCGTCCCGACGCCCGACCTCGATACGCCAGTCCCACTAGACAGGATCGGCGGCGAGCAAGGCTCCGATGCGTAGCAGCTGGGGTGTCGCACCACCCAGGGTCAGCTCTATCTGCTTGGCAAGCAGGAAGTAGCGATGCAAGGGGTAGTCACGGTCCACCCCTATGCCCCCGTGGAGATGCTGGGCCGCATGGACCACCCTCTGGCCCCCCTCGGCGGCCCAGAACTTGGCGACCGCCACCTCCTGGTCCGCCGGGAGGCTCTCCGCCAACCGCCACATGGCCTGGAGAGTCGTGAGCCGGATGGCCTCGGTGTCGATGTACGCGTCCGCGGCGCGCTGGCCCACCGCCTGAAAGGTGGCGATTGGCCGGTCGAACTGCTCGCGCGTCTTGGTGTACTCGGCGGTGAGCCTGAGCGCCTCCTCACAGACCCCGACCGCGAGGGCGCACAAGCCCACCGTCGTGTGCTGGACCATCCACTCGACCACCCGGGAGCCGTCGTGCACGTCACCCAACACGTCGCCCGGCCCCACTAGCGCGCCGGAGAGCTCCAGGCGGGCCTCCGGATACCCCGTGGTTGTGTCCTGACTTTCGAGCGCGACGCCGGCCGAGGACGGGTCGACGATGAACACCCCGACCGATCCCCCTTCTCCCTCCCGTTCCCCCGCCAGGACGCGCGCCGGTACCAGGATCCGCTCGGCCAAGAGCCCGGCGGGCACGCACACCTTGACCCCGTCGAGGCGCCACGAGGGACCGTCGGGGGAGGCGGTAGTGGCAGGTTTGCGCGAATCGGTCCCCACCTCCACAAGCGCCGCGCTGAGCACCAGATCTCCTGACACCACCGGGGGGAGGCAGGCCCGGCGCTGCGAGTCGGAGCCGAACACCGTGATCGGGAGCGCTCCCATCACAAGGGTGGCTAGCAACGGCACCGCCGGAAGGCGGCGGCCCGCTTGTTCCAGCACCAGGCAGAGCTCGATGAACCCCAGGCCGCTCCCCCCGAGCTCTTCAGGAACCGCGATGCCCAAGAGGTTGGACCTCGCCAGCTCAGCCCACAGCGGACGATCGAAGCGGTCCTCCGTGGCCTCTATCTCCTTCAGCCGGTCATGGGAGACCCTGCCCTCGAAGATCTGCTCGGCCAGGCTCTGTATGGCCTGTTGCTCCTCGGTGAAGGAGAAGTCCATGCCGTCGCGTTCTCCTCGGTCTCGGCTTATCTGGTGGCCCTGGGCAGGCCCAGTCCGAACATCGCTATGAGATCTCGCTGGACCTCGTTGGTCCCCCCGCCGAAGGTGAGGATGATCAGGCTCCGGTAGTTGTTCTCCAGCCGGGAGCGCAGAACCGATTCGGGCGAGCCCTCCTTCAGGTAGCTGACCGGTCCTATGACCTCCATGAGCAGGCGGAAGGCCTCCAGATAGAACTCCGTGCCGAAGACCTTGATCGAGGAGGCCTCAGCCGGGTTGAGCTGTCCCTGGGTCGAGGTCCAGGCCACCTTCCAGTTGGCCAGGCGAAGGAACTCCAAGCGGGAGTGGACCCGCGAGGTGGACCTGAACCCACTCCTGGTCGATGACACGGCGGCCGTCGGCGAGCTTGGTCTCCTGAGCCCACCTCCTCACGTCGTCGAGCGCCCGTTCCACAATGCCGGACGAGCACAACGTCACCCGCTCGTGATTCAGCTGGTTGGTGATGATCCCCCAACCGTTGTTCTCGCCACCGACGAGGGCCGATGCTGGCACTCGCACGTCCTCGTAGAAGGTCTGGTTGATGTTGTGCTCGCCCATGAGCTGCATCGGGACCACCGACACGCCCGGGGTGTCCATGGGCACTATGAAGACCGAGATTCCCTTGTGCTTCTTGACCTCGGGGTTGGTCCTCGTAGCCAGCCACACATAGTCGGCGCCTCCCGCAAGGCTGGTGAAGGTCTTCTGGCCGTCTATGACGTACTCGCCTCCGTCTCGGACAGCCCGCGGTCTTGAGGTTCGCCAGGTCTGTGCCCGCGCCCGGCTCGGTGTAGCCGATGCAGAAATGAACCTCCCCCTTCAAGATCCTGGGAAGGAAGAAGTCCTTCTGCTCGTCACTGCCCACCTTCATGATGGTGGGGCCTACGGTGTTGATGGTGAGCATGGGAACGGGAGCGCCGGCGCGCATGGATTCGTCGAAGAAGACGAACTGCTCGACCTGCGACCGTCCCTGTCCTCCGTACTCCGTGGGCCATCCGATACCCAGCCAACCATCCGCGCCCATCTGGCGAACGACCCTCCGTACCGTGGGGCCGATGCCCTGGCTGTGCGAAAGCTCCCGTTGCACCTCGGGAGACAACAGCTGGGCGTAGTAGTCCCTCAGCTCCTGTCGGAGCTTCTCTTGGTCCTCGGTGTACCCGATGTACATCGCCGTTTCCCTAGGTCTTGTAGCGTGCCGGACCGCCGGTGCGCCGACATGGGTGCGTCTGGAACAAGTTACAGTGCGCTTCGCGGCCGCCGCCATCCCCCGCCGGGCGACGGTCGAGGTGGGAGGTCGGAACACCGGACGCGCTCAGATCGTGATACCGCCGTCGATCGACACGACCGAGCCGGTCATGTAGCGAGTCTCACTGCTAAGCAGGAACGCCACGACACCCGCCACCTCCTCGGGCTTGCCGAACCCCATGGGCGACATGATTCTCGCGAAGAGCCGGGTCGAAGACCCCTCGGGAAAGCCGAAGCTTCCGAGGAGCGGCGTCTCGATCCCCCCGGGGGCGACGGCATTGACCCGGACACCTCGTTCGACATACTCCAGGGCGAGCGCCTTCGTGAGCATTACCACCCCTCCCTTCGAGGCGCAGTAGGCGGCGCTGTAGGGCTGGCCCGTCAGACCCGCCGAAGACGCGAAGTTGACGATGGAGCCTCCCGACTCCAACAGGTGGGGCAGGGCTTCCCGACAGGCGAGAAACGTCCCTTTCAGGTTGACGTCGATGATCCGGTCCCACTCCTCGACAGGCATCTCTGTCGTGTGGGCGAACTTGCCGATGCCGGCCACGTTGCAGAGCCCGGTCGGGCGACCCATGTCGGAGACTGATCCCGACAGGGCCCGCGATACCGAGATCGCGTCGCTCACGTCGCACTGGTATGCCCGACCTTGGCCGCCAGCCTCGCAGACAAGGCTCGCAGTCTCGTCGCCGGCGGGGCCCACCACGTCGAGGCATGCCACCTTGGCGCCTTCGGAGGCAAGGAGGACGGAAGTCGCCCGACCTATCCCCGATCCCGCGCCCGTCACGATCACCGTCTGCCCTTCGAGGCGGCTCATGCGCGAGCTCCTTCGGTGGCGTACCGCTCACGGAGCCTGTGCTTCAAGATCTTCCCACTGGGATTGCGAGGTATCTCCGTGACGATCTCTAGTTGCTCCGGCAGCTTCTGGACCATGATGTTCCGGTCCTTCAGGAAGGCAACCATCTGCTCGAACGAGATAGGCCGCGAGGCTTCCTTGGGCGCGATGACCGCGCAGCATCGCTCCCCGACCTTCGGATCGGGGAGCCCGATGACGGCGACGTCGGCGACGCCGGGATGGAGGTACAAGAGATCCTCCAGCTCCTTGGCACTTATGTTCTCGCCCTTGCGGATGATTACATCCTTCAGCCGTCCCGTTATGGCGACGAAGCCCTCCTCATCGCAAGTGCCGAGGTCGCCGGTCCGAAAGAAGCCCTCCTCGTCGAAGGCGTCGGCATCGAGCGAAGCGTCCAGGTAGCCGCGGAAGAGCTGTGGCCCTGTCACCCGAAGCTCCCCCTCCTCGCCCGCACCGGCCACACGGCCCTCCAGATTCACGACCTTGAGGGTGACCCCGGGGGTGACCGTGCCTTCGGTGTCGGCGAGCTTGTCGTCGGGGTCCGTGGCCTTGTTCATGGACAGGATGGGGCACTCGGTCAGCCCATAACCGGAAACGACGCCCGCCCCGCCCATCTCCGCCTTTATGTCGTAGTGGAGCTGGGGTGGCTTGGGTGCGGCCCCTCCCGGGAAGGCCCGCACCCTGGGGAACAGGGGCCTCCCCGGTGTCTTGCGCTGCTCGGCGAGGTAGGCGAGGTGGAACGGCGTTCCTGCCCCGGCCAGCGTGATGCCCTGGGAGGCCATCAGCGGAATGGTCGTAGCGGGGTCGAACGTCTCGACGACCACCTGGCGGCAGCCCGACATCAGGGTCGAGAACAGCCACGTGATCCCTCCGATGTGGGTGAGAGGGAAGACGAGGGCGCCGCAGTCGTCGGGCCCGATCTCCAACGCCGCGTTCATCCCTTCCGCAGCGGCCATGACCGTTCGATCAGTGTGCTGGGCCCCTTTGGGGTCGGAGGTCGTGCCCGAGGTGAAGAAGACCCACCGGACCGGGAGCTCTCCGGGAGAAGGGGGCGCCGGTGGCTCGGGCGGCAGCTCGCGCGGTTCCCCTTCGGGGAGAGCCCTGTCGGCGACCAGCACTCGAAGGTCGTCCTCCCCCGCGGCGATCTGCTCCGCCATGGACCTGTAGTCGAAGCCTCGCCAAACCGATGGCACAACCAGCACGCGGGCACGCGTCTGGCGAATGATGAACCCGACCTCACGCGCCCTGTAGATGGGTATGAGCGGGTTCTGAACCGCTCCCAGACGGGAGAGGGCTGCCACGAGCACGAGCGACTCGATCCAGGTAGGAAGCTCCCACGACACGTTGACGCCTTCACCCACGCCCAGTCGAGCCAGCCCCGCCGCCACACGTTCGGCAGCGCCCAGGTACGCGCCGAAGGTGAGCGATCTCCCGTTCTCGTCCACCACCATCACAGAGTTCGGGGTATCACCCGCCCTGCGGGCGACCAGCTCCCACAGACTCCGTCCCTCGATCATGTCCCAACCTTGAGGACGCCACGAGCCAGCTTCCCGTCGTGCAGATCGGAGACGACCTGATCGAATTCCTCGAGGGGATAGGTGGCCGAGACGAGCTCGTCGAGCTTGAGCTTCCCGGCCAGGTAGAGCTCGACCAGAAGGGGGACATCGTGGTGCGGGCGGACCGACCCGTAGCGGCAGCCGAGCAAGCCTCGGTCGACGTGGGTGAGGCGGCTCACCAGCGCCCTCACCTCCGTTTCGGGAGGGGGCACTCCGATGACGACACAGTTGCCTCCCCAGTCGAGCACCTCGATGGCGTCTCGCATCACCGCGGGGTGCCCCACGCAGTCGAAGGACCAGTCGACGCCGCCGGCGTTGAACGGTCCGGCCGCAGCCTGGGCCGAGAACGGAAGGAGCTCGCGAACGGCCCCTACCACCTCGGCCCCCCCGGCGTCGATGAAGTCGGTGGCCCCGAACTCCCGGGCAATCGGCTCCTTGGAGGGAACGGTGTCCACCGCGATGATCCGCGACGCTTGGGCGATCGCCAGAGCCTGGATCACGTTGAGACCGACGCCGCCCACGCCGAAGACGGCGGCCGTCTGTCCCGGCGCCACCCTGGCCCGGTTGAACACGGCGCCCGCGCCTGTCAGGACGCCGCAACCGATCAGGCACGCCGACTCGAGCGGTACCGCGTCGCTTATCGGGACGGCCTGGGTCTCCTGGACCACGGTCGACTCGGAGAATGCCGAAGTGGCAGCGAAGTTCCACGCGGCTTCCCCGGCAATGGTGAATGGCCGGGTGACGTTGCCCATCGTCTTCCTGCACCAGGTCGGGTGGCCGGTGTTGCAGGGCCCGCAGAGACCACAGTTGGCCAGGGTCGTGAGCACCACATGGTCACCCTCTTCGACGGTGCTCACGGCCGCACCGACCTCCTCGACGACACCGGCACCTTCGTGGCCGAGCACCGAAGGGGACGGCCAGGGAATCGTGCCGTCGATGACACTGACGTCGCTGTGGCAGACGCCCGCGGCGACGACCCTTACCTTCACTTCGGTGGGCCCGGGAGACCGAACTTCGAGAGCGTCCGTGAGCTCGGCCCGCTCCCCTTTGAACACGATGCCTCTCATCCGCCGGCCACCTTCTCTCTCATGTGTCTCGTCAGTGGACATGCCCGTCGTCTGCGGACCCTTGCGGTGAGCTGCCAGCCCATGTCGTTTCCCCTGGTCGGTGAGCCGACCGTCGCAACTGGTACTTGAGGACCTTGCCGCTTGCGCTCAGCGGAAGGCTCTCCACCACCTCGACTCTGCGTGGGACCTTGAAGTTCGCCATCCTCTCACGCGCCCAGTCGAGGACCTCTTCGCCGGACAGCGCCTTTCCAGGCCGCGGCACGATGAAAGCCACCCCCACCTCGCCCAGGCGGTCGTCGGGGATACCTACGACCGCGACTTGGGCGATTTTGTCGTGCCCCAACAGGAGGTTCTCTATCTCGGCGGGATAGGCGTTGAAGCCGCCCACGATGAACATGTCCTTCTTGCGATCGGTGATCGTCAGGTAGCCGCTCCCGTCCATGGTGCCGATGTCGCCAGTGCGCAACCAGCCTTCACCGTCAATGACCCGCGAGGTCCCCTCGGGGTCGTCAAGGTAACCCACCATGACGTTGTAGCCCCGCACGAGGATCTCGCCGGGATCTCCACGGGCCGCATCTAGCCCCTCGTCGTCGACGACCTTCACCTCCGTCCCGGGTATCGCGCGACCCGAGGTGTGGGAGATGGTCTCCGGGTCGTCACCCGGACGGCAGATGCTCACCGTGCCGGTCGACTCGGTAAGCCCGTAAGCGGTGATCACGGTCTCGAAGGACAGCTCCGTGCGCATGCGCTTGATCAGCTCGACCGGGACGGCGGCCGCTCCCGTGACTGCGAGCCGCAGCGATGACAGGTCGTGTTCGTCCCGCCCGGGGTGGTTGAGGATGGACTGGTAGATGGTCGGGGGCCCGGGAAGGACCGATATTCGCTCAGCTTCGATGCATGCCAGCACCGTTTCGACATCGAAGGCCGTCATGGGAACGATCGTGGCCCCTTGCATCAGGCATGCAAGTATCCCCGCCTTGTAGCCAAACGTGTGGAAGAAGGGATTCACGATCAGGTAGCGATCACCGCGCCGGAGGCCCACGATGCTCGCCCAGTCGGCGAAGACCCGCAGACTCTGTCCGTGGGTGAGCATCGCTCCCTTGGGGTGTCCGGTCGTTCCTGAGGTGAAGATAATGTCGGATACGTCTGCCTCGACGAGCGATGCGGATCGGTGTCTCGCCTCAGCGGGATCCACGGACGCGCCTGCTTCGAGCAACGCCGTCCAGGGCGTGGCGCCCTCGGTGGCGGGGCCACGGAGCACGACGACGTTGTCGAGCTGGCGCAGCGGCGCCCCCGCCTCGGGCGCCCGCAGTAGGCCTACATAGTCGGTGCCGAGAAAGTCGGTGACGGTGAGCAGGGTCTTGGCCCCGCTCTTGTTCAAACTGAATGCCGCCTCGGGCCCTTTGAAACGTGTGTTCATCGGCACCAGGACACCCCCGGCCGCCAACGCCCCCAACCCGGACACCACCCACTCCCAGATGTTCGGCGCCCAGATCGCAACACGATCCCCCAGTTCCACTCCGCACCCGATCAAGGCGCGCGCCGCATGGTCGACGGCCTCGGACAACTCGCCAAAGGTAAGACGAACCGCACCGTCCACGACACACTCGCGCTCGGGAAATCGCTCCGCGGCGCTCTGCACCAGGTTGGGGATGCTCCGCCATTTGAGGTCCCCCCGGACCGAGGACTCGCTCACCCTTCGGCTCTCCTCGCGTCCTCAGGTGCCTTCATCGATCACAACCTCGGGCTCTTCGGTCATGATGAATATCAAGCGATCGGTGTCCAGGAACTTCGCCAGGTCGGCTTCGATCCGCGAGTAGTCCGGCTCCTTGATCGAGGCATAGAAGTCATCCAGGGAGGCGTACCACTGCTCGGTGACGCCGTCATACCCCTCCACATCTCGCTCGTAGTCGTTCGCGGTCCGGTGGTTCTGCTCGTACCTGAGCACGTGGGCGCCGCTACGGGTGGAGGCCACCAACGGGCCGTGATGGTCTCGCCAGTACCTGTGGAACTCCTCGGGCGACATCCCGGGTCTCCTCCTCAAGAAGCAGATGAGCTTGACCATCCCCCTCCTCCTCTGAGCGTTCAGACATCCTCGGGGAGCACCGTCACATCCGCCTCTCTTGGGCCTGGTCGGCCCTACCTCGCCGGATCTGCCGCGGCGGGACGCATCACACTGCCATACACGACCCACGCCGGCCCGGCGGAGGGCGTGCGATGGCCGTGCACCGATGGGGAGACGGACTCCGCCGACCGGCAACGGCCCGGCGGGTATCTGCCCATGTGGGTGTCGCCCGCTGCGGGCCCGGGAGCGCCAGAAGGAGGCTATGAGGGCGGGTCCGAGGATGTAGCCTTTGTGCCAGCCGCCGGCCGCTCAGGGCCGCCGGTCCGGGACCCTGGAGGGCCGCCGTTTGGTTGCGCTCGGGCTGTTCAGGATGCGACCGTGTGGCGGGTCAAGTGCCGTTGCCTCTTTACCGAAGTAGGACCAGACTCCGTACACGACGGGAAGAGCGGGGAAGGAGAGGCTCTCCATGAAGCGGTTGAGTGGGCTGGATTCGTCTTTCCTCTACCTGGAGACGCCTTCGTCCCACATGCACGTGGCCGCCACGTCGGTCTTCGACTCGGCCGGAGCGGCCGAGCCGCTCACCTACGAGCGAGTCGTCGCCATGACGGGCGAGCGCCTCCACCTGCTCCCGCCCTTTCGCCAGCGCCTGGCCGAGATCCCCTTCCACCTGCATCACCCGCTATGGGTGGAGGATCCCGACTTCGACATCGAGTACCACGTCCGCCGGGACGCGCTGCCGTCGCCGGGGGGCATCCACCAGCTGGCAGAGCTCGCCGCCGACATCATCTCCCGCCCGCTCGACCGAACCCGGCCCCTTTGGGAGATGCACGTTGTAGAAGGGCTCGAGGCGGGTCACGTAGCACTCCTGACCAAGACGCACCACGCGGCAGTCGACGGAGTGTCCGGAAACGAGCTGACCATGGCCCTTCTCGACCTCGAGCCGAACCCCCCTCCGAAGGAGCCACCTGCCGAGCCCTGGAAACCAGAGCGTGTCCCCAACGACTTCGAGCGGGTATCCCACGCACTGATCTCCTTGTCGCGCAAGCCCTTCGGCCTCTTTCCACTGCTGCCGCGAACCGTAAAGAGTGCTTTCAATCTCGGCCAACGCATCTCCGACCCGACCGTGGCGAGCTCCCCGCTCCCGTTTCAAGCTCCCCGCACGTCGATAAACGTCGCTCTCACCCCCCACAGGTGCTTCTCCTTCACCCAAGTGCCCCTGGCCGAGGTGAAGGCGATCAAGAACAAGCTCGGCGGCACTGTGAACGACGTCGTGCTGGCGCTGTGTGCCGGCGCCCTTCGGCGATATTTCGAGAGCCGCGGGGAAGAGGTCTCCGGTCCTCTGGTAGCGATGGTCCCGATCTCGGTTCGCGACGAGGCCCAGAAGTCCTCGCTCGGAAACCGCATCTCCATGATGTTCGTCTCGCTGGCCACCACGATCGCCGACCCGGTCCGCCGGCTGCAGGCCATAAGCGAGGGGACCCGCGGCGCAAAGGACCAGCATCACGCCATAGGCGCTCAGCTGCTGACTGATTGGGCCGAGTTCGCGGCCCCCGCGGTCGTGGCCAGGGCCATGCGTCTCTATTCCCGCATGCGTCTGGCCGACCTCCATCGTCCGCTGTTCAACGTGACCATCTCGAACGTGCCAGGACCTCCATTCCCCTTGTACGCGTTCGGTGCCCGGTTGGTTGCCAACTATCCGATGGGGCCCATATTCGATGGTGCGGCTCTGAACCTCACGGTCATGTCCTACATGGACTCCATGTTCTTCGGTGTGGTGGGATGCCGCGAGGTGGTGAGAGACCCCTGGATCGTCGTCGAGGGTGTCGAGGAGTCGCTGGACGAGCTGAAGAAGGCAACCGCCTCCACCTGAGCCGGCCCGGTGCGCAAGAACCAGACTGGCAACCCATGAGAGAACGTTCCGACGACCCAACACTCCAGACGTCGCTGCGTCGGGCGTGGGACGAGAACGCCAGAGACTGGGCGAGGTGGGCACGGAGTCCCATGCACGACTCCTACTGGCGCTTCCACAGGCGCCGCTTCTTGGACCTCGTCCCGACCCCCGGCAGATTGACCCTCGACCTCGGCTGTGGCGAAGGACGTCTCGCCAGGGACCTCCTGCAGCTGGGGCACCGAGTCGTGGCGATCGACAGCTCTCCTACGATGACAGGGTTGGTCGCCGCTCATCCCGAGTCCGTCCCGGCGATCACCGGCGACGCGGCTGACCTCGCTCTCCGAGAAGGCTGCGCCGACCTCGCAGTCGCCTTCATGTCCCTGCAGGACGTGGACGACATGGAACGCGCGGTGACAGAGATGTCGCGAGTGCTCTCGAGGGACGGCCGGATCTGCATCGCCATCGTCCATCCCGTCAACTCGGCAGGCGAGTTCCACGGGTCAGGAGCAGACGCACCCTTCGTGATCGAAGGCTCCTACATGGAGGAGCGCCGTTACGCCGACACCGTGGAGCGTGACGGAGTCGGGATGACCTTCCACAGCCGGCACAGGACCATCGAAGGGTTCAGCCGGGCTATGGAGGCCGCCGGATTCGCGGTGGACGCAATAAGAGAAGTCACCGAGGACGACCCTGAGGACAGGTGGTCCAGGCTGCCGATGTTCCTCCACCTGAGGGCACACGTGTGGACCGCCGCACCCTGAAGCTACGCTTCAGGTGGCCCCCCGGTCTCACCTGGGTTTTCCCTTCGATAGCCTCCGATTGTGCTTATTGTGTACACTTGTGACATGGCTAGACGCGAGTACGGTTCGGGCTCGTTGCGAGAGAGATCCCCTGGCGTTTGGCTGCTTCGGGTCTATGCCGGCAAGGATCCTCTGACTGGCAAGCCTCGCCAGATCGCTCGCACCGTCCACACAAAGAAGAAGCAGGAAGCACGGGCAGCGCTCAAGGCACTACTCGCCGAGGTTGGCCAGGGCCGACACGAGGGCACGAGTGGCACGTTTGGGAGCCTGCTTGATAAATGGCTCGCCCACAAGGAGAGCAACGGCAAGCTTGCCCCGACGTCCCTCGAGACGTACCGCCAGCACGTCGATAAGCGGATCGCTCCAGCCCTCGGCGACGTCAAGCTGAGTGACCTCTCGCCCTATCACCTCGATCGGTTCTACGCCTCACTCCGGGAGGATGGACTCAGCGGCAGGACCGTTCGGCTAATCCACTGGATCATTTCGGGCGCGCTCACTCAGGGCGTCAAGTGGCGATGGCTGTCTCGCAACGCGGCTCAGGGCGCGGAGCCCGGCGAGATCAAGCGTGAGGAGCTGGTGCTCCCCTCCCCCGCTCAACTGCAACAGCTTGTCGCCAAGGCTCAAGCTGAAGGGGACGACGATCTAGCGTTCCTGATCGCTATAG
Organism: uncultured Actinomycetes bacterium; assembly: GCA_963736925.1. Taxonomy (GTDB): domain Bacteria; phylum Actinomycetota; class Acidimicrobiia; order Acidimicrobiales; family CAVTQP01; genus CAVTQP01. The sequence goes on from CAVTQP010000003.1 coordinate 2,558,944, forward strand.
CCGCTCTGACTGGCCTTAGACGCGGCGAGGTCTGTGGGCTCCAGTGGCGCGACGTCGATTGGGCCCAAGGCGTCCTGACCGTCGAACGCTCGATCAAGGTGGTGGGTAGTGGTCAAGAGGAAGGACCCCCAAAGAATAAGAAGAAGCGCTTGGTCGTGCTGAGCCAGGCTGCGCTCGCCGTCCTCAAGAGTTATTGGGCCCTCCAACAGAGTCGACTGTCATTCTTCGGGCGGGAGCAGCTCGAGGAGGACGGCTGGGTGTTCTCTCACAACTGCGGTCAGGACGAGTTGAAACTCAAGAGGGTTAGTGAGGCCGTGGCCGCCCTCGGCAGGCGGCTCGAGCCTCCGGTCGACGTCCACTTACACCTAATGCGTCACTTTGCCGCGACGCAGTTGGCTGGAAAGGCCGACTCCAAGACGGTCGCCGACCAGCTCGGCCACGATCCGGGCGTCCTGCTCGACGTCTACTCCCATGCCGTACCTGAGCGTGCCCGCGAGGCAGCCGCCCACTTGGCCGACGTGGCCGCGCTTCCAATCGCCGAGGCTGCGTCGTCATGGCCGTCGCGCGACGCGCCCTAGGGCTGATCCTCCTGTTCCTCCTCTGGCCGGTTCCCTTGGTCGCCTTCGCTCTGATCTGGCTAGCCTTCACGGCTACCGAGTGGGTCGTCGGCAGGGCTCCTGGCCACGCGGTAGAGCGTTGAGCGTTCAACGATAGCTAGAAGGTTTCGTGCGCCAGATCGACCCGCACAAGGCTGAGCTACGACCCTGTAGATCGCCGGCCTCTTACGACTCCGTCATCGATGTGCTCTTCGCAAGCCTCAACGGCATACCAGCGGCCATCGTAGGCCCGGAACCGGCCGCGCCACTTGACCTCGCCCGGGCAGGGCATCGGTTGGGTGGTGACTGCCTTCTCCACGTACCGGAAGCAGCGGCCCGGCCAGGTGGCAAACACCTCGGCGTAGTGGGACATATCCCACGTTGTAGCTCGGGCGTGCGACGACGACAATCCCTCAGGTTCAGTGGGTGAGGAGCGGGTGGCTTCCCGATAGAGGGTCTCATATAGGACCCCCCACCTGTGGTGCATGTTTGGGCTGGTGTCTGCCACGCTCGAAGACCGCCACGCTGTCATAGAAGTGAATGGACAGGGTTGTCGCCGTGAAGTCCGTAGGTGCGAGCGCATCGCCACAGTGATCCGCGTTCAGCTCGTCGATGAGGGCCTTCGCTTTCTCGACGAATGATCCGGGCTTTCGTAGGCCGCCGCCGTACTCCGGCCAGTAGGAGGTGTGCAGGTCCTCGACCATGTACACGCCGACACATGAGATCCGGGGGTACAGGTAGCGAAACGTCGCCTCTAGGTCGCTCATCTGATGGCTACCGTCGTCGAGTACCACGTCGGGCGTGCCGAACTCGTCGATGACTGCCTCGAGAAACGCCGGGTCGCTCTGGTTGCCGGTACGGATGGCGATCTGGTGCTCTTCCAGGTTCCGCTTGTCGACAACGTCCAGCCCGACAATCTGGGCATAGGGACCGAGGTACTGCAACCAAAGCTGGAGCGAGCCTCCCTCGCCCACGCCGATCTCCCAGAACGTCACCGGCCGATTCACGTAGCGCGAGAAATGGCGCTCGTAAACGGGAAAGTAATGGGTCCATTTGTGCGCCATCCGGCCACGGTGCGTTACGAAGTCGCGCCATAGGCCGTTCATCAACCAGTCAGCGTAAGCCGTGTTGAGCGGATATGCGCGTCACCAGCTCGGCGGCCCCAGCAGTAGGAAACGAGTATCTCCAGCTTCAGTGCCTTCCGTGCCGCAGACCCGATCAACGCGGTGCTGAATTATCTCTATGCCCTTGCCGAAGCGGAATGCCGGCTTGCCTGCCTGAAGGTCGGGCTCGATCCTGGGCTAGGGCTTCTACATGCGGACGTCAAGTCCCGCCACTCGCTGGCCCTCGACCTTCTGGAGCCAGTACGACCCGAGGTCGACGCATAGGTGCTTGAACTCCTGGACGGCCACGTATTCCGAAAGGCCGACTTCACCGAGACCCGCGATGGGCAGTGTCGAATCCTCCCGCCCCTTACCCATCACCTGGCATCGAGCATGCCGATATGGGCCGCCGTCGCAGCACCTTATGCGGAGGCAGTGGCAGACGGGCTCGCGGAGGCGAGCGAACTCCCCATAGCCAAGCGCACACCGCTCACGTCAAAGAAGCGTCGGGCCACTGCCGAAGAAACGTCGGCACCTCGGCGAAAGGCTCCGGGATCGCCCCAGCGCCGTGCTAACCGCGTCCGGCGGGTGGATCCCATCGCACCAACGTGCCAGGGTTGTGGCACCCTGCTGACGCATCATCAGAGGCGCTGGTGTCCCGATTGCTGGGTGGGTCAGCGGCGGAATGCTGGAAGACGTGGATCGAAGATTGCGCGAGGAGCCCTAGTGGACGATGAGGCCTGGCAGGTCCGGGGAGCTGCTGTGGCTCGAGGAAAGAAGACGGTACCAGCCGAGGAAGCTCGTCGGGCAGGTTGGGAGCCGGACATGAGCGCGACAGGCTCCCGCCCGGCTGCGCAGTTGAGCCTCCTCGGAAACTGGCTTGCAGAGAACGTATCGCTCCCCTCGAGCATGAACAGAAGACGCCTCGTACTAATGCTGGCAAGCAGACGTTAGGTGGTGCAGGAAGGTCAGCTGACGGTCTACCGGAAGATCGATGCCTGAAAGCGAAAAGCGTCTGGCGAAGTGTTCCGACGGCAGGCGAGCGCCAGAGGGCAGAGCGCCACTCGTCCCGAACGAAGCGAGCCGGAGGCGCAGGCTGCGCAGATGGAACCCCAAACTACGCCCAGGGTGGCGCGGCCTGGGCGGCAGGGGAGCGCAGAGATCCGACGGCTAACTCCACTTCGCACGTCGTGAAGGTAACAGTTCCCGACTGGCCATCACCCAGTCCTTATCCGACCTCATCCAGGAGTCCGATCCCGATAAGGCATCGCCTTAGCCTGCGGTGCGCCACCTTCTAAGGCTGTCGGAACGACAAATCTGGTGAAGCACCTTCACTCAGGCTAGATGGGCAGTTCGAAGAGCATCCAACGGTGAAGCGATTGGGTCCGCAGGAATCACTGGGTCCTATGCCTCGTCTTAAACCAGTCGACAAGCGCCCGAGCCGGCCTGGTGAGGCGCCAGAATTCCGACTTCAGGACCTCCTCCCGAGCCAATCGCTCCCTCTCTGTGGCTTCACGCTCGATTGTTAAAGCTGCTTGAGCTTGCTCGACCTGCATAGACAGGTCCGAGACTTGGCTGGTGAGCTTCGAGACGAGATCCTCCACTGGCGGATGTGGGGGTGTCGGAGACCCATCCTCGAGGCCCGGATAACCGATGCGCGAGGCACTCCCTGGAGGAAGCAGCAATGGTCTGGCATCCAATCCAGAGAACATGAGCTGCTGAGAGACGTTCCACACATCACGCTCGAGATGATTGCCAAGGGTTCCCCTATTTGGCAAGCACTGATAGATGCTCGTGATCGCGTCGATCTCCGCTACGCCAGCAAATTCAGCGGCTCGGATAAGGAAGTCCCAATCTTCAAAGAGCAGCATCTCCTCGTTGAAGCGCAGGCCAAGGAAGCGGCACAGCCCACGAGGAACCGCAAAGCTACAGTTTGGACTCTGATTCTCCCGTAAATGATCAACAAAGTCGAAGTGGTCAGGATATGCGGGGTATGGTTTCGTCACGGTAATAAGTGAGCCGCTCGGTTCCTGACCCTCTGGTGCCCGCATCAACCGTACATAGGACAGGGCTCGGACGACTCGGTTGCCGTGAGTTCGAGCGCCCTCTTGAAATCGTTCAGCCCAGTCGGCGGTCACCACATCGTCATCATCGAGAACTGCGATGTACTGCCCTTTCGCGAGCTCGATCCCAACGTTAAGCGGCCGCGACCTACCCCCGCCAACAACCGGCACGACGCGGACGTGGTTCGCGAAGGGTCGCGAGAACGTGGATACCAGTTCCTCGATTGCGTCTAGATGACGCGGGTTAGATGAATGGATGAGTACGATGACCTCGAGATCCTCGAGCGTCTGGGCCGCAAGACAGGTCAATGTCTCAGTCAGACTGCCCATTCGTTCACCCCGGGTGCGGGTCAGCACGGTGAGAAAGGGCTCTTGTTCATCTGTCGCAATGAGTTCTCCCTTGATGCTGTCTGTCAAGGCATAGGCGCGAATGAACTGGTTGATCGAACCATTGTTGTCTGCCGATCCCCGTATGGAGCGCAAGGCCCGGTTGAGGGGAGTGCCTGACCAAAGCACTGGGTGATCCGGCGGAAAGTGCTGATCGGACTCGTACAATACGAGATCATCGGCCGCAATCTCCCGCCAACCGTGACAACCCAATGCTGCTTTGAGACGTTCTTCGGTGAAGAACTCGAGGTGGGTCTCATCGAGCAGACCCGTCCGAGTCACGTCCCAGCGACCGGCCAATAGCTTGGCTGCAAGGTCAAAGTGGGCGACGTTTGGCACACTGATGACAAGCACTGGTCGGCCCAAGTCTGCGACGGTCTTCCGCAGAGCAGTCAAGAAGGCTGTGGTGTCGGGTAGGTGCTCAAGTGTGTCGAGAAGCAAGAGTGCGCTTACACAGCGTCCATCCAGAATCTGCTGCACACGTTTCAAAAGAGTCGAGTCGCTAGCAAGGTCCGCCTCATGAGCCTCGAACCCTCGCTCTCGGAGGTCTTCCAGAGCTGCTCGATCCTTGTCGACGCCCACATACGTGAAACCGTGTTCCTTGATCGGTTCGGCGATCGCTCCGTACCCACTTCCTAAATCCATGACGAGCCCAGGCGGGGCGAACCGCAGTACCAGCCGAGCGGCACGGCCATAGGTGGAATCCCATGTGAAGCCGAATTCGTATCTATCTCCCAAGTCCATGTCAGAACCGATGGGGAGCGAACTCGCCGCCAACGAAAGTCGGGATGCTTGAGTCAGGGTAAGGGTCGGGCAGAGTTCCAGCCGCTTCCCTGAGGTGGAACTCGGATAGCGCCCGCTGTTCATCGGGAGACCCCCGACCGAGTTGATCAAACCAACTGGCGAGCACATCCGAACGCTGCGCCTTCCATGCGAGAAGCAGGCGCCCAAGAGAGGAGTGGTAAGCTTCGGCGGGACCGGGGACCGGGTATCCTTGCGCTGATAGCCGCTTGTCATGAAAGACGACGGCAGAAGTCACGCAAACGATTCGCAGACCTTCGAGTCGGACGCGCCAAGACAGGTCCACGTCATCGCAGTGGAGAATGAAAGCTGGGTCAAAGCCCCCTAGTGCCCGGAACGTCTCCCGTCTGATCGCGAAGCAGCATCCACTGGCCCACCCTGTATCGCCACTTACCAGGTCAAAGACTTTTGGATGTTCTAAGGGGATCTGCTTGGCCTCGGTAATTCCTATTCCGGGGTCAGTCAGTACAGAGAGCAACTCGGCAAAAAGGCCAGGGGAGGGGTAGGTGTCGGGATTGAGAACAATGAGCACGTCAGAAGCGGATGACTCAGCCAACCTATTGTGTCCTGGACCGTGACCAAGGTTCTCCTCAAAAGGAATATATGAGAACTCGCTGAGGTCTTCAGTTGCGCAGCGCTCTCGTAGAGAAGAGGCTTGATGATCATCCAATGTTCCTCCGACGTAGCAGTCCCCAAATGCCAGACCGACGTCCCTGGCTGTTCCCTGAAGTCGAGCCTGGCGGGCAGCTGCACAGACCGCATTGGCCAACCGTGCCAGCCTCACGAACTCCTGGCCGTATAGCACGACCTGAACTCGGAGACTTGCGACCATTAGCGCTTGCTCCGACCCTCCGGCGCTGGAGCCAGAGGAGAGATCGCGCCGACTAGCCGCGCCGCAACCATCGGGTTGCAGTGCCCAGGAGTCCCCCTCGCCGAAACTGCGCCGGGCTGGAGCCTTGGACGAAATCCGCTCAAGTCGTTGCCTCTTTCCGCCGATAGAAAGCGTTCGACGCCAGACCCGAAAAACCGCGGAGAGTGAAATTGCATGTAAGGCCAGAGCCGACCCCGTAGGGAGGTGGAAGACGGAGTGCGACGAAATCCGGCGGACGGCTGAAAATGGTCATGTCCAGAGTTCAGGCAACGCTACACGCGGGCAGCCCTCACCGACCACGACTAGCGCTCCTAGCGTCAATAGTTGCCGTTAGCTCGGCAGCCTCGTTGGCTTGGTTGGTCGTCAGTCCCCTGGTCGCTTCCGCCCAAGTCAACACCGTGCAGGGGAGCGCAACGGGCATTCAGGCCAGCGGTCTGGTCTTTGTGCCCCCGACTCCCACAGTCTCGCTGCCGTCAGGGGGAGGCGGACCCTTCACTGCCAGCGCGCCCTCGGCGTCTGTTCCGGGAATCATTACCGTCGGAGCCCTGAACGTCAGCACTCAAGGTAGCAACGTACCGGGCGCGAATGGAACGGCTTCAAGCTCGTCCTCAGTGGCGAGCGTCAGTCTCCTCGTGAACGCGCTGACGGCGGATGCACTGACCAGCAGTTGCACCTCTAACGCGTCTGGATCGGTGGGCGGAACTACGCTCGCCAATCTGAAACTCGGTGGCACGCCAGTGTTGCTGCCCACCCCGATCCCTCCCAATTTCGGACTCAGTGTCCCCGGTGTCGCTTCAGTGGTCTTGAACCGCCAAGTGGCCAGCGACGCCCCCGGGAACACCAGCCTGATCGTCGATGCGGGGTACATACAGGCTCTGGGTGGGCTGACGACGATAAAGGTGGGTGAATCGAGTTGTTCAGCTATCGGGCCTGACGTCAACGCGGTTCCTTCCGTCTCAGGCCTCACGCCAAACACGGGACCCACGGCGGGGGGCACGTCAGTGACTATTACCGGAACAGACTTCCTCGGGGCTACCGGTGTGCACTTCGGCAACCTTCTGGCCACCACCGTGGTGGTCGACTCTGCCACCCAGATCACAGCCACCTCACCTGCTCACGGCGCTGGGCCGGTCGACGTCACGGTCACCACCGGCCACGGCACGAGTCCGACATCGCCAGCAGATCAGTACACCTACACAAACACTCCTGTCGTGACCGGGATAAACCCGACCTCAGGGCCCGCGGTTGGCGGCACCTCAGTAACGATCTCTGGAAGCGGCTTCACCGGGGCAACAGCGGTGAACTTCGGAGCGACCCCTGCTTCCAGTTTCTCCTGCGGGTCAGACACCTCGTGTACTGCTAGCTCCCCGGCCGGTATCGCTGGATCGACTGTCGATGTCACCGTCGTAACCCCCTCGGGCACCAGCCCGACAAGTGGCAGCGACAAGTTCACCTATAATGGCGTCAACCCCCCACCTGTGGTTGATTCCGTGGCTCCCGCGTCTGGTCCCACCCCCGGCGGAACGGGGGTGACGATCACCGGCGCCAACTTGAGTGGGGCGACCGCCATCAACTTCGGAACAAACCCTGCAACGAATATCAATTGTTCTGCCTCATCCTGCACTGCCACGTCCCCCGCCGGCAGTGCCGGAACAGTCGATGTGACGGTAGTTACTCCCAATGGTACGAGCGCGACCAATCCCAACGACCACTTCACTTATGTCAATGGGCCCACCGTCACGGGAGTGAACCCCTCGGGGGGGCCGACCGCGGGGGGTACCCCAGTCACCATCACAGGAACCAATCTCTGCAATGCGTCAGCTGTTGATTTCGGATCGACACCGGTCACAACCTTCACGACGAACCAAGCTTGTACTGAAATCAGCACCACGTCGCCGCCGGGCACCTCGGGCACGGTGGATGTCACCGTCGTAACTCCGGGGGGGTCGAGCCCCACTAACCCATCTGACCACTTTACCTACGCTCCCGTCCCCACGCTCAGCGGCATCAATCCCAACTTCGGGCCAGAAGCAGGCGGAACGGTAGTCACGCTCACGGGCAGCGGGTTCACGGGGACCACTGCCGTGAACTTTGGTGCCAACACGGCACCCAACTTCACATGTACTTCTGATACCAGTTGCACGGCAACCTCGCCGCCCGGAACGGGCACGGTAAATGTCACGGTGACGACGTCGGGGGGAACGAGCCCGAGTGGCCCTGGCACGACCTTCACCTACATACCGGCCGACCCCTATCACCCCTTGACCCCATACCGAATCGCCGACACCCGGCCGGGTTCTTCTGAGCCCTATTCCGGGCAGACGCTAGGGGCTGGCAGCAACCCGGAGACACTCGATGTCCAGGTGACGGGAACCACGGGGCCTTCGGGTCAGACGGTGCCAGCCAACGCCACTGACGTCGTGCTGAACGTCACGGCCGTCAATGCAAGTGCGAGCGGTTTCTTTACGGTCTATCCCACCGGTGTGAACCAGCCACTGGCCTCCAACCTGAGCTTCACGCCTGGCCAGATCGTCCCCAATCTCGTTGAGGTGGCCGTGGGAGCCGGTGGGAAGGACACCGTGTTCAACCACACCGGTTCGACAGATCTCGTTGTCGACGTCGAGGGATATGTCGGCCCTGGTACGGGTCCGTCGGGACAATTCAATGCGCTATCGCCATCACGGGTGGCAGACACGCGCCCCGGATCGAATGAGCCCTACGCGGGTCAAACCCTCGGATCAGGGAACAACCACGATCCCAACGCCACCTTGAACGTCCAGGTTACCGGAAGGGGTGGCGTGCCTGCGTCCGGAGTATCAGCCGTTGTCTTGAACGTTACGGCCACCAATCCGAATCAGTCTGGCTTCCTCACCGTCTACCCTCAGGGCGCTGCATTCCCCCTGGCTTCCAACGTCAACACAGTTCCAGGTCAAACAGTGCCTAACCGGGTTGTCGTTCCCGTCGGGCCCACTGGTCAGATCTCGATCTTCAATCACGCCGGCAACACCGATGTGGTGGTTGATGTCAACGGCTGGTTCACTGACTCATCGTCGGGGGGAACCGGACAGCTGTTCTCGGGCTTCGCGCCCAGCCGGATTGCCGACACGAGGTCCAATTCCAACGAGCCCTACGCCGGCCAGACACTGGGCTCGGGCATGAATGGGGACCCCACGTCTACGCTGAGAATGCAGGTGAGTGGGACTGGCGGAGTACCAGCAATGTCGGCTCCAAAACCACCCACATCGGTAGTACTCAGCGTCACGGTGACCGACACGACACAGCCGAGCTTCCTGACCGTCTTCCCGGGAGGATCCTCGTTGCCGCTCGCTTCGGATCTCAACTGGACCCCGGGCCAGACAATATCCAACCTGGTGGTGGTCAAGTTGGGCCCTGACGGCACCGTCTCGTTTTTCAATCATTCTGGCTCGACGGATGTGGTCGTGGACGTGGTCGGCTTCTATTCGTGACGCTGGAGAGCTCCTCGATGTCGTGACCGACGGACTCGAGAAACGCCGGATGATCTTGGGCCTCCTGAGTGGGGAGGCGTCGTAAGAACCCCGAGGGTTGAAAGTCATCAGGAACTTCTCGCAACGCTTGTCCACGACGAAGTCCCTCGTGGTCGTCAGAAAGTTCTGAACAGCTTCCATCGGGCCGGGACCAAAATCGTCAAGCACCGGATGCCCGTTTACATTGGTATCCTCGACGATGAGATAGCTTCCCGGAGTAATTAGCGGAGCGTAGACACGGAGCTCTTCACCCACATGGTCCGCTGAGTGGTCAGAATCGAGCACTACCATGGTGGTCCCATTTGCCTCGGCTGCCACCCTCGAGACCACGCCGGGGTCCACTGGAACGAGCCCCAAAGGGGACATCTGGAACCCTCATTGCCCCCTACGAGTCCAACCCACGACGACGGCTCCGGGCACCTTGGATCGACCGGAATGGCAACTCGACTGGTCCACGACGCATTCGCACCGGCGCTGCCGCTTTCGTGATCGACGAGGCCGTGGCAGTGCGTAGCTATCGGGACGTGTTCGAGGAGTACCGCATCCATCCCGAGGCGAAGGCTGCTGGTCTGGACGGGGAGCCTTGTTCCACTTGGACCACAGGGCAGCTCCAGCCATTGATCGTGGATGCCATCCGCGTCGTACGGATCGGGAAGGAGACCAATCGTCTGGCAGAGGACCTTGCAGTCGTGGACGACCCGGAGGACCGCGCTATCGAGTATCGGGAACAAACTTGCGAAGGGTGTGGCGAGGCGCTCGACGGTCGACCACACAAGAGGTGGTGCTCGGATGCCTGTCGAAAAAGAGCAAAACGTACACAAAGGGACAGCGCAATCGAAGCCGGCCCGGCCATCGAGGGAAAAGTCTCGTCCTCCGAACACGTGTTCGCTAAGGTAACCGGAGACCAGCCGAGGATCCACCGATCGAGTGAGGACATGAGTTTGAATACCCAAAGAAGGGGGGGCGTCGTGGGAAGTCGTAGAACCGCAACCTCGTCGTTTGGCGTTGGCAGGAGGGAAGGCCATGACGCGTCCGGCTTCTACGAACGGTTTGTCGCCCCAAAGGTGTCAAGCGATTCCCTAGTCTCCAGTTGCTCTGTGACAGATCAGGTGATCCTTGGAGACGCTCGTCGCATGGAGGCTGTGGAAGCGAACTCGGTGGCTTTGGTGGTTACCTCCCCGCCTTATTTCGCTGGCAAGGACTACGAGTCCGACTTGACACAAGGCCACGTTCCCTCCAGCTACATCGAATACCTCGATTTGCTCCACCACGTGTTCGAAGAGTGCTGGCGAGTTCTTGAGCCTGGAGGCCGGATTGCGGTCAACGTGGCCAACCTCGGCCGCAAACCCTACCGGTCTCTCTCAGCAGACGTCATCCGCATCCTTCAGGACGATCTCGGCTTTCTCCTGCGAGGAGAGATCATCTGGAGGAAGGGGGAGGGAGCATCGGGCAACTGCGCTTGGGGCTCATTCGCCAGCGCTGCCAACCCGGTGCTCCGAGACCTAACCGAGCGAGTCGTCATCGCCTGCAAGGGCCGTTTTGACCGTGCAATCTCAAGGTCCCAGCGGAAGAAGATGGGCCTGCCCTATGAGGACACGATCAGCAAGGAACTCTTCATGGAATGCACCCTTGACGTCTGGGAGCTTCGACCCGAAAGCGCTAAGCGAGTTGGGCATCCAGCACCCTTCCCGGTAGAGCTACCGGAGCGGCTGATACAGCTATTCACATACAGAGGCGACGTCGTCCTGGATCCCTTCCTGGGCTCGGGAACGGCTGCAGTCGCAGCGCTGCGAACTGATCGTAGGTACGTCGGATATGACAACGACGCGCAGTACGTCGCCCTGGCCCAGCAACGAATCGAGAGCGAGCGCCGCCGCTTGGCCACCTGATTCGCTCGCCTCAGTGCCAGCGCCCCTTACTGAGCTGACAGAGATCATCACCGGGCTTGGAATGCTCTCCTATGACAGCCCGGGCGAGGCCGTGGCGACCAGGCCTGCAGCTGTGCGCAACGTCGGCGAGACCCAATGGGAACGCCTTGAATCGGCTATTCTTGATCCCCGCCGCGTTATGGCCATAAAGGGAGCGTGGGACAACGGACGGACGTTCCTAAACGCTGCCGATGGATTGCGCGGACGGACACCCCTTCGCATCGAGTGGAAGGGTCCGCACCATCCGCCTGGGTACGACCTGCTACCGGCGGACTTGAGGATCGATCATGTGTTCCTGGTGTCGTGCAAGTACCTGTCCAGAATTCTCATGAATCCTTCGCCGGGACATCTATTCGATCGCGTCCTGGAGGTCCGGGCAGGAGGGGAACGGGTGGATTGGTATGAGAAGGTAGCGCCGAAGGCTTATGACGCCCTTTATGCGGAGGTCCGCTCTTCCATTGGCGAAGGACTACCTGAAAGCCGACAAGACCTGACCCGTGAGCAGAGAAATGTGATTAAGGGGGCCTGTGCGCGACGATGGCCAGCTTCTGTTGAGGAGGTGGCAACGAGCTTTTCTGCAGCGGTCTCCGAGGCATCGGCGGTGCGTTGGAGGGCTACCATGCCAACGTCTCGCCACCGTGAGCTCATGCTGTGGCGTCTCCTCCGCCTGAACAGTTCGCCTTACTTTGTCCTCGGTACGTCAGCAAAGGGCACGCTGCGGCTTCGCATCGGCACACCATGGGACTGGCGCCAACTCTTCGAACTCAAGGACCTCGATGTAACTTCACAGCCCAGTGGCCAGCCCGTGGTCGGCTGGTCAGCACAGGTCAAGGACTTGGACTCTGGGGGTGAGAGGCGGGTACAGGGCCATGTTGAGGTCCGGTGGAGCCACGGCCGATTCTGCGGAATGCCTGAGGCGAAGGTTTATCTTGATACGCCGCACAACAGCGTGCCGGGATACTTTCCCTTTTCTAAAGAGAGGCCTGCGGAGGAGTGACAGAACCGTGGTGCTCGTCACATCAGCAGAAGGCTGCGACTCAACCTTCCAGGACGCTTCGTGTCGGCCCCGGAAATCCCCTTGTCCGCCTCCACCACCCCTAGCTTTGACCGGTCGGTCGGGCGTGCTCGGTCCCCCGCCCCCAGTGCCCGGCAGGCACCCCTTGAGCTGACCCGCGATCGCGTCGCATTGTGCAGTTGCGAACCCTCAAAGGGGCGGTAACCGCACCAGGTGGCAACATATGCGTATGGTCGAGCCGGCTCCCTCCCGTGGCGAGTTTCGCTATGTGTTTTACACACAGCCCGGTCGGTACCAAGCGACAGTCAACTTCTATTCCCAGGTACTCGGGTTTGACATTCGGGGCGGCTTTCCAGGCGGAACCTACCTGCAAGCCTCGGCTGGAATAATAGAGGTCATCGACCCCGAAGCGGAAGACGAAGGTCTCAAGTCACAGCTGCTAGCGAAGGACGAGTCCTACGCGCCGCCAAGAGGCGGGTTTCTTCTAATCGAGGTGCCGGACGTCGATGCGTTGGCACAACGAACCCGAGATCATAGGGCGCCCCTGCGACAAGAACTTGTAGAGGTCGTCGTTGTTGAGGTTGAGGTGGTCGTGGTGGGAGGAGGTAACGGCGCAACCTTTGCGAGCGCGGCATTTGCGGACTGATCAAGGAAGTTGAGGTCTGGGGGGCTGAGACTGCTGAGCATTAGTGCCACGACTCCGCTTGCTTGCGGGCGACGACCACGTCAGCGTGCACTGTGATCCCGATGCCCGTATCAAGCTGAACCGAATATGCACGGCTTTCCTCGCCAGCGGGAGGAAAGGACAGGTCTCCAATCGAGCCTTGGATTCGGCCGCCAGCTGCTGTGTACGTGAATCGCTGACAATCGCTCAGTGCTCTGGTGGTCGTGTCCCAAGTGGATTCCGAGAGGAGACCCTCCCAGAGAGCGGGTACATTGCCGGATTGGCTGAAGTACGCGGTCGGATGTCCGCCCGTGACAAGGTTCCTTAGGCAAGGCGGCAGATTTAGGTCAGACGCGGTCGGGATGTAGGCGCTCAACCCAACAGGGAGGTCTCCAACAGATAGGAGTGAACCCTGGATTGGGGGTAGTGGTAGAGGTGGGTTGCGTGCCTGAAACTGTTGTCTCGGTCTTACCGCAAGCTGCGAGACCCAACAGGATAAGCGCCAGAAGGCCCGTACGCAACGAGCGATCGTCCCGAACCTGAGGCTTCATACCTTCTTGGGTAATCGGACGGATTCAGGAGCGCCTTGAGCCAAAGCACGAAAAGACAACGTACTCCTAAGCATTTGGTTATGTGAGCGGTGGAGCCGGGGCAACGGCACGCAGGGCAAAGGGTTACGCGCGTTCGATGAGTGCAGCGGTGAGGACGGCGTGGCGTGGCATGCCGATGCGGTCGTAGCGCTCGATCGCCTCCGCGGCGAGCACCCGCGCTCGTTCCCGGTCGCCCGGGCGGTCTCGGTCGAGGAACATCTGCGTGTAGAAGCGCCGGGCGTTGGCCTGTTCGATGAGGTGCGGGAGCTGCTCGGCGAGTTGGATCGCCTTCTCGTAATGCATCTCTGCGGCGTTCCAGTCGGAGGCCGCGCCAGCGGCCATGGCTGCGACGGTACGAGTGAGGACGGGAAAACCGACGTTTCGCCATTCGACGCCGGTGCGTACGGCCTCTTCGACGAGGGGTCGGAGTGCAGCGGCTTCCTCGTATTGTCGGAGTAGGTAGAAGCACTCGATCGCGATGCAGGTGAGGGACCAGTTCCTCCAGGCGTTGGGCTGGCGGACCCGGGCGATCACCTGGCGGTTGGCCTCGATCGTGTCTGCTGCCCCGTCTCGATCGCCGAGATAGGCCTGCACGAGTGCCCGACCGTAGATCCCGCCGCCCAAGACTCCCGGGAAGTCCGTTGGCTCGTCGAAGCGCTCAAGGGCATCCTCCCAGTTGCCCAGGCAGAACTCGGCATACGCGAGCCCGGCAAGGAAGTAGGAACGCGCTGGCCCGACGGTGATCTCGAGCCCGGTGTGCAGAGATCGCTCCCACGCGGCGAGATCTGCGTCACGACATACGTTGACGAATGCCTCGGTAAATCCGAAGAGGCCGACCGTGTTGCGGTTCCCGATCCGGCGCGCCTGCGGTGCGTGTTCCTCAGCTACGGCCACCACGTCGTTGAGGCGGCACACTGTTATGAGCGCATAACTCAAGAACACGGCGGCGTTGGTCAGGTCCCACGCCATCCCGGTTCTCTTGAAGAGTTCAACGGAGGTCTCGAGTGCCAGAAGCGACTCGGCGGCCCGGCACCACGCCCAGTGATGCAGCCCGGACGAGTAGAGGGCAAGGGCGCGCAGGTTGTCGTCGGCGCGATGCTCGGCGATTCCTAACGCTTCGTCAATCATCCCTGCCGCTGTGTCGTGGTCGCCGGCGATGCTGATCGTGATAGCGGCTCTGACGAGCAGGCGGCACCGATCCGGAGTCTCGGCCTGGCCGAGGGCCTCCAGGCCCCGGCCTGCCACGGCGACGCCCTCGGCGAAGCGCGCGACCCAGCTGAGCTGCGACGCCACCTCGGCAGCGAGGCGTCCAAGCTTCTCAGGTTCGCCCAGGCGCTCGTACACGTCGAGGGCGCGGCCCCAAGTGACGACAGCTTCATCAAGGTCACCGACGCTGCGCCTGGCAAAACCGAGATCTTCGAGCAGGACGGCCATGGTGTCGTCATTCGCGGCCTCCTCCAGCGCCAGCGCTCGCTCGAAGTGCGCAAGCGCATCCTCGGAGGCAGCGGCTTCGAGGGCCCGCTCGCCCGCGAGCATGGAGTAGCGCAGCGTCTTCGTCTGGTCACCTGCGGCCCCGGCCTGCGCGAAGTGGTAGGCAAGATCAGCGATGTGCTCGTCGAGAGTGAGCGCCGAGAGCTTCTCGATCGCTTCGGCCACTCGCAGATGGAACCGCTGACGGCGAGGGAGTGACAGGCGCGCCAACAGCGTCTGGCGGATTAGCTCGTGCGAGAACACGATACGGGCTTCGCCACCGATCTGCTCGGACCCCACGATGCGCGCTTGCTGGGCCTCGTCGACGGCGTCGAGGACCGCATCGGTGTCCAGCTCCGTTATGGCGTCGAGTAACTCGAAGGTGAACCCATGTCCGATCACCGCGGCCGCGGTCAAGACCTGGAGTGCTTGCTCGCCGAGCCGCTCGACACGTCGCCCGATCACGAGCCGGACACCCTCGGGTACGTCCACCTCGCCGATCACCAAGTCGGGGCGGAACCGGCCGTGCTCATCCATGAGGCGGCCCTCCTCGAGGAGGTGCTTGAAGACCTCCTCGACGAAGAAGGGGTTGCCCTCAGTCTCGGCGTAGATCGCGCGTAGGAGCACGGCGGGCGGCAGCTGGCCTCCGAGCGACGCCAACAGCGCCTCCACCGACTCCTCCGACAGCCGCTTGAGCGGGACCCGATGTGCCTGTCGACCCCGCAACAGAGCCTCGAGCGCGCGAGCGAACGGCCGGGCCGCGTCGAGCTCGACTTCACGGTAGGTGCCCACGATCAGTACCGGGAGCGTCTCGATCTCCTCGGCCAAATGGCGAAGCAGCAAGAGCGTGCCCTCGTCGGCCCAGTGCAGATCGTCCAGCACGAGGAGCTGCGGACGCAGGGTAGCCCCCCGGGCGATGAACGATCGCAGAGCATCAAGGAGAACCTTGCGCTCCTGCTCAGGCGGAAGCTCCAGTGGCGGAGGGATATCCGGAAACAACCGGCGCAGCTTCGGCATTACGCGTGCGATCTCAGCAGCGTCGTCGGCAAGAGTCTGACGGATCAGGTCGGCCGGAATGTCCTGGATGACCGCCTCGAGCATCTCGACAAACGGGTTGTACGGAGGGGCACCATCCATCTCGTAGCAATGGCCAATCCGGACGCGCATCTCGCGCTTCTCAGCCTCGCGTGCCAGCTCTTCGGCGAGCCGAGTCTTGCCGACGCCCGGCTCGCCTCCGATGAGTACGACAGCGCCGTGGCCTTGCCGCGTTGCCTCGACCCAGCGGAGCAACTCGGCCCGCTCTGCGTCGCGGGCAACGAAAGGAGCGCGGGACGCCGGTAGCACTCCCATGGACTCCTCACAGTCAACCCGCCACAACTGCCGGGCCTCAGAGAAGCCCTTCAAGGCCACAAGCCCCCGGTCGCTGAACGACACCCTCGGAACCGTGCCCGCAAGCTGGCGAACCACATCCGCGCACACGATCTCGCCTCCGGCCGCCGTCGCTGCGATCCGAGCCGCGGCGTGGACCGTCTCGCCGTAGAGATCACCTTCTTCCTCGCTCACCTCTCCGGTATTGAGCCCAACCCGGACCGAGACCGCGTCGAGAGGATGCCCGAGATTGCGACGGGCCTGGGCACCCTGCAGATCGATCGCGCACGCAATCCCACGCCGAACCGAGCCGAACGCAATCATGAAACCGTCACCCAGCGCCTTGATCTCACGACCCCCGTGCTGGGCCACGGCCTCTCGCACGAGTGCCTCGTGGGCCCGCAAAATGCCCTGCGCCACCTCGTCCCCGCGCCGGGTTCGAAGCTCAGTCGAGCCCTCCACGTCGCTAAAGAGCACGGTGAGCACATCCGGAGGCATCCTCCAAAGCGTAGATGGCCGGCAAAGCCCACGCTCACAGGGCCCAGCCAATCGTCGGAGAGCTCGAGCACCTGGGCATGCGTCAACCCGGCCAAACCCGAAACGGGTGAGGCTATGAAACGAAGCCCGTGTCGCCCTCTATCAGGGAGAGAAAACCAGTTGCCCTCTCCTGCGCGCTTGGCCCTTCGAGCCATCGCTCAACATCCTCACGGGCAAGTACGGCATGAACGACGTTCCACGCCTGTGTCTCGGGATGTAACGGACAACTGCTGTTGGCTTGTGGACCATCCTTACGGACCCGAGTCCCCGAAGCCACCCCCGCCGACCACCTTGGTTTCGTCGTAGGGCTGCTCGTCGTAGCCCGGCCGGGTCCACATGCTGCGCTTCTCACCGATGAGATCGCCGCCATAGACGTGAATAGCCGCGAGCGCGCTGTGCCCGACGGGGTTGCGCACAGCGTGGATCGTGTCATCGCCCATCACAAGGGTGTCGGACACGCGCAATGAGCGCTCGCCGCTCTCGACCAGCCCGCCGTCGACACGTCGGAAGAACTGATTGTCCTCCTGTCCTCCGTAGACGCCGACCAGCGCCCACATGCGATGGTCATGCGGCAGCGACTGGGGCAACCCCGCGGGAACAACGACGCTGGCGACCGTCAGGTCAGCGCTGCGATACAAGACCGCGACACCCGGCTCGGCGCGCAGCGCAGTCGCCATGGCGTCGGGTTCTGCCACTGCCCGGTCGAGGATCTCCGTGGCAGCGAGCATCGGTCGGGATTCCGCAAGCGTCGCCTGACACTCGGCAATGATGTCGTCGACATCGAACACAGCCCACCTCCACATCCGGTCCCAAGACCGCCGCCTAGGTTCCACTCTCCGAGCTCGTTCTCCGGTGCACTTTCCCTTCTTGCATCCCGGTCCTCCGTCCTCGTCCTGCTTCGTCCTATCTGGGTGTGCGCTTCGGTCGCCCTCGGGCCTCCCTCCCTCCGTGTGCCAGTGACTTGTGGGCGCCACGGGAATTCGAGCCCTGAACCGGGATTGGTGAAGTCTGGCTGAGGTGTCCGGGTCGAGGGCAATCTCGGGTTCGAAGTTCGAATCCGCTAGCGCCCACAACTACTTACGGGGAGAGAGGGGGACGCGCGCCGGGAGGCCCCGGAACCGCGGACACGGGGCCGGGACCGGGGCCCGGGACACGACGGCGACGAGCCGACGAGGCCCGGAGGGCCGAGGCGGGGAGGCGCCACTGAAGGCCGGTCTCGATAACTCGACATTGACCGAAAAGCCCACGTTCTGCGAGCCGAGTGAGCTCCGCCGCCACTTAGCTGTTCGCCTTCGCCATACCCTCCCCGATGCAGGCGCAGGGTATCGATCGGCAATGGGGACAGCCTCGATCAAAACGGGCAACTGCCGCGTCGAGAGATATTCCAACCTGGTTCGCTAAGGAGGCAAGCCAAGCGAACACGTCACCGAGCTCCTGCTGTCGGTCCTCAGTAGACCCCTTGCGCACAGCACGAGCCAGTTCTCCAACCTCCTCCGCAAGCCACGCCACCGTGCTCGGCACCCCCCGTTGGCCATCGCGAGGCCCGTACGTACGTTTGATCTGTTCCTGAAACTCAGCTATTTGCATAGTACTTGTCTAGTCTGATGCGGTCTCTGCAAGGGCGGCTGCAACACTCCCCAATTTCTCGTTGTATGTCGAGCCGTCGCTCGCGTAGTGAGCACGCCTAGGGCAAGTAGGACAAAGCGCAACTACTGAGTCAGGATGGTCTGGGCCATTATCGGTCAACCGGCGAATATGGTGGACCTCCAGGTAAGGTTCATCCTGTTTGGTCATAAAGGGAGCCTTGGCATGACAACCTTCGCAGTGTCCATTAGCCCGACGCTTTGCGTACTCCTTGATCGCCGCACTTTTCCTCCTGTAGATACCCTTTCGCTCGACCGGCGGCAATGATGAGGCGGACGTATCGAGAGCCCGCTGGCGAAGTTCATCAAGTGATAGAACCTCAAGATCCTTCTCTAGCGCGGTCACGTCATGTAATTCATCACCCGTTGAGGCAATGGCGCCCATCCTCAGCAGCTGAAAAACGATTTCATCCCGTTGGTTGCCGGTACCGTCAGCGCCACGATCCATGCGATAGCCAGTACACACCATCTGGTCGATGAACTGATAGACGCCGGATTGCTGAGTGCTGGCGAACAAAAACAGGTCTTTGCTGTCGAGTACATGGTTCCTGACAGCTCTGTTACCACGGACAAAGGTCATATCGCCCTCTTGGCCCTCTCCCCAGTATTCAAGGGTGTCGTCATCGAGCCATCGATCGCGGTAACCATGGGGACGTCCAGCCGAGCCAGTGAAGATGAAGATCATTCCAGGCGTGCTTTGGGGACGATCTCCGCGGTGTGGTGGGCATTGACCACATTGCACATTCTGTCCATCCCGCCATGGAGAACTGTTACCGGACACGTGATAGACGTGACATCAAACGTGACCCAACCACCACGGTCAGCAATTCGGTCGTCCGTATACCCCTCTAAGCCTTGAGCGAACATGGTTGGAAACACGGCCCTCGCCTCCAACGCCCAGACTGGGTCTCGGAACAGAGCCATGTCAGAAGGTGCGAGTGCCTCCCTGAGTCCATCGCCGGTCATCTTGCTCCCTCCGACGCCATGGGCATCAATGGCGGCAGCCAGGGCGGTTGGGCGGTCCGGTGCATCCCACACGGCATGACAGTGCGGACGGCTCATAGTCGACCGTGCTGCTTCACAGCGCATGTCGGTCAGAGAGCAGCATGCGACGACCCAAGCGTGTACGCGAACTGTCTTGGACCGAGCGGGCTGGCTTGACGGGGCAGGTCGGAGGAGGTCCCGGTGCACCCAGTTGGGTGACGAGGAGCCTCCTGGGGTGCATGGCATAGGTCGTGCCGGCGGCTTGCGTTTAGCGGAGGCGATCGCGGGTAGCTCATAAGGCAGGGAGGAAACACGCAGGGGGGAACCACACACAGTGATGGCGACTATGAGTCACGGCATTAGTTGCGCGTCCGCTGTGGTGGAGAGGTGAGTCGTGGGATCGGCGGGTTGTCCTCCACTCGGTTCCGCGGCTCACCTCATCTGCGACTTACAGGTCCGGCTTTGGTAACTCACTGGAGTCATCCCACTGCACTGACGCCCGGCTCCCCGACGACTTCCCCACGACAGGCCCTCGCTACGTCGCAGGTGCGAGGGCCTTGTCGCGATTCCACGAGCCCCACCGGCGTCAGGTGAACTCGGTTCGAAACTTCTTGTAACTTTCGTTCAGGTGATCACTCCAGTCGCCGCCGGGGTGACGAGGAACGTTGACCAGCGCCGTCCGGGAAGAAGCCGGGCTAGGCCGGCCAGCACGGCCCTGTCGGCCGGCTCGTAGCGAACCCGTCCCACCTGGCGACGCAAGACTTCCAGCTGATGGCGCAGCACCAGGATCTCGGTGTCCTTCTCGGCCTCGGACATGCGGTGGATGCGCACGAGGTCGAAGGCGCGTAACACCAAGCAGTAGACGAGGTGCAGCACCACGGCCTCAGCCTTGCACGGCCGCATCATCGCTGCTCAGATGCCGAATCGATTTCTGTACCCTTCACCCCCTGGAAGGCGAGCGCGAGGGATCTCGAACCACACCATCGGGATTGATGAGCAAACCAGGGGCGCATCGGTGTCGGATGTCTGCATTCCGGGTACCTCTCGAAATCGGCCACCACCCGGCTGCCAATGACCACTCTGTTGACCGCTCGTAATCGTCCTAGGTCTCTCCATGTCAAGGTCCGGAGATGGGGTGGATCAGTTGACGGGCTCGGTCCGGGGACCGTGCTCGCCGAGGATGCCTTGAGCGGCAAGGGATGCGGCTTGGGCGCGGCTGCGAACGCTAAGTTTGGCGTAGAGATGGCCTAGCTGGGTCTTGATTGTGTTCTCGCTGACGTAAAGGTGGGCGCCGAGTTCCCGGTTAGTCATGCCGGTCGACAGCAACGCTAGGAGTTCGCTTTCACGTTCCGTAAGTCCGATTTCGCGTCCCGGCCACCGAAGTGCTCCGTCGATCTCACCGCGTTGGGACCGTTGAGTCAGGACGGCACGTTCGCCACGTGCTGCAGCCCTGATGCCATCAATGATCTGGTGTGCGGGTACAGCCTTGGAAATGAAGCCCTGAGCACCTGCGCGCAGGGCTCGACGCACCAGCCGGGGTTGGTCGGAAAAGCTGAAGACGACGATCTTGCCGTTGCTCGGGTCGGCTGTAAGGTCGCGCACGCGGCCTTCGAGGTTCTGACTTTCACCGTAGGTATCGAGGAGCGTAATGTCGGCCGTTCTTCTTGGCCTGCGTCGGATGTCGACCTCGATGACGCGGATCATCGGTTCGCAGGGCATTAGGAGGGCGCGCAAGCCTTCGAGGACGAGCTCGTAGTCGTTGACTAGCGCAACGTGAATCGGTCTTGCCACCTTTCAAATGCTAAGTAGCCCGGCGCCCGGCGTCGAATCACCCGATCGGGTGATTGACGACACTGGATGCCTTCATTGAAGCTACCTGAGTGATCGGGCTTGCTGTCTTGCTGCTGAGGGCTAGTACTGGCTTTGCCGCCGACCTCGTGCTCTCCAACCTGGTGCAGTCAGCCGATCGCCTTGGCCAACGAGGAGCTCCGTTATGGCCGGTGCAGGCGCAACACGTAGCGAACAGTTAAGACGCTTGCTTCACAACGCACTTACACGAGAGTTGCGGGTCGCTTCGGCGAGGACAGCCGGGGGTAGGCGCGCGTCCCCGCATCCAACATCCATAACCGGGGTTTAGCTATGAGTAGCCGCACAAGCGATATGGCCACCTGGATCGGCCACGAAGCCCGTGGCCGACAAGGCGACAAGGTCGGGAAGATCGCCAACATCTATGTAGACGAGGGAGCACGCACGCTGCCCAGGACCCCGCCCCCTCGGCGGGAGGGATAGATCCAGCTCGCCCGGGCATGAACCGGCGAAGATCACCGACGGACTGGAGGGGAGAACATGCCGACAGGCACGGAGCAGCCCGGGGCGCCCGGCGCCAGAGCGGGCGGCAGCCCTCGGGAGGCCGCCTTGGACAAGGTCCAAGGGGTGGCCAACCAAGGACAAGAAACACTTCAAGCTGCGACAGGCCAAGCCCAGGTCAAGTTGCGGCAACAACTGGATCAACGCGCCTCTCAAGCAGCCGAGCAGATCAATGGCCAGGCCTCGGATCTGCGGGCGGTCAGCGAGTCCCTGCGAGAAGAAGGGCAAGACGGCCCCGCACAAGCCGCAGAGCGCTTGGCCGGCTACGCCGAAAGAATCGGGGCCTACCTCGCCGAGAAGGATTCGGACGCTTTGTTGGCTGATGCCGAAGACTTCGGGCGCCGACAGCCATGGGCCGTCATTGCCGGAGGGCTAGCGCTTGGATTCGCCGCTTCCCGATTCTTGAAGGCCTCGAGCGGTCAGCGCTACCAGCGAACCTTGGGGTCATAGCGATGGCCGCCCAGAATCTGAGACCCGAGCTCAGCGACCAGCCGATGGGCGAGCTGTTCAAACGCCTTTCCAACGAGCTTTCAACTTTGGTCCGCCAGGAGCTGAAGCTGGCCCAAGCGGAGATGGCTGAAAAGGGCAAGAAGGCCGGGCTAGGCGCCGGGCTCTTCGGTGGTGCAGGCATCCTTGGCCTGTTTGGGTTGGCCACCCTCACCGCTTGTGTCATCGCTGCGATATCCCTCGTCCTGCAGATATGGCTAGCGGCGCTGATCGTTGGAGCGTTCTATGCCACGGTGGCGGGCGGGATGGCCTTAGTGGGCAAGAGCCGCGTTTCGGCGGCCACCCCGCCTGTCCCCGAGCAAACCGTCGAGACCGTTAAGGAGGATCTGCAATGGGCCAAGACCCAGCTGCCATCCGCGAGGAGATAGAACAGACCCGCGAGAACATGGGCGATACCGTCAGCGCTCTCGGCTACAAGGCGAACGTACCCGCCAGAGCCAAGGAGTCGATGGGCAGGAAGGCTGGCAACGTCAAAACGAAGATTGTGGGCGCCAGAGCACAGGTCTCTGGGGCCACGCCTAGCGCCGGGGATGTCGGCCAAGGCGCCAAGCAGGCCGTCGGGCTGGCCCAGGAGAACCCCCTGGGCCTCGCCATCGGTGCTCTGGCGCTCGGGTTCTTGGCCGGAACGCTGGTCCCTTCGACGAAGATCGAGGATGAGCGCTTGGGTTCTCTAGCGGACCAGGTGAAGGAACAGGCTCTGCAGACGGCCCAGGAAGCGGTAGAGCATGGCAAGCAGGCCCTCCAGGAGACAGCACAAACTGCCACCGAAAAGGCCCAAGAGGCCGTCGCCGAGGTCAAGGACAAGGCGCAGGACACAACCCAGCAGCATGCCCAAGCAGTCTCGGAGAGCGCCAAGGACTCCGTCGATCAAGTGCAGAAGGCCGCTTCCGACTCGGGGGAGACTGGCGGGCAGCGGCAGTAAACCCGACGTGCGCTGCCCATGGCGAGAAGCTAGTGACCGACGCTGCGATACACAGCCGGGATCGTCGACGGCGAAGCGGAGTTGGAAGGATTCACAGGTATCGATTGAAGATGACCCAAGACCTAAGGCACTGAAAGTCCTACGAGGAGACGTACATGACATTTGACAGAGATGCCGTGGTGAGCTTCCTGCGAAGCAAGGGCCAGAACGATCAGGCCAATCAGGCTGCCCAGCAGTTGCCGGGCCAAGTGGACCATCAACAACACGGAACCTTGCTTCAGAAGTTTGGCATCGATCCGAGCGAACTTGTTCAAAAGCTGGGCGGAGGCTCACCCAAGGGCCAATCACCGCAACAATAGATGTAGGGCAAAGCAGTAGAGGAGCCATCATGTCCCAAACCACGGCGCAACGTGTCCCAGGCACCGGCCACCCCGGCTGAGCTCAGTGTCAAGAGCTGGTTCCGAGCCCTCAAAGAGACGAAGGCTCGGGCCAAAGGGCACAGGATGACGATCGTGGCAGGCAGCCTTGCGTATAACTGGTTCCTAGCTCTTTTCCCAGCTCTCATAGCGCTTCTGGGGGTTGTGTCCCTGCTTCATGTCAGCCAGCACACCATCAACACGCTCATTCATGGAGCTACCCAGGCACTGCCATCTGGGGCAGCGAGCGTCGTGACCCAGGCCGTGACCCAGGCCCAGAAACATAGCGCTGGGGCCTTCACTGCCGTAGTGGTGGCATCGGCCGTTGCCCTGTGGGCGGCAAGCTCCGGTATGGCAACCCTTGAGTCTGGCCTTGACATTGCCTACGAGGTGCCCGCGGATCGAAAGTTCGTGCCCAACCGGCTTGTCGCGATCGCCCTCATGTTGGCGACAGCGGCGTTGGGCGGGGCCGCAGCCGCTCTCATCGTCTTTGGAGCGCCTCTCGGCTCCCTAGTTAAGAACGCCGTACCAATCCACGGGACGGTCTTCACGATTGGCTGGACGGCGTTCCGATGGGTGCTCGCCGCCATCCTGATCAGTCTCCTCTTCTCTGTCATCTACCGTCTCGGACCTAACCGGGACCAACCTGGGTGGAAGTGGATCAGCGTCGGTGGTCTCGTCGCGGCTGGTCTGTGGGTGGCGGCTTCCCTCGGATTCTCGTATTACGTCTCCAGCTCTGGCTCATACTCTAAGGAGTACGGCGCCCTCGCTGGTGTGGTGATCCTCATCTTGTGGCTCTACATCACCGGGGTGGCGATCTTGTTCGGCGCCGAGCTAAATGCCTCTCTTGAGGAAGAAGCACGACACGGATAGCCAGAAGCTCAGATCAGAGAGGGCCCAAGGGTGTGGCTCTCCAGCTTTAGAGCGCCTAAGGAGGCGGTTTCGACAGCTCAAGCGACCG
Source organism: uncultured Actinomycetes bacterium (assembly GCA_963736925.1). Lineage (GTDB taxonomy): Bacteria > Actinomycetota > Acidimicrobiia > Acidimicrobiales > CAVTQP01 > CAVTQP01. The sequence continues at coordinate 2,583,643 of CAVTQP010000003.1, forward strand.
GGGCCACCGGTTGCTCAGCCGCCTTCTCTTCGCTTGACTGTGGCGAATGCTCGCAGTCCAGGAGGAGCCCGGGTGATGGCCGACATCCGCTACGTTTGCCTTTCTGACCTGCACCTCGGTGCCCAGAACAGCATTCTGTCCAAGTTGTCGCCGGACAGCGTCGACGTCGACCTCCGCGAACCGAGTGCGGTTATGACTGGGCTCCTTGACTGCCTAGCCACCCTGATCTCCAGCAACCGCGGCAGCCAGCGGCCAACCCTGATTCTCAATGGCGACATCCTTGAGTTCGCGCTGGCCGAACAGAACGTTGCCGCCATGAGCTTTGAACTATTCGCCGAATGGGCCTTTGGTAAGCACGACGGCCTCTTCGATGACACGGTCTTCTTCGTGCCCGGAAACCACGATCACCATCTCTGGGAGAGTGCCCGCGAGCGGCAATACCAAGACTATGTGGCGTCCTGCCCGTCCGGAGAAGCCCTCCGTGGTCCTTGGCACACGACCAGCATGCAGATCGCGGCCGAGCCGCAACCCCCTTATTCCGAGTTTCTCGGCGCCCTCTTTCATCGCCAACTCCTAGGCCGAGAGGTGGGCGTACGGATCTTCTATCCCAATCTGGCCCTGAGCGATGGCGGGGATTCGCGGATGGTGATCTTCTCCCACGGTCACTTTACCGAGCGGCTGTACATGTTGGTGTCAGAGTTAGAGGACATGCTTTTCCCGGCGCGACGCGAGGGTGAGGTCCGGAATCACACCTCGGAATGGGAAGCAGACAACTTCGCGTGGATTGACTTCTTGGGCTCCACGTTAGGACGCTCTGGCCAAGCGGGCGAGACTCTCCGACTCATTTACACCTCTCTTGAAAGCAGAGAAATCGTCAACTCGCTGGCCGGCAACTTGGCCCGCGGGTTCACGGCCCGAACGCCAGGGCCGCCGTGGTTGCACTCAGCTGAGGCCCCAATTCTGGCCAGGGCACTCGGACCCGCCATACGCAGAGCCACGAAGTTTGAGCGAACAGCAACCGCTGCACCCCTTTCCGAAGACGCCCGAGCTGGCCTCCAGACCTACCTGGAGCAACCCGTACACGCCCAGATTGAGAGGGAGTTCGATACGGTGCCCCGAGACGTGACCTTTGTGTTCGGGCACACCCACAAGCCCTTCGCGGACAAGAGTTATCTGACCGGTTACCAATCCCCGGTCCGCCTTTACAACACCGGCGGGTGGGCGGTCGACAACTTGGAGCCACAACCAAGACAAGGCGGAGCTGCCATCCTGCTGGACGAAGAGCTCAATGCGGTATCACTGCGTCTCTACGATGACGCCTCCGAAGGCTCCTCACACCAGGTGTATGTGCAGCAGGCCGATCCCGAGGCAAGCAATCCGCTGTTTGCGAAGGTCTCCAACTTGGTCGAGTCCGACCGCCAACCATGGAGTGGCTTTTCGAAGTCGGAGGCTGACATGGCCCAGCAGCGTCGCCGAGACCTCGCCGGCATCATGGATATCGCGCTGCGCGATGCCAAGCGAAAGCCCAAGCGGTGGGCGACCGGTGTAGGAAGGCGGCCAACCTAACCAGCCCATGTTGCGGAACCCAGGCCTCAGCTAGCTGACCTCGCGCGGGCACCTGCATGACGGGCAGCCGCGGGGTGTCTTGAGCCCGGCCGATACCGGAACGAGCTGCACCTGCTAATGGGCCTTTCCAGGGATGTCCGGGTTTCTCTCAATCCCTATATCCCCTCGAGCCGTTGCTGGGATAAAGGGATGAAGAGAAACCCGGACATCCCAGGTCAGACCTAACCCCGTTCGATGTTCGAGTCCCGTGGCGCCCACCGTCCCTGGCAAACACAAGGAAGGGGCGGGAGCACGAAACTTGTCGGCCTCCGCACGCTTCCTCCGTCTAGCGAGCACGCAAAGGGGACCGCTGAGAGGGGGGCTGCAGAACGCCCGGTCCCACCCGCTGCTCGCCTCCCCCCGCGGTCTTGATGGTGCATAAGGGCGAGCGGAGGCATAGCGATGAGGGGCGTCTTAGAGCTGCGAGACCGGAGGAGGAGACGTGACCGGTACTCCCACAGGCCTCACCCAAACCCACCCTCCTCGGCATGTGCGGTCAATTGTCCAACCGATGAGCTCCGACGACCACCCGACGGCGGTACGGCTTGAACTGCAAGGTCAGCGATGCTTCCATGCCGAGCGAGGACGCAGCCGCCTCACCCATCTCCTCAATCAAGGCAGGCATTGCCTCGACGACCGCTCCGAACGTCGCTGGAACGCGCTCGGCCCAACCATCGGACTCTATGTACCAGTCGATGGCAAAGCTGGCGTCCCTTAGCAACGGCGCGAAGTCAGGGACCGGATCGGCACCCAGCACCGGGAGACCTTCGACGCGCTCGGGATCCACCTCCAGCGCGCTGAAAGTCAGCCGGCCGCCGGGCCGAAGGATGCGATAGGCCTCGGCGAAAACCGTGACCTTGTCCACCGCGTACTGGATGGCATCGACGCTGAGTACACCGTCGGCAACTGTGTCATCGAGACCCGTTGCGACAAAGGTGCCCTGATGGAACCGGGCATGCTCAGCGAAGCCCACACGGTCGGCCCGCCGACGCCTGCCTCGGTCAAACCGGTCGCTGAGGGCTCGATCCCGATTAGCGATGCTCCCGCCTGGCTCGCCACCCAGAGGCCCGGCCCACCCGTGCCGCAGGCCAAATCGACCAGGACCCCGTGTTTGTCCAGGCCCAGTTGCCCTGCCATGGCGCGTAGCTCCTCAAGGGTGAGGAAGGAGATGTGGGCGTATTCCTCGGGGAAGTCGCCGCCGTAAGCGTGCTGCGCCCACAGCCGTCGGAAGGTCGGGCTGGCCGCAACTGCCGTGTACACCGTGTCGTAGCCGTCCACGACGACTTCGAAGGCGCCGTCACTACTCACTTCGTTCAGCTGACTCACCTTCGGATCGTCCATATGCAGATTCTGACGAGGCCACCCCGCCGCCGCCCAGCGACTCATTTCCTAAGCGTTCAGGTCTTGGAATGCTAAAGCTGTTGCTGTATAGTTCAGGCGTGGCTGTAGTTACTCGAGTCGACCTCTCCGGGCTTGGCCGCTTCGGCACTGCACTCGCTGACCCCACGCGGCGACGCATCCTCGTACATCTCGTCGACGGGCCGGCATACCCCACCGAGCTAGCGGACGAGTTCGGCATCACCCGAGCCAACCTGTCGAACCATCTCGCCTGCCTTCGGGAGTGCGGTCTGGTCACCGCTACTGCAGAAGGCCGCCGCATTCGCTACGACCTCGCTAATGATCGCCTGGCCGACGTGCTCCGCTTGTTGGCGTCGCTCGACCTGCCCGGCCACTGCGACTGAAGAGGGGGGGTGCCATGCAGACCACTTGTGGATCAGAGACCTGCCCGTGCGGGCCGCTTTGTCCCGATAGTCCCGACTGCCCTTGCGGCTAGAAGCCGGCCGCTTGGCCCACCGCTGGCCTTTCACCGCTGGCACACGTTATCCGCGAGGAGCAGACCTGCTGTATGAACAGTGATGAACGCGCCGCCATTCGTGCGGGTCAGCAACACCACTGGGCCGAAGTGCTGGCGGCCAACCCGAACATGTACGGGCTCGAACCCAGCAGCGCTGCGGTCCATGCCGCCGAGCACTTTGCTGCGAGGGGAGTCACCACCGTACTCGAGCTCGGAGCGGGCCAAGGGCGCGACACGATGTTCTTAGGGGCGCAGGGTTTCAGCCTCACCGCTCTGGACTATGTCGACGATGCCATCGACGCGATCAACGCTAAGGCAGCGACCGCTGGACTAGCCAACGTCACCGCGAGGCGCCACGACGTCCGTGAGCCACTACCTTTCTCCGAGGGTAGCTTCGACGCTTCCTATAGCCACATGCTCTTCTGCATGGTGCTGACCACGCCGGAGATCAAGAGCCTCGTCGACGAGACCCGACGGGTTCTCCGTGCCGGGGGCACGGTCATCTACACCGTCCGACACACCTGTGACCCGCATTACGGAACCGGCGTACCCCATGATGACGAGATGTTCGAGCAGGGGGGCTTTATCGTCCACTTCTTCAACGACGAGCTTGTTCAGCAGCTCGCCGAAGGATTCGAGCGCGTCGAAGTGGAGTCATTCACGGAGGGCGACCTGCCACGCCGCTTATGGAGAATCACCATGCACAAGCCGGAATGACCCAACCAATTTCCGCCTTGTAGACTTTCCTAACGCAGCACCATTTGTCTCCCGAGGCGACGGCCACTGGGTCGGACCAACTCCTGCTTCCCTTCGCCGAGCGGGGGCGTGTCTCTCGTGGTCATCGAGCTGGGCAGGCAGGTACTCGACTACGCTGCCTTCACCGGGCCTTCTCGGCCCGACCAAACAACTTCTAGCCATTAGTGGCGGGCTCTCCCCGGAAGGGTTGGGAGCAACCCTGCTAGCAGGAAAGCTGGATGAGACACCAATTACTTCCACACCGCGTCGAAGGTTCAATCCAGTGGCGTCTAGCCAGACCGGGATGGGGCATGAGGCAGCCGGACATCCAGAAGATCGGTCGAGTCTTCAACAAGATTGCAGACAGGTACGACCGCCAGATGGGCTTTTGGGAGCGCTTGCTCTTCGACGGGGGTCGACAGTGGGCTGTCTCACGGGCGTGTGGACATATCCTGGAGATCGCGGTAGGCACCGGGTTGAATCTGCCGCTCTATCCGGTCGATGCCACCATGTTGGGCAGCGATTTGTCTGAGCGAATGCTGGACCATCCGCGAAGGCGCGCGGTCGAGGACGGCATGACCGACAGGGTGATGTTGCGTCGGGGGATGTCCAGGCGTTGGATCTTCCTGACGACAGCATCGACTCGGTCGTGTCCACGTTTACCTTCTACACAATTCCCGACCCGCTCGCCGCGGCCCGAGAGGCCTTTCGGGTACTCAGGCCTGGAGGGCGGTTCCTTCTCGCCGAACATGGACCGTCAACTCGTGGATGGGTGCTAGCGGGCCAGCGTGCTTTCGAGCCACTAACGGTCCGGTTTGGCGCCGACCACATCACCCGCGATCCCCTGACCTACCTAGAGCAGGCGGGCTTCAGCGTCGCTGAAACAGAGCGCTGCGGTCGCCTTGACTTGATGTTTCGTGTGGAAGCGGTGAAGGCGGCCTGAATCTACAGAAGGACCGAGCCCTCCACTGTCTCAACCACTAATCGCGGGAAGGTTGCGACCCGCCAGCCAGCCAAGGGCAGTGAGAGCCTTGGAGACGGTCCAGTTGGGGGATTGCTGATGGTTGAGGTTGTGGATACCTTGATCGTTCAAGAGATCCTTTAGCGGCGACTTGAGGTTGCCGTGAAGTTGAGGCGGGGCGACGGTGATGAACCGCTCGTTGCCGTGGGCATCTAAGAGTATGAAGCCGTCACTGTGGGCAACGTCATAGGTCAGCGGCGTATGGGTGTACCAGTCGATCTTGGGCGGCTGGTCCTCCGGAACCACCTGGTAGAAGATCCCAAAGAACTTCCACAGCGTGGCCAGGTTGGCTGGAGTGCCTGTAAGCAGCGGCCAATTCCAGGTCTCCGTGGACCCACACTGGGCTACCGGTGTGAGGTGGGGCGGCCAAGGCTTCCTCCCACACCGCCCGAGCGAGATCGGCGTCGATAAGGTGGCTGGCGTAGTCAATGACGAGACGTGTCTCCTCGTCATAGCCATCCACCAGGCATGTGCCGCGCTGCCCTACTACCTCCACACCTACCCCTTGATCGTTGAACGCTGCGGCACAAGCTGACGGCAGTGGGCGTGCCGTCGTCGCTCACCTCTTCGGCATCTGGCAACGGGTAGCCCTGTGTTCGCGCGTACTTCATGGTCCGAGCTTCAGAAATCATCGAGTACCCGTGTCGGGAGCAACGAAGGACTAGTCCCTAGCCACACTCGAAGATATCGGAGTCTCGACCAGATGCGATTAGGCGACCGGGTATCAGAAGGCATGAGAGCCATAGTAAGTCTCGCCATCACGAATCAGAGGTGTTCGAAGACGAGAAGTGTCAGCTCCAGACGACCAATCTTTCCTGGATTGGACCGCAGGGCGTCCAGGCCGGCTTGGATCTCCTCGTCAGTGAGCGCGGTGAGCATCGAGTCGGCGTCTCGCATCATCGACACCCATTCTGCGGACGCCGCGTAGGGTTCCGCCCACTCCAGCACTTCCCTGACGTCGACGACATTGAACCTATGGACGCCGAAGATCCTGAGAAGCCGCTCCTCGTCATGGAAGCGGCTGATCCACTTCGAGCGGCCCGGGAACTCGTCCGCGTAAGTGATTTCGGTGCGACCAGGCACATACGTGCGCACGAGGACCCGGCCGCCTACACGCAAGACGCGAGCGAACTCGCTAACCGCACGATCGACATCGGCGAAATGATGAAGGGCCGTCGACACCCAGACCACATCGGACCCATCGTCGCGGAGAGGTAGGTCTTCCGCCACCGCCCGAAGGAAACTGACGTCCCGATCCGCAACCACAGCAACCTGGGCCATCGCCTCGGCCGGTTCAACCGCTATCACCTTCGCCTTCGCCCAACCTGGCCACGCGCCGGCGAAGATGCCCGTACCGGCACCGATGTCAACAAGGGTTAGCGGCCCCGACGGCAGATAGGGTCGTATGGCGCAGGCCCAACGATCGAGCACCTCCGGTGGAAGGGACCTCCCTCGGCGGTACAAGTCGGCGACCTGCTCGTAGTCGACGTAGCCCCGCGACCGCAACGTTGCTGAGCCACCACTATCCACGTTTGGTGATGCTGGCTCCCCCAGGTCTTTGGTGAAAGCCCTGACGTCGGGATAGCCCTTGAACTCACCAAAGGTCGGGCTGGGTGAATACCCACACGCCTCATAAAGCGCCAAGGCTTCTGGTTGGGCGAGACCTGTCTCCAGTATGAGTCGGCGGTATCCGAGCTTGCTGGCCTCTGTCTCCAAGAAGTCGAGTACAAGGCGTCCAAGGCCCTGACGCCGCATGGCTGGCTCGACCCGGATCAGTTTCAGCTCAGCCGTCTCCGAGTCGACGGCGCGAAACCCACCGCAAGCCAGAGGCATGTCATCAACCTCAGCGACAACGAAGCAGCCACTGGGCTCTTGGAACTGCAGTGCATCGAGTAGCTTTGGTGCCTCGCCGTTGTAGCGGGAAGCCATCTCGGCTCTCTGACGCCTCTCCAGATCGCGGGCGATGGGTCGGTCTAGATTCACCACACTGAGAACAACCTCGACAGCCACGCCTGGACTATGTCAGGCCTCCGTCACACCGCCAAGGCATTTCCTCGGCCTCGTTCCCATCGCTTTCGGCACCGCTCCGAGCACCACATCTTCTGGCTACGGCCCAGAATCAGCGCTTCACAGCCCATACAGCCGTGCTCGGGATATTCAATGGCCCTGTCGTAGAGATCATGGACCACGGCCAAGTCCTCAGCCAACCGGTTGGTTTCCTTCCCGATCCGCACCACACCGCTGGCCTCGACCACTAGAGGTTGTAGCTGCCCCACCGTCCAGCTGGCACAGGGTTTGCCGTCTGGTCCCGCCGCCTTGCCTTCCGGGTGCATGCGGTACTCCTCGAAGACGTCCCGATAGCTACGCACTGCCACGGCTCCGTCGATTACGAAAGCAGCCGCGCCGGGTACGGATGCGTCGTGGGCCAGTAGAGTTGCCGTTCCGGTCGACCCATGGTGCCCGGAGCCGGCGCCGTGGGTTCGATTCGTAGGGAGCAATGAGGGTTCCGGACATCTCCTTTCGGGCGCACTCCAGCGCGGAGGGGTAGGCGACCATCAGAAAGTTCCAAGGCCTCACCTGAAGCCTGTAACTGCGTTTCGTGGCGTTGTATTCGCGAAAGGCCCGCTCCTCTCTGGGACTGGTGACAGTGAGCCGACCGATGGCTCCATCGTCGAACCACTCGGGCTCTTTGTAAGGAACGCCCCAGGCTTGGCGGAAGAGCATCAGCCACCATGTGTCGAACCAGGTCTTGTCCTCGGAAGCCGGGTTTGGGTCCTCCGGCGAGAGCAGATGGCCCAGCCCGTGCTCCGATCGCTTCGATTTGCCTGCACTGCCGACGAGTACTGGCTCTCCCTCGGAGTCGCGTACGGCCAACGCATAGCGCTTGGAGGCGATGGCCAGGCACCAAACCTCGCGTTGCTCGCCCGTCTCTGGGTCGAAGTTCTCGTCCTCGACCTTCAGCACCGACCTATCAGACAGCACTCCACCGAATGGATTGAGAGAGACGAAGGAATCCACCAGACCCTCCCGCACCTGATTCCACGACAGGGCCTCGATCGCTCCATTCGCTAGGGACATGTGAGGGATCCGCCTTGCTCGGTGGCCACGACAAAGAGAGAGTCAGTGTCGCAGAAGGCGTATGTCCCTTGGTCGGCAACCAGGCGCATGGCCAGTGCCAGCATCAACCGGCCTCCACCAGAGACCAAGGTGGCGATGAGCGGGTGGAAGTACGAGCCCGGCTCTTCGGTGCGGGTGCTCTGGGTCCGGTAGGTGCTCCGATCCGGTCGTGTCACGGTGACTCCGACGGGCTTAGGGTGCTCGACGACGTTCATCTCGATGGGGGCCCCGTAGGACACCGAGTTGGCGGTCACCTTCATCCCCTGTTGCGCCGAGTCGAGGAGTGCGGCCAAAGATTGATCGTTGTCTTGTCGCGCCTGAGCGAGGTCTTGGCGCACCTCTGCTCGCAGTTCCACCATCCGCTTGATTAGGTCGTCTCGATATGGGTCGATCCGGTAGGCAGCCTGGCTGGCGACCTCGACGCTGCGTAGTCCTTCTTGAGGTGCTAGGGGTCGGAAGCGAACGACCTCTAAGGCCTCGGGTGCGTGGTCCGTGTGCAACTTGGAGGCGACGTAGTCCGCTGCGGTGACCCATTGGGCCGGACCGCCCACCCGTCTGGCCACGGCCACGTTGTAAGCAGAGCCTCCTCCAAAGCTCGCCCGGGTAGGTAAGCGGTCGCCTTGAGGCGAGACTAGGACGAGCGTGGTCAGCCAGGGCCAGAAGCCCGGGTCGAGGACATCTTCAGGGCTGAGCCATTCGACCAAGTCCTTGAAGGCTTTCGGGTCCTCGCGCTCCCACTCGATCCCCTCTGCGATCTGGTAGGGCCACAGACCCTGGAGCACGTAGACGGTGGGATACTCCGAGCGAACATCCAGATAGACGCCAGGGACGGGGACATGGCGGATCCCTGCCTCGGTGCGCCCGCCGTAGTAGGTCTCCATGATGGTGGCGATCAGCCAGTCGGGAACCTCTGGTTGCACCTCCCGCCAGGGACGGACCCCCATCTCCTTGAGGTAGGCCTTGGCCACGCTTGCCTCCGAGTAGAGCCGGTGGATGGGAGTCTCATTAAGCCCAAGGGCGCTGTAGCGGTCCCGGAGGGAGCTGAAGCATTCCCAGGTGGTCTGCACGTCGGCCACGGCATAGTCGAGGTATTCCGCGTCGATGGCCCTGTCGTGGGTGTCGATGTCGAGCTTCTGGCTGGAGGTCCCGAGCGTCTCCGCCAGGCGTCGCAAGGAGAACTTGCCACCGAGCAGGGCTGAGCCAAGCACCCCGACATCGACGAAGTAACCCCGGTGGTTGGCCATGGCTCCACCCCGCTCCCGGTTGCGAGCCTCTGGGTGGCGCCCAGGCGGGGTTACGAAGCGGACAAAGGCCGCGCGGCTGTTGATGCGCCGTACTTGGATCTCGGGGAGAGAAGGGTTCTCGGAGAGCTTGAGGGTGAATCCTCCCCGCATGGTTCGATCCTTGCGCCTCGGTCTTGAGATGTGGTGGGAGATGGCCAGGCGGGTGAGGTCGAACACTAGGTTCACGCTTCCGACAACCAGGCCCCGCTTTCCCCAGGCCACGTCGTAGAAGACATCGTCGACGAACTCGCCACGGGCGAGAACACGTATGCCTCGGTCCGAGGCATACGCATGGACTGCTCCCATCTCGGCTGCGCTCAGCACCTCGGGGTCATATCCGATGACTGTCTCAACAAGGTTCTCTCGGTGACGAACCTGACCCACCACAATGCGGAGTCCCTGACCCAACTCGGCGGCCAGGGTCTCGGTGTCAAATGTGAGTGACCATTCCGAAGGCCCGAGGTCGATGCGGGTGGGCTGGGCCCTGCCTCGCCCTCCTTTCTCCTCGCGGAGGTAGTCGGGCACCGCCCAGGCCCTCACCGCCACCAGTAGCTCATGGACGCTCAAAGGTCCTCCTCCATGGGGTCTAGCTCCTCCCACCATCTAGGGCCGTGGGTCTCGGTGAGAGCAGCATCGAGTGATTCGAGGTAGGGAGGGATCGAGGCGATGGTGCGCTCGATCACTACCCGCATGACATCAACCCACCCCCGGATGCGAGCCGCCGCCCGGAGCAGGGGACTGGCGTCCGGATTTCGAAGGGTGCCAACCGGCCAGTCGAGCTTGTAGGAGTCGGCGACCCGATGGTCGTTACCAAGAAGCGGGACGGTCTCAGGTCCATTGGCCTTCCCCTGGGTGTGTTGGTCCTCGACCACGGAGCGGCAGTTGGCATCGGCCTGGTGCTCGTAGCAGACGATGTTCGGGTAGGCCCCGATGAGGGCAAACGGGTCGGTCTCTCTGCAACCCTTGACGGCGCAGCAAGGCTGGCGTGCACCAAGTGCGCGGAGTCGTCCCTCCCGGCTTGTCTCGCGATCGCCACCCCGGCTAGACACGATTCACCTCACGCCGCGAGGGCGTAGATCTCCAAGAAGTCGAGCTGGCCCACTCTCCAGGTCTCCTCCAGGGCGTCGGGGTCGGTGAGAAGGGTCAAGCCGGCAACTCGTCTTCCCTCGAACGGACGAAGGACTGCGGGGTCGCCGCCACCGGGCCTCAGATACCTACCCACGGCGTTGTGGTAGGCGCCGAGCAGCTCTCGCTTCCGGGAGCCCCGCACGACCCGATCGGTGACGCCCTCCTCCTTGGACACGATCACCATGCGAAAGGACAGGCGGTCCGAGGGACTCACCCGATAACGCCCGCCATCATCTCGGCTGATGTGGGAGGCGAAGTAGTGCCGGACGGTGGAGGGCTTGGTGTGGACTTTCCTGGCGGCACGTTTGAGGGATAGATCCTCGGTGCGCATCAGGCTCACCGTGTGCGCGGCTCGAAGACGGGCCTCCTCGTCATGGCGGCGTTGTCTCCGGGGAGACATTACTCAGCCACCCTCTCGTAGGATCTGGAGCGCACCGGCGATCCACCGCGCTGTACTCGGCCGCCCAGGCGTAGGCATCCTCACCGTAGATCTCCTCAAACGCCCTGGCGAGGTGGGCACCCATTCGCTCGTGGTTCAGCTCGTCACGGAGCCCTTTCGCTTCGTCGAGGCGATCGAGGTCCCTCACAAAGCGCCAGGCAGCCTCGTCTGCGGTTGTCCTGGCCTTCGGTACGCCTGAGCGGGACCCGCCCCTCGTCTGACCCTGTGAATGGGTCTTGCGGGTGTGTACCCCCTGTCGTGTCATCCGCAGCGCCGTGCCACCTCGGCGTCCGACATTTCGGGGCAGTGCATGAGGAGCAAGTCGCACATGCGTCTGCGGTCCGCGGGTGTTGGTGAGAGCGGACCGGTGGCCGTCGCCTCGATCGCGTAGAGGACAGCGAAGCCTTCGTGGCTGGTGCCCTCGGGAGGAACGATGACGTCGACCACGATCTCCTTGAGGCCCAACCGAATGGCCGCCAGATAACGATGGAGGCCGTCGATGATCCTGTACTTGCCCGTCTTCGGGTCGCGGATGACCTTGATCGGCGGAAGAATCGACGGGTTCTCGTGCCCGATTGCCACGAACTCGTCCACCCTGGCCTCGTCGTGGCTCTCCCGGACGTAAAGGCTCCCGGGGGGCGCTATCTCGGAGATGTTGACAACGTGGCTCATCGGTCTTGCTCCCCGTTGTAAAAAATTGACAAGGGGTCCTCTTCGGGTCCTATGCCTTGGTGATCGCCGAAGTGGTCGGGCTTTTGGGCTTCCCGGCAAAGGGGGCGGTGGTGGTCCCTACGTGTGGAAACAGCCAACTGACGCTTCAGGCCGATAGAGACGAAGTAAGGAAGCTGCGAGCGCACGAGACCCTCCAAGAAGCCAAAAAGGGAGGCCTGCTCCCGCTCTGCCTCTGCCTCCAAAGCCGCCCACAGTTCACCTGGAAGCCGGATCGTATGCACATTCGGATGTCGAGTCACGCTCTCTACTCAAGCGAAAGGAGCCGCCTTTTAGTACCAGAATCCCGGGCTACCTTTTCTGTCTCGGGGGTAGAATTGGGGATGCCGTTCGGCCGCTCCACTCAGACAGATCTGGCGCTGCTCCGCCGGGCGTCTGAGACCTACCCCGAGGGACACTTCAGCCAGTACAAGCTCGACGAGTACTGCTGCAAGGACCTCATTGCCTACGACGTATCCGGTCCTGGGCGGTCACGGACCCGCCAATACGACTACCCGCTGGCCATCGACCAGTTGGTAGCGCTTGAGCGAATCGCTCCGAAGTATCGCAATCTGGACGAGCGAGCTTTGGTGCTCTGGGTGGAGAGCTACAGGCCCGATCCAGCCGCTGTGAAGCTCGCCTACAGGCATGTGTTCGGCTCGTATACCAAGTACATGCGCCATGCTGCTCAGATATTCGATGATGGTCTGAGCGCTCGTTACATCCTGGGTTTGACAGTGAGAACGGCTATAGACGACCTACTCCGACCCCATCTGATGAAACGCATCGTCGATGACAGCGGTGGCCTAAGAGGACGCCCTAGGCGGCTGGTATCTCTGGACACGCTGCGGCGAGGAACCTACCTCCAACTCTTTCTCACCATGAAAGGGGCATCTGCCACTCCGCACGACTTCAGCGCGGTCATGAGCCAGACAGTCGCCAGGTTCACGCTCACGCCAGCCAGACAGCGCCCACGCCTCCTGGCTGAATTCTTCGACCTGATCAGGTTGGACAAGATGGCCAAAGCGGTGGCTGAAGCGGAACCTAACGAACTTGAGGAAGCTCTAGGAGCCGTCGAGATCCTGGTTCAGATCGCCCAAGCTCTGTCGTTCATCCTTGACGAGGTGCAGTTCATCAACAAGCCACTACTGTCACGAGACGACTCCTTGATGAGGGCGCTACTGGTCGGCATGGTGGTGCGAGGCTTACACAAGGAGCCAGAGCTTCAGCATTGGGCCGAGGACTATCTCCTCAAGCTTGAGGCGCAAGTTCGGCTGGTAGAGGCAACGCCCCAGCGATGGCGTATCTACCTCCCAGGCGAGCTATCAGTTGCAGGAGATGAGCTGACAAGCCAGGAGCGATCACTCTTCGAAGAGGACATGGCCACGATCAGCCAAGAACACCAAAAGGAATTGCAGATTCTAGGCGTCGGATAAGCAAACGGTGCCCCGGCGATGCGCGAACACCCCCGGGGCTGGCACACGGGTGGTATCCCCGCATGCGTAATCAAGCTAGCTACCAATCGGCAGCGCTTCTCTCGTCCACGTTCAATCGGACGGGTCCCGAGGCAGGAATCTTCGTGGTTGACGGCTACGGCCTGCGAATACGCGTCGAACGCGGCGGACTTCAGATCGATGACGGTTTGGGACAGCATCAACGCTCCCGTCGCTTCTCGAAGGTGCAGCGCCACCTACACCGCCTGGTTGTGCTGGGCCATTCCGGAACGGTCTCCTTGGATGCACTTCGCTGGATGGCAGATACAGGAGTGAGCTTCTGTCAGATCGACTCCGACGGTCGGGTGCTTACCAGCACAGCTACGCCCGGCCTAGACGACGCAAGGCTTCGTCGGATCCAGGCTTCGGCTCCACCTGATGCAGTCCTTCGCATCGTCAAGCGGCTCCTGGTCACGAAGCTCCGCGGCCAAGCAGGGACGGTAGAGCAACGGCTGGACGATCAAGTGACTGCTCAGAGAATCGAGGAGATCGCTGCAGACCTTGAGGAAGCTGAGGTCCTTGATACCTCGAGGGAGCTAGAGGCGGCGGCAGCGGTCGAGTACTTCTCATCCTGGCGAGGACGCGTCGAGATGACCTTCGCTTTGCGAGACGGTCCACGTGTGCCGGATCACTGGAAGGCCTTTGATTCCCGGACAAGCCCGCTTCGCAAGAGCCTTCGTGCTTTCCGGGCCGCCGACCCAATCAACGCCATCCTCAACTACCTCTATGCGCTGGCCGAGGCGGAGAGCCGGTTAGCTTGCTTGGAGATCGGGCTCGACCCAGGGCTGGGGCTCCTCCATGCCGACGTCCAGTCTCGCGACTCGCTGGCTCTCGATCTTCTGGAGCCGGTACGACCCGAAGTCGACGCTTGGGTGCTGGACCTCCTGAATGGCCACGTGTTCCGAAAGGCCGACTTCACCGAGACCCGCGACGGGCATTGTCGCATCCTCCCGCCTCTCACCCACCAGCTGGCCACCACGATGCCGAGTTGGGCTGAGTTGGTCGCTCCTCATGCCGAAGCTGTAACACACGCCCTTGCAGAGGCCAGCGATCGCCCCATGGCGAAGGCCACGCCCCTTACTTCGAGGAAGCGTCGCGCCACGGCCCAGTACACGGCGGGCCCAAGGCGAAAGGAGACCCGGTCACGCCAGCGACGTCCTGGGCGCCTTCGCCAGGCACATCCGCTGGGCCCGACCTGTCAAGGGTGTGGCGCCCTTCTCACGCACCACCAAAGGAGCTGGTGCCGTGATTGCTGGCCCTCTCAACGGAGAAAAGCGGGAAGAAGCGGATCGAAGGTGGCGCAACAGGTTCTAGTCGACAACGAGGCGCGACAGGCCCGGGGCGCGGCGATTGCGCGGGGGAAGAGAATGGCGCAGGTCGAGAAGGCTCGTAGGGCAGGGTGGGAGCCGGACGCTTGGGAGACCCAAATCTGGCCGCAGCTGAGGGGCGTGCCCTTGAGCCAGATCATGGTGGCCACAGGACTCGGCATCACTACCGCTTCAGGCATCCGTACTGGCAAGCGGTCGCCCCATCCCCGTCACTGGGAAGCTTTAGGCCGGTTGGTGGGCGAAAGCCTAGGTGCTAAGAAGGGGTAGCCCTCGAAAGTGCCACCGCGGCTCAAGTGCTTCGTTGTAGGGAGCTGGTCAGCGTGGTTAGCAACAAAAGCTACGGTCATCTTGTGCCAGCAGCTGAATTCGGGGTGTTCTTTGGGTCACGTTCATTTCAGCCCTAGCACGCTCTTCTGCGCGGCCAGGGTGTTGTGGTGTTCTTGTTCTGGGCCTGTCTGAGAAGGCCAACCGGCTCGGTCAGACGCGACTCTCGGCCTCAACTGGCCGTGTGGCCACATAGCTAAGAATTCCAATTAGCGGCAGGAAGATCACGAGAACGATCCATAAGGCCTTCGCCAACCCGGAGTGGTCGGTGCGTCGCATGTCGTCGATGACCACCCAAATCAACATCCAGACGTAAAAAGCTAGCCCGGCGAAGATCAGCATTGTCCACAAGATGCTTAGTATGGGATAGACGTAGGCGAGCACCGAACCTCCTTCGGTCTAGGGCCGGTCCCTCGATGACCGACCTGTTGGCGCAGACCGTAATCTTCGAACCTAGCGCAGGTCCAGCATTCCGAAACCCAAGTGCCTCGATCCGCCCGTCATCTTTGAAGTGTCGAAGCGTTTCGCCGGAGCGGACCTCACATCCCCCTCGAGCACCCTCCAGTTGGCCGGAGCGAAGGGAGCCCAGTTCTCAGACCGACGTCTATCACATTCTTAGACCTCCCGGAGTCCTCCTGGGTAGTGCAAGGAGTGCGCTGGCGACAGGCCACCGACCCTGACAGGCGGTTCGCTGCTTCGCTAGTTGCCGTACCGGTGGCAGGCGCATGCTGGCTGGGCCTTGGGGGTTAATGCTTGACAGGTGCTATCACCCCGGCCGAGGCCAGGCCGTCGAGGATGAGTTGCACCGCGATGGCAGCAATGAGGAAGCCGAAGACCTTCTCAGTGACCAGCATGCGGTTTTCGTCGAGCTTGGCACTGACCTGGTTTGCCCAGCGAAAGACTGCAATGTCTATCAGCAATACCAACAGCAGGATGCCGATCGCGACCCCCAGCACGCTGAGCGACTTGGCCTCAGCGGAGATCGTCACCAGGCCGACGATGCCCACCGGGTTCAGCAGGTAGGGCACCGCTAGCGGGAACTGCGCGAGCTGCATGGGGTCCTTCTCAGCGGTGACATGGTCGCCACCACCAGGTGGAGCGAGCACCATCCACACCGCCAGGACCAGCAAAATCACCCCGCCCGCAATCGATAGGGATCCGATCGTGAAGTGCAGCAAGGCGCGCAGCAACTCGCCCAGCAATATCAGGGCCAGGGCCACCGTTCCCGCGGTGACCAGCATCTTGCGTTGCAGACGTCGCTTGGTTGCCGCATCAAGCGACGCTGTGATCTCCAGGAACGGGACCAGGGCGAGCTTGGGCCCGATGCCGATCAACAACACAAAGAACGTGTCGATCGAACCCACAACGGTGACCGACGTCTGGTCCACCCCCCCAGTGTGGCCGAGACGAAGCCTTCAGTGCTTGGCCTATCGGTGACGCCACCCGCCCCGTCTGCCCCCTCGTAGACAAACAGACGTTCATGATCGCTGAAACCGCCGCCCGGCTCTCAGTACCCATCCTTCCGATAGGAGGAAAACGACCTCGTCGGCGGGCGGCGTGGTCTTTTACGATCTTGTCGATCCTCCAGCGCGGGACCGTGAACCCGAGCCTGGCCCACCGGATCAAGCTCGGTGTCAGCGGGTACAGAAACCGACGCCCCGGATTCAGCCCAGCCTGCCCAGGGCCTTGCTCCGCCGCCAGGTCAGCATACTCGTGATTGCCGTCGGCCCCCCGCTACCTATGGCTGGGTCCGGGCCACAGTCGCCTGGGTCATTCCGACAAGGCGTGACCTGCTTACCGTGCTGCTCAGCAGTGTGCACATCGAGTTCGTCCTGGTCAGTGAGATGCGGGGTGCTTGAGACATTCATCGCCAGCCCTCGGACTGGCCTTTCACCCGCCTCGGGTGTTGCGACGGACCTCATCGAACCGCGAGAGTGTCGATGTGAGCAGTGGAATCGGGATTGGTGCTGAATCGGTCGCTTGTGTCCGGGCTAGGGCGAGCCTCGTGAAAGGTCTTCGCGTGTCAACCACCTGTGTCGGGAGACCTTTCGCGCAGGGGCTTGGTCATGGCGCTTGGTCGGTCGACAGTGTCATGGACGATCCCCACAGCCATGCCTGGGTGAGCACCTGTCGCGACCGGCTTCTACTTTGTACGCCCGAGGTCTGCCGGAGGAACCGATGCAGGCCGTGACGGTAGTCCCAGGGAGCGCCGGGTCGCTGAGATTGGATGATGTACCTGAGCCAGATCCTCAGCTCGGGTCGGTCGTCGTCGAGGCCCTTGCCGTCGGCATTTGTGGCACCGATGCGGAGATCGCCAGTGGAAGCTATGGGTGGGCGCCGCCCGGCAACGACCGCATGATCCTGGGCCACGAATCTCTGGGCAGGGTAGTCGACCCGGGGCCAAGCGGGTTCGCCGTCGGCGATCATGTCGTCGGCATCGTGCGCCGAGCCGATCCGGCGCCATGCCCGAATTGCGCCGTAGGCGAGTGGGATATGTGCTCCAACGGCGGCTATACCGAGCGCGGCATCAAGCAGGTCGACGGATTCATGGCCGAACGCTGGCGCATCGAACCGGACTACGCGGTCCGGGTGGACAAGAGCCTCGGTGTCCTCGGCGTGCTCTTGGAACCCACAACGGTCGTAGCCAAGGCGTGGGAGCATATCCGCTCCATCGGCCAGCGCACCTTTTGGGACCCTCACACCGTCCTCGTCGTCGGGGCCGGCCCGATCGGGTTGTTGGCCGCGCTCATCGGTGTGCAGCATGGCGGTGACGTGCACGTGCTCGACCGAGTCGCCACCGGCCCCAAGCCGGGTCTGGTGAAGCAGCTGGGGGCCACATACCACACCGGAGCAGTGGCCGACCTCGAACTGCATCCTGACATTGTCGTGGAGTGCACCGGTGTCTCCGACCTAATACGACAGTCGGCCCACGCAGCCTCACCGGGCGGCATCGTCTGCCTGACCGGCGTCGGCCCTCCGTCGGCCACCGCTACTGGATCGGCGGAAACGCTCAGCACTGAAGCAGTGCTCAAAAACCTGGTCATTTTCGGCTCTGTTAACGCCAATCGCCGCCACTACTATCGGGCAGCGAAAGTGCTTGCCAAAGCGGACCGATCCTGGCTCGAACAGCTCGTGACCCACCGCGTCCGGCCGGATCGCCTCGACTCCGTCCTCGCGGGAACAGCCAACGACATCAAGGTAGTCACGGAGTTCAATCAGTCATGACCGGCAGCCCTGTCGAGCCAACCGCCGAGCGGTCGGGGTCCGTCCTGCCAGCCGCGCGGCGAGCCAATCGGAACTCCGCGGCCCTAGAGAACGGACCGGTACCAGTTCCGTGCTCACCGGAAGCGGGTTTGCTTAGCGAGGGGCCCCGCTGGGACGCTGAGCGGGAAGAGCTTCTTTGGGTCGACGTGCTGGGACCGCATCTGCATCGCGCCCGTGTCGACCCGCACGGCCCACTTAAGGTCATCTCCACGCTGACGCTCTCCTGCCATCTCGGCGCGGCGGCGCCGACCGTCGACCGCGGCTATGTGCTGGCCGCAGGCACGGGATTCCTCTACGTGGACCTAACCGGAGCGGTCCACGAACTAGCCCAACCGGAAGCAGGGCGGACAGAGGTGCGCATGAACGACGGAGCATGCGACCCGCAAGGGCGGTTCTGGGCGGGCACGATGGCCTACGACGAGACCCCCGGCGCCGCCAGGCTCTACCGGCTGGACCTCGACGGCACGTGCACGACCATCCTGAGCGGACTAACCATCTCCAACGGCATCGGCTGGAATCCTGGCGGCAACACCATGTACCTCGCCGACAGCGGTACTAATCGAATTGACGCCTTCGACTTCGACCCCGCCGACGGGAGCCTGGGCAACCGCCGAACGATCGTGCACATCAGCGAACCCGGCGTCGCCCCCGACGGGCTCACGATCGATGACAAGGGCTGTATCTGGGTCGCGCTATGGGGCGGCGGCGTCCTGCGGTGCTACCACCCTGATGGCTCCCTGCTGGTCAGCGTCCCACTCCCTGTCGACCGGCCGACCTCGTGCGCATTCGGGGGACCTGACCGGGCCACGTTGTTCGTGACCACCGCCAGCCACGGTCTCAGCCCGGCCGCCCTCGCCGATCAGCCCGACGCGGGAAGGGTGTTCCGAATCGACGGCCTCGGTGTCACGGGACCGCCGTGCAACCCCTACCGTGGGCAAGTCACAGCACCATGATCGAGGCCGCTCGTCGCCGACCCGGTCCTGACCGCAGCATCGCATACGGGTCGTCCGCCTTCTGCCCGTCGGCGACGAGGTGGAACCCTCGTGTCTGCACCCAGGTCCGGAGCTGGGGCAGCGCCCACGAGAACCACAAGAGGGGCGGGGCTATGGCCAAGCCTGACCTCTTGCCTGGACTCGCTGACAAGCACGGCACACACGTGCGCCTCCTCCCCGCTTCTCCGGGTTCGGGCTCGGGATGGGCATGAGGCTTCTCGTGCTGGGCGGCGGGCCGGCGGGCGCCACCGCAGCGCTACAGGCCCGCGAGCTCGGCGCGGACGTCACGCTCGTCGAGGCCAAGCGAGTGGGCGGCACTAGCCTGAACGAGGGCCCGGCACCTGTGCGCACGCTGGCCCGGGCCGCTCGCCTGCTTCGCGACACCCAATCCTGGGAGCGCTTCGGCTTGCGCGGCGACACCCCAGGGGTGGACATCGCCGCCGTGCTCGCCAATGCCAGACGGGTCGCGAACTACGCGCACGAACAAAAGAGGGTGAGCGATTTCCTTCGCAGCCGTGGTATCGAGCTGATCGAAGGCGCGGGACCCGCAATGTTCCAGGACCCACAAACCGTGAGGACCCCCGACGGGCACACCTTTGCTGGCGACGCCGTCGTCGTAGCCGTCGGCGGCCACGCCCAGCGACTGGCGATACCTGGCACCGAGCTCGCACAGACCTACGGGGACATCCGCAGCCTGACCGTGCTGCCCGGGTCGGTGGCCGTGATCGGAGGGGCGGACACCGGCTGCCAACTCGCCTCGATCCTGGCCGACTTCGGCGCCTGCGTGACATTGGTCGAGGCCGGTCCCCGGCTCGTCCCGCGGGCGGATCATGACATCTCGACCGCGCTCGCCGAGTCATTTGTCGGCCGCGGCATCACCGTGCTGACGGCAACCCCCGTCGAACGGCTCGAACCCAAGCCGGCGGGCACAGTCGTCCACCACCGCTCCGGAACGAAGCCCTCCCAGCTCGATGTCGACGCGGTGTTCTTCGCCGTCGGCTGGCCCGGCAACGCCGACGCACTCGGCGCCGAGGCGGTGGGCATCGAGACGAAGGGTGGATACGTGCTGGTCTCCGAGGACCTACGCAGCAGCTTGCCGCACGTCTTCGCGGCCGGCGACATCAACGGCATCAGCATGCTGGTGCCCAGCGCCCGCCATGAAGGACGGATCGCCGCCGAGAACGCGGTGCTCGGAACCCGACGCCGATTCACCCACGACACCGTCCCCACCGGCAGCTTCACCGATCCCGAGTATGGCAGTGTCGGGCTCGCCGAATCGCAAGCCCGGGAGCGCTACGACTGCGAGGTCGCCGTCGTGCGCTACGACGACCTCCTGCGCGCCGTAGCCGACGGTCACCCGGAAGGATTCTGCAAGCTCATCGTTGAGCGCCATCACCGCTTCCTCCTGGGCGCCCACGTCATCGGCGAATACTCCGCCGAGGTGATCCAGATGGCAGCAGCATGCATGGCGGCCAACATGCGGGTCGAACAGATCGCCGAACTTCAGCCAGCCTTTCCCACCTTCACGGAGGGAATCGGCATGGCCGCGCAGAAGATCGTACGCCAGCTGGGGATCAGCGCCTGGGCGCCATCGTGGAGCGACTTGCGACCGACCGGGATAACGCCCGCCAGCGAACAGCGCACCTTCGTGGCGGCGCCGCCGGTTGGCTGACGGTGACGGCACAGAGTGTCGCGGGCGGGATGGCGGCAATGGACTTCAAGCCGATCAACGCCTCTGCCATCATCGATACTCTTCTGCTGTTGCTGATCGGGACCGGGCGCCAAGCTCGCGCTGGTCTCGTTCCTGAACGTGATAGAAGACATGGACGATGCGACAAAAGGCCGCGTCACAGAAAGATGCTCACCACCGCGAGCGTGGTCGCGGTCAGGCTTGTTGTGTTCGGTGGACTGCTGACCAAGCTGCTGCACACATTGCGGGTGTCGCTCGAAGGCGGCTCGACGGTGCCCCCCTAGCGTCCTGCTAGCGCAGCTGGGCCTAGTGGCAGCCAATACTCTGGCCGATAACAGCTACGACGCCAACGACGGTCAAGGTGGCGCCGTATTCGAGGGTGACACGTGGGAAGCCCCGACCGTGCAAGCCATTCTTAGCCGGGCCATCGACCGCTTGGAGGCCGGCGAAGCGTTGCCGGTGCCTGGGCCGACAGCCGCCGAGACAGCACGCCGCCTAGGTGTCTCCCGCCCAGCCCTACACCGCCTCGCCCGTTGACCAGCGGTGTCCGGGTTTCTGCTTATCCCTATATCCCCTCGAGCCGTTGCTGGCCAACAGTGACGTGTGGGAGATGGTGGCAACAACCCTGCCTGTGAACAGCTGAACTGAAGGCGGCCTGACGTACGTTTTTCGAAACCCGCTTGTCGCTCGGTATCGGAGATCCTTTCACCTTCGCGCTCGCGCCAGTAGTGCCTATTGCACCATCCTCGGAGGGCGGCGATTTCCGGAGTGAAAGGTGTGACGGGCCGAGTCGTCAATGCCGACCGCCTCTCAGGAGCTCGGTTACAGGCCCTAGGACGGACCGCCCCGATGGTCTACCCCGACGGGCATCCTCGAGCTGCTCTTCGAGTTGGGCATTTTCGGACTCAAGGTTCGCTAAGTAGATCCAGATATCCCCGTGCTGCGCCTCGAAGGCAGCGAGTCGATCCTCGGCCTCGCGGATCTCCTTCGGCGCCATGCAAGCTCCCAGGAGCGCCCGTTGGCGCTCGGCGAGGTTGGCGATGCAGCTCGCCTCGATCACATCTTCCGCAAAGCCCATGCTCTTTCTTCGTTCAACGGTGATTCGAGCGTCTTGGAGGGGGAGGACCCGCTCTGACCTGCGATTTTGGTTACGCGCTCGCACATTTCGCGGAGGCGTGCGCCAGGGTGGGAGGGTCGCCGGCAATGAACCCTCCGACTTTCAATCCACCCTCCCCGGATTGCCGGCATTGCCGGATTGCCGACCTCGACCATCCGAGATTGCGACCTCGACCATCCGAGATTGCGACCGTTCGCAATGCCAGGCACTGTTCCATCCTGGCTGCCAGGCACTGTTCCATCCTTTGGCTAGTAGCCGAGACGGTCACCGCTGGATGCCCGTCAGGTGGTGATGACCATTGACCACACCCATGGTCGATCATTGCCCGTCAGCGACCGACTCGAACTCTTTTGCGACCTGGTCGCACAGAGTGCAGGCGGTGACAGACGGTGACACCCCTTTCTCACTTACCAACGCGGGTGGGTGTGGGAGAGATAGGAAAAGCTGTCACGCCTTGTCACCCAACACCGTGACCAGCAGGTTTGTCGCGGGCAGCTTGTCACCCTGTCACCCAAACTGTCACCCAGAGCCTCGACTACGGCTTGAGGGTTGGAGGTTGGGGGAACCATGATCTTCACCTTCTGAGGCCAGTCGTATCCTGCGGGACATGAACCGGGATCAACGCTTAGACCGACTCGAGCTGGCTGCCTTGTGCCTCACTCACACGGCCCTCAACGACTCGGATCCTCGCCAGCATCCTCATGTCCACCCCCGGATCCAACAAGCATCCGTGGCGTTAGTCGACCTAGCCGACCACATCAACCAGGAAAGGCAAGCGAGAGCTAGCCCTAGGCCGCCAGGCCAATCCCGATAAAGCCTCGAGTCCCCCCATGGCGACGACTCTCTTCGACCTCGCCGATGTAGTTCGTTCGGAGGTGGTCGTAGAAGCGATCAGCGCTGACGGCCATCCGCCCAGACTCGGAGCACCACTGCCGATAGGACCTATACAGAGCTGACCGAGGTGACCAGGAGTCTGGATGGAGTACGCAGCACTCGACTACGAAGCCCCGCACGGTGTCCAGGCGGTCCCGGTACTTATCACCGGCTTCACGGGCGGCCTTCGGTAGGCCAAATGCTCCCCTGAGCATCAGTCGACGCAGACCCTCGACAGCCAGGACAAGCAACCCCGAGAGCTCGTCCGGCGTGGTGAGCTTGGACTCGAGTAGGACGTCGACCTGATCGTCGGGGATCCGCCGTTCTATAGGCACGATCACCCAGCGATCGAACCAGGCATCGCTCTGATCGGAGGACATCGGCGCTTCGTTGGCGCTGAAAAGCAGCTTGGCCCCCGGCACGAAGTTGAAGGCTTGGCCGTACTTATGCTCGGCCATGATCGAGTCGCCTCCAGTAATCATCTTGAACAGGTCGCTTCGCCGGACAGCACGCGCGTCTAGGGCGCCTGCGATGTTGGCGAGCTTGTGTAGCAACTGAGCGCTCGCAAATGGTCGCTCGGTAAGCACCTGCAGCGGTACGGCCGACACGTTGGCCGTACCTAAAAGTGCCCGGATCAGGCCGAGCAACCTCGACTTGCCATTACGGCCAGGGCCGAGCAAAAGCACCGCAACACGATATGGGTTCGTCGGGTAGAGACCGTATCCGATGATCTCGACGACGAGTTGACTCAACTCGTCACCAAGTACCTCACCGAAGAACTTGGATACAGCTGGACACGTTGCGTTCGGATCCCACTCGACCGGGAGCTGGGCCGTCGATAGCACGTCGGGCGAGTGCGGCCTCAGCTTGAGGCGCGCAAGATCCAGGATCCCGTTGCCCACGTTGACCAGCCCAGCCGGAAGATCGCCGCCGATCTCCGGGACGCCCGCTCGAAACCACGCAAGCACCTCCTCCATGTGACGCTTCTTGAAACGTTCACCCAGGACCACCTTCACCTGACCCTTGACGTATGCATCGCGGTCGCCGCGGTAAACACCGCCGACGTAGCGATAGAGCCGCCCATCCAATCCGAGCTTGATCGGCACGACCGACGCGATCGCCTCGCAGAGCTGCGGGACGATGAGTCCTTCGTCTTTGGTGAAGAGGTCCCCTATCGGCTGCGTCCCGTTACTCGAATCGCCCGAGCCATATATCTCACCAAGTCGAGCATCGACGAACTCCGCAAGTGTTTCCTCCGCCATCAGCTCGCCTCCTCCAACAGTCGCTCGAGAGCGGTGTTCGTCTCAGGGTCGGCTTGCTGTCGCAGCCGTTTTGCTTCGGCGACGATTTGCCGATACGCCTCGGGATCACGCGTCCGAGCTATAGACAGGACAGCATGCTGATCCTCGGGACTGAGGCTGGCCCATAGAGCCTCCGGCGTCTCGCCGTGGTGAGCCCACGCCTGCGCGATCGTGTGACGTGTGCGAGGCGATAGGCGCTGCCAGGTCGGGGTCATACCGTGACCGCCTCTCGCTCGGCCGCGGCGATCGTTAGGAAGCGCTGCGCTTGCTCGAGCACCAGGATCGTGGCGACAAAGACGGCGTCAAAGTCGTTGATCTCGCCGGTCAGGGCGTAGCTACTCAAGCTGGCGGCTGCGTCCAGGCGACGGTTTGCCGTTGCGGCGCCGATATGTGTCACAGTCAGCACAAAGTGCGCCGACACGACGCGACCGAGCTGGCGCGAGGCCGCAGTTCGTGCAGGCGGGATATTGCAGCTCCCAGGTCGTCAGTGCTTCTTCTTCGTCGCCATACGGTTCCGCGTTCAGGTCGTAGCGGGCGTCTGGACGGCCCACGGCGTCCAAGACCTCCAACCATTCGGAGCGGGCTTCGAGGCGCTCTTGCTCGCGAGCGGCCGCTTCGTAGTTGGGTCCGTCATCCCCCTTGAGCCGCGTCTGCCAGCGCCGCCAGCTCGTCTCAGCAGCCTTGCCTATCCAACCGTCGTGACGTTGCAGGCGCCGCCGGCCGGCTGGCGCAATGTTGTCTCGAGCTGGCCGCCGCTCCTCTGAGCAGCTTTTGCTCGCCGGGACGGCTGGATTCTGAACCCTCCCTCCTCGAGGATGGAGCCGCCCAGCGTCGTCGACGACCTGCAGCTCGCCGTCGTCGTCATCGGACTCATCGCCCTGGACGTCTAAGGAAATCTGGCCCTTGCGGCCGCCGCTCGACTGGCGGCCAAGCGGCTTGAACGGATCTCCATCCACGTGATTAGTCGGCAACGGATTTTTGCGTGCCCGACGTTTCGACGTGGCCACTTACTTATCCATGGGAAATCGAGAGCGAAATGTCGCAGAAACCGACCCTGAGCTGCACTTATGAGACTTTCGCGGGAACATGGATATGCCACCTGTTCCCGCTCTTGATGGCAGTGAACGGCTTGCCAAGTGTCCCCGCGACACATAGACGTTGGACCGTTATGCGGTCCCGGCCCGAGATTTCTGCCAACTCTGTCGGGGTGAGCCATCTGCCGCGCGACCTGGCTCCCTGGGAGCCATCGGCGCCGATAGCCCTAGCGAACTCAGCGGTGATCGCACTCGGTGTCTCCTCCCGCCTTCGTTGACGTCTCCACTGGGTCCCCCATGGCCACGCTGGCCCCTCGAGGTAGGTCACTGCTCGCCGCACCCCCGATAGGTCGTCTCCAAAGCCCTCCCAGGCCGATATTGCATTTATGGCAGAGCAGTCCGCGGACGCGTCCCGTCCGGTGACAGTGGTCGATATGAAGCTATCTAACGAGGACGCACAAATCCCGCACGTCCCGCTTTGCGCCCTCCAGATTTCAGCCAGATCAGCCGGCTGCATTCCGAAACGTCTCAGCCGGATCCGGAGCTGTTCCATCTTCACCCGCATCAGCGCCAGTCGGCGAACCCTGCTCGATCAGCTCTCGCAGCCGCTTCGTCGACACGACGAACCTCCGGCCGAGTTTCAGCACCGGCAGTTCCCCGTTGTGCGCAGATGCGTACACGTGCATTCTGGAAATGCCGAGCAGTTGGGCTGCTTCGTCGATCGAGCAGGTTTCCCCCAACTCCTCGAAGGTCAGCCGCCTTTTCGCGTCGACGCGACTGTCTGTCTGATTTGTCGTGAGCCCCATCGGAGCTACACCTCCATCGTCTATCCGCCGGATCGCCCGGCTCGGCTATGTGCTGCCCGGAGGTGAGCCCCGGCTATGTCCCCGTCTCCCCAGTCGACAAGAGGTGCACAGCTCTCGGGTTGACCTATATCTTACTAGAGGCGAACGAGCGTTCGCAAAGCGATCCCCGGGACGAGGTCGTAGGTGGGACGCAGTCGCACGGGCCTGTCCTTATTTTTGTCCACATCGCAGCAGCGAGTTGTCCGGGGCGCGGAGCCCGCTGGCCACAAAACGCCAGACCAGACGCTATTCCCTAGGACGCTAAGGATCCTCCTGATCTTATTGACCCACCACGTCGAAGCTACGCTTCAGCCGGTCAGGAGAGGTCGTATCGAGGAGGCATCGATGGACGTCAGGGCCGTCGGCACGGTGACACCCGAGGTCGAGCACAACGGCACGGTGCCGGTCTGGTACCTCATCCGACCCCGAGAGATGAAGGATCTCACGGACGGCGGCTTCCTGGAGCTCGCCAACGAGTTCGAAGTGCCCGTGGGAGGAGAGGTGTTCCCGCACTCGCATCCCACCCACGAGTTCTACTACGTGATCTCTGGCGAAGGGACCATGGTGATAGACGGCGAGGAGAGAGGTGTCTCGCCCCGCGACCTGGTGCACATACCTCCCGAGGCTGTCCACAGTCTGCGAAATGAGAGGGGACAAGAGCCGATTCTGTGCTTTTGCTTCGCGTTGGGTGTGAAGAACGCCGGGCCGATCGACTACACGACCCACTGAGAGTCATCGCCCCGCCGATCGGCTTTAGACAGCGCCACAGGTCCGCAAGACGCTGATCGCCCTCCCCTAAGCTGACCGCGAAAGAGGAGCCATGGGAACTTCAACATCGGCTTTCGGTGTGGGGCGGCGCGAGAGTCATGACGCCTCCGCCTTCTATCGTCGCTTCTCCCCTGTCCAGGTTTCCCAGGACGACCGCGTTGGTAAGTGTCCCGTCGTCAACAGGATCTTCCATGGTGACGCACGACGGATGTCAGAGCTCCCCGATCGCTGCGTGGCCCTGGTCGTGACGTCGCCGTCGTACTTCTCGGGCAAGGCGTACGAAGAAGCCCTGGGCGAGGGGATCGTCCCGGCGAACTACCTCGAGTACCTCTCGATGCTGGCCGAGGTCCTGGGTGAATGCGCGCGTGCTCTCGAGCCGGGAGGCCGCATTGCGGTGAACGTCGCGAACCTGGGCCGCAAGCCCTACAGATCCCTGGCAGCCGACGTCGTGTCCATCCTCCAGGACGACCTCGGGCTCTTGCTCCGAGGGGAGATCGGATGGGTGAAGGCAGACGGCGCCTCGGGATCCTGTGCCTGGGGCTCGTTCGCCAGCGCATCCAACCCTGTGTTGAGGGATCTGAGCGAGCGGGTGATCGTCGCCAGCAAGGGCCGGTTCGATCGGGCACTCACCCCTAAGCAGAGGGCCAGCGGCGGCCTCCCCCACGAGAGCACCATCTCTCGTGAGGAGTTCATGGAGCTGACACTCGACCTGTGGCGCATCCAGCCCGAAAGTGCCAGGCGCGTGGGTCACCCAGCGCCCTTCCCGGTAGAGCTTCCGAGGCGCCTCATCGAGCTGTACACGTACAAGGGTGATGTGGTTCTCGATCCGTTCATCGGCTCGGGCTCCACGGCCGTGGCCGCGCTTTGCTCTGGGCGCAGTTACATCGGCTACGAGACCGACGCCGATTTTGCGGCCATGGCCGAGGAGCGGGCTGCACGGGCTCGGGACGACGGCAGGTAGCTGATCGGTACTGTCTCGCCGTCGGTTCGCCGGGTCGCGCACGACGTGCCAGGATCTTTCCGTGGGCGAGCGCATCCCGATGGTGAGCTACCTGGAGATCGACGAGGGCGAGCCGCACCTGGTCGCCAACGAGTGCAGCACCTGCCGCGCCCTCTACCTGGACCGGCGCAACGCTTGCGCCAAATGTGGCAAGAGGGAGTTCACCTCTCGGCGGCTCCCCAACGAAGGCAGCCTAGAGGCGTTCACGATCGTGAACCGGGCGGCTCCCGGAGTGCCGACACCTTACGTGTCGGCCATAGTCGACCTCGGTGAGGGAGCCGTGGTCAAGGCCAACCTGGTCGATGTTGAGCCAGATCCCGCTCGGATCCGGCTGGGCATGCCCGTGCGCATGACTACGTTCTCGGCGGGAACAGACGACGAAGGCACCGAGGCCGTGGCTTTCGGCTACGCCCCGACCCAAGGAGAGTGAACGACATGTCCGAGGCTGTGTGGATCATCGGAGCGTCAATGCTCAAGTTCGGGAGGTACCCCGACAAGGACATTGTCGATCTGGCTTCTGAAGCCGCTCTCGGGGCCTTCGACGACTCCGACACCACGATCCACGACATGAAGGTGATGGCCGTGGGAAGCCAGTTCGACACTTTGACCGGGCTGGCTCAACGAGTTCAGAAACAGATAGGCCAGACCGGAATACCCGCCTTCAACGTGGTGAATGCATGCGCGACAGGGGCAACGGCTGTCCGCACCGTCCATCTGTCCATCAAGGCGGGCGAGGCCAACATGGGTCTTGCTGTCGGCGTGGAGCAAATGGGAAAGGCCGGGTTGCTGGGGGGAGCGGCCAAACCGAAGGCCGAAAAGCACGTGTACGAAAGGAACGGACGCTACGGAGCTGTGATGGGGACCGAGGGTGTCCTGGGAACCGGCCTCATGCCCGGCGTCTTCGCCCAAGCCGGCATGGAGTACGCCAAGGAGAATGACGGCGTCGGATTCGAGCAGTTCGCCCGCGTGGCCGAGAAGAACCACGCGCACTCCACCCTCAACCCGCTCGCCCAGTACCAGAAACCCTTCACTCTCGAAGAGGTCATGGGTGCCGAGATGATGTCGTACCCCAACACGGTCCTGATGTGCTGCCCCACGGGGGACGGCGCCGCTGCCGTCGTCCTGGTCTCGGACAACAAGCTGAAGACGCTCGACCCCGACGTGCGGCGCCGTGCCGTCAAGGTCTCCGGAGCGGCGATGACCACCGACCCTTGGGTCGAGGGCGGCCAAGAGCAGCCCGATGTCAACACCCTGACGAGAAATGCCGCCGACCAGGCCTACGAGGCGGCGGGGGTGGCGCCGGACGACCTGGACCTCGTTGAGCTGCACGACTGCTTCGCTACCGCCGAGCTGCTCCACTACGACAACTTGAGGTTGTGCGAACCCGGCGCTGCGGGTGACTTCATCGACTCAGGTGCACCGAGGCGAGACGGCAAGGTCCCCGTGAACGTCTCCGGGGGCCTCATATCCAAGGGCCACCCCATCGGAGCAACCGGTGTAGCCAACATCTACGAGGTGGCCACCCACCTGCGCGGTGAAGCGGGAGACCGACAGGTCGAAGGGGCAAGGGTGGGAATGACCCACGTGATCGGTCTCGGGTCCTCCTGTGCGGTCCACATCCTCGAGAAACGGGTCTAGGAGAGCATCCAGATCCTGAGAGACGGGCCTACGAGGGGGTCCACATCCTGGAGAACGGGCCTACGAGGGGGTCCACATCCTGGAGAAACGGGTCTCGGACGCAGACCCCCTCGAGCCTGGGCGCGGCTATCCGCTCGCCGTGTGAGTGGGCGTCGAGCCGTCGGGTAGCAGCAGGTCGAAACCGTCCGGGATCGCCAGCATCCCGGGAGCCGTTCCCGGCTGGTCCGTCACCCCGTACTGCCAGACCAGAGCGCCCGTCGCCGGATCGATGGCAACCATCCGATCGCGGTAGTCGTCGTTGGTCATGAACACCCCGCTGGGCAGCAGCTCGACGAGCGAGGGCTGATTGAGCTCACCGGGCCCGGACCTCGGGGCGTAGTGGTAGAGAACCTGTCCCTCTCGGTTGAACTCCAAAATCCCACCGGGATGCGAGTAGTCAGCTATGAGGTACAGGTCGGCCCCGAGCTGCTGAGGATCGGACGGGTAGCCGATCGGCAGCCGCGTCGTCCACACCAGCTGTCCCTTGGGAGTGTACTCGTCGACCCATGATCCATTGGTCTCGGAGACGAGCACATTTCCGTCGGCCAGCGGGGTGTCGCCATTCGGACTGCCCAGGGCTGTCGGTGGTTGATGCCTGCACAGCCCGTTGGTCCCTATCTGTCCGGCGACAGAGGTGTCCGGCTCGATGAACAGCACGCGGCAGTTGTCCGCATCGGCCACGGTGACCTGGCCGTTCTTGAGGACATACGCGTCGTCTGGCTCATGGAGGAAGTTGTGACCCGTGCCCACGACTCCGGGGTGCCCATAGCTCCACAGCACCCTCCCCGAGGGGAAGGCAAGTATCACGATCGTCTCGTTCTCCTCCTGGTTTGAGATGATCTCGCTTCCCCTCCGGCTGAAGAACGCGTCGTCGGGAAAGTAGAAACCTCCGGGCGGTGGGGCGGCATACGCGGATGGGTATGTCCATTCGATCCGGTCGCTGGCGTCCAGCAGAAGGAGACGGTTGTTGCCACGATCGGCGATCAGCAGCTTCGCTCCGAAGAACGGAGATCCGGCCCCGGGTGCTCCGGCAGAGCCGAACTTGGTGTTGGGGGTGAACATCTCCACCGATGAGAGCACTGTGTTGCTGCTCTCGCCCCCGACCAGCCAGGCTCGATTCCCGACGACTGTTACGCCGGCATGACTGGTGGGGACAGGGAGGTTCCCTGCGACGGCCGACCTTCCGGTACCCGGATCGAAGGCCCACACGGTCGCAGACGCCGGCCCGACCCCGTCCGGACCGGCCGGGGCAGCGGTTCCCCCCGCCAGGTAGATGTGGGACCCCAGCACGGCCGGCGCCGCTCCGGCCAAGGGCTGGGCGAGGTGGTCCCGCACCGTCGTCGTCCGAGTGGCAGTGTCCACCACTTGGACAGCGCTCAGGGCATCGCCGACGTGGGAACCACCCACGGCTTGACCCCCGAAGACGTAGATGTTGGTTCCGAGGGCCGCTACCGCGGCGTAGCGGACGGAAGTGGCGAGCCGTGCGACGACCGAGAAGTGGACGCCGTCACTGGTCGCCAGGACGTCTCTTCCACCACCGGTCGCCGCCGCGGCCGTTCCGCCTGCCGGCCCACCACCACGCTCCGCGCGTCCTGTAGCGCCGGCGGTACCAGCGCCCGCGCCGCCGACGATGTAGGTGGTCCTACCGATGGTCACGGCACCGGCTCCGTAGCGGGGTTCGGGCAACTGGGCGCTGACCGTGGCCGAGCCCGGAGCTGGGCCTAACTGCTGGACGTCAGTACCGGTCGCGGCTGACCCCCCGAAGACGAGGTCCCGACCGCCTACCTGCCCTCCGGCTGCGTTCTCGATCCCGGCGGCAAGCGCACCAATCTCGCTTTCTTGACCAGTGCCTGTGTCGAGGGAGAACACCCGGGTGAGAGAGGAAGCCGACGCCGACGAGCCCCCGAGCACGTGAACGGTCGAACCCTGTGCAGGATCGACGACCTCCCGCGACAGGGGTGAAGAGAGGGACCACGGGAGCAACCCCGCTTCGACCGCGGGAGTGACCGACCCGGCGGCTCGGGAGGCCGGAGCCGACACCCCTGGCCGCTCGCCTCCTCCCGACGCAACCGCGACCACGCCGATGACACCGGCCACCATCAACAACCCAACCGTCGCTGTGATGGTTCGACGGCGTCTCACACGCCGCGAGGCCCTGTGACGACCAGAGACCTCGTGGCTCGAGCCGGCGGAATCACTCACCGTTCCGCCCACGCGGCGACAACGAGTGCCGTGTCAACCCGATTCGCGCCAGGGCCTCACCAAGAGAGAAGCTAGCAGTAGCGACGCTCGAGCCGAAGCATGTGGTTCGGCGAAAGCGGACCCCTTCGAGATCCCACCTCCGTGCGCATGGCTAGTCTAAACACGCGAATCGTGACGCTCGACCGCAAGACCGTCGCTGGCCGGACAGCTGCCACGGCCGCTCTTTGCTTGGTGGTAAGCGCCTGCTCGAGCACGGGTGCGGTTACTTCCACCTCGAAGCAGAGCTCCAAGAATGCTTCGCAGCCGCTGTCCGTGACAGCTGCTCTTGCAAGTTTCAGCCTGCAAGCGCCCATATCGCGAGAGGTCGTACTCAGCACCGCTCCGACCCTGTCGATACTGGGGGGCCTAACCAAGTCGCAAGGCTCTGCCTCCGGCATCTTCTCCCTCGACCCCAGCACGGGCACCTTGAAACAGACCGGGAAGCTTCCTCACCCGGTGCACGACGCTGCGGGAGCAGTCCTGGGAGGGACCCAGTTCGTCTTCGGTGGCGGCTCGCAGACCACGGTACCCACCGTGCAGGCCTTCGACCTGGCCGGGGCAAGGGTGGCCGGTACGCTGCCCCGGCCGCGGTCCGACGCCGCCGCGGTCGTCATAGGGTCCACGGCCTACATAATCGGCGGATACGACGGAACGAAACCCACTCCGGAGATTCTTTCCACCACAGACGGGGCCCATTTCCAGCAGATAGGCGTTCTTCCGGTAGGGGTGCGTTACGCCGCAGCCGCCGCGGTGGGAGAGACGATATATGTCTTCGGAGGACAGGTGGCGAACGCTGACACCGCGGCAATCCAAGAGATCGACGTAGCGAAGGGGACTGCCCGAGTCATCTCCAACCTGCCGGCCACTCTGAGCGCCGCGGCCGCAGTCACGTTCGGCAACCAGATCTTCCTGCTCGGAGGCAAGAGCGGCGGCATCGTGAGTGGCCAGATCGTGCGCTTCGACCCGTCGACATCCCGAGCGACCTCAGCGGGCGCGCTGCCCGAGCCCGTGTCAGGCGCCGGTTTTGCCGCGACTCCGTCAGTCGCCTACTTGATCGGCGGTGAGAGCCCGGGCTCGCTCTCGACCGTCATAAGCGTGACCCCTGCCGGTCACGGCACGGCGGCTCCGACCAGTACGACCGCCTCTCCCGCTCCGACTGCTCAACCCGCTCCAAGAACGACTACGAGCCCTACCTCTTCAGGGCGAAAGCCCTGACGAGCAGACTGGAGTGGCCAACCGGGGGCGCAAACCGATCGAGGCACCCGAGCGTTTAATCTGTCCTTTGGGCTCGACGAGATCTCAGAAGGGAGATCGAACGCGATGGTTTTCGCTAGGCGCAAGACGGAGATGCCGGGAGAAGACGAAGCCCTGGCCGGTCGCCAGGCATCCATGCCAGTGGCCGACGCCCACTACGTTCTCGGGTCCCCCCTCCAGCCACCTTTCCCAGAGGGACTGGAGCAGGCCGTATTCGGGATGGGGTGCTTTTGGGGCGCCGAGAAGAAGTTCTGGACCGAGCCGGGGGTGTTCACGACAGCTGTGGGTTACTCGGGTGGACTGACGCCCAACCCCACCTATGAGGAGGTGTGCTCGGGGAAGACGGGCCACAACGAAGCTGTCCTGGTCGTGTTCGATCCCGACCGGACCAGTTACGGAGCCATGCTCGAGGTCTTCTGGGAGAGTCACGACCCAACCCAGGGAATGCGGCAGGGCAATGACGTCGGCACTCAGTACCGGTCCGGCATCTACACGTTCTCCAGGGAGCAAGAGACAGCCGCACGCGCTTCCAAGGACGCGTTTCAGAAGGTCCTGACGGCGGCCGGGTACGGCCCGATCACGACCGAGATCCGTCCTGCGGGGAACTTCTATTACGCCGAGGACTACCACCAGCAATACCTGGCGAAGAACCCGGCGGGATACTGCGGACTGGGGGGCACCGGGCTCAGCTGCCCCGTCAGGGTTGCCGAGACACCCGACTGACCCGTGAAGCACTCAAGGCCTGGCTCAGCCTTGATCGACCTTCCTCGTCTAGAGGCTTGGATGGACGATCAGCGAATCGCCCCGGGAGAACCCGTCGAGAGCCGAAAGATGGGGTCTGGCTGGTCCAACGAGATGTTCCGCATCCGGCGCGGCGAGGAACAACTCGTCTTGCGGCGCCCTGCCGGCCAACCCCTGGACGGGGCGGACCGCGGGATGACGAGAGAGTATCGAGTGCTCAAGGCGCTAGACGGCACTGAAGTCCCTCACCCTCGGGCTCTTGCGATCTGCACGGACCCCGAAGTGCTGGGCTGCACTTTCTACCTGATGGAATGGGTCGACGGCTTCACACCGACGGAGCCGTTGCCGCCGAGGTTCCGTGAGCAGGAAGCACGACGCGAGCTGGCTTTTGCGATCGTGGATGCCCTGGCCGAGCTGAGTCGCGTGGACTGGCGGGCAAGAGGGCTTGAAGGTTTCGGCCGGCCAAGCGACTTCCATGAGCGTCAGGTAAGACGCTGGATCGGTCAGTACCGGCGCTATCGGCGCCAGGAGCTGCCCGGATTGGAAGCGGCGGCAGAGTGGATCTCTGACCGCATCCCTTCCCGTTGGGCTCCTGCCATCATGCACGGCGACTACCACATGGCCAACCTGGTCGTCGGCCCTGACCTCCCTGCGAGGGTGGCCGCAATCTGTGACTGGGAGACCGCGACGATCGGCGACCCCTTGCTCGATCTGGCGGGCTTCCTGCGGTTCTGGCTGGAGGTGCACTCGGAGTCAGACGGTTGGCCCGGACGGGATGAGTTGATCGGCCGGTACGCGACCCGGGCGGGCCGGGAGGTCTCGGATCTCGACTACTACAGCCTCCTCGCCCAGTTCCGCCTGGCGGTGACGGTCGAAGGCATCTATCAGCGCTCGCTCGACGACCCGACCAGACCTGTGGCCACGGACATGCACAACTATGCCTTGATGCTGGCGGACAACATGGCCAAAGCCCTGGCCGTTTGAGCTGGTGGCATCCACAACACCGATGCGAGCGCCCCGCCGGCTCCGGTGTCGCTCTGATTCGTCGCGCTCCCCGGCGCCTACTCCACCTCGGCGACCGGCCTTCCGTCGGGTCCGAGCACGTGCACGTACTCGCTGATCCCGTATCCCACCCTGCCCTCATAGATCCACCGGGTCAGGCCCTCGTACACGATGGAGCCTGGCCGGCGGTCCTCGCCTCCGTCGAGGCGGTCGTTTCGCATCACGTCACCATGGAGACGGTGAACGTTCCCGCCCTTGGTCGAAACCTCTAGCTCGACGGCCGTGTGGCGAATCTGGTCCTCTGCCACCGCCGTGGTGATTCCCCAATCTCTGACACTCTCGGCCGCGCCGTTCGACCAGACCCATCCCCTGTTGAGATCGCCTGCGGGAGTGCCGACACGTATCCCTCCTAGGTGCGTGTCGTCGCCCAGGTTGATCGAGAACCAGCGCCACATGGTCATGCCCCTAGATCCGTCGGTCCGGCGAGGGCCCCAAGACTTGTCCCTGTTTCCGTGACCCCCGTCAAGCGAGTACTCCTCGGAATCGAGCACGACACGCCCCGCCCAGCGACCAGCTTGTTCCAAGTGCCCACTGGCCAGGGACCGCCGGGCAGTGGCCCGAGCTTCGTCGGCGATGGGCCGCTCGCCCTCGGTGTCCACGCCGATCGCGGGAGTGAGCGAGTCGAAGCGTGCATCGAGCTCCAAAAGCTGCCCATCACCGATCCTTCCCGCACCGTGAAGACGCCAAGCACGCATCGGCTCCAGCATCTCGAAGCGGATCCCCCCGACATCCAAGGATCGATCGATCATGCTCGACTGCGCCTTCTCGAAACGGAGGGCGGCGGCACCACCCCCGGGCAACCAAGCCCAAACGAAGGCATCCATGAGTCCGGCATTTGGACGGATCCCCGTCCTGGCGATGAATCCCACGTCGGTCCGTGGGCAATAGGAGTTGAAGTAGTACGACTCGCTCCAGGCCGCGTCCTGGCCGACAGGGTGTGCCAAGTCGTGGTGGTCGTCGAGGACGGGCATCCTTCCGGACACGATCGTACTGCTCTGTCAGCCCACGCGAGGCTCGCTCAGGGGCCGCACGAGGGCTCGTCTCAGGACCGCGCGAGGCTCGCTCAGGACCCGCGCGACCTATACGGGTGCCTCCACGGACAGCCTCGGCTGCCGTTCGGGAGGGAGAACGTCCCGGAGCAACGAGGTCATCTCGGCTCTCACACGTGACCATGCCTGGTCGTCCCACAGGTTGCGCCACTGAAGGGGATCCTCGATGAGGTCGTACAGCTCACCCTCACCACCCTCGTACATCCCCCCGGGTTCGTAGACGGTGCACAGCCTGTCCCCTTGGCAGACGGAGCGTAGATGCATGTCGATGTCGGGGAACTGGCTGTCCCATTCGGTGATGGTCCACTCCCTTCCCGAACCGGTCACGAGCGGGAGAGACTGGCCCTGCATCCAATCCGGTGCCGGGATCCCGGCAATCGAGCAGAACGTCGGGGCCAGGTCCACTTGCCCAACAGGCTCGTCCACCACAGCCGGAGCCACCCCCGCCAAAGGGGCCGGCCGCCAGATCATGGGCAGCCTCATCAACGCGTCACAGTGGTATGGGCCCTTGAAGAGCAGACCGAAGTCGCCCTGTAGCTCACCATGGTCGGTGGTGAAGAACACGTCGGTCTCCGCGTCCCACCCGCGCCGGCCGATGTAGCCGAGGACCCTTCCACAAGCCTCGTCGATGAGCTCGTTCTCCACGTGGGTGAGCGCGTTGACCTCGCGAATCTGGTCGGTGGTCATCTTGGCCGGAACGAAGCTGGTGGGTCCTCCTTCCCGGTTCTGAAAGGACCCGTCGAAGTATCCCAACCAGTGGCGCGGCTTCGACATGAGCACCTCCGCGCATCGATCCACGGAACCCGGATAGCCCTCAGGCAGGTCCAGGTCGCGCCATGGCACCCGGCGGAGCTCCGAAGCAGGCGGGTCCCACGGATGGTGCGGGTCGGGGAAGCTCATCCAGACGAACCAGTCCTCGTCCCCAGAGAGGCCTTCCAGATAAGCGATGGTCCGATCGGCTACCCAGTCCGTGTGGTAATGCTCCTTGGGGATCGGGTTCAGGGCCACCTGAGGGGCGTCAGTCTCCCCGCCCCCGGCATCGTTCAAGGCCGAGTTCACAAAGAGCGGGTAGAAGCCGGCCGCCTCCTCGGGGAACTGCTCCGCGAGCCACATTCCGTAGTGCCACAGGGCCTGGGGACCGTGCATGGCGAGCTCGAGGTGGTCAAAACCGCGAAGGGGCCCGGTAGAGCGGTCACGCGCGAGTGTGTTCTCCCGCCATCGACCTGCCAGGTCCATCGCGGGATCGAAATGAGCCTTTCCCAGCAACGCGGTGCGATATCCCGCCTGCTCCCTTAGGTAAGCGGCGACGCTCGGCGCGTCATAGGGCAAGGGGACCCCGTTCGCGAAAACACCGTGCGTTCTCACATACTGTCCAGTGAGGATCGTCGAACGTGCCGGCATGCAGACGACGTTCTGGTTCATCGCCCGCCTGAAGTTGACCCCTTCGCAGGCCAGACCGTCCACGACGGGGGTACGGGCTACCGTCCCTCCGTTGCAACCCAGCGCGTCGTAACGCTGTTGATCGGTCGTTATCAAGAGGATTCTTCTACCCATCACCGACCTCCTATCGTCCCGAGCGCAAGGGGTGGCGGCTCCGCCCGATGAAGTCGACCACAACCTCAGCCAGCTCTTCGCCCTTGTCCTCTTGGAGGAAATGACCCGCCCCTTCGATTGTGACGTGTCGCTGGCCCGACGCGCCGGGCACGGTCGTCTGGAAGATTCGCTCGCCGCCTTTTGTCACCGGATCGCCGTCCGAGAAAGCGGTTAGGAACGGCTTGGACCACCTGGCCAGCACCTCCCAGGCCTTGACGTTGGCGGGCGCGGCCGGATCCTCGGGTGACGTGGGCACCAAGGCGGGGAAAACTCGCGCACCCGCCTTGTACGAGTCGTCGGGGAAGGGGGCGTCGT
Source organism: uncultured Actinomycetes bacterium (assembly GCA_963736925.1). Taxonomy (GTDB): domain Bacteria; phylum Actinomycetota; class Acidimicrobiia; order Acidimicrobiales; family CAVTQP01; genus CAVTQP01. The sequence continues at coordinate 2,621,495 of CAVTQP010000003.1, forward strand.
ACGCAGCGACCACGTCCTCGGACAACTCGCTCCGGGATCCTCCCTTGACGATCCCACCCACGTGGAAGTCGGGAGTCTCCTGGGAATACCTCTGCCAAGCGAGAAAAGCGTCGGTCATGGGACGGTCGCCCGTGGGGAGGCCGGTGTTCGCCACGACTGCACGATCGAACCTGTCGGGGTCCTCGGCAAGCAAGCGCAGACCGATCAACCCTCCCCAGTCCTGGCCCACCAATGTGATCGCCGAAAGCCCCAAGCCGTCGACCAGAGCCAACCGCATCCACTCGACGTGGCGGGCGTATGAGTAGTCGTCGCGCTCCGACGGCTTGTCAGAACGACCGAACCCGACCAGGTCGGGAGCGATGACCCGCAGTCCAGCAGTGGCGAGGACGGGGATCATCTTTCTGTAGAGGAAGGACCAAGAAGGCTCCCCGTGCATCAGCAGGACGGTTGCCTGATCTTTCGGCCCCTCATCGAGATAGTGCACACGCAGCTTCCCACCCTCGAGGTCGTCCACCTCGACGTAGTTGGGAGAGAACGGGAAGTCCGGCAGGTTCGAGAAAGCCGCATCGGGCGGACGCAGGACCTTCATTTTGTGGCCTCCAGCAGAAGAGACTTGATCATCCAATCGACGGTGCGAGTGGTTCGCTCGACCGACAGCCTGCGATTCTGACGCAGTCCCACCCATGTCTCCCAAGAGCTCACCGCCTCGAGCGCATCCAGGGCAGCCCTGTCCGCTCCGACGAGCTCGGGAGCGAAGGTCGCACGCAGCTGATCCCGGAGCAGATCGCGTGACTCCGCCAAGCGACTGGCTAGTACTCCGGAGCGATGCTCGTGGAGACGAGATGCCTTCCTGACGGGCGTGATGGCCTCGAAGAGTCGAGCTCGCTGTGCCAACAGGGTCTGGAGCCGGTCCTCTAGAGGCACATCGGACGGGATCGGCTCGAGCAACCGCCAGTGCCGCTCGGTCTGAACCTGGGCGACCATGGACAACAGACCCTCCAGGTCCTCGAAATGATGGAAGACAGATCGAAGCGCCAGCCCGGCCCGCTCCGAGATGTCCCTGGCAGTCGGCTGCAGCTCGCCTTCTTCGATCAATGACAACATGGCCTCGACGAGGGCCCTCTTGTTGCGCGCGCCCCTGGCCACTCGCCCGTCCACGAGGGCTTGCGGCTGACCCCTCGCATCCGCCTGCCCTTGGTGGCCGGCTCTCCGGGGTTGCTCGATCCGCGTCGGCACTCCCACATTCAATCACTACTTGCGCTGTGGGTGCAAGTAGTGGCTGTCGGTGCCAGTAGTGGCCGTCGAGGCTGGTGGTGGGGAGCTGTAACGTCGGCGGTTGGAGAGCCACAGGCGAAGGGAGAGGCCGTGCAAGAGCACAAAGAGTTCTACGTCGGTGGGAACTGGGTGCAGCCCGAGGGGACCGGTGTAATCGAGGTGATCTCACCGTCGAGCGAAGAGGTCATCGGCAGAGTTCCGGACGGCACGCCTGGCGACATCGACCGCGCGATTGCGGCCGCCCGCACCGCCTTCGACGAGGGCCCCTGGCCGCACATGACTCCGGTGGCCAGGGCGGAAGTACTTGGGCGCCTGTCTCAATCCCTTCAAGCACGTGCCCAGAATCTTGCAGACACGATCTCATCGGAGAACGGGTCGCCTAAGCAATGGGCGATGATGGGCCAGGTCTTCTCGGCGACCATGGTCCTCGACACTTACGTTCGGCTGGCTCAGGAGTACCAGTGGATCGACACACGCGACGGCATGCTGGGGAACAAGGTAAGGGTGCGAAAGGCGCCTGTCGGCGTCGTGGCGGGCATAACACCGTGGAACGTGCCTCTGTTCATTGCTGCTCTGAAGCTTGGACCCGCGATGATCTCGGGCTGTCCCATGGTGTTGAAGCCAGCGCCGGAGACACCTCTCGACAGCTATCTCCTGGCCGAGGCAGCGATCGAAGCCGGCGTCCCGGAAGGAGTCCTCAACATCGTGCCGGCTGGCCGAGAGACCGGCGACTACCTTGTTCGGCATCCGGGCATCGACAAGGTGAGCTTCACCGGTTCGACGGCCGTAGGCCATCACATCGGAGAGGTGTGCGGGGGACAGCTCAAGCGGTTTACCCTGGAGCTCGGGGGCAAGTCGGCCGCGATCGTCTTGGACGACGTCGAACTCACGGACCAGCTTCTCTCGGACCTGGCGATGTCGGGTCTCATGAACAACGGGCAGGTTTGTGGCGCCCAGAGCCGAGTCCTCGTGTCGCGCAAGCGCTACGAGGAGGTCGTGGACGCTCTCGGCTCAACGGTGGGGGCCCTGCAAGTGGGTGACCCTCTGGACGAAAGCACCCAGGTGGGTCCGCTGGTAGCGGAGCGCCAGAGAGCTCGAGTCGAGGGTTACCTCGATGCCGGGAAGGCCGCCGGCGCCCGGGTAGTCGTGGGAGGAGGAAGGCCCGCCGACCTGACCAAAGGCTGGTTCGTGGAGCCAACCGTGTTCTCCAACGTGGACAATTCGATGAAGATCGCTCAGGAGGAGATCTTCGGCCCGGTGCTGTCGGTCATTCCCTACGACGCCGAGGATGAGGCGATCGGTATAGCGAACGATTCCGACTACGGGTTGTGCGGCACCGTTTGGACGTCAGACGCCGCACACGGCGAGCAGGTGGCCGCCCGAGTCCGGACCGGCGTGGTGTCGATCAACTCGTCCATGATCTTGGACTTCAACAGCCCATTCGGCGGTTTCAAGAAGTCCGGGATCGGCAGAGAGCTCGGTCCAGAGGGAATTGCCCCCTATACAGAGCTCCAGTCGATCATCCTGCCGACCTAGTTCCGTGCCAAGACCGGCGGCTGTCCAGGCGCGCATGGCCCCTTTACGTCACTGTCGGGTACGTCATGGTCGGGCCGAACCTTGCCCAGCCGGCTCGGGTAAGGTCGGGTACCCCCCCGAGTAGGGCATGGATGGGTAAGGGAGCCATCCCATGCACACCACAGTGATCGAGCTCGCCGATGCGAGCGAGCAACTCGTCGAAGCCTGGACGCAGCTCGCCGCGTGGGCGGTCGAGCCCAATCCGTTCTTCGAGCCGGGCTTCGTGCTCGCAGCGGCACGTCACCTGAGGCACGGCCCGGTCTACCTAGTCACGTTCGCCGAGGATGACCGCTTGAAAGCACTCCTCCCCGTGGTAGAGGCTCGGCTCTGGCTGGGCTTGGGCCCTGCGGCTGTGCGCACATGGATCCACGAGTACTGCTTTCTCGGAACCCCCATGGTGTCCGACGACGGGGGGACCTCGGCAGTAGAAGGTCTTCTCGACGAGATAGACAGGTGGGCCGGAAAGCCGAAGGCAGTGGCCCTCGACGCGGTGGGTGGTGACGGTCCGGTTGAATCGGCTCTGGAACGAGCCCTGGCGGCTCAGCCCGCGGCCCCCACCACCGTCCAGACCCTCGAGCGTCCGATCCTCACCCAGGAGAGGATCGGGCCCATCCTGGGGGGCCGGCTTCGCCGGGAGCGTTCGAGGCTGCGAAGGCGACTCGAGCAGCAGTTCGATTCACCGGTCAGCGTCGTCGAACGGAGCGGAGACCCCGGAGCTGTCGATGCCTTCCTAACTCTCGAGGCGAGCGGCTGGAAGGGGGCGGCGAGCACCGCCATGGCCAACTGCCGAGGACATGCCCAGTTCTTCATTGAGGTATGCGCCGACTTCCGGTCGCGGGGCTGCCTTCAGCTGAGGAGCCTGGAGGTCGGCGGGAAGCCAGTTGCCATGAAGTGTAATTTGACGGCGGGGAGGACCGTATTCTGCTTCAAGTGCGCCTACGACGAGTCTTATGCGACGACCTCGCCAGGGTTTCAGCTCGAGCTGCACGACATGGAGTGCTTCGCCCGTGAGGGAAGCTCGTTGGCGGACTCTTGCACCGCGTCGAACTCGATGATCAACCGTCTCTGGCCGGATCGCCGGCGGATCACCGACCTGATCGTTGCTCCCCGGGGCCACAGGGGAGCGTTGTTCCCCGCCCTGGTTCCAGCCGTGAAGGTGGCTCGAGCAGCCAAGCATCACATAAGGGATCGCCACATAAAGGATCGCCGGTGACGCCGCTGATCGACATCGATCCGAGCTCCTACACGTCGGCCTTCGGGCGCCGTCCCCTTGGTGTCACCCACAACTTGCAGGGTCATCCTCTCCTCGGTCTGGAGGCCCTCGCCGATCTAGCCGACCAGTTACCAGAAAGCCGAATCGAAGAGAACCAGATCGGTGTCGATCTTGTGTTGCCCGGCGGCGGCAAACCCCGAGGCGGAGTAACCGCCCCCGGTCAGTTGGTACGGAACATCGAGCGGAACGGTCGCTGGATCGTTCTGTGGAACGTGGAATATGAGCCGAGCTATCGCTCTCTTCTGGACCAGGCGCTGGATCCCGTTCAGGAGGTGATAGACGGTCGCGAAGGTGGAATGTGCCGGCGAGAGGCTTTTGTCTTCATCTCCTCGGGTGCCTCGGTTACTCCGGTGCACTTCGATCCGGAACATAACTTCCTACTTCAAATACACGGCGTGAAGGAGGTTCACGTCGGGCGCTTCTCCACGGTCGAAGACAAGCAGAGAGAGCTCGAACGCTACTACTCGGGCGGTCACCGCAACATCGAGCATCTACCAGAGGACGCCGAGGTGTTCCGTTTGGAGCCGGGCCGAGGCGTTTATGTCCCTTCTCATGCGCCTCATTGGGTCGCCAACAAAGACGACTTCTGCATCTCGCTGTCCATCACCTTCCACACCAGAGCGGTTCTCCGCCGAGGCCGCCTTCACGTTGTCAATCATCGGCTTCGCCGTCTAGGACTGTCACCTGTGCCGCCAGAACAATCGAAGGCGGTCGACGGACTCAAACTGGCCCTTCACCGCTCGGTTAGCTCTGCTCATCACCTGGCGGGGAGGGTCGGCGCCGGGCGGCGGCCTTGAGCCTGCACCCGCGCATTGACCCTATTCTTCGATAGAGGCTCCACCACTCTCACACTCCCAAGCGACGCCAGCCAGGCCCACGATCTCGAGAGCCCGATTCAAGGCGTCCGCGCCCATCTGACATGCTGCGGCAAGGCTCGTCGTGTCAAGGGACATGGTTGCGATTACGTCCTCGTGGGCTTCCCCAATCGAGAGGACCAACCCTGAGTCGAGGTGTTCCAGTTCACTTGCGAGCGCGACCTCGAGTTGGTCGCCGCAGGCTAGTGCGCCCGGGACCAGGCTAGTCAGAACTATCCGATATTCCATGTCGGTGATCGTGAGGAACCAGCAGAAAGTCAACCATAACTCTCACTCGATCTGGGTCAGGCCCGGCGTCCTGGATGTTGCCAACCAGACCTGCAGCCGCCGATCCCCCGGCAGCTCCACGAACCCTGAGATGACCGTAAGCGCCCAGGCTCGGCTACCCTTCGGTTCAGGCTGTTGCCGACCCACAGAGGACTCACCGAACGAACACCCCACCGCGTCGAGGTTGACCCGAGCCGGCGGCGCGAAACGACCCCAGGAGAACGACCTTGGAACCCCCGAAGAGGCTGACCCAGTTCGCACACTGCGCCGGTTGAGCGGGAAAGCTCGCCGTGGGCGAGCTCGTGCACGTGCTGCGCGACCTGGCTCCAGCTGACCATCCCGACCTGATTGTCGGAACAGAGACCGCGGACGATGCTGCCGTCTGGCGGGTGGCAGACGGGCGCGCCATTGTGGTCACGGCCGACTTCATCACGCCGGTCGTCGATGACGCCCGTTTGTGGGGACGGGTCGCGGCTATGAACTCCGTCTCGGACGTCTACGCGATGGGAGGAAGGCCGTTGCTCGCCCTCAACCTCGTCTGCTGGAACGCTGCCGAGCTGTCAACGGACGTCTTGAGCGACGTTCTCGCAGGGATGTCGCAGGTCGCAGGGGAGTGCGGGTTCGTCATAGCGGGTGGCCATACCGTGGACGACCCCGAGCCGAAGGTCGGTCTCGCCGTGATCGGCGAGGCCGACGAGGGCCGGATACTGCGCAACAGCGGTCTGCGCCCCGGAGACGCCCTGGTGCTTACCAAGCCGCTTGGGACCGGCGTCGTGGCCACCGCGCTGAAGGCCGGCACCGCTCCCGCGGCGGCCGTCGACGCGGCAGTCTCGGTCATGGTGCGTTCGAACGCGGCGGCCGCCTCCGCGGCACTGGCCTCCGGCGCCACAGGCGCCACAGACGTGACCGGCTTCGGACTGTTAGGTCATCTAGCCCAGATGCTCTCCTCCTCTGGCCTCGATGCCACCGTCGACGTGGGGGCGGTGCCCTTGATCCCCCACGCCCGTGAGCTCGCGGCGTCTGGGCAGCTGGCGGGCGGAAGCCGGGAGAACCTCTCCTGGGTGCGCGAGCGGCTGGAAGGAGAGGTCGACGAGGTGACACTCGCCCTGCTGGCCGACGCTCAGACGTCGGGAGGGCTGCTCTTCGGGGCCGCGCCGCACGCGGCCGCCGAAGCGGTGACCCTGCTCAGTTCCGGGGGCCACCGCTGCGCGTTGGTAGGCGAGGTGCGACGGGGGTCGGGACGGATCAGGCTGCGTTGACAGCCCGCGTGTGGGAGGAGCTTTGCTCAGCCTGTGTCGGCCCCGGCGGTGGCTGCCCTGGTGACTTGCGTCAACAACCGCCTCGCGGCAGCTTCGAACCGGGCGATGTCGCCGTAAGGACGCGCCACCAGCATGGCTCCCTCTAGACCGCTGACGATCGTACGCGCCGTATCGTTCTTGGAGCCGGTAAGGCGCAGGCTTCCCTCTCGCTCAGCTTGGTCGAGCACCCGCTCCAGCCATAGCTCGTTCTCGTCGAAGAACCCCAGCACGGCGTCTTGCATTGGCTCAGGGAGCGTCTGGTACTCGGAGGCCAGCATCCCGCAGAGGCACATCCGCTCCTTGCGTAAGACGTCCAGGTAGAGGTTGGCGTACGCCTCGAGCTTGCCCGGAGCATCCTTTCCCTCGCCATCGACCGCCGCGAGAGCCTCCGCGAAACGTTCTCTGTAACGGCTTATCAGTGCAACACCCAGTTCCGCCTTGCTCGCGAAGTGATAGTGGAGCGAAGCCTTGGTTACCCTCAGCTCGGCCGCCACGTCCGCGTAGCTGAAGCCGTTGAAGCCGCGGTTCTGAACGAGCCGCTCGGCGACGTCGAGTATCCCCGCCGCCGTGTCGGCTCCTCCGCCGGATCTCGGTGACATCGACACCTCCGCCTCAGCCCTTGGCCTTTGGGCTTGCGCTCAGCCTTGTCTTGCCCTTGACGCCTAGCCCTTAGAGGCCTTGCCCTTGACGGCCTGCTCTTGACAGCTTATCTTGACAGCTTACCTACTAGTAGATAAGTGTACTTGTCGGGTGTCGAGGCGTGGCGGAGGGCCGGCGAATGGATGCTCTGAAGGTGGTGGAGACCTTCGGGACGGCTTGGGCCGATCACGATCTCGACGCCGCAATCTCCCTGATCACCGACGATTGCGTCTTTGAAGCCACCGGGCCGGCGCCAGACGGCACCTCTCACGTGGGCCTCGGAGCGATCCGCCGGGCGTGGCAGGCCATCTTCGACGACGACAGCTGCAGGTTCGACGCCGAGGAGGTCTTTGTCGCCGGTGATCGGGTGGTGCAGCGGTGGCGCTACACGTGGGCCAACGGGCACGTCCGCGGCGTGGACCTCTTCCGTGTGCGCGAGGGTCGGGTCGCCGAGAAGCTGTCATATGTCAAGGGTTGAGTCATCAAGGGTTGGACGCCGCTACATCGAGGTATCCATGAGCGACATCGCAAAACTCCACCGAGACGCCCTGGGAGCCACCCGGCGGGCTGTGGCCCACATTGGGCACGATGAGTGGGAGCAGCCGACTCCTTGCGGCGAATGGACCGTCAGAGAGCTGGCCAACCACGTCGTGGCCGGGAACTGGTGGGCGGCAGAGCTCGCTTCAGGCGCGACGATCGCCGAGGTCGGCTCCAAGCTTGACGGCGACCAGCTCGGTACGGATCCATTGGACTCCTACGACAGCTCCGCGAATGCGGCAGCCTCCGCCTTCGAGGTGCAAGGCGCCCTGGACGCACCCTGTGCCGTCTCTTACGGACCCGTGCCCGGATCCGTCTACGCAGAGCATCGCTTCATCGACGTACTGATCCACGGATGGGATCTCGCCCTCTCCACGGGCCAGGACCTCGCGCTCGAGCCCTCACTGGTCGACGCCTGTTGGCGCGTCGTGAAACCCCAGGCCGAGATGCTGCAAGGAAGCGGCATGTTCGGGAACCCGCTGGCCGTCGGAGCTGATGCGGACCCACAGACCCGCCTCCTGGCCGCGTTGGGCAGGAGAGCCTGACATCCAAAAGGTTCTGGAGGGAAGCCGTCTCTAGCCGGAGAGGCGGAACATCTCCGTGCAGGCGATCAACCGGGAGTCCACCAGGGCACGGGTACGACGTTCCGATACCTCGGTGTACTCGGGCTGGGAGACCATCTCGAGGAACGCACTCCGTGAGGGGTACTCGACAAGGATCGCCGCATCCCAACTGTCAGCTTCAGCCCCTATCACGACTGAGTCGCAACGTCCTTGCCAAAGCACCCGGGCGCCGCTGCGCTCGAGAATCGGACGAATCCCCTCCCCGTAGCTGGCATAGGAGCCCCGCCCCTCGGTCTTTTCGAACTTGAGCAAGTTGAGCATCACCACGGGGCCCTTCATGTCGCTTTGGGACAATTCGCGAATCTGTTGATCCGTAGGTCTGAGAGGCACGCTGACTCCTTGCTAACTCCTAACCAACGCCCTACTGGACGCGGACGCCTGCCTGGCGCATCTCCCCGATCGCACGCAGGCCGTCACCCGGCTCCACATCGACCGGTCTGACGGCACCGCCGATAACCGTGGTGGAAAAGCCCTTGCGGGCAGAGTCGAGGGCGGTCTCCTTGACGCAATAGTCGGTGGCCAGGCCCAAGACCACCGTGCGTTCGACGCCCCTCGAACGTAGACGCTCGTCCAGGCCGGTATCCTGCTCCACGCCGTTCAGCGGGTCGCGGACGGTAAAGGCCGAGTACCCGTCCTCGCCTCCCGATCCGGTCCGCACGAACTCCGATGCCTCCACCACCAGGACCTCTGGGTGAATCTGGGCGCCCCAAGTGTCAGCGACGCAGTGCACGGGCCACTTCCCACCGTCCTTGGCAAAATGTGGCGTCACCGGAGGGTGCCAGTCCTGTGTGTAGACGATCAAGCTCGAAGCGTCTCGTGCCGCCATGACCTCGTGGTTCACCCGCTCGATTACCTTCTCGCCACCTTCGACGTAGAGGCTGCCCTTCGGATCGGCAAAGTCGTTTTGAACATCGACCACGATGAGGGCGGCCTGCGAATCGTAGGTCGCCGCAGTGGGTCGGCCCCTCTCACCTCGATCCACGAAGACCACCCTAGGCTGGCCGGCGAGCGACAGGTTCGGGTGATACGTGGGCTCCCCCGAGGGGAAGAACTGAACGACAGCTCTGTGAGGAGACAGGACCCCGATGACCGTTACCGAGGCTGAACGGGCTCTGCTCGCCGCGGTGCCTCGCCACCTGCTCATAGGGGGCGAGTGGCGCGATGCCGAGGATGGGCGGACCTTTCCGGTAGAGGACCCTGCCAGTGGGGAGGTCCTGGCAGAGATAGCCGACGGAGGAGTAAGCGACGCGCTGTCAGCCTTGACCGCTTGCTACGACTCCCAGGAGCGGTGGTCGTCGACCGCGCCAAGGGAGCGTGGGGAAATCCTCAGGCGCGCGTACGAAGGGATCATGGCACGGATCGACGACCTGGCCTTTCTGATGACCCTCGAGATGGGCAAGCCGCTCGCAGACTCCCGCTCGGAGGTCGCTTACGCCGCGGAGTTCCTCCGCTGGTTCTCGGAGGAGGCCGTCCGGATCGAAGGCACCTACAGCGCGGAGCCGAGCGGTCGAGGAAGGCTTCTTACGCTCCGCCAGCCGGTTGGACCCTGTCTCCTCATCACCCCGTGGAACTTTCCCATGGCGATGGCTACTCGAAAGATCGGGCCAGCCGTCGCCGCGGGATGCACGATGATCGTGAAGCCGGCGAAGCTGACCCCGTTGTCCATGTCGGCTCTCAGCCAGATCCTCGTCGACTCGGGGCTCCCCCCTGGAGTTCTCAACGTGGTCACCAGCTCGGACGCCGGCGCTACCACCGGTCCGGTCATCGCGGACCCCCGGCTCCGCAAGCTGTCCTTTACCGGGTCAACCGAAGTGGGAAGGAGCCTGATCCGCGCCAGCGCCGATCACGTCTTGCGTGTCTCGATGGAGCTGGGCGGCAACGCTCCCTTCCTTGTCTTCGCCGATGCCGACCTGGATGCCGCCGTGGAAGGCGCCGTCATCGCCAAGATGCGCAACATCGGAGAGGCCTGTACAGCGGCCAACCGATTCCATGTCCACGAATCGGTGGTGGATGAATTCGGCTCGCGACTTGCCCGACGGCTGGGATCGATGAAGATCGGACGGGGCACTGAGCCGGGCGTGGAGGTGGGCCCGCTCATCGACGCCAAGGCTCGAGCCAAGGTGGCCAGCCTCGTCGACGACGCAACGGCCAAAGGCGCGCAGGTCCTGACCGGCGGGAAACCCCTCGAGGGGCGAGGCTACTTCTACGATCCCACCGTGCTCGCCGACGTGGCCGACGGATCATCAGTTCTCGAAGAGGAGATCTTCGGGCCCGTGGCCCCGGTCGTTGCGTTCGACTCGGACGAGGATGCGCTCTCTTCCGCGAACGACACCCGTTACGGACTGGTGGCCTATGTCTTCACGGCCAGTCTGGAAAGGGCTCTGCGAGTGTCAGAGGCCCTCGATACCGGGATGGTGGGGCTGAACCAAGGAATGGTGTCCAATCCAGCCGCCCCTTTCGGTGGTGTCAAGGAGTCCGGATACGGAAGGGAGGGTGGCCACGAAGGGATCAAGGAATACTTGAACCTGAAATACTTGGCGATCCACCACTAGACGCCGGATCGCACGTCGGTGTCACTTGAGGTCCTCTTCGAGGACGAGGGCTTCCCAAGGCCCGAGCGTTCCCGAGAAGGCCTCACCTTCACGGCTCCGACGTGTACCGAGCACTACGACTCCGTCGGTTGCTTCAACGCTCGCGGGCGAGTCGGACAGGTTCAACGTCACCACGGTGCGCTCGCCTCTCCTCCAGGTCCACACCCCCTCCGGCGAAGGCAGTGTGGCATAGGCTCCACATCTCAGATCTGTGCTTTCTCTTCGCGCGGCAATGACACGGCGGGCCAATGAAAGCGTCGAATCGGGATCATTTTGCTGACTCTCGACATTCAGCCCCGCCGGTTCGCCCACAGGGAGCCAAGGCCTCGTCTCCGGCGCTGTGAAGCCTCCGCCGAATCCTCCCGCCCATGGCATCGGAGTACGCACAGGGTCGCGTCCTGCATATGCCGGCCAAAATTTGACTCCTACCGGATCACGCAATTCCTCCCTCGTAAGCGTCGCGTCCTTGAGCCCTATCTCGTCCCCTTGGTAGAGGACCGGTGTTCCGCGCAGGCAGAGAAGCATCACAAGGGCAACCCTTGTCTTGTCCACGTCTCCCTTCGCCCAACGGCTGCCGAGGCGAGAGACATCATGATTGGAGCCCGTCCAAACCGGCCAGGCTTGGGAAGGCAGCAGTGCCTCGGTGGCCTCTACAACCTTGCGAAGGTCCTCTGCCACGAAGGCGGAGTTTATGAAGGGGAAGTTGAAGGCAAGGTGCAGCTCGTCCTGGCCGCTTCCGTAGAAAGAGGTCATAACCTCGAGATCTTCGACATTGGTCTCGCCGACGAGGACCCTTGGCGGGGTGAAGTTATCCGCCACGCGTCGCCAGCGGCGCATCACCTCGTGGACCTCGGGTCGGTTGCTGTTGTAGACCGACCGCTGACCGTATAGCTGGCTCGCGAAGTCGTCTTGTTGCGTCGCGGGAGGATTGTCCCTTAGCGCTGCATCCTTGACGATCATGTGGGCGACATCGATTCGAAACCCGGCAACCCCCCGCTCGAACCAGAACCGTAGGATCCCGTCGAAGGCCTCCCTGACCTCTTCGTTCCACCAGTTGAGATCGGGTTGTTGAGGCAGGAAGTTGTGAAGGTAGTACTGGGCAGTGAGATCGTCGAAGTTCCAAGCCGGTCCCATGAAGCTGCTCACCCAGTTGTTGGGGGGAGAGCCGTCGGCTTTCGGAGCCGCCCAGACGTACCAATCGCGAAGCGGGGCGACCCTCGAAGACCGGGAGTTCAGGAACCAAGGATGTCGATCGCTGGTGTGGTTCGGCACCAGATCGAGCAGCACCTTGATCCCACGTCTGCCCGACGCCGCCACCAACTCGTCGATGTCCTCAACGGACCCGTACTCGGGCTGGACCGCGAGGTAGTCCGCCACGTCGTATCCCCAGTCGGCATTAGGGGAGATGGTGACGGGACAAAGCCACAACCCATCTACGCCCAGCCATTCGAGGTAGTCGAGCCGGTCGATTATCCCGCGTATGTCGCCAATCCCATCCCCGTCGGAGTCATTGAACGAGCGGGGGTAGATCTGGTAAAGGACTCCCGACATCCACCATGGTGTGCTTTCGTGATCCCATAGGCCGTCCATCGGGACAAGGTAGGCAGATCCTCACCCCGTCGTACAGACACTGCCGGTCGTTCGAGCGAACGCTCGTGGTTTCACCACGACCGGCGTCCGGGGTCACTCGCGGCGTCGCAGCTATGTTGATCCCGTGAGGTCCGGGGGAGCCGCAAGGCTGGTGTCGATTGCCTCAATGGCGGCCCTCCCGGCCATCATGAGCAGCTGCTCGGCAACTACGCTTTCCTCCGCCGATCACGGCACGTCCCGCGACGGGAAACCAACTTCCCGCTCTACGACGACGTCAACCAGCCCCGTCGGCTACCTCGCACCTGGCCATTACCAGTTCAGCCTCTCCTTTGACGGGGCTGCTCGCTCGTACCTCGTCCATGTTCCGCCTCGAGCGACGTTCGACCGCCCCTTGCCGATGGTCATCAACCTCCACGGCTCTACTAGCAACGGCATCGAGGAAGAGGCCTACTCCCAGATGGACCAGACCGCAGACGAGTACGGCTTTCTCGCCGTGTATCCCAACGGCACACCGGTATTCAAGGGTGCGACCGGCCAGCTTGCATGGAACGCCGGGAGTTGCTGCGGGCTACCGGCAACGAGCAACGTCGACGACGTCGGGTTCATTCTCTCGGTCCTCGCCGACCTCCAGCAACGCACACGTGTCGACGACAAGCGCGTGTACGTCACGGGAATGTCCAACGGAGGGATGATGGCGCACCGTCTGGCGGCTCAGGCCGCCAGCCATTTTGCGGCCGGCGCGTCAGTAGCGGGTCAAGTGACCATCCAGGCGGTGAGCCCGAGCCGTCCCGTCCCCATGATGGAGTTTCACAGCGTCGACGACCCCGACGCGAACTGGAACGGTGAACCTGGTCCTCCCGGTGCAGGGGATCAACTCCCACCCGTGCTGGCTGGTATCGGGCAGTGGGTCCAGGCCGATCGCTGTCCCGAGACGCCTCGAGTGGGCACCACGTTGTCCGGAGCTGCGGGCACGATCAACGCGGGGCTCACGGCGACGGCGATCACCTACGGGCCCTGCTCGGAGGGCGCCCAAGTCGTCCTGTGGAAGTTCACAGGGTCCGGTCACGTCTGGCCGGGTAGCCCTTTGAGCATCAACTCTGGCTCCGGGCCCCACCTCGGCCGACCGATCACCTTGGTGGACGCCGACGACGCCATGTGGCTCTTCTTCGCTAGCTACGCGCTCCCCTGACGGACGGGAGCTGCACACGGATGTGAGTGAACCTCACAGAGCCGCCTGCGGGTCGGACGTCGTATGCCGTGCTGTTGGCGACCAGTTGGAGCGTGAAACGTAAACCGGGACCTGTGCCGGCGGCGATGATCTCCAGGGGCACCTTGACCGAGCGGGACGCCCCGTCGAGGCGCACCGGGACCGGGGTTATCTGGTTCCCGAGCACCTTACCCGTCGCGTCGTCAACTATCTGGGCGAGGACCCGGGTGGCAGGCCGCGGCGCGGTGCCTCGGTAGTCGAAGCTCAATACGGGCGGTCCCACGAGCACCAAGTTGGTCCTGGACGGACCGATGCTCACATTCACGGCATTCACTGCCTTGGTCGGAGCGGCGGAATCGGCAGCGAGGGCGAGCACGTTGGTGGCCCGGGGGTCGACCAACGGCCCGGATCCTCCCGATTGGCGGAGCTGCAGGGTGCCGGAACCCTCACCGGTGAGCGGCCGACCGGCGGGCAATGGATAGGTCGGAGCGCTGTAGGAACGACCGTTCTGGTCCACCCACTCGAAACCCGGGCCGGTGGCCAGCGATCGCTGACCCTTCAGGTAGCGCGCTAGCCATGCGAGGGTGTCCCGCTCGATCCGGCCCGTGTCACCGGCGTTGACGTCACAGTCGCCGTGCCCGCCACAGAACCAGAGCATCTTGGTAGGAACCCCGTTGTGACGAAGCTCTCGATAGTTGACCACCGCCTCCTGCAAGGTGAAGAGATCGTCCACGGTCCCCTGTATGAGCAGGGTGGGGGCCCGGATCCGCCTCACGAGATCGCCAGGTCCACGCGACTGGAAGAAGCTGACGTTGCCGGCGCTCAAGGGCCCACCTGACTGGGCCTCCTGGTAGGCGCTCCTTATATGGAGGTCCAAGGGGTCGCCCGCCGCTGCTGCGTACAGCAGATCGGACCATCCTGTCTTCACAGTGTCCTGCTTGTAGAGGCTGGTCTGAAGCGAGTTCCAAGCTATGTCGGGCACGATCGCGTCGATCCGATGATCGACGGCTGCCGCGACCAGCTGGATCCCCCCTCCGTAGGAGCCTCCCGCCATCCCGACGCGAGGGTCGTTGGGCCCGTCGAGAGACGCCTCGGGCTGGCGCGCGACGAAATCGATCAGCGCCGAGACATCGCGCCCTTCATAAGAAGGGCTGTCCACCTCGACCGTCCCGCCCGACCCTCCGAAGCCCCGGGGCTCCCAGGTCACCACGTTGTACCCGGCCTGACGCAGGGTCCCGATTCCGATGGTGCCGCCCAAGGGGTCCGTAGTCTCGTAGGGATCGGTGTCGGCGGGCACGGCCCAACCCGGGCCCACCATCACGGTCGGCGCACGCTCGCCGGGTGCCAATCCCGCTGCCGGGAAGAAATGCACGACGAGGTGAGTCCCATCGAAGGAGGTCACCAAGATGTCACGTGCCATGGCTGGGGGCGCCCAGCTGAGCACGCCTGCCAGTACGAGGGCCGCTGTGCCAGCTGTTACGACGGCGGAGGAGGTGAGATGCCTCTTCCATCGCCGGATCACGCCCCGTCGCACCGCAGGCCCCCGAGTTCCCTAATCGTGAGGTGGCTCTTCCACCTCGACGGAGATCACGCCTCGAACATCCCTCAGTATGGCTGCCGCTCGTGGCGGGCTGCCGAGGAATCGCTCACTCAGCTGTGAGAGCTGACCTTCTGGAGGAACGGCACGAGGTTGTTGAAGAAGTCGTTGTTGGGATAAGCGCCGGCCGGATCGTTGTGAGCATAGGTGCTCTGGCGGTTCACCAGCGTCAGGTTGCTTGCGGGAATGTGCGACTGCTGGGCCAGCAGTTGGGCTGCTTCCAGCACCCCGGGCCCCCCGAGGCGGGCGCCGAATGCATAGATCAGGAGGTCTCGCGGCAGGTCGCTGCCCATGGTCGAGTGGACGTCGAGAACGCTCTGAGCAGGATTCGCATTGCCGTTGCCCACTGCACCGGTATCGTCCGTCAAGCGTTGCGGGAAGTACCACTCGGTGCCGTCGACGTTGTCGAGGCCGGCACCCGAGAACATCGTCGCGTACCGATCGATCGGCGTGAGGGCGCCGGTGCCGTCCCAGCCGTGGACCGGGCCGTTGGAAGAGATGCCACGACCCAGGTGTGCCTGTGCAGCGAGCAGGCTCGCCGGCGAGGTCCCCACATTGAGCGCATAGCCGTATTGTCCGACGTTGCTGACCCGAACCGGAGGAACGATGGCCGACGGTAGGAGCCCTGAGGTCTGACCGAGCGAAGGCGAGTTCGGGTCCAGCAAGGCAGCAGCGGATCCCGTTGCGTTGAACACTCCGGCATACGGGGCTCCGATCCCGCCGAAGGCCAACCAGGGCGACGCACTCGAGGCCTCGAGCGACTGCAACTCCTGTCCCGCCTGCTGGGCACCTATCTCGACCGGGTCGCTACCCCCGTCGATGTAGACCAAACCCGCCAGATCGTCGGCACCAGCTCGGCCGTTGAAGTCCCAGCTCGCGTATGCCGTGACCACGGATCCCCCGAGCGAGTGTCCACCCAGAGCTACCTTGCCTCCGAGCTTCTTCGCCGCCCCTATCACCACATGCAGGTCCTGCACCGCAACGTTCATTCCCCACTGCTTGGCGAACGCCACGGTCGAGTTGGGGATCATCTGAAAGTGATTCTTGACAGTCGGGTCCTTGAGGTAACCGAGGTAGTAGTCGTACAGCTGTGTCCCGTTGACCTTGCCCTTCTTGAACAGGTTCAGCTCGGATTGATCCTCGAACAGGTTCTCGCGCCGCTTGACCGACCAGACCTGCCAGCCACTTACCTTCGAGACGACCCATTTTGCGAGCGGGACAAAATAAGCGCTTCCAGCAGAGGTTCCCGGCTCGAGGACCAAGACGTTCTTGGCACCGCTGGGCCCGACCTTGATCACCCCGACCTGGTCATACTTGGCGGGGGTACCTGGAGCCGCGAAGCCATTCATCCACGTGACCGCCAGCGAGCCCGAGCTCGACGACGATGAGCTCGGTGACGAGGTCCCTGACGGGCTGGACCCACAGCTCGCGGCGAGTGCCCCCAGGCACCCGACCGCGACTCCTGCCAGAAGACCCCGCCTCCCCCTGATTCCTCTCAACTTCGCTGCCTCAGCTTGTGACGGAACGGGAGCGGGTGGGCGAACAATGTTCGCTAGACTACGACCAATGTTCGCGGAGGTCAACCCTGTAGCGGGGCCGGGCAGGGGGAGGCAGCCTCCCGGATCCCCGCAGTGGTGGCGAGATCGCTACGAACAGCGCTTCCGCTTGCGTGGCCGCGGCCTGAGCATCGACCGCATCTGCCAAGCCGCTCTCGGCATCATCGACGAGGGAAGCCTCCGGGACTTGACCATGCGGCGCCTGGCCGAAGAGCTCGGCACCGGCGCGGCCTCCCTCTACCGGCACGTCGCCGGCCGGGAAGAGCTGTTGGTGGAGGTCGCCGATCTCGTCCTAGGAGAGCTGCGGCCACCTGACCCTGAGCTCAGGTGGCGCGACGCTGTCGAAGCGCTCGCCCATGATTTGCGGCGGGTGCTCGTGGGCCACCGCGGGGTGGTTCTCATAAGCTCGAATGCTCCGTTGCTCGGTCCCAACGCAATGCGCGTCAGGGAGATGTTCTGGAGCGTGATGGACCGTGATGGCTGCGAGCCGGACTTCGCCGTTCAGGTGTATTCCTCGGTGATGCATTCTGTCGTCTGTTCGGCGATCTTCAGCGCCGGAGTCTCGCGACGCGGTGGCTCGGCATGGAGCGGAAAGGCTAGCTCCGGGCTTCAGGAGCTGCTCGACGTGCTTCCTGCCCGGAAGTATCCGACCGTGCTCAAGTTCGGTGAGCATGGGGATACGCCGGATCCTGAAGATGACTTTCGGTTCGGATTGCGCGCACTATTGGATGGGCTATGGCGGTCGCAGGACGATGTGGGTCGGAACACAAGTGATCTCGGTGTAGTGACGCAAGCGGCCCATCGCCCAGAAGAAGGGGAGGGCCCCTGAAAGCAGAAGAGTTGTTCGACGAGCTTGTGGACGAGTTTGGCGGCGTACCCCACGTGTCCACACCGAAAGGCGGTCGGGGCTTTGGTTCCGGCGCGCTGCGGGTCCGAGGCAAGGTGTTCGCCATGTTGGTGCGTGGTCGCCTCGTCGTGAAGCTGCCCAAGCCGCGCGTCGATGCCTTAGTGCACGCCGGTGCGGGCGTGCGGTTCGACGCCAACAAGAAGACTCCGATGAAGGAATGGTTCAGCTTGGATCCAGCATCTGAGCTCGCTTGGAGCCCACTGGCTCGCGAGGCGTTGACGTTCGTATCGGCCAGTAGCCGTTCGAGACACCGCCCGGTGAGAGCAGGGATGGCCAGGCGTGGTACACGCCCGGCCATCGTGCCCTGGCAAAGACAGTCCCACACTTGCAGAGCTATGTCGCGGCCACCGCCTGAGCGAAGGCGCCAAGGAGAGCCTGCCAGCCACCTGGGGACTCGAACGCAGTCCTGATCTGCTGTTGAGCATCCCCGAAGCGCTCCAGGTCGCGGTGTTCCAGCTCGACCCGTGTGCGTTGAGGACCCTCGGCCACGAAGCAGACCTCCACCTCGGTGAGCAGCTCAGGGTCGAAGTGCCAGTCGCCGTCGATCTGCCAAGCGAGCACGAATCGGGTCGGCGGTTCCCAGCGGAGCACCTTGCCCCACTGGCACTCGCTGCCGTCCACGTCGATCTCGTACCAACGGCCGCCTTCTCGTTCCTCGAGAACCGCCCGCTCGAGGTCGGCCCCGCCGATCTTGTGGCTCCGTGGCCACCAGGAGTCGAAGCCCTCGGTGAACACGCTGAATGCCTTGTCTATGGGCGCGTCGACGGTGACGCTCCTTCTCACGGCCAACTCGGTCATGGTCATGTCCCTTCTCCTTCTTTTCTCTCGGCTTTTCTCTCGGCCGCCGCCGCGAAGGCGGCAAGCGCCTGGTCCCAGAACCGGTTCAGGTAGGTGCGCAGCGCTCCCAGCCCGTCCGGGTTGAGCTGGTAGAGACGGCGGGCGCCCACCTGGCGGTCCACCACCAAACCGGCCTCCTTCAGCACCCGGAGGTGCTGAGAGACCGCCGGGCGGCTCACAGGGAAGCCCTCGGCTAGCTCGACCACGGCCAGAGGCCCCTCGGCCAGGCGTTCGAAGATGGCCCGCCGAGTCCCGTCGGCCAGAGCAGTCAAGGCATCAGAGTAAGTCGCCACTTACGGTAAGTTAGAACTTACGAAAGGTCCCTGTCAAGGCACGGGCAGCCCGAAATAACCGAGGATGTCGTTGTCCAAGAACCGGGTGACGGCGCAGATCCTGTCAGCGTCCAGGGTGAGCACGATCAGTCCGGGCCGCCTGCCCGAACGGTGCCCCCGCGTCTTCGAGGTAGCGGCGGAAGGAGGGCTGGGTGTTGGCTCGGGTGGGCACCAGGCGGGAGCGACGTCGGTCCCGCCAGGTCGCGCTCGAACGCAAGAAGTCCGCGATCGGGGCCCTTCCCTGGTACTCGTGTCGCGCCGGCGGCATGCCTCGCTGGGGCCGAGCATGCCTGCCACCTCCGTGTGGAACCCGAGCACGTCGCGCAGAGCACGAGTTCAGCTGCCTGGCCCGGCGGTAGGCACTGCAGGCCGACCACGAAAGTCAGCTCGATCGTGTCCCTTGCCTGGTAGAGCGCCTCGGGACCGGATTCGTTGCCGCCCGCCCCCTGCAGCAGGGAGTCCGGGTAAGACTGCAGCCAGGTCGGCTCGCCGCGACGGGTGGGCTCCGGCGGCTCGAAGGGGGGCACCGGTGAGGGAGGCAGCCGTCGTCCGGCGTCGCGGCGTGCGTTGAGGCAGCGGTTGGTGCGATACGGTACAGCTACGCACGCAGCGACCCGCTCCCTTCGAATCCCCGCCAGGCCGCGCCATGCCGCCAGTAACGTGTCTTGCACCATGTCCTCGGCGTCGTGCACCGATCCGAGCATCCGGTAACAGTGCAGCTGCAGCTGCCGCCGGAGTGGTTCGGTGAGTTCGCCGAACGCCTGCTTATCACCTGCCCGGGCGCGGACACCGCCACCCCAACCTGGAGCCACTCATCGAAGGAGGCAAACACCACGCAGTCCGCACTGGACATCGCCATCGCCTTCCTGGACGCCTGGACCGCCAAGGACTTCGAGACGGCGGGGCGATACCTAGCCGACGACTTCGTCTTCGACGGGCCGATTGCGCATTACAGGTCTGCTCAGGAATTCGTTTCCGGCTCGAGGGCCTTCGCCGACAGGCTCCGGCCAACCTGGTTCAAAGTCGCCGCGTTTGGAGACGACCACGAGGCATTGCTCTTGTACGACCTGTTCCTAACCTACGGGTGCTGCCATGCGCATCGCCGACCATTACACGGTCAGAAGCGCCAAGATCCAGACCGAGACGATCCTTTGGGACACCCACGGGCAGCGATGGAGCTGCCTGCAATGGTCATTGCGCTCACGGTTAGTGGTCGCGTCGAGGCGAGCTGCCCGAAATCAACCTCCGGATGCTTCGGCCACGCTCTTGATACGCCCAAGAGTCGCGCGCATGGCCTCCTCGCGACGCGCGTCACGGTCGCGGATCATGACGTCTTCGGCAAACCGGGCAACAACCGGCAGCCATATCACCTCGAACGACTCGGTAACGTCGGTTCCTCCGTTGGCGGCCTGGAACCGGTAACTCCATCGCACTAGCTCACGACCACGCTGAATTGTCGACCAGGAGATCTCGCGGGACGGATCGACACTCTTCACCTCGCAGGTCATCGACCACCGCATCCGACCGTACCGGTTCCATCCCTTGAATCGAGCCCCCGGCGAGGCCGGAGAAGACGCCCCGTCCAGCCACTGGACCCGGTAGCACTCGGGGCTCCACTCACCCATCCGCTCGAGGTTCGCGAGCAACGCCCAGACCCTCTCGGGCGGTGCGTCGATGTGACTCCTGACCTCGCCCCGCCGTGCGCTCGCCATCGTTTTCCCCCTCGTTCGTATGTCTCGTGCCAACAGTACCTGTGTGGCGTCCTCCCTCCTTAGTACCTGTGTGGCGTCCTGGTTCGGTTCCATCGTCCATGCGGTGACGTGTCGCTGATTCGTGGCGTGAGGTTGCCGGGGTGTCCTCCTAGCCGTATAAGAGTGATCCCGGGGTCGTCAGAAGCTCCCCGGTTTCGAGCCAGGTTTTGAGGCCAGAGAGGATCATCGGCCAGCCCCCGAAGAGCTGTTCGTTCGCGCCCTCACGGAGCTCATCGTGAGTGACGGTCAGACGGCAGGAGTCGCCGATCGGCTCGATCTCCCAGGTGACCCTCGACGGCCCCTCGCTCTTCACCTCATCGCTCCAGAGCGCAACCATGCTGTGGACCAGCCGCCACGGTGGATCGACTTCAAGAATCTCGCCCTCGCCGAGTACGCCGGCGGCCTTCGGGGCGCTCACCTCCATGCGGGAGCCGGGGGTCCAGTCGGAATAGACCCCGGCACCGAAGTTGTATTTGGCCCTGATCTCCGGGTCGGTGATCGCCTGCCACAGACGTTCTGGTGTGGCGCGGATGTAGATCTCGAAAACCTTCTCCATATAACTCTCCAATCTGTCCTTGAGACCACTGAGCGCAGCCGCCCAGGGTTCGGCATACTTGCTCACCCACCGGTCATGGATGAGCCGGATGGGGACCGCGTTCAGGAAATGGAGCTTTTGTCTTCCTCGCCGCTTGGTCACCACGAGGCCCGCCTCCTCGAGTTGCCTCAAGTGCTTCATCACGCCAAAGCGCGTCATCGAGAAGCGCTCCTCGAGAGAGCTCAACGTTTGCCCGTCCTCCCGGAAGAGCTCGTCGAGCAGGGTCCGGCGCGTCGGATCCGCGAGGGCCCTGAACACTGCGTCCATAGCTTGGGACCTTAGGTGACCATCTGGTCACATGTCAACCCCGCCCGTGGGCCTGGAGGGCGCGACTCCCCTGCTCGACGGGTCTCGGTGCCGGAGCCCGTGGAGGAGTCCTCGAGGGTATGAGCGCTTTTCGGCCAGAGCACCCACGCGGTTCCAAACTGGAAAGCTTGGCGTTGCGGACCGACGAGTCGATGACTCTTGTAGCTCGATGGCGTCATAGTGGACCCGAACGCGAACTGCCGCGGTGCCGGGCAGCGTGCAAACAAGCGTCCGACGAGCCGGGTGCTCCAACAAACGCTTAATCAACTGTTGGGGAGACAGCAATGCCAAACGTACGCGTGCACAGCCTTGCGATGTCGCGTGACGGTGACGCAGCCGGCCCAGATCAAAGCGTCGAGAATCCTCTCGGAGCAGGCGGTACCGGGTTGCATGAATGGGTCTTCGCCACCCGCAGCGGTCGCCGGACGCAGGCAATGGACGGTGGCGAAACGGTCTCGACGACGAGTTCGTCGCACAGCGCGACGAAGGCATCGGTGCCGCCACCGTCCAGCAGTACCTCCGCACTCGGCCTGATCGACAGAAATGCGCTTGGTGATTGTGGCCATCTTGTTCTAGGGCGGCGAACGGCTCTTCGATCGCCTGGACGGTGGTCCAGAAGGCTATGGGTGGACGCAGCTCGTCGGCTCGCCTTCTGTCGATCACGTCCGTCTTTCGCGAAGTAGATAGGCCGGGCCTCTCTAACTGCTGCTGAGCGACAGGCTGTCTCGTCCAGGCCGACCCGGCACGGGGCTATCCCGCCTAGGCAACGGGCGAGAGCCATGACCGATGCCAGCCGAGAGGACCAGACTGTTGGTCATGGGAGAGCGAACGTGGCCCACCGATTGGGCCGAGAAGGTGCGGGGGACTGGTTGTGAGATGTGTTTGAACGGCACACCCGATCGCCACGACTATGGAATTCGTATCGATATGCGGCAGCACACGGCCACCTACCTTCAGTGGGCGGCGCCCCAGCGTGGCTACGCCATCGTTCAGTGGGTCGGACGCCACGTGGCAGAGCCGACCGAACTGTCTCATGAGGAATCAGTCACCT
The DNA here is from genome assembly GCA_963736925.1 of uncultured Actinomycetes bacterium. Classification (GTDB taxonomy): domain Bacteria; phylum Actinomycetota; class Acidimicrobiia; order Acidimicrobiales; family CAVTQP01; genus CAVTQP01. The sequence goes on from CAVTQP010000003.1 coordinate 2,644,177, forward strand.
ACTGGCTCGACGTGCTCAGACTGGGGAGAGCCATGGAAGAATACTTTGGAGCATGCAAGGTCAACTACCAGTTGCTCGGTAACGGGCTTCCTCATCTGCACACTCACGTCAGCGTCCGCTTTCTGGACGATCCGTGGCCTGGTCGACCGCTGGCCTTCTCCGCGACCAGATCGCTTCCGAAGGAGGAGGTTGAACGGGACGGGAAAGCCCTACGATCGATTCTGGAGAAGCGATGAACGATGGACATGCGAGTTGGCCATGAGTGGATCCGTCTCTGGGCGACGACACGACCGGCGCGGACGAAATATTCCAGTTCAGCTTAGGTGGAGGCACGATGCAGATCGGCATTCTCGGTACAGGGAACGTGGCGCAGACGCTCGCGCGGCACTGGTCTGCGGTGGGCCACGGGATCACGCTTGGATCGAGGGACCCCGCGTCCAAGGGAGCCCTGGAGGTCCCGGTCACGTCGCTGAAGGCCTCAGTCACCGACAGGGACATCGTCGTGAACGCCACTCCCGGGTGGACGTCACTCGAGCTTCTCGACGGGATCGGAGTGATGGCGTTCGCGGGCAAGATCCTGGTGGACGTCGCGAACGCGGTCACGCCTTCCTACGAGTTGGTCTACCCGAACTCCAGCCTCGCGGAGAAGCTCCAGGCGGCTCTGGGCGAGGCAAGGGTCGTGAAGACCTTGAACACCGCCGCGATGTCGGTCCTGTCCGAGCCCGCCGCCCTCCCGCCGAGCAGCGTCTTCGTTTCGGGAGACGACGCCGCCGCGAAGGCCACCGTCACTTCTCTCCTCAGAGATCTCGGATGGCCAGACGGGTCCATCGTCGACCTCGGCGGTGTCCGATCCGCCCGCGGGCCCGAGCACTACTTCTTGATGTTCTCGGCCCTCATGCAGTCGCTCCGGACCGCGAGGTTCAACATTCGTCTCGTCTCGTGACTATCGGACCACAGAACGACAGAGCAACCTGGGCGAAGAAATGCGATATCTGACCGCCGCCGACCTCTGGTTCCCAACCACAAGCAGGACTGAGGAGGCCCCCGATGAGAAAGCTAATCCTGGCCGCGGTAGTCCTATTGGCAGGCGCCTGTGGAGGTGCGGCATCGAGAGCGGAGGTCTCGCAACAGCACTCAGCTTCGAGCACCACCACGTCAGTCCCTTGTCCTACACCTAGCAGCCCAAACTTTGCGAGCGAGGCGCAACAGTACGCACAAGCTCGGGCCAAAGCATTGCAGGAGGCATTGCAAGAAGGCAAGAGGCCACCGCCTCTTTGCCCGGGTCTTACCGAGAGCACGATCACCTTTGTTCGTAAGTAGTGATCGTCCTTGGGCATCGGTGGATTTGCTTCAGCACGCCACACGGCCAATGCCTGCGGACGGTTTGGCTCTCCACGGGCCAGTCGTGACCTATGGCACATCATCACCTGGCATTTCTTTCCTCGCGGATATTGCTTAGATCGGCTCAAGGCCATGACGACAACTGCCGATCTCAGGGCGATCGTGTCCAATCAAATGGCTCAAGGGACGGCCATTCAGAACCGAAACCCCAAGAAACATGGGAGGCTCCCACAAGATGAGCGAAACGCGGCAGCAATTAGGTTTGAGGCAAACCCTCGGCGACGCGCGGAATAGCGGAACTGCCCAACCAATGCCGTTGGCCCCGGCAGCGCCAGTTGATTCCCGCAAGCACAAGCGAGGAACCGTGCGTACACGGGCCGCTGTTGGGATAGCCGCACTCGCCTTCTTCGCGTTGATTGGCGTCGCCTGCTCGTCATCTTCCACAAGCAGCGAGGCCTCAGAGTCTCCTGATCAGATCCTTCAAGATGCCAAGGCCGCCACAACTAGCGCTTCGAGCGTACATGTGCATGGTCAGATCGAGGGTTCAAACACTGGCAATGTCACGTTGGACATCGTCGTTTCGCACGGTGCGGGCGGAGGCACGATATCCGAGGGCGGCTCAGAGTTCCAAGTTATCGTCATCGACAATAGGGTCTACGTGATGGCGGATCAGGGGACCCTCCAGCGCCTCACCGGGAATGCTGCGGCATCTCAACTCATCGCTGGCCGCTGGTTGGAGACGACGACGTCAAATGCAGACTTCAGGGACATAAGCCAGCTAACCAACCTGACGGCTCTGGTGCAACAGATCTCACCTCGGGGTACGATCAGCAAGGGTCAGGTCACAACGGTGAACGGTGAGTCTGCAGTACCACTGAGCGACAGCAGTGGCGGAGGAAGCGTGTATGTTGCTACCAACGGCCCCTCCTACATTCTCCAAGTAAAGGGAGGCTCGGGCTCGTCCGGGAGCAGGGGCACGATCGTTTTTGATGAATACAACAAGGCGGTGCCCCCAGTCGCGCCAGCGAATCCTGTGAATCTTGATCAGCTAGCGAACTCATAGCTCTGCCCGGCAATACAATCGGTTGGCCATTAGGGCGAGATCGCTCGCTCTGATCGACGACCAAGATGGTAGGAAACAGAACGAGCATCTCCGCCACGGTGTCGGTCGTGAGGGGACGCTTCGCCCGTCACCGTCGGACCGCGCCGAGCCTGCCGAGTCAGGAGTCCGGGGCGGAAACCTGAGGCCGGCTGTCTTCTAGACCGCGCATGCAGCCAGGGCGACCACCCTGACGCAACATCGCCGTGACTCCCGAAGACCTCTCCACGATCGCCCGTGCTCTTGAATCAGAGCTCTCCGAGCTCGGCGAGCAACTGCTGCCACGCGTGGTGCTCCTTCTCTGGGCTGATCAGGGGAGCGAGCGTGCTGATCCGGCGCTCCAGCTCCGCCCAACAGCCTGCCTCGTTGCGTTCCAGCCGCTCTAGAACCTCGGCAAGTGCTTCGGCGTCGCCAGTGGGCACATAGCAGGGGTAGTCGGCACCCAGGATCCCGACCGAGCCGGGTATCGCGGTCGCGACGACCGGAACGCGAGCGGCAATCGCCTCGGAGAGCGCGTTCGCCCCACCCTCGTGCCGCGAGGTGAGTGAGAGCAGCCGGGCCGTGCACACCGCGGCACGCGCCTCGTAGGGAGGACGATCCCCGAGCCAGCGGTAACGCGGATTGCGGCTCTCCTCCCTGCGAGCCGCTTCTCCCAATTCAGGGTCGAGAGCGGCGCCGTAGTGCAGAACCCGGACGAAGGAGGTCGCGGGGAGCAGTGCTGCAGCCTTGGCACTTAGCAGGGGATCCTTCACCGCCCGAAGGTGGGCCAGGACTACCACCGTGAACCCCTCCACCTCGCGAAGCTCTCCAGGCGGACACGGCTCTGCGGACTGATAGATAACCCGGCACCGGGGCCCCAGGGCCGGGGGCAGCTGGTCGGCAGCTAGGGGTTGGAGAACGACGAGCCCATCAGCCATATGGAGCAGCTGCGGCGAGACCCCTGCTGAATCCAGGTCCGGGTAGAGGTCCGTGCCGGTGAGGGCTATGACGATCCGCCCGTTCGGGTCGGTGTCGGCGAACGCGCCCACCGAGTCGACGCTGCGCCGGGCGTGCAGGGCTATGAGCACATCTGCGAGCTGGCCGGTGTACTGCTCGTCCAGGGCTACCGTATGGCCGGCTTCGCTGATCAGGCGCGCCCAACGCTCGGCGGTCACTCGGTTGCCATGGTGGGTACCTCGAGGGGCCGGGGTGACGATAAGGACACGCATGACAAAGACCCGATTGTCTGCCTCTAGAGCTCGACAGTGCGGAACCCAGCGAAGACGTCGCGCCGGTCTGGGGTGAAGTAGTTGCGCAACGTTCCCCTTACCAACCGGCTTGGGGTAGCCCACGCTCCGCCGCGAAGCACCTTACGGCTTCCGAACCACGGCCACGAGTTGTCCCGGTAAGCGTCCTGTTCGAAGTTCGGGTAGGGCCAGAACGTGGTGTCGGTCCACTCCCACACGTTCCCGATCATCTGCCGGCAGCCGAAGGCGCTCTCTCCCTCGGGGTAGGCGGCTACGTCCACAGTCTCCAACCCCTCCCAGTCCATGTGCGAGAGCTGTGGTCGGGCTGGCTCCTCGCCCCAAGGCATGCGACGCCGAGTCTTCGCCAACCCTCCCCTCGCATCTGGCTGGGCGAGCGCGGCTGTCTCCCACTCCACTTCATTCGGGAGGCGGCGGCCCGCCCATCGGCAGTACGCCTTCGCCTCGTACCAGCACACGTGCACCATCGGGCGGTACGACTCGAGGCCCACCCAGCGCTCGAAATGGCGACGCTCGAAGGATCCGTCTGCGACCCGCCGCCAATAGAGCGGGGCGTCGGCAGCCACGCTTTGACGCCACGCCCACCCCTGGTCGTCCCAGAGCTCTCTTCGTCCGTAGCCATCGTCGTTGACGAACGAGGCATACTCGGCCTGCGTGACCGGAGCTCTGCCGATGAGAAATCGCTCAACCTCCACGGGGTGGGCCCACTTCTCGTTGTCGAAAACAAATTCCTCATCGCGATCGGAGCCGAGTAGCACCACTCCACCCGGAACCGCAGGGTCTCCGGGAAGCGGGCCGCCTCCCTCGCAGGGCTCGCAGGATGCTTTGGGGAAGCGCGCGGACAGCTGGGGGGAGGAGTAGCCCAGCGCTTGTCGGGTGTATGTGAGCGCTTCGGCGTGCATGTCGTCGTGGTGCACTGCGTAACGGGCGAAGTGCCGGAGCGCCGCGGTCGCTTCGGGTCGGACGAGCCGGTCCGCTACACGTGCGGTGACCTCCCGCGCGTAATCGATGGTGGCATCCCAGGAGGGCAGCTTGAGCTGCCAGCGGGTGTCGTGCGGGATCGCCGCCGAGTCGTAGAGACTGTCCCCCCCGACCAGGATGGGCCGCTCCGAACAGGCCCCGCGCAACGCGAAGATCTCCTGGAACCAGGCGAGATGGCCCACCTCCCAGATCGGCGGGTTGACCGTCGGCAGCATCGGACCTATGAGCTGTGCGTCGTCGAGGTCGGCCACGAGGTCAAGTACCCTCGCGAGTCGCACACCCAAGACGCAAGCATGTCGATGTCCAAGCAGTGGCTGCTCCCTTAGTGAGCTGGAGCAAGGTCACACTAGTCATGGACGGGCTAAGTTCAGGATCCGCATGGGAGGGTCAGGACCTCCATGTCCTCATCGAGATCCATCTGTCTACGCCAGGTCGACAAACCCTTGGGGGCCACTCCGCTTCGGAGGTCCTGGCGCAGGGCTCCCTCACAAGGTTCCCGTATCGGCGAACATGGATGGAAAAACGACCATGCCGCGGTGGCCGGGCGAGCATCCCGTCAGCAACCGGGCCATGAACTTGCTTGCGTCAAGGGGCGGTGGGACCAAAAGGCCAACGTCTGAGGCAAAGCGAAAACCGAATTGCCGGTAGTAGACCGGATCGCCCAGGACCAACACCAGCGCCTCCGCAGCGAGATCGGCACGGTACATGCCTTCTTCCACCAGCGAAGCTCCAATCCCCTTTCGCTGGACATCGGGTCGTACCGATAGTGGGGCTAGCACAAGGGCTCGGCAATCCTCGCTGTCCTCTCTGCGAATGGCGAGTTCGCTGAGCATCACATGGCCGAGTATCTCGCCGTCTCGCTCTGCCACTAAGGCTAGATCCGGCCTATAGCTCCCAGAGGCCCGGATCTCCTCCACCAGCGCTGGCTCGCTCGCGCGACCGCCGAAGGCCGCACGGACCAGAGAGGCGACGATTGCGTAGTCGCGTGGCACCTCGCTTCGGATGAGGATCGCTCCCATAGCGAACACCGAGCGTATCGAGGGGCAGATGTCCGAGGATAAGCGTCCTTGGAGTCGTGGCCGGGTTTCGGCGTATGTCTAGATCCGGGTAGAAGTTCGCCGGTGTCCCATCTGACTCTTGCGGGCTGTCGATTTCGGCGTTAGCCGAGCGTCGAGTAGGTAGGCCGGCAAATCGGTGCCAGCCCATGAGAGAGGAGCGAACGATGACCAACTACGTGCTGGCGTTTCGAGGACGGCCCGACCGGACCCCTGCTGAGGGAGAGGACGTGGCCTGGGGTGCCTGGTTCGGGTCTCTGGGGTCGGCGGTGGCCGACTTCGGGCATCGGGTGCGCCATACCCAGACCCTCCGTACTGGGAGCGAGGGGGCGTCGGAGAAAGAGGTGCTCACTGGTTACGTGGTGATCGCTGCGGAGGACCTGGACACAGCCACGAAGATGGCGCAGGGCTGCCCCGGGTTGAAGTCCGGGATCAGTGTCGAGATCGCCGAAACAGTTGACGCGTGACCGAGGCCCGGGATCGTGGGTCGGGGCCGGACGCACTCCGGTCGGGTCCCGGCCCTCGGCGCCGGGCCACACGAGGAAAATGTTCTGATCGCTGAGTATTGATCTTGATCGCTCCGCCGGGACCCGAGAGGCGGACTCATGGTCACCGGCGTTCCGTTCGCCGAGACCAAGGAGGTGCTCGGCGGCTACTAACTCGATCGACATCGCTGACCTGGACGAGGCGCTGGCGGCTGCCGAAAGGTCCCCGCTCCCTTCGGCCGTATAGGGATCCGCCCCATCTGGCCTCCCCGTTGTCGCCCTCAACCGGCCCGTGGCCATCAGCCCTGCAGCGAGTCCGTCCGCGGGACTCGCCGCCCGCCTTGGACGGCGCCGCCGACGGTCATCGCCCCCTGGGCTGGTGCCCTCGCCGAGCGCTATGGCAACCGGCCATTCATGATCCTCGGCCTCGTATGCCAAGCCGCCGGCTACGCGTGGATCGCCATGATCGCCACCGCCGGGATGGGCTACGCCCAGCTCGGGGCCGCCTTCACCCTGGCCGGGGTGGGAACGTCGTTCTGTTTCCCCACCGTGGCCGGCGCCGTGATGGGCTCGGTCCCGCTCTCCGAAGCCGGCGTCGCCGCGGGAGCCAATAGCGCCATCCGGGAACTCGGCGGCGTCTTCGGGGTCGCGGCACTGAGCAGCGTGTTCACTCGACCGCACGTGCATGGGTCGCCGGCGACTTTCGTACACGGCTTCAGCGATGCGCTGTGGGTGGGTGTGGCCTTCTCCGCCGTCGGCGTTGCTGCCGCCCTCAGCGCCGGCCGACGTCGGTTGGCCGCGCCCGACATTGGCTCGGCAACGAACGATCTCCCAGTCCTCTCTACGGCGAGTTAGTTCAGATCACTGGCTGGCGAACGGAATCCCACACAGTGCCGTCGTCCCCCGTGAGCGCCCATGGCCTACGGGCGCCCTCTCAAAGAGCAAGGTCTGTAGACAACGACTAGATCCGGCGTTGGCCGACCAGATGATGGCGGGCGGCACCACGCCGGCCGGGCTGAAGCGCAGACGAGATCTCCATTAGAGCGGTCGAGCATCTAGAGCTTGGCGGTTGGCCAAAACGCAGGGCGTGAAGCAAGCCCTACCCCAAACGTGCCGGCAGCTGCAAAATCTGCTCTCGCTCCAGCATGAGTGCTGACGGCCACGTGATTACTCCGAACGGTTGGTCCGCGGCTGGTCCGCGACGAGCTGCCCCGATGGGCGGCCTTACCTGGGAATATGTAATCTCCGACGCCGCACAGATATACATGAGGCCTTCGAGTCGATGAGGCCTGCCCGAATGTCGCAGTCGTCCAGTCCCCAACAACCAACATGCGAGCAGCTCCCTGATAGAGCTCCGATCGTCGCGGCTCACGACGTCAGCCGCCGCTACGGCGAGGGAGCGGCCGCAGTAGACGCGCTCAGCGGGGTAACGGTCGACTTTCCCGTTGGCCGGTACGCGGCGATCATGGGCGCCTCCGGTTCGGGTAAGTCGACACTCATGCACATCCTCGCCGGGCTCGATCGCCCGACTGGGGGTTCGGTGACGATCGAGGGTGTCGAGCTCACATCGCTCGACGACAAGCGGCTTACCCTCTTGCGCCGCCAAAAGCTCGGCTTCATCTTCCAGACCTTCAACCTCCTGCCCATCCTGACCGCCGAGGAGAACATCCTGCTTCCCGTGTCCATCGCCGGCGATCAGGCGGACCAGGGGTGGTTCAACCAGCTGATCCAGACGATCGGAATCGGCGATCGTTTGAGCCATAGGCCAGCGGAACTGTCCGGTGGCCAGCAGCAGCGCGTTGCGATTGCGCGAGCGCTGGTATCGCGCCCCTCGGTCGTCTTCGCTGACGAGCCCACAGGAAACCTGGATTCGAAGGCCTCAGACGAGGTTCTTGACCTGTTGCGAGAAGCGGTAGACTCGTTTGGCCAGACCGTGGTGATGGTTACGCACGACGCCCACGCGGCCTCGTATGCAGATCGTCTGCTCGTGCTCAGCGATGGCCGGATAGTACACGACGGTGGCTCGGTCACAACTGACGGCGCCTTGGACCTCATGAAGGCCATCGATTGAGACGAGTGCTCTGGCGTGGCTTCGTCTCACGGAGGCTGCGCTCGTCCCTTACAGGCATCGCCATAGCGCTGGGCGTGGCGCTGATGGCGGGCACCTATGTGCTCACCGACACAATCAACTCATCCTTCGCGGGCATCTTCTCTTCTGCCAACCACGGAAATGACGTTGTGGTCGTTCCTCGCCAAGTGCTGGGCCAGAACACAACCGCAGAGACATCGCCGATCGACGATGCCATGCTGGCCAGGGTTCGAAGCGGCCCAGGTGTGGCGAAGGCGGCAGGCGACATCTTCAGCCCGGCCGCGTTCCTAACGAACTCGGGCCAACGGATCACCAAGCAAGCCCCTGCATTCGTCACAGCTCCGGTACCCAAGCCCTTCGAGTCGTTCTCGACGGTCCAAGGACGCTTCCCAGTCACCAGCACAGAAGTGTCTCTGGACCAGTCCACTGCTGATCGAGCGAAGCTCCGGGTGGGCGACACGATGCAGATCGCAGGTTCGGGACCAGCGAGCCGCTACAGGATCGTCGGGATCCTCAAGTTCGCCGGCAGCCAGTCCTTTGGTGGTGCCGGCGCAGCCATGCTCACCCTGTCCGAAGCTCAACAGACGGTGGGCAAGATAGGCGAGTTCGACACGATCGACGTGGCGTCTCAGCAAGGTGTCTCCCCGACGCAGCTTCGAAATCGGCTGCGCACAGTGCTTCCCGCCACGATCGACGTACGAACGGGCAGTGAGGAAGCTGCCCAGCAGACCTCCAACCTCAAGAGCAACCTGGGTTTCCTACGGACCTTCCTCCTCATTTTTGCGTACGTATCGTTGGTCGTCGGTGCTTTCATCATCTTCAACACCTTCTCGATCACGGTGACCCAACGAACTCGCGAGTTCGCTCTGTTGAGGACCCTCGGTGCTTCGCGCAAGCAGATCATGAGCTCCGTGGTGGTGGAAGGATTGCTGCTGGGGCTGTTGGGCTCGGCACTGGGCTTGGTGGCGGGAATCTTCGTGGCGCCCGGCCTCGACCAGTTATTCAAGGCCTTCGGCGCTGATCTCCCTGACACTGGTGCCGTGCTACTCGGAAGGACGGTCCTGGTATCGTTGGCCTTGGGCACATCGGTGACCGTCTTGGCCGGCCTTCTGCCGGCATTGAGGGCGACACGGGTGCCACCAATCGCCGCGATGCGCGATGACGTCGAGATCCCTCCCCGACAACCCTTGTCGAGAGGACGCTACGCGATACCGATCCTACTGGGCATCGTGGTGGTGCGCATCGTCATCGCTCTGATCAGCAGCCGCAACATCGGGACAGCAATCGTCATCTTGGTGGTGATCGCGGCCGTTGCTATCCGCCTCAGGCAGCGATCCCGAGGTCGGCACTACAGGGTGATTCCCATCATGGCGAGACTGACCGGCGCGTTGGTTGCGTGGAGGGGAATCACCGGGCACCTGGCTCGCGAGAACGCCAGCCGCCAACCCGGCCGCACGGCGGTGACCGCGGGAGCGCTCACAATCGGCTTGATCCTCGTCACCTTGGTCTCGATCCTGGCCTCGGGTCTCAAAGCGTCGATCAACCAAGCTGTCGACCAATCATTCGGTGGAGCCTTGATCGTCGACAACACCCAATCAGGACAAGGACAAGGCATACCTGCGGCGGTGGCACCGGCAGTGAGCCGGGTCCGGGGAGTCAAGACCGTGGCTCCGCTTGCCTTCACGACGGGGAAGGTCAACACTCTCTCGAAGAACTCCGCCGTGACGGCGATCGACCCTCGGTCGTTCTCCCAGATCTACAAGATCCAGTGGGACCATGGCTCTGACTCTGACCTGCAGAGCCTGGGATCGGAGGGCACCATCTTGACCAAGAACTTCGCCGACAAGAACCACTTCAGGGTCGGCCAAACCCTTTCGGTACTGACTCCTAGCGATCATCGAGTGCGACTCACCGTCCGGGGTATCGCAACTGACAACGCGCGCCTACTCGCAGGGCTCACCATTACGCTCCCCCTGGCGCGCACAGCGTTCGGGCAAACCGACGATGCGATCGACTTCGTGTCCTACACACCCGGAGTCACCAACGCAGAGGTCCAGCCGAGAGTCAACAGGATACTCAGGGCTCAGTTCCCCCAAGCCCAGTCTCAAACCACAGCCCAGTTCGAGCAATCCCAGGCGGGACAGATCAATTCGCTCCTGACCCTCATCTACGTGCTCCTCGCGCTGTCAGTTATCGTCGCTCTCTTCGGCATCGTCAACACCTTGATACTGTCGATCTACGAACGCCGGCGCGAGCTCGGCATGATGCGAGCGATCGGGACCACACGCCAGCAGGTACGGCAGATGATCCGCTATGAATCGGTAATCACCGCGCTCATAGGTGGGATCCTGGGTATGGTCATCGGACTGATCGCGGGCATCCTTGCCAGCGTCGCCTTACGAGGGCGGGGGTTCGTGCTCTCGGTCCCGATCGGAACGCTGATCGTCCTGCTGGTCGTGTCCGGCATCGCGGGGGTGGTCGCAAGCCTTGTCCCGGCTCGCCGGGCGGCGAGACTCGATCCGCTGGCCGCTCTCGCGGCCCAGTAATACTGCCTTTCCAATTACCGCCTCACCCCACGGGCTCAGGCGACTGTGCATGGATTGCTCCTGCGCCTCGGGCCTACCTGTGCTCCAAGGGTGTACAGAGTCGTGCCACGCCCTCGGTTCCTCGGTCCCGAGGCAGCCGCCCCGGCTGACGGACGGGATAATGGTGTCCTCCATTCCCTCCATAGGGACTGAAATTCCGGACGCCATCGGCGGCCCCAAACAGCAAGCGGGATGGGCAGCCGGCTGTCAAGAGTTCACGAGGATCCATCGCAGGCCGAAGACTTAATCACTCGTACCCGTTCGAACTTGGCCAGTCTGCCTGGGGAGACACCTCGAGAGTCCTCTCCACAACTAGGTTGTGCCTACCAATAGAGTAGTCCTGAGGCGGTGACCACGCGACGTTGCCTGCTTGGCTGCCATGACGCCCGGGGCACTGTGCCTCCAATGCTGACGCTCGCCCAGGAGATGGTTGCCCGGGGTCACGAGGTCCTTTTCATGAGCCAACCGCCGGTCGCTGAGCGCGCCTCGCTGGCGGGCAGTTCCTTCCTCGCCTTCGACGGGATCAATAACTGCGAACCCGGTAAGAGCATCTAGGAACAAGTCGAGCTCGCTATGGCCATGATAACCGGCGCCCAGACCGCGCACCAGGTAGCCGCCCTCGCCGAGACGGCAGGGGTCGATGCGATCGCCTTGAAGTGCAACCCGACCGGGGCGGCCGCTGCAAGCAGAGCGCCTTTCGGTGCCTTCGGCTTAGTGTGAAACGCCGCCAGCACCATCGCGCTACCAGCACCCAGCCGGCGGACCCCGCGGCGGCAGTCGATGACCTCGAGGCGCAGTGCTGATGACCTGGGCGGCAAAGTCTCCTGCCCCAGCGCACGAGTCCCCTTTATTCCAATCGAGGAGCTCCTCTTGCCGGATGCGTGGTGAGGCTTTCCTTCAGCGAACGGGTTGACCGTGGCAGGAGCACGGCTGTGTCGATGGCGCGGCCCCAATGACTCGCGGCGGTCCGGTACCGGTCATTTGAGCCAAGCTGCCTCCCGAGACTTTCTCCGAGGTCTGCACAAACTGCGAACGCTTCGAGGAGGAACCGGCCGCCATCGACTGGGGTCCTGTTGGCTTCACGTCGGCTCGGCTGGTCAGACGGCAGCATAGTTACGCATGAAGTATGTTCTCATCGCCGGGCGGCGCAACGGGCAGAGCGCTGTCTTGGAGTCTCAGCATGATCTCCGGGACCACCTCTCAGAGAGGCGGTCGAGAAGCTTTCTCGCCTCCGGAGGGAACCGGCCGCGTCACGGCCGCCACGCCCGGAAGCGAACCCCGTACTCGTTGGTGTCGACCATCACGTCAGCGAGCCCCGCAGCCATAAGTCTGGCAGCGAGACCCGACGGCTCGATCGGCACGCAGACGTCGTCCATGTGCAGTTCGCGGAAGTCGTCACTGTCGAGGCTGTCGGTGCCGGCGAACACCCCGCCAGTTCGCAGCACTCTGGTCGCTTCGGCAAAGAGACGATCTTGACTCGCCTCGGAGGGCAGGTGATGGAGCATCGTGAAAGACAGGACGGCGCTGAACCGTGACCCCTCGTACGGGAGTGTGGTGGCGTCGGCGTGGATCACCTCGACCCCGGTTCCGGCCAGCCGCGAAGCGAGTTCGGCAGCAAGACCGGGGTCCAATTCGGCGGCGCTCAGGGTCGGGACCATCTCGGCCAACACTTCGGTAGTCCGCCCGGGCCCTGGTCCGACCTCAAGTACAGCGTCGCCCAGATCGATGCCGTCGAGGACCCAGGGGACGATCCACCGCCGGATGGCGTCGGCCCACTCCGCGCTGGAGCACAACTCGAGGTGCTTCTCGTTCATCGGCGCTCACTCCGCTACCGGGTCGCACTGCATGGCCTGTTCCACACTTCAGTGATTGCGTGGCCTAGCCAGCCCAGTGACATCGAGAAGCCGACCACCGCATAGGACGCTAACTCACCGGACTTGGATGGCGAAGAGGCCGCCCAGGCTCCAACTTGGCAGCCCGAAATGGCCTGACCGACGTCCGCGCAGATCAGAAGTCGGCCGACGGAAGATCAAGTCGTCCTAGCTGACGGGTCTGGCCCGGCATGTCGGCTCAGCCCCTCATCCGCACGAATCAGATGCATTACCGCATTGATCAGCGCAAGATGGGAAAAGGCCTGAGGAAAGTTTCCAAGCTGATGTCCGGTGTGGGGATCGATCTCCTCGGCGAAGAGATTCAGCGGGCTGGCGAAAGACAACAGTTTCTCACACAGGGCCCTCGCGCGAGCCACCTCCCCCATCTCAGCCAGCGCTGACACTAGCCAGAACGAACAGATCGTAAAGGTACCCTCCTCCCCGCTGAAGCCATCGTCGGTCTCCTCGACCCGGTAGCGCAGGACCAGCTCGTCCTCCGTCAGTTCGTCGGCGATCGCCATAACCGTTGAACGCATCCGCGAATCGTCTGGTGGTAGGAATCCTACAAGGGGCATCAACAGAACCGAGGCGTCCAAAGCCGAGGTTTCATAGTGCTGGCAGAAAACACCTCGGTCGTCGGTCCCGTTTGCGCAGATGTCGGCGTGGATTTCATCGGCTGCTTGGCGCCAATCGCCCGCGCGTTCGAGATCGCCTCGAAGCTCCGCCAGCCTTGCACCGCGGTCTACTGCCACCCAGCAGAGGACTTTCGATGCGGTGAAATGTTGCGGAGCCCCACGAACCTCCCATATGCCCTGATCCGGCTCACGCCAGTGGGCAAGCGCGTCTTCGACCTGACGCTTGAGGATCGGCCACAGTCGCTCGTCCAATCGGTCGCGAGAGCGGACGTGCAGGTAGACCGAGTCCAGCAGGACACCCCAAACGTCGTGCTGACGCTGATCCCAGGCGCCATTGCCGACACGAACCGGCCGTGCACCGTCATAGCCTGAGAGGTGGTCGAGCGTCTGCTCTGTTAGGTCGCGCTCGCCGCCGATCCCGTACATTATCTGTAGGTTCGAGTCCTCCTCAACCAGATCAGAGATGAAGTAGAAGAAGTCGTTCGCCTCTCTATTCAGCCCAAGTGTGTACAACCCCCATAGCATGAACGTTGAGTCGCGCAGCCAGCTGTAGCGATAGTCATAGTTGCGGTCTCCACCGGGGGTCTCCGGAAGCGACGACGTCGCCGCTGCCAAAAGTGCTCCCGTGGGGGCATATATCAAGCCCTTCAATGTGAGCGCGGACCGCTGAAGGTAGATGCGCCACGGATGATCGGGAAATTCGCCTCGACTGATCCACTCATGCCAGAAGTCTCCGGTGCGGGCGAGCCGCTCGTGAGCATCTTCGAAGGTCGCGGGCGCAGACCGTCGCCCCACGAAAGCGCACAGAACACTTGCTCGCCGGCCCGCAACCTCCGTCGGGCCATGGCCCGGGGACCCTCGAAGCCCAGGTTCAGATCGGTCGTCAGTCGGATCTGGGCTTCTTGGTCAGCCGGCCCAGCCTCCGCCTGGCCGTAGGTGTCTCCCACGTGACGCCACATGCCCCTAAGGCGCCCGTAGTCGAACGCCGGCTCGCACTCCAAAATGAAGTCGATCGTGCCGCTCAGGCACCGGACGGTCCGCAACATGACCCTCTCTGCGGCGTAGTCGGACGGTACTCGCCGACGGGCATTCGATCGAGGCAAGTCTTGGGGCCAAGGGCCGATCAAGAGAACATCACGGACAACAGCCCAGCCCGTCGGGGTATCCCAGGTCGTTTCGAGCAGCATAGTGCCGGGCAAATAGCGCCGGCCGGCAGGGACCGTAACGTCGGTCGGTCCAAGCCGGAACCAACCGGCGTGTCGATCCAGAATGGCTGCAAAGACGCTTGGGCCATCCATCCGAGGCAAACACATCCACTCCACCGTGCCGCTAGGAGCGATCAGTGCGCATACCTCGCAATCTGAGATGAAGCCGTAATCGGCGATGGGGGGAAATGGACTTCCGCCCAAGGTTGAGTGGGACGAACGCGAGGTTTGGACCAGTGGATCGGGCATTGCACTCACGGGCAGCTATCCATCCAAACCGGGGCTCGCCAACCGGTGAGACGGAACATGTGGGGATCAAGTTGCTTCATTCTTCTGGCTCTATCGCCGAAGCCTTGTCAAGGGCAACCACACTTTTGATACCGGTCGGTCTTCCAACAATCAATTCAAATGCACGGTCTGGCGGATAACGCCCCGCAATTAGTGTTTCTACAGCCTCCGGCCAGCGCCGGCTGAACGCCTCAAGGCCCCGTAACGCGGAGACAAATGCTTCGGGGCCGGCGTTAACAGTGCCAAGCAATACTTGATTCTTCAGCACCATATCTCGCATGAGTTGAGCCGCATCCGCCTCGAACAGGGCTTGCACGCCAGGAACCCCGGTGAGCACGAAGATCCCATTCGTCCCCAGTACCTGCAGCCCCTCAAGAGCGAATTGCGAGTGCCCGACAGCCTCATAGATGACGTCAATGTTGCTCAGCTGAGCGGCCAACTGCGCGAATGTCACTGACTGAGAGGAGACATAAGTCGCACCGATCGCGCCAACCAGGCCGATACGAGGATTCGGAGGGAGCTCACGTGAATAGACGTAGGTAGTGAATCCGGCCATTCCCAAGGCCATAGCGCCGAGCAATCCGACAGGCCCTATCCCAAGCACCAGTGCCGACAGCCCCCGACCCCGCTCTTCGTTGGGTGTATCCGGCTCAATCCATGGAGGGCGATGCCGCATCAACCAGAAGATCTGCGCCAGGGCCTTCTCGGCGATGGTTAGCGGCTCGGTCAGTACAGCGAGCCCTCGTAAGCCGGGCGGCACCACATTCATATAGCGCTCGTGGTCAACCACATACTCGGCCATGAAACCGTGTGCTTCCTTTATCCCTCGCTCGCGAAAGTCTCCGGTGTAGCAATAGTCCTGGTGTCCGGATCGACAGGCGACGCAACCCGGATGTGGACACGGCCGACGCACCGTTGGGACAACCAGATCCCCGACTCGTAGCCGGTTGACTGCAGACCCCACCTGCACGACCTCTGCCAGCCCCTCATGCCCGATCACCAAGTGGTCGTCTCCCAGAGGCGGTGTTCCATACTCGAAGGAGCAGATTTCCTTGTCGGTACCGCAGATCCCGACATCGAGCATGCGTAGCATGACCTGGTCGGGTTCCGACAGTCGGGGCAGTTCTTTCTCGACGACGTTAACTTGTTGGGATCCTGGAAAGACAGCGACTGCTCTCAAGGTCATCCCTCTTCCTTCGAAGCTTGTCCAGCGTCAGGAGAGCCGGACCGAATAGCCACCTGATAGGGCCGCGCTGGGACTAATTCGTTGAAGCACAGTCGCCATGTACGGCAGGGCGACAGCGAGTCTGCCCCCTTATGGCCTGTGCCCCGCTGCAGGTTAGCTCAACACCATTCCGCTGTGGCTGCCAGATCCCAGGAGAGCTGATGCCGGCATCCTGGCGTGATCTGTCCCAGCTACGATCGTCAAAGGGTCCTCCTGGGAACCCAGGCCTATGACCATCTGGACGTGAGTGCAGCCAAAGCATGATCCAACCTGAAATGGCGCCTTGGATCGAAGTCTCCGTGACTGTACGGCACGGAATGCCACACTGGCCCGACAACGCCCCAGTTGTGTTCAAACGATCGATGGACATCGGCCGCGGTGACGACGCCAATGTCTCGCATCTTGCCTTGGGTGTGCACACCGGTACCCACGTGGACGCGCTGATACATTTCATTCACGAGGCACCCGGGCTTGACGAGATGCCACTCCGGGCGACCACAGGAGAAGTCCGGGTCATTGAGATCGTTCATCCCCGCCAGGTGACGCTTGAAGAGCTGCGTGAGCACCGGCTTCAGGTCGGTGAACGCGTCCTCTTCAGAACCCGGAACTCCACGAGCTGTTGGCAGAGTGGCCACTTCGTCGAAGACTTCGTCTACATCTCCGAGGAGGCTGCGGTTCTTCGATGATCCAGATGCCAGCTTCGAGTAGGATACGGTGGATTTCTGCTCCGTCCGCGTGGTACCCACCCACGGAGAGGTAGTCGATTCCGATCGTCTGCAGTCCAGTCTCCGCGAGCTTGACCTGTCGCCAGTCGGGGCTGGCCGATACGAGATGATCTGTCTTCCCGTCAAGTTGCATCGAAGCGATGGCGCGCCTGCTCGGGCGATTCTCCGACCCATCTTTTCTGGCGACGGGAGCCACAACTTCGCCTCCAACCAGGAGTCGATATGAGGCTTCTCGTGGTGGGCGGCGGGCCGGCGGGAGTCACCGCTGCACTGCAGGGTCGTGAGATCGGCGTCGAAGTCTCCTTGCTCGAGGCCGACCAGGTCGGCGGCACCAGCCTCAATACGGGACCGGCGCCAGTCCGTACCCTCGCCCGCAGTGCCCGCCTGGCCAGGGACTGGTCATCCTGGGCCGACTTCGGCCTCGAAGGACCCAGGCCAGTTCCCAACTTTGCCGCCATGGTGGCCAACAGCGACCGCGTCGCGCGATACGCCCATGACAAGAGACAGATGGTCGCTCACCTCCGCCAACAAGGGATAGACGTGGTGGACAACCTCGGTCCGGTCCGCTTCATCGATCCCCACACCCTTTGTGCCAACGATGATCGCCGTTGGTATGGAGATCGCATAGTTCTCGCCGTCGGATGTCGCGCCGCCTCTTTGCGAGTCCCTGGCGCTGAGCTTGCACTCAGCTATACGGATATCCGATCCGTCAAGGCCTTGCCGCAAGAAGTCGCTGTAGTGGGAGGGGCCGACACCGGTTGTCAGATCGCCTCGATCCTTGCGGACCTCGGCGCACAAGTGTGGCTATTCGAAGCGGATGGCACCCTCGTGCCCACAGCCGATGTCACCGTCTCAACCGAGCTGGGACGAGCGTTCGAGGCCAGAGGCATCATGGTCCAAACCGACACCTTGGTTCAGGCACTGGAGTCCAAAGGTGACCGAGTCCGGCTGCGATACCTTGCCAGTAGCTCCATTCACGAGGCTTCGTTCGATGCCGTGTTCGTCGCTGTTGGCTGGCCGGCCAACATCGAGGACCTGGCACTGGACGCAGCTGGGATCATAAGTCAGCCGGGATCTATTCCTGTCGACCAATATTTGCGTACGAACGTCGAACACATCTTTGCGGCTGGTGACGTCAACGGGATCTCGAAATTGGTACAGACCGCGAGGCTCGAAGGCCGTATTGCAGCAAGGAACGCCATCGAGGGCCCCACCCGTGAGTTCTCATATGAAGTGGTGCCGAGCGGCAGCTTCACAGATCCGGAATATGGTCGGGTCGGCCTGACCGAGGCCGAGGCCACACGAGACCATGACACGGCGGTGGGGATCGCCCGGTACGACGACCTTCTCCGACCGGTGGCCGACGGCCGGCCCAGCGGTTTTTGCAAGCTCATCGCCGACCAGCGCAACCACACCGTCCTTGGCGCGGATGTTCTCGGTGAATACTCCGCCGAGATCGTCCAGGTGGTCGCGGCATGCATGGCCGCAGGCATGACCGTAGAGCAAGTCGCCGAGCTGCAGTTCGCCTTTCCTACCTTCACTGAAGCCGTCGGCATGGCGGCACAAAAGATCTGCCGGAGGCTAGGCATCGGGTCATTCCCACTCGTTTGGAGCTATCTCGGGGCCGAAGACTGAACGAATCTTGAATCAAATGCGCCTCACCCTTGCCACGGCTGTTGGAGTCCCAGTTGGCCTGCGTCTGACTTGCCCAACAAATAGAAGAGCACAAGCACATATCTCGGTAGCCTCGGTTGGTGAGCACTCAAGCCGAGGCTCCACGGACCTCCTTATATCGGACACTCCTCTATGTCCCCGGGATGCGACGCCTCCTTCTGGGCGCCCTGCTCGGGCGTATTGCGGGCCAGATGCTCTCGGTGTCCCTCGTCTTATTCACCCTTGGCAGGTTCCACTCTGCCGGGGACGCGGGATTGGTCGTGTTCTTCAGCCTGTTCCCAGGGCTTCTGGTTGCACCATTAGCTGGCGCCCTGCTGACCGCCTTGGTCGGGCTTTCCTTATCGTTCTCGACTACCTAGTCGTGGCCGCATCACTCATTCTCATCGTCTGCCTTGCGGTCGGCGGGGTGCTCAGCATCGGAGCTCTGATCGCCATCGCCGCCGCCAGCTCGCTGACCTACCCACTGAGCAACTCGGGTACCCGGACGCTGCTTCCCTTGTTGTTGCCTCCGTCGATGTGGGATCGGGCCAATGCTGTGGACAGTGCCGGGTTCGTCATCGCCATGATCGTTGGCCCGGCGCTGGCGGGAACCGTGGCTGGAACGATCGACCCTTCGGCCGCACTGATCGCGGCAGTAGGGTTCTTTAGCGCCGCAGCCGTAGTTGTGAGCGGCATATCGGAGACAGGGAGCATCAGGGGTTCCGATCGCGCTTTGATGGCTGATGCGGCAGCCGGCATTGTCTACGTAGCGAGGAATCGTACCTTTCGGGGACCGGCTTTGGGCTTATCGGCGTCGAATCTTGGTTACGGACTGGCCATAGTTGCTGTTCCAGTGCTCGTAATTCACCGACTCAATGGCGGTGCCGGGGAGGTTGGGGCCCTCTGGGCCTGTGTGGGTGTCGCCGGCGCGGCATCGGGGCTCGTTGTAGGTCGCCTCGGCACCGAGGGTCGGGAGCGGCAGTTGGTCATCTTCGGAATGTTGCTCATCGGTGTCGTGGGAGCCTTTCTCGCCCTGGCTGGCAGCCTCGCAGTAGCCGCCGTGGCCCTGGTGGTGTTCGGCCTCGCCAACGGGCCCATCGATATCGGAATGTTCTCTATGCGACAGCGACGCACCGACCGCGCATGGCCGGGCCGGGCCTTTACGATCTCGGCCGCGCTCAACTTCAGCGGCGTTCCGATCGGATCACTGTTAGCGGGTCCCCTTGTCCCGTATTCGCTGACGGCCGCGTTTGTTGCCATGGCCGGGGTTCAGCTGGTCGGCGTGTTATCCATGGTGACCGTCCCCGCCGAGGCGTCCGAGACGCTACCGGCCGCTGCCGTAGCTCCGCCGAGAGATCGACCTTGAGACCCCGTGTCTAAAGTATCGACGAGCGGGCTGGACTGATTTGAACCCGAGGTGGCCTAGTGATTGGAGCTCCACACCCAGGGGTCAACATGGGCAGCGATAGCGACCGGTTCGTTGGCCGTGGAGCAGCATCGAGGGGTCGGCCAAGACCAGATAGCTGCATGCGCGGTCCCGACAAGCTGGCAAGTTGAGAGCCATGT
Organism: uncultured Actinomycetes bacterium; assembly: GCA_963736925.1. GTDB lineage: Bacteria > Actinomycetota > Acidimicrobiia > Acidimicrobiales > CAVTQP01 > CAVTQP01. The sequence goes on from CAVTQP010000003.1 coordinate 2,664,224, forward strand.
GCCTTGCTCTTCCGGAGGCGTTCGCCGAAATTTGCCATCCGCCAATCGAGGGTCCTTGTCGGCAAGAAGGACTTCGCGCTGTACACGGAGCACGAGCACGGGGATGGAGGGATAGCTCTCGGAGTTCGAGCCGATCCCCCGGACTGAACCAGGAGCTGGTCTGCTCGAACAGCAAGCGGTTTGGTTTGCAGAAGTACATGGCCCGTCATGAGTGGGTTACCTACTACCTCGACCTGACAAACCGTCCCGTCGACTGGAACGAGGTCGGGAGTTGTGATTGACAGTTATCGGGCCCACGCGCCCAAGCATCTCGTCCGTTTGGTCGGCAACTGAGGTCAGGAGTCGCGGATGCCCGACTGCGACCACTCCTCGCCAAGCGGGGGTTGCCCTGGCTCTTCTAGGGGCGAGTCGCTGGTTGCGGCGTTGTCCACGGATTGAGACAGACTGTGCGTCATGTCCCATCCAACCCGCTTCATTCTTGTACCGGGCTTCTGGCTGGGAAAGTGGGCGTGGGATCGAGTCAGCGGGCCGCTCGCCGCCGACGGACACGATGTTCGCGCCCTGACATTGCCTGGCCTATAAGACCGGGGCTCGAATCGAGACGCTGTCAGCCTTGATGACCATGTCCAAGCCGTCGTCGACTCGCTGGAAGAAGACCCCGAGCGTCCTGCGATCTTGGTTGGTCACAGCGGAGCCGGGGCGGTCATCTACGGCGCTACCGACCAGGCGCCCCCACCTGGTGCGACGGGGGGTTATGTCGACCGTGGGCCGCTGCCCGAGGGCGGTGCGGTCGGCTGATCTTGACCCGGCCATAGCTGAGTTCCCCTTGCCGAGCTGGGAAGAGTTTGAGGCCACGGGGACCAGCTCGCTTGGGCTTGATGATCGCGACCTCGACGAGTTCCGCCTACGGGCGATTCCGCATCCTGCCGGTCCCGCTCGCACGCCTCTACGGTTGACCAACCCTCGACGGCAATCTGTGCCAGTGACCTTGATTGTTTGCTCGTTTAGCGCCGATCAGGTCCAGGAGCTGGGCTTGCTGGGCACCTGTTCTTCCCGGAGCTGCCCAATCTCGACGACCTTGAGATCGTCGTCTTACCTACCGGGCACTGGCCGATGTGGTCACGACCGGCCAACCTGGCGGACGCTCTTCTACAGAGCGCTGATCTGTCGTCCTGAAGGTCTACTCGAGGTGCCGCTCGGCGAACGTGCCGTTGTGCTCGGACGCGGCCGGCCGACGAGTCCCGAGGTGGTGGAATGGTCGTAGTCGACACGAGCCAAGAGTCTTTCATCAAGTGCCACGATGGCTCCATGACGACTTGGAAAGATTTCAACGAGGCGGAGTCGGGCTTCGCTGAACGGGTCCATCAGCTCTTGAGCTCCCACAAGCACCACACCATGGCGACGTTGCGCCAGGACGGATCTCTCAGGATCAGCAGAACTGAACTCGACTTTGTCGACGAGGGCCTTGTCCTCGGGATGATGGCCTGTGCCCGCTGAGCTCTCGACCTCCGACGGGACGGACGAATGGCCCTCCACAGCCACACAGTTGATCCTCCCGACGATGACCCGAGCTCCTGGTATGGCGACGCCAAGATCGCCGGCGTCGCGACAGAAGTCACAAACTCTGAGGGCGCTGACCGCTCCCGCCGCTTTCGTGTTGACCTCACCGAAGTCGTGCTCACGAAGGTTGGCAGACCCGCGG